>NZ_BBNB01000007.1 GCF_000759835.1 Citrobacter sedlakii NBRC 105722
GCTGAACAGGGTATCTGTCACACCGGCAACAGGTTGCGTTCCCCATACGGGCAGTGCTTCTCTGAACTTTCAGCACCCGTGAACGCGCAAGGGAGGCTCATCGCCGCCTCCCTTGCAACCCAGGCTCCAGGAGGGAAAATCGCCACTGCGTGGTGCATTCGCCTTTTGCCGTCTGCCTGTCGGGTCGGGGGCGAGCCTGCCTCCCCGCAGGCCGCCCCCTCCGCCCGCTTCCCTGCGGGCGGCCCCGGTCAGCCGTCAACGGCTCATCGATTTTCACGCCGGACCGGATCATCGCTGCCACGCTCTGCTTTTCAGGAGGATGAGTTTCGCTGTGATGGGCTGAGCGCCTGCACGCCGCTGCGGAGGTCAGGCGCCCTGAGAGGCACAGAACATGGGGCGAACGGAACCTTTCTGCGGGGTTACATGGAGAGATATCCTGTAATCTGAAAAGGGTATCTGTTACACCGGCAGGGAAATTACCCCCCTCAAGTCCCGCAAGCTATACTTATCTTTACGCGCAAACAACACAACCTGAAACTCCCGTCACAACATTAGTAAAAACGCGGTTACTCATTAGTTTAATTCATGTGAATAGTTAAGCTGATGCCGACGTTCCCTCTTACACTATGCGCAGTTATTACATCGTTTCTGGAAGTTTCCAGTCACCCTGTCAGGAGTATTATCGTGATTAGTCTATTCGACATGTTTAAGGTGGGGATTGGTCCCTCATCTTCCCATACTGTAGGGCCTATGAAGGCGGGTAAACAGTTCGTCGATGACCTGGTCGAAAAAGGATTACTGGATAGCGTTACCCGTGTTGCCGTCGACGTGTATGGTTCACTGTCGCTCACGGGTAAAGGTCACCACACCGATATCGCCATTATTATGGGCCTGGCAGGCAACGAACCTGCCACCGTAGATATTGACAGCATTCCGGGTTTCATTCGCGATGTTGAAAATCGCGGTCGCCTGCTGCTGGCGCAGGGCCAGCATGAAGTCGACTTCCCGCAAAATGACGGGATGCGTTTTCACAATGGCAACCTGCCGCTGCATGAAAACGGCATGCAGATCCACGCCTACAGCGGGGATAACGTTGTCTACAGCAAAACGTATTATTCTATCGGCGGGGGATTTATCGTCGATGAAGAACATTTCGGTCAGGACGCCGCCGGTGAAGTCAGTGTGCCGTATCCGTTCAAATCGGCTACCGAACTGCTGGGCTTTTGCAACAGCACCGGTCTGTCGCTTTCAGGGCTGGCCATGCAAAACGAACTGGCGCTGCACAGCAAGAAAGAGATCGAAGACTATTTTGGTCACGTCTGGCAAACCATGCAGGCCTGTATCGATCGCGGGATGAACACCGAAGGCGTGCTGCCGGGGCCGTTACGCGTACCGCGCCGTGCTTCCGCGCTGCGCCGGATGCTGGTTTCCAGCGACAAGCTGTCCAGCGATCCGATGAACGTGATTGACTGGGTGAACATGTTTGCTCTCGCGGTCAACGAAGAAAACGCTGCCGGTGGGCGCGTGGTTACCGCGCCGACAAACGGGGCGTGCGGGATCGTGCCTGCTGTGCTGGCCTATTACGATCACTTTATTGAGTCCGTCAGCCCGGATATCTATACCCGCTACTTCCTGGCGGCCGGGGCGATCGGCGCGCTGTATAAAATGAACGCCTCCATTTCCGGCGCGGAAGTGGGCTGTCAGGGTGAAGTCGGCGTGGCGTGTTCAATGGCTGCCGCAGGCCTGGCAGAACTGCTGGGCGCCAGTCCGGAGCAGGTATGCGTTGCCGCGGAAATCGGCATGGAGCATAACCTGGGGCTGACCTGCGATCCGGTTGCCGGTCAGGTTCAGGTTCCGTGCATCGAGCGGAACGCCATTGCCTCGGTCAAAGCGATCAACGCTGCGCGGATGGCCATGCGCCGTACCAGCGCGCCCCGCGTCTCGCTGGATAAAGTCATCGAAACGATGTACGAAACCGGTAAAGACATGAACGCGAAATACCGGGAAACCTCTCGCGGCGGTCTGGCGATCAAAGTGCAGTGTGACTAAGCCCGCCCACTCACACGCATAATTTTCCTTTCGCCCATCTGCCACGGATGGGCGAAATTTTTTGCCCTCTCTCGTCGGCCCGCATTTTCCCCACTACACTTGCTCTGTTACGGTTGGCTTTTGTGGCCGACGGTTTTCGGGTGGCCTGCATGCAGACAGCACAACGGATCATAAAAAAATATCGCCGCAGACGTTTTATTCTTTGCACGCTTTGTGCGCTGGCGACACTCATTCTAACGCTGAGCGTTCGATTTATTTCGGAGCGGAATTTAAATCAGCAGCGCACCGCCACCTTTGCCTCCCGCGCGGTGGCCTCACTGGATGAGATCCTCCGTCCCCTGCAAAACGGACGCGACAATCTGCTGCCTTTAATTGGGCTTCCCTGCGCCTCGGCGCACCTGCCTTTACGTAAAGAGGTCGCCCGGCTGCAAACGGTACGGGCTATCGCGCTGGTGCGAAACGGCGTGCTGTATTGCTCCAGCGTGCTTGGCCTGCGCGATGTTCCGATCCGCCAGCTTCAGCCCGATCTCCCAGTTGCGGATGCCAGGCTGTTGCTTTCCACAGACGCGGTACTTATTGCTGGCACCCCTATTCTGATCCAGTGGTATCCCGCTTCGCCCGATGGCAAAGACGGTCTGCTGGAGGTGATAAACATCGACCTGCTCATCTCTTTATTGCTGGAGCCGCGAAAACCGCAAATTACCCACGCCAGTCTGACGGTCGGCAACCGCCATCTCCTTTACGGTAAGGGTGTCGTCGCTACTCTGCCTCCTCTCGATGGAGATGAGCGCTATCAACGTCACTCGCAGCACTTTCCCTTTACCATCAGCGTCACCGGCCCGGGTGCAGAGGCGCTGGCGTTGAGGACGTTACCGACCCAGTTGCCGCTGGCCCTCCTGCTAAGCCTGCTGGTGGGGTATCTCATGTGGCTGGTCACCGCCAACCGGGTGAGTTTCTCCTGGGAAATTAACCTCGCCATCGCCCAGCGGGAGTTTGAACTGTTCTGCCAGCCGCTACTGGACGCGCACACGCAGCAGTGTACAGGGGTGGAAATCTTGCTGCGCTGGAATAACCCCCGTCAGGGCTGGATCTCACCGGACGTGTTTATTCCAATCGCGGAAGAACATCATCTCATCGCGCCGTTGACCCGGTATGTGATAGCGGAAACCATTCGGCAACGGCATTTTTTCCCGATGAGCCACCAGTTTCATATCGGCATCAACGTTGCCGCCAGCCACTTTCATAAGGGTGAGTTACTGAGGGATCTGGACCAGTACTGGTTCAGCGCACAGCCTGTGCAGCAACTGGTTATTGAACTGACGGAACGCGATGCCCTGCGGGATGTGGACTATCGTACCGTTCGCGAAATGCAGCGCCAGCATATCAAACTGGCGATCGATGATTTCGGCACCGGTAATAGCTCGCTGTCATGGCTGGAAAAGCTGCGCCCGGACGTGCTGAAAATTGATAAGTCGTTCACCCATGCCATTGGCACCGACGCCGTTAACTCGACGGTGACCGACATTATTATCGCCCTCGGGCAACGACTGAACATTGAACTGGTCGCGGAAGGAGTGGAAACGCAGGAACAGGCGCAGTATTTGCGCCGTCATGGCGTGCATTTGCTGCAAGGCTATCTTTATGCGAAACCCATGCCGCTGCGTGATTTTCCGCAGTGGCTGGCGGGAAGCCTGCCGCCTCCCGCCAGGCATAACGGACGCATGACACCCGTGATACCGCTGCGCTAGAGGCGATTACTCCTCTTCGTCGTGCGCAGGTTGCTCTTTAACAATTCGCACCAGATCCACGCGATAGTCGTTAGCGTCGACAATGGTAATGCTGAGCGGGGCGACCTCAACCACCTCTCCAACATGGGGGATGTGTCCCTTCGCAGCAATCACCAGACCGGCCACCGTCGCGATATCTTCATCCTCATTAACCAAATTATCCACCGCCAGCGCCTGTTGCAACGCGTGGAGATCGGTGCCGCCTTTCACTAACCAGCCGTTACCGTCAGCGGTGATTTCCGGCGTTTCGTCAGCATCCGGGAACTCTCCGGCGATAGCTTCCAGCACGTCCAGCGGCGTCACCAGCCCCTGTACGACGCCAAACTCGTTGGTGACGATCACAAAACTGCCGCGGGCGCGGCGCAGTACGCCGAGCAGGTTGATAGGATCCAGCGTTTCCGGGACCACTATCGCAGGCGAAGCCGAGGCGATCGCCGCCACGTCAACGCCCTCTTCCAGCGCCACCAACAATTCTTTCGCCCGCACGATACCAATGATCTCATCCAGTTCGCCACGGCACACCGGGAACAGGCTATGCGGCGAAGAAAGCAGTTGCTCGCGAATTTCATTCACGCTCAGGTTCGCGTCCACCCAACTGATTTCCCCGCGCGGCGTCATGATACCGCGCAGCGAGCGCTGGGCCAGGGTCAGGACGCCGTTAATCATATAGCGTTCTTCTTCCGCAAATGCGCCTTCCGGAATGGGCACCGCTGTCTGGCTGTCCGGCTCATGGGCCACGGCAGCCTGGCGTTTACCGCCCATCAAACGCAGGATGGCGTCGGCGGTACGGGCGCGCAGCGGTAGCGTTGACTGATGGCGAATGAAGTTGCGACGCGCAATCTGATTAAACACCTCAATGATGATCGAGAAACCAATCGCCGCGTACAGATACCCTTTCGGTATATGGAAACCAAAACCTTCCGCCACGAGGCTCAGACCGATCATCAGCAGGAAGCTGAGACAGAGCACCACCACCGTTGGGTGCTGGTTGACGAAACGGGTCAGCGGCTTCGACGCCAGCAGCATTACCGCCATGGCGATCACCACGGCCGCCATCATCACCGGCAGATGGTTCACCATACCGACCGCGGTAATCACCGCATCAAGTGAGAACACGGCGTCAAGAATAACGATCTGCGTGACCACCACCCAGAAACTGGCGTAGCCTTTTCCATGCCCTGAATCGTGCTCACGGTTTTCCAGCCGTTCATGCAGTTCTGTTGTCGCCTTGAACAGCAGGAATATCCCCCCCAGCAGCATAATCAGGTCGCGGCCAGAGAAGGTGAAATCCATAACGGAGAACAGCGGTTTGGTCAGGGTCACCATCCAGGAAATGATGGACAGTAGCGCCAGGCGCATAATCAGCGCGAGCGATAAACCGATAAGGCGCGCTTTGTCACGCTGCTTTGGCGGCAGCTTATCCGCAAGAATTGCAATAAAGACCAGGTTATCGATACCCAGAACAATTTCAAGAACGACGAGCGTGAGCAAACCCGCCCAAATTGAAGGGTCCATTAAGAATTCCATGACAAGCTCCTGCTTAAGGAATGGTTAACAGGCGATACGGCAATATGCAGACGAAAAGTGTGACACGAAATGCCAGACTGGCAGGCGCGTTGCGGCCTGAAAGTGAAATGACGTCGGTGACGATCCATATAGCGGGCTGGTGCCCTATACTCCTGATAAGTTAAACGGACGTTAAACATAACAGAGAGAATGCATTTTTGGCAAAGATTTACCTTCCTTTGCAATGAAATGTAACGGGGATATTTTACTCTACGAAATTTCTCATCGGCGAAAGCTAAATTACGGATCTTCATCACATAAAATATTTTTTTCGATATCTAAAATAATTCACGAAACTCATTGCTTTTTCATTGTAACCCTTATCTGAATCGATTCGATTGCGGACGACGATTCAAATACATCTTACTGAATGATGTGTTAACGATAATAAAGGAGGTAGCAAGTGACCATTGCTATTGTGATAGGCACACATGGTTGGGCTGCAGAGCAGTTACTCAAAACAGCAGAGATGTTGTTAGGTGAGCAGGAAAACGTCGGCTGGATCGATTTCGTTCCTGGTGAAAACGCTGAGACACTGATCGAAAAGTACAACGCTCAGCTAGCAAAACTCGACACCAGCAACGGCGTGCTGTTTCTCGTCGATACGTGGGGTGGCAGTCCGTTTAACGCTGCCAGCCGCATTGTCGTCGACAAAGAGCATTACGAAGTGATCGCTGGCGTCAATATTCCTATGCTGGTTGAAACCTTTATGGCGCGAGACGACAACCCGAGCTTTGACGAGCTGGTGCAGCTTGCTGTCGAAACCGGTCGCGAAGGCGTGAAAGCGCTGAAAGCGAAACCGGTTGAAACGGCGGCGCCTGCGCCTGTCGCCGCTGCGCCTAAAGCGGCGGCCCCCGCGAAGCCGATGGGACCGAATGATTATATGGTGATTGGCCTTGCGCGCATTGATGACCGTTTAATCCACGGTCAGGTGGCGACCCGCTGGACTAAAGAAACGAACGTGACCCGCATTATCGTCGTCAGCGACGAAGTGGCTGCGGATACCGTGCGTAAAACACTGTTAACCCAGGTCGCTCCGCCCGGCGTGACGGCCCATGTGGTTGACGTCGCCAAGATGATTCGCGTTTACAACAACCCGAAATATGCCGGCGAGCGTGTGATGCTGCTGTTCACTAACCCGACCGACGTCGAACGTATTGTGGAAGGCGGCGTGAAGATCACCTCTGTCAACATTGGCGGTATGGCTTTCCGTCAGGGTAAAACCCAGGTGAACAACGCAATCTCCGTCGATGCGAAAGATATCGAAGCCTTCAATAAACTCAACGCGCGCGGGATTGAACTTGAAGCGCGGAAAGTTTCCACCGATCCAAAACTGAAAATGATGGATTTGATCGCCAAAGTGGGCAAGTAACCACCGGCATTTAATTAGCTTTCACACATATGTCTGTATAGCAATAGGAGAAGTACAATGGAGATTACCACTCTTCAGATTGTGCTGGTGTTCATCGTCGCATGTATCGCGGGTATGGAGTCGGTACTTGATGAATTTCAGTTCCACCGCCCACTGGTGGCCTGTACGCTCATTGGCGCCGTTCTCGGGGATATGAAAACCGGTATTATCATCGGTGGTACCCTGGAAATGATCGCGCTGGGCTGGATGAACATCGGTGCTGCGGTCGCACCGGATGCCGCACTGGCCTCTATTATCTCGACCGTTCTGGTTATCGCGGGTCATCAAAGCATTGGCGCCGGTATTGCGCTGGCGATCCCGCTGGCCGCGGCAGGCCAGGTGCTGACCATTATCGTTCGTACCATCACTGTCGCATTCCAGCACGCTGCGGATAAAGCCGCGGAAAGCGGCAACCTGACGGCGCTCTCCTGGCTACACGTTTCCTCTCTGTTCCTGCAGGCGATGCGTATCGCTATCCCGGCGGTGATCGTGGCGATCTCCGTAGGCACCAGCGAAGTTCAGGGCATGCTGAACGCGATTCCGGAAGTGGTGACAGGCGGTCTGAACATCGCCGGCGGTATGATTGTGGTCGTCGGTTACGCGATGGTCATCAATATGATGCGCGCAGGCTATTTGATGCCGTTCTTCTACCTCGGCTTCGTCACTGCGGCGTTTACTAACTTCAACCTGGTTGCTCTGGGTGTGATTGGCGCGGTCATGGCCATCCTCTACATTCAGTTGAGCCCGAAATATAACCGTGTCGCAGGTGCGCCAGTACAGGCCGCGGGTAACAACGATCTCGATAACGAACTGGACTAACAGGTGAACGAAATGGTTGATATGACTAAAACTACCACCGAGAAAAAACTCACTCAGAGTGACATTCGTGGCGTGTTCATCCGTTCTAACCTGTTTCAGGGTTCATGGAACTTCGAACGTATGCAGGCGCTGGGTTTCTGCTTCTCCATGGTACCGGCCATTCGCCGTCTGTATCCGGAGAACAACGATGCGCGTAAGCAGGCCATCAAACGTCACCTGGAATTCTTTAATACCCATCCGTACGTTGCCGCACCGGTTCTCGGCGTCACGCTGGCGATGGAAGAACAGCGCGCCAACGGCGCAGAGATTGACGATGGCGCGATCAACGGTATCAAAGTCGGTCTGATGGGACCGCTGGCGGGCGTCGGCGACCCGATTTTCTGGGGTACCGTACGTCCGGTATTCGCGGCATTAGGCGCCGGGATCGCGATGAGCGGTAGCCTGCTTGGTCCGTTGCTGTTCTTCATTCTGTTTAACCTGGTGCGCCTGGCGACCCGCTACTACGGCGTGGCCTACGGTTACCGTAAAGGCGTCGATATCGTTAAGGATATGGGCGGCGGCTTCCTGCAAAAACTGACTGAGGGGGCGTCAATCCTCGGCCTGTTTGTCATGGGGGCGTTGGTGAACAAGTGGACGCACGTCAATATTCCACTGGTGGTTTCCACGATCACCGGTCAGGACGGACAGACCCGCGTCACCACTGTTCAGACCATCCTCGACCAGTTGATGCCGGGCCTGGTGCCGCTGCTGCTGACCTTCGCCTGTATGTGGCTGCTGCGTAAGAAAGTTAACCCGCTGTGGATTATCGTTGGCTTCTTCGTCATCGGTATCGCAGGTTACGCCGTCGGCCTGCTGGGCCAGTAAGACTGTTGTACACTACTGGGGCCAAACGGCCCCGTTTTTATTTTCTCTGGAGGACAGATGTCGATCACGGACCTGGTGCTGGTTTTCTTTATCGCCGCGTTACTGGCATACGCGATTTACGATCAGTTCATCATGCCCCGCCGCAACGGCCCCACTCTGCTTGCTATCCCCCTGCTGCGTCGGGGACGCGTGGACAGCGTTATTTTCATCGGTTTACTCGCCATTCTGATCTACAACAACGTCACCAGCCATGGGGCAATTCTGACCACCTGGTTATTATGCGCGCTGGCGTTGATGGGCTTTTATATTTTCTGGATCCGCGCGCCCAGAATCATCTTCAAGCAGCAAGGCTTTTTCTTCGCCAATGTGTGGATAGAATATAACCGGATTAAAGAGATGAATTTATCGGAAGATGGCGTTCTGGTGATGCAATTAGAGCAACGGCGTTTACTCATTCGCGTTCGGAATATCGATGACCTCGAAAAAATATATAAACTTCTTGTTTCCTCTCAGTGAGTTACAGTTATAGCCTGGGCAATGTTTTACTGTGTTTCTGGTAATCAAAACATAGCTCAGGCTATATATCCGCTTCGGAAATGTTATTTATTTTAACGTTTTTTCAAAAATTAAAGTCAAATGAAAATCGTTTGCAATTAGAAGTCAAATAATATTTCCCCGCAGTTGTTTTATATTCTCAAAATATGTTAAGGTTGCGCCGTCATTGGGGAGTAGCCGATTTCCAGACTCCGGAAATGTACGTGTCAACATACTCGTTGCAAAACGTGGCGCGTACGGACTCATCATCAGTTGAGTCAGGCGAGACCATAGGCGCATCAACTGCTGTGCAGGCCACAGAACGTTGTTCCGGCATGCATGTTTACTGGGGGCAGTGGTGTGTTTTATGGAAACCCCGGTCAGGACGCTGTCATGAATATCACCGCCACAATTATTCTCGCTTTCGGCATGTCAATGGATGCATTTGCCGCATCCATTGGTAAAGGCGCCACGCTGCACAAACCTAAATTTTCTGAAGCCCTGCGCACGGGACTGATTTTCGGCGCGGTCGAAACCCTGACGCCGCTGATCGGCTGGGGGCTGGGGATGCTGGCAAGTAAGTTCGTGCTGGAGTGGAACCACTGGATCGCCTTTATCCTGCTGGTTTTTCTTGGCAGCAGGATGATGATTGAAGGCATTCGCGGCGGTAACGACGAGGATGAAGAACCCCTGCGCCGTCATGGTTTCTGGTTGCTGGTGACCACCGCCATCGCCACCAGCCTCGACGCGATGGCCGTTGGCGTAGGTCTGGCGTTCCTGCAGGTCAATATCATTGCCACCGCGCTGGCTATCGGCTGCGCGACCCTGATCATGTCAACGACGGGTATGATGGTCGGCCGTTTTATCGGTCCCCTGCTCGGTAAACGGGCCGAAATACTTGGCGGGTTGGTCCTGATTGGCATTGGCGTCCAGATCCTCTGGACGCACTTTCACGGTTAAGCCGCGCGTTGCCAGATGTGCAGACTAAAGTCCGTCTGGCAATCAAAGGTCTCTCTGTCGGCCAGCGCCGTCCACACTTCCGCTTTCGCCCGCCAGGCGAATGGCGTCATCTGCAACAACGCCACCGCTGCCTGCCCACTCAGGGACATGGGGTAAGCGAGAGAAACCGACTCGACTAAAGTGAATCCTTCCAGCTGTTCCGCATGCGGCGCATGAAGGCGCACGTCATCATAGATCAGCCCTTTCAGCTCCATTAAATGACGCGGCCCTGGCGTGGCGGTGATCACCCATCCGCCGGGTTTAACCACCCGCGCCAGTTCGGCGGCCTTACACGGTGCGTAAATCCTGACAATGGCGTTCAGGCTGGCGTCGGCAAACGGCAGGCGATGGCTGGATGCCACACAAAACGTGACCTGCGGATAGCGTTTTGCGGCGGCTTTAATGGCCACCTTCGCGACGTCCAGTCCATAAAGGGTAGCCGCAGGGAGAGCGTCAGCAAAGGCATGGGTGTAGTACCCCTCCCCGCAGCCGATATCCAGAATCGACGGGGCCGGAACGTCCAGACGCCCACAGAGTTGCGCCACCACGGCGTCACGCAGCGGTTGGTAATGCCCCGCGTCCAGAAAAGCGCGTCGCGCCTGCATCATTTCGGCACTGTCACCCGGATCGCGTGAACGTTTGTGTTGTACCGGCAGCAGATTCACATACCCCTCTTTCGCCACGTCAAACTGATGACGCTGTGGACAGAGATAGCTGTTCTTCACCTGTTTAAGCGGCAGGTGACATAGGGGGCAGGAAAACGACATAGTAACTCCGGCAGGCTGCTAAAGGGCGCAAGTGTAGCGCGATTTGCGCCCCGGGAGAATATGTCACCACGTGGTCTCAGGCGCCTGCGCGCCATGCATTACCAGCAGATGACTGGAATCGGCAGGCATGCCGTCCGGTTTTACATTTTCCAGACGCAGCACATCCCCCATTATCTGGCTGAAAACGGGCGCGGACACCGCACCGCCATAATACGAACCGTTTTGCGGATCGTTGATCACCACCACCAGCGCAAATTTCGGCGCGCTTGCTGGCGCGACACCGGCGGTATAGGCCACATATTTATCAACATATTTCCCGTCAGCGCCAATCTTCTTGGCGGTACCGGTTTTCACCGCCACCCGGTAATCCCGCACGGCGGCCTTCGTCCCGCCGCCTCCCGGCAAGGCGACGCTTTCCATCATATGTTCTACCTGCTTAACCAGCGCTTGAGGCATTACCCGTTTCCCCATCACCGGCGGGTCTATGCGGGTAATAGAGAGTGGTCGGTAGATACCGAAACTGCCAATCGTGGCGTAAACGTGCGCCAGTTGTAACGGTGTGACCATCAGCCCGTAGCCAAAGGCAAACGTCGCCCGATCGAGATCGCTCCAGTAGCGGCGCTGCGGCATCAGCCCGCGACTTTCGCCGGTAAGTCCCAGCCCTGTCGGTTGCCCAAAGCCAAAGTTTTTATAGGTATCGATCAGCCTCTGAACCGGCATCGCCAATGACAAATGCGACACGCCGGTATCACTCGACTTCTGTAAAATACCGGTCAGCGTAAGCTCCGGGTAAAATCCTACGTCGCGTATGCGATGTCCATCGAGGGTAAACGGATGGGTATCAATGACACTGTCCGGCTGCACTATGCCCTGCTGCAACGCCGTCATAATGACCAGCGGCTTCACCGTCGACCCCGGCTCAAAGGTGTCGCTGATGGCACGATTTCGGAAATCATCCAGCACCGCGCCGTCACGATTGTTCGGGTTAAAGTCCGGGTAGTTCGCCATCGCCAGCACCTCGCCGGTGGCAATGCTCACTAAAATAGCGGCCCCCGACTCCGCTTTGTTCCAGGTGACGGCGTTATCCAGCGCGTCTTCCGTTATGGTTTGCAACCGCTCATCGATACTGAGCTGCAAATTGTGCGCCGGGACTGGACTGACTTCAGTAATGTTCTCAATCACATGACCAAACTTATCTTTTCGCACCAGGCGCGACCCCGGTTTGCCCATCAGCTGCGCGTTAAAACTTTTCTCCACGCCTTCGATGCCCTGGCCGTCGATATTGGTAAAGCCGATGAGATTCGCCGCGACGTGACCTGCGGGATAAAAACGTCGGGATTCTTCGCGCAAATTGATCCCTGGCAGATTAAGCTTATCGATCCACTGCGCCTGCTGCGGCGAGACCTGACGGGCGAGATAAAGAAAGCGGCTGGACGGATCGCGATTGACCCGGGCCGCCAGCGTACTCAGCGAAAGATGCAGCGTTTTTGCCAGCGCCTGCCAGCGTTCGTTATATCCTACCCCACCCTTGCCGATCAGCATTTTCGGATCTACCCAGACGGCGTTGACCGGAACGCTGACCGCCAGCGGACGACCTTCCCGGTCGGTTATCATCCCGCGCGGCGAAGCCGTGGTCACATGGCGTAACGAACGCATATCTTCTTGTTTTACCAGCGTGTCGGGCGTCACAATTTGTAGCCATGCCACCCGCCCCAGCAGCAGCCCAAGACTGAGCAATATGGCGAGACAGAGGAGCGCGAAGCGCGCTGGCGTGAAGTTTCTCGCCGCCCCTTCATTTTTCTTTTTCACCTGTACTCCGGCTTTCATTCTTTTCAGGTGATTGATTTAACGAGAAATCCGGCAGGAAAGCGGGGGGAACAATGCTAATAATGTCGCGGCTTTGCAACAAACCACTAACGGATGAGGGTTTTGAAATATTTTGAAGGATTATGAATTAAAAAGCCCCGCATTCGCGAGGCTTTAAATCTGAGTGTGATGCGCGCGAGCGCTTCAAATCAGTGGTATCGATCAGATAGCGGTTACGTTAACAGCAGCCGGGCCTTTCTGGCCGTCCTGAATTTCGAACTCAACGTTCTGGCCTTCAGCCAGAGTTTTGAAGCCATTACCCTGGATAGCGGAGAAGTGTACAAACACATCTTTGCTGCCGTCTGCCGGAGTAATAAAGCCAAAACCTTTAGACTCGTTGAACCACTTAACTTGACCTTTAATCTTTGCCATTTGCAAAATTCCTTAGAGTGTTTTCTTTGCCCGCAGGCATTACCTAGATGAAACTGAGACATTACTGCATGAGGCACTAATATAAGGTTCGGCAGAGAAGCGGTATTCAACGACAACGTGTTTACTCAGGACTTCTTTACTGAAAATGCCACACATAAACAGAACTGTACCTCGTTTAACCCAAAACGTGTTATCACATACAACGTTAATTATGGCAAGCCATTTTTAAACGTGTCTCGATCCGTCGCACAAATCTCACGAGATGATAAGGTGTATCTGCACAGTTATGCGTCAACACGCGTATCGTTATATTCCCGCGGCGTTCCAGCACCTTCGCCGGATCGGTTGCGCTACAAGGACTTGTTAACCATAGACCAGGAGTTTCAGAACCGCCAGCTTATCCCCGATCATTTTGTTGGTTTACGGCGTTTTCACAAATTCTGCTTTGTTATGCATAAATTGTTTCAACGCAAAAATGTCGGGTTGCATAAATTCCAAAACATTTTACCCTGCCGGGTTTTCTTCTCTTCTTATGCACTAATTTAATGAAAGAATGATGACAATGCACAAAAAAAGGGAGAGAAACGTTTCGATAAAAATAAAACCGATCGTTATCACATAACGAAAACCAACACGTTATTCCCGGTTAAGAAAATATAATACCGAGACAGCGCACGATAACAGTTTAATAGAACGAGGAAAAAGGGATATAACGAAGCGGTGGGGAATGCACAAATAAAGTGCGCCTGCAAAAGCGACATGCAGGAGTGACGCGATGGCAGGCAACGTCACTCCCGTTCTTACCGCTGGATTAACGCTGGATTAACGCTCTGCAACAAGACGGATGATGCCATCATCCTCTTTTGCGTCGTTCACTGCTTTTGGCGCTTCCGTGGTTTTCTCCGGTTCGTTGGCTTCACAGAGGCGGCGCAGCAATGCATTTTGCCGCTTCTGTTGTTCCAGTAACGCTTCAAGCAGTTCTATCTGCTCGTTCGTTCGAGAGCTGGCGCGGTTAACGAAGAACCACAGCACCAGACCGACAACCAGAACCCCCACCGATACAATCAATGACGCAAAATTGAGCACGCCAGAATTTACAACTTCGTTCATTTCACCACCTCACAATAGACGCGCTATTCTACCACCGCGCCAGAGGAAGGAAATCAACGGATGCGAAAATGGCATCACCAGGGGATAAATTTATTGATGGCGCAAATTCCATTGAAGAATTGAACATCCTGATCGCACATGAGGTTGAACACCTGAGCCCACAGCAGCAGGCACACGAGTACAACAACAACCAGAATGACCCATCGAAACTTTTTCACTCCACTCTCCGCTTCAACACCTTATGGCGCTAAATTACCATGCGCTACTTAAACCGGGGCTAACTGTAGCGACAATAGCATCTTTTAGGAATCATTCACTTGTTTCAATAGTTGTAGCCGTTAAGCTCAGTCTCACCAACAAAAGAAAAGAGGTCATAATGCGTTTGATTGTTCGCGCTATTGTTTTGCTTGCGCTGGTCTGGATTGGCCTGTTACTGAGTGGGTATGGTGTGCTGATCGGCAGCCAGGAGAATGCAGCCGGATTGGGCCTGCAGTGTAAATACTTAACGGCCCGTGGCACGGCGACTGCGCAATATATTCATTCTGATAGCGGCATTATTGGTTTAACGAACTGCCCGCTGCTACGCAAAAGCGCAGTGGTGGTGGATAATAATTGATCTTCTGCCGAAGCGGGAGAGGAAGCAAATAAGAAATACAGGAACGATTTGCCCCTGTATTTCTTGTCACGTCTCGCGTTGTGTTAACGCGTCATCTCAATCCGTAGATTGTCAAAACGGATAGTCGTTATAGCCCATTTGTTCAGAGATTTTACGTGCGGCGGTATGCAGCATTTCAACATATTCGTGCAAGCGTTCTTCAGAGAAACGTAGGGTCGGGAAAGAAATGCTGAGACCGGCGATCACTACGCCAAAACGGTCGAATACCGGCACCCCGATGCAGCGCAATCCTTCTTCCTGTTCTTCATTGTCTTCGCCGTAGCCCTGCTCGCGCACCTTATCCAGCAGCGGCAGCAACGCTTCCGTGGTGGTGATGGTACGTTCGGTGCTGCGTTTATACTCAACGCCGTCAAGAATTTGCTTCACTTCCTCACGGTCGCGCCAGGCCAGCAGGACTTTACCAATCGCGGTACTGTACAGCGGGTTACGGCGGCCAATTCGGGAGTACATGCGCAGGTTGTACATGGAGTCGATTTTATGGATGTAAACGATGCTGTCTTCATCCAGCGCCCCCAGGTGCACCGTCTCTTTGGTCAGACGGGAAAGTTCTCGCATCTGGATATCGGCGCTGCGGATAAGATCGACGTTTTGCAACGCACGCGCGCCCAGTTCAAACAGTTTGAGCGTCAGAGAATACTTCTCTGATTCGCCTTCCTGCGCCACATAGCCCAGGGTTTTCATGGTCTGCAAAAAGCGATAAACGGTGCTCTTTGACATCATGACGCGCTGAGACAGCTCGGTAATCCCTATTTCACGCTCTTCTCCCAGCGCCTGCAAAATGCCAAAAACCTTTAGCACGGAAGATACAGAATCGGGCTGTTTATCCAGATCTGCGTTAGCCATTTATCACCTCATTACGAGTGTTTTATAAAAATCAGAACGAGTTTTTATTATAATTTCAGCGCCAGGCGGCCGCAATCCATCTTTGCTTACTTCGTTACAAATCTGCGACATAAGGCCTGAATATCAGTGCTAAAATCGCTACCCTGATCATACTCCTCGCAAAAACTATCAACCATATGAATAAATCACAGGCCGACGGTCTGCCGCTTCCGCAGCGCTACGGTGCTATTTTCACCATCGTCATCGGGATCTCAATGGCCGTGCTTGATGGCGCGATCGCTAATGTGGCGTTGCCCACCATCGCCACCGATCTCCAGGCTTCTGCCGCCAGCTCTATCTGGGTGGTTAACGCTTACCAAATCGCGATTGTCGTTTCGTTACTGTCACTGTCTTTTCTTGGCGATATGTTTGGCTATCGCCGTATTTACAAATGCGGACTGGTGGTCTTTCTGCTGGCTTCGCTTTTCTGCGCGCTTTCCGACTCATTACAGATGCTCACCGTGGCGCGTGTGGCGCAGGGTTTCGGTGGCGCGGCGTTAATGAGCGTCAATACGGCGCTCATCCGTCTGATCTACCCTCAGCGCCATCTGGGACGCGGAATGGGGATTAACTCGTTTATTGTCGCCGTCTCGTCTGCCGCTGGCCCCACCATTGCCGCCGCCATCCTCTCCATCTCATCATGGAAGTGGCTGTTTTTAATTAATGTCCCGCTGGGCATTATCGCCCTGCTGCTGGCAATCCGCTATCTGCCGCCCAACGCGCCGCGGGAGAATAAACCACGCTTCGATCTCCCGAGCGCGATCATGAATGCCTTGACGTTTGGTCTGTTAATCACGGCCCTCAGTGGTTTTGCGCAAGGACAATCGCTGACGTTAATTACCGCGGAGCTGGTGGCGCTGATGATAGTAGGTTACTTATTTATCCGCCGACAGTTGGCCCTTCCTGTGCCGCTGTTGCCGGTCGATCTGCTGCGTATTCCGCTTTTTTCCCTGTCGATTGGCACATCCATCTGCTCTTTCTGCGCTCAAATGCTGGCAATGGTCTCCCTGCCTTTTTATCTGCAAACGGTTCTGGGACGTAGTGAAGTGGAAACCGGCTTGCTGTTGACCCCCTGGCCGCTGGCCACAATGGTGATGGCCCCGCTGGCGGGGTATCTGATCGAGCGTGTTCACGCCGGATTACTTGGCGCGATGGGCATGGTGGTGATGGCATGCGGCCTGTTCGCGCTGGTGTTGCTGCCTTCTGCGCCGTCCGACTTTAATATCATCTGGCCGATGATTTTATGCGGGGCGGGTTTTGGACTGTTCCAGTCGCCAAACAATCACACCATTATCACGTCAGCCCCGCGCGAACGCAGCGGCGGCGCGAGCGGTATGCTGGGAACAGCACGTCTGCTGGGACAAAGTACGGGCGCGGCATTGGTTGCCCTTATGCTCAACCATTTCGGTGATAACGGCACGCACGTTTCCCTGCTGGCAGCCGGTATTCTGGCGTCGGTGGCGGCCGTGGTGAGTGGGTTACGCATCACTCAACCTCGTTCGCAGGCGTAAAAAATGCGCGTCAAAAGACGCGCATTCAGATTCAACCATGATGTCCGGGAAGCGTCAGCGCCACCGGACATCATGTCTTACTTCAGGTATGCGCCACTGCGCAGCGCTTCGATACGTTTATCCAGCGGCGGGTGCGTCATAAACAGTTCGCTCAGGGACTTGCCCTTACCGTTAATGCAAAACGCCATCATGCTGGATGCTTCCTGCGGTTCATAGCTGGTTTTCAGACGTTGTAATGCGGCAATCATTTTTTCACGCCCGACCAGCTTCGCAGAGCCCGCGTCGGCATGGAATTCACGGTGACGGGAGAACCACATGGTGATAATGCTTGCCAGAATACCGAAGACCAGCTCCAGAACCATCGCCACCACGAAGTAAATCATCGGGTTGCCGTTGCTACCCTCACCCTCGTCGCGGTTGCCGCCAAGAAAACCTGCGGCGATCTGCGCCAGAATACGCGAAATAAAGATAACAAAGGTGTTCACGACCCCCTGAATCAGGGTCATTGTCACCATGTCACCATTGGCGATATGGCTAATTTCGTGCGCAATGACCGCTTCGGCTTCGTCCGGACTCATGTTTTGCAGCAGGCCAGTACTGACCGCCACCAGCGACGCGTCACGGCGCGCACCGGTCGCAAAGGCGTTAATATCCGGCGCATGGTAAATAGCCACCTGCGGCATAGCGATACCCGCCTGACGCGCCTGCGTTTCGACGGTGTTTAACAGCCAGCGTTCTCTTTCATTGCGCGGTTGCTCAATCACTTCTCCGCCCACGGAACGCAACGCCATCCATTTGGACATCAGCAGAGAGATGAAGGAACCACCAAAACCGAACAGCAGCGCCATGATCATCAGGCCCTGTACGCTGCTCGACTGAATTCCTGTCAGACTTAACACCAGACCGAACACAACCATGACGGCCAGGTTCGTTAACAGGAAGAGCGCGATTCGCATCATAATTTTCTTTTAACCTCAACTTAACAAAACGCACTATGCGATTACCCACATCGTATGGGTCGTATGGTTATTTTCAAGCATCAGCGGGCGGTAAGTCACCAGAAAGACACAACTTTACATTTTGTTGCCGTTGGCTGACGTCCTGCTGCGAGTGTTAAAAAAACAGGCACAATTTCTTGTGCCTGTGTGGGGTTATTTGGCGGAAGCGGGCTGTTCTGCGGGCTTCTCTTTTTCGAGGCGCGCCAGATCCAGCGCGATTTTCACGGTTTCATCAAGATACGGATCCGGCTCCTGGTAATCTTTCGGCAGATCGTCCAGTTTCTTCAACACCGGTTTGCCTTCACGCGTAAACCGATCGTTGATCCGCGCCAGACGCAACGCATCATCTTCATTATTCTCTTTTTCACGCTGAGCATAATTGAGAGAAACGATATTGCGTTTATCCTTCATAGCATTGAAACGGGCAATGTCCTTCATGATGTACTGGAACTCAGGATCGCTGGCGATACGGGCATTGTGCGCTTTCAGCAACGCGGGTCCGAACGGTTTGAGATCGTCTGACTTCACATAAGTTGCCGCATCAATGCTATCCCACGGCAGTGCGTTATCTTCGAATTTCTCACCGGTTTCCGTCTCTTCATTACCTGTCGGCATGATGATATCCGGCGTTACCCCTTTGCGCTGGGTACTGCCGCCGTTCACGCGGTAGAATTTCTGGATCGTATACTGCACCGAGCCCAGCGCGGGCCATTCCGGGCGCAGCATTTGATCGTAAATACGGTTCAGGGAACGATATTGCTGAACGGTACCTTTGCCGAAGGTCGGTTCGCCAACGATTAACGCACGACCGTAGTCCTGCATCGCCGCGGCGAAGATTTCCGACGCCGATGCGCTAAAGCGATCGACCATTACCACCAGCGGCCCTTTATAGTACACAACGCCATCGGTGTCGCTGTCTTCACGGACTTTACCGTTATTGTCGCGCACCTGGACCACCGGACCTGAAGGGATAAACAGACCAGAGAGCGAAACAGCCTCGGTCAATGCCCCGCCGCCGTTGGTACGCAGATCGATAATGACGCTGCTGACGTTCTGTTTTTCCAGCTTCTGCAACTGGACTTTCACATCGTCAGTCAGACCGACGTAGAAGCCCGGAATGTCCAACACGCCGACCTTCTCTTTGCCGACGGTTTTAACGGTCATTTTAACCGCGCGATCTTCAAGACGAATACGTTCACGGGTCAGCGTCACAATGCGGGTTTTTGTCCCCTTACCGGCAGGCAAAATTTCCAGGCGAACCTTACTGCCCTTTGGACCTTTGATAAGCGCAACCACGTCATCAAGACGCCAGCCAATCACGTCCACCATGCTCTTGCCGGTCTGTCCTACGCCGACAATGCGATCGCCAACGCTAATCGCTTTACTTTTCGCCGCCGGACCGCCCGCGACCATGGAGTTAATAACCGTATAGTCGTCATCCATCTGCAACACCGCGCCAATGCCTTCCAGAGACAGGCTCATTTCAGTATTAAACTGCTCGGTGTTGCGCGGCGAGAGGTAGTTGGTATGGGGGTCGATTTCGCGGGCGAATGCCGTCATCGCCAGGGAAAAAACGTCTTCACTGTTGGTCTGAGTCAAACGGCGAATCGCTGATTTATAGCGGCGCGTCAGCGTTTCGCGAATTTCTTTGTCGGTTTTGCCGGTCAGCTTGAGGCTAAGCTCATCAAATTTCACTTTGCTGTCCCACAGCACATTCAGCTCAGCCTCATTTTTCGGCCAGGGCGCTTTGCTGCGGTCCAGGTTGAAATTATCGTTGCCGGTAAAATCCATCGGACGTTCCAGCACCGTTAACGCGTACTGATACCGTTCGAAGCGGCGCTTTTGCGCCAGATTGTAGAGATCGTAGAAAACGTCAAGCTTTCCCGAACGCAACTCGTCACCTATTTGGCCTTTCTTCTTCGCGTACTGTTCTACGTCGCCAGCCAGCAGTACGTTATGGCTATAGTCGAGAAGATTTAAATAACGGTCGAAAATTTTGGCGGAAAAAGCTTCGTCAAGATCGAACTGACGATAATGCGAACGCGTGAAGCGCGACGTAACGCGCTCACTGACGGTCGCATGTTGCGTTTCTTCCTTAAGGACGGGAATTTGATCGGCACGCGTAATGTCGTCTACAGCGAAGGTCTGGCCTGCTAGTGCAAGCAGGCCAGCTAACGCGGTAAGCCTAAAAATTCTGTTCATGCCAGGCCTGGCCTCCGTTTCAGAACACCAGGTGTTCTGCGCGTACAATCAAAGACATACCCGAATTCAGCTGTACACGGACACCATCTTTGGTGATTTCTAATACCGTGGCATCCATCGCATCGTTACCCGCTTTCACCTTCAGAGACTGGCCTACGCTCAGGACGGAAATATCCGAAACCGGAGTCAGCTTCTCTTCACGAGGGGCGCGCGGCGCTTTTGCAGCCGGTTTTTCTCCACGCGGTTTACGTTCGGTCGCGTCTTTACGGCGCGGAGCTGGACGCGGCTTGCGCTCGCGGCGTGGCGCGTCGGTGGTTTCCCCTGCGGCAGCGGCAGCTTCGCGTTTTTTCGCTTGCTGTTCCGCACGCTGCGCCTGAACGCGTGCTTTCGCTTCTTCAAGCTGCTTACGCGCGTGTTCAACATGCTGCTCATCCAGCTCACCGCACGGGTTGCCGTCGAGATCAACACGCGTCGCACCCGGCTTCACGCCGTACAGGTAACGCCAGCTGGAAGTATAAAGACGTAAAGCGGAACGAAGTTGCGTTTTGCTGAGGTTCATTTCACCCTCAATACGCTCCACCAGATCCTGAAAAATACCAATTTTCAGCGGGCGCGCTTCGCCTTCCGCACTAAAGCACTGCGGAAAACGCTCGGCCAAAAACGCGATAACTTCTTTACTGCTATTCAACTTAGGTTGATTTTCCATGAAATTTCCTGATTACAACGGACGTAGCCAACAAGCCGCAGGCATGAACAGGCGTCATTATAATGACGCCATCAGTAATTGCTACGTTATCCGTTGATTATCCTGCGACGCTCGCAAAGAATTTTTTGTAATCCGACGTTGCAAGCACGGTCTGGAGCTGTTCTACCAGCTCACGAAGTCCGGCTTCGTCCTCTTCAGTGAAACGCCCGAACACCGTACTGTCGATATCCAGCACGCCGATTTGCTGCGCGTTTACCGTAACCGGCAGCACGATTTCCGCATTGCTCGCGGCATCGCAGGCTATGTGTCCATCAAACGCGTGAACGTCTTCAATACGCTGAACCTGATTTTGCGCGATGGCGGTACCGCATACGCCGCGCCCCACCGGGATCCGCACGCAGGCGATTTTGCCCTGAAACGGGCCCAGCACCAACGTGTCGTTTTCCAGCAGGTAAAAACCCGCCCAGTTCACGTCCGCCAGACGTTCGTACAGCAGCGCGCTGGTATTCGCCAGCGTTGCCAAAAAACTGGTCTCCCCTGCCATCAATGCCTGAAAATCGCGGTTCAGATCCGCATACAGCTCGGTCTTGTTCATTATTTAATCACTTGGTTGTCTTACGCTTACTGCCGGACTATTAAAATAAGCATTAAATGCGTTATTGCTCAAGATCATTCCCGTCATGAGTTAATATTACATTAATCTAACACTTTGAATCGCGATACATGGCTCTCAAGACTCAACACATTACGCCAACCAAAAAAATAGCGATCTGGTCCATCAGCGAAGCTCTTCCCCGTGCACACTATCAGCGCTGCCCTCAGTGCGACCTGCTGTTTAGTCTGCCGAAAATGCGTTCTCACCAGAGCGCCTATTGCCCCCGCTGCCAGGCGAAAATACGCGACGGTCGCGACTGGTCGTTAACCCGTCTCGCGGCGATGGCGGTTACCATGATGCTGCTAATGCCCTTTGCCTGGGGCGAGCCGCTGCTGCACATCTATCTGCTCGGCATCCGCATTGACGCCAACGTTATGCAGGGGATCTGGCAGATGACCAAACAGGGCGATCCTGTCACCGCCGCGATGGTGTTCTTTTGCGTCGCCGGCGCGCCGCTGATCCTTGTCACCGCAATAGCCTATCTGTGGTTTGGCAATATCCTCGGCATGAATCTGCGCCCAGTCCTGCTGATGCTGGAAAGACTGAAAGAGTGGGTGATGCTGGACATTTACTTGGTCGGCATTGGCGTCGCGTCAATTAAGGTTCAGGATTACGCCTTCTTACAGCCGGGCGTCGGCCTTTTTGCTTTCGTGGCGTTAGTCATCCTGAGCATCCTGACGCTCTCGCACCTCAACGTCGAGCAGCTGTGGGAGCGTTTTTATCCGCAGCGGCCAGCAAATCGACCGGACGAAAAGCTCCGCGTCTGCCTCGGCTGCCATTTTACCGGCTACCCGGATCGCCGGGGACGCTGCCCGCGCTGTCACATTCCGCTGCGCGAACGTCGAAACCAGAGCATACAAAAATGTTGGGCGGCGCTGCTGGCGTCAATTGTCTTTCTGCTGCCCGCGAACCTGTTGCCTATCTCGGTGATCTACGTCAACGGCGGGCGTCAGGAAGACACCATCATGTCCGGTATTATGTCGCTCGCCAGCAGCAATATCGCCGTTGCCGCCGTGGTCTTTATCGCCAGTATTCTGGTGCCCTTTACCAAAGTGATCGTCATGTTTACCCTGCTGCTCAGCATTCACTTCAAATGTGAGCAGGGGCTGCGGACGCGCATCCAATTGCTGCGGATGGTGACCTGGATCGGCCGTTGGTCGATGCTGGATCTGTTTGTCATTTCGTTAACCATGTCGCTCATTAACCGCGACCAGATTCTTGCTTTTACTATGGGACCGGCTGCGTTTTATTTCGGCGCAGCGGTAATTTTGACTATTCTTGCTGTTGAATGGCTGGACAGCCGCTTACTTTGGGATGCACATGAGTCAGGAAACGCCCGCTTCGCAGACTGAAGCGCAAATTAAAACAAAACGCCGTATCTCGCCTTTCTGGCTATTGCCGCTCATTGCTTTAATGATTGCGGGCTGGCTGATATGGAACAGCTACGAGGATCGTGGAAACACCGTTACCATCGACTTTCAGTCGGCGGACGGTATTGTGCCGGGGCGAACGCCCGTCCGTTATCAGGGCGTCGAAGTCGGTACTGTCCAGGATATCAGCCTGAGTAAAGACCTGCGCAAAATTGAAGTGCGGGTCAGCATTAAATCAGACATGAAGGATGCCCTGCGCGAAGAAACCCAGTTCTGGCTGGTCACGCCTAAAGCCTCGCTTGCTGGCGTCTCCGGGCTTGACGCGCTGGTCGGCGGCAACTATATCGGCATGATGCCCGGCAAAGGCGCCGAGAAGGATCACTTTGTCGCTCTCGACACCCAGCCGAAATATCGTCTTGATAATGGCGATTTAATGATTCATCTGCATGCTCCGGATCTCGGTTCGCTGAACAGCGGCTCACTGGTCTATTTCCGTAAGATCCCGGTCGGCAAAGTGTATGACTACAGCATCAATCCTAATAAACAGGGCGTCACTATCGACGTGCTGATCGAACGCCGATTCACCAACCTGGTGAAAAAAGGCAGTCGCTTCTGGAACGTGTCGGGCATCGACGCAGACGTCAGCCTGAACGGGGCGAAAGTGAAGCTCGAAAGCCTGGCCGCACTGGTTAACGGCGCTATCGCCTTTGACTCGCCGGAGTCGTCAAAACCGGCGGAGCAAGAAGATTCGTTCGGGCTGTATGAAGATCTGGCCCACAGCCAGCGTGGCGTTATTGTGAAGCTGCAACTGCCGAGCGGCGAAGGGCTGAAGGCGGACTCCACCCCGCTGATGTATCAGGGGCTTGAGGTTGGCGAACTCACCAAACTGGTATTACAACCGGGTGGTAAAGTCACCGGCGAAATGACCGTCGATCCCAGCGTGGTCACATTATTGCGTGAGAATACCCGCATTGAACTGCGCAGTCCTAAACTCTCGCTTAGCGACGCCAATATTAGCTCGCTGCTGACGGGCAAAACCTTTGAGCTGGTACCCGGCGACGGCGAACCGCGTAGCGAGTTTATGGTCGTTCCCGGCGAAGAAGCGCTTTTGCACGAGCCTGACGTTCTGACCCTGACTCTCACCGCGCCGGAAAGCTACGGCATTGACGCGGGGCAGCCGCTGATCCTGCATGGCGTTCAGGTCGGCCAGGTTATCGATCGCAAACTGACCCCCAAAGGCGTGACTTTTACCGTCGCCATCGATCCGCAACATCGCGATCTGGTGAAAGGCGACAGCAAATTTGTCGTCAATAGCCGGGTCGACGTCAAAGTCGGACTGGACGGCGTGGAGTTTCTCGGCGCCAGCGCCAGCGAATGGATCAATGGCGGTATTCGCATTCTGCCCGGTAATAAAGGCGAAATGAAATCCAGCTATCCGCTGTATGCCAATCTGGAAAAAGCGGTGGAAAATAGCCTCAGCGATCTGCCTACGACCACCCTGACGCTCAGCGCGGAAACGCTGCCTGACGTGCAGGCGGGTTCGGTCGTGCTGTATCGCAAATTTGAGGTGGGTGAAGTGATCACGGTGCGTCCGCGCGCCAACGCGTTTGATATCGACCTGCATATCAAACCGGAATACCGTAACCTGCTGACCAGCAACAGCGTGTTCTGGGCGGAAGGCGGCGCGAAAGTGCAGCTCAACGGCAGCGGGTTGACCGTTCAGGCCTCTCCCCTGTCGCGGGCGCTGAAAGGCGCGATCAGCTTCGATAACCTGAGCGGCGCGAGCGCCAGCCAGCGTAAAGGCGACAAACGCATTCTGTACGCCTCGGAAACCGCCGCCCGCGCCGTTGGCGGCCAGATTACGCTTCACGCATTTGATGCCGGGAAGCTGGCTGCCGGCATGCCGATCCGCTACCTCGGGATTGATATCGGGCAAATCCAGACCCTGGAACTGATCACCGCCCGCAACGAAGTTCAGGCAAAAGCGGTGTTATACCCGGAATACGTGCAGACCTTTGCCCGCGCGGGCACCCGTTTCTCGGTGATCACCCCGCAAATCTCGGCGGCAGGCGTGGAGCATCTGGACACCATCCTGCAACCTTATATCAACGTGGAGCCGGGGCGCGGGAATCCTCGTCGCAACTTTGAACTTCAGGAAGCCACCATCACCGACTCTCGCTATCTCGACGGTTTAAGTATTGTGGTGGAAGCGCCGGAGGCCGGTTCGCTGGCTATCGGTACGCCGGTCCTGTTCCGCGGGATAGAGGTCGGAACAGTGACCGGCATGACGCTGGGTTCGCTGTCGGACCGCGTGATGATTGCCCTGCGCATCAGCCAACGTTATCAACATCTGGTGCGCAATAATTCGGTCTTCTGGCTGGCCTCCGGCTACAGTCTGGACTTCGGCCTGACGGGCGGCGTCGTGAAAACCGGCACCTTTAATCAGTTCATTCGCGGCGGCATTGCCTTTGCTACCCCGCCAGGCATACCGCTGGCGCCGAAAGCGCAGGCAGGCAAACACTTCCTGTTGCAGGAAAGCGAACCGAAAGAGTGGCGCGAATGGGGAACGGCTCTGCCGCGCTAATACCATTGCTCCGGCGTGCTCGCGCCGGAGCCTTTATGCTACACTGCGCGCCTGTTTTACTGCCGCTGGTGCCGCTCCGTGACTCAACACGCTGTTTATTTTCCTGAAGCCTTTCTCACGCAAATGCGCGAGGCGATGCCCGCCTCCCTCTCTTTCGACGATTTTCTCGCCGCCTGCCAGCGTCCGCTGCGTCGCAGCATTCGCGTCAACACCCTGAAAATCACGGTCGCCGACTTCCTTACCCTGACCGCGCCTTACGGCTGGTCGCTTACGCCGGTGCCGTGGTGCGAGGAAGGATTCTGGATCGCGCGGGATGATGAAGACTCACTGCCGCTGGGCAGTACCGCAGAGCATCTGAGCGGGCTGTTTTACATTCAGGAAGCCAGTTCGATGCTGCCGGTCGCCGCGCTGTTTGCCGACGGGAATATGCCGGAACGCGTTATGGACGTTGCCGCCGCGCCAGGTTCAAAGACGACGCAAATCGCTGCGCGGATGGGGAACCGGGGAGCGATTCTGGCGAACGAATACGCCGCCAGCCGGGTAAAAGTGCTTCACGCTAACATCAGCCGCTGCGGGATCGGTAACGTGGCGCTCACCCACTTTGATGGCCGCGTATTCGGCGCGGCGCTGCCGGAAATGTTCGACGCCATTCTGCTTGATGCGCCCTGCTCAGGCGAAGGCGTCGTGCGTAAAGATCCCGATGCGCTGAAAAACTGGTCCGTTGAGAGCAATCATGCGATCGCCGCAACACAACGTGAACTGATCGACAGCGCGTTCCATGCGCTGCGCCCTGGCGGCACGCTGGTCTATTCAACCTGTACGCTGAACCGTGAAGAAAATGAAGCCGTCGTACACTGGCTGAAAGGACAGTATGGCGATGCCGTCGAATTTCTGCCGCTCGCCGACCTCTTTCCACAAGCAAAACAAGCGCTCACGGCAGAGGGTTTCCTGCATGTTTTCCCGCAGATTTATGATTGCGAAGGCTTCTTCGTGGCGCGTCTGCGCAAAACGGCGTCGATCCCGCCATTGCCGGCCCCAACATACAAGGTAGGCAATTTTCCTTTTGCACCCGTAAAAGACCGCGACGCGACAAAGATTGTCCAGGCCGCGAACGCCCTCGGTCTGAAATGGGACAACGGTATGCGTCTGTGGCAACGTGATAAAGAGCTATGGCTTTTCCCGGCGGAGATCGAACCCGTGATCGGAAAAGTCCGTTTCTCACGTCTGGGCATTAAGCTCGCTGAGACCCATAACAAGGGTTTCCGCTGGCAGCACGAAGCGGTGATTGCGCTTGCCGATGTCACCCATCGTACGGCCTTTGAACTTACCCCAGAGGAAGCCGAAGCGTGGTATCGCGGGCGTGATGTCTACCCACAGCACACGCCTGATACGGATGACGTTCTGGTCACTTTTCAGCATCAGCCGATTGGTCTGGCGAAACGCATCGGTTCGCGTTTGAAAAACAGCTATCCGCGCGAGCTGGTTCGCGACGGCAAATTGTTTACCGGTAACGCGCAAAAGAACTAATTTTGCGCATTTTTTGACTGGCGCTTTTGCCTGCGTTGACTACGCTGAAAAATGGACGGCTAAACTGGTCGTACCACAAACAGTGAACCAACGGAGAGCACGATGATGAAAACCAGTGTGCGCATTGGCGCCTTTGAAATCGACGATGCCGAATTACACGGCGAGTCGCCGGGAGACCGAACGTTAACCATTCCGTGTAAATCCGATCCGGATTTATGTATGCAACTGGATGCCTGGGACGACGAAACCAGCATCCCTGCCATCCTCAACGGGGAACATTCGGTGCTGTTCCGCAACCATTACGATCAACAGTCTGATGCCTGGATCATGCGCCTTGCCTGATTCAAAAAGAACCCGTCGGCCTGGCGGGTTATTTACTTCCCCTTTCCCGCTTCCGTAAATTCCTCCTACACTATTGATACGGCTGTACAAATAGAGGATGGAATGTTCGCACTGGTTCTGTTTGTGTGTTATCTGGATGGCGGTTGTGACGATATCGTGGTGGATGTATACGATACTGAGCAACAATGCCTGTATTCGATGGACGATCAGCGGATTCGCCACGGCGGTTGCTTTCCGGTCGAAGATTTTATTGATGGATTCTGGATGCCCGCGCAGCAGTACAGCGACTTTTAGCCATGACAGCACTCGCCTGGCGGGAAGAAAGCTACGCAGCCGCCAGGGGCTGCGTATTAATGAACGATTGTTTACTCGTAGAAGATGGTAAATTCCACGGCTGCATTTGCCGTGCCGGCTTTTACTGGAAACACAGTGCCGCCGGTAGCTTCGCGAAGGCGGGAATAGCGCGCACGCAGCGGAATTGTATAACTTGTCGCGTTACTGCCCAGGTAGTTCTGATTCAAAAAAGCCTTACCTCGCCAATCGTAATTGCTGGATGCTAACGCGCTTTTATCATTTGGCAGTATCGGATCCTCGATCTCAATACAGAGCCCCTCTGAACCATTCGGCTCAGGGTCGGTTTTAACACAGGTTTGACCAAGGTAGGTAAACCCCACTTCGTTAATCGGATCGAGCCGATAGGCGATGACGCTGGGATACCAGGGGTCCTCAACAAAGGTATTGCTGCTGCCTTCACCGGCCCAACTGCTGCTGGGACTCAAATAACTAAAAGCACTCTCATAGCGTCCGGCCATCACCGGGCAATTGATCAATTGAATGTTGAAATCTTTCCACGGCGAATACCAGTTAGATCGGTTCATCGCATCAGTTATCTCATACTCCCCTAACTGCACATGCACATCCGGTGTCTGACAACTGCCAGCAACGACATTAAGGTTACCGCTAATACGAATACGTTGACCCTTTACCTGAAAGTCCGCCGCCATATTTTGGCCGGGAAAAGCGTAAGTAATAATCGGGGGAATAGTGACAGGCAGCGTCCATGTCCCTGCAGGAATATCCCCCGTTTTGACCAGCACAAACATGATATAACCGGCACCTGGCGCGACAACGTTGGCGAAGGGCATGTCTAACGAGTTCGGCGACGAGATTTTTTCGACAGGAAGAGAACGGTTGACGGTATTGTCGCGCCAGACCAGTGAAAAACCGACACCAGGTGTTCCCGTTTCATAAATGTCAAACCCCTGATACTGACCGACGGTCGCCGGTCCGCCATTTTCAAATTCCAGTCTACCGTTTACGTAAAAAGTTTCATTGCTACCCGTACTTGATGTGCAATCACTGTATCCTAAGCCCACAGCGCCCGTGTTTATTATCCGCTGCGAAAATAACTCAGAGCCAAAAGGGAGATCGCGAAGGGCACTTACCGTGACGCGATCGGAAAGAATAGGAACGTTGAGTTCGACGTAATCCTGAGGAATGATTTCACTGTCGACATTATTTATTCTTGTCCCTGAACAGGTCACCAGGGCGTTTGCCGGATGGCTATACAGCATGGCGCAGCACAGAAAACCAGTGGCGCCAACATAGCGCCAAAAGGCGGGTTTGATTTGCATGACGTTTTTCCTTAAATCACATGGCCGGTTCGCGGGGTCACTGCGACACACAGCGACCATTGATGGTCAGCATGCCGCGGCTGTCCGTTTTATCGCGAGACGGTAATTGGTAGTTGAGCAGGCACTGTTGATGCGCCGACTCTCCCCAGCGCACGTTCAGTTGACCACTCTGCTCTGCCAGGCGAGCAAAAATACGTCTTCCCTGACCCACAACGCCGACAGAATTTTGACTGCTGTCATAGACATCCGCGCCGAACGGTACTTTGCTGTTTTCGTCCAGGACAATCAGCACCGGTGTTCCCACTGTGGTGCCATACTGAAGCTTAACGACCGCGCCGCTGTATGGCGCCACTTTCTGGCTGGTCAGGTTTAACTCAATGTCGTCGGGTAAGCCTTTCGGATCGAGGCTAACTTCGTTCATTTGCCAGGCGTTCAGATAAGGCACGACGGCATAGCCAAAACGATCGATGCTGACTCCCGGATAGCTGCTGACAGCCGCCCCTTTCGCCCCCTTCGCTTCGACCAGCGCCACAGTATCGGCGGTGTATGGCGACAGGGTTAGACCGCCGCTGTGCAGGACAGCCGTACCGTTCACGCCCAGTGAATAGTTGTGGTAGTTTTTGCCTGCCCCTGCTGCGGTCTGTAGCGTGGTGTACGGGGTGCGCAACGAACTGTTAAAGGCCGCGCTGCGGGTTCCGCCTTTATTGGCGTTGGCGGCACTGACGCTGTAGCTGAAGGCATTGTTGTCCAGCGCCGTCCCGCTTACCCCAATCTGTTCGCGCATGCGCCCATCGTTGTCGCGGTTGAGGTTGACGGACATCTGGCTAAACGGACTACCGCTTGAGAAAGGAATACTCAGGCTAAGCATATAACGGGTCTCATAGTCACCCTCGCCATTGCGGTTACGGCTGGCGCTCAGGCTATAGTTAACCCGGCCGATGTGATTGTTATAGCCAAGCTGATACTGGCGATCCTGCCCATGCTGTTTCCAGTAATTCTGTTGGTAAATACTGGCATAAAAATTCCCCCAACCATCAGGAAGTCGCTGGTTAGCCGTGATCCCCAGACGGCTCTTGGGACGATATACCTCGTGCCGGCTATCATAATGATTCAGCGCCTCTCGCAGTTGCATCGCCGTCATAAAGTCCATGTAGCCTTCGGTAGAAAACCGGTAGGCCGCCACGCTGATATTGCTGCCGGTTTGAACAATAGAATGGCTGTATTTCAGCTGATAGCTTTCCCCGGACATCGTTTTGCCAAAGCGGTCATACTCTTTCGGTAATGTGCTCCTGGCATGGGTCACATCGAATGAAAAGGCGCCAACATGGGTTCCCATGGCCAACCCCACTTGCCCGGCTTTGTAGTCCTCGTTACCCTGAATACCGGTATACGCGGTGAATCGATTGGACAGCCCCCGACGCCAGGTGAACTCGGCGAGAAAAGGTTCATCCTCGACCCAGCCTTTACGCAACGTACCGAGGGTAGCGCTGTAGTGCGTGATGCCAGGGCGCAAGAGATTACTGGTGGAGGCAAACGGCACGAGCTGACGCTGTACTGAACCGTCGGCTTCTTCCACAATGACTTCAAGTTCACCACCGTAACCCGTGGAAAAGAGATCGTTAATTTCGAACGCGCCTGGCGCAACCGTCGTCTCGTACAACAAACGGTTCTGCTGCATCACTTTTACCCTGGCGTTGGTTCTGGCAATACCGGTAATTAACGGCGCATAGCCACGCTGGGAATTAGGCAGCATCTGCTCCGCGTTCGCGAGTTGAATACCGCGAAACGCCAGGGTATCAAACTGTTCGCCCGTGGTGTGGGCATCGCCCAGCGTTAATTTACTGCTTATCTCTGGAATATGACGCTGCACGTAGGTATCCAGGGCCTGGTAATGACGGCCAAAGTCTTCCTGCCAGCTCAGACTGCCGTTATGGCGAAAATGCCAGCCTAACAGGTTAAAACCGCTGTTAATCCCGGCATAAATCGCATCGCTTTCGTTATGCGAGGTTACGTTGCGGTAAAAGTTCGCATTGTAGTTCAGAATACCGGCGGTGATCCCCTGATCCCATAATGCCGGGTTAACGTAACCACGCGGGCGCTTAATTAAGTAGATATCGGCAATCGCGAGACTAAGCGTTTGTTCACCGGTATCCAGCTCGAACGATGCTTCGGGCAGGATCTGATTTATCGGCAAACAGTCATTATCCTCCGCGCGGTTGAGGAGCGTGAGCGATTCCCTTGAGAGTTTCTCGGTATTAAATTCAAGATTGATAAATGTTTTTTTCGACAGACATATGTCACCGTCGACATTCTGACCTGATCCATTTGATACCTGCAGGTCATACTGCCCCATGGCAACGTCGTTGATAATCACTTCAACGTTATATTTCCCGGGGATCGGGACACCTTTCTGAAAACGAGCGATATCAATACGGTTTTTGCTATCAGGACTAATAAAATTGGTATTGAATTCAACGAAAGAAGTATCAGCCGCACAGGCAACAGAAAAACAGGCGGTAGCAATGGCAATCGCAAGAGGACAAAGCGTCATTGTGCCGGTGATGGTTAAATTAAGGTTCCGTTCCATGATATCTTCCTGTAACTGCACTTTATAATTTTGTATTCGGCATTACTTTTTTTCAGTTTCAATAAGACGCATAGCGCCATAGTCGTTAATGATGAAGGGATAGTAATTACCCGCAGCACGGCTGAGCTGAAAGGTTTTTACCTCGCCAGGCGCCAGCATCCCGCCGTTGCCAATACTGACTTTCCCGTCACGATCCTCAGAAAAGTAAGCGACATTAATAAAATATGGGGTGGGATTATTGGCGGTTACCGTCGTGCCCTGACGCGTCCATTTCACCTGCTGCTGGGCATCACTGGCGGTCATCGCCAGCCCGGACGGTCGATAAAAAAGCTTCAGACGAGAACGAAAAGCCATTTGCAGCATGCTTTTATCCTCGGCGTTTTTCACCTTTGCCGGGATTTCCAGTACATTGAGATAGAAGATAGACTCTTTATCTTTTGGCAAGGTCTCGCCGGTATAACGTATCCGCAATGACTGCCCTTTTCCGGGATCGACGCGGTTAATAGGAGGCGTCAACGTAAAGGGAGCCCTGGCATTATCCGGACGGGAATGACGATCGCCGGAATCTATCCACGACTGGATTAATACCGGTGATTTGCCATTATTGGTCATCTTGATGGAAACTTCTTTATCCTTTTCTGGATACACGACGCGAGTGCCAGCAATAATAACCGCACTGTTTGCGGAAAAGACCACAAGCGTGGAAAACAAGGCAAAGATAAGGGGCAGTAATTTCATTTTCATCGCTCAAGTCCTTTTTTCAGGCGAGCATTACGCTCGCCTGCAGTCATAATGAAAATTTCTTTCCGTTATGATTATTCGTAATCGATACTGAAGTTAACCTGGCTTTTCACTGTTCCAGGCGTTGTCGCGCCCATTGCGTAATAACGCACGGTATAAGGCAGGCTGGCTGCGCCGCTGCTCATATCAATGCGTGAAGTAGTAGTTGTCTGGTTAGTGTGGCCCACCTGCAGCGGCAGGTCTGTCAGTTTGTCAACCAACTGCAGCTGAACATTGGTCGCGCCATCAGGCACACTTTCGTCAGTGTTCAGCAAGTTAAAGGTAGTCGTGTCAACCGTAGAACCGTTTTCGAAGAATGCCGCCGCCGTTGATGTGCTGGTGACGCCCGTGCAGTTAGCAAGCTGGATATTAAAACCGGTATCCGCCGTTGTCTGACCTTCAGTCTGCAGCAGAGAGGTGCTGACTTCCGGCAGAACGACTGTTGCAGGTGAAGCCTGGCCGTCAACGGTGATATCACAGGTAGTGCCGGTCAGTTTACCTTCAAAATAAATCGTACCATCAGCGGCCTGCGCCTGCGTGCCAAATCCTCCAGCAATTAAAGCGGCAGCCAGAAACGTTTTTTTGATGCTCATTGTACAAACTCCATGTATATTAAAATATTCACGCGGAATAAATTGCAGTAGCACGAGTATTAAACCACTTCTATTAATACCCTTTTCTTTGCGAAGGATGATATAAGCCCAGACCACATATCACAGCGGCTGTACGCAGATGTTCCCTAAGTTTTATTAGGCCTTCGACAAATAAATACTAAAGCAGCGAATTATCTCAGTAAAGGTCGATTAAGACTTTAGCTTAAAAATAGGACAAAATTCTTTATTTTGAATTTAAATAAAAATGCAGATTAAGAAATTAGTCTGATAATCAATGTCGAACACGTTGAACGATAAATCTTTGAAAATGATTTATCTGCACACATTTTAATTGCCAGAAAGAACGCAACACCGCACAAAAAATTAAGAAAAAAATCCTAATCCCCCTATTGATGACATGGTCAAGGCGCATTTCTACGTACGAGGAATTTGACCAGGCAAGTTTCCGTTTACTGTCAATAAAAAAGAAACCTATCCCACCCGACAATGTTAACGAAATGATATCAAAAAGTAATGTGTTAGATAATTTTTCACAAATGATGCTTTCAAAAGAAAGTAAGTCCGCCGTATTGGTGTTTTTGCATACAATTTTAACCCGTTTATGGCACATGCAGGCATGAAAAACGCGCATAAAATAAGAATTTTCTTAATGCAGACACAGTCAGTAGATTCAGTGATAGTTAATAAAAGATAATTAATCTACATAATAGTAATCAGTTTGTTAAAAGGCCAACATAAAATTCCCATTAAATTCATATAATTATACGTAAAAGAAATTGGCAGTGTAAATATTTTTCTTTTCGCGTAAAAGTCGAAAAGCTAGTCGCCGCATTGCATTAAACTGTAAATACCCAGAAATCGTTATCTTTTTATGCCAGGATTTTTCCCGCAAAAACAAACATTGATTCTCTATACGTGGTGATTAATCATGCGAATGGAGTAAAGGTAATAAAAGGATATGGCCCCGTTATGGAGAGTAAAATGGGTAAGAAATTGAGCCCTGTCGCTGAACGCTTATGTCATGAGTCAACAATTACTGTTATTACGACTGACCGCTACTTCTTTATGGCGATAAAGCATATCATCCATTCAATGCTGCCAGAGATCCTGAGCGAAAAAGGAGTGCTTTATAACGTCGTACATTGTGAGAGTGTATTTCACATGAACTTTCAGGATATGATTCAAAATGAAGACAGACTGCTTATCGCAGATTACGATGTGCGGCTGATCGGCAATTCCCAGGTGCTTAACTTAATTCAGGGAATGAAAATTTTCGGTTCGATGATGCTTGTTATCCATAAGGAATTGCCTATTGCCGAGGTTGACTGTTGCTTAGCTAAAGGCGCGCCAGTGGCAGAGATCAAAAAAAATTTGCGAGACTTTATTTTGCAAAAACGCGCGCCACAAAATATCAACATCACCAGCAATCAGCTATTGTCGCGTTTCACCCGACGCGAGCATCAGATCATTCGTATGATTCTGAAAGGTAAACGTGTTGACAGCATCGCGAAAGCCCTTAACGTAAGCCCTAAAACCATATATGCGCATCGTTCGCGCATCTATCAGAAAGTCGGTGTACGTAACCTGCAGGGACTTTTTCACAATGGAGGCTTGCTCACTTCGCAACACAAGTGAGTTCGGCCGTTGACGCCCCACTCCATGACAACTCTGCTTCCAGCGTCGCCGACTGGACGTGATAGAAGCACTGATTTTTCGTAAAAGAAATGTTAAACCGTTTTTTGCTGTGGTATAACAAAACTGACCGTAACGCCAGCTTACTGGTGATGACGGGCCTGCCTTTCACGCGATATCGCCTAAAGGCAGATAAAAAGAGACCGAATACGATTCCTGTATTCGGTCCAGGGAAATGGCTCTTGGGAGAGAGCCGTGCGCTAAAAGTTGGCATTAATGCAGGCTAAGTCGCCTTGCCTTATAAGAATAGATGACGACGCCAGGTTTTCCAGTCCATGGCGAAAGTGGTTGGAAAAAACAGGCATCCGTCATGTGCTAAAAAGCAAAAACCGCAAGCGCGTTTCGACGATACTTGCGGTTTTTTATTGGAAATCAGAAAGATATTTTTGGTAATTAGCAGAGTTTTTCGGCGCGTTCGATAAAGGGCGTAAGACTCATTTTTTCCCCTGGCTTTGCCGGATCGTCTATTTGAATAACGTGAATAGGCTGAGCGTTGGTTTTTCCGCTGGCCACCTGCTGCTGCGCCACGTCATTAAGCGGATACTGGACCAGCGTACTCGGATTGATCACATACAGCGCGTTTCCCGGTCGACATGTCAGCATCACTTCTTCCCGATTGAACGCCCACTTATCTTTACCCACTTCAAAACGGCTAACGGTAATGACCTGCGGTGCCGCCAGCGCCGCGCCGGAGCTGACCAACAGCAGCAAAGAAAGAATCATTTTTTTCATGAATTTTGCCTGTTCTTCAGAACGGTTCCAGAGTCGCGAACAGACTGACAATCGCCAGAACCGCCGCTCCCATACCCCATTCAATTTTTGTCATCCAGATAAAATACTGATTGATACGGCAATGTCCCAGCCGCATCCGTGGTACGAGAACATACCGATTCAGCAACGCAATTGCCACCATTAGCACCACAAGTGCACATTTTAACAAAAGCAACTGGCCCCAGCCGCTTCGCCAGGGGAGGGAGAATCCCTGAATAAATACGACATTCGCGATCCCGGTGATCAACACGCCCGCCACGGCGAGATGACCATATTGCGAGAAACGCATCATGGCGGCGATGGCCTGCTGACGCCAGCGGCCTTTTGCCAGGCGCATACAGTAGAGGACTGGTATCAGACCGCCAAACCAGGCCGAAGCACAGAGCAAATGCAGCGCGTGATTGCTCCGCTGTAGCGCGCCAGAAATGCCTGTATGCAGCGTGGCATGGCCGACGCCCGCCAGCAATGCAAACTGGGCAAACGCTAAAATCAGCAGCAGTCGCGGTAAATTTCGCGGAACGAGAAGCGCTGCCACCAGCGTCACAAGGGCGAGAATAATTTGCCATAGCCAGACGCCGCCGAACTGGGTTTGCAGAACCGCGCGCCAGATTGACACAGAGAATACATCCTGCCACCCGGAGCCCATCAATCCGCCCTGCACTGCCAGCATCAGCGCCGCAGTCAGAAAACTCGCGCCAGCAGCGTACTGTTGCAAACGTAAAAACCGGCAATTCATCAGACGACGAAGCGCCGCCGGCGCCAGCCACGCACCGTAAAGCGCGCTGCCAAATATCAGCATCAGCGCGGTAAAATGAATGAAACGAAGCGTGACCCAGGTGAGCGACAGCATACTTATTTCACGCTAAACGTGTACTGCCCTTTGGTTTTATGGCCATCAACGGACACAACGTGCCAGTTAACCGTATACGTCCCCGGCGGCAGTGCGTCATCAAGGGGCACAATCAGTTGCGTTTTATCCTGTTCGTTGCGCCTGGCGGGCCGTGTTTTGATAGCCTCCTGCTTTGGACCGGTAATTGTCACACCGCTGAAACCTTGCTCAATCCCTTCAGAAAAGTTAAGGGTGAGCGCCTGCGGCGCGGCGGTTACATTGGCATTAGCAGCCGGATACTGATGCGTCAGATGCGCATGCGACCAGACTACGGGCGTCGTCAGCATGGCGGTCAGAAACAGGAGCGTACGTGCAGGAGTGACCATATCAACTATTCCTTTTTGTTATGTCTTATCTTCAGAGGATAACCCTCTATAATGTTTGAGTCGAGACGCATCAATTGCGACTTGCCATCGCGGCGGTCTCTTAGTAACTTTTGCGCGCAATACCTAAGGAGAAGACCATGCAAAAAAATCTCGCTCAGCTTGAACAAGCTGAAATGGATAAAGTGAATGTCGATCTGGCGGCCGCTGGCGTGGCGTTTAAAGAACGCTATAACATGCCCGTCGTCGCCGAGGTTGTGGAGCGCGAACAGCCAGAGCATCTGCGCGACTGGTTCCGCGAGCGTCTTATCGCCCACCGCCTGACGTCTGTGACGTTGTCACGTTTACCGTATGAGCCAAAAGTAAAATAACGTTTTGCTTTAAAGTTACATATCCTTACATATTGCCTGCTACAGTATAAGTCTATTCTTAATCTATCATTTAAGAACGATTGTAGACACTATGAAAAGGAAGTCATTATGTCGAACTGGAAAATCGCTGCCGCGCAGTATGAACCCCTAAAAACACCTGTCCGCGAGCGCGTTGCACAGCATCTCGCCTTTATCGAAGCGGCGGCCCAACAACATTGCAATTTGCTGGTCTTTCCATCCCTTTCATTGTCCGGCTGCGCTGACGACCGAAAGGCGTTACCTGCGCCGCCGGATGCCAGTCTGCTCCAACCGCTGTCCTGGGCTGCAGCGCATCATCGTATGACAATCATTGCCGGCCTGCCCGTGGAGCATAATGAGCGCTTTGTCAAAGGCATGGCCGTTTTTGCGCCGTGGATGACCGCGCCGCGTACCTATCATCACAGTCTTGGCGCTTGCCTTGGCAACGATCTTAAAACGATACGCGTGGTGGATGATCAACCGGAAGGCATGGATCTGGACCCGGCGTTTTCACTGTTCACCACCAGCCAGAGCGTCGGCGAGCCAGAATTACTCTCCTCAACGTCACGGTTGCAAAACTTTTCTCATAAATTTTCGATTGCCGTACTGATGGCCAATGCGCGTGGCAACAGCGCATTATGGGATGAAAGTGGTCGACTTATCGTTCGCGCTGACCGCGGTCCGCTGTTATTAACGGGACAGCGCACCCCACGGGGTTGGCAAGGTGATATCATTCCATTACGCTAGTCGTTTTCGGTCAGGAGTGTTACATGCTACGCATCATCGATACAGAAACCTGTGGCTTACAGGGCGGGATTGTCGAGATCGCCTCTGTCGACGTAATCGATGGTCAGATCGTCAACCCGATGAGCCACCTGGTGCGTCCTGACCGCCCTATTTCCCCTCAGGCGATGGCGATCCACCGTATTACCGAAGCGATGGTGGCCGATAAACCCTGGATTGAAGAGATTATTCCGCACTATTACGGAAGCGAGTGGTACGTTGCGCATAACGCCAGCTTCGACCGGCGCGTGCTCCCGGATATGCCGGGTGAGTGGATTTGCACCATGAAGCTGTCGCGTCGGCTGTGGCCCGGCATCAAATACAGCAATATGGCGCTGTATAAATCCCGTAAGCTGAACGTGCAAACCCCGGCCGGCCTGCACCACCACCGCGCATTATATGATTGCTATATTACGGCGGCCTTGCTGATCGATATCATGAACAGTTCAGGCTGGACGCCAGAGCAGATGGTCGAGATTACCGGACGTCCGGCGCTGCTCACCACCTTCACCTTTGGCAAATACCGCGGTAAACCGGTGTCTGAGATCGCAGAGCGCGATCCGGGCTATCTGCGCTGGCTGTTTAATAATCTCGACAGCATGAGCCCGGAGCTGCGCTTAACATTAAAGCACTATCTGGAAAACGCTTAATGCTCGCCTTGCCCCGGTAACGTCCCCTGGGCCAGGCCAATCAGAAAAGCGAATTCCAGCGCCACGCCTTCATACGATTTAAAGCGACCTGACTTCCCGCCGTGTCCCGAATCCATGTCAGTGCAGAGCAGCAACAAGCGATCGTCGGTTTTCAACTCGCGCAGTTTTGCCACCCATTTCGCCGGCTCCCAGTATTGCACCTGCGAGTCATGTAACCCGGTCGTGACCAGCATGTGAGGGTAAGCCTGTGCGGTGACGTTATCGTAAGGGCTGTAGCTTTTCATATACGCGTAATACTGAGGATCTTTCGGGTTTCCCCACTCCTCAAATTCCCCGGTCGTCAGCGGGATCGACTCATCCAGCATCGTCGTGACCACATCAACAAAAGGCACCTGGGCAATCACACCATGAAAAAGCTCGGGACGTTCGTTAATGGCAACCCCCATCAACATACCACCGGCGCTGCCACCCATAGCGTAACAGTGCGAAGGCGAGCCAAAACCCAACGCGAGCAGCGCGTCGCACGCATCTAGATAATCATTGAACGTATTGCGCTTCTTAAGAAATTTACCGTCTTCGTACCACTGCTGTCCCAACTCACCGCCGCCTCGCACATGGACAATGGCATAGACGAAGCCGCGATCCAGCAGGCTTAAGCGGCTACTGCTGAAATCAGCATCCATACAGGAGCCATACGACCCGTAGCCGTAGACCAGCAGCGGATTTTGCCCCTTACGAAAATACTTTTGGTTATAGACCAACGATACCGGCACTTCGACGCCGTCGCGCGCGGTTATCCACACGTGCTCGCTTCGGTAGTTTGCGGCGTCGAAACCGGGCACTTCCGTTTGCTTAATCACCCGACGCTCACCGGTGTCCATGTCCAGTTCAAACAGCGTGTCGGGCGTGGTCATGGAAGAGTAGCCGTAACGCAGTCGTGAGGTTTCCGGCTCCGGATTATAAGCAAGCCAGGTGACATAAGCCGGATCATCAAAGGCGATGCCTATGACTTCTCGCGTTTTACGGTTAATTTGCCGCAGGCTGGTCAGTCCGCGCTGCCGCTCTTCCACAACCAGCCAGTCAGTAAACAGGGTAAAGCCTTCCAGCATGATAGCGTCCCGCGGCGGGATCAGCGTTTCCCATTTTTTTTCGTCACGGACACGAGTGCGATACAGACCGAAGTTTTTGCCGTCACGGTTCGAACGCAGGTAGAACTTGTGCTGGTAATGATCAAGGCTGTACTCGTGATCTTTACGACGCGGCAAAAAGACGAACGGTTCAGCGTCGGCCAACTCGGCATCCAGCAGCCGCACTTCGCTGGTCGTCGCGCTACCAAGATGGATCACAATGTAATGCTGCGAGGTTGTTTTATGCAGGCTGACGTAAAACGTATCGTCTTTTTCTTCGTAGATCAGTTCGTCGTGATTCGACGGCGTGCCAACGGTATGGCGCCAGACCTGATAAGGCAACAGCGTTGTGGCATGCTTGCGCACATAATAGAAGGTCAGAGAATCATTCGCCCAGACAAACTCGGGGGCGACATTATCGAGCATTTCCGGATACCAGTTGCCGCTGTCAAGATTACGGAAACGAATCCCGTACTGACGGCGGGACAGGTAATCTTCCGCTATCGCCATAATCGAGTTGTCAGGAGTAATAGCCAGCCCGCCAAGGGTGTAAAACTCGCTATGCGCCGCCCGTTTGTTGCCGTCAAGTAGCGTGACCCATTCATCCCATTCTTCACTGAGCGCCGACTGACGCTGATAAATGGCGTACTCGCAGCCCGGTTCGTAAATATGGCGATAGCGATAACCGTTCTTCACATAAGGCGCGGAGACTTCGCGCGGGGGAATGCGATCGATAATTTCTTTCAGTACGCGGTCCTGCAATGCCTGCTGGGTGGACATGACCTGATGCCCGTAGGCGTTTTCCTGGCGCAGGTAGTCAAGGACTTCCGGCTGCGAGCGGCTATCGTCCCGCAGCCAGTAATAATTATCGATGCGTGTATCGCCATGGACCGTCATGGCGTAGGGAATACGATTGGCTTTCGGCAGCATGTCACTGTTCTTTCGTGATTATACATCCTCTAAGGGTGGCAAAACTCACGAATGATGCAAGCGAAACATGCTGCATTCAGCGGTTAGCCGGGTAACGCCAGCTTTTGCTGTTTGAGATCCTGTTCAATACCTTCGCGGACATCCTGCGGGATTTTCAACGCATCGCCCAGCGCGTTAAGGTAGCTGCGCTCCATAAAGTGATCAATATCAATGGCCGCACAGCTCAGGAAGTAAACCTCAAGCGCTTCTTCTTCGTTGCGAACGCCCTCGGCCAGACGCTGCGGATCGAGCGGTTGCTCAATAGCCTTCTCGATGAACACGCGCCCCTGCTCTTCCACGCCCGCTTCACGCAACTGCTGCTCGATAGCGGCGCGCTCTTTCGCATCAATATGACCATCGCTTTTTGCAGCGAAAACCAGCGCCAGGATCAAACGCTCGGTGCGCACATCCAGCGGCGAACTCTGCGCGCCAAATTGCGGCTCGTCCTGATGGGCGGCACGCACTCTGTCTTTGTACTTGTTCCATAATACTGTGCCAGCAATCGCGCCACCGCCCGCGAGCAGCGCGCCAGTGCCATATTTGCTGAGTAATTTACGGGAAGATTTATTTGCGACCAGTAAACCTGCCAGGCCACCCAGCGCGCCGGGAACCAACAGTTTACTTAATCCTTGCTGACCGGAAGAGGAAGACGACGAAGACGCTCCGCTCTGTCCAAGCAAAGATTGTAATTGATTTAGCCAGTTAGCCATTTTTGCCCCTCAAGTACTGACAATGAATCTTCAAATCGTACCCGAGGGGATGTCAGGAAATGTATTTTCCTGCAAAAGATGCGCAAATTATGACGTTACTGCGGCTGATACTCCGCCTTGCCGGCTTTGCAATCGACGCTGACGTTATAGTGTATATCCGCGCTTTTGCCGCGTACGGTCAGCGGCACCTGCCATTTTCCATCCTGGCCGGTAATTTCTTTCGGGTTAACCCAGGCAACAGGATCGGCCTGACCAACATGCTTTTGATCGTCAGGCCAGCGCGCAATACGATTTTGTTGATAATCGCGCTTAACGCTCGCCGCAATGCCCGCGGCATCCAGCCCTTCACACTGAGGAAATTTGACCGTTTTGCTGTCTGTACTGGCTGCATACGCCGTTGCGCTGGCAACCAGCAGCAGGCTCAGCAGCGCGCCCGTTTTGTTCATGTTTTTCTCCGTAGCCCATTGCGTTGACTCAGAAAAAGCATGGTACAAAACGGCAGGAGCGCAAGTCAGACTCAGGCGGCCTGGGTGTCGTCTTCCGCGGACTCAACCACCTGCGGCGATGGCAATTTGCCGGTTCTGAGAATAGTGCTCAGGACATCTTTCTGTTCTGCCAGCCACAGGGAAAGCGCTTCACGCTGTTCGTCTTCCAGCGCTAACGGCGACTGTTCAAGCCAGGTGTCAAGCAGATCCGCCGTGTCCAGCATCTTGTCATACGCATCGGCTTCCTTTTTGCTGGTAAATGACATTTTTTCCTCACCTTCACGAATGACTACGTATTTAACTTCAACCGCCATTTTGCAGCCTCTCAATATTACTGTATTTATATACAGTATATTCCATTTACGGCCTGAAATCAACCTGGTAATAAAGACAGACGCAAACGTTTTCGTATATACTGCGGCCAATTTTATCGGGGGATATTTGTATGACGTTATTAGGTACAGCGCTGCGTCCGGCAGCCACTCGGGTGATGTTGTTAGGTTCCGGCGAGCTGGGTAAAGAAGTGGCGATAGAGTGTCAGCGCCTCGGCATTGAGGTTATCGCGGTCGATCGTTATGCCGACGCTCCAGCGATGCATGTCGCGCACCGTTCTCACGTCATCAATATGCTGGACGGGAACGCTCTGCGACGTGTGGTTGAACAGGAGAAACCGCATTTTATCGTACCGGAAATCGAAGCTATCGCCACTGACATGCTGGTACAACTGGAGCAGGAGGGTCTGAACGTTGTCCCCTGCGCCCGCGCGACACAACTGACGATGAACCGTGAAGGTATTCGCCGCCTGGCGGCGGAGGCGCTGGCGCTGCCCACGTCCCCTTTCCGTTTTGCCGACAGCGAAGCCAGCTTTCGTGAGGCCGTCAGCGAAATTGGCTATCCCTGCATTGTGAAACCGGTGATGAGCTCCTCCGGCAAAGGACAAAGTTTTATCCGTTCCGAAGAACAACTGGCCCAGGCCTGGGCGTATGCGCAGCAAGGCGGTCGCGCGGGGGCCGGGCGAGTGATAGTGGAAGGCGTGGTGAATTTCGACTTCGAAATTACCCTGTTGACCGTTAGCGCTGTCGACGGCGTGCATTTCTGCGCGCCGGTGGGCCATCGTCAGGAAGATGGCGACTACCGTGAATCCTGGCAGCCGCAGCAGATGAGCGCGCTGGCGCTCGAACGCGCCCAGGAGATTGCACGTAAAGTGGTGCTGGCGTTAGGCGGCCACGGGCTGTTTGGCGTTGAGCTGTTTGTCTGCGGCGATGAGGTCATTTTTAGCGAAGTTTCCCCTCGTCCACACGACACCGGAATGGTGACACTGATTTCGCAGGATCTGTCCGAGTTTGCCCTTCACGTACGCGCCTTTCTCGGTCTGCCGGTGGGCGCTATCCGCCAGTACGGGCCGTCAGCTTCAGCGGTGATTTTACCGTCATTGTCCAGCCAGAACGTCACGTTTGACCAGGTGCAGAATGCGGTTGGCGCAGGCTTGCAGATACGCTTATTCGGTAAGCCGGAAATCGATGGAACCCGTCGTCTGGGGGTCGTCCTGGCGACAGGAGAAAACGTTGACGCGGCAGTGATGAGCGCAAAAGACGCGGCCCGTCAGGTGATTGTCAAAGGTTGAATCGCCATCAGGCCTACAGCCGCGCGTAGGCCTGATAAACGACATAACCGCTAATTACTGCTTCGCGCCTTCTACTGCTTCGCGCGCCAGGCGGGTAATACGGTCGTAGTCACCCGCTTCCAGCGCATCGTTCGGCACCAGCCAGGAACCGCCGATACACAGCACGCTTTTCAGCGCCAGGTAATCACGGTAGTTGGCCGGAGAAATGCCGCCGGTCGGGCAGAAACGTACCTGTGAGAACGGACCCGCAATCGCCTGCAGCGCTTTGGTGCCGCCGTTGGCTTCCGCCGGGAAGAATTTAAACTCTTTCAGGCCGTAGTCCATTCCCAGCATCAGTTCAGAAACCGTGCTGATCCCCGGAATAAGCGGGATCGTACCTTCCGTTGCCGCTTTCAGTAACGGCTCGGTCAGACCCGGGCTGATGGCGAACTGCGCGCCGGCAGCAGTGACGTCCGCCAGTTGCTGCGGGTTGAGTACGGTCCCCGCGCCGACAATGGCTTCCGGCACCTCTTTGGCGATAGCGCGGATAGCATCCATCGCACAGGCGGTACGTAACGTGACTTCCAGTACGCGCACACCACCGGCAACTAACGCTTTTGCCATCGGCACAGCGTGTTCCAGTTTATTCACCACGATCACCGGGACAACCGGGCCGGTGGTCAGGATTGCTTCTGCACTTGTTTTCCAGTTTTTCATCAGAGTTTTTCTCTCGCCTGATTACAAAATGAGTCTTAAAAAGTGATACAGGTTGCGCCCTGCTCCGCGCCGGAAAGTTTTTCACGCAGCGCGCTAAACATCTCACGACCGGTACCGATACGCGAAGCGCTCAGATCCGGAATGTGAGGCTGGCGGGCGGCAAGTTCCGCGTCATCAACCAGCAGCGTTAATTCCCCTGTCTGTCCGTTCACCCGAATAAGGTCGCCATCGCGCACTTTCGCCAGCAGGCCGCCGTCGTAGGCTTCCGGGGTAACATGGATGGCTGAAGGCACTTTACCTGAAGCACCCGAAAGCCGTCCATCGGTAACTAACGCAATTTTGAAACAGCGGTCCAATAATACACCAAGTGGCGGCATGAGTTTATGTAATTCTGGCATTCCGTTCGCCTTTGGTCCCTGATGACGGACAACCACGACGCAATCTTTGTCCAGCAGACCTGCTTCAAAGGCCGGTAAAACGTCATGTTGGCTTTCGAAGACCACGGCGGGGGCTTCGATAATCTGATTCTCAACCGGCACCGCAGACGTTTTCATGACTGCGCGACCCAAATTCCCGCTCAGTACCTTCGTTCCACCGTGATGGGAAAACGGCTGATCAAAAGCGGCAATGACATTGTTGTCCAGTGATTTCTGTGCGCCATCACGCCAGTCAAGCTCGCCGTTATTCAGCCACGGTTCCAGGGTGTAGCGCTTCAGACCGAAGCCCGCCACGGTATTGACGTCTTCATGCAGCAGGCCCGCATTCAGCAGTTCGCGCATCAGCACCGGTACGCCACCCGCCGCCTGGAAGTGGTTAATGTCTGCCGGACCGTTCGGGTACAGGCGCGCCATCAGCGGCACGACGTCCGACAGATCCGAGAAGTCATCCCAGTTGATCTGAATGCCCGCCGCACGCGCCATTGCCACCAGGTGCATTGTGTGGTTGGTGGAACCTCCGGTTGCCAGCAGCGCGACAATCCCGTTGACCACCACTTTTTCATCGATCATTTTACCGATCGGCATCCAGTCGTTGCCGTTGCCGGTCAGACGCGTCACCTGACGCGCCGCCGCCACGGTCAGCGCTTCACGCAGCGGCGCATCCGGATGCACAAAAGAGGATCCCGGCAGCTGCATGCCCATAAATTCCACCACCATCTGGTTGGTGTTGGCCGTTCCGTAGAAGGTACAGGTGCCTGGCGCATGGTAAGAGGCCGCTTCCGACTCCAGCAGCGCCATCCGATCCACTTTCCCTTCAGCGTACAGCTGACGAATACGCACCTTTTCTTTATTCGCTAAACCACTGGCCATCGGGCCTGATGGGATAAAGATTGACGGCAGGTGACCAAACGACAGCGCAGCCATCACCAGGCCCGGCACAATTTTGTCGCACACGCCGAGGAACAGCGCACCGTCAAACATGTTGTGCGACAGTCCAACCGCCGCCGACATCGCGATCACTTCACGGCTCAGCAGGGAAAGCTCCATACCGTCCTGCCCCTGCGTTACGCCATCACACATTGCCGGAACGCCGCCCGCCACCTGTCCGACCGCATTCGCCGAGTGCAGCGCTTTACGAATAATATCCGGATAGTGTTCATAAGGCTGATGCGCCGAGAGCATGTCGTTGTATGAGGTGATGATCGCGATATTGTTACGCAACATGCTTTTCAGGGAGGCTTTATCTTCCGGCTGGCAGGCGGCAAAGCCATGCGCCAGGTTGCCGCACGCCAGCTGCGAGCGGTGAACGGTTGAAGATTTGGCCTGCTCAATACGAGCAAGGTAGGCAGAACGGGTCTCGCGAGAACGTTCAATAATGCGCTGTGTTACGCGTAACAAATTCGGATTCATAACGGCTCCTGAAATTTATTTGTCAGAGCGACCGGTTTAGCAACATTCATCAATGGGTCCCGGGACCCGGAAAACGCTGGCAAGCAGTAGCTCAGGGGCAAAATCGTTTCAGGCAGTGTAATAAAAAAAGCCCCGCGGGTGAATCCACGCGAGGCTTAAAAGTGCAAAAATTGTTCTACAATCTGTGTTAGATCATGTTACCGGTAAAATAACACCTTAGTAGCAGGGACGCTTTTACTCGAATTCATTCCAGGAACGCCCGTCGCGGGTGATCATCGCCACCGAGGCGACAGGTCCCCAGGTCCCGGCCTGATACGGTTTCGGCGCGTCATTGTCCATTGCCCATGCTTCGGTAATGGAGTCCACCCACTTCCATGCTTCTTCCACTTCGTCGCGACGCACGAACAGCGCCTGAATGCCGCGCATGGTTTCCAGCAGCAACCGCTCGTAAGCATCCGCCAGATGCGTCTGATTGAAGGTTTCGGAGTAGCTCAGATCGAGCTTGGTAATTTGCAGGTTGTGCTTGTGATCGAGGCCCGGCACCTTGTTCAATACCTGAATATCCACCCCTTCATCCGGCTGCAGACGGATGGTCAGTTTGTTCTGCGGCAGATCCTGCCATGACTCTTTGAACAGGTTGAGTTCAGGCGTCTTGAAGTACACCACCACCTCGGAGCATTTGGTCGGCAAACGCTTGCCGGTACGCAAGTAGAACGGCACGCCCGCCCAGCGCCAGTTGTCGATGTCCACGCGAATCGCCACAAACGTTTCAGTGTTACTGCTCTTGTTCGCGCCTTCTTCTTCCAGATAACCCGGTACTTTTTTACCCTGGGCAAAGCCGGTGGTGTACTGGCCGCGGACCGTTTTTTCACGCACGTTGGAACGATCAATGCGACGCAGCGACTTTAACACCTTCACTTTTTCGTCACGAATACTGTCTGCGGTGAGATCGGACGGCGGAGACATCGCAATCATGCACAGGATTTGCAACAGATGGTTCTGGATCATATCGCGCATCTGGCCTGCCTGGTCAAAGTAGCCCCAGCGGCCTTCGATCCCCACTTCCTCGGCAACGGTAATTTCCACATGATCAATCGTGCGGTTATCCCAGTTGTTGACGAACAGCGAGTTGGCAAAACGCAACGCCAGCAGGTTTAAAACCGTCTCTTTCCCCAGATAGTGGTCAATACGGTAAACCTGGCACTCTTCAAAATACTCGCCAACCTGATCGTTGATCTCGCGCGATGTCGCCAGCGATGTTCCCAGCGGTTTTTCCATCACCACGCGCGCCGGTTTAGCGTTCAGTTTGGCTTCGCCCAGACCTTTGCAAATCGCGCCAAAGGTACTTGGCGGCATAGCGAAGTAGTTAATGGTGGTACGGTTTTTCTGGTCCAGCATGTCGCCCAGACGGGTAAACGCCGCGGTGTCATTGACGTCCAGATTGCAAAAATCCAGACGACCGCTCAGGGTATCCCATAAACTTTCGTCGATATTCTCTTTCATGAAGGTTTCAAGGGCTTCACGAACAACCCGGGTATAGGCCTCTTTATCCCAGTCCGCGCGCCCTACCCCGATAATGCGGGTCTCCGGGTTGATCTGACCGGCTTTTTCCAACTGATACAGGGAAGGCAGCAATTTACGACGCGCAAGGTCGCCTTTCGCGCCGAAAATGACCAGGTCACAGGCCTGGGCTGTTTGCGTTACCGCCATGTCATTCTCCTTAGTTAGCTATCCTGGTGCGTTGCCAGGCATTACTTGTAATTTTATTACAGTGCACTGTACTGCTTTTACGTGAATCCTGAAACCGTAAACGGTTAACCACCCGTGCGGTTGGCGATCGTCGCGCCGTTTTGTTGTTGAGTGGCGCGATCGTGTAAAAAGGGGTGTCGTTTTTGTAAGCATGACATCAGGACAAAATAAGATGCTGATCATGTTATGAAAAAAAACAACAACTATACTGACCATTTTCCCCCCTTCATGGGCCAGCAGGGGTACTATCTACCAAAATCGCCGCTCGATTTCCTGTATTACTGAAATCGTCATATCCTTGAGTTTACATCATGAATATGCTGGAAAAAATCCAGTCTCAACTGGAACATTTAAGCAAATCTGAACGCAAAGTCGCCGATGTTATTCTTGCCTCGCCAGAACGGGCGATTCACTGCAGTATCGCGACCCTTGCTCAGGAAGCCAACGTCAGCGAACCTACCGTCAACCGCTTCTGCCGCAGTATGGAGACCCGGGGGTTTCCGGATTTTAAACTGCATCTGGCGCAAAGTCTGGCAAATGGTACCCCGTATGTAAATCGCAATGTCGATGAAGATGACAGCGTAGAGTCATATACGGGAAAAATTTTTGAATCCGCGATGGCAAGCCTCGATCACGTTCGCCAGTCACTGGACAAGTCGGCGGTTAACCGCGCGGTAGATCTCCTCACCCAGGCGAAAAAAATCGCATTTTTCGGCCTCGGTTCCTCTGCCGCCGTCGCCCATGACGCGATGAATAAGTTTTTCCGCTTCAACGTCCCGGTGATCTATTCGGACGATATCGTGCTGCAACGGATGAGCTGTATGAATTGTAGCGACGATGATGTGGTCGTGCTGATCTCTCACACCGGGCGAACCAAAAGTCTGGTTGAGCTGGCGCAACTGGCGCGCGAAAACGATGCGATGGTCATTGCTCTCACCTCCGCCGGTACGCCGCTGGCCCGAGAAGCCACGCTGGCGATTACCCTGGATGTACCGGAAGATACTGACATTTATATGCCCATGGTCTCTCGACTTGCGCAATTGACCGTGATAGATGTGCTGGCAACAGGATTTACTTTGCGTCGTGGGGCAAAATTCAGAGATAACTTGAAGCGTGTCAAGGAAGCGCTTAAGGAATCGCGTTTTGATAAAGAATTACTCATCAAGAGTGATAACCGCTAACAGCAATAATAAGTACGACCTTTTTTCGTCATCCGGTTTTGTTCGCTATGCTATGTAAAGGTTTTCAGAACCGCCGGATCAATATTCACGCAACACCAAGTTGTTTTAGTTAACGGAGTATTACATGTCCAGAAGGCTTCGCAGAACCAAGATCGTCACCACCTTAGGCCCGGCTACTGACCGCGATAACAATCTTGAGAAGATTATCGCCGCGGGCGCCAACGTGGTGCGCATGAATTTCTCTCACGGCTCGCCAGAAGATCATAAAATGCGCGCGGATAAAGTTCGTGAGATTGCCGCCAAACTGGGACGCCACGTGGCGATTCTGGGAGACCTCCAGGGGCCAAAAATTCGTGTTTCAACCTTCAAAGAAGGCAAGGTTTTCCTCAACATCGGCGATAAATTCCTGTTAGACGCCAACCTCGGCAAAGGCGAAGGCGACAAAGAGAAAGTCGGCATCGATTATAAAGGACTGCCGGCGGACGTCGTGCCTGGCGACATTCTGCTGCTCGACGACGGACGCGTTCAGTTGAAAGTACTGGAAGTTCAGGGCATGAAAGTGTTCACCGAGGTAACCGTCGGTGGACCGCTTTCCAATAATAAAGGCATAAACAAGCTGGGCGGCGGTCTGTCTGCGGAAGCGCTGACCGAAAAAGACAAAGCGGATATCGTTACTGCCGCGCTGATCGGCGTTGATTATCTCGCCGTCTCCTTCCCGCGCTGCGGCGAAGATCTGAACTACGCGCGTCGCCTGGCGCGTGACGCGGGCTGTGATGCGAAAATCGTTGCCAAAGTGGAACGTGCTGAAGCGGTGTGCGATCAGAACGCGATGGATGACATCATTCTGGCCTCCGATGTGGTGATGGTTGCCCGTGGCGACCTCGGCGTTGAGATTGGCGACCCGGAGCTGGTCGGTATTCAGAAAGCACTGATTCGTCGCGCGCGTCAGCTGAACCGCGCGGTGATTACCGCCACCCAGATGATGGAGTCGATGATCACCAACCCTATGCCTACCCGCGCGGAAGTTATGGACGTGGCTAACGCCGTGCTGGATGGGACCGATGCGGTCATGCTGTCAGCAGAAACAGCCGCAGGCCAGTACCCGGCGGAAACCGTCGCCGCAATGGCGCGCGTATGCCTCGGCGCGGAAAAAATCCCGAGCATCAACGTCTCTAAACACCGTCTGGACGTTCAGTTCGACAACGTGGAAGAGGCCATTGCAATGTCCGCCATGTACGCCGCGAACCATCTGAAGGGCGTGACTGCGATCATCACCATGACCGAGTCTGGTCGTACCGCGCTGATGACCTCTCGCATCAGTTCCGGTCTGCCGATCTTCGCCATGTCCCGCCATGAGCGCACGCTGAACCTGACGTCTCTGTATCGTGGCGTTACGCCGGTACATTTTGACAGCGCGGCTGACGGTGTGGTAGCTGCAAGCGAAGCGGTAAACCTGCTGCGCGACAAAGGCTATCTGGTCTCCGGCGATCTGGTGATCGTGACCCAGGGTGATGTGATGAGCACCATCGGATCTACCAATACCACACGCATTCTGACCGTAGAGTAACGTGATGTTTGCCCGGTTTCTCCGGCCCATGCCCGTACAGGCATGGGCAGATGAAGCCGCCGTCCTCTGCTGTGAGTAAAAAAACCTCTCTGACGAGAGGTTTTTTTTTATTTGATGGGATACAGCTCTTTGCGCTTGTATGGCTGGATTTCACCCGGCTTGCGTGTTTTCAGCAGCTTCAGGATCCAGGTATATTGCTCAGGGTGCGGGCCGACAAAGATTTCCACTTCCTCGTTCATCCGACGGGCAATAGTGTTGTCGTCAGCGGTCAACAGATCGTCCATCGGCGGGCGAACCTGAATAGTCAGGCGATGGGTTTTACCGTCATAGACCGGGAACAGGGGGATGACGCGCGCGCGGCACACTTTCATCAGGCGACCAATCGCTGGCAGCGTCGCTTTGTACGTTGCAAAGAAATCGACAAACTCGCTGTGTTCCGGACCGTGATCCTGATCGGGAAGGTAGTAGCCCCAGTAACCCTGGCGCACCGACTGTATAAACGGCTTGATGCCGTCGTTACGCGCATGGAGACGACCGCCGAAACGACGACGCACCGTGTTCCAGACATAATCAAACACCGGATTTCCCTGGTTATGGAACATCGCCGCCATTTTCTGCCCCTGCGAAGCCATCAGCATCGCCGGAATATCCACACCCCAGCCGTGCGGCACCAGAAATATCACCTTTTCGTCATTACGACGCATCTCGTCGATGATCTCCAGCCCTTCCCAGTCAACGCGTGACTGTATTTTTTCAGGGCCGCGTATCGCCAGCTCCGCCATCATTGCCATCGCCTGCGGCGCGGTGGCGAACATCTCATCAACAATGGCCTCGCGTTGCGCTTCGCTTCGTTCGGGAAAGCACAACGATAAATTGATCAGCGCACGACGACGCGAGCTTTTGCCCATGCGTCCGGCAAAACGCCCCAGCTTTGCGAGCAGCGGGTCGCGAAAAGAGGCTGGCGTTAAGGCGATGCCCGCCATTGCCGCGACGCCCAACCAGGCGCCCCAGTAACGGGGATGGCGAAAGGATTTTTCAAATTCAGGGATGTACTCAATATTATTTTTTTTTGTTTCCATGCTCGTCCAGTGCCTGATGACGCAAACAATAAATCTGATGATAGTGTAGCGGCGCACCCTGCCGCGCACAAAATAAAAAAGCCGGCACACCATTGCGTACCGGCTTTCTGCGCGTAAGGGTTAATCGAAACGTAACTGTGGCAGAACTTCTTTCACCTGCGCCAGGTAATCCGTACGATCTTTACCGGTCAGCCCTTCCGTACGCGGCAGTTTCGCCGTCAGAGGGTTCACCGCCTGCTGGTTAATCCACACTTCATAGTGCAGATGCGGCCCCGTAGAGCGTCCGGTATTACCGGAAAGCGCGATACGATCGCCACGTTTCACTTTCTGCCCAGGTTTAACCAGCAGTTTACGCAGGTGCATATAGCGAGTGGTATAGGTACGACCATGACGCACCGCCACGTAGTAACCCGCCGCGCCGCTGCGCTTCGCCACGACCACTTCGCCGTCACCGACGGAAAGTACTGGCGTACCCTGCGGCATAGCGAAATCAACGCCACGGTGCGGCGCAACGCGTCCCGTAACCGGGTTAGTACGACGCGGATTAAAGTTAGAGGAGACGCGGAACTGTTTGGCCGTCGGGAAACGCAGGAAGCCTTTCGCCAGGCCGGTACCGTTGCGGTCGTAGAACTTCCCGTCTTCAGCGCGGATCGCATAATAATCCTTGCCCGCAGAACGCAGACGCACGCCCAGCAGTTGGCTCTGTTCACGCTTGCCGTCAAGCATTTCACGCGACATCAGCACCGCAAACTCATCGCCTTTCTTCAGCTTGCGGAAGTCCATCTGCCACTGCATAGCTTTAATAACCGCGCTGATTTCTGAACTGGTCAAGCCGGCGTTTCTGGCGCTGGCGACAAAGCTGCCGCCGACGGTGCCTTTCAGCAGGCTGTTGACCCAGTCGCCCTGTTGCGTTTCCGCCGTCATTTTAAAACCGTTTGCCGCCGTCCGATCGTAGGTTCGGGTTTCACGACGCGACATTTCCCAGGTCAGGCGCTGTAAATCGCCATCGGCTGTCAGCGTCCACGAAAGCTGCTGACCGATTTTCAGGTTACGCAGTTCTTTATCCGACGCGGCAAGCTGAGTGATATCGCTCATATCAATGCCGTACTGATTCAGGATACTGCTCAGCGTATCGCCAGTGGAGACAACATATTCATGAACGCCCGCTTCGCTCGAAATTTTATCGTCCAGCTCATCCTGCGGAATGGCTTCATCTTCCTGCGCAGCCTGGTCGATAGGCTCGCTGGCCTCAGGAAGTAGAGAACGAATTTCGCTTTTTTCCAGTTCGATGGTTTTAACGATGGGGGCGGAATCGGGGTGGTAAACATAGGGCCGCCATACAGCGACGGCCAACGTAAGAACGGTAAGTGACCCCAGCATAACGCGATGGGGTCTTGGCAGATTATTAAATGCCAGAGCGACAGAGCGGGCTATCTGTTGCACGTATTCACTTCCTCATTAATCTCCTTTCAGGCAGCTCGCATACTGGTTCGCTAATTGGCTTAAGAACGCGGAATAGCTCGTTTTACCCAGTTTGATATTCGTCCCGAGCGGATCCAGCGTTCCCATTCGAACGGATGTCCCTCTCGCAACGGCTTCGACGACCGCTGGCCTGAACTGCGGCTCAGCAAAAACGCAGGTTGCTTTTTGCTCAACCAACTGTGTTCGTATTTCATGTAAACGCTGCGCACCAGGTTGTATCTCAGGGTTTACGGTAAAGTGACCCAGCGGAGTCAGCCCGTAGTGTTTTTCGTAATAGCCATAGGCGTCATGAAAAACAAAATAACCTTTACCCTTGAGCGGTGCCAGCTCGTTACCGACCTGCTTATCGGTTGCGGCTAATTGTGCCTCAAAATCTTTCAGGTTGGCGTCAAGTTTGGCTCGACTTTGCGGCATAAGTTCCACTAATTTTTCATGGATTGCAACCGCTGTAGACCGCGCTATCTCTGGGGAAAGCCAAAGATGCATGTTGTACTCGCCATGATGGTGATGCGCATCACCTTTTTCACCGTGCGCAGCGTCATGATCGTGTTCATCCTCGTCGTCATCCGCGCCTTTCATGAGCAACGGTTTCACGTCATTCAGGTGCGCAATCGTTACCTGTTTCGCCTGCGGGATTTTACTCACCGGTTTTTCCATGAACGCTTCCATTTCCGGACCAATCCAGACGACTAAGTCCGCGCCCTGTAAGCGTTTTACATCCGATGGACGCAGTGAATAATCATGCTCGGATGCCCCGTCCGGAAGTAATACCTCCGTCTCCGTTACGCCGTCGGCAATCGCCGACGCGATAAAACCTACTGGCTTAAGCGAGGCAACAACGGCGGCGTTTGCAGCCTGGGTTGCACCACCCCAAAGAGCGGCGGATAATGCAGCGAAAAGAAGCGTATTTTTATGTAACATAATGCGACCAATCATCGTAACGTTTGTGTGAATTGTGATATTATAACATTCCACGACATCTGCAAGACTAAAATTGACATGACGACTTTGGTATCACTGGAAAATGTCTCGGTCTCTTTCGGGCAGCGCCGCGTGCTCTCTGACGTGTCGCTCGAGCTCAGACCCGGCAAAATTTTAACGCTTCTTGGGCCTAACGGCGCCGGTAAATCGACCCTGGTCCGGGTTGTGCTCGGTCTGGTAGCGCCGGACGAAGGGGTGATCAAGCGCAACGGAAAATTGCGTATCGGTTACGTCCCACAAAAATTATATCTCGACACCACCTTGCCGCTCACGGTCAATCGTTTTTTACGCCTGCGTCCCGCGACACGCAAAGAAGATATCCTGCCAGCGCTGAAGCGCGTGCAGGCAGGCCATCTTATCGACGCGCCGATGCAAAAGCTGTCCGGCGGCGAAACCCAGCGCGTTCTGCTGGCCCGCGCGTTGCTGAACCAGCCGCAGCTTTTGGTGCTGGACGAGCCGACACAAGGCGTGGACGTCAATGGTCAGGTCGCGCTGTACGATCTTATCGACCAATTGCGTCGTGAATTGGATTGCGCAGTGCTGATGGTCTCCCATGACCTGCATCTGGTGATGGCGAAAACCGACGAAGTGCTGTGCCTTAACCACCACATCTGCTGTTCAGGAACGCCTGAAATCGTTTCCATGCACCCGGAATTTATCTCGATGTTTGGCCCTCGTGGCGCTGAACAGTTAGGGATTTACCGTCATCACCATAATCATCGCCACGACTTACAGGGTCGTATTGTGCTGCGCCGGGGAAATGGTCACTCATGATTGAATTGTTATTGCCCGGCTGGCTGGCCGGGATCATGCTGGCTTGTGCGGCTGGCCCGTTAGGTTCGTTTGTTGTCTGGCGCCGGATGTCCTATTTCGGCGATACGCTGGCCCACGCGTCGCTGCTGGGCGTGGCCTTCGGGCTTCTGCTGAATGTTAATCCGTTCTACGCGGTTATTGTTGTGACCCTGATGCTGGCGGCAGGCCTGGTGTGGCTGGAAAAACGCCCTCACCTCGCCATCGACACACTGCTTGGCATTATGGCCCACAGCGCGTTGTCGCTTGGCCTGGTGGTGGTCAGTCTGATGTCAAATATTCGCGTTGACCTGATGGCTTATCTGTTTGGCGACCTGCTGGCCGTGACGCCGGAGGATTTGCTTTCCATCGCCATTGGCGTGGTGATTGTGTTGGGGATCCTCGGCTGGCAGTGGCGGAATTTATTGTCCATGACCATCAGTCCCGACCTGGCGTTCGTCGATGGCGTGAAGTTGCAGCGCGTGAAGCTGCTGCTGATGCTGGTCACCGCGCTAACCATCGGCGTGGCGATGAAGTTCGTGGGTGCGCTGATAATTACGTCCTTGTTGATTATTCCCGCCGCCACCGCGCGACGGTTTGCCCGTACGCCGGAACAAATGGCCGCGGTAGCAGTGGTAGCAGGCATGATCGCGGTGACAGGCGGCCTGACCTTCTCCGCGCTCTACGATACTCCCGCCGGTCCGTCAGTGGTGTTATGCGCCGCGCTGCTTTTTATCCTCAGCATGATGAAAAAGCAGGCGAACTGATATGCGCACGTCGCATGCGATGAAAAACAAAGCCCGGTTTCCCCGGGCTCTGAACACAACGTACTTTTTCAACTGTAAGCATTGAGTGTTCGCTGGCACAGCGCCGAGCGCACACAATCCTCTTTGCCAAAGCGGACAATACCGACCATTTCATCTTCACTGAAGCGCGCCAGCGCATCGCTTAATCCAGACTGAACGTGCGCGGGTAAATCGCATTGGGTGATATCCCCATTCACAATGACCGTCACGTTCTCCCCGAGGCGAGTTAAAAACATTTTCATTTGCGCAGCAGTGACATTCTGAGCCTCGTCGAGAATGACCACCGCATTTTCAAATGTACGTCCGCGCATATAGGCGAACGGCGCGATTTCTACCTTACCGATTTCAGGTCGCAGGCAATATTGCATAAAGGATGCCCCGAGCCGTTTAACCAGCACGTCGTAAACAGGCCGGAAATACGGGGCAAACTTTTCCGCTACATCCCCAGGTAAGAAGCCGAGATCTTCGTCGGCCTGCAGAACTGGACGGGTTACGATGATCCTGTCAACATCCTTATGTATCAGGGCCTCTGCTGCTTTTGCCGCGCTGATCCAGGTTTTACCGCACCCGGCTTCGCCCGTGGCGAAAATCAGTTGTTTACTCTCGATAGCATTCAGGTACTGCGACTGAGCGTCATTACGCGCCTTGATTGGCGTGGTGTCGCGACTGTCGCGCGCCATGCCGATCGCTTCTACGCCACTCATCTGCACAAGCGAGGTGACCGATTCTTCTTCACGCTGTTTATGACTGCGCGAGTCCCGTCTCAGCACACGTTTTGCCTCACGACGAGCTTTGATCACTGCTTTTTGTCTTCCCATGGATAGCACCTTGAGTTGTTGGTATTCATCACACGCGCCGTTGGCAGCGCGATTATGCGCACAAACATCTGAGGGTTGGCTTCCTTGTAAGCCATGACTTGCCTTTCGAAAAGACGCCACGCACGGCTACGCGCACCGACAATGGCGTCCGTATGACATCGTAAAAGGAGGGGGGAGAGAAATTTAGCGGTGACAAGGGGGCAACCGGAGGAAAGACGTCCGCGAAAGAGAGTGCATTGATGTTCAACAAGCTGTCCAGTACAGGACCTTACCATCCGCGATCTCCATAGTGAATGTTCATCACCGCCGGGAACTACCGCTCTTACTTTTAAGTACATCAGAATTTAGTAATATTGCAACAATATATTTACACAATATTAACTGAATTCACTTTTGATGTTGGCAACAGTCTCTTACAAGCATATTACAAAATTATTTCAAAAATCGGATCATACAAAAAAACTATTTTTTTAAGCCGCGCCGTCAGCCCTGTCCATGGACAGGGTGACAGTATCAGGCTTCAAGGAGCGACTGGCCAAGATAATGATCCGGATCCTTCACGCCAGGAAAAACAAAGAAGTAGCCTCCACCAATCGGCTTTATGTACTCCTCCAGCGCTTCCCCATTCAGACGCTTTTGCACTGCCAGAAAACCTTTTTCGAGATCGTGCTGATAGCAGACAAACAAGAGTCCCATATCAAGTTGACCGGAAGGCGTCACCCCGAGGGAATAGCTGTAGCCACGGCGCATCATCAGACTGGACTGGGTTTCCGGCGTGCGTGGATTGGCAAGACGTATATGGCTGTCCAGCGCAATCACATTCCCGTCCGGATCGCTGGCATAGTCGGGCACGTCATGCTCGTGCCGCATTCCCAGCGGCGCTCCCGTCTGCTTGTCGCGACCAAAAATTGTCTGCTGCTCTTTAAGCGGCGTCCGGTCCCAGAACTCTACGCGGAACTGAATCAGACGCACCGCCTGATAAGTACCGCCAGTCGCCCACGCAGGTTCATTTTGATCTGAGGTAATCCATACCACCGCCTGCATAAGTTTGTCATCGCGGCTGTCCGGGTTTGCCGTACCGTCCTTGAAACCCAGCAAATTGACAGGCGTCTCTTTCCCTTTGCTCCGCGCCGCGTGGTCGGATATAAACCCTTCCCGCTTCCAGCGAATGCTCAGCAGATCCGGCGTGTGCTTAATGATATCGCGCAGGGCATGTATCACCGTATCCTGAGTATTGGCGCAAATCTGCAACAGCAAATCGCCATGACACAGCGCGGCGTCCAGCGAGTCATTGGGGAAACGGGTCATCTTTTGTAGCGATGTCGGCATGTGTGGCTGCAAGCCGAAACGCGCATCAAACAGCGAATAACCCGCCGACAAGGTCATGGTGAGGTTATCCGGAGCAATGTAGGCCCCAAGAATGCCCGAGTCCATTGGCGGCAGACGGGGGTTAGGCGTATCCGGCGCAGGACCGCCGTGAGTCAGAAAGGCAATGCGCTTTGTCAGCAGACGGAACAAACGTTCGAGATCGGCCCTTTCACTCGCCAGGACGTCAAAAGCCACCAGCATCATCGACGCCTGCTGTGGCGTCAGGATCCCGGCCTGATGCGCACCATAAAACGGCTGCCTCTCGTTGCGGGCATCCGGCGCTAACGTCCCCGGGGCGCTGCGCGTTTTTTGCGCATGAGCGACCGGACATCCGCCAGCCAGCGCCAGTGTGCCGCCAAGAGCGCCCATCCCTTTCAGTAAACGTCGGCGTGACGGCTCGCTCACGCCGGTTTTGTCATCGTCCTGCATCGCGGTTAATCCAGTCCCAGTACGCCGCGTAGCAGCGCGAGATCTTCCGCGAGCGCGGTAATTGGTCCCTTCAGGGCGTTACGGTCAGCCCCGGTCAGCTTGTCGTAGGTTTCAAAGCCGTCCGGGGTGCGGTATTTCGCGAGGATGGTATCGACTTTTTTAAAGTTAGCATCCACCTTTGCCAGCAGTTCGGCGTTTGCATCCTGCAACTGCGGACGCAACAGGTTGACAATTTTCTGCGCGCCATCAACGTTGGCCTGGAAATCCCACAGATCGGTGCGGCTGTAGCGTTCTTCTTCGCCACTGATTTTGGTGGCGGCCACCTCTTCAATCAGCGCCGCAGCCCCACCCACCACTTTGGACGGCGGGAAAGCAAGTTCACTGATGCGTTTTTGCAGATCCTGCACGTCCGCATACAGCCTGTCGGCGTACTGCGCCATACCTTTATTGCTATTGTCGCTGAACAGTGCCTTTTCCAGACGGTGAAAACCGGTGAATTTCGGGTCAGCGGCTTTCTGTTCGTAGTCGTCTTCGCGGGCATCAATGCTGCCGTCGAGATCGGAGAACAGTTCGGCAATCGGTTCAATACGTTCATAATGTTGCCGCGTCGGCGCATACAGCGACTTCGCTTTATTCATGTCGCCTGCCTTCACCGCATCGGTAAAGGCTTTTGTCCCGGACACCAGTTGCGCGGTTTCGGCGGTGACATAGGCTTTGTATTCGCTAATGGCGTCGCTCAGACGTAACAGCGCGTCGCTTTGCGCCCCTTCAACGCTAGCGGCGCCTTTAACAACCAGCTTCCCTTTGGGATTGGTCAGCAGGCCGCAGGTCATTTCATATTCTCCCGGCTGCAGATTGGCGGTCATTTTCTGGCTGAAACCGGGCGCGATATTTTCGCGCTCTTCAACCACCATCACCCCTTTAAGGATTTCCCATTCCAGCGCTTTCTGACTGTGGTTTCGAATGATAAATTGTGTCTTACCGGCGTTCACCGTAAGCGTCATCGGCTCGCACCGTTTATCGGTTACCGTCACATTCACTTGCGGCACGTCGGCGGCATGCGCCGACAAGGCGGAAGCGAAAAGCGCGGCCATGCCAGGCAGCAGCGCACTCATGCGGAAGTTTTTCGTCATGACCATCCCTTTAAAGTATGTTGTAACTAATTAAAAATTTGCGTCGCACTGCCTTATGGCGTGATGCCTGACGCGGTTGCGCCTGTACGCGGCGGCAATACAAACAGCACCAGCGCCGGTATCAGATAGATAAACCAGACCGCCACCTCGCTAACGCTTGGCGCTTCCTGGTAACCAAAAATGCCTTCCATCAGGGTGCCAAACAATGAATGTGTCGACAGAACGGCGCTCATATCAAACGCAACGTCCTGGAAGTGATTCCACAGCCCCGCCTCGTGGAAGGCGCGGATCGCGCCCGCCGCCAGACCTGCCGCCACCAGTAAAATGAACAGGCTGGTCCATTTAAAGAAGGCTGCCAGAATCAGACGAATGCCGCCCCAATAAAGTAAGAAGCCCAGGATCACGGCAGTGGCCAGCCCCAGCAGCGCCCCTACCGGCGGCCAGAGACCCACGTCCTGTTGAAACGCGGCCAGCAGAAAAAAGACCGACTCCAGCCCTTCCCTCGCTACTGCAAAAAAGACCATCAGGATCAGCGCCCAGCCCTGGTGATTGCCGCGTTGCAGCGCATTGTCCACCGCCTGTTCAAGCGCCACCTTGACGTTGCGCGATACTCTCCGCATCCAGAACACCATCCAGGTGAGGATCGCGACCGCAATCACCGCCACTATCCCTTCGAACAGTTCCTGCTCTTTTTGTGGAAACTCGCCGGTCGTCTCGTTAATCACAACCCCAAGCCCAAGACAAAGCGCGGCGGCGAGAATAACGCCAACCCACATTGCGCGGATCCAACGCCCCCGCTGGGTTCGCTTCAGGTAACTGGCTATCAGGCTGACAATCAGCGCGGCTTCCAGCCCTTCACGCAACATAATCAGAAACGGAACAAACATGCCGGACACCCTTAACGTTATTGTCAGTCAATTAATGCAAAGAAAAGTAAATTAGAGTGATAGTGATTATCATTACGCAAAATAAAAATTCAAGCGGAATGTCATGAGAATGATATCTGAATGTAAACACTTAGCGAGGTAAGAATACGTGCCGTTGGGTAAATGGGCGGTGATAAAAAGGCCCGCTTTGAGCGGGCCTGGAAAGTCGTTGGGCGGAACCTGCAGAAGGTCTCGCGGCAAAGAATGTCTAACGATTAATTTTCCTGCAAACGCGACGGCGGTGCAGAGTGATAGTGCGCATCCGCCTCAGCGAAGCGTTGTAGCATGGCAGACGACGGCGCTTTCCCCAGCAGACTGAAGATAACTATCCCGATACTGCCAAAGATAAAGCCAGGAATGATTTCGTACAGATCCAGCCAGCCAAAGTGCTTCCAGACAATAACGGTGGCTGCGCCGATAATCATCCCCGCCAGCGCGCCGTTGCGGGTCATTCGCGGCCACAAGACGGAGAACAGCACGACCGGACCAAACGCGGCGCCAAAACCGGCCCAGGCGTAGCTCACCAGACCCAACACGCGGTTGTCCGGATTGGCAGCCAGGGCGATCGCCACCAGCGCCACCACCAACACCATCACGCGCCCGACCCACACCAGTTCCTGCTGACTTGCCCCTTTGCGTAGAAACGCCTTGTACAAATCTTCCGTAATCGCGCTGGAACAGACCAACAGTTGGCAGCTGAGCGTGGACATCACCGCCGCCAGAATCGCGGACAGCAGAATACCGGCAATCCACGGATTAAACAGGATTTGCGCCAGCTCAATGAACACTCGCTCAGCGTTTTGATCCACCGCGCCCGCCAGCGCCGGATTGTTAGTAAAGTATGCGATGCCAAAGAAACCGACCGCTACCGCTCCCGCCAGGCAGAGGATCATCCAGGCCATACTGATGCGCCGTGCGTGGACGATACTGTGGTGGGAATCCGCCGCCATAAAACGCGCCAGAATATGCGGCTGACCGAAGTAGCCCAGCCCCCAGCCCATCAGGGAAATAATGGCCACAACATTCAGTCCTTTAAGCATGTCGACATTTTCAATGCTCTTTTGCTTGATCACTTCCAGCGACTCGCCAAAGCCGCCAACGCCGATAATCACCATTACCGGGGTCAGGATCAGTGCGAAAATCATCAGGCTGGCCTGTACAGTGTCGGTCCAGCTTACTGCCAGGAATCCGCCAATAAAGGTGTACAGGATGGTCGCCGCCGCGCCTGCCCACAGAGCGGTTTCATAGCTCATGCCAAATGTGCTTTCAAACAGACGCGCGCCGGCTACAATCCCGGACGCGCAGTAAATCGTAAAGAACAGCAGGATCACCAGCGCGGAGATAATGCGCAGGATCCGGCTTTTATCTTCAAAGCGACCGGTGAAATAATCCGGCAGCGTCAGGGCGTTATTGTTGTATTCCGTGTGTACGCGCAGGCGTCCGGCAACCAGCTTCCAGTTAATCCATGCGCCTAATGTCAAACCGATAGCAATCCAGCTTTCCGAAATACCGGAAAGAAAAATCGCGCCAGGTAAGCCCATCAGCAGCCAGCCGCTCATATCCGAAGCGCCTGCGGATAACGCCGTGACGAAAGGGCCGAGGCTGCGACCACCCAAAATATAATCATCAAAGTTCTTGGTTGAACGCCAGGCGATAAAGCCAATCAATATCATGCCAAAAATATATACGCAGAATGTCACCAGCATCGGTGTGCTAATTGCCATAAATTCTCCAAACTTTACTGTTTTATTGCTCTGCCGGAACGTGACAGAGCATGTTGTATTTGCCAGGCGACCGTATCCTGCCGGAAGCGCGGGTTATTCACAATCGATTTAACACACCATTTACATCAATTTTTATTGCAGATGAATACTATTTTCTTGCAGGTTGCACTCTCTCACATTTTTTACGGTTGCACCTTTTAAAAGTGTTAAGTGCCGCAGAGAAAAAGATACCGTTATTCTTTTCGCTGCGGTCATAGCGCTTTCTTTTATTAACAATTCATTCATTTTTAAGCTTGTTATGCAGGTCACATTTAACGTGGTTGCACAAAGTTGCAACATAGTGGATATTTCTCGATAACTAATCGCAGGACATTACCGAATAACAGGAGCAGACGGCATGGGAACCACCACGATGGGGGTTAAACTGGACGACGCCACGCGTGAACGAATTAAGCTGGCGGCCACGCGCATTGATCGCACCCCGCACTGGCTGATCAAGCAGGCCATTTTTAATTATCTGGAAAAGCTGGAAAATGAAGACGCGTTACCGGAGCTTCCGGCGTTGCTGGCAGGCGCGGCAAACGAAGGCGATGAACCGTCTGCCGCGCAGGAAGACGTTCATCAGCCGTTCCTCGAATTTGCCGAGCAGATCCTGCCGCAGTCGGTTTCGCGCGCCGCCATTACCGCAGCGTACCGTCGTTCAGAAACCGACGCCGTTTCCATGCTGATGGAACAAGCGCGTTTGCCGCAGCCGGTCGCCGAACAAGCGCACAAGCTGGCATATCAGTTGGCGGATAAACTGCGCAACCAGAAAACCGCCAGCGGTCGCGCCGGGATGGTTCAGGGACTGTTGCAGGAATTTTCCCTCTCTTCGCAGGAAGGCGTAGCCCTGATGTGTCTGGCGGAAGCGCTACTGCGTATTCCGGACAAAGCAACGCGTGACGCCCTGATCCGTGACAAGATCAGCAACGGAAACTGGCATTCACACATTGGTCGTAGCCCGTCGCTGTTTGTCAACGCCGCCACCTGGGGGTTGCTGTTCACGGGCAAACTGGTTTCCACCCATAACGAAGCCAATCTTTCTCGCTCGCTGAACCGCATAATCGGCAAAAGCGGCGAACCGTTGATCCGCAAAGGCGTGGATATGGCGATGCGTCTGATGGGCGAGCAGTTCGTGACCGGTGAAACCATCGCCGAAGCCCTGGCGAACGCCCGCAAGCTGGAGGAGAAAGGTTTCCGCTATTCTTACGATATGCTCGGCGAAGCCGCGCTGACCGCTGCCGATGCGCAGGCTTATATGGTTTCTTACCAGCAGGCGATCCACGCGATTGGTAAAGCGTCCAATGGTCGCGGCATCTATGAAGGACCGGGGATCTCCATCAAGCTCTCCGCCCTGCACCCGCGCTACAGCCGCGCGCAATACGATCGGGTGATGGAAGAACTCTATCCGCGGCTGAAGTCCCTGACGCTGCTGGCGCGTCAGTACGATATTGGGATCAATATTGACGCAGAAGAAGCCGACCGTCTGGAAATCTCCTTAGACCTGCTGGAAAAACTGTGTTTTGAACCAGAGCTGGCGGGCTGGAACGGGATTGGCTTTGTGATTCAGGCTTACCAGAAGCGCTGTCCGTTTGTGATTGATTACCTGATCGATTTGGCCACCCGCAGCCGCCGTCGCCTGATGATCCGCCTGGTGAAAGGCGCTTACTGGGACAGCGAGATCAAGCGCGCGCAGATGGAAGGTCTGGAAGGCTATCCGGTCTATACCCGTAAGGTGTACACCGATGTTTCTTACCTGGCCTGCGCGAAAAAGCTGCTGGCGGTGCCTAATCTTATCTACCCGCAGTTTGCGACGCATAACGCCCACACGCTGGCGGCCATCTATCAGCTTGCGGGACAGAACTATTATCCGGGCCAGTATGAGTTCCAGTGCCTGCATGGCATGGGCGAACCCCTGTATGAACAGGTCACCGGAAAAGTGGCCGACGGCAAACTGAATCGTCCTTGCCGCATTTATGCCCCGGTGGGCACCCATGAAACACTGCTGGCGTATCTGGTGCGTCGTCTGCTGGAAAACGGCGCGAATACGTCGTTTGTTAATCGCATTGCCGACACCACCTTGCCGCTGGATGAGCTGGTGGCCGATCCGGTAGAAGCCGTGGAGAAGCTGGCGCAGCAGGAAGGCCAAACCGGGTTGCCGCATCCGAAAATTCCGCTGCCGCGCGATCTCTACGGCAAAGGCCGCGACAACTCCGCCGGTCTGGATCTCGCCAATGAACACCGTCTGGCGTCCCTCTCCTCTGCCCTGCTCAACAGCGCGTTGCAGAAATGGCAGGCGAAGCCGATGCTCGAAGATGCGGTTGCTGAAGGGGAAATGCGCCCGGTAATTAACCCTGCCGAACCGAAGGACATCGTCGGCTATGTGCGTGAAGCGAATGAGGCGGAAGTGGAGCTGGCGTTGCAAAGCGCGGTTAACAACGCGCCCATTTGGTTCGCGACCCCGCCGGAAGAACGCGCGGCGATCCTGCATCGTGCCGCGGTGCTGATGGAAGGCCAGATGCAGCACTTAATTGGCATTCTGGTGCGCGAAGCCGGGAAAACGTTCAGCAATGCGATCGCTGAGGTCCGCGAAGCGGTGGACTTCCTGCATTACTATGCCGGTCAGGTACGCGATGATTTCGACAACGAAACGCACCGTCCGCTGGGTCCGGTGGTCTGTATTAGCCCGTGGAACTTCCCGTTGGCGATCTTCACCGGACAAATCGCCGCCGCGCTGGCCGCGGGCAACAGCGTGCTGGCGAAACCCGCCGAGCAAACCCCGCTGATTGCCGCTCAGGGCGTCGCAATTCTGTTGGAAGCGGGCGTACCGCCGGGCGTGGTACAACTGCTGCCAGGACGCGGGGAAACCGTGGGGGCGTCGCTGACCGCTGACAGCCGCGTGCGCGGCGTGATGTTTACCGGCTCAACGGAAGTGGCGACACTGCTGCAACGCACTCTCGCCACCCGACTGGACGCGCAGGGACGCCCGGTTCCGCTGATCGCCGAAACCGGCGGCATGAACGCGATGATCGTGGACTCCTCGGCGCTCACCGAACAGGTGGTTGTCGACGTGCTGGCCTCGGCGTTTGACAGCGCTGGTCAGCGCTGTTCTGCACTGCGTGTACTATGCCTGCAGGATGACATTGCTGACCATACGTTGAAAATGCTGCGCGGCGCGATGGCCGAATGCCGGATGGGCAACCCCGGTCGTCTGACCACGGACATCGGTCCGGTGATTGACGAAGAAGCAAAAAACAACATTGAACGTCACATCCAGACAATGCGTGCAAAAGGCCGTCCGGTGTTCCAGGCGGTGCGTGAAAACAGCGATGACGCCCGCGAGTGGCAGAGCGGTACTTTTGTGATGCCCACGCTTATCGAGCTTGAAAGTTTTGACGAACTGGAAAAAGAGGTCTTCGGCCCGGTACTGCACGTGGTGCGTTACAACCGCAATAACCTGGAGACCTTGATTAAGCAGATTAACGCTTCCGGCTATGGCCTGACTCTGGGCGTCCATACTCGCATTGATGAAACTATCGCCCAGGTTACCGGCTCAGCGCATGTGGGCAACCTGTATGTCAACCGTAACATGGTGGGCGCGGTGGTCGGGGTTCAGCCGTTCGGCGGCGAAGGCTTGTCCGGCACCGGCCCCAAAGCGGGTGGACCGTTGTACCTGTATCGCCTGCTGGCCCACCGTCCGGAAAACGCGCTGTCGATCACCCTGGCGCGTCAGGATGCGGAGTACCCGGTTGACGCTCAGCTTAAGACCGTGCTAACGGAGCCGCTGACGGCGCTACGCGACTGGGCGCGCGATCGCCCCGAGTTGCATCAGCTTTGCCAGCAATTTGGCGAACTGGCGCAGGCGGGAACACAGCGTCTGCTGCCGGGTCCCACCGGCGAGCGCAATACCTGGACGCTGCTGCCGCGCGAACGGGTATTATGTATTGCCGATGAGGAACAGGACGCACTGGCGCAACTGGCAGCGGTCACCTCGGTTGGCAGTCTGATCCTGTGGCCAGACGATGCGTTCCACCGCGAGCTGGCAAAACGGCTTCCCGCAGCGGTTACCGCCCGCATTCAGTTTGCGAAAGCCGATAGCCTGACTTCGCAGCCATTTGACGCGGTGATCTTCCATGGCGATTCCGATCAGCTTCGCGCACTGTGTGAAGCGGTCGCCGCCCGCGAAGGCGCGATTATCTCCGTGCAGGGCTTTGCCCGTGGCGAAAGCAATATCCTGCTGGAACGGCTGTATATCGAACGGTCGCTGAGCGTGAATACCGCCGCCGCAGGCGGTAACGCCAGCCTGATGACAATCGGTTAATCGTGTAGAATCCCCCCGGTGGCGCTACGCTTACCGGGGCTATGTCTCAACCGTAGGCCGGATATGCACAGCGCATCCGGCTTTTTAATACGGAGGAAAGGATGAAAAGAATCGTTATCGCAGGCGCGACGCTGCTGCTGTGCGCAAACGCGCTGGCCGGTGAGTGTGCGAACGCCACAACCCAGGCCGACATGAACGCCTGTGCTATTACGCAATATCAGACGGCGGATAAAAAGCTCAACGATACTTACCAGCACGCGCTTAAACGCGCGGCGCCCGCGCAACAAGCGCTGCTGAAAAAGGCGCAAACCGCGTGGATTGCGGTGCGGGACGCCGACTGCGCGCTGATCAGTTCCGGTACCGAAGGCGGCAGCGCCCAGGTGATGATCGCTAATCAGTGTCTGGCGGATAAAACCACCGAGCGCGAAGCGTTTCTCGCCTCGCTGCTGCAATGTGAAGAAGGTGACATGAGCTGCCCGTTGCCGCCAGCAGGCTAACGAACGCGGATCCCTTCGATGATCATGCGCTGGACGTTCGCCACCGTCCGATCAAAAAAGGCCTCATCACGCAGCGTTGCGCCCGTTACTGCTTCAACCTGCGGCGCGAAGTCGGCGTAATGCTGGGTTGAGGCCCAAATCATAAAGATCAGATGATGCGGATCGATCGGCGCCAGTTTGCCGCTGTTGACCCATCCGGCAATCAGCGCGGATTTGTCATCAATTAACGCTTTCAGATCCCCGGTCAGTTCGGCCATCAATAGCGGCGCGCCCGCCAGCATCTCCATACAGAATAACCGCGACGCCTGTGGGTAATCGCGGGAAACCTCCAGCTTCAGGCGAATGTATTCGCTTATGGCCTCCAGCGGTGCGAAATCCTCGCGAAACGCTTTGAGCGGCGCCAGCCAGATGTCGAGGATCTGCCGCAGCACGGCGACATAAAGCGCCTCTTTAGACGGGTAGTAATAAAGCAAATTGGTTTTCGATACCCGGGCCTGCTCGGCGATCTGCTCAAGGCGCGTGCCATGAAAACCATACTGGGAAAAGGTGTTTAACGCCGCCGTTAAGATAGCCTGACGTTTCGCGCTAACCGCCCGCGAGCGTTTACCACTTTTGTTTACAGCCCCCTGCGCCATGCCCCTCTCCTGTCCGTTCGTTCCGGGTGTTATTCACCTGCCGAATAAAAATAATGGCGCTTAGTCTGCGGGGGGTTAAGAGACAGTTCAACCGTACCGGCAAAAAAAACCGCCGGAAAATTCCGGCGGCGGTGGTTTCATCACCTCAGCGTTAGCCATGTTCATTAACGCCTTGCATGATGGTCTTCAGGGTGGGGTCACGCTAGCTTTTGCGGTTACCGCCGCTGCTCTTGCCCCCTTTCTTACCTGCTTCAGATGCACGCTGCGGGTCATTTTTAAAATTCCCCCCGCTGTGCTGACCACCTTTACGACCTGCTTCTGATGCTCTTTCACGGTCTTCGGCAAAATTACCGGAACCGCCTCGATGGTTTGCCATTACTGACCTCCGTCATTGATTAGACATCATATTGCATAGGTTTTGAGGAGTGATTCCTCACGCAACGTATGACCGGTGACATCATTTTCGCTACGTGATACTAAGCTTAGGCAATACGGGCGGTTCAGCCAGCGTATCGTAATATCCTGCAACAGCTATCCGCCGTTATCGGCAATAATCGCCGCGAACAATCAATAAGCCATTCTTATGATTAAAAAAACTCACCGGCAGAAAATGTATCATTTTGCTACAAAAGCCATTTCAGTGAAAATTGTTATAAATCAAAGAAATGGTGGCGATATTTGCACTCTGGGCGTGACGGCATATCTTTATAAAGGGTAGCGAATCGCTACAGACACGGTTAACGCGAGGAGTAGGACAAATGGCTAAAGTTCTGGTGCTTTATTATTCCATGTACGGACACATCGAAACAATGGCGCACGCGGTTGCAGAAGGCGCAAACAAAGTCGACGGCGCTGAAGTGGTGGTTAAGCGTGTGCCAGAAACCATGCAACCTGAAATTTTCGCCAAAGCAGGCGGCAAAGCCCAAAACGCCCCCGTCGCCACGCCGCAGGAGCTGGCTGATTATGATGCCATTATTTTTGGTACCCCAACGCGCTTTGGCAATATGTCGGGACAAATGCGCACCTTCCTCGATCAGACGGGCGGCCTTTGGGCTTCTGGCGCGCTGTACGGCAAACTCGCCAGCGTGTTCAGCTCCACCGGTACCGGCGGTGGCCAGGAACAGACCATTACTTCCACATGGACTACACTTGCCCATCATGGGATGGTCATTGTGCCTATCGGCTATGCCGCCCAGGAACTGTTTGATGTTTCGCAGGTTCGTGGCGGAACGCCGTACGGCGCGACGACTATCGCCGGCGGTGACGGCTCTCGCCAGCCAAGCCAGGAAGAACTTTCAATCGCTCGCTATCAGGGTGAATACGTTGCCGGTCTGGCCGTTAAGCTCAACGGTTAGTCTTCAACAGGAGGATAAGCATGCCAACTCAAGAAGCAAAAGCGCACCGCGTCGGTGAATGGGCAAGTCTACGCAATACGTCGCCGGAAATAGCCGAGGCCATCTTTGAAGTGGCCGGATACGATGAGAAACTGGCTGAGAAAATTTGGGAAGAAGGCAGTGATGAAGTCCTGATCAAAGCCTTTGATAAAACGGATAAAGACTCGCTCTTCTGGGGCGAGCAAACCATCGAGCGCAAAAACGTCTGACCCCACTTCCCCCGCATTCGCGGGGGAACCTTTCTTATTTTGCTGCCGCATTCATAACCGCGTCGAATTTATCGATCGGGCAAAACCCGTTGGCGTCCACCGGACAGCCTTTCAGTTCCAGCGTCACACGCTGCGGTGGGGATTTCAGCGTCAGGACATCCGCGTTACGCAGTTGCTCGCTGCTTTGATAGACGTATTCGATTTTCATCAGATCGCGTCTGGCGCGAGTGTCATGCCAGCGCTGGAAGACAATTTTGCCGCCAATCGGCGTACGCTCGTACTGGTTATGCAACTGGTATGGCTTGAAGTCGAGCGCCGTCAATAGCGAAGCGATATTCGAGTCATGCCCTACCAACACGGTAATTTTCGGCGCGTTAACGCGATCGGTCACCAGCGTCTTGTCGATATAGTTCACCAGGGGCGCTGCCACGTTACGCGCCACGTCTGCAGAGGTAAACAAGCTGTCCTGATAGCCATTTTTCAGTTTCGACAGCACCTTCCACTGCTGATCGGTTTTGATTTCGCCCCATGCGACCTGATCCATCGGAAAGCCTTCGTAGTACTGCAGGGTGAACGCGTCCACCAGCGAGTTACCGACCTTCAACGGCCCGGAAACGCCCGGCTCCTTCTGGAACGTCGCGCTGAACGTGTCTTTTCCGTCCGTCAGTGAACAACGTTGTTTTTCTTTACATGACGGAGACGTATTGTAACGGGTGATCTGCTCAAGCAGTTTATAACTCTCGTCGAGATGCATGCCTGCGCGCTCTTTTTGCATCGCCTGGATGGCTTTCTCGCTGAACGCGGCGGTGTCGTCGGTGATCACCGGGTTGAAGGTCGGGTCCATCGTGCCCATTTTTTCCTGATGATGTACCGGCACATCGCAGCCGGGGAATGCGCCGGTTATAAAGAATTGGGCAGTGGCGACGGTGCGTTGCAGACTGTTAGCATAGGCATAAACCGCGTCAGAAGCCGGACATTCGCCGGACTTTACCATCCCCTGCGCGGCCAGCCATTCGCGCATATAGTGCCCCATATACACCTCGAGCACGCCGCCTTTCGTGGTGAGCTGTCCGCCCGGTACGTCCCATTCAGGCCACTTATTCGGCGTCGACTGTTCCAGTACGCTGCCGTTATTCGCCAGCGGCGCGCGCAGGTTGTGTCGGCTCATCATCAGCACTTGCTGTAGCTGATAACCTTCCGGTGTGGTTTGCGCCTGCGCGCCAACAGACACCAACATGCCCCCAGCCACTGCGGCGGCAATTAACGTTTTTTTCATCCCTATGCCTCTTGTTGTTATTTACGCGCCATCAGTGTGACAGAGTGTTGATAAATTTCCGGGAAGGTATCCGCAAAAACGGCGGAAAAAGATTGACTTCGACGCTGCCGCTTATTCTGGCAGAAACGCGTGAAGGCCGTATAAGGGCCTTCGCAGAAGGCTTCCGTTCGCCTCATGTTCTGTGCTTCTCCGGACGCCCGGATAGCAAGGGAGGCGGCGATCCTCCCTTGCGCGTTCACGGGTGCTGAACGTTCAGAGACGCACTGTCCGTAAGGTAAACGCAACCTGTTGTCGGTGTGACATATTTGCCCCTTCCCCGGGTACGTCTACGAACCCATTCCCGCCCACCACAGGCGTAATTTCATTCCCCAGTAGCTGGTCCAGCCGCTGGTGGTCGAGACAACCTGCCCTTTCGACAGCACCACCAGCGTCGGCGTCACGCTAACCGCCCAGCGGGTGGAAAGCGTGCCATTAGCATCGTTGACGACCGGAAATGAGACCCCTTTGCGCGCCAGCCACCGGGCGACCAGCGGGGCGTCGCCAGAGCGGAGTGCCACCGTGAGCACATTCTTTCCTTCAGCCTGAAGCCGCGCGACATCGGGGGTTGTAAAACGACAAACGCCGCACCAGCTTGCCCAGAAATACACCAGCAGCGGCTGCTCCTCGCTCAGTGCGGCCAGGGTGACGCTTTCGCCATCCAGCGTCCTCAGCGGCATACTGTCAAAAGACGGCGGGGCCTGCGGAGCGCGCCAGGCGTCAAGCAGTAACGTGCCGCCAGCCAGCAGCACCAGCAGGATAATCCCCTCCCGCAACCAGCGTCGCAGTTTACTGACCATGCGCCACCGCCAGTTTCTCTTTGACCACCTCGTTCAGCACCTCCCAGGAGACCGCCCCTGGGATCAGCTCATCGCCAATGATTGTCGCTGGCGTCCCTTGTACGCCAATCAACCGCGCCAGTTGCAGGTTAGTGCTCAGCGTCTCCTGACTTTTCACCTCCAGCGTGACCGGACTCGCCCCCGACTTCGCTTGCGCCTGACGGATGCTGGCGTCGGTATGATACCCCCGCTTCTGCATCAACTTTTCATGCAACGCCGGAAACTGTTCCGGATGTTCACGCCACGTCGTCAGCGCAGTACGCGCCGCCAGCACCGAGCTTTCACCTTTAAACGGCAGCGGTTTCACGATCACCGCCACGTCGGGATAGGTCTTTACGATTTTTTCCAGCAACGGGTCAAGCTGTTTGCAGTAGGGACAGTTGTAGTCGGTAAAATTCACCAGCGTCAGCTTCGCCTGTTTTGCGCCAATGCGCGGACTGCCCGGATCGTTAAACAGCGCCTCATCAATCAACGCTTCAATTTGCCTTTCTTGTTCTGGCGCAAACGGCGCCGCTTCTTTCGCCACACTGACAGCGCTGAATAGCGACAAAAAAAGTATTAACAGATAGTTCATGGCGTCTCTCCTTTCGCTTCTGCCAGCGTTTTCAGCAGGTTGTCGCGGGTTAAAAGGGTTGGCAGCGTCTGCCCTTGAGGCAGGCCGGGGCCATAGATTTGGTTATACGGCACGGCGACCTGACCGCGTGCGTTGAGAAAGGCGGTGATCTCATCAGACGGCAACGTCCAGTCTCCCCGCAGCGCAACCACATCCGGTTGCCCCAGCGCCTCCTGCACGGACGGCGTCGTGAGAACATTGTATTTATTGACTTTGCAGGTAATGCACCACTCGGCGGTGACGTCGATAAACACGCGCTTATGCTGCGCGAGCGCATCGGTAATGGCCTGCTCGCTCAGCGGTTGCCAGTTAACGCGCTCTTTTTCTGCGGGCGACGATGAGAAGCCCAGATGTGGCAGCAACAGCGTTGCCAGCCAGATTGCCGACCCCAGCATCATCAGACCGAGCAGTCGACGCAGCCCATTCATCCAGCGCCCCGGACGCGGCAGACGCTGCGCCAGACCGGGCCGCATCGCCACCAGCAGCCACGGCAGGCTCATCCCCACGCCAAGCGCGAGAAAAAGCCCCCACAGCGTCGGTAACGAGGCGGTCAGCGCCACCGCCACTGCGGTGCCGAGGAACGGCGCGCTGCAAGGCGTCGCCAACAGCGTGGCGAAAGCGCCTTGCCAGAAATGCCCGGCCAGGCCGTTGCCGCCGTGGGTCGCCAGTTTTGTCGTCAGGGAGGCAGGCAAGCGAAAGGTGAACAGGCCAAACAGGCTGGCGCTGAAGGCTAACATTACCAGCATCATCACGCCGATAAACCACGGGTTCTGGAACTGTATTCCCCACCCCAGAGCCTGATTGCTCAGGCGCAGAATGGTCATTAACAGCGCCAGCGCCATGAACGACGCCAGTATGCCGACCACCGAAGCAAGGAACTGGCGACGGACCTGCCGGCGACTTTTATCTTCCACCAGCAATACCGAACCCAGCTTCATAGCCAGTACCGGCAACACGCAGGGCATAAGATTCAGGATCAAACCGCCCGCCAGCGCCATCAGCACGACCTGCCAGAGCGGTAACCCGCCGCCGACCGCGGCGGGCGCATCGCCAGGCGTAAGTTCACTCTCCTGCGCAACCTCGTTATCCGCCAGCACCAGCGTCAACGGTTGGCCGCGCAGATCGGGCGCGCCTTCTCCCCAACTGTCGTGAACCGGAACCGTCGCCCGCATCGTGTCACCGTCAACACGAATATGCGGTTTGCCAAAATCCACCTCCCCGACGCTATCGAGAAACAACGCGGGATCCGTCCAGCCTGCGCTCCGCTGCGCCGTCACGATCAGTTCGCCGGGACGCGCGTCGGCCTGAAGCGTATCCGTCAGCCCTTGCGCCAGCGGAATGCGCCCCATCGCCTGAGCGTAATCGTGGGCAAAGCCAGCATCCCGGGAAGATGGCGTGACGGAAAAGGGATAATCGGTGAGCAGACACACGTTGCTACAGGTAGAAAGCGTCAGCACGCCAGCAAGCGTGGCGGGCGCTTTCCCCTGAACGCGCAACGGAAACGTGACGCGCTGGTGATAGCCCTGGGTGGTGATACCGGCAACGTCAAAACGCGCGGGCGTCGGCCAGAACCAGTTGACGGCTGGCGAGTTCTCTTTCCACGCGATGGACGGCGCAATGCCGCCTTCGCCGGGCGAACGCCAGTAGGTTTTCCAGCCGTCTTCCAGCTTGACGTCTATGAGCAGGCGCGTTTCACCCTGCGCAGTGGTGTCCGCACGAACCCGTACGCTGGCATGATCGTTCTGCGGGGAACGCAACCAGCCGCTCTCTGCCGCCCAGGATACGGGCAGCCAGAGGAATAACAGACAGATCAGCGCCTGCCTGAATGCAAGAATCATAATTTTTCTCCATGAATGATTAACTAACTGTGCAGCACAGCCGGTCTGTCATTCACGGAAGACGCAGAATCGGAGATGGACCCGTAGTCCGGGCGGAGAAATAACGCGTTGCGGAAAGAACGGTAAACGCACCGTCCGTCGCGGGGTTAGCAGGGCAAGGAGTAGACAAAACGCCAGTATCGCGCCTTCGAAAACCACCGGCGGCGCGGCAAGCAACGATTTTGCACTGAGCTCGCACGGCGTGACGGGCGTTGCGTCATCCGGTGCCGACGAGGGCGCAGAAACGACCGTCGTCGCCGTGGCCGTGTCCATCTGCAACGCATGCAGGCCCGCCATGCGCTGCGCGGTACAAACTATCACCACGACACATGCCAGGCAGAGAAACCACCATCCCATCCGTTGACGTTTCGCCATTACACCCTCACTCATTGACGCGAGTTATCTTAGCCACTGTCGGGGAATAAGCAACTGTTGGGCTGTAAAGTTATGTGGGTCATGAGGTTGGCATACGGCGACGGGAGGATTACCCTACACTTAACGGTGACACCTTTTCAGGGATCCCTTCAGCCTGTATTGATTAACCCGAGAGAACGCTATGGAATTAAAGGATTATTACGCCATCATGGGCGTGAAGCCGACGGACGATCTCAAGACGATCAAGACCGCTTACCGCCGACTGGCCCGCAAGTACCATCCTGATGTCAGCAAAGAAACCGACGCCGAAGCCCGCTTTAAAGAAATTGCCGAGGCGTGGGAAGTGTTGAGCGACGAGCAGCGCCGCGCTGAATACGATCAGCTGTGGCAGCACCGTAACGACCCGCAGTTTGACCGTCAGTTTCAGCAGGGCGAAAACCCGCGCTACAACGCCGAAGATTTTGACGATATTTTTTCCTCCATTTTTGGTCAGCAAGCGCGGCATACGCGTCAGCGTCACGCCAGCCGCGGCCATGATATCGAAATCGACGTTGCAGTCTTTCTTGAAGAAACGCTGGCGGAACATAACCGCACCATCAGCTATAACCTGCCGGTATATAACGCGTTTGGCATGGTAGAGCGCGAAATGCCTAAAACGCTGAACGTAAAAATCCCGGCGGGTGTGGGCAACGGTCAGCGGATCCGCTTAAAAGGCCAGGGAACCCCGGGCGAAAACGGCGGGCCGAACGGCGACCTGTGGCTGGTGATTCATATCGCGCCCCATCCGCTGTTTGACATAGTGAATCAGGATCTGGAGATCGTGGTGCCACTGGCGCCATGGGAAGCCGCGCTGGGTGCGAAAATTGCGGTGCCTACGCTGAAAGAGAGCATTCTGGTCACCGTTCCCCCCGGCAGCCAGTCCGGGCAGCGCTTGCGCATTAAAGGCAAAGGCCTGGTGAGCAAAAAACAGACCGGTGATTTATACGTGGTCATCAAAATTGTGATGCCGCCGAAACCTGACGAACGCGCACGCGCGCTGTGGCAGCAGTTGGCGGAGGCGCAGTCGGGGTTTGATCCGCGCAAAGACTGGGGGAAAGCATAATGGCTAATGTCACCATCACCTTCACGGTTACTGAATTTTGTCTGCATACCGGCGTCACGGAAGAGGAACTGAATGAGCTGGTCGGGTTGGGTGTGATTGAACCGTATGACGATACCGCTCCCGGCTGGCAGTTTGACGATCGCGCCGCCGCGGTGGTGCAGCGCGCGCTCCGGCTGCGTCAGGAACTGGCGCTGGACTGGCCGGGTATCGCCGTTGCCCTTACTCTACTGGAAGACAATACGCGTTTGCGCCAGGAAAATCGCCTGCTGCGCCAGCGGCTTTCGCGCTTTATTGCCCATCCATAAATTCCGGGCGGCGAAAGCTGCCCTTTTATCCAGCAATGATATAAATCAACGCTGACGCTGTCGGATCACCGTAGAATAGTAGCATCTAGAATACCACTTTATGGGAAGCCGTGGGCCATGAGCGATAAGAAACGAACGCGCTGGCAGCGCCGTCCGGGAACGACAGGCGGTAAACTCCCCTGGCATGACTGGCGCAACGCCACCAGTTGGCGTAAAGCGACGCAGTTTCTGATGTTGGCGATCAATGGATATATTGGTGTGACCTTTTATTACTGGGTGCGCTATTACGAAACCGGCGGAGCCAGCCTGTATCTGCCCCGCCCTGGCGGAATTGAAGGCTGGCTACCTATCGCCGGTCTGATGAATCTGCGCTACACGCTGGAAACCGGATTTCTGCCGCCAATTCATGCTGCCGCCATGCTGTTACTGGTGGCCTTTATGCTAACCAGCCTGCTGCTGAAAAAATCTTTCTGTTCGTGGCTGTGTCCTGTCGGTACGCTGTCGGAACTTATCGCCAATCTTGGGAAGCGGCTCTTTGGCCGTCATTTCAGTCTTCCCCGGTTTCTGGATATTCCCTTGCGGGGACTAAAGTATCTTTTGCTGGTCTTTTTTCTCTCTATTTCGTTGTCGATGCCTGCGCAGGGTATACAGTATTTTCTGATGTCCGCCTACGGCATTATTATCGATGTCAAAATGCTCGATTTCTTTCGCCATATCGGCACGATAACGCTCCTCAGCGTCGCACTGCTGGTGGTCCTGAGCTTATTTATTCGTCACGCCTGGTGTCGCTATCTGTGTCCTTACGGCGCATTGCTGGGGCTGTTATCTCTGCTTTCACCGTTCAAAATCCGCCGTAATGCCCGTCGCTGTATTGACTGTGGTAAATGCGCGAAAAACTGCCCGTCGCGTATTCCGGTAGATAAGCTGATCCAGGTGCGCACCGTGGAATGTACGGGCTGTATGACCTGCGTGGAGTCCTGCCCGGTCGCCCAGACCCTGAGTTTTTCTCTGCGCACGCCTGGCGGAGAGACAGGGAAACGGCACGGCGCGCTGTCCGGGGTGACGATGGCGCTGCTGGTGTTAGGGGTTATGTTCGCCAGCGTGGCGTTCGCGATGCTGGCAGGCGTGTGGGAAAGCCCGGTGCCAGAACATCTCTATTTTCGCCTGATTCCGCAGGCAGGCGCCATTGGGCATTAAATCCGAGCCGGATAAGGACGTCATCCGGCACGAAAGATTTATTCCGGCTTCTGGTCGTCGGCCATACCATCCTCGATAAAATCTTTATCCAGTTCTTCCGCGTTGCCTTCATGATCGCGCCCGGAAAGAATGTTCCAGCAGGCGATAAACAACGCGGCGACCAACGGACCAATCACAAAGCCGTTAATGCCGTAGATTTCCATGCCGCCCAGCGTGGTGATCAGGATCAGGTAGTCCGGCATCTTCGTGTCTTTGCCGACCAGAATCGGTCGCAGAATGTTATCCACCAGACCGACAATCACCATAAAGAAACCGACGATAAAAAAGCCCTGCCACAGCTGCTGCGTCGCAAACAGATAAATGGCCGCAGGCACCCAGACGATGGCAGAGCCTACCGCCGGGATAAGCGACAGGAACGCCATCAGCGCGCCCCATAAAATACTGCCTTCGATTCCGGCAATATAAAACGCAATCCCGCCCAGCGTCCCCTGCACAATCGCCACCACAACCGTACCTTTTACCGTCGCGCGGGAAACGCCGGCAAATTTCGCAAACAGATGCTGCTTCACAAAGTCTGACAGGGGAAGCGAATCGAGGATCTGACGCACCAGAAAAGGCCCGTCTTTTAGCAGGAAGAACAGCAGATACAGCATTACGCCGAAACTGATGGCAAAGCCAAAGGTTCCTTTGCCAATCAGAAACGCGCTACCTGCCAGATACTGCCCCCCTTTCAGGGCCACCTCAGAGAGTTTTTGTTGGATTTCCGCAGCGCTGTCGAGATTGTGATCGGCAAGAAACGTTCGTGCCCAGTCAGGCATATGGGCAAATAAACTCGCGATCACCTCCGGAAACTGGGCGTTATTATTCTGTAGCTTGACGTAAACGACGTTCAGTTCGAAGGCCAGCGAGGAGAGGATGAGTGTCAGCGGAATGAAGACGATCAGACAGATAATCCCCAGCGTCAGCAGTGACGCCAGACCATTGCGTTCTCCCAGCGCGACGCGCAATTTGTTCTTTATGGGATAAAAAATAACCGTAAGGATCGCAGCCCAAAGGATAGCGGAGAAGTACGGTGACAAAACATCGAAGAACGCCCATGTCACCATAACCAGCAGGAAAAGGAAAAATCCTTTTGTCAGTCCGTTAAAACGCATTAGTCAGTCCTGTAAACAAAACAACTCTTTGGACTATAGGTCTGATTGGGAATTTTACAATCCCGGAGAGCAGGAAAAATGCGGCAACAAAGGCGCCCCCTTTCCATCGTGCGTTGTGGAAATGGCCACTCAAGAGCCAGAGCAGGCATAATTATTACTCTCTCTCTGGCAAAACCACCCAATCTGTCATAATTTTAGGTGTTAATATTTTATAGCCAATAGTTCTCGCCGATATTTTTCTTGCCAGAATCATCTGAGGCGAGGTAAATCAGAACCAACAAAATATTACTGTCGGCATTTCTATTTTGCAGCTTACCGCTTCGCTTTATTTGATCAAAAAATGATCGCATTTTAATTAGTAACGTAAAGTTATGTATAGCTTTCAATAAGATTTTTACCGCTTACCTGCTGAATTAAAAAGAAAAATAAAAAGAGATAACAAAAACGATCGTTTTTCAAGGACTTACATCACCTTGAAACATAGTGAAACGTTGTTTACTTTTAGAAACAAGCCTACACCAGCCTATTTCAAATGATATCAAGAAGTGCGTAACTTAAAGGAGTTAAGTGTGAAGTGGACAGTAATTGACACAATTGCATGCCCTAATACTGGTATTGCGTTTTCCAGCATCGTCAGCCTAAAAATGCTCAAACTGGTAATTTGGTATGAAGGAGATGTCATTATTCCAGCCGGATCAACAATTGAACCTTTTGCGGAAGGCATAAAAATTGATGGAGAATATCATCCACTAAAAGTCTACAATATCACGACGCTTAAACTTTCTGTCTGGCGCGAAATGAAAGAGAAAATTAAATGTCCGGAAAGCAGTCGCGACGACGATGATCTCTGCCTTACCCCCTTCAAATGCGCACTCAAAGTTTGCCCTTACGGTAAAAAACGCCCACAACATTCATTGGTGTCCTGAAGGACTCTTTCAACAAGGATGTGCTTACGCGCGCGTCTGTTAGGTATAACGAGCAAGCATCGCTTCCGGGATGGGGCACAGCGCGGAGTCCGCTCGATAGACGGGTTGCGATGCCTATTCGCCCGCGACGCAAAAGGTGACGCGTTTTTTATCGCCGACCAGCTTATCCTGTACTTCCATTCTGCGACTGACTGGAGGTTTCCTGTGTGTGGACGCTTGCACAAGCTCAAACCTGTGAAGAGCATCTTGCCTACCAGGCAGACGAAGCCTGTCGTGACATAACATACGACCCGGTATAGCCGGAGAGTAACTCCGGCTGAATTTATCCGAAGTATCCAAAAAGACGAAGATCTCTGATTTAGCATTGCACTGATTTTGGACCAGGGTCACCGCAACAAAGCATATAGTTTGCTGTCATAGAGGTTACCGTTCTTATATGCTGCCTTTTTTAACACGCCCTCTAATTCAAAACCGTTTTTTTCAAGAATCCTGCATGATCCCAAATTATGAGAAAAGACGGTCGCATATAATCGGATGATATTGTGATCCTGGAATGAAAGCTGCACCATCTGTTTTACAGCTTTTGTCATGATCCCTTTTCCCCAGTGATCTTCTCCAAGCCAGTATCCAAGTTCTGCGCTTTTCTCATACATATCACAACCTACTGTAATACCGATACCGCCCACCGCTTGACCGTCAATGACGATTGCAAGGTTGCGAGTTTTCTTTAAATCTTGCGTTTGGCAAAATTCAATAAAGCGCACAGCATCTTCTTCCGTATAGGGGTAGGGAAAGATATTTCTCAAATTTCGGGCAATGTTCCGGTTATTTGCATGATGTGCCAGGTCGTGAACATAGCCTAAAGACCATTCTTTTAATTCCATAAATTTTCTCCTAAGCTATAACAACCTTTCCAAACCAAGACCACTTATTAAACACCGATTTTTTTTACTCCCGGTCATTTTGCTAATCCAATCAACAAAACCACCATCGCCGATCTCAATTTGCTCGTTATCTTTTTGTACATAAATCTTAAAGTTGATTCCTTTGTAGTAGTTGTTGTTCTCACTTTTTAGATCAACAGAAACAGGAGTATCAGGAAACATCTCTTTTACAGCAGAGTACATTTCTTCAAAAAAGTCCTCATAGGCTGTATACCCAGTTCGCCGTCTTAGCACAATCGTCATTTTACGATGGTATCTTGTCTGTACTAAATGATCATAGAATTGAAGATGGTGCTTTAACAGCTCCTTTTCACACAGATAAGAGCCCTTATCCTTTGCGGCGGATACAATGCAAAAAATCCCAAAATGTGCATATAAATTTTCGCCTTCCCACTTCTGACCTCTGACTACGCGTGACGTCGTCGCATAATGTGTACAGCGGGTATGGTCAATTTGGTTGTTCAATATATCATTGGAAAGCATGATTGCCAGAATATTAGACGGGTCGGAAAGCACCTCAACATTCCGTACCGCACTTAATACATTGTTTTGGTTTACACAGCCAAACACACTACAACTGCCAATCGGTGCAACCGGGGACAACAGTTTGTTTGTCATTCCGGTTTTTGATGTCATTGATAATAGTTCAAGCTCCAACTGGTGTAGTTTAATCGGATCAAAGCTGCCGGGAGCAACAAAGCGATTTTCCCTGAAAGCATGCAGGACTTTTTGTGGTGAGGATTTCGCTGTTCTTAGTAAAAAGAGTTTCAATAAAAGAGAATTGAAGTCTGCTGTATTCAAAGAACATATTCTGTCGAAAATGTCCTGTACTTCTATTTTTTCTAATATTCTCTTGCAAATTTTGTCCATAAAAATCTCTCTTTTTTTACAGCATAGTAAAAGTGTTTTTCAGCATAGTAAAAGTGAGAAATCCTATCAAGGTCAATTGACCCGACATTATAAATATGGCACACTTTTTTGGAGTTGTGTCATATCCTTAATCAAAAACGTGTTGTTACTATATGAAATTATCCCCTCGTTCTCACAAGTGCTGATAGCCCTATTCAAACTACGAATGGGGGTGTTAATTTCCTTTGATAAATTTGCTTTTGTGAGATTTTGCAAAGTGTCTCGTCGATAATGCATCAGAATACTTCTCAAAAGTCTTTCTTTCACGGTAAGGCTTAGTATATGTTCTACCAATTCAGCGTTTATTATCAATTTATTTGCTAATTCTTTAATTAAAAATTTAGTAGCTTCAAAATCAGATTGTAACCATGACAGAAAGTCTGTTTTATAAAGACGTTTGGCAATACATGATGTAATGGCTGTAATTTCAACGGGTTTCCTTCCATCGTAGAATGGTTCTATTTCACCGAAAAAGCTTCCTTTTTCATACAAATGCAGAGTAGCAAATGTTCCGTGAGGACTTTGAATATACGCCTCAGCTGTGCCCTCCATCAAGAAATAAATGTAGTTATTCTCCCGCTCTGCAAATAATATTGTTTCATTGGGATTATATATTTTAGTTTCCAGCTTCTCTTTCATACGGTTTGGTATAATATCATAAAAGAACATTGCCCTCTCCTCTTGTTATTCAAAACTATTACCATAAATATGGTTGTAAAGAAAACGCCTAAATTAACTTCAGGCAACCAATATTTTATTCGTACTTTAACTTTTTTCTTCTTCCAACACTAAGCTTTTCCAGAGTGTGCGGTTTGTCGCTTTCGCCCACCTCACGTACCCAGACATATTCAGCCCGGCCAAAAATCTGTTGGCTGGCGCAAAATTGATTTGAATAACGGCACAGAAAGAATGCCCCAGACTGTCACCTGACGCGCTGGTGCTTTACAACAACGATCGTGGTCAGTTCATCCGCAAGACATTTAATAACCGCTGGCTTAAGGCTGTACGTGCAGTACAAAGCGAACTGGGCCATGAACCGGATTACACGTTTCATGTTATTAAGGCAAAAGCTATTTCAGATTTTGAGGGTAGTAACAGGGATAAACAGCTTTTCAGCGGTCACAGAACAGAAAGTCAGGTGCTCATCTACGACAGGAAGGTACAAATCAACCCGACGCTGAATCGTCCGGTTATTGAGGAAAAGTGATTTTTTATGCAAATGGAGGGGGGGATATTCTTCGAGAATATTCTTTTTTTATTCTTCGCCCTGAAAAACAAAGGGGTCACCTTTCGGTAACCCCTTGTTTAATCTGGCGGAAGCGCAGAGATTCGAACTCTGGAACCCTTTCGGGTCGCCGGTTTTCAAGACCGGTGCCTTCAACCGCTCGGCCACACTTCCGGAATGAGGCGCACTATAAACATCCCGATGCGCCGTGTAAAGCCCGAATGTGTTTGTTTGCCTGAAAAACAGTCAAAATGCTGTTAATCGACTGAAATAACAACACATTGACCATTTTAACAGCACAATCTTCAGCCTTTGAGCGTGCAGGCGCTTTATGACCATGAAACCTGATGAAGATCAAATGAGTAAAGATGGGTAAAACCGCTATGTCATCGCCTGGGATTTCATTATCTTCTGTCATTAATTACATCTGTCATCATAAGAGAGTGACTCATGGATCGTATTGTTAGTTCTTCACATGACCGTACATCGCTACTCAGCACCCATAAAGTGCTGCGCAATACCTATTTTCTGCTGAGCCTGACGCTGGCGTTTTCTGCGATCACGGCGACAGCCAGTACCGTATTGATGCTACCTTCTCCGGGTCTGATTCTGACGCTGGTCGGTATGTATGGTCTGATGTTCCTGACGTATAAAACCGCGAACAAGCCAAGTGGTATTATCTCCGCGTTTGCCTTTACCGGCTTCCTTGGCTATATCCTTGGCCCGATTCTGAACGCTTACCTTTCCGCGGGGATGGGTGATGTGATTGGCATGGCGCTGGGCGGCACCGCACTGGTGTTCTTCTGCTGTTCAGCCTACGTACTGACTACGCGCAAAGATATGTCCTTCCTCGGCGGTATGCTGATGGCAGGTATTGTGGTGGTGCTGATCGGCATGGTTGCAAATATCTTCCTGCAACTGCCAGCGCTGCATCTGGCGATTAGCGCGGTATTTATCCTGATTTCTTCAGGCGCCATTCTGTTCGAAACCAGTAATATCATCCGTGGTGGTGAGACCAACTATATTCGTGCAACGGTTAGCCTCTACGTTTCGCTATACAATATCTTTGTCAGCCTGCTCAGTATTCTGGGTTTCGCCAGCCGCGACTAAGCTGAGGGTATAAACACGAACGGAGAATGCTTGCGCATTCTCCGTTTTTTTATGCCTGATTCCCGCGACAGAGGTATGTTGGATAGAGGCGATCCTGGATTAACCAGACTGAAGGCGCCACTTCCGCAATGGTCAGATAATAACGCGCGTCGGCGTGCGCGAAACTTCCCCACTGTGTGTCCGGCGTGTCATCATTGTGCCGCCGCCAGGTCTTCGTATAGGTCAGTACAATGACGTTATTATCCTCTCTCGGCGTCCAGGTAAAATTCATATCGCGATCGATAATCATGTCACGTCCCCCAGCCTTCGCCGCACCTTTATAGGTGGTAAGCCCCGTACCGTCACGATGAAAATAAAACTGTGCAACCGCGTTCACCCTGACTTCACTCTCTTTGCCCTGGTTGCGGGTGAAATTAAACTCCGTTGTGCAGGCAATGACGTCATGACTTCTCGACCACGACGGGTAAAAATATGTCGCCAGCGCGCCGCCAATCAACGTACCGCAAACGCCATACAAAAGTTTGTTTTTCATTTTCCTGCCCCACTCTTATAACGGATCGTTTTACAGAAACGGCTCTTACTTTCCGGACAGGCGCCGATAAAAACCTCATCAGCCTTCGCAATTGAAAATCTGGCGCTGAAATAATAAATGTCGTAATTCTCTCTCTGACACTCCACTTTGTTTTCTGCCAATAACGCCGCCAGTTTCGCGATGACCAACGGGCGTCCGTGATCGTTAATTAACCAGATACGGCAACCCGCAATGTTCTCTTCTACCGGCTTTAACGTGGCGGGAAGAATAAAGTCCGGCTTTACGTAGTGAAACGTGCCGATAGCCACCCCGACGAGTGCCAAAGCAAGTAAAGCTGTCCGCCTGAATCGAAAACGGAAGTGAGGTGCCGACGTTGAAGACGTGACAGGTGGCTCCACAACAGGCTCCGGGCTGGTCGTTTTTTCCCGCGGCTGGCATGAAACGTCGCCCTCGAAACGAAATCCCAAACGTGGAACGGTGGTAATAACAACACGCGTTTCCCCCAGCAACTGGAAACTTCTGCGCAGTTCGCTGACTGCTTTATTCAGGTTATTTCCCGATGGTGTAAAGCCGTACTCATCCCATACCCGGGTAATTAACTGTTCCCGACTCAGGTCACTGCCTTTATGGCGAATAAATTCCTGCAGTAAACGTACGGCAGGCGCCGACAGCGTTATTGCCGATTCTGGTTGACCAACGAGGCTTATTGACTGTGCTTTTGGATCAAACAACAACGAATGATTAAAAATAAAAAACATACAGAAATCTCATGTGATACCGCACGCGGTTCTGTTTGCAACCTGTTTTCTCACTGGCGTATTCGCCCACTGAACTCAGGCTATTTTCTGAGCAGAGCTTTTTCGCGACACAATGAGTAAAGCGGTATTTTTGCTTAACTATACAACTTTAAAACCAAAACAGCAGGATAAAAAACTGTAAAAATCAGTTTTTAAAATACAAATTCCCACAACATGCTGTTCTGATTAAAGTTTCCCTGCCCCGATGTGATGCGAAAGCAGAAAGCAATACAGGTAGGCCATCACGAAGAATGTGCTAACAGCAGGTAGGTTGAAGTTGATACAGAAGAACAAAATAAACAGGACGCACACCCTTTGCGCTTTCGCATTGACATTGTCATTTATTCCCGAAATGACGATGGCCAATATGAGTGTGTATCCCATGGAACTGAACGTGGATCAGTCCGGGACGGCACAAATTAAAGTCGCGTCGAAAAGCGATGATATTCAGTTCATCAGGGTGACGCAAAAGAAAATTCTTAACCCCGGCACACCGCAGGAAAAAGAGGCTGATGTCGCAGCATGGCAACAGGAAGGCTTGGTTGTCACGCCGGACAAATTCGCGCTGGCGGCAGGCTCTGTAAGGGTTATCCGCCTGGTTTCACTGATGCCGTCATCAAAAGAGACGACGTGGCGGGTGTACTTTGAAGGCGTAAAACAGCCTGAAAGTTTGCTTCCTGGGGAGAGTACCGCGGCTGCGGCGGCGAAGTTAGGCGTGAATGTTATCTGGGGAGCACTGGTACATCTGGCGCCCGAAGAAAACCGCGTTTCGCTGCAATTTAATCCCCGCAGCGGCGAAGTCATTAATGACGGGACCTTACGTGTGCCATTAAAAGAAATCGGAATTTGTCAGTCGGATTCCCAATGCCGATGGATAAAAGAGGATGCCACGATCTATCCCGATACCCAGAGGCCGTTGAAAGCTTTATCAACGGCCCGGGGCCATCAATATAAATTCCGCTACTTCAACTGGTTGAATAAAAGCAGTGAAGAAGCTGATTTACCCGTCGTGAATTAACACGACAACGTGCAACAACCGCCATTGCGGTTTTAATTAAGAGCTTATGGAGCTCGTTTTTAAATATGGAGATATCAATGCGTAATTATATTAAACCTCTGCTGATTGTCGCGGCAATGACAACATCCGTCAGTGCTCTCGCCATCCAGAAAGATATCACGGTGAACGCTAACGTCGATTCACAACTGGATATGACGCAGGCGGATAATACCCCCCTGCCTGCCAGCATCGATATGCAATACCTGCCGGGACGTGGCCTGGAAAGCTATCGTCTGAATACCAGGGTGTGGTCTAACTCCGCCACCAGCAACGTAAAAGTTCGCCTGGTCAGTGCGGCTCAGTTAATTAACGCCGATGGGGATCAAACGGTTCCGATGACCGTCAAGTTAGGTGAAAAAACACTGACCACCACCGATGCCGAATTCACTGGCGCAGAACTGTTCCCGGGCAGCGTTGAAAACGGCTCTTCCGTTTTACCGCTGATTATTTCTCAAACTACGAAAGGGATCCTCAAAACGGGTCAGTACAGTGGCGTCGTTAGCCTGATGCTGACTCAGGCCACCACCACGGAAAGCGGTGCATAACACCGTAGTGAGATGAAGTCAGAGGGCGCAAGCCCTCTGATGTCAGGATGACGTCGAGGCTTGTTCATGGCTTTTCATAGTAAAACTCTCCTTTTTGCCGCGTTGTTACCGGCGTCTGTCCAACTGGCCTGTGCTGAAATGGTCATTCCTGCTGGCTTCGAAGATCTGGCAAAAAACCAGCGTCTGTGGATCGACGTGTCCTTGTATGGCGAATCGCTTGGCTTGTATGAAACGGATATCAATCTTGAGTCTGTCACTTTTGTGCAACCCGATAACTTACTGGATGCGATTAAGCGCCGGTTTAACGATGATCCAACTTTGCTGGCAATGGTTCGCAACGCGCTGGCGGCGCCGTTGTCGCGCAACGGTAACCTCGCATGCAGCAGTAACGGATTTGCCCAAGGTTGTGATTACGTTGACACCGCTGGTCTGGCCGTTATTTATGACGAAAACAACGCCCGAATTAGCCTGTTTCTGAACAAGCGTTATTTGCCCAAACAGGCACAGGAAAAGCAGTGGTACCAGCCGACGAAGGACACGGAAAACGCACTGATCCATCAACAGAATATCAATTTTGTCGCCGACCGCGATTATCAGTCTGCAACGGTTCAGGGCAACGGCGCGTTAGCGTTGACCGAGGACGGCTATTTTACTCTCGACTGGAACTGGCAGGGGCAGCGCGCTCGTCATCAACAACAGCAGGATTTTACCGTTAACAACGCCTGGTTTCGTCAGGATCTTTGGCGTCAGTATTATCTGCAGGCGGGCGAAATGGATACCCGCGATCTGTTTAGCAACGCAGGGGGAAACATAAACCTAAGCCAGTTGCCGTTGGGCAAAATTCGCGGCGTTCGGGCAGGTTCGACCCGCGCATGGATGAATCCGACGCAACAGTCTCAAGGAACGCCAGTCACCGTTTTTCTGTCCCATGACGCACGTATTGATGCCCGTCGCGGCCAGCAGCTACTGGCAAGTTTTTATCTGAACGCCGGCGCGCAAACTCTGGATACCCGCAATTTCCCGGACGGCAGCTACACCGTGTCGCTGGCGGTTTACGAAAATAACCGTTTGATTCGTACCGAAGAGGTACCGTTTACCCGTACCGGTGTTACGCCATTTGATCGGTTTGAATGGTTTATGCAGGCCGGTCAAACCGATGATGACGATCAGCATTATGCCCGGCGCGGTGTGGCTCAGCTCGGTTTTCGACTGCCCCTGTCGGCCTCAGCAGCGATTACCAGCGGCGCGACTCTGACTGGCGGGCATCGCTTCATAGAAAACGCACTCGACTGGAGTCATGGTTTCAGCGCGGGCGCCATTGACGGCGTGTTAAGCACCCGCTTCAGCTATCTCAATGGCAATCGGGGCGAACGGGGAAATATTCAGCAAATCAGCTACAACGACGGCTTTTCACTGAGCTTTTATCGAAACGCCCTGTCGGCAGACAGTTGCGACACCCGCCAAAGCGGTTTTTATGGCGTCAGCGGATGCTACCGCTCGCTTTCCGTGATGTTCTCCGTCCCGGTTGGCACGTGGTATGCCAATCTGGGCTACGCCGATAACCGTAACGAGGGGCGTTATGTTTCCCGCCGGGATTTACCAGACAGAGACGATCGCCATCAGAATGGCCTGCCGTGGGAGTCGGTTTATATGACGCGTTCCCGAACCGAAGCGTGGCAGGGAGGAATGAGTAAATCGTTCAGTACCCATGGCCTGAATATTAACGGTAGCCTGAACCTGTTTATGCGCGACGATCGTTCGCGACGCGGAAAGGACAAAGGTGGCTATCTGAGTCTTAGCCTCTCGCTTTCACACCCGCGGCAGGGGGAGGCGTCCAGCTATACCTCGCTGGGGGCCACCTGGCAGCAGCAGAATCAGCAAAAAAATCAGCTGAGCTACAGTATGGCGCATAACTGGTATACCGATGCGCGCGGGGAAAATGAGTACGGCGTCAGCGCTTCCGGCATCAATAGCGATTCACTCAATACCGCATTTTATACACGTCAGGGCGGTCAGTACGGAAACGGTAACCTGACCGTGAGCGATGCCTGGGATCGTAAAGCCAGTCGCCACACGTTAAGCGGTAGCGGCAGCTATAACTCAACATTTGCCCTCTCGCGCACAGGACTATGGTTTGGGCGGTGGAACGATGGACGCCCGGCTTCCGCTATCGCGGTTACCGTTGCCGCGCCTGACGATCAACAAGCCGCCCACGTCGCCGTATCCCTGGATAACGGTGGCAGTGCAGATATTGCCGCTAACAGTCGCGCGCTTTTTGCCGTGCCAGGCTATCAACACACTACGCTGTCGGTTAACGAGTCGCTGGATGTTTCTCACGGCGCCAGCAGTGAGATTACTCAGGGCTCCGGTAGCCGCACAATGTTCATGGTGCCCGGGAAAATGCTTCATCGACAGGTGCAAACCACCATGAGCTACACCTGGGTGGGCCAGATGATGGATGAACACAATATGCCGCTGACCGGCGGGCTACCGCTTAACGTCACCGGATGGAGCGATCTGGGTAATGGTGGTTTTAGCGCACAAAGTAACGCGCCGCTGCGCAATCTCTATCTGGTGCGCCAGCAGCAGTTTTATCAATGCGCCCTTACGGTTCGCACCCAGCGCGACGTGGTGCGTTACGTTGGTGTAACCGCCTGTAACGAAATGACCTTTTCCGCCCTCCCTGACGCGGTACAGCAGCAGGCGCAACTCTTACTGGCAGGCCGTGCCCCTGCGTCAGGCACGACAGCGATGGCAACTCAGGACGGCTTAGCAAAAGGACTTCTCCATGAATAACCGTATTTTTATTTTCATGTTCTTATGCCTGTGGGCTGGCCAGGCGCTGGCCGGAGCGCCCGCAGGAAGAAATACCAGCGTGAGTATCAGTTACGATCGCTTATCGCCGCCTGCGCGCTTTGATATCTGGTTGCATGAGCCGACGGGCTATGATCTTGCCGATCCACAGAAATGGGGCCGCAACACGTTAACCTGTCTGTCACGAACCGACACCACGAACGGCGCATGCATGACCGCGCCAGTCTGGTTTTCGGCAAATCCTGCGACACCTTATCCCATCAGCCTGCGTTTCACCCATAGCCTGACGAATCAGAAAGTGGACGTGAATGTCTATGGTGAAAAACGGATGTTCATCAATAACAAAGTCTTCACCTTCGCCAGTTTCGTCACCGGCGGCACCGGCGACGAAAGTGCATGGGATAAAGAACCGTGGTTCGATTTTTATATTGTTAAAAGCGAGCTGGACAAACTCTCCGTACCCGGCATCTGGTCGGCCACACTCAAGCAGGATCTACGCGAATGGGGTTCAGCCAGCTGCGGCGGCAACTTTAATGACGCTAATGTCGGCTGCCCTGGCTACCTGTCAATCGCCAAATGGCAGGCGAATATTCGTATAGAGGTAGTCGATCCAAGCAATCAGCAGATTTACCTGCCCGCGTTTCCACATTCGACCCCCATCGTCAACCTGAACCTGACATATTTTCCGGGAAAACCTGGCGGTCATGAAATTCAGGGGGAAACCTCGCTGGACATGTGCCTCTACGACGGCAATAACGCCGCCAGCAGCCGCGTACTCCTGCGCTTTGAAGATGACGGTCATGCAGCGCCCGGCCGTGCCAACGGGGCATTTTCTATCTGGCGTCGCGGCGGCAGCAAAACCGAAAGCCGGGATCGGCTGGATTATCAGGTTTCGGTCATCAACCCACTCACCGCCGCCCGCCAGACGGCGGAAAATGGCGTGGATATTATCTGGCAGGGAACCAATGACCGGCGCGTATTACGCCAGGTGGTCCTCCCCGGCGGCGGAGAAAGCGTTCTGTGCGTGCCTGCGCCCATTACCCTCACCACCCCTGCGTTTGCGGCCAGCAGCAAAAATGCCGGGGATTACACCGGCACGCTGAAAATTATCTATACCCCCAGCACATTGTAATAAGGATATAACGATGCATTACGCGATTCTGGACACTAACCGTTTTTATGCCCTGGGGCTGTGCCATGCCCTGCGGCGCAGTAACGAACCGCCAATGATCTCAGTCGGGGAGATGCAGTGGCGCCCCACCCTCCTGCTGATGCAGGTCATTATCATACGTTGCCGTTTTTCCCTTATGTCCACCCATCAGGTGTTAATGAGGACGCTGCTACGCCTGGAGGCGGAAAGCTGGACGGGACGGCTTTACCTGATGTGTAACGAGAAAGGGTTAGCACTTGCAATTTTTCTGCGTCAACGCTTCACGACGTTGCAGATCCATATCCTTAACGATCGTCTGGCGATGCGCGACATTGTCTGCCTGCTTACGAAAGCACCGCGTCGTTCAGCCTGTTGGCGGACTGAATTTGGCCTAACCGTCAGAGAACTCACTGTACTGTGTCTGCTCATTAAAGGCCTGCCTGTCCATCGCGTCGCCCGCGCGACGCAGATGTCCGAGAAGCAGGTTTCAACGCACAAATGCAATGCGCTAAAGAAGCTCAATGCCAGCAATCTGCTGCAATTACTCATCTGAGCAGTCTTATCGGCTGCGCGGATATTTGCTACACTGCGACCTGTTTTATGATAACGACAGACTGCTATGTTGATTTTTGAAGGCAACGAAATAGAAACCGATAGCGAAGGCTATTTGAAAGACACCACCCAGTGGAGCGAACCGCTGGCGATAGTCATTGCTGAAAACGAAGGCATTACCCTCTCGCCTGAACACTGGGAAGTGGTGCGTTTCGTCCGCGACTTTTACCTGGAATTTAATACCTCACCGGCCATTCGCATGCTGGTCAAAGCGATGGCGAATAAATTCGGCGAAGAAAAAGGCAACAGTCGCTACTTGTATCGCCTGTTTCCGAAAGGGCCGGCGAAGCAGGCTACCAAAATCGCCGGCCTGCCCAAACCGGTAAAATGCATTTAATAGCGAATACTGAATCCGGTGAGTTCTTCGCGCGAACGGTGCGGTTCACTTAGCACTCTGTCAACCCGGGCAGAGCGTGGACCGCCTTCTTTCAGCCACTTCATTAGTTTTTCAACCTGTTCGGCTTCGCCGCAAGCCACCACTTCTACACTGCCATCGTCCATGTTTTTCGCATAGCCGGTCACCCCCAGCCGCCGCGCTTCCTGCTGGGTGGTATAGCGAAACCCCACGCCCTGCACCCGGCCATGTACCCACGCGATTATGCAGACTCTCGACATTGCTCTTCTCCTTCTCTTGCCCGGGCGCGTTGCAAATCCACGAAAAACTCAGGACAATGGCGCCCATTTCTTTGAATCGACAGAATTGTAAATTATGAGTGTACGTTTAGTGTTAGCCAAAGGGCGCGAAAAATCTTTGCTTCGTCGCCATCCGTGGGTCTTTTCCGGTGCCGTTGCCCGAATGGAAGGTAAAGCCAGCCTCGGCGAAACCATCGATATTGTTGACCATCAGGGTAAATGGTTAGCCCGCGGCGCGTATTCTCCGGCGTCGCAGATCCGCGCGCGCGTCTGGACGTTCGACCCGTCTGAATCTGTCGATATCGCCTTCTTTACCCGTCGACTGCAACAGGCGCAGCAGTGGCGCGACTGGTTGGCCGAAAAAGATGGCCTTGACAGCTATCGTTTGATCGCCGGTGAATCCGATGGCTTGCCAGGCGTGACCATCGACCGCTTTGGCTCATTTCTGGTACTGCAATTACTGAGCGCTGGCGCTGAATATCAGCGTGCCGCATTGATTAGCGCGCTGCAAGCGCTGTACCCGGAATGTGCGATTTATGACCGTAGCGATGTCGCGGTACGTAAAAAAGAGGGAATGGAACTGACGCACGGCCCGGTGACCGGCGAGCTTCCGCCTGCCCTGTTGCCGATTGAAGAACACGGTATGAAACTGCTGGTGGATATTCAGGGCGGCCATAAAACCGGGTATTACCTGGACCAGCGCGACAGCCGACTGGCGACGCGGCGTTATGTGGAGGATCAGCGTGTTCTGAACTGTTTCTCTTATACCGGCGGTTTTGCCGTTTCTGCACTGATGGGCGGTTGCCGTCAGGTGATCAGCGTCGATACGTCACAGGAAGCGCTGGACATTGCAAAGCAAAACGTGGAATTGAACAAACTGGATCTGCGCAAAGCTGAATTTGTCCGCGACGACGTTTTCAAACTGTTGCGAACCTATCGCGATCGCGGCGAGAAGTTTGATGTGATCGTGATGGATCCACCGAAGTTTGTCGAAAATAAAAGCCAACTGATGGGGGCCTGCCGGGGTTACAAAGACATCAATATGCTGGCGATTCAGTTACTGAATCCGGGTGGCGTACTGCTGACCTTCTCCTGTTCTGGCCTGATGACCACGGATTTATTTCAGAAAATCATCGCAGATGCGGCAATAGATGCTGGTCGTGATGTACAATTTATAGAGCAGTTCCGTCAGGCCGCCGATCATCCCGTGATCGCCACCTACCCGGAAGGGCTGTATCTGAAAGGGTTTGCCTGTCGCGTCATGTAACTTGAAAAGTGGAATGTTACCCTCATATAAAAGGTAATGATTTCCCGGGAGGTGACTATGATTGCCAGCAAATTCGGTATCGGCCAGCAGGTCCGCCATTCCCTGTTAGGTTATCTCGGAGTGGTCGTGGATATCGACCCGGTCTATTCGCTCGAAGAGCCGTCGCCTGATGAGCTGGCGGTTAACGACGAGCTTCGTGCCGCTCCGTGGTATCACGTGGTAATGGAAGATGATGACGGTCAGCCGGTGCATACCTATCTGGCCGAAGCGCAGTTAAGCAGCGAGACGCAGGATGAACATCCTGAGCAGCCATCCATGGATGAGCTTGCTCAAACCATCCGCAAGCAGCTGCAGGCGCCTCGTCTGCGTAACTAAGATTGTAAGGCCCGACAGCGTTTCGCTATCGGGCCTTCTGCTATACGTGCTTTGCCAGTCCCAGACGCGGGATCTCAATGGCCGGGCAACGATCCATCACGACCTTCATCCCGGCCTCTTGCGCCAGCACCGCTGCCTGCTCGTTAATCACGCCCAGTTGCATCCACAACGTTTTCGCGCCAATCGCGATGGCTTCCTGCGCAACGCCCCAGGCCGCTTCAGAGTTGCGAAACACATCGACCATATCCACCTTTTCCGGAACCTCCGCCAGCGTCGCGTAGCCCTGTTGACCGAGCAACGTTCTCCCTGCCACCTTTGGTGAAACAGGAATGACGTGATACCCCTGGTCGAGGAGATACTTCATTACCCGGTAGCTGGGACGGTCGGGTTTGTCGCTTGCCCCCACCAGCGCAATTGTGCGGGTAGAGTTCAAAATATCAGCAATATCACTCTCTTTCATCGTCTTTCTCCAGGCTGTTTAGCCAAGTGTACGACAATCCTGCCAACCCAACCACGTGTGCCATACGCAAGTATGAGAGCAAAAGTCGAAAATATGTCTATATGTTAGTGAACATGATTTTCGAAAAATCTTGATACATTCTTACCGGCGGTTTGTGGACAGGAGGATCTTATGAAAACCGGCACCGTGACTGTAATACTCGCCTTATGTTTGCCGGTAACCGTCCTCGCCACGACGCTTCGTCTGTCAAATGATATCGATCTGCTGGTACTGGACGGCAAAAAGGTCTCCAGTTCTCTGCTACGCGGCGCAGACAGTATTCAACTGGACAATGGTCCTCATCAGATTGTTTTCCGGGTTGAGAAAACCCTTCGGTTTAACAACCAGGAAGAGCGGCTGTATATTTCCCCACCGCTGGTGATGAGCTTTGATACGCAACAGGTCGGTCAGGTTAATTTTCACCTGCCACGTCTGGAAAACGAACGCGACGCGGGCCATTTTGACGCCGCGCCGCGTCTGGAACTTCTGGACGGCGACGCCATGCCTATCCCGGTAAAACTCGATATTCTTTCCCTGACCACACGAACAAAAATCATTGATTTTGAAGCCGAAACTGAGCGCTATAACAAAGCAGCGAAACCCGCGTCGCTGCGCCAGTTTGCCACGATGATGGCGGACGACAGCACGTTGCTTTCGGACGTTTCGGAGCTGGACACCGCTGTGCCGCAGTCGCAAACGCTCACCGAGCAACGGCTGAAATACTGGTTTCGTCAGGCCGATCCCCAAACCCGAAGCCGTTTTTTACGCTGGGCAGAAAAACAACCCTCTTCATGAGGTTGTTGTGCCGTGCGGCATTTTTTTTCTCTTTCTCTTGCAGCGTCAGTCACTTCCAGTACTCTGTAGCAAAGCCAACAACGGAATAAAAATATGGAACTGACAACCCGTACATTACCGGCGCGCAAACATATTGCGCTGGTCGCTCACGATCACTGCAAACAAATGCTGATGAACTGGGTGGAACGGCACCAGCCGCTGCTGGAAAAGCACGTTCTCTATGCCACCGGCACAACCGGAAACCTGATCCAGCGCGCAACAGGCCTGGACGTCAACGCGATGCTGAGCGGCCCAATGGGGGGCGATCAGCAGGTTGGCGCGCTGATCTCGGAAGGAAAAATTGATGTCCTGATCTTTTTCTGGGATCCGCTGAACGCGGTACCGCACGATCCGGACGTGAAAGCGCTGCTGCGTCTGGCGACTGTCTGGAATATTCCGGTCGCCACGAACGTCGCTACGGCGGATTTCATCATCCAGTCGCCTCACTTTAATGACGATATAGACGTCCTGATCCCGGACTACCCGCGCTATTTGGCGGAGCGTCTGAAGTAAACGGATTGAGGCGGCAACTGCCGCCTGATGTCAGGGCTTTCTGGCGACCGGCACATCAAGCGCTTTCAGGTCCGCAACAAAGCGTGACGGATTCTCTTTGTTATAAAGTAACCAGACGCGATGCCGAGCGCGCGTTAACGCAACGTAAAACAGGCGTCGCTCCTCGGCATCCGGGAAATCTTCCATCTGCGGCAGCAGCGCTTCTTCCATGATCGATTCCCGCGCCGGAGCCGGAAATCCATCGCTGCCCTCCTGCAAACCCACGACGATAACGTAATCTGCCTGCTGACCTTTACTGGCGTGGACAGTCATAAAATCAAGCTGCAGCTTCGGCCAGCGGGTCGCCGCTTTCTCCAGACTTTCTGGCCTGAGATGATGATAACGCGCCAGCACGAGGATCCGTTCATCCGCTTTTGCATAGCCGGAAAGCTTATCCAGCAGCGCGTCAAGCTGGGTTTCATCCAGCAGCGTCACCGCCTTTTTATCGCCGGTTGTCAGACTGTTCAACGGTTTCTTTAGCTGATGGGGGTTCTGCTGGATAAAACGGTTCGCGACTTCGCCTATCCGGTTGTTGAAGCGATACGTAGTGTCAAGATCGCAGCGGTCTCCTTCGCCAAAGGTTTGATGGAAAGCGGTAGTTAATGAAAGCTGAGCGCCGCTGAATCGGTAAATAGCCTGCCAGTCATCGCCGACGGCAAACAGGGTGGTATGGCTGTTTTGCTTACGCAAGGCGGCCAGCAACGCCGCACGCTGTGGAGAGATATCCTGAAACTCATCCACCAGTATGTGCTTCCACGGGCTGATGAAGCGTCCTTTCTCCAGAATCACTATCGCCTGATGGATGAGTCCGGAAAAATCAACCGCGTTTTCAGCTTTCAGCGCGCTCTTCCAGGCCTTCAGCAACGGCGCCATCAATTTGATACGCTTGCTGAACAGATCGCGGATGTCCTCGGGCGCACTGGCGATCATTTCCGCCTGAGCGCCGCCGTGCATGCGCATCAGGCTGACCCAGCGATCCAGACGTGGCGCCAGACGGCGCTGTAACGTCTTATCATCCCAGAAGTTTCCTTCGGCCACCGTCCACTGCATTTCCTCTTCCAGCCACTGTCGCCAGCCCTTCGCCTGCGCCTTTTTCTCGCTGCACTGCTGACGCCACGTATTGATAAACAGCGTATTCCGCGCCGCGGCGTCATTTTCCAGTTTGCTGATGGTTGGCACTTTTTTACTGCCCTGCTGAATAATATGCAGCGCAAGGGCATGAAATGTGCGTGCGGTAATCTCATCGGTATGAAGACGCTCGCGGATACGCTCATCCATCTCCTGCGCCGCTTTACGCCCAAACGCCAAGAGCAGAATTTGTTCAGCGGCCGCGTCACCTCGCGCGAGAAGCCAGCCCGCCCGCGCCACCAGCACGGAGGTTTTACCGCTTCCCGCACCGGCCAGCACCAGCAGAGACTGTTCGCCATTTACCACCGCCCGCGCCTGAGCCGGATTTAACGGCGAGGATTCCACCTGCTGAAAGAACGCCGCATGTTCGCTCAGCATCGTTTCGGTATAAGCCTGGTTATGCCGCAGGCGACAACCTTCGATATCGTTAAGCCATGCCTGGCACTGCTGCAGCGCCTCGCGACAGTTATCGAACGCGTCAAGCCGGCTGACGGGCAACGGCAAGGCGGCAAACGCGCGCAGGATCTGCTGTCGTAAACCGGCGGTCTGCTCACGCGTTAGCCAGGCGTTTTGCCCCGTACGCGCGGCGATAGAGGCAAGCTGTTCCTGAAGTACGTCTGCGGCAACTTCACTCATCTCCTGGCTCCACTGCTGCCAGCGGGCATTGAGGTGATGGTGAAAACGCTGGGTTTCCGCCCATTCGGTTCCGTGTAGACGCACCACTTTTTCATCCGGGAGAACAAATTCCAGTTCACCCCACACCAGACCGCGCTTACAGTGAATAGCCATTAACTGATTGAACGGAATAAGGTATTCGTGGCGATCGCCCGACACTTTTATCCCGGCATTAAGAATCACCGCCCGATCGTAGGGGTGTTGCGCCAGACGTTTTCCCAAAGAAGTTGCTTTCAGTTCCATGACTCAGTCGATCCAGACAAAGAGGATTTCTTCTCAGTGTAACCGCCAGAGAATACGTGCTCCAGCCCAAAAAAACGTTACAATTGCCGACAATAACCAAAAACCAGAAGCAACCGAGGGTTTATGCGTACCGTTCTGAATATTTTGAATTTTGTGTTGGGTGGTTTTGCGACAACGCTGGCCTGGTTACTGGCGACGCTGGTCAGTATCGTTCTGATCTTCACTCTGCCCCTGACTCGTTCATGCTGGGAAATTACGAAACTGTCGCTGCTGCCTTATGGCAACGAAGCGATTCATGTTGATGAACTGAATCCGGCGGGCAAAAGCGCGCTGATGAATACCGGCGGGACGCTGTTGAATATTTTCTGGCTGGTTTGCTTTGGCTGGTGGCTGTGTCTGATGCACATCGCTTCCGGTATCGCCCAGTGCATCACCCTCATCGGTATCCCGGTTGGGATCGCAAACTTTAAAATTGCCGCTATTGCTCTGTGGCCGGTAGGACGGCGCGTTGTCTCGGTGGAAACCGCGCAGGCTGCGCGTGAAGCCAACGCGCGTCGCCGTTTTGAGTAATCAGGACTGAAAGCCGTTATGTTGAGTCCCCTGCTTCGCCGTTATACCTGGAACAGCACCTGGCTGTATTACGTGCGGATTTTTATCGCCCTGTGCGGCACGACCGCCCTTCCCTGGTGGCTGGGCGATGTTAAGCTGACTATCCCGTTGACTCTGGGGATGGTTGCCGCCGCGCTGACCGATCTCGACGATCGGCTTGCCGGGCGGTTGCGCAATCTGATCATCACGTTAATTTGTTTTTTCATTGCTTCCGCTTCAGTAGAACTGCTGTTTCCCTATCCCTGGCTGTTTGCTATTGGCCTGACGCTGTCGACCAGCGGGTTTATTCTGCTCGGCGGGCTTGGCCAGCGCTACGCCACAATTGCCTTTGGCGCGCTACTGATCGCCATTTACACCATGCTGGGAACGTCGTTGTATGCCGACTGGTATCAGCAGCCCGTTCTGCTGCTGGCGGGCGCTATCTGGTACAACGGGCTGACGCTCATTGGCCATCTTCTGTTTCCCATTCGCCCCCTGCAGGATAACCTGGCGCGTAGCTACGAGCAGTTAGCGCACTATCTGGAACTGAAATCGCGACTGTTTGACCCGGACATAGAAGATGAAAGCCAGGCGCCGTTATACGACCTTGCGCTGGCTAACGGCCAACTGATGGCGACGCTGAACCAGACTAAAGTCTCCCTGCTGAGTCGACTGCGCGGCGATCGAGGCCAGCGGGGAACGCGCCGTACTTTGCATTATTACTTCGTGGCTCAGGATATCCACGAACGCGCGAGTTCATCGCACATTCAGTATCAGACGCTGCGTGAGCATTTTCGCCACAGTGACGTCATGTTCCGCTTCCAGCGTCTGATGTCGATGCAGGGCCAGGCCTGCCTGCAGTTGTCACGCTCAATTTTGCTGCGTACGCCGTATCAGCACGACCCGCATTTTGAACGCGCCTTCACCCACCTGGATGCCGCGCTTGAGCGGATGCGCTCCAGCGGCGCGTCGGCTGATTTGCTGAAAACGCTGGGCTTTTTGCTGGCGAACCTGCGAGCTATTGATGCGCAACTGGCGACCATAGAATCAGAGCAGGCGCAGGCCATGCCGCGCGCGGAAACAGAAAATCAGCTCGCCGATGACAGTCCGCACGGACTCAGCGATGTCTGGTTGCGCCTGAGCCGCAACTTCACGCCGGAATCCGCCCTGTTCCGCCATGCGGTGAGGATGTCGTTAGTGCTCTGCGTCGGTTACGCCATTATTCAGGTCACCGGTATGAATCATGGCTACTGGATCCTGTTGACCAGCCTGTTCGTTTGTCAGCCCAACTATAATGCGACCCGACACCGTCTGGCCTTGAGGATTATCGGTACGCTGGTCGGGGTGGCTATTGGCATTCCTGTCCTGTGGTTTGTGCCTTCGCTGGAAGGGCAACTTATCTTACTGGTCATCACCGGCGTCCTGTTTTTTGCCTTCCGTAACGTACAGTACGCCCACGCTACGATGTTTATTACCCTGCTGGTGCTGTTGTGCTTTAATCTGCTTGGCGAAGGTTTCGAGGTCGCGCTGCCGAGGGTCATAGACACGCTGATCGGTTGCGCCATCGCCTGGGCGGCAGTCAGCTTTATCTGGCCGGACTGGCGTTTTCGCAACCTGCCGCGGGTATTACAACGCGCAACCGATGCCAACTGCCGCTATCTTGACGCGATTCTTGAGCAATATCATCAGGGGCGCGACAATCGCCTGGCCTATCGCATTGCGCGACGAGATGCGCATAATCGCGATGCCGAACTGGCTTCCGTGGTGTCGAATATGTCGAGCGAACCGGACGTAACCGCCCAAACGCGTGAGGCAGCGTTCCGTTTACTCTGCCTCAACCATACGTTCACCAGCTACATTTCCGCGCTGGGGGCGCATCGTGAGCAACTGACCAACCCCGAGGTGCTGGCATTACTGGATGACGCCGTGTGCTACGTTGATGATGCCTTGCATCATCTCCCGGCTGATGAACAGCGCGTACAGCTGGCGTTGGCCGAACTCAAACACCGTATCCAGCAGCTTGAACCGCGTCCGGACAGCAAAGAGCCTCTGGTGGTTCAGCAGGTAGGACTGCTGGTGACGCTGCTGCCGGAAATTGGCCGACTGCAGCGCCAGATCACTCAATCTTCACCGGAAACAGCGGCTCCTTTGTCAGCGTCTTAACCCACGCCGCAAGCTCCTGGCGACGCGTCGCCGGGAGTGCCGCTTCATGAATGCCATAAATTGCCCCTTCCAGAATGTAGAGGATTTTGTCGGTAATCGACTTGTTGATTTGTCTCAACCGAAGCCAGCACATTTTGGCGCCCAAAACACGGAGCGTACTGACATCATAAACGCCCGCTTCGTTAAGCAGACTCTCAAGATGAAAGGTCATATTTGGCAGATCTTTGAGCCGTTGCGTTGCCCCCCGCAGGTGTTTTTCTTTCAACGCCGCATCCAGGGAATATTTCGACAAGCGGATGAGTTTTTGCTGATCGCGCCAGAGACTTTCATCAACCTGATAGTAATTGAGCATAACGGGGCGTCCGCGCTTCATAAAGGTCAACCAGACAGGTGAGTGCTTTACGCAGTACTGTACGCTTTGTTCACAGGCACGGAGATAAAGCTCGCCATCGGCGACCATGGCAAACACCGTGTCGTTGATGGTCAGGCTGTAGCTGCCAAACAGCGATCGATAACGGACAGTCCCCAGAGAAGATAAATATTCCTGTGATTTATTGATCCTGTCATAGGAGTGTACTTTCATAAAATTCCCTTTTAAATCATAAACTAAATAAATGATTTGCCGTCACGGATCCGTTAACGACGAAAATAGGCAACTTATTCTCAGGGGGCAAGTTGTATTTCGTTTTTACCGCAACGATGAATAAAAATTGCGAGTTTGTTTCCGAAAATAAAGTTGATCTTTCACGGCATCAGGGTTACTGTACATCCATACAGTAACTCACAGGGCTGGATTGATTATGTACACTTCAGGCTACGCAAATCGTTCTTCGTCATTCTCCTCAACAGCGAACAAAATGGCGCGCGTTTCAACCGAGAAAGCCACTGCCGGGCTTATCAGTGAAGTGGTCTATCGTGAAGACCAGCCCATGATGACGCAGTTACTGCTGTTACCGCTTCTTCAGCAGTTAGGGCAGCAGTCTCGCTGGCAGCTGTGGCTGACGCCGCAGCAAAAATTGAGCCGCGAATGGGTTCAGTCGGCCGGGTTGCCGCTCTCTAAGGTCATGCAGATTCGTCAGCTCTCTCCCTGCCACACGCTGGAATCGATGGTTCGCGCATTGCGCACAGGCAACTACAGCGTGGTCATTGGCTGGCTGGCCGACGAGTTAACGGAAGAGGAGCATGCCGAATTGGTTAAAGCCGCTGATGAAGGAAATGCGATGGGGTTTATCATGCGCCCGGTTAGCGCGCATACCCATCCGACGAGACACCAAACTGGGCTAAAAATTCATTCAAATTTGTATCACTGAGTAAAATTAGGATTTATCCTGGAATTTTTTTTCGCCTTGCCCACTTTTTTTAAGGCGTATTGAATTTTTTGCGCGAACGCTTGTCGGAAGCGGTTTCCGCGTATTTTTCCTCGTAATTTCGACATCCAAAATGTTAAATATTTTGTATACAAGCGTTTTTTTTTCATATGCCTGACGGAGTTCACACTTGTAAGTTTCCAACTACGTTGTAGACTTTACATCGCCAGGGGTGCTCGGCATAAGCCGCAGATATCGGTAGAGTAACTATTGAGCAAGGCCCCCGGTGAAGGATTTAACCGTGTTATCTCGTTGGAGATATTCATGGCGTATTTTGGATGATAACGAGGCGCAAAAAATGAAAAAGACAGCTATCGCGATTGCAGTGGCACTGGCTGGTTTCGCTACCGTAGCGCAGGCCGCTCCGAAAGATAACACCTGGTACACTGGTGCTAAACTGGGCTGGTCTCAGTACCACGACACTGGTTTCATCAACAACAATGGCCCGACCCACGAAAACCAACTGGGCGCAGGTGCTTTTGGTGGTTATCAGGTTAACCCGTATGTTGGCTTTGAAATGGGTTACGACTGGTTAGGTCGTATGCCGTACAAAGGCGACAACATCAACGGCGCTTACAAAGCTCAGGGCGTTCAGCTGACCGCTAAACTGGGTTACCCAATCACTGACGATCTGGACATCTACACTCGTCTGGGTGGTATGGTATGGCGTGCAGACACCAAGGCTAACGTTCCTGGTGGCGCATCCTTCAAAGATCACGACACGGGTGTTTCCCCAGTATTCGCAGGTGGTATCGAGTGGGCTATGACTCGCGACATCGCTACCCGTCTGGAATACCAGTGGACCAACAACATCGGTGACGCTAACACCATCGGTACGCGTCCAGACAACGGTCTGCTGAGCGTGGGTGTTTCTTACCGTTTCGGTCAGCAGGAAGAAGCTGCGCCGATCGCTCCGGCACCGGCTCCGGCTCCAGAAGTACAGACCAAGCACTTCACTCTGAAGTCTGACGTTCTGTTCAACTTCAACAAAGCTACCCTGAAACCAGAAGGCCAGCAGGCTCTGGATCAGATGTACAGCCAGCTGAGCAACCTGGATCCGAAAGACGGTTCCGTAGTGGTTCTGGGCTTCACTGACCGTATCGGTTCTGACGCTTACAACCAGGGTCTGTCCGAAAAACGTGCTCAGTCTGTTGTTGATTACCTGATCTCTAAAGGTATCCCGGCTGACAAAATCTCCGCACGTGGTATGGGCGAATCCAACCCGGTTACTGGCAACACCTGTGACAACGTGAAAGCTCGCGCTGCCCTGATCGACTGCCTGGCCCCGGATCGTCGCGTTGAGATCGAAGTTAAAGGCGTTAAAGACGTTGTAACTCAGCCTCAGGCTTAAGTTTCCGTCTACTAAAAACCCCGCTTTGCGGGGTTTTTTTATACCATTTTTCAGCCGACATGCTATCAGTATAAACAGCTATTCCTTGCCCAACAGCGCCTGCAAATCCTGCTTAAGCGAGGACATTTTGCTGGCATACTTTTCTTTATTCTCGGCGTCTTCAATCAGTTGCACGATCGTCTCTGACAGAGTTTTACCACGCCGTTGCGCCAACCCCGCCAGTCTCTGCCAGACCATAAACTCCAGATCGATTGATTTTTTGCGCGTGTGCTGATGTTCAGCATTAAAGTGCCGTTTACGTCTTGCGCGTATTGTCTGCTTCATTCGGTTAAACAGCGCCGGATTCATATGCTCTTCAATCCAGACGTTCACCCGCACAGGTTCATTTTCGAGGGTAAGCAACATCTCCACGGCGTCCTGGGCAGCACTGGCTTCCACATAGCGGGTGATCAATTCTCCCTCGCGATGCTTCTTCACCAAATACTTCCACTTCCAACCGCTTTCAAGATTCTCAAGTTGTTGATATTTCATAGCGATCTCAACGTTACCGTGTCACTCTTATCAGAATATCAGCTTTTTCGCCTTTCGAAGAAAAGAATCTTCACGCTGTGAGCGACGCGACACCGGCCACGACGTTTTGCTCTCGCTTTCCCTGTGTGAAGCGGTGAGGTTTGCGGTATAATCGCGTCTTTTACAACAGACTAAAAAACATCAACTTTGACCATTACGAAACTTGCATGGCGTGATCTGGTTCCTGATACAGAAAGTTATCAGGAAATATTTGCACAGCCACACGTCATTGACGAAACCGACACGTTACTCAGTGATACTCAACCACGCTTACAGTTTGCCCTGGAGCAGTTATTACAGCCCAGAGCCTCTTCTCCTTTTATGTTGGCGAAAGCCCCCGAGGAGCTTGAGTATCTCAATCTTCTTGCAGAGGCTGCGCGCACGCTGCAACACGATGCCGGTCGCCTGACGGGCGGCCACTACGAGGTTTCCGGGCATACCATTCGTTATCGTGAGGCAGAACGCGCGGAAGATAATTTTGCGACCACTTCACAGGTGGTGATTGCCGACTGGGTAGAAGCGGAGCAGCTATTTGGCTGCCTGCGTCAGTTTAACGGCGACATCACTCTGCAGCCGGGTCTGGTGCATCAGGCCAACGGCGGCGTGCTGGTGATCTCGCTGCGTACCCTGCTCGCCCAGCCGCTGCTGTGGATGCGTCTGAAAGCCATTGTCAGCCGCGAGCGCTTCGATTGGGTCGCCTTTGATGAATCTCGCCCACTGCCGGTTTCTGTGCCTTCGATGCCGTTGAAGCTCAGCGTGTTGCTGGTGGGCGAGCGCGAATCGCTGGCCGATTTCCAGGAGATGGAGCCGGAGCTTGCGGAACAGGCTATCTACAGCGAATTTGAAGATAACCTGCAAATTGTGGATGCAGAGTCCATGATTCAGTGGTGCCAGTGGGTGACCTGGATCGCAAAGCGTAACCAGTTGCCGACGCCCGCCCCTGACGCCTGGGAAGTGCTGGTGCGTGAAGCCGTGCGCTATACCGGCGAGCAGGATACGCTGCCGCTGAATCCGCTGTGGATCATCAGGCAGTTCACTGAAGTGGCTCCGCTCTGCCAGAATGATCTTTGCAGCGGTGAGCAACTAAGCCTGATGCTGGCGCAGCGCGAATGGCGCGAAGGTTTTCTCGCGGAGCGCATGCAGGATGAAATCCTCCAGGAACAAATCCTGATTGAAACGGAAGGGGAACGCATCGGCCAAATCAACGCCCTGTCGGTGATTGAATTTCCGGGCCATCCGCGCGCTTTTGGCGAGCCTTCGCGCATCAGTTGCGTGGTACATATCGGCGACGGCGAATTCACCGATATTGAGCGTAAAGCCGAGCTGGGCGGTAATATCCATGCGAAAGGCATGATGATTATGCAGGCGTTCCTGATGTCGGAACTTCAGCTTGAACAACAGCTTCCCTTCTCTGCTTCGCTGACATTCGAGCAGTCCTACAGTGAAGTGGACGGCGACAGCGCCTCGATGGCTGAACTTTGCGCCCTCATCAGCGCGCTGGCGGACGTGCCGGTTAATCAGAATATTGCGATTACCGGTTCCGTGGACCAGTTTGGCCGCGCTCAGCCGGTCGGCGGGTTAAACGAGAAGATCGAAGGCTTCTTCACCATCTGCCAGCAGCGTGAGCTGACCGGCAAGCAGGGCGTCATTATTCCGGCGGCCAACGTCAGGCATCTCAGTCTGCCACCCGCGCTACTGAAGGCTGTAGAAGAAGAAAAATTCACTATCTGGGCGGTGGATGACGTGACCGACGCGCTACCGCTGCTGTTAAATCTGGCGTGGGATGGCGAAGGCCAGACGACGCTGATGCAAACTATCCAGGAGCGTATCGCCCAGGCGACGCAACAGGAAGGACGTCATCGTTTTCCCTGGCCGCTGCGCTGGCTGAACTGGTTTGTTCCGAACTGATCGGACTTGTTCAGCGTACACGTGTTAGCTATCCTGCGTGCTTCACTAAAATAAGGCTTACAGAGAACATGGTAGATAAACGCGAATCCTATACAAAAGAAGACCTTCTTGCCTCTGGTCGCGGTGAACTGTTTGGCGCAAAAGGCCCACAATTGCCAGCGCCGAACATGCTGATGATGGACCGTGTCGTCAAAATGACCGAAACCGGCGGCAACTTCGACAAAGGTTATGTTGAAGCAGAACTGGATATCAATCCGGATCTTTGGTTCTTCGGATGCCACTTCATCGGCGATCCGGTTATGCCGGGCTGTCTGGGTCTGGACGCTATGTGGCAGTTGGTTGGATTCTATCTCGGCTGGCTCGGTGGCGAAGGTAAAGGCCGCGCTCTCGGCGTAGGCGAAGTGAAGTTTACCGGGCAGGTTCTGCCTACGGCGAAAAAAGTCACCTACCGTATCCACTTCAAGCGTATCGTTAACCGTCGCTTGATCATGGGTCTGGCTGATGGCGAAGTGCTGGTAGACGGTCGTCTGATCTACACCGCGAACGATCTGAAAGTCGGCCTGTTCCAGGACACATCCGCATTCTGATTTAGCCGCTGCAACACTGTCCATGCACAGTAAATTGCGCGCTTAATAAGGCGAAACCTCCGCAACGCGGAGGTTTCTTTTTCTAAAGAGACAGAATCAGGCCATTACCACCCTGTCAGCCATGGCTTCTCGCCAACCTCCCAGCCAGTGCGACCTCTGATTCAGCGTCTGATAGGGACACATTTCTTTTGAGCGTCCGGCAATGCCGGCCTGATAACCACGTTGATGTGCCCGTTCCAGGCGATCTCGTTTTTGTCTCTTCATGCCTCGTTTCCCTCATACTTGTATCTGGTGGAAAAGAAAACAGTGATTACGAAATGTGCAATCACACTAAACGAATACCGCGAAACCCTTCTTGCGTCAATGCGCAAAATTCACACCAATGTCATATTTGTGAGCTACTGAATAACTCAGTTGTACAAAAAATGTGAGACGGAACAACTTCCTGTTTCCCGCGTCGGGCATAAAAAAACCGCCGTAAACGAGGGGTTCACGGCGGTAAGATTTACAAAAGTTTAAACTAGCGAAGCTGCTTCAGTTCCTGTGCGATAGCGGCGGCCTCCTCACTCCACGCAGTTGCCAGCACTTTCACCATTTCATCGTAACCGTCTTTGGTCTGCACGGCTTCAATGTGGAAAGGACGCTTAATCAGCTGTCCCTGATGGTTCAGCAGCCATTCGCCGCTCACAATCACCTTGCCATCGTAGCGACCGTGAAAACCAGTGACCGTCACATTAAGCGTGTCCTGCATCGTTCCCAGCGGCTGAGAGGCGACTACCCATCCGGGCAACTGCGTACTCAGGTTGGCGACCAGCGTATTGCGTAGCTGTTGATCCAGCGGGCTGGCCCACAGGTTATTGTTGGCAATGACGTACTGGACGTCGCTGGTCTGATAAACCACTCCGTTTCCGGCGAGATAATCCGGCACCGCAACCTGCTCCACCCACAGCAGACGGTTGCTCTGACTCACCGTACTTTGCGCGCCGCTATGGGCAACCGGAAGCTGGTAATAGCTCTTATTTTCTCCACCTGAGCTGCATGACGTCAGCCAGAACGCCATCATCGCCACTAGCCACTTTTTCATTGTTTCGCCCTCTTAGGCTCTGGATCTTTCTTGTCCTTCGCTTCAAACACCAGCGCGTTGCTCTTTTCATTCAGGGTTTTCAGCACCGGTTGCAGCTCACGAAGCACCTGATCGAGACGCTGCATATCCGCAACCATCTTGTTGTAGGCGGCGGACCCCGGCTGGAAGCCCTGCATACTGCGGTTCAGTTCACGTAAAGTGTTCTGCATATCCGCTGGCAGCTGTTGCATCGACTGGCTGGAGGTAATCTTGTTCATATTGTCCAGCGTCGTTTGCAGATGCTTCATTGTGCGCTGGCTTTCCGACAGCGTATTGGTCGCCTGCTGGATCATCGGATTCAGCGGCAGGTTGTTGATCTTATCCAGCGCTTCCATCAGTCGCTGCTGGATCTGCGCCAGTCCTCCGCTTACCGTCGGGATGATTTGATAACCGTTAAATTCGCGAATACCGGTTAACGGCGGCTCTTTCGGATAGAAGTCGAGATCGACATACAACGCGCCGGTCACCAAATTGCCGGTTTTCAGCGAGCCACGCAGACCCCGTTTGAGCAGATCGGCCAGATGCGCACCGACGTCTGTCTCTTCACCCAGTTGCGCTTTCAGGCGTTCAGGTTCAATGCGCACCAGCACCGGAATGCGGTAATCGTTATTAAACACCTGACGCATGTTCGGCATAAAGAATGGCACCTTGCTCACGGTCCCCAGACGAATACCGCGGAACTCGAGCGGTGCGCCCGGCTGCAAACCGCGAATCGAATCTTTAAAGAACATCAGATAGTCGATATGGTCGGTATACAGCGAATCCTGAATGCTTCGTTGATCGTCATAAAGCCTGAAGGCGCTTTTTTCAGCTACCGGTTGGCCCTGTTCAAGCCCTTCCGGCACGTCAAAGCTAACACCACCGCCAAACAGCGTGCTGAGGGAGCCCATCTCAACGCGCATGCCCGCGGAGGTCAAATCCACCGCTATCCCACTGTCCTTCCAGAAACGCACATTGCTGGTGACCAGGCGATCGTTTGGCGCATTGATGAACAGCTGGTAGCTAATGGTGCGCCGCTGCGCATCGAAAGTGCTGGTTTCAACGGAACCGACGCGATACCCGCGAAACAGTACCGGATCGCCCGGACTCAGCTGTCCGGCTTTTTTGCTGTCCAGCACAACACGGATACCTTTCGCATCGGGCGGCGCCAGCGGTGGGGAATCCAGCAACTGATAATTTTCCGGCTGGCTGCCTTTACGACCCGGCTGCAACTCAATATAAGCGCCGGAAAGCAGCGTACCCAGACCGCTGATCCCTTCGCGGCCCACCTGCGGCTTCACCACCCAGAAGACCGAGTCCTCATGCAGCAACTTTTCCATTCCGGAATTGAGGCGCGCTTTAATTTCTACATGTGTAAGATCGTCAGTCAGCGTCGCGCTTTCCACCACCCCGACGTCCACGCTTCGGCTCTTGATGGTGGTTTTCCCCCCTTCAATCCCCTCAGCGTTGGTGGTGATCAGGGTCACTTCCGGCCCCTGATGACTGTAGTGGTAAAACAGGACCCATGCCCCAATGAGTGCGGTGACGATGGGGAAAATCCACACGGGAGACCAGTTTTTCACCTTCTGAACTTTGGCTTGCCCATTTTTAGATTCCATGCTGTCCGGACTCCTCATGGTCTGGTTCACGATCCCACGTCAAACGCGGATCAAATGTCATCGCAGAAAACATTGTCATTATGACGACTAAAGCAAACATCAATGCACCCATCGCAGGATAAATATTCATTAGCCCTCCCATACGCACCAGCGCGGAGAGTACGGCAATCACAAACACGTCGATCATCGACCAGCGTCCGACAAATTCTACTACCTCATAAATCAGGTGCATGCGCTCGCTGTCGCGTCGGCCATGGCCTTTGGCATCCCAGCACAGCCAGGCTATCGCGATCATTTTCAGCGTCGGCACCATTATACTGGCGATAAAAATCACCGCCGCGACCGGGTAAGAGCCTTCGCTCCACAGCAACACCACCCCGGCCAGAATGGTCGAGGGCATTTTGGAGCCTAACAAATCGGTGATCATGATCGGCAGGATATTGGCCGGAAGATAGAGCATGATTGAAGTAAACAGTAACGCCAGCGTCCATTGCAGGCTGTTTCTGCGGCGCACGTAGCCCGTCGTCTGACAGCGCGGACAAACATGCTGCTCAGCTGGCAGGATTGCCGTACAACACGGACAGGAGCGCAGCCCCTGACGGATACCCGGCACGCCAGGTTTCAGGGTTTGCCGGATAGCGGGCATCGGGGCAATATCATCCCACAGCCAGCGGCGGTCGACGCACTGGAACGCGCGCAACTGCAGCACGCAAAAAAGGCACCACGGAACAAAACTGCTGCCCACGCCAATATCGCCATACGCCATCAGCTTAACAAAGCTCACCAGCACGCCCGCGAGAAAGATCTCCGCCATCCCCCAGCTTTTCAGCTGAAACAGGATACGCGCAAGCCATGCCTTAATCCGTCCAGGCATCTCTACCCTGTTCACCAGCAGCAAAATGGTCAATAAACAAAATGCCGGAACGAGTTGAACAAATAAGATAAAGAAGGTGCCGAGGCTGGCGTAATTTTCAGAAAAGAGCACGCCGGGAATTTCCAGCAGTTTGACTTCACTGTTCACCCCGGCGACATTCATGTTCACAAATGGGAACAAGTTTGACAAAAGCAGCATAAACAGCGCCGCTAATACGTAGGCAGTGGGACGCTGCCTCGGCGCGTCCCATTCTGTCGTCAACGTTGTGCCACATCGCGGGCATGCCGCTTTCTGCCCATGCTCAAGGTGGGGCAATGCCACCAGCATGTCACACTGCGGGCACAATATGTGCTTTGCGGCATGGTGATGTTCGCACATATGCGCTCCTTTCATTACGCGCCGTTTTTCAACGCTTCAAGGTATTCCCAGCGCTCGAAGGCCTGTTCAAGTTCCTGCTCCGCTTGCGCTAAGTCGCCGAGAACCTGCTGCGTTTGTTCATGTGGCTGGCTAAAAAAGGACGCATCCGCAACCTGCGCCTGTAACGCCTCCAGTTTCGCCTCCAGTTCTTCCAGCAACTGAGGCAACTGTTCCAGCTCGCGCTGCAGTTTATAGCTTAGTTTGCTACTGCCGCGTTTTACAATTTCTGCTTTTGGGGCAACCACTTCTTGCGATTTCTTCACCGCTGACTGCGTAAACGCCAGATGCTGTTCCTGCTGCCCGCGCGCGTCGTGGTAACCGCCGACATAGCGGCCAATTTTGCCATTGCCTTCAAAGATCCAGCATTCGGTCACGGTATTGTCGACAAACTGACGGTCGTGACTAACCAGCAAAACAGTGCCCTGATAACCGTCGATCAGTTCCTCCAGTAGCTCCAGCGTTTCGACGTCCAGATCGTTGGTGGGTTCATCGAGGATCAATAAATTGCTGGGCTTAAGGAACAGCCGCGCCAGCAACAGTCGGTTGCGTTCACCGCCGGAAAGCGCGCGCACCGGCGTCATCGCCCGTTTAGGATGGAACAGGAAGTCCTGCAGATAGCCCAGTACATGGCGTGGCTTGCCATTCACCATCACTTCCTGCTTACCTTCCGCCAGGTTATCCATGACCGTTTTATCCGGATCCAGCTCGGCGCGGTGCTGATCGAAATAGGCCACTTCCAGCTTTGTGCCGACGTGGATACGCCCGCTGTCCGCCTTAAGCTGGCCCAGCATCAGTTTAAGCAAGGTGGTTTTACCGCAGCCGTTGGGGCCAATCAGCGCAATTTTGTCGCCGCGCTGCACCTGGGCGGAAAAATCGTTAACCAGCCGTTTGCCGTCGATCTGATAATTGACGTTTTCCATTTCAAAAACGATCTTGCCTGAACGGGTTGCTTCTTCAACCTGCATCTTCGCGGTGCCCATCACTTCGCGGCGTTCGCTGCGTTCGCGTCGCATCGCTTTGAGCGCGCGCACGCGACCTTCATTACGGGTACGGCGGGCCTTGATCCCCTGGCGGATCCACACCTCTTCCTGCGCCAGTTTGCGGTCGAACTCGGCGTTCTGTAACTCTTCCACGCGCAACGCTTCTTCTTTTTCCAGCAGATAGTGATCGTAATTACCCGGATAGGTCACCAGCTTGCCGCGATCAAGATCGACAATACGGGTCGCCATGTTGCGAATAAAAGAGCGGTCGTGGGAGATGAAAATAATCGTCCCGTTGAACGACTTCAGGAAGCCCTCCAGCCAGTCGATGGTTTCAATGTCGAGATGGTTAGTCGGTTCGTCCAGCAGCAGTACGCGCGGATTACTGACGAGCGCCCGGCCCAGCGCCGCCTTACGCAGCCAGCCACCGGAAAGCGCAGACAGCGCGGCGTTAGGATCGAGCCCCAACTGCGCCAATACTTCGTTGATCCGGTTTTCCAGTTGCCAAAGATTGTGGTGGTCGAGTTGCTCCTGCACCTTCGCCAGCTCGTTAAGGTTTCGCTCGCTCGGATCGGTCATCACCAGACGGGAAACGTCATGGTAACGCTTGAGGTATTCCGCCTGCTCCTCAATGCCTTCCGCGACAAAGTCGTACACGGTGCCTTCGACGTTACGCGGCGGATCCTGCTGCAACCGCGCGACGATCAGATCCTGTTCATAAATAATGCGACCGTCGTCCAGGCCCTGCTCACGGTTAAGGATCTTCATCAGCGTTGATTTTCCGGCGCCGTTGCGGCCCACCAGACAGACGCGTTCGTTATCTTCGATATGCAGTTCTGCGTTATCAAGAAGCGGCGCGTCGCTGAACGACAGCCATGCGCCATGCATACTGATCAATGACATTTACTTATCCTTTCAGGCTGCGGTAATCAGCCAGCAGTTGTGGATCTGGCGGTTGCGGGCAAAGTCCTGGGAAAGCGTTTTTTGGGTGATTTCTTGTGCTTTCAGCCCCAGCGCCGCCAGACCGTCGAGATCCATACGGAATCCGCGTTTATTGTTGGAGAACATGATCGTGCCGCCTTTACGCAGCAGACGCTTTAAATCTTTCATCAGCGCCAGGTGATCGCGCTGAACGTCAAACGCGTCCTCCATCCGCTTCGAGTTGGAGAACGTGGGCGGGTCGATAAAGATCAGGTCAAACTGTTCCGTCGCTTCGCGCAGCCAGGCGAGACAGTCGGCCTGAATCAGACGATGCGCGCGGCCACTTAAGCCATTCAGACGCAGGTTACGTTCCGCCCACTCCAGATAGGTTCGCGACATATCGACTGTCGTCGTACTACGCGCCCCGCCCAGGCCCGCATGGACGCTGGCGCTGCCGGTGTAAGAGAACAGGTTAAGGAAGTCTTTCCCTTTGCTCATCTGCCCCAGCATTCGACGGGCAATACGGTGATCAAGGAACAGGCCGGTATCAAGGTAGTCGGTGAGATTTACCCACAGGCGGGCGTTGTACTCACCGACTTCAATGAATTCGCCCTTCTCGTTCATCTTCTGATACTGGTTTTTCCCTTTTTGCCGTTCACGGGTTTTCAGCACCAGCTTGTTTGGCGCAATGTCGAGTACCGACAGCGTTGCCGCAATAATGTCAAACAGCCGCTGACGCGCCTTTTGCGCATCCACCGTTTTCGGCGGCGCATATTCCTGGATAACCACCCAGTCAGCGTAACGATCCACCGCGACGTTATATTCCGGCAGGTCGGCATCATACAGGCGATAGCACTCAATGCCTTCCTGACGGGCCCATTTATCCAGCTTTTTGATGTTCTTACGCAGACGGTTAGCGTAATCTTCCGCCACCGTGGCCGGTTTGCTGTCCGGCGTGGTTTCGGCAATATGATAATTCTTCTGCACACAATCCAACGGGCCGTTTTTCGCTTTGAACTGCTTGTCAGCGCGCAGTTGCAGGCTGCTGAGCAGATCCGGTGAAGCGCTGAACAGCGACAGATTCCAGCCGCCAAACTGGTTCTTCATCGTGCGCCCAAGCAGGCTGTGCAGCGCAATCAGCGCCGGCTCGCTGTCCAGACGCTCACCGTACGGCGGGTTGCTGATCACCGTCCCGTACGGTCCTGTCGGCAGCGGGTTGCTCAGTTGCGCTACGTCTTTCACCTCAAACGAGATCAGCTCGCCGATCCCCGCGCGACGGGCGTTGCTGCGCGCGCGTTCGATCACCCGCGCGTCGCTATCGGAGCCGTAAAAACGCGAACCATAATCCGCCAGACCTTTGCGCGCTCGGGTTTGCGCGTCGGCTTTCACTTCCTGCCAGATGGCTTCGTCGTGTTGCGCCCAGCCACTAAAGCCCCAGCGCCCACGGTGCAGACCCGGCGCGCGATCGGTGGCCCACATTGCCGCTTCAATCAGCAACGTGCCGGAACCACACATCGGATCAAGCAGCGGCGTCCCCGGTTGCCAGCCGGAACGCATCACAATCGCCGCGGCCAGCGTCTCTTTGATGGGCGCAAGACCGGTTCGGTCGCGATAGCCGCGCAGATGCAGGCCGTCACCGCTTAAGTCCAGCGCGATACTGGCGGTGTCTTTATTCAGCCAGACGTTAACGCGGATATCCGGCGATTCACGGTCCACATTCGGACGCGGTAAATTCTTACGGGTAAAGGAATCCACAATCGCGTCTTTAACCTTCAGCGCGCCGTACTGGCTGTTGCGGATGGTGTCGTTCAGGCCGCTAAAGTGAACAGCAAAGGTGGCGTCCGGGGAAAACATCGCCGTCCAGTCGATCGCCATAACCCCCAGATAGAGATCTAAGTCACTGTAAACTTTGCACTCACTCAACGGTAAAATAATGCGCGAGGCCAGGCGACTCCACATCAGGCTCTGGTAAACAAGCCGGGTGTCGCCCTTGAAATGGACACCACCCTGAACAACCTGACACTCTACGGCGCCGAGGCTTTCCAGTTCAGTTTTTAACAGCTCTTCCAGCCCACGGGCCGTACTGGCAAACAAAGAATTCATATCGTCACTTATACTCGAAGAAAATTGCTGCGCATTATAGCTAAACTGACGCCTATGTCATAAAGTTGAAGGCTTATTTCTTTCGAGGGACTGTACCGTGCTGACGTTAACCCGCCTATTCATTCACCCTGTCAAATCCATGCGCGGCATTGGACTGACCCATGCACTGGCAGACGTCAGCGGACTGGCTTTCGATCGGATTTTTATGATAACCGAAGCGGACGGCACCTTCATTACCGCCCGTCAGTTTCCGCAGATGGTACGTTTTACCCCCTCACCTCTGCATGATGGCCTGCATCTGACCGCGCCGGATGGCAGTTCCGCCATCGTCCGGTTTAACGATTTCGCCGCACAGGACGCGCCGACGGAAGTATGGGGGAATCATTTTACCGCCCGCATCGCACCGGAGGCCATCAACCAGTGGCTGAGCGGCTTCTTTTCCCGCGCCGTGCAGTTGCGCTGGGTCGGGCCTCAACTCACCCGCCGGGTTAAGCGCCATGCGAGCGTCCCACTCTCCTTTGCCGATGGCTATCCTTATCTGCTGGTGAATGACGCCTCGCTGCGCGATCTTCAGCAGCGTTGCCCGGCAGGGGTTCAGGTTGAACAGTTCCGCCCGAATCTGGTGGTTTCTGGTGCCAGCGCGTGGGAAGAGGACACCTGGAAAGTGATTCGCATCGGCGGCGTTATCTTTGACGTGGCGAAACCCTGCAGTCGCTGCATTTTTACCACCGTCAGTCCGGAAAAGGGGCAGAAACACCCGTCGGGTGAACCGCTGGCGACGCTTCAGACCTTCCGCACCGCGTCGGATAATGGCGATGTGGATTTCGGTCAGAATCTGATCGCCCGAAACAGCGGCGTCGTCCGGGTCGGCGATGAGGTGGAGATTTTGTCAACCGGCCCCGCGCGCGTCTATGGCGCGGCCGATACGGATGACATCCCCGACGCCGCGCCGCAGGCAGACGCCTCGGTCAGCATTGACTGGCAGGGACAGGCATTTCGGGGTAATAATCAGCAGGTGCTGCTTGAACAACTGGAAAACCAGGGAATTCGCATACCCTATTCTTGTCGGGCGGGGATTTGCGGCTGCTGTCGCATCACATTGCTGGAAGGCGAAGTGACTCCGCTGAAAAAGTCCGCGCTGGGCCCGGACGGCACAATTCTGAGCTGTAGCTGTGTGCCAAAAAGCGCGCTGAAGCTGGCGCGTTAAACCGCCTGTTCCAGACTGTAGCTGCTGGCGGTCAACTGCGGCTTCAGTCTGTCGTTCATGATCTTTATCGCATCGCCAAGCTGCATCGTTCGTCCCGCCACCACGACGCCGGGCTGAGCAAGTAAGCACAGCGCGGCGTTGTCGCCAGGTTCCACCACCAGCAAATTGACCTGTTCCTGGGTATCGCTTAACCAGACGCAGGCGGTATCGCCTGTCGTCGGCGACCAGTTATCATTATGCGCCACAAAGTGCCAGCTTTTCGGCATTTGCGGCTTCAGATAACGAATCGCCACCAGCGCATTGAGCACCAGTTCCGCTTTTTGTTCCCGGGAAAGCTCCAGGTCACGGCATTTTTCTTCAAAGGAGAAGTAAAGCGCTGCGTCATCGACGCAGAAACCAGACGGCGAAAATGCATCCGGGGTGAGCATTTTGCGGGCAAAACGCGAGCGAAATAACATGCCATTGGCTAAATCGAGCATCATACGGTCATGCTCTTCGTCATAATACCAGCGCCAGTTATCGTCAGGTTTAATTCGCATTTTTCTCTCCCCTCTCCATTGACCTGTTGCAAAATTGTCCCTTTTTGCCGCTTCGCTTATTGCTTTTATAAGCAAAGCTTAAAATGTCTAAATAAGCAACAGTGAAAGAATATAAAACAACCAAGCGCGGAAATAAACCCCTGGTTGTCTGATATTCTGATATAGCGCGGGAAAAAAAATCAAATATGGGTAACGATTTCTTTAATCAGCGGCGGACCTTTAAAAATAAAACCGGAATAAATCTGTACCAGTGTTGCCCCGGCGGCCATCTTCTCGCGGGCGGCGATGACCGAGTCGATCCCACCTACGCCAATAATGGGCAGTTGGCCTTTTAATTCCTGGGAAAGTCGACGGATAATTTCTGTGCTTTTTAATTGCAGCGGACGACCACTTAAACCGCCCGTTTGATCGCAATTTTTCATTCCCTGGACCAGAGAACGATCGAGTGTTGTATTGGTCGCAATAACACCATCAATATTATGGCGAACTAAACTGTCGGCAACCTGGATCAGTTCGTCTTCTGAAAGATCCGGCGCGATCTTGACGGCGATCGGAACATATTTTTGATGGATCGTTTGCAGATCGTTTTGTTTATTTTTAATTGCGCTTAGCAGATCGTCCAACGCGTCGCCATATTGTAAGGTACGTAGTCCCGGTGTATTTGGCGAGGAGATATTAATCGCGATGTAACCGGCATAAGCGTAGATTTTTTCCATACAAATCAGATAGTCATCTTTACCCTGCTCGACCGGTGTGTCTTTATTTTTACCGATATTAATGCCGAGCACGCCGTCATAATGGGCCTTTTTAACATTCTCAACCAGGTTATCCACCCCGTGATTATTAAAGCCCATGCGGTTGATCAACCCTTCAGCATCAACCAGGCGAAAGAGCCGCGGCTTGTCGTTGCCCGGCTGCGGACGTGGAGTAACGGTGCCGATCTCGATCGAACCAAACCCCATCGCGCCCAGGGCGTCGATACATTCGCCGTCTTTATCCAGACCGGCAGCCAGTCCAAGGGGATTCTTAAAGGTTAACCCCATGCAAGTGACCGGCCTGGCTGGTACTTTCTGGCGGACTAACGCTTCAAAAGGCGTACCCTTAATGCGGCGTAATTGCTGAAACGTAAATTCATGAGCGCGCTCTGGATCGAGCTGAAAAAGGGCTTTACGAACGAAGGGGTAGTACATGAACTCTCCTGGATTCCCGGTGTGCAGACCGGGGGCGTATTATGGGTGATATCGCACAAAAAGGGAATTGACCTGCGGCAATAAAAAGCAATCGTTTCCCCCGCTGTGCCCTTTTTATGCTTTTTTCACATTTTCTATCCCGCATAAATCATTTCGGTTCCCGCCTCTCCTCTGACAGACTGCAAAAAATGTTATCAATGTTACTTAAAAGCAAACATTAAGTTATAAGGGAGAAGGCAACTATGCGCGTCATCACTCTGGCGGGAAGCCCACGCTTCCCCTCTCGCTCCAGTGCATTACTGGAATACGCCCGTGAAAAGCTCAACGCGCTGGACGTGGAGGTTTGGCACTGGAATCTGCACAACTTCGAACCGGCAGATCTGTTATATGCGCGCTTCGACAGCCCGGCGTTGCACATCCTGACGGAACAGCTTAAGCAAGCGGATGGCCTGATCGTCGCCACACCAGTCTATAAAGCAGCCTATTCCGGCGCCCTGAAAACACTGCTTGATATGCTTCCGGAGCGGGCGCTGGAAGGCAAAGTGGTGTTACCTGTGGCCACGGGGGGTACCGTTGCGCATCTGCTTGCCGTTGACTATGCGCTAAAGCCGGTGCTTAGCGCCCTCAAGGCGCAAGAAATCCTGCACGGGGTCTTTGCCGACGATACCCAGATCATTGAGTATCAACATGCCCCCCGCTTCACCCCCAATTTACAGTTGCGGCTCGACGACGCGCTGGAAACCTTCTGGCAAGCACTGCATCGCCGCGAGGTTCCCGCCCCAGCCTTCACGGTTCAGCGAGGCGCGGCTCATGCTTAACTTGCTAAAACAACCTTTACTGGCATTCGGCGGCCTGCTGGCGCTTTCAGCCGCAACCTTCGCTGCGCCTTCGTCACCAGACGCGCTGCGCATTGGTTATCAGAAAGGCAGCATCAGTATGGTTCTTGCCAAAAGTCATCAACTTCTGGAAAAGCGCTATCCGCAGACCCGTATTTCCTGGGTCGAATTCCCGGCCGGACCGCAGATGCTTGAAGCCCTTAACGTGGGCAGTATCGATCTGGGCAGCACCGGCGATATTCCGCCGATTTTCGCTCAGGCCGCCGGCGCGGATCTGGTCTATGTCGGCGTTGAACCGGCGAAACCGAAAGCGGAAGTGATACTGGTGCCGGAATCCAGCCCCATCCGGACGGTGGCGGAGCTGAAAGGGCATAAAGTGGCGCTTCAGAAAGGTTCCAGCTCGCACAACCTGCTGTTACGCGCACTCCAGCAAGCTGGATTGAAATTTACCGATATCCAGCCAACGTGGCTAACGCCTGCCGACGCCCGCGCCGCTTTTCAGCAGGGTAACGTAGATGCCTGGGCGATTTGGGATCCTTACTATTCTGCGGCGCTGTTGCAGGGTGGCGTGCGCGTGCTTAAGGACGGTAGCGACCTGAAACAAACCGGTTCGTTCTATCTCACCTCACGTCCCTACGCAGAGAAGAACGGCGTGTTTATTCAGGGCGTGCTGGACACCTTTAGCCAGGCCGACGCGCTGACGATTTCGCAACGCCCGGAAAGCATTACCTTGCTGGCGAAAACCATGGGATTACCGGAACCGGTGATCGCCGCCTATCTCGATCATCGCCCGCCGACCACCATTTCCCCGGTCAGCGCTGCCGTTGCGGCGCTGCAACAACAAACGGCAGACCTGTTTTACGACAACCGTCTGGTGCCAAAAAAGATTGATATTCGCCAGCGCATCTGGCAACCCACTCAACAGGAAGGAAAACAGCTATGAGCCTGAATATGTTCTGGTTTTTACCGACTCACGGTGACGGCCACTTTCTGGGAACGGATCAGGGTTCTCGTCCGGTGGATCACGGTTATCTCCAGCAGATCGCGCAGACGGCCGATCGTCTGGGATTCACTGGCGTACTGATCCCGACCGGGCGTTCCTGTGAAGATGCCTGGCTGGTCGCCGCCTCGATGATCCCGGTCACCCAGCGTCTTAAGTTCCTGGTGGCATTACGGCCAAGCGTCACGTCGCCCACGGTGGCGGCACGCCAGGCGGCGACGCTTGACCGGCTCTCTAACGGTCGGGCGCTGTTCAACCTGGTGACCGGTAGCGATCCACAGGAACTGGCGAGCGATGGGGTCTTTCTCGATCACACCGAGCGCTATGAAGCCTCCGCCGAGTTCACCCAGGTCTGGCGACGGTTATTGCAGGGTGAAACGGTTGATTTTAACGGCAAGCATATTCATGTAAATGGCGCGAAACTGTTTTTCCCGCCGGTTCAGCAACCGTATCCACCGCTCTATTTTGGCGGTTCCTCCGAGATTGCGCAGGAACTTGCTGCGGAGCAGGTTGATCTGTATCTGACCTGGGGTGAACCGCCCGATCAGGTAAGAGAGAAAATCGCCCAGGTGCGCGCTAAAGCAGCGGCTCGCGGGCGCACCTTGCGCTTTGGTATTCGTTTGCATGTGATTGTGCGCGAAACCAACGAAGAGGCCTGGCGCGCGGCGGACCGGCTGATCGCGCATCTCGATGACGAAACCATCGCGAAAGCGCAGGCCGCTTTCGCCAGGACGGACTCCGTGGGGCAGCAACGGATGGCGTCACTGCATAACGGCAAACGCGATAATCTGGAAATCAGCCCTAACCTGTGGGCAGGCGTGGGGCTGGTGCGTGGCGGCGCAGGCACAGCGCTGGTGGGAGACGGCCCAACGGTGGCGGCGCGTATTCAGGAATATGCCGCGCTGGGTATCGACAGTTTTGTGTTATCTGGCTATCCGCATCTGGAAGAGGCCTGGAAGGTCGGCGAACTACTCTTCCCGCACCTTGACGTTGCTATACCGGACGTTCCGCAGCCGCAGCATCTGCATTTGCAGGGAGAAGCCGTGGCGAATGACTTCATTCCGCGTAAAGCCGCCCAAAGCTAAGGAGGATGAACATGGCTACGCCCCTTGAAAAAAGATTGTTGCACGCTGCCCCCTGGTTTTTGCCGGTGGGTATTGTGGCGGTCTGGCAACTTGCTTCCTCCCTGGGCTGGCTTTCCGGTCGCATTTTTCCGTCGCCGGAAGGGGTGATCGCCGCGTTCTGGACGCTTTCCGCCAGTGGTGAGCTTTGGCAGCATCTGGCAATCAGCGCCTGGCGCGCGCTGATCGGCTTTTCGATCGGCGGTTCGCTCGGCCTGGCGCTGGGCCTGGTCAGCGGCCTGTCGCACTGGGGAGAACGCCTGCTGGATACGTCCATTCAGATGTTGCGCAACGTACCGCATCTGGCGCTAATTCCACTCGTCATCCTGTGGTTTGGCATTGACGAAACCGCGAAGATCTTTCTGGTGGCGCTGGGTACGCTGTTTCCGATTTACATCAACACCTGGCATGGGATCCGCAATATCGATCGCGGACTGGTGGAGATGGCGCGCAGTTATGGGCTTTCCGGTTTGTCGCTGTTTTTGCATGTGATTTTACCCGGCGCCCTGCCCTCGATCATGGTTGGGGTTCGTTTTTCACTTGGACTAATGTGGCTGACGCTCATCGTGGCAGAGACCATCTCGGCCAATTCCGGTATCGGCTACCTGGCAATGAACGCCCGGGAATTTCTGCAAACGGATATCGTCGTCGTCGCCATTATTCTTTACGCCCTGCTCGGCAAGCTCGCCGATGTCAGCGCGCAACTGCTGGAGCGCCTCTGGCTGCGCTGGCATCCCGCTTATCAATTGAAAAAGGCCGCTGTATGAATACCGCCCGACTGAACCAGGGTACGCCGCTCCTGCTGAATGCGGTGACAAAGCGATATGCGCGAAACACGGTGCTGAACGGGTTGGATCTGCATATTCCGGCCGGTCAGTTTGTCGCGGTGGTCGGACGTAGCGGTGGCGGTAAAAGCACGCTGCTGCGCTTGCTCGCCGGGCTGGAGGCGCCCACCGACGGCGCGTTACTGGCAGGTACTACGCCGCTGACGGAGATGCAGGGGGACATCCGCATGATGTTTCAGGATGCGCGCCTGTTGCCGTGGAAGTCGGTGATGGATAATGTCGGTCTGGGACTGAAAAGCGGCTGGCGGAACGCCGCACGTCAGGCGCTGTCTGCAGTAGGGCTGGAAAACCGGGCGGAGGAATGGCCCGCAGCGCTTTCCGGTGGACAAAAGCAGCGAGTGGCGCTGGCACGCGCGCTTATCCATCGTCCCGGGTTGCTGTTACTTGACGAGCCGCTCGGGGCGCTGGATGCGCTGACCCGACTGGAAATGCAGGATCTTATCGTATCACTGTGGCAGGAACATGGCTTCACGGTGCTGCTGGTGACCCACGACGTCAGCGAGGCTGTGGCAATGGCCGATCGCGTACTGCTGATCGAAGCGGGCAAGATCGGGTTGGATCTTACGGTGGATATTGCGCGACCACGTCGTCGGGGGTCCGTGCGTTTAGCGGAGCTGGAAACGGAGGTGCTGCAACGGGTGATGCAGCGAGGCGAAACGACGCAACCGGTGCGTCGGCATGGCTGATTAACCGCATGCTGTCGCCTGGTCAAATCAGCGCCACCCGGTAAATTACCCGGTGGCGCTGATTATTTATCGCCCCTAAGAAACGGCAGGTCGACGCATCAGGCAAGCGCTTTCGCGATCTTCTCGAACAGATCGCCGGACAGATTCTCCAGCCCTTTTAACTGTTCAAGCGCGGCGCGCATTTTTTCCTGGCGCGGCTGGTCATAACGCTTCAGACGAATCAGCGGTTCTATCAGCCGCGACGCCACCTGCGGGTTACGGCTGTTCAGCTCGGTTAACATGTCAACCAGGAACTGGTAGCCACTGCCGTCCTCGGCGTGGAAAGCCGCCGGATTACTGCCTGCGAAGGCGCCAATCAGCGAACGCACGCGGTTCGGGTTGCTCATACTGAACGAACGGTGCTTCAGCAAGCCGCGCACCGTTTCCAGCACATTTTCCGCAGGGCTGGTGGATTGCAGGATAAACCATTTATCCATCACCAGGCCATCCTGATGCCACTTATCATCATACTCCTGCATCAGCGCGTCGCGGCACGGTAGCTGTGCGGCCACCGCTGCAGAGAGCGCGGCCAGCGCATCGGTCATATTGTTGGATGTATGGTATTGCTTGCTCACCAGCGTATCGGCAAGCTGCGTTTCGCCAAAGGCGAGGAAACGCAGGCAGATATTGCGTAAGGTGCGCTTACCGATATCCCCGTGCTCCACACGATACGTGTCCAGATGATTCGCGTTATAGATCGCGAGGAATTCATCTGCCAGTTCTGTCGCCAGCGTCCGGGTCAGGGCTTCGCGTACCTGGGCAATCGCCAGCGGGTCGATAATCTCAAACAGTTCAGCCATTTCATTTGCGGAAGGCAGCGTCAAAATTTCCGCCGCCAGCGCCGGATCAATCGTCTCATCCAGCAGCACCGCGCGGAAGGCGTCGGCAACATGCACCGGCAGCGAGAGCGGTTGCCCCTGCTGAACGCGCGCGACGTTCAGTTTGATCCAGGTCGCCAGCAGGCTCTGCGCCGCATCCCAGCGCGAAAAGTCGTTACGCGCGTGACGCATCAGGAAGGTCAGCTGCTGATCGCTCCATTTATATTCCAGTTTCACCGGCGCGGAAAACTCGCACAGCAGCGCCGGAACGGGCTGGAAATAGACGTTATCAAAAACAAACGTTTGTTCCGCCTGCGTGACGTTGAGCACCGGATTCACCGGATGGCCCCCCTTGCGCAGCGGGATCACCTTACCTTCGTTGTCATACAATTCGATGGCAAACGGGATGTGCAGCGGCAGTTTTTCCGCCTGATCCGGCGTAGGTGGCGTGCGCTGGCTGATGGTCAGCGTGTACTGTTCGGTTTCCGGATTGTAGTCATCTTTAACCGTCACAATCGGGGTGCCGGACTGGCTGTACCAGCGACGGAAATGGGAGAGATCGATATTGGACGCGTCCTCCATCGCCTGGACAAAGTCGTCGCAGGTAGCGGCGCTGCCGTCATGACGCTCAAAATAGAGCTGCATTCCCTTCTGGAAGTTTTCTTCTCCCAGCAGCGTGTGGATCATACGGATCACTTCCGCCCCCTTTTCATAAACCGTCAGGGTATAGAAGTTATTCATCTCGATGACTTTGTCCGGGCGGATGGGGTGCGCCATCGGACTGGCGTCCTCCGCAAACTGTAACCCACGCATCGTACGCACGTTACTAATGCGATTTACCGCGCGGGAACCGAGATCGGAGCTGAACTCCTGGTCGCGGAACACAGTTAAGCCTTCTTTCAGGCTCAACTGGAACCAGTCGCGGCAGGTGACGCGGTTACCGGTCCAGTTGTGGAAATATTCATGACCGATCACCCGTTCAATATCGAGGTAGTCTTTGTCGGTGGCGGTGTCGGTTCGCGCCAGCACGTATTTGGAGTTAAAAATGTTGAGGCCTTTGTTCTCCATCGCGCCCATATTAAAGAAGTCGACAGCGACAATCATATAAATGTCGAGATCGTATTCCAGACCAAAGCGCTCTTCGTCCCACTTCATGGAGTTTTGCAGCGAAGTCATCGCCCATGGCGCGCGGTCCAGATTGCCGCGGTCAACGTACAATTCCAGCGCCACTTCCCGGCCTGAACGGGTGGTAAACGTATCGCGCAGCACGTCGAAATCGCCAGCCACCAGCGCAAACAGGTAGCACGGTTTCGGGAACGGATCCTGCCACTGAACCCAGTGGCGACCGTTATCCAGGTCGCCCTCTGCAACGCGGTTGCCGTTAGACAGCAGGAACGGATATTTGGCTTTATCGGCGATAATTTTGGTGGTAAAGCGCGCCAGCACGTCTGGTCTGTCGAGATACCAGGTGATATGGCGAAAGCCTTCCGCTTCGCACTGGGTACACAGCGCGTCGCCGGACTGGTACAGCCCTTCCAGCGCGGTATTTGCCGCGGGGCTGATCGCATTAACAATGCGCAGGGTAAAACGCTCGGGCAAATTGCTGAGGACCAGTTGGCCCTCGTCTTCTTTATAGTCCGTCCACGGTTCATCGTTAACATGGACGGAGATCAGCGTCAGCGCTTCGCCATCGAGTTTAAGCGGAGCATCGGATGCGCCATGACGAACAGCCTGGCTCACTGCCGTGACCAGGGTTTTTTCAGCATCCAGGTCAAAGGTCAAGTCAATATCAGTAATCTGGTAATCCGGCGCACGGTAGTCGTGGCGGTATTTGGCTTGTGGCTGTTGTGTCATAAAAAAACCTTTCGCATCTTTTATAGAGTCTCGACTCCAGTCTATTCCTGTTGCGCAAATCGCGCTACGCAGAATGTTCATCTTTTCAGGCACAAAGCCTCTTGTTGCTACATTTTTATAACACGAGGCACGAAATGCACTCGACCCGAAAGTCAGCTTATGGTGTGATCGGGGTTCAATAAATCGCTAAACAAGGTATACTCCAGCGGTTTTCTTAGTTGTTTATTGTACTAAACGCTCCCGTGAGAGGATGCTACTGCGCACCTATGACACAATTCGCTTCTTCTGTTCTGCACTCGTTGCTGGATACAGACGCTTATAAGTTGCATATGCAGCAAGCCGTATATCACCACTACTATGATGTGCAGGTAGCGGCGGAATTTCGTTGCCGTGGCGACGATCTGCTGGGTATTTATGCTGACGCCATTCGCGAGCAGGTCAACGCCATGCAGCATCTTCGCCTTCAGGAAGATGAGCATCAGTGGCTCTCTGGACTGCCTTTCTTCAAAGCGGATTACCTGAACTGGTTGCGCGATTTTCGCTATAACCCGGAGCAGGTCTCGGTCAGCAATGATAACGGTAAGCTCAATATCCGCTTAACCGGCCCGTGGCGTGAAGTCATCATGTGGGAAGTTCCCCTGCTGGCGGTGATAAGCGAGCTGGTGCATCGTTATCGTTCTCCGGAAGCGGGCGTCTCTCAGGCGCTTGATACGCTCGAAAGTAAACTTGTCGATTTCTCTGCGTTAACCGCCGATCTCGATATGTCTCACTTCCACCTGATGGATTTCGGCACCCGCCGCCGTTTTTCCCGCGAAGTGCAGCAGGCCATTGTCCAGCGCCTGCAGCAGGAGCCGTGGTTTGTCGGCACCAGCAACTACGATCTCGCTCGTCGTCTCTCCCTGACGCCGATGGGAACCCAGGCCCACGAATGGTTTCAGGCGCATCAGCAAATCAGCCCGGAACTGGCGACCAGTCAGCGTGCGGCGCTCGCAGCGTGGTTGCATGAATACCCTGACCAGTTGGGGATCGCCCTGACCGACTGCATTACCATGGATGCGTTCTTGCGCGACTTCGGCGTCGAGTTCGCCAGTCGTTATCAGGGGTTGCGGCATGACTCCGGCGATCCGGTGGAATGGGGTGAGAAAGCTATCGCCCACTATGAAAAACTGGGCATCGACCCGCAGAGTAAAACCCTGGTCTTTTCTGATAATCTCGATCTGCGCAAAGCGGTCGATCTGTATCGCCACTTCTCTTCACGGGTGCGGCTGAGCTTCGGCATCGGTACGCGCCTGACCTGCGATATTCCGCAGGTTAAGCCGCTGAACATTGTTATCAAGCTGGTGGAGTGTAACGGCAAGCCCGTTGCCAAGCTGTCCGACAGCCCAGGAAAAACCATTTGTCACGACAAAGCGTTTGTTCGCGCGTTGCGCAAAGCCTTCGATTTACCGCATATCAAAAAAGCCAGTTAACAGCTTAAGGGAGCCGCTACGGCTCCCTTTTCACGTTTATTTCCGAAATCTTCTTATTTGCTAACGAATTCTGCTTGTCTGATGGCAGATGCCAGGTAACATAGGTATTCCCCCGTTTCGGGGACGTGTTTTTATATTGGACTACTAACAGAGAGAATATTATGAGCGTTGTGCCTGTAGCCGACGTACTCCAGGGCCGCGTAGACGTTGACAGCGAAGTCACCGTGCGCGGATGGGTACGTACCCGCCGAGATTCAAAAGCTGGCATCTCCTTCCTCGCCGTTTATGACGGTTCCTGCTTTGATCCTGTACAGGCCGTCATTAATCATTCTCTGCCCAATTACAATGAAGAAGTGCTGCGTCTGACCACCGGTTGCTCGGTTATCGTTACGGGTAAGGTAGTGGCCTCACCGGGACAAGGGCAAAGTTTCGAGATTCAGGCGACGAACGTGGAAGTCACCGGTTGGGTGGAAGATCCGGACACCTACCCGATGGCGGCGAAGCGCCACAGCATTGAATACCTGCGTGAAGTGGCGCATCTGCGTCCGCGCACCAACATGATTGGCGCGGTCGCCCGCGTTCGCCATACCCTGGCGCAGGCGCTGCATCGTTTCTTCGACGAACAGGGCTTCTTCTGGGTGTCCACTCCCCTTATTACCGCGTCCGATACCGAAGGCGCGGGCGAAATGTTCCGTGTGTCGACGCTGGATCTGGAAAACCTGCCGCGTAACGAGCAGGGCAAAGTCGATTTCGATAAAGACTTCTTTGGTAAAGAGTCATTCCTGACCGTATCCGGCCAGTTGAACGGCGAAACTTACGCCTGCGCACTGTCGAAGATCTACACCTTCGGCCCGACCTTCCGTGCCGAAAATTCCAACACCAGCCGTCACCTGGCTGAGTTCTGGATGCTGGAGCCGGAAGTCGCGTTTGCTAACCTGAACGACGTCGCCGGACTGGCGGAAGCCATGCTGAAATATGCCTTCAATGCAGTGCTGACTGAACGTGCGGACGACATGAAGTTCTTCGCGGAGCGCGTAGACAAAGAAGCGATTTCACGTCTGGAACGCTTCATTGAAGCTGACTTCGCCCAGGTGGACTACACCGATGCGGTCACGATCCTGGAAAACTGCGGTAAGAAATTTGAGAACCCGGTGTACTGGGGCGTCGATCTCTCCTCGGAGCATGAGCGTTATCTGGCGGAAGAGCACTTTAAAGCGCCGGTCGTGGTGAAAAACTATCCGAAGGACATTAAAGCGTTCTATATGCGCCTTAACGACGACGGGAAAACCGTTGCCGCGATGGATGTTCTGGCGCCGGGCATTGGCGAGATTATCGGTGGCTCCCAGCGTGAAGAACGTCTGGATGTACTGGATGCCCGAATGCTGGAAATGGGCCTGAATAAAGAAGATTACTGGTGGTATCGCGATCTGCGTCGCTACGGTACGGTTCCGCATTCTGGCTTTGGCCTCGGCTTCGAACGTCTGATCGCCTACGTCACCGGGGTGCAGAACGTACGTGACGTGATCCCGTTCCCACGCACACCGCGCAACGCGAGTTTCTAATCTCGACGTCAAAAGGCCAGCGCTGCTGGCCTTTTTATGATATCAACTGTCAGTTTCTGTGAATAATTTGGCAGCAATGTAAAGATCAACCGCCTTCCCCTTCCGTCCTGTTACGTCATATTTCAGCGTCATATTTCATACAAACCAAAATCCCTGATATCACTACGGATTAGTTTATTCTCATCCATTAGTACTTTTTTTAAACAATTGCACAGCATTCCAGACGGCTACAACACGGCATACGCGAAAACAAAGGTGCTGATTTTCTGTTCGATTTTTTACACTTATCTGAATTAAAGATAAGAAAATCATATATATAGATATGACTGCCGATATTTGAAGCGGAAACAGGTTCGAAACTTGATATCGTTCACAAAGTTCCAAAAATGAAACATATAGTTACATATTTTTTCTTTTTGAAACCAAATCTTTATCTTTGTAGCACTTTGACGGTAGCGGAACGCTGGTTTGAATGGAAAGATGCCTGTCAGACACATAAAGACACCAAACTCTCATCAATAGTTCCGTAAATTTTTATTTACAGAAATTATTGGCGGCAGTGGCAGGTGTCATAAAAAAACCAATGAGGGTAATAAATAATGATGAAGCGCAATATTCTGGCAGTGGTGATCCCTGCCCTGCTGGCTGCCGGTGCGGCAAACGCTGCAGAAGTCTATAACAAAGACGGCAACAAACTGGATCTGTACGGTAAAGCGGTAGGTCTGCATTATTTTTCTAAAGGCAACGGTGAGAACAGCTACGGTGGCGATGGCGACCAGACCTATGCCCGTCTTGGTTTCAAAGGGGAAACACAGATTAATGACCAACTGACCGGTTACGGTCAGTGGGAGTATCAATTCCAGGGTAACAACTCTGAAGGGGGTTCTGACGCGCAGAGCGGCAACAAAACCCGTCTGGCGTTCGCGGGTCTGAAATTCGGCGACGCGGGCTCCTTCGACTACGGTCGTAACTACGGTATCGTTTACGATGCGCTGGGCTACACTGATATGCTGCCTGAATTTGGCGGCGATACCGCCTACAGCGATAACTTCTTTGTGGGTCGCGTGGGCGGCGTTGCGACTTACCGTAACTCCAACTTCTTTGGTCTGGTTGAAGGCCTGAACTTCGGCGTTCAGTACCTGGGCAAAAATGAGCGCGCAAGCACCTATGAGGTTGACGGCGATGACAACAACTTCAGCGACGTGCGTCGTTCTAACGGCGACGGCTGGGGTGGCTCTCTGAGCTATGAGTTCGAAGGCTTCGGCATCGTCGGTGCTTACGGCTCCGCCGATCGTACCAATGCGCAGACTAACCCGGCTTTGCGTGGCCAGGGTGATAAAGCTGAGCAGTGGGCAACCGGTCTGAAATATGATGCGAACAACCTCTATCTGGCGGCAAACTACGGTGAAACCCGTAACGCAACGCCAATTAGCGGCGGTTTTGCTAACAAAACCCAGGACATCCTGTTAGTCGCACAGTACCAGTTCGACTTTGGTCTGCGTCCGTCCATCGCCTACACCAAATCTAAAGCGAAAGACGTAGAAGGTATTGGTAATGAAGATCTGGTGAACTACGTGGAAGTTGGCGCCACTTACTACTTCAACAAAAACATGTCCACCTACGTTGACTACATCATCAACCAGATTGATTCTGACAACAAACTGGGCGTAGGCTCCGACGACACCGTCGCAGTCGGTATTGTTTACCAGTTCTAATAGCAGACCCCTTTGTTAAATGCCTCAAAAACAGGACTTCGGTCCTGTTTTTTTATGCCTGTCAGCGGAATCTCGCGACTTCACAAAACCTTGAGAGTTTTCACGTCTAACGGTTGGCATTTTGTAAATCTCCCGTTAACCTGATAGCGGAATTCCCTTCTGTAACCACAATGGAACCTCGTCATGTTTGAGAACATTACCGCCGCTCCTGCCGACCCTATTCTGGGCCTGGCCGATCTGTTTCGTGCTGATGACCGCCCTGGGAAAATTAACCTCGGGATCGGTGTCTATAAAGATGAAACTGGCAAAACGCCGGTGCTGACCAGCGTTAAAAAAGCCGAGCAGTATTTACTCGAAAATGAAACAACAAAAAACTACCTCGGCATTGACGGTATTCCGGAATTTGGCCGTTGCACCCAGGAGCTGCTGTTCGGGAAAGGCAGCGCGCTGATTAACGACAAGCGCGCACGCACGGCGCAAACACCAGGCGGCACCGGGGCGCTACGCGTCGCGGCAGACTTCCTGGCGAAAAACACGGCGGTAAAACGCGTATGGGTGAGCAACCCGAGCTGGCCGAACCATAAGAGCGTCTTTGGCTCTGCGGGTCTTGAAGTCCGTGAGTATGCGTATTACGACGCAGAAAACCATGCGCTCGACTTCGACGCGCTGCTGAACAGCCTCAGCGAAGCCCAGGCAGGCGATGTGGTACTGTTCCACGGCTGCTGCCACAACCCAACCGGCATTGATCCGACGCTTGAGCAGTGGCAAACGCTGGCTCAGCTTTCTGTCGATAAAGGCTGGCTGCCGCTGTTTGACTTCGCATACCAGGGATTTGCCCGTGGTCTGGATGAGGACGCTGAAGGGCTGCGCGCTTTCGCCGCGCTGCATAAGGAGCTGATTGTTGCCAGCTCCTACTCAAAGAACTTTGGTCTGTACAACGAACGCGTGGGCGCCTGTACGTTGGTCGCCGCCGATGCGGAAACCGTTGATCGCGCGTTCAGCCAGATGAAGTCTGTCATTCGCGCCAACTACTCTAACCCGCCAGCCCACGGCGCTTCCGTTGTCGCCACCATTCTGAGCAACGACGCGCTGCGCGCGATTTGGGAGCAAGAACTGACCGACATGCGTCAGCGCATTCAGCGCATGCGTCTGCTGTTCGTGAATACCCTGCAGGAAAAAGGGGCAAACCGAGATTTCAGCTTCATTATTAAGCAGAACGGCATGTTCTCCTTCAGCGGCCTGACCAAGGAACAGGTGCTGCGTCTGCGCGAGGAGTTCGGTGTTTACGCCGTCGCCTCCGGTCGGGTTAACGTTGCCGGAATGACGCCAGACAACATGGCGCCGCTGTGCGAAGCCATTGTCGCGGTTCTGTAAGCGACCCGGAAAACAGAAAGCCCGCTGAAACAGCGGGCTTTTTTACTGGCGCGTGACACCGGCCTGGAGCCTGGCTACATACCGTTACCAGACAGGCATTTCATCCTGGAGGAAAGGATTATGCAGACGTTCGTACCCCAGCGTCGACAGCGGCCCATGCCCCGGAATAAAGGTCACCTCATCGCCTAACGGCAGCAGCTTACGCTTAATGGAGTCAATTAACTGACTATGGTCACCGCGTGGAAAATCGCTGCGCCCCACCCCGCCTTTGAAAATCACGTCCCCGGATATGAGCAACTGAGACGATTCATCAAAAAAGACGATGTGTCCTGGCGTGTGGCCCGGGCAATGTAACACCTGTAAAGTCACATTCCCTACGCTGACAGTCTCTCCTTCATTCAACCAGCGGTCAGGCGTCAAAGGCTGACACTCGTCGAGGCCGAACATGCGACTCTGGGCAGGCAGTCCCTCAAGCCAGAACTGATCTTCTTTTTCCGGACCGATAATCGGGACGCCGTAGTGCTGCGCCAGCTCTGCCGCCGCTCCCACGTGATCGAGATGTCCGTGAGTGAGCAGGATCTGCATCAGCGTTACACCGCTGGCGTCCACTTCCTGTTTGATTTTCCCGGCATCGCCACCAGGATCGACCAGCGCTGCCAGACGGGTTTGCTCACACCAGATCAAGGAACAGTTCTGGGAGAACGCGGTGACCGGAATAATACGATAGTTCATACTTCCCCTGTTTCGTTAATCACCAGTGCCGTACGGGACCGGTGTCAATATGCACAAAGTTACTGCGTGGGTAGTATCCTACACCACCAGCGCGCATAGATAACGCGGCTTTGCGAATATTGCTTAACGAAACGCCTTCAATATGGAAATCCATTGCCTGGCCTTTGGTGTGGTAGCTTTTTTTAGCGACTCCACGACTGTGGGCGCGCAATTCATTATTGGTATCGAGCGAACGATAACCGGAAATCAACTGGACGGGTTTACGGGAGCCGAGTAGCCCCTGCAGGCGGAAAAGCTGGTCAAACAGTCCTGGATCGATGGACTTCACCTTGTTTGCGCGGTAGTCGCGGAAAAAATGGTTAAGTTTGGCTAATTCATCCTGAATGTAAGCTCTGCCATCAAAAAATTCCGCTTTGATTGACTCACCGGTATGAAGATTATTGAGAGTCAAAATACGCGGACGCGGGGTAGAGAGAGTGGCAAACGCAGGCACGGGCAAGATGGCAGCTCCCAGGGCAGCACCACCTAACGCCAGCAGTTTGCGGCGATTAGCGTCAAAATTGTCCATGGTAATAAGGTCTACAGGTAAAAGGTCATCAACAATATGCTTTAGCGCACGAAGGGCACCTTAACTGGCAAAAAAGCCGCCGTCAAGATGGCCCAAGCCCAGCAGTGGCGGGGCTTCTGGCCGGATAGCCCCGTGACTGCCAAATATTACGACAACAGATTTATCAGAACTTCTTCATTTACCTGATTAATTGTTCCGCTTTTGCCACAATTTGTGCGCTGGATCGCGCTATCTGGTCATAATTGTAAATATCTGTGCGATATTCCGTTCGTCCATCGGCTCCCACGAACGCGGTCAGATAATAAAGATTGACCGGAATCGTCTGGCGAATATTGACGTAGCGGGTATCCCCCTGCTTCAGAGCGTCAGAGATGCGGGTATTATTCCAGCCAGCATCCTGTAGCAACATATTGGCAAGCTCAGAGGCCTTGTTTACGCGCACGCAGCCGGAGCTTAACGCCCGGGAGTCCCGTTTGAACAGATTATGGTTCGGCGTATCATGCAAATAAATAGCATCTGAACTGGGCATGTTAAATTTATACCGTCCCAGCGAGTTATGCGCGCCGGGCGCCTGCTGGAAACGAAACGGCAGATTCGACGGCGTAATGGTGGACCAGTCGACCTGCCACGGGTCAATCGCCTCCCTGCTGTTCCAGCCGCGCATCACCGTATAGCCGTGACGTTCCAGATAGCCCGGGTCATTCCAGACCTTCGGCAGAATGTCTTTTCTCGCCAGCGTCGGCGGGACATTCCACGGCGGGTTGACCACCACATTATTCAGGGCGCTGCTCATCATCGGCGTTTTACGATCGGGACGCCCTACGATAACCCTCGACGCCAGCACCTGGTTGCCGTTCTGATAATAAACCAACGAGTAGGCCGGGATATTAACCATGATCCCCGTCGACAGGTCAGCCGGAAGTAAGCGCAGACGCTGGATGTTCAATGCCAGCACCCCTGCGCGCTGTGCCGGGGTGACGTTCAGCCAGTCGCGGGTCGCAGGGCCAATCGCCCCGTCCGCGCCCAGTCCCTGCCAGGTCTGGAAGCGTTTGACCGCCGCGACAAGCTCTTTATCATAAGCCGCGCGTACGGCTGGCGCTGGCTTGCTGCGCGGCGCGCTCTGCGGCGAGGACTTCGCGTCGGGTGCGTCAACGGCGACGGCTGACGGACTGACCACTGCCTCTGATGGCGTTTCATCGCCGGGTAGCGCGATCTTCGGTCCTCCTTCCAGCATCCCGGTACGCTGGAGGATTTCGCGCAGCGCCGGAACATCATTACTCCACTGTCCCGGCCGCAGCGTCGCTTTCCCGGTCAACTGCGGCCATGGACGGGAATCGCTGACCAACTCCAGCAGCGACGCATGCATCGACGCGTATTGCGGATGTTGCGGCGCCAGCCCGGCGATAAAAGCAGGCAGTTGACCGTTATCCATCGCGACCTGCCACTGGTTAATCACCGACAGCGGCGGCGTCGTCATTGCGTACGGCTTGCTGCTGTAGAGCCAGCGGTTGCCTTTGACCGGAATATTGGCGATAAAGTGCAGGTACCCCATCATCGCGTCAGACAGAACGACATCGCGCGTTAATCCGCTGACGGACGGATCGGTGAGTAGCGCCACCCAGTGGGTGAACTGTGGCTGGAAGCCCGCGATCGCCACCTCAGCCAGTTGCTGCTGGAAGGCTTTCACCGCATCACGGTTCTCCCACATCGGCCGCATATCACGCGCCGCATACAGCAGTTCCAGTTGATTCATATAGACAGGGGTGTACCCCGCAGGCAACCGGGACTGAAGCTCCGCGCGCGCTTTTTCCGCCGCGCCTTCAGGAAGGGGCTGGAGACCCGCCATCACAGCCGTTGCGGCGGACTGCGCCTGCGGCTGAGCGAGACTTTGTTCATTGGCGACGACAGGACTGCCGCCAGCGATAACCTCAGGCTCATCAGCCTGAACATTGAAGTGTGGAGCGAATGTTACAGCCAGGCACAAACTGAATGCCGAAAGCCGACGACCACCAAATTGATTAAGCAACATCCCTTGCCCCCTGGTTGCTATACGACATGCCCGCACATCCGGGGCTTTTTCCTATTATAGAAAGGCTGACAGGCGTTTACCTAACCTTATGTAAAGGAATTTAAAGATAACTCAGTATGAGAAGGTTGTTAAGTGGGCAGAAAAAATCCCCGTGTTTTAAGCACGGGGAAAGAACGAAAAGGACACCTTAGTCGGTAATGGTTAATGTGGTCTCGACATCATACTTGTAAGACCATTGCGTGCCTTTACTTTTGCCTAAAAGCTGTATCGTGCCGTGATACACCCCCGCAGGCAAAGACGTGTTTGTTGTGGAAGAATACACGAGATTCGCCCAGACAGGTGCGATGGCCTCGTAACACGCTTGCCCATAAGAGTTCAGTTGGAAGACATTACAGGCCGTGGCACGACGTCCCTGAACGATCACATTCCACGTTTTCCCGTTCTGATCGGTCATTGGCACCGTGAGCGGGCTGGAGCCCTTCGCGTCGGAAATCAGCGAACCTGGCCCTTGTGTATCGCCAGTCGTCACGAATGCCATATCAGGGATGCCTTCAATATGCTGTGAGTCCCAGTTATCGCCTTGTACGGTGGAGCCGACAACCGAGATGTTCCAGCTCCCCCGGTAATCATCAATGAAGGTGACCGCTTTATTGGTTAACTCTGAGCTGCCAATGGTGGCCTTTACCGTGACCTGCCCTACCGTAGAGCCCGACAGTTTAACCGTAGCGATACCCCCGCTATCGGACTGCGTTTCAGTAGCAGAAAGCGAATTCAGCGTCGTGCTCCAGGAAACCGTCGCGGAAGGCAAGGGATTATTATTACCGTCGACCACTTCAGCACGGTAAGTGACTTCGCCCTTCCCGACATAGGCTGAGTCAGCGCTTGGGGTTAATTTTGCCAGCGTTGCCGTCTTCGCATCCGCAGTAAAGGTAACACTATTGCCCGAATTTGATCCTGAAGGATTAGCGTCTGGCGTTGCAGTAACCGTTACCACGCCTGATTTCACAGAGGTCCCCTCCGTTGTGGCGCTGCCGCTGCTGTCAGTTTGACTGCTTTGCGGGGACAGTGTGACGCCGTCCAGGTCAGCACGCCAGTTTACCGATGCACCCGTTAAGACGTTGCCATTTTCATCCGCAACTGTCGCTGTCCAGCTGATTTTTTCCTGACCATCGGCAACCGCCGTCGCGGTGTTTGCTTTTACATCCGTCACCTGCGCGGTTGCCACATTCCCGATGACCTGGAGTTGTGCCGTCTGGCTGCTGGCGCCTGCCGCTGCGGTCACCTCGATATTCCCCGCCTTCAGGCTTGAGAATTGGGTCTTCGCGATCCCCTGAGCATCCGTCGTTGATGCACTTTCACTAAAGCGGCTGCTCGTTTCACTGCTACTCCAGTTTACGATTACGCCTGAAATTGGGTTCTGGTTGGCATCAATAACCTTCGCTGTTAGCGTCACGTTATCTTTATCCGCAATAATTCCCGACATTTTATCCGCGCTGAGTGACGATACAGTCGCCGTTCCTGGATCGCCAGTAAACGTTAAATCGCCTAACGTTTTTGTGCTTCCATTGATGCTGGCTTCGACGCTGTAGCGGTCCACCGTGGTCGTTGTCAGCAGCACATCCGCAACCCCATCGGCCTGAGTGGTGGAGCTTGTCGCAGACAACTGACCTGTGGAGGGCGAAACAGCCCATTTTACTTCAGCGGCGGACAGCGGGTTTTCATTTGCATCCACAACCGTTGCGCTAACTTTTATTGCCGCAGTTCCATTGGCTAGCGCACGTTGTTTGTCGCTACTTAATGCCCCAACGCGTGCAGTCGTTGGATCAGCCGTAAAAAACACGGCTTCAGCCTGGAAAGGCGCGCTCTCACTGGTTCGCGCAGTGACAATAACGCTACCCGCTTTCTTCGAGCTTACAGTCATTGCAGCGACGCCATTCGCATCACTGATCGTCTGATTCTGGCTTAATGTGACATTACTGTTGTCCGCTGACCAGTTAACGGTAATATCGGGTAAAGGAAGACCTTCCGCATTTCTGACCGTCGCTTCATAACGGATAGTACTGGCGCCATCGGCAACTTGTTTTGTGGTGCTTACCGTAATACCGTCAATTTTCTGCGTACTACTATCCGCAACAAAGGTGATGGGATCTGTGGTTTGCGCCTTGCCATTATTAACGCTTGCGCTCACCGTCACTGTTCCCGTCTTCGCTGACCTCAGACTCAATGTTGCCTTACCCTGTACGTCCGACACCGACGTCTTTTCAGTGATTTTTGCGCCGTCCGTTTTATTAACGATCCAGTTAACCGTCACTCCGCCCAGCGGATGATTGGCATTATCCGTCACCTGGGCGGTAATGATGTCGGTATCATTATTGTTTGCCACGACCTGCTTCTTCGCGGCAGAAATAGCGCTGACCTTTGCGCTGGTTATATCTGCGGTGAAACTCAGCGAAGGGGTGCTAATCGCGTTGCCCTGCAGCAACTGAGCTGTCACAACTGTGGTGATCACTGCCGTACTGCTTACCTGAATTTGCGCGGTACCGTTAGCATCTGTCAGCGTAGTGTTCGCGGACAATTTTGCCTGCGGATTATCGGCCGACCAGTCAACAGTCGCGTCTTTCACGACATTACCGTTTTGATCGGTGACATGCGCGGTCAGGGTTAGGGGCGTGACGCCGTTCGCCAGGGCGCTGGTTGCCGGGACATCCACGGCGGTGAGTTGCGCAGCGCTTTGCGTAGCCTCTTCAGTCAGCTTCGCGCTGGCCAGCTTCACGTTTCCGTCAATCAGTGGTTGAATCGTCAGTGTTTCAGCCTGTGTGCCCGCCGTCACGGTAGCAACGTATACGCCAGCTGACGTCTCGTTAAAGTGACCAATCGTCGCGTTCTTCTCTGCTACCTCACCGCCCACCTGCGCGGTGTTCATTTTCGCAGCGCTTAGCGTAGCCGTCAGTCGTGCCGCCAGTCCGCTCGCATTTTCGCCAGACGTTGTTTTGAGACTGATAGTAACATTGGCCGTTGAAGCGCCATCAGCAGGAATGCTGGCGGGTGAGACCACCGTGGTCGACTGCAGCGTAGTAACATTAATGCCGCTCACGTTGACCTTCATTTCGCTGGCGTCAGAAGCGTTGCCTTTTTTATCCCACGCAATAGCTTTGAGGGTGTAGCTATTGACGCCACTTCCCTGCCAGGCGGGTAAGGTGAAAACAAACTGCTCCGCACTTCCGCCGGAAGTGATCTTGCCGCCGTTGCTGAGAAATGAAGCCGCCTGCCATTCAATGCGTTCAAGACCATATTTGGTTTTTACTTTCGCTGTCACGGATTGTTTAGTCTGTTCTTCCCCCTGAATCGCCGTGGGTAATGACAGTGAAATGAGTTCCTGTTTGCGGTATTCAAGTACAATATTATTGTTACGGTCGACGAGATCCTGACGGCTTCCCATCAGAGAGCGACGCTGAGCCAGCGCAGAAGGATCGAGCTGATCGCGCAAAGGCACGCCAGGCGACCAGTTTACGCTGAGATTGAGCTGCGTATCGTTTTGGCCGCTTTTGCCCATTTTTTGATTTGCACCGAGGGTAATCAACGGTACAGGGGTATAGTTGAGGCCTAAGGTGACGGCGTAAGGATTTTTCTGTCGATCGTCTTCATCGTCACCGAATAACCCCACGCTGTCGCCATAATATTTTTCATAAATTATATTGGCGCCTAACTGAGGATAAGCAGGCAAATACCCCGTCGCGCGAACATCAAAACCATTCGCCGCGCGCTCGTCATAATCCCGATACTGAGAAGACGCCATCCAGTCACTGAGGCGAAAATAGCCATTAGCGGCAAGTTTGACGTAATCCCAACCTAACTCAGCGCCCACGCCGAGACGTTCGTGATGGTTATCCGAAACTTGCCGATCGTAAAAAAGATTTGTGCCCCACATCCAGTCATCAGAAAAATGGCGATACCCCAGTCCTGTATTGATAACATTTCTGTCATCATGCCGTCTGCCGCCTAACTGAGTAAAAAACAGATGTTCTTTTTCGTTATACAACGGAAGCAGGAGATCAAGTTCAGAATCAGAAAGCGTAAAATGTTCATCAGTACTGATATTCACCCGCGCCGTACCAAACTGATTCAACCACTTTTGCACGGCGGAGGAGGCTTCGCCTGTCGCCGTCGAGATAACCGTAGTGCTTAAGGCGGTCGCTGCGTCATCACTACTCAGTAACGATCCCGCTTGCACGGCCGCTTGCGCAACACGATTTGCGTCCTGCCCTTCGCGATTATTCGTATCGTTGGCTGATAAAACAGAGGACTTGTCCTGTGCGCTCTCAGCATAACTCGGTGAAAAATAGACCAGGCTTGAGGAGGAAAATAACTGAAGCGCTATTTGCAAACAGGCTAAAGACTTCCTTGTCGATAATTTCATACAATTTGCCCCTGGTTTATCCATAGGGAAAGTTAAAACCTTATTTTATGGTAAAAAGCACAACACCTTCAATTACGCCAATAATTAACAGGATTAAATTATCTGGAAAAAAAATGAAATTACATTCTTGAAAGAAATTAATATAAACCCGCCAGTCAGTTCTTTTGAATAAAAATTAACACCTTATAAAGATAAGCAGAATGAATATTATAATTTTGAGTTATATATTTAATTTTATATAAATATAAATTTAGAATTTTTCAGGTATCACGCGTAAAAAAGCCGTAATCACTGGATTACGGCTTTTGCAATATTGCAAACCGGGTTACGACACTTCAGTCACGCCCGGCACACCTTCCGGAGGCTGTGGCGCAAAGCCGCGCAGCCCTACCACGTGTACGTGTTCCGTATTCTGGAAGACTTTACGCACCAGTTTATAAGTGGTGCCTTTTTCCGGACTGATGTTTTCCGGCGCCGCGATGATGAGCTGCATCTGCAGGCGTTCGCACAGCTCAAACAGCGTGGCGATGGAACGCGCATCGAGACGCGCCGCTTCATCAAGGAACAGCAGGCGGCACGGTGAGATATCTTTGCCGCGCAGGCGACGCGCTTCATCTTCCCAACTCTGTACCACCATCACCAGAATAGACATACCGGTACCGATCGCCTCACCGGTAGACAGCGCGCCGGACTCTGCGCGCAGCCAGCCGTCGGAACCACGGTTAACCTCAACTTCCATTTCCAGGTAGTTACGGTAATCCAGCAATTCCTCGCCAATGGTCTGCGGCGTGCGCTGCCCCATGTCAATTTGCGGATTCAGTCGCTGATACAGCTTCGCCAGCGCTTCCGAGAAGGTGAGGCGATTGCTGTTGAACAGATCCTGATGCTGCTCGTGCTGTTCAGACAATACCTCCAGCAGCGTCGCGTGGGTTTCACGCACGTTGACATTCAACCGTACGCTATTGACCTGGCCGAAGGAAACGCTCTGCAAGCCCTGGTTGAGCTGACGGATACGGTTCTGTTCACGCTGGATAGTTTTACGAATGATGTTCGCCACGCTACGGGAGCTGATCGCCAGTTTCTGTTCGCGGGACGTCAGCTCTTCGGTCAGGCGGCCCAGTTCGATCTCCATCTGTTCGATCGCTTCCACCGGGTCGTCGGTACGAATGATATCCTGACGGATACGTTCACGCAGATGCTGATACACCGCGACGAAGAACTGAATTTTACGCTCCGGACGTTTTGGATCTTCCGACAAACGCAGGACGTCACGCAGATGTTCGTTATCCGCAACGGCCAGACGCAGCGCGCCGAGCGCCTTATCCGACATGGAACGCAGATCGTCCCCGGAAAGATAGGCCAGCTCGCGGCGGTGCAGGCGGCGCTCCACGCCGCTGTCTTTCACCAGCCGCATCACTGCACACCACCCGGCTTTCGCCGTGACAACCTGCTCACGCATTTCAAAGTAATCGCGTTCCAGACGGCGCAGTTTACGGGTCAGGTTATCCATTTCCGCTTCACAGAAGGTGAGCGCTTTCTCAAGCTGGTTGCGGCGCGAACGGTTATTGCTGAGCTGGGCATGCAGTTCATCACGACGCATCCGCGCACGCTCTTCCGCCCCGCTGTCGGCGCGCACGCCGATATCCTGCAGCTCGCGTTGCAGGTCGTTGAGCAACTCTTTCTTGGTGTCATAGGAACTTTTCAGCGACGCCAGCACCTGGTTGTACTGGCTCAATTGCGCAGCATGACCACGCAGCGCTTCGCGGGCGCGGGTGCGTTCCGCTTCCGCCTGTTCCAGACGTTGACGCAGCTTTTCGTTCAGATCGCTGTTGCCGCTGAGCATTTCCGCTGAGTCGGAGTAACCGAAGTGGGCACGACGCTGCACCACTTCCGTCAGCGCAAACGCCTGTTGACGGGCATCGCGCTGCACTTGTTGGGCATAGGCGAAATCGTCTTTCAGTTGTTCAAACTGTTCCGGGTCGCTCTGCAATACCGAAACGACCGGTTCCAGTTTAGCAAGCTGGTTGCCGTGCTGCTGAATAAAGCGCGCGGCTTCCTGCGCATCGTCCAGCCGTTCGCGGATCTCATCCACGCGATCCGCCAGACTGTCGTCCGCCAGCAGATTGAGACGCGGCAGCAGGCGGTTCAGGGCAGAAACGCCCTCTTTCGCCTGTTCGTACTGGAGACGCTGCTGCTGGTTATCGCTTTCATGGGCGGTCAGCGCGCGCTCGAGCTCAACGCGGCGGGCGTTCAACTGGCGAATTTCGGCTTCCGGATCGGACTCAAACGCCACCGAAAGATGGCTACCGATGAAGCGGCTAAAAGCCTGATGCAGACGCTGGGTTTTCTGGACGTCAAAAGAGAGCGTGGCGAAACGTTCCGACAGACCTTCACGCTCAGCGTGCAGGCTTTCGATACGGCTTTCACGCGCAGCGCGGCCAAACAGCGGCACCGACGGAAAACGGGAGTAACGCCACTGGCGATCGGCAATTTTGACCACCACCGCTTTTTCCAGTTCGTCGACGCTGAAAACACTGTCATCGAAAGACTGCGGATCCCCTTCAATCAGATACAAATCTTCCGGGCAATCCGTTAAGCCTTCCAGTTGCTCGGCGATCTGCGAAAGATCCGGGACCACGATAGCATGGCGCGACGGGCCGTACAGCGCGGAGAAGTACGGGGCATCTTCCAGACTGACGTCGTCATAGATTTCCGACAGCAGGACGCCGCCAAACCGTTCCGCCAACGCGTTAAGCCGTTGATCTTCCGCACCGCCAGGCTGACTTAAGCGTTCAATTTCTTCGTCAACGGCGTTCTTACGCGCGCCGACTTCATCACGCTCAACAATCGCTTCACGTTCGCGTTCCAGCAACTGTTGCAGATATCCGGTCACATCCTGGCTGGAGGTGAACTCCTCGCCACACTGCTCGCTGAGTTGACTCAGGCTGTTCTGCGCCGCCAGCCACACCGGCGCGCGCTGCATTAAGTGCTGAATGCGCGACTGAAGCTGCTCCTGTTCCTGACGCAGCGCCATCCGCTGTTCGTGAGCGTTAGAGACGCTGTCAGAGAGCGACGCGATGCGCGCTTCCAGTTCCTGATGCAGTGCCTCCAGTTCATCAATGTCGAATTGTTTACCCTGCCGTTTGCAGAACTCCGCCAGCAGACGCTCCGCATCTTGCTGTTCGCGCAGGCGCTGCTCCAGCTCGCTCAGGCGCATCCGCAACGGCTGAACCTGTTCAGCCAGGTGGCGTTGATCGACGCCTTCGCGCAGCAGTTCGCGCGCCACGTCCCATGCTTCGTTACGCGCCAGCGGGCCGTTAATCGCCACCACCAGTTGATACGCCTGCTCAAACTGGCTGTGCGCCGTTTGCGCCACACTCATTTTCTGCTCGAGAGAGAGCATTTTTTCGGTGGCTTCCTGCTCTTTCGCCTGGAAGGTGTCCAGCCACTCGGCGGCACTGTCTGCGGTAAGATCCGGCAAATGGCAAAGTTCTTTAGCGCGCTGTAACGCGGAAATCGCCTGGTTGTATTGAATCGCGCGGGTCTGCTGAACGTCCAGCGCCTGCTGGTAGTCGGCGAGCTGGCTTTTCAGCTCATCCACTTCCAGTTCGGCGGCTTCGGCGCGCGCCTCGTTATCTTCCTGCCGTTCGGCGGCTTCCGCCACCACTTCGTTTTGCTCTTCGAGACGGATCTGCAGCTCGTCGAGATCCGCTTCATAGCGCTCAATTTTTTCCTGCTGACGGAGCGCGGTTTGCACCAGATTCAGGTGATCGCTCGCGGCCTGATAGTCGGCCTCAAGATCCCCTTCCGCGCCGTTGTGCTCGGCAAGTTCGCGCGCCATATCGACATGTTTATACTGCTCAGCCGCAAGCTGTTTACGCGAGGCGTAAAGTTCACGACGGAACTCCAGCGCCTTGTCCAGGTGAATGCGACGCTCGTTGGCGTGGCGCATGTAGTCCGCCGCCACATAGTTGGTGGCTTCGCTGATCAGGTGCTTAAACAGATCGCGGTCAGACTGGGTGACGCGGATCGCTTCCAGGGTCATGCGGTTTTCACGCAGCGCCGCTTCCATATCCTGGAATGCCTTGCGCACACCGCTGTTTTCCGGCAGCAGGTAGTCGCGTAAAGAGCGGGTGATGGCGCTGGAGATGCCGCCGTACAGCGACGCTTCAATCAGGCGATAGAATTTACTGCGGTCGGAAGCCGAGCGCAGACGACGGGCAATGATGCCCAAATCAAACATCAACGAATGGTAATCAGTTATGGAGTTGAACTGCTTAAACTGTACGCCTTCCATTTCATCAAGCTTGTCTTTCAGCTCGTTGAGCGTGAGCACGCGCGCCTGACGTTCGTTGAGGGTTTCCGTCACCAGTTGCGTCGGCTGAACCGACATCGGCAGTCCCTGAATGGCAAAGGGTTTAATGTCCACTTTCCGGTCGCGACCGGCGACCTGTTGCAGACGCACGCCGACCACCACCCGCTGGTGGCGTGAGTTGATGGTATCGAGCATCGAATAACACACGCCCGCCTTCAGCTTACCGTGCAGGCCTTTATCGCGTGACCCGCTGGTCGCCCCCGCTTCGGTTGTGTTACGGAAGTGCAGCAGGGTTAAGTCCGGGATCAACGCCGTGACGAAGGCCGCCATGGTGGTCGATTTCCCCGCCCCGTTACCGCCGGAAAGCGTGGTGACTAATTCATCAAGGTCAAAGGTACGGGCAAAGAAACCGTTCCAGTTAATCAGCGTAAGTGAGCGAAATTTACCGCGTTCAATCATTATTCTTCTTCTCCACTGTCCGGCTGATTCTCTTCGGTCTCATCGTTGAGCTGTAAGTGGTTTTCGACCGGCATCGCCTCTCCGTCGCGAATTAAGCGGCGCTGGGCTTCGCGCGGGTCGTCGCCAGTACGAACATCCGCGCCAAAGCGGAATACCGATTCCGTAATGCGGAATTTGCTGCTGTCGTGCCCCATAAACCATACCATGCCTAAGCGACGCAGACGGTTTAAGGACGAGCGCATTTTTTCCTGCAGCTTTTGCCGGTCCACGTCGGAGCCGGTTGAGCGGTTATTCACCAGCTTCAACAGTTTAGCTTCGTCGGCCAGCGTTAACAGTTCGTCGTACAGCTCCTGTTGGGTGAAAATCCCTTCATTCGCCAGCCGCTCCGGGCTGAGATAGAGGTAGCAGAGGATTTTCCCGACCATCATATCCAGTTCGGAAAGAACAGAACGCGGGATCAGCGTCGTGGAACGCGGACGCAGGTAGAAAAACCCTTCCGGCGCGCGGATCAGCTCGACGTTATAGCGGCTGTAAAACTCTTCCAGATAGTCCTGAAAATCCATCAAAAAGGCATGATTATCCAGTTCGTCCAGTCCAATATGACGGCCTGAGCGTAACGCGCTGTCCAGCGCCGGAAATAACGGATTCGCCAGCGCCTGCGCCAGCTTAACCGGCATCACTTGTTCAATATTTGTCAATGACATGCGCCTGTACCTTGGCTCCGTAATCATTAATCGGCTGCCATTTGGCTGGCAGTCCGGTGAAGTCTGCTTGCGCTACGCCAAGACGTACCGCCTGATCGATAACAATACGCGCCACGTCGAAATGACGCGCACGCGGGTACTGCGACAGATATTCGCGTACCACGAGACCGAGATCCAGCGGCGTCTCTTTGGTTTTGTAGACAGCCAACTGTTCTTCGATGATCGCCGCCAGTTGCTCGCGGATCTCGTTAAATTCTTCGTACTCTAAATCCGGTGGAAGTTCCCCGGTCACCTCTTCGTCGCGCAGCGCCATTTCCTCGTCACGCATATCCAGCAGACGATCGGCGTTCGCATAGGTCAGCGCCCACGGCTCATCGAAATAGGTCTGGACAGACTGGCGCAGACGCTGGGCAAAAACGCGATTTTTATCCATGTCGATAGCGGTACGGATAAATTTATGCACGTGGCGGTCATAGCCGATCCACAGATCGATAGACTGCTGGCCCCAACTGATAATACGGTCAAGCTTACTTTGCAGATCAAATACCAGACGATCGACGAAATGCAGATCGTCATGCGCCAGCGTCGCATCCTGGATGCGCAGCAGGTTGGCCTGCAGCTTATCACCCGCCGCCTCCAGCGTATCCTGCAGTTCGCGCAGGGTGCCCGACGTTTCCGAGAGCAAGAGTTCGCAGCTGGAAATTGCCGCCCGCCAGTCTTTATTCAGCAGTTGCGCGATGTCGTCTTTTACCTGCTGTTGCTGCTCATCCATGATGCGCTGAGTGAGATCGATGCTGTCGAAAATTTCCGCCACCGAGTATTTCAGCGGCGCATAGACGTTACGGTGCCAGTGGAACTCGTCGCCGCCTTCATCTGCGGCATCCGCTGCGCGCTTCAGTTCTCCTGCGACGATCGACAACTGCATTGACAGACGCAGCGTGGAGAACTCGCGCTGGCGGATATAATAATCGGTAATCCCGATGCCAAGCGGGGTAAGACGGTAAATGGCGTTCCCTTCCGCCTGCTCGCTGGTAAAGCGGTTCAGCAGACGTTGACGCACCATGTCGTTGATCGCATTGTTCGCGCGTACGCCAATGGTTTCGCTGGTTTGCTCAAACGCATCACTGACATGGCGAAACGCATCCACCAGTTCGCCTTCACTCATCTCGCCGTCGAGTCGCTCACCGTTCAGCGTGGCCACGGCCAACAGAAACGAAAGTCGGTCTACCGGCAGCGAGATAGAAAAATCATTTTTTCTGGCCCAGGCAACCAGTTCGGGGACTGTCTGGGAAAATTCACTCATAGGTTATCCTTGCATCTGCGGGTAAAGCCTCATGGGACAGGCGTTTCAGCGCGGTGACGTGTATATACCGGCCAAGGCTTATCCAGGGTTCCTGACGGCAATAACGCGTTTCAAGTTCAAGCAGCATCTCATAGCAGTCCCGCTGCTGGTGCTTTTCACGCAGATAATCATGAAAGACGCGCACCCCGGTTTTTCCGGTAATTTGCCAGCCAATCTGTTCCAGCCACTGATAAACCTGCCCTGGCTCACGGGGATAGTCCGGTGAAAGCGTGCGCTTTTTACGCTTTGGCATCCCCACCTGCACGTAATCGAAATTCCCGGCCACCATATTGTGCATCAACAGGCCGTTGGCATTGTAGAACATTAACGACAGTGCGCCACCGGGGCGCAATACCGACCACAGCGTCTCTAATACGCAGACCGGTTCTGCAACCCATTCCAGCACCGCATGAAACAATATCAGATCAACCGGGCTTTCCAAATGCGAAGCTACGTCCTGAGCGGCGCATTGTATAAAATGCATGTTATCGCTCACACCTTTTGCGTCCGCCGCCTGCTGCGCGCGGGCGATCATTTCCGCGGAAAGGTCACATAAGGTGACGTGGTGGCCCCGCTCTGCCATTTTGATCGCGGTCTGGCCTTCGCCGCCGCCGGCATCCAGCACGCGCAGTTTTTGCGTACCGTAGTGCGCCAGCAGGCCATCGAGATCCTGCCAGAGGATCGCCTGGCGCAACTGGCCTTTGGTGGTGCCGTAAATGTTACGGGAAAACTTTTCCGCGATGTCATCAAAATTGCGATCCCGCATCGGGCTCTCCACTGACGGCTTGGGGTTCTTAATCAAAACCGCTATTTTGTCACACCCGAGCGGAGAATGAACCTGTCTGGTGTAATATCCTGATTATTCTTCTGCTGTATGGTTAAAAAAGGAACCAAAAAGAATGCTTTTTACACTAAAGAAAGTGATTGGCGGCATGCTGCTGCCTCTCCCTTTCCTGTTGTTAGCGATCGGCGCAGGGTTGATGTTGCTGTGGTTTAGCCGTTTTCAGAAAACCGGGAAGGTGATGATCAGCGCAGGCTGGCTGGCGCTGTTTCTGCTTAGCCTGCAGCCCGTTGCGGACGGACTGCTTCGGCCGATAGAAAGCCGGTATCCCACCTGGCAGGAGACACGAAAAGTGGACTACATCGTCGTGCTGGGCGGCGGTTATACCTGGAATCCCGAGTGGGCGCCCAGCTCCAACCTGATCAGTAACAGCCTGCCGCGCCTTAATGAGGGCATTCGCTTATGGCGGGCGAATCCGGGTTCGAAGCTGATCTTTACCGGCGCGCACGCGCTGACGAATCCGGTCAGTACCGCGGAAGCCGGCGCGCGCGTCGCCGAATCGTTAGGCGTGCCTCGCGCAGATATTATTACCCTGGAGCAGCCGAAAGATACTGAAGAAGAAGCGCTGGCGGTGAAGCGGGCCATTGGCAACGCGCCGTTCCTGTTAGTGACGTCCGCCTCGCACCTGCCGCGGGCGATGATTTTCTTTCAACGCGTCGGGCTGGATCCGCTGCCTGCCCCGGCAAATCAGTTGGCAATTGATTCACCGCTGAATCCGTGGGAATACGCGCTCCCCTCGCCGGTCTGGCTGATGCACAGCGATCGCGTGGGTTATGAGACGCTGGGGCGTATCTGGCAGTGGCTGAAAGGACTGTCAGGCGAGCCAGGGCAGGAGTGATTTCGCCGCAAGATCGACGTTAGCGCGGCTAAAGCGCCCGGTATTGACCAACTGGGCCACTTCGTCCCATAAGACATAAAGCCAGCGCCGACAGATAAACGACTCTGCCACAGGCGCGCGGCGCAGGTAATGCCAGAGCAGATCTTCCGCCAGCGCGTTATCCATCAGACGGAACAGTTCATATTCCCGCGGCGCCCAGAGCATAATGCCCGGCCCCACCATCGCCAGAAGCTGATCGCTTCTGGCATCTTTTAACATACTGCGCAGGCTGAAATTGCCATGCACCAGCACGCAATTATCATTGAACCCCTCGAATAACGCAGGTAGGCATTCCCGCGTTCGAAACAGGATCCTTTTGTCCTGCATCGTCAGCCCGGTGTTGTTGAACTGATTGAGTGTGCTCCATAGCACTTCAACACGCTGGCGATACCAGGAGGGCCAGATGTTTTCCTGGGTATTATCCACCGCGCCGACGCAGCCCCGGCTGTCCTGACGATGCCAGGCGAGCAGACCTTCGACGATCTGATCTTTAAGCTGCTCCCAACGCTCCGGGGTGCGGGCTGGCGCTTCGACAGACACGCCCCGCAGGCGCTCCAGCAGCAACACGTCGGGGCCGGGGTGCTCGTCGTGGGTCATTACGCCATACACGACCGGCATCCGGACGGTACCGCTGCGCGCCAGCATAGTGATTTTCCACGCCAGCTGCTGCGCGACGCCGGGAGTGGTAAAACTTCTGGCCATCAGCGGCATCGGATTGCCATGGCTGTCATACAGTGACCACAGCGCCGTATCGGCTTTTTCATTCACGCATTCAATACGGCTCAGTTTTTCGCCCAGTAAATGGCTTAATTCGGCACGCAGCTGTTCCATTCAGTTTACCCTTATAAACGCTACTGCTTTTATAATGAGCGCCAGAGGGGCAGATGTCACCCGGATGAGATCAATTGTTGACAAGAAAATGTGAGGAAAATCGTAACGGTACGACGCGCCGCCCGGGATCGGACGACGCGTCGTAAGGGAACATTAACGCATTTCGGCGCGGACGCGCTCAAGATCTTCGGCGGTATCCACCCCGGTACCGGGAACTTCTTTCGCCACCGCGACGTGGATCTTTTCGCCGTACCACAGCACACGGAGCTGCTCCAGCATCTCGATGTTCTCCAGCGGGCTGGGCTGCCAGCTCACGTAACGGCGAATGAAACCGGCACGGTAGCCGTAAATCCCCAGATGGCGCAGGAAAGTATCGCCAACGGTTTCCAGGCTTTTGGCGAATCGGTCACGATCCCAGGGGATTGTCGCGCGCGAGAAGTAAAGCGCATAGCCTTCCGCATCCAGCACAACTTTGACCGCGTTGGGATTAAAGGCTTCTTCCGCGCCGTGGATCGGTGCCGCCAGCGTAGCCATGCCGACCTGACGCTGCGCCAGGTTTTCTGCGACCTGACGAATAATGACCGCCGGGATCATCGGCTCGTCACCCTGAACGTTAACAATCACGGTGTCATCGCTAAACCCGCACTTCTCGATGACTTCCGCCAGACGTTCCGTGCCAGACTGGTGGTCAGCGCGGGTCATGCAGACTTCGCCGCCCGCAGCCTCAACGGCGCGCGCGACATCGTCGTGATCGGTTGCGACGATAATACGCTCGGCGCCGGATTCACGGGCGCGCTCCAGGACGTGCACTATCATCGGCTTGCCATTAATGTCCAGCAGCGGTTTGCCAGGCAGACGCGTTGACGCATAGCGCGCGGGGATGATGACCACGAAACTCATGATTTCCCCTCGTCAGCCGCCAGCACGCGGGCTTCTGTTTCCAGCAGGACGGGAATGCCGTCACGCAGGGGAAACGCAAGGTTATCCAGTTTGCAGATCAGTTCTTGTTTTTCCTGGTTAAACCAGAGTTTCCCGTTACAAACCGGGCAGGCGATGATTTCAAGCAGACGATGATCCATAGTTCCTCCAGATGGACCGGACAGTGAATCGGTAAATCTTATCATAATCGTTCACGCGTCTGCGTCTAATTCCCAGCCCTGCCGACATTCCGTGAACAGTCCCGGCGGGCAGTGGCCTAACGTCACGCGCGTGGCCTGCTGCCAGCGGGCAAAATCGTCAATCGCCTGTTTTAAGCCGTTCTGTAGCGAAATCCCGGACGTGACGCCCTTTTCCAGGTGCAGCGAAATGATCTCCAGCACCGCTGTTTTACGGTGCATTTTGGCGTCCATCCGACCAATCAGCTGTCCCCGGTGAAGTAACGGCAGGACAAAATAACCAAACTGCCGTTTCGGCGCGGGGGTGTAGCATTCCAGCCGATAACTGAAACCGAAGAGTTGTTCCGCGCGTTTACGATCCCAGACCACCGGGTCAAACGGCGACAGAACCGCGCTGTGCGTCGCGCTCAACTTTTTTGCCTGCGCCAGTTCAAGCAGCGGCAGGAGCTCAGCGTGTAGCCACAGCGTACCGAGCGTGTCGACTTCAACGGGAATAATTTGCTGTTGCTCCGCGCGCGTCTCTCGCCAGCGCTGTAGATCGGGTCGCTTTAGCCGATAGTAATCCGCCAGCCATTGCTCGCGAAAAATGCCAAGGCTGCGGGCGCTGTTGTCCAGCATGAACAGCTCAGCCTGCGCGCGCGGTAGCAGGTCGCGCTCATCATCCCAGTGCGGCATCACGCGATGGGTTAAATCATAAACGCGCTGAAAGTTGCGCCGTTCAACCACCATCAGTTTCCCGGCGGTGAACAGCCCTTCCAGGTGGCGCTTATGCGGCTTCCACTCCCACCATCCGCTGGTTCCCTTACGTGGATGCGCAAAATCCGCCGACCGCACCGGGCCGTTATGCTGAATATGCTGTATGAGTTGTTCAATTTCCCCGGCATGGTCGTTCATCCACGCCGCTTTGTACTTCCAGCCCATATTTTCCGGGGTCAACATCCGGTGACGTATGAGCTTAAAGTCGCTGCGCGGCAAAAAGCAGGCTTCGTGCGCCCAGTACTCCATTAGCTCACCGCGAGTCAGCGCGGCGTCAAGCCACTGCGAGGGATAATCCCCCAGACGGCTGAACAACACCAGATAAGGGCTGCGCGCGACAATATTGATGGTGTCGATTTGCAACAGCGACATGCGGGTTATGGTCGCGAGAATATCGGACTCACGGGCTCGACGGCGTGGCTTGCGCAGTAAGCCCTGTGCAGCGAGGTGGAGAAGACGGGCCTCTTTAAGAGAAAGGGACGGCAACGACATTGATGACTCCATCATTCATTCGCTGCCCTCGTGTCAGAATGCTAACGCGCCAGCGAGATCAGCTTTTCAAGTAACGCTTCAGGTTTGTTCCCCGACAAATGCGCATCGACAGGGAGATACCACCAGTTGTCTTCAGCAAACGCGCGACACTTCACGGCATCTTTTTCCGTCATGATCAGCGTCTGCCCTGCATTCAGCAATGCCTGTACATCACGCGCGCGCAACGCCTGGTGATCCGCCAGTGCGACACACTTTTGCGGCTGCACGCCGCAGGCTTCAAGCGTGGCGAAAAAACGTGGCGGATGACCAATGCCTGCCATCGCAACGACATTGTGTAACTGCGCGACGTTACGCCGCTCGCCAGTGCGCAAATTTACCGCCAGTCCCGGCTCCAGACGCATTGGAATTTCTCCCGGCTGCGGCACACCGCCATTAACAATCGTCGCATCAACAGTTTTCAGACGGCCTGCACGTTCACGCATCGGCCCTGCCGGTAACCACCAGCCGTTACCGAAGCGACGAACGCCGTCAATCACCACGATCTCAACATCACGCGCCAGACGATAGTGCTGCAAACCATCGTCAGTCACGATAATCTGGACGTCATGCTGCGCCAGTATCGCCTGAACCGCCTCCGGGCGATGAGGCGATACGGCAACCGGCGCCCCGGTACGCTGATAAATCAGCACGGGTTCATCACCCGCCTCGGCCGTAGTGGTTTCAGCGCTCAACAACAGGGGATAGGCAGCCGCTTTGCCGCCGTAGCCTCGCGAAACAACACCAACGCGCAGTCCACGTCGCTGAAGCTGCTCCACCAGCCAGATCACCACCGGCGTTTTGCCGTTACCGCCTGCCGTCAGGTTTCCCACCACAACAACCGGCACCGGGGCGCGCCAGGCGCGTTTGATGCCCAGCCGATAGCACAGACGAATCGCCCCGCTCACCAGGCCATACAGCCAGGAGAGCGGCAGGAGTAGCCGCCACAGAGACGATTCACCGGACCAGATGCGTGCGATCATTGACCAAACTGCATTTTGTGTAGCTGCGCATAAACGCCATGATGCGCCAGCAGTTCGCTATGCGTCCCGCGTTCTACGATCACGCCGTCTTCCACCACCACAATTTCATCAGCCTGTTCAATGGTAGAAAGGCGATGCGCAATCACCAGCGATGTGCGGTTTTTCTGCAACTCGTCCAGCGCCGCCTGGATGGCGCGCTCAGATTCGGTATCAAGCGCCGACGTCGCTTCATCCAGAATCAGGATTGGGCTGTCACGCAACAGCGCGCGCGCAATGGCGATACGCTGACGTTGACCGCCGGAGAGCAGCACGCCGTTTTCTCCGATGATGGTATCGAGGCCATTATCCATCTTATTGATGAAATCCATTGCGTAAGCCATGCGAGCAGCCTCTTCGATCTGCTCACGGGTGTAATGCTCGTTACGCGCATAGGCAATATTGTTGGCTACCGTATCGTTGAACAGATGCACATTCTGCGACACCAGCGCAACCTGATTACGCAGGGACGCCAGCGTATAGTCACGCAGATCGTGACCATCCATCAGGATTTCGCCTTCATCGATGTCGTAGAAACGCGTAATCAGACTGGCGATCGTCGACTTACCGGAGCCAGAGCGCCCCACCAGCGCGACCGTTTTACCCGCCGGAATTTTAAGGTTGATGTTGCGCAGCGCAGGCACTTCGCGTCCCGGATAGGTAAAGGTAACATTGCGGAATTCCAGATCGCCGCTGGCGCGTTCAATAACGCGTTTACCGTCATCTTTTTCCTGTTCGCTGTCGAGAATCGCAAACAGAGTCTGACACGCCGCCATACCGCGCTGGAACTGGGCGTTGACGTTAGTCAGAGATTTCAGCGGACGCATCAGGGCGATCATTGCCGAAAAGACAACGGTAATGGTCCCCGCCGTCAGGCTCTCCATAACGCTCGGGAAGCTAGCCGCATACAACACAAACGCCAGCGCCAGCGAGGCGATAAGCTGGATGATGGGGTCAGAAATAGACGACGCGGAGACCATTTTCATCCCCTGCAGACGCATTTTGTTGCTCACCTTGTCAAAGCGTTTGGTCTCAACTTCCTGGCCGCCAAAGATCAGGACTTCTTTGTGTCCCTTCAGCATTTGCTCGGCGCTGGTCGTGACCTGCCCCATCGTGTTCTGCATGTTTTTACTGATGGCGCGAAAACGCTTTGACACCACGCGGATCGCAATCGACACAATCGGCGCCAGCACCACGAGGATAATCGACAGTTGCCAGCTGTAATAGAACATCATGGCAAACAGGCCGATTATCGACGCGCCTTCGCGCACAACGGTAATCAACGCGCTGGAGGACGAGGAGGCCACCTGTTCAGAATCATAGGTGATGCGGGAGAGCAGTGTCCCGGTAGATTGCTTATCGAAGAAGGCGACGGGCATCCCCATCATATGACCAAACAAACGGCGACGCATGGTCATCACCACTTTGCCCGATACCCAGGAGATGCAGTAACTGGAGATATAGCTGGTAATACCACGTAATATCATCAGCCCAATGACCACCAGCGGCATCCAGAGCAGCACTGAGCGATCGGTTTTACCAAAACCTTCATCAAGTAAAGGTTTGAGGAGCGATAACATGAAGGTATCGCTGGCCGCGTTGAGGATTAACGCCACACCCGCCACGATCAGACCCGCTTTGAAAGGCGCAATGGTAGGCCACAGTCGGCGAAACGTCTGCCACGTAGAGAGATCTTTATCGTTATGCATTCAAAAAACCAGCATTTGTTGAAATAGCCGCATATTCTACCCGTTATCGTCTGACACGCCAAACCACTGATGATACCAACGCGGTAAAATTTGCTCCCGTAGGCTGCTTATGCGCCAGCCCTGTGCGGAGAAATCCAGCGAAATTTGCCCCTGATGCGGGGTATCGCGCCACTGGTACCCCTGCTGCTGATAGCGCTGTCTGACCTTCCATGACGGTAACCGCCAGGCGTTATAACGCGATGCCGAGGCCAGCGCCATCTCGCCATTAACCCGCTGTATGAGTGCCAGCGAAGAGGACGTATTGCTGCCATGATGCGGCACCTGAATAATCGTAGCCGACAGATGCTGCCAGTAATGACTCAGCATCCGTTGCTCAGCTGGCGTCTCTATGTCGCCCGTCAACAGTAGGCTGTGGCGACCATCGTCGATTTTCACCACACAGGAGTGATTATTGCCCTTGCCGCGATCGCCTTTTAACGGCCAGTGCGCGCTGAAACGCAATCCCTGCCAGTACCAGACCTCACCGCGATAACACGGTAAATGATTTCGCCAGCCTAACGGACTGCGGACCCATAGCCCGGGCCAGGCGCTCAGCATAGAGTCTAGCCCACCCCGGTGATCAAGATGTTCATGGCTGAGAATAATCCCTTCTGGCTCCAGATGATGCCAGCGTAGCCACGGAATAATAATGTGTTGCGCGCTGTCCCCTTCAGGCCAGGCCAGCCCGGTGTCGTACAACAGTGCTTTGCCGTTACGCGCGATAACTACCGACAATCCTTGTCCAACATCCAGCATATGCGCCTGCCACGTATCGGTACGCGGCGGGCTCCAGAAAGGCCAACTGAGCAGGGCAAGCGTTGCCAGGCAGAGTCCGGGTAGCACCCGTAAGGCATTAAACCGCCAGCCAACAAGCACCAGCCAGGGAGCGAAAACCAGCCACTGCCAGCGCGCATCTACCGCTATCCACCCTTTCGGCAATTGGGTTAACGCCCAGAACACGGCGGCAAGCGAGCGATCGGCCAGATACCACAATACAGACTCAACCACTAACGGCCCGCTGACATGCGCCACCATTCCTGCGAGGATCAGCGGTACGCTAATAAACGTTACCTGCGGCACGGCGAATAAATTCGCCGCAAAAGAGGTCAGGCTAAGGCCGTGAAACAACGCGATTTGCAGCGGCAAAAGCAACAGCGTCATCCCCAACTGTAAATGGGCCAGCTCAACCAATAAACGCCCTGCCCGCGGTAACGTCCACTCCGGACAGGGAAACCATTGATACCAGAACAGCAGGGCCGCAACGGCGAAAGCGGAAAGCCACAGGCTTTGGGAGAGCACCGCCAACGGATCGCAAATAACAATCGCCGCCAGACAACAGCACCAGACGGCCCATCCGCTCCACTGCCGTCCACTCAGCTTTAGCGCCGTCCAGACAAATAGCGCAATGATCGTACGCAGCGCGGGTGGCTGAAGACCGGTTAGCCAGGCGTAGAATATGGCGCCGAGCAGCCCGCCGATAAGCGGATGCTGCCAGTGGATCCAGCGCACCGGCAGAAGAAACTGAACGCCACGAAGCAATCCACTGACGAGCAGAGCCATTAAGGCAATATGCAGCCCGGAAATCGCCATCAGATGGGCGGTGCCGGTATCGCGAAGGATGTTTTTCACCTCTTTCGTTATCGCCAGACGTTCCCCCATCCCCAGACCGACTATCACCTGCTGCCACGGATACTCAGCCAGCCTGGCTTTCAGTGATGCGAGATATCTGGCTCGCCAACTGCATTCCCCGTCCAGGATTTTTGCCTGCAGAAAACGGCCTGTGAGCGGTTGATGCTGTGCCAGGGCGTAGCGCTGGCTGTCAAATCCCCCGTCATTTAACTGCCCGTGAACAGCCCTGATCCTAATCGTCATCGCCCAGCGCTGCCCTGCACAGGGTTCAGACGGCAAATACTGCCCATAAAGAACGATACCCACCGCAGGAAAAAGACGACGCCCTGCCAGATGAGTGATGCGTCCGGCGTGTGTCGTGATGTTATCCGTCGCGGTCAGCTCGATAATGGCGTCCTGATTTTTTACCGGCAGCGTGTTTCCGGCCCAAAGCGACTGTTTAGCCGCGAAAACGCCCCACAGAAAAAACAACAGAACCAGCCCGGCAAGCTGCATCCATTTGCCGGAGAAAAGCGTTAGCGAACAGGCCAGCGCGAAAAGACTGACAAGCCAAAGCGTATCAGGCAAAGCCGGTAAGAAAAGCAAAGGGAAAATACCGCATAGCGCGCCCAGGCTGACCGTCGTGATTTTCATGAACACCTCCGTGTGAGCGGAAGTGTGCAGGTTGGCCAACGGTCTGTCAGGCGGTAATGGCAGGCTTTACGATGCGGTTTCCAGCGTTTTTATCACCGTGTTGTAAACCGCCAAATTTATTGCGGGGCGTCTTCCAGAATGGAGCGTCAGAAATGAAAAAAGCACCAGAAAGGTGCTTTTTCGCAGGTTACGTTTTGAGGAAACTTAACCGTAAATATTGGCGCGATCGCGCAGTTCTTTACCTGGCTTAAAGTGCGGAACGTATTTTCCTTCCAGCTCGACTTTATCGCCAGTCTTCGGGTTACGCCCGGTTCGTGGTGCGCGATAGTGCAAAGAGAAGCTGCCAAAACCGCGGATTTCAATACGCTCGCCCTGCGCAAGAGTCGAGGCCATATGTTCCAGCATCTCTTTAACTGCATCTTCAACCGCTTTTGCGGGAATATGAGATTGCTGGGTTGCAAGTCTTTCAATCAATTCTGACTTGGTCATGATTCCTCCGGTTCCTATAAGGCATATAAGCGCTGCTGTTGCATTGATTAAGGGCGGCCGTAGCCGCCCTTTGTCATTGATTACAGAACGAATCCTGTAATCTGTCAAGTAATCTCATCTGACTTCGCGATGAAACATCCCGAAGTTTCAAAGAATTACTCGCCTTTAGCTGCTTTGAATGCTTCAGCCATTGCGTTGTTAGAGAAGTTTGCATCTTCCTGTTTGTTAACAGTTGCGATGGCATCTTTCTCATCAGCTTCGTCTTTCGCACGAACAGACAGGCTGATTGCACGGTTCTTACGGTCAACGCCGGTGAATTTCGCTTCAACGTCGTCGCCTACGCTCAGAACCAGTGTTGCATCTTCAACGCGGTCACGGGAAGCTTCAGAAGCGCGCAGGTAACCTTCAACGCCGTCAGCCAGTTCTACGGTTGCGCCTTTCGCGTCAACTGCAGTCACTTTACCGTTTACGATTGCGCCTTTCTTGTTCAGTGCAACCCAGTTGTTGAACGGATCTTCTGCCAGCTGTTTAACGCCCAGAGAGATACGCTCGCGCTCTGCGTCAACCTGCAGAACAACGGCTGCGATTTCGTCGCCTTTTTTGTATTCACGTACTGCTTCTTCGCCTGCAACGTTCCAGGAGATGTCAGACAGGTGAACCAGACCGTCGATGCCGCCGTCCAGGCCGATGAAGATACCGAAGTCAGTGATAGACTTGATTTTACCTTCAACACGGTCGCCCTTGTTGTGGGTTTCCGCAAACTGCTGCCACGGGTTAGATTTGCACTGCTTCAGACCCAGGGAGATACGACGACGTTCTTCGTCGATATCCAGAACCATCACTTCCACTACGTCGCCAACGTTAACAACTTTGGACGGGTGGATGTTTTTGTTGGTCCAGTCCATTTCGGAAACGTGTACCAGGCCTTCAACGCCTTCTTCGATTTCAACGAAGCAACCGTAGTCGGTCAGGTTGGTCACGCGACCGGTCAGTTTGGTACCTTCCGGGTAACGCTTAGCGATAGCAACCCACGGATCTTCGCCCAGCTGTTTCAGGCCCAGGGATACACGGGTACGCTCGCGGTCGAATTTCAGCACTTTAACAGTGATTTCGTCGCCAACGTTTACGATTTCGCTCGGATGCTTAACGCGTTTCCAGGCCATATCGGTGATGTGCAGCAGGCCGTCAACGCCACCCAGATCAACGAATGCACCGTAGTCAGTGAGGTTCTTAACGATACCTTTAACTTCCATGCCTTCCTGCAGGTTTTCCAGCAGCTGATCGCGCTCTGCGCTGTTTTCGGATTCGATAACGGCACGACGAGAAACAACAACGTTGTTGCGCTTCTGATCCAGCTTGATGACTTTGAACTCAAGCTCTTTGCCTTCCAGGTGCAGCGTGTCGCGCACCGGACGAACGTCTACCAGGGAACCTGGCAGGAACGCACGAATACCGTTCAGCTCAACAGTGAAGCCGCCCTTAACTTTGCCGTTGATAACACCGGTAACAGTTTCAGCATCTTCGTAAGCTTTTTCCAGCGTGATCCATGCTTCGTGACGTTTAGCTTTCTCACGGGACAGCAGGGTTTCACCGAAGCCGTCTTCTACTGCATCCAGAGCAACGTCAACTTCGTCACCCACCTGGATTTCCAGCTCGCCCTGGGCGTTTTTGAACTGCTCAGCCGGGATGGCGGACTCAGATTTCAGACCAGCGTCAACCAGTACTACGTCTTTGTCGATAGCAACAACAACACCGCGAACGATGGAACCCGGACGGGTTTCGATTTCTTTTAAGGATTCTTCAAACAGTTGAGCAAAAGATTCAGTCATGTTTAATCTTCAGGTTTCATATTTAACGTCCATCTGACTCCATGCCGGATGGGGTTGTTTAACATACCCGCTGTCATTCCATTGCAACGGGGGTACTGCAAATTCGGTCGCTTTTAAGCGAGTGCCAGTTTTTGGCGCGCGTATTGTAGCGCTTTTTCAATCACTTGCTCAATGCTTAATCGGGTTGAATCTAAAACTAAAGCATCAGCAGCGGGAACTAACGGCGCTACAGCACGGTTTCGGTCGCGATCGTCGCGTTCTTTGATCTCGGCCAAAAGGCGTTCAAAGTTAACACTAAAGCCCTTTTCCTGCAACTGTAGCATACGGCGATGCGCACGTTCTTCAGAGGAGGCGTCAAGGAAGATTTTCACCGGCGCGTCCGGAAAAACCACCGTCCCCATATCCCGTCCGTCCGCGATCAGGCCAGGCAACTCACGGAAGGCGCGTTGACGACGCAACAGCGCTTCACGTACGCGTGGAAAGGCGGCGACCTGTGACGCAGCGTTCGCCACTTCCTGCGTGCGAATTTCACCGCTCACATCTTCGCCTTCGAGAATCACTTCCAGATTTCCGTTGGTTGAGACAAAGCGCACATCAAGATGGGTCGCCAACGGAACCAGCGCATCTTCAGAGGCGACATCGACATGATGATGCAGCGCCGCCAGCGCTAACACGCGATAGATAGCACCAGAGTCCAGCAGATGCCATTGCAATGCTTCCGCCATTGCCTTGCACAAGGTGCCCTTTCCTGCACCACTTGGGCCATCAATGGTAATTACCGGGGCAATTGCCGTCATCTTTCTCTCCTTAAACAGGCACACCGTTAACGTAAACGCCGCGCATTATACGCGCCAACGCCCACAATCGTTAACGTTGTGTGCAAAAACCCGAATCGTCTGTATTCAGATGAAGAATAATTGCGCAATTATAGCGGGCTGGCGCATAACCAGCCCAAAAGATGACAATGTTTTACTTTTTGTCGGCGGCAATACGGTCGCGCATGTGCTGAGCGCGATCGGCTGAGGCGGGGTGGGAGTCCATCAATGATTTCGCATGCCCCGCGTCCATGGTGGCGAATTTATCGAATGCGGTGACCAGTCCCTGGGTATTTATGCCGCGTTTCTTCAGCAGGTCATAGGAGAAATCATCGGCATCCGATTCCTGGCTGCGGGAGAACGAAGAGTTGATTACCCCTTCGGCCAGGTCGCCGAGTTGAGATTGCGACAGTTTGGACGCCACTCCGCTGGTAGCGGAGAGGGCGTCACGGGCCGCCAACGTTGCATAGGCCGTTTGCATGGCTTTACGAGAATGCCCTAACGAGACGTGGCCTAACTCATGCCCCAGAACGCCTTCGATTTCGTTATTGGTCATCAGATCCATCAGGCCTGAATAGACGCGAACACAGCCGTTGGCCATTGCCCATGCGTTGATCTCACGGGTCATATATACCTTGTAAGATACCGGCGTGCCGTCAATGTTATTGCCCAGCGCTTTCGCGATTTTATTTAGCCGCTTCGTGTATTTGCTCTTAGAACCCGCCAGTTTATTTTCACTGTCCATCTGTTTGCAGGACTCAGCAGACAGCGCTTTGACGTCCGCATCCGAAAGCGTCGCCGCTTTGTAAGCAGCGACGCCGGAACTGGCGAGCAAATCGCCATTGACGCCATTTTTACAGCCAGCCATTAACGTAGCGGAAATCGCCACCGCCAGCAGCAATGATTTATTTTTCATGCTAATCTTCCAATGATATTTATAATAAAAAGATATAAATCAAGAGGTTAAATCGAGAGGAAGGTAGCATTAGCGATAAGGGTAAATAAAGTACGAAAGCGGACGCAAGCGCGCCAGCGCAAAGGCTGGCGCGAAAGTTAATCAGGCGGGAGTGCTAATACGCGCCAACTGCTCGAAATAATCCGGGAAGGTTTTAGCGGTACATTTCGGATCAAGAATGGTCACCGGCGTGTCGGATAACGCCACCAGCGAAAAACACATCGCCATACGGTGATCGTTATAGGTGCCAATTTCAGCAAACTGTAATTTCGCTGGCGGGGTGATGCGAATATAGTCGCGCCCCTCTTCCACTTCCGCCCCTACTTTACGCAACTCGGTCGCCATCGCAAACAGACGGTCAGTCTCTTTGACGCGCCAGTTATAGATGTTACGAAGCGTGGTCGTACCTTTAGCAAACAGCGCCGCCGTCGCAATGGTCATTGCCGCATCGGGAATGTGGTTCATGTCCATATCAACGGCATTTAGCTCACCGCGAGTACAGGCAATAAAATCATCGCCCCAGGTCAGTGTCGCCCCCATTTTTTCCAGCACATCCGCGAAGCGAATGTCCCCCTGCATACTTTTGCGGCCAATACCGGTCACCTTTACCGTCCCGCCTTTAATGGCTCCCGCGGCAAGGAAATAAGAGGCGGATGAAGCATCGCCTTCGACCAGGTAAACACCGGGAGACTGGTATTGCTGACGGCCCTTCACGACAAAACGCTGATAGTGATGGTTTTCAATTTCCACGCCGAAGGTTTTCATCAGATTTAACGTAATGTCGATATACGGCTTCGACACCAGCTCGCCTTTAATGCTGATGATGGTTTCCTGCGACGCCAGAGGGGCCGTCATTAACAGTGCGGTCAAAAACTGGCTGGAAACGCTGCCATCAACCTCAACCTGACCGCCGGTAAAGCCACCGCGCAGACGAAGCGGCGGATAGTTTTCCTGCTCCAGATAGTCAATACAGGCCCCGCCCTGACGCAGCGCATCAACCAGATGACCAATTGGTCGCTCTTTCATACGCGGCTCGCCGGTCAGCACAATGTCGTTTGTACCGAGGCAAAGCGCTGCGGCAAGCGGACGCATGGCCGTTCCGGCGTTGCCCAGAAACAGCTCCAGTGCGCCGGTAGCCTGTAGCGGACCACCGTTGCCGGTGATTTCGCAACGGGTACGATCCGCAGAAAGGGTGTAATTGATCCCCAACGCGCTCAGCGCATTGAGCATATGGCGCACATCATCGCTGTCTAACAGGTTGGTCAGAACGGTGGTGCCATGGGCTAACGCCGCCAGGAGCAAAGCGCGGTTAGACACGCTCTTAGAGCCAGGCAGATTAATGGTGCCATCGACCCGCGCGATGGGTTGTAACGTCAGGGATTCCATGTACTCAACTCTCAAAAAACAAAAATAAAAACCCCACAGACGACGCTGTGGGGATGAAACGCCACACTTATTTAGCCGTGACGACGTTCGAAATCGACCATAAAGTCGGTCAGGGCTTTGACGCCTTCCAGCGGCATCGCGTTATAAATGGACGCACGCATTCCCCCCACCACACGGTGGCCTTTCAGCGCGTGAAGACCTGCCGCAAAAGACTCTTCAAGGAACAGTTTGTCCAGCGCGCTGTCCGCCAGTTGGAACGGTACGTTCATGCGGGAACGGTTGGCTTTCGCCACATCGTTGCGGTAGAAATCGCTGTTATCAATCACGCCATACAGCAGTTCGGCTTTCTGTTGATTGATTTTATGCATCGCGTCGACGCCGCCATTCGCCTTCAGCCATTTAAATACCAGGCCGGAAAGATACCAGGCAAAAGTTGGTGGCGTATTAAACATTGAGTCGTTATCGTTCAGAACGGTGTAGTCCAGAATCGACGGGCAGCTGGTGTGCGCTTTTCCTAACAGGTCTTCGCGAACGATCACAATCGTCAGCCCGGCAGGTCCGATGTTTTTCTGCGCGCCTGAATAGATAACGCCGTAGCGGGAAATGTCTAACGGCGCCGAAAGAATCGTTGAGGAGAAATCAGCCGTCACGACCACATCGGAGGCAAAATTCGGCGTTTCATTAATGGCAATGCCGTCAATGGTTTCGTTCGGGCAGTAGTGCATATACGCCGCGTTATCCGAGAGTTGCCATTCGCTCATCGGCCTGACCGCGCGCAGTCCGTCCACGGTAACTTTGGCATCAATCACGTTTGGGGTGCAGTATTTTTTCGCTTCTTTTACCGCGCTGGCCGCCCAGTAACCGGCGTCCACGTAGTCTGCGGTGGTTTTATTTCCCAAAATATTCAGCGGAATAGCCGCAAACTGCCCGCGTCCGCCGCCGTGACAGAACAGAACTTTATAATTGGAAGGGATGTTGAGGAGATCGCGAAAATCCTGTTCCGCTTCCGCTGCGACCTGGATAAATTCTTTACCGCGGTGGCTCACCTCCATGACGGAGGTGCCAAGACCGTTCCAGTCGCACAGTTCCTGTTGAGCCTGTTTGAGCACGTCTGCCGGTAACATTGCCGGGCCTGAACTAAAATTGAAAACCTGAGCCATTTCCCCTCACCACGTTGCATTGTTATTCACCCACGCTCTGACGAAGCGCAAAGAGTGGGTTTACGTTATTCCTGTGGATATTGGTTTTATCATTCAGTGATACGCGCCGCAACGGGTAATAATCGGCGCGGTTAAAATGAGTGTTCGCTCACACAACACAATCTGTCGGATTGATGGCTAATGACCGATATTTTTGCTGTCAGAGCACCCTTTTTGCCCGACTGGCCTTCGACCATTCTGGATTCTTGCAGCGCGGACAATCTTGCCTGTCGCCAGCGTTAAGAGTAATGACTTCGCTGCAACGCACGCAGGCGTAATCTCCCGTTTCGGGAACGACATGAAATCGCTCGGTGCAATATTTAGGCAAAATGCTCAGACCGGGTTTTATCTTTTCTTCTTCAAAGAAATAGACGCTGATTTGCCCGTTGGTTTCCAGTATCGCCAGCCGCACCTGACCAAGTTGCTCTACGCCATTCAGACGCAGTTCCATAAAGAACTCAAACTCCGTCATATTGGCATGATTCAGTTTGGACCATGCCAGCTCGCCATCTTCAATGATGACGACCGGTTTCCCCTCCAGTAAATCGCCAATCCTTTCACTACGCGCCATCAGCCACATCGCCAACCGGTAAAGCAGCGCAATTATGATAAAGACCACCAGCACCGGCAGCATTGGGACATCATCATAAAAAGCGACGTCCCCTGCCGCGGAGCCCAGCGTCAAAATAATCAACACTTCAAAAAGCGACATCTGGCGCACGCCGCGCCGTCCCGTCAGCTTAAGAAACAGATAGACCAGTACAAAGGTATAAAGACTACGTAACGCAACCTCGCCCAAAAATTCCAGTGGCACTTTGTCCAGTGCCATCCGTTGTAGATCAAACGCTTTCATTTCTCTGCTCTTATGGTGGTTTACTGCATAAAAGCATAGTCAAAACTTTTATTTCCGCCGCGTTCGTGGCGGCGATAGCGTCAGTCAGATAAAACCCGTATCATTGCGCGCTTTCCGTACGACAAAAGTGATTTTCATGACGCAAACATTTATTCCCGGCAAAGACGCCGCCCTGGAAGATTCCATCGCTCGCTTCCAGCAAAAATTGCTCGATCTCGGTTTCCATATTGAAGAAGCCTCATGGCTGAATCCGGTGCCAAACGTCTGGTCGGTGCACATCCGCGACAAAGAGTGCGCGCTGTGCTTTACCAACGGCAAAGGCGCGACGAAAAAAGCGGCGCTGGCCTCTGCGCTGGGCGAATATTTTGAGCGTCTGTCGACGAACTATTTCTTTGCCGATTTCTGGCTTGGCGATACCATCGCCAACGGCCCGTTTGTGCATTACCCTAACGAAAAATGGTTCCCGCTGAACGACAGTGACGACGTGCCGGAAGGGTTGCTCGACGCGCGTCTGCGCGCTTTCTACGATCCGGAAAACGAACTCGCCGGCAGTATGTTGATCGATCTCCAGTCCGGCAACGAGGAACGCGGCGTGTGCGGCCTGCCTTTTACTCGCCAGTCAGATAACCAGACCGTCTATATTCCGATGAACATTATCGGCAATTTGTACGTCTCTAACGGTATGTCCGCCGGTAATACCCGTAATGAAGCGCGAGTCCAGGGACTGTCGGAAGTCTTTGAGCGTTATGTGAAAAATCGCATCATTGCCGAAAGTATCAGTCTGCCGGAGATCCCTGTCGATGTACTGGCGCGCTATCCGTCGGTGGTGGAATCCATTGCGACACTGGAAGCGGAAGGTTTCCCGATCTTTGCCTATGACGGATCGCTGGGCGGCAACTTTCCGGTGATCTGCGTTGTCCTGTTCAACCCGGCTAACGGCACCTGTTTTGCCTCTTTTGGCGCCCATCCGGATTTCGGCGTCGCGCTGGAACGTACCGTGACCGAACTGCTGCAGGGCCGTGGACTGAAAGATCTCGATGTGTTTACCCCACCCACCTTCGACGACGAAGAAGTGGCCGAGCACACCAATCTGGAAACCCACTTTATCGACTCCAGCGGTCTGATCTCCTGGGATCTGTTCAAGCAGGATGCCGACTACCCGTTCGTCGACTGGAACTTCTCTGGCACTACCGAAGAGGAGTTCGCAACGTTAATGGCCATCTTCAACGCCGAAGATAAAGAGGTCTACATCGCCGATTATGAACATCTTGGTGTGTACGCCTGCCGTATCATCGTACCGGGTATGTCTGACATCTATCCTGCCGAGGATCTGTGGCTCGCGAATAACAGCATGGGAACGCATCTTCGCGATACTCTGCTTTCGCTTCCGGGTAGCAACTGGGAAAAAGAAGAGTATCTCCGTCTTATCGAGCAGTTAGATGATGAAGGGTTTGATGACTTTACCCGCGTGCGCGAACTGTTGGGCCTGGCGACGGGTCCGGATAACGGCTGGTATACCCTGCGTATTGGCGAGCTGAAAGCGATGCTGGCTTTGGCGGGCGGCGATCTGGAACAGGCGCTTATCTGGACCGAATGGACAATGGAGTTCAACGCGTCCGTCTTTACGCCGGCGCGAGCCAACTATTATCGTTGTCTGCAAACGTTGCTGCTGCTTTCCCAGGAAGAAGAGCGCGAACCGCTGCAATACCTGAACGCCTTTGTGCGTATGTATGGCGCGGATGCGGTAGAAGCGGCAAGCGCGGCGCTGAGCGGTGAAGCGGCTTTCTACAGCCTGCAGCCGGTGGATTGCGATCTTCATGCCTTCGCTTCACACCAGTCTCTGCTGAAAGCGTATGAAAAGCTGCAGCGCGCAAAAGCCGCATACTGGTCAAAATAAAGGCAATTGGCTTACTGACTGTAGGCGTTAATTATCGTCTGAGCTATATTACGGGGCGCTTTACGTGCCCCGTTTTACTTATTATTGAAGAGCCAAATATAAATGTAATAACAAGGTTAAATATTGGTAGTTGATATTACTATTATTAACCGCTATTTGTTACTTTATTTGGCAATTACTCCATATTAATTAACCGCTCAACAGACCCAGGAAGGAAAAAATTCAACTCATTTGCTAAATTTTAAAATTTATTTTTATTAGGATAATCAATAAATTACACCTAAATCGCATAAAAACCATGCGCTTTACGGGCCTATAAGCCAGGCGAGATATGATCTGTATCAATTTCTCATCTATAATGCTTTGTTAGTATCTCGTCGCCGACTTAATAAAGAGAGAGTTAGTGTGAAAGCTGACAACCCTTTTGATCTTTTACTCCCTGCTGCAATGGCCAAAGTGGCCGAGGAAGCAGGTGTCTATAAAGCAACGAAACATCCGCTTAAGACTTTCTACCTGGCGATTACCGCCGGTGTATTTATCTCCATCGCCTTTGTTTTCTATATCACTGCGACGACCGGCACGGGTACGATGCCCTTTGGTATGGCGAAACTGATTGGCGGTATCTGCTTCTCTTTGGGGTTGATCCTTTGCGTAATTTGCGGCGCTGACCTCTTTACCTCCACCGTTTTGATTGTTGTTGCCAAAGCCAGTGGGCGTATTACCTGGGGCCAGTTAGCGAAAAACTGGCTGAATGTCTATTTTGGTAACCTGGTGGGTTGCCTGCTCTTTGTGCTATTGATGTGGCTTTCCGGCGAGTATATGACCGCCAATGGTCAATGGGGACTCAATGTTCTGCAAACCGCCGACCACAAAATGCACCATACTTTTATTGAAGCCGTCTGTCTCGGCATCCTCGCTAACCTGATGGTGTGCCTGGCCGTATGGATGAGCTATTCAGGTCGTAGCCTGATGGATAAAGCGTTTATCATGGTTTTACCGGTCGCCATGTTTGTTGCCAGCGGTTTTGAGCACAGTATCGCAAACATGTTTATGATCCCGATGGGTATTGTCATCCGTGATTTCGCCACACCGGAATTCTGGACCGCTGTTGGGTCTACTCCGGAAAGTTTTTCTCACCTGACCGTGATGAACTTCATCACTGATAACCTGATTCCGGTTACGATCGGTAACATTATCGGCGGCGGTTTGTTGGTCGGGTTGACATACTGGGTCATTTATCTGCGCGGCAACGATCATCATTAATTCTGATTTTCGCACTGCGCAGTAAATAAAAAATCCACTTAAGAAGGTAGGTGTTACATGTCCGAGCTTAATGAAAAGTTAGCCACAGCCTGGGAAGGTTTTACCAAAGGTGACTGGCAGAATGAAGTAAACGTCCGTGACTTCATCCAGAAAAACTACACTCCGTATGAGGGTGACGAGTCCTTCCTGGCTGGCGCGACTGAAGCCACCACAGCGCTGTGGGACAGCGTAATGGAAGGCGTTAAACAGGAAAACCGCACTCACGCGCCTGTTGACTTTGACACCTCTGTTGCTTCTACCATCACTTCTCACGACGCTGGCTACATTAACAAAGCCCTTGAGAAAATCGTTGGTCTGCAGACTGAAGCGCCGCTGAAACGTGCGATCATCCCGTTCGGCGGTATCAAAATGGTTGAAGGTTCCTGCAAAGCGTACAATCGCGAGCTGGACCCGATGCTGAAAAAAATCTTCACTGAATACCGTAAAACGCACAACCAGGGCGTGTTCGACGTTTATACTCCGGACATCCTGCGTTGCCGTAAATCCGGTGTTCTGACCGGTCTGCCAGACGCATATGGCCGTGGTCGTATCATCGGTGACTACCGTCGCGTTGCGCTGTACGGTATCGACTACCTGATGAAAGATAAATTCGCGCAGTTTACCTCTCTGCAGTCTGACCTGGAGAATGGCGTAAACCTGGAAGCGACGATTCGTCTGCGTGAAGAAATCGCTGAACAGCACCGCGCGCTGGGTCAGATCAAAGAGATGGCGGCGAAATACGGCTGCGATATCTCTGGTCCGGCTACTAACGCTCAGGAAGCTATCCAGTGGACCTACTTCGGCTACCTGGCTGCCGTTAAGTCTCAGAACGGCGCAGCAATGTCCTTCGGTCGTGTCTCCACCTTCCTGGATGCGTACATTGAACGTGACCTGAAAGCGGGCAAAATCACCGAGCAAGACGCTCAGGAAATGATTGACCACCTGGTCATGAAACTGCGTATGGTTCGCTTCCTGCGTACCCCGGAATATGATGAACTGTTCTCTGGCGACCCGATCTGGGCAACAGAATCTATCGGTGGTATGGGCGTAGATGGCCGTACTCTGGTTACCAAAAACAGCTTCCGCTTCCTGAACACCCTGTACACCATGGGTCCTTCTCCGGAGCCGAACATCACCGTTCTGTGGTCTGAAAAACTGCCGCTGAACTTCAAGAAATTCGCCGCTAAAGTGTCCATCGACACCTCTTCTCTGCAGTACGAGAACGATGACCTGATGCGTCCGGACTTCAACAACGACGACTACGCTATCGCATGCTGCGTAAGCCCGATGGTTGTGGGTAAACAAATGCAGTTCTTCGGTGCGCGTGCAAACCTGGCGAAAACCATGCTGTACGCAATCAACGGCGGCGTTGATGAAAAACTGAAAATGCAGGTGGGTCCGAAATCTGAACCGATCAAAGGCGATGTTCTGAACTTTGACGAAGTGATGGACCGTATGGATCACTTCATGGACTGGCTGGCTAAGCAGTATGTCACCGCGCTGAACGTTATCCACTACATGCACGACAAGTACAGCTACGAAGCCTCTCTGATGGCGCTGCACGACCGTGACGTGGTTCGCACCATGGCATGCGGTATCGCAGGTCTGTCCGTTGCGGCTGACTCCCTGTCTGCTATCAAATATGCGAAAGTGAAACCGATTCGTGACGAAGACGGTCTGGCTATCGACTTCGAAATCGAAGGCGAATACCCGCAGTTTGGTAACAACGACGCTCGCGTTGATGACATGGCGGTTGACCTGGTAGAACGTTTCATGAAGAAAATTCAGAAACTCACTACCTACCGTAACGCTATCCCGACTCAGTCTGTGCTGACCATCACCTCTAACGTTGTGTATGGTAAGAAAACCGGTAACACCCCAGACGGTCGTCGTGCTGGCGCGCCGTTCGGACCAGGTGCTAACCCGATGCACGGTCGTGACCAGAAAGGTGCGGTTGCCTCTCTGACCTCCGTGGCTAAACTGCCGTTTGCTTACGCGAAAGATGGTATCTCTTACACCTTCTCTATCGTACCGAACGCACTGGGTAAAGATGACGAAGTTCGTAAGACTAACCTGGCGGGTCTGATGGATGGTTACTTCCATCACGAAGCGTCCATCGAAGGTGGTCAGCACCTGAACGTGAACGTCATGAACCGTGAAATGCTGCTCGACGCGATGGAACATCCGGAAAAATATCCGCAGCTGACCATTCGTGTATCAGGTTACGCAGTACGTTTTAACTCCCTGACGAAAGAACAGCAGCAGGACGTTATCACCCGTACTTTCACTCAGACCATGTAATTCCCTGTCTGACTGAAAAAGCGTAGAATAAAGGCTCCACGTAAGTGGGGCCTTTTTAGCAAATAGCCCGCCTCACAGCCTGGTTTGTCAGCTATCTATACTTTGGGTATCTGCCAAAACAGACTCGACACAGCCCATGAGCTGTGCGCCAACACGGCCCCGGATGGGCCACATCTGGAGAAACACCGCAATGTCAGTTATTGGTCGCATTCACTCCTTTGAATCCTGTGGTACCGTTGACGGCCCGGGCATTCGCTTTATTACCTTCTTCCAGGGCTGCCTGATGCGCTGCCTGTATTGCCATAACCGCGATACGTGGGATACCCACGGCGGTAAAGAAGTTACCGTTGAAGAACTGATGAAAGAGGTGGTGACCTATCGCCACTTTATGAATGCTTCTGGCGGCGGCGTAACGGCATCTGGCGGCGAAGCGATCCTGCAGGCGGAATTTGTTCGCGACTGGTTCCGCGCCTGTAAAAAAGAAGGCATTCATACCTGCCTGGACACCAACGGCTTTGTCCGCCGTTACGATCCGGTTATTGATGAACTGCTGGAAGTGACCGATCTGGTGATGCTCGACCTTAAGCAGATGAACGACGAAATCCACCAGAACCTGGTGGGCGTATCAAACCACCGCACGCTGGAGTTTGCCCGGTATCTGGCGAAAAAAGAGGTTAAGGTCTGGATCCGCTACGTTGTGGTGCCAGGCTGGTCCGACGACGACGACTCCGCGCATCGCCTGGGCGAGTTTACCCGCGATATGGGTAACGTCGAGAAAATCGAGCTGCTGCCCTATCATGAGTTAGGCAAGCACAAATGGGTGGCGATGGGTGAAGAGTACAAACTGGACGGCGTAAAACCGCCGAAAAAAGAGACCATGGAACGCGTGAAAGGCATTCTGGAGCAGTACGGTCATAAAGTGATGTATTAATTAAGAACGGCTGCACATGAGCAGCCGTTTTGTTATCTGCCATAAACAGGGAATGGATGCTCTATGCGCTTATTACTATCAGGAATTCTTCTCTTCTCAGCGCAGTGCGCGTATGCCGCCGATGTCTGCAATATCAGCACTATCGTTCAGCACGCCTGGCCGGATGCCACGCCAACAACGGATGGTTTCACCACCCGCGACAGGCAGATCATTACTTTCGATGACGCCTCGCCGCAGCGCGCTATCTGCCGCGTCTGGCCCGCCAGGCCGGAGCTGACGCTGGCCGCCGTTCCGCTGATGTCGGATGAACAAACGGATTACGACCACACCGGCGATCTGGAACTCTTGGTGCTGGATTCCGCGACGCTGGCGGTGAGGCAGCGATTGCATCTGCCCAACCGTATGAGTGATGATGCCTTTCGCATCACCAGACTCACCCTTGATACCGCACGCTGGAAAGTCGCTCCCGATCAAATCGCGTTTGGCCTGCATATCGTTCGTGACGGTAGCTCGCGCGTTAACCCTTTTCGCGAGGATGCTCTCTCCCTGTACGTGATCGAAAATAATCAGCTGCGTACTCTGCTTCCAGGAATCATTCTGGAAGATAACAGCGGCGAATGGGACGGAATGTGCGCAGGCGAGTTTAATGATATAAAACGCACCCTTGCCATAGGCGCCTCTTCCCACAAGGGTTATGCCGATATACGCGTCAGCGAAAAAAGCGTGGCATCCACGGCTTATATTGACGCCAACGGTGAATGCACCGCAAAGGATAAACCGGGAAAAGCCAGCTGGACCTTACACTATGACGGCAACCAGTACGTCGTCCCGAAAAGCCTGACTCCGCTTGAGTAACCGTCTTAAGGCATAAATGGCGCAGTATCCGTTCCCGGTGACCGGTTATGCCTTGCTGCGCGCCAGCAGAGGGAATATCAGGCCCAGCCCGACCAGCACAAACGGCGTCACGATATTCAGCGTCAGCTGGAAGGTCCATTCAGGGGTAAAAGCTTCTATTTTGGGGAAGATGCCGGTTAGGCAGGCAAAGGCGGTAAAGCCGAAACACCAGATGCCAACCGTCAGCGCCAGCGGGCGGTTACGGATAAACACATACTCCGGCTGATATTTCTGCGCCAGACGAATCACGGCAATAAAGGCGACAAATACCCACAGATAACGCAACGGCATCACCACGGAATTCAGGTTCAGCAGCCATTTATAAAGATTATTCATATCGCCAATACCAAGCGTGGGCAACATAATCAAAATCGCCACCAGCACAAGCGTCAGTATATAACCGTTTACCGGCGTTCCGGATGCGTTCGTGCCGCATAAACGCTGCGGAATATATTTACTGTCTGCATCCCCAAGCAGCACTTTCAATGGCGCATCGATAGAGAAAACCAGCGCCGCAATCTGACCTAACGTATTGGCGATAGCGTAAATAATCATCAGCGCATTGCCCAGATGGTAATATTCGCCTAACTTCTGGAAGGCGTAATATTGACCATTGGTCATCAGATCGTCGGGAATATTTCCTGAGTCAAACATCATTCCCATCGCCAGCGAGCCGAGAATAGCGCAAACGGCCACCATTACCGCCAGAAACAGCATTCCTTTGGGAAATTCCCGTCCCGGATTACGCGTCTGATTCACATATGGCGAAATCTTTTCCGCCCCGCCGACGGCAAAAACCAGCATGGAAATGGTCGTAATGTAGGTGAAATCAAAATGCGGAATAAACGTTTGCCAGGTGATGTTGGTCGTCGCGATCTCTACGTGGGTAATAGCCGGGGCCGTCACCGCCATCACCACATAGAGTATGGACATGACGAACATGGCGATACCCGCCACCGAACCGACAAACTTCAGCGATTTCATCCCCCGTGACGCCACCCACATGAAGAAGACAAAAAGCACCAGTGTGAGGCCCTGCAGCGCCACGACTGAATACTCTTTAATTAACGAACCATCGCCATTTAGCGCCCACCCCAGCGCGATTAAAATCGCCTGTGGTTTTTGCGCCAGATAAGGGATATGCACCACCCAGTAAGTCCAGGCGGCAAGATAGGCCAGTCCCGGCCCCATAGTCTGTTTTATCCACGTGCTGACGCCGCCCTTACCATCTTTAAAGGTGGAGCCAAGCTGGCCGACGATAAGGGCATAAGGAATAAAATAGAGGGCAAAAATAAACACCCATGAAAAAACCACCACCAGCCCCTGGTTGGCATAGTTATTCACTACGTTGCCAAAACCCCAGACGGTGATAAATGACATCAGCGCAATGTTGTACCAGCGCAACTGTTTTTCCCGTTCACCTGCCATAACACAATCCTTCGTGAAAGCTTTTATACAAAAATTAGGCGAAGGATTATGCGCGGGAAAAGAGGAAAGCGATATTGGCAGAGTAAAAAACTCTAACCGTCTGCACAGTTTATTTTGCAACAGTCGGAAGATATGATCAGTATATTAATTATTTCCCGTCATATATACGCAAACGCTATGCAAAAATAAGGCATAGCGTTTGCGCTGGTTTAAACGTGAGCAATCGGATCGGGCGTGTGCCCGGCATTACGCAGCAGCATCAGTAAATAAATAAACGAGACGCTGGCAATCATAATAAACAGCAGATTATCGGAATAATTCTGCATTAACATCGCGGTGAAGGAGGGCCCTAACAGGCTGCCCACGGTGTAGCTCAACAGCAATGCCTGGTTCATCGCCACAAGCTGATGCTGTTCCACTTTTTCACATGCCCATGCCATCGCCACCGGATAGAGGGTAAAACCTGCCGCCCCCAGAATAAACAACGCGGGGGCCATCGCGGCCTGGCTGAGCATCGCGATACTGCCGAGGATCACCACGAAGACCTGAACGCGCAGAACCAACAGGCGACCAAACTTATCGGCCAGACGTCCGATCGGCCACTGTCCCAGGATCCCGGCGCTAACCAGCACCGCCATCCAGAAACCGATGCTGGCGTTGCTTATCCCCTGGTGATTCAAATACAGCGGCATCAGACCGTACAGGGAGCCGAGAACAATTCCGGAGATAATACAACCGTTCACCCCCAGACGCGCCTGACGCAGCCTGAGCATCGACGTCACAGGTGTGGCGCTGTGTTCTTCCGACCGTTGATTCAGAATACGCGTGAAGAGCAGCGGTAAAATCGCCGCCAGTACCATACCCGTTACCCACGGCAACACATTCATCAGCTCCGTGGACACTTTGCTGACCAACAGCTGACCGAGGAATGTCCCCACGTAGTAAACCATCATATAAGCCGCCAGCAGGCGACCACGATTGCGTGAGGTGCCGCTGCACATCAGCGCACTTTCCACTACCACCCAGATCATGGCGCAGCCCACGCCCGCCACGAAGCGCCAGGCCAGCCAGCTCCAGAATCCGACCATTACCCCAAGCCCCACACAGCCAGCGGCAAAAATCAGCGAAGCAAGGTAATAGCTACGGTTAAACCCGAGATGTTTAATTAAATAGCCCGTCAGTAACGTACCCACCAGATTCCCGGTGAAATAAGACGAACTGATAATGCCCACCTGCCAGGTCGGCAGGTTTTCCTGAGCGAGCCAGAGCGGGACGAGCGTGTTCAGCACCGCGATCGCCAGGGTCAACAAAAGCAGGCCAGACAGCAAAAGCATGACGGGCCGGGTATAGGTGGACATGAGTATAAACCGTGAGGAAGTTCAAATTTCACGCGCATCATGCCACCAACAAAAACATTGTCAATCGGCTGAAACCGCGGCCTGACGGCCCTTTTTATGGTTCGATTCAATTTATTGATTGAGAAAATGTATTCTGACCACAGCGTCCCACTCAGGTGGCTGTTTTTATTGATTTATCGCTAAAAGGCGCCGCGTCGTTTGGTCGAAAAATCTCATAGTCCCACCAACAATTTTTTTTCCGTTCTATGCTTTGAGTGAACCTCCCGCACCCGGTTGGTTTCGGGTGTTTCGCTGACTCTCTCAAGGAGAAGAAATGGCTAAGCCTTATGTTCGTCTCGATAAAAATGATGCTGCGGTTCTTCTGGTCGATCACCAGGCCGGATTGCTCTCACTGGTCAGGGATATCGATCCCGATAAATTCAAGAATAACGTTCTCGCCCTCGGTGATTTAGCCAAATATTTTAAGTTGCCGACTATCCTGACAACCAGTTTTGAAACGGGTCCAAACGGGCCGCTGGTCCCCGAACTGAAGGCGCAGTTTCCGGACGCCCCCTACATTGCGCGTCCCGGCAATATCAACGCCTGGGATAACGAAGACTTTGTCAACGCCGTGAAGGCGACAGGGAAAAAACAGTTGATCATTGCCGGTGTAGTCACTGAGGTTTGCGTGGCGTTCCCGGCGCTTTCGGCTATTGAGGAAGGGTTTGACGTTTTTGTGGTGACCGATGCCTCGGGCACGTTCAATGACATTACCCGCCTGTCGGCGTGGGATCGAATGTCGCAGGCTGGCGCGCAGTTAATGACATGGTTTGGCGTCGCCTGTGAGCTTCATCGCGACTGGCGCAATGACATTGAGGGGCTGGCGACGCTGTTCTCAAATCATATTCCGGATTACCGTAACCTGATGACCAGCTACGATACCCTGACGAAGCAGAAATAGAAAACCGGGGTCAACGCCCCGGTTTGGTGAGAGAGCCGGATGGCGTTGTCGCCATCCGGTAATTCCCTGTACGTTAACTGGCTACCGCTACGCCCACGGTCATATGCAGACCGTAGAACACGCCGCGGCCAATCAGTTCACCGACCAACAGCAGAACAAATGCTACCGAAAGCAGCGGTACCGCCGGCTGGTAGCCTTTCAACTGCGGCACAATCCAGCAGCAGAGCGCCACGGTGAGAACAACTATGCGCCAGGCCATCAGCGAACCGTAATCCGGCACCAGCGCCGACGCCTGTTGAATGGAGCTATGGATAGTCGCCAGCTCGGCGCCTTGCATCACCGACATAACCGCGCTCACAACCAGCGCCAGCAGTGAAACCGCAGGCAGCAGACGCATCGCCCAGCCATCGACGTCAGCCACGCGCAGCAGCAGGTAACCGAGCAGCGGCCCCCCCAAAAACAGCGTCAGGAAGAAGCCCATCGGCGTCCAGAGGCTGTACCAGGTCGGTACGGTATCGATGCTGTTATAAACGCGAACCATCATCCAGACAAATATCACGCCCAGAATCATGGTGACGATCAGCCACACTGTACGTAACGCCGGAGAGAGCTTTTTCATCACGGCCAGCAGCCAGCCGATACCGCCAATCGCAAAGAAAACAGAGCCGCTGGCGATTTCATTACTCAGCGCCGACGACCCTACGCGATTCAGCGAATTAAACGCGCGCATCGGCGAGCCGAGGTGCAGCATGGAGGCGATAAAACCAATCCCCATCAATACCCATAACGCAAACATACAGCGGATCACCCGCTGCTGCGTCTCTGCGCGCAGGTCGCCTTTGATCAGCGCCAGCGCCAGAACGATAAAGCCACCGACTACACACTGCCCGAAGACCGTGAAGATCATTAGCGGCCATTCATGCCATCCACTTCCCATCTTACACCTCCTTCGGATTGGCCAGATAACCCGTGGTGTCTCCCGTCGGGCGGCTGTTGGCGTTAGGTTTGATTACAATATTAGGTTTAGTGAAATGCGCCCCCGGCAGCGGAGCGACAGCGGCCAGATCGCCGTGTTTTTTACGCAGTTCTTCAATCGGACCGAAGTCCAGCGCGCGCAGCGGACAGGATTCCACACAGATCGGTTTTTTACCTTCCGCCACACGGTCATGGCAACCGTCGCATTTGGTCATATGACCTTTGGCGGCATTGTATTGTGGCGCGCCGTACGGGCAAGCCATATGGCAGTAGCGGCAGCCAATGCACACATCTTCATCGACCACCACAAAACCGTCTTCCCGTTTATGCATCGCCCCGCTTGGGCACACCTTGGTACAGGCCGGGTCTTCACAATGGTTACACGAAATGGACAAATAGTAGGCAAAGACGTTCTGGTGCCAGACGCCGTTATCCTCCTGCCAGTCGCCGCCTGCATACTCGTAGATGCGACGGAAGCTGACGTCCGGGGTTAAGTCTTTATAATCTTTACAGGCCAGTTCGCAGGTTTTGCAACCGGTGCAACGGCTGGAATCAATAAAAAATCCATACTGGGTTGTCATCGGCTACTCCTTACACCTTCTCAACCTGAACAAGGTTCGTATGTGACGGGTTCCCCTTAGCAAGAGGAGACGGACGCTGGGTGGTCAGCACGTTGATACAACCGCCCTGATCGATGCGTTTTGCATCCGGGTCGTACCACGCCCCTTCCCCTAACGCGACGACGCCCGGCATCATGCGCGGCGTGACTTTCGCCTCAATGTGCAGCTCGCCTCGACCGTTGAAAATACGCACCTTATCGCCATTGCTGATACCGCGCTTCTGAGCATCAAGCGGGTTGATCCACATTTCCTGGCGGCAGGCCGCTTTCAGCACCTCAACGTTGCCATAGGTGGAGTGGACGCGAGACTTATAGTGGAAGCCCGTCAGCTGTAACGGATAGTCTTTCGTCAGCGGATCGTTGTAATTCTCAAAGCCCGGGGTGTAGATCGGTAATGGATCGATCACGTCCCCTTCCGGCAATTCCCAGGTCGCAGCTATCTCGGCCAGTTCCTGCGAGTAGATTTCGATTTTGCCCGACGGGGTGGTCAGCGGGTTCGCCTGCGGGTCTTCACGGAAGGCTTTATACGCCACGTGATGCCCTTGCGGATCGCGCTGTTTAAAGATGCCCTGCTTGCGGAACGCTTCAAAGGTCGGCAGATCGGGAATCGCTTTACGCGACTGCTCGTACAGATGACGCATCCACTCTTCCTGCGTGCGCCCCTCGGTGAACTGCGCCTCCACGCCCAGACGCTTCGCCAGCTCGCTGGTCATCTGGTAGATGGTCTTGCACTCAAAGCGCGGCTTGATGGCCTGGTCAGCGAAGATAACGTAGGACATGTTGCCGCAGGAGGCATCCAGCGCGAAGTCCATCTGCTCAGAAGCCGTGCAGTCCGGCAGCAGAATATCGGCGTATTTCGCCGACGAGGTCATATGACAGTCAATGACGACAATCATTTCGCACTTCTTGTCGTCCTGCAGGATTTCATGGGTGCGGTTGATTTCTGAATGCTGGTTGATCAGGCAGTTACCTGCATAGTTCCAGATCATTTTAATCGGCACGTCGAGCTTATCTTTGCCACGCACGCCGTCACGCAGCGCGGTCATTTCCGGGCCACGTTCGATCGCATCGGTCCACATAAACATGGAGATACTTGTTTCAACCGGGTTTTCCAGCGTCGGCATACGCTCAAAAGGCAGCGAGTAAGAGCCTTCACGCGCGCCGCTGTTGCCGCCGTTAATACCCACGTTACCGGTCAGGATCGCCAGCATCGAGATCGCACGGGTCGCGATTTCACCGTTCGCGTGACGCTGCGGTCCCCAGCCCTGGCAGATGTACGCGGGTTTCGCGCTGCCAATTTCACGCGCCAGTTTGACGATGCGGTCTGCCGGAATGCCGGTGATCTGCGCCGCCCATTCAGGCGTTTTGGCTATGCCGTCTTTACCTTCCCCCAGAATATAGGCTTTGTAATGACCGTTTTTCGGCGCGCTGGCGGGCAGCGTTTTTTCATCGTAGCCCACGCAGTATTTGTCGAGGAACGGCTGATCGACCATGTTTTCGGTAATCAGAACATAAGCCAGCGCATTCACCAGCGCGGCGTCGGTTCCCGGGCGAATCGGGATCCACTCATCTTCGCGGCCCGCGCCGGTATCGGTGTAACGCGGATCGATGATAATCATCCGGGCGTTAGACTTCTGTCGCGCCTGCTCAAGGTAGTAGGTTACCCCACCGCCGCTCATGCGCGTTTCACCTGGGTTATTGCCAAACAGTACAACCAGTTTACTGTTTTCAATGTCGGATGGGCTGTTTCCGTCGGCCCACCCGCCATAGGTGTAGTTCAGACCGGCGGCTATCTGGGCTGAAGAGTAATCGCCGTAGTGGTTGAGGTAGCCGCCACAGCAGTTCATCAAACGCGCGACCAGCGTTTTCCCTGGCGGCCATGAGCGGGTTAACGTGCCGCCCAACGTCCCGGTACCGTAGTTCAGATAGATGGATTCGTTACCGTACTCTTTGATCAGCCGCTGCATATTGCTGGCGATGATGTCGTAGGCTTCATCCCAACTGATGCGTTCAAACTTTCCTTCACCGCGTTTGCCAACGCGCTTCATTGGATACTTAAGACGATCCGGATTATAAACGCGACGACGCATTGAACGCCCACGCAGGCACGCCCTTACCTGATGCAGACCATCGTAGCGATCATCGCCGGTATTGTCTGTTTCAACGTATTTGATTTCGCCATCCACCACATGCATACGCAGCGGGCAACGGCTGCCGCAGTTCACGGTACACGCGCTCCAGATAACTTTTTCGCTGGCCTGCGCCGGGCTGATGGCTTCGGCGGCGTTAGCGATTCGGGTAAATGGCAGGGTAAACGCGCTGCTGGCCATTGCCAGACCGCCTATGGCCGTCGTTTTTACTAAACCACGACGACTCACCTCAGCTGCCATAACGGCATCGGGGATCTTAGTTTTCATAATGGCTCACTCTGCTTGCTCACAGTAAAAGTGCAAAAATTAACGTTATTATTTGAATATGAATGCGACGCTATATAGTTACATATACAACGAAATAGTAGGATGACAGCGAAAAATGCTGAATTTCATTCGAAGGTAGTATTACTCCGTAGGGAGTATGAATTATTGTCCGGTGTCAAACAGGCACAAAAAAAGCGCCATCAGGCGCTTTTTTAGGGAAGGATGGCGTAACTATCAGCCAATATATTCCAGTCCGTTCATATATGGACGCAGTACTTCCGGCACCTGAATGCGGCCATCAGCCTGCTGATAGTTTTCCATCACCGCAACCAGCGTTCGTCCTACCGCCAGACCAGAGCCGTTCAGGGTATGTACCAGACGGGTCTTTTTGTCGGACTTACTGCGGCAGCGTGCCTGCATACGGCGTGCCTGGAAGTCCCAGACGTTCGAGCAGGAAGAGATTTCGCGATAGGTATTCTGCGCCGGGATCCAGACTTCCAGATCGTAAGTTTTGCAGGCGCCAAAACCCATATCACCCGTGCAAAGGATAATCTTACGATACGGCAGACCCAGCAACTGCAGCACTTTTTCGGCGTGGCCGGTCATCTCTTCCAGCGCCGCCATGGAATCTTCCGGACGGACGATCTGCACCATTTCTACTTTGTCGAACTGGTGCATACGGATCAGACCACGGGTATCGCGACCATATGAACCGGCTTCGGAACGGAAGCACGGCGTGTGCGCGGTCATTTTGATCGGCAGCTGATCTTCGTCGATGATTTCATCACGCACCAGGTTGGTCAGCGGCACTTCCGCCGTTGGGATCAGCGCATAGTTGCTGCTGTCCGCTTCTTCTTCCAGCGGACGGGTGTGGAACAGATCGCCGGCAAACTTCGGCAACTGTCCGGTACCGTACAGCGTGTCGTGGTTAACCAGATACGGAACGTAATTTTCGCTATAACCATGCTGTTCAGTGTGCAGATCAAGCATGAACTGAGAAAGCGCACGGTGCATACGGGCAATCTGCCCTTTCATGACCACAAAACGCGAACCCGTCAGCTTCACGGCAGCGGCAAAATCAAGACCGGTATGCATTTCACCCAGCGTGACGTGATCGCGCACGTCGAAATCAAACTCGCGCGGAGTGCCCCAGCGACTGACTTCAACGTTGTCGTTTTCATCTTTCCCCACCGGCACTTCGTCAGCAGGCAGGTTTGGAATGTTCAGCGCAATGTCACGGATCTCAGCCTGCAGAACGTCCAGTTCAGCTTTCGCTGCGTCCAGCTCTTCACCAAGCTTGTTCACTTCCAGACGTAAAGGCTCGATATCTTCCCCGCGCGCTTTTGCCTGGCCGATGGATTTCGATCGAGAGTTACGCTCTGCCTGCAGGTTTTCCGTATTGACCTGCAAAACTTTACGACGCTCTTCAAGAGCGCGCAGCTTATCTACATCCAGCTTAAAGCCCCGGCGTGCCAGTTTTTCAGCGACTGCGTCTGGCTCATTACGCAGCAGATTGGGATCGAGCATGCTTATCCTGTGCTTATCGAATTAAAAGAGGAAATGTGACCACAGCCTGCAGTCACAGGGATACAGTGCCAACATTACCGCAACGCCTGCACTAACGGTAGCGTTTTATAGGGCTATTTTGATCCTGTCCGGCGAGCCAGGCGAGCTTTTCGCCAATCTTGCCCTCAAGACCTCTGTTGGTGGGATGATAATAACGCGTTTGTGCCATTTCCTGAGGAAAATATTCTTCGCCCGCGGCGTAGGCATTCGGCTCATCGTGGGCATAACGGTATTCCTGACCGTAGCCCATCTCCTTCATCAGCTTCGTCGGCGCATTGCGCAGATGGACAGGCACATCGTAGTCTGGACGTTCTCTGGCATCCGACATGGCCGCTTTGAAGGCGGTATAGACCGCATTACTTTTCGGCGCGCAGGCCAGATACACAATCGCCTGCGCAATGGCACGCTCGCCTTCTGCTGGACCAACGCGAGTAAAGCAGTCCCATGCGGAAATCGCGACCTGCATCGCACGCGGATCGGCATTGCCGACATCTTCTGAGGCGATAGCCAGGCAGCGGCGCGCAACATACAACGGATCGCCGCCCGCGGTGATGATACGCGCATACCAGTAGAGCGCCGCATCCGGCGCGCTGCCGCGCACCGACTTATGCAGCGCGGAAATCAAATCGTAAAAACGATCGCCCTTATTGTCAAAACGGGCGCTGCGCTCTCCGGCAATCTCGGTCAGCAGCGCAGGAAGGAGAACGCGTTTGCCGCTGTCGTCGACTTCCGCCATATCAGCCATCATTTCCAGCGTATTCAACGCCCGACGGGCATCACCGTTGACCAGTTCAGCGATCGCCCGACGCGTTTCATCCGGCAGCACGATATCCTGTCCCCCGTAGCCACGGGCTTTATCCTCCATCGCCTGAGTGAGAACCTGTTCGATGTCTCCGGTCGTCAACGATTTCAGCAGATAGACACGCGCACGGGAAAGCAATGCGGAATTCAACTCAAAAGAAGGGTTTTCCGTTGTCGCGCCGATAAAGGTAATAGTGCCGTCTTCAATATGCGGCAAAAAGGCGTCCTGTTGGCTTTTGTTGAAGCGATGAACTTCGTCGACAAACAGGATTGTACGACGCCCGGCATTTCGATTTTGCCGCGCGCGTTCAATGGCTTCGCGGATCTCTTTGACGCCGGACGTAACGGCGGATATCCGCTCAACGTCAGCGTCGGCGTAACGGGCAATCACTTCGGCAAGAGTGGTTTTCCCGGTCCCGGGCGGCCCCCACAGGATCATGGAATGCAGATGCCCGGCTTCAATAGCGCGGGGCAAGGGCTTGCCTGCGGCCAGCAGATGCTGCTGGCCGATATACTGCGCTAAATTTTCTGGCCGCATCCGCGCGGCCAGTGGCTGAAAAGTATTATCTGAAAAATCGAGCGACAGATTGCTCACTCATGCCTCTACTTACGTTGGTCGTCTACCGTTACGCCTTGCGGTGGGGTAAAGGTAAATTTCGATGCGTCGACCGCGCCGTTCTGCTGAGATTTCAGCTGGTAACTGCTGCGCTGGTCGTCCTGTTCCACGGCGCTGAACTGATGAATCGTCCCGTCACGTCCCACATTGATGGTGAACTGCTTCAGGTTTCCGTTGCTGGCTTTCGGCGTCAGCACAAAATCATCGCCATTTTGCTTGATATTATACTGCTGCCAGTCGCTGGACTGGTTGCGGGCAATGAGCATAAATGGCGTATTGCCGGTCGCGTCTTTCAGCCAGGTGGCGGTAGCCTGCTCAACGAACGGGTTGTAAAACCACAGGGTTTTACCGTCGGACACCAGAATACTTTCGTCAGGCTGCGTCATATGCCAGTTAAACAGATTGGGACGCTTTACCCACAGATCGCCCTGGCCTTCCTGAACGGCGGTGCCGCTGCCATCTGTCACTTTTTGCGTGAAGCTGGCATGGAAGCTGCTCACTTTATCCAGACGGCTTTTCAGATCGCTCGCGGCATCTGCCCAAACGCTACTGACAACGAACCCTGAAAGCAAAGCACAGGTGATGGCAATTTTTTTCATTGTTATTCCTCAAAATACGTCACTCCCGACCGGGAGTTCCTTCTGCTATCCATTCCAGGCCAAAATTCAGCGTGAGGAAAGAAGATTAAACTGAATTCGTGGTTATTGGCCGGATAGCCTCTTGTGACTTATCCGGCCAACAGAGTTACTCAAAGGGCGGCGGCGCCAACACTTCACGGTTACCATTATGGCCCTGCTCGCTGACGATCCCCTGCGCCTCCATCTGTTCGATAATTCTCGCCGCACGGTTGTAACCGATACGGAACTGGCGCTGTACGCCTGAGATAGAAGCCTTGCGTTTTTCAGTCACAAAGTTGACCGCCTGATCGAATAACGGATCCAGCTCTTCGCCGCCGTCAAAGCCACCGCTGCCGCCTTCGCTTTCGCTGTCGGACGTAATACCGTCAACATATTGTGGACGACCGCGCGCTTTCCAGTCCTGGACCACGGCATGCACTTCCTGGTCACGAACAAAGGCGCCGTGAACGCGTACCGGCATGGTGGAGTTAGGCCCGGAATAAAGCATATCCCCCATTCCCAGTAAAGATTCGGCGCCGCCCTGGTCGAGAATGGTGCGCGAATCAATTTTACTGGAAACCGTAAAGGCGATACGGGTCGGGATGTTGGCTTTGATCAGACCGGTAATCACGTCAACGGACGGACGCTGCGTCGCCAGCACCAGGTGAATCCCCGCCGCACGCGCTTTTTGCGCCAGGCGGGCAATCAGTTCTTCGACTTTCTTACCAACGGTCATCATCAGGTCGGCGAACTCATCGACCAGCACGACAATGTACGGCAGTTTTTCCAGTACCGGGTGCTGAGCGTCCATACTGTCGCCCGGCTTCCAGTATGGATCCGGAATCGGACGCCCCATCCGCGCCGCCTCAGCGATTTTCTCGTTGTAGCCGGCCAGGTTACGCACGCCAAGCGCGGACATCAGTTTATAACGACGCTCCATCTCGTTCACGCTCCAGCGCAACGCATTGGCGGCGTCTTTCATATCGGTCACCACTTCCGTCAGCAGATGCGGGATCCCTTCATATACCGACAGTTCGAGCATTTTCGGGTCGATCATGATAAAGCGCACGTCTTCCGGCTGCGCTTTGTACAACATGCTCAGGATCATGGCGTTAACGCCAACGGATTTACCGGACCCGGTAGTCCCTGCTACCAGCAGATGCGGCATTTTCGCCAGATCGGCCACCACCGGATCGCCGGCAATGTCTTTACCCAACACCACGGTAAGCGGTGACGGATTTTCGCGGAATTTGGCGTTATCCAGAACCTCACGCAAATAAACGGTCTGACGTTTCTTGTTCGGCAGCTCCAGGCCCACATAGGGTTTGCCCGGAATCACTTCGACCACGCGCACCGCGACGGTCGAGAGCGAACGCGCCAGGTCGCGGGAGAGGTTAGAAATACGCGCGGCTTTAACACCCGGCGCCAGGTTCAACTCAAAACGCGTGATCACCGGGCCAGGTGAATAGTTCACCACATCCGCTTTAATACGGAAGTCAGCCAGGCGTGCTTCGACCAGACGCGCCATCTGTTCCAGCGCAAACGTGTCGACAGGCTCTACTTCGCTCGGCGGCGGCGTCAGCAGATCCAGCGACGGCAGCGGCGTAGTCGGTTTTTGCAACGGACGGCTGTCACCGTTACGCATCAACAACGGATGGATCAGGCTTTCCTGAGGTTGTTGCGCGACCGGCTGTTGCGGCTGCTGATAGTGCTGCTGCGGCGCGACCGGCTGCTGCGGTTGCTGAAAATGCTGCTGCGGCGCGACTGGCTGTTGCGGTTGTTGATAATGCTGCTGCGGCGCGACCGGCTGCTGCGGTTGCTGATAGTGCTGCTGCGGCGCGACCGGCTGCTGCGGCTGCTGATAGTGCTGCTGCGGCGCGACTGGCTGTTGCGGTTGCGCCGGTTCAGGCATCACGCCCGGCGTAAACAACGGTTCATGCGGCCCTTCATCCACCAGCGCTTTCATTGGCGAAAAGGCAAAATCGTCCAAAGAGAAAGGGTTCGCTCCGACAGGCTGTTCACCGGAATAACGCTGTTGCTGCGAGGAAGCAAACTGACGGGCCAGCTCAGCTTCTGCCGCGGCATCATCATCTTCTGCCTGCTGTGAATCGTGCTGATACGTCTCGCCATAACGGCTCTGCTGCGACTGGGCGAACTGACGCGCCAGTTCGTCTTGCTGCATGGCGTCAATTTCGTCGTCGCTATAGTGCTCGTCATGAAGCTCCGCTTCGCGCGCCCTCTCTTCGGCCATTCGCTGGGAAGGAAGCTTGATGCCATACGACGCCAGCTCACGACGCGTCGGGACACGCACACGATTTGGACGCGGCAACTGGGGACCAATACCTTCTTTCACCTGCGGACGCGGCGCACCGCCGTTCGCCAGGCTAAATACCGGCGCGGCGGCGGCGGATACGCCGGCAGCCTGGGTGGCCCCTTTAACCCCAGCGGCGACAGGTGCGACCGCCGCCGATTCAACTGGCGGAACAGCAGCAGAAACCGCGGGTTTTACCGGCTGAGGCTCTTTCACCGGTTCCGGTATCGGCTGATACCATGCGGCTAACTGCTCACGCTCGCGGGCGCGTTTTTCCTCAACTTCTTCAAAATAGTACAGCGGCGGACGCGCGGGTTTTGTCTCTTCAACCACGGGCTCAGGTTCGGCAGTCGTCTGCGTCGCTGTCACGGGTTGATGGGCGTAGTCCGGCTCAGGTTGCTGAACCGGCGGCGGATACGCAACGGGTTGTACCGGCTCAGGCGGTTGCGTCAGCTCCGGCTCCTGCCACTGCGGTTGCGGCGCGGTAGGTTCAACGTAAGGGGCTGTAACCTGCTGTGGCGCGTAATACGACGGCTCAGGTTGTACAGGCTGCTGCGTCGGCGCGTAATGTGACGCTGTTTGCGAAGGAGATGGCGTCCGGGACGGATAGCCGTCCGGCGAAGGGGCAATCACCGGTTCGCCCGTCTGCGGGCCGGGAACAGGTTGCCATTCCACGGTCGGCGGGGTCGGGACAGGTTCCGCGCCTGGCACCTGCGGCGTTTGCATCACCGGGTCAGCAGGCGCAGCCCAGGTCTGCGTCGCAGCGGTTGCCGCAGCGGCAGCGGCGACGGGTTCAGTGACGGAGTGACCGTTTAACAGGGGATCGAATTCGTCATAGTCCGGCTGGGTTGCCCGATGCCCCGAGAACAGAACATCGCCAGGATCCGCCGGTACGCCGCGAGCGCTCCAGGCAATGTCATCTTCGTCATCCATACGTTTACCGGAGAACAGCGCCGCATCGGTCTGACGACCATGAGGATTGATAAATTTCTCCGCCAGACGTTTACGTCGCGCCAGCGCGCCACGCAGTATGCGTGCGCGACGAGATTCACGCTGCACACCCTCGGCCTCGTCTTCGTACTCGTCTTCATCGTCATAGTCGTCTTCCACCCAGGTATCGTCACGACGGGTGCGATTGCTGGCGAAAGTCAGAATATTGAGCAGCCAGCCGCCGATTTTTTCAGCGATGGTAACCCAGGACCAGCCGGTAAAAAGCGTTAACCCCGCCGCCCAAATACACAGCAGCGCGATCGTGCCGCCGCTGCTGTGCAGCAACGGTTGCAGAGTGGTGCTCAGCAGGCTGCCGATCACTCCGCCAGAAGCAAAATACCAGATATCATCGGCATTAATTGCAGCGAGGCCGCAGGAGGTCAGAATCAGCGCCAGAACGCCGATCAGTCGCAGCGAAACGGCAAAATAGTCGATATAGTCATCGGTGGCCTGGTGCCGCCAGGCAAACCAGCATCCGCCGACAATGATCACCGGGATGGTGTATGCCATGACCCCGAAGATAAAGAATAACGTGTCTGCCAGCCACGCGCCGGGGATCCCCCCCAGATTGTGGATAGGCTCATGCCAGGCCGTTTGCGACCAGCTGGGATCGGAAGGATTGAAGCTGAGTAAGGCGGCCATCAGCCAGACGGCAAAAAGCGCAATAAGGATGAGCAACGCCTCCAGAAGTCGGCGCCCGCTGCTTAACTTTGTCAATGTGACTTCTTTGTCTTCAGTGTATTCCTGGCTCAAAAAAGGCTCTCCAGGTTTCAGGCTTTTCCTGCCCGGTGCTAAAACGGACAACAGCACCGGGTTGCCCCGGCACTGTTGCTGTATGGATTAACAGGAGTGTAATCAAAATACGCCGATTTTGCACCTGTTCCGTATTAGCGTGTCTTAATAACCAGACGATTACTCTGTTTGACTTCTTCCATCACCACATAGGTACGCGTGTCATTTACGCCAGGCAGTCGCAGCAGGGTTTCACCCAGCAGCTTACGGTAGGCTGACATATCCGGTACACGCGTTTTCAACAAGTAGTCGAAATCACCTGAAACCAAATGACACTCTTGAATCTCTTCAAGTTTTTGTACAGCGGCGTTAAATTGTTCAAACACATCCGGCGCGCCACGATTCAGAGTAATCTCAACAAATACCAGAAGTGATGCATCCAGATAATGTGGGTTTAACAGTGCCGTATAGCCCTGAATGAAACCCTGTCTTTCCAGACGACGCACACGCTCAAGACACGGCGTCGGGGAAAGACCCACTCGTTTAGAAAGCTCGACGTTGGAAATACGCCCATCCTTTTGCAGCTCATTAAGAATGTTACGATCGATACGGTCGAGATCTTTGCCAGGGCGCTTCTTGCTATCTACCATTATTATTGTCTCTCTGTATTCCTTCCCTACTCCTGCCTGACTCTATAAACATCATGTTCAGAGTCGATGCCCATCACCACAGACCGAACCCAGAGGGATTAGCGGCGCGCAAGCCTGCGTCCGTGGTGAGAAGACCGTTGCCTGAAGGCAGCTATCGACATCACGAATGGCGTCTGTCCACGCCATGCGTAGATTTCGCTAGCCCGGTAAACATGGTATTTACATGCATGATTATGCAGCACACACATAACACTGTTTTTTTCTTCCTCGAATGTTTTCGCAAAACAGCAGGGGATTGTCAAAGTAAAACATCGATTTTTAGTACAACATGCCAGTTATTCATTGCGAGTGGTGACAATTCGTCATTTTATCACCTTATAACTGACCTCTTTTAAGTAGATTTGGTTATACCCTTGCGGCAAAACGGCGCACCGATTGTCCGTCCCTATTACACAAATTGTTAACAAAATCGCTGCACTCTTTTTTTACGCCGGTAAATTCCCTACAATCCTGCCCATTGCCTGCCAACAACTATGGGGATCTCATGGGCACGACCAAACACAGTAAACTGCTTATCCTGGGTTCCGGCCCGGCGGGATATACCGCTGCGGTCTACGCCGCGCGCGCAAACCTGCAGCCGGTGTTAATCACCGGCATGGAAAAAGGCGGTCAACTGACCACCACGACGGAAGTGGAGAACTGGCCGGGCGATCCTAACGATCTGACCGGGCCGCTGCTGATGGAACGCATGCATGAACATGCAACCAAATTCGACACCGAAATTATTTTCGATCACATCAATAAGGTGGATCTGCAAAATCGTCCTTTTCGTCTGACGGGCGACAGTGCGGAATACACCTGCGATGCGCTGATTATTGCGACCGGCGCGTCCGCGCGTTATCTCGGTCTGCCTTCTGAAGAGGCGTTCAAAGGCCGCGGTGTGTCCGCCTGCGCCACCTGTGACGGTTTTTTCTACCGCAACCAGAAAGTGGCGGTTATCGGTGGCGGCAACACTGCCGTTGAAGAGGCGCTGTATCTGGCAAATATCGCCGCTGAGGTACACCTGATTCACCGTCGCGACAGCTTCCGTGCGGAAAAAATCCTGATCAAGCGTCTGATGGATAAAGTGGAAAACGGCAATATCGTGCTGCATACCCACCGTACTCTGGAAGAGGTAACCGGCGACCAGATGGGCGTAACAGGGCTGCGTCTGCGCGACACGCAGAATGCCGACAACATTGAAACCCTGGACGTGGCGGGTCTGTTTGTCGCGATCGGCCATAGCCCGAACACGGCGATTTTCGAGGGGCAACTGGAACTTGAAAATGGTTACATTAAAGTGCAGTCCGGTATTCACGGCAACGCGACGCAGACCAGCGTCCCGGGTGTTTTCGCGGCAGGCGACGTAATGGATCACATTTATCGTCAGGCGATCACCTCGGCGGGTACTGGCTGTATGGCTGCGCTGGATGCGGAACGCTATCTCGACGGTTTAGCCGACGCGTGCAAATAAGTTTTACAAATCAGTAACAAAAGTAAATAAGGCGACTATAAGTCGCCTTTATTTTTGCCGCGTTGTAACATTGCCCTGCCGAAAAATACTGACAACTCACCTGCAAAGCGCGCAATGAATAAAACCCGTCAAAAAGAGCTAACTCGCTGGTTAAAACAGCAAAGCGTCATTTCCCAACGCTGGTTGATGATTTCCCGTCTGCTGGGATTCGTGAGCGGCGTGTTGATCGTCGCCCAGGCCTGGATCATGGCCCGTATTTTACATCACATGATCATGGAAAATATCCCCCGCGAGGCGCTTCTGATGCCTTTTGTTATCCTGGTTCTGGTGTTCGTGCTACGCGCGTGGGTCGTATGGCTACGGGAACGGGTCGGGTTCCACGCGGGACAACATATTCGCTTCGAGATCCGTCGTCAGGTGCTGGATCGTCTGCAACAGGCCGGTCCGGCATGGATCCAGGGAAAGCCGGCGGGCAGTTGGGCCACGCTGGTGCTGGAACAAATTGACGACATGCATGATTACTACGCCCGCTACCTGCCACAAATGGCACTGGCAGTGTGCGTACCGTTGCTGATTGTGGCGGCCATCTTCCCCTCTAACTGGGTTGCTGCGCTTATTCTTCTGGGAACCGCCCCACTGATTCCGCTGTTTATGGCGATGGTCGGCATGGGCGCAGCCGATGCGAACCGACGCAATTTTCTGGCGCTGGCGCGTCTGAGCGGCCATTTCCTCGATCGGCTACGCGGCATGGAAACCTTGCGTATTTTTGGACGCGGCGAAGCAGAAACAGACAGCATTCGCGCGGCGTCACAGGACTTTCGCCAGCGCACCATGGAGGTGCTCCGTCTGGCCTTCTTATCTTCCGGCGTACTGGAATTCTTTACCTCGCTCTCAATTGCGCTGGTCGCGGTTTACTTTGGCTTCTCTTACCTGGGCGAGCTGGACTTTGGGCACTACGGCGCGGGCGTAACGCTGACGGCGGGTTTCCTCGCGCTGATTCTTGCCCCCGAGTTTTTCCAGCCGCTGCGCGACCTCGGTACGTTTTACCATGCCAAAGCGCAGGCGGTCGGCGCGGCTGACAGCCTGAAAACCTTTATGGAAACACCCCTTGCTCATCCGGAACGTGGCGAGGTTGAGCTTTCCACGAAAGAGCCCGTTTCAATTACCGCCGAAAATCTCATCATTACCTCCCCGGAAGGCAAACCGCTGGCAGGACCGCTGAACTTTAGCCTCGTTCCCGGGCAGCGCGCAGTGCTGGTGGGGCGCAGCGGTTCTGGCAAAAGTTCGCTGCTGAATGCGCTGTCGGGATTCCTGCCGTATCAAGGATCGCTACGCGTCAATGGCGTAGAGCTGCGTGATTTGGCCCCGGAATCCTGGCGCCGGCAGATCTCCTGGGTGGGACAAAATCCCCAACTGCCTGCCGCAACGCTTCGTGAAAACGTGCTTCTGGCGCGCCCGGCGGCCAGCGAGCAGGAGCTGTGCGCCGCGCTCGACAGCGCGTGGGTAAGTGAGTTCCTGCCGCTGCTGCCGCAGGGAATCGACACGCCGGTGGGCGATCAGGCCGGTCGTTTGTCCGTCGGCCAGGCACAACGTGTGGCCGTGGCTCGCGCCCTGCTCAACCCGTGTCAATTGCTGCTCCTCGACGAACCGGCCGCCAGTCTGGATGCGCACAGTGAACAGCGGGTCATGCAGGCGCTGAAAGAGGCGTCCAAACGCCAGACAACGCTGATGGTTACCCATCAGCTTGAAGATCTTGCCGACTGGGACACCATACTGGTGATGCAGGACGGACAGATTGTCGAACAGGGTTCCTGGGCCGAGCTCAGCGCAGCGCAGGGCGCGTTTGCGACACTGTTAGCCCATCGTCAGGAGGAGATTTAAATGCGCGCGTTGCTGCCTTATCTGACGCTGTATAAACGTCACAAATGGATGTTAACGCTGGGGATTGCCCTTGCCATCCTTACGCTGCTCGCCAGCATTGGCCTGTTGACGCTCTCCGGCTGGTTCCTCTCCGCCTCCGCGCTGGCGGGCTTTGCCGGTATTTACAGCTTTAACTACATGTTACCTGCGGCAGGCGTTCGCGGTGCGGCGATTACCCGTACCGCCGGGCGCTATTTCGAGCGTCTGGTCAGCCACGACGCCACCTTCCGCGTATTGCAGCATCTGCGTATTTACACGTTTAGCAAGCTGCTTCCTCTCTCCCCTGCCGGGCTGGCGCGTTATCGTCAGGGCGAACTGTTGAACCGGGTGGTGGCGGATGTGGATACGCTGGATCACCTATACCTGCGGGTTATTTCGCCGCTGGTGGGCGCGTTCGTGGTAATCATGGTGGTCACGCTCGGCCTGAGCGTACTGGATTTTACCCTCGCCTTCACCCTTGGCGGCATTATGCTGCTGACGCTGTTTATCATGCCGCCCGCTTTTTATCGCGCGGGTAAAGCGACCGGACATCATCTCACGCATCTGCGCGGTCAGTATCGCCAGCAACTCACCGCGTGGTTACAGGGTCAGGCCGAGCTAACCCTTTTCGGCGCAAGCGAACGTTATCGCGCGCAGATGGAAGCCACGGAATTACAATGGCACGAAGCGCAGCGTCGCCAGTCAGAGCTGACGGCGCTTTCTCAGGCGCTAATGTTGCTGATTGGCGCGCTGGCTATCCTGCTGATGCTGTGGATGGCCTCCGGCGGCGTAGGCGGAAATGCGCAACCTGGCGCGCTGATCGCCCTGTTTGTCTTCTGTGCGCTGGCGGCCTTTGAAGCCTTAGCCCCCGTAACCGGTGCTTTTCAGCATCTGGGGCAGGTGATCGCTTCCGCATTGCGCATTACCGAGCTGACGGAGCAAAAGCCGGAAGTGACCTTCCCGGCAAGTGACTTTAGCGTCCCCGCGCGGGTGGCGTTGACCCTGCGCGATGTGTCATTCCGCTACCCGGAGCAGGCGCAAAACGCGCTGGATTCCTTGTCTCTTACGGTCAAACCCGGCGAGTATATCGCCATTCTGGGCCGTACCGGATGCGGTAAATCCACATTGCTGCAACTGCTGACCCGCGCCTGGGATCCGCAACAGGGCGAGATTTTGATTAACGATCTTCCCCTTTCTGCGTTCAGTGAAGCGACGCTCCGCAAAACCATAAGCGTCGTGCCGCAGCGCGTACATCTGTTTAGCGCCACCCTGCGCGACAATCTGCTGCTGGCGGCGCCTGATGCCAGTGATGACTCGCTTGCAGATACGCTGCGTCGCGTGGGTCTGGAAAAACTGCTTGAGGATGCTGGCCTTAACAATTGGTTAGGAGAAGGCGGTCGCCAGCTGTCCGGCGGCGAACTTCGCCGTCTCGCCATCGCCAGAGCGCTGCTGCATGACGCGCCGTTAATGCTGCTGGATGAACCAACCGAAGGGCTGGATGCGACCACCGAAAGCCAGATGCTGGAATTACTGGCTGAAGTAATGCGTGAAAAAACGGTGCTAATGGTGACCCATCGCCTGCGCGGACTGGCGCGATTCGATCGGATAATAGTCATGGACAATGGGCAAATTATTGAGCAAGGTAATCACGCAGATCTGTTAGCCATGCAGGGTCGTTATTACCAGTTCAAGCAAGGTCTGTAAGCTATTATTTAACGATCTTATGCGTAGTGGAGTTCTGCTGTCATGCGGCTGGTTCAGCTATCTCGTCACTCAATAGCCTTCCCTTCGCCGGAAGGCGCTCTACGTGAGCCAAACGGTCTGCTGGCGCTTGGCGGCGATCTCAGCCCGGCACGTCTGCTGATGGCCTACCAGCGCGGTATTTTTCCGTGGTTTTCTCCGGGCGACCCGATCCTGTGGTGGTCCCCCGATCCGCGCGCGGTGCTTTGGCCGGAAACGTTTCATCTCAGCCGCAGCATGAAACGCTTTCATAAACGCTCACCTTATCGTGTTACGCTGAACTATGCCTTTGGTCAGGTGATCGAAGGCTGCGCGAACGATCGTGACGAAGGCACCTGGATCACGCCAGCCGTTGTCGAAGCGTATCAGCGCCTGCATGAATTAGGACACGCCCACTCCGTTGAGGTCTGGCGCGACGATGAGCTTGTCGGCGGCATGTACGGCGTTTCGCAAGGGGCGTTATTTTGCGGCGAGTCAATGTTCAGCCGCCGGGAAAACGCGTCGAAAACCGCGCTGCTGGTATTCTGCGCAGAATTTATCCGGGAAGGCGGCAAACTGCTCGACTGCCAGGTGCTGAACGATCACACCCAATCGCTGGGCGCCGTTGAAATCCCGCGCAGAACATATTTGCATCATCTCGACACCTTACGTCAGTTACGTTTACCCAGCCATTTCTGGGTGCCGCGGACGTTATTTTTGCCTCAGACGTGAATGTTTTCGGCACATTTTTTATCAGGGTGTTATAATTGCCGCGCAGAGAAGGTTTAGCCCATTACCCCGCTGCCGTTAAGGATCCATTCGCGTCAGGTAACGCCCATCGTTTATCTCATCGCTCCCTTATACGTTGCGCTTCACGTGCGACTTTGTCGTGTGTTTCAGAAGCAATCCGGAGTAATGCGCCAAATCTCGTTTGCAGCGTTTTAAACGTACAAATCTTTACTTATTTAAAGAACTTCGGCATTATCTTGCCGGTTCAAATTACGGTAGTGATACCCCAGAGGATTAGATGGCCAAAGAAGACAATATTGAAATGCAGGGTACCGTTCTCGAAACGTTACCTAACACCATGTTCCGCGTAGAGTTAGAAAACGGTCACGTGGTTACTGCACACATCTCCGGTAAAATGCGTAAAAACTACATCCGCATCCTGACGGGCGACAAAGTGACTGTTGAGCTGACCCCGTACGACCTGAGCAAAGGCCGCATTGTCTTCCGTAGTCGCTGATTGTTTTCACGCCTCAATGGCGTACAGATGAGAAAAGGTCGGTTTATCCGGCCTTTTTTGTCTACGCTGATTTTCATTCTTCCGTCATCTGCGCATATTCATCTGTTAAGAAATCCACCAGTGCCCGAACGGACGGCAGCAGGCCACGCCGCGACGGGAAAACGGCGTGAATCACTTCCCTTCTCGGTTCCCACCCTTCCAGTAAAGGAATAAGCTCTCCGGCAGCAAGCTGTTCTTTTACCATCAGCATGGGCAGTTGCACGGCGCCGACGCCTGCTACCGCCGCTTCGCGTAGTGCCAGCATGTCGGTGGTAATTAAGCGTGGCGTAAAATGAACCTCCGCCCTGGCGCCTTGTGGGCCATAGAGTTCCCAACGATGAATATGTTTTCCAGCGGAAAGACTCAGTCCTGGCCAGCAGGTTAATTCAGCCGGAGAGACAGGGACGCCCATCCTCGCCGTCAGCGCTGGACTGGCAAAGATGCGATGCGCCCGATCGGCCAGCACCCGCATCACCAGATCGCTGTCCTCAAACGGTCGCGGCCGCACACGGATCGCAACATCCACGCCTTCAGCAACCAAATCGACGCGTCGGTTGGTCGCTTCCAGTTGCAGCGTCACCTCGGGGTAGCGGGCCATAAACTTTGCCAGCATGGGACCTACATGGACATGCAACAGCGTAACCGGACAGGTCAGCCTGACCACTCCGCGTGGTTCCACCTGCAATGCGGCGATGGCGTCCTGCGCCGCCTGCGCTTCTATCAGCATCGCTTTGCAATGCTCATAAAACGTCTGTCCGACTTCGGTGACATTAAACTGCCGTGTCGTTCGTTGAATAAGCCGCACCCCCAGTTGCTCTTCCAGTTGCGCAATCCGGCGACTGAGTTTGGACTTCGGTTCATCCAGTACACGCCCCGCGGCGGCAAATCCGCCCTGCTCGACCACATGCACAAACCACGCAAAATCATTGAGATCCGGCTTCATTCTTATTGTCTCATTTATAGAACGATGAAGACCATTTTAGCGACTACTCCGCTCGTTGTCTTAAATATAAGCTTATTGACATCAAGACAACGCCAATGAGGAGACTACGATGAAACAGGTGACAGGCGTCTATACCGCGCCTCGCCCGCACTGGGTTGGCAATGGATTTCCGGTTCGCTCGCTGTTTTCTTACCAAAGTCATGCGCAGCAGTTAAGCCCGTTCCTGCTGCTGGATTATGCCGGTCCGCACACCTTTACGCCCGGTACTGAAAAACGTGGCGTGGGCGAGCATCCCCACCGGGGGTTCGAAACCGTCACTGTCGTCTACAACGGCGAAGTTGAGCACCGGGACTCTACCGGACGCGGCGGCATTATCGGGCCCGGCGACGTACAGTGGATGACAGCCGGCGCGGGTATCCTGCATGAAGAGTTTCACTCAGATGCCTTTACCCGTAAAGGCGGTGAACTGGAGATGGTCCAGCTATGGGTGAATCTTCCTGCCAAAGACAAAATGGCGGCGCCGGGCTACCAGAGCATCACCCGTGAACAGATTCCCGTCGCCGGATTACCCGATGACGCCGGTACGTTACGGGTGATTGCCGGCGAATACCGGCAATTTACAGGGCCTGCGCATACGTTTTCACCCCTCAACGTGTGGGATATGCGACTTAAGCAGGCGCATCCGGTCACGCTGACGCAGCCGGATGGCTGGAGTACTGCGCTGGTCGTTCTGAAAGGCACGATCACGGTGAATGGCACGACCACAGTCGGTGAAGCGCAGCTGGTGGTGCTCAGTCAGACAGGCGAAACGCTGCACCTGGAAGCCAACAGCGATGCCAGCGTCCTTCTGCTGTCAGGAGAGCCGTTAAATGAGCCGATCGTCGGTTACGGTCCCTTTGTAATGAACACTAAACAGGAAATCGCGCAAGCCGTTCGCGATTTTAACACTGGCCACTTCGGCCAAATCTGAATTGAAGGAGAAGATGATGTCCAGTCCAGCAAATTTTAATGGCGCACGCCCGGTTATTGATGTGAACGATGCGGTTATGTTGTTAATCGATCACCAAAGTGGCCTGTTTCAGACGGTCGGTGATATGCCCATGCCGGAACTGCGCGCCCGCGCGGCGGCGTTAGCGAAAATGGCGACTCTCGCGAAGATGCCGGTGATCACCACGGCCTCTGTTCCGCAGGGGCCGAACGGGCCGCTGATCCCGGAAATTCACGCTAACGCGCCGCACGCCAGGTATGTCGCGCGTAAAGGGGAAATTAATGCCTGGGATAACGCCGGGTTCGTCGATGCTGTCAAAGCGACGGGTCGGAAAACGCTGATTATCGCAGGCACCATTACCAGCGTTTGCATGGCATTTCCGGCTATCAGCGCCGTAGCCGAAGGTTATAAAGTGTTTGCGGTGATCGATGCCTCCGGAACCTACAGCAAAATGGCCCAGGAGATCACCCTTGCCCGTGTCGTCCAGGCGGGCGTTGTGCCAATGGACACGGCGGCAGTGGCATCTGAGCTTCAGGGGACCTGGAACCGTGAGGATGCGGCGGAATGGGCTGAGGTGTATACCCATGTCTTCCCTGCGTATCAACTGCTAATTGAAAGTTACAGCAAGGCGCAGGATGTGGTGAAGCATAACGAAACGCTGGATTCTCAGCGTTAAAAGGCAGCCCCGGCGCCTGCCGTCGGGGCTGCTGCTCACTGTGTAACCAAATAAGATGTTAAGCGTAAATACTGCTTGACCCTTTTCACGCAACTCCCTATAGTAGCGCCCCGTTGCCCCCCAAGCGGTCAGGCAGCAATACAATATGGTGAGGTGTCCGAGTGGCTGAAGGAGCACGCCTGGAAAGTGTGTATACGGCAACGTATCGGGGGTTCGAAT
>NZ_BBNB01000006.1 GCF_000759835.1 Citrobacter sedlakii NBRC 105722
CAAAAAAACGTTTGCTGATGCCGACGTTAAGAATACGCGTGGCGCCGAACTCGTAAAAACTCTGGTGATGAGAACCCAGCGGGACAAACACAAAGTCCCCCCGCTCCAGCAGCACACGCTTACCATTAATCTCCTGGTAATAGCGGCCGGTGAGCACCAGCGTAAACTCATAGTAGTCGTGCTGATGCAAGCCGCAGGCGCTCTCTGTCTTGTTATAGATAAAGACGTGGAAATTTTTGCCATTAAACAGTTGCTGTTCGCGGGCGACGGTGATTTCCGGTACGGTAGCGGTAGCCTGCAGTTGCATCATCAACTCCTTACTTGCTCAGCTTCTCGTGAAGCTCTATCAATTCTGACACCAGTTCGCGCGCCAGCATTGAGGTCATCAGGTGATCCTGCGCATGCACCAGAACCAGACTGACTTTCATTTTACCTTCACCCTGATCGCCTTCAATCAGTTTCGTTTGCACCAGATGGGCTTCATTCAGCGCCATGCGCGACTGTTCCATCATCGTCTTCGCCGCCGCAAAGTCGCCCTGCTTTGCCTGCTTCAACGCTGCGTAGGCCAGGCTGCGCGCCTGTCCGGAATTGATGATGAGCCCCATCACCACTTCTTCAAGCTCTTCAGCCTCGGTTTGCGCATCGGTAATGCTATCAAGATCCATCATAAATCATTCCTCTTTGACGACCCGACATGCGTAACCACATGCCGGTTAAAATTTAGAATTTCAGGGCGTTGGCGATGTCTTCTTCGCTTTCTTCTTCATCAATGACGTTCTGCGCTTTGTTAGCCACCACAACAAACGGCAGGTAAATCAACGTCGCCACACCCAGGTTGAACAAGGCCACCAGCAGCGCAGCGACGCTGCCGTTGGTGTTAAAGAAGGCGCCCAGGCCGGTGGGCATGGTCCACGGCGCGATGTTGGTAATCGGCGGGATAATGCCCAGGTAGTACGCCACCAGCGTAATCGCGGCAAGAATCGGTTGTACCAGAATGAACGGGATAAACATCACCGGGTTCATGATAATCGGCAGACCAAACAGAATCGGTTCGTTAATCTGGAAGATGCCTGACGGCAGCGCGAGTTTTGCGACCTGACGATAATCGGCGCGACGAGACGCGATGAAGATAGCGATGATCAGGCCAAGCGTTGCGCCACTGCCGCCGAGGAAAATATAGGAGTCCAGCATCGGTTTTGCCCAGATGTGGAAGGTCTTACCGGCGGCCAGCGCGGCGTCAACGGAACCGTACTGCTGGTAAATAGCGATGTTCTCTAGCGCCCACGGGGTCATAATGCCGCTGTCCAGCGCGGTCAACGCCAGGGAGCCGTGAATACCGAAGAACCACAGCAGCGGAACGAAGATAACATAAGCCCAACCCACCACGCTGCCTAGCGACGCCAGCGGCGTAGAAATGGTATCCATAATGATCTGGTGGAAGTTCGTTCCCCAGGTGGTCAGCGCCCAGGCGATGATCCCCATGATAGAGAGGATAATAAAACCTGGAATTAACGCGGAGAATGAGCGGGAGACAGATGCTGGTACGCTATCGGGTAATTTGATCACCCAGTTACGGCGGACAATGAATGTGAACATTTCCGCAACCACCAAACCGATAATAATACCGGAAATGATATTCGCGCCGCCCAGCCAGTTTGCGCCGACCGCATAGGCTTCACCGACGCTATAGGGCGTAACGGTCATAAATGCCGCGACGGATAATAAGCCGGCTGCCAGGGCGTCGACTTTACGTTCTTCTGCCAGCGCCATACCGATAAAGAACGGCGCCATCAGGGACATAATGCCTAACGTACCGTTGTAGACGTTCCCACCGATGCCTTTCAGACTATTGAGATTCTCAATGGTAGACGCATCCAGCCGAATGCCGAGGGAATAAAAAAACGACCCCTCCCCAAAGCTCAGGAAAACGTTATTAATTAATACAAACATGGCCCCAGCGAGGGTCAACGGCATTAAACGAATAAAACCATTTTTGATTGCATTAACGTGTGGTTGCTTTCCTATTTTTACAGCAAAAGGAAGGAGTACCTTTTCAAGTGAAGCAATGACGTTACTCATAGAAAAATACCCTTAAAAACCGCAATGTGACATTGCGGTATATGTAAATGAAATAACTCTTTGACGGGAAAAAATTAAAATATTAATTCGCAGCGGCTTTTTTAATTGCTGCAACCGCAGCCTTAAGCACGCCTAAACCATCGACTTTGCCATACAGCAGCGAGTCAATCACTTCTACAGGTTTGTCAGGTAACAAACGCTGAATTTCGGGCAACATATAAGCAATTTGCGGTCCTAATAATACGACATCTGCCGCCGGGCCTTTTTCTCCGGCAAGGGTTTCCGGGAATGCTTCAATAATAACCGGTACTTCGTATTTCTCAGCCTGTGCGCGCATTTTCGACACCAGTAAAGAGGTAGACATGCCCGCAGAGCAAAACAGATAAATGTGTTTCTTTTCCATAAAACGTTCCTCAAGTGCGATTATCTGTTAACCAGACACGCCGCAAGTCTCAAACCTGCATCCATGCACTGGACAACTTGCGTAATCGAAAGACTTATTTCTGTGTCTGAAATGAGTATACGGTATCGGACCCGCGGATGGTATTTCCTTGACCAACTAAATTGTCTCTCATTGACCTGACGTTATGACCCCCTTCACATTTCAGGCAAATAATTCGCTCCAATAATTAAGATCATGCCGCTATAAAAAAACCGGCGCAATGGCCGGTTCTTCGTGCTGTTCAGGCTTTAGACAGTCATTACTGCTTCGGAGCCTGGGGGTCGGTGTCATACTCGGCGCAGGTTTGATAGCCAGAGTTAATGACATGCCCGGTATCGTCAAGGGCGACGAAATAGGTTTCAGCTTTACCATCACGTTGACCCAGAATGTAGGTCTGGCAGGTACCGCGAGCATGGATCATGCTGACTTCAGAAGAAGGTTTACCGGCAATCTGTTCAACCTGTGAACGGCTCATGCCTTTTTTCACGTCTTTTACTACCGGCTGAACGAATTGGTCTTTTGTACGATCGTAAGCCGTACAGCCTGCCAGCATAGTCAATACCGCCGCTGCGCTCAGAATTCCTGCTACGTTCTTGTTCATTTTCCGTCCTCTTGTTTTTCAGCGTGTTAAGTAAGCCTGGAATACATCTCCACTTTTTTCAAGCGACCACTCCACACGAAGTTGGTTTCGGATGATTCTAATAAGTCACCAGGATGTCGTTTTAAACGCCACACGGCCCGCCCCGACTTGTCGTTTGCGCGACAAAGGGTTAGCTTTATTACAGACTGCTTTTTTTATTTCATATTGGGGAGGGGTTACATGTCTCTGCAACAAGAGATCATCCAGGCGCTGGGCGCAAAGCCGCACATTAATCCAGAAGAAGAAATTCGCCGCAGCGTGGATTTTCTGAAAGCGTATCTGCAACGCTATTCCTTCCTGAAAAGCCTGGTGCTGGGAATCAGCGGCGGGCAAGACTCCACGCTGGCAGGAAAACTCTGTCAGATGGCGATCAGCGAACTGCGCGAAGAAACAGGTAATGACGCGCTGCAATTTATTGCAGTCCGCCTGCCTTTCGGGGTGCAGTTCGACGAGCAGGACTGCCAGGACGCGCTTGCTTTTATCCAGCCGGATCGTGTGTTGACGGTCAACATTAAGGGCGCGGTGCTGGCGAGTGAACAGGCGTTGCGCGACGCGGGGATTGAACTGAGCGATTTTGTGCGCGGTAACGAAAAAGCCCGCGAACGTATGAAGGCACAGTACAGTATCGCCGGAATGACCAGCGGAGTCGTGGTAGGTACCGACCATGCGGCGGAAGCTATTACTGGCTTCTTTACGAAATATGGCGACGGCGGCACCGACATTAATCCCCTGTTCCGCCTGAACAAACGTCAGGGCAAACAGTTGCTGGCCGCGTTAGGCTGCCCGGAACATCTTTACAAGAAAGCCCCGACCGCCGACCTGGAAGACGATCGCCCTTCTTTGCCGGATGAAACCGCGCTCGGCGTCAGCTACGACAATATTGATGACTATCTGGAAGGCAAAGCCGTCGATCCCGCCGTTGCCAATATCATCGAAGGCTGGTACCTGAAGACGGAACATAAACGCCGTCCGCCCATTACGGTGTTTGACGATTTCTGGAAACAGTAATTTTACCTGGCCGGATAATGTCGCCACGCGCGCTGTCCGGCCAGCCTCCACAAAATCGCCTCTTTTTTACTCTCCGCTGCGCTGCTATACTGGATGAATAACCAGCATCCGGAGTTAACCGTGGTACGGCGTCAATCAGCCCCTCGTCCAGAATTTGAAGCAGCAGCAATTTACAAATACCCCGAACATCTGCGCCCTTTCCTTGATGCGTTGCCCAGCGTACCCGGCGTGTATCTGTTCCATGGCGACAGCGACGCCATGCCTCTGTACATAGGCAAAAGCGTGAATATTCGCAGCCGGGTACTGTCACATCTGCGCACCCCCGATGAAGCCGCCATGCTGCGTCAGTCCCGACGCATTACCTGGATCTGCACCGCGGGAGAAATCGGCGCGCTGCTGCTGGAAGCCCGGCTTATTAAAGAACAGCAGCCGTTGTTTAACAAACGACTCCGGCGCAACCGCCAACTCTGCGCCCTCCAGCTTCGCGGGCAAAACGTTGACGTCGTTTATGCACGCGACGTCGACTTTTCACACGCGGCCAACCTGTTTGGTCTTTTTGCCAATCGTCGCGCCGCGTTGCAGGCCTTACAGACCCTCGCTGATGAACAAAAGCTGTGTTATGGACTGCTCGGTCTTGAGCCGCTGAGTCGCGGTCGCGCCTGTTTTCGCTCAGCGCTGAAGCGCTGCGCGGGGGCCTGTTGCGGCAAAGAAAGCCCTGACCAGCATGCGACCCGCCTGCTGGATTCGTTGGAAAAACTGCGTGTTGTATGCTGGCCGTGGAAAAACGCTATTGCGCTCAAAGAGAGCCGAGCGGGGATGACGCAGTACCACATTATTAATAACTGGCTTTGGCTGGGCGCGGTTGACTCTCTGGATAACGTGTCGACGCTGGTACAAACGCCGGCAGGTTTTGATCATGATGGCTACAAAATCCTCTGCAAGCCCTTGATTTCCGGCACCTGCGAGATCATCGACCTCAGCCCGGATGCTTTAATGAACAGCAGATAACTGGCGTCAGGGTGGAATGGCCTATTGCGGTAAAAAAAACCGCCGGGCCTGTCCATCGCCTCATGGGAGAGGATGAACAAGACCGGCGGTTTTCGGATCCGTTTGCTCAGCGATTACTCAGCAGGTACGGGCATTTTACCGTCTCGCGCCGGACGTTCTGTCAGACGCTTCTCAAAATTGGCATTAAACTGCTTTTTCTGTTCCGGGGTCAGAATGTTGTAGATCTTATTCTGTGTTTCCATGTGCGCCAGCATGTTGGCTTTACGCTGCTCTTCCATTTTTGCGATCTGCGCTTCAGCTTTGGCTTTATCGAAGCTGTCGCTGGCAATGATCGCGTGCATTGCGCGGCGCTCATCTAAAGACGGGCGTTTCATGTCAGCGCGTTTCTCTTTCATGATGTCGCGAATCTGCTGCTTTTGCGCATCGGTCAGATTCAGGTCTTTGAACATCATGTCATGATGCGGACCAAATTTGCCTTTATGGTGCATCATGGGTTTTGCATCCGCTGGCGCGGCGGCGGTGGTTTCGGCTGCGTGAGCCAGGTTAGCAGCGCCCAGAGCCAGGGTAGAAGCAACAAACAGTGCAGTTAATTTACGCATATTCTTTATCCTTCCTTTCAGTTATTTTTTACGGCTTTCTTAACTCTTACCAACAAGAGCCGTGCCGTGTTGACGAGATTAACTTTAGCGGCTTTATCGTCAATTAGTCAGAGTATCGGTAAAACAATGAAAGTATAAAAAACAACTTTTCGCCAATTGTGGAGGAAAAAAGAAATTATGGCGAAGAATGGCAAGAAAAAATGACAAGCGGATGATTTTGCAGGAAATATGAAGAACTATAACTCAGCAATGATGAATAATAAAGCAATTTGCCAGGAATAATCCGTAATATTTCACAGACGCACGATATAATAAGAACCGCAGGCAAAGAGAGCCTGCGGTAAATAGGTCAGTTGATTTTTTCCAGCATCAGTCCGGCGCGTAAACCGGGTGCGACGGCAGGGTTGGGAAAAAGAACGTACTCAACTTCGTGGCGTACAATAACGCGCTCGGCGCCGTCTTCGGCTAACAGTGTGCCTTTTTGAAACGGTGTAAAGTTCAGCGTCTGACGGTCAATATGCAGCACAAATGCTTCGCTGCGTCGCATAATTTGTGATACTACACGATAGCGAACCGGCTGCGCGCCGCTGCGCTTTTCTCCCTTCCCGGCCAGCAGAGCGGACAACGCGTCTGCGGTAGGCGCAAACTGGCGTAGATCGTTTTGCCCGAACGGTAATGCCTTTCCCAGCTCCAGCGTGCAGGAAAGCGCGCCGAAATGCGCTGCGCTAAAATGCGTAAACGTACCGCCTGGTGTTTGATGAAAGACCAGCGCCTCAAGCCCGGCGGCGCCGAGCCAGTCGAGAAAACCGTCATCCCACGGAATCGGACGCTGCGGCAACACGCCAAACCGCAGATGATGAGAACCACGGATGGCGGTATGAAGATCGAGATGCCAGCGGGTCGGGGTTGCTTCCCGACACCAGAAATCCTCCAGGCATCGTTCCAGTTGCCGCGCGCGTAGCGTTTCACCACTTTCTTCAAACTGCTGCCAGCGCCCGCCGAACATCCGGTTCATATCACTGTGACAGTAGCGCTTGCCCTCTGCCAGCGCCTGTGGGTTGCCCAGAATCAGCAACAGCCGCCAGCGCAGAGGGATCTCACCCGCCATTAATCTCGTCAGCAGCGCGCTAAGCATTTCCACCGGCGCCGTTTCATTACCGTGAATACCGGCCGAAATCACTAACGCCCGATCGGTCGCCTTTTCCGGGATCAGCTCAAGGATGCCCGGCGCCGTCTGACGCCAGTGAAAGCCCGGGCCTTTCCCTTCGGAGACCTTCGGTATCACGCCTGCCAGGGTGACAGCAAGGAAATCATCCATGTCGCTCTCCTGCCTGCTGAAACGGATAGACAGAACCAAGTTTCAGCAACTGCGTCAGGGTGTCCAGCGCTTCGCGACCTTCCCGCAGCAACTGCGGGTCCGCCAGGTCTGCGGCGGTCAGCCGGTCGCGATAGTAACGATCCACCCAGTCGTTGAGGGCGGAAAACAGGGTGTCGTTCATCATCACCGCCGGATTCACCGCCCGCAACTCCTCATCGGTCAACACGACCCGCAGGCGCAGACACGCAGGACCGCCGCCGTTGGACATACTTTCACGCAGGTCAAACACACGCATATCGCGGATCGGGTTGTCGCCTTCCAGCAGGTTTGTCAGATAACGCCATACCCCCGCATGTTCACGACACTCCTGCGGCAGCACCAGCATCATCGAGCCATCTTCACGGCTCAGCAGTTGGCTGTTAAACAAATAGGTGGCAACCGCATCGGAAACAGATACCTCTGACGCAGGCACCACGACAGGCGTAAAACCCGGCACGCGGGCGCGCAGCTGGTCCAGTACCTGATCCTGGCTGGCGAAAGCCTGCTCATGGCAAAACAGCACTTGCCGATTCGACACCGCAATAACGTCGTTATGGAAAACACCGAGATCAATCACATCAGGATGCTGCTGGGCAAAAATGCACTGCCGCGGATTAACCTGATTCAGCCGCGCGACCGCCTCGCTGGCCTCACGGGTCTGGCGCGCCGGATAATGAGAAGGCCGGGTCTGATTGCCCTCTTCACGCCCGTACACAAACAGCTGGATGCCAGGATCGCCATAGTTAGCCCCCAGACGACTGTGATTCGCCGCGCCTTCATCGCCAAGCATCGCCACCTGCGGCAGCGCCGAATGAAGCGAAAAATAACGATCATCGTGAAAAATGGCTCGCAGCAGCGCTTCGGTCGTCGGAGCCTCCAGCGATCGGTGAAACTTATTGTTGAGGTTTGCCACCGTCAAATGAACTTTACCATCCAGAGTATCAGCAGACGGTGCGACCGTGGCCGCATTGGCGACCCACATCGGCGACGCTGAACTGACGCTGGAAAGCCACTGCGGCGCGTGCCGGGCCACCTTTGCGAGGATCTGCTCATCGCTACCGCTAAACCCGAGCTGGCGAAGCGCCGGAATAAATGGCCGTTCATGCGGCGGGATCACTGCCTGCGGGTACCCGGCATCGGCCAGCGCTTTCATTTTCTGCAATCCTTGCTTTGCGGCCAGGCGCGGATTCGATACCTGAAAGCGGTGCTGCGTGGACGCCACATTACCAAACGACAACCCGGCATAATGGTGCGTCAGCCCCACCAGCCCGTCAAAATTAACCTCGCGCGCGTTCATAATCCTTCCTCACGAGAGAAATCAAGCCCGGGACTCAGGACGCCCGGCAGCGTCAATGTCGGTGATTCGAGGCTCGCCATCGGCCAGGCGCAGTAATCCGCGGCGTACCACGCGCTGGCGCGATGGTTACCGGATGCCCCCACTCCGCCAAACGGCGCGGTGCTCGCGGCTCCGGTCAGTGGTTTATTCCAGTTGACGATCCCCGCGCGCGCTTCCAGAAGCAACTGGTCAAACTGTGCACGATCGGGCGAGATAAGTCCGCACGACAGGCCAAAGCGTGTCTGGTTCGCCAGCGCTATCGCGTCCTCAAAACGGTCATAACGCCAGACGCCCAACAGCGGGCCAAACACTTCGTCGTCGGGCACATTTGCCACATCGGTCAATTCCACAATCCCTGGCGACAGCAGCGACGTGCCTTCCTCAATCAGACGCGGCGTCAGCAACGTCTTACCGCCAAGCGCCGCCAGACGCTGCCAGGCCATGTAGACGTGCTTCGCCGCCTGCGCTGAAATCAGCCCGCCGAAAAAAGGCTGCGGCTCAGCGTCCCAGCGCCCCGGCTGTAACCGCTGACTCACCTCGACCAGCCGCGCAAGAAAGGCATCGCCCTGCGCCCCTTTTTTGACCAGTAAACGGCGCGCGCAGGTGCAGCGCTGTCCGGCAGTAATAAACGCCGACTGTAAAGTCAGGTGCACGGCGGCGTCGATATCTGCCGGGTTTTCGACGATCAACGGGTTATTTCCCCCCATTTCCAGCGCGAGAATTTTTTCCGGCTGTCCGGCAAGCTGGCGGTGCAGTTGATAACCCGTATTCGCGCTACCGGTAAACAGCAGACCATCCAGATCGTCCTGCGCGCTCAGCGCTTGTCCCGTTTCGCGACCGCCCTGAAGCAGATTCACGACGCCGGGGGGCAATCCGGCCTGCTGCCAGAGTTTGATTACGGCTTCACCGGTCCACGGCGTGAGTTCACTGGGTTTAAAAAGCACCGTATTGCCAGCCAGCAGCGCCGGGACGATATGGCCATTCGGCAGATGTCCGGGGAAATTGTAGGGGCCAAACACCGCCAGCACGCCATGCGGACGATGGCGCAGCGTCGCTGCGCCGTCCGGCAACGCACTCTGCTGCTCTCCGGTACGAGCGTGGTACGCGTTGATCGAAATGGCGATTTTATTGATCATCGCCGTCACTTCCGTGGCCGCTTCCCACCGCGGCTTACCCGTTTCGCGGGCGATAATCGCGGTGAGCTGCGTTTTATTGTTTTCCAGCAGCCCGCCAAACGCCTCTACAATCGCCTGACGCTCGCTAAAAGGACGTTTTGCCCATGCCGGAAACGCCGCGCGGGCAGCGCGAACGGCCTGCAACACCTGATCGGCATCCGCGTCGTGACCTTCCCAAAGCACGTCCCCCTTCACCGGATCGCGTTTAACCCGACGCTCCCCCTGACCGCTCAGCCAGTCACCATTAATCCATAACGTCATACCGTTTTCTCCTCAGCGCAAAGACGGACAAAGCGCACGCTTTCCCCCGCCTGACATTTCAGGGCATCCAGCTGTGCTGCCGTGAGCACCAACCGCTGCGTATCCGGGTCCGCGCGCACCAGCATGACGCGGAAGTTCTGGTAATTCTCATTAGCCACCAGGCAGGCCGGATAATCCCCAGGGGCAGGCTGTCCTTCGACAACCTCCACCAGCCGACTTTTACGAATGGCGCGTACCCGGTCGATGTCACACTCGAGTGTCGGCCCGCCATCGAAAATATCGATGTAGTTACGGTAGCGAAATCCCTCTTTTTCCAGCACCGCGCGGGCAGGCGCCGTCTGCGGATGGACCTGACCTATCACCGCCTGCGCCTCATGGCTGAGAAAATGGGTATAAATAGGATGTTTGGGCATAAGTTCCGCGATAAACGCTTTTTGCCCGGTACCGCACAGGAAATCCGCGCGGCTAAATTCCATTGAGAAAAAGCGCTTGCCCAGGCTTTCCCAGAACGGAGAGTAGCCGTTCTCATCAATGACGCCGCGCATTTCCGCAACCACCTTTTCATTAAACCTGTCGCGAAACGCCGCCATAAACATAAAGCGCGATTTTGACAGCAGATAACCATTGCCTTCTTTGCGCCAGTCCGGATCTAGAAATAGCGTACACAACTCGCTGCTGCCGGTGTGGTCATTACTGAGAAACAGCGTCGGCAGCGCGTTATAGACGTTCAGCTCTTTCGAGGCATGCACCAGCGTCCCTACACGGTAGTTGTACCACGGATCATTCAGCCCGACCGCCACCTCGATGGCGCAAATCCCGCCCACCTCCCCGGTTTCGCTGTCTTCCAGTACAAACACGAACCCTTGTTCACTTTTCGGCAGTTCTCCCCGCCAGGTCTTAATTGAGCGATCGATGCGCGCTGCCAGCGTCGCTTCATTCGCCGGTAACGACGTCAGACCGCCGCCGGTTTTACCGGCAAGCTGCATCAGCGCAGCGACATCACCCTGTTCAGCAGGACGGATTACTCTCATGAGGAACCTCCAGCCTTGATCTGTGCGCAGGCCTGCGCGAAGCGATCCAGCCCAGTGGTCATTTCTTCTTCGGTGACGTTCAGTGCAGGGGCGAAACGTACCACGTTAGCCCCGGCAATCAGCACCATCACGCCCGCTTTCGCCGCTTCCTGCGCTATCTGTTTGGCTTGACCGGCATACCCGGCGTTCAGCACGCAGCCAATCAGCAGACCCAGACCGCGAATTTCGCTAAACAGGCCGGTATGCTGGTTAATGGCGTTCAGGCGCTCAACAAACCCGTCGTGGCGCTGTTTGACGCCGTTCAGCATCGCCGGGGTATTCACAATGTCCAGCAGTTTCCCGGCGACTGCGGTCGCCAGCGGATTGCCGCCGTAAGTGGTTCCGTGCGTACCGACGGTCATCACGCTGGCGCAGGCCTCACGTGCCAGCAGCGCGCCGATGGGGAATCCGCCGCCGAGCGCTTTCGCCGTGGTCAGCAGATCGGGCGTAACGCCGTAATGCATATAGGCGTACAGCTCACCGGTGCGACCGACGCCGGTCTGGACTTCGTCAAAAATCAACAGCGCGTTGTGACGATCGCACAGCTCGCGCAAGCCCTGCAGGAACGCAGGCGTGGCGGGCAACACCCCGCCTTCGCCCTGCATCGGCTCAACGATCACCGCGCAGGTGGTGTCGTCGATCAGGGTGCTGGCGGAGTTAATGTCGTTATATACCGCGTGGCGGATATCCGGCGGCAGCGGCGCAAAGTCCTGAGAATAGGCCGGTTGCCCGCCAGCACTGACGGTAAACAACGTGCGGCCATGAAAAGCATTTTTGAACGCCACAATGCCGCTCTTCTCGCTGCCGTAGCGATCGTGGGCATATTTTCGCGCCAGCTTCAGCGCCGCTTCATTAGCTTCCGCCCCGGAGTTACAAAAGAAAACGCGATCGGCAAAGGTGGCGTCGATGAGTTTTTTCGCCAGCCGCAGCGCCGGTTCGTTAGTGTAACCATTACCGGTGTGCCAGAATTTGCCAGCTTGTTCATTTAGCGCGTCTCGCAGTTCCGGGTGCGCATGACCAAGGGCATTGACCGCAATCCCCCCGGCGAAATCGATATACTCTTTACCCTGCTGATCCCACAAGCGTGAACCTTCGCCACGTACCGGAATAAAAGGCGCCGGGGCATAAACGGGCATCATCCATTCATCAAAATTTTCACGCGTAATTGACTGAGACATAGCAACCTCAACGGTAAATAAAAAGTTATTTATATGTTAATAAATAGTGTGTTTGCGCTGTAAATGTAGATTGCAGGCTTCATGCCAGCCAGCGAAAAAATGCATAAACGGGATGGAGAAACACAAAATCAATGGGTTATAGCCTGTCGATATTCATTTTTACTGCATAAAAAGTGAATATGTTTGCTGGAAAGGTGAATAAATGGATGAAAAACCGCAATATTATGCACATACCAAATATAATTCTGGAAATGTGATCGTCTGCGAAATTTACCGGAAATTGCTGCGCCATTCTGGCGCAATTCGCCCTGAAAGCGGGCAAATGTTGCACCATCGTTAACACCATTCGCATTCATTGCAGGAATCTGGCGACAAGTGGCAGTCAGCCAACGTAAATTCTGCTACCATCCTTGCACTATTCACCCAGCAAAGTGGCAGCGACTATGAAATTTGTCTCTTTTAATATCAACGGCTTGCGCGCCAGACCTCATCAACTGGAAGCCATTGTCGAAAAACACCAACCTGACGTCATCGGCCTTCAGGAGACAAAAGTTCACGATGACATGTTTCCGCTTGAGGACGTGGCGAAACTCGGCTACAACGTGTTTTATCATGGTCAGAAAGGCCATTACGGCGTGGCGCTATTGACAAAAGAGACGCCTGTCGCCGTCCGTCGCGGATTCCCTGGCGACGGTGAAGAAGCGCAGCGCCGCATTATCATGGCGGAACTCCCCTCGCCTCTGGGCAACGTGACGGTGATTAACGGTTATTTTCCGCAGGGTGAAAGCCGCGACCACCCCGTCAAATTTCCGGCGAAAGAACGGTTCTATCAAAACCTGCAGCAGTATCTCGACACTGAACTGAAGCGCGATAATCCGGTATTGATCATGGGCGATATGAACATCAGCCCGACCGATCTGGACATCGGTATCGGCGAAGAAAACCGTAAGCGCTGGCTGCGCACCGGAAAATGTTCGTTCCTGCCGGAAGAACGTGAATGGATGGGACGTTTGCTGAACTGGGGACTGGTGGACACCTTCCGCCACGCGCACCCGGAAACGGTGGATCGGTTCTCGTGGTTTGATTACCGTTCAAAAGGCTTTGATGACAACCGCGGCCTGCGCATCGATCTGCTACTGGCAAGCCAGCCGCTGGCGGAACGTTGCGTCGAAACCGGCATCGACTACGATATCCGCAGTATGGAAAAACCCTCCGATCACGCGCCGGTATGGGCGAAGTTTCACGTTTGATAGAGACCGGTGAACAGCCGAAAATACCTGTTAGCGGGTATCCTTGTCCTTTTCATAGCCGGGTTGATGTGGCTCACGCCCCCCGGCTTTCTCACGCTTGATACGCTCAGGCGCAACCACGCTCTGCTGGTGGACTGGCAGCGCCAGTGGCCGTTGCTTTGCGCGACGCTCTATTTCCTGCTCTATACCGCCGTAGCAGCCCTGTCTGTACCCGGCGCGGCGCTGTTAACCCTGCTCGGCGGCGCGTTGTTTGGTCTGTGGCAAGGGACGCTGTTGGTCTCATTTGCCTCGACGCTGGGCGCCACGCTCGCTATGCTCACCAGCCGTTATCTGCTGCGTGACTGGGTATCGCACCGTTTTTCCCGCCAGATGATGCCGGTGAATCGCGGGATCGCGCGCAACGGCGTCGGCTATCTCTTTGCGCTGCGCCTGATGCCGTTGTTCCCGTTCGTGGTGGTGAATCTGCTGGCGGGAGTCACATCCATTAGCGTGCGCCGCTACTGGTGGGTCAGCCAACTGGGAATGCTGCCCGCCACGTTGGTGTATCTCAATGCCGGCAGGCAACTGGGTCATCTGACATCCATGCGTGACATTATCTCACCCGCTATGCTGGCCGCGTTTGCGCTGCTCGGGCTTTTACCGCTGGCCTCGCGCTGGCTGGCAACACGTTTTTTTCAGGAGTAACTATGCGTTGGGGATGCGTTATTGCAGGCCTGCTGTTAAGCGCTCAGGTTCATGCCGCTGACAGCTGGCAGCAGGTTAAAGAAGAAGCCAAAGGCCAGACAGTCTGGTTTAACGCCTGGGGAGGCGATCCGGCGATCAACCGGTATCTGGACTGGGTCAGCGGTGAAATGAAAACCCATTACGCTATTGACCTGAAAATCGTCCGTCTGGCCGACGCTGCGGACGCGGTAAAACGTATTCAGACCGAAGCCGCCGCCGGGCGGAAAGACGGCGGTTCGGTAGATCTCTTGTGGGTAAACGGCGAAAATTTCCGCACGCTGAAAGAAGCGGGACTGCTGCAAACTCAGTGGGCGGAGACGCTGCCTAACTGGCGTTATGTCGATACGCAAAAGCCGGTGCGGGAAGATTTCTCCGTGCCTACCGACGGTGCGGAATCGCCCTGGGGCGGCGCACAGCTCACCTTTATTGCGGATCGAAACGTCACGCCGCAGCCGCCGCAAAGTCCGCAGGCGCTACTGGCGTTCGCCAAAGCCCACCCGGGTACCGTAAGCTATCCGCGTCCGCCGGACTTCACCGGTACGGCATTTCTCGAACAGTTACTCATCTCGCTGACCCGCACGCCGACAGCGCTAACCGTTGCGCCCGATTCCGCCCGTTTTGCGGAGGTAACCGCGCCATTGTGGCGCTATCTCGACGCGTTGCACCCGTATCTGTGGCGTCAGGGGAAAGACTTTCCCGCTTCGCCGGCGCGCATGGATGCGTTGCTGAACAGCGGTACGCTGCGCCTGTCGCTGACCTTTAACCCGGCCCACGCGCAGCAAAAAGTCGCCAGCGGCGAACTGCCGGACAGCAGCTACAGCTTTGGCTTTTCTGATGGCATGATTGGCAACGTTCATTTTGTGACGATTCCCGCCAACGCCCGTGCCGAAGCAGGTGCGAAGGTGGTGGCAAACTTCCTGCTCTCGCCGCAGGCGCAACTGCGCAAAGCTGACCCGGCAGTCTGGGGCGATCCTTCGGTACTGGACCCGCAAACGCTGCCTGTTGCCGAACGAGAAGCGCTGGCTGCGCGCTCGCCGGGCGGCCTGCCTGCCGTGTTACCTGAACCTCACGCCGCCTGGATCAACGCCCTGGAGCAGGAATGGCTGCGCCGTTACGGTACGCGCTAACGCTGCTGGCCTGGCTGTGCATGCTGGTTGTCTACGCGCCATTAGTGCCCGCCAGCGTACTGCTGATCTCCCCGGCCCTGTCATTCGCGCACTGGCAGGCGCTGTTTGCCGATCCGCAGTTACCGCAAGCGCTGCTGGCCACCGTGGTTTCCACGATCGTCGCCGCCGTCGGCGCGCTGTTCATCGCGCTGGCGATCGTCGTGTCGCTCTGGCCAGGCGATCGATGGCGCCGCCTGGCCGGTCGACTGCCGTGGCTGCTGGCCATCCCTCACGTCGCCTTTGCCAGCGCAACGCTCCTGCTGTTTGCCGAAGGCGGCTTACTCTGGCGCGCACTGCCAGCGTTCACGCCGCCGATGGACAGCTATGGCATTGGACTGGGGGTCACGCTTGCAGTGAAAGAGAGCGCTTTTGTACTGTGGATTTTGACGGTCCTGCTGAGCGAAACACGTCTCAGTGGTCAGGTCATTATCCTCGACTCACTGGGCTACAACCGTTACCAGGCGATGCGTTGGTTGATCCTTCCCTCAATGGCCCCGGCACTGGGCGTGGTGATGCTGGCAGTGGTCGCGTGGACGCTTTCGACAGTAGACGTCGCGATGATTCTCGGCCCTGGTAACCCGCCCACGCTGGCCGTACTAAGCTGGCAATGGCTAAGCCAGGGCGACAGCGACCAACAGAGTAAAGGGGCATTGGCCAGCCTGCTGCTGGTCATGTTACTCGCCCTCTTTGCGCTGGTTGGATATCTGATCTGGCGTATCTGGCGGCGAACATTGCCCTCCGTCAACGGTCTGCGTCAGCCTCACGTTCCGGCCCTGAGCGGAAAGGCGTTGTCGCGCGCACTGCCGCTGACGGGACTCGTGTGCGCGCTTTTGTTGGCTGTGCTCGCGCGAGATGCCACGCCCGACGTCGACGCGTTGCTCAACAGCCTGCAAATAGGCGCGCTCGCCAGCGTACTGGCGCTGGTTATGTTACTGCTCTGGCTGGAATGGGGGCCACGGCACAGGCATCGTTGGGTCTGGTTACCGATCCTGCTGCCCGCGCTACCGTTGGTGGTCGGTCAGTATGCTGTCGCACTGCGCACCGGGCATGACGGACAGTTTTCTACCCTCATCTGGGGCCACCTGCTGTGGGTTGCGCCATGGATGCTTTTCGTACTGCAACCGACCTGGCGGCGCATCGACCCGCGATTGATTCTGGTGGCGCAAACGCTGGGCTGGTCGCCAGTAAAAATTTTCTGCTACCTGAAATGCCCGCTGATGCTGCGCCCGGCGCTGATTGCGCTGGCGGTCGGTTTTTCTGTGAGCATTGCGCAATATATGCCGACGCTGTGGCTGGGCGCAGGGCGCTTTCCGACCCTGACGACAGAAGCCGTTGCCCTCAGTAGCGGCGGCAGCACCGGCATCCTGGCGGCGCAGGCTCTGTGGCAACTGTTGTTACCGTTGCTGGTGTTTATGCTGGCTGCCGGCATCTCAACCTGGGTCGGTCGTGCCCGTCAAGGAATGCGATAATGCTAACTGTTCGTCATCTTTCTCTGTACCTGAAACAGACCCCGTTGTTCGGCCCATTAACGTTTGAGGCGGCAAAAGGTGACATTGTCACGTTAATGGGCCCTTCCGGCTGCGGAAAATCCTCGCTGTTGGCCTGGCTGGTTGGTGCGCTGTCACTGCCGCTGACGGCTTCTGGCGAACTGTGGCTGGACGATCGGCGACTGGATCGGCTGCCCACCGCCGCGCGGCAGGTGGGTATATTATTTCAGGATGCCTTGCTGTTCGATCACTTCACTGTAGGACAGAACCTGCTGCTGGCGCTACCGGCCGCCGTGAAAGGCGCGGCGCGCGAACAGGCGGTACAACATGCGCTGGAACGCGCGGGAATGGCGGGGTTCACGTCACGCGATCCGGCGACGCTCTCCGGTGGCCAGCGTGGCCGGGTGGCGCTGCTCCGCGCCCTGCTGGCACAGCCACGGGCGCTACTGTTAGATGAACCGTTCGCGCGTCTTGACGCCGACCGGCGCGCTGATTTTCGCCAATGGGTCTTTGAAGAGGTCCGCCGCCTGAAGATTCCCGTGGTTCAGGTCACCCACGACCCGGAAGATGTGCCGGCCGGCGGACAGATTTTGCGGCTGACCAGCGCCGTATAAATATGCGCGCATCCTGTGTTAACGCAAAGTTTTTCGCCTCCAGGAAGCAGAAAATGTCGCCCTCTTATCTCAACGTCGGGCAATTCGATGAAACGTGTTTCTCAACTGACCGCGCTGGCAATGGCTTTAGGGCTGGCTTGCGCTTCCTCCTGGGCTGCTGATATGACGCAGGCGCTCACTTTCCACCAGCTCATGCAGAAAAATGGCATCGCCATTGACACCCGCCCCAGCGCTTTTTATAACGGCTGGCCGCAGAGCGCTAACGGCCCTTCCGGCCATGAACCATCGGCACTGAATCTCTCCGCCAGCTGGCTCGACGCCATGAGCGATGAACAGATCGAAGCGTGGATCCAACAACATCACCTTAGCGCCAACACCCCGGTCGCGCTCTATGGCAGTGAAACGGCGATTCAGGCGGTGAAAAACCGACTGGAAAAAGCCGGTCTAAACCCGGTTTCTACGCTCACCGACGCGCTTCAGGATCCCGCTCGCCTCCAGCGGCTGGCGCATTTTGAACAACTGGTGTACCCACAGTGGCTGCACGAACTGCAACAAGGCAACGCGGTCGCCGCTAAACCTGCCGGTGACTGGAAAGTGATCGAAGCCGCCTGGGGCGCGCCGAAGCGTTATCTTATCAGTCATATTCCGGGCGCGGGCTATATCGATACCAACGAAGTGGAAAGCGAGCCGCTGTGGAATAAAGTCCCCGATGCCGATCTTAAGGCGATGCTGGCCAGACACGGTCTTCGTCACGACACGACGGTGATTCTCTACGGGCGCGATGTCTATGCCGCCGCCCGCGTGGCGCAAATTCTGCTCTACGCCGGGGTGAAGGACGTTCGCCTGCTCGACGGCGGCTGGCAGAGCTGGTCTGACGCCGGGCTACCGGTGGAACGCGGGATGCCAGCGAAAGTCAAACCCGCGACGGATTTCGGCGTGACTATTCCGGCGCAGCCACAGCTGATGATCGACACACAGCAGGCGCGCAGACTGCTGCACAGGCAGGACGCCTCGCTGGTCAGCATTCGCTCCTGGCCGGAATTTATTGGCGCCACCAGCGGGTATAGCTACATTAAGCCAAAAGGCGAAATTGCCGGCGCGCGCTGGGGTCATGCGGGCAGCGACTCCACGCATATGGAAGATTTCCATAACCCGGACGGCACCATGCGCAGCGCAGACGACATTGCCGCAATGTGGAAGCAGTGGAACATTCTGCCGGATCAACAGATCGCTTTTTATTGCGGCACCGGCTGGCGCGCTTCGGAAACGTTTATGTACGCCCGGGCGATGGGGTGGCAGAACGTGTCGGTGTACGACGGCGGCTGGTATGAATGGAGCAGCGATCCGAAAAACCCGGTTGCCCGTGGCGAACGGGGTCCGCAAAGCAGCCTGTAACCGCAAATGGCCGGATGCGCGCATGGCCCATCCGGCGCAACCTTATTTCTGACGCTGAATCGCTTTCAGGGTCTGGTATCCACTCCAGATTCTGGTGAACGTGGTCAACCAGCAGAGCGCGCCAAAGATCCACGCCAACGGCGCAAAACAGGCCGGAAACAGACAGCACAGCACAAAAAGCAACAGGGTTTCCGTCCCTTCCGTTAGCCCGCCCAGATAATAAAACGATTTATGCGCGTAACCGGGATTATCGATATTGTGTTTCGCCGCGAGGGCGGCAAAGGCAAGAAAACTGCTGCCGGTGCCAATAAAAGCAAACAGCAGCCAGCCGCCCGCCAGCGCGTTTTGCTCCGGCTGTGCGAGGATAAAACCAAACGGCACCAGCGCGTAAAACAGAAAATCGAGCGAAATATCGAGAAATCCCCCCGCGTCGGTCAGTCCCCTGCGCCGGGCCAGCGCGCCGTCCAGCCCATCCAGCAGTCTGTTCAGCACGATGGCGACCAGCGCCGCAAAATACCATCCCAGCGCGAGAAACGGCAGCGCCAGTACGCCGATGGCAAAGCCAAACAGCGTTACGCCGTCCGCTGACACCCCTGGTTTGTCGAGCAGCCCGGCGCAACGGTGCAAAAACGGTTTGCAGCGCGGATGCAGATGACGGTCAAGCACGCGGCGCTCCTTTCAGGCTGTCACACAAGCCCTGTGAGGGGATATCCAGCGCGGCGTTAAAGCGCGCCGAAAGATTCTGAAACGCCAGCAGCGCGGTCATTTCGCTAATCACCTCGTCTGTAAAATGCGCCGTCATTTGCGCCTTTAGCGCGTCATCAACCTTCGGCGGCGTCGCGGTGACGGCTTCAGCATAGGCCAGCGCCACGCGCTCCTCCTCGCTAAACAGCGCGGACGTCTGCCAGTTTGCCACCGCCAGCACTTTATCCATCGCGCCACAGCGCTCCGCCAACCTCAGGCTGTTCGCATCAACGCAAAATGCGCAGTGACATATCTGAGAAACGCGGGTCATCAACAGCGCGCGCATGTCCGGCGTCAGCCGCGCCCGTTTGCGCTCCAGAAAACCGACAAACAGCGCCACCAGCCAGAACAGAAACGGCATCCGCCCCCACCAGCGCGTCGGGTGCAGTACCTCACCGTAATGTTTTTTCTGGGTTTGAACCAGCGGCTTAAGCGGTAAAGGTAAACGGGTCAGCGGCTTAACCCACGATTGCGGATCGTTCAAGGGAAACTCCTGGGACTTCAGGTCAAACAAAGATAACGATAGTATGTCACTTTATCCCGTTAGACATTGATGAATATGATGAAAACCCTCGACGTTGTCGCCGCCATTATCGAGCGTGATGGCAAAATATTGCTCGCCCAGCGCCCTGCCCATGCGGATCAACCTGGGTTATGGGAGTTTGCGGGTGGAAAAGTCGAACCTGGCGAAACACAGCCGCAGGCGCTTGCCCGTGAGTTACAGGAAGAACTGGGTATCTGCGCCACTGTCGGAGCCTACGTTGCCAGCCATCAGCGTGAAGTTTCGGGCCGCATCATTCACCTGCATGCCTGGCATGTTCCGGCATTCAGCGGCGCGTTAACCGCCCATGCGCATCAGCGGTTGGTATGGTGCGAGCCGCACGTCGCACAGGAATATCCGCTTGCTCCCGCCGATATTCCCCTGCTCAAGGCGTTTATGCTTTTACGCGACGCCAGACCAGCGGATTCGTGCTGATCGTTTTTTCATCGCGCTGACACTGCAACAGCACACCCTCCACTTTAATCACCGCGCCCTCCGAATAATACTGATCCTGATAAATGCAGCAATGTAGACAGGGCTGCACACGTTGGCCACCCGTACTGAACACCTCCGGCGGCACGTTGACCTCGACCTGCGGGTGAGAGATCGGGTTAGCTGTCGCGGAAAAAGCGAGGGTCATCACGGCGGCGGCGAGGGCGAAAGCGCGCATAGAAATTCCTTATTATTGCGGGACTGTTCTCACTATAACGGTCTTTCATGGCGAAAACTTTAATCCCGCCCGTCATCGCTTTTTGTTATGACCCACGCCCGGTTATTAATTTGCTTAGCGGCACCATTTTTTTCTTGCTTCCCGTCACATTCCTGGTGGTATAGTCAAAAACTGCAAATACATATTCATTAAAAACACAATTACAATCGTTTAAATATAAGGTTTATCTATGGATCAGACACGCTCTCTGGAATCATTCCTCAACCATGTACAAAAGCGCGACCCGAATCAAACCGAGTTCGCGCAGGCCGTTCGCGAAGTGATGACCACCCTGTGGCCTTTCCTTGAGCAAAATCCCCGTTACCGTGAAATGTCGTTGCTTGAACGTTTGGTTGAGCCAGAGCGTGTGATTCAGTTCCGCGTAGTGTGGCTCGACGATCGTAATCAGGTGCAGGTCAACCGTGCCTGGCGCGTCCAGTTTAACTCAGCGATCGGCCCCTATAAGGGCGGCATGCGTTTCCACCCGTCCGTTAACCTCTCGATCCTTAAATTCCTCGGCTTTGAGCAAACCTTTAAAAACGCGCTGACTACCCTGCCAATGGGCGGGGGTAAAGGCGGCAGCGACTTCGATCCAAAAGGCAAAAGCGAAGGCGAAGTGATGCGTTTCTGCCAGGCGCTAATGACCGAACTGTATCGCCATTTGGGTCCGGACACCGACGTGCCGGCGGGTGATATCGGCGTCGGGGGGCGTGAAGTGGGCTTTATGGCCGGGATGATGCGCAAGCTGTCCAATAACAGCGCCTGTGTGTTTACAGGTAAAGGTCTTTCGTTCGGCGGCAGTCTTATCCGCCCGGAAGCCACCGGTTACGGCCTGGTCTATTTCACTGAAGCGATGCTTAAACGTCATGGTCTGGGCTTTGAAGGTATGCGCGTGGCGGTGTCCGGTTCCGGCAACGTGGCGCAATATGCGATTGAAAAAGCGATGGAGTTTGGCGCCCGCGTCGTCACCGCCTCTGACTCCAGCGGTACAGTGGTTGACGAAAGCGGCTTTAGCAAAGAAAAGCTGGCGCGCCTGTGCGAAATCAAAGCAAATCGTGACAGCCGCCTGTCCGCGTATGCCAAAGAGTTTGGCCTGACCTGGCTGGAGGGTAAACAACCGTGGTCAGTCCCGGTGGATATCGCCCTGCCTTGCGCGACGCAGAACGAGCTGGATGTCGACGCCGCGCGCATGCTGATCGCCAACGGCGTGAAGGCGGTCGCCGAAGGGGCCAACATGCCAACCACCATCGAAGCGACCGATCTGTTCCTGGATGCGGGCGTACTGTTTGCTCCGGGTAAGGCGGCAAACGCTGGCGGCGTGGCGACCTCCGGTCTGGAGATGGCGCAGAACGCCGCGCGCATGAGCTGGAAAGCGGAAAAAGTGGATGCGCGCCTGCACCACATTATGCTGGATATTCACCACGCCTGCGTGGAGTACGGCGGTGAAAGCAAGCAGACTAACTACGTGCGCGGCGCGAATATCGCGGGCTTCGTGAAAGTCGCCGACGCGATGTTTGGTCAGGGAGTGATTTAATTCTTCCCCAACGAACTAGATGCCTGCCTCTGCTGATGGCGGGCTTTTTTTCGCCGCTCGCTTACGCGGCGCACCCTTTTTCTTCTCGCTGCTACCGCCGCCGCTACCCGGCGCGACGATCCCGCGGAAGCGACGCACCGGCGTGGACTTCGCCTGGTCGATCAATTGGTACAACGTACCGATTAACGGCTGCATAAAATCCTGATAGCGGCACTGTTTTTCACTGATTTGCGTCAGAATAGACTCCCAGTGCGCCGTCATGTCCGGACGGGTCGCCATCTCCGGCAGCGAATGGAACAGCGCCTTTCCGGCGTCAGTGGAGTGAATATAGCGCCCTTTCTTGGTGAGGAAACCGCGCTTAAACAAAAGCTCAATGATCCCCGCGCGGGTCGCTTCCGTACCCAGCCCGTCGGTGGCGCGGAGGATCTTTTTCAGATCTTTGTCCTGCACAAAGCGGGCAATCCCCGTCATCGCCGACAGCAGCGTGGCATCGGTAAAGTGGCGCGGCGGCTGGGTCTGACGTTCAACCACTTCACCCTTCTCGCACAGCAGTTCGTCGTCTTTCGCCACGACCGGCAGCGGCGTCCCGTCGTTTTCTTCGTCTCGCTCTTTGTTACCAAGCAGCGTGCGCCAGCCCGCTTCCGCCAGAAACCGCGCTTTGGCGACAAATTTGCCTTTGGCGATGTCGAGTTCGATCACACACTTACGGAAAACGGCGTCCGGGCAGAACTGCATTAAGTACTGGCGCGCGATCAGGCTATACACCTTCGTTTCATTGTCGGTAAGGTTAATCGACGCACTGCGCGCGGTAGGAATAATGGCGTGATGCGCATCAACCTTCTTATCATCCCAGCAGCGGTTGCGGGTATCAGGGTCAATGACCGGCTGCGGTAACAGATCCGGCGCATGTACGCCGATGGCGTTCATCACCGCATGGCGTCCGGCAAAGTGTTCCTCCGGCAGATAACGGCAGTCAGAACGCGGATAGGTGATCAACTTGTGGGTTTCATACAGCTTCTGACAGATATCAAGCACGTTTTGCGCGCTCAGGCCAAAGCGCTTTGCCGCCTCAATCTGTAACGCAGAAAGCGAAAACGGCAGCGGCGCGGATTCCGATTCCCGTTTATCGTTATAGCTGGTGACAATGGCCGGTTGACCGTTTATCCGATTCACCACATGCTCCGCCAGCGGGCGATGCAGTAAGCGCCCTTCTTCATCCTGATATGGCTCGCAGGCGTCGCTCGGCTGCCAGATGGCGGTAAACCGTTCGTCGACGGGGGTAACGATGTGCGCCTTCACCTCGAAGAAATCTTTTGGAATGAAATGCTCGATCTCTTCGTCACGACGCACCACCAGCCCGAGTACCGGCGTCTGCACGCGCCCAACCGACAGGACACCCTGATACCCGGCGTTACGTCCAAGAATCGTGTAGGCGCGGGTCATGTTGATACCGTACAGCCAGTCGGCGCGCGCACGCGCCAACGCCGAGACGCACAGCGGCACGAACTCACTGTTCGACCGCAACCGGTCAATGGCGCGCTCCACCGCCTGCGGGTTGAGATCGTTGATCAGGCAGCGCTGCACCTGCTGGCGTTTTTCCGGCGCCAGTTGCAGGTAGTCAAGCACTTCATCCACCAGCAACTGACCTTCGCGATCGGGGTCTCCGGCATGAATGACCTCACTGGCCTCGTGTAAAAAGCGCTTAATGACATTGAGCTGTTTGGTCACCGACGGACGCGGCTGCAATTGCCACTTTTCCGGCACAATGGGCAGATCAGAGAGGGTCCAGCGCGCATAGCGGCTGTCATACGCGTCGGGCTGCGCCTGCTCAAGCAGATGACCAATACACCAGGTCACCACCTGACCGTTTCCACATTCAATAAAGCCATCGCCTTTGCGGTGCGGCTTCGGCAGCACGTCCGCAATGGCGCGGGCCAGACTCGGCTTTTCGGCAATAAACAACCGCATTGAATTAACGGATCTCAACCATGGCACGACCGCCACGCGCGTCAACCAGTTCGCCAATCGCCGTCAGGTCGATGCCGAACTCTGCGGCGGCGAGTTTCACCTCGTCGACCGCATCCGGCGTCACCGCCAGCAGCAGACCGCCGGAGGTTTGCGGATCGCAAAGCAGATCGCGCACTTCACGCGGCATCTCGCCCATCAGATGCCCGTAGCTGGCAAAGTTTCGCTCGGTTCCGCCCGGTACGGCGCCAAGCCGGATATACTCCTCGACGCCCGGCAATTTCGGGATCGCGTCGTAGTGAATTTGTGCCTGAACGCCTGCGCCCTGACACATTTCGCTGAGGTGGCCCAGCAGGCCGAAACCGGTCACGTCAGTCATCGCCTTCACGCCGTCAATGTCCGCAAAGGCGGCTCCGGCAATGTTCATTCGACACATCACTTCCGTCGCCAGCCCCTGGTGTTCGGGTTTAAGCAGTGATTTTTTCTCTGCGGTGGTCAATACGCCAATACCCAGCGGCTTCGTCAGGAAGAGTTTGCATCCCGCCCGCGCGGTACTGTTTTTCTTCACCCGTTCGGTCGGCACGATGCCGGTGACAGCCAGGCCAAAGATCGGCTCTGGCGCGTCGATGGAATGGCCGCCCGCCAGCGCAATCCCCGCCTCACGGCAGGCGAAACGTCCGCCTTCGGTAACTTCGCGGGCGATATCGGGCGACAGCGTGTTGATGGGCCAGCCGAGGATGGCAATCGCCATAATCGGTTTCCCGCCCATCGCAAAAATATCGCTAATGGCGTTGGTTGCCGCAATACGGCCAAAATCAAATGGGTTATCGACGATCGGCATAAAGAAGTCAGTGGTGCTGATCACACTGGTGCCGTTGCCGAGATCGTAGACTGCCGCGTCGTCGCGGGTCTCATTGCCCACAAGCAGGTTCGGGTCGACAAACTTCGCCTGCTCGCTGTGCAGAATGGTTTCCAACACTTTGGGGGAAATTTTACAACCGCAACCCGCTCCGTGGCTGTACTGCGTTAAACGAATAGCGTGCTCGCTCATGGACATCTCCTGTCATTGCAATCGGGCTATGGTAGCGCTCATTCCCTGATGTGGTAAGAGAGAGTGTCTGAATTCCGGCGTCTTTGCTCAGAATCCAGACAGTTTTGCGGATTATTTTAAAAAACGGTCACGAATGGCGCGGTATCCGGCACGTTAATCGTCGTTGAGGCTTTCAGTTGCGGCGTGCCAAGATAAAGAAAACCGACGATCTTATCCTGCGGCCGGCAGTTAAACGCGTCACGAACCACCGGGCTTTCGGTGAGCGCGCCGCTGCGCCAGATACCGCCAAAACCCTGGGCCACCGCCGCCATCTGCATCGCCATCACCGCGCATCCGGCGGACATTTCCTGTTCCCAGACCGGTACTTTATGATTTTCCTGGCATTTGGCGACCACGGTAATAATCAGCGGCGCACGGAACGGCGCGCTGCGGGCTTTCTCGATCGCTTTTTCATCACCGTCAGCGGCGATGGCCCCTTTTTCCAGGACGGCGCTGAAGCGCTCGCGTCCTTCGCCCTCAATCACAAAGAAGTGCCAGGGTTGCAGGGTCTTATGATCCGGCGCGCGCATTCCTGCCCGCAGGATATTCTGAAGTTGCTCACCGGCAGGGGCAGGCTCTGCCAGACGAGAGGCGCTACGACGGTTAACAAGTAATTCAAGTGCATCCATTTGGTTAACTCCTGTCATGGTGAATATTCACAAAATTAACACGAGAGCAGAATTTGTTACAGCGCAGACGGTGATTCCTGCTGACAACTGCCTGTCGGGTCATTAGGATAGCCTCATCTCATACATCCTGACCGGATGTAGTATTGGTAATGATTGGGAGAAGACATGCGAACCTTGTGGCGATTTATTGCCGGTTTTTTTAAATGGACGTGGCGACTGCTCAATTTTGTCCGCGAAATGGTGCTTAACCTGTTCTTTATTTTCCTGATCCTTGTGGGTGTCGGGATCTGGATGCAGGTGAACAACGGGAATTCGGGGGAGAAAGTCAGTCGCGGCGCCCTGCTCCTGGATATTTCCGGGGTGATCGTCGATAAACCCTCCAGTACCCATCGTTTAGGCGTGCTTGGTCGTCAATTGTTTGGCGCAAGCTCCGATCGCCTGCAGGAAAACTCCCTGTTTGATATCGTCAATACGATCCGTCAGGCGAAAGAAGACAGCAACATCACCGGCATCGTCATGGATCTGAAAGATTTTGCCGGAGCCGATCAGCCGTCGATGCAGTATATCGGTAAAGCGCTGCGCGAATTCCGCGACAGCGGTAAGCCGGTTTATGCCGTTGGCGATAACTTCAGCCAGGGCCAGTATTATCTGGCAAGTTTTGCTAATAAAATCTGGCTTACGCCACAAGGGGCTGTCGATATTCACGGTTTTGCCACAAATGGCCTGTACTACAAATCGCTGCTGGATAAGCTGAAAGTGTCTACCCACGTTTTCCGCGTCGGCACCTATAAATCCGCTGTTGAGCCCTTTATTCGCGACGATATGTCTCCCGCCGCACGTGAAGCGGATAGCCGCTGGATTGGCGAGCTGTGGCAGAATTACCTGAATACCATCGCCGCCAACCGTCAAATTCCGGCTCAGCAGGTATTCCCTGGCGCGCAAGGTGTACTGGACGGGCTGACAAAGGCCGGCGGCGACACGGCGAAATATGCCCTCGACCATAAGCTGGTGGATGCGCTGCTCACCAGCACTGAGATGGAAAAAGCCCTGACCAAAGCATTTGGCTGGAGCAAGTCTGAAAATAACTATCGCGCAATCAGCTATTACGATTATTCCCTGAATCCCCCTGCGGACACCGGTAGCGCCATTGCCGTGGTGTTTGCCAACGGGGCGATTATGGACGGCGAAGAAACCCCGGGGAACGTTGGCGGCGACACGACGGCCTCGCAAATTCGCGACGCCCGACTGGATCCGAAAGTGAAAGCCATCGTCCTGCGCGTCAATAGCCCGGGAGGCAGCGTGACGGCTTCAGAAGTGATTCGCTCTGAACTGGCTGCGGCAAAAGCTGCCGGTAAACCTGTCGTGGTATCGATGGGCGGCATGGCGGCATCCGGCGGCTACTGGATCTCCACACCCGCCAGCTACATTGTGGCGAACCCAAGCACCCTGACCGGCTCTATCGGGATCTTCGGGGTCATTAATACCGTTGAAAATAGCCTCAACGCTATCGGCGTACATACGGACGGCGTGGCCACCTCGCCGCTGGCGGATATTTCGATGACCAAAGCTCTGCCGCCGGAAGTGCAGCAGATGATGCAGCTAAGCATCGAGAATGGCTATCAACGTTTTATCACCCTGGTTGCCACTGCACGCAAGTCAACGCCTGAGCAGATTGATAAAATCGCCCAGGGCCACGTCTGGACCGGGCAGGATGCGAAGGCCAACGGTCTGGTCGACAGTCTGGGCGACTTCGACGACGCGGTGGCGAAAGCCGCGGAGCTGGCGAAACTCAAACAGTGGCATATCGACTACTATCAGGATGAGCCGACTTTCTTCGACAGGGTGATGGACAGCATGTCCGGTTCGGTACGCGCAATGCTGCCGCAGGCTATTCAGGCGATGCTTCCCGCGCCGCTGGCCTCTGCCGCCAGCACGGTGAAAGCGGAAGGCGACAAACTGGCGGCGTTTAACGACCCGCAAAACCGTTATGCGTTTTGTCTGACCTGCGCTAACGTGCGTTAAACGGTGATGCCGGATACGTCGCGCAAGCGTCGCTATCCGGCACAAAAACACTCTTCACTTCGTAAGATCATCGCCATGCAGAAGAAATCTATTTACGTTGCCTATACTGGCGGTACCATCGGTATGCAGCGTTCTGAACAGGGATACATTCCGGTTTCCGGTCACCTTCAACGGCAACTGGCATTGATGCCTGAATTCCACCGTCCGGAGATGCCGGATTTCACGATCCACGAATACGCCCCGCTGATGGACTCCTCCGATATGACGCCTGAAGACTGGCAGCATATCGCGAATGACATCCACGCTAATTACGATGAATATGATGGTTTTGTGATCCTCCACGGCACCGACACCATGGCGTTCACCGCGTCCGCTCTCTCGTTTATGCTGGAAAATCTCGGTAAGCCGGTTATTGTGACAGGGTCACAAATCCCCTTAGCCGAGCTGCGTTCCGACGGACAAATTAATTTGCTCAACGCGCTGTACGTCGCCGCTAATTATCCGATCAACGAAGTTACGCTGTTTTTTAATAATCGCCTTTACCGCGGAAACCGCACCACAAAAGCCCACGCTGACGGCTTTGACGCCTTTGCTTCCCCTAACCTCCAGCCGTTGCTGGAAGCCGGGATTCATATTCGTCGTACGGGCACTCCACCAGCGCCGCAGGGCGATGGGCCATTTATTGTGCACCCTATCACGCCGCAACCGATCGGCGTGGTCACGATTTACCCGGGGATCTCTGCCGGTGTGGTGCGAAACTTCCTGCGCCAGCCGGTAAAAGCGCTGATCCTGCGCTCCTATGGCGTCGGCAACGCGCCGCAGAATAAAGAATTTCTTAAAGAGCTGAGCGAAGCCAGCGACCGTGGCATCGTGGTGGTAAATCTCACCCAATGTATGTCAGGTAAAGTGAATATGGGCGGCTACGCGACCGGGAACGCGCTGGCGCATGCCGGGGTGATTGGCGGTGCGGATATGACTGTTGAAGCCACGCTGACCAAGCTGCACTATCTGTTGAGCCAGGGTCTGGACACCGCGGCCATTCGCGTGGCAATGACCCAGAACCTGCGCGGCGAACTGACGCCAGACGACTAAGGAGGATCCTGTGACCCAGCGCGCTCTGTTACTGGTTGATTTACAAAATGACTTTTGCGCGGGCGGCGCGCTTGCCGTACCCGAAGGCGACAGCACTGTGGATGTCGCCAACCGACTGATAGCGTGGTGTCAGGCGCGCGGCGAAGCGGCGATCGCCAGCCAGGACTGGCATCCGGCGAATCACGGCAGTTTTGCCAGCCAGCACCAGGTGGAACCTTACTCGCAAGGCCAACTCGATGGGCTGGCGCAAACCTTCTGGCCGGATCACTGCGTACAAAACACCGAAGGCGCGGCGCTGCATCCGCTGTTAAACCAGAAAGCGATCGCAACCGTATTTTACAAAGGCGAGAATCCGCAGGTTGACAGTTACAGCGCTTTTTTCGATAACGGGCGCAGACAAAAAACGGCGCTGGACGACTGGCTGAAGGCGCACAGTATTACGGAGCTGATCGTCATGGGGCTGGCGACCGATTACTGCGTGAAATTTACGGTGCAGGATGCGCTCCAGTTGGGCTACCGCGTAAACGTCATTACCGACGGCTGCCGCGGGGTGAATCTGCACCCCCAGGACAGCAGCTATGCGTTTATGGAGATGGCGGCGCAAGGCGCTACGCTCTATACGTTGGATGACTGGGAAGAAACGCACCGCTGATGTGATGGCCGGATGGCGCTGCGTTTATCCGGCCAACGTCTCTCCCCCTCGCATAAAAAATCCCGTTTGTCTTCCGTCACATAAAGTGAACTGTATCGCAGCGGCAACGACACGCGGGTGCTACTCTTTGATGGCTGTTTTTTCGCCACGCCATTTCCGTGGCGTGTTTGCTTTTTAAACGTCAAAGAGGATCGATTATGAAACGTTTGCCTTTGCTGGCAGCATTACCCCTGCTCTGCGCGTCCGTCGCGTCCGCCAGTTCAATGATGTCCGTTGGCTATTTTAACGGCGGCGGGGACGTCACCGCCGGACCGGGCGGTGATATTAATAAGCTGGACGTGCGCCAAATCACCCACCTGAACTACTCCTTTGGCCTGATCTATAACGGCGAAAAAGAAGAAACCAATGTCGCGCTGAAAGATCCGGCAATGCGACATCAGATCTGGCTGTCGCCAAAAGTCCAGTCGGACCTCGCCCAGCTTCCCGTTCTGCGCAAACAAAACCCGAATTTGAAGGTGCTGTTATCGGTAGGCGGCTGGGGAGCGCGTGGATTCTCCGGCGCGGCGGCCACACCGGAAACCCGCGCGGTATTTATTCAGTCTGCGCAGGAGATTGTTAAAAAGTATGGTCTTGACGGAATCGATCTTGACTGGGAATACCCGGTCAACGGCGCATGGGGGCTGGTAGAAAGCCAGCCAGCGGACCGGGATAACTTCACGTTGCTGCTGAAAGAACTGCGCCAGGCGTTCGGCAAAGCCAAACTGGTGACCATTGCCGTCGGGGCGAATGCGGAAAGTCCGAAAAGCTGGGTAGATGTGAAGGCCATTGCGCCGCTGCTCGATTATATCAATCTGATGACGTATGACATGGCCTATGGCACCCAGTATTTCAACGCCAACCTGTACGATTCAAAGGCGTGGCCAACGGTGGCCGCTGCCGACAAATACAGCGTGGACTTTGTGGTCAATAACTATCTTGCCGCCGGACTTAAACCGCAGCAGATGAATCTTGGCATCGGTTTTTATGGCCGCGTTCCCAAGCGTTCCGTGGAGCCAGGAATTGACTGGAGCAAACCGGACGCGCAGAAAAATCCTGTCACCCAGCCCTATTTCGGCGAGCAGGAAGTGGCGTTGTTTCGCTCGCTCGGTATTGACCTGAAGAAAGATACCTACGTGAAGTACAACGATATAGTGAAAACCTTTCTTAACGATCCGCAAAAGCGGTTTACCAGGCACTGGGATGACGACGCGAAGGTTCCCTGGCTGTCGGTAAAATCCGCTGAAGGCAAAACGCTGTTTGCCCTCTCCTACGAGGATCCGCGTTCGGTGGCGATCAAAGCCGACTACATCAAAAAACGCGGACTGGCGGGCGCGATGTTCTGGGAATATGGCGCGGATGATAATAACCAGTTAGCAAAACAGCTGGCGGAATCCTTAGCGATTACTCCGTGATCCGGTGAGACGCCCCAGGATTTATTGTGGGGCGTCTCCCGCACTGTGCGACGCCGTGTCATTCGGGTTAAGATTGGCGTATCCGCTGCGGTATTTTTACGCCGCTTTTTCTTTCTCGACAGGAGGCATGGGGCTTATGGCTTTTATCCCTAAAAATTACGCCCGTCTGGAAGTGGGTTATCGCGAAAAGGCGCTTAAGCTCTTCCCCTGGGTTTGTGGACGTTGTTCACGTGAATTTGTCTATTCCAATCTTCGTGAGTTGACGGTACACCATATCGATCACGATCATTCCAATAACCCGGAAGATGGCAGCAACTGGGAGATGCTGTGCCTGTACTGCCACGACCACGAGCATTCAAAATACACGGAAGCCGATCAGTACGGCTCAACGGTCATAGCGGGAGAAGATGCGCAAAAGAGCGTCGGCGAGGCAACCTACAATCCTTTTGCCGATCTCAAGTCGATGATGAACAAGAAGTAACCCTTCACGCGTTCCGATCAACACCCGACGGCGCATGCTGTCGGGCGTTTTGCGGTATCAGGATTTAAATGTCGCGATCGGTTTCGGCGCAATACCGAAATCTTCTTTCAACTGCTGTTTGCTTTTCATCACCATCTGACCGTTGGTGTCGATGGTCATGTGTTGCGCGTCAGTGTTGTGCCGCGCCTGCCAGAGCATCACCAGTTGCAGACTGTTATCTTTTTGCTCGGGCGTCAGCGCCACGCCGTCCGGCCATTTTCCCAACTCAACGGCGGTTGATAAGCGCTGATACACTTCCGGCGTCATGCTGTTAATGATCTCATCAAGATTCATACGCTCCCCTCCTGTGGAATAAATTGCTGAATCGATTCTTCAACCCTTCACCTGATCGCCATTTTCATCGTCGGTAAAGCTCAGGGAGGCCGAATTAACACAGTAGCGCTCCCCGGTCGGCTGTGGGCCATCCGGAAAGACGTGGCCCAGATGGGCATCACAATTGCCGCAGCGAATTTCGATGCGTTGCATTCCGTGTGAATCGTCTTTCAGGTAGCGGATCGCGTCTTCGCTCAGCGGCTCGTAAAAGCTCGGCCAGCCGCAGCCGGAGTCGTATTTCGTTTGGGAGGTAAACAGCGGCGCGTCGCAGACCAGACAGTGGTACACGCCGTCACGCTTGTTATGCAATAACTGCCCGGTAAACGGCGGTTCGGTACCGTGATTCTGCGTCACGTAGAACTGCATTTCAGTCAGGTTTTTCTTCAGATCTTCTGCGGAAGGTTTGTTCGCCATTTTGCTCGTATCTCGCGTTTGGAACACTCACATTGCGTCACCGATTCTAACAAAACATTAACACCTCAGTCGCAACTTTTGTTCTAAACTTGATCCTTGCGAAATGGCAGCTCGTGAATCGTGATGAAAATCACATTTTTATCTCAGTTGCCCTTTAAAATTCGGGGCGCCGCCCCCATGTGGTTTCAAGCCCAAAGGAAGAGTGAGGCGAGTCAGCCGCGCAAAGCTTGTGCAGAGGATTGATTTGTCGCAATGATTGACACGATTCCGCTTGACGCTGCGTAAGGTTTTTGTAATTTTACAGGCAACCTTTTATTCACTAACAAATAGCTGGTGGAATATATGACTATCAAAGTAGGTATCAACGGTTTTGGCCGTATCGGTCGCATTGTTTTCCGTGCTGCTCAGAAACGTTCTGACATCGAGATCGTTGCAATCAACGACCTGTTAGACGCTGACTACATGGCTTACATGCTGAAATATGACTCCACTCACGGTCGTTTCGACGGCACCGTTGAAGTGAAAGACGGTCATCTGATCGTTAACGGTAAAAAAATCCGTGTTACCGCTGAGCGCGATCCGGCTAACCTGAAATGGGACGAAGTTGGTGTTGACGTAGTTGCTGAAGCGACCGGTATCTTCCTGACTGACGAAACCGCACGTAAGCACATCACTGCTGGCGCGAAAAAAGTGGTTCTGACGGGTCCTTCTAAAGACGACACCCCGATGTTTGTTAAAGGCGCTAACTTTGACAAATATGCTGGCCAGGACATCGTTTCCAACGCATCCTGCACCACTAACTGCCTGGCTCCACTGGCAAAAGTTATCAACGACAACTTCGGCATCATCGAAGGTCTGATGACTACCGTTCACGCGACCACCGCGACTCAGAAAACCGTTGACGGCCCGTCTCACAAAGACTGGCGTGGCGGCCGTGGCGCGGCTCAGAACATCATCCCGTCCTCTACCGGCGCAGCTAAAGCTGTCGGTAAAGTTCTGCCGGAACTGAATGGCAAACTGACCGGTATGGCGTTCCGCGTTCCGACTCCGAACGTATCCGTTGTTGACCTGACCGTTCGTCTGGAAAAAGCTGCTTCTTATGAAGAAATTAAGAAAGCAATCAAAGCTGCTTCCGAAGGCGAAATGAAAGGCGTTCTGGGCTACACCGAAGACGACGTTGTTTCTACCGATTTCAACGGCGAAGTATGCACTTCCGTGTTCGATGCTAAAGCAGGTATCGCACTGAACGACAACTTCGTGAAACTGGTATCCTGGTACGATAACGAAACCGGCTACTCCAACAAAGTTCTGGATCTGATTGCTCACATCTCCAAATAAGTTGAGATGAAGCCATAAATTGTAAGAGCGACTCCGGTCGCTCTTTTTTTTGTCTGAAATTAAAGGATTGCGTGATGATTACTAAAATTTTTGCTCTTCCGATAATCGAACAAATCACCCCTGTTCTGTCGCGCCGTCAGCTGGACGAACTCGAACTGATTGTTGTCGACCACCCGCAGGTCAAAGCCTCTTTTGCTCTTCAGGGCGCGCATCTTCTCTCCTGGAAACCCGCTGGCGAAGAGGACGTTCTGTGGCTGAGTGATATCACGCCGTTTAAAAACGGTGTCCCCCTGCGCGGCGGCGTTCCGATCTGCTGGCCCTGGTTTGGTCCCTCCACACAGCCGGGTTTTCCTTCCCACGGTTTTGCCCGTAACCTGCCCTGGACGCTGAAAGCTCACAATGAAGATGACAACGGCGCGGTGCTAACCTTTGAACTGCAAAGCAGTGAAGCGACCCGTCAGTACTGGCCGCACGACTTCACCCTGCTGGCGCGTTTTAAAGTGGGTCAAACCTGCGAAATCGAACTGGAAGCGCATGGCGATTTCGAAACAACATCCGCCCTGCACACCTATTTCAACGTTGGCGATATCGCGGCGGTGAAAGTAAGCGGTCTGGGCGATCGTTTTATTGATAAAGTGAACGATGCGAAAGAAGATGCGTTGACCGACGGCGTTCAGGCGTTCCCGGATCGTACTGACCGCGTTTATCTGAACCCGGAAGCATGCAGTGTGATTCACGACACCGCGCTAAACCGGAATATTAACGTTATCCATCATCACCATATCAACGTTGTTGGCTGGAACCCGGGCCCGGCGCTGTCCGTGAGCATGGGCGACATGCCGGATGATGGCTATAAAACGTTTGTCTGCGTCGAGACTGCGCATGCCAGCGCACCGCAAAAAGCGACGGAAGAAAAACCGTCCCGTCTGGCACAGACCATTCGCGTTGCGAAACGCTGACGGTAGCTGCGGCTGAACCTGGTCAGCCGTCATCTGGTCTGTAGGTTTATTACCGTTTTCGTCACACCATATCCAGCGCGGTTTTCCCCGTTGGCGCTGGATATGCCTTCTCCAGAGCGGCAATTTCGCCGGCGGACAGCGTCATCGTCAGCGCCGCCGCATTTTGCTTCACGTGCTCTACGCTTGCCGCTTTCGGAATCGCCATCACCCCCTGATGACTGATCACCCAGGCCAGTAAAACTTGCGCTACGCTGGCGTGATGCGCCTGCGCGATCGCCTGCACCTGCGGGTGATTAAATAAACCGTTGCGCAGACGGCCGGCCTGCGCCAGCGGACTGTAGGCCATCACAGGAAGGTGTTGCTGCTGACACCATGGCAGAAGATCGTATTCGATACCGCGCGAAGCCAGATGATAAAGCACCTGATTGGTGGCGCAGGCTCTGCCGCCCTCCACTTTCCACAGCGCCTGCATATCGTCGTAATCGAGATTCGACACGCCCCAACGGCGGATTTTACCCTGCGCCATCAGCGTCTCCATCGCCTCGACGGTCTCCGCAAAAGAATAGCTACCCGTCCAGTGCAATAAATAGAGGTCCAGATAATCCGTATTGAGCCGCCGCAAACTCGCCTCGCAGGCGGCAATAGCTTTCTGCCCTCCCGCATTCCAGGGATAGACTTTCGACACCAGAAACACCTGTTGACGCAATCCTCTCAGCGCCTCGCCAACCACTTTCTCCGCACCGCCGTCGGCATACATCTCCGCAGTGTCGATCAGCGTCAGCCCAGCCTCCACGCCCGCTCGTAGTGCAGCCACCTCCGCTTTGCGCATGCCAGCGTTTTCGCCCATATACCAGGTGCCCTGGCCGATTGCCGCCAGCGGCGGATGTCCGGCAAATACAATCTGTTTCTCTGTCATCGCACTCTCCTCCGTCATGCACTACCGTAAAGCAAAACAGGGCGCAAGCGCCCTGTTTTGATGCACAAAATGCATTGTGATGATGCACAATCAGAATTTATAGGTGATCCCGGTGGAGATCAGACCGGTCCAGGATTTGTCGATCATCGGGCTGTCGGTAATTTCATCAGACAGGCGGGTATAGCGCGCCGTGCCGTAAACGTTCCAGTCGCCCAGGAAGTTGTAACTGGCGCTCAACTCCAGATACGGGTTCCAGCTGTCGTTCGGGTTATAGTCACGCAGACCGCTACGGGCAGACTCTTTACGTGAAACACCGTAGTAGTATTCGTTCTGGTTTTCGCTGTTCCACTCAACCCCGATGCCTGGCGTCAGCGTTAAACCGCCGTTGGTGTAGCGGTACAGCCAGGCGAGATCCCAGACGATGCCGTTACTGTTGTCCAGCGTATCGCCTGACAGCATGGTGCGCAGAAAACCGTATTCCGTATTATGCACATACGACAAGCCCGCCATCACGGTGCTCTTACGTTTGTCCAGACGACGCATTTGATAATCATCGCTGTCGCCAGGCTTGAAGTACATCGGCGACCAGTAGGCGGTAATCGACAGTTTATCGGTCGTGTCATTCCACAAATAGTAACCGCCGCCAAGACCACGGAACCAGAAGTTATCGCCTTCATAGTTAATAACCGGAACCGGATAAACGTCAGCGTCATAGTCCTTATAAGGGTGTTCAACCACACCAACGCCTGCGCCCAGCGTCAGGTTGCTTTCAGCGTGCGCTACCGTAGCAGACGTTGCGATAAGCACGCCAAGTGCCAGAAGTTTGAGTTTGGTCACAATCCATCATTCCTTATTCAAATGTTTCGCGGCAAAAGTGTAACCGCCAATACGCAACAACCCAACTATTTTACAAATAACTGACAGAATGTAACCGTTTAATTTCCCTGGCAGAGATGACAGTCTGCTTGCAGCCGCGTGAATAACGCATGATCTTCTGCTGTTTTATTTACATTAGCTATGCACTTTTTGTGGATGAGTTATTGATATGCCATTGAAATTCATTTGCTCCCACAGGCAAGTTTTGCAAATGCCATCTACGCTTAAATTTAGAAGGTGTATCACCGGGCACGTTGATCTCCTGCTTAGCAAGATGGCATGAGAGTTGCTGTTTTTTCTGATGAGACAGTAAGTGACGTCGTTCAGTTTACCTCTTCCGGGAGCCTCTACTATTCATATGAACGGCTCTTAACCTGTGCTAAAAAACGAAAGGACGGCATACCATGAATATATTCGATCACTATCGCCAGCGCTATGAAGCTGCCAAGGACGAAGAGTTCACACTGCAGGAATTTCTTACCACTTGTCGGCAAGATCGCAGTGCTTATGCCAATGCGGCAGAGCGGCTATTGATGGCTATCGGTGAGCCTGTCATGGTCGATACTGCCCAGGAACCTCGACTTTCCCGACTCTTCTCTAACCGGGTCATCGCCCGCTACCCGGCGTTTGAAGAGTTCTATGGCATGGAAGACGCGATTGAGCAGATTGTCTCTTATCTGAAACACGCGGCTCAAGGGCTGGAGGAGAAGAAACAGATCCTGTATCTGTTGGGGCCTGTAGGGGGCGGGAAGTCGTCGCTGGCCGAGCGACTGAAATCGTTAATGCAGCGGGTTCCCATTTACGTACTGAGCGCGAACGGAGAACGCAGCCCGGTCAACGATCATCCCCTGTGCCTGTTTAACCCGCAGGAAGATGCCCAGATTCTGGAGAAAGAGTACGGCATCCCCCGCCGCTATCTTGGCACCATTATGTCGCCGTGGGCGGCGAAACGACTGCACGAGTTCGGTGGCGATATCACTAAATTCCGCGTGGTGAAAGTCTGGCCGTCGATTCTGGAACAAATCGCCATCGCCAAAACGGAGCCGGGTGATGAAAACAACCAGGATATCTCCGCGCTGGTCGGCAAGGTGGATATTCGTAAACTCGAGAACCACGCCCAGAACGACCCGGATGCTTATGGCTATTCCGGCGCCCTGTGCCGCGCGAACCAGGGGATCATGGAATTCGTCGAGATGTTTAAGGCGCCAATTAAGGTGCTGCACCCGCTGCTGACCGCGACTCAGGAAGGGAACTATAACGGTACCGAAGGGATCTCCGCCCTGCCGTTTAACGGTATTATTCTTGCCCACTCGAACGAATCGGAATGGGTGACCTTCCGTAATAACAAAAACAACGAAGCCTTCCTCGACCGTGTTTACATCGTGAAGGTGCCGTACTGCTTGCGCATTTCCGAAGAGATCAAAATCTACGAGAAATTGCTTAATCACAGTGAGCTCACCCATGCGCCCTGCGCGCCGGGCACGCTGGAAACGCTGTCGCGTTTCTCGATCCTGTCGCGTCTGAAAGAACCGGAAAACTCGAGCATCTACTCCAAAATGCGCGTTTATGACGGTGAAAGCCTGAAAGACACCGACCCGAAAGCGAAGTCTTACCAGGAGTACCGGGACTACGCTGGCGTGGACGAAGGAATGAACGGTTTGTCGACCCGCTTCGCGTTTAAGATCCTCTCGCGCGTGTTTAACTTCGATCATGCGGAAGTGGCGGCCAACCCGGTGCATCTGTTCTACGTACTTGAGCAGCAGATCGAGCGTGAACAGTTCCCACAGGAGCAGGCCGAACGCTATCTTGAGTTCCTGAAAGGCTATCTGATCCCCAAATACGCCGAGTTTATCGGAAAAGAGATTCAGACAGCTTATCTGGAATCGTATTCTGAGTACGGACAGAACATTTTTGACCGCTATGTCACCTATGCCGATTTCTGGATCCAGGATCAGGAGTACCGTGACCCGGATACCGGTCAACTGTTTGACCGCGAGTCGCTGAATGCTGAACTGGAAAAAATTGAAAAACCGGCGGGGATCAGCAATCCAAAAGATTTCCGAAACGAGATAGTCAACTTTGTTCTGCGCGCCCGGGCGAACAACAGCGGGCGTAATCCGAACTGGACCAGCTATGAAAAACTGCGCACGGTCATCGAGAAGAAAATGTTCTCTAATACCGAAGAGCTGTTGCCGGTCATTTCGTTCAACGCCAAAACGTCGACCGATGAGCAGAAGAAACACGACGACTTTGTCGACCGGATGATGGAGAAAGGCTATACCCGTAAGCAGGTGCGTTTACTGTGCGAATGGTATTTGCGCGTACGTAAATCGTCATAAACCGTTGCCCGGCGGCGCACGCTTGCCGGGCCTATTACAACGTTCCGTAGGCCGGAGACGCGCGAGCGTCCTTCGGTATCTACAGACACTGCGTGTTGGCAAATGCAGTACGGGGGGCATATGACCTGGTTCATAGACCGACGACTCAACGGCAAAAACAAAAGCACGGTTAACCGCCAGCGCTTTTTGCGCCGTTATAAAGCGCAAATCAAACAGTCGATCTCCGAAGCCATCAACAAGCGTTCGGTGACCGACGTAGACAGCGGTGAGTCTGTCTCGATTCCTACGGAAGACATCAGCGAACCGATGTTTCATCAGGGACGCGGCGGCCTGCGCCATCGCGTACATCCGGGTAACGATCACTTTGTGCAGAATGACCGCATAGAGCGGCCACAGGGCGGTGGCGGCGGTTCCGGCAGCGGACAGGGTCAGGCCAGCCAGGACGGTGAAGGGCAGGATGAATTCGTCTTCCAGATCTCGAAAGATGAGTATCTCGATTTGCTGTTCGAAGACCTGGCGCTGCCAAACCTGAAGCAAAACCAGCAGCGCCAATTGACGGAGTATAAAACACATCGCGCGGGATATACGTCAAATGGCGTTCCGGCCAATATCAGCGTCGTTCGCTCGCTGCAAAACTCGCTGGCGCGGCGCACGGCGATGACCGCCGGTAAGCGTCGCGAACTGCATTCGCTGGAAGAAGAATTAGAGACCCTCAGCAAACGCGAACCGGCGCAACTGCTGGAAGAAGAACGCCTGCGTAAAGAGATTGCCGAACTGCGGGCGAAAATCGAGCGGGTGCCGTTTATCGACACGTTTGATCTGCGTTACAAAAATTACGAAAAGCGTCCCGATCCTTCCAGCCAGGCCGTCATGTTTTGCCTGATGGACGTCTCAGGCTCAATGGATCAGTCTACCAAGGATATGGCGAAGCGCTTTTATATTCTGCTTTATCTGTTCCTGAGTCGGACCTATAAAAACGTGGAGGTCGTTTATATCCGCCATCACACCCAGGCGAAAGAGGTCGATGAGCATGAGTTCTTCTACTCGCAGGAAACCGGCGGGACGATCGTTTCCAGCGCCCTGAAGCTAATGGATGAGGTGGTTAAAGAGCGTTACGATCCCGCACAATGGAACATCTATGCCGCGCAGGCCTCGGACGGCGATAACTGGGCCGATGACTCCCCGCTGTGTCATGAGATCCTGGCGAAAAAACTGCTGCCGGTGGTGCGTTACTACAGCTATATCGAAATCACCCGCCGCGCGCACCAGACGCTCTGGCGCGAATACGAACATCTGCAGGCGAGTTTTGACAATTTCGCCATGCAGCATATTCGCGATCAAGACGATATTTACCCGGTGTTCCGTGAGCTTTTTCATAAGCAAGGCGCCACCAGCGCCAGTTAAACAATGACCCGCCAGGCAAATCTGCGCCTGGCGGGTTCATTTATTCTCTGTTACATCCTCTCCTTCCGGGGTCATTAGGTTGAAACTGGCGCGTGTGATAAAATAGAGTGTCTGACCAGGAGAGTTGCTGTTTATCATGAAATTGCCGCACAAAGCGCTCAGGCTCTTTATTTCTGCAAGCGTTGTTGTTTTAACCTCCTCGTTTCTGATTTATGAGCTTGTCAATAGCCACAAAATGATGAACGCCTATATGCGTTATCTGATAGAAAAGGCCGACTCCTCTTTTTTGTATGACAAATATCAGAATCAGAGTATCGCCGCTCACCTGATGCGAACCTTTGCCAGCCCACAAAAAACGCCGCCGCCAGAAAAACGTCGCGCGATTTGTCAGGCTTACGAACATGTGAATCAGGTATATGGCCTGAATTTGACGCGCCATAACTACCCGGCGCTTCACGGTACGCTACAAACGGCCTCAGCAGACTGCGAACAGATTGCCCCCGAAGCATTACGCTTAACCGCGTTTGATCGGGCCGTCCTGGTGAACTATAAACAAGCCGATTACGGTAACGGGTTAGCCACCCGGGAAACAAAATTCCGCTATTATCTGGATCTGCAGGACCACTATATTTATTTCTATCGACGGGTTAATACACGTCAGTTCGCCATGCATCACTGGCATTTCTTACAAAAAGGCTCGCTAGGAATAAATATGGCGGATATTGACGGTGTGTTTACCGGACGCACCGTGCTGTCGAGTATTTATCAGGACGATCGCACCGAACTGAACGTGATGAGCTTTTTAACGCCGGTCTACCTCGACGGCACGTTAAAAGGGATGGTCATGGTGGATATTAATAAACAGAACTTGCAGAATATTCTTTATCCCCACGATCGCCCCCTTGTCTGGCGCTATCTGAATGCCGCGGTGACGGATACCGATTCCGGTAAAACCATTATTATCCATCAGAGTGAAAATAATCTTTTCCCGTATGTCCGCTACGTTGTTGATCTCCCCGGCGGGCTCCATGTCGCACTGTCGCTCGATATTCTCTACTTCCTGATGTCGGCGTGGAAAATTTTTCTTTTTTACCTGATAGCCACCGCCCTGCTGCTTAATATGGTCAGGCTCCATTTTCGTCTTTATCATAACGTGACGCGGGAAAATATTAGCGACGCGATGACCGGTTTATACAACCGTAAAATTTTAACGCCCACCCTTGAACAGCGGTTGCAGCGGTTCGTCAGCGCGGGTACGCCGGTCACCTTCATTGCGATCGATCTCGATAAGCTTAAGCAGATCAACGACACCCAGGGACATCAGGAGGGCGATCGGGCCATTACCCTGCTGGCGAAAGCGATCGAGGCGTCAGTGCGCAAAAGCGACTATGCCATACGGCTGGGGGGCGATGAATTCTGCGTGATCCTGATCGATGCGGAACCTGACATGGCCGCGCGTTTACCAGAGCGAATCAGCCAGCATCTGCACACCGTCGCGCCGGAAAAAGCGATCCGTTTTTCGTCAGGCGTATACAGCATGCAGCCGGACGATACGCTTCATGACGCCTATAAAGCCTCGGATGAACAGTTGTACCGCAATAAACAGCAAAACCATCAGCGTTCGTGATAGTCTTTTAGCCTGTTTTTTCGCGCTAACAGGAGTGAAAAATGAGCGAATTAGTGAAGGGCAGCGTAACCCATCAGCGTTTGATTGATTTGCTGTCGCTGGAAGGCGCGCGTTATCGCATTGTCAGTCACGAAGCGGTGGGTAAATGTGAAGCCGTGTCGGAAATTCGGGGAACCGCACTGGGTCAGGGCGCAAAAGCACTGGTCTGCAAGGTGAAGGGCAACGGCGTGAATCAGCATGTGCTGGCGATCTTACCCGCCGACCAGCAAGCCGATCTTTCGCTTCTCGCCACCCATCTTGGCGGACTTCGCGCATCACTCGCCAGCCCTGCCGAAGTGGATGCGCTCACCGGCTGCGTGTTCGGCGCTATTCCACCGTTTAGCTTTCATCCGCAGCTTAAGCTGGTCGCCGACCCGCTGTTGTTCGAACGGTTCGATGAGATCGCCTTTAACGCCGGCGTGCTCGATAAATCGATAATCCTTAATACCCGCGACTACCTGCGTATCGCCCAGCCTGAACAGGTCGCTTTCCGTCGCCTAACCTGAGCACGTCGCTGTTTCGCCGCATTATGCATTTGCCAGAAATGGCCAACCGGGATGAAAAAAGTCTGTTCACTCACGCGTTTGAGCGTAGAGTTAACAGGCTTACTTTTTTTGGCAAGGAAACCACGATGTTTGATGTCACTCTGCTGATCCTGCTCGGACTGGCAGCTCTGGGCTTTATCAGCCATAACACCACTGTCGCCGTTTCAATTCTGGTGCTGATCATCGTCCGCGTTACCCCTCTCAACGCTTATTTTCCGTGGATAGAAAAACAGGGGCTAACCATCGGGATTATTATCCTGACGATTGGCGTTATGGCCCCCATCGCCAGCGGTACGCTTCCGCCTTCCACGCTTATCCACTCCTTTTTGAACTGGAAATCGCTGGTCGCCATTGCGGTCGGCGTAGTGGTGTCGTGGCTCGGCGGGCGCGGCGTCACGCTGATGGGCAACCAGCCGCAACTGGTCGCCGGTCTGCTGGTGGGTACTGTGCTTGGCGTGGCGCTGTTTCGCGGCGTCCCGGTGGGACCGCTTATCGCCGCCGGTCTGGTCTCGCTTATTGTCGGGAAGCAGTAGTTAATCCCGTCAGATAACGGCCTGGGGTCTGGCCCAGGCCTTTTTTAAACATCGAAATAAACGCCGTCGTGGAGTCATACCCCAGTAACTGCGCGACCTGCTGCACGTTATTTCCGTCCACCAGCGCCCTCAGCGCGAGAATAAGCTGCAACTGATGCCGCCACCGGCGAAAGCTGAGGCCGGTCTCTTTGACCACCAGCCTGGCAAGATTACGCTCGCTCATGGCAAAGGCATCCGCCCACTGTCCCAGCGTTTGCCAGCGGGCGGGTTCGCGCGCCATCGTGTCGACCATCCGGCGAATTTTAGGGTGGGCGGAAACCGGTAGCTGCAATTGCTCCTGCGGTTGCTGTGGCAGTTCGTCAAACAACACCTGGGTCAGACGCCGGGTGGGCGGCTCAGCCCGTTGGCTGTCGCTACGCGTCGCCAGCGCCAGAATAAGTTCCCGGCAAAGCGGCGTAATTTGTAACGTGCAGCAGCGATCCGGCAGCGTCACCGCGTCCGGTTCGATAAACAGAAAACAGAGCTCCGCGTTGGCCGTCGCATGGTTACTGTGCGGAATACCGCCGGGGATCCAGACGCCGTACTGCGGCGGCACCATCCACATCGCCCGCTCCACCTCACAGGTAATCGCGCCGTGCAGCGCCATAATCAGCTGCCCCTTACGATGCTGGTGCAGCTTACTGAACAGTTCCTCAGGCTGCACCCGAATACGAAATGCCACGGCAGGGTCATGGTGAAGATCGGGTTCATATCCATCAAGTCGCAGGCTGTACATCATTTTGTCCGTTTTTAGCGATAAACTGTCATTTTAGCTTGATTTGTTATTCCGGCAAACGCGGTATGGTACGCCCTCACCCGTTGATATGAGATAACAATGACTTTTTCTTCACCACGCGGCAAACACAGCGCCCTGATGATTGCGGGCATCCTGATGATTGCCACCACGCTACGCGTGACCTTCACCGGCGCGGCGCCGTTACTGGACGCGATTCGCGCGGACTACCACCTCACCACCGCCCAGACCGGCCTGTTAACCACTCTGCCGCTGCTGGCTTTTGCGCTGGTTTCACCACTGGCCGCAAACGTTGCCCGGCGTTTTGGGATGGAGCGCAGCCTGTTTATTGCGATGCTATTGATTTGCGCCGGTATAGCCGTGCGCTCATGGCCTTCCGCCCCGCTGCTGTTTGCAGGAACGGCGGCGATTGGCTGCGGCATCGCGCTGGGCAATGTACTGCTGCCAGGACTGATCAAGCGCGATTTTTCACAGCATGTCGCCAGACTGACCGGCGCCTACTCTCTGACGATGGGCGCGGCGGCGGCATTAGGTTCCGCGCTGGTGGTGCCGCTGGCGCTGAGCGGTTTTGGCTGGCGCGGCGCGCTGTGTACGCTGATGATTTTTCCCTTACTGGCCCTTCTGATTTGGCTACCGCAGTGGCGCAACGCCGCCACTGCAACCCTGACCTCCTCCCGCACCTTGCGCGCACGCGGTATCTGGCGCTCCGCGCTGGCCTGGCAGGTGACGTTGTTTCTTGGTATTAACTCACTGATCTATTATGTGATTATCGGCTGGCTGCCCGCGATATTAATCAGTCATGGTTTCAGCGAAGCGCAGGCGGGTTCCCTGCATGGTTTGCTGCAACTGGCGACCGCGGCGCCCGGTTTGCTTATTCCACTTGTCCTGCACCGCTTTCGCGACCAACGTTGCATCGCCGTACTGGCATCGCTGATGTGCGCCTGTGGCGCCGCGGGATTGTGGTTCATGCCCGTCCAGGCGGTTGCGTGGACGCTGCTATTTGGATTCGGCTCGGGAGCCACAATGATCCTCGGGCTGACCTTTATCGGCCTGCGCGCCAGTTCCGCGCATCAGGCCGCGGCGCTCTCTGGTATGGCGCAGTCCGTTGGCTATTTGCTGGCGGCCTGCGGACCGCCGCTGATGGGAAATATTCATGATGCGCAGGGCGACTGGCAGCTCCCGCTGTTGGCTGTCGCGGCGCTGGCGGTGCTGATGGCGGTGTTCGGCCTCTATGCCGGACGCAACAAGGAGATTGCCACAACGTAACGTATGGCCCCCGAGATTGCCGGACGACGACGCCCTCCGGCAGTTGAGGTTTACCCCCGCGCGGCGCGCAACATCGCCTGAACGAGCGGAACCGGTTTACCCGCCAGCGCGCCACGTTCATGCTGGAACAGCGTCGCCACAAAAAACGGATGCGTCACCAGCTCGACCGCGCGGATATCGCCATTGTCATCCCAGCCGGTCACCCGCAGATCGCCGCTTTCCAGCTCACGGGCAAACGCGTCCGCAATACCATAGTTACAGTGATAGCCTTCCGTAATGATCGGCTGACCATAGGCTTTGGCGATCAGCGTATTGGCGCGCAGTTCAATTGCATCCGTTTTTTCGACCAGCGAGCAGGTCAGCGGCATAATAACCATCCGCCCTTCGGTGTCGGTTTCAGCATGCGCCGCATCGTGCCAGCCCAGCACGTTACGGGCGTATTCCACTATCGCATGTTGAAACCCTCCGCAGGTTCCCAGGAAAGGAATGCTGTTTTCCCGGGCATAGCGAATGGCGGTCAGCGCGCCGTCGGTATTTTGATAAGGACTGCCCGGCACGACCCAGATTGCGTCATACCCCACCAGATCTTCTGCGCTGTTAATTTCCGTACTGGCAAGCCAGTCGTAATCCGCGATCAGCTCAAGGACCGCGGCGGCATCGTCGATGGCCAGGGGAATCGCCTGATGCGCCGTGACGCTGGCGTTATAATCACCGACCAGCGCGATCCGCAGCGTATCTTTTACAGGGGATATTTCCATGAAGAATTCCTTACGTCAGAGCAATTGGGGACAACATAAGGAACCTCAGCCTACCGATCTTTTCCCGCTATCACAATCCCTTAATTTAGGGATGGCGAGCCACGAAGTGCTATAGTGGTAACGTTTTTTTCGTTTTGACGCCTGAATCATGATGAAAAGTAAAATACTGATTAGCGCATGCCTGATGGGGTTTAAGGTTCGCTATAACGGTAGCGAGAAAACCCATTTAAACGCAGTGCTTTCGCGTCTGCAGGAAGAACAACGTCTGGTCGTTCATTGCCCCGAACTGGCCGCTGGCATGCCGGTACCCCGCCCACCGGCAGAAATTGTCTTTGCCAATGGCGATGCAGTCATGCAAGGGCGCGCAAAAGTACACGAAAAGACCGGCAACGATGCCACCGCGCATTATCAACTTGCCGCCTGGCTTGCCCTTCGCGCCGCGCAGGAAGCCGGATGTGTTGTCGCGTTACTTACCGATGGCAGCCCCACCTGCGGCAGCCAGTTTATTTACGACGGCACGTTTAGCGGCAAACGTCATCCCGGCATGGGGGTCGCTACCGCGCTGCTGCGTCAGCACGGCATTACCGTTTTTTCCGACCAGCAGTTAGCTGACTTTTGCGCCTGGATTGAAGAGAGAGATAAACATGAAAATTCAGTGTAAGCGCGTTTATGAACCCGCAGAACAACGCGACGGTTACCGCGTGCTGGTGGATCGCTTGTGGCCGCGGGGCATCAAAAAAGCGGATCTCGCTTTTGATGAATGGGTCAAAACGCTTACCCCGTCGACCGAACTGCGTAAGATGCTTCATGCCGCAACGATTGATTTTACGCACTTTGCCGGGCTGTATCGTGCGGAACTCGCCGCCGAGCGCCAGGAAGGGGAACGGCTGGCGAAGATTGCCCGTCAGCAAACGCTGACGTTACTGTACGCGGCCAAAAACGACGAACAGAATCACGCCCTTGTGCTGGCGGACTGGCTACGCGAGCTGTGATTCGCGGGCATTGACTGCATCAGGCTGCGCGTCGGGTAACAGTGGCATCAGGTGCTCCGCACGTACCCAGGCAAACCCCTGCTGCCCATTCGCGGCAACCACATCGCCTGTCACCAGCCAGAGCGCCCGCGGCGTCTCTTTTGGCAGCATGGTCGTAAAGCCATTTACCGGGTTGATAAACACCTCGCCCGGTTGACACAGGTGAAACAGTTCTACCGACTTGCCAATATTGCAACGTCCGGCGGACGTTTTCGCGCCAATAATCATCGCCAGCGTGCCTGGCTTTAACTGGAACATACTTCTCTCGTTACGCTCTTGTACTGTAGATTAAGACTAATCCGAGAGATGATAGCCTGCCAGGCCCCTGTTGTCACTTCGTGGATTGCGGATGATCGCGACGCCACAGTTCCCATTCGTCAATGACTTCGCCGCCCGGCAGTTTGCAATCGGAGCGCACGCCCTGCGGGCTTTGCACCGGCACTAACGTCCCGCCTTTTTGCTCACAATAGACCGCCGCAGGGTTTGCCATCCCCACCTTCGGTGGCTTTGGCGCATCAGGTTGCGATGCCGTCGTACAGGCTGATAATAAACAGGCGCATGACAGCGCGATAAGCAGTGATTTCATATTCCCTCCGTTAACGGTGATAGCGCACTAGCGTACCGCGACTGCCTTCCGGTCACCATGTTTTCCTGCGTCGTCGTTAAAAGCGTGCGGACATTCTCTTTTGTCACTCATTAACCCCTGTTATCCTTGCGGTTCTTTGCATACTTCTGACAGGTGATCGCATGAGACTGGGCATTCTGTTTCCCGTCGTCATTTTTATTACGGCCGTGGTTTTTCTGGCGTGGTTTTTTATCGGCGGCTATGCCGCGCCGGGAGCATAATTCATGAAAAAACAACCCTAATAATGATCGCCGTAGCGATGGTCGCTGTGCTGGGAACCGCGTTAGGCTGGTGGTGACGCTGGTCTAAATGACAAAGGCCACCCTGAGGTAGCCTTTTGTCTGCAAATTTTACCGTTTAGCTTTTGATTTTTCTGTAGATAACCAGCACGACAATCGCGCCGATTACCGCGACCGCGAAGCTGCCGAAGTTAAAGCCGTCCACTTTCCCGAAGCCCAAAAGCGTGCTGATCCAGCCGCCGACGACGGCGCCGACGATCCCCAGAATGATCGTCATGAAGAAACCACCACCATCCTTACCAGGCATAATCCACTTCGCCAGAATACCTGCAATAAGACCAAAAATAATCCATGAAAGAATGCCCATTTTTTCCTCACTTATGTTTTTACGTTAGCGGTTTAGTCGCCGTTAAAAAGCATAGCACATCATCAGGAAATTGAAATTTGTGATGAAAATCACTTTATTTACCCTGCGTTGTTCTCCTACAAAAGTTGGGGTTGCATATTCAAATGATAAAGATTATCTTTCTCATTACTGAATAGTTGAGCAAAAAGCTCAGGTATTCAGTACGACATTGCTCACATTGCTTCCAGTATTTCTTGCCCGCCTCTGTGCGGGCTTTTTTTTGACGTTGCCTCGTCATTTATGTCGAACGGGCTGTCATTTCCTCCCCCTTCCTGTTCCAGAACCGCGCCACTGCGGGTTTCTTCATTCTGGCACGCATTATGCTTATCGCCATGCGTCATAATGACAATCCGAAGCGTCGGCGACAGTGCTGACGCTTCCTCTACAATTCGCGCTATTTCAGCATTTAACAGGTCTGTTATTGATGAAAAAAATCACCAGTGTGTGCCCCTACTGCGGGGCCGGGTGCAAGCTCAAGCTTGTTGTTGAAAATAACAAAATCATCCGCGCCGAAGCGGCTGAGGGTGTGACCAACCAGAACCAGCTCTGCCTGAAAGGTTACTATGGTTGGGACTTCCTGAACGATACCCGCCTGCTGACGCCCCGTCTGACTCGCCCCATGATCCGCTATGAAAAAGGCGCTAAATTTACCCCGGTCAGTTGGGATGAAGCCATCCGCTACACCGCGCATCGTTTGCTGGCTATCCGCGATACCTTTGGTCCACGCGCCATTATGACGACCGGTTCTTCCCGCGGGACGGGGAATGAAACCAATTATGTCATGCAGAAATTCGCCCGTGCGGTTCTTCATACCAACAATGTGGATTGTTGCGCCCGCGTATGCCACGGTCCTTCCGTCGCCGGACTTCAGGAAACCCTGGGCAATGGCGCAATGAGTAACGCCATTAGCGATATTGAACATTCCAAATGCCTGCTGATCTTTGGCTATAACTGTGCGGACTCTCACCCTATCGTGGCGCGCCGGGTCATTAAAGCGCGTCAGAATGGCGCAAAAATTATCGTCTGCGATCCTCGCCGTATTGAAACTGCCCGCATTGCCGATCAGCATCTGCAGCTTAAAAACGGGTGCAATATGGCGCTGGTTAACGCCTTTGGCTACGTGCTGATTGACGAGCAGTTATACGACAAAGCGTATGTGCAGCAGCATACAGAGGGCCTGGATGCCTACTGGCAGACGGTGAAAGACTATTCCCCTGAAGCCGTGGAACATCTGACTGGCGTTCCGGCTTTGCAGGTGCGCCAGGCAATGCGCACCTTTGCCGCCGCCCCTTCGGCAACCGTGATGTGGGGAATGGGCGTGACGCAGTTCGGCCAGGCGGTTGACGTGGTGCGGGGGTTATCCAGCCTCGCTTTGTTGACCGGTAATCTGGGGCGCCCTTACGTCGGCGTCGGACCGGTGCGCGGACAGAATAACGTTCAGGGTGCCTGTGATATGGGCGTGTTACCTAATCTGTTCCCGGGGTACCAGAGCGTGACCGATCCGGTTATTCGTCAGAAGTTCGCCCATGCCTGGGGTATCAATCCTGAGCGGATGGACGAACGCGTCGGGACGCGCATCACCGAAGTACCGCATCTGGCGCTGGAAGGTAATATCAAAGCCTACTACATCATGGGAGAGGATCCGCTGCAAACAGAAGCTGATTTGAGCCTGGTTCGCAAAGGCTTCGAGGCGCTGGATTTTGTCGTGGTACAGGATATTTTCATGACCAAGACCGCAGAGATGGCCGACGTCATTTTACCGGCAACCTCCTGGGGCGAACACGGCGGCGTATTCACCTGTGCTGACCGCGGCTTTCAACGTTTTGAAAAAGCCATTGAACCGACCGGTGACGTGAAGCGCGACTGGGAAATTATCAGCCTGCTGGCCAGCGAAATGGGGTATCCCATGCATTATGACAACAATCAGCAAATCTGGGATGAGATGCGCGAACTGTGTCCGCTGTTCTATGGCGTAACGTACGAAAAAATGGGTGAAATGGGACACGTACAATGGCCCTGCCCGGACCTCGATCATCCCGGAACGCCCTATTTGTACGCCAACAGTCGCTTTGACACGCCAGACGGCAAAGGCAAGCTGTTTGCCGCACCGTGGCGCGCGCCTGCGGAAATTCCGGATGAGACGTACCCGATGGTGCTCTGTACGGTACGCGAAGTGGGTCACTATTCCTGCCGCTCGATGACCGGGAACTGTGCGGCGCTTCAGGCGCTTGCCGATGAGCCGGGCTATGTGCAGATTGCCGCCCAGGACGCACAGGAACTGGGGATCCGCCATCGCGATCTGGTGTGGGTCAGTTCGCGACGCGGCAAAGTGATCAGCCGGGCCGATGTCTCAGAGCGCATTAACCGCGGCACGGTGTATATGACCTACCAGTGGTGGATTGGCGCATGCAACGAACTGACGCAGGACAACCTCGACCCTATCTCAAAAACGCCGGAAACCAAGTATTGCGCGGTGAAGGTAGAAAAAATTACCGATCAACAGTGGGCTGAACGATACGCCGCGCAGACCTACAGCGAGATGAAAATGCGACTGTGTGAGGCGATCGCCTGACAGCGTTTGCACCTGAACCCGCAGTGCGGGTTCAGGCCGCGTTCAATAGCCGACGTGCTGCGGCTCGCCCAGCGACAGCACGCGCGCTTCCCGCCGTTTATCCTTCCGCATAAATCCCAGCGTGATAAAAAACAGCCCTGCCATAAAGGGCAATTCATACAACTCTTCAATCAAATCGGTATAGTTGACGTCGTGCAAAAAGAGCGGAGCCAGCAGACGGTGATGTTCGACAGTATCCGAAATCAAAAACGAACAGGCTGTCAGCGCAAACAGCCACACGGGAAGCGGTTCCTCACGCAGACGACGCGCAATCTCCCGGCGCAGTGAAGCAGACAGGCAAACCGGTAACACCAGCGCGGCAATCAGTATGACCGAGATCCCCCGAAACAGTATTCTGGGTTCGTCAGGAAAATAATCGCGTCCCCAACTGGTGCTTCGCCCCAGCAGCACTACCCACCAGACCACCGCCCATAACCAGAACTGTTTCGCGCCTTCAGGTCGGGAAAGCGGTCGGATATACCAGGCGGTGAACAACGCGCCAAACAGTAGCCATAGCGCCTGTCCGTTCTCAACCCACGCGACAAGCGCGCCATGAAAAAGCGGCAAATGCCAGTTTGCGGTGAACGGGATCGCGACGGCAGCTAGCGTAAGAAAGCCGGTTGTGGAGGAAAAACGTGCGTCAAGTTTCATGGGTATCAGTTCTGTTAAGGTTCTGTTACCCGATCATAAATTTTACGAATATTCTTACCTTAGCAATCCATGCGGTGAACTTAAGGTTTTCTTAAGGTTTCGTTTCAATTCATTTCTGTGATGTGTCAAACATTGCGAAAAGACAAAAAAAACCGTACTGCATCGCCTGTATGCAGTACGGTTGTTATTTCCGACGGTCTTACCAGCCGCAGACGTCGTGCTCGTTTTCCGTATCGTATGAACGAACCGTATTCACCAGATCTTTGACCACCTCAGCGGCCACTTCCGGCACCAGCAGGGTCATCGGCGCATCGGTTTCATAATCGACAGACACACCATTGCTGTTATTCGTCACGCTGACGGTATAGGTTGCTTTTCCCATGATTATTTCTTCCCGGTATGAATGACTTTTCGTTGGTTTGCGCTTTCCAGCAGAACCTCCGGCGCGACGAAAAAATCGATATTGAAATAGGTGTCATCGGTCATCACTTCGATGTTGTGCCACTTTTCAGGTGGAAAAACACCAAACTGACCGGCTTCGATGATCATCACTTTTTCCGGTTCCGGACTGTGTTCATCGGCATAGCCGAGATATTTGACCGCCCCCTGCATCACCGACAGGCGGGGATACACCCCCGGTCGGGTTCCTTTATCAAGGTGGCGTTCGAAAATTCCGGCAGGCGCGGTCTCTTTATTCCAGAACGGCGTGGAGCGCGTATGGATATGGTTTTGTGGAATCTGAAGCATGTTCTTCCCTCATCCAGTCGATAGATGCGGTTGTGTTTAACCCGCTGTTCCAGAAAGGTTACGCCTCATAACTGGCATTTTAAATACACCAAAAGGGGCACATGCTTCTTTTCCACTGTCGGGGCGACACGCCTACTTGTGCGCCTCGCCCCATGATATCATCTACCCGGCGGGATGAGCGGATTGCCGTATTGTTTCAGCCAGCTCTCTGCTAACTTTTTAGTGGCGTAATCGTTCAGATGCCCAACGTCACGGTACAACGGGATCCCGTTAATTTCTGTTTTGCAGATTCCGTCAGGGCATTGCACCCTTTTTGGATCGATAACGATCAGAGATGGAAACTTTGCCTGCAGCGTTGCGTACATTTTTTCTGTCCACACCGCCGGATTGATTTGCGGCTGCGGATTACAGGATTGATGTTCATACTCGCCCCGTGTTTTAAAATGCTCATAGAAACAAGTCAGATAATTTTCCGGCATCGGGAACATGCTTTTCACAAGAATCGGCTGCGCGCCAGCATCGATAATGGCTTGTACAGCCTGCCCGGTCGCGCGGGTCACAATATTTATGGACTCAGTTTGTGATGGGGTATCATTAATATGATCTCTCACCCTGAACGCCGCATAGTTTTCCCATACCTGAGAAATGATGACGTATTTATACTTATGGCTTCGAATAGCGTCATAATATTTTTCGACGTTTTCGTGGCAAATCTGATAATGATCGCCTTTATAAGTATATAAATCATCATGGTATACGTCCGGAATCGCCAGACACAACGAAGTCGCTTTCATATCCACAGCAACTTTTGCATTTTTTCCCATGACATCAAAAAAATTCCAGTACTGATTGGAATGCGAATCGCCCATCAGTATCGCACGTTCTGAAGACGTTTTATCCCCTACCACACACGCCATATCGGTTCCTGATACATTCGCATTCATACAGTCCTGCCGCTGTTTTAACTTTGTCTCTTTCAGAACGCTATTGATATGATGAAGCGTCTCACCAAACCGGAGATAACTAAAACCATCAAAATGCTTGCTGACAGGGATCAAAACGATAATGGCGAGCAGTGGCGCGACCAGCAAGATAATCAGCGTTTTTTTCAAAGACTGCCGGGGCTTTCTATAGGGTTTTTCAACAAAATAGTATGATCCCACCGCTAAAAGAATAGACAAACACAGGCCTGCCAGTCGGGCATAGACATGGGTAATCCCTATATAGTGCAATGTCGCGAAAATAGGCCAGTGGAAAAGATACAGTGAATACGAGATTTTACCGAGCCATACGAGAGGGGAGAATGATAAGCAATTATTGATTAGGATATTTTCCCGGGAGCCGCTAAAAATCACTATTGCTGTACTGAGACAAACCGCCAGCGTATAAACGTTGGGATAACCCAGAATGACATCCGTTCTGAAGCTGATAGTAAAAATAACAAAAATCGCAAGCAGTGAAATAATATTAAGCGCAACTATATTTACTCTCTTTGCCAATGGCAGATAAATACATACGCAGACACCAAGCATAAATTCAAAGAACCGGGAAGCGAAAAAATAATAGGTTTTCGTCGGCTGTGCAGACGTATAATGCCAAGTAATTGCGATACCCACTACCGTTATCAGCAGCGAGCCGTACTTAATCGTTCGCTCATTTGTTTTCTTACGGAAAAAATAATAAATAATCGGAAAAAAAAGATACCATTGCCACTCAATAGACAGTGACCAGGTATGAAGCAATAACATCGCGTTCGAGTCAGGCGCTGCATACGCGGTCGTTTCATCACCAAAATAGCGGTTTGAGACGATCAGTAAGGTCTGTTTTATGCTTTTAAGAAAAGGTGCGTAATCTTCAGGTAACCAGAATACCGAAGCCAGGACGAAACAAAAAGCCATCATCGCCAGCATAGCAGGCTGCAAGCGCCATAGCCTGCGTAGGTAAAAGTCGCTAAAGCTAAATTTACCCGCATCCATTCTGTCTTTGATTATCGAGGCAATGAGGAAGCCAGAAATAACGAAGAAAATATCAACCCCAATAAAACCGGATGCGAATACTGTAAACCCGGCGTGAAATAGCACCACCAGCAATACGGCAATCGCCCTGATGCCGTCAATATCTGAACGATATTTCATCCATTACCCTGCCAATAAAATATAAAGCACGGATTTTACACGAGTTTATTTAAAAGTGAACCGCTATGGCTCACTGTTTCTCTGCGCTTCCGATACAAAAAAGCCCGCTGTATAGCGGGCTAACAGATTTACGATTGCAGCGTTGCCAGTCGTGCCGCGAATCCGACGAAAATCAGGCCGATCAGTGAATTTCCCACCTTCGCCAGTTTCTTTTTTGTGCGGATGTACTGGGTGACAAACGCGCCGGAGAGGATCAGGAAAGTCAGATAGCAAAAGCTCACCACTTCCAGCGTGGCCGCCAGAATGAAAAATGACAGTCCCGCGTGCGGCGCGTTAACATCAATAAACTGCACAAAAAAGGAGACGTAGAAAAGAATCGCTTTTGGATTGGTCAGGCTCAGTACGAGCGCGCGTTTAAAAATCGCACCGAAAGGCACGGCGTCTTCAGAGGCCCCACTGCCCTTTGATTTAAGCGTGGACCAGAGGATCTTCGCGCCAAGATAAAGCAGATAAAACGCACCGAGATACCGCACGATATTAAACAGCACCGGCGTGGTTTTAATCAGCGTCGCAACGCCCGCATAGGCTAAAAACATCAGCACCGCATCGCCAATAAACACACCGCTCGCGGCAAGATAGCCGCCCTTTATCCCTCGCCCGACGCTGTTTTTTAAAACAAATATCGTATTCGGCCCCGGCACTAATACAATAAAAATCGCCCCCACCAGATAGGTCCAGTAATTCAGTACGCCATACTCTGCAAACACGTTAACCTCTTCCTGAAACAACACATACGCTTAGCTGCGAAACAATATGCTAACCAATGCACCTGATGATGGAAAGGGAAATCCCTTAAACGGAGGTTCCGCGTTGGCGGGTGTTTTATCTGACGACCAGCAGATCCGATACGCGCGTAGTGTAGCGGGGAGAGAGCATCTCCCGTTTCATTTGCCACTGCTGGGTGGTGCCTTGCCCGGCAAAATAGAGCGTTCCCCTTCCCTCTTGCGCATTAAGCTTATCCAGCACGCTCATCAACTTTTCACTGCCCGGACGGGGTGCGTTATCGTCAAACAGATTAAGCTGCGCCACGCCCTGGCTGAAAAAGTCGCCAAGCATCACACCCGCTTTTTGATAACGGTGACCGTCACGCCAGATCGCGTCCAGACAGCGGATCGCCGCGTTAATAATGTCCCGGCTGTCATGCGTTGGCGTCAACAATTCGACCGAGCCATAATTGCCGTAATATTTTTCATTTTCCGCAAACGGACTGGTTTTCACAAAGGCGGAAATATGCCGACAGTATTGATGCTCCGCGCGAAGCTTTTCCGCCGCGCGCGTGGCGTGGCTGCAAATGGCCTGACGCATCTGCTCGTAGTCACTCACCCGCTCGCCAAAAGAGCGGGAACAGATAATCTCCTGCCGGGCGGCTGAAAACTCCTCCAGCGCCAGACACGGTTCGCCGCGCAACTCGCGCACCGTTCTTTCAAGCACCACGCTGAAATTTTTCCTGATGAAGCGAATATCCGTCTCCGCCAACTGCAGTACGTTTTCGATGCCCATCGTTTCCAGCTTTTTCGCAATGCGCCGCCCAATGCCCCACACCTCGCTGACCGGCATTAACGCCATTAGCTTTCTCTGGCGATCCACGTTCGACAGATCCACCACCCCGCCTGTCTGCGGCCACTGCTTTGCCGCGTGGTTCGCCAGCTTCGCCAGCGTCTTGGTTGGGGCGATCCCGACACCAACCAGCAGATGCGTGCGCTGCAGCAGCGTGCGGCGAATCTCCATGCCGAAATCGGTCAGATCCCGGCAATGGCGTACCCCCGTCAGATCGCAAAACGCTTCATCGATACTGTATATTTCCACGCGCGGCGTCAGCTCTTCCAGCGTGGTCATTACCCGGTTAGACATATCGGCGTACAGTTCGTAGTTGCTGCTGAAGCAGACGACGCCATAGCGACGAAACAGATCTTTTTGCTTAAAGTAGGGATCGCCCATTTTCACGCCCAGCCGCTTTGCTTCTGCGCTTCGGGCGATGACGCAACCATCGTTGTTTGATAACACGGCCACTGGCTTACCTTTCAGATCCGGCCGGAAGGCGGTTTCGCAGGATGCGTAAAAGGAATTCACATCCACCAGCGCAAACATGATTACTTTGTCGCTTTGATGATGTGCGTAACCACGCCGAAAATATCCAGCGTATCCTCACTGCTCACGCGGATAGGCGACCAGGCGCTGTTCATCGGGTTTAACTGCACCGTGGGCCGCAGCTGTAGCTGCTTTACCGTAAACTCCCCTTCAACTGCCGCAATCACAATGTCACCGTGCGTCGCCTGAAGCGCGCTGTCCACCACCAGCAAATCCCCGTCGCCAATACCGCCCTCAATCATCGAGTCGCCAGCGGCGCGGACAAAATAGGTTGAACTGGGATGCTGAATAAGCAGTTCGTTAAGGTCGATCCGTTGTTCCACATAATCTTGCGCGGGAGAGGGAAATCCGCACTGAACGATATCGGCAAAAAGCGGAGTCGTTACAATCTGGCGCAAGTCAACGGGTCTGTAGAACATCATCATCACACATCCATATATTTACTGTATTTATATACAGTAGATTTAAACAAAGGCGAGATCAAGCGGCGAACAGCGCGTGTTGGCGGGCGTTAAACTGCAGCATGTTGATTTTATTTATTTACGGGGAGAAAAAAATTTTGTACGGCTCATTCGAATGATTATAAAAGCGCCAACTGAAAACCCGTCGGCATGCGACGGGTTCACAGGATTTAATGATGCAGCATTTCATCCACCACGGCCTGGGCCTTAAGCTGGTAAGGATAATAGGTTGGCCAGTTATCCATCTCTTCCAGCAGCGCCTGCTGTGAGGTATTGCCCATAAAGATATGGAAATGGCTCGACTTGCGCGGAGCGATGATATGATCGCTAAACTGCACATATTTCGGCGCGTTGCTGTTCGCCTCTTTGCACTCAAACAGATAACGGACGCCTTTCTTACCCGAGGTATAGGTGAGGATCTTGTGTCCAGCATAGTCATATTTACAGGAGGCGACCTGATCGCCGGTATGGAACTCCATCACGCCGTTTTCAATACCGATCGTTTCGACATCCGTTGCATATCCTTTGCGGTAATACGCTTTTATTTCCTCTGCTGATTTACGCTTATCTTTCTCTGCTTTCTGCGTAAACACCGGATCCAGTTCGCCGCTGACCAGATACGGGTAAACGGATTGCCACATACCGTCCCAGTCGGTCAACGCCCTGTCCCGAACGTTTTTATCGTCGAATACGCCTTCTGCCGCTTTCTGTTCCACCTCTGTCAGCGGAGCGCCATGTGAATGGTGACCGTGTGCGAAGGCATAACCGCTCGCCAGCAGCATTCCCAGAAACAGCGATAGTTTTTTAAAACGAATAACCACAATTGCACCCTCAGTTCATCCATAAAGATGCAATGTTATATTATAACAAAAGAAGATATTCAACTGTCCCGATGAAAACAACGAGGAAAAGCAGGCCGAAAATCAACGGCCACCGCGCGGGTGGCCAATGGCAGGAGGCTGTCAGGCAGCCATCTTCAGGCAGGCGTCGGCGCACGCATTGCAGGCCTGGGCGCACGCCTGACAGTGTTGGTGCTCATGTCGGGCACATTCCTCGGCGCAGGCCTTGCACAGGTCCACGCAAAGACGACACGCCTGACTGAGATAATCGCTGTCCAGGGCCATAAATTGCGCCGCCAGACGGCACATTGCGGCACACTGGGTATCCAGACGGATACACGCTCTCATCATATCGATATCTTGTTCATTCAGGCATGACGCAGCACAGTGATCGCATGCTGCCGCACACGCATAACACATATCAATACATTCACGGTGTTCTTGCTGCATAACTCACTCCTTATTTTTGTCAGAGGAGTAGATAAGTCTGCACAAAATTTCCCACCTCGCCAGGCGGTAAGGCGCATTCACTTTTTTCCGAATAGCAGAATCCTTTTCCATTTCGTGTCGGCAATCACATATTCCACGCCCCGTTGTCCAGAACTTTGATCGGGTCACTTTTTCTACAAAAACCGAATTCGGTATGATGGAGGCGGACATAAAAAACAGGAGGTAATACTATGTATCGTTCTGTTCTGGTTCCAATTGATATCTCTGAATCCGATCTGACCCGCCAACTCATCCCCCAGGTTGAGGCGCACACCAAAGCGGCAAAAGTCCACTTCCTGGCGGTGATCCCGTCAGTCCCCTTCTATGCTTCCATGGGGCTTGCCTACTCCGGTGAATTACCGGACAGGAACGGTTTACAGGCCAAAGCCTTGCAGAAGCTGGAAGAGATCGTGAAGCAATTCACTATCCCTGAAGGCAGAGTGCAAACGCACGTGGTGTATGGTCCACCTAAAGATCAAATCCTGAAGGTGGCGGAGGCGGTGAGCGCCGATCTGGTGATTATTGCCTCGCACCAGCCAGGCATCTCAACCTATCTGCTGGGCTCAACCGCTGCGGCCGTGGTTCGCCACGCGCACTGCCCGGTGTTAGTGGTACGCTGATCCCCGAACGGGAGTCCGCTGGCTCCCGTTTATTCGGCCTTTACAATCCAGTCCCGAAAGATTTCCATTGCCGGGGTCACTGGCTTCGATTTCAGGTGCGTGAGCCAGTAGCTGCCCATATCGACTTCATTAGCAAAAGGACGCACAAGCTGCCCGCTCGCCAGCTCACGGCTGAACATTTTTGCCGGAACCAGTGCCGCGCCGCCGCTCTGGATGACCGTTTCAACCATCAGGCGCGATGAGTCGAACATTGCGCCATTGATTCGCTCAGCGCTAACCCCTGCGGCCGCAAACCAGGTATCCCATTCATCTGCCCGGTAAGAGCGTAAAAGATTCTCTTGCAGGAGATCGGCGGGATGCGACAGTCGTTGCGCGGTATCGGGCGAACAAAGCACCGTCAGCGGCGCCTCGCACAGCATTTCGTTATGGGTGGCGGGCCACTGACCGCTACCAAAGCGGATGGCGAAATCCAGCCCTTCTGCGGCCAGGTTTACCACGTTGTTATTGGTGCGCAAACGCAGATCGACAAACGGATGCGCTTGCCGGAATTGTTCAATGCGCGGTAGCAGCCAGCCAACAGCGAAAGTCCCAACCGCCGCGACGGTGAGCACCTCACGGTATTCTCCTCCTTCAAACTGGCGAAAAATGGTGTCGATTTGCCCAAACGCATCGGTCAGCACCGCAAACAGCGCCTGCGCTTCATCCGTCATCTCCAGCCCTCTGGGCAGACGCTTGAACAGCACCCGGTTCAGGCGATCTTCAAGTATTCGTACCTGTTGGCTGACCGCCGCCTGCGTTACGCAAAGTTCAAGCGCGGCGCGCGTAAAGCTCAAATGACGGGCGGAAGCTTCAAAGGCGCGTAGCGCATTGAGAGGAAGATGAGAACGCATCGAAAAGACTCATAAGATTTTCTTTTGTCCAGGGTAAATTCTTCTCGCTTGTTAAGCAAGCGCTGAATGGAGATAGTGCATCACGCCGGCAACCGGGAAACATTTTATTTTTATTGATGTCTCTGGCCTGGATATTTCTGCACCAAAAACAAAAGTGTCCTTATTTACCCATTCATTGACGATTAAGAAGGTTTTGTATGCTTAAAGAACGGTTTCGCCAGACGGTATTTATCGCTGCCGCTGTTATGCCCTTCATTTTTAGTAGCACTTCACTGCATGCGCAGGCGACGTCAGACGTGCAGCAGGTTCAGAAAAAGCTGGCGGCGCTGGAAAAGCAATCTGGCGGACGCCTGGGCGTGGCGCTGATTAATACCGCGGATAATTCGCAGGTGCTGTACCGCGCAGACGAGCGTTTTGCGATGTGCAGCACCAGTAAGGTCATGACCGCCGCCGCGGTATTAAAACAGAGTGAAACCCATGACGGTATTTTGCAGCAAAAAATGACCATTAAAAAAGCCGATCTGACCAACTGGAATCCCGTAACAGAGAAATATGTGGGTAATACGATGACATTAGCTGAGCTAAGCGCAGCGACGTTACAGTACAGCGATAATACCGCCATGAATAAACTGCTGGCGCATCTTGGCGGCCCCGGCAACGTCACGGCGTTTGCACGTTCCATTGGCGACACGACGTTTCGTCTCGATCGCAAAGAGCCGGAATTAAACACCGCCATTCCCGACGATGAGCGCGACACAACATCGCCGCTGGCCATGGCCAAAAGTCTGCGTAAACTCACGCTGGGCGACGCGCTGGCAGGTCCCCAGCGCGCGCAGCTTGTCGACTGGCTGAAAGGCAACACCACCGGGGGCCAGAGCATTCGTGCCGGCCTTCCTGCACGCTGGGTGGTGGGCGATAAAACCGGGGCGGGTGATTACGGCACCACGAATGACATTGCGGTGATCTGGCCGGAAGACCGCGCCCCGCTGGTGCTGGTAACCTATTTCACACAGCCACGGCAGGATGCGAAATGGCGTAAAGATGTCCTGGCCGCGGCGGCGAAAATTGTGACGGAAGGAAAGTAATTTCTCTGAACAGAACCCTGCGCAGACACCTGACGGTGTCTGTGCGGAAAACAGCGCTTCGCTGGAAAATTGGTCTACACTAAAAAATGTGTGAATTCACTCTCACCAATCAACCTAACAAGGATGCGCGATATGAAAAAAATTGCTTTCGCTACCACACTGCTTGTCTCAGCCTTCTCTTTCAGCGCCATTGCCGCTGACCAGGTTTCAAAAGAAGAAGTTGATCATTTTAAACTGGAAAAAGTGGGGACGGTAAACGTTTCGCAGAGCGGCGGAGCCATCTCCTCACCAAGCGATCTGCGTGAAGAACTGTCGAAACTGACGGATGAAAAAGGCGCCAAATATTATCACATCGTCGCTGCCCGTCAGCATGGCCCGAATTTTGAAGCGGTCGCCGACATTTATAAAGATGCGAAAAAATAAGCCCGTCGTGAACAGTATTCACCTGCTGGTCTGACAAAAGAAAAAGGCCCGGACAAATGTCCAGGCCTTTAAAATTTGGGCCGCCATCGAGGCCTCGAACCCCGTTCCCTACAACAAAAGTCGTTCGCTCTTCCAGATGAGCTAATGGCGGTTAGCCGTTTATCATTATCTGATTGAGAATTTACTCATCAGTGATAACGGGCTGAATAATACATAACTCAAATTAACCCTGCAAGAGCTAAAGTCCTTTTGAAACGCCTTTAATTCACTGTTTGCTTATTATTTGCGCGCCGATAGCAAATCAAAAGCGCATCCGTATCCCAACAACACCCTGAATGGGTTCCTCAATATGGCGACCCTGTCGGTAATTCATTTCACCATACAGCGTGGCGGTGCGAGTTACGTCGGCAGACAGACCCAGGCCATACTTACCGGAGGTACCGTTAAGATTATTATCAAAACGATTCACATTATTGATTACCGTGCGATTCGATTTTGCTAATTCCTGTTCAACCTCAACCTGAATGTATGGCGCAATAACAGTGTCATGGCAGGAAAAATGGCCTCCCGTGCGTATACCCATCCCGGCAATAAGAGAACGCGCCGCGCCTGTCTTCGCCCTCATCCCGTTTGACAAACGAATATCCGCATCATTAATTTGCGTCCCGGTAAGGCGAAAAAATGGCTCAACGGTGATGGTATCATCCGGCTGGAAAAGTATTCCGCTTTCAGTCGCGGCGCTCAGACCATATTGATGCCATTCTCCCGTTGCATTACCGCCATTGGTCATACGCACCCTGAGGTTATTATTTAATCTATTCGCTTTAACCACGCCATCAATATAAACGCCGTTGTGATGATACCAGGTGGCGTAGCCGCCAATACCGTAACTGTCCACATGGCTTTTTCCGCCCCGGGCGTGCAGGACATGATTTTTGGTCAGCGTGATAAACGCGCCGCTGACAAGCGTTCCATCCTGATATTCCGCCATTCGGTCTCCGCCCAGTTCCAAACCGTTTTGGTGCAGCGTATATTCAGCACCGCTACTGACCGAAACGTGGCTCTTTTTACCCAGATAATGGCCCCGGACATTCCCCTCGCCCGCCTTTCGCTCACGGCCTGAGTGATTACGGTAACTGCGCAGGCCGTCCATTTCTGAACGCATAACATTCAGGCCGACGGTCGCCAGGCTCAGGACTGCATCCGTAGAGGGGGTCGTAATCAGCGAACCGCCGCCATTGCCATTGTTATTCCCATTATCTCCTTCGCTGCCGCCGTCGCCCTCGTTGCCCTCGTTATCTTCATTATCTTCATCGCCTTCGTTACCTTCATTGCCATCGGTCATCGCGCCGAGATACCAGACATTGCCGCTGTAGCCATCCTTATTCTGTTGATGATACAGCGTATAAAGATACGTACCGCCATCAATCGCGGCTGAGCGATGATAATTAGCGCTCACCAGAGAAAATTCCGCTTCACCGCGTTGATCGTGAATAAGATTCACCGTAAGGTCCCTGTCGTCGGCGATTTCATGCCCCGAGTCAAAAACCATGATAGTAAAGCTGCCAGCGCCCTGACCTATCTCGACAAAATTCGCGTTCTTTTTAGCCAGCGATGAGTTAAATAAAAAGTGACCTGAGCCGCTAAGATTATCAATGGTCAGAGCCGCATATTCGCCGTCACTGTCGAGCAGAAAACTTACGTTTCCTCCCTGGAGAGTGAGATTGCCGACATAAGCCGGGTCCAGATCCGCGGTGTCGTTATCAATGTCGGTAATGTACAGCGTACCGGCTAGCGTGATGTTATCGGCTACTGCACCGGCATCCATATAGACGCCTCCCGCCTGCCCGACATTCATAAAACCGGTCGCGCGTGCGCCATCATATAAATAAGAACGACCGCCATTGATTGTGGTGTCATTAATAATGGCATTATTCGACACCGACTGGATCCCGGCGTCAATCCTCGTTCTGTCCGCATAACCTTCGCTATAAACGATCTGATGGCCGCCGTTAATATGCGTGTCTTCGGCCTGCGAGCCGAAATAAATATACTGGCGCGACGTATCATTAAGCTGCGTTTTTTTCGCCGTGGAGGCGGAAAAGTAAACATACTGAACGCTGTTATCATTCAGTATCGTATTTTCCACGAAGCCCGGCGCCCAGGTCTGGAATTGAAGCGTCTGAACACTGTTTCCGTTGAGAGTGGTATTCACCGCCAAACCACCGGTAAGCTGCTGACGAGCCGTTCCGTTAAGGGTTGTACCTTCTGCAACCGCATTTAAGCCAGAAATATACTGCGCGCCGTGATTAATCGTGGTGTCTGTCACCCGCGCGCTGTCACTCAGGTATTGTGAAGAGCCTTCCTCTATCGTTGTGTTTTTTGCATGCGCGTTATCCTTGAGCCATTGCTGCCCGCCGTTATTGAGCTGAGTGCCGGTGATTAGCGCATTTTCATAACCATACTGGCGTCCGCCGCTCCCCTGAACAACGGTATCCACCGCTTCAGAATAAACGTTTTGCGTACCATTGCTGTTGATAATCGTCCCCCTGGCAACGGCGTTATCTCTGACATTTTCAAAACCTTTATCGTTAAGAACCGTACCGTAAGACGTGGCGTTATCCTGTAATTCTAAAACACCACTAATTTTTTGCGGAACAGACATTTCGACAACAATATTTTTTACGACAGCATCTCCATTGTATATTACTGTCTCGCCAGAAATGAGGCAGTTAATATTACAACGCTCATTCGTCGTTTCTGTTTCTACAGGAATTAATGATACCGCCCCGACAGCGGGCGACAACACCGCAAAACCGCAGGCCAGCGTAGAGGCAACAACATGATGAATAAGAGTGCTTGCGGAGGTATTTGCTGACCATCCTTGTGTGTTCATTTCATTTCTCACTTCAGGGACGCCACGGCAAAACCTGATATAATAACAGTAAACCAGACGTATCCTTTCATTAAAAGACAATTGACCTGCTGCGCATAATCACGCACGGGAGGGAATAAAAACCAATGACAGGCTTAAATCAAACGCGTCCATCTAAACACAGATAATGTAAACCAATAGTAAACCGTGACCTGCGCAACAAGGCAAAATAATACGGAAATTCCTTATTAACACAGCAACATTTCTCGAATTATGTTGCTTATACCGTATTCGCGACAATAAAAAACGAGAACCTTTTGGCTCTCGCTCTTATTAATTCCAGAAAGTAAGGTAGCGTAAAATGTGAAGACGCCGTTTACAGCGCCTGTGTCGTCGGACGGAAAATAACCTCTTTCACACCGACATCTTCCGGCTCGCTGATAACAAATGCCACCCTGCGCGCAGAGGTGTCCGGAGGGATACCGACTTGAGTACCATAATCCTGATTAGCCGCTTTTCATCACAAAAAGGAAGGGAAATAAAAATGCAAAAAGGCTCCCGGCGGAGCCTCAATTATTTTCGGTAGTCTACCGGTGTCTGACCGGAACGAATGTACTGTGTAATATTGTCAAATGTCACCATGACAGATTTGCAAAAAATGCATTTTGCGCCGAAAGGGTTTTTCTCGGTAACATCAAAAGCAGAGGTTCTGTACTGAGAACCATGACAACATGGACATCTGAAGTGGATATGAGGAGTCATAACGGTCACCTTAAAGTGCGGGCCTCTGGGGCCTTGGTCTACGCTAAATTCGACGTCCTGATCCTCATTTAACGTTTTAAAATTGTCGCTCTGTATTGCAGAAGAAGGGACAAACACATCTTTGCTGCCATCAGCCGGAGCAATAAAGCCGAAACCTTTTTCAGCGTTGAATTCTTTTACTAAGCCTGTCTTTTTAATTGACATGATCGATACCTTAATTTGGGCCTTCCGGCGTACAGGTTTTTACAGAAACGACGAAGTGAATAGTGGGAAGACTCAAAGAAGGGACAAAGAGAATATACCTGAAATGAGAACTGCTTGAGTAAACAACTTTATAGATCGTTTGTTCTTAAACCGATGATGTCATTAACGCATGGACGTATCCGTTAAGCAATGTTTATTTTAGCCATCCGGATATCCTTATAGCCAGAAAATAACTCTGGCGTTCTCTTTAAGCACGTGTATAGTGCACCCTGTAATTAGCATTAAGGAATTTGTTTGTCCCGTAAAATGACAGGAATTGTCAAAACCTTTGACTGCAAAAGCGGTAAAGGTCTAATCAGCCCCTCCGATGGCCGCAAAGATGTTCAGCTTCACATTTCCGCACTCAGCCTTCGCGATTCAGAAGTACTGACCCCTGGGTTACGCGTTGAGTTTTGTCGAATAAACGGTCTGCATGGCCCTTCAGCAGCGAATGTTTATCTTTCGTAATCTGTATTAACACCTTTCGCCCAGGAAAAACCGTGGTGCATCATTAGCCATTCGCTAACAGCCCGCAGTCAGTCTATACCTGGCAGACGTTATCGGAAAAATAAAAAACGGGAACCACTGGCTCCCGTTATGGTGTAACCCAGAATCTGAATTACATATTGGCGATGATCGCGTCACCAAACTCTGAACATTTCAGCAGCTTAGCGCCTTCCATCAGACGTTCGAAGTCATAGGTCACGGTCTTCGCGGCGATCGCCCCTTCCATGCCTTTAACAATCAGGTCTGCGGCTTCGAACCACTGCATGTGGCGCAGCATCATTTCAGCAGAAAGGATGATGGAGCCCGGGTTCACTTTATCCTGACCTGCGTACTTCGGCGCGGTGCCGTGAGTCGCTTCAAACAGCGCGCACTCGTCGCCAATGTTCGCGCCCGGGGCGATACCGATGCCGCCAACCTGCGCAGCCAGCGCATCGGAAATATAGTCGCCGTTCAGGTTCATACAGGCGATAACGTCGTATTCCGCCGGACGCAGCAGGATTTGTTGCAGGAACGCATCGGCAATGACGTCTTTAATGACAATCTCTTTGCCGGTGTTCGGGTTCTTGATTTTCACCCACGGACCGCCATCGATCAGCTCGCCGCCGAACTCATCGCGCGCCAGCTGGTAACCCCAGTCTTTAAACGCGCCTTCGGTGAACTTCATGATGTTGCCTTTATGGACCAGGGTCACGGAGTCACGATCGTTAGTGATCGCGTACTCGATTGCCGCGCGCACCAGACGTTTGGTTCCTTCTTCAGAACACGGCTTGATACCGATACCGCAGTGCTCAGGGAAGCGGATTTTTTTCACGCCCATCTCTTCGCGCAGGAATTTAATCACTTTCTCAGCGTCCGCTGAGTCCGCTTTCCATTCAATACCTGCGTAGATGTCTTCAGAGTTTTCACGGAAGATAACCATGTCGGTCAGTTCCGGGTGTTTAACCGGGCTTGGGGTGCCCTGGTAATAACGCACCGGACGCAGGCAAACGTACAGGTCAAGTTCCTGACGCAGCGCAACGTTCAGAGAGCGGATACCGCCACCAACCGGGGTAGTCAGCGGGCCTTTAATCGCCACGCGGTATTCACGAATCAGATCCAGGGTTTCAGGGGGCAGCCAGACGTCCTGACCATAAACCTGGGTGGATTTTTCACCGGTGTAAATTTCCATCCAGGAGATTTTACGCTCACCTTTATAGGCTTTCTCGACCGCGGCATCGACCACTTTGAGCATGGCAGGGGTTACATCAACACCGATACCGTCGCCTTCGATAAACGGGATAATCGGATTCTCAGGAACGTTGAGTTTGCCGTTTTGCAGGGTGATCTTCTTACCTTCCGCCGGAACAACTACTTTGCTTTCCATTCACCTCTCCTTCGAGCGCTTCTGGTTTGCTCGTCTGTCATCGCGCTGCATGTGCCATTGCGTCCTGCTGCACGAATGCGTTAGAGCAATTTTTTGTTAATGTTTTGTAATGAGCATGTCAATACTACCCTAATGTTCGCCGCCATGAAAGACGCTCGTGATTAGGCTATAATGCGGCAATTGCTATAATCTGAAAATACCATGCAGAAAACTTCTTTTAGAAATCACCGGGTTGAGCGATTCAGCTCGCGACAAGCCACTAAGCGGCGCAAAGAAAACCAGCCAAAACGCGTGGTTTTATTCAATAAACCTTACGATGTTTTGCCACAATTTACTGACGAGGCCGGACGGCGCACCTTAAAAGATTTTATCCCCGTACAGGGGATTTATGCCGCAGGCCGTCTGGACCGGGACAGCGAAGGACTGCTGGTGCTGACCAACGACGGCGCGCTACAGGCGCGCCTGACGCAGCCGGGCAAACGCACCGGCAAAATCTATTTTGTGCAGGTTGAAGGCGACCCTACGGCGCAAGCGCTGAACGCGCTGCGCGATGGCGTCACGCTGAACGATGGCCCCACCCTGCCCGCCGGCGTCGAACTTGTCGCGGAGCCTGACTGGCTGTGGCCGCGCAACCCGCCGATTCGTGAGCGGAAAACCATCCCCACCCGCTGGCTGAAGATCACCTTATATGAAGGGCGTAACCGGCAGGTGCGGCGTATGACCGCGCACGTCGGGTTTCCGACGCTGCGTCTGATTCGCTATGCCATGGGGGATTACACGCTGGATAATCTCGCTAACGGCGAATGGCGAGACGTCACCAATGCAAATAAAGGATAAAGTATGTTCAAACCACACGTCACGGTTGCCTGCATCGTCCATGCAGAAGACAAATTTTTAGTGGTCGAAGAAACGATAAACGGCAAAGCGTTGTGGAATCAGCCTGCCGGACATCTGGAAGCCGACGAAACGCTGGTGCAAGCGGCGGCGCGCGAGCTGTGGGAAGAAACCGGGATTAAGGCGCAACCTCAATACTTCATTCGTATGCATCAATGGATTGCGCCCGACAAAACGCCCTTTCTCCGCTTTCTGTTCTCTATTGAACTTGCCAATATGTGCGACACTGAACCGCATGACAGCGATATCGATTGCTGCCGCTGGGTCAGCGCAGAAGAGATTCTTCGCGCCCCGAACCTGCGTTCGCCGCTGGTGGCCGAAAGTATTCGCAGCTATCAGCGGCCAGAGCGTTATCCACTGGACATGGTCGGTGAATTTAACTGGCCGTTTACTGAGGGTGTCAACTAAAAGGGGTGCGTGATAGAATACGCCGCCTTGAAGTTCAATGTCGTGAGTATTCCAATGTCAGAAAGCCCAAAAAAAGTGATCGTCGGGATGTCCGGCGGTGTCGACTCTTCCGTTTCCGCCTGGCTGTTGCAACAACAGGGTTATCAGGTAGAAGGCCTGTTCATGAAGAACTGGGAGGAAGACGACGGTGAGGAATACTGCACCGCGGCGGCCGATCTGGCTGACGCGCAGGCCGTCTGCGATAAGCTCGGCATTGAACTGCACACCGTTAACTTTGCCGCAGAATACTGGGATAACGTCTTTGAGCTGTTCCTTGAGGAGTACAGAGCCGGACGTACGCCAAACCCGGATATTCTGTGCAATAAAGAGATCAAGTTTAAAGCGTTCCTCGAATTCGCCGCAGAAGATTTAGGCGCTGACTTTATCGCCACCGGCCACTACGTGCGCCGCGCTGATGTGGACGGCAAAAGCCGTCTGCTGCGCGGGCTCGACGGCAATAAAGACCAGAGCTACTTCCTGTATACCCTCAGCCATGAACAAATCGCGCAAAGCCTGTTCCCGGTAGGCGAACTGGCCAAGCCGCAGGTGCGTAAAATAGCCGAAGATCTGGGCCTGGTGACGGCAAAGAAAAAAGACTCCACCGGCATCTGTTTTATCGGCGAACGTAAGTTCCGCGAGTTTCTTGGCCGTTACCTGCCGGCACAGCCGGGTAAAATCGTTACCGTAGACGGCGAAGAGATTGGCCAGCACCAGGGGTTGATGTATCACACGCTGGGGCAACGTAAAGGACTCGGCATCGGCGGCACCAAAGAAGGGACCGACGATCCCTGGTACGTGGTCGATAAAGACGTTGAGAACAACGTCCTGGTTGTCGCGCAGGGCCATGAACACCCGCGCCTGATGTCCGTCGGCCTGGTGGCGCAACAGTTGCACTGGGTCGATCGCGAGCCGTTCACCGGCACAATGCGCTGCACGGTGAAAACACGCTATCGCCAGACTGACATTCCGTGCACCGTGAACGCGCTGGATGACGAACGCATCGAAGTGATCTTTGACGAACCGGTTGCCGCGGTCACGCCGGGCCAGTCGGCGGTCTTTTACCGTGGCGAAGTGTGCCTCGGCGGCGGCATTATCGAACAGCGCCTGCCGTTGCCGGTCTAATTTTTACCTCTTAAATACAAGGAAGCAGTGAACGTGGCAAAAAATTACTATGACATCACCCTCGCCCTGGCAGGTATTTGCCAGTCGGCACGCCTGGTGCAACAACTGGCGCACCAGGGACATTGTGATGCCGATGCGCTCCACGTCTCACTGAACAGCGTCATTGATATGAACCCCAGCTCAACGCTGGGGGTGTTCGGCGGTAGCGAAGCCAATCTGCGTCTCGGCCTGGAGACCCTGCTCGGCGTGCTCAACGCCAGCAGTCGCCAGGGGCTAAACGCAGAGCTAACCCGCTATACCCTGAGCCTGATGGTGCTGGAGCGCAAACTCTCCGCCGCCAAAGGCGCGCTGGATACCCTGGGCGATCGTATTAATGGCCTGCAGCGCCAGCTGGAACACTTCGATCTTCAATCGGAAACGCTGATGAGCGCCATGGCCGGCATTTATGTCGACGTCATCAGCCCGCTGGGACCGCGTATTCAGGTGACGGGTTCCCCCGCCGTACTGCAAAGCCCGCAGGTGCAGGCCAAAGTGCGCGCCTCGCTGCTGGCAGGGATTCGCGCCGCCGTGCTCTGGCATCAGGTTGGCGGAGGCCGCCTGCAGCTCATGTTTTCCCGTAATCGCCTGACCACTCAGGCAAAACAAATTCTTGCTCATTTAACCCCGGAGTTGTGATCTATGGAATTATCCTCACTGACCGCCGTTTCCCCTGTCGATGGACGCTACGGCGATAAAGTCAGCGCGCTGCGCGGGATTTTCAGCGAATACGGTTTGCTGAAATTCCGCGTACAGGTAGAAGTACGCTGGCTGCAAAAACTGGCCGCGCACGCAGCGATCAAGGAAGTTCCTGCTTTTGCTGCCGACGCAAACGGTTTCCTCGACGCTATCGTGGCAAACTTCAATGAAGAAGACGCCGCGCGCATTAAAACCATCGAGCGCACCACCAACCACGACGTCAAAGCAGTCGAGTATTTCCTGAAAGAGAAAGTGGCGGAGGTGCCTGAGCTGCACGCGGTTTCCGAATTCATTCACTTTGCCTGCACCTCAGAAGATATTAATAACCTGTCACATGCGCTGATGCTGAAAACCGCGCGCGACGAAGTGATCCTGCCGTACTGGCGCAAAATGATCGACGCGGTAAAAGATCTTTCCGTTCAGTATCGCGACATCCCCCTTCTCTCCCGTACTCACGGTCAACCGGCAACACCGTCGACCATGGGCAAAGAGATGGCAAACGTGGCCTACCGCATGGAGCGCCAGTTCCGCCAGCTGAACCAGGTAGAAATCCTGGGTAAAATCAACGGCGCGGTCGGCAACTATAACGCACACATCGCCGCGTATCCGGAGGTTGACTGGCACCAGTTCAGCGAAGAATTTGTCACCTCGCTGGGCATTCAGTGGAACCCGTACACCACCCAGATTGAGCCGCACGACTACATCGCCGAACTGTTCGACTGTATCGCCCGTTTCAACACCATTCTGATCGACTTCGATCGTGACGTCTGGGGTTACATCGCGCTGAACCACTTCAGGCAAAAAACCATTGCGGGCGAAATCGGGTCTTCCACCATGCCGCATAAAGTAAACCCGATCGACTTTGAAAATTCCGAAGGTAACCTGGGCCTGTCAAACGCGGTTCTGCAACATCTGGCCAGCAAACTGCCCGTGTCCCGCTGGCAGCGCGACCTGACGGATTCAACCGTGCTGCGTAACCTGGGCGTGGGTATTGGTTACGCGTTGATCGCCTATCAGTCCACCCTGAAAGGGGTAAGCAAACTGGAAGTGAACCGCGATCGTCTGCTGGACGAACTGGATCACAACTGGGAAGTATTGGCAGAGCCGATCCAAACCGTAATGCGTCGCTATGGCATTGAAAAACCGTATGAAAAGCTGAAAGAGCTGACCCGCGGCAAACGCGTTGACGCTGAAGGGATGAAGCAGTTTATCGACGGTCTGGCGCTGCCGGAAGACGAAAAAACGCGGCTGAAAGCGATGACCCCGGCGAATTACATTGGTCGCGCCGTGACAATGGTTGATGAGCTAAAATAAGCCACCCGCCTGTGCCGGATGATGATGCAGCAGCATCTTATCCGGCCTGCAATGACCAGACGTGTTTTCCGTGCCGGTGCGCTTCCGGCATTTCCCCTTCCCCGGTTTATTAAATGTTTATCCCCACAGCAACATAATCAGCGTTAAACTATTCATACCGTATATATAGGGAGAAAAGATGATGCGCGTACTGGTTGTTGAGGATAATGCGTTGTTACGCCACCACCTGAAGGTGCAACTTCAGGATGCAGGACATCAGGTTGATGACGCCGAAGATGCCAAAGAGGCCGACTATTATCTTAACGAACACGTGCCAGATATCGCGATCGTCGATCTCGGACTACCCGATGAAGACGGGCTGTCGCTGATCCGTCGCTGGCGCGGGAATGACGTTTCCCTACCGGTTCTGGTGCTGACTGCGCGCGAAGGCTGGCAGGACAAAGTAGAAGTGCTGAGCGCGGGGGCGGATGACTATGTCACCAAACCGTTTCACATTGAGGAAGTGGTGGCACGCATGCAGGCGTTGATGCGGCGTAACAGCGGCCATGCCTCACAGATTATCTCCATTCCCCCTTTCCAGGTCGATCTTTCTCGCCGTGAACTGTCGGTGAACGATGAAGTCATTAAGCTGACCGCCTTTGAATACACCATTATGGAAACGCTGATCCGTAATAACGGCAAAGTGGTCAGTAAAGATGCGCTGATGTTACAGCTCTATCCGGATGCTGAACTGCGTGAAAGTCATACCATTGACGTTTTGATGGGCCGTCTGCGCAAGAAGATTCAGGCGCTGTATCCCCATGACGTGATTACCACCGTCCGTGGTCAGGGATATCTGTTCGAACTGCGCTAATGAATAAACTGCTGCGTCACCTTTTCCCGCTGTCTCTGCGGCTACGCTTTTTACTGGCGACTGCAGGGGTGGTGCTGGTGCTGTCTCTGGCCTATGGCGCAGTCGCGCTGGTGGGCTATAGCGTCAGCTTTGACAAAACGACCTTCCGCCTGCTGCGCGGCGAGAGCAATCTTTTCTACACGCTCGCCAGGTGGGAGGACAACAAGATCCATGTCGAGATCCCGGAACATCTCGATATGCAAAGCCCCACGATCTCGTTGATTTATGATGAAAACGGCAAGCTGCTCTGGGCGCAGCGTAATGTGCCGTGGCTGGTAAAACTTATTCATCCCGACTGGCTGAAAACCAACGGTTTTCACGAAATCGAAGCCGATATTGACGCCACCAGCACGCTGGTAAACGAAGACCACTCGGTGCAGGCGCAACTGAAAGAGGTACGGGAAGACGATGACGACGCGGAAATGACCCACTCGGTCGCGGTAAACGTCTACCCGGCGACGGCGCGTATGCCGCAGTTGACGATTGTGGTGGTCGACACGATCCCCATTGAGCTTAAACGCTCTTATATGGTCTGGAGCTGGTTTATTTACGTGCTGGCAGCCAACCTGCTGCTGGTGATCCCGTTGCTGTGGGTGGCGGCCTGGTGGAGCCTGCGCCCTATCGAGGCGCTGGCGCGCGAGGTCCGGGAACTGGAGGAACACCATCGCGAACAGTTAAACCCGGAAACCACGCGCGAACTGACCAGTCTGGTGCGCAACCTTAATCGTCTGCTGAAAAGCGAACGCGAACGCTACGATAAGTACCGAACCACGTTGACCGACCTGACCCATAGCCTGAAGACGCCGCTGGCCGTGCTGCAAAGTACGCTGCGTTCAATGCGCAGTGAAAAGCTGAGCGTTAGCGACGCCGAGCCGGTGATGCTTGAACAAATCAGCCGTATCTCTCAGCAGATTGGCTATTACCTGCATCGCGCCAGTATGCGCGGCGGTGGCGTACTGCTCAGCCGGGAACTGCATCCGGTGGCCCCTTTACTGGATAACCTGACCTCGGCGCTCAATAAGGTTTATCAGCGTAAAGGCGTCACTATCAGCCTCGATATTTCACCGGAAGTGAGTTTTGTCGGTGAACAGAACGACTTTGTCGAAGTGATGGGCAACGTGCTGGATAACGCCTGCAAATATTGCCTCGAATTTGTCGAAATTTCCGCCCGCCAGACCGACGACCATCTGCATATTGTGGTGGAAGATGACGGTCCCGGCATCCCGCAGAGCAAGCGCGATCTGGTGTTTGATCGCGGTCAGCGGGTGGATACACTGCGCCCGGGCCAAGGCGTGGGACTGGCGGTCGCCCGTGAAATTACCGAGCAATACGACGGCAAGATTATCGCCAGCGACAGTCTGCTGGGCGGCGCCCGAATGGAGGTGATTTTTGGTCACCAGCAGCCGGGGCAAAAAGACGATTAACGCTGAAAATCACGGGACCTTCGCTAATAAATATGCGCTCACTACATTCATCCTGTTACGCATCCGTTATAATCGGTTGCAACGAACAGCCTGTGGATGCGCAATATGGAATACCAATTAACTCTCAACTGGCCCGACTTTCTTGAACGCCACTGGCAAAAACGCCCGGTGGTGTTGAAACGCGGCTTTAATAACTTCATCGATCCGCTCTCTCCTGACGAACTGGCGGGGCTGGCGATGGAAAGCGAAGTCGACAGCCGTCTGGTAAGCCATCAGGATGGCAAATGGCAGGTCAGCCACGGTCCGTTTGAAAGCTACGATCATCTCGGCGAGAACAACTGGTCGCTGCTGGTTCAGGCCGTTAACCACTGGCACGAGCCCACCGCCGCGCTCATGCGCCCTTTCCGCGCCCTGCCGGACTGGCGTATTGACGACCTGATGATCTCGTTCTCGGTACCCGGCGGCGGCGTGGGTCCGCATCTGGATCAGTACGATGTCTTTATCATTCAGGGGACTGGCCGCCGTCGCTGGCGCGTCGGTGAAAAGTTGCAAATGAAGCAGCATTGCCCGCATCCGGACCTTTTACAGGTCGATCCGTTTGAGGCGATCATTGATGAAGAACTGGAGCCGGGCGATATCCTGTACATCCCGCCGGGATTCCCGCACGAAGGCTATGCGCTGGAAAACGCAATGAACTATTCCGTCGGCTTCCGCGCACCGAATACCCGCGAACTGATCAGCGGGTTTGCCGACTATGTGCTGCAACGCGAACTGGGCAGCACGTATTACAGCGACCCGGACGTTCCCCCACGTGAGCACCCGGCTGACGTGCTACCGCAGGAAATGGACAAACTGCGCACGATGATGCTCGATCTGATTAACCAACCAGAACACTTTAAGCAATGGTTTGGGGAATTTATCTCCCAGTCTCGCCACGAGCTGGATATCGCCCCGCCGGAGCCGCCGTATCAGCCCGACGAAATCTACGATGCCCTGAAGCAGGGCGACGTGCTGGTACGCCTGGGTGGTTTGCGCGTTCTGCGCGTGGACGGTGAGGTATACGCCAACGGCGAGAAGATCGACTCTCCGCATCGTCCGGCGCTGGAAGCGCTTGCCAGCCACATCGTGCTCACCGCCGAAAACTTTGGCGATGCGCTGGACGATCCGTCCTTCCTGGCGATGCTGGCCGCGCTGGTCAACAGCGGCTACTGGTTCTTCGAAGGGTAAGTCGGCGCTTCGCTTATCCGGCCTGCAGGATCACCTCCCGTAGGCCGGATAATACGGCGCCATCCGGTCTCAACAAGACGACGGCTGCTTCGCCGTCAGCTCAGCGATACGCACAATCACCTGTACCGCTTTTTCCATGCCTTCCAGCGTCACAAACTCATGCTTGCCATGATAGTTGTAGCCGCCGGTGAACAAGTTCGGGCACGGCAGTCCCATAAACGACAGCTGCGCGCCGTCGGTGCCGCCGCGGATCGGCTTCATATCCGGTTCAATATCGCAGTCGCGCATGGCCTGCTGGGCGATGTCGAGGATATGCGGGTACTCAGCCACTTTCTCTCGCATATTGTAATAACTGTCCTCGATCACCAGTTCGATATAGCAGTCCGGGTGTAGCCCTTTGCCCACCTTTTTGGCGATCTCCATCATCTTGCGCTTCCGCGCTTCAAACTGTTTGCGGTCAAAGTCGCGAATGATGTAGTGCATATCGGCGCGATCGACGGTGCCTTTCATGCTCGCCAGGTGATAAAAGCCTTCGTAGCCGTCGGTGGTTTCCGGGCTTTCATCTGCGGGCACCTCGTTATGAATACGCGCCGCCAGCGACAGGGCGTTCACCATCACCCCTTTCGCGGTGCCGGGATGAACGTTATTGCCGACAATCTTGATGTTCACGGACGCCGCGTTGAAGTTCTCAAACTCCAGTTCGCCGACGCCGCCACCGTCAACGGTGTAAGCCCACTTCGCGTTAAACGCCGCGACATCAAAGTGCTTCGCCCCCTTGCCCACTTCTTCATCCGGGGTAAAGGCCACCCGAATATCGCCATGGGGGATGTTTTTCTCTTTCAGTACCGCCAGCGCGGTCATGATTTCCGCCACGCCCGCTTTGTCGTCCGCGCCAAGCAGCGTTTTACCGTCTGTGGTGATCAGCGTTTGTCCCAGCAACTGATGCAGCACCGGGAACATGACCGGCGACAGCACCTCATCGCCAATGCCGAGCGCAATATCACCGCCGCGATAATTTTCAACAATTTGCGGATTCACGTTTTTGCCGCTGAAATCTGGTGAGGTATCCACATGTGAAATGAAACCGATAGCAGGGATATCGCCGGGGATATTCGCCGGCAGCGTCGCCATCAGCGTCCCTTTGTCGCTTAACGTCACATTGACCAGCCCCATCTCTTCGAGCTGTTGTTTGAGCAAATGTAATAGCTTCCACTGTCCCTCTGTACTGGGAACCTGTCTCACACCCGCTTTCGACTGGGTATCCAACGAAACGTAGTGTAGAAAACGCTCAAGTAGTTTATCCATGCAGTCATCCTCACTATTTGTGACAACATTATCAGGAAGCCACAAAAGACAAATATTGCGTCAGGTCACTTTTATCCCCGCAAACGAGAATATTTCTCTTCAGACCCCTACTGACTATAACAAGGATTGGCGATTACAGTGGTTTGCCGTAGAATGACCGCCCTCTTTAAGAGTCACCAAGGTGGTCAACCACAAACCCCGTATCGGTCAGCCATCCGATACGTCTACATGGGACAGAGAAAAAAATTGAATAAACAACCGCGTTCGCTTTCACCGCTGGTTCTTTTATCAGGTATCAGCAAAAGCTTCGATGGCAAAGAGGTCATTTCCCAGTTGGATCTGACTATCAATAATGGCGAGTTCCTCACGCTGCTGGGTCCTTCAGGCTGCGGTAAAACAACCGTGCTTCGCCTGATAGCCGGTCTGGAAACCGTGGATTCCGGTCAGATTATGCTGGATAACCAGGACATCACCCACGTTCCGGCAGAAAACCGCTACGTAAACACCGTTTTCCAGAGCTATGCGTTATTCCCCCACATGACCGTTTTTGAAAATGTGGCCTTTGGGTTACGTATGCAAAAAACCCCGGCGGCGGAAATTGCCCCGCGCGTAACTGAAGCGCTGCGGATGGTGCAACTGGAAGAGTTCGCACAGCGCAAACCGCATCAGCTTTCCGGCGGTCAGCAGCAGCGCGTGGCCATCGCCCGGGCAGTCGTCAATAAACCGCGTCTTTTGCTGCTGGATGAGTCCCTCTCGGCGCTGGACTATAAACTGCGAAAGCAGATGCAGAACGAACTGAAAGCCTTGCAGCGTAAGCTCGGCATCACGTTCGTCTTCGTCACCCACGACCAGGAAGAAGCGCTCACCATGTCCGACCGCATTGTGGTCATGCGCGACGGACGCATTGAGCAGGACGGCACGCCGCGTGAAATTTACGAAGAGCCGAAAAACCTGTTCGTTGCCGGATTCATTGGCGAAATTAATATGTTCAATGCGACGGTCATTGAACGGTTAGACGAACAGCGGGTACGCGCGAACGTTGAAGGCCGCGAGTGCAATATCTACGTGAATTTTGCCGTTAAGCCAGGGCAACAACTGCACGTTCTCCTGCGCCCGGAAGATTTGCGCGTGGAAGAAATTAACGACGATTCGCCTGGCGAAGGGCTTATCGGCTACGTGCGCGAGCGCAACTACAAGGGGATGACCCTTGAGTCGGTTGTCGAACTGGAAAATGGTAAGATGGTGATGGTCAGTGAATTCTTCAATGAAGACGATCCCGACTTTGACCACTCGCTCGACCAGAAAATGGCCGTTAACTGGGTAGAAAGCTGGGAGGTCGTACTGGCTGATGAAGAACACAAGTAAATTCCAGAATGTGGTGATTATCACTATCGTCGGTTGGCTTGTGTTGTTTGTCTTTCTGCCCAACCTGATGATCATTGGCACCAGCTTTTTGACCCGTGACGATGCAAATTTCGTCAAAATGGTCTTTACGTTGGACAACTACACGCGTCTGCTCGATCCGCTCTATTTCGACGTGCTGCTGCACTCGCTGAATATGGCGCTGATTGCCACCCTCGCCTGTCTGGCGCTGGGTTATCCGTTTGCCTGGTTTCTGGCGAAACTGCCGCAAAAAGTGCGTCCGCTGCTGCTGTTTCTGCTGATCGTCCCCTTCTGGACTAACTCGCTGATCCGCATTTACGGGCTGAAAATTTTCCTTAGCACCAAAGGCTACCTTAACGAGTTTCTGCTGTGGCTGGGAGTCATCGACACGCCTATTCGCATTATGTTTACGCCGGGGGCGGTGATTATCGGTCTGGTCTATATCCTGCTGCCATTTATGGTTATGCCGCTTTATTCCAGCATCGAAAAGCTCGATAAACCGCTGCTGGAAGCGGCGAAAGATCTCGGCGCCAGCAAGCTGCAAACCTTTGTCCGCATTATCATTCCGCTGACCATGCCAGGCATTATCGCGGGCTGTCTGCTGGTGATGCTGCCGGCGATGGGTCTGTTTTACGTCTCCGATCTGATGGGCGGCGCGAAAAACCTGCTGATCGGTAACGTGATTAAGGTACAGTTCCTGAACATCCGCGACTGGCCGTTCGGCGCAGCGACCAGCATTACGCTGACCATCGTGATGGGCCTGATGCTGCTGGTTTACTGGCGCGCGTCGCGACTGCTGAATAAGAAGGTGGAACTCGAATGATCGGTCGACTGCTCCGCGGCGGTTTTATGACCGCTATCTACGCGTACCTGTATATTCCCATCATTATTTTGATTGTGAATTCCTTTAACAGCTCGCGATTCGGCATTAACTGGCAGGGATTTACCACAAAATGGTATGGCCTGTTGATGAATAATGACAGCCTGCTGCAGGCCGCTCAGCACTCGCTGACGATGGCGATCTTTTCGGCTACTTTCGCCACGCTGATCGGTTCGCTGACCGCGGTAGCGCTGTATCGTTACCGTTTTCGCGGGAAACCGTTCGTCAGCGGTATGCTGTTTGTGGTGATGATGTCGCCGGATATCGTGATGGCGATTTCGCTGCTGGTCCTGTTTATGCTGCTTGGCATCCAGCTCGGCTTCTGGTCGCTGCTGTTCTCGCATATCACGTTCTGTCTGCCTTTCGTGGTGGTGACGGTCTACTCGCGTCTGAAAGGATTTGACGTGCGAATGCTGGAAGCGGCAAAAGATCTGGGCGCCAGCGAACTGACTATTCTGCGTAAAATCATCCTGCCGCTGGCAATGCCGGCGGTGGCGGCAGGCTGGCTACTGAGCTTTACGCTGTCGATGGACGATGTGGTGGTCTCGTCGTTCGTCACCGGACCGGGTTATGAAATTCTGCCATTGAAAATATACTCCATGGTGAAAGTCGGCGTCTCACCGGAGGTGAATGCGCTGGCGACAATCCTGTTGGTGCTGTCGCTGGTGATGGTGATTGCCAGCCAGCTGATCGCTCGCGATAAAACGAAGAGCCTGTCTCGTCAGGCGTAAGTGTTGTTCAATCCGCCTGGAGAGTCAGGCGTTAATCTCAGGGGACGTTAAATGAAAAAATGGTCACGCCACCTGCTCGCGGCAGGCGCTCTCGCTATCGGTATGAGCGCCGCGCACGCGGACGACAGTAAAACGCTCTATTTCTACAACTGGACCGAGTATGTTCCGCCAGGTCTGCTGGAACAGTTCACCAAAGAGACCGGCATTAAGGTTATCTATTCGACCTATGAGTCGAATGAAACCATGTACGCCAAGCTCAAAACCTATAAAGAAGGCGCGTACGATCTGGTGGTTCCGTCCACCTATTACGTGGATAAAATGCGCAAAGAAGGCATGATCCAGAAGATCGACAAGTCGACGTTGACCAACTTCAGCAACCTTGACCCTGACATGCTGAACAAGCCATTTGACCCAAACAACGACTACTCCATTCCGTATATCTGGGGGGCGACGGCCATTGGCGTCAACAGCGACAGCATTGACCCGAAAACCGTCATCAGCTGGGCCGATTTGTGGAAACCGGAATACAAAGGCAGCCTTCTGTTGACCGACGATGCGCGAGAAGTGTTCCAGATGGCGCTGCGCAAACTGGGTTATTCCGGCAACACCACCGATCCGAAAGAGATTGAAGCGGCGTACAACGAGCTGAAAAAACTGATGCCAAACGTGGCGGCTTTTAATTCCGACAACCCGGCAAATCCGTACATGGAGGGTGAAGTCAACCTCGGGATGGTATGGAACGGATCTGCGTTCGTGGCGCGCCAGGCGGGTACGCCGCTGGAAGTCGTCTGGCCGAAAGAAGGCGGTATTTTCTGGATGGACAGCCTCGCCATTCCGGCAAACGCGAAAAATAAAGAAGGCGCGCTTAAGCTGATCAATTTCCTGCTGCGCCCGGATGTGGCGAAAGAAGTGGCGGAAACCATCGGTTACCCGACGCCAAACCTGGCGGCGCGTAAGCTACTCAGCCCGGAAGTCGCCAATGACAAATCGCTCTACCCGGATGCGGAAACCGTCAGCAAAGGGGAATGGCAGAACGACGTAGGCGCGGCCAGCGCAATCTACGAAGAGTATTATCAGAAGCTGAAAGCAGGACGCTGATCCTGCCCTGCGCCGGGCGGCGACCTCCCCTGCCCGGCCAGATCATCGTCCTCCCTCCTCCCCGCCCCGGTGCGGATATTTTTCCTCCTTCGCCACCAGAAACTGCATCAGTTCACAGTCCGACCTGAGCCTGAATTTATGCATGAGCGCATGGCGATGGGCCAGTACGGTTTTCTGACCAATGTTCATCTGCGCGCCGATCTGCCGGGACGTCAGGCCGGAGAGCAACAGGCGTATCAGATGCTGCTGCTTATCGGAAACGCGCTTATGGGAACAGCTGACGCAGGAGCGTTTAACGTCCTCATCTTTATCTTGCCGGGTTAACGGCCAGTGATGTGCTATCGTATTGCGCAGATGGTCAACCGTGGCGTTATGGGCCATCAACACAATTTGGCGCAGGCAATCCGGCAGTTCGCCGCGAGCGGGAACGTGACGCTGTTCGACAATGCCAATCATCAACCCGGCCTTACAATGTAATAATTCCGGATGGCACAGATAGGCCTCTCCCGGACGCAGAACAGCAACGAGAATATCCGCCGTCCTGATTTTATCTGGATGATAATCAGCAAAAATGACCGTCTGCTGTTCGTCTTCCTGCTGGAATATTTCCGCCAGCAGCGCGGTCAGCCCAAATTTATAAAAGCTATCATCACAGCGGATAATGATATTCATAAAGCGCCTGTCAACGTTTTACTGATAGGTCATTGAAACGGTTACGACAGCATTAACGGTGCCCGGCATGACATGTCCTTGCTGGCTCACGATGCGGGCGCGCAGTTGCCATGTATAACGCTGACTTTCCACCTGCCCGCTAAGTGATTTTCCATCCCCAAGCGGCTGTCCATCGCGACTCTGAAGCTGTACCGCCACCGGCGTCGCCGTTCCGACGTTTTGATATCGGTCCTGCGGTTGGTTTTGATCCGGACTGCCATTAAACATGACGGTTACCTGAGTAGTGCCAGCGGGACAGTTTTCCACACTCAAATCGAACGCCACCCATGGCGTGGTTGAGCCCGGGGTGTACATCGACGACGCGGTAACCGACTGATCGGCGGTAAGGTCGACCGTTTTCGTTACGCTGTCGCTGCTGATCTGACACGGCGCCGCTTTTACGTTGCCGGTGACGTACAGCGCCACCGGATCGCCAATGCTCCACGCCGGCGCAGAAAATAACATCGCTATTGCCAGTCCTTGTTTACCGGGCATTTTCATCACCTGCTATTGATACGTTACATTCAGCGTTGCCGTGGCATTCGCACTGCCCGGCTTAACAACAGCCCGGGTCTGGTAATAACGCGCCGTCAGGGGAAACGCTTCCTGCCCACCCGCCGATTGTTTCAGCAGGATGCGGTTGTTCAGCTGCAGCGGAATCGTGTTGTAAACCAGTTGCACCCCAACACCTTCCGCCGTGCCGGGCATCCCCTGCCCGTTGAGCGCCAGAACGCCGGAATCGCCGCTGACATCCGGGTTTGGCGTTCCGCTCAGTTCAATGTTGATATTGGTTGAAGGATCGCAATTCAATCCCAGGGTTTGCGTATCGCCGCGCGAGGGGATAAATCCTGGTCGGTCTGAAAATGCGCTGGCATTAATATCGCCGAGGTTAAAATTAATCACCTGGCTGGAAAGCGAACAGGCTAATACCGTGACCTGACTTGCGGCGTCCAGCGAAATTTGCACAAAGCGATTGTCCGGCGCGCCATACCAGCCCTGTGCAATTAATCCAGGCGTTAAGGGGCCAGAGGTGATGTTTCCGGTTTTATAAAAAATGACGTCATAATTACCGAGGTAATAGAGCGTCTTAATATTCGCGCCATAAGATGGCAGCATGAAATTACCGGCGTCGAACGACGTGCGGATCCCGACGCCGTCGAGGTTAGTGTTATACACTCCGCTCATGGACGCGGGCGTGGCGGATAAGTAATTAAACGTATAGCCGCCATTGCAACTCGCGACGCCAGTGGATGAAAACGACGCCAGTTCAACAAATCCGGAGACCCGGACGCGGGCAATTTCCGCGCCTGCGCCTGTATCACGCTGCACCAGAATATTGCCTGTCGACACGGTTCGAATCAGCGGCGCCGTTATTTCGCACACGTCGGCGGAACACAGACCGGAAAAGGCCAGGATTAACGCGCCGAATAAAAAATGAATTTGCCGCACGGTATTGTTCTCATTGCCGTAAGTGAAGTATTCAGCGACAAAAGCTGTTGGCGACGTTGACGCCGGAATACTGTTCTGTCGCATCCAGCGAATAAGCGGCGCGACAGCGCTGTCGCGGGCCGTCTCCCCAGACGACATCCAGCGTGCCCTGCCGTTCCATTCCGCTGAGATAAACCTGTCCGTCATCGCCCACAATAAACCCCGGCCCCTTTGCGCCGCTAACGCTGGCAACCGAACCAAACGGCACCGGTAGCCCGTTATCACGGCGTAAATTCAGCAACAGGCGCTGCCCGACGCTGGCGATAAACTCCGCGCGCACGACGGCGCCGCGCGTCGGCACAACGTTTTTATTGGTCAACGCCAGTTCCACGTTGTCGGGAACGGTTAGGGTATCCAGTCCGATATCGTTTTTACGATACGGCGATACGTTACTGGCCAGGGTATAGCCGCGAAAATCGGTTTTGACGCCGCTCTGATTTTTCACCCCGACACCGCCTGCGCCCGGCGCTTTAATTAACACGTTAGTTTCTCCCAGCGGCTGGGACAGCGTAACGCCGTCAGCGTGCGCCAATACGCCGCCGGCCAGGGCATAGTTCACCCGCTGGCTCGCGCGGTCGTAGCTGTAGCCGCCGCTCAGTTCCCCATAGGTTCCCTTATAATCGGCGTTCAGACTGCCGGTATAACCCGCGTCATCCGAACCGTATCCCTGCTGGATATTCCAGCTCAGGGCATTTCCTGCCAGCGCCATACCGCTGACTCCGATGCTTTGGGTCGTGCCGCCGCTGCGGCTGTGGTTCAGGCCAGAATGAGCCCAGGTATTTGCCATAAACGCCGTCAGCGGCATGCTGACGTTAAGGGCTATCTGGCGATCGCTCTCCGCATGACCGTGATTGCCTGACTGACTGTTTTGACTCTGCGTCCAGCTAATTCCGTAGCTGAGTTGCTTCCAGGTGTTGTTATAGCTGACACTCAGCGACTGCATGGGTTTACCTGAATGCCAGTAATCTTCCCGCACCGCAGTGAGCGACAGCGAACCTGCGCCTGCGCCAAGACTCTGGCTGACGTTAGCCTCCATGCGATTACGCCGCTTCTGCGACAGCACGTTACCGCCACCGTAAGTATCAAACACGTCCTGCATGGCGTAATAACCGCGTGTTGAGTAGCGATAACCCGCGATCGCGAAATTCGTTCCGGTCGCCACGCTGTTTTTGCTGTAGCGAATGCGCCAGGACTGTCCCTGCGCCTTCCCGGCCTCATGTGGTCGGGCCCATGACTGAATCACATCGCCAGAAACCGCCCCTACGACACCGAGGTTTTTGCCCACCCCTATCGCCATCGCGCGGTAGCGATCAGCGATCTGTATTCCCCCGTAAACGGTAAACGCGTGGGGTAAACCATACATCGCCGTCCCCTGGGAAAATGGAGCGCGCTCCACCCGGCTGTCGTAAGTACGGTAGCGGCCCGCGGTGAGCGAAAATTTGAAGCGTCCTTCACGCTGGAGTACCGGTAATGAGGCAAACGGCACGGTGAGATGCTGCTCGCTGCCGTCGGCTTCTTTCAGGGTCACCTCAAGATCGCCGGCCCCGCCAGTCGGGTACATATCGCTGATCTCAAACGCGCCGGGCGCGACGTAACTTTGATAAATCTGATAGCCGTTTTGCCGGATAATAATTTGCGCATGCGTACGGGCGATCCCCCGGACCACCGGCGCATAACCTTTCAGCGAATCCGGCAGCATGTCGTCATCTGACGCAAGCTGACCGCCGCGAAACGGAATGCTGTCAAAAACATCGGCGGGCGAGGCGCTGTCGCCCAGAACCACCTGCGCTTTCAAGGGAATAATGTTGCGCTGCAGATAGGTGTAAATCGTATCCCAGCGATCGTTGCCCTCGCTGTCGCGATTCCAGGTGGTGTAGTTACGCAGACGCCAGGGGCCGATATTCATGCCCGGTCGCAGATTGGCGTACTGACTGTTGCGGGTTAAGCCGGTATTTTTTTCCCGGCTATTGTCCCCGCTCAGGCTGTAATTCAGCATTGCCGCGGTTATCCCTTCGTCCCACAGTTCCGGCGCGACATAGCCCCGCGCGTGGGCGGAAAGCGCAGCCTGTGGCATACTTAGCATCAGTTTCTGGGAGGAAAATGACAGTTCACTGGATGCCTGAGGGATCGCTGACAGCTCCGCACAGTCGCCTTTCGCCATTAACCCCGGATAGACGTCAGTTCTCACCCCGTAGCGCTGTAAAATAACGTCGCTCAGGCAGGGTTGAAGGTTTCCGTCATCATCCCTGACAAAGTCGACCTCCCGGGTTTCCCGCAGCTCTCCGTTAAGGAGAATATCGACCCGATAGGTTCCTTCTGCCTGCTGACCCGTTTCAAAACCAGAAAGGTCAATTTCCCCGGATGCGCTTTGGGTTCGTTCAAGTAACGCCGGGTTGAAATAATCTCTTCCCTTCGCCTCATTCAGCACAGCTGAAATCATTAATGAGATAAACATCGCCAGTCGGATCGGGGGAAGGTGATTTCTGTAATTTGCTATCATCATTGACTTTATTCCCCGACAGCCATCCCTGGCTATATTGCAGCGCGATGCGCGTCGCCTGTCCCGCCATAATCGTTAATGATTTTAAAGGTGACGGCGCCGCCACTGACGCCGGACGGCAGCGCGAAACGGGCGGTACTTTCCGGCGCAACGAATGTCACATCGTTCACTTTTTTACCTGCCACGGTAATTTCATTAAAATTAATAAAGTATGCGGAAGGATTTTTTACCTGAATAAACTTTCCGTCCAGCCGCCAGATTAATTTCTCTGCCTGCGCTTCCGGCGTCGACTGACGCAGTTGACCGGGACGATAAATGAGCTTTATTCGTGTCTTTACGGCGATTTGCAACGTATTGTCCTTTCGCGCTGCCGACGGGATTGACTTAATGTTCAACCAGAACAACGATTCTTTATTTTCCGGCAAATTCCCGCTGCGGATAATTCGCATTACGTTTTGCTGACCGTTATCCAGACGATAAAGCGGCGGCGTAATAATAAACGGGGCTTTTGTTCGAGCCGCATCCGGTAATTCAATCCACGATTGAATTAAATACGGGATCGTATCGGGATTACTGACGCTCAAAGAGGCCTCTTTTTTTTCACCATCATAAATAACGCGCGTACCGCCAACGGAAACGCCAGCGTGAGTCATCGAAATACCCATCGCGAAAAACACGGGGAACAGGACGCAACAACGTAATGCATTCATACTAAACCTCTGAAAGGGCCAAATACTGGCCCTTAAACGGCGCAGGTAAATCAGTTATAGTTAACGGTAAAATTGGCGACAGCGTTAGCCGGCCCCGCCATCACCGTGGCGCTGGTAGCAACATAAGCCGCGTAAAAATCCAGATGATTATCCGCGGTACTGGATAACGGATACGAATAGCCGTTCACCTCGTTCAGCCCAAGGTTGCTTTTATCCGCTGTTTTCAGTCGAATCGCCACGCCACTCGCCGCACCCGGATCCGGGTTTATCGCCAGTAAACTGTTGTCAAACGCATCGACTAAGCCATCAAACTTGACCTTTGCCGACGTCACGCTGACCGGGCAATTGATCAATCTTAAAGTGAATTTCGTTGTCGATGCCTCATCGCCAACGCTGACAAAAGCCGTTTTGGAAACGCTGCCCATATCCACCATCAGGGTATTATTGGAACCAATATCCACGGTACATGCGGTATCGAGAATTTGTCCCATAAAATTAACCGTGCCGTCATAGGCGATGGCATTTGAAATAGTCAAAAGACCTGCGACGGATAACGCCATCACTACGCTATTTTTTTTCATCATTGCTATCCTTAACTTTTGTTTATTTATAATCCGGTTAATTTACCGGTGCGAAAACCGCCTCTTTAGCGAGAACATTTCCGCTATGTCTTTGAAAAATGCCAGGCCATAAGTCAAAACCACGTTATCGGGTTACACGTCATTCCGCTTTCTGCAAGCAGCAACCAAATACGTTGTCATATTGCTTAATGATGATTTTCATATAGCTGCATATATTCGCTCAAGTGATTTTTTGGTGTAATTTTACACTTTATTCCAGATTCACTTATTAATTTGCACTCCCCATAATTACTAAATCAAGCAGTAAGTTACGTTATTCCAATTATGATAATGCCATGGGAGAGCAATGATGCCTGCACGCAAAATAGCTACTGAATCAATTGCATATAAAGACCTGCCGATAAAACCGGTAAAACACATTGAGCGGATAATAGATAAACTTCTGCCACACGCTAACATATACGAAACAAAACCAAGACAAATAATTAACTATAAGAACAATAACTCCCATCAATGCTTACTCCTACTGAAAGGAACCATTTCAATATTCAGAACGCGGGATAGCTTTATGTTTAATTCCGAAGTCGCGCCGTTTGTCTTTGGCTTAAGTAATCAACTCTGTGATGCCAGTTATCTTTTTATGCGCAGTGAGGAGTGCTCGCGGGTGGCGGTATTACCCCTGACAAAAGTCAATGAGGTCATCACGAAAGAGAATCTGTGGGAAAGCCTGGCGTCACTGTTGGTTTACACCGCAGGACGGGTTTACGATCATTGTACGCGTATTACCGCGCCCAGTTCCTACGATATTATTCGCTCACAACTTTATGAGTTAATGAAGGAATCTGTTGAGTTCCGCCGCAACATTACCGCAGCGAACTACATTCAGAGCCGAACCTTTTTGTCACGCAGCAGCATTATGAAAATTCTTGCCGACCTTAAAAAAGGTGGCTATATCATCACGGAACGTGGCGTACTTCTCCAGATACAGCAAAATATTCCCCTGAAATATTAGCCGTAGACTATGCTCGTCAAAGTAAGAACCTGATACCGCAGGTTCTCAATGCGTTAATCATGACCGGACCGCCATCATGTCGCAGCAATCATCGTTTAATCTTCTCAAGCAGCCTTCCATTTATGCCCCGGAGCTGCTAAAGCAGTTGACGCAGGAGCAGGAATTTCGCTGCTATCCTAAAGGCAGTCGGTTTGTTTTTATTCGCGCGGGCGAGCACTGCTGTCAGTTTATCCGTAGCGGTGTGGTCAGCATTGAAAACCAGGAAAATCACCTGGCGCTCGGCATTGCATCCGCCCCTGTCTCGCTGGGTTTTACCAGCGCCTTATCCGAAAAGCTGCTGCTGCGTGCGCTGGAGCCGTGTGAGGTCGCCACCGTGCCCCTTGATACCGTCATGGCGCGCATTGAGGAGAAACAGCTCTGGGAAATCATGGCGAAGCATATGATCGTCGTGATGAATAAGCTGTTTATACAAAATGAGATGGCGACCGCGCCAACCGCCTATGATCTTCTTTGTAAGCAGTTGCTGGCGCTGAATCAGGAGCCGGACAGTATCCGGGAAAACGTGGCCGCTTATCAGTTTATTCTCGACAGAACGCATATCTCACGCAGCAGCGTCATGAAAATTCTCTCGGCGCTGAAAAAAGGGGGCTATATCGAACTGAGCCAGGGCAAGCTGATCGCGATTAACCATCTGCCATCACGCTTCTAATCGTTATCACGCAGCGATTTATACTGGCCGACGTCAATGCCATAGACCTTCATTTTTCGCCAAAGTGTCGTCCGGCCAATTTTTAACAGCGCGGACATCTCCTGTACCCGTCCGCCGGTAAGTCTGGCGGCGTGAATAATAGCCTCTTTCCCGGCATCCGCGAACGATAAGCTGGCAGACCGCCGCTCTTCCGCCAGAGGCGCATTTCGCCGTTCGTTGAAGACATAGTCCGGCAGGTGGCTGAGGTGAATGCGCCCTTTTTCACTGCGCAGCGCCGTATTCTCAATGACGCTGTTCAGTTCAAAATCATTTCCCGGCCAGTCGCAGGCGACCAGTTGCGCCAGCACGTCATCGTCCATCCTGAGCCGCGTGGAAAAGCGTTTCTCAAGACGGCGTAACCGGTGATCGACCAGCGAAGGAATGCTGCTGCGACGCATCCGCAGCGGCGGAATGGTGATCTCAAAAGCATGTAGCGCATAGTAAAGCTGACGGCTGAAGCGGTTTTGTTCCACCAGCAGCGCCAGATCCGCCGTGGTGGCGGCGATAACCTTCACATCGACCGGCACTACGCGCCTGGCATCGAGACGGGTAATCACGCCCTGTTTGATGACCTGCAACAGCGCCGACTGCAGTGCCGGGGCGAGGTATTCGATTTTTTCCAGATACAGCGTTCCACCGTTCGCCAGTTCCAGCCGACTCAGGCGTCCTTCGCCCTCCTCACCCGCCGTCGTTGACGCAAAATCCAGTGCCCGTTCGGCATACAGTTGACAGTTTACCGCAATGTACGGCCCTTCCGCCCGCTCGCTGTCATTGTGGATCGCCTGGCTCAGCAACTCCTTACCCACGCCTTCCTCGCCGCGCAATAGCACCGGGAAAGCGCCGCGCGCCGCCTGGCGGCCAAAGTGGACGAGCCGCTGGGTTTGCGGATCGTTCTGCGCCATTTGCGCAAAGGTAAAATTCACTTTGCCCAACTGACTGGTCATGAGCTGGCGCATTTTTTCCACCGGGTGCAACAATAAAATAAAGCCGGTGCCCTGTGCGTCCTGGATCGGTTTCAGGGTGATCACCGCATCCACAAACTGATGCTGGCTTTCGAACGTTGCCTCGACATGATGAAGTGGACGGTGTTGCCGGACGGCCCGCACCAGCACTGCGGGCAACGTGAATAACTCCGTCAGGCTTTTCCCCTGGGCTGCCGCTACGTCAAGATGCAGCAACCGCGCCGCCCTTGCATTGATAAACTGCACGTGGCCCTGGGCATTCCAGGTCATCACGCCATCGTCCATGCTTTCTAACAGACCATTCAGATGGTTAAGGTGACGGTTGGATTCCGCCAGCAGACTGTCGGTGAGCAGAGAATTAGCCACCTCGCGGGCTATCGCCAGCGTGAGCGGCAGATCGGATGAGGTATCGTCGCCCGCCCGGCAAACCAGCGCGATCGAACCGGTAAGACGTCCGTGATTATCAAAAACCGGCGTCGCGCAGACGCACCACGGGCGCAACGCGTGCCGGAAGTGATGGGAACCCCGGGTTTTTACCGGCTGCCCAAGCAGAGCGGCCAGAGACAGCGCACAGGCGCCAATAATGCTTTCCGCACAGTAGGTCCCCTCAACAAACCCAAGCGCCGCAAGCTGCTCAAGCGTCCCGGCATCGCCGCAGCAGCTCAACACGCAGGCGCTTTCATCAAGAATAAACAGCCCGCACCGACGCGGCATCATGTACTCCCACGCATCTTCCAGCGCCGCCTGTCCCAGCGTCAGCAGCGCCGCTTTACGCCGGCAAATGGTGTCAAAGGTCAGCCCCTGCGCCCGATGCGGCTTCGACCAGAAATCAGGGCGCATAATACTGGCGCAGCGCAACCATGAAGCGCGCAGAAACGCAGGAATCTCGTCATCAGGTGAAGCCATTGCCGGTTATCTCCAGTCAGGGTGCGCTCGCTCGCATTTTTGCGTGTTTTCCGTCAAATGCGTTCCAGAATGAAACATTTCTGCTCAGTTTCGTTCCATTATGAAACATAACACCGATGAATTTTCTTTTTCGCGCGCTGGGGCACAATTGCGCTATCGGCAGCGCGCGGTCGCCGTGATGTTGAACACGTCCTGTCCCTGGAGATAACCCGGAGCAAAAAATGAAAAAGCTAATTAACCGTGTGGAAGACGTACTGAGTGAACAACTGGCGGGCCTGGCGAAAGCCTACCCTACGCTGACCCTGCATCAGGATCCGGTGTATGTCACCCGCGCGGATGCCCCCGTTCAGGGCAAAGTGGCGCTGCTGTCCGGCGGCGGAAGCGGACATGAGCCGATGCACTGTGGCTATATTGGGCGGGGAATGCTCTCCGGCGCCTGCCCCGGCGAAATATTCACCTCGCCGACGCCGGATAAAATGTTTGAGTGCGCCATGCAGATTGACGGCGGCGAAGGCGTGCTGCTGATTATTAAAAACTACACTGGCGATATCCTCAACTTTGAAACCGCCACCGAACTGCTCCACGACAGCGGCGTGAAGGTCACCACCGTTGTGGTTGACGACGACGTGGCGGTCAAAGACAGCCTGTATACCGCCGGACGTCGCGGCGTCGCCAATACGGTCCTGATAGAAAAGCTGGTCGGCGCGGCGGCAGAGCGCGGCGACTCGCTGGAAGCCTGCGCTGAGCTGGGCCGCAGACTGAATAATCACGGTCATTCGATTGGCGTCGCTCTTGCGGCCTGCACGGTTCCCGCCGCCGGTAAACCATCTTTCACCCTGAACGACAACGAAATGGAGTTCGGCGTGGGTATTCACGGTGAGCCAGGTATCGACCGTCGCGCCTTTTCCTCGCTGGATGAGACCGTGGATCAGATGTTCGATACGCTGCTGGAAAACGGTGCCTATAGCCGTACGCTGCGCCACTGGGATCCACAGCAGGGCGTCTGGCTGGAAGACAAACAAAACAAGCAGCCTTTACAGCGCGGCGACCGGGTAATTGCGCTGGTCAATAATCTCGGCGCGACGCCGCTTTCGGAACTCTACGGCGTTTACAATCGCCTGGAAACGCGCTGCCAGGAGGCAGGAATGATTATCGAGCGCAATCTGATCGGCGCCTACTGCACGTCGCTCGATATGTCCGGCTTTTCCATCACCCTGTTGAAAGTGGACGACGACACCCTCGCATTATGGGACGCCCCGGTTCACACCCCGGCCCTGAACTGGGGAAACTAAGGAGAACGTTATGTCACTGACCAGAACGCAAATCGTCAACTGGCTCTATCGCTGCGGCGACATTTTCAACCAGCAAAGCGATTATCTCACCGGGCTGGATCGCGAAATAGGCGACGCCGATCACGGTCTGAATATGCATCGCGGTTTTAGCAAGGTGGTAGAAAAATTACCCGCTATTGCCGACAAAGATATCGGTTTTATTTTGAAAAATACCGGCATGACGCTGCTTTCCAGCGTCGGCGGCGCCAGCGGCCCGCTGTTTGGTACCTTTTTTATCCGCGCCGCCCAGGTGACGCAAGCCCATCAGAGTCTGTCGCTGGAAGAACTTTATCAGATGATGCGCGAAGGCGCAGATGGCGTCATCAGCCGGGGCAAAGCGGAACCGGGGGATAAAACAATGTGCGACGTTTGGCTGCCGGTGGTCGAGTCGTTGCGTCTGGCCTGCGAACAAAATCTGTCCATACCCGCCGCCCTGGACGCCGCCGCCGCGCAGGCGGAAGCCGCCGCGCAAAGTACGATTACGATGCAGGCACGCAAAGGGCGCGCCAGCTATCTGGGCGAGCGCAGCATTGGGCATCAGGATCCTGGCGCAACCTCGGTCATGTTTATTACCCAGATGCTGAGCGCAGCGGCAAAAGAGTAAGGACGGTGTGATGGTAAACCTGGTAATTGTTTCTCATAGCGCCCGGCTGGGTGAAGGGGTCGGCGAGTTAGCGCGGCAAATGTTAATGGGCGAAGATTGTAAGATTGCCATTGCCGCCGGGATCGACGATCCGCAAAACCCTATCGGCACCGACCCGATAAAAGTGATGGCGGCTATCGAGTCTGTTGCCGATGCCGACAACGTGCTGGTGATGATGGATATCGGCAGCGCGTTGCTGAGCGCGGAAACGGCGCTGGAACTGCTCGAACCGGCTGTTGCCGCGAAAGTTCGCCTGTGCGCCGCGCCGCTGGTGGAGGGTACGCTGGCGGCCACGGTGAGTGCTGCGGCAGGCGCGGATATCGATAAAGTCGTTGCTGATGCGATGAATGCGCTGGAGGCGAAACGTGAGCAATTAGGTTTACCTTCCCCAGCCCCCCAGACGCAGGCCACGCCCTCGCTCGCGCTTGCGGACGGCGAAGCGAAGTCGGTTTCGGTAGTGGTAAAGAATCACAACGGGCTGCATGTGCGTCCGGCGTCGCGGCTGGTTTCGACGCTGTCCGGCTTTAACGCCGCCCTTCTGCTGGAAAAGAACGGCAAATGCGTGACCCCGGACAGCCTGAATCAGATTGCGTTGTTGCAGATACGTTGTAATGACACTATTCGCCTGTTAGCCCGTGGCGAGCAGGCGGATGACGCGCTGGCGGCGTTCAGCCAACTGGCGGCCGCGAATTTTGGCGAGTCGGCAGCAGCGCCGGCAATGCAGACTGCGACGGCGGCGGTAACGGGAAAAGCATACCGCTATGCGCCGACGCTGCCCCCCGTCGTTAAAAAGAGCGTATTGAGCGTCACGGCAGAACAGTCACGTCTGCGCAACGCGTTGGATCTCACCCTGCTGGATTTGATGTCACTGGTAACCCGCGTCGAGGCGAGCTGGCCGGGCGATCTGGCGGCGATCTTCTCCGGCCACCATATGCTGCTCGACGACCCGGAGCTGTTTACCCGCGCTTGTGAATTACTGCGAAGCGAGCACTGTACCGCAGAGTACGCATGGCAGCAGGTATTAACGGAGATGAGCGCGCAGTATCGCCAGCTTGATGACGCTTATCTGCGGGCGCGCGATATCGACATTGACGATCTATTGCAGCGTAGTCTGCGTCATCTGCAACAATGCCCGCTTACGTTGCCTGAGTTTACTGCTCCGGCGATTCTGGTGGCGGACGATCTCTGCCCTTCCACCGTGGTGGCGCTTGACCCTGCGGTGGTGAAAGGCATTTGTCTGCGTGGCGGAAGCCCGCTTGCGCACGGCGCGCTTATCGCCCGTGAAATGGGCATCGCCTGGGTTTGTCAGCAGGGCCATGCGCTGGATGCAGTACAAACCGGCGAGGCGCTGACGCTCGACGTCGCGGGGCAGCGCGTCTTACGACAGAAATGACCCTGCCGGTATCCGGTCCGCAGTGTTCAGTGGGCCGGATACACGCTTACCCTACCGTTAGCCCGCAAACTGACCTTTTTGCAGATCCTGAACCACAGCATGCATTTTGTCGGCAGTGAGCTGGTAAAACTTAATCGACACCGCGGTGAGTAAATAAAACAGCGCGGGCAGCAGCGTAAACAGCATTATCACGCCATCCACGGCGCCGTCCGGCTGGGTGTCGCTGTTGGTGGCGTAACCGTAAAACGCCAGTACCCAACCGATAATCGCACCACCAACCGCAACGCCAAGTTTGATGACAAAAATGTTCGCCGCGACGTTCATTCCGGTGATTCGCCGACGGGTTTTCCATTCACCGTAATTATTAGCATCAGTGATCATCGACCATTGAATCGCGCCATTGCCGCCCTGAATAATCTGGATCGCCAGATGCGCCAGCAGCGGGACAATCCACCATGCTACCGGCAGGAAATAACAGGCTACGCCGAGCGCGGCGTTGAGAATATTGATCCAGAAAGAGAGCTTAATTTTGCAAAAGCGGGTGCCAAACGGTTTCGCCAGCACCGAACCGAGCATTGATGCAAACATCCCGCCAAGCATAAACCAGGTGATCACATCCGCACCTTTGTTCAGCACCGTGTTAACGTAATACACCACTGCGCCGCCGCGGATCACTACCGCCACCAGCATCATAAAGTTATAGACCGACAAAATACGCCACTGCTCGTTTTGAAAAAGGATTTTCACATCGCGGGCGATGTTCATATTCTCCTCTTTAATCGGCTGAACGCGTTCTTTGGTGGTCAGAAAGCAGATCAAAAACATAACGCAGCCAATCGCGCCAAACAGCGCCATCGCCAGTTGAATACCGCTCGCTCTGTCGCCCGGCGAGAGGTAATCCGCCACCGGCAGAATAAAGGCGGTGCCTAACGCGCCGCCAATCGGCGTAATGGCGAACCGCCAGGATTGCAGCGATAAATTCTCATTGGGATCGGCGGTTAATGCCGCGCCTAACGAGCAGTAAGGAATATTAATGGCGGTATACATTAATGTCATAAATATATAAGCCGCGACGGCATAGGCTATTTTACCGCTGTCGCTAAAATCTGGCGTGGAATAGACCAGTACGCAGCTCACGGCAAAAGGGATACAGATTGCCAGCAGCCACGGACGAAAGCGGCCCCAGCGCGTCGCGGTCGCATCGGCAATTGCGCCCATCACCGGATCGGTAATGGCGTCCAGCAGACGGACCAGCAAAAACATGGTCCCCATTACGGCGGGCGGCAGGCCATAAATATCGGTATAAAAATAGGCCAGAATGGCAACGGAAGAGTCAAAGACAATATGGCTTGCGGCGTCGCCCAGGCTATAACCTATTTTTTCTTTTATGGGTAATTGTTCCACTTCAGACATAATTTATCCTTAATAAAATAATAAAAGCAGCACACAACATCCCGGTGCGTGCATTTCTTCACAGATGCTTTTTTCGGTCTATTATGTTTTTTGATTCATTTCTTATGTTTTTTATCTTCTGTGATCGCTCTTCATAACCTGCGTGCGCTTCGGCTATTGTTATTATTTTGGTGAATATATTTTCCGCCATTACGTCATACCCGGATAACAAAAATGTCTGTAGCTTCGCAAAATGCGGCTTCAACGACGCGCAGCAGGCGATCCTGAACTACGATTTTCTCATGATAAATGCCGTAATCCGGTACGCACTAAGGAGATTATTCAATGCTTACCCCTGCTGTTCGCCATACAGGCGCGCTATCCTGGGCCATTAAACTGGCGCTGACCGGCACCCTTCTCACCTTTGCCTCATTGTCGGCCAATGCAGAAGAACCGATGACCAACCCGCCGCAGCCGCCCGACATTTTGCTCGGTCCCCTGTTTAATGATGTGCAAAACGCAAAATTGTTTCCCGATCAGAAAACCTTTGCTGACGCCGTACCGAATAACGATCCGCTGACCATCCTTGCGGACTATCGGATGCAGAAAAACCAGTCCAGCTTTGACTTGCGCCACTTCGTCAACGTCAACTTCACCTTACCGAAAGAAGGGGAAAAATATGTCCCGCCAGCGGGACAGTCGCTGCGCGAACATATTGACGGACTGTGGCCGGTACTGACCCGTTCAACCGAAAGCGCGGGTAAATGGGACTCCCTGCTGCCGCTGCCTGAACCTTATGTGGTGCCCGGCGGGCGCTTTCGCGAGATCTACTACTGGGACAGCTATTTCACCATGCTGGGGCTGGCCGAAAGCGGTCACTGGGACAAAATTGCCGATATGGTGGCGAACTTCGCCTGGGAAATTGACGCCTTCGGGCATATCCCGAACGGTAACCGCACCTATTATCTGAGCCGCTCGCAACCGCCCTTCTTTTCTTTGATGGTCGAATTACTGGCGCAGCATGAAGGCGATGACACGCTGAAAAAATATTTGCCGCAGTTACAAAAAGAGTACAGCTACTGGATGGAAGGCGTCGACACGTTACAGCCAGGCCAACAGCATAAGCGGGTGGTGAAACTGGATGACGGTGCCGTACTCAATCGCTACTGGGACGAACGGGATACGCCGCGCCCCGAATCCTGGGTGGAGGATATCGCCACCGCGAAAAGCAACCCCAATCGCCCGGCCACGGAAATCTACCGCGATCTGCGTTCGGCTGCGGCCTCTGGCTGGGATTTCAGCTCGCGCTGGATGGATGATCCGCAGCAGCTCGGTACGATTCGGACCACCAGCATTGTGCCCGTGGATCTCAACTCCCTGCTTTACAAGATGGAAAAAATCCTCGCCCGCGCCAGCAAAGCAGCAGGCGACGACGCACAGGCCAGTCATTATGATCGGTTAGCGAACGAACGTCAGAAAGCCATCGAACATTACCTGTGGAACGACAAAGAAGGCTGGTACGCCGACTACGATCTTAAGAGCAAACAGGTACGTAATCCGCTTACCGCCGCTGCGCTGTTCCCGCTGTACGTCAATGCCGCCGCGAAAGATCGCGCCCACAAAATGGCCGTCGCTACCCAGGCGCACCTGCTCCAGCCTGGCGGCCTTGCCACTACGTCGGTGAAAAGCGGTCAGCAATGGGATGCGCCAAACGGCTGGGCGCCGCTCCAGTGGGTCGCCACCGAAGGATTGCAGAACTACGGGCAGGAAAAAGTGGCGATGGAGGTGACCTGGCGTTTCCTGACTAATGTTCAGCACACCTACGATCGGGAACAGAAGCTGGTAGAGAAGTATGACGTCAGCAGCACTGGCACCGGCGGTGGCGGCGGTGAATATCCGCTGCAGGATGGGTTTGGCTGGACGAACGGCGTCACGCTGAAAATGCTCGACCTGATCTGTCCGCAGGAAAAACCCTGCGACAGCGTCCCCTCCACCCGGCCTGCCGTTCAGCCGACAAGCGCTGAAAACGCGCAAACACAAGCCACGCCGTAATCATGGCGCTAACCGGCCTGGGGCGCCAGGCCGGTGCGCAGATCTCTGTCAGAAACTGTAGCTGGCGCCAACCTGAACAGTCCGGTCGCGCCCGATCCAACAGTTGGTGCTGTCGTAGCAACTGAAGGTCTCTTTATTGGTGACATTCTGCGCGCTGGCCTTTAGCGTCACGCCGCTGAGCGAAGGTAGCGCTTCGCCCAGGCGGTAAGACATTGCCAGATCGTACTGCGTCGTGCCGCCCAGCTTCCCGGCTGTGTTATCCGGCGAAATCTCCATCGGTCCGCTGTAGCGCGCGCCAGCGCCCAGCGTGAGCCCGCGTAGCGCAGTGCTATCGAAGGTGTAATCGCCCCACAGCGTAAAGGCGTTTTCCGGTACCTGAGTGGGCCGTTTTCCTTCGTAGCTTTCATCTTTCGTATTAATCGCATGGGTGTAGGCGTAGTTGGCGATCAGCGTGACGTTGTCAGCAGGACGACTGATGAGGGACAGCTCAGCGCCTTTTGACTCAATTTCGCCAGTCTGGCGGTAATCCCACGTTGGCGTTGCCGAAAGGACATTTTTCTGACGAATAGTGAATACCGAAGCGGTAAAGGTGGTGGCATAGTCAGCCAGCAGATACTTCACCCCGCCCTCCACCTGTTTGCTGGTGGTCGGCTTCACGTCTTTGGTCGTCAGCGAGCCCTGCGGCGAAATCGGCCTGAAGCCTTCAGAATAGCTGATAAACGGGGATAGTCCGTTAGCAAAAGCGTACAGCGCGCCAATACGTTTGGTCACCCGATCCTGGGAGATCCACGTTTTCTCGCCGTTCTGCAGCGCGTCAGTGGTCGTCGAGCGATAGTCATCGTAGCGGATACTGGCCAGCAGGTTTACGCCGCCAAAGACGATCTGGTCCTGGAGATAGTAACCATTTTGTTGGTAAGAAAGACGATTTTTTTGCGCGGTGTACAGGCCGAGATCGTCAGTATGAATCTGGTGGAAATCCGGATGGCGCATGTCAATGCCCGGCGTGGCGCTGGCATAACGATAGAAATAATGGCTGTCGAGTTTCTGGTAGTCGAAACCGGCCAGCAGGTGATGCTGCCAGTCGCCCAACAGCACCGTTTTGGTTAACTGGTTATCAATGTTAACGCTCTTAAGATCTTCATCAGTGGTGTAGGCAAAGCGATCGAGCATCCAGACCGGGTTGACGCCATTGCCGGTGGCATAGACGCTGCGCTGGTGGGTATCGACGTCAAAATACCGCGCTTTCTGGCTGAATCCCCAGCCGCTCTCGAACGCATGTTCGAGATGATAACCCAGCATCCACTGACGTTGTTTGAAGCCGCTCCACTTATCGCCTGCAAAGTCCCGACGGTCGGCATAACCGGAGCGCAGATATGCGATGGGTAATGGATTCGACGGCGACAGCGAGGGCGTATTTTGTACCAGCGCATCCAGCGTCAGACGCGTTCTGCCGTCCGGCTGCCAGCTCACGGAGGGTGCAAGCAGGTAATCTTCATAGCGCGTGGTATATGGCTGATCGTTCCCTTCCGTCGCTTTCCCGAGCAGGCGATAATTCCAGTCGCTGTCACGGATGTTTCCCGTTGCGTCCAGATACCCTTCTTTCAGGTTGCGCGTACCGGTCATAACACCCAACTCCGTTTTCTGCTCCGCCTGCGGCGTCTTGCCCTGAATATTCACCAGCCCGCCCGGCGAGCCGTTGCCGTACAGCACCGACGCGGGGCCTTTGAGAATATCGACATGTTCAATGAGCAGCGGATCGATGCGCGCTTTAGTGTTGCCCGTGACGTTATACGGCAACTGTAAGCCGTTGTAGTACTCTTGATCGACGGTGAAACCGCGGATTTTGTACTCGCTCATGTAGGTCGTATTGCCGCGCATTTCCGTTGACACGCCCGGTGCGTAGCGCAATATCTCGTTAACCGACGTTGCATGGCGCAGCGTGATTTCTTTTTTATCGAGAGTATTAATCACCTGCGGCGTCTTACTTTCAGGCGCTGCGGATTTGGTCGCGCTGTTGGTCCAGGCAGGCAGCAGGCTCTCCTGCCCCGATGCGGACACCACGATAGTGGCTTCGTCTGCCTCTGCGGCATAACAGGAAGTGGTCAGAGCCAGTGAGATACAGCCAGAGAGCGCGCGCAAGCGAAAGCGTGAAGGGGTTATCATCATGAGAATCGTTATAATATGAAATAGGAATAGCAATTATTCTCATTTTTATTTGCAAATCAACAACACCCTTTCTACGGTATATTTTTTCGCATAAAACAACGGCTCCCGCAGGAGCCGTTGTGCCGAGGGTTAGTCGCGCCGTACAAGCCGGAAAACGCCCAGCACCACAACGGCGCCCACCACCGCGACGAGGAAACTGTGCAGATTAAAACCGCTGATGCTGCCGCCAATGCCGAACATGGTCGCCAGCCAGCCCCCCACTACCGCCCCCACAATACCGAGTATGCAGGTGAGAATAAACCCGCCGCCGTCGCGCCCCGGCATCAGCAGTTTGGCAATAACACCGGCAATCAGACCGAAAACAATCCAGGCAATGATCCCCATGTTGAGGCCCTCTGTTCAGTGAAACCACACGCAACACCTTCTTGCGCCCGTAAGCTAAGTATAGGCAAGTCGTTGATCCACGCCGAACCGGGCAGTGCAATTATTCCTTGTGGTGTAGATAAGGGTTGTCTCAGGTTCTGCCGCGCCCTGCCGATAACCCGTCGAAATCCAGCAACCTGGGCACATAATTACATCGCGTCCAGCGCGCGTTGTAGCTTCCAGATATAGCGCGGCGCCTGCGGCGCGGGATGGTTATCGACGACATGCTCAAAAAATTCGTCCGCATCCAGATCGTTAATTTTTTCGATCGCCTTTTTACGGTCGGAGGAGAAGGTACGCAGCAGCGCACCCGCGCCGTTCGCATACGAAACCACCAGCGCGTACTGCATCACCTGCGGGTCTTCGATGCCTGCGAGCGGACCGTTTTCCAGAATGCTCAGGTAAGCGGCGCCCATCGAAATGTTACGCTCAGGGTTTTTCAGTTCGCTGGTGGAAGGCTCGCCGCTCCACCCCATACGGCGGTACACATCGCGCCCGGAGGTGGACGCCTTAAGCTGCATCAGCCCGACGGCGTTGGATTTGCTTACCACACTGGGGTTGCCGCCGGATTCAATGGCGATAATCGCGGTAATCAGCTTCGGGCTGACACCCCAGGCTGCGCCGGCTTTCTCACTGATCGGCATCCACTGCATTGCCCGTTTTACCGGCACTTCCGGGTTCCACGGCGGATTTTTATAATCGGGTTTTGAACTACAACCAGCAAGCAGCACAATCAAAAAAGCAAACCATCTCAATTTCACGTCATCTGTCCTTATGGCCGACGCATCGGGCGTTTATTCGGCGTCATTACAACAATGCAGGCCGGATAAGCCAGGCGTTATCCGGCAAAACGTTCTACTATAGGCGGCATGATATACATTAGGTTTCTGTTGTAGCAAGGAATTGCCATGTCCCGGTTTCACTTAATTGCCCCTTCGGGCTATTGCATTAATCAGCAAGCGGCTTCACTGGGTATTCAACGTCTGGAACAGGCTGGTCACCAGGTAGAAAATACCGCCGTGGTTGGACGACGTTATCAGCGTTTTGCCGGTACCGAAGCGGAGCGCCTGGCGGATATCACTGAACTGGTTAACCTGACGATGCCCGGTACTATCGTCATGCCGGTGCGCGGCGGGTACGGCGCGAGCCGTCTGCTGGCGCATATCGACTGGCAGGCGCTGGCCGCGCGTCAGCAGCAGGATCCGCTGCTTATATGCGGACACAGCGATTTTACGGCGATCCAGTGCGGTTTGCTGGCGTTGGGTAAGGTCATTACCTTTAGCGGTCCGATGCTGGCAGGCAATTTTGGCGCGCCGGAGCTGGACCGTTTTACGGAAGATCATTTCTGGCGGGCGCTACGTAACGCGGTGTATTCAGTGGCGTGGCGCAGCGAAGGCCCGGCGTGTCATACCGAAGGCACTCTCTGGGGCGGTAACCTGGCGATGCTGATTTCCCTCATCGGCACGCCGTGGATGCCGAAAATTGAAAACGGTATTCTGGTGCTGGAAGATATCAACGAGCACCCCTTCCGCGTTGAGCGTATGCTACTGCAACTTTTTGACGCGGGCATTCTCAACCGTCAGAACGCCATTGTGCTGGGTAGCTTTAGCGGTAGCGCGCCAAATGAGTATGACGCGGGATACGATCTCAACGCCGTCTATGCGTTCTTACGCGAACGCCTCGCTATTCCACTCATCACCGGGCTTGATTTTGGCCACGAACAACGCACCGTGACGCTGCCGCTGGGTGCGCATGCGGTTTTGCGTAATGACGCCAATGGCGCTCAGCTTACGCTGTCCGGTCATCCGGTGTTGAAATCTTAAAAAAAGCGCTGGCGAGGGCTAACTAATCCGCGGGAACGGTCGTTAATATGTTAGGCTTAATGAATAAAAAAGCATAATTGAGGAGAATACGACCGTTGGACGCCACTGCAATAATCAGTCTTTTTATCCTGGGGTCCGTCCTCGTCACCAGCAGTATCTTACTCAGTTCATTTTCGTCACGTCTCGGTATCCCCATTCTGGTTATTTTCCTCGCCATCGGCATGCTGGCAGGCGTTGATGGCGTGGGCGGTATACCGTTCGACAACTATCCGTTTGCATATATGGTCAGTAACCTGGCGCTGGCGATTATCCTGCTGGATGGCGGGATGCGTACCCAGGCCAGTTCCTTTCGCGTCGCGCTGGGTCCGGCGCTGTCGCTGGCGACCGTCGGCGTGCTGATCACCTCTGGCTTGACCGGCATGATGGCGGCGTGGCTGTTTAAGCTGGACCTGATCGAAGGCTTGCTGATTGGCGCGATTGTCGGCTCTACCGACGCCGCAGCGGTTTTTTCGCTGCTCGGCGGCAAGGGGCTGAACGAACGCGTGGGCTCAACGCTGGAAATCGAATCCGGCAGTAACGACCCGATGGCGGTATTCCTCACTATTACCCTGATTGAGATGATCCAGCAGCATGAGACCGGCCTGAGCTGGATGTTCGCGGTCCATATCATTCAGCAGTTTGGTCTCGGGATCGCGCTTGGCTTAGGCGGCGGCTACCTGCTTCAACAGATGATCAACCGCATCTCCCTGCCCGGCGGACTGTATCCGCTGCTGGCCCTGAGCGGAGGGATCCTGATTTTCGCCTTAACCACCGCGCTGGACGGCAGCGGGATCCTGGCGGTATACCTGTGCGGCTTTTTGCTGGGCAACCGCCCGATCCGCAACCGTTACGCGATACTGCAAAACTTCGATGGCCTGGCCTGGCTGGCGCAAATTGCCATGTTCCTCGTACTGGGACTGCTCGTTACGCCGTCTGACCTGCTGCCCATAGCCGTCCCGGCGCTGATGCTGTCGGCGTGGATGATTTTCTTTGCCCGTCCCATTTCGGTTTTTGCCGGGTTACTGCCGTTCCGCGGCTTTAACCTGCGCGAGCGGGTATTCATCAGTTGGGTTGGACTGCGCGGCGCGGTTCCCATCATTCTTGCAGTGTTTCCGATGATGGCTGGTCTGGACAACGCGCGCCTGTTTTTCAACGTCGCCTTCTTCGTGGTGCTGATCTCGTTGCTGTTTCAGGGCACCTCGCTCTCGTGGGCGGCGAAAAAAGCGAAGGTCGTGGTGCCGCCCGTGGGTTGGCCGGTTTCCCGGGTGGGACTGGATATTCATCCGGAAAACCCCTGGGAGCAGTTTGTCTACCAGCTCAGCGCCGACAAATGGTGTGTGGGCGCGGCCCTTCGCGATCTGCATATGCCGCAGGAGACGCGCATTGCTGCGCTGTTCCGCAACAATGAGCTGTTTCACCCAACCGGCAGCACCCGTTTACAGGAAGGCGATGTGCTCTGCGTGATAGGACGCGAACGCGATTTGCCTGCGCTGGGCAAACTGTTCAGCCAGTCACCGCCGGTGGCGCTGGACCAGCGTTTCTTCGGTGATTTCATTCTGGAAGCGAGCGCGAAATTCGCCGATGTGGCGCTGATTTACGGGCTGGAAGACGGAACCGAGTATCGTGACAAACAGCAGACGCTGGGTGAAATTGTCCAGCAGTTGCTCGGCGCCGCGCCAGTCGTGGGCGACCAGGTTGAATTTGCCGGCATGATCTGGACGGTCGCCGAAAAAGAAGATAACGCAGTGCGCAAAGTCGGGGTGCGCGTGGCGGGAGAAGAAGACGAAGAATAACGATGGCGATGCCGGACACGCGTAGCCGTCGCCCGGCATCGTTCAATAAGTTACACCGTCACAACCGGCACGCGCAGCGCCAGAGCGCACATTAGCTCATAACCGACTGTGCCGGCGGCAGCGGCGACGTCGTCAATCTTAATCTCTTTGCCCCAAAGCTCAACCGGCGTGCCAATCCCCGCCTGCGGACAGGGCGTTAAATCCACCGCCAGCATATCCATAGAGACCGTACCCACCGTCATCGTGCGCACGCCGTCAACCAGAACCGGCGTTCCCGTTGGGGCGTGGCGCGGATAGCCGTCGGCATACCCCGCCGCGACAATACCGATCCGCTGTTCGTGCTGGGCTGTGAAACGCCCGCCGTAACCAACCCGGTCGCCGGCTTTCAACGTCTGTACGCCGATGATTTCGCTGCAAAGGGACATGACGGGTTTCAGCCCGGTATTGGCGATATCACGCCACTGGCCGGAAGGCGACGCTCCGTACAGAATAATCCCCGGTCGCACCCAGTCGCCGTGGGCTTCCGGATGCCACAAGGTTGCCGCAGAATTCGCCAGCGAACGGCGGCATTCCAGCCCTTCCGTCGCCTGCGCAATCCGCGCCATCGCCTCATTGATGCCGTCAGGGTGTTCAGCATCGGCAAAATGCGACATCAGCGTCATCTCGCCGACGTTCGGCATGGCCCGCAGTTGTTGCCAGACTGTCTGCAACCGTTCCGGTAGAAAACCAAGACGGTTCATCCCGGTATTCACTTTCACGTACACGTCCAGCGGCGCGTTGAGTTTCGCGTTCTGGATTGCCTTCAACTGCCAATTGCTGTGTACGCACGTTGTCAGCCTCCAGGTATCGTATACGGTCAGATCGTCTGCATGAAAGAAGCCTTCCAGCATCAGGATCGGTCCTTTCCAGCCGCGCTCTCGCAGGGTTATCGCTTCTTCTAAATTGAGCAGCGCAAACCCATCGGTGCCGCCTAACGCATTCCAGATACGCTCAATGCCATGTCCGTAGGCGTTGGCTTTAACCACTGACCAGACGCGGGCGTCCGGTGCAGCCTGACGGACAATACTCAAATTCTGCTTCATCGCCTGCAGGTCAAGGCTGGCCAGTATAGGGCGGGTCATTTCGCATCCTTATCAGTGATGTGCGCCATGAAGTTGCTGTGGCCGGGATGGCGTATACCCCGGGCTGTAACGCGCCACGCTCAAATCCTCATACGGGATCGCGGGCGTGCGGCCAGAGAGGATATCGCTCAGGAGCTGTCCGGAGCCGCAGGCCATGGTCCACCCCAGCGTCCCGTGTCCGGTATTCAGCAGCAGATTTTTAAAGCGGGTTCGCCCCACGACCGGCGTACCATCCGGCGTCATTGGGCGCAGCCCGGTCCAGAATGTGGCCTGTTCAATGCGTCCACCGCGCGGATAGAGATCGCGCACCACCATCTCCAGCGTTTCCCGACGCGGCTGGAGCAGTTCGGTATTAAAGCCGACGATTTCCGCCATGCCCCCGACACGAATGCGCTGATCGAAACGGGTAATGGCGATTTTGTAGGTTTCATCAAGAATAGTCGAAACAGGCGCGCCGTCCTCTTCCGCCACAGGGATCGTCAGCGAATAGCCTTTCAGCGGATACACCGGAATATCGACAATGCCTTTCAGCATCGCCGTGGAATAGGAGCCAAAGGCCATCACATACGCATCGGCTTTGATGATTTCGTCGCCGCACTTCACGCCATAGATACGCTCGCCTTCACAGAGCAGCTTGTCCACCGGCGTGTTGAAACGGAACGTGACGCCAGCCTGTTCAGCCATTTGCGCCAGTCGCTGGGTAAAAAGCTGGCAGTCGCCCGTTTCGTCGTTCGGCAACCGCAGCCCGCCGGTCAGCTTATGCGCCACTTCCGCCAGCGCCGGTTCCACTTCCGCCAGCCGGGCAGATTCCAGCAACTGGTACGGCACGCCCGCGTCTTCCAGCACCGCGATGTCCCGGGTGGCGTTTTCATACTGCTGTTCGGTGCGGAAGAGTTGTAGCGTCCCGCCCTGACGTCCTTCGTACTGAATGCCGGTTGACGCACGCAGCGCTTTCAGACAGTCGCGGCTGTACTCCGCGAGACGCACCATGCGGCCTTTGTTTTCCATGTAGTGGCGGGTGTCGCAGTTCCGCAGCATTTGCCACATCCATTTAAGTTGAAACGGCGAACCGTCCAGACGCACGGCCAGCGGCGCGTGGCGCTGGAACATCCATTTAATTGCCTTTAAAGGAACGCCTGGCGCCGCCCAGGGGGCGGCATAGCCTGGTGAAATCTGTCCAGCGTTCGCGGCACTGGTTTCCAGCGCCGGACCGGGTTCACGATCAATGACGGTCACCTCATGCCCGGCCTGACATAAATACCAGGCGCTGGTCACGCCAACGACGCCACTTCCCAGTATGACAACTCGCATAGCCACTCCGTTAACAGTAAAAGAACAATCTTCTAATTACATCTTGATAACCCAGATGAAAATATTATTCAACATATGGCTTTTTTATGGTGACCTGCCTCACAGATAGCCGATTGCAGGGTGATAGCGATTGTTTGGCATCTCCTGCTATGCCGCATTTTTATCCAGCATAAAATAGCGTAGCGATGGCAATTTCTGGCGGGATAACCAGCAGAAATCGCGAAGAAAAGATCGCATCGCCAACACGGTTTTTAACAGGGTGTTCTATGCTTGAAATGAGGTGCTCCACACAGAGAGCGCCGCCAACAATGAGGGTGCGCGAATGGCTACGATTGATTCCATGAACAAGGACACCACACGGTTGAGCGATGGACCCGACTGGACGTTTGATCTGCTGGATGTTTACCTGGCAGAAATAGACCGCGTGGCAAAACTCTACAGACTGGACACCTATCCGCACCAGATTGAGGTTATCACCTCCGAGCAGATGATGGACGCCTATTCCAGCGTCGGGATGCCGATCAATTATCCGCACTGGTCATTTGGCAAAAAGTTTATCGAAACCGAAAGATTGTATAAACACGGGCAGCAGGGTCTGGCCTATGAGATCGTCATTAACTCGAACCCGTGTATCGCTTATCTGATGGAAGAGAACACCATTACCATGCAGGCGCTGGTAATGGCTCACGCCTGCTACGGGCATAACTCTTTCTTCAAAAACAATTATCTGTTCCGCAGTTGGACCGACGCCAGCTCGATTGTTGATTACCTGATTTTTGCCCGCAATTACATCACTCAGTGCGAAGAGCGTTACGGCGTTGATGAGGTGGAAAAATTGCTGGACTCCTGTCATGCGCTGATGAATTACGGGGTTGATCGCTACAAGCGTCCGCAAAAAATCTCTTTGCAGGAGGAGAAAGCCCGTCAGAAAAGCCGTGAAGAATATCTGCAAAGCCAGGTAAACATGCTGTGGCGTACACTGCCGAAGAAAGAGGAAGAAAAAACGGTGGCCGAGGCGCGACGTTATCCGTCGGAGCCGCAGGAGAACTTGCTCTACTTTATGGAGAAGAACGCGCCACTGCTGGAGTCCTGGCAGCGTGAGATCCTGCGTATCGTACGCAAAGTGAGCCAGTATTTCTATCCGCAGAAGCAGACCCAGGTGATGAACGAAGGCTGGGCCACCTTCTGGCACTATACGATCCTGAATCATCTTTATGACGAAGGCAAAGTCACCGAGCGCTTTATGCTGGAATTTTTGCACAGCCACACTAACGTGGTGTTCCAGCCGCCCTATAACAGCCCGTGGTACAGCGGCATTAATCCCTATGCGCTGGGCTTTGCGATGTTCCAGGACATCAAGCGCATCTGTCAGTCGCCAACGGAAGAAGATCGCTACTGGTTCCCCGATATGGCGGGATCAGACTGGCTGGAGACGCTGCATTTCGCGATGCGCGACTTTAAAGATGAAAGCTTCATTAGCCAGTTCCTGTCGCCAAAGGTGATGCGTGATTTCCGCTTCTTTACGGTGCTGGACGACGATCGGCATAACTATCTGGAAATCTCTGCGATTCATAACGAGGAAGGCTACCGTGAAATCCGCAATCGCCTGTCGTCACAATATAACCTGAGCAATCTTGAGCCAAATATCCAGGTGTGGAATGTCGATCTGCGCGGCGATCGCTCTCTGACGCTACGCTACATTCCGCACAACCGCGCGCCGCTGGACAAGGGTCGTAAAGAGGTGCTGAAGCACGTGCATCGGCTATGGGGATTTGACGTGACGCTGGAACAGCAGAACGAAGACGGCAGCGTTGAGCTACTGGAACGCTGCCCGGCGAGGGTGAACAGTTTGTAATCGCCCTGTCGCCCGCAGGGGAAACCGCCGGGTTGGATAAACGCAAAAAACCTCTCTGCAGAGAGGTTTTTCTTTTATTTCCTATCGCCCCTGAATCGCGAGATCGCCCGGCAGGTTTTTCTGCATCCGGTGCCAGATCTCGCCGCTGTCGTGACCGTAGCGGCGTACCGTTTCATACACCTGATCGTGCGCGCCTTGCAGGCAGAGTTGCGACAGCTTGTGATAGAACCCCAGCGCCAGGCTGCGCGCTTCCGGATTAGCGAAATAGTGACGCCCGATACGGGTGTACAGCCCTTTCATGCCGTTGAGGATCAGGCCGTAAATCGGGTTGCCGGAGGCAAACGCCAGGCCGCGGAAAATGTTGTAATCAAGTTCCGCAAAGGCGTCGGCGTGGTCGGCAACTTCCTGCGCTGTCGCCAGCACTTCCTGAGCTTTGTCAGGATGCTGACGAAATGCGGTGCGGATAAAGATCGTTGAGATGTTGGTTCGCACCGACAGCAGATTATCAATCAGTTGCGGAACGCTTTCATGATCGAGACGCGCCAGGGTTTCAAGAATGTTCAGCCCGGACGTTTCCCAGAAATTATTCACCTTCGTCGGTTTGCCGTGCTGAATGGTCAACCAACCATCACGCGCCAGACGCTGAAGCACTTCACGCAAAGTGGTACGCGTCACCCCGATCAGTTCGGAGAGTTCACGTTCAGCAGGCAGAATAGTGCCCGGGGGGAAGCGGTTATTCCAGATACTTTCAATGATGTACTCTTCCGCGAAACCCGCCGGGCTCTGCGCCTTAATGACCATAGTGAGATTTCCATTACACAGCAAAACATAGTTACACTCATCATACCAGACGGGTTACAACCCCGATAGCGCAGGCAACAAAGAAAAAGGGGATCAAGGCTTCATTTTCCGGATAACGCCGCGCCGGTATATAAGGTTAAGGACTTGCCTGGTTTACCGCTGACCGCTAAGCTTTGCGGCTAAACATAAAAACATCATTTCATTTAATTAGGTAAGGGAAACCGCCATGGAGATCTCCTGGGGTCGCGCATTCTGGCGCAACTTTTTAGGCCAGTCGCCAGACTGGTACAAACTCGCTCTACTAATATTTCTGATCGTTAACCCGCTGATTTTCATGATCAACCCCTTCGTAGCGGGATGGTTGCTAGTGGCGGAATTTATCTTCACGCTGGCCATGGCGCTGAAATGCTACCCGTTGCTGCCGGGCGGACTGCTGGCGATTGAAGCGGTGATGATCGGCATGACCAGCGCCGCCCATGTGCGCGAAGAAGTCGCGGCCAATCTGGAAGTCCTGCTGCTGCTGATGTTTATGGTGGCGGGCATCTACTTTATGAAGCAGTTACTGCTGTTTATTTTTACCCGCCTGCTGTTGAGTATTCGCTCCAAAACCATGCTATCGCTGGCCTTCTGCATTGCCGCCGCCTTTCTTTCGGCTTTCCTTGATGCGCTTACCGTGGTTGCCGTCGTTATCAGCGTTGCCGTTGGCTTTTACGGTATTTATCACCGTGTGGCCTCCGCGCGCGGTGAAGATAACGATATTCTGGACGACAGCCATATCGATCAGCATTACAAAACGGTGCTGGAGCAGTTCCGCGGCTTTTTACGCAGCCTGATGATGCATGCAGGCGTTGGGACCGCGCTTGGCGGCGTGATGACCATGGTGGGCGAACCGCAGAATCTGATTATTGCAAAAGCCGCCGGCTGGCACTTTGGCGACTTCTTTCTGCGCATGTCGCCTGTCACCCTCCCCGTGCTGATTTGCGGCCTGCTGACCTGCGTATTGGTAGAGAAAATGCGCTGGTTTGGTTATGGCGAAACGCTGCCGGAAAAAGTGCGTGAAGTCTTGCAGCAGTTTGACGATCAAAACCGCCATCAGCGCACCCGTCAGGACCGACTGAAACTGGTGGTGCAGGCGATTATCGGCGTCTGGCTGGTAGTTGCCCTGGCGCTGCATCTGGCGGAAGTGGGGCTGATTGGCCTGTCGGTCATTATTTTAGCGACCTCGCTAACCGGCGTTACTGACGAGCACGCCATCGGCAAAGCGTTTACCGAGTCACTGCCCTTTACCGCCCTGCTGACCGTGTTTTTCTCAATTGTCGCCGTGATTATTGACCAGCATCTGTTTACGCCGATCATCCAGTATGTCCTGCAGGCGTCGGAGCATGCCCAGTTAACGCTGTTTTATCTGTTTAACGGGCTGCTCTCTTCGATCTCCGATAACGTCTTCGTCGGCACGATTTACATCAACGAAGCCAAAGCGGCGATGGAAAGCGGCGCGATCTCACTGCAACAGTTTGAACTGCTGGCGGTGGCCATTAATACCGGCACCAACCTGCCGTCGGTCGCCACACCAAATGGCCAGGCGGCCTTCCTGTTCCTGTTGACTTCTGCCCTTGCGCCATTGATTCGCCTCTCTTATGGTCGGATGGTGTGGATGGCGCTGCCTTATACCGTTGTTCTGACGCTGGTGGGTCTGCTGTGCGTGGAGTTCACTCTCGCCCCGTACACCGAATGGATGACCCGGATCGGCCTTTTAGCTACACTTCCATAACAACTTACCGGGCATTTCACTGCCCGGTTTGCCTTTTTGCGTGATAATTATCCAATTACACAATATTTCATTTTCTCCTGGTGGCGCAGTTATTGAATTGGTTTACACTGCCGTGTCTACGCATATTGCAGGGAAATAACTATGTTGCGATTTTTGAACCAGTGCTCACGGGGTCGGGGCGCATGGTTACTGATGGCATTGACTGCCCTGGCGCTCGAACTGGTCGCGCTGTGGTTTCAGCATGTCATGCTACTTAAACCGTGTGTGTTGTGCATTTACGAACGCTGCGCGCTGTTTGGCATCATGGGCGCCGGGTTAGTCGGCGCCATCGCGCCGAAAACGCCGTTACGCTATGTCGCGCTGGTGATTTGGATCTACAGCGCCATCCGCGGTGTTCAACTGGCATGGGAACACACCATGATTCAGTTACATCCTTCCCCCTTCATGACCTGTGATTTTATGGCGCGCTTCCCGGGCTGGCTGCCGCTGGATAAATGGTTGCCGCAAGTGTTTGTTGCCTCTGGCGACTGTGCGGAACGTCAGTGGGAATTTTTAAGCCTCGAAATGCCGCAGTGGTTGTTGGGCATTTTTGCCGCTTATCTGGTGGTGGCGATTCTGGTGTTAATCGCGCAGCCGTTTAAGCCGAAAAGACGCGATCTGTTTGGTCGTTAATCCGCAACGCTCCCACCCGGGGGCGTTTTTTTTGCCGGAAAATCATTGCGTGCGACGCTTTATAAGATGTATATTGAATACATCTTATAAAGCCCACCAAGGGGAGTCCTTATGTCACATCTACGCATCCCGGCAAACTGGAAAATCAAACGTTCAACCCCATTTTTCACCAAAGATAACGTCCCCGCAGCGCTTCTCTCCCACCACAACACTGCCGCCGGCGTTTTCGGTCAATTGTGTGTCATGGAAGGGACGGTCACCTATTACGGTTTCGCTAACGAAGAAGCAAAAGAACCGGAAGTGAAAGTGGTGATCAACGCCGGCCAGTTCGCCACCAGCCCACCGCAGTACTGGCACCGGGTCGAGTTGAGCGATGACGCTCAGTTTAATATCAACTTCTGGGTCGATGAAGATCACGAAGGCGAGCAGATGTATCAGGCGAAAAACGCATAACATCCGCTCTCAGCATGGGCGGCTCAGTCCGCCCATTCAGGTTTATTCAGAATATGGTCCTGCCAGTCGCGGACTTCTGACTCTTTTACCGCAACATGGCGCACCGAGATGCGTTCGCCGTGCATCGCCGCTTTTGACCCCGTCAGCAGCGGGTGCCACGCCGGTAACCCTTTCCCTTCCGCCAGCAAACGATACGCACAGGTCATCGGCAGCCATTCAAAAGTCGGCAAATTATCACGCGTGAGTTTAATGCAGTCAGGCTCGTATTCGAAACGGCGTTCGTAGTTGCGACACTGGCAGGTTTTGATGTTTAACTGTCGGCAGGCGACATTGGTAAAATAGATTTCGTCAGTGTCTTCGTCCATCAGCTTATGCAGACAGCACTGACCACAGCCATCACAGAGCGACTCCCATTCGGCATCGGTCATTTCATCCAGGGTTTTACTTTGCCAGAAAGGTAAATCGCTCATCAGGGTATCCGCCATTGCTGTAAAGCTGCACCTTATAACCAGTCTGGCACGCTGATGCAAGTTTTGCCGCCCGAAAAAGGCGGCAAAGGGCTTTTACAGAACGCGAGTCGTAAGGGAATGGCCGTTGAAATGAATCTCCAGCTCGTCGCCGCTGGCAAGCGGCCCGACGCCTTCCGGGGTACCGGTCAACACAACGTCTCCGGCCTTCAGGGTAAAGAATTTACTCATATACGCAATCAGCGGCACGATTTTGTGGATCATGTCGGCGGTCGTGCCCTGCTGGCGGACCTCGCCGTTTACCGTCAGGCTAAGCGGCGTATCCTGCGGATCGCCGTTAAATTCAGCAGCCGGAATAAACCCCGACAACGGGCAGGAATTATCGAAGCCTTTGGCTTTTTCCCATGGCTGCCCCGCCTTCTTCATTTTGCCCTGTATGTCGCGCAGCGTCAGATCGAGCGCCACACCGTAACCGGCAATGGCTTTACGCACATGATCTTCCGTCGCCTGGCGTAACGTAGCGCCAATCAGAACCGCCAGTTCGACTTCATGATGCACCGCGCCCATCGCCGTTGGAATCGCCAACGGCTGGCGCAGATCGCAAAGCGCTGTTTCCGGTTTGATAAACAGCACCGGCTCATCCGGCGTCGCGCTTCCCATCTCTTTAATATGCTTTGCGTAGTTGCTGCCTACGCAAACCACTTTGCTTGCCGGGAAGTCGAGCAGCGCGCCCTGCCAGTTATGATGTTGATACATGCTTTTCCCCTAATCTGTCATCCTGGATGGTCAGTAATGGCACCGGCAAGGCTTAACGCCGGATACCGTTTATTTATCCGTTTCTGGAGCGTGCTGCGAGGAGGCTGAAAGATGTTGCTTCAATAAATCTTCCGGCGGCGGAGGCAATTGTAAATAATATCCCTGCTCCGCTAAGGCTTGCTTTACTTTATCCAGATCGGCGTTGACTAACTTCTTACGACCATCCAGCGGCAATATCATTGCCAGTTTTGGCTGGCCAAATCCTTTCATCAGCTCTTCAGGTACGCGTGAAAAATCGTCTTTTTTTTCGACATATAAATAGGTCTGGTCACGTCGGGTACTTCTGTAGATCACACAAAACATACATTTTACTCTGAATTAAACGGTTGGCGACTTGCCTCAATATAATAGTGACTATAACATGCCTTCTGGACTTCGGAATATCATCCCATATCGGGGATGATAAATAGCAAATTGAGTAAGGCCAGGATGTCAAACACGCCCATCGAACTTAAAGGCAGTAGCTTCACCTTATCAGTGGTTCATTTGCATGAAGCCGAACCCGAGGTTATTCGTCAGGCGTTAGAAGACAAAATCGCTCAGGCTCCCGCTTTTTTAAAACACGCCCCGGTGGTGATTAACGTCAGCGGTCTGGACGCGCCGGTAAACTGGCCGGTTCTGCAGGAGGTGGTGACCTCCACAGGACTGCGGATTATCGGGGTCAGCGGCTGCAAAGACGCCCGTTTAAAAGCGGAAATCGACCAGATGGGCCTTCCCTTATTGACTGAAGGGAAAGAAAAAGCCGCGCGTTCCGCGCCAGCTGAACCCGTCGCCCCTGTAGCCCCGGCGCAAAACGCTGGTTCCGTCACAAAAACGCGATTTATTGATGTGCCGGTTCGTTCCGGTCAGCGCATTTATGCACCACAATGTGATCTGATTGTTACAAGTCACGTCAGCGCTGGCGCAGAGCTTATCGCTGACGGCAATATTCATGTCTACGGCATGATGAGAGGCCGCGCGCTGGCGGGCGCAAGCGGCGATCGGGAAGCGCAAATTTTTTGTACCCATCTGACGGCAGAACTGGTCTCTATCGCAGGTGTTTACTGGCTGAGTGATAAAATCCCAGCAGAATTTTATGGCAAAGCGGCCCGTTTGCAGTTAGCAGACAACGCTTTGACAGTTCAACCGTTGAATTGATCCCTTTTTAACAAGGAATTTCTATGGCACGCATTATTGTAGTTACTTCGGGTAAAGGGGGCGTTGGCAAAACCACCTCCAGCGCGGCCATCGCTACTGGTTTGGCCCAGAAGGGAAAGAAAACTGTCGTTATTGATTTTGATATCGGCCTGCGTAACCTCGATCTTATCATGGGGTGTGAACGCCGGGTCGTTTACGATTTCGTCAACGTCATTCAGGGCGATGCGACGCTGAATCAGGCGTTGATCAAGGACAAACGTACTGAAAACCTCTTTATTCTTCCTGCCTCTCAGACGCGCGATAAAGACGCCCTGACCCGCGAAGGCGTCGCGAAAGTCCTCGACGATCTGAAAGCGATGGATTTCGACTTCATTGTCTGCGACTCCCCGGCGGGGATTGAAACCGGCGCGCTGATGGCGCTCTACTTCGCCGATGAAGCGATCATCACCACGAACCCGGAAGTCTCCTCGGTTCGTGACTCTGACCGCATTCTGGGGATTCTGGCGTCGAAATCCCGCCGCGCCGAAAATGGCGAAGAACCGATCAAAGAACATCTGCTGCTGACGCGCTACAACCCGGGCCGGGTGAATAAAGGCGATATGCTCAGCATGGAAGATGTGCTGGAAATCCTGCGCATTAAGCTTGTCGGGGTGATCCCGGAAGATCAGTCTGTACTGCGCGCCTCTAACCAGGGCGAGCCGGTCATTCTGGATATCAATGCAGACGCGGGTAAAGCGTATGCCGATACGGTAGATCGTCTGTTGGGAGAAGAACGTCCTTTCCGCTTCATTGAAGAAGAGAAGAAAGGTTTCCTCAAACGCCTGTTCGGAGGATAAGTTATGGCATTACTGGATTTTTTTCTCTCGCGGAAAAAGAGTACAGCCAACATCGCGAAAGAGCGATTACAGATTATTGTCGCAGAGCGTCGTCGTAGCGACGCCGAGCCGCATTATTTACCGCAGTTACGCAAAGATATTCTTGAGGTCATTTGTAAATACGTACAAATCGATCCTGAAATGGTCACCGTTCAGCTTGAACAAAAAGACGGCGACATTTCTATTCTCGAACTTAACGTGACATTGCCAGAAGCGGAAGAGTCGAAATAACGCTTTCGCTCAGAAAAATCCTGGAAAAAAAGGCGGAACTTTCTGCCTTTTTTTATTTGTAGAAGAAAATCGTAATAAACATTTTTTCTGGTCAAAATATTGGTTATTTATACAGTATGACCTGAATTCATTTCACGGAAAATGTCGGATAGCGGTCGGCGAAATAATCCCGCAAAAACTCAACCGTAATTCGTACCTTCGCGGAGTTCGCCAGCCGGGAGACATAAACGGCCCAGATGTTTGCTGGTTGATAATACTCCGGCAGAACCTGCACCAGTTGACCGCTGGCAATATTGTCACAGACATCCCACCATGAGCGTAACGCAATCCCCTGGCCGTCCAGGCACCACTGGTGAACGATCTCCCCATGGTTCGACGACAGCGCGCCTGTCACTTTGATGGCATGTTGCCCCTCTTTATTTTGGAGTTGCCAAACGCCAAATGGGTGATCGCGCTCTTTTATTACCAGACAGGAACAGGCGGACAGCTCCGTCAGTTGCTTTGGCGTGCCGTGCTGCGCTAAAAATGACGGCGAGGCGCAAAGAATACGATAGTTCGTACCCAGTTTGCGGGCGATAAGATTCGGCGCGATATCATCGCCAATGCGAATATCCAGATCGACGCCTTCATTTGCCAGATCCACCAGCCGATCTTCGACATCAAAGCGCAATTCCAACTGGGGATACTGCTTCGCCAGCGCTGAAAGCGCGGGCGCTACCACGCGCCGGCCAAAGCCAAAGCTACTGATGATCCGCAGCATCCCTTGCGGCACCTGACGTACGTCAGAAAGCTCGTCCATCATCTGATCCACATCATACAAAATACGCTGCGCCCAGGCGTAGATGCGCTCGCCCTCTTCGGTCATGCTCACCCGCCGGGTGGTGCGATGTAGCAGAACCACGTTGAGCGTGTGTTCCAGTAGGGCGATACGTTTGCTGACGAAGGCAGGTGATACGCCCAGCTCCTGCGCCACCGCGGCAAATCCCGAACGCCGGGCAACCTGCATAAAGACGCGTAAGTCATTTAACAACGGCAGATTATTCATGATCTGTGTTTTATGTTTCACCAGTTGGTCTCATTAACTGCCGTTCAGTCAATTATAGGATAGCGGTGAAGTCAATTTTCTGAGCCGATAAGTGAGATCTGAAATGAACAAAACCTGTCGCATTGCCGCCATCCCCGGAGACGGCATTGGTAAAGAGGTTCTGCCGGAAGGGCTACGGGTGTTAAAGGCCGCCAGCGAGCGCTGGGGGCTGTCTCTGAGTATTGAAACCTTTGAATGGGCCAACTGTGAGTACTACCAGCAACACGGCAAGATGATGCCGGATGACTGGCACGCACAGTTGTCATCGTTTGATGCCATCTATTTTGGCGCGGTTGGCTGGCCGGACACCGTGCCGGATCATATCTCCCTGTGGGGATCGCTACTGAAGTTCCGCCGTGAATTCGATCAGTACGTTAACCTGCGACCGGTACGCCTCTTTCCGGGAGTGCCCTGCCCGCTCGCGGGCAAGCAGCCTGGCGATATTGATTTCTACGTGGTGCGAGAAAATACTGAAGGCGAATATTCGGCGTTGGGTGGACGGGTTAATCCGGGCACCGAACATGAACTGGTGATCCAGGAGTCGGTGTTTACCCGCCGCGGCGTGGATCGCATTTTGCGCTATGCATTCGAACTGGCGCAAAGTCGCCCGCGTAAAACGCTGACCTCCGCCACCAAATCTAACGGGCTGGCGATCAGTATGCCATTCTGGGATGAACGCGTGGAGGCAATGGCGCAGCACTTTCCCGCTATTCGCTGGGATAAGCAGCACATCGATATTCTGTGCGCCCGGTTTGTCATGCAGCCGGAACGCTTTGACGTAGTGGTCGCCTCTAACCTGTTTGGCGATATTCTGTCAGACCTCGGTCCGGCGTGTACGGGTACCATTGGCATCGCGCCTTCCGCCAACCTGAACCCGGAGCGCACTTTCCCCTCCCTGTTCGAACCGGTCCACGGTTCCGCGCCGGACATATACGGCCAGAACATTGCCAACCCGGTCGCCACTATCTGGGCAGGCGCGATGATGCTCGATTTCCTCGGGAAAGGCGATGCGCGCTATACCGCTGCCCATGACGGTATCCTGGCGGCGATCGAGCAAGTGATTGCCAGCGGACCGAAAACGCCTGATATGAAGGGGAACGCCTCAACCCGGCAGGTGGGCGAGGCTGTCTGCGAACGGATACGGTCCATGCAGTAAGCGAAGGCCGTACAGCGCGACCGGCTGGCGGATGTCCAGCCGGAGCGGGCTGACATTAGCCCTGACGCGGATACTCCGCCAGCAGCGCATGAAGCTGCGCGGCCATCAACTCGCCGCGCCAACCGGAGATCAGTTCTGGCTCGCCGCTTTGCGGTTTGAGCTGCCAGTGCCAGTTAAGCAACTGGTTAATCTGGCGGCGTGACGCCAGCAGTTCGGCGCTGACGTTATGCCCGGCGCTCACTCCGGCAATCAGCGCTTTAATATCTTTAAACGCTTTCCGATAGCCAGGCATGTCGATCAGATTAAGCAGCGGCGCTGGCAGCGCCTCCTCGGGTAACGCCTGCGCTTTGGCAACCAGCGCGAGCAGCGTCTTGCCATGGAAGCGAATTTCGCTGCCGGAAAGCCCGAGGCTGTCGAGTTCCCCCATGCTGCCGGGCATATAGCGCGCCACCGACCACAGATGTTCTTCACGCACCACGAAGTTCACCGCCAGATCGCGCTCGCGCGCCTTGCGCAACCGCCAGTCGGCAAGCAGCTGCAGACAAGCCAACTGGCGGGTACGCAGTTGCCAGGCATTGGTGATATCACGCCACGCCTCTTCCGGCGCCAGAATCTCCTGACGACGTTGCTGCATCAGACGGCATTCGTCCAGCGCTGCGGGCAGCCAACCAGCAGCTTCGGTTTCCGCCATCAGTTTTCCGGCGATCGGCAACAGATACCATACGTCCGCCGCCGCATATTCACACTGGCGTTCCGTCAGTGGACGCGCCAGCCAGTCGGTCCGCGACTCGCTCTTGTCGAGCGCCACGCCGCTAAACTCTTCAACCATTGAGGCAAAACCCCACGACAGCGGGCGACCGCAGAAAGCCGCCAGAATTTGCGTGTCGATCAGCGGCTGCGGCAGCTCGCCAAAGGCATTCAGAAACACTTCCAGATCTTCACTGCCTGCGTGCAGATATTTCGTGATAGCGGTATCGCGTAAAATCGCCTTCAGCGGCGACCAGTCGGTGATGCCATGCGGATCGATTAGCGCAACATGTTCGCCGTCGAACAACTGGATAAGCCCTAACTGCGGGTAATAGGTACGCGTACGAACGAATTCGGTATCAAGGGCGATGGCAGGAAACGCGCGAACCGCCTCACAGAGGGTCGCCAGCGCGTCATCAGTGGTGATCATTTGGTAATTCAAATTGCTTTCTCTTTGTTTTACGCCAAAAAAAACGCCGGATTATCCGGCGCTTGACGTGTTGCTTAACGCTCAGCCTTTATTGTCTACTTTGGCGCGGGCTTCGTCACGCAATTCTCGACGTAAAATTTTCCCGACGTTGGATTTTGGCAATTCATCGCGGAACTCCACCAGCTTAGGCACCTTATAGCCGGTTAACTGGCGGCGGCAGAAAGTCACCAGCGCCTCGTCCGTTAATGAAGGATCTTTTTTCACCACGAAAATCTTCACCGCTTCGCCGCTGCTGCCGGACGGCACGCCGACGGCCGCGACCTCGAGTACTCCCGGATGCTGCATCACAACATCTTCGATCTCGTTTGGATAAACGTTGAAACCTGAGACCAGAATCATGTCTTTCTTACGGTCGACAATGCGCAAAAAACCCTCATCGTCCATCACCGCGATATCACCCGTATGCAGCCAGCCGTCCTTGATGATCTCGTCGGTCGCATCCGGACGCTGCCAGTAACCGAGCATCACCTGCGGACCTTTGACGCAGAGTTCGCCAGGCTGATCCGGCGGCACTTCGTTATCATCATCGTCCACCAGCTTAGCTTCGGTAGACGGCACCGGCAACCCAATGCTGCCGCTGTGATAGTCAATATCATGCGGGTTCACGCTGACCAGCGGCGCGCATTCGGTCAGGCCATAGCCTTCCAGCAGATACTGCCCGGTCAGTTTCACCCAGCGTTCAGCTACCGCCTGCTGCACCGGCATACCCCCGCCGGCGGAAAGATGCAGAGAGGAGAAATCCAGTTGCTGGAACTCTTTATTATTCAGCAACGCGTTAAACAGGGTGTTCACGCCGGTCATGGCGGTAAACGGGTACTTTGCCAGCTCTTTCACCAGCCCCGGAATATCGCGCGGGTTGGTAATCAGCAGGTTCTGTCCGCCCAGTTCGATAAACAGCAGGCAGTTCATGGTCAACGCGAATATGTGGTACAGCGGCAGTGCGGTCACCACCAGCTCTTTCCCCGGATGCAGGAGCGGTCCATAGGTCGCTTTCACCTGCTCAAGGTTAGCCAGCATATTGCGATGGGTGAGCATCGCGCCTTTCGCCACGCCGGTCGTGCCGCCGGTATATTGCAGGAAAGCCAAATCCTCAGACACCACTTCCGGCTTCACGTACTGCATGCGGTAACCCGCATGTAGCGCGCTGCGAAACGAGATGGCATCCGGCAGATGGTACTTTGGCACCAGACGTTTGATGTATTTGACCACAAAGTTCACCAGCGTCCCTTTCGCCGTCGACAGCTGGTCGCCCATGCGGGTCAGAATAACGTGTTGAACCTGAGTTTTCTCAACCACTTTTTCCAGAGTGTGGGCGAAGTTCGAGACAATGACGATCGCCGCCGCGCCGCTGTCGTTGAGCTGATGCTCCAGCTCGCGCGGCGTGTATAGCGGGTTGACGTTCACCACGATCATCCCGGCACGCAGAATGCCAAACAGCGCGACGGGATACTGCAACAGGTTTGGCATCATTAGCGCGACGCGATCGCCCTTTTTAAGACCCAGCCCTTCCTGCAAATAGGCCGCAAACGCCCTGCTCCGCTCTTCCAGCTTGCGGAAGGTCATCACCTCCCCCATATTAACGAACGCGGGCTGATCGGCGTAACGCGCGACAGCATGTTCAAACAGTTCTACCAGGGATTGATAACGGTCAGGATTGATCTCCGCAGGCACATCCGCGGGATAACGGTTTAACCAAACCTTCTTCACTGCATCACCTCTAAAATGAGTGTTCGTCGTCATCGCAACCCCAGATAATAAACAAGTCGTTAACATAATATTAACTCAGCGTACCAGTTTATTAATTACTCAACGAAAAGGTTGCGAAGCGCATCACTATTTATTTTTCTTATGACATGACTAACGAAGAAACAGCGGACGTGCCGCTGTTTCTTTTACTGATAATACAAAGGGTTACTCTGTGACTATCGTCTGAACCTGAGCAGGCCCAGGGTTATACCACCCCCAGCCGCCATAGCCATAGGGCCAGCCTCGTCCGCCATAGAACCAGGGGTCGATAGGCTGCGGCGGCATGACGACCTGTTGAGCGATACGCCAGCGCTTGTAGCCCGTCACGTCCATGGTCATGAAATTATACGGCGTGTTGCCGACTTTCCCCGCCACGCTGCCGGTGATCGGCCCGACGACCGTCACTAACTGACCGCGAAAATCGACCGGATCAAGAAAGCCGTTCACGTTAGCATAAATACGTCCGCGTGACGGCTCGCCAAGGATCGGGCGCGCGCCGCTGTCCAGCGGGACGGTAGCGATTTCCAGTCGGGTTTTGCCCTGCTGGTTTTGAATATCCACCACCTTACCGCCAAATCGCGCTTCCTGACCAACGTACAGTTGCGGGGCATTCATCACCCGCATCAGATCGTCCTGCGGCGTCGGGCTGGTGCCTTTGATAGCATCCGGAACGGTCACACACCCGCTGAGCACCAGCACGATCGCGCCCGCCAGCAGATTTTTAACAACTTGTTTTTGAACCGCCATACTGCGACTCCTTTTCTCAGCGCACTGCCCCGAAGTTCCAGTGCATTTCCAGGGCATACATACTACTGAGATTCATTCTTTGCCCGGAAGTTTCTTCCAGGCCACGTTGTTACGTAAATAAACCGGTTCGGCGTGTTCAACGGCGACCGTTTTTCCTGCCGCCAACAATTGGCGGGCAACAGGAAGCATGTCTTCCGCTGCGGGCAGCAAAATGCCGCCGTCACGCAGCGCCAGAGCGTTCTGTTTACCAAGATCGGGCCACGCAGGCCAGCCGGTTCCCACGGTGACCCATTCGCCGGCGAGCTGCTGCAGCCGTTCTTCCACCTGCTCCGGTTTGAGCACCGCTTCCGTTTCTTCGCCGTGCCAGAGGCCGTCTTCGTCACGCTGATACTCAGCCCAGTAGACTTCGCCCATGCGCGCATCAATGGCCGCCAGTACGCGGGTTGCGCCGCTTTTGCGCCAGGCGCCCTGCGCCATTGTCGCCAGCGTGGAGACGCCAATCATCGGCAGTTCCGCCCCCAGGGCCAGCCCCTGCGCAATGCCAATACCAATACGCACGCCGGTAAAACTGCCCGGCCCGCGTCCATAGGCCAGCGCGTCAAGTTCAGTGAGTGAAAGGCCGCTTCGGGTCAGGATGTCCTGCACCATGGGCAGGATACGTTGCGTGTGTTCGCGTGGACAAAGCTCAAAATGAGCCGTGAGGGAACCGTCGTTCCACAGAGCGACAGAACAGGCTTCTGTGGCGGTATCGATAGCCAGAATTCGCATGGGTTTTCGTGCTTAGATCAATAAAATGGCCCGCATCTTACCATACTCCAGCGTAAATTACTCCGCTGAAGGCATGGCGAGAAAACGGACCGCGCGGGCGATATCCCGGGTACGCGGCGCGGGCGGCAGACTGGCCAGAAACGTCGCGCCATAGGGGCGCATTACCAGCCGGTTGTCGCAAATCACCAGCACGCCGCGATCGTCGGCATCGCGGATCAGGCGGCCTACGCCCTGTTTCAGGGTGATCACCGCATCGGGTAATTGCACCTCGTCAAACGGATCGCCGCCACGCAGTCGACAGTCTTCCATTCGCGCTTTCAGCAGCGGATCGTCCGGCGAGGTAAACGGCAGCTTGTCGATAATCACCAACGACAGCGTATCGCCGCGCACATCCACCCCTTCCCAGAAACTGCTGGTCGCCACCAGCAGGGCATTACCGGCGCTGACGAACTGCTGTAACAGCTGGCCTTTACTGGTTTCGCCTTGCAGCAGTACCGGCAGCGTCATGGTCGCGCGAAATTGCTCCGCCAGGTCGCGCATCATGGCGTGAGAAGTACAGAGCATAAAACAGCGCCCATTATTGGCTTCGATGATCGGTCTTAACATTGCCGCCAGTTGGCGCGCCGCGCCCGGCTGGTTGGTTTGCGGCAGGTTGCGCGGCACGCACAGCAATGCCTGACGGCTGTAGTCAAATGGGCTGGGCAGCAGCATCGATTCCGCCTGCTCAATACCCAGACGTGCGGTAAAATGGTGGAGGTCGTCGTTCACCGACAGCGTGGCGGAGGTGAAAATCCAACTCCCCGGCTTCTGCTCCATCACCTCTTTGAATTTGTCCGCCACGGTCAACGGGGTCAGCGCAAGGGTAAAATTGCGCGACGTGCATTCGTACCAATAGCTGTAACCGGGTTGATTGATCTCTTTCAGCCGCTTCAGGCGCGCCCGGTAGAGGGTAGCGCGCTCAAAGGCGGCGTCAAGCAGCGCCGAGCGGCCAAGCGACAGCTTCGCCACGTCATAACATAACTCGAGGGTGTCATCGAGCAGTAAAAAGGCACGCTGCACGCGCGGATCTGCCAGCAATTCGCGCAGATTGCCGCGATACCCCGGTTCGCCCAGCTGCAGGCGAAAATCCTGCGCGCTTTGCGCCAGACGGTCGGCACATTTTTGCAACTGCTGGGTGTCTTTCAGCTCGGTACGATAGGCAATGGTAATATCTTTCGCCAGATCCATCAGTTGGCGACTGGAAAGCGATTGTCCGAAATACTGGCTGGCAATGTCCGGAAGCTGGTGGGCTTCGTCGAAAATCATCACTTCCGCCTCCGGGATCAGTTCGCCGAAACCGCTCTCTTTGACCACCATGTCAGCGAGAAACAGATGATGGTTCACCACCACGACATCCGCCTCCATCGCTTTTTTACGCGCTTTTACCACGAAGCAGTCTTTATACAGAGGACAGTCGCTACCGAGGCAGTTATCGTTAGTGCTGGTAACCAACGGCCAGGCCTGGGAATCTTCGGCTACGCTGACGCAGGTACTGATATCGCCATCTACGGTCTGGTTCGACCAGGAGCGCAGCAGGATCACATCGCTTAAGGTCTGCACCGGCAGGTCTCCCCCCGCCAGCGCCTGTTGCTCCAGGCGTTCGAGGCAAAGATAGTTTGAACGCCCTTTCAGCAGAGCCAGTTTGCCGCTGTACTGTAGCGCTTTTGCTACCGTCGGCAGATCGCGGCTGTACAGCTGATCCTGCAAGGCCTTCGACCCCGTAGAGATAATCACTTTCTTTTTCGCGCGCAATGCTGGCGCGAGGTAGGCGTAGGTTTTCCCCGTCCCCGTCCCGGCTTCCACCACCAGCGGCTGCGCACGTTTAATGGCCTGTGTGACGGCTACCGCCATCTGTCGCTGTGGTTCGCGCGGTTTAAAACCCGGTATCGCTTTAGCCAACTGACCTTCTGGTGCAAAATCGTCCGTCACACTACCCCCTGTTAATTTGAACAGGGATTATGTCAGGCCGGAGAGTCTTACGCCAGTTGAAGAAATGTCGACGCCCTGACAATATGGCAGTTTGCCCGCGTATGCAGAACGTTAAAGAGGAAGAATGTATGACGATTATTCGTATTGATGCCGAAGACCGCTGGTCCGACGTGGTGATCCACAACAACACGCTGTACTACACCGGCGTGCCGTCGAATCTGGACGCCGATGCGTTTGAACAGACGGCCAATACGCTGGCGCAGATCGATGCCGCCCTGGCGCAGCAGGGCAGCAGCAAGTCACGTATTCTTGATGCAACCATTTTCCTGGCGGATAAAAGCGATTTTGCGGCGATGAACAAAGCCTGGGACGCCTGGGTCGTTGCCGGACACGCCCCGGTGCGCTGCACGGTGCAGGCTGGATTAATGAACCCGAACTATAAAGTTGAGATAAAGATTATCGCGGCGGTCTGAGTCGCTATTCGTCTTCATCGTCAAAACGCGCCACGATCCGTTCGCCGGTATGCGTGGCGCGTAGCTCTTCCGCCACCAGCGCAATCGCCTGACCGCTGCTCATGCCCTGGGACATCAGTTCCTGGATTCGTTCAACCGCTTTCTGCTGCTGCTCGTGGCTGAGTGAAGGTAAACCTGCAAACATCGTCAACTCCTGCTAAATTGTCTGCGCTAATTATTTCATGCAACCCGTCACATAGCCAGTACAGTCAGGATCAATGAAGACGTTATCTCCCGCGATTATTACGCTCCCCTGGCGTCAGGACGCCGCCGAATACTATTTTGCCCCGCTAAGCCATTTACCCTGGGCGATGCTGCTGCATTCCGGCCATGCGAATCATCCGCACAGCCGTTTTGATATCGTGGTGGCCGATCCATGCTGTACGCTCACCACCCACGGCGACGCAACCCAAATCCGCGACGCGAATGGCGTTCGCGACAGCCACGACGATCCGCTGGCGTTGCTGCAAACGGCGCTGGATACGCTGCAGCTTCATCCGTCGCCTAATGACGCGCTTCCGTTTCAGGGCGGCGCGCTGGGATTATTCGGCTACGACCTTGGGCGACGTTTTGAGTCATTGCCGTCTATTGCGCAGCAGGATATTCCTCTTGCGGAAATGGCGATTGGCATTTACGACTGGACGCTGATTGTCGATCATCACCGCCACACGGTGACGCTGCTCAGCCATACCGACGTACAGGCACGCTACGACTGGCTGAAAAGCCAGCGTTCCCCCGCCCGGACGCCGTTTGCGCTGACCTCCGGCTGGCAGTCGAATATGAGCCGCGAACAGTATGGGGAAAAATTCCGTCAGGTGCAGGCGTACCTGCACAGCGGCGATTGTTATCAGGTGAATCTGGCGCAGCGTTTTCAGGCGGCGTATCAGGGGGATGAATGGCTGGCCTTTACGCAGCTTAATCAGGCCAACCGCGCGCCGTTCAGCGCCTTTATACGTCTTGACGAAGGGGCGATTCTGAGCCTGTCGCCGGAACGCTTTATGTTGCTGGATAAGGGCGAAATTCAGACCCGGCCGATCAAGGGAACCCTGCCACGACTGTCGGACGCGCAGGCCGACCGCCAACAGGCGCAAAGACTGGCGCATTCGGCAAAAGATCGCGCCGAAAATCTGATGATCGTCGACCTGATGCGTAATGACATCGGCCGCGTGGCGATTCCCGGCACGGTGAAAGTGCCGGAACTGTTTGTCGTTGAACCGTTTCCGGCGGTGCATCACCTGGTCAGCACCATCACCGCGCAACTGCCCGCGACGCGCCACGCCACGGATCTCCTTCGCGCTGCGTTCCCGGGCGGCTCCATTACCGGCGCGCCAAAAGTGCGGGCGATGGAGATTATCGATGAACTGGAACCCCATCGCCGCAACGCCTGGTGCGGCAGTATCGGCTACCTGAGCGTGTGCGGCAATATGGACACCAGCATTACTATTCGCACCCTCACAGCGGTTAATGGTCAGCTATACTGCTCTGCCGGAGGCGGCATTGTGGCCGATAGCGAGGAACAGGCGGAATATCAGGAAACGTTTGATAAAGTGAACCGTATTTTGCATCAACTGGAGAACTAACCCGTGGAAAACACAGGCCTGACGCTGGATGATTTTTTATCACGCTTCCAACTTTTGCGACCGCAGATCAATCGTGCGTCGCTCAATCAGCGCCAGGCTGCGGTTCTCATTCCGGTGGTGCGTCGTCCTCAGCCCGGGCTGCTACTGACCCAGCGTTCCGTGCATCTGCGCAAGCATGCCGGACAGGTGGCCTTTCCCGGCGGCGCGGTAGACAGTACTGATGTGTCGCTTATCGCCGCCGCTCTGCGTGAAGCGCAGGAAGAGGTGGCTATTCCGCCGGAAGTGGTGGAAGTGATTGGCGTTTTGCCGCCTGTGGATAGCGTCACCGGGTACCAGGTGACGCCAGTGGTGGGCGTGATCCCGCCAAACCTACCTTATCGCGCCAGTGAGGATGAGGTATCCGCTGTGTTTGAAATGCCGCTGGCACAGGCGCTGCATCTGGGGCGCTACCATCCATTGGACGTTTACCGTCGAGGCGATTCTCACCGCGTATGGCTGTCATGGTATGAGCATTATTTCGTCTGGGGTATGACCGCAGGCATCATTCGTGAACTGGCATTGCAGATTGGCGTGAAGCCGTAGGGTTATGGCGCAAGGCCAAACGGAAAATATAGCCTGCGATCTGAAGAGGAT
>NZ_BBNB01000005.1 GCF_000759835.1 Citrobacter sedlakii NBRC 105722
CCGGAAACGGCACCGGCGGCAGGGCGGGACCGACAGGGGTTTTACAGACATCCGGCGTCAGGCTGACCACCATCCACTGTCCGTCCTGACGGGCGATATAATTTTTCGCCATTATGATGCTCCTGCAATGTGGACTGTCCGAAAGAATACTTGCTACAAATAAAAACAACGTTGGTTATAATTTTTGGAGCGTTGTTATTGCGAAAAAGTATTCTTTAACACACCAAATCTATTTTATATTCAGCGAATAAATAAGTGATGTTATTAATAATATCGTTTTACCGCCTCTGCGGCAGCGTGACGTTATCTTCATATGCCGCCAGGCAAACACCTTTTAATCGAAAAATAAAATCACAACTAAATATTTAAAAATCAATAATTTATATAAATACATATTTAAAAACAATCCAACCCAGAAAAACCATTTAAAATTGTTTTTAATCTAAAGTTTATGCGCAAGATCAAATTAAATTCGGTGTAATTATTTTTAACGCGCATTTTGAGAAAATGCACCCATATATATATTAATTAATGCTAGAAGAAGAGCCATTCGATTTATTACATGAATATATTGACTTGATAAAAGATGCTTAAAATTACATCAGTTACTTCAAAGGAAATTGTGATAGGAACATCGAGAAATAATATTAAAACGGCAATTTTGAAGTATCTACAGACTGCTAAAATATAAGCTGTACTTTCAAACTGCCGTTTTATCATTGCTCACGCTTCGTTACGGTGAATGTTTAACCGTTTATACACAGCTCACTTCACACCGGCTCAGCATCCGCCAGTTCTCTGGCATGACTCGCGTTTCGCCCGAGACGTTCACCGTCGCGCTTTCCCAGATCCTGGCGGAGGAATTGCCGATCATCAGCTCAAACTCGCCTGGCTCGACCACACGTTTGCCGTCCCTGCGGGTAAAATTGAGCATATCGACAGGCACATAAAAGGTTAACGTCGCCCGTGCGCCAGCATCCAGCTCTACGCGCTGAAAGGCTTTCAGTTCTTTTATCGGCCTGACCATGGAAGCCACTTTGTCGCGAACGTAGAGTTGTACCACCTCGCTTCCCCTGTGTATCCCATCGTTGCTTACAGTGACCGCAATCGCGATTTCGCCATCCATCCCCACCGCCGGGGTCAACAGAGTGACGGCTTCACTGGAAAACTCGCCCCAGCCCTTACCATAGCCAAAGGGATAGCGGGAACCAAAATGAAAGGCAAACGGTGTTCCGCCACTTTTCAACTTGTGATTGTAATAATATGGCATAGCGCCCGCGCTTTTCGGCACGCTCACCACCAGTCTTCCCTGTGGTTCAGCGCGTCCGGTCAACACGTCGGCGATGGCCCATCCCCCTTCCTGACCCGGCGCCCAGGCCATTAGCAATGCAGCGATCTTATCCTCCAGCCCCTGCAGGTTGTAGGGTCTGCCACCGGTCATCACGACCACCACGGGTTTTCCGGTCGCCACCAGCGCCTCGAGCAACTGCTGCTGAACACCGGGCAGAGTAAGACTATCAGTATCGGACCCTTCACCTACCGTGCCGCTCTGAAACAGGCCAGCCAGATCGCCAACGCAGGCAATCACCACTTCACTCCGTTGGGCCGCGCTCACTGCGTCTGGAATAAGGGACGCGTCGAACGAAACGGGCGAGGCCTGCATTGGCTTACCGCTGCTGTCGCCCGGAAATACGGGAGCGCCTGCCAGCCGTTTTTCAATAATATGACACCCTTTGGCATACAGCACAGCGTCTTCACCGTAATAGCAACGCAGCGCGGCAAGCGGTGTGGTCACCTGCGCGGTCTTATCCATCTCATCGCTAATGATCAGATGCACCGGGAAGCTGTAGCCGCTGAGCAACGCCAGCGGGTCGTCTGCCGTTGGGCCCACTACCGCAATTCGCGGCTGCCCCTGCAACGGCAGGATGCCGTTATTTTCCAGCAGGGTCAGCGAACGGGTTGCCGCTTCCCGGGCAACCTGGCGCGTCCCGGCGGACTGTAACGCCATCGCCGTTTCATCAGCATAAGGCTGTTCAAACAGGCCCAGGCGGAATTTTTCCGTCAGAATGCGCGAAACGATTTCATCAATTTTCGCCATACCGATCAGTCCCCGTTCAACCGCCTCCGCCAGATGGCGGGCGCAGTCGTCTTTTGGCAGCTCCACATCCAGTCCGGCATTAAAGGCCAGCGCCGCCGATTCCGCCGCATCGTGAGAAACGCCATGATGCTGATGCAATAAACTTACGCCGCCATAATCCGCCACGATAATGCCGTCAAATCCCCATTGCTCACGTAGCAGCGTGGTAAGCAAAAAAGCGTCGCTGTGACCGGGTTGATTATCAATGTCATGGTAGGCGGGCATCACAGAGCCTGCATTGGTCAGCTTCACGGCCATTTCGAAGGGAAGCAGGAACGTATCGTTCAGTTCACAGAAGCCCAAATGTACGGGCGCATGGTTACGGGCCCCTTCGCTGAAGGAGTGACCGACATAATGTTTCAGGGTGGCTAGCAGATCGCGCTTTTCGCCCTGTAACCCTGCGACATACGCGCAGCCCATAACGCCAACCAGCCAGGGATCTTCGCCAAAAGTCTCTTCGGTTCTTCCCCACCGCACATCGCGTGAAACATCCAGAACCGGCGCCAGTCCTTGTCGGCAGCCGGTCGCGCGCGCTTCAAGGCCGATCTGCCGGGCCGCGCGCCTCACCAGTTCGGGATCCCACGTCGATCCGTAATTGAGCGACGAAGGAAACAGTGTGGCGCCCTTACACAGCAATCCAACCAGACACTCTTCATGAAACAACGCCGGAATACCCAGCCGCGTTTCTTCTACAAGCATTTTCTGTAAGCGGTTTGCGGCGCGTACCCCCGTTTTCGCGTCAACAATATGCGTACCCAGTGGACGCGTTATCTGCCCGACGCCGATCTTCAGTCGCTCATTCAACGCCGCCTGTTTACTCACGCCGGCAAACTCATCGCTCATATCGCTACGCTCCTGATGATGGCCCTCCTCCGACAGCACCAGCCAGTAAGCGTGCATCTGGGCAAATTTTTCTTCCGGCGTCATACGTCCCAGCAGGTCGGCGACACGCGCCTGTACCGGGCGATTTGCATCCTTATAGATCATCCTGGTTTACTCCTGTATCGCGTTATTCAGAGCGGAAGAGGACAGACTCTCCCCTGCGTTGTTGAGGTCGCGCTTCCGCGCCATCCCCAGGAGCGCACTGGCCATATCGCCAAGACCGTAACCGATTTTATCGCGGGCAGAGAGAACAGAGGTTATTGTCATTGTTGTGCCTTAATGTCAGAAAATACACCATTAACCAGGAATATCATTAACACTGCCGAACACGTTGCAGAATTCAGTATTGGAGGGAGAAGAAAAGGTCACAATTGCGGAAATAAACAGCGTTATTACGTTATTTGGTTAATGTGAGCTGCCGCACTACAGCGCCGAAAGCGCGACGCTTTCTTCCTTTTTCCTTCGCGATAGCGAATAATCATTGGCGCCTTTATCGCACGACGGGCGAAGGGGCTGTGGCCTGGCGGATCGGGTTCCGTAATTGATAAAAGGTATTTAATGAAAACCGTAACCGTAAAAAACCTTGTGATTGGCGAAGGAATGCCAAAAATTATCGTGTCGCTGATGGGCAAAGATATCGACAGCGTGCGTTCCGAGGCGCAGGCCTATCGCGACGCGCAGTTTGATATCCTTGAGTGGCGCGCCGACCATTTTACAGCCATCACCGAAAAAAACGCGGTTCTTGACGCGCTCAGCGCTATACGTGACGCGCTACCGGACACGCCGCTGCTGTGTACCTTCCGCAGTGCGCAAGAAGGCGGTGAGCAGGCGATCTCTACCGAAGCGTATGTCGCACTGAACCAGACTTTCATAGACAGTGGGCGCGTGGATATGATTGACGTGGAACTGTTCACTGGCGATGCCCAGGTACAACGCCTGGTCACCCATGCCCATGCGCGAGATATACGGGTGGTGATGTCTAACCATGATTTTAATAAGACGCCCGCCGCTGAAGAGATTATCCAGCGTTTACGCAAAATGCAGGCGCTGGACGCCGACATTGCCAAAATCGCCGTGATGCCGCAAAGCACGCGGGATGTGTTGACACTGCTCAGTGCGACGCTGGAGATGCACGAACGCTATGCAGATCGGCCTTTGATTACGATGTCGATGGCAAAAGACGGTGTGATTTCACGTCTGGCGGGAGAAACGTTTGGATCCGCCGCGACGTTTGGCGCGGTGAAAAAAGCCTCGGCGCCGGGGCAGATTTCGGTGCAAGACCTGCGCACCGCGTTAACCATTTTGCACAATGCCTGAGCAGGAATTGTGCCTGTTACGGATGGCGGCGAACCGCCATCCGACTTCCGTTTACTTCTTCAGTTCGGCCAGACTCAGCCAGGTCTGAACGACGGTGTCCGGGTTCAACGACAGGCTGTCGATCCCTTCTTCCATCAGCCAGGCAGCAAAGTCCTCATGGTCGGACGGTCCCTGACCGCAAATGCCGACGTATTTACCCTGCTTCTTCGCTGCGCGAATCGCCATCGACAGCAGTGCTTTCACCGCGTCATTACGCTCATCAAACAGCTCAGACACCACCCCGGAGTCACGATCCAGACCCAGCGCCAGCTGCGTCATATCGTTTGAACCGATGGAGAAGCCGTCAAAGTATTGCAGGAACTGCTCTGCCAACAGGGCGTTGGAAGGGATCTCGCACATCATGATGATCTTAAGCCCGTTCTCGCCGCGCTTCAGTCCCTGACGTTCCAGCTCCTCCACTACCGCTTTCGCCTGTTCAACGGTCCGGACGAACGGAATCATGATCTCAACGTTGGTCAATCCCATGTCGTTACGTACGCGTTTCACCGCTTCACATTCCAGCGCGAAGCAGTCACGGAAACTATCCGACACGTAACGGCCTGCGCCGCGGAAGCCCAGCATCGGGTTCTCTTCATCCGGCTCATAGCGCTCGCCGCCGACCAGGTTCGCGTATTCGTTAGACTTAAAGTCCGACAGGCGCACGATGACGCGCTTCGGATAAAACGCCGCCCCCAGCGTGGCGATGCCTTCCGTCAGGCGGCCCACGTAGAATTCACGCGGGGAATCGAAGCCCTTCATCATCCCGCGGATTTCGTTCTGAAGCGCGGCGTCCTGATCGTCAAACTCCAGCAACGCGCGGGGATGCACGCCAATCATGCGGTTAATGATAAATTCCAGACGCGCAAGGCCAACGCCTTCGTTGGGCAGGCAGGCGAAGTCAAAAGCGCGATCCGGGTTACCCACGTTCATCATCACCTTCAGCGGCAGATCTGGCATCGTATCGACGCTGGAACTTTTCACGCTGAAGTCGAGCAAATCAGCATACACATAGCCGGTGTCGCCTTCAGCGCAGGAGACAGTCACCTTTTCGTCATCCTTCATGCGCTCGGTAGCATCACCGCAGCCAACGACCGCCGGGATCCCCAGTTCGCGGGCAATGATCGCCGCGTGACAGGTTCGACCGCCGCGGTTGGTAACAATAGCCGCGGCTTTTTTCATGATCGGTTCCCAGTCCGGGTCGGTCATGTCGGTGACCAGCACGTCGCCGGGCTGGATGCGGTTCATCTCACTGATGTCATGGATGACTTTCACTGTACCCGCACCGATGCGGTGACCAATGGCGCGGCCTTCGGCGATGATTTTGCCCTGCGCGTGAAGCGTGTAGCGCTCCATCACCTGACCACGGGAGCGTACAGTTTCCGGGCGCGCCTGTACGATAAACAGCTTGCCGGTGTGACCGTCTTTCGCCCACTCGATGTCCATCGGACGACCATAGTGCTTCTCGATCTGCACCGCCTGCTTCGCCAGTTCCTGTACTTCCTCATTCGTCAGAGAGAAAACGTCACGCTGTTCCTGCGGCACATCCTCGATAGTGACCTGCTTGCCATGCTCCTGAGTCGGCGCATAGATCATGCGAATTTTTTTCGAGCCCATGGTACGGCGCACAATCGCCGGGCGGTTTGCCGCCAGCGTCGGTTTATGCACGTAGAATTCATCCGGGTTCACCGCGCCCTGCACCACCATCTCGCCAAGCCCCCAGGCGGAAGTGATGAACACCACCTGATCGAATCCGGATTCAGTATCAATGGAGAACATTACCCCGGACGAAGCGAGATCGGAACGCACCATGCGCTGAACGCCCGCAGAGAGCGCCACGCCACGGTGGTCATACCCCTGATGAACGCGATATGAAATTGCGCGATCGTTAAACAGCGAAGCAAAGACGTGCTTCACCGCCACCAGTACCGCATCAAAGCCCTGGACGTTGAGGAAGGTTTCCTGCTGGCCGGCAAACGAGGCGTCCGGCATATCTTCCGCCGTCGCCGAGGAGCGCACGGCAAAAGAAGCCTGGTCGTCATCCGCAGAAAGCTGTGCGTAAGCATCGCGGATGGCGTTTTCCAGCTCTGGCTGGAAAGGAGTGTCGATAATCCACTGGCGGATCTGCGTACCTGCCTTCGCCAGCGCGGAGACATCATCAATATCCGTTTTATCCAGCAGTTCATAAATGCGCTGGTTTACACCGCTTTGGTCGAGAAACTGATTAAACGCATCGGCGGTTGTGGCAAAACCATTCGGCACGGAAACACCCATACCGGAAAGGTTAGTAATCATTTCACCCAGGGAGGCATTTTTGCCCCCAACTCTGTCTACATCATTCATGCCGAGTTGGTTATACCAAAGCACCAGCGGTGACGAGCCATTGTTGGACATCGAACAATCCTTTTGTGATAAATGAACGAGTATAGGAAACGCTTAACTGCATATTTATCTTTGCATACTTAACCGGATGAAAAAAACGGTGAATCGTTCAAGCAAATATATTTTTTATTTTTTCGGACAGTTTACCCGTTTGCGCAAACCCGCGTACGACATGGGATCTCCACAGAAATTGTCGGTATAAACATCCGTTCCATAAAATGAAATGCGCTTTTCATAAAATATAAAAATAGCATTTCATTTTATAATTCGGGCGCAATTTCCTACGCTTTAGGATAATTTTAATTTATGCTTTCAGAGAATTATCGCTGCTATTCAGGAAGGACAAAATGGATAATGCTGTAGATCGTCATGTCTTTTATATATCCGATGGAACGGCGATCACCGCCGAAGTGTTAGGCCATGCGGTGATGTCACAATTCCCGGTCACGATTAGCAGCATTACGCTGCCGTTTGTTGAAAATGAAAGCCGCGCTCGCGCGGTGAAAGATCAAATCGACGCGATTTTCCAGCAAACGGGCGTGCGGCCACTGGTGTTTTATTCCATCGTCTTACCCGAAATTCGCGCCATCATTCTGCAAAGTGAAGGCTTTTGCCAGGACATTGTGCAGGCGCTGGTTGCGCCGCTACAGCAGGAGATGAAGCTCGATCCCACGCCGATTGCCCATCGTACTCACGGGCTGAATCCTGGCAACCTGAACAAGTACGACGCGCGCATCGCGGCGATTGATTACACCCTCGCCCACGATGACGGTATTTCGTTGCGCAACCTCGATCAGGCACAGGTAATTCTGCTCGGCGTCTCCCGCTGCGGCAAAACGCCGACGAGTCTTTATCTGGCGATGCAGTTTGGTATCCGCGCGGCAAACTACCCCTTTATTGCTGACGATATGGATAATCTGATGTTGCCCGCATCGCTGAAACCCCTTCAGCATAAGCTGTTCGGCCTGACGATTGAGCCTGAGCGTCTGGCGGCGATTCGCGAAGAGCGCCGTGAAAACAGCCGCTATGCCTCACTGCGCCAGTGCCGCATGGAGGTTGCCGAAGTGGAAGCCCTTTACCGTAAGAACCACATCCCCTGCCTGAACAGTACCAACTACTCGGTAGAAGAAATTGCCACCAAGATCCTTGATATTATGGGGCTGAATCGCCGCATGTACTAATAAACTAGTTCACTGGTTTTGTTTTTTTGCTATGATGCCGTTCTGCTTGCGGGGTGTGACACACCTCGCACTTGAATTCGGCAGAGATTGGTTTAAGGTTGTGCCCATCACTTCCCGGCCCCTGCCGTAGAAGCACTCCATTTCTGAGAAAAGTCATGAACAGAACCGATGAACTGCGTACCGCGCGGATAGACAGTCTGGTAACGCCCGCTGAACTTGCGCACCGGCATCCCGTTTCCGCCGCCGTCGCCCGTCACGTTACCGACGCCCGCCGCCGGATTGAAAAAATTTTGAATGGCGAAGATCGCCGCCTGCTGGCCATTGTCGGTCCCTGCTCGATCCACGATCTTGACGCCGCCATGGAATATGCCACCCGCTTGCAGACGTTGCGTGACAAGCATCAGGCGCGTCTGGAAATCGTCATGCGCACCTATTTTGAAAAACCACGCACCGTCGTGGGCTGGAAGGGTCTGATTTCCGATCCCGACCTCAACGGTAGCTACCGTGTGAATCACGGCCTTGAGCTGGCGCGCAAGCTGCTGCTCCAGGTGAATGAGCTGGGCGTACCCACCGCCACGGAATTTCTGGATATGGTGACCGGACAATTTATTGCCGACCTGATTAGCTGGGGGGCGATCGGCGCGCGAACCACAGAAAGCCAGATCCACCGCGAGATGGCCTCGGCGCTCTCCTGCCCGGTGGGCTTTAAAAATGGCACTGACGGCAATACGCGGATCGCGGTGGACGCTATTCGCGCCTCCCGCGCCAGCCATATGTTCCTGTCACCGGATAAAACCGGTCAGATGACCATTTATCAGACCAGCGGCAACCCGTACGGCCATATCATCATGCGTGGCGGGAAGAAGCCGAACTATCACGCGGACGATATCGCCGCCGCCTGCGATACGCTACATGAATTCGACCTGCCCGAACATCTGGTCGTCGATTTCAGCCACGGTAACTGTCAGAAACAGCATCGTCGTCAATTAGACGTTTGCGATGATGTTTGCCAACAGATCCGTAATGGCTCTACGGCCATCGCCGGGATTATGGCGGAAAGTTTCTTGCGTGAAGGCACACAAAAAATCGTCAGCGGACAGCCGCTGGTTTACGGTCAGTCAATTACCGATCCCTGCCTGAACTGGGAAGATACCGAACGGCTGCTCGATAAACTCGCCTCGGCGGTAGACAGCCGCTTCTGACCCCCCTTGCCCATTCCCCCCGGAATGGGCGCTTGCTCGCATTTTTTCGCTCCTCCCCTGATTTATCACTTGTCGTCGCCGGGTATATTATTGATAATAATAATCATTGTTACATTAATTATTATTAATTCACGCGCAATGTCATCTATGGATACCTTTGACTCTTCTCACCCTAAGGAAAGAGAAAGCATCACCCCTTCTCACACGCCGCTTCGCAAAATCAGTAGCCAGAACCTGCTGGGAGAAGACGGTAAAGTTATCATTGATCATAATGGACAAGAGTACTTGCTGCGCAAAACGCAGGCGGGGAAATTATTACTGACCAAGTAATGGCAAACGCCCGACACGTTTTGCGTATACGGGCGATTTAGCCGTTAGCTGGAACAACTGATCTCCAGTCGCCGTCCCCAGTCTGGCGGGCGGTGGGTATAGTCGTCGTTACGGTCGTTGAAAGGATGGCGCAGTACGTCATGTAAACGATGCAGTTCGTCCATCTCCCCCTTTTCTGCCGCGTCGATGGCCCGCTGCGCGAGCCAGTTACGCAACACGACAGCGGGATTCACGCTCTGCATCGACGCCTGGCGGGTGGCATCATCTACGCCGTCTAGTTGCAGACGTGTTCGGTAACGCGTGTACCAGGCGTCGAACGCATCACGATCGATAAACTCATCGCGCAGCGGTGAAGCGGCACTCCGCTGTTCGGTGACGCTTAACATACGGAACGTTCGGCTGTAATCGCTTTTTTCACGCGCCATCAGTCCAAACAACGCATTCAACAGCTCGTTATCTTCTTTCTGTTCACTCAAAAAGCCGAGCTTCTGACGCATCCGCTGACCATAGCGCGTTAACAATGCCTGCTGATAGGTATCCAGCGCCTCATTCAGCGCATCAACGTGAATAAACGGCGACAGGCTCTGGGCGAGGCGCTGGAGGTTCCACAGCCCCACCGCAGGCTGATTGTCAAAGCGGTAACGCCCCTGGTGATCGGAATGGTTACAGATAAACCCCGGGTCGTAATCATCCAGAAAACCGAACGGACCATAGTCCATCGTCAGTCCCAGAATCGACATGTTATCGGTATTCATCACACCATGCGCAAAGCCAACTGTTTGCCAGTCGGCGATAAGCGTCGCGGTACGGCTCACCACATCCCGGAACCAAAGGACATATTTGTCGTTCTCGTCACGCAGATGCGGCCAATAATGGCGAATGGCGAAGTCGGCAAGTTGCTGAACCTTTTCTGGCTCACGGCGATAATAAAAATGTTCAAAATGGCCGAAGCGCATATGACTTTGCGCCACACGTACCAGCATTGCGCCAGCTTCCACCGTCTCGCGATAAACCGGTGTGTCGCTGGTGACGATGGTGAGCGCCCGGGTAGTTGGAATGCCCAAATAGTGCATCGCTTCGCTGGCGAGGCTTTCACGAATGGTTGAGCGCAGCACTGCACGCCCGTCGCCCATACGTGAATATGGCGTCAGGCCCGCCCCCTTAAGATGCCAGTCCACGGTGCTGCCATCGGCGAGTAACTGTTCGCCAAGCAGAATGCCACGCCCGTCGCCGAGCTGCCCGGCCCATACGCCGAACTGATGGCCACTGTACACCTGCGCCAGCGGCGACATACCCGACAGCAACGTCTCGCCCCCCCATACGCCTGCGGGACGGTCGGTACTGAACAGCGCAGCAGGAATATTCAGCTGTTGGGCCAGGGCGTCGTTATGCCATATCAGCCGGGAATGGGTCAGCGGCGTCGGAGAAAGTGCGGTATACGTTGCCGGCAATTCATCATGCCAGCGGGCTGTAAAAGACAGGGTCATAGGGCCTCCTGTCTGTAGTGTAGTCGGTTAGCGCCATCCTAAACACCAGCAAACCGAGGGGTTATCCCTGAATTAAGCGAGTCACCTGATCCGCCGTGACGGCAGGCCACAGCGCGCCCTGCATCCCACCGAAACCAAAAGGCGTGATGCGTGTCAGCAGTTCCTCGCTATCGATCCCGGCTATCAACAAAGAGTCGCAATAAGGCGAAATTTGCGTCACGATTGCCCGCATAAAGGGGTCGAATGAAAGGCTCATTGCGCGTCGCTGCACAAAACCACGGTCGAGGGCGACACGTTTAAATAATCCCTCAAATATGGCTTTCGTCGAACTCTCCCCGGCGCCAAAGTTGGCAAGCACCAGGGGGAAACGTTCGGCCAGGGCGGCAAGCGCCGGATCCGCTTTCCCTGCCGCGAGTGCGGGAAAACTTTCATTAAGGGTGAGTTCAATAAATGAAAAACGTTTGATGGCCTGCAACCGTGACGTATTGATTAATAATAACGGTACGATTGCCGGGGTGATATTAATCCATGCGATCAGTTTATGCTGAATAAAAAAGTGTTGGCAGGTTTCCAGTAGCGCCAGTTTTTCTGCAAATAACTGGCACTGTTCGTCAGGCGAAAGTCGCGGTAATACCAGTTCTGTCGGAAAGCGCACCTTGCCGTCATCGCTGACAAAGTTCGCGGTCACTTCCAGACCGATAAGTTTTCGTTGTACATTTCGGGCGGGGAGAAAATAAAGTTCAGAATGATAAATATTATCCAGCGTGACGTCCATCAGGTCCGCCCCTCAGTCAGGGAGTGATACGGCAACCTGATACAAAGGACGTGAACGCACGTCTTTTCTGCTGCTAACGGGGAAACGTTCATCATGTCCTTTTTACCCGGAATCCGGTTCCTTTGTATTCGGCTAGCGATATTATATACGCTAATTCAGTTTTATTCTTTTTTCTGTAATAACCGGAGAGTATACCGTTAATGACAGCCAGGCATTAACGGCGTCAGATTCGTCGCGCTTGCCAAAAGTTTTTTCGCCAGTAGACATTATCCAACGATGATCGCATCACGCCACGGCTGGTGGAAGCATGAATAAACTGACCGTCGGTATCGTAAATACCCACATGCAACCCGCTGTCCCCTGAACCGGTTTTAAAAAAGACGAGGTCGCCTGGCAGCAGGTCGTCTTTATCAATTTTGGTGCCGATTTTGGCCTGTTGCCGCGTATCGCGCGGCAGCTGTAGCGCGAATTGATCGCGCATCGTCATAAGGACAAATCCGGAACAATCGACGCCGCGACGGCTCATCCCGCCATAACGATACGGCGTACCGCGCCACGTCCGAAGCTGATCGTTTAGCCCGGCTATCACGGTAATGGAGTCTGAAAGCCGGGCGTTTGGCGGCGGCGCCCGGTGGCTACTGCATCCTGCCAGAACCAGTGCTGTAAAAAGAAGAAACCAGAAACGCATTCAGGACGAATCCTCTGTTTTTTTATTCTTGTATCAATTTAGCGGGTATTTGCCCCGTTTTTCAAGACGCCGTGTCGTTTAGGTCGTGGAAATAAGCATTCGGTGGCCCTCAATGTCCAGACGGCGGAAATTCAGACCGTAAGCGCGCGCCAGATTCGCCGGGGTCATGACCTCATCGCGCGGTCCGCTGGCGAGCAGTCTCCCTCCCTTAAGCAACCAGGCTCGATGCGCATGACGCAGCGTATGATTGAGATCGTGGCTGCTCATCACAATGGCGATGCCCTGCGCGCACAGGGCGCTCAGAATACGATCCAGCGCATTCTGCTGCGCGACGTCAAGACTGTTCATGGGCTCGTCCAGCAGCAGCAATTGTCCCTGCGGATTGGTTTCCGGGGCAATTTGCAGGATAACCGCGGCCAGACGTACGCGCTGCCATTCCCCGCCCGAAAGCTGATTCGCATTCCGTCCGAGCTTATCTTCCAGCCCCAGCGACGCCGCCACCTGATGAAGCTGATGAGTATACGATTTGTCAGCCTGATGCAGCGTCAGAAAATGCCATACCGGCATTGCAAAAGGAGGATTCTGCTGCTGCGCCAGATATGCCCGATGGCGCGCCAGCCTGTTCGCGGGCCAGGACGCCAGCGCTTCGCCGCCAAATTTGATATGACCTGAGCCGGTGGTAAGTCCCGCCATACGCGCCAGCAACGTACTTTTTCCGGCGCCATTTGGCCCCACAAGGTGAAGGATCTCCCCGGCGCGAACTTCCGCACTCAGTGGACCAAGCCGGGTGGTGTCGGCGACATCCTGTAGCTGCATCAGTGAAGACATTATTTTGCCAGTGCGATTTTGATACTTTCCATTACGATAGGATCTTCAGGCGTCATATCAGGTGAAAAACGCTGGACCACCTTTCCGTCCCTGCCCACGAGAAATTTTTCGAAATTCCATAAAATATCGTCTGGATAAAGCGGCGCGCGTCCTTTGCTTGCCATGCGCTCATAGAAGCCGCTGTTTTCCGGGGCCACTGCGGTTGGCGCAGCGGCAATCAGTTTCTGATACAGGGGATGCCGCCCTTCTCCGTTAACCTCAATTTTACTGAACATCGGAAACGTCACGCCCCATGTCGCGGCACACCAGGTTTTGATCTCTTGTTCGCTGCCTGGCTCCTGGCCGAGAAACTGATTGCACGGGAATCCCAGCACCAGAAACCCCCGGTCAGCCCAGGCTTTCTGAATATTCTCCAGTTGCTCGTACTGCGGCGTCAGCCCGCATTTTGAGGCCACGTTGACCACCAGCAGCACATTACCGGCATATTTCTCCAACGAGATTACGTCCCCATCAATCGTCGTGACTTCAGTATTCAGAATCGAGTCTTGCATAGCGTCTCCAGAAAGTGAGTGATTTCAATGCCAGCTTTTAAGCATAGTTCGTCATGCAAGGTCTATCGTCCAGCTTTCAACAGTAACCAGATAAAGACCGGCGCGCCAAGCGTGGCGGTGACGACGCCGATAGGCAGCTCGGCGGAAGCCAGCGCCAGACGCGCGACCACATCGGCCAGCAATAGCGCAATGGCGCCCGCCAGCGCGCAACCGGGCAGAAGCACGCGATGATCGGTTAATCCGCATAACCGTAAAATATGCGGGATCACCAGGCCAATAAAACCAATCGCCCCTGCCAGCGCGACGCTCACGCCAACCATCCAGCCTGTCGCCACCACCAGCAGATTACGCCAAAACCACAGCGGTAATCCCAATTGGCGGGCCGAGATTTCGCCCAGCGCCAGCATATTCATAGGCTGGGACTGACAGCAGATCCAGAGCAGAACCGGCACCAGCGCCAGCATCAGCCATGACTGTCCCCAGTCCACGCCGCCAAATCCCCCCATCATCCAGTACATCAACTGGCGAAGATCAAAAGAGGTAGAAAAATAGATGGCCCAGGTCATCAGGGCGCTGCAGATAATTCCCAGCGCGACCCCGGCAAGCAGCAGGCGGCTGGTGGAGAGATGGCGGCGAGCAAAGCGCAGGAGAATCAGTGTGATGATCAGTGCCCCGGCAATGGCGCAAAGACCTAACGACCACTGCGGCAACGTTCCCTGACCCAACAGAACAGCTGCAATCAGTCCAACGCCAGCGCCATTCGACACGCCCAGCAATCCGGGCTCCGCAAGAGGGTTTTCGAATAAAGCCTGCATCACCGCGCCGGAGAGCGCCAGCGCAGCGCCCACCAACAGCACCGCCAGGGTACGCGGCAGACGGATCTGCCAGACAAACAGTTCACCACGCGGGGTCAGCCAGTCAGCAGGCCAAATCCACTGTTCTCCCGCACACAGGCTTAAAAGCAGCGCCAGTACCATCAGTACTGTAAGACTCAGGAGCCAGCGTACATTCTGTCGCTGTTGTTGACGGGCAAAAGTCAGCATGTTTTCCATTCAGCTGCAAAGGATGTGATTGATTCTACGGTGCCGCGCGAGGACAGAAAAGAAAAAAGGCCGCATTGCGGCCTTTTTTGTTATTTAAGACGGTTCTGATCACTCGTCTTTGGGCGAAGCGTTTTCAACCCGGCTCTTTAACTTCTGTCCGGGTCTGAAGGTCACCACGCGCCTTGCTGTAATGGGAATATCTTCACCCGTTTTCGGGTTACGTCCCGGACGTTGATTCTTATCACGCAGATCGAAATTACCAAAACCAGAGAGTTTTACCTGCTCACCGTTTTCCAGAGCACGACGGATCTCTTCGAAAAACAGTTCGACCAGTTCTTTGGCATCCCGCTTGCTAAGCCCAAGCTTATCAAACAGATATTCTGACATTTCAGCTTTTGTAAGCGCCATAGGTTCAATCCCTCAATGATGCCTGGAATCGCTCTTTTAATGCCTCTACACATTTGGCGACGGTAGCGGCAATCTCCTCTTCTTCGAGTGTACGGCTGGTATCCTGAAGGATCAGGCTAATGGCGAGGCTCTTATACCCCTCCGCAACACCCTTACCACGGTACACGTCAAATAAGTTTACGCCAACTACCTGATTTACGCCAACTTTCTTACATTCGGATAAAACATCTGCAGCGGGAACGTTTTCTGCGACCACCACGGCGATGTCGCGGCGGTTTGCCGGGAAGCGAGAAATCTCACGCGCCTGAGGCACCACGCGGTCTGCAAGCTTGTTCCACTCCAGTTCAAACACCAGCGTACGCCCGTTGAGATCGAGCTTACGCTCCAGCTCCGGATGAACAACGCCAATGAAACCAATGCGTTCACCTTTCAGATAAATCGCTGCAGACTGTCCCGGATGCAGCGCCGGATTCGCTTCGGCTTTGAACTGCACATCGCCGAGCTTACCGGTGAGATCCAGCACGGCTTCCAGATCGCCTTTCAAATCATAGAAATCAACGGTCTCTTTTGCCAGGTTCCAGTGTTCATCGTAACGGTTGCCGCAGATAACGCCAGCCAGCATCAGGTCCTGTCGAATCCCAAGGTTCGCCTGGGTGTCCGGCACGAAGCGCAGACCGCTTTCAAAGATGCGCACGCGGTTCTGCTGACGATTCTGGTTATACACTACCGTAGCTAACAGCCCGGTCCACAGCGACAGACGCATCGCGGACATGTCGACAGAAATGGGGCTTGGCAGCAGCAACGCTTCTTCAGCCGGGTGAATCAACTGTTGTACTTTTGGATCCACAAAGCTGTAGGTAATAACTTCCTGATAGCCTTTGTCGTTGAGCAACGTTTTCACGCGTTTAAGCGACAAATCCGCTTCACGGTGCGTTCCCATGATCAGACCAGCCTGAACCGGTTCGTCAGGAATATTGTTGTAGCCGTACACGCGTGCGACTTCTTCTACCAGATCTTCTTCGATCTCCATGTCGAAGCGCCAGCTCGGCGCAACGGCCTGCCACTCGCCCTCGCTTTCGGTTACTTCGCAACCGAGACGACGCAGAATATCGCTGACCTGTTCGTCAGCAATATGATGGCCAATCAGGCGATCCAGCTTGCTCCGGCGCAGAGTGATCGTGGCGCGCTTCGGCAGCGTCGCATCGTTCGTCACGTCAATAACCGGACCAGCCTCACCGCCGCAAATGTCGATCAGCAGGCGGGTCGCACGCTCCATCGCTTTATACTGCAAAGCCGGATCGACGCCGCGCTCATAGCGATGAGAGGCATCGGTGTGCAGGCCATGACGACGCGCGCGGCCAGTGATCGACAGCGGGCTGAAGAAAGCACATTCCAGCAGCACGTTTTGCGTTTCATCGTTCACGCCGGAATGCTCGCCGCCGAAAATACCGCCCATGGCCAAGGCCTTATGGTGGTCGGCAATAACCAGCGTGTCCGCGCTCAGCGTCGCTTCGGTCCCGTCCAGCAGCACCAGGGTTTCGCCTTCTTTCGCCATCCGGACAACAATGCCGCCTTCAATGCGATCTTTGTCGAAAGCATGCATTGGCTGGCCCAGTTCGAGCAGCACATAGTTAGTGACGTCAACCACCGCGTCGATGGAGCGAATACCACAACGACGCAGTTTTTCCTTCATCCACAGCGGCGTAGGCGCTTTAACGTTGATGCCTTTCACCACTCGACCCAGATAGCGCGGGCATGCGTCAGCCGCTTCTACGGTAATCGGCAGCACATCGCTGACGGTCGCCGCCACCGGAGAAATTTCAGGCTCAACCAGCGGCGCTTTATTCAGTACCGCCACGTCGCGGGCGACGCCAATGATGCCTAAACAGTCGGCACGGTTGGGCGTTACGCTAATTTCGATGGTGTTATCATCGAGTTTCAGGTATTCGCGAATATCGGTTCCGATCGGCGCATCTGCGGGCAGTTCGATAATGCCGCTATGGTCGTCGGAAATGCCCAGTTCAGAGAATGAACACAGCATCCCTTCGGACGGTTCGCCACGCAGTTTTGCCGCTTTAATTTTGAAGTCGCCCGGCAGCACCGCGCCAATTGTCGCGACCGCCACTTTGAGCCCCTGACGGCAGTTTGGCGCCCCGCAAACAATATCCAGCAGACGTTCGCCGCCCACGTTCACTTTTGTTACGCGCAGTTTGTCTGCATTCGGGTGCTGGCCGCACTCAACCACTTCACCAACAACCACGCCGTTAAACGCGCCAGCCACCGCTTCAACACCGTCAACTTCCAGGCCGGCCATGGTGATTTGATTCGACAGCGCGTCGCTGTCGATTGCCGGGTTAACCCACTCGCGTAACCACAGTTCACTGAATTTCATTATGTTGTCCTGCCCTTATTTAAACTGTTTGAGGAAACGCAGATCGTTTTCGAAGAAGGCGCGTAAATCGGTGACACCGTAACGCAGCATGGTCAGACGTTCCATCCCCATGCCAAACGCGAAACCGGAATAGATTTCCGGGTCGATACCGACATTGCGCAGCACGTTCGGATGCACCATGCCGCAGCCCAGGACTTCCAGCCATTTGCCGTTTTTGCCCATCACGTCAACTTCGGCGGAAGGCTCGGTGAACGGAAAATAGGACGGGCGGAAGCGAATTTGCAGATCTTCTTCAAAGAAGTTACGCAGGAAGTCGTGCAGCGTCCCTTTCAGGTTGGTAAAGCTGATGTTGGTATCGACAATCAGGCCTTCCATCTGATGGAACATCGGGGTGTGGGTCTGATCGTAGTCGTTACGATACACACGGCCCGGCGCGATAATACGGATCGGCGGCTGCTGCTCTTTCATGGTGCGAATCTGCACGCCGGAGGTCTGGGTGCGCAGTAAACGGGTGGAATCAAACCAGAACGTATCGTGATCCGCACGCGCCGGGTGATGGCCCGGAATATTCAGGGCGTCAAAGTTATGATAGTCATCTTCAATCTCGGGCCCCGTCGCCACCGTAAAACCCAGCTCGCCAAAGAAACTTTCGATACGGTCGATGGTACGGGTTACCGGATGCAGGCCGCCATTTTCGATACGACGACCGGGCAGCGATACGTCAATCGTTTCTGCCGCCAGACGCGCATTCAGCGCCGCATTTTCCAGATCCGCCTTGCGCGCGTTCAGCGCCTGCTGCACCTGCTCTTTCGCTTCGTTAATAACCGCACCGGCTGCAGGACGCTCCTCAGGAGGCAGTTCACGCAGGGTCGTCATTTGAAGGGTCAGGTGCCCTTTTTTGCCCAAATATTCGACGCGTACATTGTCTAACGCGGCAACATCTGACGCCTGGTTAATGGCTGCCTTCGCACTGGCAACCAGCTCTGCGAGATGTGACATGGTTTTCCTCATTATGTGGCGATAATCATAAGTCGCTCGTCTATACGCAAAATCATTCAGGTTGTATCACAAAACACATAAGTGTTTTAACAGCGCTTGCGCTGCCCCCACAGGGCGAGGCTGCAAGCCGAGTCACGCGGCAAGAGAGCGCATCCTCAGAAGCGTACATCAGTACGTGACTGGGGTGAGCGAATGCAGCCAACACAACGACAACTTGAAGGATAAAGCGTATAAAAAAAGCCTCCACCAGGGAGGCTTTATGCGCTGTTTTTCGTTTCTTCTTTCACGCGCTAGCCTCCTGGAATCAGGTGCTAAAGTAAAAAAAGAAGCGGAAAATAGCAGCATTCATGCTTGCGTTACCTTGTAGGGTAAAAACCGGAGAACCTTTATTGAAAAGGGTTACGGATGAATTGTCAACTCATTGACGACATTACAAATAAAAGAGAGGGAGCCAGGCTCCCTCTTTTCACTGGCTTATGCCAGAGCTGCTTTCGCTTTTTCAACCAGCGCGCTGAACGCTACTTTGTCGAATACGGCGATGTCAGCCAGGATCTTACGGTCGATTTCAACAGAGGCTTTTTTCAGGCCGTTGATGAATTTGCTGTAAGAAATACCGTTCTGACGTGCTGCTGCGTTGATACGCGCAATCCACAGTTGACGGAACTGACGCTTACGCTGACGACGGTCACGGTAAGCGTACTGACCTGCTTTGATAACAGCCTGGAAGGCAACGCGGTATACGCGAGAACGCGCACCGTAGTAGCCTTTCGCTTGTTTCAAAATTTTCTTGTGACGTGCACGTGCAATTACACCACGTTTTACGCGAGCCATGTTGCTCTCCTGTATCTATTCTGATTTGCCCTTTACCGCTGTCAACCCAGGGCCTGAATTGCCTGGCGTTGAAGCGCGTCGATTGGGCGTAAAAAAGTTAAAAAAATCGTTAACGGCTTATGCGTACGGCAGGCACGCGATAACCAGGCCCAGATCGCCTTTGGAAACCATGGCTTTCGGACGCAGGTGACGTTTACGTTTGGTCGCTTTTTTGGTCAGAATGTGACGCAGGTTAGCGTGCTTGTGCTTAAAGCCACCTTTACCGGTTTTTTTGAAGCGCTTAGCAGCACCGCGTACGGTCTTAATTTTTGGCATCTTAATAACTTCCACTTCGCATTGTTAATTAAACGAAACGTAGGGCGAACAAAATCTGTGAAGCCCGAAGGCTTCACAGAAATGGTTACTTGAAGGCCTTACTGTTTCTTCTTAGGAGCGAGCACCATAATCATCTGGCGGCCTTCGATCTTCGATGGGAAGGATTCGACCACTGCCAGTTCTTGCAAATCGTCTTTCACGCGATTAAGCACTTCCATACCGATTTGCTGGTGGGCCATCTCACGACCACGGAAACGCAGCGTGATTTTGGCCTTATCGCCATCTTCGAGAAAGCGAATCAGGCTGCGGAGTTTTACCTGATAGTCACCTTCATCAGTACCAGGGCGGAATTTAATTTCCTTCACCTGGATAACTTTCTGCTTCTTCTTCTGTTCCTTAGAAGACTTACTCTTTTCATAAAGGAACTTGCCGTAGTCCATGATACGACAAACTGGCGGTTCGGCGTTAGGGCTGATTTCAACTAAATCTACTCCAGCCTCTTCAGCCTTTTCGATCGCTTCTCTCAGACTCACAATTCCCAGTTGCTCACCTTCCAGACCTGTTAAGCGAACTTCCTGGGCGCGAATCTCGCCATTGATACGATTCGGACGTGCCGTTTGAACTCGTTTTCCGCCTTTAATACCTTATTCCTCCAGTTGTTGAAGACTGCGGCTGCGAATCTCTTGTTGCAGCTTCTCGATCACTTCATTTACGTCCAGGCTGCCCAGGTCTTTACCACGGCGGGTGCGAACGGCCACTTTGCCAGCTTCCACCTCTTTGTCACCGCAGACCAACATATAAGGGACACGACGTAAAGTGTGCTCGCGGATTTTAAAGCCAATCTTCTCATTTCTCAAGTCTGCTTTTACACGAATGCCCGCATTTTGTAGTTTCTGCGTCAATTCGTTAACGTATTCAGACTGTGAATCGGTGATGTTCATCACCACGACCTGAACCGGCGCCAACCAGGTCGGGAAGAAGCCAGCGAACTCTTCGGTCAGGATACCGATGAAACGTTCCATTGACCCAAGAATGGCGCGGTGAATCATCACCGGCACTTTACGCTCGTTGTCTTCGCCGACATAGGACGCGCTCAGACGGGACGGCAGTGAGAAGTCCAGCTGTACAGTTCCGCACTGCCACGCACGATCGAGGCAGTCGTACAAAGTAAACTCAATTTTCGGACCGTAGAAGGCGCCTTCACCCAGTTGATACTCAAACGGGATGTTGTTTTCTTCCAGCGCCACCGCCAGGTCCGCCTCAGCACGATCCCACATTTCGTCGCTGCCGATACGTTTTTCAGGACGAGTGGAAAGTTTGACAACGATCTTCTCGAAGCCAAACGTGCTGTACATATCGTAGACCATACGAATACAGGCGTTAACTTCATCGCGGATCTGCTCTTCGGTACAGAAGATGTGCGCATCATCCTGCGTAAAACCACGCACACGCATCAGACCATGCAGCGCGCCTGACGGTTCGTTACGATGGCAGCTACCGAATTCCGCCATACGCAGTGGCAGATCGCGGTAGGACTTCAGGCCCTGGTTAAAGATCTGCACGTGCCCCGGGCAGTTCATCGGCTTGATGCAGTATTCACGGTTCTCAGACGAGGTCGTGAACATCGCATCTTTATAGTTTTCCCAGTGCCCGGTTTTTTCCCACAGCACGCGGTCCATCATAAACGGACCTTTCACTTCCTGATACTGATACTCTTTCAGCTTGGAGCGGACGAAAACTTCCAGTTCACGGAAGATGGTCCAGCCGTCGTTATGCCAGAACACCATGCCCGGCGCCTCTTCCTGCATATGGTAGAGGTCGAGCTGCTTACCGATTTTACGATGGTCGCGTTTCGCCGCTTCTTCCAGACGTTGCAGGTACGCATTAAGGGCTTTTTTATCTGCCCATGCGGTACCGTAAATACGCTGGAGCATCTTGTTGTCGCTGTCGCCACGCCAGTATGCGCCCGCGGTTTTCATCAGTTTAAAGTGATGGCAGAAACGCATATTCGGCACGTGCGGACCGCGGCACATATCAATATATTCTTCATGATGATACAGGCCAGGCTGATCGTCATGAGCAATGTTCTCATCAAGAATAGAGACTTTGTACGGCTCGCCGCGTTTCACAAAGGTTTCGCGCGCTTCGTGCCAGCTCACTTTTTTCTTGATGACGTCGTAGTTTTTCTCCGCAAGCTCGTGCATCCGCTTCTCGAGCGCGTCGACATCTTCCTGGGTCAGGGTGCGGTCAAGATCAACGTCATAGTAGAAACCATTGTCGACAACCGGGCCAATCGCCATTTTGGTATTTGGCCAGAGTTGTTTGATCGCATGGCCCAGCAGGTGCGCGCAGGAGTGACGAATGATCTCCAGCCCTTCTTCATCTTTCGCGGTGATGATAGACAGCGAAGCGTCATTTTCGATCAGATCGGAAGCATCCACCAGTTCACCGTTAACACGGCCAGCGATGGTAGCTTTTGCCAGACCCGGACCGATATCCAGGGCAACATCCATGGGGCTTACAGCGTGGTCGTAATGGCGTTGACTGCCATCAGGAAGAGTAATAACAGGCATGTTATGTCCTTATTTGCAGTGGTGACCCATACGCAAGATCACATACAAAGTTTCGATATTTAAAATTACCAAAAAGTAATGGGCTGATTCCCGCTTCACTCTGCGAAATATGTCACGGGTCACCGCAATGGCGACACTGGGCCTACACCCGCTTTTTGATAACACCGTCTGACAGTGTACACGGCATTGCCTGCCGTTCAAAGTCGCAATCACCCTGCCTGGTATGACGTAAATCAATTCACTGAAGCGCAGCAAGTTTTGTTACACTGCCGCCACGAACAAAGACAGACAGGACATGAATGATGCCAACGCAACGCTTCGCAAAAAAACACTGGAAAATGGTGGTGGTGCTTATTGCCATTTGTGGCGCCATGCTTCTTCTGCGCTGGGCGGCAATGATTTGGGGTGAGTGACGGGCGACTTGTTTCAGACTGGCCACGCTGCGAGACGCTTAGAATAATTTACGTTTCATCACGAAAATAAAAAAACCGGTACATCAGGATCCGGTTTTTATAAAGAAAAATAACAAGTAGAACACACGTTGCGGTAATGAAATATTAAGACCATTCACCCGCAACCAACGTATGCACATTAAACGCATCATTCATGCTTTGCCCCGTAGACTGCGAACCCGGTGCGATATTCGAGCCGGCTTCTACGTCAGACGCCTGGGTAATGCCCACGCGCGAGGTGTTGTCTGCGTGCGTTGCTGTCACAGGTTCGGCAGCGAAAGCGCCGAAAGAGAGTGCGGAAAGCACGATCGCCGCACTGGCTGTTTTGATATTATTCATATTGTTTTATCTCTTACTTGAATTAAAACCTGGTATTAAAGGCAATAATCTGCCTGTATCGCTAAGTGTAGATCTGGATCACACTTTTGCCTAGTCAAAATAATTAACAATTCGTGTCAAATAAATTGTATAAAGCAAGGATGTGATAAAGATGGAGAAAATATGAAGAAATGAAAATTTCGAAAAAAATAAAACTCCGGTTGAAAAATAATAATACGGTAGCGCAATTTTAAACGCCAGACTGCATAACAGCCTGGCGGAGTATTACATCTTGTATCCGAGCGATACGGTCGTGCGGCGATCCGTATGCTCCGGTGCTGTTGCTGGCGGTTCGGAGTTCCAGGTAACGTTATACGCCACCTTCAGACCAAAGTGTTCGTTGATGGCGACGTTGAGCGCCGTTTCAGAGTTCAGCGTAGTGTCCTCCGCACCGAACACCGACACACCCTGAGTGAATTTGGTGGTATCGGTCATCTGCCATGCATAAGCGCCTGACGCGTAACCCAGCGGCTGTGTCTCGGTGGTGCCATCGGTGTGCTCGTCGTATCGAACGCCCGGACCGAATTCGAAACGGAAGCTGTGTACGGGGCCATTCAGGAACTGCCGTCCGTAACCGGCGGTGAGCACATCACGTTCGCGATAGCCGTTATAACGATCCGTCAACCAACTGGCCTGACCAAAGAGATAATCGTAGTCGCTTAAGTTAAAACGGCTACGCCCGCCAACGGCATATTTTTCTGAAGAACGCTCATCGTTAGAAGAGGTATTGCTTGCGTTGCCCCACAGCGACCAGGCGGTGGTTTGCCCGTACCATGTCATCGTTGTGTCCGCCGTTAAGGACGAACTTTTGGTATTACCCGACTGCGCCAGATAGCCAGCGTTGAGGTTACCTTCGAAGGGTTTCTTCGCACTTGAGGGATCGTCCATGACAGTAAAAACGGAATCATCGGCAGCTGCATACATTGACGCAAACACGCCACCCGCCAGCAGAAACGCAGCGGGAACTGTCTTTAAAAGCTTCATTTATAAAGAGTCCGTACAACAAAAAAAGAGACCGTTACGGTCCCGGAAACTTTCAGAGGGATCAATGACAAACGCCTCAGGAAAGGTAACAAATTATAAAAAGGCTCGAATAACATAGCAATGAATTCTTATTTCATTTTTTGAATAAGAGAGTTCCCAAAGCATTAAATTGTTTATATATCTTTAAGGCAAACAAATTTAATAAAGAGCCAATAAATCAGCTTGTTATTGACTTCACTTTATGCCTGTTCGGTGCCAGACTGAAATAAGCCTAACAGGAGGAAAAGATGGTACGTATCTACACGTTAACACTTGCGCCCTCTCTCGATAGCGCAACGATCACGCCGCAGATCTATCCCGAAGGGAAGCTTCGCTGTACGGCGCCCGTTTTTGAGCCTGGCGGCGGCGGCATTAATGTCGCCCGCGCCATTGCCCATCTGGGCGGCACCGCTACCGCCATTTTCCCGGCAGGCGGCGCAACTGGCGAACACCTGGTATCGCTGCTGGCTGACGAACAGGTTCCAGTGTCGACCGTCGACGCCAAAGACTGGACCCGGCAAAACCTTCATGTTCATGTTGAATCCAGCGGTGAACAGTATCGCTTTGTGATGCCCGGCGCGGCACTAAATGACGATGAGTTTCGCCAGCTTGAAGAGCAGGTTCTGGAGATAGAATCCGGCGCGATCCTCGTTATTAGCGGCAGTTTGCCGCCAGGGGTGAGCGTGGACAAGCTGACTCAGCTTATTACCGCAGCCCAAAAACAGGGCATTCGCTGCATTATTGATAGCTCCGGCGAGGCGCTGACCGCGGCGCTGGCGATCGGCAATATCGAGCTGGTAAAGCCCAATCAGAAGGAACTGAGCGCGCTGGTTAACCGTGAGCTGACCCAACCCGATGACGTGCGTAAAGCGGCGGAAGAGATCGTTCGTAACGGTAAAGCCCGTCGCGTCGTCGTTTCTCTTGGTCCTCAGGGGGCGCTGGGCGTGGATGGTAAAAGCTGCGTGCAGGTCGTTCCACCGCCGGTAAAAAGCCAGAGCACCGTTGGCGCAGGCGACAGCATGGTGGGCGCCATGACCCTAAAACTGGCGGAAGACGCTTCGCTGGAGGATATGGTGCGCTTTGGCGTCGCGGCAGGTAGCGCGGCGACAATCAATCAGGGAACGCGGTTGTGTTCTCATGAGGACACACAAAAAATCTACGCCTGGCTCTCACAAGCCTGATGCTCTCCCCCTCGTCCTGAGGGGGATGCGTTTACACCTGTCGGCATCCGTATTCACCGACTATGCTAAAAAAGCATGAATTTACAAAGAGGTGTCAAATGGCCAGTGGGGATATCACCCGGTACATCGTTACCGTCAAGTTTCATGAAGATTCATTAACCGAAATCAACGAGCTTAACAACCATTTCACCCGCGCGGGTTTTCTGCTCACGCTAACCGACGAAGACGGCAATGTGCATGAACTGGGCACAAACACGTTTGGGGTGATCAGCGCGCAAAGCCCGGATGAGGTAAAAGCTCTCGCGACCGGACTGGCGGAAAGCGCGTTAAACAAAACGCCCGATATCACAATAATGACCTGGGACGATTGGCAGAATGGGGAAAAATCATCGCCATTAGCCCGTTAACGCGTCCACGTTGTGCGTTAGTTCGTGTTTTTTCACCGCATTATTGCGCTAACCTTATGATCTGGCAGACAACATGGGGAGAGACATCATGTGGCAGGCTATCAGTCGTCTTTTAAGCGAGCAACTCGGTGAAGGCGAAATCGAACTGCGTAACGAACTGCCTGGCGGAGAAATTCATGCCGCATGGCATGTGCGCTATGCCGGACGTGATTTCTTCGTTAAATGTGATGAACGGGAAGTGCTTCCTGACTTCACCGCCGAAGCCGATCAACTGGAACTGTTATCACGCAGCCATACTGTCACCGTACCAGAAGTCTGGGCGGTGGGAGCCGATCGGGATTACAGTTTCCTGGTGATGGATTATCTCCCTCCCCGTCCGCTGGACGCGCACAATGCGTTTATTCTGGGGCAGCAGTTGGCCCGTCTTCATGAGTGGAGCGATCAGCCGCAGTTTGGTCTGGATTTTGACAACGCCCTTTCCACTACGCCGCAGCCCAACGCCTGGCAGCGACGCTGGTCGACCTTTTTTGCAGAGCAGCGCATCGGCTGGCAACTGGAATTAGCCGCCGAGAAAGGCATTGCCTTCGGTAATATCGACGCCATCGTGGAACATATTCAGCAACGTTTGTCATCGCATCAGCCCCAGCCCTCTTTGCTGCATGGCGATTTGTGGTCCGGCAACTGCGCGCTGGGGCCGGACGGCCCGTACATTTTCGATCCTGCCTGCTACTGGGGAGACCGCGAGTGCGATCTGGCGATGCTGCCGCTACATACGGAACAACCGCCGCAAATTTATGATGGCTATCAGTCGGTCTCGCCGCTGCCGCTCGATTTTCTCGACAGGCAGCCGGTTTATCAACTGTACACGCTGCTTAATCGTGCCAGACTGTTTGGCGGTCAGCATCTGGTAACAGCACAAAAGGCGCTGGACCAGATTTTAGCGGCCTGACATTCATTCCCGGCGACACTGCGCAGCCCTGCCGGACAGGCGTAAACCGCCCTCCGGCAGGGTTGTTTTATAAAAAGCCGAGCAGAGAAAAAAAGACGTAGCCAAGCGCGATAATAACCACCGGCAGGATATAGAGCGGGAAAATCTGCAGAAAAATGGTGTGGTGCGGTACGACAATGCGCGACTCGATTTGCTCGCGGGTTAGACCTTCACTGCCCTTCGCTTTTTCCAGAATAAGTTGATCCTCAACGCCCTCACGCAGAAAACGGGCCTGGCGGCTCATTCTGGCCCCGGAATCCTGCATTGCCAGCCCCACGAAAATCAGAATAAAAATCAACCAGAACATAATGTTCAGGCTATTCTGGAAATCAGGCGTCGGCGAGTTGTACCAGAACAGATTAAGAAACGGGGTGTTCACCCGCATCATGTCTATCATGACATGGGTAAAATCGAGCATGACGGCATTAATGCCTTCCTGCTTTTCGCTATGCGCATACATAAATTTCAGCGCGGAAATCAAAGTAGAAAGTAATGCTGGTATAAAAATCACCCATCCCAGGATCCGTTTTAGCACCGCTATGCGTCCCGCTTGTTGATACGTCATGAGCTCCCCTTGATAAAGACGCGTCGTTTTGGCTTAAGTCTACCCGCTGATGACTGTTTTCGCTCGATCTTTAAAGACGCTATGATTATTCTCTGACCCCTGAACGCTCTATAAGGAGAGGTGGTAATGACAATTCCGCGTCAAATTCTTGCGGCAATATTCGATATGGATGGCTTGCTGATTAACTCCGAACCACTATGGGATCGGGCTGAACTGGACGTGCTGGCAAGTGTAGGCGTAGATATCACCCGCCGCCATGAACTTCCCGATACGCTTGGACTGCGCATCGACATGGTGGTTGATCTTTGGTTCGCCCAGCAACCCTGGAACGGCCCGAGCCGTCAGGAGGTGACTGAGCGCATTATTCGCCGCGCGATCACGCTGGTCGAAGAGACGCGCCCGCTGCTCCCCGGCGTAAAAGAAGCCGTGGCGCTGTGTAAAGAACAGGGGCTGCTCGTGGGTCTGGCATCGGCATCGCCGCTGCACATGCTGGAGAAAGTGCTGACCATGTTTGACCTGCGCGACAGCTTCGACTCCCTCGCCTCGGCGGAAAAACTGCCTTACAGTAAGCCACATCCGCAGGTCTATCTCGACTGTGCGGCAAAACTGGGCGTGGATCCGCTTACCTGTGTCGCGCTGGAAGACTCCGTCAACGGCATGGTGGCTTCTAAGGCGGCGCGAATGCGCTCCATTGTCGTGCCTGCAAAAGAGGACCAACACGACCCACGTTTCGCGCTTGCCAACGTTAAGCTGACCTCACTGACTGAACTTACCGCCGCCGATCTGCGCGGTTGATCACGCACGGGCAGTGTCAGGCATTGCCCGTTTTTCCCATCCCACCAACAAAAATAAAACATTGTTTCATTTTGTATTGTGTTCTGTGTCTTCCTCTTCTATCCTTTTTTGCGGGCAAATAACGAATAACAGCGGGTCGCCGAGGTCACTATGATTTTGAATGCGTTTTCTCTTACAGGTAAAGTCGCTCTTGTTACCGGTTGCGATACCGGGCTTGGTCAGGGAATGACCGTCGCGCTTGCCGAAGCGGGCTGCGACATCATCGGGGTGAACCGTAAAATACCCCATGACACCGCCGCCAAAGTCGCGGCGACCGGTCGCCGTTTTTTCGCTATTCAGGCCGATCTCAGTCAGCAAGACCCTCTTGCGGATATCGTCGCGCAAGCCGTCGGGCAGTTTGGTCGTCTCGACATTCTGGTGAATAACGCCGGCATCATTCGCCGCGAAGACGCGCTCAATTTCAGCGAAAAAGACTGGGATGACGTGGTGAATCTGAACCTGAAATCCGTCTTCTTTCTCTCGCAGGCCGTAGCCCGCCAGTTTATTGCCCAGGGTGATGGCGGAAAAATCATTAATATCGCGTCAATGCTGTCGTTCCAGGGCGGGATTCGCGTTCCCTCATACACCGCGTCAAAGAGCGGCATCCTCGGGATAACCCGGCTGCTGGCGAATGAATGGGCGCAATATGGGATAAACGTCAATGCCATTGCTCCCGGCTATATGGCGACCAATAACACGCAGCAACTGCGTGACGACGCAGAGCGCAACAAAGAGATTGTCGATCGCATCCCCGCCGGACGTTGGGGTACGCCGGAGGACCTGCAAGGCCCGGTGGTTTTCCTCGCGTCTCGAGCCTCGGATTACGTCAATGGCTACACACTGGCGGTGGATGGCGGTTGGTTAGCGCGTTAATCGCGCAATATTGACAAAGAGTTACAACGTCACCACTTCCGCCTACTGTATAAAAATCCTATACTGTACGAATTAACAGTTTATTGGGTTGTATCATGACGGCGGAAGGTCACCTTCTCTTTTCTATTGCCTGCGCGGTGTTCGCCAAAAACGCCGAGTTGACGCCCGTGCTTGCACAGGGCGACTGGTGGCATATCGTTCCTTCCGCCATCCTGACCTGTCTGCTGCCGGATATCGATCACCCGAAGTCGTTTCTCGGGCAACGGTTGAAGTGGATCTCAAAACCGATCGCCCGGGCGTTCGGGCATCGCGGATTCACGCACAGCCTGCTCGCCGTCTTTGCCTTGCTGGCGACGTTCTATCTGAAAGTGCCAGAGACCTGGATCATTCCGGCGGATGCCTTACAGGGTATGGTTCTCGGCTATCTGAGCCATATTCTCGCCGACATGCTCACCCCGGCAGGCGTTCCACTGCTCTGGCCGTGTCGCTGGCGTTTCCGGTTACCGATCCTCGTCCCGCAGAAAGGGAATCAACTGGAGCGTTTTCTCTGCATGGCACTGTTTGCCTGGGCGGTGTGGATGCCCCAGTCGTTGCCCCAGAACAGTGCGGTACGCTGGTCATCCGACATGATCAATACGCTGCAAATGCAGTTCAACCGCTTTATAAAACATCAGATCGATTAGTAAATCAGCGAAATTGTCGTTTTTGGCATAAACAATTCCATTTGAATATAAGAGCCGGTTCACACTTCTGCTACTCTTGCGCCAACAGGCTCGCTCCAGATAGCGAGACGAATAATAAAATCAGGAGAACGGGGATGAATTTTCCATTAATCGCGAACATCGTGGTGTTCGTCATTCTGCTGTTTGCGCTGGCGCAAACCCGTCATAAACAGTGGAGTCTGGCAAAGAAAGTACTGGTTGGTCTGGTCATGGGCGTGGTCTTTGGCCTCGCCCTCCATACTGTTTATGGTTCTGACAGCCAGGTACTCAAAGATTCCGTACAGTGGTTCAACATTGTCGGTAATGGCTATGTACAGCTGCTGCAAATGATCGTAATGCCGCTGGTGTTCGCTTCTATTTTGAGTGCGGTAGCCCGCCTGCACAACGCTTCACAGTTGGGAAAAATCAGCTTCCTGACCATCGGCACGCTGCTGTTTACTACGCTTATCGCCGCACTGGTGGGTGTGCTGGTGACCAACCTCTTCGGTCTCACCGCAGAAGGGCTGGTACAGGGCGGCGCCGAAACGGCGCGCCTTAACGCTATCGAAACCAACTACGCCGGAAAAGTCGCAGACCTCAGCGTCCCGCAGTTGGTGCTGTCGTTTGTACCGAAAAACCCGTTTGCCGATCTGACTGGCGCGAATCCGACCTCTATCATTAGCGTGGTGATCTTCGCTGCGTTCCTCGGCGTGGCTGCGCTTAAGCTGCTAAAAGATGACGCGCCTAAAGGCGAGCGCGTATTAACCGCTATCGACACCCTGCAAAGCTGGGTAATGAAGCTGGTCCGCCTGGTGATGCAGTTAACCCCTTACGGCGTACTGGCGTTGATGACCAAAGTCGTGGCGGGCTCCAACCTGCAGGACATCATTAAGCTGGGCAGCTTTGTGGTGGCCTCCTATCTGGGGCTGGCGATAATGTTTGTTGTCCACGGCGCGCTGCTGGGCGTTAATGGCGTCAGCCCGTTGAAATACTTCCGTAAGGTCTGGCCGGTGCTCACTTTCGCTTTTACCAGTCGCTCCAGCGCCGCGTCTATTCCGCTGAATGTTGAAGCGCAAACCCGTCGTCTCGGCGTGCCGGAATCCATCGCCAGCTTCGCCGCCTCGTTTGGCGCGACCATTGGTCAGAATGGCTGTGCCGGTCTGTATCCGGCTATGCTGGCGGTGATGGTCGCCCCGACGGTAGGTATTAACCCGCTCGATCCGGTCTGGATTGCCACGCTGGTTGGCATTGTCACCGTCAGCTCCGCTGGTGTGGCGGGAGTTGGTGGCGGCGCAACTTTCGCCGCACTGATTGTTCTGCCCGCAATGGGCCTGCCAGTCACGCTGGTGGCGCTGCTGATCTCCGTTGAGCCGCTGATCGACATGGGTCGTACCGCGCTGAACGTGAGCGGCTCCATGACCGCTGGTACGCTGACCAGCCAGTGGCTGAAACAAACCGATAAAACCATTCTGGACAGTGAAGAAGACGCCGAACTGGCGCATCGTTAAGCGAAAAAACGCCCTTCTTTAACGATAATAACCGCCTTTCGGGGCGGTTTTTTTATGGCGCATTAGTCAGCGATTTCATTTTCCTGCCGTACCTGGTTTGCCCAGCGTTGAGCGGACTCCGGTACGGTAAAGGCGGGCGATCGCTGGAACGACTCACCCAGTAAGACAAACGCGACATATTTTCCACGCAAAATCCACACGTCACGAAACGCTTCCATTTTTATCGCATGTTCAGGCGGCGCGGGTTCCACTCGCGGGACATAGCTAATAACCGGGCGATTTTGTTGGCGTAGAGGTTTCATCATTAATTGCTTCACTAAGACCGATGCTAAAAATCAGAAAAGAACTATCTTAGCCGATTTTTCCCCTGCCCGTCCTGCTCTGCACGTGCGCTTTGCGCGTCGGCTCGCCGTAACCATGCCGTGGTCTTCCGATAGAATCTCCGTGGTGGTCTATAGTTAGTGGGGTTTTAACAAATAAAACGGTCTTTTCAGCCATGAAAAATGGAGACGAGTTCAATGTCGCATAATGAGAAAAATCCCCATCCTCATCAGTCCCCTGTCCACGACACCCGTGAATCGCAGCCAGGACTTGACTCTCTGGCGCCTGAGGACGGCTCGCATCGCCCGTCCCCGGAACCCACTCCGCCGGGCGCACAGCCAACGGCCCCCGGCAGCCTGAAAGCGCCGGATACCGGAAATGAAAAGCTGAACGATCTCGAAAGCGTGCGTAAAGGCAGCGAAAATTTCGCGCTCACCACCAATCAGGGCGTGCGTATCGCCGATGACCAGAACTCCTTACGCGCCGGTAGCCGCGGTCCTACGCTGCTCGAAGATTTTATCCTGCGCGAAAAAATCACCCACTTTGACCATGAACGTATTCCGGAACGTATTGTTCACGCGCGTGGGTCCGCGGCGCACGGCTACTTTCAGCCCTATAAAAACCTGAGCGATATCACCAAAGCCGCTTTCCTTTCCGATCCGGACAAAATCACGCCAGTATTTGTGCGCTTTTCCACGGTACAGGGTGGCGCTGGCTCAGCGGACACCGTACGTGACATCCGTGGATTCGCCACCAAGTTTTATACTGAAGAAGGCATTTTCGACCTGGTGGGCAATAACACCCCCATTTTCTTTATACAGGACGCGCATAAGTTCCCGGATTTCGTCCACGCCGTTAAGCCCGAACCGCACTGGGCGATTCCGCAAGGTCAAAGTGCCCATGACACGTTCTGGGACTATGTTTCGCTACAGCCTGAAACACTGCACAACGTCATGTGGGCGATGTCGGATCGCGGTATCCCGCGGAGCTATCGCACCATGGAAGGTTTCGGTATTCATACCTTCCGACTGATTAACGCCGAAGGGAAAGCGACGTTTGTACGCTTCCACTGGAAACCGCTGGCGGGCAAGGCTTCGCTGGTATGGGACGAAGCGCAGAAACTCACCGGTCGCGACCCGGACTTCCATCGCCGCGAACTGTGGGAAGCTATCGAAGCCGGTGATTTCCCGGAATATGAATTAGGATTCCAGCTAATTCCGGAAGAAGACGAATTCAAATTCGACTTCGACCTGCTGGACCCAACCAAGCTTATCCCGGAAGAGCTGGTACCGGTGCAGCGCGTAGGGAAAATGGTGCTGAACCGTAACCCGGACAACTTCTTTGCCGAAAACGAGCAGGCCGCGTTCCACCCGGGCCATATCGTTCCCGGTATTGATTTCACAAACGATCCGCTGCTGCAGGGCCGACTGTTCTCGTATACCGACACACAAATCAGCCGCCTCGGCGGGCCCAACTTCCATGAAATCCCTATCAACCGTCCAACCTGCCCGTATCACAACTTCCAGCGTGACGGTATGCACCGGATGGGCATCGATACTAACCCGGCTAACTATGAGCCCAATTCGATCAACGACAACTGGCCGCGTGAAACGCCGCCAGCGCCTAAGCGGGGAGGTTTCGAGTCTTATCAGGAGCGCGTTGAAGGCAACAAAGTACGCGAACGTAGCCCATCCTTTGGCGAATATTACGCTCACCCGCGCCTGTTCTGGTTGAGCCAGACGCCGGTTGAGCAGTTGCATATCGTCGATGCCTTCAGCTTTGAGCTCAGTAAAGTGGTTCGCGCTTATATACGCGAACGGGTTGTGGATCAACTGGCGCATATTGACATAACGCTGGCGCAAGCAGTGGCGAAGAATCTGGGCATTGAACTGACGCCGGAACAAACGCAAATCGCCCCGCCGCCGGACGTCAACGGACTGAAGAAAGATCCATCGCTGAGTCTTTATGCGATCCCCGACGGTGATATTAAAGGTCGCGTGGTGGGGATTTTACTGAACGGTAAGGTAAAATCCGCCGACCTGCTGGCTATCCTGCAAGCGCTGAAAGCAAAAGGCGTTCATGCGAAACTGCTTTACTCACGCATGGGTGAAGTGGTGGCCGACGACGGTTCTACCCTGACCATTGCCGCCACCTTCGCTGGCGCGCCATCCCTTACCGTCGATGCCGTCATTGTGCCGTGCGGCGATATCGCGGATATCGAAAACAGTGGCGACGCCCGTTACTATCTGCTCGAAGCCTATAAACACCTCAAGCCTATCGCTCTGGCGGGTGATGCACGACGCTTTAAAGCTGTGCTGAATGTCGACAGTCAGGGGGAAGAAGGTCTTGTCGAAGCAGACAACGTGGACGGTCAGTTTATGGACGCGTTGTTTACGCTGATGGCCGCGCACCGCGTGTGGTCACGAACCGGTAAAGTGCCGCTAATCCCGGCGTAATCAATAAGTAAAAAACGCGGCGCATTATGTATGCGCCGCAAACTCAGGCACTACACATCAAGAAAACTGCCCAGACGGTAGCCGCGTTCCACAATCGCCTTCCTCAGCGACGGGGACGTCAGTACCTCCAGTTCAGTCAGGCGGGGATAACAGTAGGCGCTTTGACGAATCACATTGTCGATAAACGCCGGATGACACATCACTTCCAGTGAAGCCTCCCCACGCGCCGCAGAGGCGTCCAGAACGTGCAGAAACAACGCTTCGGAAATCGCTTCACCGTAAAACTCGCTGCTAAATCCTTGCGAACTTCGCAACGTTGCCGGCAGGTCCGCGGCATTAAACACCGGCTGGCGGTCAATACGCAGCGCCACTCCCCGTTCGGCGGCAAAACGCGCGACGACAGGAAAAATTTGCGGGAACATATGCACGTGATGATGGCTGTCCAGATGCGTAGGCTCCCGCCCAAACAGATCGATAAAACGCTGATACTGACACTCCAGTTCGCGGGCGATTTCATCCAGCGGCAGCGTATCCTCTTCCGCCATCTGCCAGATCCATTTCCCCAGACGCCCTTCCCGGGTCAGCCCTGGCATCCTGGTTAACGGGGCGCCGAGCGTCAGAACAAAGTGCATCCCTACGGCCAGCGACGGATGTTCGCGGCTTAAGTGCGCCGCATGCTCAATGGCCTCGCCGTTCACCAGCGCCGTGGTGGAAGTCACCACCCCATGGCGACAGGCCTCAATGATGCCGTAGTTTTGTCCTTTGCTCAGGCCAAAATCGTCCGCATTGACAATCAGTACGCGTTCCATAGTCAACCTCTTTAGTGTTGTGCGCCTTTCAGTTTTTCAATACAGCCAGCAAAGTTAGGCAGCCACTTTTCATGCGCCAGGATCAGCTCACGCGCCAGGGTTTCCGCATCGCGATCCGAATGGACCAGCGGGCTGAGGTTAAGCGCCAGCAGCACGTCGTTAAACTCACCGCTCAACGCTGCCTTGCTGGCCGCCACTTCAAAACCCTTGATGGTATAGATAAGCCCCAGCACTTTTTCGTCAAAATGGGTGATTCGCGGATGCGGCTTCGCGCCGTCGCGGCCCAATGTACAGGTCATTTCCACCGCCCAGTCCGCCGGAATGTTATCAACGTGCCCGTGATGCGGAACGTTGACATAATGCTCAGTCTGTTTGTCGTTGAAAATGGCGTTAATCACTTCGCACGCAGCATCAGAGTAGTAAGCGCCGCCGCGCTGCTCCAGCTCTTTCGGCTTCACGTTCAGCTCCGGATTTTTGTACAGATCAAACAGCTGTTTCTCAACTTTCTGCACTACCTGCGCGCGCGCGCCGCCCTTGTAGTATTCGCCCATTTCAATGGCCAGCATCTCTTTCTGCTTGAAGTAATACAGCAGATACGAGCACGGCAGCAGATTCAATGAGCGAATCAGACCTTCACTGAACGGCAGATCAAAAATGTTCTTCACGCCGGACGCTTTAAGCTGACCGGAAGCGACGCCATCCAGCAGTTCAGCAAAGCGCGACTCCCCGTTGACGAACACATCTTTGATGAACACCATGTGGTTCAGGCCAAACAGATCGATAGACAGCGCATCGCTCTCTTTCAGTCCCAGCACATCGCCGATGAACATTTTCATGCCGACAGGAATGTTGCACACCCCAATGAAGCGCTTAAAGTTGGTGTGGCGATACACCGCTTCGGTCACCATACCCGCCGGGTTAGTGAAGTTAATGACCCACGCATTCGGGCAAAGTTCTTCCACATCCTTAATGATGTCAAAAATCACCGGAATGGTGCGCAGGCCCTTAAACAGACCGCCTGCGCCATTGGTTTCTTGTCCCAGGTATCCCTGGCTCAGCGGAATGCGTTCATCCAGCTCGCGGGCTTTCAATTGTCCGACGCGCAGCTGGGTGGTTACAAAGTCTGCATCTTTCAGCGCTTCGCGGCGATCGAGGGTTTTAAAGACCTTCATCGGCACCCCCGCTTTCTCCACCATGCGCTGACACAGGCGGTAGATGATATCCAGCTTCTCTTCGCCGCCTTCCACGTCAACCAGCCACAATTCAGAGACCGGCAGCTCATGATAGCGCTTAATAAAGCCTTCGAGTAATTCTGGGGTATAGCTGCTCCCGCCACCAATAGTGACGACTTTTAATTTCTGGCTCATAATTTCTCCCTTCAGTGTCAGACACTGGCGTGAATTATGCTCGGCCCTTTTTTCAGGTGTAACGCGGGGGTCCCGCGTTAATATTGGGCAAGCTTTAAAATCAGGTTATTGAATAAAGTTTTTACTGATTATATTGCGTCAGTTTTTTTCGATAGCTGTTTGGCGTAAACGACGTCATTTTTTTAAACGTTTTAATGAACAAACTTGGGCTACTGTATCCGGCCTCGTAGGCGATATCGGTTACGGAGTAGTTCGTCATCTCCAGCTGTTTTTTGGCAAAGTTAATACGAATTTCGTTAATTAACTGCATCGGCGTTTTTCGATAATAACGCTGCGTCGCTCGCGTCAGGTATTCCTGGGATTTTGCGGACAGGGAAACCATATTCTCCAGCGCGTTTTCGCCAAACTGCTCTTTATTGTGCATGGTTTCGACAGTGGCTTTTAACCACTGCGGAATATCATCCAGCACCTGTTCCTCACGATAATGACGCAGGCGGTTGATAATGTAGAAGGTGACCACTTCCACAAATTCCTCCAGCCCGGTATCTCGAAAGTTGAGCGAGGAAATCACTGTTTCGACATAGGTTAAAAA
>NZ_BBNB01000004.1 GCF_000759835.1 Citrobacter sedlakii NBRC 105722
GATATTCGCTTTATCTGTGGATTTCGTGCCAGCGGCGAGTTTATTTGCCGCGAACCAGCGGAAGATTCTCGCCGCTCCAGCCAGCAACGCCTTCTTTCAGCACGGACACTTTTTCAAAGCCTGCCTTGATGAGCGCGTTTGCCGCTTCCTGACACTGCATGCCGGAACCGTCGACCACGATCACCGGTTTGTCTTTGTGCTTATCGAGTTCGCCCACGTTGTTCGCTTTGATTTCACTTGGCAGCAGGTTGATAGCGCCTGCGATATGGCCTTTACGGAAATCGTCACGCTGACGTAAATCGACAACAACGGCGTCTTCTTTGTTGATAAGACGCGTGGCTTCACCACGGGTGATGACCTTCACTTTTGAGGTCAGGCCTTTAAACGTGGTGAATAAAACCGCCACCAGTAACGCAATCCAGGCGATACTCAGTATGGGATGGCGACCAACAAATTGCATAATTTCTTGCATGGGGGGTAACAACTCCCGACTCAGTGATTAAAAACCAGGGAAGGAGTATACCTGCGCGATGGCGCAAATACAGCCAGCGCGTGCACTGGATTGCATTTTTGCGGGGCGCAATGGAAAAAATAGCGTAAAACCGCGCCGTCCATGCGCCGCACGGCCCTATTATTTGATCTTCTGAGGCTATTTTATCGATTCAGCTGTAGTAAAATTACGCAAAATTTTTGTTTCTTTAGTGTGAGGTTTCACAATGTCGGTTTCGAAAAAACCTATGGTGCTGGTCATTCTCGATGGCTATGGTTACCGTGAAGAGAGCCAGGATAACGCCATTTTCTCTGCGAAAACGCCCGTCATGGACGCGCTGTGGGCGCAACGTCCGCATACGCTGATTGACGCGTCCGGTCTGGAAGTGGGTCTGCCTGACCGTCAGATGGGTAACTCAGAAGTAGGTCACGTTAACCTGGGCGCGGGCCGCATCGTGTATCAGGACCTGACGCGTCTGGATGTCGAAATTAAAGAACGTACCTTCTTTGCCAATCCGGTGCTGACCGCGGCGGTAGACCAGGCGAAAAACGCGGGTAAAGCGGTTCACATCATGGGCCTGCTCTCGGCGGGCGGCGTACACAGCCACGAAGACCACATCATGGCGATGGTGGAACTGGCCGCTGAACGCGGCGCGGAGAAAATCTACCTGCATGCGTTTCTCGACGGTCGCGACACCCCGCCGCGCAGCGCTGAATCCTCACTGAAAGCCTTCGAAGACAAGTTTGCCGCGCTGGGCAAAGGCCGCGTCGCTTCTATTATCGGACGTTATTACGCCATGGACCGCGACAACCGCTGGGATCGCGTTGAACAGGCTTATGATCTGATGACCCTGGCAAAAGGCGAATTCCAGTACGCAACCGCGGTTGAAGGCCTGCAGGCCGCTTACGCCCGCGACGAAAACGATGAATTCGTTAAAGCGACCGTGATTCGTGCGGAAGGCCAGGCCGATGCGGCATTGGAAGACGGCGATGCGCTGATTTTCATGAACTTCCGTGCCGACCGCGCGCGTGAAATCACACGGGCATTCGTTAACACTGACTTCGACGGCTTTGCGCGTAAGAAAGTGGTTAACCTGAATTTTGTCATGCTGACCGAATACGCGGCGGACATCAAAACGGCCGTCGCCTACCCACCAGCCTCTCTGGCAAACACCTTCGGCGAGTGGATGGCGAAGAATGACAAAACCCAGTTGCGTATCTCCGAAACGGAAAAATACGCGCATGTGACTTTCTTCTTCAACGGCGGCGTGGAAGAGCCATTTGCCGGTGAAGAACGCATTTTGATTAATTCACCGAAAGTGGCGACCTACGATCTTCAGCCGGAAATGAGCTCTGCGGAGTTGACTGAAAAACTGGTCGCCGCTATCGAAAGCGGGAAGTACGATACCATCATCTGTAACTACCCGAACGGCGATATGGTCGGTCATACCGGGGTGATGGAAGCAGCCGTGAAAGCAGTGGAAGCACTGGATCACTGCGTTGAGCAGGTCGCGAAAGCCGTTGAATCCGTTGGCGGACAGTTGCTGATCACTGCGGACCACGGTAACGCCGAGCAGATGCGCGATCCGGCGACGGGTCAGGCGCACACGGCGCACACGAACCTGCCGGTTCCGCTGATTTACGTGGGTGACAAAAACGTAAAAGCGGTGGAAGGCGGTAAACTTTCCGATATCGCGCCGACCATGCTGACGCTGATGGGTATGGAAATCCCGCAAGAGATGACTGGTAAGCCGCTGTTCATCGTGGAATAATCCCTCCCCATGAGGGGAAAGGCGATGAATACCAAACAAGGGGTCATGAAAACGCAACGGTTTTCAGTCAGGCCCCTGATTTACGCCAGCGTGTTGAGCGCTGGCGTATTGTTGTGCGCCTTTTCCGCCCACGCGGATGACCGCGATCAGCTCAAATCCATCCAGGCGGATATCGCCGCCAAAGAGCGCGCCGTGCGCCAGCAGCAGCAGCAGCGCGCAACCCTGCAAGCGCAGTTGAAAGCACAAGAAGAAGCGATTTCCGTCGCCGCGCGTAAACTGCGCGAAACCCAAAACACTCTCGCTCAGCTCAACAAGCAAATTGATGAGATGAACGCCTCTATCGCGAAGCTGGAGCAGCAAAAAGCCAGCCAGGAACGCAGCCTCGCCGCACAGTTGGATGCGGCGTTTCGTCAGGGCGAGCATACCGGCATTCAGCTTATCCTCAGTGGTGAAGAGAGCCAGCGCGGCCAGCGTTTACAGGCCTATTTCGGCTATCTGAACCAGGCGCGGCAAGAAACCATTACCGAGCTGAAGCAAACCCGCGAGCAGGTCGCCGCACAACGCGCCGAGCTGGAAGAGAAGCAAAGCCAGCAACAGACGCTGTTATACGAACAGCGCGCCCAGCAGGCGAAGCTGGAGCAGGCGCGTAACGAACGGAAAAAAACGCTCGCCGGACTGGAGTCTTCCATCCAGCAAGGCCAGCAGCAGCTGAGCGAACTGCGCGCTAACGAATCCCGTCTGCGTAACAGCATTGCGCGAGCGGAGGCCGCCGCCAAAGCGCGGGCGGAACGCGAAGCGCGCGAGGCGGAAGCAGTACGTAATCGACAGAAAGAGGCGACCCGTAAAGGCACCACCTATAAACCGACCGAAAGCGAGAAATCGCTGATGTCGCGCACCGGCGGTTTAGGCTCGCCGCGCGGTCAGGCTTATTGGCCGGTTCGCGGGCCAACGCTGCATCGATATGGCGAACGGCTGCAAGGTGAGCTACGTTGGAAAGGGATGGTTATCGGTGCGTCTGAAGGCACTGAAGTCAAAGCCATTGCCGATGGTCGGGTGATTCTGGCGGACTGGCTGCAGGGCTACGGGCTGGTCGTCGTCGTCGAACACGGCAAGGGCGACATGAGCCTTTACGGCTATAACCAGAGCGCGCTGGTCAGCGTGGGGACACAGGTTCGCGCCGGTCAGCCCATTGCGCTGGTCGGCAGCAGCGGGGGTCAGGGCAGACCGTCGCTCTATTTTGAAATCCGTCGCCAGGGTCAGGCCGTCAATCCACAGCCGTGGTTGGGAAGATAAGTTTTGCCTCACTTTCGTCGTACTGTTCTTTCATTCGCCAGCCTGCTGGCCTTCGCCTCCCCCGCTTTTGCTGGCAAACTCGCCATCGTGATCGACGATTTCGGCTACCGTCCGCATTATGAAAATCAGGTACTGGCGATGCCAGACGCAATCTCCGTTGCGGTACTGCCTAATGCGCCTCACGCCCGCGAAATGGCGACCAAAGCACACAACAGCGGTCATGAGGTGTTGATTCACCTGCCGATGGCCCCTCTCAGTAAGCAGCCGCTGGAAAAAGACACGCTGCGCCCGGAGATGAGCAGCAATGAGATCGAACGTATTGTGCGCGAGGCGGTCAGCAAAGTTCCCTACGCTGTCGGGCTGAATAACCATATGGGCAGCGCGATGACCTCCAGCCTGTTTGGCATGCAGAAAGTGATGCAGGCGCTGGAACGCTACGATCTCTATTTTCTCGACAGCATGACCATCGGCAATAGCCAGGCCATGCGCGCAGCGTCCGGTACGGGTGTGAAGGTTATCAAGCGCAAAGTGTTTCTCGACGACACGCAAAACGAAGCGGACATTCGCCGCCAGTTTAACCGCGCCGTCGCTCTGGCTCGTCGAAACGGGTCTGCGATCGCGATCGGACATCCGCATCCGTCAACGGTGCGTGTGCTCCAACAGATGGTGTATAACCTGCCAGCCGATATCACGTTGGTGCGTCCAAGCACCCTGCTTCACGAACCGCAGGTGGATACTTCGACGCCGAACCTGACCCCGCCGAAAAACAACGACGCGCCGCGTAATCCATTCCGCGGAGTGAAGGTGTGTAACGCGAAGAAGGCACCCGAACCAGTTTATACCGACCGATTCTTCAGCGTCATAAGCGAAAGCATTCGTCAGAGCACGCTGGTCAGTTGGTACCAGCATCAGTGGCAGGGCTGGGGGAAGGCCCCCAGCAAGGGTGGCGTTAACCCAGGTTAAGGGCTTGACGGGCGGTGCGATGGTGCGAGCGTGTTTTGTCGCGCCAGCGATAAAGTCGTAGAGACCACAGCAGCGCCTGATACGCGACCTTCGCGCTACGCACGTTCAGTATCATCCGTTTATACATGCCCGAGGTGAAAATCTCGGCAATCATGCGTTGACGCGTCAATATATCCGGCTCTTTGCGTACAGCATGACACACGCGTAATGCTTCATACGTTATTTGCTGACGAAACTCCGGATAAAGGGTAATTCGGTCGGCATAATCGCGATTCAGCTTTTCCAGTAAGCGGGTGATTTTAATATAATGGCGCTGATAATTAAGGTTTTTATTGCCCTGTCGTTTTAAACGACTAACGGAATTATCATGCAGGAAATATTTATATAATGACTCTTCGGTATAGCGTGCGCGACGGGCATTAAACATAAACTCTGTGGTCCACACGATATCCTGATGATGTAATCCCGGAATAAATCTGATGTTATTTTTTTCAATCACGTCGCGGCGATAAACCCCCATCCATACCACGTGCGTCCAGCGCCGAGAAGACAGCGCCATACGGAGCCAGTCCGGACCCGTTAATACACCTGTTGAGCGAATACGATCGGTGGGAATAGATTGCCAGGTGTCGCCGGAGGAACGTTCGCTCCAGTCCGCATTACATTGCGCGACGTCGAGATTATCTTCCAGCGCCATCGTCATCAGCGTTTCGTACATGTGAGGATAAACCAGATCATCCGCATCGACGAAAGCGATATATTGCCCGGTGGCGGCGGCCATTCCCCGGTTACGTGCGACCGACGCCCCGGCATTGGCCTGATGCAGCAGGCGAACGTGTGGGTAGTTTTCGGCGTAATGCGTTGCTATTTCAACAGAGTTATCCGTTGAACCATCATTAACAATAATTATTTCCAGGGCAGTCCATGTTTGCGCGATGAGTGATTCCATGCAGGCTTTGAAATCATTACCCGCATTATAAAGCGGGATAATGACGCTGAGTCTGTTTGTACTATTCATCATAAATTACCGATTACCTCTGAAGTTACCCGCCTTTGTACAGCCTTAGTGTTAAGAAACAATTAAGGCTGGTGCATACTATTTTTAAACGTTGACGGTAACGGCAGAATAAAGCGTTGGAATGAACAGCAAAATCAGACTAGTGAGTAATTACGTAATATTTATGACAATGACAAAACTTTACAGGATTTCAGATATTGCCGAATAAAAAGGCCGGAAAACACCGGCCTTTTGACGATTAATCCCAGCTCAGGATGACTTTCCCCGACTGACCTGAACGCATCGCGTCAAAGCCCTTCTGGAAGTCATCAATCGAGAAACGGTGGGTGATGACAGGAGAAAGATCCAGACCCGACTGGATCAGCGCCGCCATCTTGTACCAGGTTTCAAACATCTCGCGGCCATAAATGCCTTTGATGAAGAGCCCTTTAAAGATCACTTTCGTCCAGTCGATTGACATGTCAGAGGGCGGGATCCCCAGCATCGCGATGCGACCACCGTGGTTCATGGTATCAAGCATGGTGCGGAACGCCGGCGGCGCGCCAGACATTTCCAGCCCCACATCGAAGCCTTCGGTCATCCCCAACGCTTCCATCACGTCGGTGAGACTCTCCTGCGCCACGTTAACCGCACGGGTAATACCCATTTTACGCGCCAGGTCCAGACGGTATTCGTTAACGTCGGTGATGACGACGTTGCGTGCCCCGACATGTTTCGCCACCGCTGCCGCCATAATCCCGATAGGACCCGCGCCGGAAACCAGCACATCCTCGCCCACCAGATCGAACGACAGCGCCGTGTGCACCGCATTACCGAACGGGTCAAAGATAGACGCCAGATCGTCAGAAATATTGTCCGGGATTTTGAAGGCGTTGAATGCCGGGATCACCAGATATTCGGCGAAGCAGCCTGGGCGGTTCACGCCCACGCCGGTCGTGTTGCGGCACAGGTGCGTACGGCCACCGCGGCAGTTACGGCAGTGCCCACAGGTAATGTGTCCTTCGCCAGAGACGCGGTCGCCAATTTTAAAGCCTTTGACTTCCTGACCGATACCGACCACTTCGCCGACGTATTCGTGCCCGACAACCATAGGTACCGGGATGGTTTTTTGCGACCACTCATCCCAGTTGTAGATGTGAACGTCAGTGCCGCAGATGGCTGTTTTACGGATTTTAATCAGCAGATCGTTGTGTCCGACTTCCGGTTCAGGAACGTCGGTCATCCAGATGCCCTCTTCCGCTTTCAGTTTGGATAACGCTTTCATCTTTGATCCTCAGGCAATAACGCCCAGTTGTTTACCTATGCGCGTGAACGCCTCAACCGCGCGCGTGATTTGCTCCGGCGTATGGGCGGCGGACATCTGGGTACGAATGCGCGCCTGGCCTTTCGGCACCACCGGATAGAAGAATCCTGTTACGTAAATACCCTCTTTTTGCAGCTCACGGGCAAATTGTTGCGCCACCACCGCATCGCCCAGCATCACCGGAATGATGGCGTGGTCGGCGCCCGCAAGGGTGAAACCTGCCGCAGACATCTGCTCGCGGAACTGGCGCGCGTTCGCCCACAGGCGGTCGCGCAGCTCGCCGCCGGATTCCACCATCTCCAGTACTTTTATGGAGGCGGCGACAATCGCCGGCGCCAGAGAGTTGGAGAACAGATACGGACGGGAGCGCTGACGCAACCATTCCACCACCTCTTTACGCGCCGCAGTGTAGCCGCCAGACGCGCCGCCGAGCGCTTTGCCCAACGTCCCGGTGATGATGTCCACGCGTCCCATCACGTCGCAATACTCATGGGAGCCACGCCCGTTTTCACCCACGAAGCCCACCGCGTGAGAGTCATCAACCATCACCAGCGCGTCGTATTTATCCGCCAGGTCGCAGACGCCTTTCAGGTTGGCGATCACACCATCCATCGAGAACACGCCGTCGGTAGCGATCAGTACATGACGGGCCCCGGCTTCACGCGCTTCTTTCAGGCGAGCTTCCAGTTCGGCCATATCATTGTTGGCATAGCGGAAGCGTTTCGCTTTACATAAACGCACGCCGTCGATAATAGAGGCGTGGTTCAGGGCGTCGGAGATAATCGCGTCTTCTGCGCCCAGCAGCGTTTCGAACAGGCCGCCGTTGGCGTCGAAGCAGGAGGAGTAGAGGATGGCATCTTCCATTCCCAGGAAGTTTGCCAGCTTTTGCTCAAGGTGCTTGTGGCTGTCCTGGGTACCGCAAATAAAGCGCACCGAGGCCATACCAAACCCGTGAGAATCCATTCCTGCTTTTGCCGCCGCAATCAGTTCAGGGTGGTTAGCCAACCCGAGATAGTTGTTGGCGCAGAAGTTAATGACGTGGCTTCCATCCGCCACAGTGATATCTGCCTGCTGAGCAGACGTGATAATGCGCTCTTCTTTAAACAATCCTTCCGCCCGGGCGGTTTCCAGATCGTTGGTTAACTGTTTGTAAAAATCCCCACGCATTGCGATTCTCCAGACTGGGCAAATTTCAGCACATCTTACCTAACCCTGGACGCTGATACGAGATGACGCATTAGCACTTCTTTAAAATGCAGGATAAATCACGCGTACCCACACGCGTAATCGGTGAATGGCTGAAGCCAGGGCCAGGTAGTGATATGATAGAAGTATTCGTGTCCGAGATAGTCTCTGACTCCATAATTCATAGGTTACAGTTATGATCATCGTTACCGGCGGCGCGGGTTTTATCGGCAGCAACATCGTTAAGGCCCTGAATGATAAAGGCATCACCGATATCCTGGTGGTGGACAACCTGAAAGACGGCACCAAGTTTGTGAACCTGGTGGATCTGAACATTGCCGACTATATGGATAAAGAAGATTTCTTAATCCAGATTATGGCGGGCGAAGAGTTTGGCGAGGTAGAGGCCATTTTCCACGAAGGCGCGTGTTCCTCCACGACCGAGTGGGACGGCAAGTACATGATGGACAATAACTATCAGTACTCCAAAGAGCTGCTGCACTACTGCCTGGAGCGTGAAATTCCGTTCCTGTACGCCTCTTCCGCCGCCACCTACGGCGGACGCACCTCTGATTTCATCGAATCCCGCGAATATGAGCAGCCGCTGAACGTTTACGGCTATTCCAAGTTCCTGTTTGATGAGTACGTACGCCAGATCCTGCCAGAAGCGAACTCCCAGATTGTTGGCTTCCGCTACTTCAACGTTTACGGTCCGCGCGAAGGCCACAAAGGCAGCATGGCGAGCGTGGCGTTCCACCTGAACACCCAGTTGAATAATGGCGAAAGCCCGAAACTGTTTGAAGGCAGCGACGGCTTCAAGCGTGACTTTGTTTACGTGGGCGATGTGGCGGATGTGAACCTGTGGTTCTGGGGAAACGGCGTGTCCGGTATCTATAACCTCGGCACCGGTCGTGCAGAATCTTTCCAGGCCGTGGCTGACGCGACGCTGGCTTTCCATAAAAAAGGCGAGATTGAGTACATCCCGTTCCCGGAAAAACTGAAGGGCCGCTACCAGGCGTTCACCCAGGCGGATCTGACGAATCTGCGCGCTGCGGGCTACGACAAGCCGTTTAAGACCGTTGCCGAAGGCGTAACGGAGTATATGGCCTGGCTGAACCGCGACAGCGATACAAATTCACAAAATCATTCGAGCGGTATCAAGGCGGCAACTAAGTGAATCTCCGGTCACTTACTAAAGTAAGTGACCGGAGTGAACGCAGGCAGCCAACGCAGAGACAGCTTGAAGGATGAAGTGAATGAAAATTTTGGTGATCGGCCCGTCCTGGGTGGGCGACATGATGATGTCGCAAAGTCTCTACCGCACGCTCAAGGCGCGCTATCCCCAGGCGATAATCGACGTGATGGCGCCCGCATGGTGCCGTCCGCTGTTGTCGCGAATGCCGGAAGTGAACGAAGCGATCCCAATGCCACTCGGCCATGGGACGCTGGCGCTCGGCGAACGCCGCAGGCTCGGCCATAGCCTGCGCGAGAAACGCTATGACCGCGCATATGTGCTGCCCAACTCCTTCAAATCAGCCCTTGTGCCCTTCTTTGCGGGCGTACCGCAGCGCACAGGCTGGCGCGGCGAGATGCGTTACGGTCTGCTAAACGACGCGCGTGTGCTGGACAAAGCGGCCTGGCCCTTGATGGTGGAACGCTATGTCGCGCTGGCTTACGACAAGGGCGTAATGCACAGCGCGAAAGATCTGCCGCAGCCGCTGCTGTGGCCGCAGTTGCAGGTGAGCGAAGGTGAAAAATCCCTGACCTGTTGTGAATTTTCGCTTTCAGATGAGCGGCCCATGATCGGCTTTTGCCCTGGCGCGGAATTTGGACCTGCCAAACGCTGGCCACACTATCATTACGCGGAACTGGCGAAACAGCTGATAGACGAAGGCTATCAGGTTGTGCTGTTCGGTTCGGCGAAAGATCACGAAGCCGGGAACGAGATTTTAGCGTCCTTAAACGATGAGCAGCAGGCGTGGTGCCGCAATCTGGCAGGCGACACCCAACTGGAGCAGGCCGTCATTTTGATCGGCGCCTGTAAAGCCGTCGTCAGCAATGACTCCGGGCTGATGCACGTCGCCGCAGCCCTTAACCGCCCGCTGGTTGCCCTCTACGGCCCCAGCAGCCCTGACTTCACGCCGCCGCTTTCACATAAAGCGCGGGTGATTCGCCTGATTACCGGCTATCACAAAGTGCGCAAAGGCGATGCGGCAGAAGGGTACCATCAGAGTCTGATCGACATTACACCAGCGCAGGTGCTGGAAGCCCTGAACGCGCTGTTATTACAAGAGGAAGCCTGACGAATGCGGGTTCTGATCGTCAAAACATCCTCAATGGGTGATGTGTTGCATACCCTTCCGGCGCTCACCGATGCACAACAGGCGATACCGGGTATTCAGTTTGACTGGGTGGTCGAAGAAGGATTCGCGCAGATCCCCTCGTGGCATTCGGCGGTAAACCGCGTCATTCCCGTTGCGATTCGTCGCTGGCGTAAAGCCTGGTTTTCCGCGTCGGTTAAAGCGGAGCGTAACGCTTTCCGCGAGGCGGTACAGGCAGAACGCTATGATGCCGTTATCGACGCCCAGGGATTGGTTAAAAGCGCTGCGCTGGTGACTCGCCTCGCACATGGCGTAAAGCATGGTATGGACTGGCAGAGCGCACGCGAGCCGCTGGCCGCTCTGTTTTATCATCGCCGCCATCACATTGCCAGGCAGCAGCATGCCGTAGAGCGTACCCGCGAACTGTTCGCAAAAAGCCTGAATTATTCCAAACCATCCTCGCAAGGCGATTATGCTATCGCGCGGCATTTCCTGACATCTGAACAGGATACTGCGCAACCCTACGCGGTATTTTTGCACGCAACCACACGCGATGATAAACACTGGCCGGAAGCAAACTGGCGAGCGCTAATTGGTTTGTTGGCTGACAACGAAATCAGCATCAAATTGCCTTGGGGCGCGCCTCATGAAGAAGCACGGGCGAGAAGACTTGCCGAAGGGTTCGCTCACGTTGAGGTCTTACCGAGGATGAGTCTGGAAGAAGTTGCGCGCGTACTGGCAGGCGCAAAATATGTGGTTTCCGTCGATACGGGGCTTAGCCACCTGACGGCGGCGCTCGATCGACCGAATATTACGCTGTATGGCCCAACGGATCCGGGGTTAATTGGGGGGTACGGGAAAAACCAGATAGCGTGTCGTTCACCCGAAAATAATTTAGCCAAGCTTGATGCCCACACCGTTCTGAACGGAATATCATCATTATTCTAAAGGTACATGAATGTTAGCCTTGAACTCTTTACATTCCTGGCAAACCGGTGCCAGGAAGATGTCCACAGTGCTGGAGTTGACTACCTGGTTACTTTGCTTCGTCACCCTTGTCGTCGCGCTGTTCAATAATAATTTGAGTATGAAGCTGTATAATATTACGGCGATTCTCGGTCTGCTGGCGCTTATTTTACGCGGCAAGCCGGAAAGTTATTCGCCGCGATACTGGCTGTTACCCCTTTCTGTTCTGCTTATCGGCGTCATCGACGTCAGCTGGTATTCCGCCTTTAAAGTAGATAATTCACCCTTTCGGGCGACGTACCATAGTTATTTGAATACGGCGAAAATCTTTATCTTTGGGGCCTTTCTCATACTGTTGGCGCTGACCTCGAAAATAAAGATGAATAAAGAGTGGCCGCTGTATATTCTGTATTTGCTGTCGTTTTTCATTGCCGGTTATGGCTACTATGTAAAAACCACAACCGGTATCTCCCGTCTGGATTTTGGTATTGGTACGGCAACAGGCGCAGCATATTCGATCATGTTTGTCGGCATCGTCAGCGCGATATCAATACTGTATACCCAGCGCAAGCACCCGGTGCTGTTTCTGCTTAACGCAGCTGCCGTGTTCTTTGCGCTTGCCCTCACCCAGACGCGTTCAGCGCTGCTTATTTTTCCGGTGATATGCGCGCTGGCACTGGTGGCGGGCTATCTTAAGACCCCCAAAAAATTGTTCTTTTCGGTGATTGGTTTTTTGGTTGCCTTCGTTGTCCTTGTTGCGGTCTTTAGCAAGCCGATTTATAGCCGCTACCATGAAGCGGTTGCGGACCTGGCGCAATATAACAATGGCAACAGTGTCAGTTCGCTTGGCGCACGCCTGGCGATGTATGAGATTGGTTTTGATATTTTCAAAGAATCACCGCTTGCCGCACGCTCGGCAGATGTTCGGGCGCAGCGTATGGAAGAGCTGGCGAATGCGCATCCTTATCTTCGCGGGGCTTTAGAATTTTCCAACGTTCACTTGCACAATGAGCTGGTTGAAGCGGCCTCGCTGAAAGGTATTGCCGGGATTCTATCGACTTTGCTGTTTTACGCCGCGCTGTTTTATACGGTGTACTATCACCGCTCTTTAGGGCTGTTTGCCCTGACGTTAGCGATTATTGGCACGGGAATGAGCGATGTGATTCTCTGGTCACGCAGTATCCCGATCATTTTGATCACGGCTGTCGCACTGATGCTGCTTATCAAGAAAAATCGCCCGCCAGAAAGACGTGTTCAGCAGTGATTCCTTTCACGCCATCCAAAGCGGGCATCCGCTCACTTTGGATGGCGGTCAAATAACGCGTCCACTGAATCAATCAATACATCGGAACGGATATCTTTCACCGTACAGGTGGGAGAGACTACCTGCAATGCGTTGCAATTATTCGGCGCCCAGATTAGGTGCGAGGGATAAGCGTCGTGTCGCGCGTTGGGGTAGAGCGCGAGCGTAGGGATCTGATAAGCCGAAGCAATATGAACCAGCGCGGTGTCCACAGAAATAACGTACTGGCTGAATTTTGTCAGGGCAACGGTATAAATAAACGCGTTAAACGGCAGCGTTTCAATGTCCGGTATCGCAATAGAGCGCACATCTTGCGGCAGGCCGGTAAAAATCACCCGAAACTCAGGATGCCGTTCACGAATACGGGAATAGATCGTTGCAATCTGCTCCGCTGTTAAACGGCAGATTTTCTTCGCGCCCAGAGCATTAATTATAATAATCTTTGTATCGCCGATGAAATTCACGACCGCGTTTTCGACCTCTGCGGTGAGCGGCAGATCATAACTAACATCGAACGAATTATCGGTATCGGGATAAAAATAACGCAGTATTTCACTCGCCCGCGTACACATATGCGCAGCGAGTTTTTCGTCATGCGGATGATACACGGTGTAGTAACGCTTATACCATTTATCAAAGCCAAGAACATGCGAGCGCCTGACGCCAGATAAGAGTAACGCATGAGTAAAAGAAGGCATTGTTTCGAAAGGATCGAGAACGATATCGAAAGACGCCTGCTTCAGCTGCTTACGTAGGGCCAGTACATCGCTGATTTTAGATGAGGTTTTGATAAAGAAACGATGTATCTTGTTATTACCCGCGAGAAAGTCTTTTCCTGCGGCGGTCGTTAAGATAGAGAGCTTAACGCCACGAGTGGTCAGTTCCCGGTAAAGCGAACTCAGGACAATTAAATCGCCTAACTTGTTGTTGTCATGAATAAGCAAACATGACCGGATTGCTGGCGCGTTGATTTTTGGCGTTGTATTTTGGGGAAAGAAGAAAGATAAAGCGTTAATTTTGATTTTATTAAAAAAATATCTTTTTTTCTTATGGAAAGCACCTAAGCCCATGCTAATTACCACATTACAATAAAAAACAGGATTGAAATTAGCCTACATAAGAATCCGCATGATCGTGCAGTCCAAGCGTTTTTTTCAATACGCTTTTCTTAGGCGCAAGGGTAGCGACATCAGCAGGTCTGATAAAAGGAATGATGTCGTAGCCGATCGCCGTGTCGTCAGAGAGGTTGTAAATCTGAAAGTCTGGCACTTGTGCACGCATGAATTTGAAGAAGGGCAAGATTTTGACCAGATCCTTGCTGAGCTCTGACGGCATCGGGTTATTGCTTTCGTCATAAAAACGCGCGCAACTGCCGGTAATGTCCAGCCCGGAACAGATAGTGTTATCGTACCCCAGCGAATATGCTATTTGCATTGCGGTATACGCCACGGTATGGCATGAACAATAGCCGAAGCTGATATCCTTACTAAAGCCAACCAGCCTTCCGCGCTTAGAGACAGGGACGTTGATCAACAGTTTCTTGTTCCATCGAGACAGCGTTTCCAGCTTCAACTTCTTGAAAAGTCCGCCTTTTTCACGCTTATAAAACGCGCGCAAAATGAAGCAATGAGCGCGCATGTAGCACTTGTCTTCTTCCGATGCGGCCTCATAAACGTCCATATTGACGAAGGTAAATTTACTGCCGCGGCTGAACTTATAAAAGTCCTCACGCCGTTGCAGCAGAAAGCGTGCGTCTGTTAAGACATAAATGAAAGGGGTAATACCATTACTGAGCAAGTATTCCGCCGCGCCGTTAACGGTGATGACATCATTGTTGCGTAAAAGAGACAGTGGCGTCCCTCGGGACGTAGGACCCGACAAGAAAATGATAACGTTTTCAGATGTTCTGCTTTCAGTAAGCTGCTGAACACCGGCGCGAGTTAAAAACTTAACATTACTCATATAAAACCTGTATGTTAATCATGCAACTTAAATCACGATGAATCTTTGAGGTAAGTGTTCATAGCTTATCTTTAGCGAGGGTAATCGAAATAGAGTACTGAACCTGCTCATAAAATATACAACGCCATTTTTGCATTTAGACCTGCCAATTGCAATATCCGGGATATCACAGTCAAACTTAGCGCACACTTTTGCCTTTCAGACGACGCAAAAAATTACGCCATTTTTTCTTGTAGACCAAAAGATAGTAACCCAGATCTTTGCTCGTGTTTTCAATGCCATAATGACGTTCTAAATCGATTCTGTCTTTAGCCATCCGTTGACGAGAGGGTCTTTTTCCGGACAGGTCAATGATCCTTATCTCACCATCCTGTAATATAAAGTTACCCTTATGCGGGTCGCCTGAGACCATACCATGTTGGTGAAGTCCCTCGATCGAATGCTTAATCTTGCTCTTTATGTCAGAAGAGATGTCAGACATGTCGGCCAGTTCCACACCTTCGATGTACTCAATAATCATGATATAGGTGTGGACATAACGCAGCGTTTTCACTTCTGCCAACAGATAAAAATCATTTAACGCATCATACCCTTCCTGGCGAACACGATCCGTCTGGTAGAAAAGTTTTTCGTAGTAGTCCCCTTTCACCAGCGATTTGAAAAATCGCTCAGTGTTTTTTACTTTAGGGTGAAAAATCTTCAGAATATATTTACCATGCTCGGTATCGATCAATACGACCTTGGTATCTTCAATACTACGAAAGACTTTTAATACGCTAAGATTGTGGTTAAGAAAATCAGTGAAAATATCGATGTATTTTTGCCCGTCTTGTTTAACGAAGACAGTATAATTTTTTATTTTTGTTTCAGTAATCATAATTGTGGGAAATTTATTTCGCTAAAATTTTTCGATAGAGATAGGCGGCGCCTGCGATTATTCCTTGTAAATAATGCTTCTGAACCAGAAGGTGTTTATATCTTTTTTTGTACTCCACCATGGTTTTTGCATTTTTAGCCGGGACAGTCTGCCATGGTGATTTAACCTGCGCAGTGGTGAAATAAATAACAGAAGGATACTTTGCCCAAGCATGCCAGGGTTTAGTTGCCCCGGTATAATGAATCAATTTTGTATTATTTGTAATGACGTTTAAATAATTCAGATGTGTTTTATCTTTCAATTCACTTTTAATGGTATAAATAGTATTGTATTCGCGTGGTAAAAAGACCACTTTATCAATTAGCAGGATATTTAACACATCCTGATCGGGATATTTGAAAAATGGAGATTGACCTTCTTCTCCGGTTAACAATGAAAGCGCGTGTTCTGTTAAACACTGCGCCGTCCACTGCTGGAGATTGACTAACACAACACCAGAGTTAAAGTAGCGCCCCTGTAGATGATAAGCGGGTAAGCGCTCATCAACTTTTGCCTGGATAGAATCAACATCTTTAACAACCGCAGCAATTTTATCTGTCAGATCTATCGCTAAAAGCGCCTCAAGCGATCCTTTGCAGACAACATCGGCATCAAGATAGAGTAATCTATCCATTTTTTGACGAAGATAATTAAATGCAAACAGGCGAAAATACATTGCCCTGGACCAGACCTTTGTTCTTGGCAAAACTTCAAGGCAGCTCACGTTAATGGTGTAAAGCGAAATTTTAACGTGATACTGATTCGCAAGTAAGGCAATTTTTTCAATGAAACTCTGGACATAACGATCGCAGATAATATGAAATTCGACATTTATTTTATTATGCAGGAGAACAGAAGAAATGGAGACACCCACGCCATCAAGATAATTCTCATCAATGCCATAAGAGATATGTAACGTTTCATCGCAGTCATTTAAGCGTTCATCAAAAACTTTAAACTCTGTTATCTCTATTTCAGGAAATGAGTTCACTGCATCACCTATAGTTATATTTATTTAACAAGCTTACTTTTAAAGTAATATAAATAATCCATCACACCAGCAACGTACTTTTTCTGGTTAAACATGTGCTTTGCTGCATAGCGCAACTGATGGCTATTTTTAGGTTTTAGCAAGTCAACACTAGACCAGGGTGACAGCTTTTTCGCATTCAAAAAGCTTTGAGCAACAGGATAATTTCCCCACTGATGCCATGGTTTTGTCGGACCGATATAATGTATAAACACGGTGCTTTCATTGACAGGGTTTAACACCCTTTCCTTTAATTCATAGTTAATGCTGAACTGGGTATTGAACTTTTTATCCACAAAACGCGCCTTGTCCACCAGCAGCATATTGAGTACATCCTGATCCAGGTGCGTTATGCGCTGAACAACATCCGGATCGCGCAACATTTCAATGGCTTTACGCGAGATATCTTCCTGCGCCCAGCGAGGAATATTGATAAGTAAGAAGCCTGCATTGAAATAACCGGACACCAGACCCGGCGTTGCCAGACTGACCGAACGTTTCGTCCACCATTCGGTTTCTCCTTCGGCAACAACTGCTGCAATTTCGTGCTCGGTAAAATGCAGATCAATCAGTTCCTGAATGCTTCCTTTACAGGCAATATCCGCATCCAGGTACAGCACCTTATCGGTTTTACCCGCAAAGCGATCGGCGATGATAAATCGAAAGTATGTCGCGTAGGACCAGTTTTTTGTGCTGGGTAATGATTTGAGTTGCTCGCAATCCACTAAATGGACAGCGATCCGAGTAGAATATTGTTCAGCCAGCGCATGAAAACGCGCACGATCGTCATCGCTGAAAAAATCTGTGAAGACATGAAATGCCAGCGGTATTTCTGGGTTAGCGATCAGAATAGAAGCAATGGATACGCCACAGCCAAACAGAAAGTTCTTGTCGATGCCATAGGCAATGTTAAAACATTCAACATCACTATGCTCTGTATAATTATAATCTAAAGTTTGCTGAATGACTTTTTCGTCAAAGTACTTTGTCGTCATAGTGATCACTTATTATTTTTAGCAGAAATTGTACTTTCTAAATTTTCAAAATAAATATCATTATAGAAGTTATCGATGGACGCTGGAATCAGATTATTATTATATATCACACTGCCTGCAATAGAATGATTTAGCAGGTTAACGAATTGCTTGATATCCCCAGGAGGGAAAAGCTCACCATTTATACCCGGTTGAATCATATCTCGCGGACCCGACATACAGTCAGAACTGATGCAGGGTATACCATATGACATTGCTTCCAGTAACGTCATTGGAAAACCCTCAAAAGAGGACGTCAGTAATAACGCCGTCACGTTTTTTATTTCTTTCTTTACCACATCCCACGGTGAACCCTGCCATCCATGCCAGGTAATACGTTCGCCAATCCCCAGATCCTGCCCGTACTTTTGACATTTCTCAAAATCAGAACCATCGCCAATCACATGTAGTCGCCAATCCCCTTCCGCTCGAGACAGCCCATCGAGCAAGTCCTTGATTCTTTTTTGCCCTTCGAACTTCATACGCCCAACGTAAAGGAATACCGCAGGCTGACCCGGCTCAGGTGGATAAACGATAGTCGATTTTCTTGATACCGGATTAAAAATAACGCTGATTCGACTTTGCTCTATACCACGCGCTATCATCTGCTCTTTAATCCCGGAGCTTATTGCCAGATGGTAATCTGCATGGATGATACACTCAGCATGTTTTTTATGATCAAGCGAAAAATGTGGCCAGGAAAAAAGGGTGAAATCCACACCCGATTTTTTTCGCGCTTTACTGGCAAAAAGACAAGATAACACGTCAATACAAATCACAACATCAGGCCGTGTTTCTTTTAGCCACTTGTTAAATGCATTAATATGCTTTGCGCGACGCAAAAAACCGAGTCGGGTGTTTGAGAAAGAGCATGAATAGTTGATATTATTCAACCATGCTTTATCCATTTTGTCATTTCGACAAAAGAAAAACATGTCGCACGTATGCCCGAAGGGTTTTTCTTGTAAGTGGTTAATGACATCCCGGATAACCGTTTCCATGCCACCAAAACCTGAAACAGCTTCACCAATAAATGCTACTTTCATAAATTTCCAGATTAACTGTCACTATTGAATGTGATTAATTTACAACGCCTGGAAGTCTTCAATAACTTTTTCAATCATACGGTCAGGGCTGTAAGAATAGAGGACTTCTGGTGACAACGGTGCAATCGATGACTGTAAAAACCATTCAAAATCACCCCACGAGTGATATCCAGGAACAAAAAAACGATCCCTTGAAAATACCTCTGAATCCAGCACGCTGAGATTATTTGTAATTATTTTTTTATTAAAATATAGTGCTTCGAGAACCCGAAGTGTCCAACCCGACTGGTTTTGCTGAGTAATATCCACAATGATATCTGAAGCAAGAGCATGCGCTAAATTTTCTTTATAAGATAATGGTTCGTCGATCAGAAATCCAGAGTCATCATTCGTTTCATAGTCTTTAACCACATTAAAATCTAATTGCAGATTAAAGGATGTAAGTTTGTCTGCCAATTTAATTATTTCCGGTAGCCTTTTTTTATCTCTACCTAAAAAAAAGCATACAGGTTTTTTTGTTTTCTTATTCGCCAAAACATATTTATCAATTTCTTTCAAACCAACAGGAAAAAATTGGCCAATATATTTTAATTTGTCATTAAAGTGACCGCGATTTTCAAAATCATAAATAATATCAAAAGCATGACTCCACTCCTTCAAAAAAGGAATGCTTACGGTATTCCTTAATAATAGCACCTTTCGACAATTCAAATTTTTGATAATATAAGGAGTCAGGCCTTTATTTATTACGCTATCATTAAAGACAGCAACATCCGTTGGCTTTAAATCTGCAATGCTTTTATGAATAAATTTTTTACCAAGCCAATCAGGTTGAATACCAATTTTTGTTAATTTCTTACCCCACCAGACATATCGTGATGGGACATCAATATTTGTAACCGGGTAATGTTTATGTAAATAGCTAATCATGTGAGTCTCATAATCAGCTTTCCAGTTTATAAAATATATTTTCATTTGCTGTTAACTGTGGCTCATCAATTTCATACAAATCACAACCCTTTTCTTATTGTTCTTTCTTTTATTTTTTCTGCTTTAATTTTTGCTGCACTTAATAACTTAGTTTCATCCCGTAAAATCGCGCTTAATGGCGCCTCAAAGTACACCTGCAAAAACCGCCAGATATCCCGCTGCGTCAAGCCAATATTCAGGGACGAGAAATACAAGCCGATCAGATCTTTATCGCGCCAGCGGCGAGGCACTTTGCTTCGAATTTGCGCACGATGGAGATCGATGACGGACACCTTAAGCTCGCTCTCATGCCCCGAAAAGGGCAGGTGCAGGAGAAAGTGGCAAATATAGCAGTCGCGGTGATTGATACCGGCCGCGTGCATTTTACGAACCATCGTTGCGACGCGGTGAATAAGCATTCGCTTAATCTTTACGTCAGGCGGGTTTGACGCCCATTCCGCGCAGTAATCTTCCAGGCTGATAGTGGGCGTTAGATCTTCGGTAATAATAAACGAAGTTTTGGTCAGCGGATTTAAACCTTTCTCACCAAAACCCACTCCGTGCATAGTATCCACCCCCACATCCCGGAGACGATGGATGGCGTTCCACTCTCTGTCGGCCCCTAAAACCGGCATGCGTAGCGAAAGTAAATTTTTGACGATCTCTTTGAGCGAAGTGCCCCGATGCCATTTAAGGAAATAGCTTTTCTCCGCCAGTTCAAATCGCAGCGTACGGCGGGTTTCCAGTTCCCTGAAAACGTCTCCCTGCAGCGTTTTAACTTCCTCAAAAGCATCTTTACCGCGCCATAACGTGGCTAACGGTTCCTTCAGTTCAACCATCCAGATCACCTGTAATGATGTCCGCCGCTCTTTCCGGCAGACTGTACAAATCTTGCGTATCCGCATAATGGCGTGCGTTTTCAGCCCATGCGTTGCGCAATGATGGCTGCGTCAGCGCTTTACGTAAAATGTCGTTTAGTGCTTCTTGTTTCCAGGGCTCAGTGATGGCAACACCACAGTTAGCGTCTTCAATATAGTGGGCAAAACCACATACCGCCGACGTGAGGACCGGCAACCCGGCGGCAATCGCCTCAAGCAAAACGATACCTGCCGCTTCCTGGTAAGCAGGGTGCAGCAGTATATCAGCGGCGGCCATCAGCTCTGCCACATCATTACGCCCGGAGAAAAAATGCACATTACCCCGTACGCCGCGTTTTTCCGCCAGCGCTTCAAATTTTCTGGGCTTGTCCTGGCCAACAACATACAGCAGCGTATTGTGGCGCAGCGCCTCCGGCAGGGAAGCCAGCGCTTCAATCGATCGATCCACGCCTTTACGCGTAAAGTCGGACCCCACCTGCAACAACAAATTTTGCTGTCCGGCGATCCCGTTCTTCTGACGATAAACCTCGCGAGCGTCCGGGATTTGCGCACTGTATTTTCTGTCCGGATAGATCCCTGGCGGGAGGATATGGAAACGTTCCGCTTCGGTTTGATAATGCTTCTGGAAATCAGCAATCTGTTTATCGGTCAGCATCATCAGTTGCGTGGGCTTACCCTGTTCGAACGTCGCCCGTTCAAACGCCGCATAGTGGCGGTAACGGGATGTCAGGCGATAGAAAAAACCTTTCTCCTGCGCAACCTTCTCGGCATAACAGACATCAGCGGCAAAATAGACATCCAGACCCGGCATTTTGTTAAAGCCGACGACCCGATCCACCGGATGCGCTCGGAGATGCGCCTGCACCCACGCGTAATACTCTGCATTACGTCCGTGGTTGGTCCGTGATTTTACCGGCACGTGAATCAGTTCGAATCCTTCGGGATATTCCCCTTCCCAGGACTGAGTGTAAACGCGAACCTGATGTCCACGCGCAGCGACGGTTTGAGCAATACGCAGGAAGTCACGTTGTAATCCGCCAAACGGAAAATACTTATACAGACAAAAAGCAACGATCATACCGACGCATCCATCCCAATAATTTGCGCATTTTGTGGCAACATTTTTTCCGTCGCCGCAATCACGTCCTCTGCAGGTATAACGGACATATATTTTTTATTTCGATCCAGTTCACGTCGCTGAGGCATTGTCTGATAATCTCCCGCCCAAAACTGAATAATATTGTCAGTCCAGGGACGCCAGAAAACGTGGTCTGTCGCGCCAAAAAGGCATATCACCGGTGTTTTAACCGCGGCGGCAATGTGTCCGGGTGCAGAATCGACGCCAATAAAGAGCACGGCATGGTCGATCAACGCGCCTAATTCAGGGAAGCGGGTTTTTCCCGCAAGGCCAGTAACCGGTTTGGTTTCACACCCCTGGGCGATTTCTTCTACGCAGGCTAAATCGTCTGCGGACGGGCCGGACGTCAGCACAACCTGATAACCACGACGTTCAAGGGCATCAATGACGCGGGAAAATTTTTCGTTATCCCAGCACTTAAATAATTGCCTTGCAGTTGGCTGAATCACCACATACTGGCGCGTCACGCCGAGTTTCGCCAGCTGCTGACGCATGTTTTCCCAGTGCTCTGGCAGATAACTCATCGTCGTTTCCGTTACCACATGCTCCAGCCCAAGCGGGCAGAGCGCAGACAATGTCCGCTCAACAACATGTTCGCCGCGGTAGGGAACGAGGTGCGTAAAACTGTTTTTCCAGAAGACGGACTGACGGTTGGCAAAGTCCTGGGATATTTTTACCCTGGCATTCAGGCACCGGACTATCAGCGCCACGATCCACTGGTCGGTAAGATTAATGACCAGGTCATACTGATTACTGCGTAAAGTCTTAATCAGCGAAAGCGCATTTTTGATTTTATCTGCCGTTCCCGCCCCCTTATTACTGATGCCATAAAGCGCATTTATCTCAGGGTTTTCAGACAAAATAGGTATCGTGTCCTGGTAAAGAAGCACATCGACTTTGGCGTCAGGATAATTTTTTTTCAGCGTACTAATAACGGGAGTGGTTAAAAGCATATCCCCGTGGAAACGCATCTTGATAACCAGAATTTTTCGAAAAGGCTTTTCCACACGCGACTCTTTTGTTGTGATTATCCGGTAATTTAAGCAGAAAAAAGCACGCTACCGCCCCAGGCTCAACAGCTACCTGATTACTGATACCGCACTGACTTTTATCCGCTAGTGTATCACTTCTTTCGCTGCGATCCGACACGAATAAACTTTAAGCAGTTAGCGATTTTTTGTTTTTTAAATCATATTGATAATTAATTTATCTGGGCTTTCTTAACGGCTTATCAAACGCACGATGCCCGCTTCAGGGCGCAAAAATCAATAAATCGCATAAAAATGCAAAAATTCTGTGTCTGACAGGCTTTATTAGCCAGACTTAAGGCTATTTAAGTCAAAAACAGGAAAAGTAATGGTAAAGCCCTGGCTAAATACATAGAATCCCCAGCACATCCATAAGTCAGCTATTTACTATGCTCGAATTGCTTTACACCGCCCTTCTTTACCTGATTCAGCCGCTGATCTGGATACGGCTGTGGGTGCGCGGACGTAAGGCCCCGGCCTACCGTAAACGCTGGGGTGAACGCTACGGCTTTTACCGCCGCCCTCTTAAGCCGGGCGGGATCATGCTTCATTCTGTCTCCGTCGGCGAAACGCTGGCGGCTATTCCTTTAGTTCGCGCGTTACGGCATCGCTATCCTGATCTGCCGATTACCGTCACCACCATGACGCCAACCGGCTCTGAGCGGGTTCAGTCCGCTTTCGGCAGCGATGTCCAGCACGTCTATCTTCCCTATGATTTACCCGATGCGCTTGGCCGCTTCCTCAATAAGGTCGACCCCAAACTGGTATTGATTATGGAAACCGAACTGTGGCCGAACCTGATCGCCGCGCTGCATAAGCGCAACATCCCGCTGGTCATCGCCAATGCGCGTCTTTCCGCCCGTTCTGCCAACGGTTACGCGAAGCTGGGGAAATTTATCCGCCGAATCCTTCGCCGTATTACGCTAATTGCGGCGCAAAATGAAGAAGATGGTCAGCGCTTTGTGACGCTGGGCGCGAAGAATAATCAGGTCACCGTAACCGGCAGCCTGAAGTTTGATATCTCCGTTACGCCGCAGCTTGCGGCAAAAGCGGTTACGCTGCGCCGTCAGTGGGCCCCCCACCGCCCGGTGTGGATCGCCACCAGCACTCATGATGGCGAAGAGAGTATTGTCATCGCCGCGCATCAGGCATTGCTCCACCAGTTCCCCAACCTGCTGCTGATCCTAGTGCCCCGTCATCCGGAGCGCTTCCCGGATGCGATTAATCTCGTTCGTGAGGCAGGTCTCAGTTACACCACACGCTCTTCTGGCGAGGTGCCCTCGGCCAGTACCCAGGTGGTGGTTGGCGATACAATGGGTGAACTCATGCTGCTTTACGGCATTGCGGATCTCGCCTTTGTCGGAGGATCGCTGGTTGAGCGAGGTGGGCATAACCCGCTGGAAGCTGCCGCGCACGCGATCCCGGTGCTGATGGGTCCTCACACCTTTAACTTTAAAGATATCTGCGCTCGTCTGGAGCAAGCCAGCGGTCTGATTACCGTCACCGACGCCACCAGCCTCGCCAAAGAAGTTTCCTCTTTACTGACCGACGCCGATTATCGTAATTTTTATGGTCGTCACGCAGTTGAAGTGCTGTATCAAAACCAGGGCGCGCTCCAGCGCTTACTACAACTGCTGGAACCTTATCTGCCACCGAAAACGCATTGAGGGCTGTTATGCAAAAACGGGCAATCTATCCGGGCACGTTTGATCCGCTGACCAACGGCCATATCGATATCATCACGCGCGCCACGCAGATGTTTGATCACGTCATTCTGGCGATTGCCGCCAGCCCCAGTAAAAAACCCCTGTTTTCGCTGGACGAGCGCGTCGCCCTCGCGCGCCAGGCTACTGCGCACTTGCCCAACGTCGAGGTGCGGGGGTTCAGTGATTTGATGGCGAATTTTGCCCGCGAACAGCAGGCGACTATCCTGATTCGCGGACTCCGCGCCGTGGCGGATTTTGAATATGAGATGCAGCTGGCGCACATGAACCGTCATCTGATGCCAGAGCTGGAAAGCGTGTTTTTAATGCCGTCGAAGGAGTGGTCTTTTATTTCTTCGTCGCTGGTTAAAGAGGTCGCGCGCCATGCGGGCGATGTCACCCACTTCCTGCCAGACAATATCCATCAAGCGTTAATGGATAAGCTTAACTAAACGGCTAATGCCGGATGTCATCCGGCCATCTCTTTACGTTTTACTTCTGACAGCGGCGACAGTAAAACGTCGCGCGCTGGGCGTGCTTCGTCGCGATAATCGGCGTACCGCATACTCTGCACGGCTCGCCCTTACGGCCATATACCTGCAGTTCCTGAGCAAAATAGCCCGGCTTGCCATCACTTTGCAGAAAATCTTTTAGCGTCGTCCCACCCTGCTCGATGGATCGCAGTAAAACAGCCTTAATCACCCGCACCAACAGTTCACAGTCCGCTTCAGACAACGACGATGCCAGGCGGTCAGGATGAATGCCTGCGGCAAACAGAGACTCACTGGCGTAAATATTCCCGACGCCCACCACCAGCTTGTTGTCCATCAACCAGGGTTTAATCGCCGTTTTCTTTTTCACGCACTTCTGATGCAAATACTCGCCGTTGAAATCGTCGCTGAGCGGTTCAGGCCCCAGATGCGCCAGCACGTTATGCCCTTCCAGCACCTTCGTCCACAGCCAGGCGCCAAAACGACGAGGATCGGTGTAGCGTAGAACTTTACCATTGCTCATCACTAAGTCGACGTGATCATGCTTTTCAGCAGGAAGTTCTTCAGGAAGGATACGCAAGCTGCCCGACATTCCCAGATGGATAATGATCCATCCGTCAGGAAGCTCCAGCAGAAGATATTTGGCACGGCGCTGAACACTGAGCACCGGCTGGTCGCTCAGACGATAGATCTCTTCAGAGACTGGCCAACGCAGACGGCCATTACGCACATGAGCATGCAGAATTTTGGCCCCGACCAGATGCGGCTCAATACCGCGGCGGCTGGTTTCGACTTCAGGTAATTCAGGCATAGCGTCTCCGGTTGTGTTTCCGCTCTCACTTATATGGGGACAGCCAGAAAACAAAAAACCCCGCCTGAGCGAGGTTTTTCGTTACAGCAAAGCGAGAATTATTTAATTTTCGCTTCTTTGTAGATCACGTGCTGACGAACAACTGGATCGAATTTTTTCAGTTCCAGTTTTTCCGGCTTAGTACGTTTGTTCTTCGTAGTGGTATAGAAGTGACCAGTACCAGCAGAAGAAACCAGCTTGATCTTCTCACGAATACCTTTAGCCATGATTTATTTCCTCTTTAAGTACTTAGTACTTTTCGCCACGGGCACGCAGTTCGGACAGAACTGTTTCGATGCCTTTCTTATCAATTACACGCATACCTTTAGCAGATACACGCAGGGTGACAAAACGCTTTTCGCTCTCAACCCAAAAACGGTGAGAGTGCAGGTTAGGCAGGAAGCGGCGTTTAGTCGCGTTCAGTGCGTGGGAACGGTTGTTACCGGTCACCGGACGCTTGCCAGTAACTTGGCAGACTCGGGACATGTCTATTCTCCAAAAATCAAATTAGCTCGAGCTTCGTATGGGGTATCGGCGCCTCGTCAGGCTTTACAGCCCGGTCATCGCATAGTTCTATTGAACTCTCGATTGCCAGGCCCAAATGCCAAACCCGAGATTCTCAAAGGTGGCGTAGTATACGCTGAGTCAGCGATGTGCTCAAGTCCCGAACAGACAAAGATCCCGATGGATCGCGCAAAGTCGGTCAAATCCAACCGCGTTCCGCAAAAGAAACGTACTCGCCGCGCCCCATAACAAGATGATCAAGCACACGGATGTCCATGAACTGGCAGCATTTTACCACACGCTCGGTGATGAGTTTATCCGCTTTGCTCGGCTCTGCACACCCCGACGGGTGATTATGGGCAAGGATCACCGCTGAAGCGTTAATTTTGATCGCCTGCCGAACAATTTCACGTGGATGCACCTCAACATGGCTCAGCGTCCCCGAGAAAAGGCGGCTATGTTTAATAACCTTGTGCTGAGCGTCAAGGAAAATCGCCATAAACACCTCACGTTCTTCGCCGGCGAACTGGCTGCGCAGAAACGCTCGCGTCATTTCCGGACTCAGTAACGGATTTTCTTCTTTAAGCCGAACGTCATAAAAGCGCCGCGCCAGCTCCGCAATTCCCTTCAACTGCGCATACTTTGCCACGCCAATCCCTGTGACCTTAACGAACTGGGCGTAGTCGGCAGTCAGCAAGCCGTACAAAGACCCAAAATGGTTGAGGATCTCTTTCGCCAACGTAAAAACATCTTTCCCCTGCGTTCCCGTACGTAAAAAGAGCGCCAGCAGCTCGGCATCCGTGAGCGTCTCAACCCCCTGCGCCAACAATTTTTCCCTCGGCCATCTGCACTCAACGGTTTCCATTTTTCTCTCCCCTCTGCCAGCGGGCATGTTGGCATAGCGCTTTTGGGGATTCGACGGTGAGTTTTCACGCCTGCGTAGCGCCTCGCAAAGTGATTCATGAGCGAGCACACGGCAGTTTAAGGATTGTGATAAAATGTCCGCCTTCTGGTGTCACCCAACAGGAAATATCATGATGAGCCTGGCCGGTAAAAAGATCGTTCTCGGCGTCAGCGGCGGCATAGCCGCCTACAAAACCCCTGAACTGGTGCGTCGCCTGCGCGAACGCGGCGCTGATGTCCGTGTGGCAATGACCGAAGCGGCAAAAGCCTTTATCACCCCACTGAGCCTACAGGCGGTTTCCGGGTATCCTGTTTCGGACAGCCTGCTTGATCCCGCAGCGGAAGCCGCAATGGGTCATATTGAGCTGGGAAAATGGGCTGATTTAGTGATTCTTGCCCCCGCCACGGCGGATCTCATCGCACGGGTTGCCGCGGGGATGGCCAACGATCTGGTTTCCACTATTTGTCTGGCGACACCGGCGCCCGTTGCCGTGTTACCGGCGATGAACCAGCAAATGTACCGCGCTGCCGCCACACAGCATAATCTGGCGGTGCTCGCCTCTCGCGGCCTGATAATCTGGGGACCGGATAGCGGTAGCCAGGCGTGCGGCGATGTCGGTCCGGGGCGGATGTTGGATCCCCTGACTATCGTTGATATGGCCGCGGCGCATTTTTTGCCTGTCAACGACCTGCAACATCTTAACATCATGATTACCGCGGGCCCGACGCGCGAGCCGCTCGATCCGGTGCGTTATATTTCCAATCACAGCTCCGGTAAGATGGGCTTTGCTATCGCCGCCGCTGCCGCTCGCCGTGGCGCAAACGTCACGCTGGTTTCCGGTCCGGTGTCATTACCCACGCCGCCTTTTGTACAGCGTGTAGACGTCATGACCGCACTGGAGATGGAAGCTGCGGTTCAGTCCGCCGTTAAGCAACAGCATATTTTTATCGGCTGTGCGGCGGTGGCAGACTATCGGGCCGCCGCCGTCGCCAGTGAAAAAATAAAAAAACAGGCCACGCAGGGAGATGAATTAACAGTAAAAATGGTCAAAAACCCTGACATTATCGCCGGGGTCGCCGCGCTGAAAGATTCTCGCCCCTTTGTCGTTGGGTTTGCCGCGGAAACAAATAATGTGGAAGAATACGCCCGGCAAAAGCGTATCCGTAAAAACCTTGATCTGATCTGCGCTAACGACGTTTCGCTTTCTAATCAAGGATTTAATAGCGACAGCAATGCGTTACACCTTTTCTGGCAGGATGGAGATAAAGTCTTACCGCTTGAGCGCAAAGCACTCCTGGGCCAATTATTACTCGACGAGATCGTGACCCGTTATGATGAAAAAAATCGACGTTAAGATTCTGGACCCGCGTGTTGGCAAGCAATTCCCGCTGCCGACCTATGCCACCTCCGGTTCTGCCGGACTTGACCTGCGAGCCTGTCTCGATGACGCCGTAGAACTGGCACCGGGCGCAACCACTCTGCTGCCAACCGGTCTGGCGATTCATATCGCCGATCCGTCTCTGGCTGCCGTTATCCTGCCGCGTTCTGGCCTGGGCCATAAGCATGGTATCGTATTGGGCAACCTGATGGGCCTGATCGATTCCGACTATCAGGGGCAGTTGATGGTTTCTGTCTGGAACCGTGGGCAGGACAGCTTCACCATTGAGCCAGGCGAACGTATTGCGCAGATGGTTTTCGTGCCGGTTGTGCAGGCTGAATTTAATCTGGTAGAAGATTTTGACGCCACCGATCGTGGTGAGGGCGGTTTCGGCCATTCCGGTCGTAAGTAAGGCATTACGCATCCCAATAACGTCATAACATCACCGCAAACGCCGGGTTTGCGGTCATAGTGTGGATGCTCGCCTGGCAAGTGCTTATTTTCAGGGGTATTTTGTAACATGGCAGAAAAACAAACTGCGAAAAGGAACCGTCGCGAAGAAATACTTCAGTCTCTGGCGCTGATGCTGGAATCCAGCGATGGAAGCCAACGCATCACCACGGCAAAACTGGCGGCTTCTGTCGGCGTGTCCGAAGCGGCGTTGTATCGCCACTTTCCCAGCAAGACTCGCATGTTCGATAGCCTGATAGAGTTTATCGAAGACAGCCTGATCACGCGTATCAACCTGATACTGAAAGATGAAAAAGACACCAGCACCCGTTTGCGCCTGATTGTGTTGCTGATTCTGGGATTCGGTGAACGTAACCCTGGGCTGACGCGTATCCTGACCGGCCATGCGCTGATGTTTGAACAGGACCGTTTGCAGGGTCGCATTAATCAACTGTTTGAGCGTATTGAGGCGCAGCTGCGTCAAGTGCTGCGCGAAAAGCGTATGCGTGAAGGCGAAGGATACGTTACGGACGAAACGCTGCTGGCAAGCCAGATACTGGCTTTCTGTGAAGGCATGCTTTCACGCTTTGTGCGTAGCGAATTCAAATACCGTCCTACGGACGATTTCGACGCCCGCTGGCCGTTGCTCGCTGCGCAGTTGCAATAACAAAAAGCCGGATGGCGGTTTCACCTTATCCGGCTTACAAAGAAATAACACAGCTCCGGTAAGCGCAACGCTACCGGGTCCGTAAATTACACACCATACGCTTCGCGATACGCCCGCACCGCCGCCAAATGACCTGCCATTTCCGGCTTCTCTTCAAGATAGGCAATCAGGTCTTGCAGGGTGATGATAGAAATCACCTGACAGCCGTAGTCGCGCTCAACCTCCTGAATGGCGGAGATTTCACCGCGACCCCGTTCCTGACGATCCAGAGAGATCAGCACGCCTGCCAGCGTCGCGCCGTTGGCCTGGATAATCTCCATCGACTCGCGTATCGCGGTACCGGCAGTGATCACATCATCGACCAGCATAACGCGCCCCTGCAGCGGGCTACCGACCAGGCTACCGCCCTCGCCGTGATCTTTCGCTTCTTTGCGGTTAAAACAGTACGGCAGATCTTTGTCATGGTGCTCAGCCAGCGCGACCGCGGTGGTTGTCGCAATCGGGATGCCTTTGTAAGCAGGACCAAAGAGCAGATCGAATTCAATTCCGGAATCCACTAACGCTTCGGCGTAAAAACGGCCTAACAGTGCCAGATCGCGCCCGGTATTAAACAGCCCGGCGTTGAAGAAATAGGGGCTTTTGCGCCCGGATTTCAGCGTAAATTCGCCAAACTTGAGTACCTGTTTGTTAAGCGCAAATTCAATAAACTGGCGCTGATATGGTTTCATGGATTCGCTCCTCTTTCACTTTCATCATTTACGAAATCTGTTTCGAAAACCGCAGACAAAAAAAAGGCGACTCACTGGTCGCCTTAAAATCAATTTGCCAACGCCGCCTTCTGCGTCGCGACAATGGATTCGATTCCCCCCCGGGCCAACGCCAACAGGGTGAGCAGTTCTTCATGGCTAAACGGCTCGCCTTCTGCCGTGCCCTGTACTTCAATGATGCGCCCGTCTTCGGTCATCACAACATTCATGTCCGTTTCTGCTGCGGAGTCTTCGACGTACTCCAGATCGCAAAGCGCTTCGCCGTTGACGATCCCGACGGATACTGCCGCCACCATGCCTTTCATTGGATTGGTTTTTAGCTTACCGCTTGCCACCAGCTTATTCAGCGCATCGGCCAGCGCAACGCAGGCACCAGTAATGGATGCCGTACGCGTACCGCCGTCGGCCTGGATCACGTCGCAGTCCAGCGTGATGGTAAATTCGCCCAGCGTTTTGAGATCCACCGCAGCGCGCAGCGCGCGGGCGATAAGACGCTGGATTTCCATCGTGCGCCCACCCTGCTTACCTTTCGCCGCTTCACGAGCGTTACGGGTATGGGTCGCGCGCGGCAGCATGCCATATTCCGCCGTGATCCAGCCCTGGCCCTGCCCTTTCAGAAAGCGCGGGACGCCTTCTTCAATCGAGGCGGTGCACAGCACTTTAGTATCGCCAAATTCGACCAGCACCGAGCCTTCAGCATGTTTTGTATAGTTACGGGTCAGGGTTACGGGACGCACCTGATTAGCGCTACGGCCTGCTGGACGCATATTGAAATCTCCGGCTTGAAACGAATGTGGCTGCGCATTATACGGACTTCCCGCTCTTATTCCTATCCTGACAAGGCCGGGATGGCTATAATCGTCCCATCTCTCCTTTAAAAACAGGAACGTCTATGATCCGCAGTATGACCGCCTACGCCCGGCGTGAAATCAAGGGTGAATGGGGTAGCGCGACCTGGGAAATGCGCTCGGTAAACCAGCGTTATCTGGAAACTTACTTTCGTCTGCCGGAGCAGTTCCGTAGCCTTGAGCCTGTTGTTCGCGAACGTATCCGTACGCGCCTGACGCGTGGGAAAATCGAATGCACGCTACGTTTTGAGCCCGACGCCAGCGCGCAGGGCGAACTCATTCTCAATGAGAAACTCGCCAAACAGCTGGTGAACGCGGCCAACTGGGTCAAAATGCAGAGCGATGAAGGGGAAATCAATCCGGTTGATATCCTTCGCTGGCCCGGCGTTATGGCAGCTCAGGAGCAGGATCTCGATGCCATTGCCGCTGAAATCCTGACCGCGCTGGACGGCGCGCTGGACGACTTCATTATTGCCCGCGAAACAGAAGGGCAAGCACTGAAAGCGCTCATCGAACAGCGTCTGGAGGGCGTCAGCGCCGAAGTGGTAAAAGTTCGCGCCCATATGCCGGAAATCCTGCAATGGCAACGTGAACGTCTGGTCGCCAAACTGGAAGACGCTCAGGTGCAGCTGGAAAATAACCGTCTGGAACAGGAGCTGGTGATGATGGCCCAGCGTATTGATGTGGCGGAAGAACTGGATCGCCTGGAAGCTCACGTCAAAGAAACCTACAACATCCTGAAGAAAAAAGAGGCGGTGGGCCGCCGTCTGGACTTCATGATGCAGGAATTCAACCGTGAATCGAATACGCTGGCGTCAAAATCTATCAATGCCGACGTCACTAACTCCGCCATCGAACTGAAAGTGTTGATCGAGCAAATGCGCGAGCAGATCCAGAATATCGAGTAAATGCCAACAAACGTCGCCCGCTGCGTTCGGGCGGCGTTACGTTTCCCTGAATATCAACTTATTTGTCTCCCAGGCATTATATTTTCTCATCATTATAACAACCTCTTTTTATCGAATACCCTATGTAAGATGGGTTGAGTGGCATAATCGCATGAGCGAAATTTATTAAAAAGCCATTGCGTTAGAAAATCTCAATCGTGATATACCGCACAAATCGCTACTCTCTACCGCGCTAAAGATGAGGGAGAGCCATGCTGTTACATATTCTGTACCTGATAGGAATCACCGCTGAGGCCATGACGGGCGCGCTGGCCGCGGGTCGTCGCCGTATGGATACTTTTGGCGTCATTATTATTGCTACCGCGACAGCCATCGGTGGCGGTTCCGTTCGCGATATTCTGCTTGGTCACTATCCTCTCGGTTGGGTGAAACATCCCGAATACGTCATCATCGTCGCCACCGCCGCTGTTCTGACCACCATTGTGGCACCGGTGATGCCTTACCTGCGCAAACTCTTTCTGGTGTTAGACGCTTTAGGGCTGGTCGTCTTTTCAATAATTGGTGCCCAGGTCGCGCTGGATATGGGGCACGGCCCCATAATTGCCGTCGTTGCTGCCGTGACAACGGGCGTTTTCGGCGGCGTATTACGCGATATGTTCTGCAAACGCATTCCGCTTGTCTTTCAGAAAGAACTGTACGCTGGCGTCTCCTTCGCCTCCGCCGTGCTTTACATTATCTTGCAGCACTATGTCTCCAGCCATGACGTTGTTGTGATCTCAACGCTAATGTTCGGTTTTGTCGCACGTTTACTGGCGCTCCGTCTTAAGCTGGGTTTGCCGGTATTTTATTATCGCCATGAGGGTCACTGAGCGCTAAAGCCATCAATACGCTGACTCCCCAGCCACTGGCTGAGCGCTTTTATTTCTGCGTGAGCGAGCCACTGGATAACCCATGCAGCACGGCGTGCGCCTGTTGCGGGAAGTTGCTGCCAGTAGTGTGCGCTGTTCGAGACCATCTGCTGCCATGAACGCGCCCCACTGGCATTTAACGCGGTCTGCGTCAGTGGTATTCCCATCGCCATTAGCCAGCGGGTAAACGGCTGTTTGCGGACGAGGTTGAACTGATGCCAAAGCTGCTCGCCTTTGGCCTGCGCTAACCCAGGCGTGTTCTTGATTTGCTCAGGCGTCAGAGCAAGCCACGAAAAGATATGCGCAAAATGATGATGTTGATGAAGCGCTCGCCAACCCGACTCACCTATCCCCTCTATCCCTAACGCGCCACGCGAGCCAATCCAGACCAACCGGGAGAGAAACTGCTCCTGGCATTCAGCGGTGGCATAGAAACAGGTCAACGAGTTATAGCGATTTTCCGGTGGCACGGGTTTTGTCCGATCGCTAACGCGCCAGACCACCTTATCAATGCGCGGGATCCCTTGTCCGGCAAGGCTGACGAGAATATGATCGCCCGGCGCGATATCCCACTCTTGCCAGCGTCTGATCGAACCGAGATTCACCCGCTGCACCCGTTTATCATCCAGCATGACGGGAGCGAGCATCGCCACCACTGCAACTTTTCCGCTCTTACCGACCGTGAAATGGATCGCCGTGACTTCCGCCACCTGGGCCACTGGCGGATATTTCCAGGCCGCCAGCCAGTTTCCCTGCCCCGGCAACCAGTCGCGTGATGCTGGCTCGTCGCCAGTCCGGACAACGACACCATCGGTCACAAAAGGCAAGCCTGACGTCCACCACCGCGTGCGGGCACGCTCAACGTCTTCAGCGCTTTTCACTAACAGAGTATATTTTTCCGTCAACGTAAAGCCCGCAGCGCTCAGTTGCCTGAGTTTTACAGCCATGCGATCAGGTCCGTCGGGCCAGGCCCAGATGAAAACGCCCAGCGAACGTAATGCGCTGGCGTTATCCTTGCGCATCAACAGGCCAGCCACCTTTGAACGTGCATTCATGCCCCCCATTTTTTTCTGTATATGCCCCTCACGGGGCAAAAAGATTTCACCCTGCAGAACGCTGTTTGCCAGCGCCCCCGTAACGGTCTGGGGAATGGCTGATATTCGCTGCGCTTTTGCGGTCCAGTCTTCGCCTTTCAGGCCATCGCCACGGCTGATCGCCTGGGTTAACGCGCCCTCCCGATACACCAGGGTAATCGCTACGCCATCCACTTTTGGTTGCACCCACAGATCGCCGCGTTCACGCATCCATTGTCGCACCGCGCGCTTATCCGTCAGCTTTTTAACGCCGGTATGGGCAACCGGATGGGAGGCAGCGCCGCCAATAGCGGGCGGCAAGTCGCCGGGCAATACGTCTTCGCCAACGCAGCGCTGCCACTGAGCCAGTCGGGCACGCATCTGATCGTAAACGCCGTCCTCTACGTTGCTTTTCCCGTCCTTCCAGTAGGCGTCGTCCCAACGTGAAATCTGTTGTTGTAAACGGGATAACTCGTCCTGAGCTCTGGCCGCCGACCACGTCGGGCATAACCCCCAGACCTGCGAACACCACAGCAGCCCTACTATGATCGCTATCCCTCTTTTCATTACCGCCTCCCGTGTCTGTTGGCGAGCAGGTATAGCGCGTCACACAGGTAAAGCCGAGCGGCAATATATTCTTTTGCGCACGGGCTTCCAGACATTCGCAGTTGTTGTAGAGAATGTCGGTTAAATCAGGAAACAGGCTCGCAAAACGCAACAATCTGGCGCAAAAAGTGTGACAAAAGCTACGTCGCGTTGCGGTGACGTGTATAATAAGCCCGTATGTAGGTTCAATTTGATAATCACATACGTAAGATACTCATGGCTCAAGGCACGCTTTATATTGTTTCTGCCCCCAGTGGCGCGGGTAAATCCAGTCTGATTCAGGCTTTATTGAAAACCCAACCGTTGTACGACACCCAGGTTTCTGTTTCTCACACCACGCGTGCGCCGCGCCCGGGTGAGGTTCACGGCGAACACTATTTCTTCGTCAACCACGATGAGTTCAGAACCATGATCGGTCAGGATGCCTTCCTTGAGCACGCCGAAGTGTTCGGTAATTATTACGGCACTTCGCGCGAGGCGATTGAGCAAGTTCTCGCAACGGGCGTGGATGTTTTTCTGGATATCGACTGGCAGGGCGCTCAGCAAATTCGGCAGAAAATGCCGCATGCGCGGAGTATCTTCATTTTGCCGCCCTCCAAAATCGAACTGGATCGTCGTCTACGTGGTCGTGGTCAGGATAGCGAAGACGTTATCGCAAAACGGATGGCGCAGGCTGTTGCAGAAATGAGCCATTACGCCGAATATGATTATCTTATTGTGAATGATGATTTCGACACCGCGCTGGGCGATCTGAAAACCATCATTCGCGCCGAACGTCTGCGCATGAGCCGCCAAAAGCAGCGCCATGACGCTTTAATCAGCAAACTGTTGGCAGACTGAACCCACTTTCAGTATTATGCCCAGTCATTTCTTCACCTGTGGAGCATTTTAAGTATGGCACGCGTAACTGTTCAGGACGCTGTAGAGAAAATTGGTAACCGTTTTGACCTGGTACTGGTCGCCGCGCGTCGCGCTCGTCAGATGCAGGTAGGCGGAAAGGATCCGCTCGTACCGGAAGAAAACGATAAAACTACCGTAATCGCACTGCGCGAAATCGAAGAAGGTCTGATCAACAACCAGATCCTCGACGTACGTGAGCGCCAGGAACAGCAAGAGCAGGAAGCCGCTGAATTACAAGCCGTTACCGCGATTGCTGAAGGTCGTCGTTAATCACAAAGCGGGTCGCCCTTGTATCTGTTTGAAAGCCTGAATCAGCTGATTCAAACCTACCTGCCTGAAGACCAAATCAAACGTCTTCGGCAGGCGTATCTCGTTGCACGTGACGCTCACGAGGGCCAGACACGTTCAAGCGGTGAACCTTACATCACGCACCCTGTTGCCGTAGCCTGCATTCTGGCCGAGATGAAGCTCGACTATGAAACGCTGATGGCCGCGCTGTTGCATGACGTGATTGAAGATACCCCCGCCACCTACCAGGACATGGAGCAGCTATTTGGTAAAAGCGTTGCTGAACTGGTCGAAGGGGTATCGAAGCTAGATAAGCTTAAGTTCCGCGACAAGAAAGAGGCGCAGGCCGAAAACTTTCGCAAGATGATTATGGCGATGGTGCAGGATATCCGCGTCATTCTCATCAAACTTGCTGACCGTACCCATAACATGCGCACACTGGGTTCTTTGCGCCCGGATAAACGTCGCCGCATCGCCCGCGAAACGCTTGAAATTTACAGCCCGCTGGCACACCGTTTAGGTATCCATCACATTAAAACCGAGCTGGAAGAGCTGGGTTTTGAGGCGCTGTATCCCAACCGCTATCGGGTAATTAAAGAAGTCGTCAAAGCCGCTCGCGGCAACCGTAAAGAGATGATCCAGAAAATCCTCTCTGAAATTGAAGGACGGCTACAGGAAGCAGGGATTCCCTGTCGCGTCAGTGGACGCGAGAAGCATCTCTATTCCATCTACTGCAAAATGGTGCTTAAAGAGCAGCGTTTTCATTCGATCATGGACATTTACGCCTTCCGCGTCATCGTTCATGACGCCGATACCTGCTACCGCGTGCTCGGCCAGATGCACAGCCTTTACAAGCCGCGTCCTGGCCGCGTGAAGGACTATATCGCCATTCCGAAAGCGAACGGCTATCAGTCGCTGCATACCTCAATGATCGGCCCACACGGCGTTCCTGTTGAGGTGCAAATCCGCACTGAAGATATGGATCAGATGGCGGAGATGGGGGTTGCGGCGCACTGGGCTTATAAAGAGCATGGCGAGACCAGCACCACCGCGCAAATCCGCGCTCAGCGCTGGATGCAGAGTCTGCTTGAGCTACAGCAAAGCGCAGGCAGCTCCTTTGAGTTTATTGAAAGCGTTAAATCCGATCTTTTCCCCGATGAGATTTACGTTTTCACCCCGGAAGGCCGCATTGTCGAACTGCCAGCCGGCGCCACCCCGGTCGACTTCGCATACGCCGTGCACACCGACATCGGTCACGCCTGCGTGGGCGCTCGCGTCGACAGACAGCCTTACCCGCTGTCACAGCCGCTTACCAGCGGTCAGACGGTGGAGATCATTACCGCGCCGGGCGCTCGTCCCAATGCCGCGTGGCTTAACTTCGTTGTCAGTTCAAAAGCCCGCGCCAAGATTCGTCAACTGCTGAAAAACCTTAAACGTGACGATTCCGTTAGCCTCGGACGCCGCCTGCTCAACCATGCCCTGGGCGGTAGCCGTAAACTGGCTGAAATTCCGCAGGAGAATATCCAGCGCGAGCTTGAACGTATGAAACTGGCCACGCTTGACGACCTGCTGGCGGAAATCGGCCTCGGTAACGCCATGAGCGTGGTGGTGGCGAAAAACCTGCAGCAGGGTGAGGCGTCTACCACGACGGCGCAGCCTGCCGCAACGGGCCACGGACATCTGCCGATCAAAGGCGCAGACGGCGTACTGATTACCTTCGCCAAATGCTGCCGTCCGATCCCTGGCGACCCGATCATCGCCCACGTCAGCCCCGGTAAAGGCCTGGTGATTCACCACGAGTCCTGCCGTAACATCCGCGGCTACCAGAAAGAGCCAGAGAAGTTTATGGCCGTTGAGTGGGACAAAGAGACGGCGCAGGAATTTATCACCGAGATCAAAGTGGATATGTTTAACCATCAGGGCGCGCTGGCTAACCTGACGGCGGCAATCAACACCACGACCTCCAATATTCAAAGCCTGAATACAGAAGAAAAAGATGGTCGCGTCTACAGCGCCTTTATTCGTCTTACCGCACGCGATCGCGTACATCTGGCGAATATCATGCGCAAAATCCGCGTCATGCCGGACGTGATTAAAGTCACCCGTAACCGAAACTAGTTTTATGAATGAACAACGTTATGCGCGTATCCGTGAAATGCTCGCCAGGCGGCAGCCTGATCTGACCGTCTGCATGGAGCAGGTTCATAAACCTCATAACGTTTCTGCGATCATTCGTACCGCAGACGCTGTTGGCGTCCATGAAGTCCACGCCGTCTGGCCGGGCAGCCGCATGCGCACCATGGCCTCCGCGGCAGCGGGTAGCAACAGTTGGGTGCAGGTAAAAACGCACCGCACCATTGGCGAGGCGGTCAACCATCTGAAAGGTCAGGGCATGCAGGTTCTGGCGACCCATCTGTCTGACAAAGCGGTCGATTTTCGCGACATTGATTATACCCGTCCCACCTGCATCCTGATGGGGCAGGAAAAAACCGGTATTACCCAGGAAGCATTAGACCTTGCGGATCAGGATATTATTATTCCGATGATCGGCATGGTGCAATCACTGAACGTCTCCGTCGCTTCCGCGCTGATTCTTTACGAAGCCCAGCGTCAACGACAGAACGCGGGTATGTACCTGCGCGAAAACAGTATGCTGCCTGAGGACGAACAGCAGCGTCTGCTGTTTGAGGGCGGCTATCCGGTGCTGGCGAAAGTCGCCAGGCGTAAAGGCTTGCCCTACCCGCGGGTGAACCAGCAGGGTGAGATCGAGGCGGATGCCTCCTGGTGGTCCACCATGCAGGCCGCAGGGTAATTCCCGTGTCGGGCCGCTTGTTAGACGCTGTCCCGCTCAGTTCCTTAACGGGCGTTGGCGCGGCGCAAAGCAGCAAACTGGCAAAAATCGGCCTGCACACCGTGCAGGATCTTCTTTTGCATCTCCCTCTGCGCTATGAAGATCGCACCCATCTTTATCCCATCGGCGAACTGTTGCCGGGCATGTATGCCACGGTCGAAGGCGAAGTGCTGAACTGCAACATCACTTTTGGCGGTCGCCGGATGATGACATGCCAGATAAGCGACGGCTCCGGCATTCTCACCCTGCGCTTTTTCAACTTCAGCGCAGCAATGAAAAACAGCCTTGCCAGCGGACGTCGGGTGCTGGCTTATGGCGAAGCGAAGCGCGGGAAATACGGTGCTGAGATGATCCATCCGGAATACCGTATCCAGGGCGATCTCAGCACCCCTGAGTTACAGGAAACCCTGACCCCTGTCTATCCGACCACTGAAGGCGTCAAGCAGGCGACGCTGCGCAAGCTGACCGACCAGGCGTTAGACCTGCTGGATACCTGCGCCATTGCCGAACTGCTGCCGCCGGAACTCGCGCAGGGCATGATGAGCCTGCCGGAAGCATTGCGTACCCTCCACCGTCCGCCGCCGACGCTACTACTGAGCGATCTGGAAACCGGTCAGCATCCGGCGCAGCGACGACTGATCCTTGAAGAATTACTGGCGCATAATCTGAGTATGCTGGCGCTTCGCGCCGGAGCGCAGCGTTTCCATGCGCAACCGCTGAGCGCCAACGACACGCTCAAAAACCAACTTTTAGCGTCGCTGCCGTTTAAACCCACGGGCGCACAGGCGCGCGTTGTCGCGGAAATCGAACGAGATATGGCGCTGGACGTTCCGATGATGCGTCTGGTGCAGGGCGATGTTGGCTCCGGTAAAACGCTGGTGGCGGCGCTTGCCGCACTGCGGGCGATTGCGCACGGCAAGCAGGTCGCGCTGATGGCGCCCACCGAACTGCTGGCAGAACAACATGCCAATAACTTCCGTAACTGGTTTGCGCCGCTTGGCGTGGAAGTGGGCTGGCTGGCCGGCAAGCAGAAAGGGAAGGCGCGTCTGGCCCAGCAGGAGGCGATCGCCAGCGGACAGGTGCAAATGGTGGTGGGGACACACGCTATTTTCCAGGAGCAGGTGCAGTTTAACGGCCTTGCCCTGGTGATTATCGACGAACAGCACCGTTTTGGCGTGCATCAGCGTCTGGCGCTGTGGGAAAAAGGCGAGCAGCAGGGTTTCCATCCACACCAGCTAATCATGACCGCCACGCCGATCCCACGCACCCTCGCGATGACCGCTTATGCGGATCTCGACACGTCCGTTATCGATGAACTGCCGCCAGGACGTACGCCCGTCACCACCGTCGCCATTCCGGACACCCGGCGCAGTGACATTATTGACCGGGTGCGCAACGCCTGTACCCAGGAAGGGCGTCAGGCTTACTGGGTGTGCACGCTGATTGAAGAGTCGGACCTGCTGGAAGCGCAGGCCGCAGAAGCGACGTGGGAAGAGCTGAAGCTGGCCCTACCGGAGCTGAACGTCGGCCTGGTGCATGGCCGGATGAAACCAGCGGAGAAGCAGGCTGTGATGGCGGCGTTTAAGCAAGGTGAACTGCATCTGCTGGTTGCGACGACAGTCATTGAAGTGGGTGTGGATGTCCCTAATGCCAGCCTGATGATCATCGAAAACCCGGAGCGTCTGGGGCTGGCGCAGTTGCATCAGCTTCGTGGGCGCGTTGGTCGCGGCGCGGTTGCTTCTCACTGCGTACTGCTTTACAAGTCTCCTCTATCGAAGACGGCTCAGAAACGACTGCAGGTGCTGCGCGACAGTAACGATGGCTTCGTGATTGCGCAAAAAGACTTAGAAATTCGCGGTCCCGGCGAACTGCTCGGCACACGCCAGACGGGCAATGCCGAGTTTAAAGTAGCGGATTTACTGCGCGATCAGGCCATTATTCCCGAAGTTCAGCGCATTGCGCGTCATATTCATGAAAGGTATCCGCAGCAGGCAAAAGCGCTTATCGAACGCTGGATGCCGGAAACGGAGCGCTATTCCAACGCCTGACCGTTCCCGATGTCGTGGCGGCGTTACGCCGCCCCCAGGTTTACTGCGCGAAAATCGGCAGCAGCAGATACAGTTTGATTACCAGCGCGTTGACGATATCAATGAAGAACGCGCCAACCATTGGAACCACCAGAAATGCCATATGCGACGGACCAAACCGGTCGGTAATTGCCTGCATATTGGCAATTGCCGTCGGCGTGGCGCCCAGGCCAAATCCACAGTGTCCTGCCGCCAGCACCGCCGCGTCGTAGTTTTTACCCATCATGCGCCAGGTCACGAACACAGCGTACAGCGCCATGGCGATCGTCTGCACCACCAGAATAGCCAGCATCGGCAGCGCCAGCGAAGCCAGCTCCCACAACTTCAGACTCATCAGCGCCATCGCCAGAAACAGCGACAGACTGACGTTGCCCATAACGGACACGGCACGTTCAAAGACGCGGTAAAAGCCCAGCAGCGCCAGACCATTGCTGACGATCACGCCGACAAACAGTACGCAGACAAAGGTAGGCAGTTCAAACACCGTACCCACCAGCAGCTGGGCAACAATTTTCCCCACGGTCAGACAGATGGCGATGAGGGCGATGGTTTCGATCAGCACCAGCGAGGTGATCATGCGTCCAACGTCCGGTTTCTCAAACGCTGTCGGCACTTCCTGATCGTCAGGGATACCATCCGGCGTGGTGGAATGCTTCACCAGATAACGGGCAACCGGCCCCCCGATCAGCCCGCCAAGCACCAGACCAAAGGTCGCGCAGGCCATTGCCACTTCCGTGGCGTTCGCAAAACCGTAGCGCTCAATAAACAACTTACTCCACGCCGCGCCGGTGCCGTGACCGCCGGACAACGTAATTGACCCGGCAATCAGCCCCATTAACGGGTCCAGTCCCAGCAGGCTTGCCATTCCGATGCCGATAGCGTTTTGCATCAGCAGCAGACCAACCACCACGATCAAAAAGATACCAACGACGCGGCCCCCTTTGCGCAGGCTGGCGATGTTCGCGTTTAGACCAATGGTGGCAAAAAAGGCCAGCATTAACGGGTCACGCAAGGTCATGTCAAAGTCAACTTCCCAGCCCATGCTCTTTTTCAGCACCAGCAAAGCCAGCGCGACCAGTAAGCCACCGGCAACGGGTTCCGGAATGGTGTATTTCTTCAGAAAGGAGACTGACTGGACCAGCTTGCGCCCCAGTAGAAGCGTTAGCGTTGCGGCAACAAGTGTCGATAACGTATCGAGATGAAACATAGACTAGCTCCTGTTGTGTGCATGGTTCGTACATGCACGGTTTCCTGAAATTTCTGCTCTTCATGAGTAATCGGCATGGATTTTAAGCAGAAAAGCAGTAAAAGTTATATAAAAAGGTGAGGTTAGTTGTTTTAAATATTAGGATTAGCAAGTGGCAATCGTTTGCTTTTACCTTCTGGTCAGCTAAAATGCCCGCTTTTCCACCACGGGATTGCCTCTGATGTCTGTTAACACCCTTGAATCAGAAAGTGCGCAACCGGTTGCGCATAATCAAAACAGTGAACTGATTTATCGTCTGGAAGATCGCCCGCCGCTACCGCAAACCCTTTTCGCCGCCTGCCAGCACCTGTTGGCGATGTTTGTTGCGGTTATTACCCCGGCGCTGCTTATCTGTCAGGCGCTCGGGTTACCGGCACAGGATACGCAACACATCATCAGCATGTCGCTGTTCGCCTCCGGCGTGGCCTCGATTATTCAGATTAAAGCATGGGGGCCGGTCGGTTCGGGATTGTTATCGATTCAGGGAACCAGTTTTAACTTCGTGGCGCCGCTGATCATGGGCGGCACCGCGCTGAAGACCGGCGGCGCAGACGTCCCAACCATGATGGCCGCGCTGTTTGGTACGCTAATGCTGGCAAGCTGCACCGAAATGGTAATTTCCCGTGTGTTGCACCTCGCGCGCCGCATCATTACACCGCTGGTTTCAGGCGTCGTGGTGATGATTATCGGCCTGTCGCTGATTCAGGTCGGTCTGACGTCTATTGGCGGTGGTTATACCGCCATGAGCGACAATACGTTCGGCGCGCCGAAAAACCTGCTGCTGGCAGGCGTGGTGCTGCTGCTGATTATTCTGCTTAACCGTCAACGCAACCCGTACCTGCGCGTCGCCTCACTGGTTATCGCGATGGCGGCGGGTTACGCGCTGGCGTGGTTTATGGGGATGCTGCCGGAAAACACCGCGACCGCCTCCCAGGAACTGATCATGGTGCCAACGCCGCTGTACTATGGCCTGGGTATCGACTGGAGCCTGCTGCTGCCGCTGATGCTGGTCTTTATGATCACGTCACTGGAAACTATCGGCGACATCACCGCCACATCCGACGTTTCTGAACAACCGGTCTCTGGCCCGCTGTATATGAAGCGCCTGAAGGGCGGCGTACTGGCAAACGGCCTGAACTCCTTCGTCTCTGCCGTCTTTAACACGTTCCCGAATTCCTGCTTCGGCCAGAATAACGGCGTGATTCAACTGACCGGCGTGGCCAGTCGCTACGTTGGTTTCGTAGTGGCGCTGATGCTGATCCTGCTCGGTCTGTTCCCGGCGGTAAGCGGTTTTGTACAGCATATTCCGGAGCCGGTGCTGGGTGGCGCAACGCTGGTGATGTTCGGCACCATCGCCGCTTCTGGCGTGCGCATTGTGTCCCGCGAGCCGCTGAACCGCCGCGCTATCCTGATCATCGCACTCTCACTGGCGGTCGGTCTTGGCGTGTCTCAGCAGCCGCTGATCCTGCAATTTGCGCCAGACTGGGTGAAAAACCTGCTCTCTTCCGGTATCGCCGCCGGAGGGATTACCGCTATCGTTCTGAATCTGATTTTCCCGCCTGAAAAGCAGTAAGCTTTATGCGACGGTGAGTTCAATTCACCGTCGCTATAATACTCTTTCACGATTCCTGCCTTGAGGATCGCGCGTAAATCGTGCATAACTCAGCTATGTGTATTCGCGGGATGGAAGACCATGAAATTTATTGGAAAGCTGATTCTCTATCTGCTCATCGCCCTTCTGGTGGTGATTCTCGGCCTCTATTTTCTGCTGCAAACCCGCTGGGGAGCAGAGCACGTCAGCGCCTGGGTATCAGAGAACAGTCAGTATCGTCTGGCCTTTGATGCGATGGATCATCGCTTTTCCTCGCCTACGCATGTTCTGCTGGAAAACGTTACTTTTGGTCGCGACGGTCAACCGGCCACGCTGGTGGCGAAAGCTGTCGATATTGGCCTGAGCAGCCGCCAGCTCACCGATCCCTTTCATGTCGACACCATCTTGCTAAAAGACGGCACGCTGAACATTTCGCTCCAGACGGCGCCCTTCCCCTTCCAGGCCGATCGCCTGCAGTTACAGGGGATGGCGTTTAACAGCCCGGGCAGCGAATGGGATCTGAGCGCCCAGCGGGTAAATGGCGGCGTGATCCCGTGGTTGCCGGAAGCCGGTCACGTCCTTGGCAAAAAAGCGCAAATTCAACTGAGCGCGGGTTCACTGACCCTGAACGACGTTCCTGCCACCAACGTCCTGATTGAAGGCAGCATCGATAACGAGCAGGTGAACTTAAGCAACATTGGCGCAGACGTGGCCCGCGGCGCATTAACCGGAGTGGCGAGGCGCAATGCCGACGGCAGTTGGATAGTGGAAAATCTGCGCCTGAACGATATCCGGCTACAAAGCGATAAGTCGCTCAGCGACTTTTTTGCCCCGCTGACAACCGTTCCTTCCTTGCAGATTGGCCGTCTCGAAGTGACCGACGCCCGCCTGCAAGGACCGGACTGGGCGGTAACCGACCTTGATCTCAGTCTGCGCAATCTGACCTTCAGCAAGGACGACTGGCAAAGTCAGGAAGGTAAGCTGTCGATGAACGCCAGCGAATTCATCTTCGGTTCGCTACACCTGTTTGATCCTATCCTGAACGCGGAGTTTTCACCCCAGGGCATTGCGCTGCGCCAATTCACCTCCCGCTGGGAAGGTGGGATGATCAGAACGTCGGGCAACTGGCTGCGCGACGGCAAAGCGCTGGTGCTGGATGACGCCGCGCTGGCTGGAGTGGAGTACACCCTGCCGGAAAACTGGAAAAAGCAGTGGATGAAACCGCTACCCGCCTGGCTGAACAGCCTGACGCTGAAAAAATTGAGCGCCAGCCGCAATTTGCTGATCGATATCGACCCGGCCTTTCCCTGGCAGTTGACCGCGCTGGATGGCTACGGCGCGAACCTCGGTCTGGTACAGGATCGCAAATGGGGTGTCTGGAGCGGAAACGCAACGCTGAATGCGGCGGCCGCAACCTTCAACCGGGTAGACGTGCGCCGACCGTCACTGTCGCTGACAGCCAACGCCAGTACGGTGAATATCAGCGAACTGAGCGCATTTACAGAAAAAGGACTGCTGGAGGCAACTGCCAGCGTATCGCAGCTTTCGCAGCGCCAGACACAAATTAGCCTGACCGGACGCGGCGTACCGGTTAACGTGCTGCAGCAATGGGGATGGCCTGCGCTGCCCCTCGCTGGCGACGGAAATATTCAGCTAACCGCCAGCGGCAGCATACAGGCGGACGTGCCGCTGAAACCCACGGTCAACGGACAGTTGTATGCGGTAAACGCCGAGCAACAACAGGTGACGCAGACCATGACCGGCGGAGTCGTGTCGACGACTGCCCAGTAAACAAGCCCGATGGCGGCGTTGGCGCCATCGGGTTCTTTCTCTTACGGCTCAAAGGTAGATGACAATCTCATCCCCTTCTGCTTTCACCACTACGCCCCACTCGCTACCCTCATGTGAGCCGCCTTTAACGCCGCTCAGCGTCTGCACGTTGCGCAAGCAGACGGACCAGTTCCGCGCTTTGCCTGTGCCCGTCATGGTCAGAACATTGCCCTGACGTGACGCCTTAAGCGTAAACATCACAGCACCGTCCGCCGCAGGCACTTCGCAAGCCGCTTCACGCCCATCCTCAAGGTGGAATAACTGGAACGCTGTGCCCTCATGCCATAGGTAGTCCGGCTTCTGACTGTTGTTGCCCAGTGCTAACAGTGTGTTGTCGCGCACATAAACCGGCAGGCTGAGAAAATCGTGCTGCTGTTTATGCCAGCGGTTCCCCTGAATTTCGTCGTTACGCCACAGATGCGTCCAGCGGCCTTCCGGCAGATAAAACTGAACATCCCCCGCCTCGCTGAACACGGGCGCCACCAGCACCGAATCGCCGAGCATGTACTGGCGATCGAGATAATCACACGCCGGATCGTCCGGGAATTCCAGCATCATTGCGCGCATCATCGGCGTCCCGCGTTCGTTCGCCCGCGCTGCCTCACGATACAGATACGGCATCAGGCGGCATTTCTGTTCGGTAAAGAAACGGACTACATCGCAGGACTCATCGTCATAGGCCCACGGCACCCGGTAAGATTTACTGCCATGCAGGCGACTGTGGCTCGAAAGCAGCCCAAACGCGCACCAGCGTTTGTAAACGTGCGCCGGGGCGGTGTTTTCGAAGCCGCCAATATCGTGGCTCCAGAAGCCAAAGCCGGACAGACCGATGGACAAGCCGCCACGCAGGCTCTCCGCCATCGATTCGTAATTGGCGTAGCAGTCTCCGCCCCAGTGCACCGGAAACTGTTGCGCACCGACGGAGGCTGAACGGGCAAACAGTACCGCCTCTTCTTCGCCCACGGTCTCTTTCAGCACGTTCCACACCAGTTTGTTGTAGAGATAGGCGTAATGGTTGTGCATTTTCTGCGGATCGGCGCCGTCAAACCACTGAACATCTGTCGGAATGCGCTCGCCGAAGTCAGTTTTGAAACAGTCAACGCCGATATCCACCAGCCCCTTCAATTTGTCGGCATACCACCGGCATGTTTCCGGGTTGGTGAAGTCATAAATCGCCAGCCCGGGCTGCCATTTATCCCACTGCCACAAGGAACCATCCGGGCGCTTCAACAAATAGCCTTTCTCTTTCAACTCGTTAAATATTGGCGATTTTTGCCCGATGTACGGGTTGATCCAGACGCAGACTTTTAGCCCTTTCTCTTTCAGGCGACGAATCATTCCTTCCGGGTCCGGGAACGTTACCGGATCCCATTCGAAATCGCACCACTGAAAGGCTTTCATCCAGAAACAGTCAAAATGGAAGACGTGCAGCGGCAGGTTGCGCGCCGCCATGCCGTCAATAAAGCTGTTTACCGTGGCTTCATCGTAGTTGGTGGTGAACGAGGTGGTCAGCCACAGCCCGAAGGACCACGCTGGCGGCAGCGCCGGACGCCCGGTAAACCGGGTATAGCGGTCCAGCACCGCTTTCGGGGTCGGCCCGTCGATGACGAAGTATTCCAGATACTCGCTTTCCACGCTGAACTGCACTTTCGACACTTTCTCTGAGCCGATTTCAAACGACACGTTCTGCGGATGGTTTACCAGCACGCCATAACCGCGATTCGTCAGGTAAAAAGGAATGTTTTTATAGGACTGCTCGGTACTGGTGCCGCCGTCACGGTTCCAGGTATCAACCGTCTGGCCGTTGCGCACCAACGCAGTAAAGCGCTCACCCAGCCCGTATACCGTCTCGCCCACACCGAGATCGAGACGCTCGAACATGTAGTTACGCTGGGTATAGGTATCCTGCACGTAGCCGTTATTTTTCAGTTGGCTGCCCGTAATGCGCACGCCGTTGCGCAAGAAATCCAGCGACCAGAATTCGCCTTTGGTTACGCGAACGCTCAGATCGCCGCTTTTCAGCTCGGCGTATTCATCGTTATTTTCAATCTCAACCTTCACGTCATCCAGCACGTTCAGGGGGTAATGCGGGCCGTTGTCCAGCGCGCCCTGAAAATGCACCATGCGCACCCCCACAATGCCTTGCTGCGGCGAGAAAAAGCGCAGGGTAAACAGGGGGGTATCCAGTTGCCATGTACGTTCGCGAACGTCACGCGGCGCGACATATACCACCAGTTCATTGCCATGCTGTTCGACGTCAAAGACCTGGATGGGATGAATCAGGTTAAGACCAGGCTGGATCAGCCAGTTACCGTCGCTAATTTTCATGCTCAGTTCCTTAAGTTCTGAAATTCTTTATGCGTAAATTCGTGCTGATTGCGGCGCGCGCCCTGTGCCAACTGGTCGAGGATTGTTCTCAGATACGGCGTTTTCAGGGTGTAATAGCGTTTGGCAATCACGGCGCTCAGCAGGTAGCAGATAGCCGGGACGAGAGTGAACAGGGCAATGATGATGCTGATTGTCGCGCCGTTTTGGGCTTTCGCTGCGGCATCGTAGCCCCCGCCCGCCAGCATCCAGCCAATGAGTGCTCCGCCCAGTGCAAGGCCGAGTTTCAGTACGAACAGCGTGCCCGCGAAGCTAATACCGGTAAGGCGTTTACCGTTGCACCATTCGCCATAATCGACGGTATCCGACATCATCACCCACTGGATTGGCGTCACCAGCTGGTGCAGTACGCCAATCACGAAGATAAAACCAAACATGGTGATGTTGGCGTGCATCGGCACGAAGAACATCGCCAGACTAAGCACCGCCAGCGCGGCATTGGTCCACCAGAATACGCTGACCTTGCATTTCCAGTCGGTGAGCGGTTTCGCCAGCGCAGAGCCAATGAGGTTGCCGACGCAGTAGGTGGTGAGGAAGGCGACAAACACGCCCGGCGTCCCCATAATCCAGGTGACGTAATACATCATGGCGCCACCGCGGACGCAGACGGCGAGAATGTTAAGAATGGTAAGCAGGCCGACAATCCGCCACTGGTCGTTTTGCCAGATATCGCGCAGATCCTCACGCATTGAAGTGCTGTTAGGCGGCGCTTCCACGCGCTCTTTGGTGGTGAAAAAGCAGAACGCCAGCATCAGGAACGCCACGACGGACAGCACCGCGATCCCGCCCTGAAAACCGAGCGCTTTATCGCCACCGCCGATAAAGTCCACCAGCGGCATCATTAACACGGTGGAGAGCATGCCGCCTGCCGTCGCCAACACAAAACGCCAGGATTGCAAAGAAATACGCTGCGCCGGGTCGTTAGTTATCACACCGCCCAGCGCGCAGTAGGGGATATTTACCACGGTATAAAGCAGGGTCAGCAGGGTATAAGTCACCGTGGCATAAATCATTTTGCCATTGAGGCTGAGCTCCGGCGTACTGTATGCCAGTACGCACACCAAACCAAACGGCAGCGCGCCAAACAGCACCCATGGGCGAAATTTCCCCCAGCGAGAACGCGTGCGGTCAGCTAATAGCCCCATACACGGGTCTGAAATAGCATCTAGCGCCCGCGCCAGTAAAAACATCGTACCGACGAACCCTGCGGGGATACCAAAAATATCGGTATAGAAAAACATCATGTACAACATTACGTTATCGAAAATAATATGACTGGCGGCATCACCTATCCCATAGCCAATCTTCTCTTTAACGGACAACACAGGATTCTTCATTTTGCATCCCCTGACGCGCTGATACCGGTTACAGTTTTTGTAAACCATCCTCCTGGGGGCGGGTATTCCGATATTTTGTTATCAAATTACGATTCTTCTTTTCTGTGATCGCGGTTGCGCCAGAAGATGTGAAAAATTGTAACTAACGGAATTTAAGAGGTTTTATATGAAACCGATCATGGTAAGGCGAAAGGTAAATTAAAAAATGACGCGGGGGGATGTGGAAACCTTGCGAAAGTGGCTATAATGCGCCCGCCTCCATGTAGCAATGCAGGCGCGGAAGATCGTCGTCTCCGGTGAGGCGGCTGGACTTCAAATCCAGTTGGGGCCGCCAGCGGTCCCGGGCAGGTTCGACTCCTGTGATCTTCCGCCAATTAGCCTCTACTGAACTCTGCCGACGTCAACGACCCCCTTCCAAGCACTTATATATCAAGCTTTCCTTGTATCCCGAGGTCAATCGACGTCAACCTGCATCAAATTGTTTTTGGGGGTGCATTCGGGGGGTACTACTCCACCTTTAAAAGACAAGCACTCCATAATGGTAAAAATGTGAGTTATAACAATGGCTTTCAACGAAAGATTTGTTATACAAGAGATTCATTGAGGTGTCAGATTAGTTACAGGCGGAAATTCCCACAGGAGGAGGAATTCATCAAAAGCCGGAGAATGTCATGGCGCTAACCGATGTTAAAGTAAAAACCGCGAAGCCAAAAGAAAAGCCCTATAAACTGGCTGATGGCAGCGGTATGTATCTGCTGATTAACGCAAATGGTTGCAAATACTGGCAAATGAAGTACCGCTTCGCCGGTGACGCTGATGACGTGACGTAGCCACGTTTCCGGCTCAATGCCGTTAAATTCTTTTACTAAATTTTTGAAATAATAATTCCTTTACTAATTTTAATTATTTTCTGATGGCAGATTATGGTTGCATTTATCGTTTATTGAAAATGACAACAAGTAAGTTAAAATTGAATTTTAAAATAAATAAAAAAGGGCACAACATGTAGCAGTATATACACATATACTGATAACGGGGCAGATAACCTCGTGATGTCCGATGCTCATCTCAGCGCGAATTTATCGTCATTAAATCATGTATTGAGAAGTATTCTCACACGATACAGAGTATTCGCATTTTTCTGTAACAAAATGTTTCTTTATTTTTTTGCGCATTATCGTAGATATCTGAAAAATAGGATTTTTACCAAAAACATAAATTTTTTGTATGTGTTTGTTTTCTCTGCACCTCATCAGAAGAAATCCGAAAAAAAGATCGACAGAAGCATTCATTTCCCCATTAATAATAGTCTTAAACTATCAATTAAGGCCCACCCATCAGGTTTGACAATCAATTTTGCTTATGTAATATTCAGATTTAACTCATATATATTAACAACAGCTAAATGAGCCTGCCGGGCAATATTTGAAAGAATCAACTCACCGGCTAATACGATCTCCCCGGAAAAAGAATTGACGGGGTTGCTATGAGACAGGGAGTACAGGCTGTATGACAAAGGAATTTGTGAAGAAGCAGGCTATTGCCAGCTGGCCTGAGGATGACATTTATTTTTCCAAAGGCATTTCGGTGCTGACCCGTTTTTTTATCAAGCTTGAACCCGGCGTGGACTATCTGTTCATCAACCTCGATAATTATACACTGGCTTCTTTTTTTCGCTCATTTTCGCAATTAAGTAAAAGTGGCTATCAACTGATAATAATTTCGAGCCATCGCCTTCTGCCATTGGCCTTTTTCTGGTTTTTAAAATACAAAACCGTCAGCGCTATCTTTGAATCGCGATGCTCACTAAATGACTTCATTCGAGGTATGGATACCGTGGCGAGTGGACGTCAGATTGCGTGGCCGCATCCGGGACCTGCGCGTTTACTCTCTTCAAGAGATGTTTTACTTCTGAGACATTATCTGGAAGGCGGAAGCATGGACTATTTACAGGAAAAACATAGTCGCGCCTATTCCACCCTACAGGGTTGGAAAGCTTCCGTCGCCCGTAAATTTAAAGTAAAAAAAATTGAGCACCTACTTGTTCTGCACTGAATAAACTCGCTTCGCCACAATCGCTTCCCCCAAAATCTTCCCCCAGCAATATCTTACGGGGCTGATAGTAACATTTGTTAAATATGGAATTTATTAACCATGGATTTAGACATGAAACGCATTTTTTACCATTCTGTATTTCCAGCATTATGCTTAACAGCATATCCGCTGACGGCTGCGGAAATGCTCCCTTCTCCTTTTCTGCCCACCCAATCCACCGCCATGCCCGGCGACCTGCTGAACAATCCGGCTTACGCTAACCACTGGGCCTGGGTGGAACAAAAATGGGGAGAAAAATATCCTGCACTTACGATTAAAGATAAAAAATATATTGCAAATCAGGAAATTGTTCTGATTAATCCCGATTTTTATAAGCAGAACGTCGTCTTATTAAACGAGTCTTACAGTTATAATAATACGCTCAACTCTGTTCAGCTTAGTATCGGTGACGGACTGTATGAGGCGGCAGGTTCTGAAGCGGTAAACACCACGGTAAAAGGGGAATACCTCAATGGCAGGGGCAACATCGAAACCGGGGTTTTACAACTGAATAACGGCGGTAAAGCTTATCATACGATCGTGGAAAACTACGGCGCCCTGACGCTAAACGGCAGGTCTGAAGCCTACGACACCGTTGTGAAAACAGGCGGAAGGCAAACCGTTGGCGGCAGCGCCTATGCTCAGGCAAACCTTATTGATGGCGGGCTTCAGGTGCTGTCCGTCACCAGCACTGCGGTGGTGGAAGACACCATTGTGCAAAATGGCGGCCAGCAGATCATTTATGCCGGCACGGCGAAAAACTCGCACATCGGCGCAGGCAGCTATCAACTCACCAGCGGCCTGGCTCTGAACACGTTCCTGTATAACGGCGCATTTCAGCAGGTCTATGCCGGACAAGGGGGAGATAACGTCGCGGATCGCGATACCACCGTCTACGCCGGGGCGCGCCAAACGGTGACCTCAGGAGTGTCTGAAAACGCCCGGGTTTATGGCACCCAGGTTATTACTGGCGTCGGCGGCGAATGGCTTGACGGCGACTGGGCTTCCGACAGCGATTCCAAAGTGCGCATAAACGGTCAACAGGCGAAGGATGCAACGATTTATGCCGGCGGCCTGCAACGTATTCAGACCGGCAATGCAGACGGGACGCAGGTATATGGCACCCAGCTCGTTAACGGTCAGAAAGGCGGTTGGTCTGGCGGACAATGGGTTGAACAGGAGGGCTGGACTGGCGGTATTCGCGCCAACGCGACCAATACGACGGTGCATGCCGGAGGACTCCAGCAACTCGCCTGGTACGGTGAAGCCAGCGATACGCTTATTGATGGCGGACGCCAGGAAGTGCTCGCGTTGGGGCATATCTCGAATACCACCGTTCGCAACGGCGGGAGCAGCCTGATCGCCTATGGCGGCTATTCATCAGACGCCCTGACGGTAGAAGATGGCTCTCTGACGATGGAAGGGGGAAGCGTCCATGACTGGACGGGCAACCTGGGCAAAGGCGCATGGGCGGCAGCAGTGGACTTACAGAGCCCCTCTTCGCTTTTATATCTCAAACATAATGCTGATGACGTTGAATCCGTCGCGACGATTAAAGCGTTAACCAATAACGGCGTGGTCAATTTTAGCGGCCCTGACGGGCACACTGCCGGCCAGTTTAATCGCCTTGAACTTACCACGCTGGACGGTAGCGGCACCTTCATCATGAATACCAACCTTTCCGGCGGAGTGGGCGATTTCCTGAACGTTTCTGACGCTGTTACCGGGCAATTTCATGTCACCGTGCGGGATTCAGGCAGCGAGCTACGTAGCCGCAGCGTTTCGCCTTATCATCTGATTTATGCCAACGGCAGCGCGACAGATACCTTCTCGATGACAAACGGTAGCGTCGATCTGGGGGCTTATAAATACTATCTTGTGCATGGTGCGGATAGCGATAAGGACAACTGGTATTTATCGCCTGTGGCGGTAACGCCGGAACCGGGTCCAGATCCGGACCCGGAACCAATGCCTGAGCCTGGCCCCGATCCGGAACCGGCGCCCAATCCGGATCCGAATCCTGCCCCCGAACCGGACCCTCACCCTGCGCCCGAACCAGGCCCAACGCCAGGCACAAAACCGGATTTGTCGGAAAGCGCCAAAGCCGTTATTGCGATGGCTAACGTGACGCCAACCCTCTGGGACGCCGAGCTGTCAACGCTACGTACCCGTCTCGGTGAAATACGCCAGATGGGCGATCACGATGACGGCGCCTGGGGTAAATACATCAGCAGCCGTTACCGTGTTTCAACAGAGCATGTAGGTTATCGTCAGGATATGAATGGCGTGATGTTAGGCGGCGATAAGCGTTTCAGTCTGGAAAGCAGCGCCCTGATTATGGGCAGTATGGTCTCTTATACGCGTTCCGATTTGGACTCATCCAGTACGCAGGGTAAAGCGGATAGCTATGGCGTCGGTCTGTATGCTACCTGGTTACATAACAGCGGCTATTACGTGGATGGCGTATTAAAAGCCAACTATTTCCGTACCGAGAATAATCCTTACTTCAATGGCGGGCGTACTCATGCCAAAGATAATACCGTGGGCGGTGGTCTTTCTGTTGAAGCCGGGAAACATATCACGCTTGAGGACTGGTTTGTTGAGCCTTATGCGCAGGTTTCGTGGTTTATGGGCGATAAGACGCATTATAAACTCGACAGCGGGATGTCGGTTAAAGCAGATGCGGCCCGCTCGTTAAAAGGGGAGGCTGGCTTAACCTTTGGTAAAAACATGACGCTGGCGGATGGGACATTGCTTCAGCCCTATGCGCGACTAGCCGTTCGACATGAGTTTATGAAGAACAACGACGTCATTATCAACCATACAGAGCGGTTTAGTAACGATATGTCCGGCACCAGCGGCAAATACGGTCTTGGGATGACAGCGAAGCTAAACGATCGATGGTCTGCCTGGGGAGAAGTGAACTACGAAAAAGGTGAACATATCGAGACGCCTTACAGTGGTCAACTCGGTATCCGTTACAGCTTCTGATAAAACGCTTCATAAAAGCCCGTGTAGCCACGGGCTTACTCAATATCCCTTCCAACACGAAAGCTTTTCGACCCTTGCCGGATGGCGCTACGCTTATCCGGCCTACAACTATCTCCGTAAGCCCGGTCGCGCAACGCCACCGGGCCGTTCCGTTAAAACGACGCTTTAATGCCGAGCATCGCCGAGGTGTCGCTGTAGCCTTTATCGCCGACCTGCTGGCCGACGTTGCCCCACAGGGAGACGTTCTTCGTCAGCTGGCCTTCCACACCGGCCTTCAGCTCGCCGATATTGCGGGCGCCGTCCAGATCCACGTTGTCACCGTTCATCGACACGCCAAAGTCTTTGCTGTTGTGGATCCAGTTCGCTTCCACAAACGGCTGGAAGGTGCGGTCTTTGCCGTCATCCAGTTTGTTGTGGCCCTTGCCGAACAGACGCACGCCGACGCGGGTCTGCACGTTGCCGTCGCCGTGGCCTTCCACGCGGGTGCCGTTGGCTTCGCGGTGTTCGTCCGCCTTCACGCCCATCCAGGTGACCTGCGCTTTCGGCTGGATATACAGCGCGTTACGCTCGCTGATGTCCGCCAGTTTCCATGTGTAGCCGGATTCCACCGACGCGGTGAAGCCTTTTGAGTCGTACTCTTCGGATTCGACGCCGCGACCGGAAACGGTGTTGTCAAACCAGCTGTACTGCGCCCAGGTGTCAACATACGCGCCTTCGTGGGTTTCGTTGTCCTGTAACCAGGTGCCGTACAGACCGACGCTGTAACCGCTGATGCGGCTGTCGGCGCGGTTGCCGTTACGCTGGTTTTCCGCCCGTGCCTTCTGGTTGGCATAGCCCGCCATCAGACCAAGGTGGAAACGGTCGGTGTTGTCGGAAGACCACTGAGCGATGTCGCCGCCTAGCTGCATCACATAGCGGTTGGCCTGCATCTCCAGCTGGCCGCTGCTGTCTTTCTGGCGGGTGTGACCACCGACGTTGCGCAGCCACAGGCTGGTCACCGCTTTCTCGCCGGTCAGGGCGTCGACGTAGTGGGTTTCGCCCAGGCGGTCGTGCAGACGGGTGTTAAACATCGTGTTCGCCGCCTGCAGGTTCATGCCGTACAGACCGGCTTCCGGACGCACCGCATTTTCGCGCGGGGTCGGGGATGGCGTCTGCGGGTCGGTCGGATCAATCGGCACAACAGGATCAAGCGGTTCTGGTTGTGGATCAGGGGATAATGCGCTGGTCAGATACCAGTTCTTGTCGTTCTGGCCCGCGCCGCGTTGCAGCGTGTAATCATACGCCCCTGCGACGATACGTCCTTTCTGAGTGAACACGCCGTCGGAATTTCCCGCCACGCTGATCAGTTCGATACCGTTGGTGGTCAGGCCGCCTGCGCCACCTGCGTTCAGTACGGTCACATACGTGTTACCGCTGGTGTTGCCATTAACGATCAGCCGGTCGGTCAGCGATGTATCGTCACCCAGTTGGGTGTTCATGATGATGTTGCCATTATTGCCAATATAATCGCCGCTGACCGTCAGGGTTTTAAATGTCGCCGCATTACGGGCCTGCGTACGGGTTGTGGCGCTGGCGGGCATAAAGTTCAGCGTGGCGCTATTCAGGGTCAGCGTGGTCAGGGTAGAGTCGGCAACCATATCCCAGCGACTGTTACTGCCGTTTAAGGCAAGGTTAATGCTTGCCGTATCCTGGATCTCCGTGTCGCCATACATATAGGAGCTATCGCCCGTAACGATATTAATGCTATGGCTGCCGGCGGCGCGTATTTTCCCCCACGCCTTCAGCGTATTGTTATCCGCAATATTGGTGGAACTGTCAGCATGACTCCCGTAGCCATAAATCGCATACAGCGTTCCTGCGGCGGATTCATAAGCACGCTGACTACCGAGCGTAATATCGCCCGTAAAGCGATCGTTTGTCCCTGACTGGTGCAGTAAATACACATCCTTACCGCCTTCAGACTGAACATTAAGATGATGAATCACCGTGTCATAATTCAGCGCGCCGGAATCGCGTTCGCTGAGATAACCGGTTAAGGCCGCCTCATCTCCCCCTTGCAGGTGGATGCTGGCATCATCAATACGGTATTTTGTCGACCCCAGTGTCCCATTGTCACTCAGGCGGACACCGTAAACCGCCTTATTCCCGGCGACGTCGACAGTAAGCTTTTTAATGGACAACTGGGTGTCACCCTCCACGCTGGCGCTGTGAAGACCTACGACCCTGCCGTTGTCCGACGCGCTGCCGTGGCTGACGCCTGCGATAGTCAAATCCTCAAACGTAACGGCATTGCTCAGAACCACCGGCGTTTTGGTCCCCGTGATGACGTTAATACGATAGTAAGAATCTGTCAGCTTAAGCCCGCTAACGCTCCCTTTGGCGCTCGCCAGGTCCATCACCGTTTTTCCGTCGAACCGAGCGCTATTACCGCCAATATTAATACCTTCAAGCGACCCCGTACTTGCCTCAGACATGGCGATATGCACATCGCCAGTAAAGGTCGATGTTTTACCCGCCAGATCCAGCGCCGCATGGTGGCCGCGCGTTGAGAGGGGATTGGCATCGTGATAATTAATATTGACATTCTCCGCAGTTAAAATGCTGTCCTGAGCCGTCTCGATATTACCCAGGACGATGTTGGTGGTACCTTTTAAATCAGCCTGTGAACTGCCATTAAGCAATATTGCGTTGACCAGATCGTAATCATTCACCCGGGTATTTTCTGCATTAATGGTCAGGTTCTCGGCTTTCAGGACTCCGGTACCATAGATATAAATGGCTGTTCCTCGCTTATTACCGTTGGTCTGATAATCAAATGTATAATTAAGCGTGGCATTATTACCTAAATCCACCGTACCGGCCGTTGCTTTTACAATATAACCAGGATTAAAAGTCAGCGAATCGTCCGGGTAATTACCGGCACTGGTGATAACGCTATTATCTGCCAGGATTACCCTACCATCCGCAACGCGCACATCGATAAATGAGACGTCATTGCCGTCTGGAAGGGTTACGGTACGCTTATCGCTGGCCGTAGATGCATCAATAACGGTACTGACGGGAGCTGCGGCAGCGGAATAAACGGCAGAGGAAAGAATAGCGCTAACAAACAGGGCTACCTTATTCGGTTTAAAAGAGATATTCATATATGACAATCCTTGTTAATAGCTAATACTAACAACACGACGCGCGAATCTGGCGCTGTTTTTATAAATACAAAATAATACCGCAAAGAAAACATTCTCATGCTACTGAGATAACAGTCATCATAAGCAGAAATAAACATTGACACAACAATCGAAAATTGCCACTCAGGGATGAGATTATTGATAAAAACGTCATGTCTTCACAAAATAATAACACCACGCTGCATTCGACATAAAAAACCACAAAAACAAAAAATCATGGCACTTACCACTAAAAATCAACCTGCTACAAACAGAGAAAAATCCTAAAAAAAGGGAATAATATGATTTTCATCTCAATCGCCACAAATCACATAATATTCACATTATTAACGTCATTCTTCTATTTCCGCAGAAAAATTCCAGGATAATTACCAAAAATAAATTCAGATTGTTCACACTAAGAATACTCTTATTCCGTACTAATTGCGCCTCACCTACCTCTTTCTGCGTAGCTGAAAAAACGGAATAGTTAAAGAAAATATATTTTCATGAAGTAATTTTTCATTATTTAAATAAGTCACAGACCTTATCAACGCCGCTGGCAATATTTTTTGCGGATGCTGCCGGGTGCGACCACCCCTTTTTACCCGCCGATACGCTATTGACAGCCTGACCTGTAACATCACACTAATCCGTTTTAGTGACTCATTTTTCATAAACAAGACGAGTTGAATGTCGTCTCGTTGCCAATCATCATTCACCAATAAGGAGAGAGGGTGAACATCCGTGATATCGCGCAGCATGCCGGGGTTTCCGTCAGTACTGTGTCCAATGTCCTGCAAATCCTGATCGACGGGTTACGGGATAATACTGACTGTGGTACAGACATTATCTTCGATAACGCCGGGAACAATACGGATTCTGCCACGCTGCTTCCATACGTGGAACAGGCACTGAACGACGTTCGAGATCTCCGCCAAAATATCCGTCGTTATTGCTTATCAATTCTCGTGCATTAAATCATTACGCGGCCCCGTCCCCATTGTCCGTGCAACGGAAAAGAGTTTATTCATTAGAATGAAAATGGCGAATTCCGGATATAAAAAAGCCGGGAATCTCCCGGCTTTTTGTTACGTTGTATAGAGGCTTAATCAAACACCCCGTTAATAATCGCCGTAACTACCGCGGTGCTGAGCGCAATCAGCACCAGGTCGTCGCCAACGATTCGCCATTCATACCCCGGATAGTAAGGCAGTTCGCCGAGCATTGAGGCCGGTACGGCTTTTTTGGCGATGCCTGGAGGAAGCGGTTTACCGCGCGCCAGGTTCTTCGCGATCCCCGGCGGTAAGGCGTCGTAACCCGTCAGACCATAATTCACGGCCAGATGACGCGCTGTCGCAAAACTGATGTCGGAGTCAACATGATCGGGTTTACCGTAATTTTTACGTTTGTCGGATGAGACGTTCTTTTTATCGCCGGAATTTCCTTTGTGGTCTTTATTCCCCTGATTTCCCTGGTTGCCTTTATTTCCATGATTACCACTGCTATTACCATGGCCGCCGCCATTACCGTTCCCATTTCCCGGGTTTGCCATAACAGGGGCAGCAAACAGGGAGAGAGAAACCAGAGTGGCCTGCACAGCCGTTAAACCACGACGCTTACCCATGATGTGTTCCTTCCAGGTGTTGATACATCATCACAATAGAACGCGGCGAAAAAAGGTGCAATCTCCCTCATTCCTGGTTTTTTATTGTTACGTCGAGAGGAAATCCCCCTGTTCTGTGGATGATAAACCGCCTGCCTAATCTGCTATCATGACGGTAAAACCACGCCAAAAATCAATACTGAGGAAAATATGGGTTCCACCAGAAAAGGGATGTTCAACGTCCTGGTTGCCGCCGTATTGTGGGGAAGTTCCGGCGTCTGCGCGCAGTACATTATGGAGCAGAGCCAGATGTCTTCGCCGTTTCTGACCATGACGCGTTTGATCTTCGCCGGGATGATTTTGCTGATGCTGTCATTCGTTCATGGCGACAAAATCTTTTCGGCCTTCAAAAATCGTCAGGATGCCCTGAGTCTGCTGCTGTTTTCCATTCTAGGCGCGCTTACCGTACAGCTTACCTTCCTGCTGACCATTGAAAAATCAAACGCCGCGACCGCCACGGTATTGCAGTTTCTGTCCCCCACCATCATCGTCGCATGGTTTGCGCTGGTGCGTAAGGCGCGTCCCGGCGTACTGGTATTAACCGCGATCCTGACGTCTCTGGTGGGCACCTTTTTGTTGGTGACCCACGGTAATCCAACGTCACTGTCGATTTCTCCCGCCGCGCTGTTCTGGGGAATTGCCTCAGCGTTTGCTGCGGCGTTTTACACTACCTACCCTTCCACGCTGATTGCCCGTTACGGCACATTACCGATCGTTGGCTGGAGTATGTTAATTGGTGGTCTGTGTCTGCTGCCGTTTTATGCCGGGGAAGGGACCAATTTTGTGGTGAATGGCAGCCTGATTCTGGCGTTTTTCTATCTGGTGGTGGTGGGTACGTCATTAACCTTTAGCCTGTACCTGAAAGGCGCGCAGATGATAGGCGGGCCGAAAGCGAGCATTTTAAGCTGCGCGGAGCCACTGAGCAGCGCGCTACTGTCGCTACTGCTGTTAGGCATTACGTTTACCTTGCCGGACTGGCTTGGCACGCTACTGATCCTCTCGTCAGTCGTTTTGATTTCAATGGACTCCCGCCGCCGCGCCAGGGCGGCGTAATACGTCCGGCGCGGCGTTGGTCTTTGTTACCAGCCCGGCACCGCGCCCCCGTTAAAGATTTTTTCTGCCGCCTTTGCCACTTCCGGCGACTGATAAGACTGCAAAAATGCCTTCACGTTTTCCGCGTCTTTGTTATCTTCCCGCGCCACCAGGATATTCACGTAAGGCGAATTTTTATCTTCGATAAAAACGCTGTCATGCACCGGTGAAAGCCCGGTTTGCTGGATATATGTGGTGCTGATGATCGCCACATCAACTTTCGGGTCGTCGAGCACGCGCGGTAACTGCGCGCCTTCCAGTTCCATAATCTGCAAATGACGCGGATTATTGGTAATATCCAGCGCTGTCGGCAGCAACCCTTTCCCCTCTTTCAGGGTAATCAGCTTCTCTTTTTGCAGCAGCAACAGCGCGCGGCCAAGATTGGTCGGATCGTTGGGAATCGCCACCGTCGCGCCGTCTTTTAGCTGTTCCACCGTTTTGATTTTTTTTGAATAGCCCGCCATTGGGAAGACAAACGTGTTACCTACCGCTACCAGCTTGTAATTGTGGGCGTTATTATCCTGCTCAAGGAATGGCCGATGCTGAAACACGTTAGCATCCAGTTCGCCATGGTTGGTGGCATCGTTAGGTAACAGCGAGCCGCTAAACCCCACCAACTCCACATCCAGACCGTATTTTTCTTTGGCGACTTTTTTGGCGACTTCCGCCACATCCTGCTCGGCGCCGTTAATCACGCCAACTTTAATCTGTTTTACGTTGCTGTCCTGCTGATCGCATCCCGCCAATAAAAGCCCTGCCGCCAGCACCGCTGCCCCTGTCCATAAATGAGGTCTCGTTAGTTTCATGTTTTATCCTTATGAATAACCGCCTGATGGGTAATGAAATGACTATAGCGGGAAGGTCGCTGCGGTTTAAAAAACGAAAAGGTATCAATAAGAAGAAAAAGGCATAAAGCGGAATCCGATGTTAAAGCAAATGGCGCTGCGCGACTCGCACGCAACACCCTCCGGTTCAGACCAGTGCTTTGACAATTTCCATTAACCTGACGATATCTTCAGGACGTGTATTGCCGGTTTGCGGGTCGATAATTGAACTGTACACATGCGGCATCACGCGAGGCATGCCCGCTTCCATGCAGGTTTGCAGAATCACGCCGAAATTAGCCAGATCGATACCGCCAGTCGGTTCGATCAGCGTCATGCCGTTACGCGCCGCGGTGGTCGCCAGTACATATAGCTCCGGCAGCGACGTCTCGCCGCCCATTGGGAAAAACTTCGCCGCGTGCGCGCCCATATCCTGCATCATTCGCACGGCGGCATCGCAGGAAACACGCGCCGGTGTTCCCTGGCTGCTGCTGACGCCAGTGGAGATCAGCACTTCGCCAGGCGTCCCCGTCGGGCTGACCAGCGCATTGATATGCGTCAGCTCCCCCCCCGTCGCCGCCAGCGCCCCCGCCGCAAAACCGCTGCCGGTAAAGGTCTGATTGACGTGCGCCGGGCGCACCTGGGCGGCAATCATCGCCGCCTTGTAATACTGCGCCGGATCGCCCGCCCCCAACCCAACCGAGATGGACGGTACTTCGTCCATCCAGCGTTTCACCTCCTGTACGCCTTCGTCTACCGACGAAAACTGCGCGGAGAGAATGCCAATCACCGCGTGTCCCTCTGCGGCGTCGTAGATTTCCCGGGCATTGGCGATGTCTTTCGCCAGCACGTTAATCGCCACACGCTGACGATAAAAATTAATCTGCTGCATGTTCTGCAATCTCCTTAAGCCGCGCGACAATCAGCGCCATCTCCCCCTCGGCGACCGTACGTGGGTCGAGGCTAAAAACGCCCTGATGGAGGTTGTAGCGGCGGGCATAAATAGCTATCTCGCCGCCGCGCAGTTGCGCCTCAACTTCACGGGCGCTCAACCCCAGTTCCCCGGCATTGACCCTGACGCGAATGCGCCAGATCGCACGTCCAGCCTCGTCCTGTTCGATATCGGCATGAAATCCGCGGATCGCTGAAATCGCCTCTGCCACCGGTTGCAGCTGTTCTGCGCTAACCACGGCTTGCCCCTGGTGATAATGCGCCAGAGCGGTTACCAGGCCGACCATGTTCTCCTTGCCAATCTTCATCGCCCGCGCGATCCCGTGATGCTGCGCCTTACAGGCGCTAATCCACCGCTGTTTGCCGGTAATAAACCCTGACGTTGGCGCATTGAACGCTTTCGCGCCGCTGTAGATCACCATATCTGCGCCACTCGCCACCCAGGAGCGGAGATCTTCTTCGGCCGCGGCATCCACAATCAGCGGCAGGTTATGAATGCTTGCCACCTGCACGAAATCTTCTATCTCCAGCATGCCCTTCTGTACGCAATGGTGAGACTTCACGTACAGCAGCGCCGCTGTGGCGTCGGTAATCGCGCTCTCCAGCTGCCAGCGGGCGGCGAGATTACTCGCTCCCACTTCCACCACGCGTCCGCCGCCCAGACGGATCGCAGTACCGATTGGCGCGCCATAATCAACGTTGTGCCCGCGCAACATCACCACTTCATTCGCCATTCCCGTACTGTCTGGCATCAACGCCACGCGATGCGGGTCGCCGCGCGTAATGGCGGCAGCGACGGCAATCGCAATCCCTGCCGACGCGCAGGAAGTGATGTAACTGTCTTCCGCGCCGGTATAGCGCGAAACCCGCTCGCCGGTTCTGTCCACCAGCCGGTCAATCTCTACAAAAGATGAGGCCGCCCGCGCCGTGGCCTGCATCACCTCCGGCGCGACGCTGGAGACGCCAAGAATGGTCATCTTGCCGCAGGCGTTAATCACCTGCTTAAGCCCGAGCTGTTGATAGATATTTTGCGTCATGGCTTACAACACTCCCAGAAGCGAACACACCACGCTAAGCGCGACAATGGACAGCAAAATGGTGGTGTAACGCGGCCCTTTTTTCACCAGGAAGATATAGATGGCAAATACCGCCGCCAGCGGCAGCAGGCCCGGCGCAATGGAGTCAAGGATCTGCTGAACCACCACTTCAGACCCTTTCAGCGCACTGATCTTCAACGGCGTGGTAATTTTGACGTAGCTCGCCGACAGCGCCCCCATCATGATCAGCCCCAGCACGTTGGCGCCGTAGATCAGTTCCTTGATTCGCCCCCCTTGTAACAGCCCTACGATGGAGTCGCGACCGAGCGTGTAACCCTTGTGGATCAGTCCATAGCTTATCGCCAGGGTGATCGCCGGATAGAGGATCAGCGGCGCAATACCGCCGAATGCGCTGCCATTTGCCGCGAATGGGATAAAAATCGCAATCAACAGCGGCATCACCGCCGCCCAGACGATAGAGTCCCCCATCCCGGCCAGCGGCCCCATCAGACCGGTTTTGATGCCGGTAATTGATGCGTCGCTGATCGGTTCGCCGCGCGTTTTCTGTTCCTCCATGGCGATAGAGATCCCCTGGATAACCGCGCCAAACGTCTGCTCCGAGTTAAAAAAGTTCAGGTGTCGCTTGAGCGCTTCCACCTGCTCCTCTTTTTGCGGGTAGAGTTTTTTGATGATCGGCGTCATTGAGGCGCAGAAAATCAGGCTTTGTAAACGTTCATACGAGTTAGACACTTCCGCGCCCAGCCAGTAGATAAACCACGCTTTGGTGATGTCCGCTTTGGTCAGCGCCCCGCTTTCCCGCGCACGTTCAACCAGTTCATGTTGCATTACGTCGCTGCTCATCATGCTGCTCCTTCATTTTTCGCCAGGCCTTTAATCAGGAAGGCCACACAGGTGCCGAAGATGGCCATTGCCATGATGTCGACCTTGAGATACAGCACCGCGAAGAATCCTCCGATAAACCACGGCAGCAGGCTCTTTTTACCGATCACCATAATGGTGATGGCGAAGCCCAGCGCCGGCAGGATCCCGCCCATGATTTCAAAGGAGTGGGTCAACCAGTGCGGCATCAGCTTGAGGAAACTTTCCACCACGTTCTGGCCAAAGTAGTTGGCGGCGAATACCACCGGAAAACGCAGTACCAGCCCGAGTAACGCCGGGTAGAGGAAGGCGCAGCGCATTATGCCGGCCATGTTCGCCGTTTCCGCGTGTTTGTCAGCCATATGTACCCAGGCGGCATTCAGCGTACGGCGCAACTGGTCGAGGAACACGCCGATAACGCCAAACGGTATCGCCAGCGCGATGGCCAGGTTCGGGTCCATCCCGGCCTTAACCGCAATCGGAATGGAAATACAGGCCGCCAGCGCCGGATCGGACGGCACATTGCCGCCAGGGGTAGAGGTCACGCCGAGATAAACCAACTGCATACCGGCGCCAATGATCATCGCCGTCTGCATATTGCCGAGCAGCAGACCGACAAAGACCGCGATGACCACAGGCTGTAACAGCATGGCCGAGAAGGTGTAGCCAAGGCGTAAACGGGCAAACCAGTAATACAACCCCATCAGGCTTGCAAAAAGTAAGGTATCCATAGTGTTATCCCATTATCAGAGGGTTAGAATTTTTTCAGGATATCGTCCAAAGACTGTGGCTTATCTTCCGGGATAGTCTGGAAGTACACCTGAATACCGCGATTTTTCAGGTCGTTAAGAATGCCAACGTCTTTTTCATCCAGTGTGATGTTCTGAAAAACCGCCTTACGGTTGGGCCCACCGCCTAAACCGCCCACCTGAAGGGTGCTGACGTCAAAGCCCAGTTGAACGGCGTCCTGCACGGCGGCAAGGGACGGAAACAGCACCAGTACGCTGCCGTCGCCAAGCTGATTCTCCTTCCACGCGGCGGCAAAGCTCTGGTTGCCGTAGCAGTCCACTTTGATGTTCGGCGGCGCGGCCATCAGGTAGATATTTTTCATAAACGGATCGGCGTCCAGTTCGTCGCTGACGACGACGATACGGTTAGCCTGCGATTGTCCGACCCACTTGGTGACGACCTGCCCGTGAATCAGACGACTGTCGATACGACATAACACGACCTTTGCCATCGTTTTATCCCTCTTTTGCGTGTTGTAATTGACGAACGTGAGCGACAACGTCCAGGCAACTGCTGCGCCCGGCTTCAACCAGATCGGTCACGCAGGCGGTGAGCGCGCCATGTTCACGTCGGTCCAGCGCCTCCAGCAGCAGCGATGCGTTTAAGCCGGAAATCACCGCCACCGGATAGTCAGCGCTCAACCGCGCCGCCACGTTGGACGTCGTGCCGCCAATAAAGTCGGTCAGGATGAGCGAGCCTTCCGGCAGGGTTTGTACAACGGCTTCGACGCGCTGATAAAACTCACCCAGCGTATCGACAGGCATCAGCGCAATTTCCGTTACGCCGTTAATTTCGCCCATCACCATGCGCAGGCTGTTGCAAAGCTGTTGTCCCCAGCCGCCATGGGTCAGCAGCAAGATGTGGGGCAACGGTTGAGTGGTAGTCAAAATGGCCTCCTGGCTTCATTACGTTTACGTCAGTAATAAGAGCAAGAGCTGTGCCAGAGTTTGTGTCACGCAGGGAAGACAGGTGAACTGGCGAAGCGGCGGGCCGCGCCAGTTAAGGGATCAGCTATAGAGAAGTTCGTAAATATAAAAATATTCCGCGTCCGACAACCGAATCGCATAGGCTTCTTCGATGGGCAAAAAAGCGGATTTGATGACACTAAACGCGCGGACATCGAGTTCCGGCTTGTTTTCCAGCGCCATCTGTAACGGTTTGCGGTTAATCACGATACGCTCAACCATGCAGCAGCAGTGGATCAGAAAGCGTAGTGTCACCTGGCGGCTTGGCTTCAGCGAAAGCGCGCTGGTTAGATGGTTGAGCACGCCTTCCATCTCTTTCAAAATGCGCTGCGGGTTAAGCACTGAAATATGATTAATAATGCTTTCCATCGTCAGGGCGCTGATAAAACGCATCGCACTGCGCTCCATTTCCAGGCGGCGTTCCGCACTGGATAGATCTGGCGTCAGCAGGCTCAGTACCAGTTCCGGACCCTGTTCAGAAAACAGTTCTTCCAGCGAGATAAACGGAATATCCGGCAGCCCCGGCTGGAAGGTACCGACAATCCCCGCCAGGCGTTCGCTGGCGTTTAGCGCCTGCTGGACGCGCTCAAGGCTGCGCACTTCGTTGTAATCCAGGATGACCATTCGCGTATCCTGCGACATCAGTTCGCCAAAACTCTCCTCCAGCACCTTTTTAATTTTTTCTGCCGTGCCCATGCCGGTAATGCAGGAGATAACCAAGACTTTCCCGCTGTTTTCCTGCTGAGGCGTACAGAGCTGGCAGGGTATGCTTTTGCTCTGTATTAACGCCGCCAGCTGCGGCAAGTCGCTGGTTTCGTAACTTAAATCCAGCCCCACTTCCAGCAGACTGGTGAGGGTAATATTGGGTACCAACAACACGTCGATCTGAAATAACTTACTGATGGTGCTGCCAAAATGGACCAGTGAACCAATATCCACCATCAGGATCAGCCGTTGCCAGCGATGCGCCTGAATCATCTGGATAAGGGTTTCCAGCGTGTCATGTACCGACTGTTCAAACGGCATATCGATAGCGCAGAACAATTCCCGCTCCAGCACGCGATTCACATACTGCGCCTGGCTGGTCGCCGTCGTCGCGCCGTGGGCGACCAGAATCACCCCGCACTCCGGACTGGCGTCTATGCGCTGGCGGTAGTGACGACACTCTTTCAGAAACAGGCACAGCCAGACCACTTCCGTCGCCGGGCACTGAATATGCAACAATTCGTTGATTTTTCGGCATAACAGCGTGGCGTTGTCATATTCATCTTTACAGCGATCGAGGATCAGGCTGGAGGAGTAAAGCTGCGGAATCAGGCCCCGTTGCACATAGCCAATCAGCGCCAGAAAGTGTTTTCGCAGAGGATTTACCAGATTTTGCGGCAGGGAAAAGCCCAGTACCTGCTCCACGCAAGCAATCAGCAGCGTGACGCGTTCTTCAATCTGGCTACCATAGCGCGGGGGGTGCGCAATACTGTCGCGGCTGTAAAGGCCGTACTCAAAAATAGAACTGAGTTTATTTTTCAGTATCGCCAGCGTTTCCGCTGGCGGCACGTTACTGTTGCGCAAATTGACATATTCGCGAGTCAAAAAGCTGTAAAACAGATCGCTCTCTTCAATCTCCGCCCCCGTAGCAAGCGAAGTTTTTAGCGCTGGCAGCGTGCGGGCATCAATGCTCAGGTGCTCCTGACCGTTGAACAACGCATCGACCAGCAAACGTTGCTCCACCGAAGCCTGAAACGGCATCTCCGCCAGCCGTTTGTCGAGCTGTAGCGTCTCGTTGTGCTCCGTCATGCCTGCCGCCCACGCCTGCGCGCAGAGAAACTGAATATCGCTTTTAAGCTGGCCGATATTTCCTTCCAGCGGCTTGTTCAACAGCCACAGCAGCAGCGATTTGTCGATGCTCACCGTACGCTCGATTTTACGGCTTTCGCGCTGCAAGAACCCGACTATCAGCTCCACCTGTTCCTCAACAGAACGTTGGCGAACACCGGGCAGGTCGATTGTCACCTGGATACGTCGCTGGAAAGTCCGCAGCAGTGAAGAGTTGACCGCTTCCGTGGTGGCGCAAATCAGCCGTACCGAAATCGGCCTTGCCGCGGCGCTGGAACCTAACGGGCGATATTCGCCTTTATCGAGAAGGGAAAATAATTTTTCCTGCCCTTCGTAGGGCAGACGATGGACCTCGTCGAGCAGCAAATAGCCGCCGTCAGCCTGCTCGACCAGGCCGGGCTTGTTTTCGTTCGCACCGGTAAACGCTCCCTGCCGATGACCAAAAAGATGCGACGAAAGCAGCTCCGGGTTATGGGCATACTCCGCACAGTTAAAATAGACCAGGGGCGGCGGGGAACCTGCGGTATGTTCACAGGCAAAGCGATGCATCAGCTCGGCAAAGAACGTCTTACCGACGCCAGAAGGACCGGTCAGCAGTACGTGCAGACCATGGGGATAAAGCACTGCGGCGCGACCCTTTTCCACCGCATCGCGCAGGCTGCGATCGTAGCCAATCAGGCCGGTAAACGGATCGTCGACGGATGCCATTTCCTGCTGCGGCAGCAGTTCGGCAACCGAGCGTACTTCACGCTCGGCATCCGTCAGCTTACGACCTAAAAGCGTTTCCAGCGCCTGGCAATGCAGGAAAAATACCGGTCTTCCCCGACTTTTGATGACCAGGCCATCGTTCCACAATTGATTGAGATCTTTACTGACCGAATTGCGCGCCAGCCCGAGGTTAAAGCCGATCGCTTCTGCGGTAAACGCCGTTTCCTGCGCCAAATCCGCCGTTTCCAGCCCACGCGTCAACCTTTCAAGCTCACCCAGAACGATCTCAATCCTTCTCATCTCTCTACCGCTTAAGCATTAACTGATTGTTCAGAACATACACGATTCTGCTGCGTAAGAAAGTGAAAGACGTTCCAGAGGCTCACTCACCGGTCATCAAAATGTCTTCGTTAAATAATGTCTCGACGCGCCTTCTTCCGGGAAATTATCGAGAGTCATTTTTAGCTGATATCCGTTCTTCTGATAAAACGGCAGCGCCTGAAAACTCATGGTATCCACCAGCGCGTGACGACAGCCTCGCTCCTGCGCTGCCTGTTCCGCTGCCTGCATCAGCTGTCTGCCGTAGCCGCCTCTGCGCAACGATTCATCCATCCACAGGTATTTTATACACAGCCACTCGCCTTTGATTTCGCCAATCAGCCCCCCTTTGATAATCTCGCGATCATTGCGCCAGTACACCGCCAGATTGCCAAAATGGGTCGTTTTCAGGAACTGAAGATTATAAGCGCGTAACCCGGTGAGCAGTGCGTTCTGATCGTCTTCGGTAACCGTCTCTGTAACCTGTATCTGCATATTATCCTCCTGAAACATACCGCTTCTGGCTTACTTTATTTTCAGCATTCACACGGAATGCCGAGTGAGCCGCCTACCGTCTACACTTATTCTTAATGAGATGCGCATCGACAAAAGGATTATTACCATGAAACTCGCCGTTATGACGATGGTTGCCGTACTTTTTACCCTATCGGGATTCGCCCGGGCCGACTCGCCTTATGGCGCGCTCCAGTCAGTACACGAGAAAAATACCATTCTGAAGGATCTACGTAAGCTCTGCTCGCCGAAGGGATCGCCTTCTGACGACGCATGGGAAAAAACCATTATGTCTACAGAAGGGAATCAGTTGCATATTCGCGAAGCGATTGTGGCGATGGAGAGAAATAACCAGAACAACTATTGGGAAGCGTTAGGTAAGGTTGAATGCCCGGATATGTAAGCGTGAAGCCGCAGCCCCACGCCCGGTCATCATAATTATCGCTGACGCACGTCCGGAATAATGAGGTCGCCGCGCAGGGTATACGATCCCAGCATATTCTGCGTTTTTTCATTGAGCCAACCGACAATACGCGCCGCCATGGCGTCCATAGAATATTCAATTGCCGGAATGGTGGGAATACCCGGCAGATGCAGCGATCCCGCCAGGCTGAAAACCATAATGTCTTCCGGAACGGACTTATTGAACGCCTGCAGTTGCGGAATAACCCGCTGCGCCTGCTGTTCGTCCGCCACCAACAGCGCGTTAAAGTTGAGCGTCGAGGCGTTATTCAGCAGCTCCTGCAGGGCCACGGAAGACGACGTCGCGTCCATAAAGACCAGGTTACGGTTAAACGGCAGGAAGTTTTTCTCCAGTGCAAGTTTATAGCCCAGTAAAACCTGATCGGAAAAACCCATCCCGTGAGGATGAATCAGCGCAATCTGTCGGCGATTCTGGCTGATGAGATAGTTACAGGCGGTTTCGGTCGCGAAAGCGTGATCGAACTGGATGCTGTTAACGTCGTCCCCCACTTCCAGACAGTCCACCAGAATGACGTTCTCCTGGTTAATGTTCAGTGGAAAACGCGCGCCAATGATCAGCACATCGTCACACAAACCGCAGCTCAGCTCGTCGAGTGCGCTCAGCACTTCCGCTTTGGTATTGGCAAAGCGAAGCAGCAGATGTTTCTGGTGCTGGCTCAGATGCTTTTCCAGCGCATAAAGATAGCCCGTCGTCTGGTTGATGTTGTCCTGGGCGCATATCACGCCGATACAGCCCGTGGTCTGGCTTAGCAGCGACTGGGCAATCACATTCGGGCGGTAGTTTAGCTCATCCACCGCTTTCAGTACGGCAAGACGGCTGGCTTCCTTTACCCCACGCGATCCGCTCAACACGCGCGACACCGTGGCTTTCGACACGCCAGCCAAACGCGATACATCGTTGATAGTAGACATCATTCTCCCCTGACAGAGCCCGCCTGGCTCCTCAAATCCTGAAGTTAACATAGGCTCATTTTATCGCCAAAGGCAGTATAGCTGTTTCCGTTTTTCATGGAAATCGATTTTCCATTTTCACTCAAAAAGACATTTTTGCAGCCAAAATCGTGAGCTGAATCCAAATAATTAGCCTTATAAGAATAAGTTCTTGATGAGTGTCACAGTTCTGTTTGCTTCAAATGGAAACCGGTTTCCGTATGATATCAAATCAGACTCGCAATAAGTTTTTACATTTTGAGGATGGTTAACAATGTTCAGGATTATGTTGTGTTGTTCCGCAGGGATGTCTACCAGTCTGCTGGTTCGTAAAATGGTCGAAGCAGCGGAAGAACGGAAACTACCGGTACAAATTGACGCCTACGGCGTTTCCGAATTTGACATTCAGTTTCCAAATTACCAGGTGGTGCTGCTCGGCCCCCAGGTAAAGTACATGCTTAACACGCTCTCTGAGAAGGCTGCCACCCAGGGTATACCCGTACAAGCAATCGATATGCTGGATTACGGAATGCAACGCGGTGACAAGGTGCTGGACTATGCTCTGTCGCTGATTGAAGCGACACACTAGAAGGTGTCATTATGAGTTCGTTATATCAGTCAATGGTTGCTGTCATAGAACAATCCATCACTCCTCTTGCCGGGAAACTGGGCCAGCAAAAGTATGTGATTGCGATTCGTGACGGTTTTACCGCGGCGCTGCCGTTTATGATCATCGGCTCGTTTATGCTGGTGTTTATCTTCCCGCCGTTTTCTGCCGAAACCACCAACAGCTTTGCCCGTGGCTGGCTTGATTTCTCCGCCACGTATCGTGAACAGTTGATGCTGCCGTTTAACCTCAGCATGGGCGTTATGACGTTCTTTATCTCCGTCGGCATCGGCGCAAGCCTGGGCCGTCAGTTTAACCTCGATCCGATCATGTCCGGCCTGCTGGCGTTTATGGCGTTTTTGCTGGTCGCCGCCCCGTATGCCGACGGTAACATTTCCACTCAGTACCTTTCCGGTCAGGGGATCTTCACCGCGTTAATCACCGCCATTTATTCTACCCGCGTCTACGCCTGGCTAAAGCAGCACAACGTGACGATCCGCCTGCCAAAAGAAGTGCCAACCGGTGTCGCCCGTTCGTTTGAAATCCTGATTCCGGTTCTGGTAGTGATCGCCACCCTGCATCCGCTGAATCTGTTTATTGAAGCGCAGACCGGGATGATTATTCCGCAGGCGATTATGCATTTGCTGGAGCCGCTGGTGTCGGCATCGGATTCGCTGCCCGCGATTTTACTTTCTGTCCTGCTGTGTCAGATTTTCTGGTTCGCCGGGATCCACGGCGCGCTGATTGTCACTGGCATCATGAACCCGTTCTGGATGGCTAACCTCTCTGCCAATCAGGCCGCATTGGCGGCTGGCGCCGCGCTGCCGCACGTTTATTTGCAAGGGTTCTGGGACCATTACCTGCTGATTGGCGGCGTAGGGTCTACCTTACCGCTGGCCTTCCTGCTCCTGCGCAGCCGCGTCACGCACCTGCGAACTATCGGCAAAATGGGAATTGTGCCTAGTTTCTTCAACATCAATGAGCCTATTCTGTTCGGCGCGCCGATCATCATGAACCCGATGCTGTTTATTCCGTTTGTTTTTGTACCGATGATCAACGCCGTACTGGCTTACACCGCGACCCGTCTGGGCTGGCTGGAGCAGGTGGTTTCTTTAACGCCGTGGACCACGCCCGCGCCGATCGGCGCCTCCTGGGCGGCGAACTGGGCCTTTAGCCCGGTGGTAATGTGTCTCATCTGTATGGTGATGTCGGCGCTGATATACCTGCCGTTCCTGCGCGCCTACGAACGTTCGCTGATGAAAACAGAAGAGCAAAAAGCGCAGGATGCCGTCTCCGTGGCGAATGCAGCCCATAGCAACTCATAATGAATCAAGGAGTCAGAACAATGAGATACCGTTTTCCTGAAAACTTCTGGTGGGGCAGCGCCTGCTCAGCGCTGCAAACCGAAGGGGATAGCCTGAACGGCGGCAAAAGCCAGACCACATGGGATGCGTGGTTCGATCGCCAGCCTGGCCGTTTCCATCAGGGGGTTGGCCCGACGAACACCTCGACCTTTTATCAGCGCTGGAAAGAGGATATCGCACTGCTTAAGCAGTTAAACCATAACAGCTTTCGCACTTCGATCAGTTGGACACGTCTTATCCCGGACGGCACCGGCGAGGTGAATCCCGAGGCGGTGGCCTTCTATAACAATGTTATCGACGCGCTGCTGGCGCAGGGCATCACGCCGTTTATTACCCTGTTCCACTTCGATATGCCGATGGTGATGCAGGAAAAAGGCGGCTGGGAAAACCGCGATGTGGTGGACGCGTTTGGCCGCTACGCGCAAACGTGTTTCGACCTGTTCGGCAACCGGGTGAAGCACTGGTTCACCTTCAACGAGCCGATTGTGCCGGTTGAAGGCGGCTATCTGTATGACTTCCATTACCCGAACGTGGTGGATTTCAGACGCGCAGCTACCGTGGCGTATCACACCGTGCTGGCACATTCTACGGCGGTGCGAGCATATCGCGGCGGAAATTATGACGGTGAGATCGGCGTCGTCCTCAACCTGACGCCCTCCTATCCACGCTCGCAAAACCCGGCGGATATGAAGGCCGCGCACCATGCGGACCTGCTGTTTAACCGTAGCTTCCTCGACCCGGTGCTGAAAGGGGAATATCCGGCGGACCTGGTGACGCTGCTGAAAGAGTACGACCAACTTCCGGCCTGCCAGCCCGGCGACGCGCAGCTGATCGCCGACGGCAAAATCGATCTGCTGGGGATCAACTACTATCAGCCGCGCCGGGTGAAGTGCCGGGACAGCGCCGTCAATCCGGACGCGCCGTTTATGCCGGAGTGGTTATTTGATTATTACGAAATGCCGGGGCGTAAAATGAATCCGTATCGCGGCTGGGAAATTTATGAGCCGGGTATTTACGATATTATTACCAACCTGCGGGATAATTACGGCAATCCGCGCTGTTTTATTTCCGAAAACGGCATGGGTGTGGAAAACGAACAGCGCTTTATTCAGGACGGGAAAATTAACGACAGCTACCGTATTGAGTTTGTCACAGAACATCTTAAATGGCTGCATAAAGGAATAAGCGAAGGCTGCAATTGCCTTGGCTACCATATGTGGACCTTTATTGATAACTGGTCATGGCTCAATGGTTATAAAAACCGCTACGGCTTTGTGCAATTAGATTTAGACACGCAACAGCGTACGGTGAAAAAGAGCGGCGAGTGGTTTGCGAAAACTGCCGCCAGTAATGGATTCGATTAATACGAGAATATCATGATTGCATTAGAAGAAGCGGTAATGGAAATCATCGTCAATGCCGGACAGTCACGCAGCCTCTGCTTTGAGGCGCTGCACGCCGCGCGCGCTGGCAACATTGACGAAGCGAAAAGCCTGCTTCGTGAGGCTGATGGCTATGCGCGTCAGGCTCACCACATGCAAACCAAATTGATCGAACAGGATGCCGGGGAAGCCCGGCAACCGATGACATTAATTATGGTGCATGCGCAGGATCATTTAATGACGTCGCTGCTAGCCCGCGAGCTATCAGAGGAAATTATTCATCTCTATCAACGCTAAATTCATTTAAATAATACACGGAGACGACACCACGATTAAATAAACGTTTTCTGTACCCTTTATATAAAAAACAGATCAACTTGTTTTGGTGATAGCAATTAAACCGAGACGGGATGGTTATTATCTTAAAATAAATTAATGGTCACATCTGTTCAGAATGCGAAAGCAGCCTGAAGGATAAAGTGCCGATGAGATAACCATGAACATGATAAAAAAACTTCCAGTAACGCTGGCGGTCATTGCCGCGCTGTGTCCCATGTCTGCGCTCGCACAGGAATTTACTCAGGAACAGATCGACGCTATCGTCGCTAAAGCCGTGGATAAAGCGCTGGCGGAGCGGCAGGCGAAAATGGACGCCGCGATAGCGCAGAAAGCCGATGTCATTAACGAACCGCAAAGCGCCGCCCAGTCTCCGGATATGGCCATCCCCTTTGGCGTGAAATTTAGCGGCTACGCGCGCTACGGGGCGCACTTCCAGAGCGGCGATCAGAAATATGTCGGCGTCGACGGTTCCTATAACGGCGCGTCGGCGATTGGTCGTCTGGGTAATGAAAGCAACGGCGGGGAATTCCAACTGTCGAAAGCCTTCAAAAGCGATAACGGCGCCATCTGGGATATTAACGTAATGATCGACCATTGGGGCGATGAGGTAAACCTCAAAAAAGCCTACGCGGGCGTGACGAACGTGCTGGCCTCTAACCCGAACGCTTACATTTGGGCGGGCCGCGACTTCCACCAGCGTCCTCAACAGGGTATCAACGACTATTTCTGGATGAACCACGACGGTCAGGGCGCCGGGGTGAAAAACGTCGACATTGGCGGCGTCCAGTTTGACGTGGCGACCGTGGCCGCGGTGGAGTCGTGCAGCCCGGAAGTCATGGAAGACGAAGCGAACCCGTCGCGCATTACCTGTACCGGCGGCTCCGGCACTGGCGATAAGGGCAATTATGCAGTGACCTCGAAAATTCACGGCATGAAGCTCGGCCCGCTGGATCTGGAAATCTACGCCAACTACGGCTTTGACTCGAAAGCCGTCGACAGCGAAGAGCGCCTGAAAGCCTGGCAAGGCGCGTTTGTGGTCAGCCATACTAACGACAGCGGTGTGAACAAAGTGATCGCCCGCTATTCCGACAACTCAGATAACAGCGTTTACAACAAAACCGACGATCTGACCACCGTTTACGCCAGCTTCGAAGGTAGCCACAAATTCACGCAGCAGGCGCAGGTGGAGTATCTGCTGGCGTTCCATGACTACGACAACAGTTCCGATCAGAGTGAAAACCGTAAGAACTATGGCGCGATCGTGCGTCCAATGTACTTCTGGAACGACGTCCACTCTACCTGGCTGGAGGCGGGTTATCAGCGTGTCGATTATGACACCGGCGGCGATAACTCAGGCTGGAAGCTGACTCTGTCACAGAACATGTCGATCGCGATGGGGCCGGAGTTCCGTCCGATGCTGCGCTTCTATGTGACGGGCGGCAAGGTGGAAAACGACCGCACCGCGCGAGTGAACGGTACGGATGACGAAACCCTGGATGATTTCAACATTGGCGCGATGTGGGAAGCGTGGTTCTGACGGCAGTATGTGAATGTAGCTGGCCTACCTGCAGGTAGGCCAGATCTTGGCTCAGGCGATCATTGCATATCCTTTATGCGCACTTTCGCTGCCACCAGAAGCGCCGTCAGCAGCATCAGGCTGCCGGAAAGCATCAGGGGCGACAGCAGGCCGAGGTTATCGAGTGCATAGCCTCCCACCGCAGCCCCGCAGGTATTGGCAAGCTGGATCACGGCGACCTGAACGGATCCAGCCTTTTCTGCCTGATCGGCAAGCGAACGGGTGATCCATGTCGACCAGCCCACCGGCACCAGCGCAAACGCCAGTCCCCAGATAACCGCAATGACTGCCGCTACCGTCTTATCGTCCCCCCACAGGGTCAGCACCAGCGCGCTCACCGCCAGTACCAACGGCGCACCGGCCAGCGCCAGTTTCACCGAACGTTTGAGGATAACGGACGAGAGCGAAGTACCGACAAAGCTGGCAATTCCGAAGCTCAGCAAGACCAGCGTCAGGCCATCGACATCAAATCCCGCCAGATTCATATACACCGGGCGAATATAGGTGAAGAACGCGAACTGTCCGGCAAAGGACATAAAAATGGCGATCATCCCGGCCATCACCCCTGGGCGATTGAGCAAGCTGAACATGTTCTGCTTTTGATGTGACGGCTCGCCGGGCAGCGACGGCAGCGATTTTACAATCCAGACGATGCACAGCAGGCCCATCACCGCCGCGGCGTTAAAGACGTTGCGCCAACCGATAATCCCACCCAAAAAGCTGCCCAACGGGGCGGCGATCACCAGCGCGATGGAGACCGCGCCAAAAATTACCGACAGCGCCTTCGGCACCGTTCTCGGCGGCACCAACCGCATCGTCAACGACGCCGACATCGCCCAGAATCCACCGAGCGCCAGCCCAAGGCAGGCACGCCCCACCAGCAGCAGCGTAAAGGAATGCGCAAAAGAGACCAGCAGGCAGGAGAGCGTCAACAGCACGGAAAACAGGATCACCACGTAACGGCGATCGGTGGCCTGAATGATCTGGGTGATAAACAGGCTGGCGAACATCGCGACAAACGCCGTCACCGTCACCGACTGCCCGGCTACGCCTTCGGTGATGCCCAGATCCTGCGCCATCGGCGTCAGCAGGCTAACCGGCAGAAACTCAACGGTAATCAGGCAGGCTACACAAAACGCCACGGCAAAGACCGCAGACCAGTTTGGGCGCGAAACCGCTTTGGCCTGCGGTGGAATTGTGGGCTGGATATGTTCTGTCATGGCATCACCTGAGATAAAAACGTGCGGAAAAGTCGCGCAGTTTATCATCAAAAGTGTGACGGATTTAACGTTTAGACAACTTTTCTTGCATCGCCGCATTCGCCAGCCCGACGATCCATTCCTGGTGCCCGTTAATCATCGGATTCGGTACTGTGCGAGCAAGTTCCTGGGCAGGAACGCCTTTTTGCGACTCCTGAGTCAGAATACGGACGCGGTTACCCGGCAAGTCTTCAAACAGCCAGGCGTGGATCACATCCAGACGCGCCTTCTCATCCCCTTCCACCCAGCCGTGCCATGCGATCCGTGCGGCTTCACCGTCCACGGGTGGAACATACTCCGTGACCTGCGCCTCAACCGGGAAGCCAAAGGTCGTGAAGCGAAAGCGAGAGTTGGCGCTCAGTTCCGGACCGCTGCCGTCGTGAAAACGGATATCTTCGGCGTTGCTGTAGTAGTTCGGCCACAGGGTTGTGTCGTTAAGCTGCGCCCAAATCTCTTTTGCGCTCAGCCCGGCGACGATGATTTCGTTGGATGCAAAGTTATCGGTGGTGCCTGGCAGGTAGTCGTTCGGCCAGATAATGGCGGATTGTTTCATGGTTCACCTCATCAGCGAGTGGATGAGGTGATGGTGCGCCTGCGGCAGATATAAATCTAATGACGATGCTTTATACTCTTCATCACGTTTCGTGATATCAGTGCAGATAAAACACGCCCTCTTCCGGGAGGAAAAGCTGGTTATAGCGCAGCTGGAAGGCGTTAAGCTCCTGCGGATCGGGTTCTATCTCGCGCATGAAGCCGAGCGCGAGGCGGATTTGCGCATCGGTGATCGGCGCGGCCAGACGGGCTTTACGCAGCATGCGGTGCCAGGAATGCAGATTCTCTTCGCTACCGTCGACGATGCAGACCTGCCAGATCAGCAGCACCTGGGCGGCATTTTGCAGGTGCGCCTCGTCGGGGCGCTCGAGGTAGTGGATAAACTCATTGCCCGGCGTTTTGCCGAACTGGTCAATCATCGACTCGACCGGCATCGGGGTGACTCCCAGACGCTCGCTTAAACGTTTGATGGCGCGGCGGGAATCGGAAGTCAGGACGCGAAACCCAACCACAAACACCACGGCAAGCGTTGCCAGCATTATCCAGACCATGCGTTCTCCTTAGACTAGCCGCTCATCATAGCGGGAAACGCAATGCGTCGACAGCGGGCAGCGCCATAATAGTGAACGGAAAAGAGGTGGAAAATCGTCATGAAAGCGGATCTGCGCACGCTGGATCTTAACCTGCTGAAAACGCTCGACGCTCTGCTGGACGAGCGCAGCGTCACCCGCGCGGCGGCGCGTCTTGCTCTGACCCAACCTGCGGTCAGCGGCATGCTCAACCGCCTGCGGGACTACTTCGACGATCCGCTCTTTATCCGCGCCCCGCACGGCATGGTGCCAACCACGCGTGCGGAAGCGCTAGCCGTTCCGGTGAAGCGCATTCTCGCGGATATCGACGTACTGCTTCAGCCCGTTGCCTTTGACCCTAATACCGCTCGCCTCACCTTCACTCTTGCCGCTACGGATTACGCCCTGCGCGCGGTTGTTGTGCCGTTTATCGCCGCCCTTAAGGCACAGGCGCCTGGCATCCGCGTGCGCGTGGTGCCCGTTACCCCCGGCAGCCTTGTCAGCCAGCTTGAGCAGGGCGATATTGACGTGGCGTTGATCACCCCCCATACCACGCCCGATGAGCTTCACAGCCGTGCGCTTTATGATGAACGGTACGTATGCATGATGCGCGCCGATCATCCAAACGCCGGAGAGCCAATGACGGTAGACCGATTTTGCGCCCTTGAGCATGTGCTGGTTTCTTACGAGGGAGACGGCTTTCGCGGGGTAACCGATAGCGCGCTGGAGAAAATTGGCCGGACGCGGCACGTGGGGCTCTCGGTGAGCCACTTTTTAGTCCTGCCGGACGTGCTGGCCCTCAGCGATATGATTGCCGTCGTGCCGTCACGCATCGCGGAAAATCAAACGGGGATGTTCGTCTGCGAGACGCCAGTTCCCGTGCCTGGCTTTACCAAAAGCATGGCCTGGCACGGCAGAACGCACCGCAATCCCGCGCAGGCGTGGCTGCGCGGGCTGTTACTGCAAACCAGTCAGCGAGCCTGAAGCCCCTTAAGCAGCGCCTCGTGAAAGCGCGAGGGGTCCTGCATCTGCGGCGCATGGCCCATGTCGTTAAATTCCACCAGCGTCGCGTGCGGGATGCGCTTCGCCGTCCCCTTCCCGAGCACCGCATAGTTGCCGAGCGTTTTGCGGATCTCAGGCGGGGCGAGGTCTTTCCCGATGGCGGTGTTGTCCTTCGTGCCGATCATCAATAATACCGTCATGTTGAGTTCGCTAAATTCGTAGATCACCGGCTGGGTGTAGATCATGTCGTAGAGCAGCGCCGAGTTCCAGGCCACGCGTTCTTTGCCCGGCCCGTTGTTCAGCCCGGCGAGCATGGTGACCCAACGCTCGTACTCCGGCTTCCACTCTCCGGCGTAGTAGGTATTTTTCTCGTACTGACGAATGCCGTCGGCGCTGACCTTCAGCTCGCGCTGATACCACTGGTCGACCGTAATGTGCGGCACGCCGCGCGCTTTCCAGTCCTCCAGGCCAATCGGGTTGACCATCACCAGTTGCTCCACCTGCTGCGGCCACATCAGCGCGTAGCGGGTCGCCAGCATGCCGCCGGTGGAATGCCCGATCACCGTCGCCCGTTCAACACCCAGCTTCTCCAGTAGCGCATGGGTGTTATCCGCCAGCTGCTGGAAGGTGTACTGATAGCTCTCCGGCTTGGTGGATTTACAGAAGCCGATCTGGTCAGGTGCCACCACGCGATACCCGCTGGCTGAGAGCGCGCGGATCGTGCCATCCCACGTTCCGGCACAGAAGTTTTTGCCGTGCATCAGCACCACGGTGCGGCCATTGGGTTTTTCCGGCTTCACGTCCAGATAAGCCATATCCAGAGACTGATTCTGCGAGGTAAAGGTAAAGTGCTGAACCGGCCAGCCGTAGTCGAAACCTTCCAGCTTCTCGCCGTATGTGGGGGCATCCGCAGCCATTGCGGGGGGCGCCAGCGCCATCAACAGCGCCAGACAGGATAATCGTCGGGACATCATGCAAGCTCTCCAGGAAATAAAGGTCAAAGGCTGCGCGAAAGGCGGCAGCAAAATAACACTGTAGAGCATCAGACGGAGCGGGTGTGTAAAGCGGGGTAAAGAGTGGAGTTCAGAACAAAAAAGCCCGGCATCACACACCGGGCAAAGAAGTTACCTGCACACTCAGACTACTTTTAATTTCTGGGCACGATTTTCACGGCGGATCTTACGTTCTTCCAGCACCGCCACCATCGCCATCAGGACGATACAGCCAATCGCTGCCGCATCCAGCGCCGCGAAGGTGCCCGCCCAGCCGGTGAGGCCGAAAATCGGCGTGCCGTCGGCGATCATCCCCAGGCCCAGCTTGGCGAAGCTGTCGCCGATCAGGTAGGCGAAGGTGCCTTTGATCCCATCGGCGGCGCCGATCGCTTTTTTCGGCACGAAGCCGACCGCCGCCACGCCGATCAGCAGCTGCGGGCCAAAGACGAGGAAGCCGAGCGCAAACAGGGACGCCAGGTAGACATACTGGTTGCTGGCGTGCTGGTATACGCCGAGCGTGGCGATAATCAGCGCCAGCGCGATACACGCCACCAGCGCGCGACGGCCGTTGGCGAGATCGGAGAGCCAGCCCCACAGCAGCGTGCCGACCAGCGCGCCCACTTCGAACAGGGTAAAGCCCTGAATCGCCACCTCTTTCGAGAGCTTCAGCTCCTGGAAAGCATACACGGTTGACCACTGGTCGATGCCGATGCGCACGACGTACAGGAAGATATTCGAGAAGCACAGCAGCCAGATCACTTTGTTTTTCAGCACGTATTCAACAAAGATCTGCCATTTGGACATCTCGTTCTCTTCGGTCTCTTTGTCCTCTTCGCTGATCTCCTCGCCGAACAACTCTTCGGCTTTGCCGAGACCGTAAGATTCCGGGGAATCGCTGCCGAAGCGCAGGCCGATAAAGCCGACAATCAGGGCGATAACCGACGGAAAGATAAACATACCGATCACGTGGCCGTCGAACAGGACATTCGCGCCGAACAGCGCCACGCCAGCCGCGCCCGCGCCGCCGAGGTTATGAGAGATGTTCCAGAAGCCAAGGAAGGTGCCGCGCTTGCGCCGCGGGGTCCATTTGGTAATGGTGGAGTAGCTGCACGACCCGCCGGTACTCTGGAAGAAACCGCTCAGGGCGTAGAAGGCGATCATCAGGAACAGGCTGACAGAGCCACTGCCCATGCTGGCGCTGAAGCCGAGCATACAGATCGCCGAGAGGATCAGCATAAACGGCAGGAACTGCTTGGTATTCTTACCGTCAGCATAATAAGAAACCAGCGTTTTCCCCACCCCATAGGTGATGGAGAAGCCAAGGCCAATCATCCCCAGTTGCGTCATGCTCAGCCCGTAGGTCGAGATCATGTCGTTCTGGGCGATGTTAAAGTTTTTGCGGATCAGGTACATGGTCAGGTAGCCGATAAAGACCACCAGATAAGACTGCATGAACGGTTTGAACCACATCTTACGCCGCACATCGAGCGGCAGATCCAGGGTCGGCTTGCGCACCTGATTCAGAAAGGCCAGCATAGATCTCTCCCGAGCTAATTTTTTACCTGCGAATGGCAGGCATTGTAAAAATCAGCCGGGAATTGAGCCTGAGACAGCGTCCAGGTAAAACCGGGAAAATGTCTTAGTTTTGTCCCATTTGCGGTGAAAAGGTGAGGTACATCACGCTTCGCTGACCATGCGCGGCGCCTGTGCGTTTAAAAATGGCAGCAGCAAGAGTGCAGAAATACCCGATGCCACGCTAATCACCACAAAGAATCCCGTCCAGTGCCAGATCTCCAGCACCTGCGCCAGCGGCCAGCCGGAGAGCGAGGCGCCAAGATAGGCAAACAGCCCGACAAAGCCGGTGGCCGCGCCCGCCGCCTCTTTGTGCGAACACTCCGCCGCCGCCATGCCGATTAGCATTTGTGGGCCAAAAACGAAAAAGCCCGTCGTGAAGAAACACGCCGCCTGCATGACGTAGCTGGCGAACGGCATCAGCCACAGCGAGCCGACGGAAAGCAGGATCCCGGCGGCAAAAATGAGGTTCATCGGGCCACGGTTGCCATTGAACAGTTTGTCCGAGCCCCAGCCCGCCACCAGCGCGCCAATAAATCCGCCCAGCTCGAACATGGTCACCGCCGAGTTGGCGGTCACCAGATCCACATCCAGCGTCTCAGACATATACAGGTTGCCCCAGTCGTTGATGGCCGCGCGCACCACGTACACCAGCACATAACAGAGCGACAGCAGCCAGATGTACGGGTTAAGCAGCACGTATTTGGTGAGGATCGCTTTACGGTTAAGGCCTGCGCCCTCCTGCTGCTGGGCAATCTCCAGCGCATCGTGCCGCCAGTCGCCCACGGGCGGTAGACCCACGGCCTGGGGGCGGTCGCGCAGCCGCCAGCACAGCACAATGCCGACGGCAATCGCCAACGTTCCGGCAATCATCATCCCCGCCCGCCAACCGTAGTGCAGCGCGGTGGCGGCCATCACGATGGGGATCAGCGCGCCGCCGACGTTGTGTGCAGTATTCCAGATAGCCCACCAGCCGCCGCGCTCGTTGCGCGAGTACCAGGCGGTGAGCAAACGCGCGCACACCGGCGCGCCCCATCCCTGAAAAAAGGCGTTCAGCGCCCACAGTAGCGCAAACGCCCACAGCGAGGAGGAAAAGCCGAAAAGAATATTCACCATGCCAGTGGCGATAAGTCCTGCCCCCATAAAGTATCTCGCGTTCGAGCGGTCGCTGACGACACCCGACACAAACTTCGACAGACCGTAGGTGATATAAAACAGCGTCGCCAGCAGACCGATATCGCTGCGGGTCAGCACGCCGCTGGCGAGGATCTCCGGCACGGCGGCATTGAAGCTCTTACGGGTAAAATAAAACAGCGCATAGCCAAGCCAGATGGTTAACAGAATATGCCGTCGCCAGTAGCGGTAGCGGGCATCAATTTCCTGTTTATCGGTCATCAACGGCGCGCTGGCCGGGGCCTTTAAAAACTGAAACATCGCCGCTCCTTAGGCATAACGCTGCGGCAACGAAACGCTGACGCGCGTGCCGTGAGTACAGGAAATAGAGAGCGAACCGCCGAGCGCCGTCACGCGTTCCCGCATACCAGTCAGGCCAAATCCCTGCTGACCGGAGCCCGGCGGCAGGCCGCAGCCGTCATCTTCAATCACCAGCATCAGGCGCTCGTCCTGCTGCCAGCCCTGTATCGTGACCGCGCTGGCGCTGGCATGTTTGACGATATTGTTCAGCCCTTCCTGACAGACGCGGAACAGCGTCACCCGCTGGCTTTCGCTGAGCGCAGACTCGTCTATCCGCCAGTCGAGATGGCTGATGATGCCGCGGCTTTCCAGCTCCATTTCACGCATCAAAGAACGTATGGCCTGTTCAAGCGTAAGATCGTCCAACTGACGTGGGCGCAGGCGCCCCAGCAGACAACGTACCGAATCGTACACGCCGAGCGACAGCTGTTCGATCAACTGCCCGCTCTGCTTCGCGCCGCCGTTATCTCTCGCCAGTCGCTGAACGATACCGGCCTGGGTGCGGATGGCGGTAACGGTCTGACCGATGTCATCGTGCAGTTCGCGCGCCACCTCCCGGCGGACGCTCTCTTCAGTTTCCAGCAGCCGTTCCGCCAGACGGTGGTTGCGCGCCAGTTCGTTTTGCAGCGACTGGTTCAGCTCGCGCAAGCGTTGGATCCCTGCGCCAAGCAGCAGTCCGGTCAGGCTTTGCGCCAGCAGTGAAAGCAGTAAATCCACCGGATGATCGTGCCAGGTCTGGCTGGCGATCAGCGCGATGGCGTTCATCAGCGTCGCAATCAATGCTCCCTGCCAGCCGTAGTGCCAGGCGAGCGCGATGATCGGCAGCGCCAGACAAAACGGCGTGAAGCGCGATAATTCAGCGGGCAGACCAAGCTGTAGCCACAGGCTGACCACAAACAGCAGCAGATACCAGATGAGATGCCGGGCGCGCCAGTTTACCGGCTGCGAAACCAGCGCCGGACCAAGCGGCAGCCAGATGGCGCTGGTGAGATAATGCCAGAACACCAGACAGATGGGGGCCAGCGTTAAGCCGCCGGTGAGCGTCAGCAGCAGGGCGTTCCACGCCTGCTCTCCCTGCCCAAGCCAGGGCAAGGACTGCAACAGCGCCGCTGCGGTGAGAGCGGCCCCCTGTAGCAACAATGTGCGCCAGTCGCGCTGGTGACGGTAACGGGAGATCAGCGCCACCGGTATCAGCGTTAGCGCACTGCCGATCATCAATAATATCGGGTGCGCCAGCGCCACTTCCTGCGCCAGCCAGAGAACCAGCAGCCACTCTGCGCCCAGCAGCACCGGCCAGTAGCCGCGCGGGCATTGCAACATCAACCCCAGGCGCAGGCCGAAGGGGAACAGCAGCACCGCCAGCTCAGGGCGCTCCACCAGATGCAGACTGATACTCCACAGGCAAAACCAGGCGGCGGAGAAGATAAAAAAGCAGGCGATTACAGTGATAAATCGGGAAAGAAGCGTGTTCATTGCCAGCCGTCAAACATTCTGCGCGCCAGCTCAACGTCATTGTTGACGCCCAGTTTTTCCATCAGATTCGCGCGATGCACGTGCACCGTTTTAGGCGAGAGGCCCAGCTCGGCGGCAATCTCTTTGACCGCCATCCCTTGCGCCAGTTTTTCCGCCACCTGACGCTCGCGTTTTGTCAGCGGATCCTGCCTGCCCGCAGCCAGCTTGATGGCGATATCCGGGGTCAGATAGCAGCCGCCGGTCGCAACCGTATGCACAGCGGCAATCAGCTCGTCCGGGCTGCAACGTTTGGAAAGAAATCCCCGTGCGCCGGCGTTTAGCGCCTGCTCCACCAGCGCCGGGCTGTCATGTACCGAAAGCATGATGGTCGCCATGCCTTTTGGCAGTTGACTCAGCAACGCCAGCCCGGAAACGTCAGGCATTGAGATGTCGCAGATACACACCTGCACGCCGCGCCCCGGCAGGCCAGCAAGCGCCTCACGCCCGGAACCAAACTCAGCCACCACCTGAAAATCAGGCTCAAGGTTCAGAAGTTGGGCGAATCCAGAGCGGACGATAAGATGGTCGTCGATAAGGGCGATGGTGGTCATAGCGCGTTCCTGGCGGGCGGATAAAAAAACGCGCTTACCTTAACGATAAGCGCGCGGGTGTTCAAGCAATGAGCGATTTATTCGAAGAATACCGCAATTTTGTTAAACATGGTGGGATCGGACTGGTTGCGCACCACTTTCGCCACATCTTCTAGCTTGTCGATCTGGGCGATCATCTGCTCAAGACGTTGATCATCGTTCACCAGTAGCCAGATGCGGCTTTGATCGCTGCCCTGAATCGGCAGGCAGAGGATCCCTTCCACGTTAAACGCGCGACGGGCGAACAACCCACAGACGTGCGTCATGACGCCGGGATGGTTACGGACGGTGAGTTCCAGAATAACGTTTTCATGTGATTGTTTCTGCATCGCTTATTCCCCCACCATCTCAGTATTGGCCGCGCCCGGCGGTACCATCGGATACACTTTTTCTTCTGCATCAATACGCACGTGGATCAGCGCCGGACCCGGACGGCTGATAATCGCCTGCAGCGCCGCCTGCGGGTCGGCTTCGTTATTTAAATCGCAGGTTTCCAGACCAAACCCGGCGGCAATCTGCATAAAGTTAATCATTCCCGGATAAGTGGCGGCAAACACACCCTGCTTGTAAAACAGGCTCTGCTGCTGATGCACCAGCCCCAGCGCTTCGTTGTTCATCAGGATGATTTTCACGTCCAGCTGGTTTTCGCTGGCGGTCGCCATCTCCTGAATGTTCATCATCAGGCTACCGTCGCCGGAGAAGCACAGCACTTTTTTGTCCGGGTTCGCCAGCGCCGCGCCAATCGCCGCGGGCAGGCCAAAGCCCATGGTGCCCAGACCGCCGGAGGTCAGCCACTGGCGCGGACGGTTCAGCGGATACGCCTGCGCCGCCCACATCTGGTGCTGCCCCACATCGGTGGTAATAATCGCGTTGTCATCCACGCAGGCGGCTACGGCGTTAATCAACCCGTAGTGGCTGAGCGGATCGCTTTCCTGCGGAATGGTACACGGGAACTCGCGCTGCAGATCGCGCACCAGTTGATGCCACTCCGTGCGCGGCTGCGCCTCAATCTGCGGAATTAACTGTGTCAGCACCTCGTCCACGTCCGCCTGAATAGCCACGTGCGGCTGCTTGATTTTGCCCAGCTCGGCGCGGTCGATATCCACGTGAATAATTCTGGCGTTCGGGCAGAACTGTTCGGTTTTGCCAATCGCCCGGTCATCAAAACGCGCGCCCAGCACCACCAGCAGATCGGCCTCCTGCAGGATGTAGTTGGTACTGCGCGCGCCGTGCATCCCCAGCATACCCAGCGACAACGGATGCGCCTTCGGCAGCATGCCCAGCGCCATCAGCGTCATGGTGGTCGGCAACTGCGCTTTTTCCGCCAGTTGGCGTACCCGCTCGGGGGCGTTAATCACGCCGCCGCCGAGATACAGCACCGGACGCTTCGCCGCGTTAATCATTGCCGCCGCGTCGCGCACGCTCTGCTCGCTAAAGGCTGGCGCCGCCATTTTCTCCGCCGGAGCGGGCATCGCGTCGATCTCAAAAACTGCGGTCTGGACGTCCTTAGGTATGTCTATCCACACCGGGCCAGGACGACCTGACTGAGCAAGGCGAAAGGCGTCGCTCATCACCTGCGGTAATTCATCGATATGCCTGACCAGATAGTTGTGTTTAGTGATGGGGATAGAAATGCCGTAGGTGTCGACTTCCTGGAAGGCGTCGGTGCCAATCATCGACGCCGGAACCTGGCCGGTGATGCAAACCAGCGGGATAGAGTCCAGACGCGCATCGGCGATAGCGGTCACCAGGTTGGTTGCGCCAGGCCCGCTACAGGCCATACAAACGGCGGGTTTACCGTCGGTACGCGCCATGCCCTGGGCGATAAAACCGGCTCCCTGCTCATGACGCGCCAGAATATGACGAATTTGCGTGCTCTGGCTTAAGGCGTCGTAGACGGGGAGTATCGACCCGCCGGGAATACCGGTGACAATCTGAATACCCTGTCGCTCCAGAAAATGAACGATAAATTCCGCGCCGGTAAAGCGCTTACGCGTGGATGTTGCTGTTGTGCCCGAACTTGCCATGCTCCAGTCCTTTTTTCTTGGCCGGGGCGCCGGGCAGGTCTCTAAACGAAAAACCCCGCCCGGTTTGCGCCGGCGGGGTTTTGGAATCGTGTGTTGTTCCGGACCCTACGGCGCATTGCCGACGACCACCACCACACGCACGACGACCGCTGCGCGAGATGGCGCAGTGTTTAGTAGGGTCGCAGTCAGCATGAAAGGGGTCATTAGGGGCCTTGTCTGTTTATTCATTAACTGGATTTATACAAGCACAGCTTTTTAAGCGAGACAATGGAAAAAATTTCATCTGCATGAAAATGCGTCAACGATCACGTTTCAGGGAAAAAAACGCTAAAAACAAAAAACCCCGCCGGAGCGAGGTTTTTTCAGCGTAATGCGGTTGGTGACCGCAAAGCACACTGTGTTATGTCAACAGCAAAAGTATACGCGTTCTGTGAGGAACACGCAATTTCGGCGCGAATTTTGACGTTTTTGAGTATGGATCAGAAGATTAAATCTGTCCATAAATTACTGTTCATCCATACAGTATTTATCTATAATAACTCAGTACACAGTGTGTCAGGTGGGGCCGCATCGTTAACCGGCGCAATGAAGTCCTGGCTGAAACGGGTGGTGCCGTCAGCGCCTTAACCCCCCCAGAGAGCACACTGTGTTATGTCAACGAAGGTGCTGGCAACAGGCGGCGGAAAGGCACGTCAGCACCGTGCTCCTTTTACCATAAGGAGACGCGTATGAGCCTCGTGGATATCACCATTCTTATCCTGAAACTCATTGTTGCAGTTATGCAACTGCTTGATGCCGTTCTGAAATATTACAAGTAATTCAGATTCAAGTCGCACCAAAGGGGAGCGGGCAACCGCTCCCCTTTCACATGGCGCTTTCCCCGGATGCGTGCGTCCGCTGGTTATGTTACGTTTTTATGACACTCCCTGACGATGCCTGAGCCATGACCCTTTCCGTTTTCTGTATTTTGCTGTTCGCCGCACTGCTGCATGCCAGCTGGAACGCCATTGTGAAAGCCGGAAACGATAAGCTGTATGCCGCTATCAGCGTCAGCGGATCGGCCGCCATCATGGCGTTAATCTTCCTGCCTTTCGCGCCGCAGCCCTCAAGCGCCAGCATCCCGTTTTTAGCCGCCTCAACCGCCCTGCAGGTCATTTACACCGTGCTGGTCGCGCGGACGTATCAGGTTTCGGACATGAGCCAAACCTACCCGCTGATGCGCGGCACTGCGCCGTTACTGGTCGCGGTTATCAGCGTGTTGTTTCTGGGGGACAGTCTGTCGTCACTGGCGTGGACGGGCATTGCGGTGATCTGCCTGGCAATCCTCGGCATGGCTTTTAACGGTCGCGCCAGTTCGCAGCAGGGTATTGTGCTCGCACTGATTAACGCCTGTTTCATTGCCGGATACACGCTGGTAGACGGTACCGGCGTCAGGCTGTCGGAAACCGCGCTGGGCTATACGCTGTGGACCTTTTTCCTCAACGGTTCGTGTCTGCTCGGCTGGGCAATGTTTGCCCGGCGTCGCGAAGCGTCGCGCTATCTGACACAGCACTGGAAAAAAGGGATTTTTGGCGGTATCGGCACCATGGGCTCCTATGGCCTGGCGCTGTGGGCAATGACCCAGGCGCCGCTGGCGGTGGTCGCCGCGCTGCGGGAAACCTCCATTCTGTTTGGCGCGCTGATCGCCTGGCTTCTGCTGAAAGAGCGAGTCGCCGGACTGCGGCTGGTAGCCGCCGGAGGCATTGCCGCCGGGGCGATTTTACTGCGTCTGTCGTGAAGCGTGACAGTCGCGTGGCGGCGCTTACGCCTTATCCGACAGCGATGTAACCTGATTCATTCCGGCAACATTTATTGCCGCTATTTGTTTACATTTCCTGCCGTTCAGCTGTTTTTCATTCCTGCCTGCTCACTGGCCTTCTGCTTTTTGTGTGGTAGATTTCACTCGCATTTATGGGAATGCGCAGCACCTTATTCTTATTTTTTCTCTTTTTGAAAAGTAATCAGCGAAATGAAAAGGCAGAGAAGCGTCAATTTGTTGTTGATGTTGGTACTACTTGTGGCGGTAGGTCAGATGGCGCAAACCATTTATATCCCCGCCATCGCCGATATGGCGCGAGATCTGAACGTCCGGGAAGGGGCCGTTCAGAGCGTAATGGCGGCCTATCTTCTGACTTACGGTGTGTCGCAACTGATCTATGGTCCCCTGTCTGACCGTGTGGGCCGTCGCCCGGTGATCCTCGTCGGGATGTCCATTTTTATGCTCGCCACCCTTGTTGCCATTACCACCCATAGCCTGACGGTACTCATTGCCGCCAGCGCGCTACAGGGGATGGGTACCGGCGTCGGCGGCGTGATGGCGCGTACCCTGCCGCGTGACCTGTACGAAGGCACGCAACTGCGCCACGCCAACAGTCTGCTGAATATGGGGATTCTGGTCAGCCCGCTGCTGGCTCCCCTGCTCGGCGGCCTGCTGGATACAATGTGGAACTGGCGCGCCTGTTACGTTTTCCTGCTGGTGCTTTGCGCGGGCGTCACCTTCAGCATGGCGCGCTGGATGCCGGAAACGCGCCCGGCGGGTGCGCCACGCACGCGACTTATCGTCAGCTATAAAACCCTGTTCGGCAACGGCGCGTTTAACTGTTATCTGCTGATGCTGATTGGCGGTCTGGCCGGGATTGCGGTATTTGAAGCCTGTTCCGGCGTGCTGATGGGCGCCGTACTCGGCCTGAACAGCATGGTGGTCAGCATTCTGTTTATCCTGCCGATTCCGGCGGCGTTTTTTGGCGCGTGGTTTGCCGGTCGGCCGAATAAGCGCTTTTCCACACTGATGTGGCAGTCAGTGATTAGCTGTCTGCTGGCGGGACTGATGATGTGGGTCCCCGGCTGGTTCGGCGTGATGAATGTCTGGACGCTGTTGATCCCCGCTGCGCTGTTTTTCTTTGGCGCAGGAATGCTGTTCCCGCTGGCGACCAGCGGCGCAATGGAGCCGTTTCCGTTTCTCGCCGGGACGGCGGGCGCGCTGGTCGGCGGCCTGCAAAATATCGGCTCCGGCGTGCTGGCCTGGCTTTCGGCGATGCTGCCGCAAACCGGCCAGGGCAGTCTCGGTCTGTTAATGTCTTTGATGGGACTGCTGATTTTACTTTGCTGGTTGCCGCTGGCGTCCCGCCTGTCGCATCAGGGACAGGCCATTTAACCCTGGCAGGCCGGGCTTAGCGTCCGGCCTGTTCGTGTAACCAGCCGATAAACGCCTCGATTTTCGGCCACTGCCTGCCGGGCAGCGTTGTCATGTAATAATGTTGATGACAGGTTAAGGCCATTTCACCGAATGGGGCGACCAGCTCACCACTCTCCAGACGTTTCTGCACCAGCCGCTTACGCCCCATCGCCACGCCAATATGATTCATTGCGGCAATCACCGCTAAATCCGAACGATCGAAGCCAATCCCTGACGATTGCGGCAAATTCACCTCAAAATGCTGCGCCCAGCTGTACCACTCGTCGGTTCCCGAATCGTTGCTCCACGCCTGACGATCGTGCAGCAGCGTACAGTGACGCAGATTTGCCAGCCGTCCCTCCAACGCGAAACGGCGCGCATAGTCCGGGCTGCAGACCGGCAGAATGGCCTCATCCATTAAAAAATGGTGCGCCAACTGTGCAGACGGCGCGTCGTCGAAGTAGATCGCCAGGTCAACCCCGGCCCGCTGTAAATTGACGTTGTCGTTTCCGGTCAGGATCGTCAGGGAAATGGAGGGATAACGTCGGGTAAAGTCGCCCAGCGCGGGCACCAGCCAGCATTGCGCAATGGATGGTCGCGAATAGACGGTAAGGGTCCCGGACAGTTCCTGATTCTTAATATCGAGTATTTCCTGGTTCAGCGTATCCAGTGATGACTTCAGCGCCCAGAATACCCGCTTGCCTTCATGGGTCAGCTCAACCTTACGGTGCGACCGCACGAACAGCTGAATCCCCAGTTCCTCTTCCAGTTGGTTAATGCGATGGCTGATGGCGCTCGGCGTGAGCGAGAGTTCGTCGGCCGCCAGGGCAAACGACTGATGCCGGGCCGCCACTTCGAAAGTGTAGAGTTTAGAGAGCTGCCAGCCGTTCAGTAGCTGGTTGCGTACGTCGCGAACAGGTTCCATCGATGCCTCAGTAAAAACAATCCCTGACAAAGTGTAAAAAATCGCGCGCAAAAATTCAGCACTAAGATGAACTACAGTGAATCAGATCGCAATTACGCCTCTTTTTTCGACATATATCACCTGTTTGGTTCAATCTGGTTCATGTGAAAGCGTATTTATATCGTTTGTCAGCGCGTGCTGTTTTTTCGTCCAATGGAAGCAGGTAAATCACAGGGCAAGGTGAGATATGCACTCTCAAATCTGGGTTGTGAGCACGCTGCTGGTAAGCATCGTGTTAATTGTATTGACCATCGTGAAATTCAAATTCCACCCGTTTCTGGCGCTGTTGCTCGCCAGCTTCTTCGTGGGAACCATGATGGGCATGGGACCGCTGGACATGGTCAATGCCGTTGAAAGCGGGATCGGCGGTACGCTGGGCTTCCTCGCCGCAGTTATCGGGCTTGGCACCATTCTTGGCAAAATGATGGAAGTTTCCGGCGCGGCGGAACGCATCGGGTTGACGCTCCAGCGTTGCCGCTGGCTCTCCGCCGACGTCATTATGGTGCTGGTGGGGCTGATCTGCGGGATCACCCTGTTTGTGGAAGTGGGCGTGGTGCTGCTCATTCCGCTGGCGTTCTCTATTGCGAAGAAAACCAATACCTCGCTGCTTAAGCTCGCCATTCCTCTTTGTACCGCGCTGATGGCCGTCCACTGCGTGGTGCCGCCGCACCCGGCCGCCCTGTTTGTGGCGAATAAACTGGGCGCGGATATCGGTTCGGTGATCGTTTACGGCCTGCTGGTAGGGTTGATGGCGTCGCTGGTTGGCGGGCCGCTGTTCCTGAAGTTTCTCGGCAACCGCCTGCCGTTTAAGGCAGTACCGGCCGAGTTTTCCGACCTTAAGGTGCGCGAAGAAAGTACGCTGCCGTCTTTAGGCGCAACGCTGTTTACCGTGTTGCTGCCCATTGGCCTGATGCTGCTGAAAACCGTCGCAGAGTTAAACATGGCCAAAGGCAGCACGTTGTATACGCTGCTGGAGTTTATCGGCAACCCAATTACCGCCATGTTCATCGCCGTCTTTGTGGCTTATTACATTCTTGGCCTGCGCCAGCAGATGAGTATGGGCACGATGTTGACCCACACCGAAAACGGCTTCGGTTCGATTGCCAATATCCTGCTGATTATCGGTGCTGGCGGCGCGTTTAACGCGATCCTTAAAAGTAGCGGACTGGCGGATACGCTGGCGGTGATCCTCTCGAACATGGATATGCATCCGATCCTGCTGGCCTGGCTGGTGGCGTTGATTCTTCATGCCGCGGTCGGTTCCGCCACCGTCGCGATGATGGGGGCAACGGCGATTGTCGCCCCGATGCTGCCGCTCTATCCCAACGTAAGTCCTGAGATCATCGCCATTGCCATCGGTTCCGGCGCCATTGGCTGCACGATCGTGACCGATTCCCTCTTCTGGCTGGTGAAGCAGTATTGTGGCGCAACGCTGAATGAAACGTTCAAATATTATACGACCGCGACATTTATCGCCTCGGTCATTGCGCTGGCCTGCACATTCCTGCTTTCCTTTATCATCTGAATGCAAAGAGACGTACTATGGAAAACATTCAACAACTCATGACCCGTTATCCCCTGGTAGAGGATTTGGTGGCGCTGAAAGAAACCACCTGGTTTAACCCTGCCACGACCTCTCTTGCAGAAGGTTTACCCTACGTGGGGTTAACGGAAGCCGACGTAAAAGGTGCGCACGCCCGGCTGGCCCGCTTTGCGCCGTATCTCGCGAAAGCCTTTCCGGAAACCGCTGTTAGCGGCGGGATTATTGAATCTGACGTGGTGGCGATTCCGGCAATGCAACAACGGTTGGAAAAAGAGTATGGACAGGCCATCAGCGGCGAAATCCTGCTCAAAAAAGACAGTCATCTGCCAATCTCCGGCTCCATTAAAGCCCGTGGCGGCATTTATGAAGTGCTGACTCACGCAGAGAAACTGGCGCTGGAAGCCGGTCTGTTGACCACCGAAGATGATTACAGCGCGCTTCTCAGTCCGGAGTTCAAAGCCTTTTTCAGCCAGTACAGTATTGCGGTAGGTTCAACAGGCAATCTCGGGCTGTCGATCGGTATTATGAGCGCCCGCATCGGCTTTAAGGTCACCGTGCATATGTCCGCTGACGCCCGCGCGTGGAAAAAGGCTAAACTGCGCAGCCACGGCGTTACCGTGGTTGAGTATGAAGAGGATTACGGCGTGGCAGTGGAGCAGGGGCGCAAGGCGGCGGAGGCCGACCCGAACTGCTTCTTTATCGACGATGAAAACTCGCGCACGCTGTTTTTAGGCTATGCGGTGGCCGGGCAGCGTCTGAAGGCGCAGTTTGAAAAACAGGGGCGGGTGGTGGACGCCGCGCATCCGCTGTTTGTCTATCTGCCGTGCGGCGTGGGCGGCGGTCCTGGCGGGGTGGCGTTTGGTCTTAAACTGGCCTTCGGCGACCATGTTCACTGCTTTTTCGCCGAACCAACCCATTCGCCGTGTATGCTGCTCGGCGTGTATACCGGCCTGCATGACGCGCTCTCGGTGCAGGACATTGGGATTGATAACGTGACCGCCGCTGACGGGCTGGCCGTGGGACGCGCCTCAGGATTTGTTGGTCGGGCCATGGAGCGCCTGCTGGACGGGCTATATACCCTCGACGATCAGACCATGTACGACATGCTGGGCTGGCTGGCGCAGGAAGAAAATATCCGTCTGGAACCGTCAGCACTGGCGGGTATGGCCGGGCCGCAACGCGTCTGCGCCTCGGCAGACTACTTGCGAATGCACCGTTTTACGCCGTCTCAGCTCGCCAGCGCGACGCATGTGGTCTGGGCAACCGGCGGCGGCATGGTGCCGGAAGCGGAAATGGCGCAATACCTTGCGAAAGGGCGTTAGTTTCCTGTTGAAACAGGCCGGATAGCGCAGTGCGTAACCGGTCTGCCGCCACTTAGCGCAGCATCGCCATCAGTTCCATCGGTGAGCGATGCCTTTTAATGAGGTCGCGCATCACCCGCATATATGGCGCAGTATGGGAAAAAAAGGCTCTGTAGCCCGCGCACAGCGGGCTTTTTCCTGAGGCATCCCGATGTTTAGGGCAGTCGCCATGGCAGAATTTTAGCCAGACGCAGCGCTGACAGGTTGCGGTCAGGGTGGTGTTTTTACTGCGACCAAATGCCTCCACCTGCGGCATCTCATTGATGACTTTCAATAACGTGTGATGAATATTACCTAACAGATACTGCGGATAAACGTAATGGTCGCACTGATACAGATCGCCATTCGCCTCCAGCGCAAACGCATGACCGCAGGTTTTACTTAACGCACACATCTGTGACGGGTAGCCGCACCATACGCCCAGCGTCGAATCGAAAAGCTGGACATAGACGCGGCCAATATCTTCCCGCACCCAGAGGTCAAACACGCGGCTCAAAAAATCCCCCCACGCCCGCGGCTCGACGGACTCTGCGCTCAACGCGCCGGTTTCGTCATATTCCACCAACGGAATAAACTGCAAAAACGGCGTGCCGAGCTGACGAAGATAGCGATACATTTCCTCCGGCTGCTGGCTGTTCAGCCGATTGACCACCACCAACAGGTTGAACGCGACGCGATGCGCGACAAGCTTCTCCAGTGCGTTGATGACGTTATGATGGGTTGGGCGCCCGCTTCGGCTCACGCGATACGCGTCGTGCAGCGCCGCCGGACCATCCAGCGACAGTCCAACCAGCCAGCCGTTGTCATGCAGAAAACGACACCAGTCGTCATTAAGTACTATGCCATTTGTCTGGAAGGCGTTGCGGATCTGTTTCCCCTCGCCGTACTGTTTTTGTAAGGCAACGACGCGGTGGAAAAAATCCAGGCCACAAAGGGTCGGTTCGCCGCCCTGCCAGGCAAACAGCACCTCCGGCCCCGGCTGCGCAGCAATATGTTGCTGGATAAACGCCGTGAGCGTGGCGTCATCCATCACTGGCTGGGTGGGTTTATCGATATAAAAACAGTAACGACAATCAAGGTTACAACGTGAACTGGCCGGCTTGGCCATGACCTGACATCCTGTCATGCGAAATTCCCGATAAAGGCAATAAGTTGGCGAATGTGCGTAACAGCAAACAGTATTGCGAGGGATAACACCGCGAGGGAGATCATAAATTTGTCACGCACTGCTCTGGATTGCGAAAAATCCGGGTGCGTCACGTCCATCAGGTTACGATTCAGGGTGTAGCGCCAGAGGATAATCGCGACCACCGCCAGCACCGAGATGGAGACCCAGAACAGAAATCCGGCCTGATGCCAGTTGTGTTTGACCGCCAGCGCCATCAACGCGCCATAGCCCAGCAGTGTGCGAAACCAGGCCAGCGATGTGCGTTCAGGCTGTAACCCGGGGTCGGCAATCCGCCGCGCTTTCCGGCTATCCGGCATACAGCACCAGCGCGATGACGATCGCCGCCACAACCATCAAAATCAGGCTGATAATCAGCAAGCTATGCGTGTAGGGTAGATCTTCTTTCAGGCGCATCGCCTTTTCGTTACGTAACCAGCGAAGATAGCCGTAAATCGCCAGACCGCCCGAAAACAGGCACAGCAGTAGCGCCAACAGTTCACGAATCACCGGCGTGGCGAAATCCGGCGCGAGCTGGTCGAGACCGACGCCTGCCGCCAGAAAACCCAGCGCGGTGCGGATCCATGCCAGAAATGTACGCTCGTTTGCCAGCGAGAAGCGGTAGTCCGGCGCTTCTCCAAGGCGGGAAATCTTCATCAGGACTCCTTTTCATCAATATTGCCTGGCGCCGGGGCGGCTGACGCCTTATTCGGCCTACGGGTATGCGTAAACGCAGGCCGGGCAAGCAAACATTGTAGTCAGAACTTCTGTTTTTTCTCCTCCACTTTCACGCCCTGAGTGGGCAAACCGGTATCGTAATCACGCACAACCGGCGAATAACCGTCTTCAGGACGCGGGCGGAAAGCGCCCATCCAGCGCGGCTGCGCGTCTTTGCGCCACGGGCGCAGACTCCACTGGTACGTTCGAAACGGATCGCGGATTTTGTCCATATAATCCAGTAGCGCATCGTGCATCGCGTTGCGAACCTCAGTGAAACCGGGGTCATCGATCAGGTTATTTAACTCATCCGCATCGTTTTTCCGGTCATAGAGTTCATCAGTAGTGAACAGGTTAAGCACCAGCTTGTATTCCTCCGTCACCCAGCAGCGCACCGGAATAAATCCGCCAAAGCTGTCGTGTTCAATCTCGTAGCGGTTGAACTCCACCATCACGCCGCGCGGCGAATGCGCGGCCAGAATATTTTCACCCGGCAGAATATCCGGCTTATCCATACCCGCCAGCGCCATCAGGGTCGGCAGCAGATCGATATGGCTGACCGGGGTATCCACCTGGCGGCGCTCGCCCTGTGGCGAACGGATGATCAGCGGTATGCGCGTGATGTCATCGTACATCGCCGCCCCTTTACTGATCAGCCGATGCGCGCCCATCATTTCGCCATGATCGGACGTATAGATCACCCAGGTATTTTCCCGTTGCTCCGGCGTTAAAGCATTAATGACCCGTCCGATCTGATCGTCAACAAAATCATTGCAGGCGAAGTAGAGCGGGTGGTAATAGCGCCCGTCTTCGCCCACCGGCGAGGGCATCGCCTGGGACCACAAGCGATGATGTTCAGGCTTGTTTGCCAGCGTATCGCGCGCTTTCGCCCCCAGTTCGTAATAAAAATCCTGATATTTCTGCAAATACGCTACCGGGCAGGTAAACGGATGGTGCGGTTCGTCGTAGGAGACAACCATCAAAAATGGCTCGTCAGCGCGGGCGGGCTGGTGAAGAAAATCCACCGCCCGGTTGCTGATGCGATACGCCCAGGTAAACGTCTCATCAATGTTGTTGGCCTGTAAATCGTCTATGCTGTTCAGGCCGTTACGCCACAAGGCGATCTCTTTCTCACTCAGTTCCGCCAGGTAATTCGCCCCGTCGTACCAGTAGTCAGCGTCCCATTCCGGCGGGCACTCGCCAGTCCCAAAATAGTCGTGCCCGTCAAGGTGCCATTTCCCGATATAACAGGTGTGGTAGCCCGCATCTTTAAAATAACGCCCCATCGTGGAGATATTTTTCCCCGGCGCGACATTGTTCGTCCACGGTCCGGACTGATTGGCGTAGATGCCGGTAAACAGTCCCGCGCGGGCGGGCGTGCACACCGGCGAACAGGTAAAGGCGGAATTGAAGCGGATGCCTTCGGCGGCCAACTGGTCAATATGATGCGTGTTCAGCGGCTTACCGCTGTAACACCCAACCATATTGGTTGCCTGAGTGTCGGTCATGATGAACAGAAAGTTAGGCCGGGTCATGCGTTTTCCTTAGCGTCAGGGACACAGGTCGCAGCGGCAGAACGGCGGGTCTGCCAACTGCTGTAGATCAAATAAACAATGACCAGCGCTGTTATGCCGTAGCTGAGAATGGTCAGCCAGCAGGTAGAATAACCACCAAACTGCGCGAGGCCGGAATAGACGCCAATCATGGCGGACAGGATGCCAACGGAGGCGATCTTCGCGTTTTTCCACGGCTGCATGTCCACCGCAAACGCGTCCTGAAACCTGAACGGCGTGGCGCGCGGTTTGATCGCGCCGATGATGAGCATGACGAAAACATTGATGCAGAAGGTACAGGCCAGGACATAGAGGAAGTGAAAATCAAACTTCACCAGATAGTTGATGGTGATATAACTGACAATTCCCAGCGCCATCGCCACTTTTGCCGCCAGGGCAGGAATCCGCGGAAAGAAAAAGCCCATGATAATAATCGTCACCAGCGGTACGTTATAGATGCCGTTAAGCTGTTTCATCCAGCTGTAAAGCCCTTCCGGCGCGTTGGCGATCCACGGCGCCACCAGAACGGAAATAATGGCGATGAAGAAGCCGAATTTACGTCCGACGCGCACAAGCTGGTCTGGTTGCGCCTGCGGGTTGATGATGCGGCGATAAATGCCCATGCTGAATAACGTGCTGGCGCTATTAAGAAAACCGTTGAAGGTGCTGATCACCGCACCAAATAATACCGCGCCAAAAAAGCCCACCAGCGGAACCGGCAGCACATTATTCACCAGCGTCGGGTACGCCATATCCGCTTTAGGTAAATCCTGATACAGGTGAAACGCAATCAATCCCGGCAATACCAGCACCAGCGGGTCGAGCATTTTCAGTACGGCGGTTAATAGCGCCCCTTTTTGCCCTTCCGCCAGGCTTTTCGACGCCAGCGTGCGCTGCACAATGCCCTGATTTGTGCACCAGTAAAAAGTGTTTACCAGAATCAGGCCGGTAAACGCCGCGCCAATGGGCAACGGATCGTTCGCCCCGCCAATGGAGTTTAATTTTTCCGCATGCACGGTAGTGAGCTGTTCAATACCCTGTAAAAAACTGCCTTTCCCCATGGCCATTAAGCCAAATATGGGCACTAACAGGCCGCCAATCACCAGACCGATACCGTTGATAGAGTCGGCCACCGCCATTGCCCGCAGACCGCCGATAACCGCGTAAATAATCCCCGCCAGCCCGAGTAAAATAACCAACAGCCAGATCGCCGCGCCGTGGGATATTTGCAGCGATTCGCTGATATGAAACAGGCTGTTTAACGCCAACGCGCCGGAATACAACACGATCGGCAGAAAACAGACGCCAGTCGCAATCAGAAAACAGAAGTCAATAATAATGCGCGTCGTTTTGTCATAGCGCTCTTCAAGAAAATCAGGAATGGTCGCGATGCCGCGCTGGAGATAACGCGGCAGGAAGATCAGCGCGAGGAAAATTAAGGTAACAGCGGACGTCACTTCCCATCCCATGACCGACATCCCGCTCTTGTACGCCTGGCCAGAAAGGCCCACCAACTGTTCGGTGGACAGGTTGGTCAGCATTAACGACGCGGCGATAACCGGCGCTTTCAGTGAACGCCCCGCCAGAAAATATCCCTGTTGCGAACCGGTATCCGTTTTGCGTACTTTCCACCAGGTGATCGCCGCCACCAACAGCGTAAAGCCGACAAAGCTCAAAATTTGTAGCGTATTCATCTCTTAGCCCTTTTAGTGTTTATGTCCCGGCGCGCTCGGTGTAGGGAAGAGCAATAACAGGCCGGTTCAGGCAGTCAGATTTCTTAAAGTACATACGTCATATCCCTGAACGGATCCTTTTCTGTTATGTTCAGGTTGTGAGCATAATTCTCCGGCGAGAAATTAAAATGAATGGAAATTTGCAAAGTTCGCATGTAAAAAACGAAACGACGTACAATATTCCGCTGTTGATTAATGAAAATGTGATCTCCAGCGGCATTTCATTGATATCGCTGTGGCACACCTTCGCCGATGAACAGTATCGGGTTATTTGGCCACGCGATAAGAAAAAACCGCTAATCGCCAACGCCTGGGTCGCTGTGTATACCGTTCAGGGGTGCGGAAAAATACGCTTAAAAGACGGTGAACAAATTACACTTAATGGCAATTGCATCATTTTTTTAAAACCGACGGATATTCAGTCTTATCATTGTGACGGATTGCTGTGGGAACAATACTGGATGGAGTTTACGCCCACCAGCGTTATGGATATTCCTGTCCGTCAACAAAGCGTTATTTATCAGGGTGAGGATTATAATAATGAACTGGAATATGTCTCACAATTAATCACGTCGCCAGAGCCGATCAAAAATAACCTTGCCGTCGCGTTTCTCACCAAAATAATTTATCAGTGGATTTGTCTTATTGCCGCAGAAGGTAAAAAAGATCCGCAACGTCTGCAAATTGAAAAACTTATTGCCACTCTCCATGCCAGTTTGCAACAGCGCTGGAGCGTCGCTGATATGGCGGCAACGCTTCCCTGTAGCGAAGCCTGGCTACGTCGGCTCTTTTTACGCTATACCGGCAAGACGCCGAAGGAATATGTACTGGATGCCCGGCTGGAACTGGCGTTGTCGCTGTTAAAGCAAGAGGGAAATACCGTCGGGCAGGTGGCGGACAGGCTCAACTTTTTTGATTCGTTTCACTTCAGCAAGGCGTTTAAACAGAAATTTGGCTATGCGCCATCGGCAGTGCTGAAACGTAAAAATGAGTATGCCGGATAAGCGCAATTCACAGCGCTATCCGGCAGCCAACGTTATCCTAACCCCCAAAAAATCACCGCCAGCAGTTGCGGCGTGATAATTCGCAGGAACATCACCAGCGGATACACCGTGGCATAAGAGAGCGCCGCCGCGCCGCTGGTGGCATGCAGGTTATTCGCAAACGCCAGCGCGGGCGGATCGGTCATTGAACCGGCCAGCATTCCGCACAGCGTCAGGTAGTTCATTTTGGCGAAAATTCGCGCCAGCAGACCAACGGTAATCAGCGGGATCGCGGTGATAAATATGCCGTAGCCAATCCAGCTTAAGCCTTCGCCCTGGGTCAGGGTATCGATAAAGTCACCGCCTGATTTCAGGCCGACAACCGCCAGGAAAAGCACAATACCCAGTTCCCGCAACGCCAGGTTGGCGCTCGGCGGCATAAACCAGTACAGCTTACCGACGCTGCCGATACGACCGAGGATCAACGCCATAATCAGCGGCCCACCCGCCAGCCCCAGTTTTAAGGCCACCGGGAAGCCAGGAATGAACAGCGGAATGGAGCCCAGCAATACTCCCAAACCGATACCAATAAATACCGGCAACATCTGTACCTGCTGCAGCTTCTGCTGGGCGTTTCCAACGACATTGGCCACGGCATCAATCGAGGCTGGACGGCCCACCAGATTGAGAATGTCGCCAAACTGCAAGCTGGCATCGCTACTGGCGACCAGCTCAACGCCTGCGCGGTTGAGTCGGGAGATCACCACATCGTAACGTTCCTTAAAATGCAGATCGCGGATGCGCTTGCCGAGCACTTTTTCGTTAGTCACCACCACCCGCTCAACGCGCAGATCGGTGCCCCGCGTTGAAAGTGAGGTATCCACTTCCTGACCGATAACTAGCTGGGCGTTATGCAGATCGCCGGGCTGCCCAACCAGGTGCAACAGATCGCCAATCTGAATGACGGTGGTCGGCGACGGCACCATTAGCGTCTCCTCACGCTTCAGACGCGAGCAGATAATTTTGTCACTGTTCAGGATGGGCACATCCTGGATCGCCATATTGTTGAGGTTAGGGTTTTCAACGCGGATATTGATGGTCTGTATCAATGAATGTCCATGAGTGAGCGTCGATTCATGCTGTCGCGCTTCCGCATCGACATTGACGCGGAAAATCAGCCGCATCAGCCACATGGTCAGCAAAATGCCGCAAATACCAAACGGATAAGCCATCGCGTAGCTCATCCCCATCTGATCCACCACCTCCATGGGCGTACCCAGATCGCGCAGAATTTGCTGCCCTGCCCCCAGCGCCGGGGTATTGGTCACCGCGCCAGAAAATATCCCCAGCACCACCGGCAGCGGGATAGCGAAGATTTTATGCAGGATTGCGGTGACCAGGCCGCCCATGATGACTATCAGAATCGCAAACAGGTTGAGGCGTAAGCCTGAAACGCGCAGCGAGGCGAAGAAGCCCGGCCCCACCTGAATGCCAATGGTGTAGACAAAGAGGATCAGACCAAACTCCTGGATGAAGTGCAGCATATCGCCGCTCAGCGTCACGCCTGCCTGGTCGACAAAGTGGCCGACGATAATCCCGCCGAACAGCACGCCCCCAATGCCGAAGCCGACACCCCGCACCTTGATATTGCCGATCCATAATCCGACAACTGCCACCAACGCCAGAACGCTGACCGTCAATGCTATATCACTCATTTTTATTCCCTGTGAATAACATTTGAATTTATAAGGATTATGACTGAATCGTTCAGGCATATATGCAGACTGGCGCACATTATGATGTTACAAAAACCCGGAAAGGCGCTTAAGACGGGCGTGTTGTACGCTTCACACAAAAAAGCCCCGTCATTTCTGGCGGGGCAATGGCAAGGAGCTATTTTATTAGCTGTTTAACGCGGGACGTTCGCTAATGGCGATACGTTGCGGAGCAAGGGTTTCCGGCACATTGCGGGTTAAATCGATATGCAGCAACCCGTTAACGAAAGTGGCGCCGGAGACTTCCATATTTTCAGCCAGGGTGAAGCTCAGGCTGAACGCCTGGCTGACCAGCCCCTGATGTAACCATTTGGTCTCTTTTTCAGGCTGTACGGGGGTGCCTTTTACCGTTAACCGTGTGCCTTCCAGTTGAATGTCCAGATCTTCCTGACGAAAACCGGCCAGCGCAAGGGTAATGCGGTAGTGGTTATCGTCGCTTTTTTCGATGTTATAGGGCGGGAAGCTCTGGCTTTCACCGGCATTTTGCAACGCGCTGGCCAGTTTGTCGAAACCGATCCATTGACGCAGCAGAGGGGATAAATCGTAGTTACGCATCGTTGTTTCTCCTTCTAAGAAGCGAGTTAAGCTTGCGAATCCGCAGATTCGCCTGTGCTCCCTGACGGCAAGCACTGTTTAACAGGCCGCGCAGCGCGGCCCGCGGAATTAGTTGATCTCGATACGGCGCGGTTTGTTCGCTTCCGGAATCACGCGCTCAAGCTCGATATACAGCAGTCCGTTTACCAGATTCGCGCCACGAACATGAATATTCTCGGCTAACTGGAACTTGCGCTCAAAGTTGCGTTCCGCAATGCCCTGGTAAAGGTAGGTACATTCTTTTTGCTCATCCGCATGGGCGCCTTTCACCACCAGCAGGTTATCCTGCGCGGTAATTTCCAGTTCGCTTTCTGCGAAACCGGCAACGGCAATCGCAATGCGGTAGTGGTTTTCGTCTACCAGCTCAACGTTATACGGAGGGTAGCCGCCATTGCTCTGGCTCTGGTTGTTCTCTAGCAGGTTAAACAGGCGGTCAAAACCAATTGCAGAACGGTACAGCGGGGATAAATCAAAGTTACGCATAATCAATAGCTCCTGAAATCAGCGAGAATATATGACCTTCCATCATGGACAGGTCTGGTAGTCAGAACACCCATCAGGCGTGTCCTTCATTCGTCTACAACATCAAAATGGGTCTGATTGCGAACTTTTCAAGCGCGTCCGGCGGACTTTTTTTTGCAGTTTGGTGTCTATTGCATAGACTGGGTGGGTAAGGCACGTAATGGTAAAGTGCGATAACCGCCACAGAGCGACATGATGAGGATGTTTTTCTGGCAAGGGACAGCTATAACTCATCATGCAAACACCCATAATCAATAGATGAATAAATCATGATAAGAAATGTGTTGTTAACGCTGATGATGTGCAGTGGGATGGTTATACTGAGCGGTTGCTCCAGCGTAATGTCACATACTGGCGGTAAAGAGGGAACTTACCCAGGCACGCGCGCCAGCGCCGCGATGATTGGCGACGATGAAACCAACTGGGGCACCAAATCGCTGGCGGTTCTGGATATGCCTTTTACCGCGGTAATGGACACGATTCTTTTGCCGTGGGATTTGTTCCGCAAAGACAGCTCGGTCAGGTCGCGCGTTGAAAAAAGCGAGGAGAGCACTCAGGCCACCAATGCCGTGATCCCGCCAGCCAGAATGCCCGTACAATAATTACAGACTGGTTTCTGTCACCCAAAGCTGCCGGAAACCGTCAACGTCTTCCATCCATGCCACCCACTTGCCATCCGGCGAGAACACGACGGCATCCGCAGACGGCGGATTCCCGTGTTGCTGGGTCAGAAACGTCGTCACCCCGTTTTGCGCATCGCAGCAGGCGATGCGGTTATCCAGCACAAATCCCAGCCATTTTCCCGACGGATGCCAGTTAAACGCAGACTGTATGCCCGTAGCATGGCGCGTCAACTGCCGCGGTTCGCCACCCTGCGCCGGAATAAGCCAGAGCTGCACAATCCCTTTATCATCGCGCATCAAAAAGGCAATTTCGCTTCCCTGTGGATTGCTACGTACCCAGTGGCGCGGCACGTTGACCAGCCCCGGGAAACGACGCGAGTGGGTGAACGTCAGGCGACGCTGATTCACGCCGCGCGGCGGCGCGGGCAAGGTTGACGCCGTTCCTTCCAACGGCGCGTCGCCGGGGGTTTTCCAGCACGCCTCATCCTGAGGGAGATCGACCAGAAACAGTTCCGGCACCTTTTCGCCCGTCACGGAAAGCGTGTCGCCAATAAACGCCAGCGCAGCGTTGCCCACCCAGCCTTCTTCGTAGGCGCGGTTGATTTCATCGCTACCCGGCTGTGGCGAAGGCGTGGTCTGACTGACCAGCACACACCAGTGGCTGCCGCTGTACTCACGGGGATGCTCTGCGGAAACAGTAACCGGACCATACGGCGTCGCGACGCCAACGTTGCGTAAATCCAGCGCCAGGTCGCGCTCATGAAGCACATGATCGTTATAGGTAAAGCTGACAAATTTCCCGTTCGGGCTAAACACATGGACATGACTGCCGCCACGCAACGCGCCAGGCGTCCAGGGCGCGGTGATGTCCATCGCATCAAGAGTCGACACGCTTCCCGCTTCAGCGATGACTCCGCGACGGTGATGAAAATCGTACTGCCAGTGCGCATCCGGATGCTCCGGTCCGTGAATGAACACATATTTTTCAACCTGCGGATGAACGGTCACGACGCCAACGTGCGCCCCCCGATCGGCACGGTAAATCACCTCCCGCTCAGCGGTATGTATATTGACCCGCTCAATGGTATCTCCCGTAAACGACGCGCCGGACGGGCGAACATCAAAAACCAGCCAGCTGCTGTCCGGCGTCCAGGTATTGATATTGGTCAGCTGATGATGACGCGGCGTAAAGGTGACTTGCTTCATGAGTTAGCCCGTTGCAAAACGATTTTGCTCATCATACTTCACAAGGACTTCACTTTCAGGCTTTAGCGTAGCGTCATCTTTATTTTTGCGGACAGAAAGATGGAACATTTCGACGTTGCGATTATTGGCCTTGGCCCGGCGGGCGCAGCCCTGGCGCGTAAGTTAAGCGGTAAGATGCGGGTCATCGCGCTGGATAAAAAGCGTCAGTGCGGAAACGAAGGCTTTACTAAACCTTGCGGCGGCCTGCTGGCGCCAGATGCACAACGTTCATTTATTCGCGACGGAATGACGCTCCCTGTGGACGTGATCGCTAATCCGCAAATATTCAGCGTTAAGACGGTAGACGTTGACGCAGTCCTCACACGTAACTACCCGCGCAGTTACATCAACATTAATCGCCATACCTTTGATTTATGGATGAAGTCGCTGATCCCTGACGATGTGCAGGTTTACCACGACAGCCTGTGCCGTAAAGTCTGGCGGGAAGAGGGCAAATGGCACGTTATTTTTCGCGCCGACGGCTGGGAGCAGCAGATTAGCGCCCGCTATCTGGTCGGTGCCGATGGCGCAAACTCACTGGTACGCCGTGCTCTTTATCCACAACATCGGATTCGCAAATACGTCGCTATCCAGCAGTGGTTTGCGGAAAGCCATCCGGTGCCGTTTTATTCCTGCATTTTCGATAACGCCGCCACGGACTGTTATTCCTGGAGCATCAGTAAGGATGGCTATTTTATCTTTGGCGGGGCGTATCCGATGAAGGACGGACAAGCCCGTTTTGAAGCATTAAAAGCCAGGATGGAAGTATTTCAGTTCCGCTTCGGCAAACCGGTAAAAAGCGAGAAATGCACGGTTCTGTTCCCGTCGCGCTGGGCGGACTTCGTCTGCGGTAAAGAGAATGCCTTTCTGATTGGCGAAGCGGCAGGATTTATCAGCGCCAGCTCGCTGGAAGGCATCAGCTATGCGCTGGACAGCGCGGAGATCCTTCACGGTATTTTCGGGCAGGAAACAGCGGACAAAAATAGCGCTTACCGAAAAGCGACCCGCAAATTACGCATTAAGCTGTATGGCAAAATCCTGAAGAGTCGGGTATTAACCTCGGCGATGACCCGTAGGTGGATCATGCAAAGCGGCGTGGCGCATATTCCCGTAACGCAGGATGACCAGCCCACCGTTAACGCTGGCAGGCTGGTAAACACGCCTTAACCGACGCGTTTTACATCCCCCACCAGCAGGATATAAGAAAGGGCGCCCACCAGGGCAACGGCTGAAATATAGACCAGCGCCGGGCCAAAGCCGTAATCCTGCGCCAGGTAACCAATAACCAGCGGTACGGTGATCCCGCCGAGCCCACCGACAAAGTTAAAAACGCCGCCGGTCAGGCCGATCAGTCGCATCGGGGCAAGCGATGAAACCAGCGACCAGGTGATAGAGGCAAACCCATTGCCAAAGAAGGCCAGCGCCATCAGAGTCATAATCCAGACCGGATCGTTGGTGTAGTTAGCCCCCATAATACAGGTTGAGATTAACAGGCCGCAGATAATCGGCGTTTTACGCGCCACGCCGAGGGAGAAGCCTTTTTTCACCAGTTTGTCTGCCAGCCAGCCGGAAAGCAGGACACCGAAGAACGCGGCGAGGAAAGGCACCGTCGTCATAAAACCGGCTTTCAGGGCAGTGATGCCTTTTTCCTGCGTCAGGTAGTTCGGAAACCAGGTCAAAAAGAACCACAGCGTCGAGGTTACCGCAAACTGCCCCAGATAGACGCCCACCAGCTTGCGGTGAAACACCAATTTCCAGTCGGCTTTGCTCAGCGGCTGGCGCGCCTCTTTCTTCACCGGCGCGTCGCCGTCCACCAGGCCGCCGCCGTCACGAATATAGTCCAGTTCCGCTTTGCTGATACTTTTGGTCAGGCGCGGCGGCTGGTAGACCTTAAACCAGATCAGCGACCAGATAATGCCAATCCCGCCAGTGACGATAAACACCCAGTGCCAGCTCAGCAGCTCCTGGATCCAGATAAGGAGTGGGGTGAGGAATGCCAGGCCGACAAACTGCCCTGAGGTGTAAAAACCCACAGCGGAAGCACGTTCATGCTCCGGGAACCAACTGGTCACCATCCGGTTGTTGGTAGGGAAAGCGGGCGCTTCGAAAATCCCGGTAATCGCACGCAGGCCAATCAGCGACAGCAATCCGGTCGCGAATCCCTGGAACAGGGTCGCCACCGACCAGCCGAGAATGGCAATAAAGTAAGTCAGGCGCGACCCCACGCGGTCAAGGAACCAGCCGCCGGGGATTTGGCACAGCGTATACAGCCAGGCAAACGCCGAGAAAACATAGCCCATTTCCGCTTTGCTGATGCCAAACTCCTCCTGGATATGCGCTGAAGCCACGGCAAGGTTGGCACGGTCAACATAGCAAATCACCACGGTAATAAAGATCATAATCAGCGTCACATAACGACGACGCCCGGTTTTTGCAGCAGTAACTGGAATATCCATCGCAATCTGTCTCCAGATTTTGGGCATAGCGAAGCCGCTCACCATGCCCTGTAATTTACAGAGGGTGTGTTTAATTTTTTTAATTAAAAACGTAACCGGAATGCGCGAAGTATGGCGCGTATTACCACTCCGCTACGCTGCCGTCTTCATGACGCCATAAAGGATTACGCCAGTCCGGCGCATTTTTGCTCAGCTCGATGACCTTCGCTTCATCAATTTCTACGCCCAGACCCGGTTTCATTAATGGCCTGAAGAAACCGCCTTCCATGTTGAAGTCTTCTTTATTCTTCACAAAGTCGAGCAGCTCCGCGCCCTGGTTGTAGTGAATACCCATGCTTTGCTCCTGGAACACCGCGTTGCGGGAGACAAAATCCACATGCAGACAGGCCGCCAGTGCGATGGGTCCAAGCGGGCAGTGCGGCGCCAGGGCCACATCGTACGCTTCCGCCATCCCGGCAATCTTGTAGCATTCAGTGATGCCGCCCGCGTGGGAGAGATCGGGCTGTAATATCGCAATGCCGCCGGCTTCCAGCACGCGTTTGAACTCAAAGCGCGAGAACATACGTTCACCTGCCGCGATCGGAATGTGCGTCTGTTCTGCCAGTTTCGGATAGTATTCCGCCTGCTCGGCCAGTACCGGCTCCTCAATAAACAGCGGGCGATACGGCTCCAGCTCTTTAATTAGCACTTTTGCCATCGGCGCGCTGACGCGACCGTGGAAGTCCAGGCCAAACTCAATTTCGCTGCCAAAGGCTTCACGGATTTGCGCCACGGTATTGACGGCGCGGTCTATCGCCCGAGAATTGTCGATAACGCCCAGCTCTTCGCAGCCATTGAGTTTGAAGGTGTCAAAACCAATCCCACGCAGCTTATTGATGCCATCAATCACCTCTGCAGGACGGTCGCCGCCGACCCAGCTGTAGGCTTTGATTTTATCCCGCACCAGACCGCCCATCAGTTGCCATACCGGCGCGTTCAGCACTTTCCCTTTGATATCCCATAACGCCTGGTCAATACCGGCGATGGCGCTCATCATGATCGGGCCGCCGCGGTAAAACCCGGCCCGGTACATGACCTGCCACAAATCGTTGATACGCGCTGGATCCTGACCAATCAGGTAATCGCCAAATTCATGGACTGCCGCTTCCACCGTGCGCGCGCGTCCTTCAATGACCGGTTCGCCCCAGCCAACTACGCCTTCATCGGTTTCGATTTTCAGGAACATCCACCGCGGAGGTAAACGGTACGTGGTGATTTTCGTTATCTTCATTTCACTGCCTCTCGATACGCTTTAACAAATGCTGCCGCCTGCTGCGCGGTACGTTCCACTGACTGACCCGCACGATAGAGATCGCTGCCCAGCCCCGCCCCCACACAGCCTGCGTTTATCCACTGCGTCAGGTTTTCCGGCGTTACGCCGCCCACGGCAAAGACCGGCACGCTGGGAGGTAAGACCGCTTTCAGCGCTTTGATGTAATCCGGGCCAAAGGCCGACGACGGGAAAATTTTGAGAGACTGCGCGCCCGAATCGAGAGCGGTAAAGGCTTCTGTGGCCGTAGCGCATCCCGGGCAGACGGTCATGCCGTAGCCCATCGCGCGGCGAATCACGTCTGGGTTGATATTTGGCGTAACAATCAGCCTGCATCCCCACTGTGCGAGCTGGTCTACCTGTTCGGGTTTAAGTACTGTTCCGGCCCCGATCAGCGCCCTGTTACCAAACGCATCGACGACTGTCGGAATGCTTTTTTCCCATTGCGGAGAGTTAAGTGGAATTTCAACCGCATCGAAACCGGCGTCGATGACCGCGCCGACGTGTGCCAGCGCTTCGTCGGGCGTAATGCCGCGTAGAATCGCGATTAGCGGAAGATCAGTTTGCCACTGCATGTGCGATGCTCCTTATACCTGCCTGAAATGCCGTATCGCCGGCTACCGTCGCCACCTCGCGCCCGACAGCGTGAAATGCCTGCTGATAGCGCGCGGTCAGCGATGAGCCAGCAACAAGGGTGATGGCCTGCTCGCCTGGGATAAAATCGCCCATACTGGCGACTTCCGCGCCAATCAGCAGGCCGGATAAAAATTCGCTGACCTGCTCTCGCGGCAGGCTTCCCAGCACGTGGGAAGCGCGAACTTCAAAGAGTTTTGGCAGAACGTCAGGCGAGTTGAGACCGCGCTCCAGACCGGCGCTGAACGCCTCCGGAGACGGAACCTGATCAGGCAAACCTGCGCCCACCAGCGAATGACGCAGCAGCAGGTGATGCAGTTCTCCTGTCATCACAGTGCGAAAATCGTGGATTTGCTCAGCATCGGTCTGCACCCATTTGCAGTGGGTTCCGGGCATGACATAGACAGCGGAAGGGGAGAGCGTACGGGCGCCCAGCAGTTGGGTTTCTTCGCCACGCATCACGTTATGATTATCCTCGCGCGAAACGCTAAGCCCGGGAATAATCCAGATATTGTCGCCAACAGACGTTACATGCTCGCCAATGGCCGAGAAACAGGCGGGTACCGGTAAATAAGGGGCGATTTTCCAGCCCACGTTACTGCCGATCATTCCCGCCATCACCACCGGCGTAGCGCCGTCGCGCCAGGCATCGGTCACTTCCGCTAACACCGCCTCCGGGGATTTACCGTTCAGACGCGTTACGCCCGCTTCGGATTGCCTGCTCTCCAGGCACTGCTCGCCCTGATATAGCCAGGCGCGCAGATTGGTCGATCCCCAGTCAATTGCGATGTAGCGTGCTGTCATGTGATTTCCTTGAGCCTTCGTGTCGAGCTGGCGATCATGGTTAAGGCCGCCTGCTCTGCCGCATCGCTATCCTGATGCCGTATTGCATCGAATAGCGCCTTATGTTCCTGGAGCGTTTTTGGCATGTTGGCCTCATCGCCCATCCAGGTCCGTTCAAAAACTGCCCGCTGTAGCGAGCTAATCGCCACGCTAAGCTGCTGTAAAACCGGGTTATGTACCGACTGCAACACCGCCTCGTGGTAGCGAATATCCGCTTCATTGAAGGCATCCCGATCCTGGTTGTTGGCGATCATGTCATTGAGCGCCGACTCGATTTCCGCCAGATCGCTTGAGGTCGCGCGTTCCGCTGCCCAGCGTGCTATAGCCGGTTCGACCAGGTTACGCACTTCACTCATTGCGCTAATCAGGCGCGGGTCGTAGTCGTTTTCCAGTACCCATTGCAGGACGTCAGTATCAAGGTAATTCCACTGATTACGTGGCGTAACAAACGCCCCGCGATAACGCTTCATTTCAATAAGGCGTTTCGCCATCAGCGAACGGAACACTTCGCGGATGATGTTGCGTGAGGTTTCAAATTCCTCACACAGCTCCGCTTCTGCCGGAAGCGCTGAACCAGGTACGTACTTACCGCTAACAATCTGTTTGCCCAGCGTGATAACGATGCGATCGGTTTTATTGAGAGTCATGAAAAGTCCTTCTGCTCTGAATGTACCGCTCTACTTTACCGTTACCGCTGAAATTCGCCTCAATTTTGTAGTACTAACGTGACGCCATTCGTCATTGCCATGCGCGCACTGTAGTACAACACCATTATGTTGTACTACAATTTAGATCACAAAAACGACAATCGGTAATAAAAATGTTATGAGAGAGAAACGAAAGACATAAAAAAACCCGCAATAAATGCGGGTGGGGTTGTTTGCCGAATAACGGCTCGCGTGTTAACGCTTAGGCATTAATTCAGCACAAACTTTTCAATTGCGTATGCCACGCCGTCTTCCAGATTGGATTTGGTGACAAAGTTGGCGATCTCTTTCACCGACGGTATAGCGTTGTCCATCGCCACGCCCATACCAGCGTATTCAATCATGGCGATATCATTTTCCTGATCGCCAATCGCCATAATCTCTTCCGGCTTGATCTCCAGCGCATCGGCCAGCGACTTCACGCCGGTGCCTTTATTGACGCGTTTATCCAGGATTTCGAGGAAGTACGGCGCACTTTTCAGTACCGTGTACTTCTCTTTCACCTCTGCCGGAATGCGGGAAATGGCTTTATCGAGGATCGCGGGCTCGTCAATCATCATCACTTTCAGGAACTGGGTTGCCGGGTCCATTTTTTCCGCTTCACAGAACACCAGCGGAATGGTCGCAACGTAGGACTCATGCACGGTGTAATAACTTATGTCACGGTTGGCGGTATATAACGTGTTGCGATCCAGGGCGTGAAAGTGTGAACCCACTTCGCGGGAGAGGTTTTCCAGGTAACGGTAATCGTCGTAGCTTAGCGCTGTTTGCGCAACAGTACTGCCATCGCCAGCTTTCTGCACCAGCGCGCCGTTATACGTGATGCAGTAGTCGCCAGGCTGTTCCATATGGAGTTCTTTCAGGTAGCTGTGTACACCAGCATAGGGACGACCGGTGGTTAACACTACGTTGACCCCCTTTTCCCGGGCAGCGGCAATCGCGTTTTTTACCGCAGGCGAAATGGTGTGATCGGGCAGCAGAAGGGTGCCATCCATATCGATAGCAATGAGTTTGATAGCCATGAATTCCCCGCATTAAATGAGTCCTGACTCATGCTAACGCGATTCCGCTCAAAAAACAGCTATCAAAAGGAGGATTGAAAGGGGAAACGGATTTCCCCTTTTGTGGTCCGATTAAATATCGATGTTCGCCGCTTTCAGGGCGTTTTCTTCGATAAAGGCGCGACGCGGTTCGACGGCATCGCCCATCAGCGTGGTAAACAGCTGATCGGCGGCAATCGCATCTTTCACGGTAACGCGCAGCATACGACGGCTTTCCGGGTCCATGGTGGTTTCCCACAGCTGTTCCGGGTTCATCTCGCCCAGACCTTTATAACGCTGAATAGCGAGGCCACGACGAGACTCTTTCACCAACCAGTCCAGCGCCTGCTCGAAGCTGGCAACCGGCTGACGACGTTCGCCACGTTCGATAAATGCGTCGTCTTCGATCAGGCCACGCAGTTTCTCGCCCAGCGTGCAGATGCGACGGTATTCCGCACCGGTCACAAACTCATGATCCAGCGGATAGTCGGTATCCACGCCGTGAGTACGTACCCGGACGATCGGCTCGTAGAGGTTCTGTTCCGCATTGTGCTGAATGTCGAACTTCCACATGCTGCCGTGCTGCTCTTTCTCGTTCAGCTCGGTGATCAGCGCGTTCACCCAACGAGTCACTTTCTGCTCGTCAGAAAGATCGGCTTCCACCAGCGTCGGCTGATAAACCAGCTCTTTCAGCAGTGCTTTCGGGAAACGACGCTCCATACGACCAATCATTTTTTGCGTCGCATTGTACTCAGACACCAGTTTTTCTAACGCTTCACCGGACAGCGCCGGCGCGCTGGCGTTGGCATGCAGCGTCGCACCGTCCAGCGCGATGGAGATCTGGTACTGATCCATCGCCTCATCGTCTTTAATGTACTGTTCCTGCTTGCCTTTCTTCACTTTGTACAGCGGCGGCTGAGCAATGTAGACGTGCCCGCGCTCGACGATTTCCGGCATCTGACGGTAGAAGAAGGTCAACAGCAGCGTACGGATGTGCGAGCCGTCGACGTCCGCATCGGTCATGATGATGATGCTGTGATAGCGCAGTTTGTCCGGGTTGTACTCGTCGCGACCAATACCGCAGCCCAGCGCGGTGATAAGCGTGGCCACTTCCTGCGAAGAGAGCATCTTGTCGAAACGCGCTTTCTCGACGTTAAGAATTTTCCCCTTCAGCGGCAGAATCGCCTGGTTCTTGCGGTTACGCCCCTGCTTCGCAGAGCCGCCCGCGGAGTCCCCTTCCACGAGGTACAGTTCGGACAGCGCCGGGTCGCGTTCCTGACAGTCCGCCAGCTTACCCGGCAGACCGGCTAAGTCCAGCGCGCCTTTACGGCGAGTCATTTCACGGGCGCGGCGCGCCGCTTCACGGGCGCGCGCCGCGTCGATAATCTTACCGACAACGATTTTCGCGTCAGACGGATTTTCCAGCAGGTATTCGCTCAGCAGTTCGTTCATCTGCTGTTCCACCGCCGATTTCACCTCAGACGACACCAGCTTGTCTTTGGTCTGGGAGGAGAACTTCGGATCCGGCACCTTCACGGACACCACGGCAATCAGGCCTTCACGGGCGTCGTCGCCGGTGGCGCTGACTTTGGCTTTTTTGCTGTAACCTTCTTTGTCCATGTAGGCGTTCAGGGTACGGGTCATCGCCGCCCGGAAGCCCGCAAGGTGTGTACCGCCGTCACGCTGCGGAATATTGTTGGTAAAGCAGTAGATGTTTTCCTGGAAACCGTCGTTCCACTGCAATGCCACTTCCACGCCGATACCGTCTTTTTCTGTAGAAAAATAGAAGATATTCGGGTGAATCGGCGTTTTGTTTTTGTTCAGATACTCAACGAACGCCTTGATGCCGCCTTCATAGTGGAAGTGGTCTTCTTTACCGTCTCGCTTGTCTTTCAAGCGAATAGAGACGCCAGAGTTGAGGAAGGACAGCTCACGCAGACGTTTCGCCAGGATCTCGTATTCGAACTCAGTGACGTTGGTGAAGGTTTCCAGGCTTGGCCAGAAACGGACCATCGTACCGGTTTTGTCGGTATCGCCGGTCACCGCCAGCGGAGCCTGCGGTACGCCGTGCTCATAAATCTGACGGTGGATTTTGTTATCGCGCTGGATAACCAGTTCCAGTTTCTGGGACAGGGCGTTTACCACGGAAACACCAACGCCGTGCAGACCGCCGGACACTTTATAGGAGTTATCATCGAATTTACCGCCTGCGTGCAGGACGGTCATGATCACTTCCGCCGCCGAGACGCCCTCTTCCGGATGGATACCGGTCGGGATGCCACGCCCGTCATCCTGTACGGAAACGGAGTTGTCAGCATGGATCGTGACGATAATGTCTTTACAGTGACCCGCGAGCGCTTCGTCGATAGCGTTATCTACCACCTCAAATACCATGTGGTGCAGACCGGTGCCGTCATCCGTGTCGCCGATATACATACCCGGGCGCTTACGCACCGCATCGAGTCCTTTCAGGACTTTGATACTGGAGGAGTCATAAGAATTCGACATCAACGTTTCTCGCTCATTTAATCTTGGGTTAATCCGTTATTTTACCCTTTTCCACGGTAAACATCTTCGAATTTTCATCCGACATGTCCAGAACGTGTTCAGCGCTGATTGCGCTGACGAAGACCTGCGATTGCGTCGCTTTTAAGCGGCTGGCCAGCAGCCCGCGACGCGCATCATCAAGTTCAGAGGCAAAATCATCTATCAGGTACAAACACCGCCGCCCGCTCTCGCGGGTGAGGTATTCGCCTTGCGCCAGACGTAAGGCGCACATTAGCAGCTTAAGCTGCCCACGCGACAAGGTATCTTCCACCGGCGCGCCATCGGCGCGAATGCGAAAATCCGCTTTGTGCGGACCGTGCGCGGTGTAAGTCAACATGCGGTCGCGTTCGAAACCGCGCTCCAGCACCTCGGCATACTCCGTCTCTTTCTCCCAGCCGCGCTGGAAAGAGAACGAGAGCGTGAATTCAGGAAGGAACTGCTGGCAGGTGTCCGCCATATCCTGTGCGATACCGGCGCTGTACGCAGCGCGCCAGGTGCTGATTTGTTCCGCCAGCGGAATGAGTTCTTTATCCCACGGACGCAGTTGTTCGTAACGACTCACCTGGCGCAGCGCGGCGTTACGCTGTTTCAGCAGCCGCTTCAGGTTGCTCCAGGCGGTAAAGAATCCGGTGTCGTTGTGAAAGCATCCCCAATCGAGGAACGCTCTTCTGTATTTGGGGCCGCCATTGAGCAAAGTAAACCCCTCGGGGGTAATCAGTTGCATTGGCATCAGGTGCGCCAGCTCCGCGACCTTGTGACCGTCGGTGCCATCGATGCGCACTTTGCTGTCGCCCTGTTTGTCTTTGGTCAGGCCGATGGCGGTTTCCCGCTCTGCGCCCTGCAAACGTCCATGCAGAACAAACGCGTCCTGTTCATGGCGAATCACGCGGCCTGGCTGCAAACTGCGAAACGCCCGGCCATGGCCGAGCGTATAGATGGCTTCGAGCACGCTGGTTTTGCCGCTGCCGTTGGCGCCAACCAGGAAGTTAAAGCCGGGGGATAAAGCGAGATCCGCGCTTTCGATATTGCGGAAGTCTTTGATTAAAAGGCGCGTCAGTGACATATCAGGGTTTCTTCGGGCCAGGGCGTAATCGGCGCAGCCAGTTTCAACGCGGACTGCGCACAAACCCTGAAGCGTACACGAAGTACGTGACAGGGGCGAGCACAGCCCAGGTTGATAATGGCAAGCAAGATAGCCCGATATTTTTCACTAAAGTCTCATAGGCATGACGACGTATGCCGCGCTTTGTGATGCGGCATCTTCAATCTGTACGCTGGAGACGGAGTCGGTCAGCATAATGCGCACGGTTTCACACTTCAGCGCATTCAGCACATCCAACACGTAGCTGACGTTAAAGCCGATCTCCATTTCCGTTCCCGGATAAGTCACATCCAGAATTTCTTCTGCTTCTTCCTGTTCCGGGTTATTGGCGGTAATTTTGAGCTGGTTTTCACTCACGTACAGGCGCACGCCGCGGAACTTTTCGTTCGAGAGGATCGCCGCACGGGCAAACGCCTGCTTAAGAATATCGCAGCCGGCTTCCAGATGTTTATCCGGATTTTTCGGCAACACGCGACGGTAGTCAGGGAAGCGGCCATCCACCAGCTTGGACGTAAAGATAAAGTCGCCCACATGAGCGCGGATGTTGTTGCTACCGATCTGCACATGCAGCGGGTTTTCGCCGCCGTCGAGCATACGCATCAGTTCAATCACGCCTTTACGCGGCACGATCACTGAATGACTCGGCAGCGACTGGCCGATCGGCATGGAGCAGACCGCCAGACGGTGACCATCGGTCGCCACCGTACGCAGCTCTTCACCTTCAGTTTCGAACAGCATACCGTTTAAATAGTAACGCACATCCTGATGCGCCATGGAGAATTGCGTGGCCTCAATCAGACGTTTCATCGTCGCCTGCGGCAACGTGAATTCGACCTCGCTCTGCCAGTCGTCCAGATTCGGGAAGTCGGCGGCAGGCAGGGTGGAAAGCGAAAATCGGCTGCGACCAGAGCGCACCAGCATGCGATCGCCTTCCAGTTGAACGGCGATTTCAGCGCCTTCCGGCAGGCCACGGCAAATATCAAAGAATTTGCGTGCCGGGACAGTGGTCGCGCCAGGCTCATGCGGTTGAATCAACGCAACGCGCGCCACCATTTCCATTTCAAGATCGGTACCGGTCAGCGAAAGCGTACCGTCAGCCACCTGCAGCAACAGGTTACCGAGAATCGGCAGCGTAGGACGACCGCCCAGCGGGCCGCTGACCTGCTGAAGCGGTTTTAATAAATGTTCACGTTCAACGGTAAATTTCATAGCGTCACGAAGATAATGTTCTGATTAAATTGGAGAAATCTTCTTTAATATCATGGCTTTCTTCACGCAACTGCTCAATCTTGCGGCAGGCGTGGAGTACGGTGGTGTGGTCACGCCCGCCAAACGCGTCGCCAATCTCCGGCAGACTGTGGTTGGTAAGCTCTTTGGCCAGCGCCATCGCCATCTGACGCGGACGCGCTACCGAGCGAGAACGACGCTTGGACAGCAGATCCGCAATCTTGATTTTGTAATATTCCGCCACTGTCTTCTGAATATTGTCGATAGTGACCAGTTTTTCCTGCAACGCCAGCAGATCGCGCAGCGCTTCGCGAACGAAGTCGATGGTGATCGCCCGACCGGTAAAGTTGGCGTTAGCAATCACGCGGTTCAGCGCCCCTTCCAGCTCACGCACGTTAGAGCGCAGTCGCTTGGCAATAAAGAACGCCACTTCGCCAGGCAGACGAATGTCGTTTTCATCTGCCTTTTTCATCAGGATCGCCACGCGGGTTTCCAGTTCAGGTGGTTCGATCGCCACCGTCAACCCCCAACCAAAACGGGATTTCAAACGATCCTCGACGCCGTTGATCTCTTTAGGATAACGATCCGACGTCAAAATGATCTGCTGATTACCTTCGAGCAAGGCGTTAAAGGTGTGGAAAAATTCTTCCTGGGATCGTTCTTTATTGGCAAAGAACTGAATGTCATCGATCAGCAGCGCGTCAACGGAACGGTAGTAGCGTTTGAACTCTTCGATCGCGTTGTTTTGCAGGGCCTTCACCATGTCCTGCACAAAGCGTTCGGAGTGCATATACACGACTTTCGCGTTGGGCTTGCGCGCCATAATACCGTTTCCTACCGCGTGCAACAGGTGGGTTTTCCCCAGACCGGTGCCGCCATACAGAAATAACGGGTTATAGGCGCCGCCAGGGTTGTCCGCCACCTGACGCGCCGCCGCGCGCGCCAGCTGGTTAGATTTACCTTCGACGAAGTTATCAAACGTGTGTTTCACGTTAACGTTAGAACGGTAGGTAGGCTCAGCGGGGGCCGGTACGTTGTCCCAGCCGGGAGGCGCCGCCGCGGGTTCCTGACGCTGTGGTTGTACCTGAGCCACCTGAGCGGGCGCGGCAACATTGTTATTGACCGGCGTCTTCAGCGTCTGGGTGACCGGCTTCGTCCCGACCTCAAAGCGTAGCTGCGGGGCGTCAGCGCCGCAAAAATTATTCAGCAGCCCATTGATATTATTGAGATACTTGTCTCTTACCCAATCGAGCACAAAACGGTTTGGCGCATACAAAGCCAGCGTGTTATCGCTCAGTTCCGCCTGCAACGGGCGTATCCACATACTGAATTCTGTGGCTGGTAACTCATCCTGCAATCGGGCAAGACACTGCTGCCAAAGCGAAAGTGACACGGCGGACTCCACTCGAACAAAAGTCGATAAATGACAAAGGCTGAAACATTCATGATTGTTGACGCACATCGACAAGACCCTATGCAAAGGGTGACGTGCGAATTGCTATCTGCAATTTTACCCGATCAGGATCTCTGGAAACGATCGGGACCGCGGATCATAGCGTAAACTGAGAAAGAGATCTTCTGTTTCTCACAGATTCTTCCCGATTTATCCACAGGTCTTCACAAGACGGGGTAAGTGTAAACGATCCTGGAGAGGATCAGGGCGATTTCGCGCCCATATCGGAAAATTTAATGAGTAAAGACGGTTTACGCCTTAAACGATCTAATAAAGATCCCGGGCGATCCTTGCGCTTTACCCACCAGTCCGTATAATTCTCCACCCGTCGCGCGATGCCTGTGAAACGGCGTCAACGCTGTCTGTTTTTCGTGCGAAAAGGTGCGGAAAAAGGCAGGGATTTAAGGAAAGAGAATTGACTCCGGAGTGTACAATTATTACAATCCGGCCTCTTTAATCACCCACACTGTGGCGTAAGTCGTTCGAAACTCGTTCGGGTATACGCAAAAGTCAGTGAATTTATTCAAGTTTAGGTAGAAATCGCCATGAAACGCACTTTTCAACCGTCTGTACTGAAGCGCAACCGTTCTCACGGCTTCCGTGCTCGTATGGCTACTAAAAATGGTCGTCAGGTTCTGGCACGTCGTCGTGCTAAAGGCCGCGCTCGTCTGACCGTTTCCAAGTAATAAAGCTAACCCCTGAGTGGTTAAGCTCGCATTTCCCAGGGAGTTACGTTTGTTAACTCCCAATCATTTCACATTCGTCTTCCAGCAGCCACAACGGGCTGGCACGCCGCAAATCACCATCCTCGGCCGCCTGAATTCGCTGGGGCATCCCCGTATCGGTCTTACCGTCGCCAAGAAAAACGTTCGACGCGCCCATGAACGCAATCGGATTAAACGTCTGACGCGTGAAAGCTTTCGTCTGCGTCAGCACGAACTTCCTGCAATGGACTTCGTGGTGGTGGCGAAAAAGGGGGTTGCCGACCTCGATAACCGTGCTCTCTCGGAAGCGTTGGAAAAATTATGGCGCCGCCACTGTCGCCTGGCTCGCGGGTCCTGATAGCCCTTATTCGGGTCTATCAACGCCTGATCAGTCCGCTGCTTGGGCCGCACTGTCGTTTCACGCCAACCTGTTCAAGCTACGGAATTGAGGCATTGCGCAGGTTTGGAGTGATAAAAGGCAGTTGGTTGACGGTGAAACGCGTATTAAAATGCCACCCTTTACACCCTGGTGGTGACGATCCCGTCCCGCCCGGACCATTTGATACCAGAGAACACTAACGATGGATTCGCAACGCAATCTTCTTATCATCGCTTTGCTGTTCGTGTCTTTCATGATCTGGCAAGCCTGGGAGCAGGATAAAAATCCGCAACCCCAGACCCAACAGACCACGCAGACAACGACCACCGCAGCGGGTAGCGCCGCCGACCAGGGCGTACCGGCCAGTGGCCAGGGGAAACTGATTACGGTTAAGACTGACGTGCTTGATCTGACCATTAACACCCGTGGTGGTGATGTGGAACAGGCCCTGCTGCCCGCTTACCCGAAAGAGCTCGGTTCCAGCGAACCATTCCAACTGCTGGAAACTACCCCACAGTTTATCTATCAGGCCCAGAGTGGTTTGACCGGTCGCGATGGCCCGGATAACCCGGCTAACGGTCCGCGTCCGCTGTACAACGTTGAAAAAGACGCGTTTGTACTGGCCGACGGTCAAAACGAATTGCAGATCCCGATGACCTATACCGACGCCGCAGGCAACACGTTTACGAAAACGTTCGTCCTGAAACGTGGCGACTATGCGGTCAACGTCAACTACAGCGTGCAGAACGCCGGCGAGAAACCGCTGGAGATCTCCACCTTTGGTCAGTTGAAGCAATCCATCAATCTGCCGTCTCATCGTGACACCGGAAGCAGCAACTTTGCGCTGCATACTTTCCGTGGCGCAGCGTACTCCACGCCGGATGAGAAGTATGAGAAATACAAATTCGACACCATTGCTGAAAACGAAAACCTGAACGTCAACGCTAAAGACGGTTGGGTCGCAATGTTGCAACAGTATTTCGCAACGGCATGGGTTCCGCGTAACGACGGCACCAACAACTTCTATACCGCGAATCTGGGCAACGGCGTAGCGGCTATCGGCTATAAATCTCAGCCGGTACTGGTACAGCCTGGTCAGACTGGCGCGATGACCAGCACCCTGTGGGTTGGCCCGGAAATTCAGGATAAAATGGCGGCCGTTGCACCGCACCTGGATCTGACCGTGGATTACGGTTGGTTGTGGTTCATATCTCAACCGCTGTTCAAACTGCTGAAGTGGATCCACAGCTTCGTGGGTAACTGGGGCTTCTCGATCATCATCATCACCTTTATCGTTCGTGGCATCATGTACCCGCTGACCAAAGCGCAGTACACCTCCATGGCGAAGATGCGTATGCTGCAGCCGAAGATTCAGGCCATGCGTGAGCGTCTGGGCGACGACAAACAGCGTCAGAGCCAGGAGATGATGGCGCTGTACAAAGCTGAGAAGGTTAACCCGCTGGGCGGCTGCTTCCCGCTGCTGATCCAGATGCCTATCTTCCTGGCGTTGTACTACATGTTGATGGGTTCCGTGGAGCTGCGTCACGCGCCGTTCGCGCTGTGGATCCATGACCTGTCCGCACAGGACCCGTACTACATCCTGCCGATCCTGATGGGCGTGACGATGTTCTTCATCCAGAAGATGTCGCCGACCACCGTGACCGACCCGATGCAGCAGAAGATCATGACCTTTATGCCGGTCATCTTCACCGTGTTCTTCCTGTGGTTCCCGTCAGGTCTGGTGCTGTACTATATCGTCAGCAACCTGGTGACCATTATCCAGCAGCAGTTGATCTACCGTGGTCTGGAGAAGCGTGGCCTGCATAGCCGCGAAAAGAAAAAATCCTGATTATCTTCATTCTTCAAGCCGCAGATGCGTTGGCTTCGTTAGTTCGCCCCAGTCAGTTCCTGGGGCCTCACTAACTTGCCGCCTTCCTGCAACTTGAATTATTTCGAGAATCTACGGTAAAGTTAATGCCAGAGAAGGCGGTCAATAGACCGCCTTTTTTACATTTTAGAGAGAGCAATCATGAGCCATAACGACACTATCGTCGCCCAGGCAACCCCACCGGGACGCGGGGGCGTCGGTATTCTGCGCATCTCCGGCCTGAAAGCACGCGAGGTTGCCGAAGCCGTTCTGGGTAAACTGCCCAAGCCGCGCTATGCCGACTATCTGCCGTTTAAGGATGCCGACGGCTCGGCGCTGGATCAGGGGATCGCCCTGTGGTTCCCCGGCCCGAACTCTTTCACGGGCGAAGACGTGCTGGAGCTACAAGGACACGGTGGCCCGGTCATTCTCGACCTGTTGTTAAAACGCATTCTGACCCTTCCTGGTCTGCGTATCGCACGTCCCGGCGAGTTTTCCGAACGTGCGTTTCTTAACGATAAGCTCGATCTGGCACAGGCAGAAGCCATTGCCGATCTGATTGACGCCAGTTCCGAACAGGCGGCACGCTCTGCGCTGAACTCTCTTCAGGGGGCGTTTTCTACCCGCGTTAATCATCTAGTGGAAGCGCTCACTCACCTGCGTATCTACGTAGAAGCGGCCATTGACTTCCCGGATGAAGAGATCGATTTCCTGTCTGATGGCAAAATCGAAGCGCAGTTGAATGACGTTATTGCCGACCTCAACGCGGTGCGCGCCGAAGCGCGTCAGGGTAGCCTGCTGCGCGAAGGGATGAAGGTGGTCATTGCCGGACGCCCAAACGCTGGTAAATCGAGTCTCCTGAACGCGCTGGCGGGACGTGAAGCAGCGATTGTGACCGACATTGCTGGCACCACCCGCGACGTGCTGCGCGAGCATATCCATATCGACGGCATGCCGCTGCACATCATCGACACCGCCGGTCTGCGCGATGCCAGCGACGAGGTTGAGCGTATCGGTATCGAGCGCGCCTGGCAGGAGATCGAGCAGGCCGACCGCGTGCTGTTTATGGTGGACGGCACCACGACCGACGCCGTCGACCCGGCGGAGATCTGGCCGGACTTTATCGCCCGTCTGCCGGCCAAACTGCCGATAACTGTCGTACGTAATAAAGCGGACATTACCGGAGAGACGCTGGGCATCAGCGAGGTGAATGGTCACTCACTGGTTCGCCTCTCTGCGCGAACCGGCGAAGGTGTAGATGTACTGCGTAACCATCTCAAGCAGAGCATGGGCTATGACACCAATATGGAAGGCGGCTTCCTGGCCCGTCGCCGTCATCTTCAGGCGCTGGCTGAAGCCGCAGAACATCTCCAGCAGGGCAAAAACCAGCTGCTGGGCGCCTGGGCGGGTGAACTGCTGGCGGAGGAACTGCGTCTGGCGCAGCAGGCGCTGAGTGAGATCACCGGCGAGTTTACCTCGGACGATCTGCTGGGGCGGATTTTCTCCAGCTTCTGTATCGGCAAATAAGTTTTAGTCCATCCTCATCCGTGAACGTTCACTAACCCGCATTAACTGTGTGTTAATGCGGGTTTTTACTTTCCATACTCGTCCATAGTCGTGCGGGTTCATCCGCGATTTTTGTGTCCTGAATTGTGCCCATCTTTAAATTCCTCGCGTGTCATTGTTTATTTTTTGAGCTAAAAATCACATCAAATGGACACAAAAAACGGTATAAAAAACGCTCAAATCTGCCTTCTCATGGACACAGTGAAAAAGAAGGCGTTAATAATCCAATATTAAACAATCTATTAGAAAGGATGCTCATGGACACACTGTAGAGGTGAGATATGGCACTTTCAGATACCAAACTACGCGTACTTACTCCCAGAAACCGCCCCTGGCAACTTGCCGATCATGACGGGTTGGTGATTGAAGTTCTTCCCACCGGACGAAAAATCTGGCGTTTCCGCTACCGCTTTGACAACAAATCGCAAAAGATCACGCTGGGCGAATACCCTGCTTTCTCACTTGCAGAAGCGCGGCTTTGGCGTGAAAAGTGCCGCTCAATGGTTGCCCATGGCATCAATCCCGCGCAGAAAAAGCAGGAAGAAAAACTTAAACAGAAAGACCCAACGACAGTCAAAACATTCGCCAAACGCTGGCTGACCGATATCGTTGAAAAAAGTAACCGCGATCCGCGCAACATCACTCGAGTTATCGAGAAGGACATCATTCCCATCATCGGGAAGCTGGAACTCGAAGAACTCACAACTGCCCACATTCAGGTCGTGCTCGACCGCATCAAGCAACGAGGTTCGGATCACGTCGCGCTACTGACGCGAAACGTGCTTAAACGCATGCTGGCCTATGCGATTTCCAGGGGAATCATCTTCAACAACCCGGCAGCGGCTATCGAGGGCCGTTATATCGCACAAGCTACAAGCCGTGACGTGGCGCTAACAGCAGAAGAGATCGGCATCCTGTTACGGGGGATCTACACCTCTAACATGAACCGACGCCACAAGCTGGCTCTGCACCTGCTGATCATCTGCATGGTGCGTAAATCAGAGATGATTGAAGCGACATGGAGTGAAGTTAACTTCAACGCGCTGGAATGGCGTATCCCCGGCGAAAGAATGAAGGTGGATAATCCGCATATTGTTCCGCTGTCAAAGCAGGCGCTGGCGATGTTCGAAGAGCTAAAATTTCTGGCCGGAGATTCCACTTACGTCTTCCCCAGCCGAAACGACCACCGACGCCCGATCTCCAAAACAACGCTGAACTGTGCGGTACGTACGCTGGATCTGAACGTCAGGGATTTTGTTATTCATGACTTCCGGCGTACCGCCAGCACTTTGCTACATGAGCAGGGCTACAACTCAGACTGGGTGGAGAAATGCCTGGCGCATAAAATCGGCGGCGTTCGTGGTGTCTACAACCGTGCGGAGTACCTGAATCAGCGCAGGGAGATGCTTCAGTCCTGGGCGGACTTTGTTGATGCACAGATTGAGGAGGGACGAAAGGTGGTTATCGGGAAGTTTGGGAAGGCTTATGAAATCAATACCAATTGACGCATCAAAATCAAATTAACAGCTTAGTAATGTATAAAGAATAGTTCCGGCAAATGCCGGAACTATCGATGATATAATCAATACCTACGCAGCGTTCAGTTCATTCAGAATCTTAATGAACTTCTCATCTAGCTCCCTCCACTCTTCATTACTTAACATTTTATCCTTGTAAGCATGATGAGTGAGATACAGTAAGGTTTCGGTGACTCCGCCATGTTTCTTAATTAAGCCATCTAATTTTTTCTGAGCTTTCAAGGCTTCGGTTTTAACCAAGGCTCTCCGCTTCTCCTGAAAAACTGCTTCAGGCTCAGAAAGAATCTGAGAGATAGTGTCCTTGTCCATTACATAGAATGTTTGAGTTGTTGCACTCCGCGCTGTAACCGATGTCGTAATGACATTACAGTGCTGAACAGGGATGAAGTATTTCTTCTCAAGAATCTCAATGATCGCAGGGAGCCGAGTTACTTCAAAATCAGCTGTGATATTGTTTCCAGCAGAAGTCAAACTGTCACCCCGAAGAAGTGAACACAAAACAACAATCTGTGAATTCTTCATACGATTGAGCATCACCAAAACTGCTGGATGAGCCGAAAATTTTAACGCAAGCTCATTACGAGCGACTGCTGGAGGAATGGTCAAGTGTTCCATAAAAAGCACCTTATCTATTGATATATAAACAATAAGACGCAGAAGGGAACCACAGGAAACACTATTGGTAGCAGCTACGTTCGGTCAAAAAAACCAAAAAAGCTGGATACGGTGCGCGGATATGCATAATATTATGCACAGCCAATTGCACGCCAAACAGTGCAACACTGGTTACTGTAGGCGGAGATCAGAAAGAGTCGCCAAACTTTAGATCTGATCTTCGCCTTTTCCTTTTGCTGTCTTCCTACTCATCACCCAACTTGAAGATAATTTGTCCTTTCTCCATCTGAGTGTCTGAATCCTGTGAAAACTGTTTCACCGATGCATCATCATCATCAGACAGGCGAGGAAACCCTGGCCGTAGTGTGATTCTGATTGCACAGGATGAATACTCACCTGCTTTATTCTTTTGTCCTGCAACTCCAAAACCACCCTCTAGGATTTTTTTTATCATCCACAATGATGATTCACTGTCGTAAAGGATATCAACACGGTCACCTGTTTCGATACCAGTTGCATCCATAGCAGTGCGACCAATTCTGAATCCCAGTTCAACAGCACCAGTGGCGCGTTTAGTTTGAGTAACAGTAACGTGGTTGCTTTGTACCATACGGCCAGTTTTCGCAGCCATCGTTGATAGAGATACGAAAGCCATAACAACCTCCTGAGATATTCAAGTGATCGCATTTTACGATCGATCAGATTGCAATCGCAATAATTTTTTTATTTGTTTTTGCTCCCTTCAATCACAACCAATAACCAACAAAATTTAGATAACTCAATTCTTATTGTTCTTCGTTTCGCGGCATATCATAACACACAGTTTTATGCGTTAGTTTCCTGGATCCGGAAGATACTAAAAATTTTCTCTATCTAGCAAAAAAATGATGGAATCCCCTGACGGCAAAATTTTTGTTGAAAGTTAGATAACTTAACTTTTGTTATACACATATTGTAAGTGGACACTTACCAACATTTTTAGTTGGTAGTATCGTAAGATTTACTCCAACTTAAAGAAGCATCCCTGCAACCGTTAGAGTTGAACTTCATTTTCATAACAAAGTTACTTCTTGGCTCAACTAGGAAAAATTTTCAAATCCCACAAACAATTTCCCGCAGCTTTCCCTCCTCCCCCAGATCTACCCTATCCCCAACTCATAGCAGTACCCCTAAAAGCTTCCTGTTCTAAGACGAACTGCGACCTGTAAGAAGCGCCTTTGGCGGTCAGCCCCCCGGTCAACCAGGGAACGAAGCGTGGTCTGAAACTGACCTCCTGTCTCGATACAGGTGACCACACCCTATATCGCTACCCTGTTGCAAGCGTAGCGACAGACAGAACGCTGTAGAGAAGTCGGACGGCATTGCCGAAGGCTTTGCGTCCGTACTTCCTGCTGAATGTGCAAAACGCGGCGTCACTTTTAAGAGCGTAAGCGAGTGAAAGTGACGCCAGCGCGCAGATCAGCGTCAACCCAGCTACTGCCTGCAAATTCACTGCAACAAACAGGCTGACACTCAAACAGATGTCAGAAATTCACTTACCAGGAGGAGAAACCAGCACTACCGAACCGATACCGGAGGACAGGTCATTTTACCTGTGGGGATATACCTGCCTGAGCAGGCGGCTGCATTCGTGCATCACCGTACCCCGTCATACCTCATCCGCGCATTCTCCGGCGCACCGGTATCGTTCAGCACAGCACGCTGTGCCCAACCGCGCGTCGGAGAATTGAGTGGAGAGTAGCTATGTCGAAACTTACAAAACGCATGGAAAAACTCGCCCTGCTGGCTGGCGGCAGTTTTAAAACAGTCCATGATCGCCTCCGTATCGCCGGGCGTTTAAGCCAGCATCTGCACAAGCTGAATATCCAGATTCAGGATCTCCAGCATCTGAAATCGTCACATATCGAAAGCTACGTGATGGCGCGAAGGGAAGCAGGAATTACGCCACGCACGCTACAAAACGAGATGGCCGCCCTGCGCACCATCCTTGCTCAGTCTGGACGTCAAAAATTTGCCCAATCGGAGCGCATCAGCAATAAAGCGCTCGGGCTGGGTAACGCCAGCCGGGCAGGAACGCATCTGCCATTAACCTCAGAACGCTGGTTGTCGGCGCTGTCTGCTTTTCATGAAAAGGATGAAGGGCTGGCTCTGACGCTGGAGCTTGCCAGAGCAATGGGTTTGCGTTCACAGGAAGCGGTGCAGTGTTGTCAGTCTCTGAAGACCTGGGCCGCTGCGTTAGAGCGTGGAGAAAACCGATTGCAGGTGGTTTTTGGCACCAAAGGCTCCCGTTCCCGTCAGACGGTGGTGCTCGAACCTGAAAGGCTACGCAACATCCTGAACCAGGCTATACCCCTGATGACACAACGCGGGGGACGTTTGCTCAATAAACCCGATCTGCGCGCCGCAATGAATTACTGGCGTGCCAGCGCAGTTCGCGCAGGGCTGACTGGCCCCTATGCACCACACAGTCTGCGCTATTCATGGGCGCAGGAGGCGATGGCGCACTACCAGCGACAGGGGCTGAGTATAAAGGAAGCCAGGGCGATGGTTGCGATGGATCTTGGTCATGGCGATGGTCGAGGGCGTTACATCCAGCAGGTGTATGGGAGGCAATCATGAGCTATTACGTTTCTGCCGTCTCCGATCGGGCACGCAATAACTGGCCGAAAATATTTGAACAACTTGGCATTTTCATTCCACCAAATCATCGGCATGGCCCGTGTCCCTGTTGTGGGGGTAAGGATCGCTTCAGGATGGATGATCTGGAAGGGCGCGGCACATGGTTCTGCAATCAGTGCGGCGCAGGTGACGGACTGGATCTGGTTTCCCGCTTCTTCGGTTGCGCACTGGTTGCGGCCGCCGGAATGGTGCAGGACATGGATCCGGTACCGCTGGTTCCGCCAGCCAGGGAAAAATCACAGGCTTTGAATATGGAATCGCGTATTAAGACACTGCTTCGTCATTGCGAATCAGGAGAAGCGCCGTATCTGACAACGCGAGGTTGGCGACGAGCCCAGTGGCTTCTGACTGAACGTAGTAGCCGGACAATCTGCGGCGTGCATTTCGGGGCAGGTACGCTGGTATTGCCAATTCGAAATACAGGCGCGCAGCTGACAGGTGCGCAGTTCATTCATCCTGGAGGGAAAAAGTACCTGCTGCCCGGTAGCCATCTGAAGGATTGTTTTTGCCCGGTACATCAGGCGAGCCGTAACGGTAGACCGGAACCCTGGGCACCGGACAACAAACCACCGGAAGGCATCATCATTACCGAAGGATATGCAACCGCGCTTGCGGTCTCATGCCTTCATCATTTTCCGGTCGTTGCTGCCCTGTCGGCACACAACCTGAAAAATGTGGCCATCGCTTTCCGGGATCAGTGGCCTGAATGCCACCTTATCCTGGCTGGCGATAATGATTGCAGTCAGGAGAAAAATACCGGGTTGCTGAATGCAACCGCCGCTGCCGAGGTTGTGAAGGGCTGTGTGGTTCTCCCTGCAGACACCACATTGAGCGACTGGGATGAATTTTACCGTCACTACGGTGAATCCATTTCCCGGATTGTGTTCAACCAGCAGCTTCCTGCAAATCTCAGGTCGTAGTCATGACAGCATCAGACCGTACTCTTACCACCTCCCTTCCGCTGCGCCGGGGCTCGGAAGGGTTTAACACGAGTCAGGATTATCTGGTTAAAGGACTTATTCCCGCCGGGGCGCTGTGCAGTATTTACGGCCCCGGCGGCTCTTTTAAATCCTTTCTGGCGGTATCGCTGGCGTGCCATATTGCCAGCGGTACGTCATGGGGCGGAAGGCGAGTCAATCAAGGGGCTGTGCTGTTTATCGCCGGAGAAGGAGGAACCGGTGTATCGCGGCGGATCCGCGCCTGGGAACTCAGCGTTAATGACGAGATGGCGCTCGATAACCTGTTTCGCGTCGACTGCCCGATCTTTCCAGCCGCTCCGGGAAGCATCGAGCAGGTGATCCTGGCGGCAAAGGACATTCAGAACATGACCGGAATGCCGGTACGGCTGATCATCCTTGATACGCTGGCCCGCTGTTTTGGTAACTCAGATGAAAACACCGCGCGGGATATGGGCGCATTTATCCAGGGTTGCGACGCCATTCGGTATCATACGCGCGCAGCGATGATGATCGTTCATCACTCGGGTAAGGATCAGGAACGGGGCGCACGCGGTTCAAGTGCTTTTCAGGCTGCGCTGGATGCCGAGTTTAACGTCAGGCGCGAGGGGCGTCGCAACGCTATCACCCTGAGTTGTACAAAGATGAAAGATGCAGAGATGCCGGAGGTCACCGCCTACGATCTTGAGGAAGTCGTTATCTATACCGATAGCGATGGCGAACCAGTGACCTCACTGGTACTGAACGACGAACCCCGGCAACCAGACGATGACTTACTGAGTTGTGGCATACCACCCGGCGTTCCTCATATCACCCGCAACCATACGGCGTTATGGCGCTGTATTAACCAACGCATCAGCCAGAATAAGCCTTGTACCCGCGCGCTCTTGCGCGACGATCTACGCGCAAAGGGAATTAACGTCGAGAAGAAATTTTCGCGCTGGCTGGAGAAGCTGCTGCGCGAGCAACTGATTGTGCTCGATGGAGAACAGATCCGGCTCCCGGATACGGGGGAATGATGGTGGAGCTCGGAATATGTGGGGGATACACTGACAGGTACTCGACTCCCCCCACATTATTCATCTTTAACAGCGAAAGATGGGGGATGCCCTTTCAACCCGCGCCATTGCTGTGCTCATGGAATTCACCTCAGAGAATATGGGGGAGCCAGCCAGGAAAAAGTAGGTGGGGGAATCAACCACAACATCTGTCCCTGATGCTGTGGTCGCTGTAAGAATTACTGAGGTAATTTCTCGTCTCTAAGCCGTCTGATCTCATCCTCTTCAAAAGCATCCCTTAATAGTTGTAGCTGGTCGGCAAGGATGAGAAGCAACGCATAATTCGGGCCGATATCGTCAGGATGCTCGAGCATCACATGCACCAGAACTCGCGAGCGATCGACCAGTTCTCTGGCTGAGGGTTGTTCTACGGTGATTTTCATAGATACCTCCGGCGGAGGCTGGTGCAATGGGAAATTCAGGGACAGGACACATACGCAGCGCTCCGCTTCGTGATAAGCAGGTTAACGCCACCACCGGAGACGCCAGGCTCACTGGTGGTGACCCAGACAGGGTTGGCGTACCGGTTATCACGACCCGGCGCTTCTTTCGAAGCCCCTGCCTGAGCCACCATTGAAGGGGCGAGCGCAGGCCGCGCCAGTAGCACTGCAAACATCGCTACCGACACTCGTGATAATTCGGAACGCCAATTCCGGTTGCGGTTTTGCCGCAACGTGGGGACTATAGCGCAAGTCAGTACGCAAAAACTATGCTTATCGCCTCATAACAGAGAGCTTATGCGTGCCGCATAAAATCTTATATTCAGTTATTAAGAAGGCGAGATTCATTGGCAAAAGCTATTGCCACTACAGAGTCAGCCTGCTAACTATGTTGATTGTTTGCTAATGGTGATGGTCATGACTACCGAATATACCGTTGTTGAATCTGTTCCCTCTGCCGAAGCTTTTTGTCGTTTACGAAGTATATCGGGGTTGTCAGCACGACCGCTTGAGGCTGCCAGAGTGGGTTTGCCGAAAAGCTGTTATGGCGTACACATTCTCTGGCAAGGAGTGCCTGTCGGCATGGGGCGTATCGTTGGAGATGGTGCATTAAACTTCGAGATAGTCGATATAGCCGTCGACCCCGCCCATCAGGGGCGTGGACTTGGCCGAATCATTATGGAAAAAATTATTCGATGGCTGGACAGCAACGCTTATAAAGGCGCTTATGTCTCTCTGGTGGCTGATGTACCGGAACTCTACGTGAAGTTCGGTTTTGAGTTAGTCCGGCCGGAAAGCGAAGGAATGGCGAGAGTCTGGGGGTAATGTTGTCATCTGGATCAGCAAACATCCCGCTTTTGTGTCCTTGAATGTGCCCATAGCCATGTCTTCAAGGTAACGTATCGCTGATAGATTAACGAGTTAGCCCGATTTTCCAGCTTCTGTATCGAACCCAAATAGCGCCGGATGGCGGCAGATGCCAACATCCGGTCAGCTTCTTTCTGACGCCACTTCTTTGGCACCTTTTCCCTGAAATGTAAAAGCACATAAGAGACGCGGTTTCGGTCGCACTTTTTTGTGATTTCCTATGTCCATAAATCACGTAAATGTTACTCTCGTCATTATTAAGGACCATTAATCATGGAGCGAAAAATGGGGATACATTTTGCCAGAGGGATACTCACGGAGGGGCATTTGATTTCAGTGCGTTTACCCACCTCCTGCCACCTTGACGCGCGAAGCCTTCCGGCGCATCGACAGACACGTTTCCTGGCGTCCAGAGGCCTTCTCGCCGAGCTGATGTTCATGCTGTATGGCACGCTTGAGTTACCGGAAATCATCATAAAAGCGAAAGGCAAACCCGCGTTTCGTGAACAAAATCTCCCCAGTTTTTCTATCGCCTACGCAGGAAATGTCGTTGGTGTGGCACTGGCGACCGAAGGCGAATGCGGGCTGGATATGGAACTTCAGCGCGCCACCCGCAGCTTTGTCCCGCCTCACTGTTCGCCACCCCCTGTCTTCTCCAGTAATGAACGTCTGTGGATCAGCAAGCAAAACGATCCCAACGAGGCGCGCGCGCAGATGATCACCTTGCGTCAGAGCATCCTGAAACTCACTGGCGATGTTCGCAATGACGATCCCCGCGAGCTTCAGTTGCTGCCGGGCGCGGGGCGCCTGAAGTGCGCGCATGTCGCACCGTTGGAAGCGATCTGCGATGCGGAAGATCTGCTGGTGTGGTCAGTGGCGGTCACGCCAGGCATTGATAAATTACAGGTTTGGGAGTTTGATGGTAAGCAGGGCTGGAAAAACCTGCCTGATATCCAGACCCGCGCTAATGCGGAAACGGGTCGTCTGATGCGATTCGCGCAATTATCCGCGGCGAAGTCTTATACGCATAACTGATGGAGTCACCATGTCTGAAACGTTAAAGGTTGTCACGTTACTGGGAAGTCTGCGCAAAGGGTCGTTTAATGGAATGGTCGCCCGTACGCTGCCGAAGATCGCTCCGGCAGGAATGGAGGTAAGTCCACTCCCGTCTATCGCTGATATTCCGCTTTACGACGCAGACCTGCAGCAGGAGGAGGGTTTCCCGGCGAGCGTCGAAGCGCTGGCCGAACAGATCCGCCATGCCGACGGCGTCGTCATCGTTACGCCGGAATACAACTATTCGGTACCCGGCGGTCTGAAGAATGCCATCGACTGGCTGTCCCGCCTTCCCGATCAGCCGCTGGCTGGCAAGCCGGTGCTGATTCAGACCAGCTCAATGGGCGCGATTGGCGGCGCGCGCTGCCAGTATCATCTGCGTCAGATTCTGGTGTTCCTGGATGCAATGGTGATGAACAAGCCGGAATTTATGGGCGGTGTTATTCAGAACAAAGTGGATCCGCAAAGCGGAGAAGTGATTGATCAAAGCACGCTGGACCACCTGACCGGGCAGTTAACGGCATTTGGCGATTACATCCAGCGCGTAAAAGCGTAAGCGCCAATCTTCTTAGACATTTGCCGGAGACGCCGTTGCGCCATCCGGCAACATCGCAATATTAGTGCGCGTCGATAAACACAATCTTCAGCACGAACAGCAGAGCAACCACCACCACACACGGGCTGAGATCGCGCAGTCGTCCGGTACCCAATTTCATCACGCAGTAAGAGATAAAGCCCAGCGCAATCCCTTCAGTAATCGAAAAGCTGAACGGCATCATCACCGCGGTAATAAAAGCCGGAACAGACTCGGTTAAATCTTCCCATTTCACGCGTGCCAGGCTGGAAGTCATTAGCACGCCGACGTAGATCAGCGCGCCAGCCGCTGCGTAACCCGGCACCATCCCCGCCAGCGGCGACAGGAAGATCACCAGCAGGAACAGCAGACCGACAACCACGGCCGTCAGACCGGTGCGCCCGCCAACGGACACGCCGGAAGACGACTCAATGTAGGCGGTCACAGAAGACGTCCCGATAAACGACCCCGTTACGGAAGAGACGCTATCGACAAACAGCGCCTGTTTCATGCGCGGGAATTTTCCTTTCTCATCGGCCAGACCCGCTTTATCAGTAACGCCGATCAGCGTACCGGAGGAGTCGAACAGGTTGACCAGCATGAAGGAGAAGATAACCCCCGCCAGACCGAGATTAAACGAACCCGCCAGATCGACATGACCAACCACGGTAGAAATGCTCGGCGGAGCGGAGACGATACCATTGTAATGCACATCGCCCAGCAGCCAGCCCAACAGGGTGGTAACGATAATAGACACCAGCACCGCGGCATGAATATTGCGGGAGGCGAGGATCGCGATGATAAAGAAGCCGAGTACGCCCAGCAGCACGCTGTGGGAGGTCAGGTTACCAATGCTCACCAGGGTTTCCGGGTTCGCGACGATAACACCGGCGTTTTTCAGCCCCATCATCCCAATAAACAGGCCGATACCGCTGGTGATCCCCACGCGCAGGCTGACGGGGATGTTAGCAATCATCCAGTAACGCACGCGGAAGATGGTCAGCAGCAGCAAACCAACCGCCCCCCAGAAAATCGCGCCCATACCAACCTGCCACGGCAGCCCCATCGCGCCAACCACAACGAACGCAAAGAAAGCGTTCAGGCCCATCGCGGGCGCCAGCGCCACGGGCAGGTTAGCGAACAGCCCCATCAGGATGCTGCCAAACGCGGCAATCAGACAGGTAGTGACAAAGACGGCGCTGGTGTCCATGCCAGCGACGCCGAGAATTTGCGGGTTCACAAAAACGATGTAAACCATCGTCAGGAAGGTGGTGAAACCGGCGATCACTTCGGTGCGTGCCGTCGTGCCATGTTCGCGCAGTTTAAACACGCGTTCCAGCATCCCCTGACCAGAAGTCTGGGTTGTGTGTTGTTGACTCATTATCAATTTCCGAACAAGGAGGGAAAATTCGTCGCTATCCTATACCAAAATGCGACAATAGGGGGCGGTTGTGTGATGTTTTTTTCATTGAATTTGCTTATACGGCAACGATTGCGTCTCACGATCGCGCAGTACGTAAACGTTAAACTCGTAAAAAGGGAAAGGCATGTCCGGAATTGAAGCGGTATTTTTCGACTGTGACGGTACGCTGGTTGACAGTGAAGTTATCTGTTCCCGCGCGTATGTGGCGATGTTCCAGGAATTCGGTATCACCCTCGATCTCGACGAAGTGTTTAAGCGCTTTAAAGGCGTCAAGCTCTACGAAATCATTGATATCATTAATGAGGAACAGGGCGTTTCGCTGGCAATAGCCGACTTAGAACCCGTTTATCGCGCCGAGGTCGCACGCCTTTTCGACGCCGAACTGGAGGTTATTGCCGGTGCAAACGCGCTGCTGGATGCGATGACGGTGCCGATCTGCGTGGTCTCTAACGGGCCGGTAAGCAAAATGCAGCACTCGCTGGGCAAGCTCGGTATGTTGCATCATTTCCCGGAAAAACTGTTCAGCGGCTACGATATTCAACGCTGGAAGCCCGATCCGGCCTTGATGTTACATGCCGCTAAAGCGATGAATGTTAACGTTGAAAACTGTATTCTGGTGGATGATTCATCCGCTGGCGCCCAGTCGGGGATTGATGCGGGAATGGAAGTTTTCTATTTTTGCGCCGATCCGCACAACAAGCCGATCGAACATCCCAAAGTGACGACCTTTACCGATCTGGCGCAGTTGCCTGCTTTGTGGAAAGCGCGTGGGTGGAATATTACACGTTAAATGAAAACAGGGCGGGTAAGCGCTAAGCGCCACCCGCCTTAAACCTTACTCTTTCGGATCTTTACCCGCCAGCAGCTTGTCCAGTTCGTCACCGCCAACGTGACGGAAATCCTGTCCCTTCACGAAGTAGAAAATGTATTCGCAGATATTCTGGCAACGGTCGCCGATACGCTCAATGGATCGCGCACAGAACAGCGCCGTCAGGACGCTCGGAATGGTACGTGAATCTTCCATCATGTAGGTCATTAGTTGGCGCACAATGCCTTCGTATTCCTGATCGACCTTTTTGTCTTCACGGTAGATACGGACCGCTTCATCAAGGTCCATGCGCGCAAACGCATCCAGCACGTCGTGCAGCATCTGTACGGTATGGCGGCCCAGTGACTCCAGACTCACCAGCAGAGGCTGGTGCTGCTGAGAGAACTTCTCCAGCGCGGTACGGCAGATTTTGTCCGCCACGTCGCCAATACGCTCCAGCTCGGCGATGGTTTTGATGATCGCCATCACCAGACGCAGGTCGCTCGCCGTCGGCTGGCGCTTGGCAATAATGCGCACGCAGGCCTCGTCGATCGCCACTTCCATCATGTTAACGTGTTTATCGCCGTCGATAACACGTTTCGCCAGTTCGCTGTCCTGGTTATGCATTGCGGTGATCGCATCAGAAAGCTGCTGCTCGACCATGCCGCCCATGGTCATCACCTGGGTGCGAATGCTTTCCAGCTCTGCGTTGAACTGGCCGGAAATGTGTTTATTAAGATTGAGGTTGTCCATGGTTTCTCCACATGCACTAAGGCAAATCAACCGTAGCGGCCAGTAATATAATCTTCGGTTTGTTTCTTCGCGGGCTTAGTGAACAGATCGTCCGTGTTACTGAACTCAATCAACTCGCCCAGGTACATAAACGCCGTGTGGTCAGAACAACGCGCAGCCTGCTGCATATTGTGAGTAACGATCACTACGGTGTAATCCTGCTTCAGCTCGGTGATCAGCTCTTCGATACGCCCGGTTGAGATCGGGTCCAGCGCTGAACACGGCTCATCCAGCAGCAACACTTCCGGCCGAATGGCGATACCGCGCGCAATGCACAGACGCTGCTGCTGACCACCGGAGAGAGAGTACCCGCTCTGGTGAAGTTTATCTTTGGTTTCGTTCCATAATGCGGCCTTGGTCAATGCCCACTGCACGCGCTCGTCCATATCCGCACGGGAGAGTTTCTCAAACAGACGCACGCCAAAGGCGATGTTGTCATAAATCGACATCGGGAACGGCGTTGGTTTCTGGAACACCATCCCCACTTTCGCACGCAGCAGGGCGATATCCTGGGTATTGGTCAGGATGTTGTCGCCATCCAGCAAAATTTCACCTTCCGCACGCTGCTCCGGATAGAGCGAATACATCTTGTTAAAGGTACGCAGCAGCGTGGATTTACCACAGCCAGACGGACCGATGAATGCCGTCACCTGGTTCTTCGCGATATCCAGGTTGATATTCTTCAGGGCATGGAATTTGCCGTAGTAGAAGTTCAAATCACGAACCTGAATCTTACCCGGGGCAGTATCAACCATACTCATTGACTCATTTCCTCATTCGGCGCCGCGATGTGCCGCGCCGTAAAAATTTAACCGTGTTTCTGCTTCGCGAAAATGACGCGCGCCAGAATGTTCAGCAACAGTACGCAAAGGGTGATGATCAGCACCCCGGCCCAGGCCAGTTGCTGCCATTCCGCGAATGGGCTCATCGCAAATTTAAAGATCGTCACCGGCAGGTTGGCGATCGGCTGCATCATGTCCGTGCTCCAGAACTGGTTGGAGAGCGCGGTAAACAGCAGCGGCGCGGTTTCACCGGCAATACGCGCAACAGCCAGCAGCACGCCAGTAATGATCCCGGAAACAGACGCCTTCAGGGTGATCGCCGAAATCATCTTCCATTTCGGCGTGCCCAGCGCGTAAGCGGCTTCTCGCAGGCTGTCCGGTACCAGCTTCAGCATGTTTTCGGTCGTACGGATCACGATTGGCACCTGCAGCAGCGCCAGCGCGATTACGCCTGCCCAGCCGGAGAAGTGCTCCATCTGCGCCACCACGATGGTGTAGACAAACAGACCGACCACAATAGACGGAGCGGAAAGCAGAATGTCGTTAATAAAGCGAATCACTTCAGCCAGCCAGGATTTACGACCATACTCAGCCAGATAAATCCCCGCCATAATGCCCAACGGCGTGCCGAATACAGTCGCCCAAAGAATCAGCAGACCGCTACCCGCCAGGGCGTTCGCAAGGCCCCCGCCCGCGGTATTCGGCGGCGGCGTCATTTCGGTGAACAGCGCCAGCGACATCCCGTCGATACCACGCGTAATGGTGGACATCAGGATCCAGATTAACCAGAACAAACCAAACGCCATCGTTGCCATAGAAAGCGTCAGGGCGATACGGTTTTTCACGCGGCGACGCGCCTGCATTTTGCGACGGGACTCTGCCAGCGCAGCGGTATTTTGCATTTCAAGCGTAGCCATTAGCGTGCCCCCTCGTTCTTCGCAAGGCGCATAATCATAAACTTAGACGCGGCCAGTACGATAAAGGTAATCACGAACAGGATCAGGCCCAGTTCCATCAGCGCCGCAACGTGCAGACCGGATTCAGCTTCCGCAAATTCGTTCGCCAGCGCAGAGGTAATGCTGTTGCCAGGCATGTACAGCGACGCGCTGTCGAGCTGGTACGTGTTACCGATAATAAAGGTCACCGCCATGGTTTCACCCAGCGCGCGGCCTAAGCCCAGCATAATGCCGCCAATCACCCCATTTTTGGTGAACGGAAGGACGATACGCCAGATAACTTCCCAGGTGGTGCAGCCGATGCCGTAGGCTGACTCTTTCATCATCACCGGGGTTTGTTCAAATACGTCACGCATCACCGCCGCAATGTACGGAATGATCATGATGGCGAGGATCACGCCTGCCGCGAGGATACCGATACCAAACGCCGGGCCGGAGAACAGCGCGCCAACAAACGGAATGTTGGAAAGAATATTGCCGACCGGCTCCTGGAAGTAAGTGGCGAACAGCGGCGCAAAGATAAACAGCCCCCACATGCCATAAACGATACTGGGGATTGCCGCCAGCAGTTCAATGGCGATACCCAGCGGACGACGCAGCCAGTTGGGAGCAAGTTCTGTCAGAAACAGCGCAATGCCGAAGCTCACCGGAACGGCGATCAGCAGTGCGATAAAAGAGGTCACCAGCGTACCGTAGATCGGCACCAGCGCGCCGTAGATATCGTTTGGCGCATCCCATTCTTTGGTCCACAGGAACGAGAAACCAAACTTCTCAATGCTCGGCCAGGAGGAGATGATCAGAGAGACAATAATGCCACCCAACATCAATAGCACAATCAGCGCAGCCAGTTTTACCAGCGCGCTGAAGATCATGTCACCCTTTTTACCCGGTGGGTTAAAAGCAGGCTTGGTTGCAGCCATAAATCACTCTTTAAGTTTGGGCCAGGAAGCGCGTATTTTATCGTGCTTCCTGGCTAACGTAATGCCATACCCTAAATAATTCGAACTGCAGCCAATACCGCTGCGGCTCACAATGTGCGGGTATTTAGTACAGCGCTTTACCGCTGCTGTCCTTCACGTTGGTCTTCCATGCAGCGCGAATCTGCTCAACCACGCTGTCTGGCAGGCTGGCGTAGTCCAGGTCGTTCGCCTGTTTGCCGCCATTTTTGTAAGCCCAGTCGAAGAACTTCAGCACTTCTGCGCCCTGCTCAGGTTTCTTCTGCTCTTTGTGGACCAGGATGAAGGTGGTGGACGTGATTGGCCACGCATCGTCACCTTTCTGGTTCGTCAGATCCTGAGCGAAAGATTTGCTCCAGTCTGCGCCTTTCGCCGCGTTGGAGAAGCTCTCTTCCGTCGGGCTAACCGGTTTGCCATCGGCAGAAATCAGCTTGGTGTAAGCCAGGTTGTTCTGCTTCGCGTAAGCGTACTCAACGTAACCGATAGAGCCCGGCAGACGCTGTACAAATGCGGCGATACCGTCGTTACCTTTACCGCCCAGACCGGTCGGCCAGTTCACGGTAGAGCCAGAACCCACTTTGGTTTTCCACTCTTCGTTCACTTTCGCCAGGTAGCTGGTAAAGACGAAGGAAGTACCGGAACCGTCAGCACGACGAACCACGGCGATATTCTGCGAAGGCAGTTTCAGACCCGGGTTCAGTTTGGTGATGGCTTCGTCGTCCCACTTCTTGATTTTACCCAGGTAGATATCGCCCAGGGTTTTACCATCCAGTACCAGTTCACCCGATTTCAGACCCGGAATATTTACCGCCAGCACCACGCCGCCGATCACGGTCGGGAACTGGAACAGGCCTTCCTGGTTCAGTTTTTCGTCAGACAACGGCGCATCAGAAGCACCGAAATCAACGGTATTTGCTGTGATTTGTTTAACACCACCGGAGGAGCCGATACCCTGGTAGTTAACCTTACTACCGGTCTCTTTCTGATAAGTATCGGCCCATTTGGCATACACCGGCGCAGGAAAAGTTGCACCTGCGCCTGTCAGGCTTGCTGCTGCGAATACAGAGAAAGCGCTCATGGATAAGGTCGCGGCGACAACAGTTGCGACAGTGGTACGCATAACTTTCATAATGTCTCCTGCAAGATTTTCGTAAATCATTGTTAAGTGGCTACGATGAGCAAAATAGGACAAACAGGTGACAGTTAAATGTACGAAATATGACAGTTTTATGACAATGAAATTGTAAAGAGTAACCACATGAAAACTATAGTCATTAATTCACGTCTTGTTCATTTTTTTGTCATATACATTTGTTCAGCTCGCTTCCGGTAGAAGCAAAATGACAGCAGTTGTCATCTCAACCGCCGTAAATTCAGTTTTCAATCTCAATAGTTAATGTGGCGGTCGCGTTAAAAAAGCCAGGCTGGGGTTTCGCGCCGGTCGCACTGGCAGGGGTGCTGGAAAAGGTGATTTCACCGTTCTTATCGCCCATCATACCGGATGGTAAGGAGGTAATGTCGGTTACTAATTCGCCCCCGTTGACGTTAACCTCACGCCCCTGTTTATCATAGATTTTGATTCCTACATCAGGGTTGCTGGTCTGAATCATATCGTCTTCGGTGCCGGCAGAAGCCGCGCTGATATGCGCATTTATGCTCTGATATTTCCCGATATTGCTGCACCTGACGGCCACTTTGCGGGTAATTTTATGATCGTTCAACGCCTGGCCTTTCACGGCAGGAAACTCAGAGGCAAGAATTTTTTTAAAATCAATGACCAGCGTCTCTCCTTCACTAATTTCACAAGACTGAGGAACGGTTATCGATCCTTTAATCATAATGTCTGCGATGTAATGATGAGATACCGTATGCGGATCCAGCGTAGCGTAAATGCTGGAGATCAATGTCAATGGAATGGTCATGGTTCCGACGATCGGTTTTTTGACGTACAGGCTGACGGTTGCAGAACCACCGCTGTAAAAAGTGATATTGTTATCTACTCCCTCTTTACATCTGTGAGCGTCCTGTTCATTGGGAATGTGATCGTAGGGAAGCTTAACGAAGCCAACGCCGAGGATGTAGGTCTCCATTGCAATATCCAGAAAATCGTTTAGCCAGAAAAAAGACTGGTTATTGTGCGTTCCGGCCGACGATAACGATGGATTCATCACCGATGTAAAATACGTGGTCTCTGACACCTGGTTTCGCCCTGTGAGGCAATAACAGGTGCCTTTAAACGTTGCGTTATCCGCGCTGGTCGTTGATGAAACTATGATACCCGCCATATTGTCGTAGTAAGAAAACGTTTTGGTAACATCAAAATAGTTATGGTGCGTACCTTCATTCGCCACGCAATAGCCGGTAGGCGCGGCGCTAGCTGTCAATACCGGGATAAGCAGGGTGAAAAGCCAGAACCCCTTGGTTATTTTCATATATATTCCTTTATTGACACGTTGCAGGCAGCTGAATCAGCCCATTGTTTGACGGTTGGAGAATTTCGTAGTGCGCAGAGCAGGTCACGCCGTTTTGCAGAGTTAGCGTGAATAAGCCTGTTTCAGGCATACCGGCGAGATAAAGCTCGCCGTCACTGCCAACGATGCCGGTTACGATCCCTGACGGCAGAGAGACTGACGCCATTGCGCCAAACGGAGCGGGTTTGTTATTTTCCAAAACGACACGGAATAACACGCGATAACCGATGTGAGTAACAAACTCCGCTTTCGCCACGGCGCCACGGGTTGGAACCAGACTGAGAACATTTTTTTCCAACTCCACGTTACCTGAAGAAAAATAGTTGCTTCCGATAGCAATACGATTCTCTTCATAAGGCGTCATCTGTGTTTTAACGGTATAACCGCGCCAGTCAGTGGCAATACCCGTGGTGTTTTCCAGAGTTAACCCTTCTGCGCCGGGCGCTTTAATCAATGCGACTGTTTCGCCCATTTCCTGTGAAAGCGTGATACCGTCGGCGTGCCATAAAATCCCACCGCGAACACCATAGTTCAGTTGTCTGGATTCATCACTCCAGCCATAATTCGCTTTTACAGAACCGTAGGTACCATCCCACGTCACGCCTGCGTTACCACTGTTATTCGCTCCCGTTTCATTGAACGACTGCTGAAGACTCCAGCCAACGTTATTCCTCTCAGCCAGACTTCCATTCAGTGCGATTTGGTGCATTGGGCTGCTATTACCATTGTGGGTATAGCTATAATTCAAATAAGTTTGAGGAAGAAAACGAGACAGTGGAACAGAAAGCGACAACATAAAAACATGTTCGTTATCATTACCCTCTTGGCCTGTTGCTACCCGGTTAGCCATATCGCTGTAATTCCATGACAGGTTCCATAGCATCTGGTTCCAGTTGTTGCTGTAACCAAACTGAATCAGGCGTTCAACATTATCCGTCTGCCAGTATTGCTGCCTGCTGAGCATTAAATAGATATTGCCGAACCCTTCCGCGAAAGGCTGCGTCCATGTCCCTTCTAACCGGCTACGCCGGTTGCCGGTTTGCCTGAACAATTCGCTGTCGTCCTGTCGCGAAGCCCATTCATCAAGGGTATAAAATCCTTCTGTCGAATAGCGATAGCCAACAATTCGCAGATTCGTATTACTGGTTTCAAAGGTTTTGGAATACAAAAATCGCCAGGACTGACCCTGTTCGGAGTCATCAAAAAACCGGGACCGAGCGTGGGTTACATCCAGAGATATCGCGCCCATCTCACCGAGATCTTTGCCAACGCCAGCAGCAACAGCGGCATAGTCTTTGGCAATCTGCGTGCCACCATACAGGGTCATACCCCAGGGCAAGCCGCGCATGGCCTGGGCCTGAAACACATTCGGCGTAAAAAAGTCGTTGTTACGTAGCTCGCCAATGCTGATATCAACATCGGTTTGTCCTTCTCTTCGTAATATGGCAAGGGAAGCATAAGGCTGCGTGAAATGTGTTTCGCTGCCGTCTTCCTCTTTAACGGTAACGTCAAGATCGCCACCGCTACTGGTGGTCTTGAGATCGGTCAGCGCAAAAGGCCCCTGCGGTACTGCTGACTGATAAATCATGTAACCGTTCTGGCGGATAGTCACCACAGCGTTGCTTTTGGCGACGCCGCGAACCACAGGCGCAAAACCGTTCATGCTGTCCGGAAGCATATCGCTGTCGGTATATAGACGAAGCCCCCGAACTTGCGTACTGTCAAACAGGTCGCTTGCCGTCCAGGTATCGCCAAACATGACCTGACTTCGCAAAGCGGCGATGTCACGCTGTAAGTAAGTACTCACAGAGTGGTAGTCTCCCTGGCTGTTCACCGCATTAAGCGTGCTGTAATTACGTAATCGCCACGCCCCAAGATTGATCCCACTGCGCAAATTAAGATAATAAAGATCGTCACTGTCATACTGCGACTTCAGCGTCTGGGTCGTTGAAAAATCATAATTCAGCAGCAGCGCGTTAATCCCCTGCTCCCAACGAGAGGGGGGGATGGCGTCACGTGAGGCGGCATCGAGATAAATTTGTGGTATGGCGATGCGGAGCACCAACTTTTCGCTGTCCAGTTTCCCGAAAATACCTTCCGGCGAAGGAAGGTATTCACAGCGCCGGGCTTCCACGTTTTCCAGCGTCTTTAACGCCTTCACTTTGGTTCCAAAGCTACGCAGGGTACTTTTCAAATCATAGAAACAGGGCTGAAGCTCCTCTTCATTTTGACCTCTTCTGAACGTCACATGCCTTCGCTCAAAGAACCGTTCATTGATGTAAATATCGACGCTGTATTCCCCTTCCGGTAACGTATTCGCCTTACTGAACTGGCTGATATCCACATCAACCGGATGTTCAAACTCCAACAATCGAGAGTTAAAGTGTTCTTCTGCCTGAGCTAACGATGGAGGAATCGATATCCACAGAGTAAAAAACAGCAGTGATAAACGGGAGTAATTCAACGTACCGCCTCCCGGCAATTAAATTGACTGCTGGATTACTTCGCTGATGGCGCCGTAATCGTTAATACAGTGCCATGTCAGACGTTTGCCAGATATATCAATGGGTAATGTAATTTTTTGTATTTCAAATGGTTTTATCATAGCAATATCAATTGGTTTACCGTCGACAGTAACATCAATCATATTCACGTGAATCGCTGTCGGGTTGGTCACTACCAACAGTCGTCCTTCCCGCCGCCATGTGAGCTTTTTGCTAGCCGTTTCGGGTGTTTCCTTAATGCTGGAGGGGCGCCAGAAAAGTTTGATCCGCGTTTTAATCGCAATCTCCAGCTTGCTGCTGTCTTTAGTTGGTGATGGTGGGATATTTTTTACATTTATCCAAAAAACCGATTCTCTGTTTGAGGGTAATTCACCCTGCGTTTTGATAATTCTCAATACGCGTTCCTGTTTTGGCTCCAGACGAGAAACTGGTGGTATAGCAGTAAAAGGTGGTTTATTTTTATCCGTAGCGTTAAAAGGGTCCACCCATACCTGGATCAGATAAGGTAAAGTCGTGTCTTTGTTAATTACCGACAACGTCACGTCAGGTTTACTGCTTTGAAAGATAACTCTCGTTCCACCAATAACAATTCCTGAATAAGTTGGAAACGTAAAACAAAGAAAAAAAATAACACTAAAAAGACGCCAGCACATATTGAATCCTGTAGCAGGCCTGGGCTTGTTTCTAAAATTGGACAGGCAAAACAAGCCTTATCAGGCCTGAGGTTTTAAAAGGTAAGGACGAATTTTAATTGCTATAGGTAACAGTAAATTCAGAATCGGCGTTTGCCAGACCCGCTTTTATGGTATCAGAGGTGGCAATATAACGTGCAATAAAGGGGATTGTCGCTGTACCGTCAGTATTGATATCAGCGTAAGTGGATTCATTGTAAAGCTTCAACAAACTGTTATCGACTTTGTTGTAAAGAGCGACAGCCACACCTTCTGCGCCTCCGGTGTTAACTTTAAGATAACCATCTCCGTCTTCGGTACCGTCAAAACGCACGGCCGCCTTTTTATACGTATCAGGGCAATTAATCAGATCGATTTGAAATGCCTGAACAGAAGCGGTAGACCCCACGCCGGTAAAAGTTGATTTATTAACTTTACCAAGATCTACGATCTGGTCCTGAGAATTAGTCGTAACTTCACAGGTGCTATCAATAATTTCACCAGTAAAATGAACCACGCCATTGCCGTTAGCTGCATGCACCTGAGAAGTTACAAACAGAGCAGAACAAATTAAAGCACTACTTAATACTTTTCCTTTCACAATAAAACATCCTTAAATTATAAATAACAAAGAAGTATTTTTTAAACAAATACCATTAAAGTATTTCAGCGAAAGAATAGTAAACCTACGACAATGAAATCGCAATATAAAAATATTTATTTATTTTTTATGTAAAGGGCGGAAAAATAACAACTAAATAATATTAGATTTTATAAACCACGAAAAACGCTCGTTACTATAGTTATTTTTTTAAAAAGATAAATCACCCGCAATTAATTTTCAGAAAATATTTACCCGTAACATAAAAAAAGCCCCGCAACCATAAGTTAGCGGGGCTTTTTTACCACGATATATTAAATTATTCCACTGTTACCGATTTTGCCAGGTTACGCGGCTGGTCCACGTCGGTGCCTTTAATCAGCGCCACGTGATATGCCAGCAGTTGCAGCGGAACGGTGTAGAAGATAGGGGCGATCACCTCTTCGACATGCGGCATCTCGATAATGTGCATGTTGTCGCTGCTGACAAAGCCCGCATCCTGATCGGCGAAAACATACAATTGGCCGCCACGCGCCCGGACTTCTTCGATGTTGGATTTCAGTTTTTCCAGCAGTTCGTTGTTCGGAGCCACCACAATAACCGGCATGTCCGCGTCAATCAGCGCCAGCGGACCGTGCTTCAGTTCGCCTGCCGCGTACGCTTCCGCATGGATATAAGAGATCTCTTTCAGCTTCAGCGCGCCTTCCAGCGCAATCGGATACTGATCGCCGCGCCCCAGGAATAACGCGTGATGCTTGTCAGAGAAGTCTTCTGCCAGCGCTTCAATGCGTTTGTCCTGCGACAACATCTGCTCAATGCGGCTCGGCAGCGCCTGCAGGCCGTGCACGATGTCATGCTCAATAGCGGCATCCAGTCCCTTCAGACGCGCCAGTTTCGCCACCAGCATCAGCAGAACGGTTAACTGCGTGGTAAACGCTTTGGTCGACGCCACGCCAATTTCAGTACCGGCATTGGTCATCATCGCCAGATCCGATTCACGTACCAGCGATGACCCCGGCACGTTACAGATAGCGAGCGAGCCAAGATAGCCCAGCTCTTTCGACAGGCGCAGGCCAGCCAGCGTGTCCGCCGTTTCGCCCGACTGCGACAGGGTGATCATCAGGCTGTTGCGACGTACGGCGGATTTGCGATAGCGGAACTCTGAGGCAATTTCGACATCGCAAGGAATGCCTGCCAGCGATTCAAACCAGTAACGAGAAACCATACCTGAGTTGTAAGACGTGCCGCAGGCGATGATCTGAATGTGCTCAACCTGCGCCAGCAGCTCGTTGGCTTTCGGTCCCAGCTCGCTCAGATCCACTTCACCGTGACTGATACGTCCGGTAAGGGTGTTCTTGATCGCATTCGGCTGTTCGTAGATCTCTTTTTGCATGTAGTGGCGGTAGATACCTTTATCACCCGCGTCATATTGCAGACTGGATTCGATATCCTGGCGCTGCACATCCGCACCGGTTTTATCAAAAATAGCGACGCTACGACGCGTCACTTCCGCGATATCGCCTTCTTCAAGGAAGATAAAGCGGCGAGTCACGGGCAGCAGCGCCAGCTGATCAGAGGCGATGAAGTTTTCGCCCATTCCCAGTCCGATCACCAGCGGGCTACCCGAGCGTGCCGCCAGCAGCGTATCCGGCTGGCGGGTATCCATGATTACCGTGCCGTATGCGCCGCGCAGTTGCGGGATCGCCCGCAGGACCGCTTCACGCAATGTACCGCCCTGTTCCAGCTCCCAGTGCACTAAGTGAGCAATCACTTCGGTGTCGGTTTCAGAAACGAAGGTGTAGCCGCGCGCTTTCAGCGTTTCGCGCAGCGGTTCATGGTTTTCAATGATGCCGTTATGCACCACCACAATGTGTTCAGAAACATGCGGATGCGCGTTTGCTTCTGAAGGTTCGCCGTGCGTTGCCCAGCGGGTGTGAGCGATGCCGGTACCGCCATGCAGCGGGTGTTCTTCCGCAGCCTGCGCCAGCATTTGCACTTTCCCCAGACGACGCAGACGGGTCATATGACCTTCCGCATCCACTACCGCCAGACCCGCAGAATCATAACCACGGTATTCCAGACGACGTAAACCTTCGAGAAGGATTTCAGCTACATCACGTTGCGCGATTGCGCCAACAATTCCACACATATTTTTTTGATTCCGAATCCAGGCATTATGCCTCTCGTTGTCTTTCGACCTGTATTTATCCTTCGTCTTTCACGCCGTGGCTGTGCTGGCCGTACGCTTTCGCCATGGGCATTTACTCAGATAAGCTCCCATTGACTCATTCGCTTGCCGCTTTGCCACAATGCGAAATCCTTAAGATAAAACCCGTCTTTCCGGGCGCCCCGAGCCTTGTAGAGAGTGGGGTTATTTTTATGGGTACTGCATGTTGGCGGGCGATATATTTTTATCGCCTCATCCCGTGTCTGCCGGATATCGCTAACGCTTAACTGGCCGACAAAATCACTTTTTCTTCACCGGACGCTGCCAGCCTTGCTTATGAACCTGCGGCACGCGGCTCAGCACCAGCTCGTTATCCGCGATATCACGCGTCACGGTCGTTCCTGCGGCGATGGTCGCTCCTTTGCCTACGCTCACCGGCGCCACCAGCTGCGTGTCAGAACCGACAAAGACATCGTCGCCAATGATAGTTTTAAATTTGTTCGCGCCATCGTAGTTGCAGGTAATCGTCCCCGCGCCGATATTCACATTGTCGCCAATTTCCGCATCGCCCAGATAGGTCAAATGACCCGCTTTAGAGCCTTTGCCCAGACGCGCTTTTTTCATTTCAACAAAATTGCCCACATGCGCGCCTTCCAGCAGCTCCGCTCCAGGACGCAGACGTGCGAACGGGCCAATGGTGCAGGCCGCTTCCAGATGCGCATCTTCCACCACGCTGTAGGGACTGATTTCGCAGTCATCGCCAATAACGCTGTTTTTAATCACACAGCCCGCGCCAATCTTCACGCGATGACCTAACGTCACCTTCCCTTCGATGATAACGTTAGTATCAATTTCAACATCGCGCCCGTGATTAAGGGCGCCGCGCAGATCAAAACGCGCCGGGTCACGTAACATCACGCCTGCCAGCAGCAGCTTTTCCGCCTGCTCGGACTGGTAAATACGCTCAAGTCGGGAAAGCTGCAGACGGTTGTTCACACCGTCGGTTTCACTGATGCGAGCCGGGTGCACGGCGGCGATTTCACGCCCTTCCTGGAACGCCATCGCAATAATATCGGTGATGTAGTACTCACCCTGCGCATTGTTATTGTTCAGTTTCGCCAGCCAGCGCTTCATGTCCGCGCCGTTAGCAATCAGGATACCGGTGTTGATTTCCTGGATCTGACGCTGTTCTTCAGTGGCGTCTTTATGTTCAACAATGCCGGTAACCTGACCGTTCTCACGCGTAATGCGCCCGTAACCGCTTGGGTCATCCAGTTTAACCGTGAGCAGACCAATGCCGCCCTGCGGTTTGGCGTCGCGCAGTCGGGTCAGCGTTTCAACGGAGATCAGCGGCACGTCGCCGTAGAGCATTAAAATGTCTTCGTCATCACTAAAGAAGGGCGCGGCCTGTTGCATCGCATGGCCGGTTCCCAGCTGTTCAGCCTGGAGTACCCAGTTAAGATTGTCATTTTTCAGCGTCTTTTTAAGCAGATCGCCACCGTGTCCATAGACCAGGTGAACCTGAGAAGCGCCTAATTCATTCGCCGCATCAATGACATGCTGGACCATCGCTTTACCGGCAAGGGTATGCAGCACTTTAGGAAGATCGGAATACATACGTGTGCCTTTGCCTGCGGCAAGGATCACTACGCTCATAGCTTTGTTCAACATACGCGTCCTGACTGTAATTTGAGAACGAATTTATACCGTTTCACTTTGAAAATACTACATTTTTTTCAGCGTGAAATGGGAAGAAGATAAAACGCTCATTATCGGACTTTCTCCGACGGCGAGAGCGACATTTTCGACCATTGACGCGGTTTTTGTCTTGCGAAAAGTCGCGTCGAACCTTGATTAAAGCGTTAGCACGATGTTTTTGCTATTTTTTTGAGACATAAAGAAAGATCGCGCCTGACGCCTGTTCCCCAGGCAAAAAAAAACCAGCCTGCAAAGAGACTGGTTTTTATGCTTTCAAGCCGGTGTTACATCGCTTTTTTGGTCAACTCGATAACGCGCAGTTTAGCGATCGCTTTGGCCAGTTCCGCAGACGCCTGAGCGTAATCCACGTCACCATGAGAGCTCTTAATGTGCTCCTCAGCCTTACGCTTCGCTTCCAGAGCTCGCGCTTCGTCGAGATCCTGGCCGCGAATCGCGGTATCAGCCAGAACGGTCACGCTACCCGGTTGCACTTCAAGAATGCCGCCGGACAGATAGATAAACTCTTCATGACCGTGCTGTTTAACGATGCGAATCATACCAGGCTTAATGGCGGTGAGCAGCGGGGCGTGACCCGGGTAAATACCCAGTTCACCTTCACTACCCGTTACCTGGATTTTCTCGACCAGACCAGAGAACATTTGTTGCTCTGCGCTGACGACGTCCAGGTGGTAAGTCATTGCCATATCACCCTCCGATTAAGGCGTTAAAGTTTTTTGGCTTTTTCCACGGCTTCGTCGATGGAACCGACCATGTAGAACGCCTGCTCCGGCAGGTGATCGTATTCGCCTTCCATGATGCCTTTAAAGCCACGGATGGTGTCTTTCAGAGAAACGTATTTACCCGGAGAACCGGTGAATACTTCCGCCACGAAGAACGGCTGGGACAGGAAGCGCTGGATCTTACGTGCGCGAGCTACCACCAGTTTATCTTCTTCAGACAGTTCATCCATACCCAGGATGGCGATGATGTCTTTCAGTTCCTGGTAACGTTGCAGGATAGACTGGACGCCGCGCGCGGTGTCGTAGTGCTCCTGACCAACCACCAGCGGGTCCAGCTGACGGCTGGTGGAGTCCAGCGGGTCAACGGCCGGGTAGATACCCAGAGACGCGATCTGACGGCTCAGTACCACGGTTGCATCTAAGTGCGCAAAGGTGGTGGCTGGTGATGGGTCAGTCAAGTCATCCGCCGGTACGTATACCGCCTGAACGGAGGTGATAGAACCGGTTTTGGTTGAGGTGATACGTTCCTGCAGAACACCCATCTCTTCCGCCAGAGTCGGCTGATAACCTACCGCTGAAGGCATACGACCCAGCAGTGCGGATACTTCCGTACCGGCCAGGGTGTAACGATAGATGTTATCGACGAACAGCAGAACGTCACGACCTTCGTCACGGAACTTCTCAGCCATGGTCAGACCGGTCAGTGCGACGCGCAGACGGTTTCCAGGCGGCTCGTTCATCTGGCCGTACACCAGGGATACTTTGTCGATAACGTTGGAGTCGGTCATTTCGTGGTAGAAGTCGTTACCCTCACGAGTACGTTCACCCACGCCCGCAAACACAGAGTAACCGGAGTGCTCGATCGCGATGTTACGGATCAGCTCCATCATGTTTACGGTTTTACCTACGCCCGCACCACCGAACAGACCGACTTTACCGCCCTTCGCGAACGGACACATCAGGTCGATAACTTTGATGCCGGTTTCCAGCAGTTCCTGAGAGTTAGACAACTCTTCATAGGACGGCGCGGCACGGTGGATAGCCCAACGCTCTTCTTCACCGATGTCGCCTTTCATGTCTACTGGTTCGCCCAGTACGTTCATGATACGACCCAGCGTTGCTTTACCTACCGGGACTTCGATCGGGTGCTCAAGGTCTTTTACTTCCAGACCACGACGCAGACCGTCGGAAGAACCCATGGCGATGGTACGTACAATACCGCCACCGAGCTGCTGCTGAACTTCCAGCACCAGACGCTCATTACCATTCTGTACCTCAAGGGCGTCGTACACGCGCGGTACGGCATCCTGAGGGAACTCGACGTCAACTACGGCGCCGATTACCTGGACAATTTTTCCAGTAGCCATCTTGAATCCTCTACGAAATAACCTGGTTAAACCGCGGCGGCCCCCGAGACGATCTCGGTGAGTTCCTGAGTAATGCTGGCCTGACGAGCTTTGTTGTATACCAACTGCAGCTCTTTAATCAGGCTGCCGCCATTGTCGGTCGCGGCTTTCATCGCCACCATACGGGCGGCCTGCTCGCTGGCCAGGTTTTCTACCACGCCCTGATAAACCTGAGATTCCACATAACGACGCAGGAGGGTATCCAGCAGCGCTTTCGGGTCTGGTTCGTACAGGTAATCCCAGGCTTTACGTTTCAGTTCATCATCTTCTGAAGCCGGTAACGGCAGCATCTGAGTGATGGTTGGAACCTGAGACATGGTGTTAATAAATTTGTTGCTGACAATGTACAGCTTGTCCAGACGGCCTTCGTCGTAGGCCTGCAACATCACTTTAACCGGGCCGATCAGTTCGGACAGGGAAGGGTTATCCCCCATGCCCGTTACCTGGGCGACAACGTTGCCGCCAACGGAGTTAAAGAAAGACACGCCTTTTGAGCCGATCATTGCGAGGTCGCACTGAACGCCTTTATCGGACCATGCTTTCATATCCGCCAGCAGTTTTTTGAACAGGTTAATGTTCAAGCCGCCGCACAGACCACGGTCGGTCGACACCACCAGGTAGCCCACGCGCTTAACGTCGCGTTCTTCCAGATAGGGGTGCTTATATTCCAGATTACCGTTCGCAAGGTGACCAATCACTTTGCGCATGGTATCTGCATAAGGACGGCTGGCCGCCATGCGATCCTGCGATTTACGCATTTTGGAAGCGGCGACCATTTCCATCGCTTTAGTGATCTTTTGCGTGTTCTGGACGCTTGCGATCTTACTACGTATCTCTTTTGCGCCGGCCATGAGCTTCTCCTCAATGCCTTGCGGCCCGCCTTAAGGCAGGCCGCCAGACGTTACCAGGATTGGGTTGCTTTGAAGGAATCGAGGATGCCTTTCAGCTTGCCTTCGATTTCGTCGTTATAGCCACCGGACTGGTTGATCTCTTGCATCAACGGAGCGTGATCACGGTCGACGTAAGCCAGCAGAGCGGCTTCGAAGCTACCGATTTTCGCCAGTTCTACATCCGCCAGATAACCACGTTCTGCCGCGAACAGAACCAGAGACTGCTGCGCAACGGACATCGGCGCATACTGTTTCTGTTTCAGCAGTTCGGTCACTTTCTGACCGTGGTCAAGCTGTTTACGGGTTGCATCGTCAAGGTCAGAGGCGAACTGGGAGAATGCTGCCAGTTCACGGTACTGCGCCAGCGCGGTACGAATACCACCGGACAGTTTCTTCATGATCTTGGTCTGCGCTGCGCCACCTACACGGGATACGGAGATACCGGGGTTAACCGCAGGACGAATACCGGCGTTAAACAGGTTGGTTTCCAGGAAGATCTGACCATCGGTAATGGAGATTACGTTGGTCGGAACGAACGCGGAAACGTCACCTGCCTGCGTTTCGATAATCGGCAGCGCGGTCAGAGAACCGGTTTTCCCTTTCACTTCACCTTTGGTGAAGGCTTCAACGTATTCGGCGTTAACACGCGCAGCACGTTCCAGCAGACGGGAGTGGAGGTAGAATACGTCGCCCGGGAATGCTTCACGTCCAGGCGGACGACGGAGCAGCAGGGAGATCTGACGATAAGCAACAGCCTGTTTGGACAGGTCATCATAGATGATCAGCGCATCTTCGCCGCGGTCACGGAAGTATTCGCCCATTGCGCAACCGGCATACGGCGCCAGGTATTGCAGTGCGGCAGATTCAGACGCGGTCGCGACCACCACGATGGTGTTGGACAGCGCGCCGTGTTCTTCCAGTTTGCGCACCACGTTAGAGATGGTGGAGGCTTTCTGGCCGATAGCGACGTAAACACACTTGATGCCGGAATCACGCTGGTTGATGATGGCGTCGATTGCCAGCGCGGTTTTACCGGTCTGACGGTCACCGATGATCAATTCACGCTGACCACGACCGATTGGGATCATGGCGTCAACGGATTTATAACCGGTCTGTACCGGCTGATCGACGGACTGACGTTCGATAACGCCCGGAGCGATAGCTTCAACTGCAGAGAAGCCGTCGTGCTCAACCGGACCTTTACCGTCGATTGGCGCACCCAGGGTGTTAACCACACGGCCCAGCAGGCCACGGCCTACCGGAACTTCCAGGATACGACCCGTACATTTCACCTTCATGCCTTCGGCGAGGTCAGCGTACGGACCCATCACCACCGCACCCACGGAGTCGCGCTCCAGGTTCAATGCGATAGCGTAACGGTTACCCGGCAGGGAGATCATTTCACCCTGCATACAATCGGCCAGGCCGTGAATACGGATAACACCGTCACTTACAGAAACAATAGTACCTTCGTTGTGAGCTTCACTCACAACATTGAACTGAGCAATGCGCTGCTTGATCAGTTCGCTGATTTCGGTGGAATTCAGTTGCATGCTCCAGTCCCCTTAAGACTGCAAGACGTCTGCAAGGCGCTCAAGACGGCCGCGTACGCTGCCATCTATGACCATATCACCCGAGCGGATGATTACGCCTGCCATTACAGACTTATCGATTTTGCAATTCAGCTTAACTTTGCGTGACAGACGTTTTTCCATCGCAGCGCTAATCTTCGCAAGCTGTTCTTCACTCAGTGCGGTCGCGGACGTGACTTCTACCTCAGAGATAGACTCACTCGCGGCGCGCAGGTGAATGAACTGCTCAAGAACATCCGGGAGCGCGTTCAGACGGTTATTCTCAGCCATGACCCGAATCAGGTTCTGACCGTTTTCGTCCAGTTGCTCACCGCATACTGCGATAAACGACTCAGCGAGCGTTTCCGACGCCAGCGCGCCAGAGAGAAGCTCAGCCATTTGTTCGTTTTTCGTTACCTCGGCGGCAAACGCCAGCATGTCCTGCCAGCGCTCTACACTTTGGTGTTCGACGGCAAAGTCAAAAGCTGCTTTGGCGTAGGGGCGAGCTACCGTAACAAATTCAGACATCAGCCCCTCCCTCCTTACAGTTCAGCGACAAGTTTATCCACGATGTCGCTGTTAGCAGCTTCATCCACGGAACGTTCGATGATCTTCTCGGCGCCAGCAACAGCCAGGATAGCAACTTGCTTACGCAGCTCTTCACGGGCACGTTTACGCTCGGCTTCAATTTCCGCCTGCGCCTGGGCCACGATTTTAGTACGTTCCTGCTCTGCTTCCGTTTTGGCTTCGTCCAGGATCTGAGCGCGGCGTTTGTTCGCCTGCTCGATGATTACCTGAGCTTCCGCCTTCGCTTTTTTCAGCTGGTCGGTCGCGCTGGCCTTTGCAAGGTCAAGATCCTTATGTGCTCGTTCTGCAGAAGCAAGGCCGTCAGCAATTTCTTTTTGACGCTTCTCGATGGCAGCCATTAACGGCGGCCATACGTACTTCATGCAGAACAGAACGAACAGGACAAACGCGATGGCCTGGCCGAGGATTGTTGCGTTAAGATTCACAGCACAATGCCTCTATCTAGTTAACGTTCTGATATTGCTCTTAATTCAAGCAACGCTTACTACGCGACAGCGAACATCACGTACAGACCCAGACCTACAGCGATCATCGGGATAGCATCCACCAGACCCATAACGATAAAGAACTGAGTACGCAGCAGAGGAATCAGATCAGGTTGACGCGCTGCGCCTTCCAGGAATTTACCCCCGAGGATGCCGATACCGATCGCAGCACCGATTGCCGCCAGACCCATCATCACAGCGGCAGCCATGTACAGCAGATCCATATTCAGGTTTTCCATGACAGTCTCCAGTTTGTTTCAGTTAAAACGTAGTAGTGTTGGTAAATTAATGCTCTTCAGACGCCATCGACAGATAGACGATCGTCAGAACCATGAAGATGAAGGCTTGCAGCGTAATAATCAGGATGTGGAAAATGGCCCACGGCACATTCAGGATCCACTGTGACCACCACGGCAACAGACCAGCAATCAGAATGAAAATCAGCTCACCGGCATACATGTTGCCGAACAGTCGCAGACCGAGAGAAACCGGTTTGGACAGCAGACTTACCCCTTCAAGGATTAAGTTGACAGGGATGAACGCCCAGTGATTGAACGGCTGCAGCGTCAACTCTTTCGTGAAGCCGCCGATGCCTTTCATTTTGATGCTGTAGAACAGAATGAGGATAAATACGCCGAGCGCCATAGACAGGGTGATGTTCACGTCAGCAGACGGGACCACACGCAGTGCCGGCAGACCGAGCCAGTGCTCCGCGATGTACGGCAACAGGTCGATAGGCAGTAAGTCCATCAGGTTCATCAGGAATACCCAGACGAAGATCGTCAGGGCCAGCGGCGCAATCAGCTTGCTTTTGCCATGGTACATGTCTTTCACGCTACCATGCACAAAGCCGATCACCAGCTCAATCGCGGTCTGAAACTTGCCTGGTACGCCGCTGGTTGCCTTCTTGGCCACGCTACGGAACATAAGCAGGAACAACAGACCCAGCACCACCGAGAAAAACATGGAGTCAATATTGAGCGTCCAGAAGGTGGCTGGGGGGTTATGCGGATCCACCAGCGAGAATGTACGCAGGTCCAGCTGAAGGTTGTTCAGGTGGTGTCCTATGTAATCCTGCGGCGTCATATTTTCTGAAGCCATGATGCCTTTTACCCTTTGTTGTTAATTACAGCCGGCGCCAGTATCTGAACCACCAGCACCAAAACCCACGTAACGATCAGCGGCAAAAAAACCGCCTTCAAAACCGCCAGCGCCACCACCAGCAATATCAACATCGCTAACACCTTGAAGGCTTCACCGAAGGCGAACGTCCAGGCCACTCGGCCCTTAGCAGGTGTATGCGCCTGGTGACGCCAGGCAAATATCATAAACAACACGTTAGGCAGAAAGACTGCCATACCTCCGCAAAATGCGGAAGTGCCCCAGAAGGGGTCTTTGAGGCTGAACAGCAATCCACTTGCCACTACCGCCAGAAACTGAATGAACAGAAGCTTACGAGCAACGTTTCGACTCAAGAGCGACACAGACATCACGTTTTTAACTCCTGCTCCCTACGAGGTATGCCGCGTGTCGTATAAAACGTTCTTTAAGGCTTAGAGTCAAGCATCAAAAAGCGGACAAATTATACGGTGCGCCCTCGTGATTTCAAACAATAAGTAGCTAAAAGGTGAATAAATGTTTAAATATTTTTCGACAGGCCACATTTATTACTTTTTGCCAAACTGTGAACGTTCAAGCAAAACTGCAAATGCCGCGTAAACACTGGCGATAAAGCGTGCTTCAGATCACATATTGAGCATATTCGCCCCGACGCCATATATTTACTTGGCAAATGATGCCATTTCAACTTTCTGATATTTAAGCCTAAATTTACTCACTGTTTTAAAAACGGCAGCTTACACCTCGAAAACCTACCATTGACATTTTTAATAAAAACTTAACATGCCATTTTAATTGGTAGCCTCGATTTTTAGCAGGCTGATATTTTCCATGTTGACTAATTTTGTCTTTACCAAAAAAAGCCACGTTACCCAAGTGCTAACAGTCAGTGAAGATGGCGTTAAGCATACTCCGTTTTCGCGCTCCAAATGACGCCGCCTGTTAACACGCAACCGGGCCATTTTTCTTTAATTTTTTTGATAAAAATTAAATTTTATTTGGCTTAATCACCACCAGATGACGCTCGCCTTCCAACTGCGGCACCGCCAGTTTGACAATGGAATCAACCTGGAACGGCGCAGGCAACGCGGCGATTTCATCCTCTGGCAGGAGCCCCTTCAACGCATAGAAACGGCCATTCTCGCCAGGCAAATGGCGACACCAGCTCACCATGTCATTGAGTGAGGCGAACGCGCGACTGATCACCCCGTCAAACGGCGGTTCAGCGGGGAAATCTTCAACGCGGCTCTGGACCGGGGTGATATTTTTGAGCGCAAGCTCATGCTGTACCTGGCGCAGGAAACGAACCCGCTTCCCCAGGCTGTCGAGCAGGGTGAAATGCGATTCAGGACGGACGATGGACAACGGAATACCCGGCAGCCCAGGGCCTGTCCCCACATCGATAAAACGCTCGCCCTGCAAATGCGGCGCAACCACAATGCTGTCGAGAATATGACGGACCAGCATCTCGTTAGGATCGCGCACTGAGGTCAGGTTGTAGGCTTTGTTCCATTTATGCAGCATGTCGACATACGCAATCAGCTGATTTTTCTGGTGATCGGTAAGCGAAATGCCAGCGTCAGCCAGCAGGCGAGAGAGTTTATTGAGCACGGTGATTACCTGTTGAGATGCTTACGTGGCGGGTGGCACCTGGCTAACCCGCCCTACGGGTTTGTAGGCCCGGTAAGCGTAGCACCACCGGGCGTTTTTCAAAACGTTATGCGCTGCGGCGCAGCATTCCCTGTTTTTTCAGCCATACCAACAGGATGGAGATCGCCGCCGGCGTCACGCCAGAAATGCGCGAAGCCTGACCGATAGAGACCGGTTTGTGATCGTTAAGCTTGGCGATCACTTCGTTCGACAGCCCGGAGACCTGACGGTAATCCAGGGTCGCAGGCAGCAGCGTGTTCTCGTTGCGCAGTTGTTTTTCGATCTCATCCTGCTGACGGGCGATATACCCTTCATATTTCACCTGAATTTCAACCTGCTCAGCGGCCTGAACATCGTCAAGCGCAGGCGCAAACGGCGTCAGCGCGGTAAGCTGTTGGTAGGTCATTTCCGGGCGGCGCAGCAGGTCTTCACCACTGGCTTCACGGGAGAGCGGCGCGGTCAGGTGAGCGTTGACTTCGTCCGCGGTTTCCGCTGTCGGCGTTACCCAGGTGGATTTCAGGCGCTGGCGTTCACGCTCAATATTTTCCAGCTTCTCGTTAAAACGCGCCCAGCGTTCATCATCCACCAGCCCCAGCTCACGGCCCATTTCAGTCAGGCGCAGGTCGGCGTTGTCTTCACGCAGCATCAGGCGGTATTCCGCACGAGAAGTAAACATGCGGTACGGCTCTTTGGTACCCAGCGTACACAGATCGTCCACCAGCACGCCGAGGTAGGCCTGAGAACGCGCAGGCGCCCAGCCCTCTTTGTCAGCAGACAGACGAGCCGCGTTAAGACCTGCAAGCAAACCTTGCGCAGCCGCTTCTTCGTAGCCGGTGGTACCGTTGATTTGGCCCGCAAAAAACAGCCCCAGGATGAATTTACTTTCCAGCGTCGGCTTCAGGTCACGCGGATCGAAGAAGTCATATTCAATGGCGTAACCCGGACGGACGATTTTGGCATTTTCCATGCCCTGCATTGAGCGAACAATTTGCATCTGCACATCAAACGGCAGGCTGGTGGAGATGCCGTTCGGGTAAATCTCGTTGGAGGTCAGTCCTTCAGGTTCGAGGAAGATCTGATGCTGATTACGATCGGCGAAGCGCATAACCTTGTCTTCGATCGACGGGCAGTAACGTGGGCCGATCCCTTCGATCACGCCAGCGTACATTGGGCTACGATCGAGGTTATTACGGATCACATCATGGGTTTTCTCGTTGGTGTGGGTGATGTAGCACGGCACCTGCTGCGGATGTTGCGCCGCATTGCCCATAAACGAGAAGACTGGCATCGGGTTGTCGCCATGCTGCTGCGCCAGCACGCTGAAATCAATGGTGCGCGCATCAATACGTGGCGGTGTGCCGGTTTTGAGACGGCTCACGCGCAGCGGCAGTTCCCGCAGGCGGCGGGAAAGGGGGATAGACGGCGGATCGCCCGCACGGCCACCGCTGTAGTTATCCAGACCAATATGTATTTTGCCGTCAAGGAACGTTCCGACGGTGAGAACGACCGCTTTCGCACGGAATTTAAGCCCCATTTGGGTTACTGCGCCAACCACACGATCGTTTTCGACAATCAGATCTTCAACCGCTTGCTGGAAGATCATCAGGTTCGGTTGGTTCTCCAGCGCCGTTCGCACCGCCTGGCGATACAGAACGCGATCCGCCTGGGCGCGCGTGGCGCGAACCGCGGGCCCTTTGCTGGCGTTTAGTATCCTAAACTGAATACCCGCCTGGTCGATCGCTTTTGCCATCAACCCCCCGAGCGCATCCACTTCTTTTACCAGGTGTCCCTTTCCAATACCGCCAATCGCCGGGTTGCAGCTCATCTGCCCCAGCGTGTCGATATTGTGTGTCAAAAGCAGGGTTTGTTGACCCATACGCGCTGCGGCCATCGCGGCCTCAGTGCCTGCATGACCCCCGCCAATGATAATGACGTCAAAAGGATCCGGATAAAACATGGTAATTGCCTCGCATAACGCGGTATGAAAATGGATTGAAGCCCGGGCGGTGGATTCTACTCAACTTTAGCCGATGGAGAAAGTCCCGGGATCCTGGGTATTAAAAAGAAGATCTTTTTATTTAGAGATCTGTTCTATTGTGATCTCTTATTAGGATCGCGCCAGACTGTGGATAAGCCGGATCCCGCCAGTAAGATCAATGGCCTGGTAAGGATCATTAGCTGTGAATGATCGGTGATCCTGGTCCGTATAAGCTGGGATCAGAATGAAGGGTTATGCACAACTCAAAAACTGAACAACGGTTATTCTTTGGATAACTACCGGTTGATCCAAGCTTCCTGACAGAGTTATCCACACTCGATCGCTCGATCTTTACACTTATTTGAGTAAATTAATCCACGATCCCAGCCAGGCTTCCGCTGGATCTTCCGGTATGTCGTGATCGAGAATGTTGATCTTCAGCGTTTCGCCAAGCTGTTTTGCTCCTGCGCCCTTCATTTCTGTTTCTATCTTTTCGATTGCGCCACAGAAAGTGTCATATTCGCGGCTACCGATGCCCACTGCGCCAAAACGAACCTGTGAGAGATCGGGAGTCTGCGCCTGAAGATCGTCATAGAAAGGCACCAGGTTGTCCGGAATGTCCCCTGCGCCATGTGTGGAACTGATTATCAGCCAGATCCCGGAGAGTGAGAGATCCTCTAATAGCGGGCCGTGCAGGGTTTCGGTTGAAAAACCGGCGTCTTCCAGCTTTTCTGCCAGGTGTTCCGCTACGTATTCCGCACCGCCAAGGGTGCTGCCGCTGATAAGGGTAATATCTGCCATGGATCGCTCGCTCATCTAAAGAGGCGGGTATTGTACGCTGTGAGCGAGCTGGGATCTACCTGTGGAAAAATGTGGGATTAAAAAAGCCGTTCATGGCTTGATGGTGCGCATAATCGGGTTCTGCAAGACGATCAGCGTTTCGGTGGACTGAATTTCATCAATTGTTTGGATCTTGTTGATAAGTACATGCTGGAGCGCGTCGATCGATTTGCACATGACCTTTATAAAGATGCTGTAGTGCCCGGTGGTGTAATACGCTTCAGTGACCTCATCAAGACTTTCCAGCCTGGCCAGCGCAGAGGGATAGTCTTTCGCGCTTTTAAGGATAATGCCGATGAAGCAGCCAACGTCATAACCCAACTGTTTAGGACTGACATCGATGCGTGCGCCGGTGATGATCCCTGCCTGCTTCATCTTTTCTACACGTACGTGAATGGTCCCGGGACTTACGCCAAACTGTTTTGCCAGTTCGGCGTAGGCGGTGCGGGCATTTTCCATTAAAGCGTCGAGGATGCCGCGGTCCAGATTGTCGATCTGATAATTTTCCATAGGTTTTTCTTATGTTGATTAATGATTCACTCTATTTTAGACCCGATTTTTATCGAATTAAAATCGGCAACGGCTTTTTGTTTGTGGATTATTGAATAATGACCGCATTCTGTTGCTTAATCAGAGGCAACAGGACGCAGGAGTAAATACAATGAAAACCGCTTATATCGCCAAACAACGTCAAATTAGCTTCGTGAAATCGCACTTCTCTCGCCAGTTGGAAGAGCGTCTGGGTCTGATTGAAGTCCAGGCGCCGATTCTCAGCCGGGTTGGTGATGGCACGCAGGATAACTTGTCAGGCTGTGAAAAAGCGGTACAGGTTAAAGTGAAGGCGTTGCCTGAAGCCCAGTTTGAAGTGGTGCATTCACTGGCCAAGTGGAAACGTCAGACACTGGGACAACACGACTTCAGCGCGGGCGAAGGGCTGTACACGCACATGAAAGCGCTGCGCCCGGATGAAGACCGACTTTCCCCGCTTCACTCGGTCTATGTCGATCAGTGGGACTGGGAGCGCGTCATGGGTGACGGCGAGCGTCAATTCTCCACCCTGAAAAGCACGGTAGAGGCGATCTGGGCAGGGATTAAGACGACCGAAGCTGCCGTAAGCAAAGAGTTTGGTCTGGCGCCGTTCCTGCCGGATCAGATCCAGTTTGTTCATAGCCAGGAATTGCTGGCGCGTTACCCGGATCTCGATGCCAAAGGCCGCGAGCGGGCGATCGCCAAAGAACTGGGCGCAGTATTTCTGGTCGGCATTGGCGGGAAACTGAGCGACGGTCATCGTCACGACGTTCGCGCCCCGGATTACGACGACTGGAGTTCCGATTCCGATCTGGGCTATGCCGGTCTGAACGGCGATATTCTGGTGTGGAACCCGGTTCTTGAAGACGCTTTTGAGCTGTCTTCAATGGGGATCCGCGTTGATGCCGACGCGCTGAAACGCCAGCTTAAACTGACCGGCGATGAAGATCGTCTGAGCCTGGAGTGGCACCAGGCGCTGTTGCGCGGTGAAATGCCGCAAACTATCGGCGGTGGTATCGGCCAGTCCCGTCTGACCATGTTGTTACTGCAACTGCCGCACATTGGTCAGGTTCAGTGCGGCGTGTGGCCAGCGCAGGTGCGTGAAAGCGTCTCGTCTCTGCTGTAATTCTCTAGCGCCGCCAGCGTCTCAGCAGGCGGCTTCGCATCCCGGTGTCAAAGCGCCAGATATGATCGAAAATACGCATGATGCCGGGTTTGCCATGCGCGGACATCGCTACCGCATGAAACCGATGTTGATGAACGCGCTGGAGTTCCTCTACCTGACTTATCACGTCATCCGGCAGGCGCTGGGCAATAAAGTCCGAAATCACCACCGCGTCGGCATCAGACCACTCCCGTCCATCCATCCGTTCAATGATGGCGCGAAAACAGCTGGCGATATCCGTACCGCCGCGAAAGCGCTGGCTTAAAAAGCGAATCGCCTGTTCGATACCTTCCGGCCCGGAAAGCTCATAACGCACCACTTCAGTGGAAAACAACATAATAACGCAGCGACGGTTATCGGCGAGTGCGATGCGCATCAACGCCAGGCAAAACGCCTTTGCGCACTGTTCGTTGAAGCCGCCCATGGAACCAGACGTGTCCACACAGACGATAAACGGTCCGCGCGGCTGCTCGTCGACAGCCTGGTGAACCACCGGCCGCTCGGTGACTTTTTCGCGCCAGGCCTCGCCCTGCAGACGGTAAGTGAGCAGTTGCTTTTCCAGGAGCCGCCGATAAAACTCATATTCCAGCTCTGTAATGCCGAGCGTCGCCAGTTCCGGTGGCAGCAGACGCAGAATGTCATCACTCTGTTGAATGCCATCAACCTGCTCAGGCACCGTCGCGGGTTCGCGCACCAGCGTGCGGAAAGTCTCCATTGGCGCGTCCTTACGCGGGACGGATTTCGCCTCTCTGGAGCGCCCTAACTGTTCCGCCAGCCGCTGAAGCTCTGGCTGATCGGCCAGGAAGTCGCCGTATTTGACGATCAATTGATAATCGCCGCGCCTGAGCTGTCCGGCGCTCATGTCCCACAGGCGACCTGCCGCGGTATCGTTTTCCGCCAGCACGGGATCCAACTGGCCGCTGAGGATCATTCTTTCCTGAACCTTACTGAGTAACTGCTCGCGTTCTTCTTCCAGCAACTGCTGGTTTAACGTGGTGGCTTGCACGACCAGGCTTAAGCGCCAGCGCTGGAGAAAAAGCGTATGCAGGGCAGGGGTAAACACCGCATTGTTGTCCACCAGCTGCTGCGCCTGCGCGGCCCAGGGAGAATGTAATCGGTGCAGCAGCGCGAGAATGCGCGGAAGCTGCACGACGAACTGAGCGCTGGAGAGAAGCTGGCTCTGCTGGTAGCACATCACCTCCTCCGTGAGCGCCGGCGGCACCCTCGTATCTTTTAGCCGACTACGTAACGCTTCACGCCAGCGCGGGAGATCGTTCGTTATCGCTGTTTTCAGGCGGGGAAATTTTTCAAAGAACACAGCCAACTGCGGCGAGGCCAGTAGTGCGAGGATCATCTCTTCGATCATCCCCTCTTCGCTGACGGCTAACATCACATTCAGCGTATCCAGCGTCAGCATTGTTGCGCCTGACGGATCTGCTCACCAACGTCCTGCAGGCTGGCTTCAATGCGCCCCAGCCAGTCGCTATGAATGAACAGGCATTTTTGCTGCTCGCTAAAGCGGGTATGTTGCAGATGCCAGTCGTTAGCCAATTCTTCCAGCTGTTGTTTGATTTCGCCGGGCATGGCTTCTTCAGAGGAACCGGGGAGCGCCAGACGTGTGCCCTGTAAGCTGACATCGCGCACAACCAGATGCTGAGCGCTATCCACCTCCATGTTCAGCGTCTGGGCAAATCCTATCCCGTTGAGTTTACCGCGGATCTCTCCACCTTTCGCCAGCCACTGCTCCAGCGCGCTACGTTCAAAAGCGATGTGGATCACTTCCATATCGTGCAGCTTCAGCGGCTGTTGTAGCAGTAGGGTCAGGGATGAGGCGGTGATGTCAGGCGGCAAGTCGTAATGTGGACGGCGGCTGAACATGCCGCCCTGGCGAATGACGGTAAATGCGGTTTTATCGCTTTGTTGCTGTTGAAGCTGAATGCGCCGCTGGACGATACCGGCAAGGCGTGTCAGCATTGCCTGCTGCTGCCAGGCGTGCCCGGTCATCAATATTTCGAGCTGTTGTTGCATCAAATTCAGGCTCTGGGCGTCGTACCACAGACAATCTTTCAGCAGAATAAGATCGATTGGCGCCACCGCGTCGCGTCCGCTGAAGAAGGCGCTGGCCTGCAACAGGCGTATGGCTTTCTTCCAGCGTCGGTCAGAAACATAGGGCGCGTTGGGGACATTTTCCAGCTGCTGGCGCAGGGTAAAAACCAGCTCAAATACATGATCGGGCAGCAAAACCGCGCCAATCTCCTTTTGCCACTGATGATACTCATCATCGCTAATCTGGAGCGACGCGGCGACGGGGTTTTCATTTTCGTCCTGCAGGCTGGTCAGCATGGCGCGGAAGTTGGTTTTGTCCTGGACTTTATCCAGCCACAGGCGGATCAGCATACGGTCATACAATGCTTCCAGACTGCTGTCCGCCTCCGGCAGTTCGTTGGACGCCGCCACCAGCAGGCGCATCGGAATTTTTTCTTCATGCGCGCCGTTACGAAAATGGCGTTCATTGATGGCGGTTAACAGCGTGTTCAGAATGGCCGGACCCGCTTTCCAGATCTCATCAAGAAAAACGATTTCAGCTTCGGGCAGATACCCGGCGGTTAAGCGTTCGTAGCGGCCTTCATCTTTTAGCGCCTGAATGGAAAGAGGTCCAAAAACCTCTTCCGGCGTGGAAAAACGGGTCATCAGATATTCGAACGCGCGCGCATTCTGGAACGCGAATTTCAGCCGGCGCGCGATCAGGCTTTTAGCTATTCCTGGCGGGCCGAGCAGGAAAACGCTCTCGCCGCTCAGGGCCGCCAGCAGACAAAGTCGAATGGCGTGGCTGCGCTCAAACAATCCTTTTTCCAGCGCACTGCTCAGACGTGAAATTCTTTCTGCTAAGAGATGTGGGTGAGCCATAATAGAGTGGCGTCCTTCTGTAAAAAGTACTGCGTTAACAGCGAGTATAGACGTTTCGCTCCGTGGGCTGAACGGGTCCGGGAGGTGGATTTATTTTTTTTGAGCCAGGTTAATCTGGACTCATTTAGGGGTACGATTTTGCGATTAATCGTGCATACTGTGCGCTTTTTTGTGGGCCAAGGGACCAGGTACACATTTCTTTTATAACGAAAGACTAGTCTATGAGCACTGATAAAAAGCAATCATTGTCTGCGATTACGCTCGCGGCCATTGGGGTTGTCTACGGTGATATTGGTACCAGCCCACTTTATACACTTCGTGAATGTTTGTCCGGTCAGTTTGGTTTTGGCGTTGAACGCGATGCCGTGTTTGGCTTCCTGTCGCTAATTTTCTGGCTGCTGATCTTTGTTGTTTCCATTAAGTATCTGACCTTCGTCATGCGCGCGGATAACGCCGGTGAAGGGGGGATCCTGACGCTGATGTCGCTCGCCGGGCGGAATACCTCTGCGCGAACGACCTCCCTGTTGGTGATCATGGGGCTGATCGGCGGCAGCTTTTTCTATGGCGAGGTCGTGATCACTCCAGCCATCTCGGTGATGTCGGCCATTGAAGGTCTGGAAATTGTCGCGCCGCAGTTAGATACCTGGATTGTACCGCTGTCGATTGTCGTCCTGACGCTGCTGTTTATGATTCAGAAGCACGGTACCGGGATGGTAGGCAAATTGTTCGCGCCGATTATGCTGACCTGGTTCCTGGTTCTGGCGGTGCTGGGCGTGCGCAGTATTATCGGTAATCCGGAAGTCCTGCACGCATTAAACCCGATGTGGGCGGTACATTTCTTCCTTGAATATAAAACCGTCTCCTTTATTGCGCTGGGCGCGGTAGTGCTGTCGATCACCGGTGTGGAAGCGCTGTATGCCGATATGGGGCACTTTGGTAAGTTTCCGATTCGCCTGGCGTGGTTTTCGGTGGTGCTGCCTTCGCTGGTACTGAACTACTTTGGTCAGGGGGCGTTGTTGTTGAAGCAACCGGAAGCGATCAAAAACCCGTTCTTCCTGCTGGCGCCTGACTGGGCGCTGATCCCGCTGCTGATCCTTGCTGCGCTGGCGACCGTTATCGCCTCGCAGGCGGTCATTTCCGGCGTTTTCTCGCTCACTCGCCAGGCGGTTCGTCTGGGATATCTGTCACCGATGCGCATTATTCACACATCCGAAATGGAGTCCGGGCAGATCTACATTCCGTTTGTGAACTGGATGCTCTATATCGCGGTGGTGATCGTTATTGTCAGCTTCGAGCATTCCAGCAACCTGGCGGCGGCATACGGTATTGCCGTTACCGGTACGATGGTACTGACATCTATTCTGTCCACCACCGTGGCGCGTAAAAACTGGCACTGGAATAAGTACTTTGTGGCGCTGATTCTGGTGGCGTTCCTGTGCATCGATATTCCGTTGTTTTCCGCCAACCTCGATAAACTTCTGTCCGGCGGCTGGCTGCCGCTTTCTCTGGGGCTGGTGATGTTCACTATCATGACCACCTGGAAAAGCGAACGCTTCCGTCTGCTGCGCCGTATGCATGAGCACGGAAACTCGCTGGAAGCGATGATCGCTTCGCTGGAAAAATCGCCGCCGGTGCGTGTGCCGGGGACGGCGGTGTATATGTCCCGTGCGCTGAATGTGATCCCCTTTGCGTTAATGCATAACCTGAAGCATAACAAGGTGCTGCACGAACGGGTGATCCTGCTGACGTTGCGAACCGAAGATGCGCCGTATGTGCATAACGTCCGCCGCGTACAGATTGAGCAGCTGTCGCCGACCTTCTGGCGCGTGGTGGCCAGCTACGGCTGGCGCGAAACGCCAAATGTAGAGGAAGTGTTCCACCGTTGCGGTCTGGAAGGGCTGAGCTGCCGGATGATGGAGACGTCGTTCTTTATGTCGCACGAGTCGTTAATTATCGGCAAGCGCCCCTGGTACTTGCGCCTGCGGGGCAAACTGTATCTTATTTTGCAACGTAACGCCCTGCGTGCGCCTGACCAGTTTGAGATCCCGCCTAACCGCGTCATTGAGTTAGGCACCCAGGTCGAGATTTAAGTTTGCTTGAAATGCCGGGTGGCGCTTCGCTTACCCGGCATACTCCCCGCTTTATCTTCCCGCCCATATGACGCTCTGTTTCACGTAGCGAAACGTTTCGACTCCGATCACAAATCTGTTACGTCATGATGGTTTTCTGAACACCGTTAAGATAAAACTGATGTCAGCGAAACGTTTCGCTAGTGGAGCAAGAAAAATGAAGAAAGGCGCAGTACTTAACTCTGAGATTTCATCGGTGATTTCCCGTCTGGGACATACCGATACGCTGGTAGTGTGTGACGCAGGTTTACCCATCCCAAACAGTACAACGCGTATCGATATGGCATTAACCCAGGGCGTACCTTCGTTCATGCAGGTACTGGAGGTTGTCACCCGTGAGATGCAGGTTGAGTCGGCCATTCTCGCGACGGAAATAAAACAACATAATCCGCAACTCCACGAAGCGTTGCTCAATTCTCTTGAGCAGCTGCAGCAACACCAGGGAAACACTATTGAAATTCGTTACACCACGCATGAACACTTTAAACAACAAACCGCAGACAGTCAGGCGGTAATTCGCAGCGGGGAGTGTTCCCCGTATGCGAATATCATTCTCTGTGCCGGCGTCACTTTCTGAGGCCACCATGGACGCATTACTGCAACTCAAAGGGATCGATAAGTCGTTCCCGGGCGTGAAGGCGCTTTCCGGCGCCGCACTCAACGTCTATCCGGGCCGCGTGATGGCGCTGGTGGGCGAGAACGGTGCGGGCAAATCCACCATGATGAAAGTGCTGACCGGTATCTATACCCGCGATGCGGGGTCATTGGTATGGCTGGGGAAAGAGACCACTTTTAACGGACCGAAATCTTCGCAAGAAGCCGGGATCGGCATCATTCACCAGGAACTGAACCTGATCCCACAGCTCACCATTGCGGAGAACATCTTTCTTGGTCGCGAATTTGTTAACCGTTTTGGCAAAATCGACTGGAAAAAAATGTATGCCGAAGCGGATCAACTGTTAGCGAAGCTCAACCTGCGCTTTAAGAGCGATCGGCTGGTAGGGGAGCTGTCGATTGGCGATCAGCAGATGGTCGAGATCGCCAAAGTGCTGAGCTTTGAGTCCAGAGTCATCATCATGGATGAACCGACCGACGCTTTGACCGATACCGAAACCGAATCTCTTTTCCGCGTTATCCGCGAGCTGAAATCGCAGGGGCGCGGCATTGTCTATATCTCCCACCGCATGAAAGAGATTTTCGAGATCTGCGACGACGTCACCGTTTTCCGTGACGGGCAGTTTATTGCCGAACGGGAAGTGGCCTCGCTGACCGAAGATTCACTGATTGAAATGATGGTGGGGCGCAAGCTGGAAGATCAGTATCCGCGGCTGGATAAAGCGCCGGGCGACGTGCGTCTGAAAGTCGACAGCCTGTGCGGCCCCGGCGTGAACAATGTCTCGTTTACCTTACGCAAAGGGGAGATCCTCGGCGTGTCCGGATTGATGGGGGCAGGCCGTACCGAGCTGATGAAAGTGCTGTACGGGGCACTGCCGCGCACCAGCGGTAACGTGACGCTCGACGGGCACGAAGTGATCACCCGCGCGCCACAGGACGGACTGGCGAATGGCATTGTCTATATCTCCGAAGACCGCAAACGCGACGGCTTAGTGTTGGGGATGTCAGTGAAAGAGAACATGTCACTGACCGCGCTGCGCTATTTCAGCCGTGCCGGCGGCAGCCTGAAGCATAAAGATGAGCAACAGGCGGTGAGCGATTTTATCCGTCTCTTTAACGTCAAAACCCCGTCGATGGAGCAGGCGATTGGCCTGTTGTCCGGCGGGAATCAGCAGAAAGTGGCGATTGCCCGCGGGCTGATGACCCGCCCTAAAGTGTTGATTCTTGATGAGCCTACCCGCGGCGTCGACGTGGGCGCCAAAAAAGAAATTTATCAGCTGATCAACCAGTTTAAGGCCGATGGCCTGAGCATCATTCTGGTCTCCTCTGAGATGCCAGAAGTATTAGGCATGAGCGATCGCATTATCGTCATGCATGAAGGGCATCTCGGCGGTGAATTCACTCGCGAGCAGGCCACCCAGGAAGTTCTGATGGCTGCCGCTGTGGGCAAGCTTAATCGCGTGAATCAGGAGTAAAAAAAATGACTACCCAGGCTGTTTCTGGTCGCCGTTATTTCACCAAAGCGTGGTTGATGGAGCAGAAGTCGCTCATTGCGCTGTTGGTGCTGATCGCGATTGTATCGACCTTAAGCCCTAACTTTTTTACCGTTAATAACCTGTTCAACATTCTTCAGCAGACCTCCGTAAACGCCATTATGGCGGTCGGGATGACGCTGGTGATTTTGACGTCGGGTATCGATCTGTCCGTCGGTTCCCTGCTGGCACTCACCGGCGCCGTTGCCGCTTCCATTGTTGGGCTGGAGGTGAACGCGCTGGTGGCCGTTGCCGCCGCGCTGGCATTAGGTGCCGCCGTGGGCGCGGTGACTGGCGTTATCGTGGCGAAAGGGCGAGTACAGGCGTTTATCGCCACGCTGGTAATGATGCTGCTGTTACGTGGCGTGACGATGGTTTACACCAACGGAAGCCCGGTGAATACCGGCTTTACCGAAAACGCCGATCTGTTTGGCTGGTTCGGTATTGGCCGTCCGCTGGGTGTTCCGACGCCGGTGTGGATCATGGGGATTGTCTTCCTGGCGGCGTGGTACATGCTGCACCATACCCGGCTGGGCCGCTATATTTACGCGCTGGGCGGTAACGAAGCGGCAACCCGCTTGTCCGGTATCAGCGTCAGTAAAATCAAAATTATCGTTTATTCGCTCTGCGGCCTGCTGGCGTCGCTGGCGGGCATCATTGAAGTGGCGCGTCTTTCCTCCGCGCAGCCTACAGCCGGGACGGGCTATGAACTCGACGCCATTGCGGCTGTTGTGCTTGGCGGGACCAGTCTGGCGGGAGGTAAAGGGCGCATTGTTGGGACCTTGATCGGCGCATTGATTCTTGGTTTCCTGAATAATGGTTTGAATTTGTTAGGTGTTTCCTCCTATTACCAGATGATCGTCAAAGCGGTGGTGATATTGCTGGCGGTACTGGTAGACAACAAAAAGCAGTAACAACGACTACAGGACATCTTAAATATGAACATGAAAAAACTGGCTACCCTGGTTTCAGCTGTTGCGCTAAGCGCCACCGTAAGCGCGAATGCGATGGCGAAAGATACCATTGCGCTGGTGGTCTCCACGCTGAACAACCCGTTCTTTGTTTCCCTGAAAGATGGGGCGCAGAAAGAAGCCGATAAGTTGGGCTACAACCTGGTGGTGCTGGATTCCCAGAATAACCCGGCGAAAGAGCTGGCGAACGTTCAGGACTTAACCGTTCGTGGCACTAAAATCCTGCTGATTAACCCAACTGATTCCGACGCGGTAGGTAATGCCGTGAAGATGGCAAACCAGGCGAAGATCCCGGTCATCACCCTTGACCGCCAGGCGACGAAAGGCGATGTTGTCAGCCACATCGCGTCTGACAACGTGTTGGGCGGCAAAATCGCGGGCGACTACATTGCGAAGAAAGCTGGCGAAGGCGCGAAAGTCATTGAATTGCAGGGCATAGCCGGTACATCTGCGGCGCGTGAACGTGGCGAAGGTTTCCAGCAGGCGGTCGCCGCACACAAATTTAATGTACTGGCCAGCCAGCCAGCTGACTTCGACCGCACTAAAGGTCTGAACGTAATGCAGAACCTGCTGACCGCGCATCCGGACGTGCAGGCGGTATTCGCTCAGAATGACGAGATGGCGCTGGGCGCACTGCGTGCGCTGCAAACCGCCGGTAAATCTGATGTGATGGTCGTCGGATTTGACGGCACGCCAGATGGCGAGAAAGCGGTAAATGATGGCAAACTGGCTGCGACTATCGCTCAGTTACCTGACCAGATCGGCGCGAAAGGCGTAGAAACGGCAGACAAAGTACTGAAAGGCGAGAAAGTTCAGGCCAAATACCCGGTTGACCTGAAGCTGGTCATTAAGCAGTAGTAGGCGATTCAGACGACCTCGCGTCGTCTGAGGGACATCAAATAAAGAAAAGTAAAGTGTGGCATACGCCACCGGGTCACACCGGTGGCGCTCTCTGATGGACACCCCGAACATGAAAACCGCAGGCAAACTTGTCGTTCTCGGCAGCATTAATGCTGACCATATTCTTAATCTTGAGACATTTCCTGCACCTGGTGAGACGGTCACCGGAAATCACTATCAGGTCGCTTTTGGTGGTAAAGGCGCGAATCAGGCAGTGGCTGCGGGACGCAGCGGGGCAAACATTGCGTTTATTGCCTGTACCGGTGATGACGATATCGGAAGTAGCATTCGTCAGCAACTGGCGAGCGACAATATCAACGTCGACCCTGTCAGCGTAATTGACGGCGAACCCACAGGCGTAGCGCTGATTTTCGTCAACGGCGAAGGTGAAAACGTGATCGGTATTCATGCCGGGGCTAACGCGGCGCTGTCGCCTGCGCGGGTTGAGGCGCAGCGTGAGCGCATCGCTGAGGCTTCCGCATTGCTGATGCAACTGGAATCGCCGATCGACAGTGTACTGGCAGCCGCCAACATCGCGCATGAAAATCATACCACTGTCGTACTGAATCCTGCGCCAGCCCGCGTATTATCAGACGAACTGCTGGCGCTGGTGGATATCATCACTCCGAACGAAACTGAAGCGGAAAAGCTAACCGGTATCCGTGTCGAAAATGATGAAGATGCGGCAAAAGCCGCGCAGGTTCTGCATAAAAAAGGTATCGATACGGTGCTCATTACATTAGGCAGCCGCGGTGTCTGGGCCAGCGTGAAAGGTGAAGGTCAGCGCGTGCCGGGCTTTAAGGTCGAGGCTGTCGACACCATTGCCGCGGGCGATACCTTTAACGGCGCGCTAATTGCGGCGTTACTGGAAGACAAGGCGCTGTCTGATGCGATTCGTTTCGCGCACGCCGCCGCAGCGATTGCCGTTACCCGTAAAGGCGCTCAGCCTTCCGTACCGTGGCGTGAAGAAATTGAGGCGTTTTTAGGTCAGCAGAGGTAACGCTTGGCTACAATGAAGGATGTTGCCCGCCTGGCGGGCGTTTCCACTTCTACCGTTTCGCACGTCATTAATAAGGATCGCTTTGTCAGTGAAGCGATTACTGACAAAGTCGAAGCGGCGATCAAAACGTTGAATTACGCCCCTTCAGCCCTGGCGCGCAGCCTGAAGCTGAATCAAACGCGCACCATCGGTATGCTTATCACCGCGAGTACCAATCCCTTTTACTCTGAACTGGTGCGCGGCGTAGAACGCAGTTGCTTCGAGCGCGGCTACAGCCTGGTATTATGCAATACCGAAGGCGATGAGCAACGTATGAACCGCAATCTGGAAACGCTGATGCAAAAACGGGTAGATGGTTTACTGCTGCTCTGTACCGAAACGCACCAGCCGTCGCGCGAAATCATGCAGCGTTACCCGTCGATCCCCACCGTAATGATGGACTGGTCGCCCTTTGACGGCGAGGGCGACAGCGATCTCATTCAGGATAACTCATTGCTCGGCGGCGACTTAGCCACGCAGCATCTTATTGCTAAAGGCTTTACCCGTATCGCCTGTATCACCGGGCCTTTGGATAAAACGCCGGCCCGGCTGCGTGTTGAGGGGTATCGCGCCGCGATGCAGCGCGCAGGGCTTACCGTTCCTGCGGGCTATGAAATCATGGGCAATTTTGAGTTTGGCGGCGGGTTTGCGGCTATGCAGGAACTGCTCGCGCATCCGCAGCGACCCCAGGCCGTGTTTGCCGGGAATGATGCGATGGCTGTCGGCGCGTATCAGGCGTTGTATCAGGCTGGATTGCGGATCCCGCAGGATATGGCGGTGATTGGCTATGACGATATCGAACTGGCACGCTACATGACGCCGCCGCTGACTACCATTCATCAGCCCAAAGATGAACTGGGTGAGCTGGCCATCGATGTGCTAATACATCGTATGGCGCAGCCCGATTTGCAGCAACAGCGTTTGCAGCTCACTCCTGTTCTGATGGAGCGGGGGTCGGTTTAGGCGCGTGACGGTCTTTGATCAGGTTGCTACCATCTTTCGCTTTCAGCAGCATGAACATCAGCGCAGACACGATCGTGATCGCGCCCATTGTAATAAAGGTGTAGTGGAACTGTTCAACCGTACTGGTTCCCTCTACGCCTTCATAAATGCGCAGCACGGCGGCGCTTATCGCCACACCTAAGCTAATCGAAAGTTGCTGCGTTACGGCCAGCACGCTGTTGCCGCTGCTGGCATTGTCATCGGTCAGGTCGGCAAGTGTGATGGTATTCATCGCTGTGAACTGCGTCGACATCGCCATGCCGAGCACAAACAGCGGCAGGATCAGCATCCAGACTGGCATTGCGGGCGATTGCAACGAGAATTGCGCAATCATCAGGCCGATAAATACGGTTATCCCCACCAGCGTGGTGCGATAACCCAGACGGCGCAGCACCTGGGTCACCATTGATTTAGCCAGAATTGAGCCCAGCGCGGTGGGGGCCATCATGCAACCCGCGATTAACGCCGGAAAACCAAATCCCACCTGGAGCATCAGCGGCATCAAAAAAGGCACGCACCCGGTCCCCAGCCGTGTCGCAAGGTTGCCGGTAATTCCGACGGAAAAGGTCCGTGTCTTAAATAACGACAGAGAAATGAGCGGCGTGGGATGGCGGCGAGCGTGGCGTACATAAGCCAGCAACAGCACAATGCTGAGCAGGATAATGCTCAGCGCAATCCAGGTGGCGACTATCTTTTCGCCGAACAGCTCCATTCCGCTGGAAAAGAGCACCAGGCTGAGGCCAAACAGAAAGAAGCCAGTCATATCAAATTTGCGGCGCGGTGTGGTGAAATTCGGCATATATTTGCGCGCGTAAAGAATACCGGCGACGCCAATCGGAATGTTTATCAGGAAGATCCAATGCCAGCTGGCCCAGGTGACCAGTACGCCGCCCAGCACCGGACCCAGAATTGGTCCTACCAGCCCCGGCATGGTGACGAAGTTCAGAACGGGCAGCAGCTCGCTACGTGGATAGGCGCGCAACAGCGCCAGACGAGCAACCGGCATCATCATCGCCCCGCCAATGCCCTGAACAACGCGAAAGATAACCAGTTCCGGAAGCGAGCTGGAAAGCGCGCAGGCAAGTGAACCGAGCGTAAACAGGCTCACCGCCAGCATAAACACACGACGGGTGCCGAAGCGGTCGGCCAGCCATCCGCTTACCGGTATCAGCATCGCCACCGTCAGGGTATAACTGATAATGGCGGACTGCATGGCCAGCGGTGAACGGTTGAGACTCTGCGCAATGGCAGGTAAAGCGGTGTTCAGAATGGTGGCGTCCAGCGCCTGCATAAAAAAGGCCATTGCCGCTATCCACGGCAATCCAGCCATACTGCGCGCTTTTTTTCTGATCATTCTGTATCCCGTTAGTTTCCCGGACGCTCGTTAGGCGCCATCAGTAAAGCCTGGCAGGCTTTAAACGCGCCGTCAGCGTCGCTTTGCGCAATGGCAACTACTATCGCCTGGTGCAAATCCAGTTTCACAACGGTGTTATAGGTAATGGCATTGAAGTAGGTGTGATAGACAGAGTGGAACAGTGAGGCAAAAGAGGTGAGGAACGGGTTCGCACTCATCTCATAAATATGCTCATGCCAGGCCATATCCACTTCAATCCAGCGCTCACGTTTAAAGTTCTTTTTTAGCGCGACCATTTCTTCCATTAAGGTATTCAGATGCGCTTTTTGTTCTGCCGTACCCACCGTTGCCGCCAACGCGCAAGCCTGTGGCTCAAGGCTTATCCGCATCACCAGAAAATGATCGATCACCTGCTGGAAGTTTTCCTCTGTCATCCACCAGTTCAGTAACTCCTGGTCGAGAAAATTCCAGTTAGCCTGTGGCATGACCCGTGTTCCGATACGTGGGCGCGGTAACACCATACCTTTGGCGGTTAACGTTTTGACGGCTTCTCTTACTGCGGTGCGGCTAACACCAAACTGATCGCCCAGTTCAATTTCACCGGGAAGAATGTCGCCGGGTGCGTAATCCCCTTTTAAGATCCGCTGCGCCAGCTTTTCAGCCAGTACCCAGGAAATGTTTTTCTGTGCAGCCAATTGTTGTGCGCTTAAAGGCATGACTGATTGTCCTTTCTCTTTTTCTTATTCATTAGTATGCCATCAGGAAGTGTGATTGCGGCTGCAAAAACAGCAAATCGCTTATTTTATGGCACGTTAACGCCTGTTTTGGTGAAAAAAGGAACAGTTGCGAAATTATTTTAAATTTCCTCTTGTCAGCCCGAAATAACTCCCTATAATGCGCCACCACTGACACGGAACAACGGCACGCAAGCCGCCGGGTCAGCGGGGTTCAGACCAGAACCTCACGGAGAAAAGCAAAAATAAATGCTTGACTCTCAAGCGGGAAAGTGTATTATGCACACCCCGCGCCGCTGAGAAAAAGCGAAGCGGCACTGCTCTTTAACAATTTATCAGACAATCTGTGTGGGCACTCAAAGTGACATGGATTCTTAATGTCTTCGGAC
>NZ_BBNB01000003.1 GCF_000759835.1 Citrobacter sedlakii NBRC 105722
TGCGTAGTGACGGGTCGGGGTATCGTATTCAACGTGAGAAGTGTTGATGGTGATACCACGCGCTTTCTCTTCCGGCGCGTTATCGATCTGGTCGAATGCACGAGCAGCACCGCCGTAGGTTTTAGCCAGTACGGTAGTGATTGCAGCGGTCAGGGTAGTTTTACCGTGGTCAACGTGGCCGATGGTGCCGACGTTAACGTGCGGTTTTGTACGTTCAAATTTTTCTTTAGACACGGCTATATTCCTTACTATAGCGCTCTCCCCTTATGGAGAGAGCACGGGACTTAGGTTTTAATCCTGTGGATTATTTACCACGGGCTTCGATTACGGCCTGAGCAACGTTGCTCGGTGCATCATCATACTTCAGGAATTCCATAGTGTACGATGCGCGACCTTTGGTCAGAGAACGCAGCTGAGTTGCATATCCGAACATTTCAGACAGCGGAACTTCAGCGTGGATCTTAACGCCAGTAACTTCAGATTCCTGACCGCGCAGCATACCGCGACGACGGCTCAAGTCACCAATGACGTCACCGGTGTTCTCTTCCGGCGTTTCTACCTCAACCTTCATGATCGGCTCAAGCAGAACTGGTTTCGCTTTCTTAAAGCCTTCTTTAAAGGCAATAGACGCAGCCAGTTTAAACGCCAGTTCCGAGGAGTCAACGTCATGGTAAGAACCGAAGTGCAGACGGATACCGATGTCAACAACCGGATAACCAGCCAGCGGGCCTGCTTTCAGCTGCTCCTGGATACCTTTATCAACGGCAGGGATGTATTCGCCAGGGATTACACCACCTTTGATGTCGTTGATGAACTCGTAGCCTTTCGGGTTGGAACCCGGCTCCAGCGGGTACATGTCGATAACAACATGACCGTACTGACCGCGACCACCAGACTGCTTCGCGTGTTTACCTTCGATATCGGTAACTTTCGCGCGAATCGCTTCACGGTAAGCAACCTGAGGTTTACCGACGTTCGCTTCAACGTTGAATTCACGCTTCATACGGTCAACGATGATGTCGAGGTGCAGCTCACCCATACCGGCGATAATGGTCTGGTTAGATTCTTCGTCAGTCCATACGCGGAATGACGGGTCTTCTTTAGCCAGACGGCCCAGAGCCAGACCCATTTTTTCCTGGTCAGCTTTGGTTTTCGGTTCTACGGCGATGGAGATTACCGGCTCTGGGAATTCCATACGCTCCAGGATGATCGGGTGATCCGGATCGCACAGAGTGTCACCGGTGGTCACGTCTTTCAGACCGATCGCCGCAGCGATGTCGCCCGCGCGAACTTCTTTGATCTCTTCACGTTTGTTAGCGTGCATCTGAACGATACGACCGAAACGCTCACGTGCGGATTTCACGGAGTTCAGTACGGTATCACCAGAGTTAACCACACCGGAGTAAACGCGGAAGAAGGTCAGGTTACCCACGAACGGGTCGGTAGCGATTTTGAATGCCAGTGCAGAGAAAGGCTCGTCATCGCTAGCGTGACGTTCAGCAGGCGTATCTTTACCGTCGTCCAGGATACCGTTGATCGCAGGTACGTCAACCGGGGATGGCAGGTAATCAATTACCGCATCCAGCATTGCCTGAACACCTTTGTTCTTAAAGGCAGAACCACAGGTAACCAGGATGATTTCGTTGTTCAGAACGCGCTGACGCAGAGCTTTTTTGATCTCTTCTTCAGTCAGTTCTTCACCACCCAGGTATTTTTCCATCAGCTCTTCAGACGCTTCCGCTGCGGACTCGATCAGGTTCTGGTGCCATTCTTCAGCCAGTTCCTGCATGTCAGCCGGGATGTCTTCATAGGTGAAGGTCACGCCTGCATCAGCTTCGTTCCAGTTGATGGCTTTCATTTTCACCAGGTCAACAACACCGGTGAACGCTTCTTCAGCGCCAATTGCCAGCTGCAGCGGAACAGGGTTCGCGCCCAGACGGGTTTTGATCTGACCAACAACTTTCAGGAAGTTCGCGCCCATACGGTCCATTTTGTTAACGAACGCAATGCGCGGAACTTTATATTTGTTTGCCTGACGCCATACGGTTTCAGACTGCGGCTGAACACCACCAACTGCGCAGTAAACCATTACCGCACCATCAAGAACACGCATGGAACGTTCTACTTCGATGGTGAAGTCAACGTGCCCCGGGGTGTCGATGATGTTTACGCGATGCGGTTCATACTGCTTAGCCATACCAGACCAGAATGCAGTAGTCGCTGCGGAAGTGATGGTAATACCACGTTCCTGCTCCTGCTCCATCCAGTCCATGGTAGCTGCGCCGTCATGAACTTCACCGATTTTATGGTTTACACCGGTGTAGAACAGAATACGTTCGGTAGTAGTGGTTTTACCGGCGTCGATGTGCGCACTGATACCGATGTTACGGTAGCGTGCGATGGGTGTTGTACGAGCCATTTGATTCCTCGTTTATCTTTTAGGCGTTCAATTTAAGTAGCCCAAAGCGGGCTGCTTACTGGAAGCGCCCGCCTGGTGACTAAAATTCCGAAGGGATTACCAACGGTAGTGTGCGAACGCCTTGTTGGCTTCGGCCATACGGTGAACGTCTTCACGTTTCTTAACTGCAGTACCTTTGTTGTCTGCAGCATCAGTGAGTTCGTTCGCCAGGCGCAGAGCCATGGATTTATCACCGCGTTTACGAGCAGCTTCAACGATCCAACGCATTGCCAGAGCATTACGACGAACCGGACGGACTTCAACTGGTACCTGATAAGTAGAACCGCCAACGCGGCGAGACTTAACTTCGACAGTCGGGCGCACGTTTTCGAGAGCGACTTCGAAAGCTTCCAGTTCAGATTTACCAGAGCGCTGAGCCAGGGTCTCCAGCGCGCTGTATACGATTGTTTCGGCAGTAGATTTTTTACCATCTACCATCAGGATATTGACAAATTTAGCCAGCAGTTCTGATCCGAACTTCGGATCCGGCAGAATTTTACGCTGACCAATGACGCGACGACGTGGCATGGAAATACTCCGTTGTTAATTCAGGATTGTCCAAAACTCTACGAGTTTAGTTTGACATTTAAGTTAAAACGTTTGGCCTTACTTAACGGAGAACCATTAAGCCTTAGGACGCTTCACGCCGTATTTGGAGCGAGCTTGCTTACGGTCTTTAACGCCGGAGCAGTCAAGCGCACCACGAACGGTGTGGTAACGAACACCCGGGAGGTCTTTAACACGACCGCCACGGATCAGGATCACGGAGTGCTCCTGCAGGTTGTGACCTTCACCACCGATGTAGGAAGTCACTTCGAAACCGTTAGTCAGACGAACACGGCATACTTTACGCAGTGCGGAGTTCGGTTTTTTAGGAGTGGTAGTATATACACGAGTACATACGCCACGTTTTTGCGGGCATGCTTCCAGCGCAGGCACGTTGCTTTTTGCAACTTTGCGAGCACGTGGTTTGCGTACCAGCTGGTTAACTGTTGCCATTAAATAGCTCCTGGTTTTAGCTTTTGCTTCGTAAACACGTAATAAAACGACCTCATACAATATGAGGACGCCGAATTTTAGGGCGGTGTCGAAAAGGTGTCAAGAAATATACAACGATCACACAATCACCAGGCCAACTGGCTGGTGTGCTGGATCGTCAGTCTGACGAAATCAGTATAGCTAACCCTGACGACGCTGTCTGAAATTTGACCACCCAGGCCGCGGGCGTCAATGTCTTCTTTCAGTGCGTATACCGTTATGGGGGCGTTGCGCAGCGTTTCAAGGAAGTGAGAGCCTTCTATTGCAGCAATAACGCCATCCTGGAGTAATAACAGCGCGTCGCCTTCCGCGAGTAAACGCTGCAGGGATGTGAAATCGGACTGCCACGGGGAGCGGTGTAAGGTATGCAGCATACGAGCCTCAGAATCTCAGGATCACATCGTAATGGCTCAGCTCCCGACGCAGCGCTTCGGGCTCAAGCGCGGTGGCTTCCACCACAAACGCTGCGTCATCGCCAAGCCCACGCTCGCGCAGCGAGGCGGCGCACAGCCAGCATTGTTCGATATCGTACAATCCCAGCAGCTTAAAGGTGGCGATATAGTCGCGCGCCAGCACGACATCCGGTTTTTGCCCGGCAAGGATCTGGAACACGCCGTCACCCACGAAGAAGACGCCGGGATCATCCGTTAAAGCAGAGGTCGCCAGCAACGCGTCTAACCCCTCGCGGCCCGATGCGCTGCCATGCGGCGCGGTGGAAAAAACAAAAGCCACGCGTTTCATCAGAACTGTACCATGCGATCGCACGTTAACGAGGCTTCCGCCAGCGCGCCGAGGCCGCTTAGCGTAAATCCCGGCTGAAGATTAGCGGAGAGCAACCCAAGGCGGCCCGCTTCGCTTTCATCAACCACGCCGCGACGCAGCGCCGCGGCCACGCAGATATTGAGGGCAACGCCATGCTGCGTGTGCAGTTGCCGCCAGGCGCGAACCAGGTCAAATTCATCGCTCGCCGGCGAGGTCAACTGGTTGGCGTTATATACGCCTTCACGATAAAAGAAGACGCTGCTTAGCGTGTGGCCTTCTTCCAGTAACGCCTGAGCGAACTGCAGCGCGCTGCTCGCCTGCTGGGTACCATATGCCGGACCGGTAACCATGATGGCAAAACGCATTACTTGTCTTGCCCCTGGAAGTCGCCGCTTTTGAACTGGCGAATATAGAGATACACGGTGTGCTTGGAGATATTGAGACGATCGGCGACCTGGTTGATCGCATCTTTAATATCAAAAATGCCTTTCTCGTACAGATTCAGAACGATCTGGCGATTCTTGGCGTTATTAGACACATTACGATCGGCGTTCACCTCTTCGATGGTAAATTCCAGCGTCTGGGTGACCAGATCTTCAACAGAAGAAGCGAAGTTGACGGACGATCCGACTTCCGGCGTTTCAGGCGGAATAAAGGTATTCATGATTTGCGAGAACGGTACATCAAGGTTCATGTTGATGCACAGCAGGCCAATCACGCGATGCTCGCGATTGCGAATAGCAATGGTCACGGACTTCATCAGGACGCCGCTTTTCGCACGGGTAAAGTAGCACTTCGACACGCTGCTGTCCGCACCGGTCATATCGTGCAGCATACGTAACGCAAGGTCGGTAATCGGCGAACCGATTTTACGCCCCGTGTGCTCGCCGTTGGCGATGCGAATGGCGGAGCATTTCAAATCCTGCAAAGAGTGCAAAACGATTTCACAGTGGGAACCAATGAGCATCGCTAACCCGTCCACCACCGCTTCGTAGGATTTCAGAATATCAAAGTCGGTTTGATCGAAAGGACGTTGATCCAGTAAATCAAGCTCACTGGTTTCGTTGGTTAAAAGCGACCTGGACATGAAAAAAAACACTCCTTTTCAGGAGCCTGTCGTTATGTTTTCAGGGCAGGCTCATTAATTATGTGGATGGTTAAATTAATACAGTGGAGGTTCCACTTTCCACAACTAATTATATCCGGCCTGCAATAAAAAAACCGCCGCTCTGTTCGGCGGCGGTTCTCAGTTTTTATTTTTTAGCAGCATCTGCGGCTTTTGCGTCAGCTTCTGCTGCGGCTTCTGGCTTCGCATCCGCCTTCGGCGCTGGTTTGATATCCAGCAGCTCTACGTCGAATACCAGCGTGGAGTTAGCCGGAATACCCGGGACGCCAGTTTTGCCGTATGCCAGCTCCGGTGGAATGACCAGCTTGATCTTACCGCCTTTCTTGATGTTTTTCAGGCCTTCGGTCCAGCCTGGGATCACGCCATCCAGACGGAAGGAGAGCGGCTCGCCACGGGTGTAGGAGTTGTCGAACTCTTTACCGTCGATCAGCGTGCCTTTGTAGTTAACAACGACGGTGTCGCTGTCTTTCGGCGCTTCGCCGGTACCCGCTTTCTCGACTTTATAAAGCAAGCCGGTAGAGGACGTTTTCACGCCTTTCTCTTTCGCAAACTTGTTACGATACTCTTTGCCCTTGGCTTCGTTTTCAGTCGCGTCTTTTTCCATCTTCGCCTGAGCGGAAGATTTCACGCGGGCTTCAAACGCCTGCAGCGTTTGTTCGATTTCCTGGTCAGTCAGCTTGCTCTTATCGGCAAACGCGTCCTGGACGCCCGCGATCAGTTGCTCTTTATCCAGTTTAATGCCCAGTTTTTCCTGTTCTTTCAGGGAGTTTTCCATATAACGACCCAGCGAAGCGCCCAGCGCATACGCTGATTTCTGATCGTCATTTTTAAACGCCGCTTTGCTGTCAGCAGCCGCAGCCGGTTTTGCCGCCTCAGCAGCGAAGGTCATCGGGGCATGCAGCGCAACGGCCATCGTGGTTGCCAGCAGCGTGGCTTTAAACAATGATTTCATCCATATCTCCAGGGCCGGGGCATCTCACCCCGAGGTTAGCTTCATTTAAGAAGCGTACTATAAAGCGTTGTTGAACAAATCAACATAAGGACATGCCTTATTCTCACTTCTTTTCAGACTCTTTTTGTTTAAATTAGTTTCGGCGCGGCGCAATCAGGGCTGCGCTCATCGACAGAATTCAGTAGAATCCGCCGCAACCCGGGATAATCAATGAGGTGAATCATGCAGGATACCACGCTGGAAACTCGTCTGGCCGAACTGGAAAGTCGCCTGGCTTTTCAGGAAATCACCATTGAAGAGCTCAACGTGACGGTCACCGCCCACGAAATGGAAATGGCCAAATTGCGCGATCATCTGCGTCTGCTGACCGAGAAACTGAAGGCCAGCCAGCCGTCCAATATCGCCTCCCAGGCGGAAGAGACGCCACCGCCTCATTATTGAGACGTAAAAAAAGCGGGTTATATTCTATACCCGCTTTATTTTGCGCTCCGTTCATGTACCGCGCGCTAAATACCCTATGAATTTCTCGTCACAGCAAGATCCAGCCGACCCTGCGTGGCTTAAAAGACGACGGGATTAGTGGCAACCGCAGCCGCCGTGACCTTTACCGCCGCCACCGCAGCAGCCTTCGCCACCGTGCTCGTGACCGTGGTCATGGCCGTGACCGCCGCAGCAGCCGTCGTGACCGTGGTCATGATCGTGGTCGTGACCGTGTGCGCCGTGAACGTGACCATGAGCCAGTTCTTCTTCCGTCGCTTCGCGGATCGCTACCACTTCAACGTTGAATTTCAGGTTCTGACCCGCCAGCATGTGGTTACCGTCAACCACAACGTGGTCGTCTTCCACTTCGGTAATTTCTACCGGAACCGGACCCTGGTCGGTTTCCGCCAGGAAGCGCATGCCCACCTGCAGCTCGTCAACGCCCATGAAGACGTCTTTAGGTACGCGCTGTACCAGGTTTTCGTCATACTGACCGTAGGCGTCGTTCGCGCCAACAGCTACATCGAATTTGTCGCCAACTTCGTGACCTTCCAGGGCGGTTTCCAGACCAGAGATCAGAGAACCGTGACCGTGCAGGTAGTCCAGCGGCGCACTCACCGGAGACTCATCAACCAACACACCGTCTTCTGTACGTACCTGATAGGCCAGGCTGACCACCAGGTCTTTTGCTACTTTCATGATATCTCCTGAGCGTGGGAAAATTGCTGGCGCAGATTGTAGCGGAAATCTGCACCCGTGTACCCTTTAGCTTAAAAAAACTCGGGGCATATCGCTAGTCCGGATGAAAGATCCCGATCACTTGCTCCTCTTTGCGCACATGATCGCGCGCATCTTTATCCGCTTCCCGCATTTGGTGACCGCACTTAACACACTCAACAATATCGATATTATTCTCGCGCCACATCGCCAATGTGTCCTGCGCCTGGCAGGACGGGCATTTCGCCCCGGCAATAAAACGTTTACGGATTGTCATACTGAACCTCTATTCAAATTCATCCCAGCCGTCCAACTGACGTCGTTCCTGCTGCATCTCGCGCTGAAAAATCTCCTCAAGCTCGCGCCTGGCTTCTCTGGCGCGCGAAATTTGTAGGGTATCGGCATGCATCGGAATAAGCTCCCGCAGCATTCGCATATCCAGCCGTCGGAAATGCAACTGCGCCCGCTGCGCCTGGTGAGGGTGCATGCCCAGCGACACCAGCGTTTTACGCCCGAGTTCCAGCGCGCTGGAAAACGTTTCACGGGAAAACTGCGTTACCCCTGCCTGTAATAACTCATGTGCTTCCACACGTCCGCGCGCTCGCGCAAGAATATGCAAATGCGGGAAGTGTTGCTGACAGATCTCCACCAGCTTCATCGTATCTTCCGGATCGTTGCAGGTGATAACGATGGATTCTGCCGCCTCCGCGCCCGCAGAGCGCAGAAGATCCACCTGCGTCGCATCGCCGTAATAGACCTTGTAGCCATATTTTCGCATCAGGTTTACGGCGCTGATATCCCGTTCCAGAACGGTAATACGCATTTTATTCGCCATCAGCAAACGCCCAATCACCTGGCCGAAACGGCCAAACCCGACCACAATCACTTGCGGCTTATCGTCATCCACCCACGGTTTTTCGTCCTCTTCATCCGGGCCGTTAAACTGACGCGAGAGCCATTTGTCGATAAGTTTCATTAGCATGGGCGTGGTCATCATCGACAGCGTGACGGTAACCAACAATAGCGCCATTTGATCGCCCTGAAAAAGCCGCTGCGACGAGGCTGTAGAAAACAGCACGAAGGCGAATTCCCCCCCCTGGCTCAGGACGCCGGCAAACTGCATTCTTTCCGAGCTGCGAAGACCGTAGAGCCGCGCCAACCCATAGAGCACCAACGTTTTTACCGCCACCAGCACCACCACGCTTGCCACAACCCACGGCAGATGGGTGTACAGCACGCCCAGGTTGAGCGACATGCCAACCGAGATAAAAAACAGGCCGAGCAACAGTCCCTTGAACGGATCAATGGCCGTTTCCAGCTCATGGCGATATTCGCTTTCCGCCAGCAGCACGCCCGCAATAAACGTGCCCAGCGCCATCGACAACCCCAGCGCGTCCATAAATAAGGCAGAACCCAGCACCAGCAGCAGCGTCGCGGCGGTAAACACTTCGCGTACGCCGGACGCGGCGATGAAGCGGAACACCGGGCGCAATAAGTAGCGCCCGCCAATCAACATCCCGGCGAAAGCAAGCACTTTCATGCCAATCTTCATCCAGTCGAAATGCTCGTCGGCGGAACCGGCGAGCAACGGCACCAGCGCCAGCGCCGGGATCACCGCCAGGTCCTGAAACAACAACACCGAGAAGCCAAGTTGCCCCGACTCGCTGCGATTCATCCCCTTCTCGCGCATCAGTTGTAGCGCCATCGCGGTCGAGGACATTGCCAGACCGATACCGCCAACCACCGCGGCTTGCCACGAAAAATCCGTCAACATCAATAGCCCGGCGAGCAGCGCCGCGCTGAGCAACACCTGCGCCGCCCCGACGCCAAAAATCGATCGCCGAAGCTGCCAGAGTTTCGCCGGGTTCAGCTCCAGCCCGATAATGAACATCAGGAATACGACGCCAAGCTCAGAGAAATGCAGAATCTCGTCAACGTCGCTAATGAATCCCAGACCCCATGGGCCAATGGCGATACCCGCAAGCAGATACCCTAATACCGCGCCGATGCCGAGCCGTGAAGCCAGCGGCACCGCCGCCACCGCCGCGAAGAGGAACAGCACGCCCGCCAGCAATAAATCGGAACCTTCCATCAGCGGCCTCCCACGGGAACAGGCTGGGTAAGCCAGTCGCCATATGCTTTCGCATGGCTTTCCAGCTCTTGCGCGCTCTGCCGCCTGGCCCAGTAAATAATGATCGGACTCATCCAGTGCATCCGGCACATACCCGCCGTCAGCTCAAAGGGCCGCAGGACGTCGCTCATCGGGTAACGATTCAGAGCGTCATAGCGATAGGCGCTCTCCGGTTCGCCAGTGGTAATCACGCTGCGCCAGTACTTTCCCGCGAGCTGGTTCCCCCCCGGACCGCTGGCAAAGCCGCGGCTTAACACCCGATCCAGCCACTCTTTCAACAGCGCCGGGCAGCTATAGGTATACAGCGGATGCTGAAACACAATCACATCATGCTCACGCAAAAGAGCCTGCTCATGCGGAATATCAATAAAAAAATCAGGATAGTGCGCGTAGAGATCGTGCACCGTTACGTTACTGAGCTGCATAGCCGGCTTAAGCAGCACCCGGTTCGCCACCGAGTCCTGAGATTCCGGATGGGCATACAGCAGCAACACCTTTGCTGGCTGAGACATCATCCCCCTCCCGGTTTTATTTCTGTTTTTGTGTCGCGTTGTTGTTTTGGGCTACCATTGCGCCCCAGTGCGGCAGAATGCCAGCACACTACATTATCATAATGATAAATTAACATAGTCAGAACATACGGCGCCTTATGATTGTTTTCTCCTCGTTACAAATTCGTCGCGGCGTGCGCGTCTTGCTGGACAATGCCGCTGCCACTATCAATCCGGGCCAGAAGGTCGGCCTGGTGGGCAAGAACGGCTGCGGGAAATCTACCCTGCTGGCGTTGCTGAAAAATGAAATCAGCGCCGACGCCGGAAGTTTTAGCTATCCTGGCAACTGGCAGCTGGCGTGGGTGAATCAGGAAACCCCCGCCCTGGCCCAGCCAGCGCTGGAGTACGTCATTGACGGCGACCGCGAATACCGTCAACTGGAAGCCCAGTTGCACGACGCTAACGAACGTAACGACGGACACGCTATCGCCACTGTACACGGCAAGCTGGACGCCATTGACGCCTGGACCGTCCGCTCACGCGCCGCCAGTCTGCTGCATGGGCTGGGGTTCAGCAACGAACAGCTTGAACGTCCGGTCAGCGACTTCTCGGGCGGCTGGCGTATGCGCCTCAACCTGGCGCAGGCGCTGATCTGCCGCTCCGATCTGCTGCTGCTCGACGAACCGACTAACCACCTCGATCTTGATGCGGTTATCTGGCTGGAAAAATGGCTGAAAGGCTATCAGGGCACTCTGATTCTGATCTCCCATGACCGGGATTTTCTCGACCCGGTAGTGGACAAAATTATCCACATCGAACAGCAAAACCTGTTCGAGTACACCGGCAATTACAGCGCGTTTGAAATCCAGCGCGCCACCCGTCTGGCCCAGCAGCAAGCGATGTACGAAAGCCAGCAGGAACGCGTGGCGCATCTGCAAAGCTATATTGACCGCTTTCGCGCCAAGGCGACCAAAGCCAAGCAGGCGCAAAGCCGAATCAAAATGCTGGAGCGCATGGAGCTGATCGCCCCTGCGCACGTGGATAACCCCTTCCACTTTAGCTTCCGCGCGCCGGAAAGCCTGCCAAACCCATTGCTGAAAATGGAAAAAGTGAGCGCGGGTTACGGCGAGCGCATCATACTCGACTCCATTAAGCTGAATCTGGTGCCTGGCTCGCGCATTGGCCTGCTTGGCCGCAACGGCGCCGGGAAGTCTACGCTTATCAAGCTGCTGGCGGGCGAGCTCACGCCGGTCAGTGGCGAAATCGGCCTGGCGAAAGGCATTAAGCTTGGCTATTTCGCCCAGCATCAGCTGGAGTACCTGCGCGCTGACGAGTCACCGCTGCAACACCTGTCGCGCCTGGCGCCGCAGGAACAGGAGCAGAAGCTGCGCGACTATCTCGGCGGCTTTGGCTTCCAGGGCGATAAGGTCACCGAAGAGACGCGGCGTTTCTCCGGCGGCGAAAAAGCCCGTCTGGTGTTGGCATTGATTGTCTGGCAGCGCCCGAACCTGTTGCTGCTTGATGAACCGACCAACCATCTCGATCTCGACATGCGTCAGGCGTTGACCGAAGCATTGATCGAATTCGAAGGCGCGCTGGTCGTCGTGTCGCACGACCGTCACCTGTTGCGCTCCACCACCGACGATCTCTACCTGGTCCACGACCGTAAAGTCGAACCGTTTGACGGCGACCTGGAAGATTATCAGCAGTGGCTGAGCGAGGTGCAGAAACAGGAAAACCAGCCTGCTGAAGCGCCAAAAGAGAACGCGAACAGTGCGCAAGCGCGTAAAGATCAGAAGCGTCGTGAAGCCGAGCTGCGTACGCAGACCCAGCCGCTGCGCAAAGAGATCGCCCGTCTTGAAAAAGAGATGGAAAAACTGAACGCGCAGTTAGCGCAGGCGGAAGAAAAGCTGGGCGACAGTGAACTGTACGACCAGAGCCGTAAAGCAGAGCTGACCGAGTGCCTGCAACAACAGGCCAGCGCCAAAGCCGGGCTGGAAGCGTGCGAAATAGCCTGGCTGGACGCGCAAGAGCAGCTTGAGCAAATGCTGGCCGACTAACCACAGGAAACCACCATGACGCCGCTCATCACCAACGATATTACTTTCCGCAAGCTCAGCATCTTCATGACGTTTATGGAGAAAGGGAATATTGCCCGCACGGCGGAAGCGCTGGATATCAGTGGGGTGAGCGTGCATCGCGCGTTACATACGCTGGAAGAAAATGTCCGTTGTCCGCTGTTTGTGCATAAAGGTCGCAACCTGATCCCGCAACCGGCGGCCTGGACACTGCTGGAATATTGTCAGGAAGTCACTCAGCTTATGGCGCGAGGGCTGGAGGAAGCGCGTAAAACGGCGGGGGTCGGCCAGGGGCGCTTACGCGTCGGCACACTTTACTCGCTGACCCTGGAGACCGTCCCGCATCTGATCATGGGCATGAAGCTACGGCGTCCCGACCTCGAACTGGATCTGACGATGGGGTCGAACGAAGCGCTGCTTGCGATGCTGGAAGAAGGTACGCTGGATGCGATCCTGATTTCTATTTCGGAAAGTGAAATCGATCGCAACAGTCTGGAAGTGCTGCCGCTGTTTCATGACGACATCTATCTCGCCGCACCGTCAACGGCCACACTGGACAGCTCCTCGCCTGCCGATCTGCGCGATTACCGGGAACAGAAGTTTGTTTCTCTGGCGGAAGGCTTCGCCACCTATGCCGGCTTTCAGGAGGCCTTTCACATCGCCGGATTCGAGCCGGAGATCGTCACCCGCGTGAATGACATTTTCTCGATGCTCAGTCTGGTGCAGGCGGGTGTCGGCTTTACCCTGATGCCGGGACGCATGAAGAAGATGTATGAGAATTCCGTGCAGCTACTGAAGCTGGCGCAGCCCTACCAGATGCAGCAGCTTATCGCGATTGTCTTCGCCCGCAACCGTGAGCGCGACCCGAATCTGCTGGCGCTCGCCGCCGAAGGACGAATGTACGCGCGCAGTCTGGAGCCTGGCGTTTGATTGCCGGTTAGCCTGAGGCCAATACATCCTGTAAGCAGGAGAAGCATCGCGCCAGCAGGCAACAATCACAACAACTGTACCCGCCGCGCCAGATGCACGGCAACGTCCACGCCGCTACGTTCCAGGGAAATCGACTCCCCTTCCCACGCCGCCTGTCGCGTCAGGCAGGTCAGCACGCCGCCGGGCGGCATTTCAATCGCCAGCCTTGCGTCACGCTCGTTAGCCGAAATTACCGCTTCCTGCCAGCGCACGGTGCGCGCCATGTTCATCGCCAGATCGTTGGCAATTCTTTCCGGCTGCCAGAGCACGCGCCCGGTGCTGCCGCTCAGATACGCGCAGCGCGGGCGTGCAAGCGTGACCGAGTTAAACGCCGCCGCCAGCTTCTGCGCCGGTTCCGCCAGCAGCTCGCAGTGCGACGGCACGCTCACGGCCAGCCGCTTTGCTTTGCTCGCGCCTTTTTCCAGGGCGCGTTTTGCCACCTGCGCCATCCCTTCATCGGATCCGGCAATGACAATCTGCGTTTCGGCATTCAGGTTGGCAATGTATGTTCCGCTACCTTCGATCAGCTGTTCCACCTGCGGCAGGGTTAAGCCCATGATTGCCGTCAGGCCGTAGCCGTGCGGCCAGGCCTGTTCCATCAGATCGCCGCGCAGCGCCACCAGCTTCAGCGCGTCCGTAAATTCCAGCGCGCCCGCCACCACCGCCGCGGGATAAGCGCCAATCGATAAACCGCTAACGATGTCAGGCGACACGCCGCGTCGCTCCAGCTCGCGCGCCCAGGACACGCCGGCAATTAACAGCGAAAGCTGCACCGCGCGGGTGTGGGTTAACGAGGCCGCGCTGTCCAGCGTATCAACTTCCTTCCCCAACACCTGACGTGCCTGTTCCAGCTCCGTTCCCGGCAGGTTTTGCAGCATACCTTCATGCTGCGTGCCCTGGCCCGGAAAGGTAAACAGTATTTTCATCACTCCTCCCTGCGCCATGGATCTGCCACCAGGCGTGGCCCACGGCGGGTTTTCAGCAGCGTTTTACCGTCACGCAGCCACTCCGCCAGCGCGAATCCGCCTTCCGGCGTATCCACCTGCGTATCCGCCCGGCATAGCGCGCGGCTGAGCTGAAGCTGCCAGCCAGCAAATGCGTCAGGGGCAACGGCGTGCGGAGCGCGGATCAGCAGGTCGAGATCGCTGTCGGCATGGATCACCGGAATACCGGTCGCCAGCGCGTAGCCGGTGCTGCCGGTAATGCCCCACGTCCACGGCCACGACTGCTGAGCAAGCTGAAGCGCCACCTGTACCGGCGGCTGGGTGACAAACGGCGAACGCAGCAGATCGGCAGTGACGCACAGCTCTTCAGGCGACACCACGCGTAGCACATTCTCAGGCTGCACCCATCCGGCTGCCCGCTGGTCGCGGCGCAGTCCGCGCACGCCAACGGGAATTCGTCCTTCGTTATCCACATCACGCCGTACCACCACCGGCAGGCCGGCATGCCAGGCAGATTCAACCCAGGATTCGGTAATACCTTCCAGCGCGTCGCGCGAGGTAAGCCAGATAAGGTCGTGGGGGCGTAATGTTGTGGTCATAATTACATTCCTGACGTCAGCGAGATAAACAGCGGCAGCGACAGGATACACAGTACGGAGCTTAACAGCAGCACGGCTTCTGCATCCGGCGACTGCACGCCAAAGCGGTTACCGAACACCACGCCGAAGAAGCCCGCGGACAGCGCAATCATCAGGATGGCGGTGATCGCCACGGAGCCGTGCAGACCGAAGATTAAAACGATACCCCAGGCAATCGCCGGCTGGATCAGCAGTTTGGCGACGGTGGAGGTGATCACCATGGTGTTGATCTGCAGCTTACGGGCAGAGAGGATCACCCCGGTCAGAAACAGCGCGGCAGCGGTCGCGGACAGCCCCAGCGGTTTAATCGCCGCCAGCACCAGCTCCGGCATTTTGATGCCGATAGCGGACAGGATCACCCCCAGCAGCGGGCCCATCACGATCGGTTTTTTAATGGAGCGCCACATCAGCACCGGCAGCATGGAGAGCGTTGAGCCGGAGTTGTTGCCCTCGGCGCGCGCTTTTTCACGCTCCAGAATCAGCAGGCAGAACGGGGTCATCAGCACGGAACCGCAGGCGATAGAGACCGCCACGGACAGTGAGGTGGAAGGGCCTTCGCCCAGCACGCTGCCCAGAATCGGCAGGCCAAGCGCCGCATAGTTTGGCAGGGCGACGGTGAGCGTCAACACGGCCGCATCCTGCGGCGATTTTTTGAATACGCCGGTAGCAAGGAAATAGATCGCCGCGTAGGTGATCCACATCGCCAGCGTCAGTACCACAATCAGCGGCGACTGCGCCACGATACCCGCCCAGGGCGTCTGTACCGTCGCGCTGAACAGCGCCGCAGATAATGCGAAATCCATGACGAAGATGTTGAGCAGGGAAACATTCTTGTTATCAACCATTTTGGCCTTCCCGGCCCAGAACCCCAGCAACATGATGATAAATATCGGTGCAAGAGCATGAACAATCACGTAAGTCATAAATCACCTGTAATGAAGAAAAAAGTTAGCACGGACGCGATGATTATTATTTTTCGGATGTAGCGGCCCGCGCGGGCGCAGCGCGTGCGCCCACGGAGCCGAACATTCGGCAGGTCTTAATTACTTACCAGCTGGCTCGCATACGTTCGCGTACGAGCGCCGAGCTGCGGCGATTGTCAGCACCCAGACGGCTTTTCAGCGTGGTGTCCTGACGCGCGTCACTGATGGCCTGTTGCAGGGTAGTTTTCACCTGCGTCAGATCGTTATCGGATGGGGCATCCGGGTTGCTGATGTCCAGCAGGTCGGAAAGCAGCCCCAGCGTGGCGTAGTTGCTGATGTCATACGCCATGGGCGGAATGGTTGCCGCCAGTTTTTCCAGCGCGTCAACGGTACGCAGCGTAATGCGCGCCGCAGACTCTTTGCCCATCGCGTGGATCAGCACGCCTTTATCGTTAAAGGCAATCAGACGGTTAGCCTGGTAGCCGTGCGCCAGAAACGCGCCGGACATTGCCTTACCGACGATAAGACCAATCACCGGATGACCCGCCAGACGCGCGTTGGCGTAGGCGGCAGCGGCTCCCGCCAGCGCCTGGTGGATACCAAACGCCTCTTCGCGACGGCCATAGGCCTGGCTTGGGACGTCGATTACCGCCACTATCGGGCGCTTCACGGCTTTATCAGCATCCGCCGCGACGGTTTCGCTGACCACTTTCGCCAGCGTCCAGCCTTCCAGCAGACCGACTTCCCCTTTCGCCGCGCGCGGGAAGTGGTTGTTGGCATCCGGCACCACGGCGACAAAACGCACCGTTTCACCGTTCAGCTCACCGTCTGCCGCCTGCACGGACGGGCACAGCCCCTCAATACGTTTGGCGTTCGGGGCGAGCGTTTCCAGCCAGCGTTCGCCACGGCTTATTGCGTTACTCATCATTTCACCTCCCGGGCAAAAAGCGCGTTAATCTGTTCGGCATCGGCCTGTTTGCGGGTGTCGAAATTCGTCAGACGGTTCAGGTAATCGTCATAGTTATCGGTGCGATGTTTCGCCGGTACGCCTTTCGCGATGGCCTCGTTCATCGCGGCTTTCACCGCGTTCACGCCGTCGCCTACCAGCGCGTCCACCAGCCCGCTTTCATAGCGTACTTCGCCGCCGGTCATGCTCCAGATAAACGGCCGGTCGCGGGAGTCGTACTCTTCAATGCCCGCTTCCTGCTCAATAACCTGCGGGCCGTTGAGGCCGAGACGCGCTTCGCGGGTCACAATCAGGTAGCTGCACAGCGCCGCGGCGATAGACATCCCGCCGAAGCAGCCCACGGTTCCGGCCACAATCCCGACGACCGGGGTATAACGACGCAGGTCAACGATCGCGGCGTGGATATCGGCAATCGCCGCCAGGCCGAGGTTGGCTTCCTGCAGGCGCACGCCGCCGGTCTCGAGGCACAGTACCGCCTGCGTCGGAATGCCGTTGCGGTTATCTTCCGCCGCCAGCTCCAGCGCCGCCGCCATTTTGGCGCCGGAGACTTCGCCCATGCTGCCGCCCTGGAAGGTCCCTTCAATCGCCACGACTACCGCTGGCTGGCCGTTGATGGTCCCTTTCGCGACCACCATGCCGTCATCGGCCTGCGGCACAATGCCCTGTGGCCCAAGCCACGGAGAGATAATGCCTTCAAACGGATCCAGCAGTTCGCGGTAGCTGCCCTCGTCGAGCAGCGCCTGAGCACGCTGGCGCGCTTTTAATTCGATAAAGCTGCTGTCATCACGCATGGCTCACCCCTTCAAACACCTGTTCAATACGAATGCGCGCCACGCCCGGCGTCGCGCCGAAGTCGTGGATGGTCAGTTTGCCTGCGGGCAGGCTGCTGACGGTTTCCAGGCGGCTGAACAACGCCTCCCAGCGTCCGCGGCTGTTGTCGACGGAGGTGGTGATATCAACGGTCAAGGTCTGGCCCGGTTCGGCGGTGAAGAGCACCTCCATATCCCCGGAGCCGACGACGCCTGCCAGCGCTCTGCCGCTGACTTCGCGGCGGGCGGGCACGGTCAATGTAATTTTTTCCATAACATCCTCTTAATGCTTTGAATATGGCGTTTCGACGCGATCGAGAAACAGCGTGGCCGCAAGCAGGTCTGCGGCGCCGCCCGGTGAGGCGTTAAGCGTCAGCATCTGGCGGTCTAACTGCGCCAGCGCCTGCTGCCCCGCGAGCGTTGCGCATCCTCCGGCATTCAGCACCGCCCGGGCGCCGTTCTGCATGGCGTCAAGCCCCTCCATTCCGGCGCGCGACAGCACGCAGGTATCGGTGAGCGAGGTCATTATTGCCATCAGCGCGTCGAGTCTGGCGTGCGTTTCGCTGCTGCCGTTAAGGCGGCTCAGGCGAAGCTGCGGCAGCGCGCGCTGCATGATGTGCGGAAACGCCTGCTGCGCCTCTTCACGCGCGCCGGGCACGCGGTATCGGTGCGTGGCGCGCAACCCCTTGCTGAACACCTTCGGCGCCGCGTCGTCCGGGAGTTTCGCCAGCCGGGCGGCGGTGTTAGCGACGGCCTGCGCGCTGGCATCACCGCCCAGCATCGCCACCGCGCTCACCAGCAGCCCCAGCGCCCAGATCGCGCCACGGTGGGTGTTCACGCCGTCGGTAGCGGCCATCATCTGCTGCTCTCCGTCGCGACCGAGTCGCCCTATGGTTTGCCTGAGGGCAATATCCGCCGGACGCTGCCAGCTTTGCTGCGCCAGCGCCTGAAACGTGGGAGTCAGGCTGTGCGCGGAGCGCTCCATCAGCGCAAGCGATAAATCGTGGTGCGCGCCGTTCCCCCGACTGTCCACCAGACCGGGTTTCGGGCTTAAACGTGCTTCGTCAATCAGACACTGCGTGGCGGTTCGCGCCAGCCATTCGGCACCGCCTTCAACCTGGATCCGGGGCAGAAGTTTCATTACCAGCTCCGGAATTTCGCAGGTGGGTTGTACAGGCCGCCGGACCACTCAACGAGGTCGGCCACGCTGCCCGCCGCCAGCAGAGAGCGGGTGGCATCGGTGCGGCGAATCCCCATATCTTCCGGATAGACTACTTTGCCGCTCTGGCGCAGTTCCGCCACGCGTTTGGCATCCACGCCCAGACCGATATCGGTGATGCCCGCCACGGCGGCGACCATGGCGCGACGCTCTTCCAGATCTTTCGCCCGGTAGAGGTAAGCAATCCCCTCTTCCGTCAGCACGTGGGTCACGTCATCGCCGTAAATCATGACCGGCGCCAGCGGCATACCGGAGGCTTTCGCGACGTCAACGGCGTCCAGTTTTTCCACGAAGGTTGGCTTCACGCCCGCCTGGAAGGTTTCCACCATCTGCACGACCAGTTTTTTACCGCGCTGCATTGGGTCAGGCTCGGTGATCATGTTCAGCCAGGCCGGCGTGGCGTGGCGGCGACCGTGCGGATCGTGGCCCATGTTTGGCGCGCCGCCGAAGCCGGAGAGGCGACCGCGGGTGACGGTTGAGGAGTTAGCGTAGCCATCAACCTGCAGCGTAGAGCCGATAAACATATCGACCGCGTACTGGCCTGCCAGCTGGCAGAAGGCGCGGTTAGACCGCATGGAGCCGTCGGCACCGGTAAAGAACACGTCCGGACGGGCGCGAATGTACTCTTCCATCCCCAGCTCGCCGCCGAAGCAGTGCACGCTCTCCACCCAGCCGCTTTCGATTGCCGGGATCAGCGTTGGATGCGGGTTCAGCGTCCAGTGTTTACAGATTTTGCCCTTCAGGCCGAGCTGTTCGCCGTAGGTGGGCAACAGCAGTTCAATCGCCGCGGTGTTAAAGCCAATCCCGTGGTTGAGGGACTGCACCTGGTGTTCCGCGTAGATGCCTTTAATCGCCATCATCGCCATCAGGATGTGTTCCTGTTTAATCAGGCGCGGGTCGCGGGTGAAGAGCGGCTCAATGAAGAACGGCTTATCCGCCACCACCACGTAATCGATCCACGAGCCCGGAATATCGACGCGCGGCAGGTCACATTCGTCGTCCACCAGCTCGTTCACCTGTGCGATGACGATGCCGTCGTGGAACGCGGCGGCTTCCACCAGCGCCGGGGTATCTTCGGTACTCGCCCCGGTATAGAGGTTACCTTTACGGTCCGCTTTAAACCCGGCAATCAGCGCCACGTTTGGCGCCAGGTCAACATACAGGCGGGAGTAAAGTTCGATGTAGGTGTGAATCGCACCGATTTCGAGCTGGCCATCTTCCAGCAGCTGCGAAATGCGCAGGCTTTGCGTACCGGAGAAGGAAAAATCCAGCTTGCGGGCGATGCCTTTCTCAAAGATATCCAGATGTTCGCTGCGGCCCACGCTTGGCATAATCATGTGCAGGTCGTGCACTTTTTCGGGATTCACTTCAGCCAGCATGCGGGACAGGAAATCTGCCTGCTTCTGGTTATTGCCTTCTAATACCACGCGGTCACCCGGCGCGATCAGTTTTTCCAGCATCGCGGTCAGGTCTGCGGTAGGCAGTACCTTGCCCTGCACCGGTATGGAAGCCAGACGCCGCTGCTTCTCGGTGCGGCGGGTATTCCAGACGCGTGCGGGTGTTTGCCCAGATAACATTATTAACCTCCTGATTCAGCTAATCATTTTGATTGCTTAACACGCTAATGAGTGTGCGCTCTGGTGAGAAAGTCATCAATTAAGCGTAGAGAGGGATCGTTAGCCTGAGAGTAATAATTGAAGTAACAATTTGTGATGAGGATCAACTACTCCATTCCAGACGCCATCCTGAGCTATGCATTTTTCATAAACACAACAGGCAAGTGGCGGTATAGTAGACGGCTGATAATGAGAGACCATCGCAGCCGTTATGAGCCAAATAACTTCGTCAGACCTTCAACTCACCGCCGTAAACTCGCGTGAATTTCGCCCAATGCGTGGTATTCGTAACCGCCATTTGCAGACCATGCTGCCGCGCCTGATCCGCCGCAAAGTGAATTTTGCCCCCCACTGGCAGCGGCTGGAGTTACCTGACGGTGACTTTGTCGATCTGGCCTGGAGTGAAGATCCGGCGTCCGCGAAACACAAACCTCGTCTGGTCGTCTTTCACGGTCTGGAAGGCAGTCTGAACAGCCCGTATGCCCATGGCCTGATTGAAGCGGCGCAAAAACGCGGCTGGCTTGGAGTAGTGATGCATTTTCGCGGCTGCAGCGGCGAGCCAAACCGCATGAACCGTATTTATCACTCTGGCGAAACCGAAGACGGCGCCTGGTTTCTACACTGGCTGCGTCGCGAATTTGGCCACGCGCCAACCGCGGCGGTGGGCTATTCGCTGGGGGGCAATATGCTGGCCTGCCTGCTGGCAAAAGAAGGGAAAAACATCCCGATAGAGGCTGCGGTGATTGTTTCCGCCCCCTTCGTGCTGGAAGCGTGCAGTTACCATATGGATAAAGGCTTTTCCCGCGTTTATCAGCGTTATCTGCTCAATTTGCTGAAGGCGAACGCGTCGCGCAAACTGGCGGCGTATCCGGGCTCCCTGCCAGTCGATCTTGCGCAGTTGAAATCCCTGCGCCGCATTCGCGAGTTTGACGATCTCATCACCGCCAAAATTCACGGTTTTGCCGACGCTATCGACTATTATCGTCAGTGTAGCGCGATGCCCTTACTCAACCGGATCGCCATCCCGACGCTGATCATCCACGCCAAAGACGATCCGTTTATGGATCATCACGTGATCCCCAAAGCCGACGATTTGCCGCCGCAGGTGGAGTATCAGCTAACGGAACATGGCGGACACGTTGGGTTTATCGGCGGCACGCTGCGTCACCCTGAGATGTGGCTGGAGGCGCGTATTCCCGACTGGCTGACAACGTATCTGGAGGTACCAAGATGATGATCCCCTGGCAGGAGCTCTCTCCCGAGACGCTGGACAACTTAATCGAAAGCTTTGTGTTGCGCGAAGGCACCGATTATGGTGAACATGAACGCTCACTTGAGCAAAAGGTCGCCGACGTTAAACGTCAGTTGCAGTGCGGAGAAGCGGTTCTGGTCTGGTCTGAATTGCACGAAACGGTCAACATCATGCCGCGTAAACAGTTCCGCGAATAAGCCTGTATCCTCGGCCGACTATAATAAAAAACCTAACCTACTCATGGAGTTGTTATGTCTGCCAAACATCCGGTGATTGCGGTAACAGGATCCAGCGGCGCGGGGACCACCACCACCAGCCTCGCGTTCCGTAAAATTTTTGCCCAGCTCAACCTGCGCGCGGCCGAGGTGGAAGGCGACAGTTTTCATCGTTATACCCGCCCGGAAATGGACATGGCGATCCGCAAGGCGCGCGATGCCGGACGGCATATCAGCTATTTCGGCCCCGAAGCCAATGACTTCGGCCTGCTGGAACAGACCTTCATTGAATACGGGCAGACGGGCAAAGGCCAGTCGCGCAAATATCTGCATACCTACGACGAAGCCGTACCCTGGAATCAGGTGCCTGGCACCTTCACGCCCTGGCAGCCGCTGCCGGAGCCGACCGACGTCCTGTTTTATGAAGGGCTGCACGGCGGCGTGGTGACGCCACAGCATGAGGTGGCGCGCCATGTGGATTTGCTGGTGGGGGTTGTGCCCATCGTCAACCTGGAGTGGATCCAGAAACTGATCCGCGACACCAGCGAGCGTGGACATTCCCGCGAGGCGGTGATGGACTCCGTGGTGCGCTCAATGGACGATTACATCAACTACATCACGCCACAGTTTTCCCGTACCCACATCAACTTCCAGCGGGTCCCGACGGTGGATACCTCAAACCCATTCGCCGCACGCGGCATTCCCTCGCTTGATGAGAGTTTTGTGGTGATACATTTCCGCAATCTCGAAGGTATCGATTTCCCCTGGCTGCTGGCGATGCTGCAAGGTTCGTTTATTTCTCACATCAATACGCTGGTGGTGCCGGGCGGCAAAATGGGTCTGGCGATGGAACTGATCATGCTGCCGCTGGTACAGCGCCTGATGGAAGGCAAGAAGATCGAATAAGCCTCAATGGCGGCTGGCCCGATTGTGCCATAAGGCAGTCGAGCGCAGCGCCATCAGGTAAAAATTATCAGGCGGCAATGACTTCATACGAGTGGGTAATATTCACCGCTTTTTCCAGCATCAGCGCCACGGAACAATACTTTTCGGCGGAAAGATCTACCGCCCGCGCCACCGCGGCGTCTTTTAAATCATGCCCCGTCACGATGAAATGCAGATTGATGTGGGTAAACAGGCGCGGCGCTTCTTCACGACGCTCGGAGGTCAGTTTTACTTCGCAGTTGGTCACATCCTGACGTCCTTTTTGCAGAATGGAGACCACGTCGATAGCGCTACAGCCGCCCGCGGCCATTAACACCATTTCCATCGGGCTGGGCGCTTTATCTCCCGAATTGCCGTCCATCAGGATCTGGTGTCCGGAAGCCGACTCGCCCAGGAAGGTTAACCCTTCAACCCATTTCACACGCGCTTGCATATTTTTTTACTCCAGTGCGTCAATTTTCCTGACAGATTACGCGTACATAACAATTCTCGCAACGGAAGGCGACCTGCGTCATGCTGAAGCGAGACACCAGGAGACACACGGCTAAAGCTATGCTAAAACAGTCAGGATGCTACAGTAATACATTGACGTACTGCATGTATGCAGAGGACTTCACATTAAAGGCTGCTGTCCGTTATTGACAGCCTCTTCCCAGGAAGCGGGAAGCACATTTTTGCAACCCCAGAGACAGCGCCGTTTTCTGGCTCTGGAGACAGCTTATAACAGAGGATAATCGCGCATGGTGCTTGGCAAACCGCAAACAGACCCGACTCTCGAATGGTTCTTGTCTCATTGCCACATTCATAAGTACCCGTCGAAGAGCACGCTGATTCACCAGGGTGAAAAAGCAGAAACGTTGTACTACATCGTTAAAGGCTCTGTGGCAGTGTTGATTAAAGATGAGGAAGGTAAAGAAATGATCCTTTCTTATCTGAATCAGGGTGATTTTATTGGCGAACTGGGCCTGTTTGAAGAAGGCCAGGAACGTAGCGCATGGGTACGTGCTAAAACTGCATGTGAAGTGGCTGAAATTTCCTACAAGAAATTCCGCCAGTTGATCCAGGTGAACCCGGATATTCTGATGCGTCTCTCTTCCCAGATGGCTCGCCGCCTGCAGGTCACATCAGAGAAAGTCGGTAACCTGGCCTTCCTTGACGTGACCGGTCGTATCGCCCAGACGCTGTTGAACCTGGCGAAACAACCCGATGCAATGACCCACCCGGACGGTATGCAGATCAAAATTACCCGCCAGGAGATTGGCCAGATCGTTGGCTGCTCTCGCGAAACCGTTGGTCGTATCCTGAAGATGCTGGAAGATCAAAACCTGATCTCCGCGCACGGTAAGACCATCGTCGTTTACGGCACTCGTTAATCCCGTCGGAAATGGCGCGTTACCTGGTAGCGCGCTATTTTTGTTTTCCCGATGTGGCGCAGACTGATTTATCACCCTGAGATCAACTACGCACTACGTCAGACGCTGGTGCTCTGTTTGCCCGTGGCCGTCGGCCTGCTGATAGGCCAACTGCATCTGGGCCTGCTTTTCTCCCTCGTTCCCGCCTGCTGTAACATTGCCGGGCTTGATACGCCGCACAAGCGCTTCTTCAAGCGCCTGGTCATTGGCGCCTCGCTGTTTGCCGGGTGTAGCCTGGCGATGCAACTGTTGTTGGCGCAGGCGGTGCCGTTGCCGCTGATTCTGACCGGGTTGACGCTGCTCCTCGGCGTCACCGCGGAGTTAAGCTCGCTTCACGCCCGCCTGCTTCCCGCTTCGCTGATCGCCGCAATTTTTACCCTTAGTCTGGCGGGAAATATGCCAGTGTGGGAGCCGCTGCTGATCTATGCGCTGGGGACATTGTGGTATGGACTGTTTAACTGGTTCTGGTTCTGGTTGTGGCGCGAACAGCCGCTGCGCGAATCGCTAAGCCTGCTGTATCGCGAACTGGCAGATTACTGCGAAGCGAAATACAGCATGCTAACCCAGCACACCGATCCGGAAAAAGCCCTACCGCCGCTGCTGGTGCGCCAGCAGAAAGCGGTTGACCTGATCACCCAGTGCTACCAGCAAATGCATATGCTGTCGGCGCATCACAATAACGATTACAAACGGATGCTGCGCGCCTTCCAGGAAGCGCTGGATCTGCAAGAACATATCTCAGTCAGCCTGCACCAGCCGGAAGAGGTGCAAAAACTGGTCGAGCGCAGCCACGCCGAACAGGTGATCCGCTGGAACGCGCAAACCGTCGCCACGCGTCTGAGAGTGCTGGCGGATGACATTCTGTACCATCGCCTGCCCACGCGCTTCACCATGCAGAAGCAAATCGGCGCGCTGGAAAAGATCGCCAATCAACATCCGGATAACCCCGTCGGGCAGTTCTGCTACTGGCATTTCAGCCGTATCGCCCGCGTGCTTCGCACCCAGCGTCCGCTCTACGCGCGCGATCTGATGGCGGATAAACAGCGGCGGCTTCCGCTGCTACCGGCGCTGAAAAGCTATCTGTCGCTGAAGTCTCCGGCGCTGCGCAACGCCGGACGCATTAGCGTCATGCTGAGTATCGCCAGCCTGATGGGTACCGCGCTGCACCTGCCGAAGCCGTACTGGATCCTGATGACGGTACTGTTCGTGACGCAAAATGGCTACGGCGCAACGCGCGTACGCATTCTGCACCGTTCGGCCGGAACGCTGGCGGGACTCATCGTCGCGGGCGTGACGCTGCACTTTCATATCCCCGAAGGGTATACGCTGCTTTTAATGCTCTTCGTCACCCTGGTGAGCTATCTGATTATCCGCAAAAACTACGGCTGGGCGACGGTGGGGTTTACCGTCACGGCGGTGTACACCCTGCAACTGTTAACCCTGAACGGCGAACAATTTATCATTCCGCGGTTTGTCGATACGATCATCGGCTGTCTGATCGCCTTCGGCGGCACCGTCTGGCTGTGGCCGCAGTGGCAAAGCGGTCTGTTGCGCAAAAATGCCCACGACGCGCTGGAGGCGGACCAGGAGGCGATCCGCCTGATCCTCAGCGACGATCCGCAGGCGACGCCGCTGGCATACCAACGAATGCGCGTCAACCAGGCCCACAACACGCTGTTTAACTCGCTGAATCAGGCCATGCAGGAACCGGGATTTAATACGCACTATCTGGAAGATATGAAGCTGTGGGTCACCCACAGCCAGTTCATTGTCGAGCATATCAACGCGATGACCACCCTGGCGCGAGAACATACAATGCTGACGCCTGATCTGGCCCAACGATATCTGCAATCGTGTGAAATTGCGCTCCAGCGTTGTCAGCAGCGGCTGGAATATGACGGGCCGGGCAGCTCTGGGGATGTGAATATTCTTGAGGCGCCAGAGATGCTCTCCCACGGGCCATTGAGCACGCTGGAACAGCATCTCCAGCGTGTGCTGGGGCATTTAAATACCATGCATACCATTTCGTCGGTGGCCTGGCGCCAGCGACCGCACCACGGGATCTGGCTCAGCCGCCGGTTGCGCGATATGAAAGGCTGACGCTCTATGCGGCCTATTCGCTTACGACTTTCGCGACGGCTTGCGCGAAACGCTGCATTCCTTCGTCGATATCCGCCTCTTCCACCACCAGCGAGGGAGCAAAACGCATCACTTCAGGGCCAGCGTTGAGCACCATCACCCCCGCCTCCGCTGCCGCATACAGGAAATCACGCGCGCGCCCCTTATACTGCGGCTTCAGTTCGGCGCCAATCAACAGGCCCATGCCGCGAATGTCGCTGAAAACGTCAAAGCGTTCATCGATCTGTTGCAGATGCTGAACAAATTTCTGCCGCTTCGTCTGCACCCCACTTAACACGGCTGGCGTACTGATGATATCGAACGCCGCCTCCGCAACCGCACAGGCCAACGGGTTACCGCCATAGGTAGAACCATGCGAGCCCACGTGAAATGCCGAAGCGATATCCTGGGTGGTCAGTACCGCACTTACCGGAAAACCGCCGCCCAACGCCTTCGCGCTGGTCAGAATGTCCGGCGTCACGCCATAGTGCATATAAGCGAACAGATCGCCGGTGCGCCCCATGCCGCTTTGTACTTCATCAAACACCAGCAGCGCCTGATGCTCGTCGCACAGCTTGCGCAGGCCTTGCAGGAATTCCGGCGTCGCCGCCAGCACGCCGCCTTCGCCCTGTACCGGCTCGACCACTACTGCGCAGGTGTGATCGTCCATCACCGCGCTGACGGCGTGGAGATCGTTAAAGGGCACGTGAATGATATCGGCCGGTTTTGGGCCGAAACCATCGGAATACTTCGGCTGACCGCCCACGGAAACGGTAAACAACGAACGACCGTGGAACGCATTATGGAAGGCGATAATTTTGGTTTTGAAGGGGCTATGGCGGACGCATGCATAATGACGCGCCAGTTTAAACGCCGTTTCGTTGGCTTCCGTCCCGGAGTTCATGAACAGCACGCGCTCGGCAAAGGTGGCGGCGATAAGTTTCCGACCCAGACGCAGCGCCGGTTCGTTGGTGAATACGTTACTGGTATGCCAGAGCGTTTCGCCCTGCGCTTTCAGCGCTTCCACCAGCGACGGGTGGCAATGACCGAGCGCGGTAACTGCAATCCCTCCGGCAAAATCGACATAGTCCTTGCCCTGCTGGTCCCAAACCCGGCTGCCTTTACCTTTCACCGGGATAAAGTCCGCCGGTGCATAAACTGGCAGAATGACTTCATCGAAAGTTGCGCGAGTTACTGCCGTTTGTTCAGTTGCCATCTCATGCCCATCCACTTATGCAAAAAACAATGTGAAATAATAATCACAAAATATGCATAAAAAATCACTAAATGGCAACCATAAATCATCGGTTAAGGAAATTAGCCAACAGTTGATGCCCCTGCTCGCTGAGAATACTCTCCGGATGGAACTGAACGCCCTCCAGATCCCAGGTCGTATGGCGAATCCCCATGATCTCCTGCGCCTCGCTCCAGGCGGTGACCTCGAAGCAAGCGGGCAGCGTGGCAGGATCAACAATCAGCGAATGGTAACGGGTTACCCTTAACGGGTTGGCTAATCCCTGAAACACCCCCTGCCCGTTATGGCGGACAGGCGAGGTTTTGCCATGCATCACCTTCGCCGCGCGGACAATCGTTGCGCCGAAGGCCTGCGCCATCGCCTGATGCCCAAGACAGACGCCAAGCATTGGCCGTCGCCCGGCGTAATGGCGAATCGCCGCCAGCGAAATGCCAGCGTCATCAGGCGTACAAGGACCGGGGGAGATGACGATTTTTTGCGGGCCAAGCGCGTCAATCTGCGGCAGCGTCAGCTCATCATTGCGCTTAACCAGCACATCCGCGCCCAGCTCGCAAAAGTACTGGTAAAGATTCCAGGTAAACGAATCGTAGTTGTCGATAAGCAGGATCATGGCGGCTCCGGTACAAGAAAACCGCGCTATTCTACTCAGTTTCCTCGACTTCGCTTACCCCTTTCCGAAATATCGCCTCCAGCGCGCTAAGGTCACCCATCGCCCCTTCCTGATTCGCCTGGTTCCAGCGATCGACCGGAATATCCCGCCAGTGCAGTAAATAGCCCGCGTGGATGGCCAACTGTTCAAAGAAAATACGCTGCGCCATGCCACTGCCGATGCGGAACGGGTGCAGTACGTTGATCTCACAATAGTAATGCGCCAGGCGATTTACAAACTTCTCTTTGGGCAGCCCAACCAGATACCCTTCCTCTTCCAGATCCTGCATCAGGGCGTTGCCTTCTTTCTCGATATACGCGAAATGGCAAAAGCGGGTATCGCCCTGATAAATATCGACCTCGCGCAATTGCCCTGCCCAGTCGAAAACATCCTGGTACAGCTGGCGATGGAGGGCGCATAAATGCGGTAGCCCTCGCTTCAGCGGGCCAAGCTCAATGGTTGCCGCCCGCAGCGCCGTCAGCTCCCATGCCGCCTGCGTCAGCCGCTCCGCCTGGCGGATCCCCAGTCGGTTACGCATGACGTTCAGACCGGGGTAAAGATACGGATCGCGATCGTCGCCGATTTTAGCGCTCATAGTGCCTCCGGAGTTCGTTAAGGCGTGCCAGCGCCTCTGGCGCGGTTAACGTGACTAGCGGGCTGTCGACGCCCTCAAGACGGCGGCTGGCCTGAAAATTGGTATTGCGCTGCTGCTCCCAGAGCCGGGATTTCTGTCTGTCGGTGAGTTTTTTCACTTTACGCCTCCCTGATAGTCTCGTGTCTGCCAAGTATAAGCGGCAAAACGCGGTTACGCAGGAAGGGGAAACAGGCGCGGGCATGAAACACCCGCGCCGAAAGGGATTACGGCAGGACTTTTGCGGAGAGGATAACGACCGGTTTTGTCGGCACATTCTGGTATGGGCCCACATCTTTGGTCTGAACCTGAGAGATCTTATCGGCAACATCCATCCCTTTCACAACTTTACCAAAGACGGCGTATCCGAAGTCGCGCTGGCCGTGATCGAGAAAGGCGTTGTCGGCGACATTGATGAAGAACTGGCTGGTGGCGCTGTCCTTGTCTGCGGTACGCGCCATCGCAATGGTGCCTCGGGTATTACGCAGACCGTTGTCGGCTTCGTTTTTGATCGGCGGATTCGGCTTCTTCTGCTGCATCTGCTCGTTGAACCCACCGCCCTGAATCATAAAGCCTGGGATCACGCGGTGGAACGTGGTGTTGTTATAGAACCCGCTGTTCACGTAATCGACAAAGTTCTGCACTGATACTGGCGCTTTCTGGCTGTTCAGTTCCAGTTCAATATTACCGGCAGAGGTTGTCAGCAGAACGTGCGGATCCCCTTTCGCCGCCAACGCCGCAGGAGAGAGAGCAGAAAGGGCGAAAACAGCTGCGACAGCCGCCAGGGTCGATTTGAGCATGAGAATTCCTTAACGAGAGCGGTAACAAAAAGCAAGTGCTTTGATTCTAAAGAGGCTTCAGAGACAAGGCCATCCCTTTACCTATTTTTACTTACCAGAAACATCTGTAACTTACTGACCGTCAGTCTATGCGTGATTTTGATCACAATAAAAAATGTAACGCACTTATTAATTGCCAATAAAAGTTTAAATGAATCACCAAAGCGCCTAAAATCTGCCCGCTCGTGGCGCAGTCAATGCGCTTTACTTTCTTATACACACAGTTTTCAGGTGCGTATCAACACAGGCCAGTCATGACTAACAGCAACCGCATCAAGCTCACATGGATTAGCTTTCTTTCCTACGCCCTGACCGGGGCGCTGGTTATTGTCACCGGGATGGTGATGGGAAACATCGCAGAGTATTTCAACCTGCCGGTTTCCAGTATGAGTAATACCTTCACCTTCCTGAACGCCGGTATTTTGATCTCCATTTTTCTTAACGCCTGGCTGATGGAAATCGTCCCGCTAAAAACGCAGCTGCGTTTTGGCTTTATCCTGATGGTACTGGCGGTGGCCGGACTGATGTTCAGCCACAGTCTGGCGCTGTTCTCCGCTGCGATGTTCGTGCTTGGCGTGGTAAGCGGTATCACCATGTCGATCGGGACTTTCCTGATCACCCAGATGTACGAAGGCCGTCAGCGCGGCTCGCGCCTGCTTTTTACCGATTCCTTCTTCAGCATGGCGGGGATGATTTTTCCAATGGTTGCCGCCTTTTTGCTGGCCCGCAGCATCGAGTGGTACTGGGTATATGCCTGCATCGGCCTGGTCTATGTGGCGATTTTCCTGCTGACCTTTGGCTGTGAATTCCCCGCGCTGGGCAAACATGCACCGAAAAGCGATACACCGGCAGTAAAAGAAAAATGGGGCATCGGCGTACTGTTTCTCTCCATTGCCGCGCTGTGCTATATCCTGGGCCAGTTGGGCTTTATCTCATGGGTACCGGAATACGCGAAGGGACTGGGAATGAGTCTGAACGATGCCGGTACGCTGGTCAGCAACTTCTGGATGTCTTATATGTTCGGTATGTGGGCATTCAGCGTCATCCTGCGTTTCTTTGACTTGCAGCGCATCCTGACGGTGCTCGCCGGTCTGGCTGCGGTTCTGATGTATCTGTTTATCACCGGCACGCCAGCGCATATGCCGTGGTTTATCCTCGCGCTGGGCTTTTTCTCAAGCGCCATTTACACCACGATTATTACGCTGGGCTCCCAGCAGACGAAAGTGGCGTCGCCAAAGCTGGTTAACTTTGTGCTGACTTGCGGCACCATTGGCACCATGTTGACCTTCGTGGTCACCGGTCCTATCGTGGCGCACAGCGGCCCGCAGGCGGCGCTGTTCACCGCTAACGCTCTGTATGCCGTCGTGTTTGTGATGTGCTTTATCCTCGGTTTTGTCACCCGCCATCGCCGTCACGAGGTGTCCGCGATGCATTAATTCAGTTGCCCGGTAGCGTAGGGTTACCGGGCATCCTGATCTTTCCTGAGCCGGATAAAACGTAACGTGTTGTCGTCCGGTCCGCCTCCCTCTAAGGTCTTAGCGCCTCTCTTCGCCGGGAGTAGCTGGAGATGCTGAAAAACCCCTCATTTTGTACGTTATTTATACAATCGCGAAAAGTCTGACATTTCCGTGACTTATAAAAATCCTGACAAATCAGCAATATACCCCTTAAGGAGTATATAAAGGTGAATTTGATTTGCATCAATAAGTGGGGTTGCTGAATCGTTAAGGTAGGCAGTAATAGAAAAGAAATCGAGGCAAAAATGAGCAAAGTCAGACTCGCTATTATCGGTAATGGTATGGTCGGCCATCGCTTTATTGAGGATCTTCTTGATAAATCCGACGCTGCCAATTTTGATATTACTGTTTTCTGCGAAGAACCCCGCAAAGCGTATGACCGTGTGCACCTGTCATCTTACTTCTCCCATCACACTGCCGAAGAACTCTCTCTGGTGCGTGAAGGCTTTTACGAGAAGCATGGCGTGAAAGTGCTGGTCGGCGAACGCGCTATCACCATCAACCGTCAGGAAAAGGTGATCCACTCCAGCGCGGGCCGCACGGTTTACTATGACAAGCTGATCATGGCCACCGGCTCCTATCCGTGGATCCCGCCGATTAAAGGCTCCGAAACGCAGGACTGCTTTGTCTATCGCACCATTGAAGATCTCAATGCCATTGAGTCCTGCGCCCGTCGCAGCAAACGTGGCGCGGTAGTCGGCGGTGGACTGTTAGGCCTGGAAGCGGCCGGCGCGCTGAAAAACCTCGGCGTGGAAACCCACGTCATCGAATTCGCGCCAATGCTGATGGCGGAACAGCTGGATCAGATGGGCGGCGAACAGCTACGCCGCAAAATCGAAAGCATGGGCGTGCGCGTCCACACCAGCAAAAATACCAAAGAGATCGTCCAGACAGGGACCGAGGCGCGTAAGACCATGCGTTTTGCCGATGGTAGCGAACTGGAAGTCGACTTTATTGTCTTCTCGACCGGTATCCGCCCACGCGACAAGCTGGCGACCCAGTGCGGCCTTGATGTCGCTACGCGCGGCGGGATCGTGATTAACGACGCCTGTCAAACTTCTGACCCGGACATTTACGCCATCGGCGAATGCGCAAGCTGGAACAATCGCGTTTACGGCCTGGTGGCGCCAGGCTACAAAATGGCGCAGGTCGCCGTTGATCATATCCTTGGCAGCGAAAACGTTTTTGAAGGCGCGGATCTGAGCGCTAAGCTGAAGCTGCTGGGCGTTGACGTGGGCGGCATTGGCGACGCGCATGGCCGCACGCCGGGCGCGCGTAGCTATGTTTACCTCGACGAAAGCAAAGAGGTCTATAAGCGCCTTATTGTTAGCGAAGATAACAAAACCCTGCTCGGAGCGGTGCTGGTGGGCGACACCAGCGACTACGGCAACCTGCTGCAACTGGTGCTGAATGCTATCGAACTGCCGGAAAACCCGGACTCCCTGATCCTGCCTGCCCACGCGGGTAGCGGTAAGCCCTCGATTGGTGTGGACAAGCTGCCGGACAGCGCGCAAATTTGCTCTTGCTTCGACGTCACTAAAGGCATGTTGGTCGCCGCCATCAACAAAGGTTGTCACACCGTCGCCGCGCTGAAAGCCGAAACCAAAGCCGGTACAGGCTGCGGCGGCTGTATCCCGCTGGTCACCCAGGTGCTGAACGCCGAACTGGCGAAACAGGGCATTGAAGTGAACAACAACCTGTGCGAGCACTTTGCCTATTCACGCCAGGAGCTGTTCCACCTGATTCGCGTCGAAGGCATCAAAACGTTCGAAGAGCTGCTGGCAAAACATGGAAAAGGTTACGGCTGTGAAGTGTGTAAACCCACCGTCGGTTCCCTGCTGGCCTCCTGCTGGAACGAATACATTCTGAAGCCGCAGCACACCCCGCTGCAGGATACTAACGACAACTTTCTGGCGAATATCCAGAAAGATGGCACTTATTCCGTTATTCCCCGTTCTGCTGGTGGCGAAATCACTCCGGAAGGACTGGTGGCGGTGGGCCGTATCGCCCGAGAATTTAACCTTTACACCAAAATCACCGGTTCTCAGCGTATCGGCTTGTTCGGCGCGCAGAAAGACGATCTCCCGGAAATCTGGCGTCAGTTGATCGAAGCCGGTTTCGAAACCGGTCATGCCTATGCCAAAGCGCTACGTATGGCGAAAACCTGCGTCGGCAGCACCTGGTGCCGCTACGGCGTCGGTGACAGCGTGGGCTTCGGCGTTGAGCTGGAAAACCGCTACAAAGGTATTCGCACCCCGCACAAAATGAAGTTCGGCGTCTCCGGTTGTACTCGTGAATGCGCCGAAGCCCAGGGGAAAGACGTGGGCATTATCGCCACAGAAAAAGGCTGGAACCTGTACGTCTGCGGTAACGGCGGGATGAAACCGCGCCATGCGGATTTGCTGGCGGCGGATATTGACCGTGAAACGCTGCTCAAATATCTCGACCGCTTCATGATGTTCTACATCCGCACAGCGGACAAACTGACCCGTACCGCGCCGTGGCTGGATAACCTGGAAGGCGGCATCGAGTATCTGAAGTCCGTCATTATTGACGACAAGCTGGGCCTGAACGCCCATCTCGAAGAAGAGATGGCGCGTCTGCGCGAAGCCGTGGTGTGTGAGTGGACTGAAACCGTCAATACACCCTCTGCGCAAGTTCGCTTTAAGCACTTCATCAACAGCGATAAACGCGATCCGAACGTCCAGGTCGTGCCTGAACGTGAACAGCATCGTCCGGCCACGCCGTATGAACGCATCCCGGTCACTCTGGTGGAGGAAAACGCATGAGCCAGTGGAAAGACATTTGCCACATTGATGACATCCTGCCGGAAACCGGCGTCTGCGCGCTGTTAGGCGAGGAACAGGTCGCCATATTCCGCCCGTATCACAGCGATCAGGTGTTCGCGATTAGCAACATCGACCCGTTCTTTGAGTCCAGCGTACTTTCTCGCGGACTGATAGCAGAGCATCAGGGCGAACTGTGGGTCGCCAGCCCGCTGAAAAAACAACGCTTCCGCCTGAGCGACGGGTTGTGCATGGAAGACGAAAGTCATTCCGTCGCGCATTACGACGCGCGGGTGAAAGACGGCATTGTGCAGTTACGCGGTTAATTTTTTCGGGAGGCGCAACGCCTCCCTTTTTTGACGTTTTTTTCAATGTTAATTGTGTTCACAACGTCATTTGTGCGGCTGCGCAGAGGCTGAAGTGAAAAGGGATAATCAATACTATGTTTACTGACACTATCAATAAATGCGCGGCTAACGCTGCGCGTATCGCACGCCTGTCGGCAAAAAACCCGCTGGGATTCTGGGTAAGCTCTGCAATGGCGGGAGCCTACGTTGGCCTCGGCATCATCTTGATCTTCACGCTGGGCAACCTTCTTGATCCTTCTGTACGACCACTGGTGATGGGCGCTACCTTTGGCATCGCCTTAACGCTGGTGATCATCGCCGGTTCTGAACTTTTTACCGGGCATACTCTGTTCCTGACGCTCGGCGTCAAGGCAGGCACCATCACCCACGGTCAGATGTGGGCGATTCTGCCGCAAACCTGGCTCGGCAATCTGGTCGGCTCCGTGTTTGTCGCACTGATGTACAGTTGGGGCGGCGGCAGCCTGCTGCCGGTTGATACCAGCATTGTGCACTCCGTGGCGCTGGCGAAAACCACCGCGCCAGCCACGGTTCTGTTCTTTAAAGGCGCGCTATGCAACTGGCTGGTATGTCTGGCGATCTGGATGGCGATTCGCACCGAAGGCGCCGCCAAATTTATGGCGATCTGGTGGTGCCTGCTGGCGTTTATCGCCTCCGGCTACGAGCACTCCGTGGCGAACATGACGCTATTTGCCCTCTCCTGGTTCGGTCACCATAGCGAAGCCTACACCCTGGCAGGAATAGGGCATAATCTGCTGTGGGTGACTCTTGGCAATACTTTGTCCGGTGTCGTATTCATGGGATTAGGTTATTGGTATGCTACGCCAAAATCGGAGCGTCCCGTTCCGGCGAAAATTAACCAAACTGAGAATCTGATCAGTGATTAAGGGGTAATGTCGTGGACCATTTGCCTATATTTTGTCAACTCCGTGACCGCGACTGTTTGCTTGTCGGCGGTGGTGATGTCGCAGAACGCAAAGCGCGGCTGTTGCTGGACGCGGGCGCGCGTTTAACGGTGAATGCGCTGGCGTTTGATCCGCAGTTCACCGTATGGGCAAATGAGGGCATGTTAACCCTGGTCGAAGGGCCCTTTGATGAAACCCTTCTTGACCCCTGCTGGCTGGTGATTGCCGCCACGGATGATGATGCGGTTAACCAGCGCGTCAGCGATGCGGCAGAATTGCGCCGAATCTTCTGTAACGTGGTGGACGCGCCGAAAGCCGCCAGCTTCATCATGCCGTCAATTATCGACCGTTCGCCGCTGATGGTGGCGGTCTCCTCGGGCGGCACCTCACCGGTGCTTGCCCGCCTGCTGCGCGAAAAGCTGGAATCCCTGCTGCCTCAGCATCTCGGTCAGGTCGCACATTACGCCGGAACACTGCGCTCACGCGTGAAGCAGCAGTTCGCCACCATGGGCGAACGCCGTCGCTTCTGGGAAAAATTCTTCGTTAACGATCGTCTGGCGCAGTCGCTGGCTAACACCGACGAAAAAGCAGTGGCGGACGTCACCGAGCAGTTACTTAACGAGCCGTTGGATCATCGCGGCGAAGTGGTGCTGGTGGGAGCAGGACCGGGCGATGCCGGCCTTCTGACCCTGAAAGGACTGCAACAGATCCAGCAGGCCGACGTGGTGGTGTACGACCGTCTGGTGTCAGACGACATTATGAACCTTGTGCGTCGCGACGCGGATCGCGTATTCGTCGGCAAACGCGCGGGCTACCACTGCGTACCGCAGGAGGAAATTAACCAGATCCTGCTGCGCGAAGCGCAAAAAGGCAAACGCGTGGTGCGTCTGAAAGGCGGCGATCCGTTTATCTTTGGTCGCGGTGGCGAAGAGCTGGAAACCCTCTGCCATGCGGGCATTCCGTTCTCGGTGGTGCCGGGAATTACCGCCGCCTCCGGGTGCTCTGCATACTCCGGGATCCCGCTGACCCATCGCGATTACGCGCAGAGCGTCCGTCTGGTCACCGGCCACCTGAAGACCGGCGGCGAGCTGGACTGGGAAAACCTGGCGGCAGAAAAACAGACGCTGGTGTTTTACATGGGCCTGAATCAAGCCGCTACTATTCAACAGAAATTGATCGAATTCGGTATGCAGGCGGATATGCCCGTCGCACTGGTAGAAAACGGCACCGCAGTAAAACAGCGTGTGGTGAAAGGCGAACTCGCACAATTAGGCGAGCTGGCGACGCAGGTAGAAAGTCCTGCATTAATTATCGTGGGTCGCGTCGTCGGATTACGCGAAAAGCTAAACTGGTTCTCCAACCATTAATACTGTCTGAACACGAAGGCCAGCACTGTCTGGCCTTTTTTATTGCCGTCCGGAATAAACGTCCGGAATCATACCTTATTATAACCGCATGAATTTAAAGACATAAGTATTTTACCCCGGTTTATTTCTCCATTCCCTTACTGACGCAAAAAATAGATTACGCTATCGTCGAATCCGGGTGGGGAAAATATATTCACCACCTCTATCATTAGTTAAAAATTATATTTTTTACATAGGAAATGTAAATGAACAAGTTTATTAAAATGGCACTGGTGGGCGCAGCGCTGGCTACCCTGACGGCATGTACGGGTCACGTTGAAAACCGCAATAAAACCTGCTCTTATGACTACCTGCTGCACCCAGCCATTTCTATTTCCAAAATTATTGGCGGCTGTGGTCCAACCGCAGAGTAATAGACTCTGAAAAATTGCGCAGATACAAAAAAACCGGGGCTTCCCGGTTTTTTTCGTTTTTCGCGTGTTATTACGGTTTGGCGACAAACCCAATCGCTTCGTACACCGCTTTTAGCGTTTCAGAAGCCCTCGCGCTGGCTTTTTCAGCCCCCTCTTTCATCACTTTCTGCAGGAACGCTTCGTCGTTGCGGAAACGGTGATAACGTTCCTGAAGCTCGGTCAGCATGCCGGAAACGGCTTCCGCCACTTCGCCTTTCAGATGGCCATACATTTTGCCTTCAAAGTGTTTTTCCAGCTCAGGGATGCTCTGACCGGTGACGGCTGAAAGGATGTCCAGCAGGTTAGATACGCCCGCTTTATTCTGAGTATCGTAACGCACGACCGGCGGCTCGTCGGAGTCGGTCACCGCGCGTTTGATTTTCTTAACCACCGATTTCGGATCTTCCAGCAGACCAATCACGTTGTTGCGGTTGTCGTCTGACTTGGACATCTTCCTGGTCGGCTCCAGCAGCGACATCACGCGCGCGCCTGACTTCGGAATAAACGGCTCAGGCACTTTGAAGATCTCGCCATACAGCGCGTTGAAACGCTGCGCAATATCGCGGCTCAGTTCGAGGTGCTGTTTCTGGTCTTCGCCGACCGGAACCTGGTTAGTCTGATACAGCAAAATATCGGCTGCCATCAGCACCGGATAATCAAACAGACCGGCGTTGATGTTTTCGGCGTAGCGCGCAGACTTGTCTTTAAACTGGGTCATGCGGCTCAATTCACCGAAATAGGTGTAGCAGTTCAGCGCCCAGGCCAGCTGCGCGTGCTCCGGCACGTGAGACTGAACAAAGATGGTGCTTTTCTCAGGATCGATACCGCACGCAAGGTACAGCGCCAGGGTGTCCAGCGTCGCTTTGCGCAGTTGCTGTGCATCCTGACGCACGGTGATGGCATGCTGGTCAACGATGCAGTAGATACAGTGGTAGTCATCCTGCATGTTCACCCACTGACGCAGCGCACCCATGTAGTTGCCAATGGTCAATTCACCTGAGGGCTGTGCGCCACTAAAAACGATGGGCTTAGTCATTTTTCGATTCCTGATTTTCGCTATGCGGAAGCCCGAGAGCGGGCAGAAGTTCATTTATGCGGTCGTACATTAGGTCAGGCTGGCTCAGAGAGATCGGCTCGCCGTAGTTATAGCCGTAGGTGAGTCCTGCTGACGGGCAACCTGCCGCTTTTGCAGCCTGAATATCATTACGCGAATCCCCGACAAAGAGCAATTGCTCAGGCGAAATACCGAGCTTACTTGCCACCATCAGCAGCGGATCCGGATGCGGTTTTTTGTTTTTCACGTCGTCACCGCCGATAACCACGCTGAAATATTTGCTGATATCCAGCGCGTCCAGCAGCGGCGCGACAAACGGCGTCGGCTTGTTGGTCACCAGACCTAACGGCAGCCCTTTCGCGTGCAGCGCGCCCAGCGTGTCGGCGACATCAGGGAATAAAAACGTCCCTTCTTCAGCCGCATCGCCATAGTATCTGTCGAACAGCTTGCGCAGAATGCGGACCTGTTCTTCGGCGGGGATATCATCATCGACGGGGGGTTTGCCCTGGGACTGACGTAACGTGGCGCGCTCCTGACGGGCCCAGGCAAGCGCACGCGCCATTAATACGTCCGCGCCGTTACCTATCCAGGCGATCACGCGTTCTTCGCCTGCCGTCGGCAGTTCCAGCGCGTACAGCGCCATATCCACCGCGGCGGTTAATCCCGGCGCGCTGTCGACCAGCGTGCCGTCGAGGTCGAAGGCGACGCCCCGAATATCCTGCAATTTATCCATGACTTACCTTTGCCAGTTCACGGCGCATTTCATCAATGACTTTTTTGTAGTCAGGCTGATCGAAAATAGCGGAGCCTGCAACGAACATATCTGCTCCCGCCGCCGCGATTTCACCGATGTTGTTTACCTTCACCCCACCGTCAACTTCGAGACGAATGTCGTAGCCGGACTCATCGATACGGCGACGCACTTCACGCAGCTTGTCCAGCGTTTGCGGAATAAACGACTGGCCGCCAAAACCCGGGTTTACGGACATCAGCAGGATCACATCCAGCTTATCCATCACGTAATCGAGATAACTCAGCGGCGTTGCCGGGTTGAAGACCAGACCCGCCTTACAGCCATGTTCTTTAATCAGTTGCAGCGTGCGGTCAACGTGTTCAGAGGCTTCCGGATGAAAAGTAATAATGCTGGCGCCTGCGGCGGCAAAGTCCGGGACAATGCGATCAACCGGCTTCACCATCAGATGCACGTCAATGGGTGCGGTAATGCCGTATTTGCGCAGAGACTTCAGCACCATCGGGCCGATAGTCAGGTTGGGGACGTAGTGGTTGTCCATCACATCGAAATGCACGACATCCGCACCGGCAGCCAGTGCTTGTGCGGTGTCCTCACCCAGGCGGGCAAAATCAGCCGACAGAATTGAGGGGGCAATCAAATACTGTTTCATCCGCTTCTCCTTGAGAATTATTTTTTCGCGGGTGAAACGACTCCTGGTTTGTACAGAGCCAGCAGTTCGTCCACCTTTTTACGTGTGCCGCCGTTGCTGCTTATACTGCGTCGCACTTTGACCTGAAAATGTTTTGCCGCTTTATACCACTCACGCGTATCGGGCGTGTCGTGGTTCGAAATTAGCACCGGGATCCGCTTACTGACCAGCTTTTCCGCCATCTGAGCCAGGTGCGCCTGCTCTTTGGGACTGAAGCTATTGGTGTGGTAAGCGGTAAAATTCGCCGTCGCCGACAGCGGCGCATAAGGCGGATCGCAATAGACAACCGAATTGCTATCCGCGCGATTCATGCACTCTTCATAAGAGAGGCAATGAAACTCTGCATTCTGCGCTTTTTGGGCAAAGTGATACAGCTCAGCTTCCGGGAAGTAAGGTTTTTTATAACGGCCAAAAGGGACGTTAAATTCACCGCGCAGATTGTAACGACACAGGCCATTGTAGCCATAGCGGTTCAGATACAGAAACAGCACCGCGCGACGGAAGGGATCTTCACTGGAATTGAACTCCTCGCGCAGTTGGTAGTAAACCTCAGCGAGATTTGTTTCGGGCGTAAACAGCTCGCGGGAAGCCTGAACGTACTCGTCGGTACGTGTTTTCACAATGTTGTAGAGGCTGATAAGGTCACTGTTAATATCGGAAAGGATATAACGCGAAAAGTCGGTGTTGAGAAACACCGACCCGGCCCCAACGAAGGGTTCGACCAGACATTCGCCCTTTGGTAAATGCCTTTTAATATCATCCAGCAGGGGGTATTTTCCCCCTGCCCACTTCAGAAAAGCGCGATTTTTTTTCATGCTGACTAACTAATTACACCTTCTCCGGCTGTGGAGAAAGCTCCGACAGCATCCTGCGCTTAACATTACTTGAGATCGGCTTGAACCTGATGCAACGGTTTAGCCCACGGATTTTTTGCCTGCACATCGGCTGGCAGCGTAGACACTGCGCGTTTTGCCTCGTCCTTCGAGGCATAGACGCCCGTTACAAGAACATACCACGGCTGACCATTACGCGTCGTCTGATATACCACATAGTTTTTCAGATTCTCTTTCTTCGCCCAACCGTTCAGGTTGTCGTAGTTAGAAGAACTGCTCAACTGCAGCGTGTAATGACCGGACGGCGCTGACTTGAGAGAACCGACGTTACCGGTGCTTTTTGTTCCACCGGCGCTCCCTGTCGTTGCCGCTGACGTGGTCTGAGCCGGGGCGGCTTTCTGCACAGGCGTGGCGCTCGCCGTGGCCTTAGGCGCTGTCGTCGCGGCTGGCGCGGACGTCGCCGGTTTAGACGTTGCTGTCGGTTCGGTACGCTTCGGCTGGGTCACCGGCTTTGGTTCTGCTGGTGTCGCTTTCGCGGTTGCCTGCGGTTTCTTCGGCTCAATCACCGCCTGCTTCCGCTCCGGACGGGACGGCGTCGGACGTTCCGCTGTCGGCGCGGTTGCCGTCTGACGCGGCGTATTGCCGTTACGAACCGGCGCCACGGTAGCGGGTTCAGTCGGCAGCGTCGAGTTCACCACCACATTGTTCATCTGTTCCTGACCCTGCGGCTGGGTCAGCGCATTATTCAGGTCACCCTGAACTTCAACACGCTGCTGGCCTTCTGCCGTGGCTGGCGCCTGACCCTGCGTTGGCGTTGAGGAGATCGGCGGCAAAGAGACGTCCTGCGGGGAATTCCCTGCGGTCTGCTCGGCGGATGTAGCGCCTGGCGCAGGCTGCGCCCCGTTAGCCTGGTCTGCGGCATTGCCGGAAAGATCGATGCTCTTCTCGCCTGAGGCCGTTTGTGCGTTGGAAGAAGGCGTGGATGGCGCTTTCAGCGCGGAGCCAATTCCGATGATCAGCAGCAACAGCACCAGCACCCCTACGCCCATCATCATGTACTGACGGGAAGCGGGTTTACTGGCCGCTTTTTTACGCTTACGTGGACGACGCTCAACGCGTTCTTCATCCACACTTTCGTCATCGGATTCGTATTCTTCTGGTTCCGGCTCATCAAGACGCTCTTTGCGTCCGCGAGTGGGACGACGATCGTCCGCGTCCAGATCAACATCATCAAAGTTGATCTGCGGCTCACCGCGTTCAGAAGATTGACGAGAACGACCAGGGCGACGATCGCTGGGATCGGGTTTCAGCTCGTCTTCTGGTTTGAATTCATCCATTTAACACCCCACTCAAAGGTTAATGCTTACTACGTTGCACCAAACCTGAATTTAAATGGCCGATACGTGTGCCGTATCAGTCCGACCTTTCTTGTTGTTACGCCTGCTGGCAATCAGCGATAGCGTTAAGAACCACCTCATGCGACACTCCGCCGCGGACTTCACTTTTCCCTATCGCCAGCGGAAGCACTAAGCGTATTTCTCCCGCTAACACTTTTTTATCACGCAGCATGTGCGGCAGGTAAGCCTGCGCGGACATGTCTCGCGGACCGTGAACCGGCAATCCGGCGCGCTCAAGTAAGGTGATAATGCGCTGCGTCTCTGCTGGCGTAAACTGCCCGAGCCGTTCCGAAGTGCGCGCCGCCATTACCATACCTGCTGCGACCGCTTCACCGTGTAACCAATTGCCATAACCCATTTCAGCTTCAATAGCATGGCCGTAGGTGTGTCCCAGATTGAGTAAAGCACGTAAGCCGGTTTCGCGCTCGTCTGCTGCGACAACTTCGGCTTTCAGCTCACAACAACGACGAATACAGTACGCCATCGCCGGGCCGTCGAGACGCAGTAACGCATCCAGGTTTTCTTCCAGCCAGCGGAAAAATTCACCATCAAGGATGATGCCGTATTTGATCACTTCCGCAAGGCCAGACGCCAGCTCGCGCGCGGGCAGCGTTTTCAGGCAGTCGAGATCCACGACCACGGAGGCGGGCTGATAAAACGCGCCGATCATATTCTTGCCGAGAGGGTGGTTGACGGCGGTTTTACCGCCAACGGAGGAGTCAACCTGCGACAGAAGCGTCGTTGGAACCTGAATGAAGCGCACGCCGCGCTGATAGCTGGCGGCGGCGAAACCGGTCAGATCGCCAATCACGCCGCCGCCAAGGGCGACCAGTGTCGTATCACGACCGTGCGGTTTTTGCAGCAAGGCGGTAAACACGGTATCCAGCACCGTCAGGCTTTTATACTGCTCGCCGTCAGGCAGGATGACGCTATCAACGTTGACACCCGCATGTTCAAGTACGCTGCGAATCTTATCAAGATAGAGGGGAGCCAGGGTTTCGTTGGTGACCAACATAACCTGATCGCCCGATTTCAGCGGTAAGAAAGAAGCCGGTTCGTCAAACAAACCAGCCGCGATGGTGATAGGGTAACTACGTTCCCCGAGAGTGACGGTGATCCTCTCCATGACGCGACATCCACCTTAATAGCTAATACCCGCTTACCGAGTGTGTATTAAGAGCCTAATGGGCCAGGCTCAAGCCGGAATCAGTTGTTTTCCAGCATATGAATGATCTGATTTGCAACGACTTTCGCGCTCTGATCGTCGGTACGAATGGTGACGTCAGCAATCTCCTCGTACAGTGGATTGCGTTCGTCGGCCAACGCTTCCAGAACTTCGCGAGGCGGCGCTTCCACCTGCAACAGCGGACGTTTTTTATCGCGCTGCGTACGCGCAAGTTGTTTTTCGATGGTCGTTTCGAGGTAAACCACGACGCCACGCGCGGAAAGACGATTACGGGTTTCACGTGATTTAACAGAGCCACCGCCGGTTGCCAGCACAATACCCTGTTTTTCCGTCAATTCGTTAATGACTTTCTCTTCACGATCGCGGAAGCCGTCTTCACCTTCTACGTCGAAGACCCAGCCCACATCAGCTCCGGTGCGTTTCTCAATCTCTTGATCAGAATCGTAAAATTCCATATTGAGTTGTTGAGCTAACTGGCGCCCAATGGTGCTTTTTCCGGCACCCATAGGCCCAACCAGAAAGATATTGCGTTTCTCTGCCATTTTTTCGGTACTACTAAGACTGATCGTTAATGATAAACCCGCTTCGCCGACACTGAGCGCAGCAGGACATGAACTGAAACCTCATAAGATATTGCGAGAGTCAGACTGAAAATTATCTCAATACTCAAGCGGGTTTGGCAACTGAATAAATCACCAAACCAGATTGTAGACAACCCGAGTCAGCGTTGCCGGACGGCGATGAGAAGTACCGACTCTCAAATCGGTACTCCTTGTATGCTAAATAGTTGCGCACGTCAAACCCCTGAAACGAGTTAAGTGCAAAAACACCGGTGTTTCATGCATAAATCATTCTGTCGAGACCAATCTGGGGGTAATGAAGACCACCAGTTCACGGCGCTCATTTTCTTTCCCGTCATGGCGAAAAAGCTGCCCAAGCCAGGGAATGTCGCCTAGCAACGGCACGCTGTCTTTACCGGATTTATTCTTACGCGAGAAAATGCCCCCCAGCGCCAGCGTTTCGCCGCTTTTCACCTCAACCTGCGTTTCGATCTCCTGTTTGTCGATAGCCAGCACTTCGCCGTCGGCCTGTTGCAGCACCTGCCCCGGCATGTTCTGGCTGATATGCAGTTTAAGGCGAATCCGCCCCTTTGCCAGCACCGTAGGCGTCACTTCCATTCCCAGCACCGCTTCTTTGAACTCGACTGACGTGGCGCCGCTTTCGCCGCTGGAAACCTGGTAGGGGATCTCGCTTCCCTGCTTTATGCTGGCGGGTTGTAAATGCGAGGCCAACAGGCGCGGGCTGGCGATGATATCAAGTTGCTGTTTTTGCTCCAGTGCGGAAAGCTCCAGATCCAACATGCGCCCATCTATTCGCCCGATATTAAACCCCACGCGCGCTGTCGCCGCGGCAACGGACAGGTCGCCCGCCAGGGCTGTCACCTGCCCTACGCTGCCCGCCTGCTGAGCGTCGGCCAGCGTCCATTTGACGCCCAGTTCGCGCAGGCTTTTCTCGTTTATGGTCACGATATGCGCCGCCAGTTCGACCTGCCCGACCGGAAGGTCCATCTGTCCTGCCCAGTGTTCAAGCAATGCCAGCGCCGGTCGGGTGTCTCTGACCAGCAGCCGGTTGGTGCGTTTATCCACCGTGATGCTGCCCCGGGGGCTCAGCAGCGCACTCCCCGCTTTCGCTAACTCGCCGGCGTCGGCATAGTGCAGCGGGATAGGGCGATTTTCCAGCGGCAGGCTGGCCTGTCGCCTCGCGTTTTCCGCTTCCTGACGCGCCGCCTCTGCGCTCCGCCAGTCGGCGGAATGGATATGCATAATCGAACCGTCCTGACGCAACACTAAACCCGCGCTTTTTACCACCGTCTGTAACGCCTGCTGCCAGGGCACGTCCGTCAGATGCAGCGACACCGCGCCGCTAACGTCCGGCGAGATCACCAGATTTTTACGCTCCTGCTCGGCAAGCGCCTGTAACACCTGGGCTACCGGCACATCATCCACCACCAGAGTGACGCTCTGTGCCTTTCCGGCCTGTGCCGGATGCAATATGGCTAACAGTACCGCCAGTATCCAATGCCTCATCAACGTCTCCTTGTCTTTGCCATCGCCATTGCGGCGGGTCACATTCTGTTCCCGTCTGAACGGTTAACGTCTGCTCGTTGAGCTGAATGACCGTCCAGCCGGTATCAAGAACCGTATTCAGCTCAACCCGCCGCCATCGATGTTCGCTGTCGCGCAGCAGCCCGATATGTCGCTCCCCTTTTCCAACCACGCCCTGATACCGCCACTGCGCCAGTGTAGAGGAATGGCAGCGATCCTCTGGCTGGCGAAAGGGATCGCGCATCCCGATCAGGAGCAATAGCGAGATAACCGCCAGAAGCCAGCGCCTGTTAATCATGAAGCAACTCCAGCGTAAGCGTCAGCAGCAGTGCGTTTTTCTCCGCCGTCAGGGAAAAACCGTTGACCGAGATTCCGCGTTCTGCGAGATACGCAAACAGCGAAGGAATCGCCTCCCACTTTGCGCGCAGCGCCAGTTCTCCGCCCTGCGTCGATGGCTGCCAGTGGCGCAGGCGCAATCCCGGCAACGCGATAGCGAGCGGTGAGAATGGCGCGGTATTTGCCGTCGTTAACGCAGGGATACGCGCCGCCGACTCTGCAAGGCGATGCAGGCTTTGCCAACGTTGAGCGTTCGCCGCCCGCTGCTGCGCCAGCGATGCGCCGCTTTCCACGGGTGAAAGAAACAGGCAATACGCCGCCAGCGCGCTCAGGGCTAATGTCCAGCCCGCCCAGCAAACGGCCCGAATCCGTGGCGATAACGCACACCAGAAATCAAAGAGCGCTGTCATGCGTATCTCTCTCTGTCAGGCGATATTCAAAGAGCCAATGTCCCTGCTCGTTCTGACGCGTCCCGCCAGTGTGGCTGATGACAAAGGTCCGGGAGCCCCGCAGCGTTGTCTCCAGCGCGTTTATTGCCGCATAGGTCAGCGTTTTACCACTCAGCGCCAGCGTGCTTTGCCTGTACTCGATCTTTGTCAGCCAGGCCTGTTCAGGAAGATGCTGCGCCAGCGCGCATAGCGCAGACTGCCACCGCCGGGTAGCCTTTCGCCGCTTCTCCTGCGCTATGGCCTGCTGCGTCTGCATCTGACGCCGTTGCAGATGCGGTTTTATGGCAGTCAGCGCCGCCGTCCGTTGGTTTTCAGCCTGCAATAACTGCGCATCCACCCGCCCGTTAACGTTTCGGGTGGCATACCCCATCATGCCTGCCGCGAGCGCCAGCGCGGCGGATGCGCCAAACATGACGCCCCAAAAACGCAGGCAGGCCCTGCGTCGGCGCTGTCGCCAGGGCAGAAAATTGACAGATGACGTCATGCGCGCGCGTCTCCCAGCGCAAGCCCAAGCGCGACGGCGAAGGCGTGGCCTTCTTCAGGGACAGGAGGCTGGCGAACTGAAATCGCCTGCCACGGATCAAACTGCGCTTTCGCACACAGCGCCACGGCGTCTGGCGTAAGGGAAAGAGACGCGGAAAGCCCATCGACAGACGCCACCTCCGCCACCGTTTTGCGCCCCCAGGCGTACCGCGTCGCCCAGAGCCACTGCGTCTCATCGCGCCAGGCCACGCAGGATTGCGTGGGAGGAAGAAAAGGCAGCAGCCGTTGCAGCGCGCAAGCATCTGGTGTGATAGCCGCGACCTGGATCCGGAGCGTTTGCGCGAGCGTTAACAAGGTGGAGACTTCTTTGCCCTGGGCGGCTGTGACCGTAAACGCGGGGGCCAGCGCATCTTCGCTGTAGTCAAAACGCAGGGCGTCCGGGTCCATATCCAGTTCGCGGGCCAGCGAGCCCGTCAGCCACGCTGTTTGCTCTCGTTCGCGTAAGGACATCGACGGTCGGGGAAATGTCTTTTGCCGCGTACGGCTGGCGGGAAACGAGAGATGAACCTGATGTCGCTGCGGCAGTTCACGGCTCCAGGCGTGGAGCGCCGCGGCAAGCGGTTCCGGGTCGTGCATGTGCCCTTCCTGCAAGGTGGATTGCGCCAATGGGATACGCCACCAGCGCTGAAGCGACCACCCCGACGCGCCGCGCACAACGGCCACCGCCAGCGCTTCACGTTGTTGAATATGCAAGCCAATTTGCCAGATTTTAAAAGCCATCGCTGATGATCTCCTTATCACCCGTCGCTCTTACGGGTATATCAATGCGTCAGGCTTGCCTTTATACTACCGCGCGGTTGTTTATAAACTGCCCAAATGAAACTAAATGGGAAATCTCCAGTGAAGTTCGTAAAGTATTTATTGATCCTTGCAGTATGTTGCATCCTGCTGGGAGCAGGCTCGATTTATGGTCTGTATCGTTATATTGAGCCGCAATTGCCTGACGTCGCGACGCTCAAAGATGTACGCCTGCAGATTCCGATGCAGGTGTACAGCGCGGACGGCGAGCTGATCGCCCAATATGGCGAGAAGCGTCGTATTCCGGTCACGCTGAACCAGATCCCGCCGGAAATGGTGAAAGCGTTTATCGCGACGGAAGACAGTCGTTTCTATGAGCATCACGGAGTGGACCCGGTGGGGATCTTCCGTGCGGCCAGCGTCGCGCTGTTTTCCGGCCATGCGTCGCAGGGAGCGAGTACCATTACTCAGCAGCTCGCGAGAAACTTTTTCCTGAGTCCGGAGCGCACGCTGATACGTAAGATCAAGGAAGTGTTCCTCGCCATCCGCATTGAGCAAATGCTGAACAAGGACGAAATTCTTGAGCTTTATCTGAACAAGATCTATCTGGGATACCGCGCCTACGGCGTCGGTGCGGCGGCGCAGGTTTACTTTGGTAAGTCGATCGATCAACTCACCTTAAGCGAAATGGCGGTGATTGCCGGTCTGCCGAAAGCGCCTTCAACGTTCAACCCGCTCTATTCGATGGATCGCGCGACAGCGCGCCGCAACGTCGTGCTGTCACGTATGCTGAGCGAAGGCTACATCACCCAGGCGCAGTACGACCAGGCGCGTGATGAGCCGATCGATGCCAATTACCACGCCCCGGAAATCGCCTTCTCCGCCCCGTATCTGTCCGAAATGGTGCGTCAGGAAATGTATGCCCGTTACGGCGAAAACGCCTATGAAGACGGATATCGCATTTACACCACGATCACCCGCAAAGTGCAGCAGGCCGCACAGCAGGCGGTACGCAATAACGTGCTGGACTATGACATGCGCCACGGCTACCGCGGTCCGGCGAGCGTGCTGTGGAAAGTGGGCGAAACGGCGTGGGACAGTAAGAAAATCACCGACACGCTGAAAGCCCTGCCAACCTACGGCCCGCTGCTCCCCGCCGTGGTCACCAGCGCGAATCCGCAGGAAGCCACTGCGGCGCTGGCGGATGGCTCATCGGTTGCGCTACGTATGGAAGGCATTCGTTGGGCGCGCCCGTACCGTTCGGATACCCAGCAGGGGCCGACGCCGCGTAAAGTCACCGACGTTATCCAGACGGGCCAGCAAATCTGGGTACGCAAGATGGGCGATGCCTGGTGGCTGGCGCAGGTGCCGGACGTGAATTCGGCGCTGGTGTCGATCAATCCTAAAGATGGCGCGGTACTGGCGCTGGTGGGCGGTTTTGACTTCAACCAGAGCAAGTTCAACCGCGCGACTCAGGCGCTGCGTCAGGTCGGTTCCAACATTAAGCCGTTTCTCTATACTGCGGCGATGGATAAAGGCCTGACGCTGGCGAGCATGCTGAACGATGTGCCGATTTCTCGCTGGGATGCCGGCGCCGGTTCCGACTGGCGTCCGAAAAATTCCCCGCCGCAGTATGCCGGTCCGATCCGTCTGCGTCAGGGTCTGGGACAGTCGAAAAACGTGGTAATGGTGCGCGCGATGCGTGCGATGGGCGTGGATTACGCGGCAGAATACTTACAGCGCTTCGGGTTCCCGGCACAGAACATTGTGCATACCGAATCGCTGGCGCTGGGTTCGGCCTCCTTTACGCCGTTACAGGTGGCGCGCGGCTATGCGGTGATGGCGAATGGCGGCTTCCTGGTCGATCCGTATTTCATCAGCAAGATTGAAACCGACCAGAACGGCGTAATTTTTGAGGCGAAGCCCAAAATTGCCTGCCCGGAATGTGATATTCCGGTGATTTACGGCGATACGCAGAAATCGAACGTTCTGGAAAACAGCAACGTGGAAGATGTCGCGGTCTCTGGCGAGCAGCAAAATGCCGCTGTGCCAATGCCAAAACTGGAGCAGGCAAACCAGGCGCTGGTGGCGCAGACGGGCGCGCAGGAATATGCGCCGCACGTCATTAACACCCCGCTGGCTTTCCTGATCAAAAGCGCGCTGAACACCAATATCTTCGGTGAACCCGGCTGGATGGGGACCGGCTGGCGCGCGGGCCGCGATCTTAAGCGTCACGATATCGGCGGGAAAACCGGAACCACCAACAGTTCGAAAGACGCATGGTTCTCCGGCTACGGCCCGGGCGTGGTGACGTCGGTATGGATTGGGTTCGATGACCACCGTCGCGATCTCGGACGTACCACCGCTTCCGGCGCGATAAAAGATCAGATCTCCGGCTACGAAGGCGGCGCAAAGAGCGCGCAACCGGCGTGGGATGCTTACATGAAAGCGGTACTGGAAGGCGTGCCTGAAGAGCCGCTAACCCCGCCGCCGGGCATTGTGACGGTGAATATCGATCGCAGCACCGGGCAGTTGGCTAACGGCGGCAACAGCCGGGCGGAATATTTCATTGAAGGCACCCAGCCAACGCAACAGGCGGTGCATGAGGTGGGCACCACCATTATCGACAATGGTGAAACGCACGAACTGTTCTGATCAAAAAAGGCGCTCCGGCGCCTTTTTTATTGTTGTCGATGACCCGTTCTGAACACCGTGTTAGCCATTTTTGCGGGAAAGCGCGTATCAGAGCCTTCCCTGTCCTTTCAGCCATTCACGCACCAGAAATAGCGCGCTCACGTTACGCGCTTCGGTAAAATCAGGATCTTCCAGCAGATCCATCAGATGCGCCAGCGGCCAGCGCACCTGCGGCAGCGGTTCCGGCTCATCTCCTTCCAACGACTCCGGATACAGACCTTCTGCCACCACGATGTTCATTTTGCTGGAGAAATAGGAGGGGGCCATGCTGAGCTTTTTCAAAAACGTCAGATCCTTCGCGCCAAAACCGACTTCTTCTTTAAGCTCCCGGTTTGCAGCCTCGAACACGCTCTCGCCAGGGTCGATCAACCCTTTGGAAAAACCCAACTCGTAGGATTCGGTTCCCACTGCGTATTCGCGAATCAGAATCACATGATCGTCAATAATCGGCACAATCATAACCGCTTCACGATTGGTAGGACGCATCCGCTCATAAACGCGGCGCACGCCGTTACTGAATTCGAGATCCACACTTTCCACGCTAAAAAGCCGCGATTGCGCGACTGTTTCGACATGCAGAATGGTGGGTTTTTGTAATGATTTGCTCATCGTGAGAATCTTTGCCGTGGAATCTACCGTCATTGTGCGATACGCAACACGGTTTCGGCAATGTGAATTGCCGTTTATTTACATCTTTGTAACCTAATAAAAATATAATTCCTATTTCAAATTAAAAGTCAATAGGTTGAAATACGTCCAGGAATTTGCTGATATTCCGCTTTTGCTGGTTTTGCTATCATCAGCATTCACTGGGATGCGCTGAAAAATGCTCAAGTTCAACTCCATGCTTGCCGATAGCCAACCACAGAATCACGTTTATTGTGACAGGGTGCGACTGACCACGCCTGACAGATTAAGTAAGATGGGGAAAGCATGAGCACCATTCTGATTTTTTTAGCGGCGTTACTGGTCGGCCTGTTGCTGGTCTGGTGGCGGTTCACTGTGCGCGCCAGGCGGCGTAAGCTGCCGTGGAGCCATGCGTTCTCTGACGCGGCGACCCGCAAGCTCACGGCGGACGAACGCAGCGCCGTGGAAAACTATCTGGAAAGCCTGAGCCAAATCCAACGGGTTCCCGGCCCGACAGGCGCCAGCGCGGCGCCGGTCTCCCTGACGCTGAATGCTGAAAGCCAAAACGTCATTATTCTGACGCACTCGATCACCCGTTACGGCATTACCACCGACGATCCCAATAAATGGCGCTATTACCTCGATTCCGTCGAGGTCCATCTGCCGCCGTTCTGGGAACAATACATTAATGACGAAAATAACGTCGAGCTGATCCATACCGATACCTTGCCGCTGGTGATCTCCCTGAACGGCCATACGCTGCAAGAGTATATGCAGGAGGCGCGCGGCTATGCGCTACAGCCAGCCAGTTCAACGCAAGCGTCGATCCGTGGTGAAGAAAGCGAGCAGATCGAACTGCTGAATATTCGTCAGGAAACCCACGAAGAGTACGCGCTGAGCCGCCCTGCGGGATTCCGTGAAGCGCTACTGATTGTCGCCTCTTTCCTGTTGTTCTTTTTCTGCCTGATCACCCCAGACGTTTTTGTGCCGTGGATGGTTGGCGGTGCCGTTTTGCTGCTGGTCGCTGGCTTGTGGGGACTGTACGCCCCGCCGTCGAAATCAGCGCTCCGGGAGATTCACTGTCTGCGCGGTACCCCCCGCCGCTGGGGACTGTTTGGCGAAAATAACCAGGAGCAAATTAACAATATTTCGCTCGGCATTATCGACCTGGTTTATCCACCGCACTGGCAGCCGTGGATAACGCAGGACTTAGGCCAGCAAACGGATATTGATATTTATCTTGATCGCCACGTCGTGCGCCAGGGGCGTTTTTTATCCCTGCACGATGAAGTAAAAAACTTCCCGCTCCAGCACTGGGTGCGCAGTACCGTTATCGCCGGTGGCTCTTTGCTGGTGCTGATCATGCTGCTGTTCTGCATCCCGCTGGATATGCCAATCAAGTTCACGCTATCCTGGATGAAAGGCGCGCAAACCGTTGAGGCAACCAGCGTAAAGCAGCTTGCAGACGCGGGCGTGCGCGTGGGCGACACGCTGAATATTCGCGGTACGGGAATGTGTAATATTCATGCCAACGGCACCTGGAGCGCCCAGACGAATTCGCCGTTTATGCCGTTCGACTGCTCGCAAATCATCTGGAACGACGCGGCTGCGCTGCCGTTACCGGAGTCCGATCTGGTCAACAAGGCCACGGCGCTGTCGCAGGCGGTTAACCGTCAACTGCATCCTAAGCCGGAAGATGAATCCCGCGTCAGCGCGGCGTTACGTTCGGCGATTCAGAAATCAGGGATGGTGTTGATTGATGACTTTGGCGATATCGTGTTGAAAACCGCAGATTTGTGCGCGGCAGAAGATGAATGTGTGCGTTTGAAAAACGCGCTGGTAAATCTGGGGAACAGCAAAGACTGGAGCGCGCTGGTTAAACGGGCCAACACCGGTAAGCTGGATGGCGTAAACGTTCTACTGCGTCCGGTCAGCGCGGAGTCGCTTGATAATCTGGTCGCCACCTCAACGGCGCCCTTTATCGCCCGCGAGACTGCCCGCGCCGCCCAGTCGCTGAACAGCCCCGCGCCGGGTGGATTTCTGATCGTCAGTGACGAAGGCAGCGATCTCGTCGATCAGCCGTGGCCTGCTGTTTCGCTGTACGATTACCCGCCGCAGGAGCAGTGGAACGCCTTCCAGCGTCTGGCGCAAATGCTGATGAAAACGCCGTTTAGCGCCGAGGGGATCGTCACCAATATCTATACTGACGCCAACGGCACGCAACACATCGGCCTGCACCGTATTCCGGATCGCTCCGGATTATGGCGCTATCTCGGCACCACGTTACTGATGCTGACGATGCTGGTCAGCGCCGTCTATAATGGCGTGCAGGCTTTCCGTCGCTATCAGCGTCACCGCACCCGTATGATGGAAATTCAGGCGTATTATGAAAGCTGTCTGAATCCCAAGCTCATTGCCTCTCCGGATAGCCTCATCTGATATCCTGTCTGCGCGACGGGATGTGCTACCCTGTCGCGCAACGCGTTTCACTCTGGAGAGTTCCCATGCATATGAATATTGCCTGGCAGGACGTCGATACCGTTCTGTTAGACATGGACGGCACACTGCTCGATCTGGCATTTGACACCTTCTTTTGGCAAAAACTGGTGCCCGAAACCTACGGCGCACAGCAAGGGATCTCGCCGCAGGAAGCGCAGGCCCATATCCGTCAGGAGTACCATGCGGTTCAGCATACGCTAAACTGGTACTGTCTTGATTACTGGAGCGAGCGTCTGGGGCTGGATATCTGCGCGATGACGACGGCGATGGGGCCACGCGCCGTCCTGCGCGACGATACAGTGCCTTTTTTAGAGGCTTTAAAAGCCTGCGGCAAGCGTCGTATTTTGCTGACCAACGCGCATCCACATAATCTGGCGGTGAAGCTGGAGCATACCGGCCTGGCCTCGCACCTTGATTTATTACTTTCCACCCACACATTTGGTTATCCCAAAGAGGATCAGCGGTTATGGCGCGCTGTTGCCGAAGAAACGGGACTGGACGCCGAAAAAACGCTGTTTATCGACGATAGCGAACCGATTCTCGACGCAGCGGCGACGTTTGGCATTCGTTATTGCCTCGGCGTGACGAACCCCGATTCTGGCGTAGCGGAAAAACAGTATCTCCGTCATCCGTCATTGAATGACTACCGCCGGCTGATCCCCTCACTGTTGTGAAGGAGACGCCATGAAAGAGAAGCCCTCAACTGAGGTCAGACTGGACAAATGGCTATGGGCCGCGCGTTTTTACAAAACCCGCGCGCTGGCTCGCGAAATGATTGAAGGCGGCAAAGTTCACTATAACGGGCAGCGCAGTAAGCCGGGCAAGATAGTCGAACTGAACGCGACCCTGACGTTACGCCAGGGCAATGACGAACGTACGGTGGTGATCAAAGGGATCACTGAGCAGCGTCGGCCGGCCAGTGAGGCCGTCGCCCTGTATGAAGAAACAACGGAAAGCGTCGAGAAACGCGAAAAAATGGCGCTGGCGCGTAAACTTAACGCACTGACGATGCCGCATCCGGACCGACGTCCGGACAAAAAAGAGCGCCGCAACCTGTTACGATTTAAACACGGCGACAGTGAGTGACTGTCGTCTGCAAGAGAGATGATTATGCCGCAACATGACCAATTACACCGCTATCTGTTCGAAAACTTTGCCGTGCGCGGCGAGCTGGTGACCGTATCGGAAACCCTGCAACAGATCCTGGAAAACCACAGCTACCCGCAGCCGGTAAAAACGGTGCTGGCTGAGCTGCTGGTCGCCACCAGCCTGCTGACCGCGACGCTGAAGTTTGCCGGTGATATCACCGTGCAACTGCAGGGCGACGGCCCGCTGAGCCTGGCGGTGATCAACGGCAACAATAACCAGCAGATGCGCGGCGTCGCGCGTGTGCAGGGCGATGTGCCGGAAAACGCCGATCTGAAAACGCTGGTGGGGAACGGCTATCTGGTGATCACGATTACGCCGGAAGAAGGCGAGCGCTATCAGGGCGTGGTCGGGCTGGAAGGCGACACTCTGGCGGCCTGCCTGGAAGATTACTTCCTGCGCTCCGAGCAGTTACCGACCCGCCTGTTTATTCGCACTGGCGATGTTGACGGTAAAGCCGCCGCAGGCGGTATGCTGCTGCAGGTGATGCCTGCGCAAAACGCTCAGGCGGATGATTTTGATCATCTGGCGACGCTGACAGAAACCATCAAGGCAGAAGAGCTGCTGACCCTGCCGGCTAACGATGTACTGTGGCGTTTGTACCACGAAGAAGAGGTGACCCTCTACGATCCGCAGGACGTGGAATTCAAATGCACCTGTTCGCGTGAACGCTGCGCGGGCGCGCTGAAAACCCTGCCGGACGCGGAAGTGGATAGCATCCTGGCGGAAGAAGGCGAGATCGACATGCACTGCGACTATTGCGGCAGCCATTATCTGTTCAACGCGATGGATATTGCGGAAATCCGTAACAACGCCTCCCCTGCCGATCCGCAGGTGCATTAATCCTCCTTTCTGAAAAACCGGATGGCGGCCTGACGCCCCATCCGGTCCTTTCGACAAATGCCTGATTTTTTATTTCGTGATGAATCGATATTTCGTATGTAAGACTTACGTAAATTTCTTACGTGAATGCGATTACACTCACAACATTTCCGTCAAAAACACTCTGTTTTAACGTTTTAGGAACATTTTCCACAACAAAAAGTCCTTTCCTGCCATAATAACCGCCGCTTCGTGACAGGAGTCACAGCGTTTTCAGTCAATCGTGATTTTGTCCAGATAAGTAAATCTATGAGCCTTGTCGCGGTTAACGACCCTCAAAAAACCTTACTATTCCAGGTAATACATATTGGCTAAGGAGCAGTGATATGCGCGTGAAACGATTAACCCCGCAAGATCTCAAGGCTTATGGTATCAACGACGTTCAGGATATCGTTTACAACCCCAGCTACGAAACGCTCTACCAGGAGGAGCTTGACCCTTCTCTGGAAGGCTACGAGCGTGGCGTTCTGACGAACCTCGGCGCCGTTGCCGTTGATACCGGTATTTTCACCGGACGTTCACCAAAGGATAAGTACATTGTCCGTGATGACACCACGCGTGACACGCTCTGGTGGTCCGACAAAGGAAAAGGCAAGAACGACAACAAACCGCTTTCCCAGGAAACCTGGCAGCACCTGAAAGGGCTGGTAACGCAGCAGCTCTCCGGTAAACGCCTGTTTATCGTTGATGCCTTCTGTGGCGCGAACGCCGACACCCGTCTTTCCGTTCGCTTCATTACCGAGGTGGCCTGGCAGGCACATTTCGTGAAGAACATGTTTATCCGCCCGAGCGATGAAGAACTGGAAGGCTTTGAGCCTGACTTTATCGTAATGAACGGTGCGAAATGCACCAACCCGCAGTGGAAAGAGCAGGGTCTGAACTCCGAGAACTTCGTGGCGTTCAACCTGACCGAGCGGATCCAACTGATCGGCGGAACCTGGTACGGCGGCGAAATGAAGAAAGGGATGTTCTCGGTGATGAACTACCTGCTGCCGCTGAAAGGCATCGCGTCTATGCACTGCTCCGCCAACGTCGGCGAGAAAGGTGACGTGGCAGTCTTCTTCGGCCTGTCCGGCACCGGGAAAACCACCCTTTCCACCGACCCGAAACGTCGCCTGATTGGCGATGATGAGCACGGCTGGGACGACGACGGCGTGTTTAACTTCGAAGGCGGCTGCTACGCGAAAACCATCAAGCTGTCGAAAGAGGCTGAACCCGAGATTTACAACGCGATCCGCCGCGATGCGCTGCTGGAGAACGTTACCGTTCGTGCCGACGGTTCGATTGATTTTGATGACGGTTCGAAAACAGAGAACACCCGCGTTTCTTATCCTATCTATCACATCGAGAACATCGTCAAACCGATCTCTAAAGCGGGTCATGCCACGAAGGTGATCTTCCTGACCGCCGACGCGTTTGGCGTGCTGCCGCCGGTTTCTCGCCTGACGGCTAACCAGACGCAGTACCATTTCCTGTCTGGCTTTACCGCCAAACTGGCCGGTACCGAACGCGGCGTAACCGAACCGACGCCAACCTTCTCTGCCTGCTTCGGCGCAGCGTTCCTGTCACTGCATCCGACCCAGTATGCGGAAGTGCTGGTAAAACGCATGCAGGCCGCCGGCGCGCAGGCGTACCTGGTCAACACCGGCTGGAACGGCACCGGCAAACGTATCTCGATCAAGGATACCCGCGCCATCATCGACGCCATCCTGAACGGTTCGCTGGACGATGCGGAAACCTTCAGCCTGCCGATGTTCGATCTGGCGATCCCGACCGAACTGCCGGGGGTGGATACGCGCATTCTCGACCCGCGTAATACCTACGCGTCGCCGGAACAGTGGCAGGAAAAAGCCACCGCGCTGGCGAAACTGTTCATTGAGAACTTCGAGAAGTACACCGATACGCCAGCAGGCGCCGCGTTGGTCAGCGCAGGTCCGAAGCTGTAACTGACATGACCGGATGACGGCATACGGTACAGCGTTACCGGCTGTTACCACAACAAAGGGGAGGCTAAATGCCTCCCCTTTTTATGCCTCTTTCGTGGTTCCCTGGACACGCGCCACGGGAACGGGCAGCCAGGCGCGGATAGAAAGGCCGCCGCGCTCGCTGGTGCCGATTTCCAGCATACCGTTATGGTTGTCAACAATGCGTTGCACGATCGCCAATCCGAGTCCGGTGCCGCTGGTGCTGCGCGCGCTGTCGCCGCGCACAAACGGCTGGAACAGGTATTTCCGCTGTTCGGGCTTGATGCCCGGCCCGTCGTCTTCCACCTGAAACCACGCCCGATGCTGTTCCGTACCGCTACTAACCTTAATCCAACCGTTTCCGTAGCGGGCGGCGTTCACCACCATATTGGCGAGCGCGCGCTTGATAGAGAGCGGGTGCATTTTCAGTTGAATGCTGCCTGGCTGTAGCGCGGTTTCAATTTCACGCTCGTAGCCGCTCTCCGCCGCCACAACCTCACCGAGCACCGCATTGAGATCGGCCATTTCCATCGGCATCTCCTGGCCGGTACGCAGGTAGTCGATGAACTGCTCAATGATCGCGTTACACTCTTCGATATCTTTGTTGATCGACTCCGCAAGATAACCATCCTGCTCCCCCATCATCTCCGTGGCCAGACGAATGCGCGTCAGCGGGGTGCGAAGATCGTGGCTGACGCCAGCCATGAGCAGCGTACGGTCGTCGGCAAGCTGCTTCACCCCGGCCGCCATATGGTTGAAGGCGCGAGTTACCGAGCGCACTTCGGACGCGCCGTACTCACGCAGCGGCGGCGGAATAATCCCTTTACCGACCTGTAATGCGGCATGTTCAAGATCCACTAACGGTCGGTTCTGGATTCGGATAAACAGCCACGCCCCGCCTATCGCCAGCAGCATAATCGCCAGCGTATAGCGAAACAGCGGCGAGAAATCGCCCTGATGAATTTCCGTTAAGGGTACGCGCACCCAGATATTGGGTGACAGCCAGGTTTTCAGCCAGACGACAGGCGAACTCTTGTTAACCTCAACGCGCACTTCCGTCGGGCCGCCCAACTGCTGCGCCATCTGATGGCTTAAAAACTCATAATGTTGCGCCCAACGCAGCCCTGCCTCTTCGGCGGCCTCGTTGGAATAGAGAGAAATTCCCAGCTCACGGTAAATTTCCCGTCGAAAAGCGGGAGGCACCACCAGTTGCGTACCGTCCTCCAGTTGCAGCTTGTCGGTCATCAGCATACGCACTTCGTACGCCAGCACCTTGTTAAACTGCTGGAGGCTCGGCAGAATCGCAAAGTTCAGCACCACCAGATAGGTCGTCACCAGGCTGACAAACAGCAACGTGACGATGAGCAACAGCGTGCGGGCAAATGAACTTCGTGGCGAGAAGCGCATTCGCCTCATGCTTTAGAACCGTCCGGCACGAAAACGTAGCCCAGACCCCACACGGTCTGAATGTAGCGCGGATGCGCCGGATCCTCTTCCACCATGCGGCGCAGACGGGAAATCTGCACGTCAATGGAACGTTCCATCGCGGAATACTCGCGACCACGCGCCAGGTTCATCAGCTTATCGCGGGAAAGCGGTTCACGCGGGTGGCTCACCAGCGCTTTCAGCACCGCGAACTCTCCGCTGGTGAGCGGCATCGGCTCATCTTCACGGAACATTTCGCGGGTGCCGAGGTTCAGTTTGAACTTACCAAAGGCAATGACCGCTTCTTCCTGGGAAGGCGCGCCCGGCAGCTCGTTGGCCTGACGACGCAGCACCGCGCGAATACGCGCCAGCAGTTCACGTGGGTTAAACGGTTTCGGGATGTAATCATCGGCGCCGATTTCCAGACCGACGATGCGGTCCACTTCTTCCCCTTTCGCCGTCACCATGATGATCGGCATCGGGTTGCTCTGGCTGCGTAGGCGGCGGCAAATTGACAGACCATCTTCACCCGGCAGCATGAGATCCAGTACCATAAGGTGAAAAGATTCGCGGGTTAGCAGACGATCCATTTGCTCAGCGTTCGCGACGCTTCGAACCTGGAAGCCCTGCTCGGTAAGATAACGCTCCAGCAGCGCACGCAGACGCATGTCGTCATCCACCACCAGAATTTTATAGTTCTCTTGCATTGTTTGTACTCCCAAAGGTTCGCAACAATTGAAGGTATGTATTCTTAAAAAAGCTTACGTTCGTCACCAGCGAATTCTGGTATGAATTCCAGGCTAAATTGTTACAAAGCATATTTAACAGCAGCTTAAGTATACAATGAAACGTGCGGCACATTATTTATTCTGTTAGCAGGGTGACGTAATACGATTTGTGCGCATCGTCACAGACTTAAAGGTATTCAATAAGATGAAAACGCCCCTGATCACCCGGGAAGGGTACGAGAAACTGAAACAAGAGCTGAATTATCTCTGGCGTGAAGAGCGCCCGGAAGTCACGAAAAAGGTGACCTGGGCCGCGAGCCTTGGCGACCGCAGCGAGAATGCCGACTACCAGTATAATAAAAAGCGCCTGCGTGAAATCGACCGTCGGGTTCGTTATCTTACGAAATGCATGGAAAATTTAAAAATCGTCGACTATTCCCCGCAGCAGGAAGGCAAAGTGTTTTTCGGCGCGTGGGTGGAGATTGAAAATGACGACGGCGATATCCGCCGCTTTCGTATTGTCGGCTACGATGAAATTTTCGGCCGTAAGGATTACATCTCGATTGACTCGCCGATGGCGCGCGCGTTGCTGAAAAAAGAGATCGGCGACCTTGCTGTGGTCAATACGCCCGGCGGAGAAGCCAGCTGGTACGTCAACGCCATCGAGTACGTAAAATAATCCGAGAGCGCCCTCCGCGACTGGCATTTTATCGTGCCAGTCCGTATAACTATCCCCTGATTTTGATCCTAAAGATGAAGCCTATCCATGATGAACAATTCTTTCTGCCGCATTATTGCGGGTGAAATTCAGGCACGCGCCGAACAGGTTGAAGCTGCCGTTCGCCTGCTTGATGAAGGGAACACTGTGCCGTTTATCGCACGTTATCGTAAGGAAATCACCGGCGGTCTGGATGATACACAACTGCGTAATCTGGAAACCCGACTGGGCTATCTGCGTGAACTGGAAGAGCGCCGCCAGGCCATACTGAAGTCCATTTCTGAGCAAGGCAAGCTGACCGATGAGCTGGCTAACGCCATCAACGGCACGTTAAGTAAGACCGAGCTGGAAGACCTGTATCTCCCCTACAAACCCAAACGCCGCACCCGCGGTCAGATCGCCATTGAAGCGGGTCTTGAGCCGCTGGCGGATCTGCTGTGGAACGATCCATCGCACGATCCTGACACGGAAGCGGCGAAATTTATCGACGCCGACAAAGGCGTTGCCGACAGCAAAGCCGCCCTTGACGGCGCGCGCTACATCCTGATGGAACGGTTCGCGGAAGACGCGGCGCTGCTGGCAAAAGTGCGCGATTATCTGTGGAAAAACGCGCATCTGGTTGCCACTGTGGTCAGCGGCAAGGAAGAGGAAGGCGCGAAATTCCGCGATTATTTCGATCATCACGAACCCATTTCCGGCGTGCCGTCTCACCGCGCGCTGGCGATGTTTCGCGGCCGTAACGAAGGCGTCCTGCAACTGTCACTGAACCCTGACCCACAGTTTGATGAGCCGCCAAAACAGAGCCACGGTGAGCAGATCATTCTCGATCACCTCGGTCTGCGGCTGAACAACGCGCCAGCGGACAACTGGCGCAAGGGCGTGGTGAGCTGGACATGGCGCATTAAAGTCCTGATGCACCTCGAAACCGAACTGATGGGCACCGTGCGTGAACGCGCGGAAGACGAGGCGATCAACGTGTTTGCCCGTAATCTGCATGACTTGCTGATGGCCGCGCCGGCGGGCCTGCGCGCAACCATGGGCCTCGATCCGGGTCTGCGTACCGGGGTGAAAGTGGCGGTGGTGGATGGTACCGGTAAGCTGGTCGCCACTGACACCATTTATCCCCATACCGGCCAGGCCGCTAAAGCCGCGATGGTCGTCGCCGCGCTGTGTGAAAAATATCACGTTGAACTGGTGGCGATTGGTAACGGTACGGCCTCGCGTGAAACCGAGCGTTTCTTCCTCGACGTGCAGAAGCAGTTCCCGAAAGTCACCGCGCAAAAAGTGATTGTCAGCGAAGCGGGCGCGTCGGTTTATTCCGCCTCTGAGCTGGCGGCGCAGGAATTTCCGGATCTTGACGTTTCCCTGCGCGGCGCGGTCTCTATCGCCCGCCGTCTGCAGGACCCGCTGGCGGAGCTGGTGAAGATCGACCCGAAATCCATCGGCGTCGGCCAGTATCAGCATGACGTCAGCCAGACACAGCTGGCGCGTAAGCTGGACGCGGTGGTGGAAGACTGCGTAAACGCCGTCGGCGTGGACCTGAACACCGCCTCCGTCCCCCTGCTGACCCGCGTGGCGGGCTTAACCCGTATGATGGCGCAAAATATCGTCGCCTGGCGCGATGAAAACGGACAATTCCAGAATCGTCAGCAGTTGCTGAAGGTAAGCCGTCTGGGGCCAAAAGCCTTTGAGCAGTGCGCGGGCTTCCTGCGCATCAACCACGGCGATAACCCGCTTGACGCCTCAACCGTCCACCCGGAAGCGTATCCGGTGGTAGAACGTATTCTGGCGGCAACCCAGCAGGCACTGAAAGATCTGATGGGTAACAGCAGCGAACTGCGCAACCTGAAAGCCGTTGACTTCACCGACGACAAATTCGGCGTGCCGACCGTGACTGACATCATCAAAGAGCTGGAAAAACCGGGGCGTGACCCGCGTCCGGAGTTCAAAACCGCGCAGTTTGCCGACGGCGTCGAAACCATGAACGACCTGCAGCCGGGGATGATTCTGGAAGGCGCCGTCACCAACGTCACCAACTTTGGCGCGTTTGTCGATATCGGCGTCCATCAGGATGGCCTGGTTCACATCTCTTCCCTGTCGAACAAGTTTGTGGAAGATCCCCATACTGTAGTGAAAGCAGGCGACATCGTGAAGGTGAAAGTGCTGGAGGTGGATCTGCAACGTAAGCGCATTGCCCTGACCATGCGTCTCGATGAACAGCCAGGAGAGACTCAGGCGCGCCGTGGGGGGACGAACGGGAACGAACGTCCCGCCGCGAAAGCCGCCAGACCGCGCGGTCGCGACGCGCAGCCGACAGGCAATAGCGCGATGATGGATGCGCTGGCGGCGGCAATGGGTAAAAAACGCTAACCCAGAAACCTGTGCCGGATAACGACGCGAATGCGTCTTGTCCGGCCTGGAGGACAATGTCGCGCTGTCTGCCGGAAAGGCGGTTAACCCGCCATCCGGCAACATTCAATTCTTCTTTTACCCCCGTACTAATATTTATCACATCGTTAACAGATGAAACGATAATTAAACATTAATACTGTTAATTTATTAATTCCTCGAATCATTTCACCTGTCGACAATAAATGTTGAGCCATGTCAAAGTTGTCGCAAATTATTATTCAAACCAACATTCCGTCACATTTATTCTATTGATGATAGAAACCATTCTCATTATCATCGCATTGTTGATTATTTAATCTTTCCTTCGTTGGCTAATCAGCTGGTCTCATGCCGCGTTCCTCAGCCCCATGAGGTAATAACCAGTAAGCAAGATACAAGTAGGCTCTTATGCAATTTACTCCAGATACTGCGTGGAAAATTACCGGCTTTGCCCGTGAAATAAGTCCTGCATACCGTCAGAAACTGCTTTCCCTCGGCATGCTGCCGGGTTCCTCATTTAACGTGGTGCGCGTCGCGCCCCTGGGTGATCCGGTGCATATCGAAACCCGCCGCGTCAGCCTGGTATTACGGAAAAAAGACCTGGCGTTATTAGAAGTGGAAGCGGTTTCCTGCTAATACAGTGAGTCTATAACAATGAAAAAATTAACCATTGGTTTAATTGGTAATCCAAATTCCGGCAAGACAACATTATTTAACCAGCTTACCGGCGCGCGCCAGCGCGTGGGCAACTGGGCTGGCGTGACGGTCGAACGCAAAGAAGGCCTGTTTTCTACCACTGACCACCAGGTGACGCTGGTCGACCTGCCCGGCACTTATTCTCTGACCACCATTTCGTCACAAACCTCTCTCGATGAGCAGATTGCCTGCCATTACATTCTGAGCGGCGACGCAGATCTGTTAATCAACGTCGTGGATGCCTCCAACCTCGAGCGTAACCTGTACCTGACGCTGCAATTGCTGGAGCTGGGGATCCCCTGCATTGTCGCGCTTAACATGCTGGATATCGCCGAAAAACAGCAGATCCGGATCGACATTGATGCGCTGTCCGCGCGTCTCGGCTGCCCGGTAGTTCCGCTGGTGTCCACCCGTGGACGCGGTATCGAAGCACTGAAGCTGGCGATCGATCGCCACAGCAAAAATGAAAACGTCGAATTGGTACATTATGCCCAGCCGTTGCTACGTGAAGCGGATAATCTGGCAAACCTGATGGCGCAGACCATGCCTTCGCACCAGCGTCGCTGGCTCGGTTTACAGATGCTGGAGGGCGACATTTACAGCCGCGCTTACGCCGGGGATGCCGCGCAGCAACTGGACGCCTCGTTCGCTCGCCTGAGCGAAGAGATGGACGATCCGGCGCTACACATCGCCGACGCCCGCTACCAGTGCATCGCCGCCATCTGCGACGTGGTGAGCAACACCCTGACGGCGGAGCCCAGCCGCTTCACCACGGCGGTGGACAAAATCGTCCTCAACCGCTTCCTGGGGCTGCCAGTTTTCCTGTTTGTGATGTACCTGATGTTCCTGCTCGCCATTAACATCGGCGGCGCGTTGGCGCCCATCTTCGACGCCGGTTCTGTCGCCGTCTTTATTCACGGCATCCAGTGGATTGGCTACACCCTCCACTTCCCGGACTGGCTGACCATTTTCCTCGCCCAGGGGATTGGCGGCGGTATCAATACTGTTCTGCCGCTGGTACCGCAAATCGGCATGATGTACCTGTTCCTTTCTTTCCTCGAAGACTCCGGTTACATGGCGCGCGCCGCGTTTGTCATGGACCGCCTGATGCAGGCGCTGGGGCTACCAGGAAAATCGTTTGTTCCGCTGATCGTCGGCTTTGGCTGCAACGTCCCATCGGTGATGGGCGCCCGTACGCTGGACGCGCCGCGTGAACGCCTGATGACCATCATGATGGCGCCGTTTATGTCCTGCGGCGCGCGCCTGGCGATTTTCGCCGTCTTTGCGGCCGCCTTCTTCGGGCAAAACGGCGCGCTGGCAGTGTTCTCCCTGTACGTGCTGGGCATTGTGATGGCAGTGCTGACCGGCCTGATGCTCAAACACACCATTATGCGCGGCGAAGCCTCGCCGTTTGTGATGGAACTGCCGGTTTATCATATCCCCCACATTAAAAGCCTGGTGATCCAGACCTGGCAGCGTCTGAAAGGCTTTGTACTGCGCGCCGGTAAAGTGATCGTCATCGTCAGCATCTTCCTGAGCGCGTTTAACAGCTTCTCGCTGGACGGTAAAATCGTCGACAACATCAACGACTCTGCCCTGGCTTCCGTTAGCCGCGTAATTACGCCTGTCTTCAAGCCGATCGGCGTACACGAGGATAACTGGCAGGCCACAGTAGGTCTGTTCACCGGTGCGATGGCGAAAGAAGTGGTGGTCGGTACGCTCAACACCCTTTACACCGCGGAAAACATTCAGGAAGAGGCATTTAACCCGGCTGAGTTCAGCCTTGGCGGCGAACTGCTCGACGCGCTGGAAGAAACCTGGCAGAGCCTGAAAGATACGCTCAGCCTGAGCGTTCTGGCGAACCCGATCGAAGCCAGCAAGGGTGATGGCGAAATGGCGACCGGCGCGATGGGCGTCATGGATGCGAAATTTGGCAGCGCGGCGGCGGCTTACAGCTACCTGATTTTCGTCCTGCTGTACGTTCCGTGCATCTCAGTGATGGGCGCAATCGCTCGCGAGTCCAGCCGCGGCTGGATGGGCTTCTCCATTCTGTGGGGGCTGAACATCGCATACTCGCTGTCGACCCTGTTCTATCAGGTCGCCAGCTACGGCGAACATCCAACCTATAGCCTAGTGTGCATTCTGGCGGTGATTCTGTTTAACGTCGTGGTGATTGGCCTGCTGCGTCGGGCGCGGAGCCGGGTGGATGTTAATCTGCTGGCGACGCGTAAAAGCGCCAGCGCCTGCTGCGCCGCGTCGACCACCACCGGCGACTGTCACTAAGGGCTGAACGATGGCTTCACTGATTCAGGTTCGCGATTTACTGGCGCTGCGTGGGCGCATGGAGGCGGCGCAAATCAGCCAGACGCTGCATACGCCACAGCCAATGATCGACGCGATGCTGAATCAACTGGAAACGATGGGAAAAGCCGCACGGATTCAGGAAGAACCCGACGGCTGCCTTTCGGGAAGCTGTAAAAGCTGTCCGGAAGGCAAAGCCTGCCTGCGCGAATGGTGGACATTGCGCTAACCCCTCCCCCCCAGCGCTAAAAACGATACCTACTGCCCCGTGTCGTTTTTTGCGCGCTCCGTTCCGCGAAAATGAACCGCTTTCACCACGCGTGATGATTCCTTCGTCCTCTTTCGCAGGATGAACTTTTACCGGGTGCGGCCAACAGCCCCGACGTTTACGCTTCCGTCCTCTGACTATTTACGTGACGGAACACCATAATGACCTCAACGCCGCATGATGCGATTTTCAAAACCTTTCTCCGCCATCCCCCTACCGCGCGGGACTTCCTTAAACTCCACCTGCCCGCAGCAGTGCGACACCTCTGCGATTTGAAAACGCTGAAGCTGGAATCGGGCAGCTTTATCGAGGAACAACTGCGGGCTTATTATTCCGATATCTTGTGGTCGCTTAAAACCCGCGAAGGAGACGCCTATATCTACATTGTTATTGAGCATCAAAGCACGCCGGATGCTCACATGGCGTTTCGGCTGATGCGTTACGCCATCGCGGCGATGCAGCAGCACCTGGACGCGGGGCATAAAAAATTGCCACTGGTGGTGCCGATGCTGTTTTATCACGGCACGGAAAGTCCCTACCCATTTTCCCTTTGCTGGCTTGATGAATTTGATAACCCCTCACTGGCAAGAGAGCTTTATGCCACCGCATTTCCCCTTGTGGATATCACCGTCATACCGGATGACGAGATCATGCAGCATCGACGAATGGCGTTGCTTGAGCTGATACAAAAGCATATTCGCACCCGTGACCTGCTTGGGCTGGTGGAAAAGCTGGCGACGCTGCTTGTTAAAGGACACGCTAATGACAAACAGCTTAAAGCGCTATTTAATTATCTCTTGCGTTCCGGCGACAGCGATCGCTTTGATGAGTTTATTCACGCGGTGACCGAACGTTTACCCCAGCACAAGGAGAGGATGATGACGATTGCCGAAAGATTACGCCAGGAAGGCCATCAACGCGGCCTTGAAAATGGATTGAAAAAGGGCATAAAAAAAGGCTTACGGTTAGGTAAACGCGAAGAAGCGCAACGCATTGCGCGCACCATGCTGGCGGATGGAATCGATCGGCGTACGGTGTCAAGAATCACCGGCCTGTCAGCCGCTGAAGTAATGCGATTAAGCCACTGATACCCTGCCCGGCGCGTGCGCGAGTGCCGGGCCTGGCAACAGGCATTACAGTGACTGTTTCAACGCAATCAGCGCTTCACAAAACGCCGCTGGATGAGAAATAAACGGGGCATGTGCCGCCTTCGTAAAGATCTGCGATTCACTCTGCGGCCACAGCGCATCCAGCACTGGCACAATCTTACGCGGCACCAGACCGTCCAGGTAACCGTACAGGCGCAGGAAAGGCACCTGCACGGCTTTCAGCGGTTCGCGCAGATCAACCGTTTTAAGGATCTCCAGTCCGCCGTTGAGCACGTCTACCGGCGGCATGGGCAACGCCAGCACCGTTTTCTTCAGCGCGCGGGCATCCTGGCGCGCCGACGCCGTGCCCATGGTTTGCAGCGCCAGAAAACGCTCAACCGTCCGCTGAAAGTCCTCACTTAGCTGCTGCTGGAAACCCGCCAGTACTTCAGGCTTGATCCCCGGCCAGCCGTCACGGGCGCTAAAGCAGGGAGAGGACGCCACCGTTACCAGCGCCTGCACACGTTCAGGACGCGTTAGCGCCACCTGGCTTGCCACCAGCCCTCCCAGACTCCAGCCCAGCCAGATCGCGTTCTCTGGCGCCTGTTTCAGTACGTGAACCGCCATCTCCTCAAGCGACATCGCGCCAAACCCCTGACTGCGCCCAAAACCGGGAAGATCGACCAGATGCAGCGTGAAATGCGAGCTAAGTTCCTCGCTAATGCAATGCCACACCTCCGCATTCAGTCCCCATCCGTGCAGCAGCACAAGATGACACTTTCCCTCGCCGCGGGTCTGCCACCAAATGTCATTCATCAGTTACTGTTCTCTTTTCACTTACAAGGATGAACCTATGCTAACAGTACCGGGATTATGCTGGCTATGTCGGATGCCGCTGGCGCTAAGCCGTTGGGGTCTTTGCTCCGTCTGCCAGCGGGCGACGGGCCACCGTGTCTTGCTTTGTCCGCGCTGTGGGCTGCCTTGCGCGCATCCAACCCTGCCCTGCGGCCGCTGTCTGCAAAAACCGCCGCCGTGGCAGCGGCTGATTATGGTAAACGACTATACGCCGCCGTTGAGTACGCTTATCCACCAGCTTAAATTTTCCCGACGCGGGGAGATCGCCCCCGCGCTGGCGCGTTTGCTGTTGCTGTCAGTGTTACAGGCACGTCGTCAGAGCGGATTCATCCGCCCAGACAGGCTGATTAGCGTTCCGCTCTGGTCGCGTCGCCACTGGCGCAGAGGATTTAATCAAAGCGAACTGCTGTGCCGACCGCTGGCGCGTTGGCTAAATTGTCCCTGGGACGATCGCTGCGTCACGCGCGTACGTCCTACCGCGCCCCAGCATCATCTCAGCGCCCGACTGCGTAAACGCAACCTGAAAAACGCCTTTCGCCTTGAATTGCCGGTAAAGGGACTCCATATGGTTGTTGTGGATGATGTCGTCACTACCGGCAGTACCGTCGGGGAGCTCGCGAAGCTGCTTTTGCGCAACGGCGCGGCGACGGTCCAGGTATGGTGCCTGTGTCGAACCTTGTAGAGCCTCGATGATGGGCGTATTATAACCAACTAAAATAGTCAACTATTAGGCCATTACTATGATCCGTATTTCCGATGCTGCACAAGCGCACTTTGCCAAACTGCTGGCAAATCAGGAAGAAGGGACACAAATCCGCGTATTTGTGATCAATCCCGGTACGCCTAACGCTGAATGTGGCGTTTCTTATTGTCCGCCGGACGCCGTGGAAGCAACCGACACCGCCCTGAAATTTGATCTGCTGACTGCGTATGTTGATGAACTGAGCGCACCGTTTCTGGAAGATGCGGAAATCGATTTCGTCACCGACCAGTTAGGTTCTCAGTTAACCCTGAAAGCGCCGAACGCCAAAATGCGTAAAGTGGCTGACGATGCGCCGCTGATGGAACGCGTTGAATATATGCTGCAATCGCAGATTAACCCGCAGCTTGCCGGTCACGGCGGTCGCGTTTCACTGATGGAGATCACCGACGAAGGCTACGCCATCCTGCAGTTTGGCGGCGGCTGTAACGGGTGCTCCATGGTTGACGTCACCCTGAAAGAAGGGATCGAAAAGCAACTGCTGAACGAATTCCCGGAACTGAAAGGCGTTCGCGACCTGACTGAACACCAGCGCGGCGAACACTCATACTACTAAGTCCGGCCTCCCTTTTGCCCGGTGGGCTACCGCTTACCGGGCCTGCTCACGCGTATCTGCCTTGCACATACGGCTGTTCATCCGTCATAAAATGCCCTTCTGCTACCCCAATAATTTGACCTGCCTCGCATAATTTAAATTTTGCCTACCGGGGTGATTTTCAATCACAACATGTTACCCGTATCATTCGCATGGGCACCCAACACACACATAACATCCGACTAAACTAAATAGTTCGAAGGAAATCAGTCACGGTGCCGTTACGTCTCTGTTCCCAGTTGGGACAACCGGAAATTGTCGTCTAAACACTGACGTTACCCATAACAAAATGAAAGGCCAGGTAAATCATGCCATTAGTCATCGTTGCTATCGGTGTAATCTTGCTATTACTCCTGATGATCCGCTTCAAAATGAACGGCTTCATCGCTCTCGTCCTGGTGGCGCTTGCTGTTGGATTGATGCAAGGAATGCCGCTGGATAAAGTTATCGGCTCGATCAAAGCGGGCGTCGGCGGTACCCTGGGAAGCCTCGCCCTGATCATGGGCTTTGGCGCCATGCTGGGCAAAATGCTGGCGGACTGCGGCGGCGCACAGCGTATCGCCACCACCCTGATTGCCAAATTTGGTAAACAGCACATCCAGTGGGCCGTGGTATTAACCGGCTTTACCGTTGGTTTCGCCCTGTTCTACGAAGTGGGCTTTGTGCTGATGCTGCCGCTGGTCTTTACGATTGCGGCTGCGGCCAACATTCCGCTGCTGTACGTCGGCGTACCCATGGCGGCTGCGCTGTCCGTCACCCACGGCTTTCTGCCGCCGCACCCGGGCCCGACCGCTATCGCCACCATTTTCCAGGCCGATATGGGTAAAACGCTGCTGTTCGGTACTATCCTGGCGATCCCGACCGTTATTCTGGCAGGTCCGGTATTTGCTCGCTGCCTGAAAGGCATCGATAAGCCGATCCCGGAAGGTCTGTACAGCGCGAAAACCTTTAGCGAAGAAGAGATGCCGAGCTTTGGCGTCAGCGTCTGGACTTCGCTGGTCCCGGTTGTGCTGATGGCGATGCGCGCCGTTGCCGAAATGGTCTTGCCGAAAGGCCACGCCTTCCTGCCGGTGGCGGAGTTCTTTGGCGACCCGGTAATGGCGACACTGATTGCAGTGCTGATCGCCCTGTTCACCTTCGGCCTGAACCGTGGTCGTTCGATGGATCAGATTAACGACACCCTGACTTCTTCGATCAAAATTATCGCCATGATGCTGTTGATCATCGGCGGCGGCGGTGCGTTCAAACAGGTGCTGGTTGACAGCGGCGTGGACAAATACATCGCGTCAATGATGCATGAAACCAACATTTCCCCGCTCCTGATGGCGTGGTCTATCGCAGCCGTTCTGCGTATCGCGCTGGGTTCTGCAACCGTTGCAGCAATTACCGCTGGCGGGATTGTCGCGCCGCTGATTGCCACAACCGGCGTGAGTCCTGAGCTAATGGTGATTGCAGTTGGCTCCGGTAGCGTGATTTTCTCTCACGTGAACGATCCGGGCTTCTGGCTGTTTAAAGAATACTTCAACCTGACAATCGGCGAGACCATCAAGTCCTGGTCGATGCTGGAAACCATTATCTCAGTCTGCGGCCTGATTGGCTGTCTGCTGCTGGGGATGGTGGTCTGATCGCTTTCTGTGCCGGATGGCGACACGAAACGTCGTATCCGGCACATCATCAGGACAGTAAAAACCCGTCTTTCGACGGGTTTTGTTTTACCTTTTCTTCGTGGCCGCGCGTCGCCGCTTGTCCAGATCCTTAATCAGTTTATTCACCTTTTCATCCGCAAACATCGTTTCAAGCGTGGCGGACAGCTTACGACGCCAGTTTTTGTACTGATAGCTGGTGCCCGGAATGTTCACCGGTTCCGCCATATCCAGCCAGTCTTCCGGCTGTAAACCCAACAGGGCGCTGTTACTGTCGGCGATATATCGCTGCATACCGCGATTCAGCGTTGGCGTCATCGCCATCAGCGAAGCCTTATGCCCGGCGCGTTTAGGCAGACAGCCATACTTGTGCAGAGCGTCCAGCAGCCCCTGCTTCGCCAGCTCGCGGTCCTGATACAGGCCGCGCAGCACGACATCGTCAGGATACAGCCCCAGCGTTTTACCAAGCGTCAGGTCTCCGCTCTCCCAGTAGCCTCGCAGCGTAGGAAGGTCATGCGTCGTCGCGACAGCCATTGATTGTTCCGGATACGCTTTCGGCGCACGGTAGGTCTTCTCATGATCATTCTCGAAGTAGAGGACTTTGTACGAGTACACGCCGCTGTCACGCAGCTTGCCGACAATCTCCACCGGCACCGTACCCAAATCTTCCCCAATCACCATGCACTGATGCCGGTGGCTTTCAAGCGCCAGAATCGACAGCAGATCGTCGACCGGATAATGAACATACGCGCCGTGGTCGGCGGTTTCGCCATACGGGATCCACCACAGACGCAGCATCGACATCACGTGGTCGATACGCAGCGCGCCACAGTTCTGCATATTGGCGCGCAGCAGCTCAATAAATGGTTCGTAAGCGCGCGCCGCCATAATATGCGGATCCATTGGCGGCAGCCCCCAGTTTTGCCCAAGCGGACCGAGAATATCCGGCGGCGCGCCAACCGACGCTTTCAGGCAATACAGCTCGCGATCGCACCAGGTTTCCGCCCCGCCTTCCGCCACGCCTACCGCCAGATCACGGTACAGGCCGACCGGCATGCTATAGCCCTGGCTGGTTTCCCAGCACGCCGCAAACTGGGTGTACGCCAGCCACTGTAGCCAGAGATAAAAATCCACTTCGTCACGGTGTGCGTCACAAAAGGCTTTGACCGCCGGTGAGTCCACCGACTGATACGCCTGCGGCCAGACCGGCCACCCCCAGCGCAGTTCGTCTTCTTTCACCTGTGCGGCATGCAACGCATCAAACGCCGCCTGCCAGTAGAGGCTTTCGCCTTCCTGCGCCACAAAATGGCGGAACGCCGCCATCTGCTCATCATCACGCACGGCAAAGCGTTTCCACGCCATGCGCAGAGCCGCCAATTTAAGCGCGGTGACGGTCGAATAATCGACCCATTCGGCCTCCCGCGCCTGCTTCAATGTTTGCTGCGTGGTTGGCATTTGCCACCATGCCTGCGCCTCTTCACTCAGACGGAAATCGTCGACCGCATTCACGTCAATATAAATCACGTTCAGCCAACGGCGTGACGATGGGCTATAAGGGCTGGCGCTTTCAGGGTTGGCAGGATAAAGCGCGTGGATCGGATTTAATCCAATAAACGCCCCGCCGCGTTTGGCGACGTCAACCAGCATGGCTTTCAGATCGCCGAAATCGCCAATTCCCCAGTTGTTGTCTGAGCGCAGCGTATAAAGCTGCACGCACGCGCCCCACAATTTTTTACCGTTCAGTAATGCCTGCGGTTCATAGCAGCGCTTCGGCGCGACGATGATCCGGCAATGGCTGCGCTGCTCCCCTTGCGTCAGCGTCAGCGAGTGATAACCGGGCGGCAGCTTCGCCGGCAGGTTGAACGCTTTGCCGCCTGTCGCATGGCCTTTAAACGGCTCGCCCTGTTCGGTCGTCAACAGCCAGCTAAACTCGCCTTTGCCTTCGACGGTGAGCGACATTTTTTTGCCCGCAGTAAACACCCTGACGCCCGGCACAGGCGTCGCCGCCTTCCCGGCGTCGGGGATACGGTGCATTGCGTCCAGCAAACGCCGCTTGGTTTCGGCGCCAATTGACTGCGGTTTGCCGTGGGCATTGATGTAATGGGGGCTGATCCCCGCCGCCAGCGCGGCATTATCAAGACGTTTGCTCTCCATCGCGCTCCCTTAGCGTTTGGCCTGCCAGATACGGGTCTGATAATCACGGATAGAACGATCCGAGCTGAACATGCCGCAGCGCGCAGAGTTCAGGATCGCCGCGCGAGTCCAACCCTCCGGGTCACGGTACAGTACATCCACCTGCTTCTGCGCCTCTACGTAAGCGGCGAAATCGGCCATCACCAGATACGGGTCGCCGCCCTGCTTGCCGATGCTGTGCAGCATCGGATCGAAAGCGTGTTTGTCGCCGTCGCTGTACTTACCGCTTTCCAGCTCTTTCAGCACCGCATCCAGCAGCTTATCTTTCTTACGCCACTTCACCGGGTCGTAGCCTTTCGCCTTCAGGGCTTTCACTTCTTCCACGGTATGGCCAAAAATAAAGATGTTTTCATCACCAACTTTCTCGGCGATTTCGACATTCGCCCCGTCCAGCGTACCGACCGTCAGCGCGCCGTTCAGCGCCAGCTTCATATTGCCGGTTCCGGAGGCTTCTTTACCCGCCGTGGAGATTTGCTCCGAGATATCCGCCGCCGGGATCAGCATTTCCGCCGCCGACACGCAGTAGTCCGGCAGGAACACCACTTTCAGCTTATCGCCGACCTTCGGATCGTTGTTGATGGTGTCCGCCACTTTATTAATAGCGAAGATGATATTTTTCGCCAGGTAGTAGCCCGGCGCCGCCTTCGCGCCAAACAGGAACACACGCGGCACACGGTCAGCCTGGGGGTTTTCGCGGATCTCTTTATACAGCGCCACAATATGCAGCAGGTTCAGATGCTGGCGTTTGTACTCATGCAGGCGCTTAATCTGAATGTCAAAAATCGCCTGCGGGTTAATCGCAATACCGGTACGCGCTTTTACAAACTCGGCCAGACGTACTTTGTTAGCCTGTTTGATGTCGCGCCAGGTCTGACGGAATTTCGCGTCGTCAGCGTACTTCTCAAGGTTGATCAACTGATCGAGATCGTTGGCCCACTCTTTTTTCAGCGTCTTATCCAACAGCGCCGCCAACTGCGGGTTGCACTGTTTGATCCAGCGGCGCGGGGTAATGCCGTTGGTGACATTGTGGAATTTGTTTGGCCACAACTGGTGGTATTCGGGGAACAGATCTTTCACCACCAGATCGGAGTGCAGTGCCGCCACGCCGTTAACCGCAAAGCCGCTGACCACGCACAGGTTCGCCATGCGCACCTGTTTGTCATGCACCACCGCCAGCTTCGCCCAGACCTGCTTGTCGCCAGGCCAGGTTTTATCGACAAGCGTTTTAAAGCGGGTGTTAATCTCTTTAATAATCTGCATATGACGCGGCAGCAGCGCTTTTACCAGCTTCTCATCCCAACACTCCAGCGCTTCCGGCATCAGGGTGTGGTTGGTGTAGGCGAAGGTGCGGCTGGTGATCGCCCAGGCGTCATCCCAGCTCATCTGATGTTCGTCAATCAGCACACGCAGCAGTTCCGGGATCGCAATGGTCGGATGGGTGTCGTTCAGTTGAATGACTTCGTAATCCGCCAGCTCGTGCAGCTTACGCCCCGCCAGATGATGGCGACGCAGAATGTCGGCCACCGAGCAGGCGCACTGGAAATATTGCTGCATCAGGCGCAGCTTTTTGCCAGCGGTATGGTTGTCGTTCGGGTAGAGCACTTTGGTCAGTTTGTCAGCATCGATGCCCTGTTGCTCGGCACGCAGGAAATCGCCGTCGTTAAATTTGGTCAGGTTAAACGGATGCGCATGGGTGGCTTGCCACAGACGCAGCGGTTGCGCTACGCCGTTACGGTAACCCAGTACCGGCAGATCCCACGCCTGCCCGGTGATCGTAAAGTCAGGCTCCCAGCGCCCGTCCTTCGTTACTTTCCCGCCGATCCCCACCTGCACGTCAAGCGCTTCATTATGGCGGAACCACGGGTAGCTACCGCGATGCCAGTCGTCCGGCGCTTCCATTTGCTTACCGTCGGCAAACGACTGGCGGAACAGCCCGTACTGGTAGTTGAGGCCATAGCCGGTCGCAGACTGTCCGACGGTCGCCATGGAATCAAGGAAGCAGGCCGCCAGACGGCCCAGCCCCCCGTTGCCCAGCGCCGGGTCAATCTCTTCTTCCAGCAGGTCAGTGAGGTGAACGCCGTGTGCTTTCAGCGTCTCGCTCACCCCTTCATACCAGCCCAAATTCAACAGGTTATTACCGGTCAGGCGTCCAATCAGAAACTCCATTGAAATGTAGTTCACATGGCGCTGGTTTTTCACCGGCTTCGCCACAGGTTGGGCGCTGAGTAATTCCGCCAGCGCGCCGCTGACCGCCTGCCACCACTGGCGGGACGTCATCTCGTGAGCTGACAGTAAACCGAAACGCTGCCACTGACGCGTCAGGGCAGCCTGAAATTGCTCTTGATTGAAGGTAGGCTGTGACATAGGAATTCCGGGTCCTTTGGTAATAAAACAACGTTATCGCTAGTTTGCCTGGCTCATTGTTGACCTTCCTCATCCCACCCGGGATTAGACAGGGAGGAGTAGTGGGGATGAGCGCAAAAATGTGATCGAGGCCACTTTCGCGCATCCTTCCCTGCGGTTCAGCTTACCGTCACTTGCTTATTTTAACCCAAATTTTGGTCTGGCCAGACCAACTTCCGTGAATGGGGATGAATCGCCTGTCCGGTATATATGAGAATGTGTTACGACGTCTTTTATTATTACTGGAATGCAATAATAAAAATAGTTGAATTACCGAAATAACACGCGCACACTTAAATAGCTTTATTTCAATATATTATTTACGTAAATATTTTATAAGGAAATAATATGGCTCATTTATCCTGGCTTACGCTAAAGGGAGAGTTACAGGGTGATATCTCGGCCCGGTGCGGCTCACGGAATTCGATTGGTAATAAATCTCAGGCCAGTCATATTGATCAGATAATGATTTACGCACTTGAGCATGAAACATCCCGCCAGCAAAATGTTTGCCATCATGAATTGCAAATCATCAAGCCCGTTGATCGTTCGTCGCCGTTGCTCAACAAAGCTATAAATGATAACGAAACGCTTGAGTGTGAGATCCATCTCTATCGGGTTAATCCGGAAGGGCATCAAGAGATTTATTATAAAATAAAGTTATTCAAAGCGCATATTTCTAGCATCAAAATGATAGTACCACATAATATTATTGAAAATGGTAACGAAGCACAGGAACGCGTTTGTTTTACGTATGAATCTATCAGTTGGGAACACTGTATAGCGAGCACCAGCGCTTTCAGTTTCTGGAACGACCGTCTTTTCTGAGTCTGGACAGTTTATATAAGAGAATAGTATGCGTCACCGACCCTCTTCGTTATACAACACCGATCATTACAGGGAAGATCCACTACGCGATTCATCAGACTTCCGCTGGCATTCAATGAATCCTGCGCTGCGTGATATGGCTTTTATGGATGGTTCATTTATTACCCAACATCATCACATTCTCCTGCTGACCCTGGAAGAAGCGCAGCAAGTTATCGACGATTTGATGGGTGGCGTCGATCGTTTTTTTTCATATCGGGCAGGGCCTGGCAATATAAAGGATGGGCTGGATGCCTTTCGCAGTCTGTCAAAGCTCACCACCTGGTACAACCCTGCTAAGGAGTTGATGTTTAACTTTGATGTTTTGAAAATCAAAGCCATTGAATACAAAGTGGGCGGTAAAACCTATATAAAAATTACCGGATACCCCGGCTTACGGCGCATACTTACCGGTACTCGCTACGGCGCTAATCACCCGCAAATACTGGAAATGACCATCGGTAAACGGGGGCTTTACCACAACATCCGCAACGGAGTCAGATATTGCATCTATTTTTCGCTGGCCTGGCGGGCTATCGAACTCATTTTTAAGTCTGACTATAACCTGACTGATTTTCTGGTCGATATCACAATGGATATGGCAAAAGCTGTGGTGTCGGGAGTTTTGATTGGGTTAGTCGCAGGCGTTTTGGCTTTGTTGAGTTCGCCGGTAATAGTCACCACGACTATCATTGTTGTTATGGGTTTAATCTTTAACAACAGATTAAATATTATTGATGAAAAAGCAGGGCTATCAAGTGAATTAAAAAATAAATTGCGTGACTATACGTTTAATCATAAACATTATGATTGCGGATCCTCCCACCCCAACTTTTACTCATTCTGAGGAGGGATAATGAAGAAGAGTCATTTGCGTCTTTGCGCTATTGCGCTTATTCTTTTTTTCCTCGAAAACCTGCATTTTTTGTTATTTGGCAGGGTAATGACTGACTTTTTATCTTTAATCAGCATGGGGGATAGGATCTCTTATAATAAAACATGCGTACTTATTGGCGCGATACCTTTAGTCATGTATGTTGTTGTTGCTATGGTTAGGGTTTTATTTAGCAAAGACGTAAAGTACCAGGCACTTCCCGACCCTTATGAAAAATGGGTGCTTCTTACCATTACCTTTTCTTTTATCCTTGGTCTCATTGCTGATTGCATTATCCCTTTTTTATTCATGGCGTTGTCTTACCATTCCTGCCCTCAGGACACGCTTCGCGATTATCATGTAACCGATATCGCGCTCTGCAAAACGCTCGTCGATAATCGTAGTTTCTGGTGATGATCCTTAAACAACGTCTGTTGCAAGGAAAATACTGCTGCTATTTCAAACCGTTTTCTGCTGCTTCGCCGTAGGGCATTTTCAATAATAATTTATCACCGTAAGTTACAATTAACGCGGTCACTTTCATGAATGCAAGCCCTTGCAAACTGTAATTATTCTTCAGCAAGAGTAAAAAACCCAACGTCATGCCGGGCAAACCAGACCCGACGCGGATTAGGCTTCAGAAAAATTTGTGATGCAGTGCAAATTAAGGCAGTCCATTACCGGACATAACTTGCAAAAGTTTCTAATCTGGCCGACCTTATAACCATTAATTACGAAGCGCAAAAAAAATCGCAGTTCCCCCATTTTCCACAGTGAAGTGTTAACTATGTTGATTCCGTCTAAACTAAGTCGTCCGGTTCGTCTCGACCATACGGTGGTTCGCGAGCGCCTGTTGGCTAAACTTTCCGGCGCGAACAATTACAGGCTCGCCCTGATCACAAGTCCTGCGGGATATGGGAAAACCACGCTCGTTTCACAATGGGCCGCAGGCAAAACCGATCTCGGCTGGTATTCGCTGGATGAAGGTGACAACCAGCAGGAACGGTTTGCCAGCTATCTGATTGCGGCAATTCAACAGGCCACCAACGGACACTGCGCCACCAGTGAAGTGATGGTGCAAAAACGCCAGTACGTCAGTCTGACCTCGCTGTTTGCGCAGCTGTTTATTGAACTGGCCGAATGGCATCGCCCGCTGTACCTGGTTATCGACGACTACCACCTGATCACCAATCCGGTGATTCACGAATCCATGCGCTTCTTCCTGCGCCATCAGCCGGAAAATCTTACCCTGGTGGTGCTGTCGCGTAATTTACCGCAGTTAGGCATTGCCAATCTGCGCGTACGCGATCAGCTTCTGGAGATCGGCAGCCAGCAGTTGGCCTTTAATCATCAGGAAGCGAAGCAGTTTTTCGATCGCCGTTTATCCTCCCCCATTGAAGCGGCTGAAAGTAGCCGGATGTGCGACGACGTTGCCGGTTGGGCGACAGCCCTGCAGCTGATCGCCCTCTCTGCACGGCAAAATAACAACTCAGCCCACCAGTCCGCACGCCGACTGGCAGGAATCAACGCCAGCCATCTCTCAGATTATCTGGTTGATGAAGTGCTCGACAGCGTCGACGTCAGCACCCGTCATTTCCTGCTGAAAAGCGCCATTCTGCGATCAATGAACGATGCGCTGATCGTCCGGGTGACCGGTGAAGAAAACGGTCAAATGCGCCTGGAGGAGATCGAGCGTCAGGGTTTATTCCTGCAACGAATGGATGACACCGGCGAATGGTTCAGCTACCACCCACTGTTTGGTAGCTTCCTGCGCCAGCGCTGCCAGTGGGAACTGGCGACAGAACTGCCGGAGATTCACCGCGCCGCCGCCGAAAGCTGGATGGCGCAGGGCTTCCCGAGCGAAGCTATCCACCACGCGCTGGCGGCAGGTGACGCGCATATGCTGCGCGATATCTTGTTGAATCACGCCTGGGGTCTGTTCAACCACAGCGAACTGGCGCTGCTGGAAGAGTCACTCAAAGCGCTGCCGTGGGAAAGTTTGCTGGAAAACCCGCGTCTGGTGCTGCTCCAGGCCTGGCTGATGCAGAGCCAGCACCGCTACAGCGAAGTGAATACTCTGCTGGCGCGCGCCGAACAAGAGATCAAAGGCGTGATGGACAGCACCCTGCATGCCGAATTTAACGCGCTGCGGGCGCAGGTGGCGATCAACGACGGCAACCCTGACGAAGCGGAACGCCTGGCGAAACTGGCGCTGGACGAACTGCCCATTGCCTGGTTCTATAGCCGCATTGTCGCCACCTCGGTGCACGGCGAAGTGTTGCACTGTAAAGGCGACCTCTCCCGCTCGTTGGCGCTGATGCAGCAGACCGAACAGATGGCGCGTCATCATGACGTCTGGCACTACGCGCTGTGGAGTCTGATCCAGCAAAGCGAAATCTTGTTTGCCCAGGGCTTTTTGCAGGCCGCCTGGGAAACACAGGAAAAAGCGTTCCAGTTGATCAAAGATCAGCATCTGGAACAGTTGCCGATGCACGAGTTCCTGGTACGCATCCGCGCACAGTTACTGTGGGCATGGGCGCGTCTGGACGAAGCGGAAGCCTCTGCCCGCAGCGGCATTGAAGTGCTTTCCACCTTCCAGCCCCAGCAGCAGCTCCAGTGTCTGGCCCTGCTGATCCAGTGCTCGCTGGCGCGCGGCGATCTGGATAATGCCCGCAGCCATCTTAACCGTCTGGAAAACCTGCTCGGCAACGGTCACTACCATAGCGACTGGATCTCCAACGCCGACAAAGTACGGGTAATCTACTGGCAGATGACCGGCGATAAAAAGTCCGCCGCTAACTGGTTGCGCCACACACCGAAACCGGAGTTTGCCAATAACCACTTCCTGCAGGGCCAGTGGCGCAACATTGCCCGCGCGCAGATCCTGCTGGGGGAATTCGAACCCGCGGAAATCGTGCTTGAAGAACTGAATGAGAACGCGCGCAGCCTACGGCTGATGAGCGATCTCAACCGTAACCTGCTGCTCCTGAACCAGCTTTACTGGCAGGCAGGGCGGAAAAACGACGCCCAGCGCGTGCTGCTCGACGCCTTACAGCTTGCCAACCGCACCGGTTTTATCAGCCATTTTGTGATTGAAGGCGAAGCGATGGCGCAGCAGTTACGCCAGTTGATCCAACTGAATACCTTGCCGGAGCTGGACCAGCATCGCGCCCAGCGGATCTTGCGCGAAATTAACCAGCATCACCGCCACAAGTTTGCCCACTTCGACGAAGGCTTTGTCGAGCGTCTGCTGAACCATCCGGAAGTGCCGGAGCTGATCCGCACCAGCCCGCTGACCCAACGTGAATGGCAGGTGCTGGGGCTGATTTACTCCGGGTACAGCAACGAGCAGATCGCCGGAGAGCTGGCCGTCGCCGCGACCACCATCAAAACCCACATCCGCAACCTGTATCAGAAACTTGGCGTGGCGCACCGTCAGGACGCGGTACAGCATGCGCAGCAGTTGCTAAAAATGATGGGTTATGGGGTGTAATTATCCCGTCAGGGCGGCCAGGGCGCATTGCGTGGCCACCCGGCGGTGTGACTAACACAGTTCCAGTTGAATATGGTTGTCCGAAATCACCTGCATAATGCCTGCGGGCGGCAGGGTGTCGGTATAAACGGCATCCACCATACTGATGCTGCCCATATTCACCATCGCGTTACGGCCAAACTTCGAATGATCCACCACCAGCATCACATGGCGGGAATTTTCAATGATCGCACGCTTAGTGCGCACTTCGTGATAGTCGAACTCCAGCAGCGAACCGTCGCTGTCGATGCCGCTGATCCCCAGAATGCCGAAATCAAGACGGAACTGCGAAATAAAATCGAGCGTCGCTTCACCGATAATTCCCCCGTCGCGGCTGCGCAATTCGCCGCCCGCGAGGATAATGCGGAAATCGTCTTTCGCCATCAGCGTGTTCGCCACGTTCAGGTTGTTAGTCACAATACGCAAATTGCTGTGACCGAGTAGCGCGTGGGCCACGGCTTCCGGCGTGGTGCCGATGTCAATAAACAGAGTGGAACCGTTGGGGATTTGCGTGGCCACTTTGCGCGCAATGCGCTCTTTTTCCGCCGTCTGAGTGGCCTTTCGATCGTGCCACGGGGTATTCACCGAACTGGACGGCAGCGCGGCGCCGCCGTGATGACGCAGAATCATGTTTTGATCGGCCAGATCGTTGAGATCGCGGCGAATGGTTTGCGGGCTAACGGAGAAATGCTCCACCAGCTCTTCGGTACTGACGTATCCCTGTTTTTTTACCAGCTCAATGATCGCGTCATGTCGTTGTGTTTGTTTCATTGTTATTCCCTGGAATCATGTTCGTTTTCGCGCATTCAGCGTGTCAGCCAGCGCCATCGCCAGTCCGACCGCCAGCCCGGCAATGTGTGCGCCATTCGCCATCGACATGCCGAAGAAATCCAGCCAACCGGCAACAATCCAGATTAACGCGAAAATAATCAGTCCGCGTTGCAAAAAGATACCGCTTTGCGGATCGCGTTCGCCGCGCAGCCAGACGTAGCCCATCAGCGCGTAGACCACACCGGACAGGCCACCGAACCACGGACCGCTGAATTTCTGCTGTACGTAGCCGCTCAGTAGCGCGCTGATTACTGTAATGACTATCAGCTTCCCGCTGCCAAGTCGCTTCTCTACCGCGCCGCCAAGATACCACCACCACAGCAGGTTAAAGAGGATATGCATCAGTGAGAAATGCATAAAGGCATGCGTGAAGTAGCGCCAGACATCAAACTTCAGTGACGGATCGAACGGCCAGGCCAGCCATACCATTACCGTCTGATCGCCCACGATATTTTGCACGATAAATACCACAACGCAGAGCGCCATGATAAACCAGGTGACCGGTCCGGCGCGCTCGCGCAGGGTGGCGAGAAACGGGAAGCGACGGTAGTGCAGGCCGCTGCCGGTATGCCCCGACTGCCAGCTGGCCGCAAGATAGCGCGGATCGGCAGGATTCTCCAGAAAACGCGCCAGCTCTGCCTGTACCCGTTCAGCCTGGGAGTCATCCGCCAGCCAGACATCGCTTTGCTGATGTTGTTGAATGGTCAGGATAACGCCCTGCGTCGCCATATAGTCGACAAAAGCCTGGGCCACGCGGGGGTTAGCAAAAGAAGTAATCATCAACATTGTTGCTGTCGCTTATTCCACACAAAAGAGGACAGTATATAGGCCCTTCTTCCTTCAGGCTGCATTTTGTTGGCTTAACCGCCATACGCCACTTCGGCGGGAAAGTTGCGGTGCCAGGCGTCAAAGCCGCCGTCTACGCTGTAGACCGCATCATACCCTTGCTGTAACAAATATTGCGCCGCGCCTTTGCTGCTGTTGCCGTGATAGCACATCACCATGACCGCCGTGTCAAAATCATGCTCGCGCATAAACGCGCCCAGCGTGTCGTTCGTCAGATGAAACGCCTGCGGAGTATGTCCCATTGCGAAACTTTGCGGATCGCGGATATCCACCAGCACCGCCGCGCCCTGATGCAGCTTCTGGTGCGCTTCTTCTACGTTGATACATTCAAACTGATCCATACATTCTCTTCTTTATCGTACAGGTTATTGCAGGTGACGTTTTTCAGGCATGTTACCGCGTAGTGTACGTCCCGGCGGCAGTGAAACGCCATAATGTTATATGTATCACTGTAAATTGTTTATTCGATGTTACCAATAGCGCGTTTCTTTGCTATTATGTTCGATAACGAACATTTATGAGCTATAACGAAAGTGCAAGAGGGCAGCATGGAAACCAAAGATCTGATTGTGATAGGGGGAGGCATTAACGGTGCCGGTATCGCGGCAGATGCCGCTGGACGCGGTTTATCCGTGCTGATGCTGGAAGCGCAGGATCTCGCGTGCGCCACCTCTTCCGCCAGTTCAAAACTCATTCATGGTGGCCTGCGCTACCTGGAACACTACGAATTCCGTCTGGTTAGCGAAGCGCTGGCCGAGCGTGAAGTGCTGCTGAAAATGGCGCCGCATATTGCCTTTCCGATGCGTTTTCGTTTGCCGCATCGCCCCCATTTACGTCCGGCGTGGATGATCCGCATCGGTCTGTTTATGTACGATCACCTCGGCAAACGCACCAGCCTGCCGGGTTCGACCGGTTTGCGTTTTGGCGCAGAATCCGTTCTTAAACCGGAAATCGTGCGCGGTTTCGAATATTCTGACTGCTGGGTGGACGATGCCCGACTGGTGCTGGCGAATGCGCAGATGGTGGTGCAAAAAGGCGGCGAGGTGTTGACCCGCACCCGGGCTACCTCAGCGCGCCGCGAAAACGGTCTGTGGATTGTCGAAGCAGAAGACATTGATTCCGGCAAAAAATACACCTGGCAGGCGCGTGGTCTGGTCAACGCTACCGGTCCGTGGGTAAAAGAGTTTTTCGACGAGGGCATGCATCTGCCTTCACCGTACGGTATTCGCTTGATCAAAGGCAGCCACATCGTGGTGCCGCGCGTTCATACCCAGAAACAGGCCTACATTCTGCAAAACGAAGACAAACGCATCGTGTTTGTGATCCCGTGGATGGATGAGTTCTCGATCATCGGCACCACCGACGTTGAGTACAAAGGCGATCCGAAAGCGGTGAAAATCGATGAAAGCGAAATCAATTACCTGCTGAAGGTGTATAACGCCCACTTTAAAAAACAGCTGGGCCGCGACGATATCGTCTGGACCTATTCCGGCGTACGTCCGCTGTGCGACGATGAATCCGATTCTCCGCAGGCCATCACCCGCGACTACACGCTGGATATTCATGATGAAAATGGTAAAGCGCCGCTGCTGTCGGTGTTCGGCGGTAAGCTGACCACCTACCGTAAACTCGCCGAACACGCAATGGAAAAACTGTCGTCGTACTATCAGGGTATCGGTCCGGCGTGGACCAAAGACTGCGTGCTACCGGGCGGTGAGATTGGCGGCGACCGTGAAGATTATGCCGCTAAATTGCGCCGCCGCTATCCGTTCCTGAGCGAATCACTGGCGCGCCATTATTCCCGCACCTACGGCAGCAACACCAGACTGATCCTCGGCGAAGCGACGTCGCTGGCGGATCTCGGCGAAGATTTCGGTCATGAATTCTACGAGGCGGAGCTGAAGTATCTGGTGGATCATGAATGGGTGCGCCGCGCGGACGATGCGCTTTGGCGCCGCACCAAAGAGGGAATGTGGCTCAACGCTGAGCAACAGTCGCGCATAACCCAATGGCTGGCGGCGTATACGGAAAAACAGGCGCTGTCGCTGGCATCGTAAAACCAGCATTGGCGGATGACGGCTGCGCCCTACCCGGCCTACAACGCGCGTTGTAGGCCGGGTAAGCGAAGCCCCCGGCGCTATGCCTGTTACAGCCGAACCGGATCGATATGCCAGATGGTATCGGCATACTCTTTGATGGTTCGGTCAGAAGAGAAATACCCCATATTCGCGATATTGAGCATCGCTTTTGCGGTCCACTCTTCTGGGCGACCATACAGCTCATCGACCTTGTCCTGACAATCCACGTAGCTGCGATAGTCAGCCAGTACCTGATAGTGGTCGCCAAAGTTAATCAGCGAATCCACCAGATCACGATAGCGTCCTGGCTCGTCCGGACTGAACATCCCGCTGCCAATCTGCGTCAGCACCTGGTGCAGTTCTTCATCTTTCTCGTAGTACTCGCGCGGTTTGTAGCCCTGCCTGCGCAGTTCCTCCACCTCTTCCGCGGTATTACCAAAAATAAAGATATTCTCTTCACCGACGTGCTCCTGCATCTCGACGTTCGCGCCGTCCAGCGTACCGATGGTCAGTGCGCCGTTGAGGGCGAACTTCATGTTACTGGTGCCTGACGCCTCCGTCCCTGCCAGAGAAATCTGCTCAGAGAGATCCGCCGCCGGAATAATCAACTGCGCGAGGCTGACGCTGTAGTTCGGGATAAACACTACCTTCAGTTTGTCGCCAATCTGCGGGTCGTTGTTAATCACCTTCGCCACGTCGTTAATCAGATGAATAATATGCTTCGCCATGTAGTACGCCGACGCGGCTTTACCGGCAAAAATATTCACCCGCGGCACCCACTGCGCATCCGGATCGGCCTTGATCCGGTTGTAACGGGTGATCACATGCAGCACGTTCATCAGTTGCCGCTTGTACTCGTGAATACGTTTGATCTGCACATCAAACAGCGATTTCGGGTTCACCACCACGTTCAGTTGCTGCGCGATATACACCGCCAGCCGCTTTTTATTTTCCAGCTTCGCATGACGCACCGCGTGATTCACCAGCGGAAAATCGCAGTGCTGCTCCAGTTCGCTGAGCTGGCTGAGATCGGTACGCCAGGTGCGGCCAATGTTTTCATCCAGCACCTCAGAAAGTGACGGATTCGCCAGCGCCAGCCAGCGACGCGGCGTCACGCCGTTGGTCACATTACAGAAGCGGGTCGGAAAGATAGTGGCGAAATCGGCGAACAGCGACTGCACCATCAGGTTGGAGTGCAGTTCAGACACGCCGTTCACCTTATGACTGACGACCACAGCCAGCCACGCCATACGCACGCGGCGACCGTTGGACTCATCAATAATCGAGGCGCGTCCCAGCAGACCGGTATCGTTCGGATACTGCTCCTGCAGGGTTTTCAGGAAGTAGTCGTTTATTTCAAAGATAATCTGCAAATGGCGCGGCAGGATTTTACCAAGCATATCCACCGGCCAGGTTTCCAGCGCTTCACTCATCAGCGTGTGGTTGGTGTAAGAGAAGACCTGACAGCAGACTTCAAACGCGTCGTCCCAGCTAAACTTATGCTCGTCGATCAACAGGCGCATCAGCTCCGGGATCGACAGCACCGGATGGGTGTCGTTGAGGTGGATGGCGATTTTATCCGCCAGGTTTTTGTAGGTTTTATGCAGTTGGTAATGACGGCTGAGAATATCCTGCACCGTGGCGGAAACAAGGAAATATTCCTGCCGCAAACGCAGTTCACGCCCGGAATAGGTAGAGTCATCCGGATACAGCACGCGCGAGACGTTTTCAGAGTGATTTTTATCTTCCACCGCCGCGAAGTAGTCGCCCTGGTTGAATTTACCCAGGTTAATTTCGCTGCTGGCCTGGGCGTTCCACAGACGCAGGGTGTTGGTGGCGTCGGTGTCATAGCCGGGGATGATCTGGTCGTAAGCGACCGCCAGGATCTCCTCGGTTTCAATCCAGCGCGTTTTCTTGCCTTCCTGCTGGATACGCCCGCCGAAACGCACCTTATAGCGTGTGTTGTGACGTTTAAATTCCCACGGGTTGCCGTATTCCAGCCAGTAGTCGGGGGACTCTTTCTGCCGTCCGTCGACGATGTTCTGCTTGAACATGCCGTAGTCATAACGAATACCGTAGCCGCGTCCCGGCAGCCCTAACGTCGCCAGCGAATCAAGGAAACAGGCCGCCAGACGCCCAAGACCGCCGTTACCCAGCCCCGGGTCGTTTTCTTCGTCGATCAGTTCTTCGAGATCGAGCCCCATCGCCTCCAGCGCGCCTTTCACATCGTCATAAATGCCTAGCGATAACAGCGCGTTGGACAGCGTGCGGCCAATCAGAAACTCCATCGACAGATAGTAAACCTGGCGAGTTTCCTGCGACAGCTGGGCCCGGTTAGAACGCAGCCAGCGCTCCACAAGACGATCGCGCACCGCAAACAGCGTGGCGTTCAACCATTCATGCTTATTGGCAATGACCGGATCTTTACCAATCGTGAACATCAGCTTATAAGCGATAGAGTGCTTAAGCGCTTCTACGCTCAGGGTCGGCGATGCATAGGTAAATGGAGCATTCATAATGGTGATTCCTGAATAACTATTTCAAGCGATAGTAAAGCTCGCGGTATGATTTCGCCGCGACTTGCCAGCTAAAATCCATCGCCATCGCTTGCCGTTGCACAAACCGCCAGAGCGAAGGTCGTGACCACAATACAAACGCACGCCGGATCGCCCGTAGCAGAGACCAGGCGTTGCTGTCCTCAAACACAAAGCCGCTGGCGATGCCGTCCGCCAGATTTTCCAGCGAACTGTCGGACACCGTGTCCGCCAGACCACCGGTACGCCGCACCAGCGGCAGCGTGCCGTATTTCAAACCATAAAGCTGCGTTAAGCCGCACGGCTCAAAACGGCTCGGTACCAGGATAACGTCCGCGCCGCCCATGATGCGGTGCGAAAAAGCCTCATGGTAGCCGATCTGCACGCCCACCTGACCGGGATGTTCCGCCGCCGCGGCAAGAAACCCTTCCTGCAATACGGGGTCGCCCGCGCCAAGCAGCGCCAGTTGACCACCCTGTTCCAGTAAACCCGGCAGCGCTTCCAGCACCAGGTCCAGCCCTTTCTGACTGGTCAGGCGGCTCACGACGGCAAACAGCGGTACTTTGTCGTTGACCTTCAGCCCCATCGCAATCTGTAACTGACGTTTGTTCTCGGCCTTTTCTTCCAGTGAATCCCGGGTGTAGCGCGAGGCCAGCAGCAGATCCGTCTCCGGGTTCCAGATTTTTTCATCCACCCCGTTCAGCACCCCGGACAGTCGGCCTTCACGGTGGCGCTGCTGCAACAGCCCCTCCATACCGTAGGCGAACTGCGGTTCAGTGATTTCCCGCGCATAGGTTGGGCTGACCGCCGTAATATGGTCGGCGTAGTACAGACCGGCCTTCAGGAAGGAGATCTGTCCGTTAAACTCCAGACCATGCATATTAAAGAACGACCATGGCAGTTCGATGTCATTCATATGCTGTGCATAAAACATGCCCTGATACGCCAGATTGTGTACGGTAAAGACCGACTTCGCCGGGCGCCCGCGCGCCGCCAGATAGGCGGGCGTCAGGCCCGCGTGCCAGTCGTGCGCATGCACCACATCCGGGCGCCAGAACGGGTCAAGTCCGCAGGCCATCTCACAGCCCACCCACCCGAGCAGCGCGAAACGCAGCACGTTATCGGTATAGGCGTACAGGTTCGTATCGTGATACGGGCTCCCCGGACGATCGTAAAGATGCGGCGCATCGATCAGGTAAATCCCCACCCCGTTGTAATGGCCGAACAGCAGGCTGATCTTGCCTGCGAAGGTATCACGACGCGATACCACCTGCGCATCCGTAATGCCGCGCCGAATATCCGGGAACGCGGGTAACAGTACGCGGGCATCCACGCCGTCCGCAATTTGCGCCGCAGGTAACGCACCTAACACATCTGCCAGACCGCCTGTTTTGAGCAGGGGGAACATCTCCGAACATACATGTAAAACCTGCATTATCGCTCCTGTTTGACGTGCAGTTTGCGCAGCATTTCGCGCGTAACTAAAACAATGCCTTCTTCGGATCGGTAGAAGCGACGGGCATCTTCTTCCGCGTTTTCGCCAATAACCATCCCTTCCGGGATAACGCACGCGCGATCGATAATGCACCGACGCAGGCGACACGAGCGCCCTACCCAGACTTCCGGCAGTAACACCGCCGAATCAATATTACAGAATGAGTTCACCCGTACCCGCGGGAACAGGACAGACTGCACCACCACCGAACCCGAGATAATACAGCCGCCGGACACCAGCGAGTTCAGGGTCATGCCGTGGCTGCCGGAGCGGTCCTGAACGAACTTCGCCGGCGGCAGGGATTCCATATGAGTGCGAATCGGCCAGTTCTGATCGTACATATCCAGTTCTGGCGTCACCGAGGCTAAGTCAAGATTGGCTTTCCAGTACGCTTCAAGCGTTCCGACATCGCGCCAGTAAGGTTCCGATTCCGGGTCCGACTGCACACAGGACAACGGGAAAGGATGGGCATAGGCCATGCCAGCTTTCGTGATGGACGGGATAATGTCCTTACCGAAGTCATGGCTGGAGGCGTCGTTAGCGTCGTCCTGTTCCAGCAGCTCGTAAAGGTAATCAGCGTCGAAAATATAGATCCCCATGCTGGCAAGGGACTTCGTGGCATCCCCTGGCATGGCGGGCGGATTCGCCGGTTTTTCAACGAAATCGATAATCTTGTCGTTTTCGTCCACCGCCATCACGCCAAAGGCGCTGGCTTCTTCAATAGGTACCGGCATACAGGCCACGGTACAGCGCGCGCCCTTCTCGACATGGTCGATGAGCATACGCGAGTAGTCCTGCTTGTAGATGTGGTCTCCGGCGAGGATCACCACGTATTCCGCTTTGTAGCGACGAATAATATCAAGGTTCTGCGTCACGGCATCGGCAGTGCCGCGATACCAGTTTTCACCCTGCATTCTTTGCTGCGCGGGCAACAGGTCGACAAACTCGTTCATCTCTTCGCTAAAGAACGACCAACCGCGCTGAATATGCTGAACCAGAGTGTGAGACTGATATTGCGTGATCACGCCGATACGGCGGATCCCGGAGTTAATACAGTTGGATAAAGCAAAATCGATAATGCGGAACTTACCGCCAAAATGAACGGCCGGCTTTGCGCGCTTGTTCGTTAAATCTTTCAGACGGGTACCCCGCCCGCCCGCCAGAATCAGGGCAACGGATTTCAACGGCAACTGGCGCGCCAACATTAAACGGTCGTTCTTCTCTAAACTCACCATGACTAACTCCTTTTTATCCTCTCTGGAACACACACAATCCGTGCGCAGGTCCCGGCCAGACAGCCGTAATCACCGGATTATCCTCACCGGCAAATGGGGGAACAGCGCGCCACTCCCCGTCAGGTAATACAATTTCAGCCACTTCAGTGGTGGCATTGATCGTGATGAGAAAACGGCCCGACAGCAGGATTTGCATCTGTCTGGCGCCGTTCTGCCACTCGTTTGCGCTTAAAGGCTGCGCGAAGCGGTTAAGCCAGCGCACATTGCCATCGCCCTCTTCCCACCAGCGGTCGTCCACCAGCGCGGGGATTTGCTGGCGCAGATGTATCAACGCGGCGGTAAAGTCGATCAAACCGTCGCTTGCCTGCGACCAGTCCAGCCAGGTCAGCGCATTGTCCTGGCAATAGGCGTTATTGTTGCCGTGCTGGCTGTGCCCCTGTTCATCGCCCGCCAGCAGCATCGGCGTTCCCTGTGACAGCAGCAGCGTCGTCAACAGCGCGTGAATGCTGTCGCGCCGACGCTCAACCACATCCAGCGTCCCGCCTAACCCTTCTTTACCATGATTATTACTCTGGTTGTTGTCGGTTCCGTCCCGATTTTCCTCTCCGTTCGCCTCATTGTGTTTCTGGTTGAAACAAACGCAGTCCCTGAGCGTGAAACCGTCATGGGCCGTCACCAGATTGACCGACGCGCTGGGCAGACGTCCGTCACGTTTAAACACGTCGCTGGAGGCGGCAACGCGTCCGGCGAATTCGCCGAGCGTCAGGTTATGCCGTAGCCAAAAGCGGCGCGTGGCGTCGCGAAAATGGTCGTTCCACTCCGCAAACGGCGGCGGGAAGTTGCCCACCTGATACCCGCCTTCGCCAATGTCCCACGGTTCTGCTATCAGCTTCACGCGGGAAAGCACCGGACAATTTTTGATGGCCGTAAACAATGGCGCATCCTGACGAAACGCCGGCGTGCGACCCATGACCGACCCCAGATCAAAACGGAAACCGTCTACATGGCAGGTCTCCACCCAATAGCGCAGGCATTCGCAAGCATATGCCACCACGCTGGGCTGACTGAGATTCAACGTGTTGCCGCAGCCGGTCCAGTTGTGGTAATCACCATCGTCCCTTATCCAATAATAGCTACGGTTGTCGATTCCGCGCAGGGAGAAGAGAGGTCCGTCCAGATCCAGCTCGGCGCTGTGGTTCAGCACGATGTCGAGAATGACTTCAATACCGGCGTTGTGCAGCGCTTTGACCGCATCGCGAAACTCGTCGAGCGCCGTTTCGGGCGAACAGGCATAGGCCGGATGCAGCGCAAACAGCGCTACCGGGTTGTAGCCCCAGTAATTCGAAAGCCCCAACCGTTGCAGGCGCGGCTCGCTGGCGAAATGCGCCACCGGCAACAGTTCCAGCGCGGTGATCCCGAGACGCTTAAAATGCGCGATCATCACCGGATGGCCGAGCGCCCGATAAGTACCGCGGAGCGCCGCCGGGATCTGTGGATGCAGATACGTTAAGCCTTTGACATGGGCTTCGTAGATCACGCTCTTGCCCCACGGCGTGCGGGGTGGCGTATCGCCTTCCCAGTCATAGTTATCGGCGGTTACCACACACTTCGCTGCGATGGCGACGTTATCGCGATGATCCGGTGCGTCATAACCCGCATGAAACAGCGGGTTGTCTTTAAAATCTCCTTCAACGCGCCGCGCGCAGGGGTCAATCAGCAACTTTGCCGGATTAAAGCGGTGCCCCTGAGCAGGCGCCCATGGGCCATGCACGCGATAACCATAGCGCAGACCGGGGCGCGCGTCGGGCAAATAGCCGTGCCAGATATCGCCAGTACGCGCAGGCAGATCGTAGCGCTGCTCGTTACCCTGCGGGTCAAACACGCACAGCTCGACGCGCTCGGCATGGGCGGAGAACAGCGTGAAGTTCACGCCGTGCCCGTCATACGTCGCGCCGTGAGGCGTCGCATTGCCCGTCTCCAGTTGGCTCATTCCCCCTCCCGAACCAGCCAGATGGTCGCCAGCGGCGGCAGGGTGAGGCTCAATGACTGCGGACGTCCGTGGCTGCCGATGTTGTCGGTTTGCACGACACCGCCGTTACCCGCGTTGCTGCCGTGGTAATGCATCGAGTCGGTGTTGAGTATTTCACGCCATTTGCCCGGCTGATTTACGCCAAAGCGATAATCGTGGCGCGGCACCGGGGTGAAGTTACTGGCAACAATAATTTCGTTGCCGACCTTATCGCGGCGCACAAAAATCAGCACCGAGCGCGCGTTGTCATCCACCACCAGCCATTCAAAACCATAGCTGTCAAAATCGAGTTCGTGCAGCGCTTTATGGTGTCGGTAAGTGTGGTTGAGGTCGCGTACCAGCCGCTGGACGCCATGATGCCAGTTGTCGCCGCCTTCCAGCAGATGCCAGTCGAGACTGGCGTCGTGGTTCCATTCGCGGCCCTGGGCGAATTCGTTACCCATAAACAGCAGTTTTTTGCCAGGGAAGGCCCACATCCAGCCGTAGTAGGCGCGCAGGTTGGCGAACTTCTGCCATGCATCGCCCGGCATACGGTCGAGAATCGATTTCTTGCCGTGAACCACTTCGTCATGCGACAGCGGCAACACAAAGTTTTCGGTGTAGTTGTAGAGCATGCCAAACGTCAGTTTATCGTGGTGATACTGACGATAGACCGGATCCAGTTTCATGTAGTCGAGGGTGTCGTGCATCCAGCCAAGATTCCATTTGTACCAGAATCCCAACCCGCCCATGTCCTGCGGACGGGACACACCGGCGAAGTCGGTGGATTCTTCCGCCATGCTCACCGCGCCCGGCACTTGTTCGCCAAGGATCCGGTTGGTATTGCGTAAAAATTCGATCGCTTCCAGGTTCTCCCGTCCGCCGAACTCGTTCGGGATCCACTCTCCCTCTTTCCGGCTGTAGTCGCGGTAGATCATCGATGCCACCGCATCCACGCGCAGGGCGTCAATGCCGAAGCGTTCAATCCAGTACAGGGCGTTGCCGACCAGATAGTTGCTGACTTCACGGCGTCCGTAGTTGTAGATCAGCGTGTTCCAGTCCTGGTGATAGCCTTCCCGCGGGTCGCTGTGTTCGTACAGCTTCGTGCCGTCAAATTCCGCCAGGCCAAAGTCGTCGGAGGGGAAATGACCCGGCACCCAGTCGAGAATAACGTTCAGCCCGGCGTTATGCGCGGCGTTGATGAAATAGCGGAAATCATCGCGGGTACCGAAGCGACGGGTCGGCGCATACAAACCGGTGGGCTGATAGCCCCAACTGCCGTCGAACGGATGCTCGTTAACGGGCAACAGCTCAATATGGGTAAAGCCCATCCACTTCACGTACGGGACAAGCTGGTCCGCCAGCTCACGGTAGCTCAGCCAGAAATTGTTGTCGGTATGACGACGCCACGACCCAAGGTGCACTTCATAAATGGAGATAGGCGCATCGAATTGATTGGCTTTTTTGCGTTCTTCGGTTTGCTCAACCTTTTCCGGCAGGCCGCAAATCAGCGAGGCGGTATCCGGGCGCATCTGCGCTTCAAACGCGTAAGGATCGGCTTTCACGCGCAGATTGCCGTTGGCGTCGATCATTTCGTATTTATACAGCTGACCGTTCTGCGCGCCGGGAATAAACAGCTCCCAAATGCCGCTCTCTTTGCGCAGGCGCATCGGATGACGACGTCCATCCCAGTAGTTAAATTGCCCCACAACCGAGACGCGTCGGGCGTTCGGCGCCCACACCGAGAAGCGGGTTCCGGTCACGCCATCCATCGTATCCGCATGGGCGCCGAGGGTTTCATACGGACGAAGATGGGTGCCTTCCGACAGCAGCCAGGCATCCATCTCCTGAATCAATGGACCAAAACGGTAGGGATCGTCAATCAGGTTCTGCTGGCCGTGCCAGACAACCGCAAGCTGATAGCGAAAAGGATTTTTACGACGCGGTAATACGCCGCTGAAGAAACCGCGCGAGTCAAGGCATTCGAGTTTGCCGACTTTACGTCCGGTTTTCGGTTCAATGACCCACACTTCGGTGGCGTCAGGTAACAGAGCGCGGACTTCAAGTCCGGCGGGGGTCTGGTGCATTCCGAGTACGGAAAAAGGATCCGCAAAATGGCCTGCAATTAGCGCGTTAATCACGTCTCTATCGATACGAACGGACATGGTTGTCATCCTGTTTTACAGCCTCCCTTTCCCGCTGCTTGTGGCATCGGGCGGAGACGCTTTTTTAACTTTAACAGCGCAGCACAATTGTGCATCCTCTCTGCGCCGTCCTGGCTTCAGGCAAAACCGTAATACCGTGGAGGTATCAGGGCACCTTTAAAGAATAGCCAACGCTTTAATTAACTCCTGTGAAAAAATGAAACATCTGCGATTACTCCTGTATAACGCATAAAAAAGGGTGACTCAGCACCCTGGATAACACTTTGACAAATTTTTGCGGATTACCCGCAGGCCCGATACGCAAAGCGCGATCGGGCAATACACGGTTACGCCAGTTGGCGCAGCATCCGGCGCAGCGGTTCCGCCGCGCCCCACAGCAGCTGGTCGCCCACGGTAAAGGCTGACAGGAACTCCGGTCCCATATTCAGCTTACGCAGACGGCCCACTGGCGTGGTCAGCGTACCGGTCACGGCCGCCGGGGTCAGTTCGCGCAGGGTTATATCCCGATCGTTTGGCACGACTTTGGCCCACGGATTGTGCGCCGCCAGCAGTGCTTCCACGGTCGGAATAGACACATCTTTTTTCAATTTAATGGTGAAAGCCTGGCTATGGCAGCGCAGCGCGCCCACGCGCACACAAAGGCCATCCACCGGGATCACGGAAGCGGTATTGAGAATTTTGTTGGTTTCCGCCTGGCCCTTCCACTCTTCGCGGCTCTGGCCGTTATCGAGCTGTTTGTCGATCCACGGGATCAGGCTGCCTGCCAGCGGTACGCCAAAGTTATCCACCGGCAGATCGCCGCTGCGGGTAAGATGGGTGACTTTACGTTCGATATCGAGAATCGCTGAAGAAGGGGTCGCCAGTTCATCCGCCACGTGGTTATGCAGTTGGCCCATCTGGTTGAGCAACTCACGCATATGCCGCGCGCCGCCGCCGGAAGCCGCCTGGTAAGTGGCAACAGACACCCAGTCCACCAGGTCGTTAGCAAACAGGCCGCCCAGCGACATCAGCATCAGGCTGACGGTACAGTTACCGCCGACAAACGTTTTGATGCCTTTATTCAGGCCGTCGTTGATGACATCCTGGTTAACCGGGTCGAGAATGATGATGGCGTCATCTTTCATACGCAGCGAGGAGGCGGCGTCAATCCAGTAGCCCTGCCACCCGCTTTCACGCAGCTTTGGATAAATTTCGTTGGTATAATCGCCGCCCTGGCAGGTCACAATAATGTCGAGCGCCTTCAGCGCCTCGAGATCGAATGCGTCCTGAAGTGTGCCGGTGGTGCCGCCAAACGTCGGCGCAGCCAGCCCCAGCTGAGAAGTCGAAAAGAAAACAGGGCGAATGGCGTCGAAGTCGCGCTCTTCAACCATGCGTTGCATGAGAACAGAGCCGACCATACCGCGCCAGCCGATAAAACCAACATTTTTCATAGCGTTTTTTCCTGCAGAGATGTGTGCTGTGTATGCTAACCAGTGTCCTACTGGCTTATCCTTCACCATACAAAAAGCAGCCAAAGTCGCAAGTGAAATTAATCAATGATAGCGATGCCATCAGTAATGCGACTTATCCCGCTGCGTTAGCAAGCAGAAAGTCCGCGGCAATTATCAGGGAATTTGAGTTATGAATGAAATCATTTCAGCAGCAGTTTTATTGATCCTGATTATGGATCCGCTCGGTAATCTGCCTATCTTCATGTCCGTACTGAAACATACCGAGCCAAAACGGCGTCGCGCGATTATGGTTCGCGAGCTGTTTATCGCGCTGCTGCTGATGCTGATTTTTCTTTTCGCGGGCGAGAAAATTCTCGCTTTTCTCAATTTACGCGCCGAAACAGTGTCCATCTCCGGAGGGATTATCCTGTTCCTGATCGCCATTAAAATGATTTTCCCCAGCGCGTCGGGCAACAGCGCGGGGTTACCGGCGGGTGAAGAGCCCTTTATCGTGCCGCTGGCCATCCCGCTGGTGGCCGGTCCGACCATTCTGGCGACGTTAATGCTGCTGTCACATCAATATCCAAACCAGATGGGACATCTGGTCATTGCTCTGCTGCTGGCCTGGGGCGGCACGTTTGCCATTCTGATGCAGTCATCGCTGTTCCTGCGCCTGCTTGGCGAAAAAGGCGTAAACGCGCTGGAGCGCCTGATGGGGTTGATTCTGGTGATGATGGCGACCCAGATGTTCCTCGACGGTATCCGGATGTGGATGAAGGGGTGATAAAACGGCGGGGGTGCTACGGTTTCAACCTATGCAGTACTCAGGCCCGGCAAGCGCAAGCGCCACCGGGCACAGTCATCAGCTCAATAGCTGGAAGGCAATCATCCCGACGATCGCGCCGACAGTACCGAGGATGGTTTCCATCATCGTCCAGGTCTTCAGCGTTTGCGCTTCGGTCGCGCCGGTGAATTTACCGAACAGCCAGAAACCGGCGTCGTTAACGTGGCTGACAACAATCGAACCGCCCGCGATACAGATAGACAATGCCGCCATCTGCGCACCGGAGAAGTTCAGTTGTTCAATCACTGGCATCACCAGCCCCACCGCCGTCAGACAGGCCACCGTCGCGGAACCCTGAATGATGCGCACTGCCGCGGCGAGTACGAAGCAGGTAATGGCAATCGGCAAGCCCATGCCGGTCAACGCTTCCCCCAGCGCCGGGCCCACGCCGGAATCCACCAGCACCTGCTTAAACACGCCGCCTGCGCCAATCACCAGCAGAATAATCCCCGCCGGCTGCAGCGCGTGACCGCAGATTTCCATTACTTTATCTTTTGGCATTCCCTGACGCATCGCCAGGCCATAGATCGCCACCAGACAAGCAACCAGAATCGCGGTGAACGGATGGCCGATAAATTCAAACCATTCGTAAGCCGTTGACCCTTCCGGTACAAAGCGCGCGGCGATGGTTTTCAGCCCCACCAGCACCAGCGGCAGCAGGATCAACGACAGGCTGAAGCCAAAGGATGGCATTTTGCCTTCGCCGAGGTGTGGCTCGGTAATATCGTCGGGTATGCGCAGCTCCACAAAACGGCTGATGAAGTTGCCCCACAGCGGCCCGGCGATAATCATTCCCGGAATCGCGGCGCACAGGCCAATCAGGATCATCCAGCCAAAGTCGGCGTGCATTTGTGAAGCCAGCAGCATCGGCGCAGGCCCGGGCAGCAGGAAGGCCGCAGCCGCCGCAACCCCGGCAAACAGCGGGATCACCAGCTTCACCAGATTGGTGCCGGTATGACGCGCCATCGAAAACGCGACGCTAATCAGCAACACGATCGCCACTTCAAAGAACAACGGCAGCGCGCAGATCAGACCGGCCAGGCCAATCGCATAGTGCGCGCGGCTGTGACCAAAGGATTTCAGCATCTTGACGGCGATCTGATCGACCGCGCCCGTTTCATGCAGGATCTTACCGAACATAGCGCCCAGCGCGACCACAATGGCCAGGAAGCCAAGCGTACCGCCCATTCCCTTTTCCATCGTCGCTGCAATTTTATCGAGCGGCATACCGGAAAAGAGCCCTGCGCCAATAGACACCACCATCAAAGCAACGAAGGCATGCATTCGCGCCTTCATCACTAAAAACAACAGCAGTAAAACGGAGCCTACTGCTGTTAAAACAAGCGTTAATGTACTCAAAACTTACTGCCTTTTAGTAATGACCTCGATGGTGCTTGCAACAACACCGTCCAGCGGCTGATCGATATCCACCACCAGCACGTCTTTCTCGTCAGCGTCCGGTTCCTGCAGCGTGTCGAATTGTGTCACCAGCATCTGCGTTTTGAAGAAATGGCCTTTACGCGCCTTCAGACGGCTTTCAATGACGTCGAAATCGCCTTTCAGGTAGATAAAAGAAAGGTTTGGATTACCGTCGCGCAGGATGTCGCGGTAGTGTTTTTTCAGCGCGGAACAGACGATCAGCGACACTTTGTTGGTACGCTGCATGGCAAACGCGGCGTCGTTCAGCGCCTGCAGCCACGGTTTACGGTCGTCGTCATTTAAGGGTTCGCCAGAGGCCATTTTCTCAATGTTGCTACGCGGATGGAGAAAATCGCCGTCAAGGAACGCGGCATGAAGTTGATGCGCCACTTCGCTTGCGACAGCGGATTTGCCGCTGCCCGATACGCCCATCAGAACGTAAACGTGGTGATCATGGTTAGTCGTGCTCAAAGTGGTGCCCTCACAGTACAAAGTTCAGGAATTGTTACGGGTAACTGTTATCGGTAACATTGTCCGACCGGACAAACCTGGACGCAATGTCCAAACGTGCCAGAAGTGAATAAGTGTGAGCTACTTCAAATTTGTTGGCTTAAATAGATCCGCCCGGTGACAAGGTGAAACCTAAATCTAACATTTTCGGCGTCACGCTTTCACCACGGATGCGAGCCAGCAGGCGCTCTGCGCCAATGCTGCCCATCCGTTCACGCGGCGTCAGGACGCTGGCCAGACGCGGTTCCATCACCTGTCCGATATCATGACCGTGGAACCCGGCAATCGCCATATCACGCGGGATTGAAAGCCCCAGGCGCTGGCATTCAAACGCCGCCCCGACCGCCAGGTCATCGTTGGTACAGAAGATCCCGTCAAGTTGCGGATATTCGCGGCGCGCCTGGCGGATCAGTTCGATCCCCGACGAGTAAGATGAAGACTGCTCAACCATCACACTGTAAGGCACCAGGCCTGCATCCCGCATCGCCTGCTCATACCCCTTCTGTTTGATGATAGTACGTTCGTCGAGACGCGCGCCAAGATAGGCGATATGACGATGCCCGCGGGCGATAATCGCGGCAGTCATCTGACGGGCAGCTTCAAAGTTGTCAAAGCCGACGGCGATGTCCAGACACGGCGACTGGCTGTCCATCAGTTCAACCACCGGGATACCTGCCACTTCTATCATTTTCAGGGTGCGCGGAGTATGGGTACGTTCGGTCAGAATCAGACCGTCGATATTCCAGGAAAGCATCGACTCCAGGCGCTCCTGTTCCATTTCCGGCTTATAGCCGTAGTGCGCGAGCATAGTCTGGTAGCCGTGGGCATCCGTTACCGCCTCAATCCCGCGCAGCACTTCAGCGAAGACCTGGTTGGTTAATGAAGGCAGCAACACGCCGATCGCCCGGCTGGTGGCGTTTGAAAGAATATCAGGGGCGCGATTGGGAATGTAACCCAGTTCATCAAGTGCAGCGGCGATCTTGCCGCGTAGCGCGACGGAGACCTGCTCCGGGTTACGCAAAAAGCGGCTGACCGTCATTTTGGTCACGCCTACGCGGTCGGCGACATCCTGAAGTACGGGTCTTTTCTTTTTCATCGTCCTGAAAGATATAAAAGGGATAGATTTTCCCAGTTTACCACGGACATGAAGAATTAATGACACACGAAAAAAGCCGGATGCGACGTTTTCACGTCGCATCCGGCCTGTAAGCCCTCGTTGGGCAGGGTGATGTCGATTTATACTGGCGGTAAGTCAAACAGCAGCACTTCACTATCGCTGTCGGCATGAATTGAGATCGCTTGTTCATCCCAAATCGCCAGACCGTCGCTGGTGGTCGCTTTGGTGCCGTTTATCGTCACCTCGCCTTTCACCACCTGGATCCAGACGCGGCGTTCTGCGGCAATCTGATGCACCGACTGCTCGTCTTTTACCAGCGCCCAGCGGTACAGTTCCATATCCTGATACACTTTCAGCGAACCGTCGCGGGCATCCGGCGACAGCACCAGTTGTTTCCCCTGCGTGGCATCGAAACGACGCTGTTCGTAACGCGGCGTTATGCCGGTTGTTTCCGGGATGATCCAGATCTGGTAAAGACGCAGACGATCCGTTTTGCTCGGGTTGTACTCAGAGTGACGTACCCCTGTTCCCGCGCTCATGATCTGGAATTCACCGGCTGGCACCTGCTCTTTGTTGCCCATGCTGTCCTGGTGTTCTACTGCGCCTTCCAGCACGTAGGTCAGGATCTCCATGTCTTTATGCGGATGGGTACCGAACCCCTGTCCCGCATCAATCACGTCATCGTTAATCACCCGCAGCGCCGAAAAGCCCATAAAGTTCGGGTCATAATAGTCGGCAAACGAAAAGGTGTGCCAGGAATCCAGCCAGCCATGATTGGCGTGGCCGCGGTCATTTGCTTTGCGTAAGTAGATCATTGTGTTCACCCCCAGATGTTTTCGATGGAGTCAGTGTGGACCCAATCGCGCTGCGATCATAGAGGGTGAAAATTGACTCCTCTGTTCAAAAAATATGAACAAGAGCATAGAGGAGCCGTAAGCCTTATCTGGCAAGGGTAATGGTGGCCGGAGACGCCTGCTCAAACGCCCGTTCCAGGAGTTCGAGATTCGTCAAAACCTCAGATTCCTTGACGTAATTTGGCGCCCCCTGGGTAATCGTTTTGAACAGCGCATCATAAACGCGACCATAGTCCCCCACCTCCGGCGTGACTTCTTCGCGCACCGTCACACCGTCATCATTGACGTACTCCAGCACGCCCAGCGACTCATCGGCTGCAAACCCCGGTTCACCCGGCATGATGTTGGCCTTCAGGCTGGTTTCCTGCTGGTCGATGCCGTATTTAATAAACGAGCCTTTGGTGCCATGAACGATAAATTTCGGGTAATCGATTTTCACCAGATGGCTGGTTTTAACGATCGCTTTCAGGTCGCCGTAAAACAGCTGCGCCTCAAAGGTATCGTCCGGGTTCGCTTTGTTGCGCAGACTACGGATGTCATACGCGGCGTGATCCGGACGCCCAAACAGCGAGATAATCTGGTCCATGGTATGCACGCCGAGACCGTAGAACGAGCCGTCCTGCGGCAAACCCGGTTTGGTTTCCGCCACCGGTCGGTAGTAGTCGAAATGACTTTCGATTTCGACAATCTCCCCCAGCTTGCCGCTTTCGATGACTTTTTTGGCGGTCAGGAAGCAGGCGTCAAAGCGGCGGTTCTGATACGGCGATACCGTCAGCCCTTTGCTTTGCGCCAGTTCAAACAGCACCCTGGCCTCTGCCAGGGTTGGGGTGAAGGGCTTTTCGACCAGCACGTTTTTCCCTGCTTCCAGCGCACGCTTCGCGTATTCAAAATGGCTGTCGGCATGGGTACAGACAATCACCAGTTTTACCTGTGGGTCATTTAACACTTCATCAAGATCGCTGGTGAAATGGATATGAGAATAGATCGGCGCCTGTTCTTCCGGCTTCGCGCGGCGGCGGTAAATATGGGCGACGTGCCAGGTGTCTTTACGGTTGAGTACATAAGGAAGATGATAACGGGTCGTGCTTTTCCCAAAGCCAATAAATGCGCAATGTAACGTCATGAAGGTGTCCTTTTTAAGGTGATTGACTACACCTTAGCGCAAACCAGGGAAAGACGACACGTCAGAGCCCGAAACCGTTGCCGGATGGCGCTGACGCTTATCCGGCCTACAAAAGCAAAACCAAAAAATCAGCCGCCGCCGTCGCCGTCAGTTTGTTCACGGCAAGCGCGCAGGGCCCGGAGCGTACTTAATGTACGTGAGGAGCACTCCCCGGGGACAAAATGACAAGTAAGCCAGGCTGAAACAAACCCCAAAAAAAAAGCCAGCAGAGGCTGGCTAAAGTAATACTGGAAGCAATGTGAGCAATGTCGTGCTTTCAGGTTCTCCGCAAGGGTCTCCCTGAATGCAAAGCAATAATAATCATTCTCATTCGCAGTTGTCCAACACTTTTTGCAAATAAATGCATTTGACTGCGATGTGAAAGTCAATGATGTTAAAAAGGACTTTACCCCCACCGGAGAGACAAGAATGAGCGAAATAGTGATACGCCACGCTGAAACCAGAGATTATGACGCGATTCGTCAGATCCACGCCCAGCCTGAGGTGTATCGCAACACGCTACAGGTTCCGCATCCCTCGATGGAAATGTGGCAGGCGCGACTGGCCGACCAGCCGGGCATTAAACAGCTTGTCGCCTGCATTGACGAGCAGGTTGTCGGGCATTTGTGCATTGAGGTTACGCAGCGCCCCCGCCGCAGCCATGTCGCCGATTTTGGCATCTGCGTTGACGCCCGCTGGCAAAACCGCGGCGTTGCCAGCGCGTTGATTCGCACGATGGTCGATATGTGCGATAACTGGCTGCGGATAGATCGCATCGAACTGACGGTGTTTGTCGATAATGCGCCAGCGGTGGCGGTCTATAAAAAGCATGGCTTTGACATTGAAGGCACCGGCAAGCGCTACGCCCTGCGCGACGGCGAGTATGTGGACGCGTATTATATGGCAAGAATAAAGTGACACATCGCCCGGCGGCGCTACGCCTACCGGGACTGATAAGACTGAAACGCAGGCCGGGTAAGGCGGAGCCGCCACCCGGCAACACGTTAATACCCCGCCGTTAAATCATCCACCGAACGTGGGTCGGAAGCCCCATACAGCTCGCCATCAGGCCCAACCATGATGCTCTGGGTGCTGCCCATCGCCTCTTTCAGCACGACCTTTTGTCCTTTTTGCTCCAGCAGCTTCAACGTATCCGGGCTAAAGCCTTTCTCCACGCGCAGCTCATCTGGTAGCCACTGGTGATGGAAGCGCGGCGCGTTGGTTGCCTCTGCAACGTTCATCCCAAAATCAATGCTGTTGACCACCATCTGCAGCACCGTGGTGATAATACGGCTGCCGCCCGGGCTGCCCGTCACCAGCCAGGTTTTCCCGTCCTTCACCACGATGGTTGGCGACATCGACGACAACGGGCGCTTCTTCGGCCCGACGGCGTTGGCATCGCCGCCCACCAGTCCGTAGACGTTTGGCACGCCCGGTTTCGCGGAGAAGTCATCCATTTCGTTGTTCATCAGAATGCCGGTATTGCCCGCCACGATGCCGGTACCGAAGGTGGTATTCAGGGTATAGGTCACCGCCACTGCGTTGCCGTCTTTATCCACCACCGAGAAGTGCGTGGTCTGATTGCTTTCATAAGGCGCGAGTTTGCCGGGGCGAATTTCGCTGGACGGTTTCGCTTTGTTGATATCGATCTTTTCGGCGATCGTTTTGGCATAGGCTTTGTTGGTCAGCGCCTGCCACGGCACTTTCACGAAGTCCGGGTCACCCAGATACTCCGAACGATCGGCATAAGCGTATTTTTCCGCTTCCGCCATAATTTGCATGGCGTCCGCGCTGCCAAAGCCATATTTCTTCATATCGACGTTTTCCAGGATGTTGAGGATTTGGACGATATGAATCCCGCCGGATGAAGGCGGCGGCATGGAGAAGATCTGATACCCGCGATAATCACCGCTAATCGGCGTACGCTCCACCGCTTTGTAGTTGGCTAAATCCTCTTTGGTGATAAGCCCGCCGTTCTTCTGCATCTCCTGGGCAATTTGATCGGCAATGGCGCCTTTATAGAACGCATCCGGACCGCTTTCGGCGATCATCTCCAGGCTTTTCGCCAGATTCTTCTGTACCAGCGTGTCGCCTTTCTTCAGCGGCTCGCCGTCCTTCCAGAAAATCGCTTTGCTGTTTTCATGATGGGGAATGACTTCACTGCCGTACGTTTTCAGATCCTCCGCCAGCGCGTCGTTAACCACAAAGCCGTCCTGCGCCAATGAAATAGCCGGACGCACCACTTTGTTCAGCGGCATCGTGCCGTATTTTTCCAGCGCCAGTGAAAACCCCGCCACGGTGCCTGGCGTCCCGGACGCGAGATGCGAAGTCAGCGATTTTTTACTGTCGGGATTCCCCTGATCGTCGAGGAACATGTCGCGGGTGGCGTTAGCGGGCGCCATTTCGCGAAAATCGATGGCGGTGGTTGTGCCCTCTTTCGTGCGCAGCAGCATAAAGCCGCCGCCGCCCAGGTTCCCCGCCTGCGGATGGGTCACCGCCAGCGCGTAGCCTACGGCGACAGCGGCATCGACGGCATTACCGCCCTGCCTGAGGATATCCACCCCCACCTTTGTCGCCATCGCATCCACCGAGGCCACCATGCCCTGCTTTGCGCGAACGGGATGGAATACATCCTCTTCCACGCCGTACGAGACCGGAGGCGGCGCTGGCGGCGCGGCTACCACACTAAAACAACTTCCTGAGAGCAGAGCAGCAATGGCTACCCGGCGCAAAAACGTCGGTTTCATCATCGTTATTCTCCAGAATTGAACGGGCAACGCCCCACTAAGCCTGGTGCATAACTCTGAAATAACCATCGTTTCGCCGGGAAAGGCGTAAACTTAAGAGATACCTCACACAGGAGGAATGACGATGAAACGACTCTTCATTTTGACAGCGCTACTGCCGTTTGCCTGTTTCGCACAGCCGATCAATACCATGAACAACCCGAACCAACCGGGTTATCAGATCCCCAGCCAGCAGCGGATGCAGACGCAAATGCAGTCGCAGCAGATCCAGCAGAAAGGGATGCTGAACCAACAGCTCAAAACCCAGACTCAACAACAGCAGCAGCATCTGCAAACGCAGATAAACAGCAATCAGCAACGGATCCAGCAGGGCCAAATGCGTGAACAGCCGCTCCCCAACAGCGGCGGCGGGATGCTAAGCGGCGGCCAGAGCAGCAGTCAGAAGATGCTGCCCCAGCGGCAGAACGGCGATATGCTTAACCAGCAGAAGTAACGTCCGGAGCGATAATATCAATGGCATCCGTACAGATGCAGTCCACGCCCCAGCGCAGCAACTCAGCGGCGCGCTGGGGTTTATTGACGGTGTACACCAGGATGCGCAGCCCGGCGTCTTTTAGTCTGCTCACGCGCGCTTCATCGAGCAATTTATGATTGAGATGGATCGACACGCAGCCTAAGCGGGAGGTTAACTCGCGCCAGTCCTGGCGCCATTCGTCCAGCAACAGCCCGCGGGGCAGTTCCGGTGCCGCAACCTGCGCAGCCTCCAGCGCATCAATGTCAAACGATGAAAGCAATGGCGCGGTCATCCCCGCCCACAGCTCACGTGCGGCAAGGGCAATCACTTTTCCCGTCAGCGCCCCGGTGCCGGTGGTCGGTTTGATTTCGATATTGGCCATCATGCCGTGTTGACGACAGCGGTCCGCCACATCCGCCAGCAGCGGCAGCGGTTCGCCTTTAAACTCCCCGCTGAACCAACTTCCCGCATCGACACGCAATAAATCCTGCCAGTTCAGCTCACCCGCCACGCCCCAGCCGTTGCTGGTTCGCTCGAGATTATCGTCGTGCAGCAGAAAGATTTCGCCGTCTTTTGACAGCTTAGCGTCGAACTCAATCATGGTGTGTCCGAAACGGGCGCCCACGTCGATTGCTGCGAGGGTGTTTTCCGGCGCCAGTTTACCGCCGCCACGGTGGGCGACGATGCGGGGATACGGCCAGTTACTCATACACGTTGTCCTGTTTCACCGTCAAAAAGATGCAAATGATTTCCCGGTAGATGCAGCCACAGCGTGCTGCCTGCTTTCGGGCGTTGCTGATGGGTAAGGCGCACCACCAGCTTTTGCTCGCCCCAGCGTCCGTGGGCCAGATTGTCAGCCCCCAGCATCTCGAGGGTGTCCATCACCAGCGGCACGCCGCCTTCCGTCTGCGAGCTTAGCGCAATATGCTCCGGACGAATACCCAGCGTCATCTTACGCCCGGCGTAACCACGGTAGTCTCCCCCAATCGGCAACGCCATGCCACTTTCCAGCTCAATATGCGTGCCCGATCTGGTGATGCGCCCGTCCAGCAGGTTCATTGCCGGACTGCCGATAAAGCTCGCCACAAAGCGGCTGGCGGGTTTTTCATACACCTCTACCGGCGTGCCAATCTGTTCGGCGATGCCTTTGTTCATCACCATCACCCGCTGGGCAAGCGTCATCGCCTCAACCTGATCGTGGGTCACATACAGGGATGTCGTGTTCAGGCGACGATGCAGATGTTGCAGCTCGAGGCGCATCTGCACGCGCAGTTTGGCGTCGAGGTTGGAGAGCGGCTCATCAAACAGAAACACCGCCGGATCGCGCACGATGGCGCGCCCCATCGCCACGCGCTGGCGCTGGCCGCCGGAGAGTTCGCGCGGGCGGCGCTTAAGCAGGCCATCCAGTTCCAGAATGCGCGCCGCCTCTTTCACCCGTGCCTCAATATGGCCTTTGCCCATCCCGCGAATTTTTAGCCCCCAGGCCATGTTCTCCTCCACGCTCATGTGTGGATAGAGGGCATAGTTCTGGAACACCATCGCGATACCGCGATCTTTTGGCTCCATCTCGGTGACGCGCTGGCGGTCGATCCAGATATCGCCAGAGGTAACGCGTTCAAGCCCCGCCACCATGCGCAGCAGCGTCGATTTTCCGCAGCCGGACGGGCCGACCATCACGATAAATTCCCCGTCCGCCACGTCGAGGGTGAGCGGCTGAATGACCTGGGTTTTACCATCCCAGCTTTTGGTGACTGCCTGTAATTTTAAACCTGCCATTTTATTTCTCGCTATCCACCAGGCCGCGGACAAACGCGCGCTGCATGGCTAAAACAATGACTACGGGTGGGATAAGGGTAAGCAGCATCGCCGCCATCACCTGATTCCAGAGGGTGGAGCCTTCGCCGGTGGCGATCATGCCTTTAATACCCGCCACGGTAGTGCCAAGATTAACGTCGGTGATAATCAGTAGCGGCCACAGATACTGGTTCCAGCCGTAGATAAAGGTGATGACAAACAGCGCCGCGAGGTTGGTTTTTGACAGCGGCAGCACGATGTCGCGGAAAAAACGCATCGGCGACGCGCCGTCGATACGCGCGGCTTCAATTAATTCGTCCGGCAGGGTCATAAAGAACTGGCGGAACAGGAAAGTGGCCGTCGCCGAGGCCATCAGCGGCAACGTCAGACCTGCGTAACTGTCGAGCATTCCAAGGTTGGCAATCACTTCCACCGTCGGGAAGATACGCACTTCCACCGGCAGCATCAGGGTGATGAAAATCATCCAGAAGAACAGGTTACGCAGCGGAAAGCGGAACCAGACAATGGCGAAGGCCGAAAGCATCGACACGGTGATTTTGCCCACCGTAATACCGAATGCCATGATGAAGCTGTTGAGCATCATCAGCCAGAACGGCGCACTGTTGGCGCCCACGCCGTTGACCCAGATATTTTTCATGTTTTCAATCAGGTGTGATCCTGGGATCAGCGTCATCGGCGTGTCGAATACAGCCCGGTTATCCAGCGTCGCCGCGACAAACGCCACGTACAGTGGAAACAGGATGACGGCAATCCCCAGAACCAGCATGGTATGGCTGAAAATCGTAAGCCCGCGACGGTTCTCAATCATTGATAACGCACCTTACTTTCCACATAGCGAAACTGCACCACCGTGAGGATGATGACGAGGAACATCAGCACCACCGACTGCGCGGCGGAAGCTGACAGATCCAGCCCGGCGAAACCTTCGCGGTAAATTTTATAAATTAGCGTGGTGGTCGCCTGCACAGGCCCACCGGCGGTGGCGGCGTCGATCACCGGGAAGGTATCGAAGAAGGCGTACACCAGGTTAACCACCAGCAGAAAGAAGCTCACCGGGGCAATCAGCGGCAACGACAGCCTGAAGAAGCGGCGCACCGGCCCCGCGCCGTCAATGGCGGCGGCTTCCACCAGCGAACGGGGAATCGACTGCAGCGCGGCGAAGAAGAACAGGAAGTTGTAACTAATTTGCTTCCAGACCGACGCAAACACCACCAGGAACATGGCCTGACCGCTATTCTGGGCGTGGTTCCAGTCATAACCGAATTCGGCCAAAAAATGCGTAATCAGCCCGCGCCCCGGGTTAAAGAGAAAGATCCACAGCACGGCGGCGACGGCGGGAGCGACGGCGTAAGGTAGCAGCATCAGCGTCTGGTACAGACGACTGCCGCGCACCACGTAGTCGACCAGCGCGGCGAAAAACAGCGAGGCCAAAAGGCCGCTGACGGTCACCAGCGCGCTGAATTTCACCGTCGTCCAGAAGGAATCGAGGTAGTAGCGGTCATGGAACAGTGCGACGAAGTTATCCAGCCCGACAAACTGGCTGGACAGCCCAAACGGATCGACGCTTTGCAGCGAGTACCACAGCGCCTCGCCCGCAGGCCAGATAAAGAAAATAAGGGTAATTGCCAGCTGCGGCGCGACCAGAAGATAAGGCAGCCAGCGCGAGCGGAATACCGGACGAGAAGATGACATGAAAATTGGCTTTCCTGAACAGCGCCGGGCGGCGGCTTCGGCTTACCCGGCTTACACTCTTGTCGGCCCGGTAAGCTGAAGCCACCGGGCAACTCACATTACGATTTGGTCGACTGCTCGAAGCGGCGTAGCAGTTGATTTCCGCGCTCTACCGCAGAATCCAGTGCCTGTTGCGGGTTTTTCTTGCCGGTCCATACGCTTTCCAGCTCTTCGTCCACAATGGTACGGATTTGCGGCATATTGCCCAGACGCAGGCCTTTGGTGAACGGTAACGGCGGCTTGTTCAGCATCTGACGCGTAGCGATATCCGCGCCCGGATTTTTGTCATAAAAACCCTGTTCGCGGGTCAGATCGTAGGCAGCTTTGGTGATCGGCAGGTAGCCGGTTTTCTGATGCCATTCAGCAGCGTTTTCCGGTTTCGCCAGGAAGTCGAGGAACGTCGCCACGCCTTTGTAGGTCTCTTTGTCTTTCCCTTGCATCACCCACAGGCTCGCCCCGCCGATAATGGCGTTCTGCGGCGCGCCTTTTACGTCGGCATCGTACGGCATCATGCCCACGCCGTAGTTAAATTTGGCGTAGTGACGAATGTCTGCCAGCGAACCAGAGGATGCGGTGGTAATGGCGCAGTCACCGTTGTAGAACTTCTCGGTGGATTCGTCTTTACGTCCGAAGTAGCTGAAATCGCCCTTCTTATTGAGTTCCTGCAACAGAGTGATGTGTTTCACCTGCTCCGGCTTGTTAAATTCCAGCACCGCGTCAGTACCGTCAAAACCGTTGTTTTTGGTCGCCACCGGCAGACCATGCCAGGCGCTGAAGTTTTCGATCTGGATCCAACCCTGCCAGCCGCTGGCGTAGCCGCACTTCATCCCTGCCGCTTTCAGCTTCGCAGTGTAGTCGGCCAGATCCTGCCAGGTTTTTGGTGGTTGTTCGGGGTCTAACCCGGCTTTTTTGAAGGCGTCTTTGTTGTAATACAACACCGGAGTGGAGCTGTTAAACGGCTGAGACAACAGGTGACCGGTTTTGGAATCGGTGTAGTAACCAGAGACGGTCGGCACGAACTGTGACTCATCAAAATGAATACCCGCGTCTTTGAACACCTCATAAACGGGCTTGATAGCCTTCGACGCCATCATCGTCGCCGTGCCTACTTCGTACACCTGAAGCAACGCCGGCGCGTTGCCGGTACGGAAGGCGGCGATGCCCGCGCTCAGACTCTGTTCGTAGTTGCCTTTGTACACCGGCACAATTTTGTAATCCGGATTGGCGGCATTAAAACGTTGCGCCAGAGAATCCACCTCTTTCCCCAGCTCGCCTTCCATAGAATGCCAGAACGGAATGGTGGTCACGGCCAAAGCATTTCCCACGAATGCCAGGCTTAACGCCACGCCTAACGCTGTATGTCGTAACGATGTCATTCGGTTATCTCTCTTGTTGTGCCGGATGCGCGATATCACGCGTTTTTTGTTCGCGAGTTAACATGCCATGCGCGAATGACAGAAAAATAACCGTTTATTTACAAAAAGATGACAGCCAGGCGTCAACGGGATGATGGAAATATGAAAAGTGTTATGAATAAAAACCGGGGGCGGCTTCGCCTTACCCGGCCTGGGGAGCACGGTGTTGTCAGCCCGGATGCTGCACGCATACGGGCACGACAGGCGGTTACCCGCCGAGGTAAGCGCTGCGCACCGCCTCATTCGCCAACAGGGCGTCGCCCGTATCGGAGAGCACGACGTGACCGTTTTCCAACACGTATCCACGGTCAGCGAGCTTTAGCGCCTGGTTGGCGTTCTGCTCGACGAGGAAGATGGTCATTCCCTGCTCGCGCAGTTGCTCAATGGTGTCGAAAATCTGCTGGATGATAATAGGCGCAAGTCCCAGCGACGGTTCGTCCAGCAGCAGCAGGCGCGGCTGGCTCATCAACGCGCGGCCAATCGCCAGCATTTGCTGCTCGCCGCCAGACATGGTACCCGCTCGCTGAATACGGCGTTCGTGCAGACGCGGAAACAGTTCATAGACCCATTTGATGCGCTCCTGGAATTGGTCGCGCTCGGCAAAAAAACCGCCCATCGCCAGGTTCTCTTCTACCGTCATACGGGAAAAAACGCGGCGCCCTTCCGGGACAATCGCCACCGCTTCACGCATGATTTTGGCGGTTTGCCAGTCGGTAATGTCTTTGTCATCAAAGACAATCCGACCGCTGGTTGCGCGCGGGTCGCCGCACAGCGTACCGAGCAGCGTGGTTTTCCCTGCGCCGTTAGCGCCAATCAGAGTCACGATCTCCCCCTGATTGATATGCAAGCTCACCTCATGCAGCGCCTGGATTTTTCCGTAGTGGGCACTGACTTTGTCAAAGGACAACATGACTTTTTCCATCTTAGGCCTCACCAAGGTATGCGCGGATCACGTCCGGGTTATTACGAATCTGCTCCGGCGTCCCGTTCGCCAGCGGCGTGCCCTGATTCACCACGTAAATCCGGTCAGAAATCCCCATCACCAACTTCATATCGTGCTCAATCAGCAAGATGGTGGTGTTGTGATGATTGCGCAGCTCAGCGATCAGTTCGTCCAGCTCTTTCGTCTCTTTCGGGTTCAACCCCGCAGCCGGTTCGTCGAGCATCAGAATGTCCGGTTGGGTCACCATGCAACGCGCGATTTCCAGACGACGCTGATCGCCGTAAGCCAGGTTGCTGGCCTGTCGGTTGGCGTGCTCTAACAGACCGATACGCTCAAGCCAGGTGGCGGCGCGGTCCAGCGCTTCACTCTGGGCCCGGCGAAACGAGGGTGTCTTCAGCAGACCGGAAAACACGCCGGTTTTCAGCTGTTGGTGCTGCGCCACCAGCAGATTCTCGATCACCGTCATTTCACGAAACAGACGTACGTGCTGGAAAGTGCGAACTACGCCCATACGGGCAATCTGCTGGCCCGGCAGCCCTTCAAGGTGCTGATCGCGCAGCATGATCGTACCGCCGGTCGGTTTGTAAAACCCGGTCAGGCAGTTAAAAACCGTGGTTTTCCCGGCGCCGTTCGGCCCAATCAGCGAAACAATCTCCTGGGGATGCAGTTCCAGATCAACGTTGTTGACCGCCAAGAGACCACCGAAACGCATCATCAGGCCGTTAACCGATAATAATGGCTGACTCATGCCTGCTCTCCTTTCGCTTCCCCGTTTTTCAGCTTCAACTGTGGACGGGTCATCGGCAGCAAGCCCTGCGGACGCCAGATCATCATCAGCACCATCAAACCACCCAGCATCAACATGCTGTATTCATTGAAATCACGCATCAGCTCGCGCGAAACCACCAGCAATACCGCCGCAAGGATCACCGCAAACTGCGAGCCCATCCCCCCCAATACCACAATTGCCAGCACAAATGCCGATTCGGCAAAAGTGAATGATTCCGGGCTGACAAAGCCCTGGCGCGCGGCGAAAAGCGTCCCGGCGAAACCGGCGAACGCGGCGCTGATGGTAAATGCGGTCAGTTTGATACGCGTCGGGCTCAGACCCAGCGAGCGGCAGGCGATCTCATCTTCACGCAAAGCTTCCCACGCGCGACCCAGCGGCATACGCAGCAGACGATTGATAACAAACAGGCTCAGCACCACCAGCAGTAACGCCACCAGATACAGGAAGATAACGCGATCGGACGGGTCATACTTCACACCGAAGAAATTGCTGAAGGTATCCCAGCCGCCTTCACGGGCGCTACGGCTGAACTCGAGACCAAACAGCGTCGGTTTCGGGATCTGGCTGATGCCGTTCGGCCCGCCGGTCACTTCGGTATTATTGAGTAACAGGATGCGGACGATTTCGCCAAACCCTAAGGTCACAATCGCCAGATAGTCGCCGCGCAGGCGCAGCACCGGAAAGCCGAGCAGGAAGCCGGCGGCAGCGGCCACCAGCCCCGCCAGCGGCAGGCAGGTCCAGAAACCGAGGCCGTAATAGTGGTTCAGCAACGCAAAGGTGTAAGCGCCAATTGCGTAGAAACCGCCGTAGCCCAGCACCAACAGCCCGGACAGTCCCACCACCACGTTCAGTCCCAGACCGAGGATGATGTAAATCATCGTCAGGGTGGCGATATCCACCGTACCGCGCGACACCATAAACGGCCACGCGACGGCCACCACCAACAGCGCAATCAGAAACAGCTTCTGTTTAACCGTTGAGCCATCAATGGCCGGCAGAATGAACTTAGGCCCGGAAACGCTTTTCAGCCCTTTCTGGAACGCCGGACGCAGAAGCTGGAAGAAAAAAACCACTGCGGTGCCAATAAACACCCACTGCCAGCGGATGTCGGCAGCGGTATCCACCACCAGCTTCGTGCCGTCAAGCTCCAGCTGAACGCCCATAAAGACGCCAGCCAGCACAAAGAACATGGCGGCAGAGAGCAGCGCCATTGCAAAATGCATCGGTTTCATACTTTCTCTACCTCCGGACGACCCAGAATACCGGTCGGCATCACCAGCAGCACCAGAATCAGCAGCGCGAACGACACCACGTCTTTATATTCCGTACTGAGATAAGCAGAAGAAAGCGCTTCGGCGACGCCGAGAATCAGGCCGCCAATCATCGCCCCCGGAATACTGCCGATCCCGCCAAGCACTGCGGCGGTGAAGGCTTTCATCCCGGCCATAAAACCGATGTAGGGGTTGATCACCCCGTAGAACTGACCGAGCAGAACACCCGCCACCGCCGCCATCGCCGCGCCGATCACGAAGGTCAGCGCAATCACGCGGTCGGTGTTGATCCCCAGCAGGCTGGCCATTTTCAGATCTTCGGCGCAGGCGCGGCAGGCACGTCCCATGCGGGAATAACGGATGAAAAGGGTCAATGCCAGCATGGCGAGGAAGGTGACGATCCAGATCACCAGTTGCATGGTGGTAATGCTGGCCGAAAAGTGTTCGCTGGCCCCCACAATCCACTGGCCGTTAAACAGGCTTGGCAGCGCGACATCGCGCGAGCCCTGGGTCAGGCTGACGTAGTTTTGCAGAAAGATGGACATCCCAATCGCGGAAATCAGCGCAATCAGGCGCTTGGAGTTGCGCACCGGCCGGTAGGCCACCCGCTCAATACTCCAGCCGTAGGCGCTGGCGATGACGATCGCCCCGACAAACCCGGCCGCCACCAGCAGCCAACTGGTATCGATACCCATCATCATTAGCGCGGCGATGATCATGAATGAGACATAGCTGCCGATCATGTAAACCTCGCCGTGGGCGAAGTTGATCATGCCAATAATGCCGTACACCATGGTGTAACCAATAGCGATCAGCGCGTAGGTACTTCCCAGCGTGACGCCGTTAAACATCTGCTGCAGAAAATAGAGGAACTGCTCGGACATAAGGTAACCTTTCTCAACCCGCCCGTTTTGCGCGGGCGGTGGGATAACTTGTCTTCAGGAATTACTTCGCGACGGTAGACGAACCGTCGGCGTGCCACTGAAAGACACCAAATTCAAATCCCTTCAGATCGCCTTTTTCATCCCATTTCAGCGGCCCAATCACGGTGTCAGCACCGTTCGCTTTTAAATCTTTCACCAGATCCAGCGGCGCTTTGCTGCCGGAACGGTCCATTGCGGTTGCCAGCGACTGCACCGCCGCATAGGTGATCCACACATAAGGACCGCTTGGATCTTTTTTGTCTGCTTTCAACGCATCGACAATCGCTTTGTTGGCTGGATCCTGGTCATAACGTTTCGGCATCGTCACCAGCATGCCTTCTGCGGCATCACCGGCGATGTTCGACAGCGACGCATTACCGACTCCTTCCGGCCCCATAAACTGGGTTTTCAGGCCAACCGAACGCGCCTGTCGCAGCATTTGTCCCATTTCCGGGTAGTACCCGCCGTAATAAACAAAGTCGATGTTCTCTTTTTGCAGACGGGCAAGCAGCGCGGAGAAATCTTTTTCACCGGCGGTAATACCGTCGAAGAAGACAATATTGGCGTTCGCCGCTTTCAGGCCGTCCTGTACGGAGCGCGCCAGCCCTTCACCGTACTGCTGTTTGTCGTGAATGATGGCGATGCGCTGCGGCTTCACCTTCTCCAGAATGTATTTTGCCGCGGTCGGCCCTTGAGAGGAGTCCAGCCCGGCGGTACGCATGATGTGCGCATAACCGCGCTGGGTCAGCTCCGGATTCGTCGCCCCCGGGGAGATCATCAGGATGCCTTCATCCTCGTAAATATCCGATGCAGGTTGGGTAGAAGAAGAACACAGATGGCCAATCACGTACTGAATGCCGTCATTGACAATTTTGTTGGCGACCGCAACGGCCTGTTTCGGATCGCAGGCGTCGTCGTACTCTACGCCCACCAGTTTGTCGCCCTTGATACCGCCTTTGGCGTTGATGTCTTTAATGGCCTGACGCGCGCCGTTAAATTCCATATCGCCCCACTGGGCGACCGGCCCGGACATCGCGCCCACAACGGCAACCTTGATCTCATCTGCCATTGCCGCCTGCGACATCGCTAATGCAATGACGCCTGCGATAACTGTTTTCGCATTCCGTTTCATACTGAATCCCCATTCGTGACGAAGTGTACTTATTTTTTATTTGTATGCGTAAAAAGAAGACTGTGTTTTTTTTGTACTACACTGTTTTTTACCAGTCTGATTAATGGTTTAGCGCAGTGTTTTTGACAAAAATAGAGTAAAACCCCTATTTTTCAGTCTATTAAGAACAGATAATATTCTGCTTTTCACCATAGATAAACAAAAAAAAGCGCGTTTGTCAGCATAAAATAACGGGACAAAGAGCCGAATAAATCACTACCTTCCAGGGGAATATCCTGCCTGTTTTTCATTCTCTGACGTTTCGCGCTAAGGTTGCGACTGACAAAAAACTAATCACCTGCCAAATGAATTAAAAAAGTGAAAGCATCCCGCTAAAAATTTTCGGTACACTGACGCTCTCTTTTGTGATTTGGACATGCTGTCGATGAAGCTGACCATCGTTCGATTAGAACACTTTAGCGATCAGGATCTGATAGATCTGGGCAAAATCTGGCCGGAATATTCCGCCGCCTCGTTAAGCGTAGATGAAACGCACCGGATTTATGCCGCGCGTTTCAATGAGCGTCTGCTGGGCGCGGTACGCGTGACGCTAAGCGGAGCGCAGGGCGCGCTGGATTCCCTGCGGGTGCGTGAGATCACCCGTCGTCGCGGCGTAGGGCAGTATCTTGTGGAAGAAGTCATACGCGATAACCCTAACGTCTCCTCCTGGTGGATGGCGGACGTCGGCGTGGAAGACCGCGGCGTGATGGCGGCGTTTATGCAGGCGTCGGGTTTTACCGCGCAGCAGGATGGCTGGGAGAAACGTTAAAAAGCCGGGTGGCGTCGCCATACCCGGCCTGCATATCGCTGTTCACAAAGGCCGGTTAAGCGTAAGCGTCATCCGGCATTGAGCTTTTCGGCGTTTTCCCGGACGTTCCATACTGTAGAAAAACGACGGGAAAATTATTTGGCGTCGGTCGCCGTACCGTTAGCGTGCCAGTTAAAGACCCCGAACTCGAAGCCCTTCAGATCGCCCTTCTCATCCCATGACAGCGGCCCCATAACGGTTTCGACGGTATTCCCTTTCAGGTATTTCGCGATTTCCGTCGGATCATCGGACTGGTTCAGGCCCGCCTGCAGAGATTGCAACGCGGCGTAGGTGGTCCACACAAACGCGCCGCTTGGATCCTGTTTCTTCGCTTTGATCGCGTCCACGATGGGTTTGTTCGCCGGAACCTGATCGTAGTTCTTCGGCTTGGTCACCAGCAGACCTTCCGCAGACTCACCGGCGATGTTAGACAGCGAGACGTTCGCCACCCCTTCCGGCCCCATAAACTGGGTTTTCAGACCGGCGGCACGCGCCTGGCGTAGGATCTGCCCCATTTCCGGGTGATAGCCCCCGTAATACACAAAATCGATATTCTCTTTCTTCAGACGCGCCACCAGCGTGGAGAAGTCTTTCTCTCCGGCGGTAATGCCGTCAAAGAACACCACGTTCGCATTGCCTTTTTTCAGGCCATCCTGCACCGCGCGCGCCAGCCCTTCACCGTACTGCTGTTTGTCGTGGACGATGGCGATGCGCTGCGGCTTCACTTTTTCCAGAATGTATTTCGCGGCGGTCGGTCCCTGATCGGAATCCAGACCGGTGGTGCGCAGCACCAACTGATAGCCACGCGCGGTCAGCTCCGGCGCGGTGGCAGCCGGGGTGATCATCAGGATGCCTTCATCTTCGTAGATATCAGACGCGGGTTGAGTCGATGAGGAGCACAGGTGACCGATGACATATTTAATGCCGTCATTGATAACCTTGTTCGCCACCGCGACAGCCTGTTTCGGGTCACAGGCGTCGTCATACTTTACCGCAACCAGCTTATTTCCCTTGATGCCGCCCTTGGCATTGATATCGGCGATGGCCTGCTCCGCACCGGTAAATTCCTGGTCGCCGTACTGCGCGACCGGACCAGACATCGCGCCGACAACGGCGACTTTGATATCTTCCGCCAGCGCCGGGCTGCTCATCATTAAGGCAATACATCCTGCCAGTAACGTTTTACCCTTCATATTCATCCTGAAGCTCCCCATTATTGTGGTTTTTGCATTTGTTATGATGTTGTTTATCAGCGCATTATTCTGTTATATGAAATAAGAAAAGCATATGATAGCTATCTCAAGGGCTGCCTTTCGCGCTTTTGCAGCACACTATGCTAAACATACCGTTATTTACTGGCGTTTGAAAAGACTAAATTGCGGCGAATGTAACAAATGAGTGACAAAAAAAACCGCGTCCTTCCGGAAGACGCGGGGGAGTAAAATACCGGATTACCAGCCAGCCGGAAGGTAACCCAGCGCAGAAGCAATGGCATACACGGCGCTGCACAGGTAAAGCAATACGATGAATCCCTGAATAACAGGATGAGTAATCCATGCCGGGCAGGTCCAGCCAGGCGTTACATCGCCGCGCTGACGCGCGCCTTTCAACATGAGAATGGGCATAATCGACAGAATCACGCCGCTGAACACCCCGGCGAAATAGAGCGCATTTACAAACGACACCATACCGCTGTAGGCAAGGATAAACGGCGGCACGGCCACCACCACCAGCACCAGAAAGCGCTTCAACGGCTGCGCATCATCGCCCAGGCGAAACTGATCGAAAATATTGGTCAGAAAGCTGCCGCCCAGCCCCCAGTACGAAGTCAACATGGCGCACAGCGCAAACAGGTTCGCCGAGAAGAAAGCCCACTCTCCCAACGCGCGTCCCCATGAGATGGTCGCCACATCGGTAATGTTATCGAGGCCGTTTAACATGATGACCGACATCGGCACCAGCGCCAGCAGGCTGAAAGTAATCGCCATTCCGACCATAATCGCTTTTGGCAGTTTTTCCGGCTTATCGACAAAGCCGCGCGCCATTTCCGGCACGATGTACTGCGCGGAGAAGCAAAACGCTACCACGTTAAACACCGGCACCATGTACAGCCAGTTGCCGTCCAGCAGATAGCGTACCTGAGTAGTCTCTTTCAGCATCGTGGCGACGATCAGCACAGCGATCATGACGACCATCCCGATGCTGATAAATTTCTCCCCGCGACCAATTGCCTTCAGGCCAAGATAAAGCACGCCGGCCGCCGGAATAAAAAACAGCGCGCTGCCGAGCGCGGGCGAAATCCCCAATAACGAGTGCAACAGTTTGCCGCTACCGGTCATGTAGGCAATGAGCGCGCCGACGCTGTTGACGCAGACGGACATAAACATCATCAGCGCCCCAAACCGTCCGACGTAACGGTGCGACAAACCGCTGAGCTGTAGATGCTTGCGGGTGCGAAGGGTGGATTCTGCAACGTACAACATGGTGATGGTGGTCAGGCTGCCAACCAGCACCAGCCAGAACAACAGCGGCAGGAAACCCGCTTTGCTGGAGGCGTAAGCGATGGATAATACCCCTGCGCCGATGTTGGTGCCGACGATCATCGACACGCCCTCAACAAAGCTCAACGATTTAGCGGGTACAGCGGTACGCTCCCGACGCGTCAGCGCCGGAGAAAAGGTGGAGTTTTCAGACATAATATTTTCCGTTTTACTCCGGCGACGAGCGCCGCCGGAAAAAAGGTGATATCAGGGTGATTAACCACTCACGCTGAACGGGAACAACTCAGTTGTCGTAGAGGCTTCCCTGCCGCTGCCTGCCGGTCCGGGTGCGTCAGCCCCGTAGCGCGCGGGTCAGAATATCCAGCGCTTTAGAGAACTGCGCATCCGGGATCGTTAAGGGATAAAGAAAACGTATGACGTTGCCATATACGCCACAACTCAACAGCAGCAGGCCGTTTTCCTGCGCTTTGCGCTGGACCTCGCGGGTAAATTCGGCAGACGGTTCGCCGGTTTGCGGATCGTTAAATTCCACCGCTACCATCGAACCGAGTCCCCGAACGTCAACAATCGCCGGGCAGTGCTCGCGCGCCTGATTCAGCACTTCTTTCAGATGCTCGCCCAGCTGGCTCGCCCGCTGGCACAATTGCTCTTCTTCAATGATGTCCAGCACCGCGTGCGCGGCGGCAACCGCCAGCGGATTACCGGCGTAGGTACCGCCCAGCCCACCGGGAGCGGGCGCATCCATTACCTCAGCACGCCCCACAACGCCAGAGAGCGGGAAGCCGCCCGCCAGGCTTTTCGCCATCGTCATCAGGTCGGGCTTCACGTCATAGTGCTGCATCGCAAAGACCTTGCCGGTACGGGCAAAGCCGGTCTGCACTTCATCCGCAATCAGCAGAATGCCGTGGGTATCGCAAATTTTACGCAACGCCTGCATAAACGCCGCAGGCGCGACGTTAAAACCGCCCTCGCCCTGAATCGGCTCAATAACAATGGCAGCGACCTGATCCGCGGCGATATCGGCCTTAAAGAGGCGCTCCAGGCTTTTGATCGCGTCCTCGACGGTCACGCCGTGAGCCGCGTTCGGGTACACAGCGTGATAGACCGAACCGGGGAAAGGCCCAAAACCTATTTTGTAAGGCGCCACTTTGCCGGTCAGCGCCATGGTCATGAAGGTACGTCCGTGAAACCCGCCGCCGAAGGTGATCAACCCCGGACGACCGGTATGGGCGCGGGCAATTTTGACCGCGTTTTCAACCGCTTCGGCGCCGGTGGTGAAAAACGCGGTTTTCGCCGGACCGTCGATCGGCGCAATGGCGTTGATGCGCTCCGCCAGCGTCACGTAGCTCTCGTAAGGCACAATCTGGTAGGCGGTATGGGTAAACGCCTGAAGCTGTTTTTCTACCGCCGCGACAATTTTCGGGTGGCGGTGGCCGGTGTTAAGGACGGCGATCCCGGCGGCAAAATCGATCACTTCTTTGCCTTCAATGTCCCAAATTGTGGCGTTTTCGGCCTTTTCGACAAAGTAGTCGCACATCACACCAACACCACGGGGAGTCGCCTGCTGGCGACGCTGATTCAGTTCTGAACTTTTCACCCTCGGATCTCCTGTTATGAATGTCACTTTATTGCAACAAATTCGAAACGATGACGTTTATTTACACAGGTGTTGGCCCTATAATCGAGTACCAATTCAGAATATCTGAGGGATCCAATTGCGGGCATTAGTGGGCGATCTCCTGTTGGTCAGACTCCAGCAGGAACAGGATGAATTCCTGCACAAACGGCTCTACAACGCGCTTCGCCGGGCGATTCTCGACGGTTCTTTACCGCCGCATAGCCGCTTGCCCGCATCGCGCGATCTCGCGGGCGAGCTTGGGATTTCCAGAAACACCATATTAACAACTTATGAACAATTGCTGGCGGAAGGATATGTGGTTTCCCGACGAGGAAGCGGGACATTCGTCGCACAAACCACCCCCGATACCTTTTTAACGGCGGCAGCCGGGGTGGAAAACAGTGAGACGGCCGCACAGGCATCCTCCGTTTCGCAGCGCGGCCATTTTTTGCTGCAACACGTCAGCGCCAGCCCACGACAATGGGGAGCATTTATTCCCGGCGTTCCCGACGTCAATGCCTTTCCCCATCCACTTTTCAGTAAGTTACAGGCACGCATCAGCCGTCGACCGAAGCCGGAACGGCTGAGCTACAGCTGCAATGGCGGGACGCCGGAACTGCAACATGCGTTGGTGGATTATCTGCGCGTCGCCCGGGGTGTGCGCTGTCAGGCAGATCAAATACTTATCACGGAGGGGATCCACCAGGCTATCGACCTGGTGACGCGGATGCTGGCTGATACCGGCGACCTGGCGTGGGTGGAGGAACCCTCCTACTGGGGGATCCGCCATGTGCTGGCGATGAACGATCTACGCATTACGCCTGTCCCCGTTGATGCCAGCGGCCTCGCGCCGCCCGACAGGCCCGATGAAGCACCGCGTCTGATCTTCGTTACGCCCTCTCATCAGTACCCGCTGGGCGCGGTGATGAGTCTTGAGCGACGTCAGCGGCTGCTGGCACTCGCCCGGCAGTACGGCAGTTGGATTGTGGAAGACGACTATGACAGCGAGTTTCGCTTTTCTGGACAACCGATCCCGGCGTTGCAGGGTCTGGTGCCGGATGCGCCAGTCGTTTATATCGGCACCTTCAGTAAAACGCTCTATCCGGGGCTTCGACTGGGTTATATGGTGCTGCCCCGCCCGCTGGCGCACGCCCTGAAAAGCGCCCATGCGGAGCTGTATCGCGGTGGGCATTCACTGATTCAGATGGCGCTGGCAGAGTTTATCAACGGCGGACATTATTCGGCGCACATCCGCCGTATGCGTTTGTTATACAGCCGCCGTCGCGCCTTTCTCACCGAGCTGATTGAACATCACTGTGGGACGCGGGCGCTGTCGGATTTCAGCGATAATGCCGGGCTCCATTTGATCCTCAACCTGCCGGATGAGGTGGATGATGTCGCCGTCGCGGCCAGCGCCAATGCGCAAAATATTCTGGTACGTCCGCTTTCGCGTTATTACCTGACCGCCCAGCGCAAGCAGGGGCTGTTGTTGGGGTTCGCCTGTCTGACGGAAGAACAGATGGTGCCTGCATTCACCACGCTGCTGGACTGTTTGCGTGACAACTGCCCGCAGGTGCTGCTGATGAACGCCTGAAAGCAAAACGCCCCAACCAATGTCGGGGCGTTTTTAGCTGCGCTTGCGGTGTTATGCTTCGATCGCGGCGCGCAGTTTTTTCATTGCGTTCTTTTCAAGCTGGCGGACACGTTCAGCAGACACGCCATAGCGGTCAGCCAGTTCCTGCAAGGTGGACTTGTTGTCTTCGTCCAGCCAGCGGGCGCGAATGATGTCCTGACTACGTTCGTCGAGACCTTCCATCGCGTGGGTCAGCTTGTTGGCCGCCTGATCTTCCCAGTTATCCTCTTCAATGCCGTCGGCAAAGTTAGAGGTTTTATCCTGCAAATACAGGACCGGGGCCATCGGCTGGCTGTCGGATTCATCGTCCGAAGACATGTCAAAGGTCATGTCCTGCGCCGCCATGCGGGACTCCATCTCACGCACGTCTTTGCTGGACACGCCCAGCTCGCGCGCCACCATTTCAACTTCATCCTGGTTAAACCAGCCCAGGCGCTGCTTGGTTTTACGCAGGTTAAAGAACAGCTTACGCTGCGCTTTGGTGGTCGCGACTTTGACGATACGCCAGTTACGCAGAACGTATTCGTGGATCTCCGCTTTGATCCAGTGTACGGCGAAGGAGACCAGGCGCACACCCACTTCCGGGTTGAAACGGCGCACGGCTTTCATCAGGCCGATATTACCTTCCTGAATCAAATCCGCCTGCGGCAGGCCATAGCCCGCGTAGTTACGAGCAATATGAACAACAAAGCGCAGGTGAGACAGGATCAGCGTCTTAGCTGCTTCCAGATCGCCCTGGTAATGCAGCCTTTCAGCCAGTGCCCGCTCTTCGTCAGCCGATAACATCGGCCACGCGTTCGCAGCCCGGATGTAAGACTCCAGGTTACCAACAGGGGCTAAAGCTAAATTTTGCATTTCTTTGGTCATTCAAATCCTCTCAATTTTTTATCGTCTGGCACTACCTGAAAGTCATCAGCAACAACCGTGCCAGCGTTAATGAGCAACGAGATTATCATTCACTCTTTTATCAGACCGTGATTTTATCCACAAGTTCCATGCAACGTTGTGTATAAATTGCGCACAAAATGTGACATGAAGATGAAAGCGGGGAAGAGGACAACGGAGACTCTTTCCCTGCGAACGGAAATCCATTGCAGGGAAAGATTATACCACGAATTTATTAATCGGGAGTAAAGTGGCGTAAATGTTGAACCGTGGCAAGCCACGCCGCCACCCAGCCGATCATCGAGCAAACCAGCAGCAATAACAGGCATTCATCGAACGATAACCCATTGAGATCAAACTTCGTTCCAAAAACCTGCGCCACTTCTGTCACTGCCGAAGACAGCCGCATCACCAAAATTTCAGATAAAATCAGTGAAAGAAACGCGCCGGAAAAGCCGAGCAGCGCGCCGCCGTAGAGGAACGGACGGAGAATAAATCCATCCGTCGCGCCAATCAGTTTTTGCACGTTAATGGTATCGCGACGGGCAAAAATGCTCAGGCGTACGCTGTTGCCGATCACCAGGAACACCGCTGCCACCATCAGTACGCCGATCATGGCTGATACGCGGCCCACCAGACAGGTCAGCGCCGCCAGGCGGGCAAACCAGCTGTCGTCCATACGTACTTCATCGATGCCGTTAATCTGCGAAATACGATCGCGCAGGGTATTAAGCGAATCGGTGCCCTGGAAATCAAGCTTCGGCACCACCACGGCCACCGCCGGGAGCGGGTTCTCTTCCAGCATGTCCAGCGCGCCGCCAAAGCCGGACCAGTTACGGAACTCACCCAGCGCGTCTTCCCGCGACAGGTAATTCACCTTGTCCACGCCCTGCTCGGCCTGAAGCTGCGCCACCACCCCCGCCGCCGCATCGTCATCCAGCGTTTTTTGCAGATAAACAGTGATCTGTGGAGACGGATAATACTGCGTCGCCGCCTGGTTGACGTTCTTGTAGACCATATAGCAAACGCTCGGCAGCGTCAGAGAGATGGCAATGACCATCACCGTTAAAAAGGTCGCCAGCGGTTTGCTTTTCAGATCCTGTAACGCGCCCTGGAACGCGTAGCGTACCTGCTCGTTGAAAACGTTGGTTTTCCGCGAGTTAGGTTTTGGCGACGGTTTCGCCCGCTTCGGGGTATTGCGGCCACCGTCGCCTGACGAACCGCCAGAGCGGCGCAGACGATCCAGACGCCCGCCGAACTGCCGGATATGATTCATCGCATCGCGCTTATTCATAAGCCACGCCTCCATGCAGGTGTCCATCGCTTAGCACCAGTTGGCGATAAGATCGGCGGGAAATCAGCCCGATGTCGTGGGTGGCCATCAGGACGGTGACCCCCACACGGTTAAATTCTTCGAACAAACGCAGGATCCCTTCCGACAACGCGTCATCCAGGTTACCGGTTGGTTCATCCGCCAACAGGACCGCCGGTTTATTGACCACCGCACGGGCGATACCCACACGCTGCTGTTCACCGCCGGAGAGTTGAATAGGGAAGTTTTTCGCTTTGTCCAGCAGCCCGACTTTATCCAGCGCCGCCGACACGCGGCGACGAATGTCGTCTCCGCTGGCACCGGCAATAATCAGTGGGATCGCCACATTGTCGTAAACGGTGCGGTCCATCAGCAGATGGTGATCCTGGAAAATCATGCCAATCTGCCGACGCAAAAACGGCACTTCACGATTCTTCAAACGGGTAATATCGTGTCCGCTGAAGATAATTTTCCCGGCGCTTGGCCGCTCAATCCCACAGATCAGCTTCAGCAGGGTACTTTTCCCCGCGCCTGAGTGGCCGGTCAGAAACGCCATCTCGCCCGGCTGCATGTGGAACGTGACGCCCTGCAGCGCTTGTCTCCCGCCGAGATAGGCCTTGCTGACATGTTCAAAGCGAATCATTGTTAATCCTCTCGGGCAAAAAGTGCCTCAATAAAATCGTCCGCCTTAAACGGACGCAAATCCTCGATACGTTCGCCCACACCAATATAGCGGATAGGAATGCCAAACTGGTCGGCCACCGAGAAGATCACCCCGCCTTTCGCCGTGCCGTCCAGCTTGGTCAGGGTGATCCCGGTTAACCCCACGGCTTCATGGAACAGTTTGGCCTGGCTTACCGCATTCTGCCCGGTGCTGGCGTCGATAGTCAGCATAACCTCATGCGGCGCGTCCTCGTCCAGTTTCTTCATCACGCGAACGATTTTTTTCAACTCTTCCATCAGATGCGATTTGTTTTGCAGACGCCCCGCGGTGTCGGCGATCAGCACATCAACGTTACGCGCCTTCGCCGCCTGAATAGCGTCAAAGATGACGGAAGCAGAGTCCGCGCCAGTGTGCTGGGCAATCACCGGAATATTATTACGCTGGCCCCAGACCTGAAGCTGTTCCACCGCTGCGGCGCGGAACGTGTCGCCTGCCGCCAGCATCACCGATTTGCCCTGCTGCTCAAACTGACGCGCCAGCTTGCCGATGGTGGTGGTTTTACCGACGCCATTGACGCCCACCATCAAAATCACAAACGGCGTTTTGCCTTCCACGTTCAGCGGTTCATCGACCTTCGCCAGAATCTCGCCCATCTCATCTTTTAACAGACCGTACAGCGCTTCCGCATCACGCAGTTGCTTGCGGCTGGCGCCTTCGGTCAGGTTGGTGATGATTTTACGCGTCGTTTCCACGCCCACGTCGGCGATCAGCAATTGTTCTTCCAGCTCTTCAAACAAATCATCGTCGATTTTCTTCCCGCGGAACAGACTGATAAATCCGGAACCGAGGTTTTCTTTTGTTTTCAGAAGGCTGCGCTTAAGACGGGCAAAGAAACCCTCTTTGGTCGGTTTCTCCTGCTCCTGCGCAATCTCTTCAACCGGCGCGTCTTCTTCCGCTACCGGCACCACCAGCACCGCTTCTTCTGCGGCTTCTGCCGCCAGCGCCTGCGCTTCCCGCTCTTCATCGCTCAGCGGCGGCACGTTCTGCGCCTCTTCTTCTACCGCGTCAACGATCTCAACGGTTTCGGCTTCCGCCTGCCACTCTTCCGGAGAGATTTCTTCAGCCTTTACCTCTTCCGGCAGCGGCAGTTCTTCACGTGCGGCGACCGCAAGCGGTTCCACTTCCGGTTGTGGCTCGTCTGCCACGGCAGGCGGTTCAGGCTCAACCAACTGCGGCTTTTCGCTCTCCTGAACCTGTTCGGTGACCTCAACCACCTCTTGTGCAAAGTGGTCTGTCTCTTCTTTGCTGTGCGCAGGGGATTCTGCTTCTACGTCAGCTGCCGTTTCAACAGGCGTGTCTGCCTGTCGTTGTTCCTCGACAACCTGCTGTTCTTCGGTTTTTTGTTCTTGTTCCTGCTCTTTTTCACCAAAGCCCAGCCAGGAAAAGAAGCCACGTTTTTTCTGTTTTGCCATCTGCGGTTACACTCCTCGCGGCTCTATATACATGGAAGCTAAAAAAATGATGAAATAGTCTATCACTTAACTTAATTTACATCACCGCCTGGAAAGACCGAATTAGGGCGGTTTGAGCAGCAGAAATGAAAAAACCGAATCACTCTGGCAGTGGCCAGATCCGCATTATTGGCGGGCAATGGCGCGGCCGCAAACTTCCGGTACCGGACAGCCCCGGCCTGCGTCCCACCACCGATCGCGTGCGCGAGACGCTGTTTAACTGGCTGGCGCCGGTAATGGTCGACGCCCGTTGTCTCGACTGTTTCGCCGGAAGCGGCGCGCTGGGGCTGGAGGCGCTGTCGCGTTACGCGGCGTCTGCTACCCTGCTGGAAATGGATCGCGCCGTCGCGCAGCAGTTACAAAAGAATTTAGCGACGCTGAAGGCAGGCAACGCAAATGTCGTAAACACGAACACACTGGCATTTCTGGCGCAGACCGGTACGCCGCACAGCGTCGTGTTTGTCGACCCGCCGTTTCGCAAGGGTCTGCTGGAAGAGACCTTACGCCTGCTGGAAAACCACGGCTGGCTGGCTGACGAGGCGTATATTTACGTAGAAAGCGAAGTGGAAAACGGTCTGCCGCCGGTGCCCAATAACTGGTCGCTGTATCGCGAGAAGGTTGCCGGACAGGTTGCCTATCGCTTGTATCAACGCGAAGCACAAGGAGAAAACGATGCTGATTAATATTGGACGTTTACTGATGCTCTGCGTCTGGGCTTTTTTACTCTGGAATCTGGTGCAACCGTTTCCGCGCCCACTCAATATTTTTGTTAACGTCGCGCTGGTGTTTATGGCGCTGATGCACGGTATGCAACTGGCGCTACTGAAATCGACCCTGCCAAAAGACGGGCCGCAGATGAGCAACGGGGAAAAAGTGCGTATTTTCCTGTTCGGCGTGTTTGAACTGTTGGTATGGCAGAAGAAGTTTAACGTCAAAAAATGAGGCTGACAGCCGGATGGTATTTAATCCGGCCTGTGAACCACAAATTCGACAAACCGCGTTCCTTTAAAACTCAGCGTGCCTTTGTCGCCTACCGTCAGCGCGTGGTACTGCTGCGCGTCCAGGCGGAAGGTTTTTTCCTGTCCGCCGCGTAGCGGCTTAAAGCTCGCTTCGTATCGCATACTGGCGCCTGCGGGGGTGACCTGCTGCTGACGCGAGCGGCGGTCATTGAGCGGCTTTTCCCGCTTGTTGCTGACCATCATTGGCGCCTGTTGCAGGGGCGCAGCCTCGTTATCGGCTTTTTCCCGCCGCTGCTGCATAAAACGAAACGAGGCGGCAATGAGAATTAACACAATGATTAAAATAAAAAAGAGCGGTGGCTTACTCATACCCTTAACCCATCAGAAAATGCGGAAATCAACATACCCTGACCGTTATGGTGTTGTCATCCGCCCTTACCCGCCTCTAAACTGAAGAGTAAGACCGTAAGCATACCGCTTACGAAAAAATAACGAATTCAAGGAACTAAGATGCTTTGGTCGTTTATCGCTGTCTGCCTTTCCGCATGGCTGTTTGTGGATGCTTCTTACCGTGGCCCCGCCTGGCAACGTTGGGTCTTTAAACCTGTCACGCTGCTTCTCCTGCTGCTGCTCGCCTGGCAAGCGCCGATGTTTGACGCTATCAGTTATCTGGTGCTGGCGGGTCTCTGTGCGTCGCTGTTAGGCGATGCGTTAACGCTCTTGCCACGTCAGCGTCTGCTGTACGCGATTGGCGCGTTTTTCCTTTCGCATCTGCTGTACACCATCTATTTCGCCAGCCAGATGACGCTTTCATTCTTCTGGCCATTGCCGTTAGCGCTCCTGGTACTGGGCGCGCTGCTCGTCGCGGTAATCTGGTCGCGTCTTGAGGAGCTGCGCTGGCCGGTATGCACCTTCGTCGCCATGACGCTGGTCATGGTCTGGCTGGCCGGTGAACTGTGGTTTTTCCGACCCACCGCGCCCGCGCTGTCGGCGTTTATGGGGGCGGCGCTGCTGTTCCTGGGTAACATTGTCTGGCTGGGCAGTCATTACCGCCGCCGCTTTCGTGCCGACAACGCTATCGCTGCGGCCTGCTACTTCGCCGGGCATTTCCTGATCGTCCGCTCACTTTATCTCTGATAGTGCTTGACTCTGGAGTCGACTCCAGAGTGTATCCTCCGGTTAATGAGAAAATTATCATCAACCGGAGGATGCCATGTCGACACCCGATACTAATGGCAAAAAAGCCCCACAATTTTCATCCTTCAGACTTGCCCCTGCGCCGCAGAAAGCCGATGCCTGCTGCTGCGACGGTGCCTGCGACTCGCCGGAAACCGTCGCTGAAACGGTAAAAGGGGCCCGTTATAGCTGGAAAATCGCCGGTATGGACTGCGCCGCCTGCGCCCGCAAAGTTGAGAACGCGGTGCGCCAGATAAGCGGCGTGAATCAGGTTCAGGTGCTGTTTGCTACCGAAAAGCTGGTGGTCGACAGCGACGGCGATCTGCGTTCACAAATCGCGCGGGCAGTGCAAAATGCGGGCTATACCCTGCAAGACGAGCAGGCCAACGCCGCCGCGCCCGAATCGCGCGTCAAAGAGAATCTGCCGCTACTGACCCTGATTGTGATGATGGCGGTCAGTTGGGGGCTGGAGCAGTTCAACCCTCCGTTCGGACAACTGGCGTTTATCGCCACCACGCTGGTCGGGTTGTATCCCATCGCCCGCCAGGCGCTGCGCCTGATGAAATCCGGCAGTTGGTTTGCCATTGAAACGCTGATGAGTGTCGCCGCCATCGGCGCGCTGTTTATTGGCGCCACAGCGGAAGCGGCAATGGTGCTGCTGCTATTCCTGATTGGCGAGCGGTTAGAGGGATGGGCCGCCAGTCGCGCCCGCAAAGGGGTCAGCGCGCTGATGGCGCTAAAACCAGAGGTGGCAATCCGCCTGCGCGACGGCGTACGCGAAGAGGTCGCCATCAACACCTTGCAACCGGGCGATGTGATTGAAGTCGCCGCCGGAGGACGCCTGCCCGCCGACGGAAAACTGCTGTCTGCGTTCGCCAGCTTTGACGAAAGCGCCCTGACCGGCGAGTCGATCCCGGTTGAACGCGCCAGCGGCGAGAAAGTCCCGGCGGGGGCGACCAGCGTGGATCGTCTTGTCACGCTGGAGGTACTGTCGGAAGCGGGTGCCAGCGCCATAGATCGCATCCTGAAGCTGATTGAAGAAGCAGAAGAACGGCGCGCGCCCATCGAACGCTTTATCGACCGCTTCAGCCGGATTTACACGCCCGCCATCATGGTCGTCGCCCTGCTGGTGACGCTCGTTCCGCCGCTGCTGTTTGCCGGTAGCTGGCAGGAGTGGATTTATAAGGGACTGACGCTGTTACTGATTGGCTGTCCGTGCGCGCTGGTGATTTCCACCCCGGCGGCGATTACCTCCGGGCTGGCGGCGGCGGCGCGTCGCGGGGCGCTGATCAAAGGCGGCGCGGCGCTGGAACAGCTAGGACGTGTCACGCAGGTCGCGTTTGATAAAACCGGGACGCTGACCGTAGGCAAGCCGCGCGTGACGGCAATTCATCCTGCCACGGGTATCAGCGAGGCTGAGCTGCTGGCGCTGGCGGCAGCGGTGGAGCAAGGCGCGACGCACCCGCTGGCGCAGGCGATTGTACGTGAAGCGCAACAGCGGGCGCTTACCCTCCCCGCCGCCGACGGACAGCGCGCGCTGGTCGGTTCCGGCATTGAGGCTCGGGTCAACGGTGAGCGCGTCCTGATTAGCGCCGCCGGGAAACAGCCTGACGAGGCGTTTGCTGCGCGCATTAATCAGCTTGAACGTTCAGGTCAGACGGTCGTATTAGTGCGGCGAAATGACATCGTGCTCGGCGTTATCGCCCTCCAGGATACGCTACGGGACGATGCCCGTACCGCCATAAGCGCACTGAACGCGCTGGGGGTTAAAGGCGTCATCCTCACCGGCGACAACCCACGCGCGGCGGCGGCCATCGCGGAGACGTTGGGACTGGATTACAAAGCGGGACTCCTGCCGGAAGACAAAGTCCAGGCGGTCAGCGCGCTGAATCAGCAGTCGCCGCTGGCGATGGTGGGCGACGGCATTAACGACGCTCCCGCGATGAAAGCCGCCGCCATCGGGATTGCGATGGGCAGCGGTACCGATGTGGCGCTGGAAACAGCAGACGCTGCGCTAACCCACAATCGTCTGACCGGACTCGTGCAAATGGTGACGCTGGCGCGGGCGACGCACGCCAATATTCGCCAGAACATCGCCATTGCGCTGGGGCTGAAGGGGATCTTCCTCGTCACCACCCTGCTCGGCATGACCGGGCTGTGGCTGGCGGTGCTGGCGGATACCGGCGCGACGGTACTGGTGACGGCTAACGCGCTGCGACTGTTGCGTCGTCGGTAAAAAAAGCCCGGTGGCGCTTACCGGCCCTACGCGTAGCATGACGTGTAGGCCGGATAGCGCCATCCGGCTTTGTGTCTTACTGCATTCCCAGAAGCCCCGGCAGCCACAGCGAGATGGCGGGGATATAGGTCACCATTGCCAGCACCACCAGCAGCAGACCGTAGAAGGGCAGCATCGCCCGCACCACGTGTTCAATTTTCTGCTTACTTACCGCGCTGGCCACAAACAGCACCGACCCGACCGGTGGGGTAATCAGTCCAATCCCCAGGTTCACCATCATAATCATGCCGAAATGCACCGGATCGATCCCTAACGCATTGGTCACCGGCAACAGCACCGGCGTCAGGATCAGGATGATCGGCGCCATATCCATCAGCGTGCCAATCAGCAGCAGCATGATGTTGAGATACATCAGGATCACGTACTTATTATCGGAAAGCGAGGTGAAGAATTCGGTGATACGCATCGGCAACTGCATATAGGTCATCACCGCGCCAAACGCCGCGGCGAAGCCGATCAAAATCATCACGATAGTGACCGTTTTCACCGTCCGGCACATCAGTTTGGGCAGCTCATTCCACTTATAGTCACGGTAAATAAACATGGTGACGAAAAAGGCCCACAGGCAGGCCACCGCCGCCGATTCGGTGGCGGTAAAAATTCCCGACAATATACCGCCCAGAATGATCACGACCGTCATCAACCCCCACAGCGCGTCAATGAAGATTTTCACCGCCTGGCGAAACGGGATCCGTTCACCTTTCGGGTAGCCACGCTTACGCGCAAAACAGAGGCACAGCCCCATCAGACACAGCCCGAGCAGCAGCCCCGGCAACACACCCGCGATAAACAACGTGGCGATAGAGACCGTCCCGCCCGCCGCCAGCGAGTAGATCACCGAGTTATGGCTCGGTGGAATCAAAATCGCCTGCACTGAACCGCTCGCGGTGACCGCCGCCGCGTAATCGCGCGGATAGCCCTTTTTCTCCATCTCCGGGATCATCACGCTACCGATAGACGCCGTATCCGCCACCGACGAGCCGGAAATCGCGCCGAAAAAGGTCGAGGCGACAATGTTCACCAGCGACAATCCGCCGCGAATAAAGCCGACGAACAGATAGGCAAAGTTGACCAGCCGCCGGGCGATTCCCCCTTCCGCCATGATCGCCCCGGCAAGAATAAAAAACGGGATCGCCAGCAGGGTGAACTTGTTGACCCCGCTGGTGATTTGGATCATCAGCGCTTCCAGCGGTAAATCGATCCACAGCGCGCCCGCAACGGCGCTCAGGCCGACGGCAAAGGCCACTGGCATGCCCAGCGCCAGCAAAATGGCGAGGGTGAATAACAAGATAAAGGCGTCCATTGTTCACCCCTTAACCGTGGTTGCCGATCGTCACGACCGGACGGTGTTCCTGTGAGCCAAAGAACAGGCGCTCAAGGACGAAGAAAATCAGAATTGCCGAACCGATGGGCAGCGGCAGGTAGCTTTCACCCGACGTCAGTATTGGGAATTCCGCCACTGGCTGCTCCCACAGCTCGACGCACAGCAGATAGCTGTACCAGAACATGATCAGCGAAATCATCAGCATCAACAGATCCACCACCCGTGCGCAGGCGGTTTTCAGCACCGGCGGCAGACGGTCGGTCAGCATGTTCACCGCGATGTGCGATCCGGCGCGGTAGCCCACCGCCGCGCCGATAAAGGTAAAGGTCACCATGCAAATAATGGCGATCGGTTCCGGCCATGACTCCCCGCGATTCAGCACATAGCGCGAGAAGATGCCGATGGGGATGACGGTGGTCATCACCAGCAGCGACACCCCCGCCACGGCCATCGCCAGCAGGTACAGGCGATCCATCCACTTCAGGTACAGTTCGGACATATTTCCTCCGCAACGGGGTGGGATCACTTCACAGCCGCGATAGCGTTCATCAGATCCTGGTGTTTTTCGCCATATTGCGCGCGTACCGGCTCCGTGGCTTTCACAAACACCGCCTTGTCGATGTCATGGAACTGGACGCCGCCTGCCTTCATTTTTTCCAGCGCCTGCTGGTTATAGGCATCCCACAGCTTGCGCTGTTCAAACTGCGCTTCACGGGCGAGAGTGAGGATTTTTTGCTGCTGGTCGGCGTTGAGCTTGTCCCATTTCACTTTCGAATAGAGCAGCATTTCTGGGGTGATAAAGTGCCCGCTAAGGGTGTAGTTTTTGGCGACCGGCAGGTAGTTATGGGCAATATAGGTGGGCGGATTGTTTTCCGCGCCGTCAATCACGCCGGTTTGCATGCCGCTATACACTTCGCTGACGCCCATCGCCACTGAGTTCGCCCCCATATCCTTCAATGTCGCCAGCGCGACCGGACTGCCCTGAACGCGGATCTTCATACCTTTCAAATCTTCCGGTTTCGCTACCGGATTTTTTGTGATCAAGTTGCGGGTACCGGAATCCATCCAGCCTAAAAAGACCAGCCGCGATTTCGGGTTAGCAGTGAGCTTGTCGCCGATCTGCTTCCCGATATCGCCGTCGATCACCTTGTGCATATGGTCTTCGTCGCGGAACACGTACGGTAGGGTAAAGACTTCGATATCGGGCAGAATTGCCGCAACCGGCGCCATTGAGACGCGAATCATATCGATCGCCCCCATTTGCGCCTGCTCAATCATCTGTTTTTCATCCCCGAGCACGCCACCCGGAAAGACTTTGATTTCCAGCTCGCCATTGGTTTGTTGTTTTAATTTCTCGCCCATCTGCTGCACCGCCACCACGTTCGGGTAGCCTTCGGGATGGACGTCGGCGGCTTTAATCGTTTGCGCAGAAACGGCGCAGGAAAAAGCAGACAGGCACAGCACGGCCAGTAACGGCTTGAGGGTCGTTTTCATTACATGAGCTCCAGGGTAGTGAGGTAAGCGTTAAAACAGTGTTTTAGTTTTGTACGCTTAAAAACTAGACTACGCCCTGAAAAGCGGAGGTGAAGCACCTCACAAAATTGTGAAGTTTTGAAACGATGGTTTAGAACTGTGATGACGTTAAGCCGGGCAGAAGGAAATCTTACCCGGCTTTGGATTAAGACTCTTTTAGTTCATCCATATTTTTTATGTATTCATATCCCTTTTCAGAAACACGATATGTTGGCATTGAAGGCACTGTAGAAGGTATGAAATCAACTAAACCTTGCTCTTCAAGGTTTTTCACAAGCCTTGCGACATTGCCAATACCATCCATTTCCCTCGAACTCATCGCACGATCAAGGGTGTACCAATTCCATTTAACATCAACCCTTGAAGCTAACAGCTTAAGGATATTAAATTCAGTTTCATTTACCATGTTGGGGCATCCTTGTGATAAAGATCATCGCCAGTAATTCTATAATCCTCAAGAGTTGCTGTATGAGCATTATTCCATAAATCATATGATTCATCGTAATCCGTAGGCCGTCCAGTTTCCCAACCAAGATTACAGTATCGTTGATACTCTCTACATTCGTGAGTGTAGTAGTTTAAATCAACTTGCTCCGCAGTCATCTTACCATCTGCAATTTTTCTTAATCTATTAACCATGAATTCATTCCCGGGATCAGCATCAAACCGAGAAACATGCTTCTCTACAATGTCAACTCCTTCATGAGTGATCACAACGCCTTCTGTTGTTAAATGTTCAACAGGCCCACCGGCCTTTTTTGCATCAAATGGTCGTGATGTGAATGCTCCTTTCGCTCCATAAACATCAAGTTTTGATAGCTGCGGAAACTTCATCCTCCCCATCATTAATCCAGCCATCAACGACGCGCCAGTAATCAATAAACCCTGGTTATCCATCACTTGGTTGTAACCATCAGGCGCTTCTCCTCCCAGTTTTTTCGCTGTCTCTTCAAAGCCGTCGATATTCCCGTTATAAATCCCGCCAGCAGCGAGAAGCCTACCGACAGACTTGCTATTCAACGTTGTTAACGCATTGACCGCCGTTTCATTTTTGACGGGTATAAACAAGCGGTTATAGTCAGCAGGGAACGCCAGATAGCCAAACTCCGTGTTAGCAATAAGATGTTTGCTGAGGATATATTCATAATTTACAACAATAGTTTCCGTATCTAAATTACCTGGCGAAAATAGATAATGGATACTTGATATGAAAACGCCTCGCAATTGAAGGTAATAATATTTCTCCCATCGGCCATAGGCATTGATGCGGTAGAAATAAAACTCCATATATAACTGTTCGTTATTATTAATCGCATTCGACAACAATGGTGTGCTTTTATCGATCAGTTTCTTGAAACTTAGCCCATGCTGTTGCGAACCATTACCGGTACTGGTAAGACTATTCGTGAGCGAAAAAACAAAAATTTCGTTCTCGTGACCGATTTGTCGACGGTTCCCAATTGAATCAGCGGTTCCACAACTGTCAGAAATAGCGCCTTGTTGTTCCCCTGCGATCGTCAGGTAAACAATATCACTCATTTCATCCCTTTATTACATGTTGAGGTAATACAACAGTGGCAACAATATCCCTGGAAATTAACTTTTACGCTGATAAAGAGATTCCGTATAGCGAAATAATAAATTTTTTCAATTTATCGGCAATAATAAGGATTATCTGACAGGATGAAATGCGTAATGTGAATAGAGTGGTTTAAATTATAGAAGGCGATTATTTTATCGGGACAGGTACAGCATGTCGCCGCTGCGGATAAAAGCCTTTGTCAGCGAGAGTGGCACGATCTGTTGAATACGGACGATGTGGAAGCACCGGAGCGTGCACGCAATACGAAAGCATTTTTCGCGAAGCTCCCCCTTCGGGCCGTCCTGAAGGGGGTTCAAAACGCTCACGCGTTTTATCTGAGCCCGGCGCAGATTCAAAGCGGCAAATGATTTAGCCTTTACGCAGCAGATAACGATAGGGTAGCGCCTCGGTTTCCTGAGCCAGCAGTTCATGCTCCATAAAGGTACAGAAGCCGGGGATGTCGCGAGTGGTCGCCGGGTCGTCCGCCACAATCAGCAGCGTTTCGCCGCTCTGCATACCGCGGACGGTTTTACGTACCATCATCACCGGTTCCGGGCAGCGGAGCCCCTGGGCATCAAGAGTGTGGTCGGGAGAGGTAAACAGATCGCTCATGGTGGTCTCATATACATAAAAACCGCCGTAGTTTACGCCCTGTTGCGCGCTAAGCCAATCAGGTTAACGATTGCGTGAAAAACAACCATTGCAAAGTCCCGCTAAAGCAGTATCATGCGGCGGCCTTACCCGGTTTAAGACGCGTTATTGTCGCAGCCAGTTTACCTTAAGGGCAAAATGGCAAGGAAAATAGCGTGAAGCACGTATTGGGTTCCCTCACCCCAAAATTAAAAAGGTACAATATGACGTCGTTCTCTCAATCGCAGCGCGTAAAAGCGTTGTTCTGGCTATCGCTATTTCATCTGCTGGTGATCACCTCCAGTAATTATCTGGTTCAGCTTCCCATTACCATTTTTGGTTTTCATACCACATGGGGCGCATTCAGCTTTCCGTTTATCTTTCTCGCCACCGACCTGACCGTGCGTATTTTTGGCGCGCCGCTGGCCCGACGGATTATTTTCGCGGTGATGATCCCGGCGCTGCTGGTCTCTTATATTATCTCGTCGCTGTTTTACATGGGCGCCTGGCAAGGATTCGGCGCGCTGGCGCAGTTTAATTTGTTCGTCGCCCGTATCGCCGCCGCCAGCTTCATGGCTTACGCGCTGGGGCAGATCCTCGACGTGCATGTCTTTAACCGCCTGCGACAGAATCAGCGCTGGTGGCTGGCGCCAACCGCGTCCACGCTGTTTGGCAATATCAGTGATACCCTCGCGTTCTTCTTTATCGCGTTCTGGCGCAGCCCGGATGCGTTTATGGCCGAGCACTGGATGGAAATTGCCCTCGTCGACTACGGCTTCAAGGTGCTTATCAGCATGATTTTCTTCCTGCCGATGTACGGTGTGTTGCTGAATATGTTGCTGAAAAGACTGACAGATAAATCCGAAATCCCGGCAATGCAGACGAGTTAAAGGTTCGTTTTCCGAGTTGTGTTAAGATGAACCCATGAGCCGTTATGGCCGTTTATCGAAAGGAAGAAGTCAATGCGCAATCTGGTTAAATATGTCGGGATTGGCCTGCTGGTGATGGGGCTGGCGGCCTGTGATAATAGTGAGACGAAAGCGCCTGCAGACGGTGCGGCGGCAGAAAGCCAGGCCACCGGTCAGCCTATTACGTTGCTCGACGGTAAACTCAGTTTCTCCCTGCCCGCGGATATGACCGATCAAAGCGGTAAGCTGGGCACCCAAGCGAATAACATGCACGTTTACTCGGATTCAACCGGACAGAAAGCGGTGATTGTGATTGTTGGTGACAACACCAGCGAAGACCTGGCGGTGCTGGCGAAACGTCTGGAAGATCAACAGCGCGCCCGTGACCCGCAGTTGCAGGTGGTGACCAACAAATCCATCGAGCTGAAAGGCCACACGCTGCAGCAGTTAGACAGCATTATCTCCGCAAAAGGCCAGACGGCGTATTCCTCTGTCCTGTTGGGTAACGTCGATGACCAATTGCTGACTCTGCAAATCACGCTGCCTGCGGACGATCAGCAGAAAGCACAAACCACAGCCGAGAACATCATCAATACGCTGGTTATCCAGTAACGTTCTACGCGGATGAAGCGGCCTCCTCAGACTCCTGCGGAGGCCGTTTTTTTAACCGCCACGTCAGCAACAGCGCAATGACCACCAGTCCCGCCGCCGCAAGGTAGATCACCGGGACACCCGCCCAGCTCATCACCAGCCCCGCCAGCGGTCCCGTCACCCCAAGCGACAAATCCATAAAGACCGTATATGTCGCCAGCGCCGCCCCCTGATTCTGCTGCGGCACCGCCTTCACCGCCACCACGCCCAGCGCCGGGAACACCAGTGAGAAACCCATTCCCGCCAGCAGCACGCCGACTTTCGCCATCCACGGCATCACCGCCACGCCGACCAGCAACAGACCGACGATTTCGACGCTAAAGCAGATCATCGCCACGTTCAGCCCGCCCAGGCGGTTAATGCCGTTGGGAAACAGCAGCCGCGTCCCGACAAAAGCGCAGCTGAATAAGGTCAGCGCAAAGGCCGCGCCGTCCCAGCCTTTGGCGTCATAAAACAGAGTGATGAACGTGGCGATCACCCCGAATCCGGCGGATGCCAGCGCCAGCGCCATGCCGTACAGCCAGACGCGTCCAAGTACCGCGCGAAACGGCAGCGGTTTACCTTTGTTCGCTTTTACCGCCGGGCGCGGAATCGCCAGTAATACCGCCAGTAGCGCAACGCCCATGATGATCATCGCCAGTCCCTGCAGGCCGCCCCAGGCGTAAAACAGTACGCCAAGCGGCGCGCCCATCGCCATCGCGCCATACGTGACGATGCCGTTCCACGAAATCACCCGGCCAATATGCAGCGAACCGACAACGCCCACGCCCCACAGCGTCGATCCCGTACCGGCGAAGCTCTGCCCAATGCCCAGAATCACACGCCCCAGACACAGCAGCAGCAGACTGGCAACCGGCCACGGGCTGACGCTTGCGGCCAGAAAATAGCCCGCTCCGCTTAAAAAACAGCCGCACAGACCAAAAACGACGATTTTTTTCGGCCCGAGTAAATCGGCGTAGCGACCGGCATGAGGGCGGCTGAGCAAGGTAGCGAAATATTGCAGGCTGATAACCAGTCCCGCCCAGAACGCGCTAAATCCCATGACATCATGGACATAGCCGGGAAGTACCGCCAGCGGCAGGCCAATAGTGAGGTAGCTGGCAAAGTTAAACATGACAACAGAGACAATGCGCAGATTGAGGCGCAATCCAGTAAGCGCCGGGTCAGCGACAGGTTCGGGCATGGGGATCACCACGTTTTTACCACAGTGTTTCCCTTCTACCATGCAACGGCGGGAAAATCAGCATGAAGATTAGGATTATCGGCAGCAAGCCAGACGCTACACTTAATGAAAATCATAAACAGGACGTAACCATGACAACCCCCCAGCCCGACAAAACGGGCATGCATATTTTGCTCAAACTGGCTTCGCTGGTGGTGATCCTCGCCGGGATCCACGCTGCCGCCGATATTATTGTGCAACTGTTACTGGCGCTCTTTTTCGCTATCGTCCTTAACCCGCTGGTCACCTGGTTCGTGCGTCGCGGCATCAAGCGACCCGTGGCGATTACCATTGTGGTGGTGGTGATGCTTATTGCCCTCACCGCGCTCATTGGCGTGCTCGCCGCGTCGATCAATGAATTTATCGCCATGCTGCCGAGCTACAATAAAGAGTTAACGCGCAAATTATTGTATCTGCAGGATATGATGCCTTTTCTCAATCTGCATATGTCGCCAGAGCGAATGCTACAGCGGATGGATTCGGAAAAACTCATGGCCTTCACGACCACCCTGATGACCGGGCTTTCCGGCGCGATGGCCAGCGTCGTGCTGCTGGTCATGACCGTGGTTTTTATGCTGTTTGAAGTCCGCCATGTACCTTACAAAATGCGTTTTGCCCTGAATAACCCTCAAATTCACATCGCGGGTCTGCACCGGGCATTGAAAGGAGTATCACACTATCTGGCGCTGAAAACGCTGCTTAGCCTGTGGACCGGGGTGATTATCTGGTTGGGTCTGGCGCTCATGGATATTCAGTTTGCATTGATGTGGGGCGTGCTGGCGTTTCTGCTGAACTACGTGCCCAATATTGGCTCGGTGATCTCCGCCGTTCCTCCTATGATTCAGGCCCTGCTGTTTAATGGCCTCTATGAATGTTTCCTCGTCGGGGCGCTGTTTCTGGTGGTGCATATGGTGCTTGGCAACATGGTGGAGCCGCGCATGATGGGGCACCGTCTTGGCATGTCGACGCTGGTGGTCTTTCTCTCATTGCTCATCTGGGGTTGGCTGCTCGGCCCGGTAGGAATGCTGCTCTCCGTACCGCTGACCAGCGTGTGTAAAATCTGGATGGAAACCACCAAAGGCGGCAGTAAACTGGCAATACTGCTTGGGCCGGGCCGTCCCAAAAATCGATTACCCGGCTAACGACGTTACCTACCAACCAGGGTAGTTTTATTCCCGGACGGGTGAACGTATTATAAGGTGCGCTTTTTGTTATCATCATGTTTCATTTAGCGCGCCGATGATCATAAAAAATAAAATAAATACTCTGCGTCAATGATTTTAAGGCAAATCAATTCACTACGAAATTTCATTTAAGTAAGCGTTAATTGACTGATCTCATGCAGTACCGCAGGATATTTCCCCGCCTGCATCGCATAATAATTACAGATTTTTCGTGACAATCCGCGAAAGTCATCATTTAAAATAAGCGGTATTATTGTTGCGTAAACCAATAAAGAAATGTGTTCGACGTTAATATAAATAGTTATTTTGATAGGGAGTTTTCATGAAACAATACATTAAGTGGTTTGCGGCGATTGCCGTTGTGGGCGCCCTGGCAGGCTGCGCGCGTACTGCGCCAATCGATCAGGTTCACTCAACCGTGAGCGCAGGCCACACGCAGGATCAGGTTAAAAACGCGATCCTGAAAGCGGGCATCCAGCGTAAATGGATCATGAACGAAGCGGGTCCGGGCGTGATCAAAGCGCGCCAGCAGTCTCGCGACCACGTGGCGGAAGTACGAATCACCTATACCGCGACCAGCTACGATATCAAATACGACAGCAGCCTCAATCTGCAGGCGTCTGGCGGCAAAATTCATAAAAACTACAACCGCTGGGTACGTAACCTGGATAAAGACATTCAGCTGAATCTGTCTGCCGGCGCGGGTCTGTAATTCAAAAAAATTCAATTCGGGCCGTTTTGGCCCGATAACCTTATCATTACCCTTTTAACAGGTTGTGCTCGCCATGTACGAACAGGACTCTCTCAGCGCACTGGATGCGATTACTGAAGCGCAGCGTATCGCCTTCGCCCCGATGCTATTTCAAACCGCGCTGTGTCTGCGAAATACTGGCGTGCTGGCCTGGCTTGATAGCCAGCGAAAAAATGGGGCGACCCTTGCCGAGATAACCGAAAATAGCCAGATAAATGAATATGCGGCCAGCGTACTGCTGGATATGGGATTAAGCGGACGTATTCTTACCTATAAAGAGGGACGGTATTATCTGGGAAAAATCGGACATTTCCTTTTGCACGACACCATGACCCGCGTAAATATGGATTTCACGCAGGACGTCTGTTATCAGGGGCTGTTCTTTTTAGAGAACGCACTGAAAGAGGGGAAACCGTCAGGATTAAAAGTTTTTGGCGACTGGCCAACGATTTATCCGGCGTTATCCCAATTGCCGCCATCGGCGCGTGAAAGCTGGTTCGCCTTCGATCACTACTACTCAGACGGGGCATTTGACGCGGCGCTGCCGCTGATATTCGCCAGCCGACCTGCAACCCTGTACGATGTAGGTGGAAATACGGGTAAATGGGCGATCCGCTGCTGCCGCTACGACGACAATATCGCGGTAACCCTATTAGATTTGCCACAACAAATTGCACTTGCCCGCGAAAATATCGAAAATGCAGGATTATCTCATCGCATCGACTTTCATGCGGTAGATATGCTTGGCGATGCGCCTTTACCTACAGAGGCCGATATCTGGTGGATGAGTCAATTTCTGGACTGCTTCTCACCCGAACAAATTGTCGCCCTGCTCAGCAACGTTGCACGCGTCATGAAACCCGGTGCAAGGCTGTGCGTTATGGAGCTGTTCTGGGATGCACAGCGCTTTGAAGCCGCTTCATTCAGTCTGAATGCGTCTTCGCTCTATTTTACCTGCATGGCGAACGGCAACAGCCGCTTCTACAGCGCAGAAAAATTTTATGGCTATCTGGACATGGCAGGGTTCCAGGTAGAAGCACGCCACGACAATTTAGGCGTTGGGCATACCTTACTGATATGCCAAAAGAAAAAATAACAAAGTAGCGTCACCACGCTACAGGAATCACCGGTTTACCGCGGACGCGCGTTGATGAAATTCTCTTTAAACATGACCGACTGGCGGGCGATGGCGCCAGGGCTCAGCGAAGCTAATCAGTGGCTGCAATGGTCACGGCATTCGCACGCCATCGATCCGGGCGCGGCGCAAGGCAAGTTAAGCGAGCTGCCGATGATGACCGCTCGCCGCCTCAGCTCCGGCAGCAAACTCGCCGTAGAGTGCGGACTGACGATGCTGCGCCGTCACGCTATCGACGCGGTGCTGTATACCAGTCGTCACGGCGAACTGGAGCGCAATTACCGCATTCTGCACGCACTGGCGAACGAACAGGCGCTTTCACCGACCGACTTCGCCCTGTCGGTGCATAACTCCGCCGTCGGCAATCTGACTATCGCGGCCAAACAGCCTGTCGTCTCTTCCTCGCTCTCAGCGGGTCGTGACACTTTCCAGCAGGGTCTGTGTGAAGTGATTTGCCTTTTGCAGGCGGGTTACCAACGGATATTGCTGGTCGATTTCGACGGATTTCTCCCCGAATTTTACCATCCGCACCTGGCGGAAAACATGCCGACCTGGCCCTACGCGGTCGCGCTGGTATGCGAAGCAGGCGATGACTGGCACTGCCAGACCCGTCCGGCCCTTGCGGGCGCGGAGACAACACTTCCGCAAAGCCTGCTGTTTTTACAGCACTTTTTACAAGACGCCAACGCCTTTACGATCCCCGGAGAGCGCATGCAATGGCACTGGAGCCGCGCATGAACGGCGTTTTTACCTCTCTGAACCGGCTATGGCGCATCGCTATGACCGGCTTCTGCTTCGCCCTCTTTGGCCTCGGCGGCCTGCTGCTTTCTGTCGTCTGGTTTAACGTTCTGTTAGTTTTCGTGTGGGATAATTCCCGGCGTCGCCGCATTGCCAGGCGCAGCATTTCCGCCAGCTTCCGTCTCTTTTTAACGGTGACGCGGGTGCTTGGCGTGCTGGACTATCGCATGGAAGGGGTGGACATTTTGCGTCAGGAACGCGGATGTCTGGTGGTCGCTAATCACCCCACGCTCATTGATTACGTGCTGCTGGCCTCCGTGATGCCCGAAACGGACTGTCTGGTTAAAAGCGCGCTGCTGACGAACCCTTTCCTTAGCGGCGTCGTGCGTGCCGCCGACTATCTGGTTAACAGCCAGGCGGACGCGCTGTTGCCCGCCAGCCAGCAGCGGCTGGCGCAGGGCGACACCATTTTGATCTTCCCCGAAGGGACCCGCACAAAACCCGGTGAAACCATGACGCTACAGCGCGGCGCCGCCAATATCGCCGTGCGCTGTCACAGCGATTTACGGGTCGTGACGATCCACTGTAGCGAGCGGATGCTCGATAAAGAGAGTAAATGGTATCAGGTTCCGCCCTGCAAACCGCTGTTCACCATTGAGGTGCGAGAGCGCGTGAAGATCAACCAGTTTTATGACGCAGACTCACAAGAACCGGCGCTGGCGGCAAGACAGCTAAACCGGCATCTTTTACTTAAATTACAACCAGGTACGTTACCTCTCTCAGGAATTAATGATGCAAGCGCTTTATCAGGAAATTAAACATCTCATCATCACCACGCTGAATCTGGACGAGCTGTCGGCAGACGACATCGACACCGAAGCGGCGCTGTTTGGCGACGGCCTGGGGCTGGATTCAATCGATGCTCTGGAGCTGGGGCTGGCGGTTAAAAATCAGTACGGCGTGGTGCTCTCTGCGGAAAGTGAAGAAATGCGCCAGCACTTCTTCTCCGTCGCCACGCTGGCGTCCTTCATTCACGCGCAACGTGCCTGAGGAGAACCGTGATGACCGAACAACAAGCCATTTACGACGAAGTCTCCGCGCTGCTGGTCAAACTGTTTGAAATTGACCCGGAGGATATCAAGCCTGAGGCGCGACTGTACGAAGATCTGGAACTGGACAGCATCGACGCCGTCGACATGATTGTGCACCTGCAGAAAAAAACCGGTAAGAAAATCAAGCCGGAAGAATTCAAAGCGGTGCGCACCGTGCAGGATGTCGTTGACGCCGTAGAACGTCTGCTGAAAGAAGCGTAATCGCCATGTCGGGCGCACGCGCGCTGCCTGGCGTCAAGCTGCTGACGGGCATGTTATTGCTCGCCTGGCCGTTTCTTATCTGGTTTGGGCTGGCGCATAACAGCCTGCGTTGGTTACTTCCGCTGATGGCGCTGCTGCTGTTTCTGCGCTTTCGCCAGACCCGGCGACAGGCGGGTCCCCTGCGCGTAGTGACCCAGGTGGTTGCCGTGGCCGGGATCGCCCTGTGCGTCGGCAGCGCCCTGCTGAAAACCCATCAGCTGCTGCTTTTTTATCCGGTGGTGGTGAACAGCGTCATGCTCGCGGTGTTTGGCGGTTCGCTGTGGACGTCAATGCCGCTTGTCGAACGGCTGGCAAGACTGCGCGACCCGCAGTTGCCAGACGCTGCGGTACGCTATACCCGCCGGGTGACGCAAATCTGGTGCGTCTTTTTCATTCTTAACGGCAGCATCGCGCTCTTTACCGCGATTTATGGCGATATGACGCTATGGACGGCCTGGAACGGCATGATTGCCTATCTGCTGATGGGCGCGCTGATGGCGGGCGAATGGCTGGTTCGCCGTCAGATGATTAAACGAGATCCCCGATGAAGCAAACCCTGACGCTTGCCGAGTGGCTCACCGCGCCGCGTCCCGCACAAACGCCGATTGCCTGGCAGGACGACTTTACCTGGTCGCTGGGCCATCTGCGCCACGACGTCGCCCACCTGATAGCGCAGTTGCGCCAACAGCCGGGCGCTCGCTGGGCGCTGTGCTTTGAAAACAGCTATCTGTTTATCGTCGCGTTACTCGCCACCCTGCATGCGGGCAAAACGCCGGTCATTCCCGGACATAGCCGCGTTTCATTGCTCGACGAGCAGCGTGCCTTGTTTGACGGCGTACTGAGCGACAAAACCCTTGGCTGGCAAGGCACGCTACGGGTTGTCAGCACCGCGAAAACCCTTCGCGACGAGGCTTTCACCTTCCCGTCCGTCCCTGAAGACGCTTACGTGGAACTGTTTACCTCTGGCTCTACCGGCCAGCCGAAGCGCATCGTGAAGCCCATCGCTTGTCTTGACCGCGAAGCCGGGCTGCTGGCGGCGCGTTTCGCTGAAAGGCTGGCGGGCTGTCGCATCGTGGCCTCCGTTGTGCCGCAGCATCTGTACGGCCTGACGTTCCGCATCTTCCTGCCGATGGCCCTTAGCCTGCCGCTACATGCGGCCATGCTCTGGTACGCCGAGCAGCTTGCGGCGCTGGACCATCAACATCGTTACGCGTTTATCAGCAGTCCGGCGTTTTTAAAGCGCCTCGATGCCCAGCTTACGCCGCCGCCGGTGACGATGCTCCTCTCCGCGGGCGGCATGCTGCCCTGGCGGGACGTCACCCAAACTGCCGCCTGGCTCAACGTCTGGCCGGATGAAATTTACGGCAGTACCGAAACCGGCATCCTCGCCTGGCGCTACCGCCAGCAGGATGATGTCAGTTGGTTGCCCTTTCCTGGTATACGGTTTATGCCAGAAGCCGAAGGATATCGCGTATTTTCGCCGCTGATCGCCGACGATAAAGGATTAACGCTCGACGACATTCTGCAGTTCGAGGCGAACGGGCAGTTCCGGCTGATGGGACGCCGGGGCCGGGTGGTTAAAATCGAAGAAAAACGGATATCTCTCAGCGAAGTCGAACAACGCCTGCTGTCGCTGGAAGGCGTCCGCGAAGCCGCCGCATTGGCCCTGAACCGTGGCGGTCGCCAGGGCGTGGGCGTGCTACTGGTGCTGGAGGACGAGGCCCGCGCGCGCTGGCAGCGCAGCGGCAAAGCGCAGGAACTTAACTGGCGACGCGCCTTGCTGCCGTGGCTGGAGCCGGTTGCCGTCCCTCGTTACTGGCGGGTGATCGACGAGATCCCGGTCAACAGTATGAATAAGCGTGTCTATGCGCAACTACAGGAGTTATTTCATGAAACCCCATGAAATTGAGCGCCATCAGGCACAGCCGCACCAGATTGAGATCGTACTGCATCTCGACCCGTCCCTGTTCTGGTTTCGCGGTCATTTTGCCGTGCAGCCGCTGCTGCCCGGCGTGGCGCAGATGGACTGGGTGATGCACTACGCCACTACCCTGCTCGCCCCCGGCTGGCGCTTTCACAGCATACAAAACGTCAAATTCCAGGCGCCGCTGCTGCCTGACAGCACCGTCACGCTCACGTTGAACTGGCAGGAAGCGCGCCAGATCCTGGCGTTCAGCTATCAGCGTCACGACGGTGAAGCCCGTCATACCGCCAGCAGCGGGAAGATCCGGTTATGTCGTTGACCTTCTCCCCGTGCGTACTGATCCCCTGCTATAACCACGGCGCGATGATGGCGCAGGTGCTGGCGCGCCTGGAACCGTTCGGCCTGCCCTGCATCGTCGTGGATGACGGCAGCGACATGGCTACCCGGCAGGAGCTGGATCGGCTGGCGGCACAAACCACCAACCTGACCTTGCTTCGCCTGGCGGAAAACGCCGGCAAGGGCGCGGCGGTGATCCGCGGATTGCAGGCGGCGGCGCAGGCAGGGTTTACCCACGCCGTGCAGGTAGACGCCGACGGCCAGCACGCCATAGAGGATATCCCCAAACTGCTCGAACGGGCGCAGACGCATCCGGACGCGCTGATTTCCGGGCAGCCTGTCTATGATGACTCTGTTCCCCGTTCGCGCCTGTACGGACGCTGGGTGACCCACGTCTGGGTGTGGATAGAAACCCTGTCGCTGCAACTGAAAGACAGCATGTGCGGCTTTCGCGTTTATCCGATCGCGCCCACGCTGAAGCTGGCCCAGCGCGTGACGCTCGGTCAGCGGATGGACTTCGACACCGAAGTCATGGTGCGCCTCTACTGGCAGGGTAACACCAGCTATTTTGTGCCGACCCGGGTGACCTACCCGGCAGACGGCCTGTCGCACTTCGACGCGCTGAAAGACAACTGCCGCATTTCGCTGATGCACACCCGGCTGTTCTTCGGCATGCTGCCGCGCATACCGTCGCTGCTGTTTCGCCGCCCATCCTCGCACTGGGCGCGTCAGGACGAAGTGAAAGGACTTTGGGGCATGCGTCTGATGCTGCTGGTCTGGCGGTTGTTGGGACGCAGGGCGTTTTCACTGCTGCTGTACCCGGTGATCGGCGTGTACTGGCTGACCGCCTCCCGCGCCCGACGCGCATCGCAAGACTGGATCGCCCGCGTACGCGAGCAGCTCACCGCGCGCCAGCAACCGGTACCGCGCACTCTGAACAGCTACCAGCACTTCCTGCGCTTTGGTCATGCGATGCTCGACAAAATCGCCAGCTGGCGCGGTGAACTGCATTTGGGTCGCGACGTGGTGTTCGCCCCTGGCGCGGAGGCGGCGCTTAACGTTGACGACCCACGCGGCAAGCTGCTGCTGGCGTCGCATCTTGGCGATGTTGAAGCCTGTCGGGCGCTGGCGCAGCGTCAGGGCAGCAAAACTATCAATGCGCTGGTGTTCAGCGATAACGCCCAGCGCTTTAAACAGATCATGCAGGAGATGGCGCCGCAGGCCGGGCTAAACCTGATGCCGGTGACCGACATCGGCCCGGACACCGCCATTGCGCTTAAAGAGAAGCTGGAACGCGGCGAATGGATTGCCATCGTTGGCGACCGCATCGCGGTAAACCCGCAACGCGGCGGCGACTGGCGCGTCTGTTGGAGTGACTTTATGGGGCAGCCCGCGCCGTTTCCGCAGGGGCCATTTATTCTGGCGTCAATACTCCGCTGCCCGGTCGATCTCATCTTTGCCCTGCACGAACAGAATACGCTGCGCGTGTACTGTGAGCCGTTCGCCGATCCGCTGGTCCTGCCGCGTGGCGATCGCCAGCGCGCTTTGCAGCATGCCATCGACCGCTACGCCGAACGCCTTGAGCATTACGCGCGCCAGTCGCCGCTCGACTGGTTTAATTTTTACGATTTCTGGCATCTGCCGGATGCCAAAAACAAGGAGTAAAGGGTGCTTAACGATCCCCGTTTTACGGCTGAAGTCGAGCTGACGATTCCGTTTCACGACGTCGATATGATGGGCGTGGCGTGGCACGGCAACTATTTCCGCTACTTTGAAATCGCCCGCGAAGCGCTGCTCAACCAGTTTGACTATGGCTACCGCCAGATGAAAGCCTCCGGCTATCTGTGGCCGGTGGTCGATACCCGCGTGAAGTACCGCAATCCGCTGACCTTCGAGCAGCGCATTCGCGTGCGCGCGCGTCTGGAGGAATTCGAAAACCGACTGCGTATCGGCTATGAAATTTTTGACGCCGAAACCGGTAAGCGCGCCACCACCGGTTACACCATTCAGGTAGCGGTAGAAGAAAAAAGCCGTGAAATGTGCTTCGTCAGCCCGGATATCCTGTTTGAACGCATGGGGGTGACACCATGAGATTTTTGCCCCTGCTGGCCTTGCTCGTCAGCCCGTTCGTCAGCGCCCTGACGCTCGATGATTTACAGCAGCGCTTTACCGGGCAGCCGGTCGTACGCGCCCATTTTGATCAGACCCGCACGATAAAAGATCTGCCGCAGCCGCTGCGATCCCAGGGCCAGATGTTGATCGCCCGCGACCAGGGGTTGCTGTGGGATCAAACCGCGCCGTTCCCGATGCAGCTTCTGCTTGACGACAAACGGATGGTGCAGACCATCAACGGTCAGCCGCCGCAGACCATCACCGCCGACAATAATCCGCAGATGTTCCAGTTCAACCATCTGCTGCGCGCGCTGTTCAGAGCCGACCGCAAAGTGCTGGAGCAAAACTTCCGCGTTGACTTTACCGATGCAGGCGAAGGCCGCTGGTCGCTGCGCCTCACTCCAATCACCACGCCGCTGGATAAAATTTTCGCCACTATCGATCTCGCCGGAAATGCGTATCTGGAGCGAATTACGCTAAACGACAAACAGGGCGACCGCACGGACATTACGCTCTCCCAACACCAACTGACGCCCACACAACTGACCGATGACGAACGCCAACGCTTTGCCGCCCAGTAAACGCCCCGCGCTGTTATGGGGTTTTGCCTGCCTGCTGATGCTGGGCGTCTTGCTCACGTTGCTGCCCCAGGCGCGGCTGAACAGCAGCGTGCTGGCGATGCTGCCGAAACAGGCGCTGGGGACGATTCCGCCGACCCTGAACGACGGCTTTCTGCAGCGTCTGGACCGCCAGTTGGTCTGGCTGGTCAGCCCCGGCAAACAGGCCGACCCGCAGGTGGCGCAGGCGTGGCTGACGCTGCTTAAACAATCGCAGGCGCTGGCGGAGGTGAAAGGCCCGATGGACGCCGACAGCCAGCAGGCGTGGGGCGCGTTCTTCTGGCAGCACCGCAACGGCCTTGTGGATCCCGACACCCGCGCGCGCCTGCAAAACGGCGGCGAGGCGCAGGCGCAGTGGATCCTGTCTCAACTCTATTCCGCATTTTCCGGCGTGAGCGGTAAAGAGCTGCAAAACGATCCGCTGATGTTGATGCGCGGTTCGCAACTGGCGATGGCGAAAAACGGTCAACGCCTGCGGCTGATGGACGGCTGGCTGGTGGCGCAAGACGCGCAGGGGAATTACTGGTACCTGCTGCACGGTGAACTGGCTGGCTCCTCGTTTGACATGCAACAGACGCACCGGCTGGTGACCACACTCAACGCGCTGGAAAGCGACCTGAAAGCACGCTATCCGCAGGCGCAGCTGCTGTCGCGGGGAACCGCGTTCTACAGCGACTATGCCAGCCAACAGGCGAAGCAGGATGTTTCGACGCTCGGCGTGGCGACGGTGCTGGGCGTGCTGCTGCTGATTGTCACGGTGTTCCGCTCCTTGCGTCCGCTGCTGCTGTGCGTGATCTCCATCAGTATCGGCGCGCTGGCGGGCAGTGTGGTCACCCTGCTTCTCTTTGGCGAACTGCACCTGATGACGCTGGTGATGAGCATGAGCATCATCGGCATTTCCGCCGACTACACGCTCTATTATCTGACCGAACGTATGGTACATGGCGCAGACGCTACGCCGTGGCAAAGCCTCGGCAAAGTGCGCAACGCCCTGCTGCTGGCGCTGCTGACCACTGTGGCGGCGTATTTGATCATGATGCTCGCGCCGTTCCCCGGCATACGCCAGATGGCCGTCTTCGCCGCCGTGGGGCTTTCCGCCTCATGCCTGACGGTGATCTTCTGGCATCCGTGGCTGTGCCGCGGTTTGCCGGTGCGACCGGTACCGGCGATGGTACTGATGCTGCGCTGGCTTGCCGCCTGGCGCCGTAACAAGGCGCTTTCCGTGGGGCTCCCGCTGGCGCTCGCCGTCTTCTCGCTGGCCGGACTGGCAACCCTGCGCGTCGATGATGACATTTCGCAGTTGCAGGCGCTGCCGCAGACCCTTCTGGCGCAGGAAAAAGCAATTACCGCGCTGACAGGCCAGAGCGTCGACCAGAAGTGGTTTGTGGTTTACGGTGACTCCGCCCAGCAGACGCTGGAGCGGCTGGAAGCCTTCCTGCCCGCGCTGGAACAGGCTAAAAAAGAAGGACTGATTGACCACTACCGCAGCATTCCGCTCAATTCGCTGGCGCGCCAGCAGCAGGATCTCGACTTGCTGAAAAACGCCGCGCCTGCCGTTACCCGAAGCCTGAACCACGCCGGACTGGCGACGGTTACGCCGGACCTTAACGCCATGCCGGTGACGGTGGACGCCTGGCTTGCCAGTCCGGCAAGCGAAGGCTGGCGCCTTTTGTGGCTGACGCTGAAGGACGGCGAAAGCGGCGTGCTGGTGCCGGTTGAAGGGGTCAGACAGAGCGCAGCGCTGAACGCTCTCGGCGAGCGGTATTCCGGCGTGGCGTGGGTGAATCGGAAAAGCGCCTTTGATGCGCTGTTCGCGCTATATCGCCACATACTGAGCGGTCTGCTGTTTGTCGCGCTGGCGGTAATCGCCTGCGGCGCGATAGCCCGGCTCGGCTGGCGAAAAGGACTTATCAGCCTGGTGCCCTCGGTACTCTCGCTCGGCTGCGCCCTGGCGGTGCTGTCGCTGAGCGGCCATGCGGTCAATCTGTTTTCCCTGCTGGCGCTGGCGCTGGTGCTGGGCATTGGCATTAACTACACCCTGTTTTTCAGTAATCCGCGCGGTACGCCGTTGACCTCGCTGCTGGCGATAACGCTGGCGATGCTGACCACGCTATTGACGCTTGGCATGCTGGTGTTTAGCGCCACCCAGGCAATAAGCAGTTTTGGCATTGTGCTGGTGAGCGGTATTTTCACCGCATTCCTGCTTTCGCCGCTGGCGATGCCGTCGAAAAGAGAGAAGAAAAAACGATGATAAAACGTATTTTTGCCATGTGGCTTGGCGTGCTCATTCTGACCGGCTGTAGCCACTCCCCCAAGGAGCAGGAAGGCCGTCCGCAGGCGTGGCTGGAACCCGGCGTGCGGGTCACGCTGCCTGCGCCGGGCATCTCTCCGGCGGTAAATTCCCAGCAGTTGCTTACCGGCAGCTTTGACGGCAAAACCCAGTCGCTGCTGGTGATGCTCAACGCCGACAATAAAAAAATTACCCTTGCAGGCTTGTCGTCCGTCGGCATTCGGCTGTTTCTGGTCACCTACGATGAAAAAGGACTGCATACCGAGCAGTCCATCGTGGTACCGCAGTTGCCGCCAGCCAGCCAGGTGTTGGCGGACGTGATGCTGAGCCACTGGCCTGTCAGCGCCTGGCAGCCACAGTTACCGGAAGGCTGGACGTTAACAGACACTGGCGACAAGCGTGAACTGCGCAACGCGCGCGGCAGGCTGGTCACTGAAATCAGCTACCTGAACCGTAACGGGAAGCGCGAGCCGATCGGCATTGAACAGCACGTCTTTAAATACCACATCACCATTCAATATTTAGGTGGCTGAGATGATCTACATTTCCGCGGTCGGCACGATCAATGCGCTGGGCAACGATAACGACGCGATCGCCGCGAACCTGACACGCGGCGTGGCGCCCGGCATGCGGTCGCACGCGGGCTGGCTGCAGGGTTATCCCGACGCGGTACTGGCAGGCGTCGACGGTGAACTGCCAGCGATTCCAAACGCGTTTCACGCCCACCGTTCGCGCAACAATCAACTGTTGCTGGCGGCGCTGGCGCAAATTCAGCCGCAGGTGGACGACGCCATCGCGCGTTATGGCCGGGATCGGATTGCCGTGGTGCTCGGCACCAGCACCTCGGGGCTGGATGAAGGCGATGCTCACGTCAATCTGACGCTGAATGGCCAGCAAAGCACCGCATGGCAGTACCCGCAGCAGGAACTGGGTGACCCGTCGCGCTTTCTCAGTCACTGGCTGGCGCTGGACGGCCCGGCCTTTACCCTTTCTACGGCCTGCTCCTCCAGCGCCCGCGCCATCATCAGCGGGCGCCGGTTAATCGAGGCGGGCCTGGCGGACGTGGCGATTGTTGGCGGGGCGGATACGCTCAGCCGGATGCCGGTCAACGGCTTTCACAGCCTCGAGTCGCTCTCGCCGACGCGGTGCCAGCCGTTTGCCCGCGATCGCAGCGGTATCACCATCGGCGAAGGGGCGGCACTGATGCTGCTCACCCGCGAGCCGCAGTCCATCGCGCTGCTGGGCGTCGGCGAATCCAGCGACGCGCACCATATTTCCGCCCCACATCCGGAAGGCGAAGGGGCGATCCGCGCGATTCAGCAAGCGCTGAACGACGCGGGCATCGCTGCGGACCAGGTGGGCTATATCAATCTGCACGGCACCGCCACGCCGCTTAATGACAAAATTGAATCGAAAGTGGTAAACATGCTGTTTGGCGAACGCGTCCCCTGCAGTTCCACAAAACACCTGACCGGGCATACGCTGGGGGCGGCGGGCATCACCGAGGCCGCCCTGAGTATGTTGATTTTGCAGCGCAACCTTCCGCTGCCCCCTCAGGACTTTAGCGCATCGCCGCACGACCCGGCGCTGCCAGTCTGCGGCATCATTACGCAGCCGCAGCCGCTGGAGCGGCCGGTCATTCTTTCCAATTCCTTCGCCTTTGGCGGCAATAACGCCAGTATTCTGCTCGGGAGGATTTCATGAGCCCTTATTTATCACCCGGCGAATACCTGCCGCACGACGCGCCGATGCTGCTGCTTGAGCAGGTCGATAGCGTGACCGACGAGACCGCCATCTGCCGCGTGACGGTTGCGCCCGACGGCGTGCTGGCGCCGTTTCTCGATCCAATGGGCTATCTCCCCGGCTGGTACGCCCTGGAACTGATGGCGCAAACCGTCGGCGTGTGGTCTGGCTGGCATCGCCATCAGCAGGGACAGGGCGCGATTTCGTTGGGCATGGTGCTCGGCGCGCGGGAACTCATCTGCGCGGCGGGGAGGCTTCCCGCCGGTAAGACGTTGATCATTGACGTCAAATTGCTGATGCAGGACGAACGCTTCGGCAGCTTTGAGTGCGTTATCTCGGCGGATGACGAGACGCTGGCAACCGGGCGCGTCAACACCTTCCAGCCAACGGCTGATGAACTTAACACCCTATTTCAACAAGGAGCGTCTGTATGAGTCGTTCAGTTTTAGTGACCGGCGCCAGCAAAGGTATCGGTCGTGCTATCGCCCGGAAGCTGGCGGCAGACGGCTTTGTGGTCGGCGTGCATTATCACCGCGACGCGCAAGGCGCGCAGGCGACGCTGGAAGCGATCCTCGCCGTTGGCGGCGCGGGCCGTCTGCTCAGCTTTGACGTGGCTAACCGCGAGCAGTGCCGGGAGGTGCTGGAGCAGGATATCGCCGCCCACGGCCCCTGGTACGGCGTGGTGAGCAACGCAGGTATCACCCGTGACGCCGCGTTTCCGGCACTCAGCGATAACGACTGGGATGCGGTGATCCACACCAATCTCGACAGTTTTTATAACGTTATCCAGCCCTGCATCATGCCAATGATCGGCGCACGCCAGGGCGGACGCATCATCACCCTGTCGTCGGTATCCGGCGTGATGGGCAACCGCGGGCAGGTCAACTACAGCGCCGCCAAAGCGGGGATCATCGGCGCGACCAAAGCGCTGGCGATTGAGCTGGCGAAGCGCAAAATTACCGTCAACTGTATCGCGCCCGGGCTGATTGATACCGGGATGATCGACATGGAAGACGCCGCGCTGAAAGAGGCGATGGCGATGATCCCCATGAAACGCATGGGGCAGGCGGACGAAGTGGCCGGGCTGGCCAGTTATTTAATGTCGGATATTGCGGGTTACGTCACCCGCCAGGTGATTTCCATCAATGGAGGGATGCTATGACACGTCGCGTGGTGATTACAGGGATGGGCGGCGTGACCGCTTTTGGTGAAAGCTGGCAGGCTGTCTCCGCGCGGCTACTGGCCTATGAAAACGCGGTGCGAAAAATGCCGGAATGGCAAGTGTATGACGGGCTGCATACGCTGCTGGGCGCGCCGATCGACGACTTCAGCCTGCCGGAGCACTACACCCGCAAGCGCATCCGCGCAATGGGCCGCGTGTCGCTGATGTCCACCCGCGCCAGCGAACTGGCGCTGGAGCAGGCCGGACTGATTGGCGATGAGGTATTAACCAACGGCCAGACCGGCATCGCCTACGGTTCATCCACCGGCAGCACCGGCCCGGTAAGCGAATTCGCCACCATGCTGACCGAAAAGCACACCAATAACATTACCGGCACCACCTACGTGCAGATGATGCCGCACACCACCGCGGTGAACACCGGACTGTTTTTCGGTCTGCGCGGGCGGGTGATCCCGACCTCCAGCGCCTGCACCTCCGGCAGTCAGGCCATCGGCTACGCCTGGGAGGCCATTCGCCACGGTTATCAGACAGTGATGGTTGCAGGCGGCGCGGAAGAACTCTGTCCGTCGGAAGCCGCGGTTTTCGATACCCTGTTCGCCACCAGCCAGCGCAACGACGCGCCAAAAACCACGCCTTCGCCATTCGATGAAGCGCGTGACGGACTGGTGATTGGCGAAGGCGCCGGGACGCTCATTCTTGAAGAACTGGAACACGCGAAAGCGCGCGGCGCAACGATCTACGGTGAAATTGTCGGCTTCGCCACCAACTGCGACGCGGCGCATATCACCCAGCCGCAGCGGGAAACAATGCAAATCTGCATGGAGCAGGCGTTAAACATGGCAGGCTTAAGCCCGCGGGACATGGGTTATATTTCCGCGCACGGCACGGCCACCGACCGTGGCGACATCGCGGAAAGCCAGGCAACGGCGGCGATCTACGGCGACAACGTGCCGGTCTCCTCGCTGAAAAGCTACTTCGGTCATACGCTCGGCGCCTGCGGCGCGCTGGAAGCCTGGATGAGTCTGCAAATGATGCGCGAGGGCTGGTTTGCGCCTACGCTAAATTTACGTCAACCGGACGCCAGCTGCGGCGCACTGGATTACATCATGGGTGAAGCCCGTAAGATTGACTGCGAATACTTACAGAGCAACAATTTTGCGTTTGGCGGCATCAATACCTCCATCATCATTAAACGTTGGTCGTGATATGTACCAGATTTTGCTGGGAAAAGTATCGACACTGAGCACAGGCGTTTTGCCGCCGGCGTTAACAGAGCAGGCGCCTCAGGGAGCGCGCCGCGCGCGCTGGCTGGCGGGTCGCGTACTGCTTTCCCATGCCCTTTCGCCGCTGCCGGAGATCGTCTACGGCGAACAGGGAAAGCCCGCCTTTGCCCCGCAACACGCGCTGTGGTTCAACCTGAGCCATAGCGGCGATGATATTGCGCTACTGCTGAGTGATGAAGGGGAAGTGGGATGCGACATCGAAGCCATCCGCCCGCGAACCAACTGGCGTGAACTGGCAAATGCGGTTTTCAGCGTCGGGGAGCACGCTGAAATTGAAGCAGAACATCCGGACCAGCAGTTGGCTGCTTTCTGGCGTATCTGGACGCGCAAAGAAGCGATGGTGAAACAGCGCGGCGGCAGCGCCTGGCAAATCGTTAGCGTCGACAGCACGCTGGCCTCCGCGCTTTCCGTCAGCCATTGCCAGATCAACAACTTAAGCCTCGCCGTCTGCACGCCGACGCCGTATACGCTGAGTGCGGCGTCGGTGCAATGGCTGGAGACGGTTTAGCGTAAGTTATCCGGGAAATTCGCCGGCAGCTCGCTCGCCGCACAGTCGATCACGCTGTCATTGTCAGCGCCGCAGTCGCGGACAAAAGTGATGGTCGCAAACTCGTCAATCACTTCCGTTGGATACGCCGGGCCCGCTTCGCGATACGACTCCATCAGCGGGATATGCTCGTTCTGGAAGCAAACCGTTTTTTCGGGGTTATTCATTACCCAACGCGGGAAGAAAATGGTGCCGTGGAACAGTTTGTCGCCGAGGTTGACGATCAGGCTGACGTCAGTCCCGGTCGGCTCGGTCCACGAAATTTTATAGATGCTTTCCCCGACACGCACAATGTAAGCCTTCTGATCTTTCACCCAACGGTTTGCGACGATACCGCTGTGGATCCGGTAGTCCAGGGTAGTGTCATTTTTGACGTAAATTTCGTAGTTCCAGCCATTATCGTAGGTATAAACCAGATGTTTGCCAACGAAGCCGCTTAAATCTTGTTTGTCGAAAGTGCTCATAATCTTTCTCCTGTTGGTTGATGCGAAGATCATAACGCTTCAAAAAATCGATGAATAACGCTATGTTTGCATCACATTCATTCAATTTTTAGATGAGTTATGCACAAAACGACGCTGGAACAGTGGGCATTGTTAGAAAAGGTGGTGGAGGCAGGCAGCTTTGTCAAAGCGGCGGAAGTCACTCACCGCAGCCAGTCATCGGTGAGCTATAACCTCGCGCTGCTCCAGGAGCGCCTCGGGGTGACGCTGCTGGCGCCGGAAGGCCGCCGGGCGGTATTAACGCCAGCGGGTGAACTGCTGCTCAATCAGGTGAAGCCGTTACTGAAGGGGTTCACCTGGCTGGAAACCCGCGCCGCGACGTTACAAAACGGTATGCGCACGCGGCTGGATTTGGTGGTCGAGAGCATTTTTCCTCGCCGCCGTCTGTTTGCCATTCTCAAACAGTTTCAACAGGCGTGGCCGCAAACCCAGGTACGCCTCACGGAAGTGCTGGAAAACAGCCCCGAACAGCAGGCGGCGTATGCCGATGCTGACGTCATGGTGCTCACCCGCCGACAGGATATCACCGGGCGCGGCGAGTGGCTGATGAACATTGATTTCATCGCTGTCGCCCATCGCGATCATCCGCTGTGCGCGCAGACGATACCGCTGGATGAAGACGCGCTGCGCGCCTGGCCGCTTATTCGCATTGCCGACCGGGATAATCCGCAGCAGCCTGGCCGCGATGGCTGGACCTTTTCCACCGTCGACGCAGCCATTGACGCGGTGATGTATCAGGTCGGCTATGGCTGGCTACCGGAGGAACGGATTGAACCTTTGCTGGAACAGGGCGTACTGCGCAGGCTGCCCTTGACGCATGGCGCCCGTCGCGCCACGCCGCTGCATCTTATTGTCAAAAATACCCTCGCCCCGCTCGATGATCAGGTCAGCACTCTGCTGCGGTTATTAAGCGAGAGATAACATATGATTTTCGTATAATTCCCGCCTTTCACCGCCCTTCTATTGATCCAGAACACGTCAAAAGTATGATGATTCCTTAGAATCGTCATACTTCTTTAGTCGTACTCCTACAGCATTCAGGATCACTATTTTGTCCAGACTACGCCGCACACTCTTTGCGCTGCTGGCCTGTGCGTCCTTCTTCGCGCACGCCGCCGCGCCTGACGAAATCACTACCGCCTGGCCGGTCAACGTCGGGCCGCTTAACCCGCATCTCTATACCCCTAATCAGATGTTCGCCCAGAGCATGGTGTACGAGCCGCTGGTGAAATACCAGGCGGACGGATCGGTAAAACCGTGGCTGGCAAAAAGCTGGACCCACACGGCGGACGGGAAAACCTGGACCTTCACGCTGCGCGATGACGTGACGTTTGCCAATGGCGAACCGTTTGACGCCCCTGCCGCGGCGGAAAATTTCCGCGTGGTGCTCGACAACCGCCAGCGTCATGCCTGGCTTGAACTGGCCAACCAAATCGTCGACGTCAAAGCGCTGGGCAAAACCGAACTGCAAATTACCCTGAAGAGCGCCTATTACCCGTTCCTGCAAGAGCTGTCCCTGCCGCGCCCTTTCCGCTTTATCGCCCCGTCGCAGTTTAAAGACAATGAAACCCTGCGCGGCATTAAAGCGCCGATCGGCACCGGACCGTGGGTACTGAAAGAATCAAAGCTTAACCAGTACGACGTGCTGGTGCGTAACGAACGTTACTGGGGCGACAAGCCGCCGATCAGGCAAATCACCGTCAAGGTGATCCCTGATCCAACCACCCGCGCGGTGGCGTTTGAAACCGGCGAAGTTGACCTGCTGTACGGCAATGAAGGACTGTTGCCGCTCGACACCTTTGCCCGGTTCAGTCAGAACCCGGCGTACCGTACTCAACTTTCACAGCCGATAGAGACGGTGATGCTGGCGCTGAATTCCGCCAAAGCGCCCACCAACGAGCTGGCAGTGCGTGAAGCGCTGAATTATGCGGTGAACAAAAAATCACTGATCGACAATGCCCTGTACGGCACCCAGCAGGTGGCCGACACGCTGTTCGCCCCGAGCGTGCCCTACGCCAATATCGGCCTGACGCCGCGCCAGTACGACCCGCAGCAGGCCAAAACGCTGCTGGAAAATGCGGGCTGGAAGCTCCCGGCGGGCAAAGACATCCGCGAAAAAATGGGTCAGCCGCTGCGCATTGAGCTGTCGTTTATTGGCACCGACGCGCTGAGCAAATCCATGGCGGAAATCATTCAGGCCGATATGCGCAAAATTGGCGTCGATGTCGCTCTGATCGGCGAAGAAGAGAGCAGTATCTATGCCCGCCAGCGTGACGGTCGCTTTGGCATGATTTTCAATCGCACCTGGGGCGCGCCGTACGATCCGCACGCCTTTATGAGCTCAATGCGCGTCCCCTCCCACGCCGACTACCAGGCGCAGCAGGGACTGGCTGACAAGCCGATCATCGATAAAGAGATCGGCGAAGTGCTGGAAACCACCGACGAAACCACGCGTCAGGCGCTGTACAAAGACATTCTGACCCGTTTGCACAATGACGCGGTGTATCTGCCCATCAGCTACGTCTCCATGATGGTGGTGGCAAAACCTGAGCTGGGCGAAATCCCTTACGCGCCAATCGCGTCGGACATCCCGTTTGAACAGATAAAACCGGTGAACCCCTGATGTTGCGTTACATAGTGCGGCGCATTCTGCTGCTGATCCCGATGATTTTCGCCGCCTCGGTGATTATCTTTTTGATGTTGCGTCTGGGTACCGGCGACCCGGCAATGGACTACTTGCGCCTGTCGAATCTGCCGCCGACGCCGGAGATGGTCGCTTCGACGCGCGTAATGTTGGGGCTGGACCAGCCGCTTATCGTGCAGTATGGCAACTGGCTGTGGAAGGCGCTGCATCTGGACTTCGGCATCTCGTTCGCCACTCAGCGCCCGGTGCTGGATGATATGTTGAACTTCCTGCCCGCGACCCTGCAACTGGCGGGCGCGGCGCTGATATTAATTCTGCTCACCTCTGTGCCGCTTGGTATCTGGGCGGCGCGCCACCGCGATCGCCTGCCGGATTTCATCGTGCGGCTGATCGCGTTCCTCGGCGTCTCAATGCCCAACTTCTGGCTCGCTTTCCTGCTGGTGATGTTCTTTTCCGTGTACCTGCAATGGCTACCCGCGATGGGCTACGGCGGCTGGCAGCACCTTCTTTTGCCTGCGCTGTCGATCGCCTTTATGTCGCTGGCGATCAACGCCCGTCTGTTGCGCGCCAGCATGCTGGAGGTTGCCGGGCAGCGCCACGTCACCTGGGCGCGACTGCGCGGTCTTAACGAGAAACAAACCGAACGTCGCCATATTCTGCGCAACGCCTCGCTGCCGGTCGTCACCGCGGTGGGGATGCACATCGGCGAGCTGATCGGCGGGACGATGATTATTGAAAACATCTTCGCCTGGCCCGGCGTCGGGCGCTACGCCGTATCGGCGATTTTTAACCGCGACTATCCGGTGATTCAGTGTTTTACGCTGATGATGGTGGTGGTGTTTGTGGTCTGTAACCTGATTGTAGATTTGCTGAACGCCGCGCTGGACCCGCGCATTCGCCGCCATGAAGGAGCGCATTCGTGAACTTTTTTCTCTCTGCTCGCTGGTCGGTACGTCTGGCGCTGGTCATTATCGCGTTGTTGGCGGTGGTTGCGATCACCAGTCAGTGGTGGTTGCCGTACGATCCGCAGGCGATCGATTTACCGTCGCGTCTGCTGGCCCCCGACAGCCAGCACTGGCTTGGCACCGACCATCTGGGGCGCGATATTTTTTCCCGCCTGCTGGCGGCGACAAAGGTGTCGCTGGGGTCAGTGATGGCCTGCCTGCTGCTGGTACTGGCGCTGGGGCTGGTCGTTGGCGGCAGCGCCGGACTGATGGGCGGTCGCGTCGATCAGATAACGATGCGCGTCGCGGATATGTTTATGACGTTCCCAACCTCGATCCTGTCGTTCTTCATGGTCGGTGTACTGGGAACCGGGCTGACCAACGTAATTATCGCCATCGCGCTGTCCCACTGGGCGTGGTATGCGCGAATGGTGCGCAGCCTGGTGATCTCCCTGCGCCAGCGCGAGTTCGTACTCGCTTCGCGCCTTTCCGGCGCCGGTCACGTGCGGGTGTTTATCGATCATCTGGCCGGTGCGGTAATCCCTTCCCTGCTGGTGCTGGCGACGCTGGATATCGGCCATATGATGCTGCACGTCGCCGGTATGTCATTCCTCGGCCTCGGCGTCACCGCGCCGACGGCGGAATGGGGAGTAATGATTAATGACGCGCGCCAGTATATCTGGACCCAGCCGCTGCAAATGTTCTGGCCGGGGCTGGCGCTGTTTGTCACCGTGATGGCCTTTAACATGGTGGGGGACGCCCTGCGCGATCACCTCGATCCTCATCTGATTACGGAGCATGCCCACTGATGCCGCAACAGATTGCATTACAGACTCTTGCCCTGGAGGCGGACCGTCCGCTGGTACACGGAGTCTCATTAACGCTGAAACGCGGACGGGTGCTGGCGCTGGTGGGCGGCAGCGGCAGCGGTAAGTCGCTGACCTGCGCGGCGGCGCTCGGTATCCTGCCCGCAGGCGTTCGCCAGACGGCAGGCGTCCTCCTTGCCGACGGCAGGCCGGTATCGCCCGGCACGCTGCGCGGCATCAAAATCGCCACTATTATGCAAAACCCGCGCAGCGCCTTTAATCCGCTTCATACCATGGCGACACACGCGCGGGAGACCTGCCTGGCGCTGGGGAAATCCGCCGACGACGCCACGCTTATCGCGGCGCTGGATGCTGTCGGGTTGGACAACGCGGAGCGTGTGCTGAAGCTGTACCCGTTTGAGATGAGCGGCGGCATGTTGCAACGTATGATGATTGCTATGGCGGTGCTGTGCGACGCGCCGTTTATCATCGCCGACGAACCGACGACCGATCTTGACGTGGTCGCCCAGGCGCGCATCCTCGAGCTGCTGGAACGCATTATGGCTGAGCGCGCGCCAGGTATGCTGCTGGTGACGCACGACATGGGCGTGGTGGCGCGGCTGGCCGACGACGTAGCGGTGATGGATAACGGCAGGATCGTCGAACAGGGCGAGGTGGAAACGCTGTTCCATGCGCCGCAGCACAGCGTAACCCGCAGTCTGGTGTCGGCGCATCTGGCACTGTACGGAATGGAGTTAGCCTCATGACCTTACTCAGCGTCTCTGCCCTGTCACATCAGTATGCGCACGCGAACCTCGGCGGAAAACATCCGCATCAGGCGGTACTGAACGATATCTCACTGAACCTGCAAAGCGGCGAAACCGTGGCGCTGTTAGGCCGTAGCGGCTGCGGGAAAAGCACCCTCGCGCGTCTGCTCGTCGGGCTGGAGTCACCGACGCAGGGGAGCGTAAGCTGGCGCGGCGAACCGCTGGCGACACTGAACCGGGCGAAACAGAAAGCCTTTCGCCGGGATATTCAGATGGTGTTCCAGGACGCTATCAGCGCCGTTAATCCGCGCAAAACCGTCTGCGAGATCCTCCGTGAGCCGATGCGTCATTTGCTCTCGCTGTCGAAAGCCGACCAACTGGCGCGGGTGCGCGAGATGCTGAACGCGGTCGATCTCGACGTTTCGCTGCTGAACAAACGCCCGCCGCAGTTGAGCGGCGGCCAGCTGCAGCGCGTCTGCCTGGCGCGAGCGCTGGTGGTAGAGCCGAAACTGTTGATTCTGGACGAGGCGGTATCGAACCTCGATCTGGTGTTGCAGGCCGGGGTGATCCGTCTGCTCAAAAAATTGCAGCAACAGTTTGGCACCGCCTGTCTGTTTATCACCCACGATCTGCGGCTGGTCGAGCGTTTCTGCGAGCGGGTGATGGTGATGGACGACGGGCGAATCGTGGAAACGCAGACCGTTGGCGAGAGGTTAACATTTTCCTCTGAGGCGGGACGTGTGTTACAAAACGCGGTACTTCCCGCTTTTCCCGTGCGCCGTCGCGCCATAGCCTGAGGTTTATAACAGATGCAACGAGTCACCATTACCCTCGATGACGATCTCCTGGAGACGCTGGACAGCCTGAGTCAGCGCCGGGGCTATCACAACCGTTCCGAAGCGATCCGCGATATCCTGCGCGGCGCGCTGGCGCAGGAAACCACGCAGGAACACGGCACCCAAGGCTTCGCGGTGCTTTCCTATGTGTACGAACATGAAAAACGCGACTTAGCCAGCCGGATTGTTTCCACGCAGCACCATCACCACGACCTTTCCGTTGCCACCCTGCATGTGCATATTAATCATGACGATTGCCTGGAGATCGCGGTGTTGAAAGGCGACATGGGCGACGTGCAGCATTTCGCCGACGATGTCATCGCCCAGCGCGGCGTGCGCCACGGCCATTTGCAGTGCCTGCCAAAAGAAGAATAACGTCGCCGCATCCGGCAAAAGATCGAGTGCGCTGCGCTTCTCCGGCCTGGCGCAGTTCGCGACCGCAGGCCGGCTCAGGCATTAAGCCTGTTTCAAACGTTCACTAAGGGTATCGATAATCCAGGTATTGACGGACACCTGTTCTTCCGCCGCTGCGGAACTTAAGCGTTCGCCAAAAGATTCCGGATAGCGAAGCGTAAACGTTTTCATTTTTTCCGTATGTGCATAAGGTTCGATTCCCGCTTCCCGGCAATCCGCAAGATATTCGTTTAAAGAGATTTCGCCCTCTTCCTGTAAACCCTGAATGCTGTCTGAGACAAAATCGCAATGACCCGATAACCCAAGGAATTTACCGCGAAACGCGTTTAGTTCAGGCACATAATGAATCACGGCAGGATGCCCCGCGATTTCCATTGCGTTTGGCGTTTTAGGTTTGATCATGGTTTAACCCCTATGCTTATTAGCCAGTCGCGCACACTCTCCACTGCGCCTTTATCTGTATCCGGTGAAGGATGCGGTCGGTGAAAACAAGCAATACTATTGTTTAATAAGAATTTGCATCGAGAGCCGCGTCCTTCTTTAATTTCACCGCCTAACGCTTTGACCAGAGACTCTATGTCTAACCACTTTATTGCTTGTGGTACAGGCGTTTTAAAGAGTTGCTCCAGCGTATTCCTTTGCTTTTTCCGCAAGGATAACACCTGCTGCCTCATAACATTCCCTTTTTGACTTCATCCTTTGACGTCAATTTTATGACAGCATAAAGTGAAGTCAAGCCTCCGCTACCGGGTGCGCTGCGCTTCTCCGGCCTGGCGCAGTTCGCGACCGCAGGCCGGATTACGCCATCGTGCCGATCGTTTTCCGGAAGCGGAACAAGGCGATCAGGAAGAAGGCGCTGCCAATAGCCAGCAGGGTGAGGAACTGCGGCCACACGATGCCAAACCCCGCACCGCGATAGAGAATCGCCTGCGCCAGCGAGACAAAATGGGTGGTTGGCATGGTCAGCATGATGTCCTGGACCGCCTCCGGCATACTTTCGCGCGGCGTCGAACCGCCGGAAAGCATCTGTAACGGCAACAGCACCAGAATCATTAGCAGGCCCAGTTGCGGCATGGAACGCGCCAGCGTGCCCATAAAGATACCAATGGAAGTGGTGGCGAACAGGCTCAGCGCTACGCCCAGCATAAACAACGGGATCGAACCTTCGATCGGCACGCCGAGCACGCCTTTCACCATCAGCAGCAGCGACAGGCCAGAAACCACCAGCACCACCAGCCCCATCGACCAGACCTTCGCCATCATGATCTCAAACGGCGTAATCGGCATCACCAGCAGGTGTTCAATGGTGCCGTGTTCACGTTCACGGATCAGCGCCGAGCCGGTCAACACAATCGCCAGCATGGTGATGTTGTTAATAATCGCCATTACGCCGCCAAACCACGCCGGGTCAAGGTTCGGGTTAAAACGCATTCGCGTCTCCAGTGAGACCGGCGGCTCGCTGTTGTCGCGATAACGGGCGACAAAACTGTTCACCTCGCCGTTAATGATATTTTGAATATAGCTGTTGCCGGTAAACGCCTGGCTCATCCGCGTGGCGTCAACGTTGACCTGAATATCCGGTTGCCGTCCGGCCAGCACGTCGCGCTGAAAATTGGGCGGAATGTTCACCGCAAAGGTGTAGCGACCCGCGTCCAGCCCGGCGTCCATTTCGTCAGCGGTGATCATTTCCGGCGGTAAAAACCACGGGCGATAAAAGCTGTTCACGATGCGATTCGACAACGGCGATTGATCCATGTCGGCAATCGCAATCGGCGCCAGATGCAGCGAACCGGGCAGTACGGTGGCGGAGGAGTATACCGAGACGGTAAACGCGAAAACGATCAGCGTCAGCATCGCTTTATCACCCAGCAGGCTGCGTAACTCTTTAATGCCCAAATTGAAAATATTGCGTAACCGGCGCATTACCCCTCCTGTTTTTTCAGCAGCAGAATGCTCAGTCCCAACACCAGCGGAATGGCCACCAGCAGCGGCAGGAACTGCGGCCAGAGATCGGCGAGATCCAGCGCTTTCGAAAATGTTCCGCGGGCGATCGTCAGAAAATGGCTGGTCGGGTAGATCTCGCCAATCCACCGGCCTGGACCTTCCAGCGAAGCCACCGGATCGATCATTCCTGAAAACTGGGTGGCCGGGATCAGCGTGATAATGGACGTACCGAAAATTGCCGCAATCTGGCTTTTCATAAACGTAGAAATCAGCAGACCCATGCCGGTGGCGATGGTGACATATAGCAGCGCCGCGAGGCTGAGCGTCAGAAAACTGCCCTTATGCGGAACGCCAAACACGAACACCGACAGCGCGCAGAGCAGCAGAAAATTGAGCATCCCCAGCGCGATATACGGCAGCTGTTTGCCGAGCAGAAATTCGCTGCGGGTGGTCGGCGTTACGTACAGGTTGATGATTGACCCGAGCTCTTTTTCCCGTACCACGCTCAGCGCGCTGAGCATGGAAGGGATCATCATTAATAGCAACGGGATCACCGCCGGAACAATAGCGGGCAGACTTTTCACGTCCGGGTTATAGCGATAGCGGGTTTCGATGGTCAGTAAACCGGACTGCGTTACGGGCGTTGGCTGGCGGCCCGCCACCTCCTGCAGCCAGCTTTGGTGCATCGCCTGTACATAACCTTTCACCGTCTCGGCGCGGCTCGGCATCGCGCCATCAACCCATACGCCAATGTCCACCGGCGTGCCGCGGGCAATGTCGCGGCCAAAATCAGGCGGAATTTCAATCGCTACCGCCACTTCACCCGCGCGCATTCGCCGGTCGAGATCGTCATAACTGGTAAGCGGTGGTTGTTCAATAAAATAACGGGAACCGGACAGGTTGAGCGTCCACGCCTGGCTGCTGACTGTCTGGTCGCGGTCGAGCACCGCAAAGCGCAGGTTTTCAACGTCCATGCTGATGCCGTAACCCATGATCAGCATCAGGATCACCGTCCCCATCAGCGCCAGCGTTGAACGAACCGGATCGCGACGCAGCTCCAGCGCTTCGCGACGGCTATAGCTGAACAGACGGCGCAGGCTGAAGCCCTGGCGCGGCGGTTTTTCCTGTTCATGCGTCATCTTCAGCGGCAACGACGCGTCCGGCGTCGGGGCCGGACCCGACGCTTCCGCCAGCCAGGCAATAAACGCGTCTTCCAGCGTGGCGGCGCCGCGCCGTTCTACCAGTTCCCGCGGTGTGCCGCTGGCCAGCACTTTCCCGGCGTGCATCAGCGACATGCGGTCGCAACGCTCCGCCTCGTTCATAAAGTGGGTGGAGATAAAAATGGTCACTTTGTCGCGACGGGATAAATCGACCATCAGTTGCCAGAACATATCCCTGGCGACCGGATCGACGCCGGAAGTCGGTTCGTCAAGGATCAGCATTTCCGGGCGATGGATCACCGCCACGGCCAGCGACAGGCGTTGACGAATGCCGAGCGGGAGCGACGTCGGCAGGATGTCTTCCACTTCGGTGAGCATAAAGCGTTTGCTCATCTCATTGACCCGCGCCGGGATCTCCGCTTGCGGTATATGAAAAAGGCGGGCGTGCAGCTCCAGATTTTGCCGCACCGTCAACTCGCTGTAGAGTGAAAAGGCTTGCGACATATAGCCGACGCGGCGGCGAGTTTCGATATCCTTCGGATCGACCGGTTGACCAAACAGCCACGCTTCGCCTTCGCTTGCGGGCAGCAACCCGGTCAGCATTTTCATGGTGGTGGATTTCCCGCAGCCGTTCGAACCGAGAAAGCCAAAAATCTCGCCGCGCGGAATGCGGAAGTTAACGTGATCGACAGCGACGAAATTGCCAAAGCGCATAGTCAACGCTTTCGCCTCTATCGCAATTTCCGCCTGTTCCGCGTCATACGGCGGGATAGTCACCGGTTTGTGGGCCTGCCGCTGCGCCTCGGGTAAAAGGGCGATAAACGCCTGCTCCAGCGAATCGCTGGCGGTTTGCTCGCGCAACGCCTGCGCGCTGCCGGTTGCCAACACCTCACCCGCGTTCATTGCCACCAGCCAGTCAAAACGTTCAGCCTCTTCCATATAGGCCGTCGCGACCAGCACGCTCATGTTGGTCTGACGCTGGCGAATGCTGTCGATAAGGTCCCAGAACTGCGCGCGGGAAAGCGGATCAACGCCGGTGGTCGGCTCGTCGAGAATCAATAACTGCGGGTCGTGGATCAGGGCGCAGCACAGTCCCAGCTTTTGCTTCATGCCGCCCGACAGTTTTCCGGCGGGACGGTCGCGAAACGGCGCCAGCCCGGTGCTGTTCAACAGTTCATTGATACGCGCTTCGCGCTCGGCTTTGCTATGCCCAAACAGGCGGGCAAAAAAGTCGACATTTTCATACACCGACAGCGTGTGGTAGAGGTTTTTTCCCAGTCCCTGCGGCATCCAGGCGATGCGCGGACACACCTCGCGGCGGTGCTTCGGGTCGCGCATATCGCCGCCAAGCACCCTCACGTTTCCCTGTTCGATCGCCCGCGCGCCGGAAATCAGCGACAGCAGGCTTGATTTTCCCACCCCGTCCGGGCCAATCAGCCCCACCATGCAGCGGGCGGGAATGTCCAGCGTGATGTTGTTCAGCGCGACCGTAGCCCCGTAATGCTGACTCACGCCGTCAAGGTGCGCCACGGGAGGTACGGAAACCTGCGCCAGATGCGTCATTGCGGCAGCCTCACTGCCAGCGACTCAGGCCACGGGAGTTTTTCATCCAGCCTCACCCACGCCATTCCCGGTAGCCCGGTTTTCACATATTCCAGATGCTGTTCGAGCAGTTCCGGTGGGATACGCGCCTTGACGCGAAACATCAGCTTCAGTCGCTCATCGCTCGTCTCAACGGTCTTCGGAGTGAACTGGGCGACGCTGGCGACAAAGCTAATGGTGGCGGGAATACGCAGCGTCGGCGCGGCATCCAGCACCAGTCGCGCTTCGCCGCCAATCTTCAGCAGTCCGGCCTGTTCGGTAGGCAGGAAAAAGGTCATATAAACATCGCTGAGATCGACCATATTCAGCACCCGACCTCCCGCCGCCAGTACTTCGCCCGGTTCCGCCACCCGGTACTGCACCCGGCCATCGCGCGGCGCTTTCAGTTCACTGTCCTCAATGTCGGCGACGATGCGACGTTCGGTGGCCTGCGCGGCTTCCACGCGGGTTTGCGCCTGAATGATGCTGGTACGCGCGGCCTCGATCGCCGCGTTAGCGGCAGAGACCTGCGCTTTTGCCGACTCCAGCGCCGCGCGGGCGCTTTCGGCGGCGGCGCGATCGTCATCCAGTTGCTGCGCCGACACCGCGCCACGCTGGGAAAGCGAGCGTGAGCGAAGGTGACGATTAGAGACCGAAGCCAGCTCGGCTTCACGCTGTTTCACCACCGACTGCGCGGCGCGGGTTTCGCTCTGGCGCTGCTCAAGAAGCGCCCGCGCGGCGGCAACGGCGCTTTCCGCTTCTTTAATTTGCGCGATGGCTTCCAGCCGTTGCTCCTGCAACACGCGGGTATCCATCTTCGCCAGCACCTCGCCCTGGCGAACAAACTGCCCCTCTTTCACCAGAATAGCGTCAATGCGTCCGGCGATTTTGGTGGCGATATCCACTTCCGTCGCCTCGATCCTGCCGTTACTGGCGGCAAAGCCCTCCGGCACGCCAGCGGGGCGCAGCATCCACCACGCCGCCGCCGCGACCACCGCCAGCACGCCTGCCACCCACCACGCCAAATGACGTTTACTCTTGTCCATAATCGACCCGCCATAATCCCTGTCAGCAAACCATGCGTGTTACAACACCCACCGAACGCGCGTTCAGCGGGATCTTCCTTCCGGGATAAGAAGGAAAGCGAGAAAGTAGCCGTGCGGCATCCGGGCGTCAGCGCGACGCGTGCCGTGAAGGAAAGTGAATGATGGAGAAGTGCGAAAAACGGGTAGTAATGTTGTCATCATCAGCGATCCTGGCCGTAAATGAAACACGCATACTCATAACTACTATCAATAGGATACTAACACCTGCGATTAATAAGTCTATTCAGTAATTCTTGTCAATGACGCCCGTAACGGAATTCACTTATCGCCCTGCATTGTCCCGGGCTGAACGAAGGCCGTACTCTGGCGCCGCAGGGCGCTGGCATGGACGATGTGATCGCGTTCCATTTCGGATTTCATTCTGCATTTCACCCCCCTTTCACTTTGCAAATATCGCTATTTCGGCGGCCAGCCAGAATGTGAAGAACATCACCTGAACAGTTCTCACCCGCCTCACCCATTTAAAAAATAATAGATTATTTTCAATGCATTATAAAAATTCACTGCGTTCTGCAAGGTTATGGCACGCCCTCTGCAATATCACCGGTGTAATCAACACTGGAGATAGTTAAATGACGTACAAAATTTTACTCCCGCAGGAAATCATGGCAGAAGGGAGAGAATATCTGGAAAGCCGCGGTTATGAGCTGATTACCGGCTCAGGCATGGAAGAAGAGGACATTATCCGCGATATCCCGGATTGCGACGGTATTATCGTTCGCCTGTCCAAAATGTCCGATCGCGTCTTTGAAGCGGCTAAAAAGCTGAAGGTGGTCGCACGTCACGGCGCGGGTTACGACACTGTCGATCTTGAATCAGCCAAACGCCACGGCGTGGTGGTTCTTAACGCGCCTATCGCCAACAGCATGTCGGTTGCCGAACTGACGATTTTCTACATGTTGCACTGCTCGCGTAACTTTAAGCTGGTCGAAGAAAAGATGCTTGAAGATTACTACTGGGCCAAACTGCGTACCCCCAAAGTGGAGCTGGATGGCAAAACGCTCGGCCTGATCGGGGTGGGGAATATCGGCTCCCGCGTGGCCCTGAAAGCCCTGCACGGCTTCAACATGAAAGTCATTGCGTACGATCCGTATAAAACCCAGCAGCAAGTGCCGCAGGGCGTCCAGATGACGGATGACTTCGAACGCATCTTTAAAGAGAGCGACTTTGTTTCGCTGCATTGTCCGACCACCGCCGAAACCACCGATTTTGTCGGTGAAAAACAGTTCTCCCTGATGAAACCTTCGGCCTATTTCATCAACACCGCGCGCGGCAAGCTGGTGGATGAAAAAGCGCTTTATCACGCGCTCACCAGTAACACCATCGCAGGCGCAGGCATCGATGTGCTGAAAAAAGAGCCATTCGACGCCAACGATCCCATTTTTTCACTGAGCAATATCGTGATTGGGCCGCATATCGGCGCCGCCACGATCGAAGCGACCGATCGCGCTTCACTGCATTCCGCCATCGGGATTGATGAAGTCCTGTCCGGTAAAAAACCGTCCTGGCCGGTTCCGGGTTTTTAAGGAGAAAAACATGTCTATTGGCAACCGTATTTTTTTACAACGCCCGCAAGGCAATCCTGAACTGCTCAAAGCGTATGAACAGCTTCCGGCGGCAAATATTGCCGACACCATGAACCGTATCGCGGTACTCGGCAACGGCATAAAGCGTATTTCCGCGCCGAAGAAGCCGATTATGGCAGGGTTTGCTATCACCGTGAAAGCGCGCGCCGGGGATAACCTGATGCTGCATGCGGCGCTGGATATGGCGACGGAAAACGACGTGATTGTGGTCTCTAATGAAGGCGACCGCTCCCGCGCGCTGATGGGGGAGATCATGGTGGCCTACGCGCACTGCTGCAAAAAAATCGCCGGAATTGTGCTCGACGGCCCCATCCGTGATATCGACGCGCTTTCCGTCCTCGACTTCCCGCTCTTTGCTACCGGCGCAAACCCGGCAGGCCCCTTTAAGGAAGGGCCGGGCGAAGTGAATACGCCGATCGCCGTCGGCGGTGTGGCGGTGAATCCCGGCGACCTGATTGTCGGCGACGCCGATGGCGTCATCGTGGTGCCGCTTGGCGACGCCGAAGCGCTGCTGGCGAAAGCAAAAGAGTATTCAAAATTTGACGCAAGTAAGGTCGAAGCGGCTAAAAACGGCGCCGCGAACCGTCAGTGGGTTAAGAAGACGCTTGAAGACAAAGGCGTTGAGTTCATCGACGACACTTACCGTTAATACGAATAAATAATAAAACGCCGCGACGCCTGATGAGCCGCGGCTTTAAAGCAAAGGTAATTAACATGCTTTATTTAAAACTCTTACCCATTATTTTTTTCCCGGTCTTGTTCTGGATAATACCTAATCCTGAAGGCGTTTCCGCCGCCACCTGGCATATGGTGGGGATTTATCTGGCAATGCTGTGCGGCCTGGTGCTGCGCCCGTTTACCGATGCGGTGATCATGCTGATTATTCTGGGGTTCGCGTCTCTGGTGCTCGATCCCGGTCCGCTGTTTGCCGGATTCGGCAGTCCGATGGTCTGGTTTATTATCAGCGCCTTTATCATCTGCAAAGCGTTTGTGATCACCGGCCTCGGCAAGCGCATCGCCTATATGCTGCTTAAGCGTTACGGGAAGAATACCCTGACGCTCGGCTATTTGATGATGGTAACCGATACCGTTCTCGCGCCCGCCACCGGCTCAAACATGTCCCGTTCCGGCGGCATCACCTACCCCATTTTCCGCAACATTGCCGAAGCGCTGGGCTCAAAGCCGGATGAGGGCAGCCGCAAAATCGGCGCTTATCTGACTATCCTGATGTATGTCGTCTCAATGGGCACCTCCAGCCTGTTTCTGACCGGGATGGCCACCAACTCAATTACCGTGTCGCTGGCGAACGAAATTATGAAGGTCAACCTGGAATGGATGACCTGGTTTAAGGCCGCCATCGTGCCCGCCGGACTGGTTCTGCTGCTGTCGCCATGGATCCTGTATAAAATCTACGCGCCAGAGTTAAAAACAATCGCCAACGTGAACGACATCGCTGAAAAAGGCCTGCGTGAGCTGGGGCCGGTGAAGCGGGAAGAAAAACTGCTGATCGTCTTTTTCATCCTCGGCGTACTGGGCTGGATGACGGGTTCGCTCACCGGCATCGCCTTTATACCTGTGGGACTGGCTTTCCTTGCCTGTCTGTTGCTGTTTGGCGTTTTAAGCTGGAACGATGTGGTCAGTGAGAAATCCGCCTGGCAAACCTTTGTCTGGTACGGCGCGTTCTATGGCTGCGCGGTGGCGCTGTCAAAGGGCGGTTTTTATGTCTTCCTCGTCGACGTCATCAAAAACTATCTTGATTTGTCGCACCTGAGCGAATTCAGCGCCATCGCGGTGCTGGTGTTTATCAGCCTCGCGGTACGTTACTTCTTCGTCTCTAACAGCGCTTTTGTCGTCTCGTTCTACCCGGTGCTGTTTACTCTTGGCATGACCACCCAGGCGCACCCGATGTATGTGGCGCTGTCTTTAGCGTTTTCAGCAGGTTATGGCGCATTGTTGACCCACTACGGCAACGGCGCGGGGGTTTTTACCTTCTCCAGCGGCTATGTCCCGCAAAAAACCTTCTGGCTGTTAGGTACCATTATGGTGGTGATTAACGTTCTGGTTTACTTCCTGATCGGCATTCCTTACTGGAAATTCATCGGTATTTAAAGGAGATAGCAATGAAACTGGATATTCTGATCAAAAATGGCCTGATTGCCGATGTCGAAAGCAATGAATACCTGAATCGCAGCATCGGGATTATTGGCAACCGCATTGTCGATCTGGATAACGTCGACGCCACCCAGGCGGAAACGGTGATCGATGCCGCTGGCTGTCTCGTCCTGCCGGGTCTGATCGACTTTCATGCCCATGTGTTTCATGGCGGTACGGCAATCAGCGTGAACCCGGATATTATCTGCCTGCCGAATGGCGTCACCAGCGTGGTGGATGCGGGAAGCAGCGGATGGGTGAACTACGCGTTGTTTCGTCACAGCGTGATCGCATCTTCAATGGTAAAGATAAAAAGCTATCTCAACGTGGTGAACGTCGGGCTTTCCACGCTCGGGGGCGGGCCAACCGGTTATCTGGAAAACACCAATCCCGCGAATTACAACGTGGAACGCATTGCCCGGACGCTGGCGGAAAACAGCGACAATATCCTTGGTCTGAAGCTGCGTTACAGCCAGGATATTGCGAAGGGAAAAGCGTACTCCAGCGATCCTTTCCTTACCACCGTCGCGCTGGCGCGTGAGCTGAACACTTCCCTCTGCGTTCATGTTACAGATGCCCTGCTGCCCGCCGATGAGCTGATAGGTCATTTTCAGGCAAACGATATATACGCCCACTGCTTCCACGGTACGGGTCACTCGATACTGAACGCGCAGGGCGAAGTTTACCCGGCGGTGAAACAGGCCAAAAAGCGGGGCGTGATTTTCGACTGCTCCAACGGGGTGGCGCATTTTGACTTCAACGTGGCCAGCAATGCGATGGAGCAAGGTTTTTACCCGGATATCATCAGCACTGACCTGACGCAAAGAAATAGCCTGCGGACGGATAAGGTGTACAGCCTGCTGCACGTAATGTCGAAATATCTCAACATGGGCATGTCATTTTTTGACGTCCTGCGCGCAGTCACCACCACGCCAGCCCGCCTGATGAAAATGGAAGGAGACATCGGCACGTTAAAGCCTGGCGCGTTTGCCGATATTTCCCTTGTGAAGCTACGCAAGGAGCGGATCGTCTTTGAAGATACCCGCGGCGTAAAAATAGAGGGCGATCGGTATATCGATAACTGCGCCACACTCTGCAACGGTCAGATTGTTTATCGTCGTCTTCATTTCTGAGCATTGCCTGTTGAACCTTACACAATGGTTTGTGTAAGGTTCTTTTTATAAATCAGGACGCCAGCCGTAAGTGATGAATAAATGAAGAATAATGAGATTGTTATCTTTTCTGTTTCCAGCACCATCACTCAGCGCATCGCCAATGTGTTAATAGAACGCAAGCTGGATATTCCCGTATACGAATTTCATTATTCTGACGTGCTGGAAAAAGCGGATGAGATGATTCGCGCCGGCACAAAAATTATTATCAGCCGCGGTGGCACCGCCGCCCTGTTGCGCAGCAATATGACCATTCCGGTTATCGAGATCGCCCATGATTTTCACGGCGTTTATCGCATCCTGCAGGAAGCCAAACACAAGTCGCAGAAAATCGCCGCTATTGGTTTCCCTCAGTTTTGTAATGCGCTGCGCCATTATCAAAATATGACCAACGAAGAGTTCAAGATCTGCCAGGTCTATAACCATTATGATATTGAAAACGTGGTTAAAAATCTGGCCGAAAATGACTATCAACTGGTGATTGGCGGCCTGACAGTGGCTGAAATGGCGAAAAAGTACGGCTTAAATGCGGTCATGGGCGATACCGATAATATCTCCATCGAACAAGCCATTAACGAAGCCTGGAGTCTGCTGAAATATATCAATCAGGAAAACACAAAACTGCTAATGAGCCAGTCGGCGCTGAATCAGTCGCGTGAAGGCATTATGTGTATTGACCAGATGGGGGAAGTCATTAGCGTTAATGCCACCGGTATGACCCTGTTTCAGTGCCATCCGGGCGATAAACTCTTCAAAAAAGAGGCGTTTAAAGATCTGTACGGTAGCATTATTAATGAAATAAGCCTGAAGGAACAGCCGACGGAAATTAACGGAAATCTGGTCTACGTCTCGATCAAACATTTTGCCAACCGTCGACACTCGTTTTCGATTATCACCGGTTTAAGCCAGGATAATGCGCTCTGGCATTCCGTGGCGAATAAAAAAAGCAAACTGCGCGGCTTTACCACATCGTATCACTTTGACGATATTATCGGCCAGTCGCGGCAAATCCTTGACGTCATTGCGAAAGCAAAGCTGTGCGCCCAACATGATTTACCGGTCAATATCTCCGGTGCTACCGGGACGGGGAAAGAGCTTTTCGCCCAGAGCATCCATAACCATAGCGCACGCAGCCATTGTCCTTTTATCGCCATCAATTGCGCGGCCATTCCGGAAAGCCTGCTGGAAAGCGAACTGTTTGGCTATGCCGATGGCGCATTTACCAACGCCCGTAAAGGCGGCAAACCCGGCATTTTCGAAATGGCGAAAGACGGCACGGTGTTCATTGATGAAATCAGCGAAGCGCCGTTATCGGTGCAGGTAAAATTGCTGCGCGTATTACAGGAAAAACAGTTTTCCCGGATCGGCGGCGACTCGTTGATTACCGCCAACTTCCGCCTTATTACCGCCAGTAATAAACCGCTGAAGGCGCAGGTCGACGCGGGTGAATTTCGTCAGGATCTCTGGTACCGCATTAACATTCTCGAACTGGCGTTGCCCGCGCTCCACGAGCGCCCCGGCGACGTCATGCTGATCGTGCAGCACCTGCTGGCGCAGCAGGGCAAAACGCTGATATTTACCCCGGAAGCCCAGGCGTTTTTAAACGCGTATACCTGGCCGGGCAACATTCGTGAGCTGCAGGCGGTGGTTTATCGGCTCGTTGTGTTATTACAAACGGATGTGGTGAGCAAAGCGGATCTTCAGCAGTTGTGCCAGATGTCCTCCGTTTCGCCGGAGGAGGTTTCGCGCCTCCCCACAAGCGAAATGACGGTGGACGCTACCAACCTGCTTAAGAAACAGGAAAAACAGCTCATTACCCGCGTCATTGAAACCACGGCAGGCGACCGTACCAAAGCCGCGACAATGCTCGGAATAAGCCCCACCACATTGTGGCGTAAGCTTAAAGAACATCGCATCAGCGTTTAGCGTCCTCATGAGACGTTAAGTCCTGCGCGCAGGCCCAGGCGCTCGACCACGCCCACTGGAAGTTGTAGCCGCCCAGCCAGCCGGTCACGTCCATCACTTCACCAATGAAGTAGAGCCCCGGTACGTTACGGGCTTCCATCGTTCGCGATGACAGTTCGTTGGTATCGACACCGCCCAGCGTCACTTCCGCCGTGCGGTAACCTTCAGTGCCATTTGGCTGTATACGCCACGCGGTGAGGGTGTCGACCAGCGTCTGCTGCTCACGCGCGTTAAGCTGCTTAAGCGAAACGTCGGGGATTTGCCCAAGCTGCTGCAAACATTCCACCAGCCGCTTCGGCAGGAGCATCGCCAGCGTATTTTTCAGGCTTTGATTGGGGTGTGCGCTGCGCTGCTCGTTTAAGAAAGTGTCGGGGTCGGCATCCGGCAGCAAATTAATGGTAACAAATTCGCCAGGTTGCCAGAAGCTGGATATCTGTAAAACAGCCGGGCCTGACAGACCGCGATGAGTGAACAGCAGATTTTCGCGAAAGATGGTGCCGTCCTCGGCGGTAATGACTGACGGCACAGAAACGCCGGAAAGCACCTGAAGCTGCTCCAGCAGGGGTTTATGCAGGGTGAAAGGCACCAGACCTGCACGCGTCGGCAACACCTTCAGGCCAAACTGTTCGGCAATTTTATAACCGAACGGCGTGGCGCCCAGTCCCGGCATCGACAGCCCGCCAGAGGCGATCACCAGTTTTTTTGCGCCAACGTTCATGCCATTCAGCGCCAGCGTATAACCGTCGTTGTCCCGCGTAACGCTCAGCACTTCGCTGCGTAACCGCAGGGTAACATTGCCTTTTTCACATTCGGCCACCAGCATGTCGACGATTTGCTGCGCGGAGTCATCACAAAAAAGCTGTCCGAGCGTTTTTTCGTGCCATGCGATGCCGTACTTGCCGACCAGATCGATGAAATCCCACTGGGTATAGCGCGCCAGCGCCGATTTGCAAAAATGCGGGTTTTCGCTCAGATAGGCCGCAGGCTCAACATAAAGGTTAGTAAAGTTGCAGCGCCCGCCGCCGGACATGAGGATCTTGCGACCCGGTTTCTTACCGTTATCGATAAGCAGCACCCGGCCCCCCGCCTGTCCTGCCTGCGCCGCACAAAACATACCTGCCGCGCCAGCGCCTATAATAACGGCATCAAACCTTTCCACTTTGCGTTCCTCTCTCAAAACCGGGCGTGAATTGTAAAGTTATCTAAGTGGTCGCACCAGCGCCAAAATCCTCAGTAAGGAGTATTTGTCTGAAATCTATAAGATAATTCTTTAGAGGCAGCTCAGGATGCCGACGTTAAATCAAAAAAAGTCTATATTTCACTTTGCCCGCGCCGCCAAAGTCACTGATAATGCGCCGCGTTCATGTCCTCAAGATGGCGTAACGTCCTATGCTACATTTGTTTGCTGGCCTGGATTTACATACCGGGCTTTTATTGTTACTTGCTCTGGCTTTTGTGCTGTTCTACGAAGCGATCAATGGCTTCCATGATACAGCCAACGCAGTCGCAACCGTTATCTACACCCGCGCGATGCGTTCGCAGCTGGCGGTGGTGATGGCTGCGCTGTTCAACTTCTTAGGTGTGCTGCTGGGCGGACTCAGCGTAGCCTATGCCATCGTGCATATGCTGCCAACGGACCTGCTACTCAACATGGGCTCCACGCATGGACTTGCGATGGTCTTCTCCATGCTGCTTGCGGCGATCATCTGGAACCTCGGCACCTGGTACTTTGGCTTGCCTGCATCCAGTTCCCACACGCTGATTGGCGCGATTATCGGTATCGGTTTAACCAATGCCCTGATGACCGGCACGTCAGTTGTCGACGCGCTCAACATCCCGAAAGTTATCGGCATTTTTGCTTCGCTTATCGTCTCGCCGATCGTCGGTCTGGTGGTCGCGGGCGGCCTGATTTTCATTCTGCGTCGTTACTGGAGCGGCACCAAAAAGCGCGCCCGTATCCACTTGACGCCAGCGGAACGTGAAAAGAAAGACGGTAAGAAAAAGCCGCCGTTCTGGACCCGTATCGCCCTGATTCTTTCCGCTATCGGCGTGGCGTTCTCTCACGGCGCGAACGATGGTCAGAAAGGCATTGGTCTGGTGATGCTGGTTCTGATTGGCGTCGCTCCGGCGGGCTTCGTGGTGAATATGAACGCCTCAGGTTATGAAATTACCCGTACCCGCGATGCGATCAATAACGTCGAAACTTACTTCCAGCAGCACCCTGACCTGCTGAAGAAAGTGACAGGCGTCGACCAGTTGATTCCTTCCCCGGAACCGGTCGCCACCCAGCCAACGGAATTCCACTGCCACCCGGCAAACACCATCAACGCGCTTGAGCGTGCGAAGGCCATGCTGGCGAACAACGTGGAAAGCTATGACAAACTGAGCGTTGAGCAACGTAGCCAGTTGCGTCGCATCATGCTGTGCATCTCCGACACCACTGATAAGGTGACGAAGCTGCCAGGCGTGAGCACAGACGACCAGCGTCTGCTGAAAAAACTGAAAACCGATATGCTGAGCACCATTGAGTATGCGCCTGTCTGGATCATCATGGCGGTCGCGCTGGCGCTGGGTATTGGTACCATGATCGGCTGGCGCCGCGTGGCGACCACTATCGGTGAGAAGATTGGCAAGAAAGGCATGACCTATGCACAGGGGATGTCCGCGCAGATGACGGCGGCTGTCTCTATCGGTCTGGCCAGCTATACCGGTATGCCGGTTTCCACCACCCACGTACTCTCCTCCTCTGTGGCGGGGACGATGGTGGTTGACGGCGGCGGTTTGCAGCGTAAAACGGTAACCAGCATTCTGATGGCGTGGGTCTTCACGCTGCCAGCCGCGATCCTGCTTTCCGGTACGCTGTACTGGATCTCGCTGAAGCTGATTTAAACATCACTGTGCCGGAGGGCGGCAACGCCTTATCCGGCCTACAGATAAACGAAGCACTCTGGCCCGGTAAGCGAAGCGCTTTCAGGTAAGGGGATGCGAAATAAACCGTATCGGGCGGGTCAGGAAACTGGCCCGCTTTTTTTTGCTCAGTGCCAAATCATCAACGCGATAAGGCTGATGACCACCAGGCCGCACAGCGCACTGGTCAGGATAAACTGACCGCGCACCCGCTCACAGCGGCGAATGAATTCATCATCATGGTGATCGCGGTAACGCTGGGCGTAGATATACCACACCAGCCGCACCTGCTTGTTGGGCTGGCCGTGCGAGGTAAAAAAGCCGCCCCCATCCACATACTGGTAAAGCAAAGGATCGCAACCACGAAGTACCACTAACAGTGCGCGTAACGATGAGAAATAGCGCGCCATATTAACAATGCATACGACACATAACGCCCAGAACAATGCGACGGTGCTTATCATACGACCTCCCCGGCGACCCGCCCACGGAGATCCTCTCCGGGACTACCGCTCCCCAAACTTGCCAGACAGTTCAATGAAAGAGTACGACGAAACCGCCCACGATGGTGCATAAAATCCGAGCGGCTTTATTAATAGTGTAGGAGATCAGTTAATTTTTTTGCCAGAAGGTTAATCACTATCAATGCAATTAACGCAAAAATTTGTTTAACTAACTGGTAAGCAAGGCGGATTGACGGATTATCCTGGTCGCTATACTGTAAGGATCGTCTCAACAATTCATCGCGGCTGAGCTGGCCCCGCGTAGACAAAATCGCATAGTTCGCAGGACGCGGGTGACGCGACGGCACAAGAAACGCCAGCTGGCTGGTCATCGACAACTTTATGGAAGGAGTAATACTATGGCTTACAAACACATTCTCATCGCAGTTGATCTTTCTCCGGAAAGTAAAGTGCTGGTAGAAAAAGCGGTCTCTATGGCGCGCCCGTACAACGCAAAAGTTTCCCTGATCCACGTAGATGTAAACTACTCTGACCTTTATACCGGCCTGATTGACGTTAATCTGGGCGATATGCAAAAGCGCATTTCTGAAGAAACTCACCATGCGCTGACCGAGCTTTCCACCAACGCAGGCTACCCTATCACTGAAACCCTGAGCGGTAGCGGCGACCTGGGCCAGGTGCTGGTCGACGCGATTAAGAAATACGACATGGACCTGGTGGTATGTGGTCATCATCAGGACTTCTGGAGCAAGCTGATGTCTTCAGCGCGCCAGTTGATCAACACCGTTCACGTTGACATGCTGATCGTTCCTCTGCGCGACGAAGAAGAGTAAGTTTTCCCTGCCAGATCCCACGCCCGCTTTTGCGGGCGTTTTTATTTCTCCCTCAGGACATCATTCCAGCCCACAAAACATAATTAGTGTGATCAGCTAATTAGATCGAAATCTATCTGTATAATAATCTACTCATTCGGTTAATGACCGCAGTCTATAACAGAGTCATACATTTTCGGCGCGTTTTGTTTTACGCGTCATACTTTTTGGGATGGCATCGAAAGGCGAAAAAATATGAACACATCTGCACCGACGGGTTTGCTACAACAACCCCGCCCCTTCTTCATGATCTTTTTTGTCGAATTATGGGAACGATTCGGCTATTACGGCGTTCAGGGCATCCTGGCCGTTTTCTTCGTCAAACAGCTTGGCTTCTCGCAGGAACAGGCCTTTATCACCTTTGGCGCCTTCGCTGCGCTGGTCTACGGCCTGATCTCCATTGGCGGTTACGTGGGCGATCACCTGCTTGGCACTAAGCGAACGCTGGTGCTGGGGGCGATTGTACTGGCAATCGGCTACTTCATGACCGGGATGTCGTTACTGAAGCCCGACCTGATATTTATCGCACTCGGAACCATCGCTGTCGGCAACGGCTTATTTAAAGCCAACCCGGCGAGCCTGCTTTCGAAATGTTATCCCCCGAAAGATCCGCGTCTGGATGGCGCTTTCACCCTGTTTTACATGTCGATCAACATCGGTTCGCTGCTGTCGCTTTCCCTGGCGCCCGTGATTGCGGAAAAGTTTGGCTATGCCGTCACCTATAACCTGTGCGGCGCGGGGCTGATTGTCGCGCTGCTGGTCTATTTCGCCTGCCGGGGGATGGTAAAGAATATTGGCTCCGAGCCGGACCATCGGCCGCTCAGTATGCGGAATCTGCTGTCTGTGCTGATTGGCACAGTGGCGATGATTTTCCTCTGCGCCTGGTTGATGCATAACGTACAGGTCGCCAACCTGGTGCTGATCGTTCTGTCCATCGCGGTGACGATTATCTTTTTCCGCCAGGCGTTTAAGCTGGATAAAACCGGGCGCAACAAAATGTTCGTGGCGTTTATCCTGATGCTTGAAGCGGTGCTGTTTTACATTCTTTACGCACAGATGCCAACCTCGCTGAACTTTTTCGCCATTAATAACGTCCACCATGAGATCCTCGGCTTCACCATTAACCCGGTGAGTTTCCAGGCGCTGAACCCGTTCTGGGTAGTCGTCGCCAGCCCGGTACTGGCAGCGATCTACACCCGTCTGGGCAGCAAAGGCAAAGACCTGACGATGCCAATGAAATTTACCCTCGGAATGTTTTTATGCTCGCTGGGCTTTTTAACCGCCGCCGCCGCAGGCATGTGGTTTGCCGACGCGCAGGGGCTGACGTCGCCGTGGTTTATCGTACTGGTGTATTTGTTCCAGAGTCTGGGCGAACTGCTGATCAGCGCGTTGGGGCTGGCGATGGTCGCGGCGCTGGTGCCGCAGCACCTGATGGGCTTTATTCTGGGGATGTGGTTCCTGACGCAGGCCGCGGCGTTTCTGCTGGGCGGCTACGTGGCCACCTTTACCGCCGTGCCGGAAAATATCACCGACCCGCTACTGACGCTGCCCATTTATACCGGGGTATTCAGTAAAATCGGACTGGTGACGCTGGGCGTAACGGTGGTGATGGCGCTGATGGTGCCGTGGCTGAACCGGATGATCAATACGCCGGACAGCGAGAAGTAACCGTACTGCTTGTGCCGGAGGGCAGCCTCGCCCTGTCTCGCCTTCCGCACCGGACTCCAGGCCCGATAGCGCAACGCCATCGGGCCATTCATCCGATTTACCCTTTACGCGCGTCGATCCACGCCTGCACTTCGACGACAAATGTATCCGGGGCTTTACGGTACATTTTACGCGCCAAATCGAGAATGGTATGTTGGCCCAATGCCTCTTCCATTCGCTGCTGCGCCATATCCATCACTGAACGCACGCCACAAATGCCTTCACAGGCCCACGTCGGCGGTTGCTCGTCAAATACTGCCAGACGTTGGCGGATCTCGCGACATTCGAAAATACGCTTGTCGCCATCTATGGCATTAACCACATCCAGCACGGTAATGTGTTCGGCGGGTCTGGCAAGCTGAAAACCGCCCCCCTTTCCTTCTATGCTGCGCACCAGTCCCGCCTTCGACAGTCGGGTAAAGATTTTAGCCAGGTAGTCATACGGCACGCTTTGTAACTCAGCTATTTCGCGCACGCTCATATCGCGGGCATCGCCTTTGCTGTCCACCATACACATCAAGCTGTGGATGCCATACTCAACCCCGGAACTGTAGAATGCCATGCCTTTATCTCAGCCAAATTAATTCTGAGTTATTGTAGCTTTTTCGCCCTTATCATTCCACTCCCTCCCTTTATAGCAGCGATGATAGCAAAAATAACCAACTATTAATCAAGAGGATAATAACTAAATATTGACCGTCATGATTTTTCGCGTTGCTTTTTCAAACTACGACCAATAAAATCCGAGTAAATAAATCAGTGTTAACGGAGCAGGTAAGCAATGCGTAAACAAATTTTGATCGTTGGTGCGGGTTTCGCCGGAATGTGGGCAGCCCTGAGCGCCGCTCGTCTGGTGGATAAAAATGACAGCCAGTCTATTGATATTACGGTGATTGCCCCGCAGCCTGAGCTTCGTGTGCGTCCCCGCTTCTATGAAAATGCCTTAGAAACATTGGTTGCCCCTTTACAGCCTTTGTTCGACGTTACGGGCGTAAATTTCCTGCGCGGAACGGTCACTCAAATTCTGCCCGCCTCAAAGGAGGTCAGTTGGACTGACACCAACGGTGAATCACACTTACATCACTATGACCGTCTGATTCTCGCCAGCGGAAGCCACGTCAACCGTTCACTCGTGCCGGGCGCACAAACTTATACGTTCGATCTGGACCAACTGGAGAGCGCCGCGGTCCTGGAGCGGCACCTGAACGAACTGCCGCGCCAGGTGGAAAGTGACGCGCGTAATACCGTTGTCGTTTGCGGGGGCGGTTTTACCGGTATCGAGATGGCGCTGGAACTACCGGGACGGCTGCGTGAGATCCTCGGCGCGAATGCTAAGACCAGAGTAGTCGTAGTTGAACGTGGACCGACGCCCGGCTCACGCTACAGCGAAGCCCTGCGAAACACTATCATCGAAGCTTCCGCTGAGCTTGGCGTGGAATGGCTGGTGAATAGTGAGATTGAAAAAGTCGATGCCAGCGGCGTAACGCTGAGAGATGGACGCGCCATCCCTTCACAAACGGTAATCTGGACGGCTGGCGTACAGGCAAACGCCCTGACAGCGCAAATTGATGCGCCGCGCGATCGCCAGGGCCGTCTGCACGTCAACAGCAAACTTCAGGTGCATGGACACGAGCATATTTTCGCCACTGGCGATGTGGCCTACGCAGCCACCGACGATAAAGGCAATCACGCCCTCATGACCTGCCAGCACGCGATTTTGCTGGGCAAATTTGCGGGTAATAACGCCGCTGCCGATTTGCTCGGCATCGAAGCGCTACCGTATCGCCAGGAAATGTATGTCACCTGTCTGGATCTCGGCGCCTGGGGTGCTGTCTATACCGAAGGATGGGACCAGCAGGTGAAACTGACGCGCGCAGAGGCGAAAAAAGTGAAGCAGTCGATCACCCGCGAATTAATTTACCCGCCGGTAGCAGAAAAAGAAGCCGCGTTTAAAATGGCGGATCCGTACGCACCATTTGTGTAAGCAGAAGCGCCATCCGGGGCTTCGTCACGCGTCCAACGGCGTCCCGGGATAAATATCAAACCGATGCCCTTTGGTCACCACCGCGTTGGGAGTGGCGATATTCGCCAGAGGCGGCGCATAATCCGGGCGCTTGACCACCACACGTTTCGTGGCGAGCTGGCGCGCCGGTTCCAGCAGACCGTCGGCGTCTAAATCCGGCCCCACCAGCGACTGAAACACCCGCATCTCTTTTTTCACCAGCGCGCTTTTCTGCTTATGAGGAAACATCGGGTCGAGATAGACCACTTGCGGACGCGGCGTGATGTCCGTCAGCGCCGACAGGCTGGAGGCGTGGATCAACTGTAAGCGTTCCTGTAACCAGCCGCCAATCTCCGGATCGGCATAGGCGCGCGTCAGGCCATCGTCGAGTAAGGCCGCCACCACCGGGTTACGCTCCAGCATCCGCACGCGGCAACCCACCGAGGCCAGCACAAACGCATCGCGTCCTAACCCCGCCGTGGCGTCAACAACGTCGGGCAGATAGTCGCCTTTAATGCCGACCGCTTTCGCTACCGCTTCGCCGCGACCGCCGCCAAACTTACGCCGATGCGCCATCGCCCCGCTAACAAAATCAACGAAGATACCGCCCAGTTTGGGTTCGTCGCGCTTACGCAGTTCCAGATGCGCGGCAGTCATCACCAGCGCCATCAGGTTGTCTTCATCGTGCTCCAGTCCCCAGCGGGACGCCAGAACAGATAAGGCGCCGTCTCCGGCGCCTGTTTCATTAACTAAGCAGATTTTCACGTCGGGATTAGCCTTTTATCCCATAATGTTCCAGCATTGCGTCCAGCTGCGGCTCGCGGCCACGGAAGCGTTTGAACAGTTCCATCGGCTCTTCAGAACCGCCACGGGTCAGGATGTTATCAAGGAACGACTGTCCGGTTTCGCGGTTGAAAATCCCCTCTTCTTCAAAGCGGGAGTAGGCATCTGCCGCCAGCACGTCTGCCCACAGGTAGCTGTAATACCCCGCCGCATACCCGCCGGCGAAGATGTGGCTAAACGCGTGCGGGAAGCGGCCCCAGTGCGGTGATGGCACCACGGCCACCTGCTTTTTGATCTCTGCCAGCGTTTCAAGGATCTTTGCCCCCTGCTGCGGGTCAAATTCCGCATGCAGGCGGAAGTCGAACAGGCCGAACTCCAGCTGGCGCAGGATGAACAGCGCCGCCTGATAATTCTTCGCCGCCAGCATTTTATCCAGCAGTGCTTTCGGCAGCGGCTCGCCGGTCTCAAAGTGACCGGAGATGAACGCCAGCGCGTCCGGCTCCCAGCACCAGTTTTCCATAAACTGGCTTGGCAGCTCGACCGCATCCCACGGTACGCCGCTAATCCCCGAAACTCCGGCAGTTTCAATACGGGTCAGCATGTGATGCAGGCCGTGACCGAACTCATGGAACAGGGTAATCACTTCATCGTGGGTAAACAGCGCAGGTTTGCCGTTCACCGGACGGTTGAAGTTACAGGTCAGATAGGCGACCGGTTTTTGCAGGGAACCATCCGCTTTACGCATCTGGCCGACGCAGTCGTCCATCCACGCCCCGCCGCGTTTGTTTTCGCGGGCGTACAGGTCGAGGTAGAAGCTGCCGCGCAGCACGTTTTTCTCATCATACAGCTCGAAGAAACGCACGTCCGGATGCCAGGTGTCCACGTCGTTGCGCTCTTTAGCGGTGATGCCGTAAATGCGTTTCACCACTTCAAACAGGCCATTAACGGCTTTGTTTTCCGGGAAGTAAGGACGCAGTTGCTCGTCGCTGATGCTGTACAGATGCTGTTTCTGCTTCTCGCTGTAGTACGCGATGTCCCACGGCTGCAGTTCATCAACGCCAAACTCCGCTTTGGCAAAGGCACGCAGTTGCGCCAGCTCTTTTTCGCCCTGTGGACGGGCGCGTTTCGCCAGATCCGTCAGGAAGTCGAGCACCTGCTGTGGGTTTTCTGCCATTTTAGTGGCGAGGGATTTATCCGCGTAGCTGTCAAAGCCAAGCAGTTGCGCCAGTTCGTGACGCAGGGCGAGGATTTCCGCCATCACCGGGCTGTTGTCCCACTTTCCGGCGTTTGGCCCCTGATCAGAAGCGCGGGTGCTGTAGGCGCGGTACATCTCTTCACGCAGCGTCTGGTTGTCGCAGTAGGTCATCACCGGCAAATAGCTCGGAATATCCAGCGTCAGCAGGTAACCGTCCTGCTCTTTCGCTTCGGCCTGGGCTTTCGCCGCCGCCAGCGCGCTTTCCGGCATACCCGCCAGCTCCGCTTCGTCGGTAATTAGCTTCGTCCAGCCCATGGTGGCGTCGAGGACATTGTTGCTGTACTGGTTGCCCAGTTCGGACAGACGGGTGGCGATTTCACCGTAGCGTTGTTGTTTATCTTTCGGCAAGCCGATGCCGGACAGCTCGAAATCACGCAGGGCGTTATCTACCGCTTTTTTCTGCGCGGTGTTCAGAGTGGCGTAATGATCGCCGTCGCGCAGGTCGCGGTACGCTTTGTACAGTCCTTCATGTTGCCCTACCCAGGTGCTGTATTCAGACAGCAGCGGCAGCGTTTGTTCGTAGGCTTCGCGCAGTTCCGGGCTGTTTTTCACCGAGTTCAGGTGGCTAACCGGCGAAAAAATGCGCCCCAGCACATCATCAACTTCGGCAAGCGGCTGACACAGATTTTCCCAGGTGTACGGCGCGCCCTGCGCGACCACACGTTCCACATTTTCACGGCAGTCGTTCAGCGCTTTGGTGACGGCGGGAACAACATGCTCAGGCTGAATCTGGGAAAACGGCGGTAGCTCGAAGGGCGTCAGTAAAGGATTAGTCATAAACGCTGTCCTGTTTGAAAGAAGTGTATGAAGCGCGCATCCGGCGCTGTGCAATATCCCTGTACAATGGGGATAAGTGTAGAGGATTTCAATACCGGGCGTTGCGCTTTCGCGGCAGGGGGAACTTTTCTGTATACTGTGGCGATACGCTCTATTTTTGCCCGATGGCGCGCAGCTTTTGGGTCTACGTTTATTATCTGGAATACTTTCATCCATGCTCAGTTATCGCCATAGCTACCACGCAGGCAACCACGCCGACGTCCTTAAACACACCGTTCAGAGCCTGATCATTGAATCGCTGAAAGAGAAGGAAAAACCGTTTCTTTATCTGGACACCCATGCCGGGGCAGGTCGCTATCAGCTGAGCAGTGAACATGCCGAGCGCACCGGGGAATACCTGGAAGGCATCGCCCGCATCTGGCAGCAGGACGATCTGCCCGCCGAGCTGGAGCCGTACATTAACGTAGTGAGCCACTTCAACCGCAGCGGTCAGTTGCGTTATTACCCGGGCTCGCCGTTGATCGCCCGTCAGCTGCTGCGCGAGCAGGACAGCCTACAGTTGACCGAGCTGCACCCGAGCGATTTTCCGCTGCTGCGCGGCGAATTTCAGAAAGACAGCCGCGCCCGTGTGGCGCGCGCCGACGGCTATCAGCAGTTGAAGTCTAAGCTGCCTCCGGCTTCCCGCCGCGGCCTGATTCTTATTGATCCGCCTTATGAAATTAAAAGTGACTACCAGGCCGTGGTCAGCGGCATCAGCGAAGGCTATAAACGGTTCGCCACCGGCACTTACGCCCTGTGGTATCCGGTGGTGCTCCGCCAGCAAGTCAAACGCATGATCCACGACCTGGAAGCCACTGGCATCCGAAGGATCCTGCAAATTGAACTGGCCGTGCGCCCGGACAGCGACCAGCGCGGCATGACCGCCTCCGGAATGATTGTGATCAACCCGCCGTGGAAGCTGGAAGCGCAAATGAACAACGTGCTGCCATGGCTGCACAGCAAACTGGTTCCCGCCGGAACCGGACATACATCGGTGAACTGGATCGTGCCGGAGTAATCGCAGCCATTGGTGGAACCAATTGATTTCAGGTATACAATCGCGGCAATCTGAACGGAAGGATAAGACCTATGAGCAAACATTATGACTACATCGCTATCGGCGGTGGCAGCGGCGGTATCGCCTCGATTAACCGTGCAGCGATGTACGGCCAGAAGTGTGCGCTGATTGAAGCCAAAGAGCTGGGCGGCACCTGCGTCAACGTCGGCTGCGTGCCGAAAAAAGTGATGTGGCATGCTGCGCAGATTCGCGAAGCGATCCATCTGTACGGCCCGGACTACGGTTTTGATACCACCATCAATAATTTCAATTGGGACACGCTGATTGCCAGCCGTACCGCCTATATTGACCGTATTCACACCTCGTACGATAACGTGCTGGGTAAAAATAATGTTGATGTGATCAAGGGCTTTGCCCGCTTTGTCGATGCAAAAACCATCGAAGTTAACGGCGAAACCCTGACCGCCGACCATATTCTGATCGCCACGGGCGGCCGCCCAAGTCATCCGGATATTCCGGGCGTGGAATACGGCATCGACTCTGACGGTTTCTTTGAACTTCCCGCGCTGCCGGAACGCGTGGCGGTAGTTGGCGCAGGCTATATCGCCGTCGAGCTGGCGGGCGTGATCAATGGTCTGGGAGCGCAAACGCACCTGTTCGTTCGTAAACACGCGCCGTTGCGCAGCTTTGACCCGATGATCACCGAGACGCTGGTCGAGGTGATGAACGCTGAAGGCCCGACGCTGCACACCCAGGCCATTCCGAAAGCGGTGGTAAAAAACGCCGACGGCAGCCTGACGCTGGAACTGCAAGACGGTCGCCGCGAAACGGTTGACTGTCTGATCTGGGCGATTGGCCGCGAACCGGCGACAGATGATTTTAATCTGGCGGCAACGGGCGTGAAAACGAATGAAAAAGGTTACATCATCGTTGATAAATACCAGAACACGAACGTGGAAGGGATTTACGCGGTAGGCGACAACACCGGCGCGGTCGAACTGACGCCAGTCGCGGTGGCGGCGGGCCGTCGTCTTTCTGAACGCCTGTTTAACAACAAGCCGGACGAGCATCTGGACTACAGCAACATCCCAACCGTGGTCTTCAGTCATCCACCGATTGGCACCGTTGGCTTAACCGAGCCGCAGGCGCGCGAACAGTACGGCGATGACCAGGTGAAAGTCTACAAATCATCGTTTACCGCCATGTATACCGCCGTTACCTCTCACCGCCAGCCGTGCCGCATGAAGCTGGTATGCGTCGGTCAGGAAGAGAAGATTGTCGGTATTCACGGTATTGGCTTCGGCATGGATGAAATGCTGCAGGGCTTCGCGGTTGCGCTGAAAATGGGCGCCACCAAGAAAGACTTCGACAACACCGTAGCGATTCACCCAACCGCCGCGGAAGAATTTGTGACGATGCGTTAAATATGATCAAGGCCGGATAGCGGTTTCACGTTACCCGGCCTGATTTTTATCACTTGCCCTGCATATACGGCGTATACACCCCGGTCTGGCTTTCGAGGAAGGCGACGATATCATCGATATCTTCCTGCGGGATCTCTTTCCCGACCTGGTAACGCAGCATCAGCTTCACCGCGCCGTCCAGGGTTGGCACATCGCCCCGGTGGAAATAGGGCGCGGTTAACGCAACGTTACGCAGACCCGGCACCTTCTGGCGCAGTTTATCGCGCAACTCGTTGGTAACGTTCATACGCCCAATATCCGCTGCGGTCATTTCACCAAAGTTAAAGTCCCGCTTTAAACCCAACGGCTCAAACGACCGACCGCCGAGAATCACGCCGCCATGACAGGTCGCGCACTTGTTATCCTTGAACAGCTGATAACCGTGCTTCTGCTGAGCCGTCAGCGCGTTTTCGTCGCCGCGCAGCCACTTGTCAAACGCGGAGTCTGGGGTGATCAGCGTTTTCTCGAATTCGGCAATCGCGTCGGTGATCGTCTCTCCGCTGAAACCCTGCGGGTAAACCGCCAGGAACTGCTGCTTCAGCACAGGATCCTTGTCGAGCTTACTGATGATCTCATCCCAGGATTTCGAGGCCATCTCGATCGGGTTCAGCGGCGGTCCACCGGCCTGCGCCTGTAACGTTGGCGCGCGTCCGTCCCAGAACTGCTCAACGTTAAAGACGGAGTTAAACACCGTCGGCGCATTGATTGGCCCTACCGCGCCGCCCACGCCGATCGACGTTTTACGACCATCCACTCCGCCCGCGTTCAGCGCATGGCAATGGGCGCAGGAAATCGTGCTGTCGCCGGATAAACGCGGATCGTGATACAACGTGAAGCCCAGCGCCACTTTTTGCGCATCGGTCGGTAAGACTTTTGGAATCGGCTGCACCGGCTCATTGCGATGCTGCGCGGCGGTGTCATGGCTGGCGTAATACTGCTCACGCTGCTTCGCGATCCAGTCCAGAATCGTCTTCCGTTCCTCGTCGCTCACCTTCCCCGCCCAGTGCAGCGCGGTATAGCGCGTCGGTGGCATGGTTTCGTATTGCATCACCCACTCGATTTTATTCAGATCGCTCTGGGAAACAGGCTCGTTGGCCACCAGCGCGGCGCGAACGGCCTCGAGATTGAAAGATTTATAGCCAAGCTGAATATCATAATTCATCAATTGCCTGGCGATGGGGAAAGAAGAATAAAAAGGAAGTTCAGCGGAGGGGGTATGGCAATAATCGCATCCCTTCTCTCTTAAAAACCCCAACACCTGGTTATTTTCCTTCAGCGCAGAGGCCTGAACGGATGCGGTCTGGCTACGCTGCTTTTCGTGGTACCAGACGTAAGCGGATAAGCCGAAATAACATAGAACGATGCCAGCGATGGCTATCGCGGTAAGACGGGTAATGATTTTCATTATTTTACCCTCACGGTAGTGAGTTAGTGGGTCCCAGAAAGATAAAATGACGTGTCTTGTAAAGACCCAGTCATAATAAAAAAGACGCTGAAGCGGGGATTGATAAGTATCAAGCAATAACATGGGCGGTAACTATCGTTGAGATAGCTTATCCCTATTATTTAACGGGTTTTTTATTTTTTGCTATTTATACTTCGTTGCAATCGAATGTTCCGAAAATAGCGACGGTCGACACGACATCATTTTTCAGAATATCGCTGTCTTTCAAACAGATAAATTATTTATATGATAAAAGAGGAAATATCGAAACGTGATCGACCGCACACTTTGCACCGCACAGACCGAAGCGAATGTCTACGCTTAAAAAACAGCCGGGCAACACCCGTATCATTTACGACGCAATCCGGAGGTCCTTCTCATTATGATCAACCAGAACCTACAACACGTCCCGTCAGAGGAACTCACGATCGATGTCGATCTGATGTACGAAACGGATCCGTGCGAGTTAAAGCTGGATGAGATGATCGAGGCAGAACCGGAACCTGAGATGATTGAGGGGCTCCCCGCCTCTGACGCCCTGACGCCAGCCGATCGTTATCTTGAACTGTTTGAGCATGTGCAGTCCGTAAAGCTGTTTCCCGACAGCAAAACGTTCCCGGACTGCGCGCCGAAAATGGATCCGCTCGATATTCTGATCCGCTACCGTAAAGTCAGACGTCATCGGGATTTCGATTTGCGACAGTTTGTCGAAAACCACTTCTGGTTGCCGGAAGTGTACGACAGCCAATATGTCTCAGACCCTGAAAATACGCTTAAAGAACACATTGACCGTCTGTGGCCGGTGCTTACCCGCGAACCGCAGGATCATATCCCGTGGTCCTCGCTGCTGGCGCTGCCGCAGTCTTATATCGTGCCAGGCGGCCGATTTAGTGAAACCTACTACTGGGATTCCTACTTCACCATGCTGGGCCTGGCGGAAAGCGGCCGGGAAGATCTGCTGAAATGCATGGCGGATAATTTTGCGTGGATGATCGAGAAATACGGTCACATTCCTAACGGTAACCGCACCTATTATCTGAGCCGCTCGCAGCCGCCGGTCTTCGCCCTGATGGTCGAATTGTTCGAAGAAGATGGCGTACGCGGCGCGCGGCGTTATCTCGATCATTTGAAAATGGAGTACGCCTTCTGGATGGATGGGGCGGAGTCGCTGGTGCTTAACCAGGCCTATCGTCACGTGGTTCGCATGCCGGACGGCTCGCTGCTCAACCGTTACTGGGACGATCGTGACACGCCGCGCGACGAGTCGTGGCTGGAAGATGTGGAAACCGCCAAGCACTCAGGGCGTCCGCCAAATGAGGTCTACCGCGACCTGCGTGCGGGCGCGGCCTCCGGCTGGGACTACTCTTCCCGCTGGCTGCGCGACGCCACGCGTCTGGCGAGCATTCGCACAACGCAGTTTATCCCGATCGATCTCAACGCCTTCCTGTTTAAGCTGGAAAGCGCTATCGCCAATATTTCGGCGCTGAAAGGAGAACGCGAGGTGGAAGCGGAATTTCGCCAGAAGGCCAGCGACCGACGGGCAGCAGTAAACCGCTATCTGTGGGATGAAGAAAACGGCTGCTATCGCGACTATGACTGGCGACGCGGAGAGATGGCGCTGTTTTCCGCCGCCAGCATCGTGCCGCTGTATGTCGGCATGGCGACGCACGAACAGGCCGATCGCCTTGGCGACGCGGTACGTAACCGCCTGCTGACGCCTGGCGGGATCCTCGCCACCGAGTATGAAACCGGCGAGCAGTGGGATAAACCCAACGGTTGGGCGCCGCTCCAGTGGATGGCGATTCAGGGCTTCAAAATGTACGGCGACGACGCGCTTGGCGATGAGATAGCGCATAGCTGGTTGCAAACGGTGAATCTTTTTTATCAACAGCACCACAAGCTGATCGAGAAGTATCACATCGCTGGCGGCACCCCGCGTGAAGGGGGCGGTGGTGAATATCCGTTGCAGGACGGCTTCGGCTGGACGAACGGCGTGGTGCGTCGGCTGATTGGCTTGTACGGCGAACCTTAAAGCGAGTGCCGGATGGCGGCGCGAAGCGCCTTCTCCGGCCTACCGCATTACCTGATGGCGTCATAAATGGCGCGTTGGATCCTGTGCCACTTTTTATTATCCGCGCTGGGGTCGGCGCGCAAGCGCCGTTCCGCCTGCTCCATATCATACTGCTGGCGCTTCACCACCGCAGGCACGGTGCAAAATCGTTGCAGGTAGGCTTTGTGTTCACTGGTCATCGTCGCGCCGCCTGACATGGCGTGACCCAGCGTGTTGATGAACCGTCGACAGGGCTTGTTTTCGTCCATCTGGGAGGGATAGCGCAGCAGCAGCTGTAAAACGTCGTCGTGTCCGCGGGCAAACGCCGTCTCCGTCCAGGCAATCTGCCAGTTCATTCCGCCTTGTAAAAAAAGGCTGGTGACCCGCACATCGTTACGATCGATGGCCGCCCGAAGTGAAAACGCATCCCAGGTAATCCCCATCTGGCTGACCGTCTCCCGTGCAGAAGGCATTTCACGCTTGGGTTCGCTCTGCACGATAGCCACGCTTGGGGCTGGGGCTGGCGGCTGGGAGCTGACCAGCCACGCGCCGCCGCCGAGCATGGCGAAGACCATCACGCCGACGGCGCCCCACAGCACGCCGGAAATCAGCTGCTCGCGTTCTTCCGCCGTGCGCTGCGGCCGCTTGCGCGGTGGATCAATGGATTCGCCGATCTCCTGCGCGTCACCGCCTGCCTGATGGTCTTTATGCCGCGCATCGTCCCAGTATTGCGCCAGTTTTCCTTCTTCCACGATCATGAACGCCGTCGGGTTTACCCGCCCTCGTCCCTGTTCGTAAGCCCGCTGTACGGGGCGGACAATATGCTGAAACTGGCAGGCCAGTAGCGTCAGTTGCGCCGATGATAAGGGAACGCCGGCCAGTACGCTGTTACGCGCCTGCCGGCAGTCATCAAGAAACATGCGTAATGTGAGGCGCGGTTCTACAAACAGCGTCAACACGGATGCATCGTTAAAGATCCCGGCATAATGGCGGCTAAAGGTTTTCTTATCGACCACCATTAGCGCCAGTTCGCTAAAGCGCATTCCGCTCAGCGGATCCTGCTTTTCACCCTGCTTAATCCAGCGTCTGAGCTTATCGGCGCCAAAGCTCTGTCTGAGATAGTTGTTGAGCTGACTCTTGTCCGGCCACATTTGCGCAATCAGGGCGATTAACGTCAGTTCAATCGCGCGCAGCTGGCGCTCGGCGCGCATCTGCTGGCTTGCATCGGTTTGCTCTATGTCTGTCTTGTAATTCAGCAACGGCTGATGCTGGCGCAGTCGTTCAAGGGCATTCACTACCCGCAGGGCGGCAATAAGCTGATTCTCGTTGACCTCTTGTCCACTGTCGTATTGCGGCACGCACTGCTGAAGGTGGCGAAGTTGCAGCGTCAACTGGCTCAGTTGCGCATCGTTAAGATGCAGCCGCCGGGCGACCGCGCTCCAGCCCCCCAGATTCAGTCGGGCCTGATCCAGTTGTTCAAGAAACCAGCGCGGATCTTTGCCTTCAGAAGCATGTACCCCCAACAACAGCAGGATTTCAACGGAAGCCTGGCGGATGATTCCCAGGCAGTGTTCAAACGTCGTGCGTGTGGTCTGTAAAACGCTAATCGTCATTTCCTTCCTTCACCAGAAAGTCCACCCCACCGGGAAATAAATTTTGCTTTAGTGCATTGTTTTAATTATTACTTTTTATAGATATAACACGTTTAATCATTAATACAGTGACCGCTGTGTGAACATCGAGAAATTTTCAGGAGTGTGCCCCGTGCCCGTGTTAACGACCGACCGCCTGACCTGCCGCCCCATCGTCTCCCACGACTGGCCCTTTTTTCTCGCGCTCCAGCGACACCCGTCGGTGATGCGTTACGTTGCTGACGCGCGCAGCGAAAAACAGATCCGTGACGCCTTTGACGCGCGCCTGCCGGCATGGCAGCCTGGCGCAGCGCACTGGCTGTGCCTTGTGGTGTGCGACACGGCGACGCAGACGCCGCTGGGCGTGACGGGGTATATTCAGCATGATGAAGGAAGCGCGGAAGTGGGGTTCCTGCTGGCAGCGGAGGCGCAGGGGAAAGGGTATGGCATGGAGTCCCTGCGCGCAGTCTGCGACTACGCCTTCACAACGGGCGGCTTACGCCGCCTGACAGCCTGCGTCACAGAAGGAAACCAGGCCTCGCGGCGCTTGCTGGAAAAAACAGGATTTGTACTGGAAGGCACGCTACGGGAAAGCTACTGGCTCGAACAGCGCTGGCAAAATGACTGGCTGTTCGGTCTACTGAAGCGGGACTATTTCGCGACCAGCCCATCTCTGGCCACGAAATAAAAAGCGATAGCCTTATGGCTGAAACAACAGCATGGCCGCCTGCGTACGGTTTTTCACGTCGAGGCGGCGATAAAGCGTTTCAAGATGCGCTTTAACCGTTCCGGTACTGATATTTAACGCGCGGCCAATTTCTTTATTTGATTCGCCCGCTGCAAGCATTGTTAAAATTTCTCGCTGTCGGCTACTTAATGCGTTTATATCGCGATATTCAGGTGATGGAGTTGTTAACAGTTCACTGGGTAAAAATAACATTCCCATCGCGACGCTATTTAAGGCAAGGGCGAATTTTTCGGCGACAGAATCACGCGGCACAATCGCCAGCACGTTATATTGCACCATTTCCTGAAGCCACTTTTTGCTGCAGTCTGTCACCGAAATCAAGGTCCTCACCTGCGGAAACCGCTGGACCAGAGTCTGTAATAACCAGCGGCAAAACTCGCCGTCAAGGTCGCCGTCCAGCATCAGCAGGGCGTCCGGGGTGTTTTCCAGCGTTTGCCAGAGTTCATCCGCCTGACTGACGCCCTGAATACTTACTCCTGGAATTCGCTGTTCTAAACTGATTTTCATTCCATGAATAAATATTGACTGCCTGTCAAACATGATGATGTTCATTACTCTCTCTCCACCGTTTTCCAAAATCGCATTAAGGAGTGAAAGGGTATTACCCGGGGGGTAAAATAAGAATTCGCCTTTTGGCGGGGGCCATTCTACCGATATCACGCACGGAGAGAAGAAAAAAAGACGAATAGTTACAGCTCAGCCCCATAAATTACACATTTGACGAAAATACCGACGCTAAATTAAGGATATCCTTATAAATTCGTGGTGAGGTAATGATTTATAATATTATTTATCAAAATATTATCGAAAGCGCGCAGAAAGGGAAAGAAGTGAAAAACCCGCAATATGTAACATAATAAAAATTCGCATTTTAGGTTAATTCAGCGGACTTTCGCCCGCTGAACCGCGGTTATAAAAACATACCGCCTGACACCTCAATACGCTGTGCGGTCATCCAGGCCAGATCGTCACTGAGCAACGCGGCAATAGCGTCACCGATGTCATCGGGTAGCCCTGCGCGGCCAAGCGTCGTTTGCGACGCGATCCACGCGTTCAGCGCCTGATTGTCCCGCACACGACCGCCGCCGAAATCCGTTTCAATTGCGCCGGGCGCGATAACATTAACGGAAATGCCCCGTTCGCCAAGTTCTTTCGCCTGATAGCGCGTCAGGACTTCTATTGCCCCTTTCATCGCAGCGTAGGCCGCGTAACCCGGCAGGGCAAAACGCGCCAGCCCGGTTGACACATTGAGAATGCGTCCGCCATTTTTCAGCAGCGGCAACAGATGCTGAGTCAGGAAAAAGGGGCCTTTAAAATGAATGCGCATCAGTTCGTCAAACATCGCTTCGGTCGTGTCGACATAAGGCGCATATACGCCAATACCGGCATTGTTCACTAAATAATCAAATGTCTCGCGATGCCAGTGTTGTTGAAGCTGTTCTTTTACTGTTTGCGCAAAGTCGGAAAAGCCGGATGTATCGGCGACGTTTAGCTGAATTGCCGCCGCTTTTCTGCCTTTTCCTTCAATTTCGGCGACAACATCCAGCGCCGCCTGCTGCTGGCTGTTGTAGGTAATGAGGATATCCGTTCCTTTGTCCGCCAGCTTAAGCGCGGCGTTTTTACCCAGTCCACGGCTTGCGCCAGTCACCAATGCGATACGTTGCGTCATAAGAAACCTCATTTCTGCGCTTGTGAAGATTGAGACAAAGCTTATTAGGTGATAGAAAAACAATAAATGTCGCGAATTGCGCATGACTGTTTCATCCAGAACAACAATAGGTCAATCGAATGGATAAAATTCATGCAATGCAGTTATTCCTTCGCGTCGCGGAGCTGGAAAGCTTTTCGCGTGCCGCCGATACCCTGGGCCTACCTAAAGGTAGCGTATCGCGCCAGATCCAGGCACTGGAAAACCATCTCGGCACCCAGTTGCTGCACCGCACCACGCGTCGGGTTCAACTGACCCAGGACGGCATGGTCTACTACGAGCGGGCAAAAGATGTGCTGAGCAACCTCGATGAGCTGGACGGGTTGTTTCAACACGACCCGACCAGCATCAGCGGCAAGCTGCGGATCGATATGCCGGTAGGCGTCGCCAGAAATCTGGTGATCCCGCGCCTGCCCGCCTTTTTACAGCAGTATCCCGGCATTGAGCTGGAGCTGAGCAGCAGCGATCGGCTGGTGGATCTGGTCCGCGAGGGGTTTGACTGCGTGGTGCGCGTCGGCACGCTTAAGGATTCCGGTTTGATCGCCCGTCCTCTCGGTAAGCTGACGGTGATCAACTGCGCCAGTCCGCAGTATCTGGAGCGTTTTGGTTACCCGGAAAGCGCCGACGATCTCGCCTCACATGCCGTGGTGCATTATTCGCTGAATCTCGGGACGCGCCCGCCCGGCTTTGAGATCGCCAGCGCCGGCGGCACACACTGGATAAAAACCGGCGGCACGCTGACGGTAAACAGCACCGAAACCTATCACGCCGCCTGTCTGGCGGGTCTGGGCATCATACAGGTGCCGCGGGTCGGCGTGCGGGAGGCATTACGCAGCGGCAGCCTGATCGAAATCCTGCCCCAGTACCGCGCCGCGCCGATGCCGGTGTCGCTACTTTATCCCCATCGGCGGAATCTTTCGCGGCGGGTCCATTTGTTTATGGAATGGTTATCCGGCGTTATGCGGGACTACGTGGACTGAGAAGCTATACTCTGTGCAGACATGAACAAAAGAAGGACGACCGACCTGATGACGCAGGATAACGACGTAAAACGCCCCACTCAGGAACTTGAACACCAGCCGATCCCAAAGGTCGACACGACTGAAGCCATTGAGACCCCGAAGCAGGAAAGCAGCAACCCGACGCTGAAAAAGTTGACCACCACGGTGGAACAGATCCAGCGCATTCCGATGATTGCGCATCTGATCCGCGCGACTGAGCGCTTTAACGACCGCCTGGGCAATCAGTTTGGCGCGGCCATCACCTACTTCTCGTTTCTGTCGATGATTCCGCTTCTGATGGTGTCGTTTGCCGCCGCCGGTTTTATCCTCGTCTCTCATCCCACGCTGTTGCAGGATATCTTTAATAAGATCCTGATGAACGTCAGCGACCCGACGCTGGCCGCCACGCTGAAAAGCACCATCAATACCGCGGTGCAGCAGCGTACCACCGTTGGCCTGGTGGGACTGGCGGTGGCCCTCTATTCGGGGGTGAACTGGATGGGTAACCTGCGTGAGGCGATACGCGCGCAGTCGCGTGACGTATGGGAACGCACGCCGCAGGATCAGGAAAAAATCTGGATAAAGTACCTGCGCGATTTTATCTCGCTGATCGGGCTGTTGGTCGCGCTGATTATTACGTTGTCGATAACTTCGGTTGCGGGTTCGGCGCAACAAATGATTATTTCGGCGCTGTATCTGGACAACATTGAATGGCTGAAACCGGCCTGGCGTCTGATTGGCCTGACGATCTCTATCTTCGCCAACTACCTGTTGTTCTTCTGGATTTTCTGGCGTCTGCCGCGCCATCGTCCGCGCAAAAAAGCGCTAATTCGCGGAACGTTTATTGCGGCGATTGGCTTTGAGGTGATCAAAATCATCATGACCTATACCCTGCCCGCGCTGGTGAAATCGCCGTCCGGCGCCGCATTTGGCTCGGTGCTGGGGCTGATGGCGTTCTTTTACTTTTTCGCCCGCCTGACGCTGTTTTGCGCCGCGTGGATCGCCACCGCCGAATACAAAGACGACCCGCGTATGCCGGGCAAAAGCCACCGCTAGAGGCGGTATCGACGTGCCGGATAGCGACTCGCTCATCCGGCCAGCTAAGGCCGACCAGGCATGGACTTCCGCCAGCACTCATTGATTCAGCATATAAATCCAGGCCGTAACTTTTATTTAACCAAGAACCAGTTTTATCCACTAAGTTTACAATTATGTGAAGCATTTCATGGACGTGAAATCTAAGGCGTAAAAATTATCCGCTTTTTGCCCATTTTTTAGCCATCCCACTACATTGTTACAGATTGAAATGTCGCTTTTGCTGTGCGTAATATGGCCTTTCGTTCGCCAAAAAATAAGAAAATTGTATGCAAGCAACAGCCACCACGCTCGACAATGAACAGGAACACACGCCGGTCAACTCGCGTAATAAAGTCGTCGTCGCCTCACTCATTGGCACCGCCATTGAGTTCTTCGACTTCTACATTTACGCCACCGCCGCGGTGATTGTTTTCCCACATATCTTCTTCCCGCAGGGCGACCCGACAGCCGCCACGCTGCAGTCGCTCGCCACCTTCGCCATCGCCTTTGTCGCGCGTCCCATCGGCTCCGCGCTGTTTGGTCATTTTGGCGATCGGGTGGGGCGTAAAGTGACGCTGGTGGCGTCGCTGCTAACCATGGGGATTTCAACGGTTATCATCGGCCTGCTGCCAGGCTATGCCACCATTGGTATCTTCGCGCCGCTGCTGCTGGCGCTGGCGCGTTTTGGTCAGGGTCTGGGACTCGGCGGCGAATGGGGCGGCGCGGCGCTGCTGGCCACCGAAAACGCGCCGCCGCGCAAGCGCGCGTTATACGGTTCGTTTCCGCAGTTGGGCGCGCCGATTGGCTTCTTCTTTGCCAACGGCACTTTCCTGCTGCTCTCCTGGCTGCTGACCGACGAGCAGTTTATGACCTGGGGCTGGCGCGTGCCGTTTATCTTCTCGGCAGTGCTGGTGATCATCGGCCTGTACGTTCGCGTGTCGCTGCATGAAACACCGGTCTTCGCCAAAGTCGCCGCAGCGAAAAAACAGGTCAAGATCCCGCTCGGTACGCTGTTGACTAAACATGTGCGCGTGACAATCCTCGGCACCTTTATCATGCTGGCGACCTACACGCTGTTTTATATTATGACTGTTTATTCAATGACCTACAGTACCGCAGCCGCTCCCGTTGGGCTGGGCATGCCGCGTAATGAGGTGCTGTGGATGCTGATGATGGCGGTCATTGGTTTCGGCGTAATGGTCCCCATTGCAGGTCTTCTCGCGGATGCGTTTGGGCGTCGTAAGAGCATGGTGATTATTACCAGCCTGATCATCCTCTTTGCCCTGTTCGCGTTTAAACCGTTGCTCGGTTCCGGAAACCCGGTGCTGGTGTTTGCTTTTCTGCTGTTGGGGCTGAGCCTGATGGGGCTGACCTTTGGCCCGATGGGTGCGCTGCTGCCAGAGCTATTCCCCACGGAAGTACGCTACACCGGCGCGTCGTTCTCCTATAACGTGTCGTCGATTCTTGGCGCGTCGGTGGCGCCGTATATCGCCGCATGGTTGCAGTCAAACTATGGGCTGGCCGCCGTGGGTCTTTATCTGGCATCAATGGCCGCGCTGACCCTGATTGCGCTGCTGTTAACGCACGAGACGCGTCATCAGTCGCTGTGAGTCGTTGGCCGGATGGCGCTGACGCTTATCCGGTCATCCTGTGTGCCTTCCCGACAGCCCGGCAAGCATAGCGCCGCCGGGCAACGCGGCGAAGGACATTATTTCTTCATCTGGGTCAAAATCGTTCGGCACTGATTCGCCTCGCCTTCAGAGGGCGAAATCAGCGCTAACAGCGCAGCGGCTGGGGTGACCAAAGTCGCCAGCGCAGCGGCGACGGCCCCACGCGCGATCAGCGGCCCCGCCTTCACCCCGGCCTGCGGATTTTTGAAGGTGCCGCGCACGTACAGCGGCGAGCGCAGAGTAATAATGCGGATCCCTTTACTTTCCGGATCAATGGTTAAATCGAGTTGCTCAGACGCGAAGCTCGCCGTTCCGGTAATGTTGATCAGCGCATTCTCGGTATCAAAAGCGAAAATCTGCGGGCGCGCCACGCCGTTAACGATATCCAGATTGGCTGCCGCGCAGTTCACCCGTACCTCATCGTCGCCAAAAATCTGCCCGACAATGTAGTTACCGACGTTCAGCCCGACGATCTCCATCAGGTTGCGGCTGATTAAACCGTCGTTCATCAGCAGTTTCAGGTTGCCATTGCTGTTGCCAAGCAGCGCCGCCACGGAGTTCCCGGTGCCGCGAAACTCGGCGTCACCGTTCATCTCGCCCAGCGTCTTCTGCATCAGTTCAACATCCGGCATCAGCTCTTTCAGTTTCAGACGGCGCGCCTGAATATCCGCCCGTCCGTGCATAGGCTTTTTATCACCTTCCAGATGGATGTTGGCGTTGATGCTGCCGCCTGCCAGGCCAAACTTCAGCGGCTGCAGACGCAGATCGGCGTTTTTCAGGATGATATGGGTAGAGAGATCGCTAATCGGCAGGCTGCTACCGTGCTCAATGCGCCGTCCTTTGAAGCGCACGTCGGCGTCCATGACGTCCCACTTATCGGTTTCAAAACGGTCATAGGGCAGCACTTTGTCCGCAGGCTGGACGCTTTTTTCACCCTTTTTCTGTTCTGAACGCCGGGTCTGTTCGGCTCCTTTGCCGGAATCGACGCCAATCAGCGGGCCTAAATCCGCCAGACGCAGTTGGCGAGACTCCAGATCTCCTTCCAGCTTCGGACGCGGTTTACCGGTGGTATAGGTGAGCGAGCCGTGAATGTCGCTGTCGCCAATCTGTCCGTTGAAGCCGCGGTAGTCATAGACCGAGGATTTTTCGCTGTCGATTTTCGCCACCAGCCTGCCATCGGTTTCAAACGGCGGCGTATCCGGCAAGAGGACGCCGGTCAGGTCATACAGTTCCGCCAGCGAATCGCCGGAAAACGTAAGCTGTAAATCGACGCCGCCCATTTTCATCGGGTCGTTCACCACTCCGACAAACGCCACGCGGGTATTTCCGGAACGAAAATCAGCCTGCACCGGGAATGGCGCATCAGCGCTACGCAGCGCCAGCATACCGCCGATTTTCCCCGTCCCGCTGAGCGGTTCGCCGTTATAACGCCCTTTCGCCTTCAGGCCGAAAACGTAATCCTCAACGTTGGCGTTTTCATTTTTACCTTTGCTTCCCGTCACTTCGCTAAACGGAAGTGGTTTACCCAGCGGATCGACAAGGATCTCAATATCCGCCTTGCTGACGTTGTCATCAATGGCGATCCGCCCCTGATCGAAAAGGATGTTGTCGAGGCGGAAAGACCAGGAAGACGGCTTCGCGTTGGGATCTTTTTGTTCATCCCCGGCGAGATCAAACGTCCAGTTATTGTTTTTCTCCGTCAGACGAATCAGCCGCGCGTCGGGCTTCACCAGCTTGATCCACGGTAGCCACACGGTTTTCGTGAGCAATGCCAGCGGGGCAATCGTCGCTTCAACACGAGGCAGATGCACCATCGTCACTTCGGGGATATCCGGCGGGTTGCCAAGGATAATATCCTCGGCGTGGATGTGCGGCCACGGCACCCAGCTTCGCCAGCCGGTTTCCTGTTTCTGACGCTCCCACACCACGCCTAAATCGCCGCGAATGGCGAACGGACGGTTCAGTTCCGCAGAGACTTTCTGGTTGATGGTCGGTTTGAGTCGGTTCCAGTCAAATGTCGCGATCAGGACGATGAGCACGACGATCAACAACAAGAAAGTCCCTGTTACAGCGGCGGTAATTTTGCCTGCTCTGGTCATGTTCTGCTTCCTCACTTCTTCCCTTGCCTGTCCTAAAGATAGTCCAGCCAGGCGGATTTACCGGAAACAGCCTGATTTAATGCGACAAATTCACCTCATCCAGACAGGCAAAAGGTCGCGGACGAGAGAGGAAATAGCCCTGAGCGGCATACGCGGGCGAGCGCTGTACGTCTCGCCACTCTTCCTGCGTCTCGACACCTTCTACGATAACGCCACGGCAGTAGCGGTTCATCAGCTGTAGCAGTTGGGTGAAGAGGTTACGCCCTTCTGACGTCTGACGAAGCAACACAAACAGCTCGCGGGCTATCTTAATAAAATCGTAGCGCACTTCGCTGAGGGCGGAAAAGTTAGCCATCCCGGTGCCGAAGTCATCCAGCCACAGCGGTCCTGCCTCGCACATCGAGGCAAACGAGGCCTCTTTCGGCAGACGGATGTGTTCCACCAGCTCAAAGCGCAGCCAGGGCATACGCTCGATATTCTGCAGGATCTGCGGATACTCGCGCAGAGCGATTAAGGTCGGGCCATCAACGTTGACGGACGCCAGAAGCGCGTGACGCTGGAAAAAGTCTGCCTTTTGTTCAAGTAGGCAGAGCTGCTCTTTTATCACCTCAATACGCTGGCGTACCGCCACTTCAGCAAAATAACGGTCGGGCGCAATGCGTTGCGCGGGATTATCCGGATGCGTGACCACCGTCAGAAGCTCCACCGCCAACAGACGCCCGTTGGTCTGATAGATAGGCTGAAAAGTGTAAGCGCGCTCACACTGCAGCCAGTAGCGACGCTCCTGCAAGCATTCAGGGCTCGCTGCGGACGTGCTTAGCTGCTGGATAATCTGGTTTATCATCGCCGATGTCCCGTGATTAAGTGTGTGGCTGCCCGGACTCGTCAAGGGTTATCGGCCTTCGCGCGAAGAACTTTATGCTGCGTCACACGCAAAAACGACAACAGTCAGGAAAAAACAACGCAGAATACGGACTGGCTCAAAAAAATAATGGAACGTTGTTTTAATATGATTGACCACCAAACAGCCACAGCGCACACTAACGTTAATTTTTCCAGGTAGGTTCACGACTATGTCCAAAAAGATTGCCGTGATTGGCGAATGCATGATCGAACTGTCACAGAAAGGCGCTGACGTTCAGCGCGGCTTCGGTGGCGATACGTTGAATACTTCCGTTTATATTGCCCGCCAGGTTGACGCTGCGGCGCTTTCCGTTCACTACGTCACGGCGCTGGGCACGGACAGTTTCAGCCAGCAGATGCTGGACGCCTGGCACGGTGAAAACGTCGATACCTCGCTGACCCAGCGTATGGAAAACCGTCTGCCGGGGCTGTACTACATTGAGACCGACAGCAGCGGCGAACGCACGTTTTATTACTGGCGCAACGAGGCCGCGGCGAAATTCTGGCTCGAGAGCGAGCAGTCTGCGACGATCTGTGAAGAACTGGCGACGTTTGATTATCTCTACCTGAGCGGCATTAGCCTGGCGATCCTCAGCCCGGGCAGCCGTGAAAAGCTGTTGTCCCTGCTGCGCGAGTGCCGCGCTAACGGCGGCAAAGTCATTTTCGACAACAACTATCGTCCGCGTCTGTGGACAAGCAAAGAAGAAACGCAGCAGGTGTATCAGCAGATGCTCGACTGCACCAATATCGCCTTCCTGACGCTGGATGACGAAGACGCGCTGTGGGGCGTCAAACCCGTAGAAGAGGTGATTGCGCGGACGCACGCCGCGGGCGTAGAGGAAGTGGTGGTGAAACGCGGGGCGGATTCCTGCCTGGTGTCTGTTGCGGGACAAGATCTGATTGACGTCCCGGCGGTAAAACTGCCGAAAGAGAACGTCATTGATACCACCGCCGCAGGGGACTCGTTCAGCGCAGGATATCTGGCCATTCGCCTGACCGGTGGCGATACCGTAGCGGCTGCGAAGCGCGGACACCTGACCGCCAGCACGGTAATACAGCATCGCGGGGCGATTATCCCGCGCGACGCAATGCCGCAGTAAGCCATTCACCGTTGCCCGGTAGCATTACGCTTACCGGGCCAACAGAATTGCAGGTTACTGCGCGGCCGGAATATCCGTGACTTCCGGATGCGCATCATCCGTTTCAACCGTCGCCGCCGCCGCGCTCACCGGGGCCATAATCTGATCCCACGTGGCCTGCAGTTCCTTCATGTTAAATTCCGGTTCTCCCTTCGGCTGCAGCAGAATCAAAGCCATCTCCTGAGACAGTTGCTGACGCAGGCTTTGGTTCATCATCTCCACGGTCAGACCATTAAGAAAGTCCTGACGCAGACGCTGATACTGCTCCGGCGCGATATCCACCACCTGATTTTGCAAAGAACGCAAGCGCTGGCTGATTAAAATGTCAGTATCAGTGCGGGCATAGGTGGCAAAAAGCTTTTGTAGCTCCAGATTCTTCTGCGCCACCAGCGCGTTGAACTCGTCTTCCGGCAAACCGTTATCGCGCACTTTCGCCAGTTCGCGCGCCACGGTGCCTAAATTGGCGTTGAGCTTATCGTTCGGCGATTCAATATTGATGGCGCACTGAGCGCGCAGAAACAGCACGCGGCAGTCAAAGCCGAGGCCGATATCTTTAGCATTGTTCTTACTCAGCGCCTGCTGTACGTGCCAGAACAGCGCCTCTCGCGCCAGATCCGCGCGCCAGTAGCGCAGCAGCGCGGATGACTCGCGAATCGGCTGCCACGGCGTATCCCACATGACTGACAAACGATCCTGGCGCACGGCGTCGGTCATGATGCTCACCGCCTCAGCGCGCAGCGGCGACAGCGTCGGCACTGGCGCAGGCGTTTCGCGTTTGCCCTTCAGTTCGCCAAACGTTTTGTTGATTTGCTCAGCTACCGTCCGCGCGTCGACGTTACCGACAATAATCAGCGTCATCGCGTCCGGGGTATACCATTTCTGGTAAAAATCGTGGATTTTCGCCGCATCGATCGGCTTCTTCAGCGGTTCAGCGGGATCGTGGCCCAGCAGCGCGGAGCCTTTCAGCCGGTAGCGCCACCAGCCTTCTTTGGTATCGACCGGCAGCGTAGTGACCATATCTTCGCTATTGATCGCATGGTTCACCGTTTCCGGGGTGATCGCCAGTTTGCCCATCGTATTCGCCAGATAGGTCAGCGACTCTTTCAGCAGATCGTTACGGTTGTTGGGCAGGCTGAGATTGTATTGCGTGGAGTCATAGGAGACGGTAACGGGCGGCATTGGACGCTTGGGGTCGAAACCCTGTTGCCAAAGCGAACGCGCCTGGGTGGCGTCCAGTCCGCCGCTCTGGGTTAACGCAATACGAGGAATAATATGACTGAAACCGCTCTGTTGCGTACTTTCGGTGAGCGAACCGGTATTTACCAGCAGGCGGACCTCAATGCGGTCGCTGGGGCGCTGCGGGGTGGCTAACACTTGCCACTGTAATCCATTCGCCAGCGTCCCCTGTTGCCATGCCGGGTCAGGCTGGAGCGCATCTGCCTGCACATAGCCAGCAGTGGCCATCATCAGCAAACCGCCCGCTATAAGTCGAATTTTTGTGCCCTGCATGTGAACCCCTGATCAACAATCCTGGTAATAAAAAGACAGCCCTGCGAAGGCCAGTCTGAATATGACGTAAAAACACTTCGTGTTAGACCGCAAGAACATGGAAATGTCACGGCAGAAGTGAAATAAACCCAATGCCTTCATGTTGAAGGATTAAGGTGCAGGGGTCAATTATGCGCAGGAGCCCGCAGCCCCACAAGGGACTGCGGTCATAAGACGTGAGATTATGAGGATATTTCGTTCGTTTTGCCGTCCGGCGCACGATTATTCAGTACATCGTCGAGCTTTTGGGAATCCAACTCTTTCACCCATTTCGCCACCACGACCGTCGCCACGCCATTGCCAACCAGGTTAGTCAGCGCACGGGCTTCCGACATAAAGCGGTCGATACCGAGGATAAGCGCCAGGCCCGCCACCGGCAGATGGCCTACCGCAGAGATGGTCGCCGCCAACACGATGAAGCCGCTTCCGGTTACCCCCGCCGCGCCTTTAGAGGAGAGCAGCAGCACGACCAGCAGCGTGATCTGATGGAAGATATCCATATGGCTGTTGGTCGCCTGGGCGATAAACACCGCCGCCATCGTCAGGTATATCGACGTCCCGTCAAGGTTGAAGGAATACCCGGTGGGGATAACCAGCCCAACCACCGACTTGCGGCAGCCCAGTTTCTCCATCTTATCGAGCATACGCGGCAGCGCGGACTCAGAAGAGGAGGTACCCAGCACGATCAGCAGCTCTTCGCGGATATAGCGGATAAACTTGAAAATGCTGAAGCCCGTCGCCCGCGCGATAGAACCCAGTACCAGCACCACAAACAGGATACAGGTGATGTAAAAGCAGATAATAAGCTGCCCCAGTTGCACCAGCGTCCCGACGCCATATTTACCGATGGTGAAGGCCATTGCGCCGAACGCGCCGATAGGCGCCAGGCGCATGATCATATTGATAATGCCGAAAATGACCTGTGAGAAACTTTCAATGACGTTGAAAATCAGCTGGCCTTTGCTGCCCAGGCGATGCAGGGCAAAGCCAAACAGCACCGCAAACAGCAGCACCTGCAGGATGTTACCACTGGCAAACGCGCCAATGACGCTGCCCGGAATCACATCCATCAGGAAGGCGACAATGCCCTGATCTTTCGCCTGCTCGGCGTAAACCGCCACCGCCTGCGCATCGAGAGTCGCGGGATCAACGTTCATCCCGGCCCCTGGCTGCACGACGTTAACGATAATCAGACCAATGATCAGCGCAATCGTACTGACGATCTCAAAGTAAAGCAGCGCTACCGCACCGGTGCGGCCAACGGCCTTCATGCTTTCCATGCCTGCAATGCCGGTCACGACAGTACAGAAGATGACAGGAGCGATGATCATCTTTATCAGCTTGACGAACGCGTCGCCAAGCGGCTTCATTTGTGCGCCTAATTCAGGGTAGTAATGGCCAAGGAGAATACCAATGGCAATTGCTGTCAGGACCTGAAAATAAAGGCTTTTGAACAGAGAGGTTTTCATAGGGTGTCCTTGAAGTAAAAACCACAGGTCTTGTAAGGTTATGATTAACCTGCGGCCTTAAAATAACACCCGGACAACACGACAGAAATGCACCTGGATCATAATTGAAACAAAAATGTTAAAAACTTTGAACTGGCTCGCATAAGCCGGGCCTTTTTAAAGTTTTGTAATTACGTCACTTGTGCGTGAGATACTGTTCCTGGAAGGTTTCAGCCGTCACGGCATGGGCAAAAAGATAGCCCTGAGCGATATCCACACCGGCTTGCGCCAGCCAGTCGCGCTGCGCCTCGTTCTCAACGCCCTCGGCGATCGTTTGCAGATTCAGGCTGCGCGCCAGCTGAATAATCGCCGTGATCATGCTGTTATCTTCCGGCAGACCGTCGACAAACATTTTGTCGATTTTCAGCACGTCTACCGGCAGCGACTTCATATGCTGAAGCTGACGCAACCCCGCGTAACCCATACCAAAATCATCCAGCGCAATGCGCACGCCAGCGTTTCGCAATGGTCGTAATATCGCCACCGCGGCGTGCGGGTCGTCGATACGGCGGCTTTCGGTCACTTCCAGAATCAGCGTACCCGGCTGGATGCGATAACGGGCCAGCAGCTCAAGCATGTCCGACACCATGGTCGGGTGCATCAGTTGCAGCGCCGACAGGTTGACCGACAGCGGCATGACCATTCCGCGTTCCTGCCAGGCGGCAAGCAGACGGCAAGACTCCTCCAGTACCCAGCGCCCCACGGTGACCATCAGGCCGCAGGACTCGATGCGCTCAATCAGCCCTTCCGGTAACGCCCAGCTTCCGTCCGGTTGCTGCAAACGCAATAGCGCTTCCGCGCTCACCACCTTGCCGCTGGCGATCGCCACCTGCGGCTGTAGCCAGAGCGCAAACTGGTGGTTTTCCATCGCGGTAAGAATGTCGCTCTCTTCGGTCAGCCTTTTTTGCGCCTGCGCCATCTGTTCAGGGTCGAAGAACTGAATCTGGTTTTTGCCTTTCCGACGGGCGGTAAACGCCGCCGAAACGGCACGAACGTAGAGCTGCTCGGCGCTGAGGTCGCCATAAAACATCGCCACGCCAATGCTGCAACTCGGGCGTAGCTGGATCCCCTGGACCGGCAACCGCTCATTAATAATAGTGAGCACTTGCTGACCTAACGTGATGGCGTGCCACGGCTCTTTCACGCCGTGAGCGACAATCGCAAAGTCGTAGCCGCTGATCTGGGCCAGCACCATTCGCGGGGAAATCACCGATTTCAGTTTTTCCACCAGCGTGAGCAGCAGGATTTCCCGCTGCGCCTCTTTCAGCACGCCTGCGGTATCACGCAGCGTTTCGCAGGTGACGATCATCAACGCGGTGGTCTGCTGTCGCGCCACCACTTGCTCCAGCAACCCCATCAGAAAGGCTTTGTTGGGCAGCTCGGAAACCGGAAAACGCATCGCGTTCCCCGTCAACTCTTCGCTGTGGCGTTTAAGCATTTGTTGATTAAGGTTATAACTGCGCACCAGCATCCCGATCTCATCGTCATGGTGCAGACGCGGCAGCGCCAGCTGATGCCCGATAAGATCCTGTTGCGGAATATCGTTCAGCTCGCGGGCGATTTTGCGCAACGGGTGCAGAATCAGGCGGTTTACGCACCAGCTAATCGCCACGGTCAGCATGAGTGACAAAAGTAAGTAAATAGTCACTAACGTGGAGAGGGTGCTCATGACGAACTTATACATACGGAACGAATCCGCCTGTAGCACCAGATAGGCCAGCGGCTGTGGGTTCGCCGGACGCTCGAGCGAATAGACGGGCAGGGAAATTTGCACCGGTAATTCAAAAAGACGGGTGACCATGACCGGCACCGGGCGTTCAGGAATGAAGCTCATGCGCAGCGCCTGAAACTGATTTGGCAGCACGACATCGGCGCGCTGAACCACCCCAGCCGGTTTTATGCTGGCGAGAATCGCCTCCGCGCCGGGGAGATCCGCTTTTAATATGGCGGCAGACAAGGGTTCACGAACGGAGCGGGCGATACTTTCCAGTTGCGTAGCCGTGTTATAGCGGTTCTGCTGGACCAGATGGAATAGCAAAACGGTGCAAAAAATAAAAACGAACACCATGACAACGGCCGCGACCATTGCCATCTGCTTAATTGTTAACGAGCGACTCACGCGCAATATTGTCTCCCCCGGATATCCCAAATTGCCGCCCGAGTATACCCGATTGCGGCGGCATTAAGAGAGGCCGTATCTGAAAAGGACTTTTCTGAGTTCAGGTCGTCGGATGGCGGCGTTGTCTTACCTGGCCTTCACGCCAGCGCAGCGCCATCCGACCCTGGCGATTACCAGTCGGCGTAAGGCACCAGCGGCTGCGGCGGTAAATCCATATCGCCCTGCCAGCCTGCGGCGGAATAACGCACGTAAAGAAGGAAATGGCTTGGGGTGTAATCTTTCGCCTGCTGGATATCGATAGCGGTGCCGACAAACCAGTTGGAGGTGACCCGCCGCTCCACCAGCGCCCGGGCGGTATAACCAAAGCCCTGGCTGCTGCCGCCATCATTGGTCTGATCGCGCGCCGCCTCCTGGTAATCCGCCGGAATGAGGTTCGTCAACGGATAACGCGGCATCGTTTTCGTGCGTGAATGCGACCACGACACGGAACCGCCCAGCTCCCAGGACCAGTTTTCCGTACGCTGACGCCACATTACCGGCACCGCAAACGACACATACTCCTGCGGACTGTAGTAACCACCGTGACCGAGCGAATAGCCGCTGAGGTCTTTGTCGTAGTGCCAGATCATATTGTTCAGACCGACAGTGACGCGGCGGTTATTCTCGTTAATCACCTTGTAGTAGTACCCGGTCATCCAGCGCACGCGCCAGTTGTCCGCCACGTTTTTGCCGGTTAACTGGTCGCCGCTGAGCGAAGCCCAGACGCCATTCGCTTCCCCTTTGTCGTAACTGAGGCTGATGCCGCCGCCGTCGGCGCGTACGCCGCCCCATTTTTTACCGGTGTTAATCGCATCGCTGTCGCCGTTATGGCTCTGCGCGTCTTTCTGGCCGCCAAACGCCAGCAGCGAACTGGAAATGGGACGACGATGCGCGTTAAGCGTATACCCTAACGGCCCGATATCGCTGCTGTAGCTGACGCCGCCAACCACATCAACCACGTTGAAGCCCATTGGCGTGGTGCCGATGTCCCAGCGCCAGGTGTCGTTTGCCCAGCCCACCGCCACGCTCGCCCCGGCGTCCGACTGGCTGCGGTTGCCGCTACAGTCTTCCAGCGTACAGGTGCCCCAGTTATTGTCATAACGCCCGTCGGCATCGGTTGCGAAGCTGCCGACATTCATATTGACCAGGTCGGTGCGGAAGAACATACGCCCATCGGACCAGGGCGCATCAACGTGCAGCATGGTGGTGTGCGCTTTCAGATCGGAATAACCGCCGGTACCGCTCGATCCCCAGTAATCGTGTTCGAGGGTTACGTTCAAATCTTGCTGGCGATACAGATCCGCCGCGTCGCTGCGCACGCCGCGCTTCAGCCAGTCGTCTGTTTCATCGTTGCGGGTCAGACGGGTAAAAGTGTCGTCATCCTGCGGACGCGTCGGGGTGACGCCAGAGGCGACCATGGCATCTTTATACGTTTCCAGCGCTTGCTGCGGCTCGCCGCTCTGGGCCTGAAACCTGGCGGCATCACGTAGCACCATCGCGCTTTCCATCGACGGCGGCTGCGATTTCGCCTGCGGAATCAGGCTATCGAATGTCTGTCTGGCCGCCACGGTATCGCCCAGTTGCATCTGCGCCAGCGCCACCCGACGTTGCATATTCATTGAAGACCCGTTGGTCGTCGGCAGTGCCGCCAGTCGCGCCCGCGCGGCCGCGTTGTCGCCCTGAGCGATGTCGATCTCCGCCAGCCCAAGCAGCGCGTCAACGTTGTCCGGTTCGCGCGCCAGCACGCCGCTGTAATATCCGCGCGCGGCCGTAACGTCCCGGCGCTGCTGCGCCCAGTCGGCGAGGGTTAAGTCGATACGGGTAGAAGCAGGCTGCTGACGTAGCAGCGCTTCGGCTTCACGCTCCTTGCCGCTTTCGCGCAGACGGTTAGCGGTTTCCAATACCTGGTTGCTTTGCAGCCTGTCGGCCAGTTCCTGAATATTTGGGTTCCACTGGCTGCGCGGCAGCGCGTTGATATGCGCCAGCGCCGCGCGGTCCCGATCGGCGCCGGACAGGTACAGCCCGTAAGCATAGACCTGCTCGGGATCGCCAGGTTTCTGACGCGCCAGCGCGTGCATCTGCGCGTCGGCCTGGCTACGCTGACCGGCCTGCCACAGATCGCGCGACAGACGGTAGGTTATCCAGACGCTGCCCGGATCCAGCGCCAGACGACGCCGGTGCAGCTCCGCCGCCTGCGCCCAGTTGCCCTGGCTCTCCAGCGTTTCAGCCTGTTGCGCCAGACGATCGTTTTCCAGCCCGCGTTCAATGTCATCAATACTGCGGCGCTGGCTGGCGGAAAGCGTGGCGATAAAAGCGCTGGCTCGCTCCGGCGACTGCTCGCGATAGAGGTTCGCCAGGCCGCGCACGGCGTTGGTGTTGCCGCTGTCCATACGCAGCGTCTGCTGATAGTAACGTTCGGCAGCCGGGTAGTTTTTACGTGCCATTGCCGCATCGCCCAGCCCCAGCACCGCGTAGCTATCGCTATTGTCGATGCGTCTTGCCTGTTGATAAAACCGTTCGGCCTGGTCGATATCATTCGCCTTCAGCGCGGCGTCGCCCTGCTGGATCGCCAGCCAGTAGCTGTTCACCTTCAGCAGGCTTTCCCATTTGTCGCGGCTCGGGCTTTGCGGATCCATCGCCAGCGCTTTTTTAAACTGCGCCACCGCGCTGGCGCGATCGCCGCGCTGTGAATACGCCTGACCCAGCGCGCCAACGGCTTCGCTGTCGTTTTGATTCGCTTTCACCGCCTGCTGCAGCCCGGCAACCGCTTTGTCGCCCTGCCCGGCCTCTACCGCCGCCAGCCCCTGCGCACGGGCGCGGAACGTCGGATCGGCAAGCTGTTGTTGCTGTTCGTTCAGCTTACTACGCGCCGCCGTCACGCTGTCCCCTTCACTAAACACGGCGAGGTACTTTTGCAACGCTTTTACGCTGGCGTCGCTGACCGGCAAATCTTTTATCTGGGCGTACCAGAGCGTTGCCGCCGCGTTGCGTCCGGCGCTGGATTTCGCCATTTGTTCCAGCACGACAAAACCTTCAGCCGGACGGTCGTTATCGAACAGCAGTTGCGCCAGAGTATTCTGCAACCCGGTATTGCCGGGGCTGCGGGCGTTGATCGCCTTAAGCTGGTTGATCGCCTGACCGCGTCTGGCAGGCACTTTCGCCACCGTACTCCAGTACTCCACCTCCAGCTCGCCTTCCGGCGGCGCGCCTTTGAATAACTTATCGTAAGCGGCGATGGCCTCTTCCGCATGTCCGGTCGTCGCCTGTAACCGCGCTTCCTGCAGCGCCTGGCGGCCATCCGACGTCGCCAGCAGTTGGGTGGTGCGCGACGATTTATACGCCGCCGAATTGGGCGCGATCTCTGCAAGCCTGTCGAGCTGCTTTTGAGCGCCGTCGTTGTCGCCCTGACGCAGCATATAGCGGAAGCGGGCAGCAATAACGTCAGGGTTATTCGGGTCGATCAGCTCCAGCCGGTAGAGCGACTGACGCACCAGGTCTTCGCGGTGCGTGGCCTCGCCCAGCCGAACCTGGTCGAGTAACAATTGTTGCGCCGACGGCGCGGCTTCCGCGAAGGGCATCAGCGCAATACCGAGCGATACCCCAAGAAAACTTAGTGTGAACTTGCGCATTCCTGGCCCCAGTCAGGTAGTAACTCACCTTTGGCGGTGAAGCGATAACGATGCTGGTCCCACCCTTGTCCGAAGAGGGTCAGCACGTAGCTGTAATAGGCATCGCTGCCAGGAAAGTGGTCTGCAACGCGCTGTCGCTGCACCGCTTGTGCGTCGCGGTTTTGCAGAAAAGGCAGTAAAGAAGCGGAAAAGCCTACCGGGCCGTTGCCCTCCGCCTTGCCGCTGGCGACATCCACTTTCTCCGGCGGAACGCCGTGTTGGGTTGTCAGGGTAGCCATCGGTTTGAATTTAGTGAGCAGCCGCGCTTTCTGCGGGTCGCCGTCATGCATCATCCCGGCCCACAGATAGACGCGAATGGCGTCGTAGCTGCTGACCAGCGTTTTTTCTGGTTTTAACTGCCAGCCTTTGTTTTTCTCGTAACGCACCCAGTCCGGCGAAAAGCCTTTCGGCGCGGTTTCTAACAGCAGCCGCTGATTCGTCTCCCGCAGGGTGGTCCACGGCGCGCCGAAACGGGTAAAGTACTGCGCCAGCTGCGGCGGCAGATAACTCGGGTTGAAGCGCCAGCGGGTTTCTTCGGCAAAACCGATTTTACCCGGCAGCAACATCGACCCCAGCCCTGGCACCGTCACCACTTCTTCAGTGGCAATCTGCTTCAGCAGCGCTTTACCGATATCGGTGTATCGCGGCTCCTGCCATAAACGCCCGGCTTCCAGCAGCGACCAGGCGATCCAGATATCGCCGTCAGAAGCGGAATTGCTGTCCAGCACTTCCCAGGTCGCTGGATCTTTTTGTCCCCACAGCCAGGCGGGCAGATGCGCTTTCAGCGAGCCTTGCGCCAGGTTGTTTTCGGTCCATGCCAAAAGCGTATCAAACGCCGGACGATCGTTAGCCGCGAGGGCAAAGAACATGGCGTAGCTTTGCCCTTCCGAGGTGGTGATTTTCCGCGCGTCGCTCGGATCAATCACCCGGCCCTCCTTGCTGATGTAATCCTTTTTGAACTGATCCCAGGCGGGCCAATGACAGGCCGCCTGAACGCTCAGGGCGGCCAACATCAGGACAACAGCGATTCCACTACGCAGCGCGTTCATCATGCGTTACTCATGGTCTGGATCAAGACGGCGGCGGCTAATGATGCGCAGCAGGCGCCACAACACCCAGGCTAGCAATACCACGCTGATGGCCGCCAACACCGCTAACAGCACCGGATGATTTCCCAGCGCATACCACAGACGTTCAAACCACGGCAGATGTCCGACGTAATAAACATCGCCCACCCGCAAGCTGTTGACGCCCGACTCGCGAATGACGGACACCGAACCAAACATCGCCGCACGTTTGCCGCTGTCGTTAATCGCTTCGTTCAGCAGTTCATAACCGCGCGGGCTGTCCGCCAGCAGGGCGATAACGCTGCGCTGATCGTTAAACGGCGACTGGAAGCCCACCACGGCGGCCATTGGGCCGCTCGACGTGACAGTGGCCTGCGCATCCGCTTTGCGGTCGGCCTCATCCGGCATGATCCCCGGGAAGGCGCTCTGGCGAAGCGGCGTTTTCACCCAGCTCTGCGCCGCCTGCACCAGCAGGTCAATACGCTTCTCATCCTTTAACTTGTCCGGAATCGTGCCAATAATCAGGATATCGGCATCTTTCCCCTGAATCTGGCTGCCGTCTTGAGTGATGGTCAGGTTGATGGCCGGGAAGCCGGTTTGCGCGCCAATCGTGCCCGTCGCCTCCAGCAGTGTTTCCATCTGCGCTTCATTCGGCGTTTTCGGCATCACGGCGATGGTGTCAGAAAGATCGGCCATTCGGCTGAACGGGAACCCCGCGTTCGCAAAGGCGCGCAGATCCGGCATCGCAATAAAGTGATAGTACTTCGAGAAGTCGATGGTCGAGTCGTCGCCGATCACCACATGGTTCGGCACCGGCTGGAAGGTAATACAGTTATCCACCGTACCACCAGGCATCGGGTTCATGTACTCAAAGTCAAAACGCAACTGGTTCACCGCCCCCAGCTTCAACGCCGGGATCGAGACGTCGGTTTTACCATCCAGCAGCCCTTGCAGCACCGGCAGACGCAGCAGCAGACGGTTGTTCTTTTCGTTGCTGGTGAGGCTAAAGGCTTGCAGGAACTGGTTATTCAGGCTGATATCCATGCGCGAACTGTCTTTGGTCGGCGGCGTGGTGTAACGGTAGTTGAGGTTCATATCAATACCGGTACTGCGCAGCAGATACAGGTCCGGCGGCAGGTTAAGGGAAACGTTGATGGCGGCGGGCTCGATGCCGCTGGACTGCAACTGCTGCTCATAGGTTTTCAGCTCGCCAAAGGTCACCGGACGATCGGTCCGCACCCAGTTCGGCGCATCGTACGGTTTACGCGCCAGCAGCGGTTTTACCTCGTTCACTTCGACACTGCTGCCGCGGAACAGAATGTTGCCCTGCGCAATACCTTTCGCCGCCTGCAACAGATCGTTTTCATCACGCCCCATCACCACCAGAAGTTTTACGTAGGGATTCTCCGGATGGTCGATCATCGCGATCGTCGGCGCTTTCACCGGGGGCTGCTCGCGCAGGAAGTCGGGACGGCTGTCGTTAGTGGCGAACACAATCGCATTCCGATCCGGCAGTTGATTATACAGCACCGGGAAGTGCTGCCCGCGCCAGCCTGAGCGGGAACCAAACCATGACGAGACGATAGAGGCGGCCTGCTGCAGTTTAAGATCGGGCGCGCCGGCGAAGATCATCGGCAGCGTCATCGCGCGGTTGTCGCGCGGGTCAAAGAACGGAACCGGGAAGTGCGAGAGATCGTTTTTCACTTCCAGCGTCTGGTAGGTGAGATCGAGTACGCTGCTGCGACCTACATCCAGCCACAGCGTACTACTGGACGGGTTTTCACATACCTGCTGGTAATGGCCGACAAACTCCAGCCGTACGCGGTTGAAATCGGTGATAAACAGCGGGTTGATGGGGATCTGCGCCAGCGTCTTTTTGCCAAGCTGTTCCTGGGTGACGGGTAGCACGCCCATGAGCTCATCATTCAGATAGACCTTGAGCTGGGACTGAACGGGCAGTAGCGATGGCGACGGCGTGTATTCCAGATTCAGCATCGCCTTCGTGACCACTTCATCACTGCGCATGCCAAATTCAATGCTGCCGTTCGGATTAACGCCGCGCAGCACCATACTGCCCGGCGGCGGCGCGATTTGCGCAAACGTCAGTTTCACATCACGCGAAGGACCATTTTGCGCGACGATCGGCGCATCCGCTCCCGGCACGCCCGGCATCACCTGGCCCACCGGCTGATTGTCGTCCGCCTGAACGGGAATGGCCGGGGCCGCGGTTGGCTCAGCCGCTGTCTGCGGTTGTATTGCTGGCGCCGCATTCGACATGAAACTGGGGATAGCGCTCATCCCCATTGCCATCGCACAAATCCAGGAAAGTTTTCTTTTCATCGCGTTATCATCATTGTTGAGCCATAACCTGAGCCGGTGGTTGCACCGCCATATCATCCTGCACCGGACGGCGCGGAATGAACGACACAATCCAGGCAACCAGAGACGTCAGAGACCGGAAAATTACTTTGACCGACGCTGGGGCAAATTCCGCAAGATGGCGATAGCCGCGGAACCCCAGTTTCAGAATATCGAGCAGGCTTTCCAGCGGTTTGTCTTCCGGATAGCTGTCCTGCCAGAGCGCCCATGTATCCGCACGGGCAAACGTACATTGCACAAAATCGATATGCTGTTTAGTGGTCAGCGGCATCAGTTGTAACCCCACCTGTTCACCCCATACGCGCGCCACCTGGGTGGGAAAGACATACTCCTGCTGTCCACGCTTGAGCAGTAAATTCACCTTTTGCCCTTCCAGTACCTGCGCCTGACCGTTGATTTTGATCCCCAGACCGCCGTCGGAGAAGTCATGCACGGTACACGAGAACAAATGACCGTCTTCGCGAGCAATCGCCGCTGGCATTGAGATCTCCACGCGGTGAGAACGGCGTACCTGTTTACTTTCCACCGACACCGCCACCGCGCCGCCGAGGATAATCAGGTTATAGAATACCCACACCATACTGACGATGACGGTGAGCATTTCACTTTCCGGCCCGTAGAAATAACGCCAGATACCTACCGCCACGCCGACCATGTTAAGCAGCACCAGGAAGATATACGGACGGGAGATCACCCAGTCGACATACTCTTCTTCCACCAGCCCGCCTTTCGCGGTGACGTTAAATTTGCCCTTATGCGGATTAATCAGCGCCACCAGCGTCGGCGGCGCGATGTACCAGGCCAGCACCGTTTCGTAGATCTCACTCCAGAAGGAGTGGCGGTATTTTCCCTGAATCTTCGAGTTGGTCAGGCTGGCGTGAATCATATGCGGCAGTACGAACAGCGCAATCATCAGCGCGGGCGCGTAGATGATATAGGCATGCAGCAACAAGAACGCCAGCGGCGCGGTCAGGAAGATGAGCCGTGGGATCCCCGACAGGAAGTGGAACATCGCATTGACGTAGCATAACCGCTGGGCGAATTTCAGCCCTTTCCCGGTAAGCGGGTTGTCGAGGCGGAAAATTTGCACCATCCCGCGCGCCCAGCGGATACGCTGGCCGATATGGGCGGACAAACTTTCGGTCGCCAGCCCCGCCGCCTGCGGAATACGCATATAAGCCGAGGTGTAACCGCGACGGTGCAGACGCAGCGAGGTGTGCGCATCTTCGGTGACGGTTTCGACGGCAATACCGCCTATTTCATCCAGCGGCTTACGGCGAATCACCGCGCAGGAGCCGCAGAAAAAGGTGGCGTCCCACATGTCGTTGCCGTCCTGCACCAGCCCATAGAACAGCGTGCCTTCGTTGGGGGTTTTGCGGAAGCGGCCAAGGTTACGTTCGAACGGGTCCGGCGAGAAAAAGTGGTGCGGCGTCTGCATCATCGCCAGTTTTTTATCTTTCAGGAACCAGCCCATGGTCATTTGCAGGAACGAGCGCGTCGGCACGTGGTCGCAGTCGAAGATCGACACGAATTCGCCTTTGGCGTACTTCAGCGCATTGTTGATGTTCCCGGCCTTGGCGTGCTCATGGGTGGTGCGGGCGATATAGTGGACCCCGACATTCTGGGCAAACTGGCGAAACTCTTCCCGCCCGCCATCGTCGAGAATCCAGATGTTGAGCTTATCTTTCGGCCAGTCGATGCCCAGCGACGCGTAGATGGTGTTTTTCACTACGTGCAGCTCTTCGTTGTAGGTCGGAACGAAAATATCCACCGACGGCCACTGCGACATATCCTTGGGCAACGGCACCGGCTGACGGTTGAGCGGCCAGACCACCTGGAAGTAGCCCAGCACCAGCACAATCCACGCGTAGGTTTCGGCAAACAGCAGGATCAGTCCACAAACCAGGCTTACCGGATCGTCCCAGTTCAGGGTGGACGTGTAGCGCCACCAGATATAGCGACATGACACGGTCAGCGACAACACAATCAGCATCAGCGCCGAGAAACGCCCCGGCATCCGCCGTACAATCAGCGCAACGCCCCATAGCAGCATCAGGAAGATAAACTGCGCCAGCGGGTTGAACGGCTGCGTCACGCAGATCAGCGCCAGTATCAGCGAGAAAGTGACAATAATCCCAATGATTAAACGGCGCGCGCCAGCGCTCAGATGCCCCAGTTCCTTTTGCTTATCAAGATGGGTTGTGTTTTGCGTGACCCGTTCAGGCAGTTTATCCAGCCACTGATGATAACGGCCCCGGACGCCTTCCAGGCGGGAAAAGGTCTGCCAGCGCGGTTGGGCCGTTTGTCGACGCGAGGCGGTCGCCATCAGCCAGAGCGTTTGAATAACGTAGCGGGCGGGATCTAACGGGCGCGGACGAGCGGCGTTGATATGCGGGTAAAGCGCCTTGTGCGCGGCGCGGATCCGCTGCCAGCGCGGATGCTCCAGCGGGATGAACACCCATGCCAGAACGGCCCAAAAACAGCCCAGGGCCGCGCTAAACGCTGGCGCGCCATGACGACGGTAGCCCTGATAGCGCTCGCTCAGGCGCGCGCTGACCGGCGGGATAAGCAACCACCGGGACAGGATACTCATGTTGCGCTCCCGGCGGCGTCTTTGCGGCCTGAATAATGCAATAAACACCAGTTCGCCAGCGTCAACACTTCTTCGGCGGCCAGCGAATCGCTGCGGTATTCTCCCAGTGGCTGTTTCGCCGCCATGCATTCGGCCAGGGCTTCATCGCGATGAATAACCATCGGCAACAGCCGACGCTGGCTTTGGAGCCAGACCTGGTAAAGATCGTCCTGCATCTGGCTGCCAATGCGTAAATCGTTAATCAAAATATGCGAACCGGCGGGTAGCGCCTGCTGATGCAGGCGAATATGGCAATTGGCATCGGCTTTGACGACCGCCAGCGTACGATCGCAGGCGTTGACCAGTTGGCGAGTGAGCGGCGCGGCGCCGGTGGGCAAATCGAGTAAAATCCAGGAATACCTGCCGCTCTCTTTTAGCAGCTGGAGGCCAGGGACAATCTCGCCGAGCCGTTCCTGCCATTGATCGGGGTAGTCACGTTCCGGCGCCGTGAGCTGGCCAAACGGCAGCAAATCGAGCTGCGAGGTATAGCGCATTCCGCCTTCGCGCCAGTCACGCCCGTCCAGCAGCGCTCTGGCCCAGCCGTCGCGATGCACAAAGTCGACATTAAATGACAGGCGTAGCAAATTATCGGGGCAGGCATCCACCACCAGGACGTTTTCACCTAACAGTTGTAATGCCCAGGCCAGCGCCGCAGTGATAGACGTCGTGCCTACGCCACCACGGATGCCCTGAAGTCCCAGAATAGCCATCCACGACTCCCTTATTCTTGTTGCGCAAATTCAGCCAGCAGCGGCCAGCGTTTAATCGCAGCGGCAAGCTGTTCACGTTGGGATATATCGGTGTAATCGAATTCAGGTAATGAAAAAGCCTGGCTCAGGGCCAGGAAATCGTTTTGAAAGGTATAGCCTAAAGCTGAATCAGGCAGCGTATCGGGTTCGTTGTCAGACATATTTTTTATCCCTTTGAATATACTCGCCATGCTTCAGACATTTTTTCTGTTTGCATTCAGCCCCCCTTCCCAACGAAAATTGATGGCGTCAGAATCCGCGCATTTTCTGATTTTTCATCACTCAAAGAATACGAGTCATGGAATCGGAAAGGCCGACGTAAAGAGGCTTCCTGCCAGCCAAATTGATTCACATGCTAAATCTGATACGTTTTAATTTCAATGTTAGGTTTATTTCTGCGCTTTCGCTAGTAAACTGATAAGCAGACAAATAGCGACCCGAGGAACGCTGTGGACCCAGTATTTTCAATAGGTATCTCATCATTATGGGATGAACTTCGCCATATGCCAACTGGCGGTGTCTGGTGGGTTAACACTGATCGCAGTGAAGATGCTATCAGCCTGGCGAATCAAACGATTGCTTTTCAAACCGGGACTGCAAAAGTCGCGGCGATGAGTATGGGCAGCGATCCAGGGAAAGTTTTCAAATTAGACGAAACGCAAGGTCCGGAAAAAATTCAGTTATTTTCGATGCCAGATTCAGAGAAGGGACTATACTTTATGTCCCGCGATATACTCTGCTCAGTTGATCCTACCCATTACTTATTCATCCTTATATGCGCAAATAATGCGTGGCAAAATATTCCAGCGGAACGATTGCGTCAGTGGCTGGATAAAATGAATAAATGGACACGTCTTCATCGTTGTTCTGTTCTGGTGCTTAACCCTGGGAATAATAATGACAAACAGTTCTCGCTGTTAATGGGGGAATATCGCTCGCTGTCTGGTCTTGCCAGCATGCGTTTTCAGGGCGACCAGCACCTGCTGGATATCGCCTTCTGGTGCAACGAGAAAGGAGTCAGCGCCCGCCAACAGTTGACCATTCGCCATCGCCAGGGTCGCTGGGAACTGGCGCAAGAGGCCGAAGCCGACATCCAGCCCCGCAGCGACGAAAAGCGGATCCTCAGTAATGTGACCGTACTCGAAGGTGCGCCGCCGCTATCGGAGCACTGGAAATTATTCGACAGTAATGAAGCATTATTCAATGAGGCCCGTACCGCCCAGGCGGCAACATTGGTCTTTTCTCTCCAGCAAAATCGTCAGATTGAACCGCTGGCGCGCAGCATCCACACCCTGCGCCGCCAGCGCGGCAGCGCGCTAAAAATTCTTGTGCGGGAAAATATCGCCAGCCTGCGCGCCACCGACGAACGTCTGCTGCTGGGCTGCGGCGCCAATATGGTGATCCCGTGGAACGCCCCGCTTTCCCGCTGCCTGACGTTGATTGAAAGCGTGCAGGGCCAACAGTTCAGCCGTTATGTGCCGGAAGATATCACCACCCTGCTGTCGATGACCCAGCCGATGAAGCTGCGCGGCTTTCAGAAGTGGGATGTCTTCTGTGACGCGGTGAATAATATGATGAGCAATACCCTGCTCCCCGCCGACGGCAAAGGGGTGATGGTGGCGCTGCGTCCAGTGCCAGGTATTCGCGTGGAACAGGCGTTAACGCTTTGCCGCCCACACCGTACCGGCGATATTGTGACCATTGGCGGCAACCGACTGGTGCTGTTTTTGTCGTTCTGCCGGGTCAACGATCTCGACACCGCCCTGAATCACATCTTTCCGCTGCCGACCGGCGATCTGTTCTCTAACCGCATGGTGTGGTTCGAGGACAATCAGATCAGCGCCGAACTGGTGCAAATGCGTCTGCTGTCGCCGGAGCTGTGGGGTCAGCCGCTGCCGCTCACCCAGGAGGTCAAACCCGTACTGAACGCTGAACACGATGGTAAGGTCTGGCGTCGAATTCCTCAGCCGCTGCGCTTACTGGACGATGAAATGGAGCGTTCATCATGATGACCATCAGCGATATTCTGCAAATCATCGTCGTCTGCGCGCTGATTTTTTTTCCACTGGGCTATCTGGCGCGTCATTCTCTGCGCCGTCTCAGCAACACCGCCCGTCTGCTATTTGCTAAACCTCGTTATGTCAAACCGGCCGGAACACTGCGCCGCACGGTAATTCCCAGAGCGACCAAAAAATGACTCAACATACTCAACATGCCTCGCCGCCTTCGCCTCTCTGGCAATACTGGCGCGGACTTTCGGGCTGGAATTTCTATTTTCTGGTGAAATTTGGTCTGCTCTGGGCAGGCTATCTTAACTTCCACGCCCTGATGAACCTGGTGTTCATGGCGTTCCTGCTGATGCCGATTCCGCGCTACAGCCTGCATCGCCTTCGCCACTGGATCGCCATTCCGATAGGTTTTGCCCTGTTCTGGCACGATACCTGGCTGCCAGGGCCAGAGAGTATAATGAGCCAGGGCTCCCAGGTCGCGGCGTTCAGCACTGACTATATGCTCGATCTGGTCACCCGCTTTATTAACTGGCAAATGATCGGCGCGGTGTTCGTGCTGCTCGTGGCGTGGCTGTTTTTGGCGCAGTGGGTTCGCGTCACCGTTTTTGTGGTGGCCATAATGGTCTGGCTAAACGTTCTGACCCTGGCGGGGCCGAGTTTTTCACTGTGGCCTGCCGGTCAGCCGACCAACACCGTCACGACCACCGGCGGTACCGCGGCGGCCACGATCGCCACCGCTGAAGGCGCGCCGGTTGTCGGTGATATCCCGGCGCAAACCGCGCCACCGACGTCCGCCAACCTCAACGCCTGGCTGAACACCTTTTACAACGCGGAAGCAAAACGTAAAACGCCCTTCCCGGCGGCGCTGCCGGAAGATGCCCAGCCGTTTGAACTGCTGGTGATCAACATCTGCTCGCTTTCGTGGTCCGATATCGAAGCGGCGGGGCTGATGTCGCATCCGCTGTGGTCGCATTTTGATATTCAGTTTAAGCACTTTAACTCGGCGACCTCTTACAGCGGTCCGGCGGCGATTCGCCTGCTGCGCGCCAGCTGCGGTCAGCCGTCACATACCAATCTGTATCAACCAGCCGGCAATGAATGCTATCTGTTTGATAATCTGTCGAAACTGGGCTTCGCCCAGCATCTGATGATGGGTCACAACGGTGAGTTCGGCGGCTTCCTGAAAGAAGTGCGCGAAAACGGCGGTATGCAGGCTGAGCTGATGGATCAGAGTGGTTTACCGGTGCCGCTGTTGGGCTTTGACGGCTCGCCAGTCTATGACGATACGGCAGTGCTTAACCGCTGGCTTGAAACCACCGAAAAGAACAAAGATTCGCGCAGCGCAACCTTCTATAACACCCTGCCGCTGCACGATGGCAACCACTATCCAGGCGTGAGCAAAACGGCGGATTACAAAGCGCGTGCGCAGAAATTCTTCGATGAACTGGATGCGTTCTTTACGCAGCTCGAGAAGTCTGGCCGTAAAGTCATGGTGGTGGTGGTGCCGGAACATGGCGGGGCGCTGAAAGGCGACAGAATGCAGGTCTCCGGTCTGCGCGATATCCCCAGCCCGTCGATCACCAACGTCCCCGCCGGGGTGAAATTCTTCGGCATGAAAGCGCCGCATCAGGGCGCGCCGATTGAAATTACCCAACCGAGCAGCTATCTGGCCATCTCAGAACTGGTGGTGCGCGTGCTCGACGGCAAGATCTTCTCCGAAGATCCGGTTGACTGGACGAAGCTCACCAGTAATCTGCCGCAAACCGCGGCGGTCTCGGAAAACGCCAACGCGGTGGTGATTCAGTACCAGGATAAACCCTACGTGCGCCTGAACGGCGGCGACTGGGTGCCGTATCCGCAGTAAACGAAAAAGGCCGCAAGGATATCCCTGCGGCCCGGTTCGGGCGCATGTTGCCACTGCGGCAGGCAGGCGCCCGTCAGGGGATTACTTCCTGCTACGTAACCAGTTCACAACCATTCCCGCGATTATACCCGCGATGGCTGGAGCCGCTAAATCGTGCCAGAAGGCAATGCCTAACTGAATCAGCGTCATATAGCCGCCTGTGTTGCAATGGCAACCGTTCGCGGCTATCCTTGAATTGTTGAGGTTCAAGATTAGCCCCCGTTTTGTTGCCAGGTTTTTACCGAACAACGTGCGGGGGTTTTCTCTTTATCCAGCGACAAACGCCGCCAGGGATCAAGCCCCCGCAACGTTGCGCCTCACCGGGTCGCCCCGGCTTGCTGCGGATTCTACGGCAAGCGGTTTGCCTACACATCCGCCCGTGTTTTACTCTGCGTGGCGTCTCGCAAATCCTCAATCGGCTGGCAGTGTCTCCTGCGCTTCTGTAGAATTGCGTCCCCTTGCGGCCATGACGCCGTGAAGGCTATTTCTGGCAGGGGACTTCATGCAGCACGACACATCACTTTCTCATCTTAACGGCTCAGGCGAACAGGTTTCGCGCAGACTTCCTTTTACCCGCTACGACTTTGGTTGGGTATTGCTGTGCATTGGTATGGCGATTGGCGCGGGTACGGTGCTGATGCCGGTGCAGATTGGACTTAAAGGGATTTGGGTATTTATCACCGCGTCGCTTATCGCTTATCCGGCGACCTGGATCGTACAGGACGTGTATCTCAAAACGCTTTCGCAAAGCGAAACCTGCCATGACTACACCGACGTCATTAGCCATTATCTCGGCAAAAACTGGGGCGTTTTTCTCGGTGTGATCTATTTTTTGATGATTATCCACGGCATCTTTATTTACTCGCTTTCCGTGGTATTCGACAGCGCGTCTTATCTGCGTACCTTTGGCCTGACCCAGACCGATCTCTCCCAGTCGCTGCTTTTTAAAGCGGCCATCTTCGCAGCGCTGGTCGCTATCGCCTCGGGCGGCGAGAAACTGCTGTTCAAAATCTCCGGGCCGATGGTGGTGGTAAAAGTGGGGATCATCGTGGTATTTGGCCTGGCGATGATTCCACACTGGAATTTCGCCAATATCACCGCCTTTCCCCAGGCATCGGTGTTTTTTCGCGACGTCTTGCTTACTATTCCGTTCTGCTTCTTTTCGGCGGTGTTTATTCAGGTGCTGAATCCGATGAACATCGCCTATCGCAAGCGCGAGGCCGACAGGGTGCTGGCAACCCGGATGGCAATTCGCACCCACCGCATCAGCTATATCACGCTGATTGCGGTGATTCTGTTTTTCTCTTTCTCGTTTACCTTTTCCATCAGCCATGAAGAAGCGGTGTCGGCATTCGAGCAAAACATCTCCGCCCTGGCGCTGGCGGCTCAGGTTATTCCCGGTCCGGTGATCCATATCACCTCGACGGTACTGAATATCTTCGCCGTCCTAACCGCGTTTTTTGGTATTTATCTCGGCTTCCACGAGGCAATGAAAGGGATTGTGCTGAATCTGCTGGGTCGTATCGTCAACGTGGAGCGCATTCCTTCGCGCATGATCACGCTTGGGATCTGTGCGTTTATCGTGACGACGCTGGTGATTTGGGTCTCATTTCGCGTGTCGGTGCTGGTGTTCTTCCAGCTCGGCAGCCCGCTATACGGCATTGTCTCCTGCCTGATCCCTTGCTTCCTGATATACAAGGTCGCGCAACTGGAAAAACTGCGTGGCCTGAAAACCTGGCTGATACTGCTGTACGGCGTACTGCTGTGCCTGTCGCCGCTGCTGAAATTGATTGAGTAACAGAGAAAAGGCCGGATCAGGCGCAAGCGCCACCCGGCCTTGCGGGAAGGTTACGTCACCGGCTTCTGCCCATTCTCGTCCTGATCGACAGCAAAACAGGCGACCAGTTGTCCGTTGTACTCCTTCAACTGCGGCTGCAACTGGGTGCAAGGGCCGAAGCGGCGGCGGCAGCGCGCATTGAACGCGCAGCCGGGCGGTGGATTCAGCGGGCTGGGCAACTCGCCGGTCAGTTTGATACGTTCGCGACGCTCGTCCGGATTCAGACGCGGCGTGGCGGAGAGCAGCGCCTGCGTATACGGATGGCGCGGGTTGTTGAAAATTTGCTCCTTCGTCCCTTTCTCGACGCAACGGCCCAGATACATCACCATCACTTCATCGGCAATGTGCTCAACCACCGACAGGTCGTGGGAGATAAAGACGTAGGACAGCCCCAGATCCTGCTGCAAATCCATCATCAGGTTCAGCACTTGCGCGCGGACAGAAACGTCAAGCGCAGAGACCGGCTCGTCGGCAATCACCACGTCCGGGTCCAGCATCAGACCACGGGCAATGGCGATACGCTGACGCTGGCCGCCGGAAAACATATGCGGATAGCGATCGTAGTGTTCGGTTTTTAGCCCCACTTTCGCCATCATTGCCAGCGCTTTTTCGCGACGCTGCGCTTTGCTGAGCGACGTATTGATAAGCAGCGGCTCCTCCAGAATCTGCCCCACTTTCTTACGCGGGTTCAGTGAACCATACGGGTTCTGGAACACAATCTGGATTTTCTGCCGACGCAGCTTCTGCGCCTGCGGGTCGTGCTTGAGCAGATCCTGCCCCTGATAGTACAGCTCGCCGCCGGTCGGCGTTTCGATCATCGTCAGCAAACGACCGAGCGTCGATTTCCCGCAGCCGGACTCGCCCACCACCGCCAGCGTTTTACCGCGCTCAAGGGTGAACGACACGCCGTCCAGCGCTTTCACCAGCCGTTCAGGAGAGAAGATCCCCTTCTTCACTGGATAATGTTTTTTCAGGTCGATGGCCCGCAACAGCGGCTGTTGCAAGGTGGCCTCGTGCGTACTCATAGTGTGGGCCTCCCGGCATCATCGAGTGGGTAGTGGCATTTTGACTGACGTCCGCCGTCCAGTTGGTTCAGCGCAGGTTCTTCTGCGCGGCAGCGATCGGTGGCATAGGGGCAGCGCGGATTGAGCAGACAGCCCGTGGGACGGTCGTATTTCCCTGGCACCACACCCGGCAAAGACGCCAGCCGCGCTTTGTCCTGAGCGAACTCCGGCAGCGCGCGAAGCAGCGCCTGGGTGTACGGATGACGCGGCGCGCGGAAGATATCGTGCGCATCGCCCGTTTCCACGACCTGACCGGCGTACATCACGATGATTTTATGCGCCGCTTCCGCCACCAGCGCCAGATCGTGCGTAATCAGCACCAGCGCCATGTTCTCTTTCTGTTGCAGTTCCAACAGCAGCTCGATGATTTGCGCCTGGATAGTCACGTCCAGCGCGGTCGTCGGTTCGTCGGCAATCAGCAGTTTTGGCCGACAGGCAATGGCCATCGCGATCATCACGCGCTGGCTCATCCCGCCGGAAAGCTGATGCGGATACACGTCCAGACGCGACGCCGGGTCCGGTATCCCCACCTGGGTCAGCAGGTCGATGGCCCGCTGACGGCGGGTTTTCTTGTTGCCGCCCTGATGTACCTTGATGGCTTCCATGATCTGGAAACCGACGGTGTAGCAGGGGTTCAGGCTGGTCATCGGGTCCTGGAAAATCATCGCCACTTCGGCGCCCACCAGGTTGCGCCGCTCTTTCTCAGAGATGCGTTTCAGATCCTGATCGTTAAACACCAGGTTTTCGGCGTTTACCCGCCCGGGATAGTCAATCAGCCCCATTATCGCCAGTGAACTGACGGACTTACCGGAACCTGACTCGCCAACGATACCGACCACTTCGCCCTGATTCACGCTGTAACTAATCCGGTCTACGGCGCGGAATTCGCTGCCTTCGTCACCGAAGTGCACCGATAATTTATCTACATTTAATAACGCCATCTCGAACCTCTTACTGCTTCAGCTTGGGATCGAGCGCATCACGCAGACCGTCACCCATCAGGTTAAATGCCAGCACCGTCAGCAGGATCGCCAGACCCGGGAAGGTCACGACCCACCAGGCGCTTTGCGCAAACTGCAACACGTCGGAGAGCATGGTGCCCCACTCCGGCGTTGGCGGTTGCGCACCCATGCCGAGGAAGCCGAGTGCGGCCATATCGAGAATGGCGTTAGAGAAACCGAGCGACGCCTGAACGATCAGCGGCGCGAGGCAGTTCGGGAAGATATTGATGAACATCTGACGCATCGCGCCTGCGCCCGCCACGCGGGAAGCCGTCACGTAGTCGCGGTTCACCTCCACCAGCACCGCCGCGCGGGTAAGCCGGACATAGTGCGGCAGGGCGACAAAGGTCAGCGCCAGCGCGGCGTTACCGATTGACGGCCCAAAGACCGCTACCAGCACCAGCGCCAGCAGCAGGCTCGGCAGCGCCAGCATGATGTCGACCACGCGCATAATGACGTTATCAACAATGCCGCCAAAGTAACCGGCAATCAGCCCGAGCACGATGCCCATCACCAGCGACAGCACCACCACCAGGCAGCCGACCAGCAACGACAGGCGCGCGCCATACATCAGTCGCGACAGCACGTCGCGACCCACATCGTCGGTACCCAGCAGGTGCGCCAGGCTCCCGCCTTCCTGCCAGGCCGGCGGCGCGAGCAGCGCATCGCGAAACTGTTCCGCCGGGTTATAGGGCGCAAGAACGTTGGCGAATACCGCAATCAGGATCATGATGACGACATACGCCAGGCCAACAACCGCGCCTTTGTTGCGTTTGAAATAGTGCCAGAACTCCTGTAGCGGGGTCATCGGCACCGGTGCGGCAATAACTTTATTTTCAGTAACCTGTGACATGATGGCCCCTTACTTCTTATGACGAATACGCGGGTTCACCACGCCGTACAGCAGGTCAACCAGCAGGTTGACGAGGATAATCATCGTCGCCACCAGCAGCACCCCGCCCTGTACCACCGGGTAATCGCGTCGTTGCAGCGCATCAATCAACCAGCGTCCGAGGCCAGGCCACGAGAAGATGGTTTCGGTCAGAATGGCGCCCGCCAGCAGCGTGCCCACCTGCAGGCCAATCACGGTGACCACCGGCAGCATGGCGTTGCGCAGCGCGTGAATAATAATGACCCGCATGCGGGTCAGCCCTTTGGCGCGGGCGGTACGAATGTAGTCTTCACCCAGCACTTCCAGCATCGACGAGCGGGTCATACGCACGATGACCGCCAGCGGAATCGTGCCGAGGACCATTGCGGGCAGAATCATGTGCGCAACCGCATCAATAAAATTGCCCTCTTCGCCCCAGATGGCGGTGTCGATCAGCATAAAACCGGTCAGCGGATTGGTATCGTCAAGAAACACCATGTCGCTGACACGCCCGGAAACCGGCGTCAGGTTCCAGTGTACGGAGACCAGCATGATCAGCATCATCCCCCACCAGAAGATCGGCATGGAATAACCGGTCAGCGCCAGGCCAACAGCGGTGTGATCGAAAATGGACCCGCGCTTGACGGCGGCCAGCACACCGACCGGAATGCCCACCGCGGTGGCGAAAATCATGGCGCAGACGCCAAGTTCCAGCGTCGCTTTAAAGCGCGGCACGAACTCGTCCCACACCGGCAAACGGCTTTTCAGCGAGATGCCTAAATCACCCTGCATGACTCCCCAGATATAATGGAGGTACTGCTGCCACATCGGTTTATCGAGACCGAGTTCAGCCAACAGTTGAGCATGACGCTCAGGGGAGATACCACGCTCACCCGCCATGATCATCACCGGATCGCCGGGGATCATATGGACAAACGCGAAGGTGAGAAGGGTGATACCGATAAACGTAGGGATGACGAGTCCCAAACGTCGGAGAATGAACTGCAACATAACCCGGATTCTCTCTCAGGACGCACGGCGTGGAACCGTGAGTCTGTATTGCTCACAAATCTTATCCCTTCCCGCTTACAGAGAAGGAATAAAGCACTGCTGCCGGGTGGCGCTACGCCTGCCCGATCTTCGGGGGCGTAGCGCTTACCTGACGATAGCGTTTAATTATTCGACAGAGACGTTATCGAAGTGGTGTTTGCCTAACGGATCCACCACATAGCCTTTGACTTCTTTACGCACCGGCTCATATACGGTGGAGTGAGCGATGATCAGGGCCGGTGCCTGCTCGTTCATTACCACCTGAGCTTGTTTGTATAGTTCAATACGCTTGTTGTGATCATCGGTGGCGCGCGCTGGCTGAATCAGATCTTCAAACGGCTTGTAGCACCAGCGAGAGTAGTTGGAACCGTCTTTCGCCGCCGCGCAGCTGAACAGCGTCGCGAAGAAGTTGTCAGGATCCCCGTTATCGCCGGTCCAGCCCATCATGACCGCCTGATGCTCACCCGCTTTGGCGCGTTTCAGGTACTCACCCCACTCGTAGGTGACAATTTTGGCCTGCACGCCGATCTTCGCCCAGTCCGCCTGAATCATCTCCGCCATACGGCGCGCGTTCGGGTTGTAAGGACGCTGTACCGGCATTGCCCACAGTTCGACGGTGAAACCTTTGTCCTGCCCTGCTTCTTTCAGCAACGCTTTCGCTTTCTCAGGGTCGTAGGTGTAGTCTTTAATATCGTCGTTATAACCCCACATGGTTGGCGGGATCAGGTTCTTGGCCGCGACGCCCGCGCCCTGGTAAACGGCTTTGATGATCGCTTCTTTGTTCACCGCGTAGGTCAGCGCCTGACGCACTTTGACGTCATCAAACGGTTTCTTCTCGGTGTTGAACGAGAGGTAACCCACGTTCAGACCCGCCTGCTCCATCAGGTTGATGTTTTTATCCTGCTTCATGCGCGCGATGTCTGCCGGGTTCGGATACGGCATCACCTGGCATTCGTTCTTCTGCAGTTTGGCATAGCGCACAGAGGCGTCAGGCGTGATGGAGAAGACCAGGCGGTCAATTTGCGGCTTGGTGCCCCAATAACCGTCAAAGGCTTTATAGAGGATACGGGAGTCTTTCTGGTACTGCTGCAACTGGAACGGACCGGTGCCGATAGGGTTCAGATCCACTTTTTCCGGCGTACCGGCTTTCAGCATGTTGTCCGCATATTCTTTAGAAAGAATAGAGGCAAAGTCCATCGCGAGGTCGGCGAGGAACGGCGCTTCCGGACGCGTCAGCACAAACTGGACGGTCATATCGTCCACTTTTTTCACTTCGCTGATCAGATCGGGCAGGCCCATCCCTTCGAAATATTCATAGCTGCCGCCGGACACTTTATGGTACGGGTTTTGCGCGTTTTTCTGACGATCGAAGGAGAAGACCACGTCGTCGGCGTTCATGTCGCGCGTCGGTTTGAATTCTTTGCCGGATTGCCACTTCACGCCAGAACGGAGGTGGAAGGTGTAGGTTTTCCCGTCTTCACTGATTTCCCATTTTTCCGCAAGGCCTGGGATCACTTCGGTGGTGCCGGTTTTAAATTCCACCAGACGGTTATAGATTGGTACTGAACTGGCATCATAGGTTGTGCCAGAGGTAAAGAGTTGCGGGTTGAACCCTTCAGGAGAACCTTCTGAACAATAGACCAGGGTTTTAGCCTGTACGCTTGCTGCGACGGTCATAGCCACCAGGCTCAGACCAAGCTTCAGCATCCCTGACTTCTTCAAGGAAATACTCATTCTTCTGCTCCAAATGTGATGTTGTTGTTTTACCCTTTGCAGTGGGTTAGCGCCGCCTGGCCTTTTTTATTTTTGACCGGCCGGGTCGGCGTGATGAGGTAGGGATTCCATTCACTTAAACGACTGAGTTGCAGCGCGGATTCTCCATGAAATGCCCCTCATGCCCTACAATCTGTCAACAGAATGTGAAAACGTCAATACAGCTAACCGCGTTTTACGACAACGGTGAGAATTGACAAACAAAGATTAAAAAAACTCCAGAGGGGTATTTTCAGCAGAGAAATTTATGCTACGCGCGTAATGCCAGAATATAAATCTTAATATTTCGCAACATTTGGTGATTAAGTTTTGTGCAGATTATGAAAAATTTCTGACGAAATGCTGTATATCTGAGCGATTAATGCCATGAACGTTAAAACGCACAGCGGAAAATGCTGGGGTCAGCCATAAGTAACGCAAAAAAAGATTGATGCAAAGATAAAAAAAGACAATGGAATATGTCACAAAATCGTTAACGAATAGTGAGAAGTAAGGCGCAATTTTTGTAGCAAAAATGAAGATGGCAGAGTTTCGAATTGGGGTCGGTGATCGCTCGGGTCGAACCTCTTTCCCCCGGAGGTTCTCACCTCATTGGCTTCAAATGCAAAAAACCCTGCTCGTTGAGCAGGGTTTTAAATTTGGTCGGTGATAGAGGATTCGAACCTCCGACCCCTTCGTCCCGAACGAAGTGCGCTACCAGGCTGCGCCAATCACCGAATGCGGGGCGCATCTTACTGCTCAGGCGCGCCCCCGTCAATCCCTTAGTCGCAAAATGCCATTTAATCGGCGAGAAAGTCGTCAGGCCGCTTATTGTGCGGCAACTTTCTTCCCGTCAGGGACATGGCACCAGTTGTTATACTCGTTAATCCCGCCGTTGGGCGAGGTGTATCCGAGACAACCCATAATCGTGTCGTACAGCTCAACGTGACGACGCGGCACCTTCATTTCCGCCTCTTTCTTCAGATGCGCGAATGCCTGCGCGTTGGCCGGATTCTCGAGATATTTGTCCGACATCCAGACCATCATCGGTACGCGGAACTGCTCTGGCGGCGCCAGCTTACGCGGCGTGCCGTGCAAATGCTCGCGCTCGTTAATCGATTCGCCGTGATCCGCCGCGTAGAACACAATCGCTTTCTTATCGCGCACCTGATCAATCACCCTATCGATAAAGTGGTCCACATAGGTTATGGAGTTATCGTAAGAGTTAATCATCAGGTCCTTCGGACACTTACGGTCGATGGCATAACATTCCGGCTTCCACTGGGCGAACTCGCGCGGGTAGCGCTGAGTGTAGTTATAGTGGGAACCTTTGGTATGCAACACAATCAGATGTTTGCCCTGCGGGTTATTCTCCAGGGAACGCGAAACTTCGTTCACCAGCAGCATATCATCCACCGCTTTGCCCCGGTTGCGCGGCTCCGCAGCGATCTGCTCGCGATAGGCGATGTTGTCGGCCATCGTGTTACTGTAGAACCACATCTCGCTCTGCATCGCGTACAGATCGGCGCTAAAACCTAACTGTTTAAGCACTGCAAATACGTTTTGCTCTTTCAGCGTGCGCTGTGGATTATCCTCCGCCCCGCTCTGACGTACGAACATGCAGCGCAGCGACAGCTTGGTGGCGGTATCGCAGGAGTAGCCGCGGTACATTGCCAGATTCTTCTCTTTCGCAAGCTTCGGCGTGGTATCACGTTCATAGCCCAGCATGCCCATGTGATCCCAACGCGTGGTTTCGCCAATGATGAAAATCACGTAGGTGTCATCAAGATTCTGGGTTGGCGTATACGTGAATTTTTTCGCCGGATTGATAAGCGATTTGTTATCTGACGATTCATCAACCTGCGCCCAGGCGTACAGGCCCAGTGCGGACAGCCAGTTTGTTGGCAGATACGAGTTCGCCAGCACCCCGCCGTAGCTTGGCATGTCGACGCCAGCGATGCGATCGGCGCGCTTCTGGTGCAGCTCCAGCAGGCGAATCGGCGCCCACACCAGAAAAGCCGCCATCAGAACGGTGAGCGCGCTGCGCCAGCGTACTTTTGGCGTACAAAGCTGACGCAAAAAGGTGTCCGTCGAGCGGTTAAACCAGATCAACACCAGCGGGATGAGGCTTACGCCAGCCACCCAAAGAATAAACGTCCAGCCAACAACCTCTTTTGACAGGTCGATATCGGTGGTCATGACTGAAGCCACAATACCGTAACCAATCATGACATTCATAAAGGTCATGTAATAGCTTGCGCCAGCGGAGATCAGCACCAGTAGCGAAGCCAGAACGCGCCAGGCCGTACGGCCTAACAGGGAAAAGAGACGTAAAAAGAAGAAGGTAGCCAGCACCGTGCCAGCCAATTCAACAACCGCGGCGATTCCATTCCATACGGTAAAATCCTGCGCATAACCGTCAAACCGACGGAAATAAACCGCGCCATTCATAAACAGACCGATATAGACGGCAAGCAAAATGCTCAGCTTTTGCTGCGTCATCGACGTAATGTATTTCATGCAAGCAAGCCCTGGAAATCGAGGGGTAAACACAGCCTGCGCTTCGGCTAACCCAGCCGGGCAGGACAAATTGCGAAGGTAGTCAGACAGGAAAGATCTACACGCGCGGCTAAGTAGACCACAAGGAAGGGAAAAAGTGGCAGCAGATAATGTGATCGAAGCAGATTTTTACAAATATTCAAGTTTGAAAACGGATTTTTCACGCGACTGCTAATAACAAAAAGACCAGCCACGCGGCTGGTCCTGTCATTGTTTATTTTATTCAGGCATGCGCCATATTCATCACATCGCGTTTTGGTTGGCGAATGGTGGTAGACAGCGCCAGCGAGAGAACCAGCAGGGCGAAAATCACGCAGAAGGTGACGTAGAAGCCACCGAACAGCGAGGCGATGATCGAACCGCAGATGCTGCCGATGCCAAAGCCGAGGTAAATCACGCCATAGTTTTTCGCCAGATTATTCAGGCCGAAGAATTCGCTCACCAGCGACGGGAAGACAGTGATGGTGCCGCCAAAGTTAAAGGCGACGCAGGCAATAGCGGCAAAGAAGGTTATCGCGTTCAGCGGCGCAAACAGCAGAGCGGCCATCCCCACCAGCGACACCACCTGGCCAATCGTAATAACGCGAATGCGGGCAATTTTGTCCGACAGGATCCCCAGCACCAGACGGCCAGACAGGTTTGCGATAGAAATAACCGTCACCGCATTGGCCGCAGACGCGACGTCCATATGCGCCAGGCCCTGCGCAATATCTTTCGCCACGCCGATCACGTACAAACCGCTCATACACGCCGTCAGGAACATGACCGCCAGCATCCAGTACTGCGGTTTACGCATCGATTGTGCCAGCGTGTAATCATTTTCCACAACGCCATTCCTGGTTTTGACCTCCTGGTTCGGCGCATCTTTCATCAGCGTGGCGCCAAAGACAATCATTACCAGCACAATCGCGCCCCAAATTACGAAGGTTTTTTCCAGACCGACGGTCGCCAGCAGTTGACTGTCGATGAATTTAAAACCCAGGCTGCCCAGACCATAGGAGCCAATGGCGAAAGCGGAGATCAGCCCCTTGCGCTCCGGGAACCACTTCACACAGTTGGACAGGGTTAACAGGTAACCAGCGCCATCCGCCAGTCCCACCAGCACCCCAGCGCTCAGCCACAGCATCATCAGATTCGAAGAATGTGCGGTCAGGAAGAAGCCCAGCCCAAGCAAAATGCCTGACGCCATTGTCACCCGTTTAACGCCAAATCGTTCCTGTAACTTTCCGGCAACGGAAGATGAGATCGCCAGCCCCAGGCTTAGCAGGCCAAAAGAGAAGGCGACCTGGCTGACGGGTTCATCCAGTTTTTCGGACAGTACGCCGTTAAACAGGCTCCAGGTGTAAACAGAACCCAGGGCAAACTGCGTAATAATGGTGCCGATAAGGGTCAACCAACGGGTGCGCTGATACGTTGAAGTTTTCATGGCAGTATTCCTGCATAAACAAAAGGGGAAATTCACTGCCGACAACCATAACGAAATGCATTTTATGCGGGGAAAAAACGGCATGAAGTGCCGTCAGAACGGAATGAAATGCCTGGAATCTGGAATGAATGACGAGACATATATTCAGCAAGCTGATTTTTATATTGTAAGTTAGTGCTCACTATCATTGCATGCCATGTTATGGCTAAAGTTTAGTTGTAAATCCAAGGTTAAAATCTGGCGCTGACCCCCATCGTATAGAGGTAATCGGTGGTGTTGGGCGTATTTTCCGCCTGAGTGAGCGCCGCGTAAGCGGCCATGTGCGGATTAAGCAGCATATCCGCCCCCACGGTCACGTCCAGCCAGCTGTTATCTTGTGAGGTAGCCGCCATGCGGCTTAGCCCGGACTGCGCTTTCCAGATGCTATCGCCATATTGCTGGTTATAGCTGACCTGCGCCCACGGTCTGATCTCGCCAAATTGCGAATTCACCCGCCAGCCCAGCGTACTCACGCTGGCATGCCATAACGGATCGGCGGACAAATTCATCACGCTGTCGCCAAATTCGTTATATATCGATGTAGTAGTACCGTCGTAATGGAGCGCGGCGACCGGCCCGGTCATCACCGTCTCTGAAACCGGGAAATTCCAGCCCATGCTCATGCCACTGGTCGCCTCATGGGGCGACGCATCCGCAAAGTTAACGCTCAAGCCCGGCACGTTTTGCGAGGATTTGATCCGTTCCGCCAGGATGTCGTCATAACGCGGTTGGTGATCGCTGTCCCAGGTATAGCGTTCAGTCGTATGTCCGGATGGCGCTTCGGCGATATATTCTTGTTGCCATGCACTGGCGGTATTGATGTATAGCGAACAGGCCACCACGCTCGCCAGCAGAACGATTTCCCGGCGACCACCGTCTTTTTTTGTCATCATCAATGCGACTCCAGAGGAGAGCCGAAATCGGCGATATTATTGTCATTGTGAGAAGGATGACAGGCTAAAAGCCCTGTATTAAATATTGTCTTTTTCGCAGACGCGTCAAGGCGCGCAGAATGAAATTTTTAAGGCAATTCAGAGAGCGAGGGAAAGTATGGAACGATGCGGCTGGGTCAGCCAGGACCCGCTTTATATTGCCTACCATGACAAAGAATGGGGCGTCCCCGAAACCGACGGTAAAAAACTGTTTGAAATGATCTGCCTTGAAGGCCAGCAGGCCGGCCTGTCGTGGATTACGGTGCTGAAAAAACGCGAGAACTATCGCGCCAATTTCCACCAGTTCGATCCCGTTCGCGTGGCGGCGATGCAGGAAGAGGATGTCGAACGGCTGCTGCTCGACCCGGGCATCATCCGTCATCGCGGAAAAATTCAGGCCATCATTGGCAATGCCCGCGCCTGGCTTGCGATGGAGCAAAACGGCGAACCATTTGCGCAGTTCGTCTGGTCATTTGTCGACCATCAACCACAAGTGACGCAGGCCGCCACGCTGAGCGAGATCCCAACCTCTACGCCCGCCTCCGACGCGCTGTCAAAAGCGTTGAAAAAACGGGGCTTCAAGTTCGTCGGTACGACCATTTGCTATTCCTTTATGCAGGCGTGCGGACTGGTCAATGACCATATCACCGGCTGTTTTTGCCACCCGGGAGAAAAATATGATTCGCGAATCCCGTAGCGCCGACAGGACGGCGATTCTGGCGCTGTGGCTGGAAAGCACGATCTTTGCCCATCCGTTTATTGCTGAACACTACTGGCGCGAGAGCGAAACGATCGTGCGCGACGTGTATCTGCCCGCCGCCAGAACCTGGGTGTGGGAGGATAACGACGTTCTGAAAGGGTTCGTTAGCGTTCTGGAAGATCGTTTTTTAGGCGCGCTGTTTGTCACGCCTGACGCACTGCGCTGTGGGATCGGCAAAGCGCTGGTGCGGTATGTGCAACAGCGCTTTACGCAGTTGAGTCTTGAGGTGTATCAAAAAAACCAGAACGCGGTGAACTTCTACCATGCGATGGGCTTTCGTATTGAAGACAGCGCATGGCAAGAGGATACCCAGCATCCCACCTGGATTATGAGCTGGCAGGCGGATCAAACGCCGTAAGCGTCAGCGCGGGGCCGCAATATTTTTCCAGCCACGCCAGCGCGGTGTTCGCCGCGCAGCCATTGCCCAGTCGGGAACTGGGCAAATCTTTGGTCAGCACGTTCACCGCGCCGTTTTTGCAGATGCCTCCGGCGGCAGGATCCAGATCCGGCCATGCTCCTTCGTGAATGCAGATCACGCCCGGCTTAATGCCAGCGCTCACCACGGCCCCTGCGAGAATTTGCCCGCGATGATTCCACACCCGCACCGTATCGCCGTCACGGATGCCGCGCGCCAGCGCGTCGTCGGGATGAATTGTAACCGGTTCACGATCCGCCACCGCATAGCGTTCACGCAGTTCGCTGTAATTAAGCTGGCTGTGCAGACGATGGGCCGGATGCGCCGACAGCACCTGAAGCTGGCCTTTCTGCGCATTGCCGTGCCACTCGTCCGGCGTCAGCCACATCGGGTGCCCGGGACAATCCGCATAGCCGTAACCGGCAATGCGCCGGGAATAGATTTCGATTTTGCCGCTGTCGGTTTTTAACGGATGCGCAGCCGGGTCACGACGGAAATCAGCAAAACGCACAAACCGCGCGTTGTCCGGGTTTTCCGGCATTTCGATCAGCTGGTTGGCTTCCCAGAAAGTCGCAAACGGCGGCAATGTTACCTGCTGGCTGGCCCCACGCTGGGCAGCGATGTTGTAGAATGTCTCCAGCCATTCCCGTTCGCTTTTCCCTTCGGTAAAACGTTGTCCGCCGCCGCGCTCCCAGCGCTCGCTCAGTTCGGCAAACACGTCAAAATCATTGCGCGCCTCATACTGCGGCGGCACAACTTGTTTCATCGGCACCAGATGTTGGTTGCTGTAATCGCCAGTCATGGTGAGATCGTTGCGCTCAAAGGAGGTGGTGGCGGGCAGTACAATGTCGGCGTGTTTAGCGGCTGCGGTCCAGAAGCATTCGGAAATCACCACCAGCTCCGGCTTCTGCCAGGCACGAATCAGTCGGTTGGTGTCCTGATGATGGGTAAAGTTGGCGCCACCCGCCCACCAGACGAAACGGATATCCGGAAAGTGACGATCCATGCCGTTATGCTGATAAGACGCGCCGGGGTTTTCCAGCGCGTCGACAATGCGCGCAACCGGGATTTTATCCACCGCATCAGTGCCGCCAGGCAAGCTCCCCTGCATTGAGGCCAGCACGGCGGAGCGGCGCGTCGGATTTCCACCGTTGGCGAAGTGATAAGAGAGACCAAAACCGCCGCCCGGGGTACCGATTTGCCCAAGCATTGCCGCAAGAGTGACAATCATCCAGTGCTTTTGCTCGCCGAACTGCTGGCGCTGCATTCCCCAACCGGCCATCAGCATAGTGGTATTATTGTGAAAAATCGCCGCCAGTTCGCGGATTTTTTCTGCCGGAATGCCGCAAATGTCGGCCGCCCACTCAGCGGTTTTGGCTATGCCGTCGCGCTGTCCAGTGAGGTACTCAGCAAATAGTGAGTAGCCCGTGGTGTAGCGCGCCAGAAATGTCTGATCATGCCAGCCATTTTCCACCAGCGTGTGGGCAATACCGAGCATTAGCGCCACGTCAGTGCCCATGTGCGGCGCGATCCATTCCATGTTATCGCCAAAAAAATCGACGGTCTCCGATCGCATAGGATCAATGCAGATCACCCGTTTGCCGCTGCGCCGCAGCGCATCAAAGTAAGCGATTCCCTTTTCATCCGAAGCGTTCCAGGCAATTTTTAGCGTATTCAGGGGATTGGCGCTCCAGAGTACAACCACATCGCTGTGTTCCAGCACAACGGGCCAACTGGTCTGCTGCTGATAAACCTCGCTGCCGCCTACCACATACGGCATGATGGCCTGCGCCGCGCCGGTGGAATAATCCCCCAGATGCCCGGTGTATCCCCCTGCCAACGCCATATAACGCTGCAACAGCGTGGCGGCTTTGTGCAGCACGCCGTTGGAGCGCCAGCCGTAGGAACCGGCAAAAATAGAGGACGGGCCATAGGTATCGCGAATACGTTTGTGCTGCTTATGGATGAGCGTCAGGGCGTCGTCCCAGCTCACCCGCACAAATTCATCCTGTCCCCGCACGCCCTGTGGCCTTTCCGGCGAGGCAAGAAAACCTTTACGCACCATGGGATAACGCACCCGGGTTTTGCTGTGCACCTGATCGCGAACTGCGCTTTGCAGCGAATTGGGATGCTCCGTGGGCAGCGCGCCGCGGGAAGAAATGACGGTCTCTCCGTCTGTTTCCACGAGGACAGGCCCCCAGTGGGCCGCGGTTAACACCGGTTTGTGCGTTGGCAAAATGGCGCTCCTGAAGAGGGGTAGATGTATTTCTCTGTTCAATGTTACTTACAAATTTCAGAGAGATCCCTGGAATTTTCTTCAACTTCACACGTCATAATCTACCGCCACGCTTGCCGTGGTAAAAATAAGAAAGACATTAAGGAATTAAGATGAAGAAACGTGTTTTAGTCATTGCCGCTATCGTGAGCGGCGCGCTGGCGGTATCTGGCTGCACAACCAACCCCTACACCGGTGAACGCGAAGCGGGTAAATCCGGCGTCGGCGCCGGGATTGGCTCGCTGGTTGGCGCGGGTATTGGGGCGCTGTCATCCTCGAAGAAAGATCGCGGCAAAGGCGCGCTGATAGGCGCAGCAGCCGGCGCGGCGCTGGGCGGCGGCGTGGGTTATTACATGGACGTGCAGGAAGCGAAGCTGCGTGAAAAAATGCAGGGAACCGGCGTGAGCGTCACGCGCAGCGGCGACAACATCATTCTGAATATGCCGAACAACGTCACCTTTGACAGTAGCAGCGCCACGCTGAAGCCAGCGGGAGCGAACACGCTAACGGGTGTCGCGATGGTACTGAAGGAATACCCGAAAACCGCCGTCAACGTCATTGGCTATACCGACAGCACTGGCGGCCACGATCTGAATATGCGTCTGTCGCAACAGCGTGCCGATAGCGTTGCCAGCTCGCTGATCGCTCAGGGCGTAGACGCTAACCGTATCCGCACCAGCGGTATGGGTCCGGCGAACCCGATCGCCAGCAACAGCACCGCGGAAGGCAAAGCCCAGAACCGCCGCGTCGAAATCACCTTAAGCCCTATTCAGTAATTCTTGTGCCGGATGGCGGCCTGAACGCCTTCCGGCCCGGAAAATCGATTCCCCTACCCGCCAGGCGTAGCGCCACCGGGTATTTTCGCGCTAAGGTATGCTCATCTAAAGTAAGGAAATCAGCGATGAGCAAATCAGGGCGCCCCACCATCAGCGACGTGGCGAAAGCGGCAAAAACCGGTAAAACCAGTATTTCACGCTATCTGAACGGCGAAAAGCATCTGCTTTCAGAGGCATTGCTGGCGCGTATTGAAAAAGCCATTGCTGATCTCGACTATCGCCCAAGCCTGATGGCGCGCAGCCTGAAGCGAGGCCGCACCCGTCTCATCGGCCTGATTATCGCCGATATCACCAACCCTTACTCCGTTAACGTGCTCAGCGGTATAGAAGCCGCCTGCCGCGAGAAGGGATTTACCCCACTGGTCTGTAACACCAACAACGAAGTGGATCAGGAGTTGCACTACCTTGATCTCCTGCGCAGCTATCAGGTCGAAGGGATTGTGGTGAACGCTGTCGGTATGCGCGAGGATGGCTTAAACCGTCTGCAACAATCCGCGCTGCCAATGGTGCTGATCGACCGGAAAATTCCTGACTTCGCCTGCGACGTGGTGGGACTGGATAACACGCAGGCCGCAACCACCGCCACTGAGCATTTGATCGAGCAAGGCTTTGAGGCGCTACTGTTTCTTAGCGAGCCGTTGGGGACCGTCAATACCCGCCGCGAACGCCTCAACGCTTTTCGCGCCACGCTGGCGCGCTACCCTGGCGTGGTCGCAGAGAACGCCGAAGTCCCGCTGGCGGAAAACGCGCAGTTAGATAACACCTTGCGTCAATTTCACCAGCAGCACCGTGGCATGCGTAAGGCGGTTATTTCGGCTAACGGCGCGCTGACGTTGCAGGTCGCCCGTTCGCTGAAGCGCATTGGCCTCAACTGGGGCAGCGACATCGGCCTGCTGGGCTTTGACGAGCTGGAATGGGCAGAGCTGGCGGGTGTTGGCATCACCACGTTAAAACAACCCACCTGGCAGATTGGCTACGCCGCGGTAGAGCAGGTAGTCCGCCGCATAGAAGGCGGCAGCGAGGCTATCCATGAGCAGGTTTTTTCCGGCGAGCTGATCGTCCGCGGTTCTACCGCCCGTTAATCTCCCTTCGTGATGGCGATCATAATTTCGACACACTACACTTTTCTTTGGAACCGGTTCCATCTAGCGTAATAAAAAGCACGCAAGATCGGGGGTCCTCATGCAGAGAAAAATTATGGTGGTCACCGCCGCGTATGGTTATGACACCGTACGCGATGCGGGCGGACAAATCGCGATGCTGCCGGTGATCGCCAACGCAGGCGCCGACGGCGTTGAGATACGCCGCGAGATGTTTACCGACGCGGAACTGAACGCCCTGCCGGCGCTGGCCTCAGCCATCGAAAGCGTCGGGCTGCAGGCCTGCTACTCCGTGCCGCAACCGCTGTTCGTCACCGACGCCAGCCTCAACCCGCAGTTACCCGCGCTGCTTCAGGAAGCGCAAACGCTGCGTGCGCTGTGGCTGAAAGTTTCACTCGGCCATTTTCAGCGTACTGATTCGTTTGACACGCTGCGCGACTGGCTCACAAGCAGCGGCATGGCGCTGGTGGTGGAAAACGACCAGACCGCCTGCGGTCGACTTGAATCAATGCGGCGCTTTAACGCCGCCTGCCAGCAGCAGGCGCTTGCGGTACAGTTGACGTTTGATATGGGCAACTGGTTGTGGGTAGGCGACTCGCCGGAAGAGGCCGCTAATGCACTGGCGTCCTCTGTTGGATACGTCCACGTTAAGGCAGCGACACGGCACCACGACAGCTACCGCGCTATCCCGCCGGATCGGGCCGACCCGCGCTGGCTGGCGCTTCTCTCAGCGCTGCCTGCACACGTACCGCGCGGTATCGAGTTTCCGCTGGAAGGGGCCGATCTGACCGCCGTCACCCGCCGCTACGTCGACGTTTTACGCAAGGAGTAACCCATGAAAAATGCACTGGATGTCATCACCCTTGGCGAAGCGATGGCGATGTTTGTCGCGACAGAAACCGGGGATCTGGCGGACGTCGATCGCTTTATCAAGCGCGTTGCCGGCGCCGAACTGAATGTGGCGACCGGACTGGCCAGGCTCGGCCTGAAGGTCGGCTGGGTAAGCCGGGTAGGAAACGACAGTTTCGGGCGCTTTGTGCTCAATACCCTGCAAAAAGAGGGGATTGACGCGCAGGGCGTGACCGTTGACAACGGTTACGCTACGGGCTTTCAGCTGAAATCGAAAGTTGAAAATGGAACCGATCCCATTGTGGAGTATTTTCGTAAAGGCTCTGCGGCCAGCCGTCTTTCACTGGAAGACTTTGACGCAGAATACTTCTCCCGCGCCCGTCATTTGCACCTGAGCGGCGTGGCGGCGGCGCTGTCCAGCAGTTCATATGAATTACTGGCGCATACCGCACGCACCTTTAAGGCTCAGGGAAAGCGTATATCTTTCGACCCAAACCTGCGCCCAACGTTGTGGAAAAGCGAAGAAGAAATGGTCGAGAAGCTCAACCGTCTCGCCTTTCAGGCCGACTGGGTGCTGCCGGGCTTGAAGGAAGGAATGATATTAACCGGCCAGCAGACGCCGGAAGGGATTGCGGATTTCTACCTGCGTCACGGCGTGAAGGCCGTGGTGCTGAAAACGGGCGCAGACGGCGCCTGGTATAAAACCCACGACGGTGAAAAAGGCAGCGTTGCGCCGGTCAAGGTGGACAACGTTGTGGACACCGTCGGCGCCGGAGATGGTTTCGCCGTCGGTGTTATCAGCGCCCTGCTGGAAGGCCGCACGCTGGCTCAGGCAGTCGCCCGCGGCAATAAAATTGGCGCGCTCGCGATTCAGGTACAGGGCGACAGCGAAGGTTTACCCACACGTGAAACGTTAGGCGAATAACGTCACGTCATGATAACGGCCCCCTGTACCCTACAGACAGCGGCGGCATAAACAACAGAGGTTGACTATGGCAAGCTCAACAAATGCAGCAAAACGCTGGTGGTACATCATGCCAATCGTGTTTATCACGTACAGCCTGGCGTATCTTGACCGCGCAAACTTCAGCTTCGCTTCCGCAGCGGGCATTAACGAGGATCTCGGGATTACCAAAGGGATCTCATCGCTGCTCGGCGCGCTGTTCTTCCTGGGCTATTTTTTCTTCCAGATCCCCGGCGCGGTGTACGCCGAGCGCCGCAGCGTGCGCAAGCTGATCTTCGTCTGTCTGATCTTATGGGGCGGCTGCGCGTCGTTGACCGGCGTGGTCAGCAACATTCCCGCGCTGGCCGCGATCCGCTTTATCCTTGGCGTGGTCGAAGCCGCAGTTATGCCCGCCATGCTGATTTACATCAGCAACTGGTTTACTCGTTCGGAGCGTTCCCGCGCCAACACGTTCCTGATCCTCGGCAATCCGGTGACTGTGTTGTGGATGTCGGTGGTCTCTGGTTATCTGATCCAGGCGCTCGGCTGGCGCGAGATGTTTATCATCGAAGGCGTTCCCGCCATTCTGTGGGCATTCTGCTGGTGGGCGCTGGTTCGCGACAAACCGGCGCAGGTCGGCTGGCTGTCCGATGCGGAAAAAACAGCGCTGCAAACCCAACTCGAACAGGAGCAACAGGGCATCAAGGCCGTCCGTAACTACGGCGAGGCGTTTCGCTCCCGTAACGTTATCCTGCTGTGCCTGCAATATTTTACCTGGAGCATCGGCGTGTACGGCTTCGTGCTGTGGCTGCCTTCCATTATTCGCGACGGTGGCGCGAACCTCGGCATGGTCGAAGTCGGTTGGCTTTCCTCCGTGCCGTACCTGGCAGCAACGGTCGCGATGATTCTGGCCTCCTGGGCATCGGATAAATTGCAGAACCGCAAACTGTTCGTCTGGCCGCTGCTGTTGATTGCCGCTTTCGCCTTCATCGGCTCCTGGGCGGTCGGCGCGAATAATTTCTGGGCCTCGTACATCCTGCTGGTGATTGCCGGGGCGGCGATGTATGCCCCGTACGGGCCTTTCTTCGCCATCATTCCCGAAATGCTGCCGCGTAACGTCGCAGGCGGCGCGATGGCGCTCATCAACAGTATGGGCGCGCTGGGTTCGTTCTTAGGCTCATGGTTCGTCGGCTACCTGAACGGCGTCACCGGCAGCCCGTCCGCCTCGTACATTTTTATGGGGGTGGCGCTTTTCGCCTCCGTATGGCTAACTCTGATTGTCAGACCCGCGAATAATCAGCAGTTACCGACTGGCGCACGCCACGCGTAAAACCACATTCATGGAGAGTCGTATGAAGCCGTCCATTATTCTCTATAAAGCGTTACCCGACGATTTACTGCACCGCCTGGAAGAACATGTCACCGTTACCCAGGTGCAGAACCTGCGCCCGGAGACGGTTGAACAGTACGCCCAGGCGTTTGCTAACGCGGAAGGTCTGCTCGGCTCCAGTCAAACCGTCGACAGCGCGCTGCTGGAGAAGATGCCGAGGTTGCGTGCCGCCTCAACCATTTCCGTTGGTTACGACAATTTTGACGTGGAGGCGCTGAACGCGCGTAACGTGCTGCTGATGCACACGCCGACCGTACTGACGGAGACCGTGGCCGACACGATCATGGCGCTGGTGCTGGCGACCGCCCGCCGGGTGGTGGACGTCGCCGAACGCGTTAAAGCGGGCCAATGGACCAAAAGTATTGGCCCTGACTGGTTTGGCACTGATGTACACCATAAAACGCTGGGGATCGTCGGTATGGGACGTATTGGTCTCGCGCTGGCGCAACGTGCGCATTTTGGCTTCAGTATGCCGGTTCTTTACAACGCCCGCCGCCGCCATCCCGAAGCGGAAGAACGTTTCAACGCGCGTTACTGCGATCTTGATACGCTAGTGCAGGAAGCAGATTTTGTCTGTCTGATCCTGCCGCTGACCGACGAAACGCATCATCTGTTTGGCGCGGAACAGTTCGCCCATATGAAGCGTTCGGCTATTTTCATTAATGCCGGGCGCGGTCCGGTGGTCGACGAAAAGGCGCTGGTGACCGCCCTGCAAAACGGTGAGATTCAGGCCGCCGGTCTGGATGTGTTTGAACAGGAGCCGCTGCCGGTTGACTCTCCATTGCTGTCAATGCACAACGTCGTGGCGGTACCGCATATCGGCTCGGCAACGCATGAAACCCGCGACAACATGGCGGCCTGCGCGGTGGATAATTTGCTTGACGCACTGCAAGGAAAGGTCAGGAAGAACTGCGTGAATCCGCAGGTGGCGGGGTAATGGATACCCCTGCCGGAGGGCGGCGTCGCCTCGTCCGGCAGGGGTGTGAACTGGCCCGACTGGCCACTTCGCCCTCGGGCTTTTAACGGTTACTGAACGGCATTCACCGCCGCACTCCAGGCCTGGTTAAAAGCCTGGTGCTGCGACGCCAGCGGTCCAATCAACGTATTGTACTGGCTTGCCTGCTGCGAAGTCGGGAACTGAATACCATTCGCCACGAAGCTCACCTGGGTGTCCTGCTGCGCGATAAAATCGCCCACCTGCACCAGTTGCTGGGTAAAGATTTGCGCGGCCGGGATCAGCGGCTGTAACGCCTCGGCTGGAGTAGTTACCACTTTTTTATACGCCTGATCGAACACCGGCTTCAGATCGTCGGCCTGTTTCAGCGCGCCATGCGCCGCATCGGCCTGTAGCTTCGCGTTCTGTAGCTGTTGGCCCAACACGCCCAGCGAACCGTTTAAATCGCGCAGAGGCCCGCGTTGCGTGACATAATCCTGCGGCACACGGATGGCGTTTACGCTATCAACGACCGGGCGCAGACCGGCGTCCATCGCCTGATTCACCTGCTGCGAATAGCCGTACAAAATCGCGTAATCAGATACAAACGGACCGAATGTTTTTTTCTGATCGGCAGTCAGTGTCGGTAAGCGTTCACCGCTACGCATCACCGTATTCTGCAGAAAATCGATAAACGCTTTACGCTGATCGCCTTCTTTATCAAAACACCCACTCAGGCTAACTACCATTAATAACGCCGCAAGAGGCGCAAACCAGCGAGAGCAGGACTTACCTGTCGCCATTTTTATACTCCTTTCACCCAAAAATGCGCACAACGCAATACGCGTGCCTGACGCTCACAAGGATAGTCCAGGTCAGCTTCGCAGGATACCCCTTCTGCATAATCTTGTGGCGGAATTTATATCACCAGACATCCTTCCCTGACTTGTTACTTTATTGTTAATTACATCACAATTACCGCGGTCAGAAGAATGGCGCGGTACAGAAATAGCACTATGATTTATCAGCGCTTTTACTCCGTTTACCGACAATATCCGGCTAATTCGACCGATTATCGCACGTTAACCACGGCGGAACGATTGCCCAGGCGTCACTTCAATGTTTTGATTAAATGAACGATTAACGAATAAATGTTCGATAATCGCACATTCAATTTCAACGCCTGCGGTGGAGAATATAAAAAAGCCTCTGTCCCCCCGCCTTGCTTTTGCAGGAATAACCGCATGACAAACAGAACGACTGATATTCAAGCGTTTATTAACGAGCATCCTTTCTCGAAATACCAGTGGATGATTCTCGTGCTGTGCTTTGTGACCGTCGCGATGGACGGATTCGACACCGCCATTATTGGCTTCATTGCCTCCGATCTGGTTTCCGAATGGGGCGTGGAAAAATCCGCGCTCGGGCCAGTCATGAGCGCCGCGCTGGTCGGCCTCGCCGTCGGGGCGCTGACCGCAGGTCCGATGGCGGACCGGATTGGCCGCAAAAAGGTGCTGATCATGTCGATCATCGTCTTCGGCGGCTTCAGCCTGCTGACCGCCTTTGCCAGTTCGCTCAATCAGTTGACCGCGCTGCGTTTTTTAACCGGGCTGGGGCTGGGGGCGGCGATGCCGAATGCCGCCACCTTAATGAGCGAATATGCCCCGGAGCGCCGCCGCGCGCTGCTGGTGAACCTGATGTTTGTCGGCTTTCCGATCGGCTCATCAATGGGTGGCTTTATCTCTGCGTGGTTAATACCACACTACGGCTGGCAGAGCGTACTGATCCTCGGCGGCGTGATGCCGCTGGCGCTGGCGGTAATACTGGTGTTTCTGCTGCCGGAATCGGCCCGTTATCTGGTGGTTAAAAACAGATCCCAACAGCAGATTGGCGCGATTCTGCGCCGCATCGCCCCCGTCCCCGACGCCACCCATTTTGTGTTGCATGAAACCGGCCAGGTGAAAGAGAAATCGGCGCTGGGCGTGATCTTCTCACCGCGCTATGCGCTCGGAACAGTCATGCTCTGTCTGACCTACTTTATGGGTCTGCTGATTTTTTATCTGTTGACCAGTTGGCTGCCGCTGCTGATCCGCGAAACGGGCGCGACCCTGAGCCAGGCGTCGATTATTACCGCCCTCTTCCCATTGGGCGGCGGTATTGGCGTTCTGGTGCTCGGCGCGTTAATGGATAAGTTCAACCCGAACAAAGTGGTGGCGGTGGGCTGGCTGCTGACCGGGGTGTTCGTCTGCCTGGTCGGGTTCTCTACCAGCAGTCTGGTATTGATGGGCGTGATGGTCTTTATCGCCGGGACGATAATGAATGGTGCGCAATCGTCCATGCCCGCGCTGGCCGCCGGGTTTTATCCGACTCAGGGGCGCGCCACCGGCGTGGCATGGATGCTGGGTCTGGGTCGCTTCGGCGGCATTCTTGGCGCGTTTAGCGGCGCGTTCCTGATGCAGGCGCAACTGGCTTTTGAAACCATTTTCACCTTCCTGGCGATCCCTGCGCTGGTTTCCGCCTTCGCCCTGATGGTGAAATATTGGGTGGGCAATCGCCAGCTTTCCACGTCGCCGGGGACGGCAAAAGACCCAGGCAACGCCACACAAAAAGCCTGATGTTTTCCCGACAGGTGCGCGCCTGTCGGGAAGCGTCATATTTTTGCAATCTTTACAATACGTCCTTTACCGTAGCGTAATCCGCTCATTATCAGATTCTTAGCAGGCTACAAAATAGTCCTGCGCGGCGCTGAAACGTGTCTTTTCATCCACTAAAAACTGTGACGGCCCACAAACTTTCTCTTTTACGACTATTCTTAACTGGCTTCGATGAAATTCACGATCCCGCTGTGTGATTTACAGGAGTTCTAAATGGAATATAAAGATCCGATGTTTGAGCTGCTGAGCAGCCTGGAACAAATTGTTTTTAAAGATGAATTGCCGAGAACGACCCTGACGCAAAAATCCGCCTCCCTCACTGACATTGAACAGTGCAGACGGGGCAGCGGACTTAAAATTGACGATTTCGCCAGAGCGTTAGGCGTGTCTGTCGCCATGGTTCAGGAATGGGAATCGAAACGCGTGAAGCCTTCGAGTACCGAATTGAAGCTGATGCGCCTGATACAAGCTAACCCGGCGCTCAGTAAGCAGTTGATGGAATGACCTGTCTCTTAGGATGAACGGTCCTGTTTCAGGACCGTTTTTCGACCATAAAGCAGAAAGAAGTAAAATAAAAGTTGCATCACCCGGCGTTACATGAGTTAATGCGTTCAACGGTTTGACGTACAGACCATTAAAGCAGTTTAGTAAGGCAGTCCCCTTCAAGAGTTATCGTTGATACCCCTCGTAGTGCGCATTTCCTTTAACGCTTAAAAAATCTGTAAAGCACGCCATATCGCCGAAAGGCACACTTATTTTTTAAAAGGTAATACACTATGTCCGGTAAAATGACTGGTATCGTAAAATGGTTCAACGCTGACAAAGGCTTCGGCTTCATCACTCCTGACGATGGCTCTAAAGACGTGTTCGTACACTTCTCTGCTATCCAGAACGATGGCTACAAATCTCTGGATGAAGGTCAGAAAGTTTCCTTCACCATCGAAAGCGGCGCTAAAGGCCCGGCAGCTGGCAACGTAACCAGCCTGTAAGCTTTAAAAGCTCAGTATTCAGAATCCCTGCCAGACGGCGGGGATTTTTTTTATCTCCGTCCTACCCTCCTGTCTTTGCATTACTTTACCTCGTCTGGCTTTGACCTTCCCCTTAGGGAAAGCTTTATAGTGATATCCTTTCTTTTCACATGGAATTGATACAATGTCTATACGTCCTCTGCTGTTGACGCTGGGCCTGTTCGCCAGCGGCACTGTTTTCGCTGCTTCTCCTCAAGCCGCTTTCCTGGCGGAACATGGGCTTGCCGGTAAAACCGTCGAACAGATGGTCGATGCGCTTGACCAGACGCCGCAGGCGCGCCCGCTCCCCCTGTCAGCCTCCATTACCAGTACGGCGCTGAAACTCTCTTCCGGCGAGCAGGCGTATACACTGCCGTTGGGCGAAAAGTTTTATCTTTCCTTTGCGCCCTACCAGCGCCAGACCCATCCCTGCTTTAACCACAGCCTCTCCGGCTGCCAGGGGGAAATGCCTGACACCACATTTAACGTCAAAATCACGGACAGCAAAGGCGATGTGCTAATTGAGAAACCGATGAAAAGCCATCAGAACGGCTTTATCGGCGTGTGGCTGCCGCGCAATATGGAAGGGATAATCGAGGTGAGCTACAACGGGAAAATGGCGTCTCATGCTTTTGCGACAAGAGAAGACAGCCAGACCTGTCTGACGGAATTGCAGTTACAATAAACGCATAATGATAATGCCCGATAGCGCTATGCCGATCGGGCGAAAAACACAGTAACGCAAAAGTAAAAGGGTGCATTGAGAATACTTCACACCAGAAGAATGGCGGGGACAACGCCCCGCCAGATGCTCTTACTGTTTCACTTCACAGGCTAAAAACGCCGCCAGTTCATTATTTCCCTGTCTGATATGTAATTCGCATAATGAATCACGAACCATCCAGGTAAATAATAAAATAGTGAGACATATCACTATTAAACTGCACAATATACATCTTTGCGGCATCATCAGCCTCCGGTGTTGATTTTCAACAGGTAAGAGGCTACTCTTATGGTGTTCAGGCATAGAGGCGGCCTCACTTTGATTTATTGTCAGGTGGGGCTTTTCTCTGTCTGCCATCTGGTGAATACCTGAGACAGCCAGTCTCAAGCACCCGTCTGCATTCTACTGCAAATATCGTGTTTGCCTTCGTTAATAAATTCCTAAAGTATTTTCTTCCGCTCAATGAATTATACATTGTCATTTAGCAGAATATTATTAGCGATTCTATTAATCATTTTTTGACAATAAAAAAGCCCGCGCAATGGCAGGCTTTTTATTATTAACGATTCGCTTATTGTAGCAGCGAAATATCCGCGACTTGCAGGAACAGCTCACGGAGTTTAGACAGCAGCGTCAGACGGTTGATACGCACCTCTTTGTCTTCCGCATTGACCATCACATTCTCAAAGAACTCATCCACCGGTTGACGCAGGGAAGCCAGCTCAATCAGCGCGTCCTGGTAGCGACCTTCGGCAAAGTACGGCTGCAGCTTGTCACGCAGTACCACCAGGTCTCTGGCCAGCGCCATTTCCGCCGCCTCTTTCAGTACGGATGCGTGAACGATGTCATTCAGCGTTTCATCAGACTTCGCCAGAATATTGGAGACACGCTTGTTTGCTGCCGCCAGCGCCGACGCGGCTTCCAGCGTACGGAAGTGTGAGACGGCCTTCATACGCGCGTCGAAGTCTGCCGGACGCGTCGGACGACGCGCCAGTACCGCCTGAATGGTGTCAACGCTATAACCTTCATCCTGGTACCAGGCGCGGAAACGACCGAGCATAAAGTCGATCACATCGTCCACGACGTTCGCGTTGGTCAGCTTGTCGCCATACAAACGCGCCGCTTCTTCGGTCAGTGTCTGTAGATCCAGATTCAGGTTTTTCTCGACGATGATGCGCAGTACGCCCAGCGCGGCTCGACGCAGCGCGAACGGATCTTTGTCTCCTTTCGGATGCTGACCAATGCCGAAGATACCCGCCAGAGTGTCCATTTTGTCCGCAATCGCCAGCGCGCAGGCTACCAGATTAGACGGCAGCGCATCGCCCGCAAAGCGCGGCTGATACTGCTCGTTCAGCGCGACAGCCACATCTTCTGCTTCGCCGTCGTGGCGAGCATAGTGCATGCCCATGACGCCCTGAGTGTCAGTGAACTCAAAGACCATATTGGTCATCAGGTCACATTTTGACAGCAGGCCCGCCCGGGTCGCGTGGTTCACGTCTGCGCCAATCTGACCGGCAATCCAGCCAGCCAGCGCCTGAATGCGATCGGTTTTGTCACGCAGCGTACCCAGTTGCTGCTGAAACAATACGGTTTGCAGACGCGGCAGATGATCTTCCAGACGTTTTTTACGGTCGGTATTGAAGAAGAACTCCGCATCCGCCAGACGCGGGCGAACCACCTTCTCATTACCGGAGATGATCTGCTGAGGATCTTTGGATTCGATGTTGGCGACGAAGATAAAGTTCGGTAGCAGTTTGCCGTCATTCGCGTAAACCGGGAAGTATTTCTGGTCGCCTTTCATGGTGTAAACCAGCGCTTCAGACGGCACCGCAAGGAATTTCTCTTCGAACTTCGCGGTCAGCACCACTGGCCATTCCACCAGCGAGGTGACTTCTTCCAGCAGGCTTTCGCTCAGGTCGGCGTTACCGCCAATGTTGCGCGCCGCCTCAATGGCGTCAGCTTTGATTTTCGCTTTACGCGCTTCATAGTCGGCCATAACTTTACCGCGCTCCAGCAAAATTTGCGGATACTGATCGGCATTGTCGATGGTGAATTCTGGCTCGCCCATAAAGCGATGACCGCGAATCACGCGATCGGACTGGATACCCAGAATCGTTGCCGGCAGCACCTTGTCGCCCAACAACAGCGTTACCGTATGAACCGGACGCACGAAATGGACGTCAGACGCGCCCCAACGCATCAGTTTCGGAATCGGCAACTTCGTCAAAGACGTGGCGATCATGTTCGGCAGCAATACTTCGGCGCGCTCGCCTTTCACATGAGCGCGATACAGCAGCCATTCGCCTTTGTCCGTGGTCAGACGCTCGGCCTGGTCGACGGTGATACCGCAGCCGCGCGCCCAGCCTTCAGCCGCTTTGCTCGGATTGCCTTCTGCATCGAAAGCCTGCGCAATCGCCGGACCGCGTTTTTCCACTTCGCGATCGGGTTGGGACTCCGCAAGGTTCGCCACTTTCAGCGCCAGACGGCGCGGCGCGGCAAACCATTCAACGTTGCCGTGTGCGAGGCCAGCGTTATCCAGCTCCGCAGTGACGTTCGCAGCAAAGGACTCAGCCAGGCTGCGCAGGGCTTTTGGTGGCAGCTCTTCAGTGCCAATTTCCACCAGAAAAGTTTTCTCAGACATGGCCGCCTCTTAGTTGTCTTTATTGCACATCGGGAAGCCGAGGGCTTCACGGGAAGCGTAGTAAGCTTCTGCCACTGCTTTGGTCAGGGTGCGAATGCGCAGAATGTAGCGCTGACGCTCGGTGACGGAGATGGCTTTACGCGCATCCAGCAGGTTGAAGCTATGGGCGGCCTTCAGAATACGCTCGTAAGCGGGTAGCGGCAGCGGGTTGTCCAGCGCCAGCAGCTGCTGCGCTTCTTTCTCGTACTGCTCGAAGCAGGTAAAGAGAAAATCCACATCCGCGTATTCGAAGTTATAGGTGGATTGCTCCACTTCGTTTTGATGGAACACGTCGCCGTAGGTGGTTTTACCCAACGGGCCGTCGCTCCAGACCAGGTCATAAACGCTGTCTACGCCCTGAATGTACATCGCCAGACGTTCCAGGCCGTAGGTGATCTCACCGGTAACCGGCTTACACTCCAGGCCGCCAACCTGCTGGAAGTAAGTGAACTGCGTCACTTCCATACCGTTCAGCCACACTTCCCAGCCAAGACCCCAGGCGCCCAGCGTCGGGTTTTCCCAGTTATCTTCAACGAAACGAATATCGTGGATGGTCGGGTCCATACCCAGTTCTTTCAGCGAGCCAAGATACAGTTCCTGAATGTTGTCCGGAGACGGCTTAATCACCACCTGGAACTGGTAATAGTGCTGTAAACGGTTCGGGTTTTCGCCATAACGACCATCGGTCGGACGACGAGAAGGCTGCACATAAGCAGTCGCCATCGGTTCTGGCCCCAGCGCGCGCAGGCAGGTCATGGGATGAGAAGTTCCCGCGCCGACTTCCATGTCCAATGGTTGAACAATGGTACAGCCCTGGCGAGCCCAGTAATCCTGTAAGGTCAGGATCAAGCCCTGGAAGGTCCTGGTATCAAACTTTTGCATATTATTTCGTGCTGGATACGTGTGGATTTAAAGGAAGGGTCCAGTATACCCGCTGACTGCAAGATATACAGTACGTAACGGGAAAAAGGCAGGGCTTAGCGCATGGAAAGATGTAAAAACTGCCCATCCGCATCAAAAGAGCAGACAAAACTCTCTTTACGGAAGGTATAACCGCGCATCTCATAGCTTGCCTGAAACTGTTCGAAGCCGGTGACATCAATTTCTTTCGTGTCCGTGTTGTAACGTCGGGCCGCCTGATCTTTGCAGAGCGCTTCCATATCCAGCGAGCGCGTTGGGCTCATTTTTGCCTGCTGCGCCTTTTGCGGCGGTGGCGGCGTCACGGCGCAGCCCGTCAGCATGACGAAGACAACGGCTGAAAAGAGTGGCTTTATCATCATTTTATTACCGCCTGGTGGATGAGAACGTTTTATTATTATTACGGTGCAGGGCAAACATATTTTTGCGAACCCTACCGGGCCATCACAAGCTTTAGCGTAAAAACTCAGATTTTTCCAACAAGACAGGCTGATGAAATGTGAGTTAGACCTTTTTTAACATCGAAACAGAGGAACTGATGCAGCCCAAAATTTTCTGGATTGATAACCTGCGAGGGATCGCCTGCTTGATGGTGGTGATGATCCATACCACGACCTGGTACATCACCAACGCCCACAGCGTCAGCACCGCGAACTGGGATCTCGCGAATATCCTGAATTCCGCTTCCCGCGTCAGCGTACCGCTGTTTTTTATGATTTCAGGTTACCTCTTTTTTGGCGAACGCAGCGCACAAAAGCGCCATTTCGTGCGCATCGCCCTGTGCCTTTTGTTCTACAGCGCCGTCGCGTTGGCATACATCACGCTGTTTACCTCTATTAACGCTGAACTTTCTCTCAAAAATCTGCTGCAAAAACCGGTGTTCTATCATCTGTGGTTTTTCTTTGCGATCGCCGTGATCTACCTGGTTTCACCGCTGATCCAGGTAAAAAACGTTAGCGGCAAGATGCTGCTGGTGCTGATGGTCGTGACAGGGATTGTCGCCAACCCCAATACCGTACCGCAAAAAATCGGCGGGGTTGAATGGTTGCCCATCAATTTGTATATCAACGGCGACACCTTCTATTACATCCTCTATGGCATGTTGGGACGTGCGATCGGCATGATGGAGACACAAAAACGGGCGCTAAGTTGGCTAAGCGTCGTGGTATTTATTGTCGCCGTCGGGGTTATTTCTCGTGGCACGCTGCACGAGCTACAGTGGCGCGGTAATTTCGCTGATACCTGGTATCTTTATTGTGGGCCAATGGTGTTTATCTGCGCCATCGCGCTACTGACGCTGGTGAAAAACACGCTGAATGGCGGAACGCTTCCGGGGCTTGGGCTGATCTCCCGCCATTCGCTGGGCATTTACGGGTTCCATGCGTTGATCATTCACGCGTTGCGCACCAGCGGCCTGGAGATCAAACGCTGGCCGCCGCTGGACATGCTGTGGATTTTTAGCGCAACGCTTTGCGTCAGTTTACTGCTGTCAATGCTGTTGCAGCGGGTCGATACCCGCCGACTGGTTAGCTGAAACAAAACGCCCGGTCTGTGCTGACCGGGCGTAGAGAGTAAGAATTAACGACTTCAGGCAAGACGGCGTTTCAATCGCCGCAATAATAAACAGGTCAGGCACCACAATAATAAAATCATTATTTTACTAATCTGACGCACGTATGAGACGAACAAACCCCAGAAGACTGACAAAGAGAGCAATGGGGTGAATCACTTTCTCCACTGTCGTGAGCGGCGCATTCATAATTCCGACGCAAAATAAACCCATCGTAATTAATGCCACCAGTTTGCAGACGACAATAAAGCGTTCGTCAAGTTGACCACGCGTCATTTCTCGTAGATAAACCCATGTGACAAACCATGCGGTCATCAGCACCCCGAGAAAATAGCCTTTTCCACTGAGTAACGGGCATGCTCGCCATAGGCCAATAACGTAAGTCAACGTGCCTGAAATACATAACAGCCATGCAATCAACGTTGCGCCTTTCACTGGGATCTCCTTATCCAACGCGTGTTATGCAGATTAGGGATAACCCGACAGGAACAACAATTAAAAAAGACTTAAGTGAAAGAATTTAAGAATAAATTCATATAAATAATTTATCGATAAGCCATTTCTATACGAAGAATACATCCCTCCTGTATACAGGAGGGAGTACGATCAGGACATCAGGGGATGTAGCTGTTGATAAAGACGGCGGAACGTTTCGCGTCGCTGCTGATAAAGCGTATGACGCTGTGCGTCAGGCAGATGCGTTTGTTCCAGCGGCAGCTCCGGCAGCAGCTCAGATAACGGCTTCTCCGGATTGACGGCGATCTGCGCCAGACGGGCTGCGCCAAGCGCTGGCCCGACATCGCCCCCCGTGCGGTAATCCAACTGCAATCCGCTGATATCTGCCAGCATTTGTCGCCACCAGGCGCTACGCGCGCCGCCGCCGATAAGCGTAATACCTTGCGGCTTCACGCCGCAGGCATGCACGACATCCATCCCGTCGGCCAGCGCATAACCTACCCCTTCCAGCACCGCGCGCGCCAGTTCAGCCGGACCGTGCTGGTGCGTCAGACCAAAGAAAACCCCCTTCGCCTGTGGATTGTTATGCGGCGTCCGCTCGCCGGAAAGATACGGTAAAAACCAGACGGGATCGGCGCTGTCATCCGCTTTCTGGGCCGCCGCCAACAGTGCAGGGACGGTTTCCAGCCCGGTGAGTTTTGCCGCCCAGTCAAGGCAGGACGCCGCGCTCAGCATCACCGACATCAAATGCCAGCGGCCCGGCAACGCGTGACAGAAGCTGTGCACGGCACTTTCCGGCTTGCTAAGAAATCCTTCGCTGACAGCAAAATAAACCCCGGAGGTACCCAGCGACAGCATGGCCTGATTGGCATCAATCATCCCGACGCCCACAGCCCCCACCGCATTGTCTCCCCCACCCGCGACAACCGATACCGACGGCATTCCCCACGCCATCGCGATCTCTGGTAGCAGCGTTCCGCTGATGTCGCTGCCTTCAAACAGCGTGGGCATATGGTCACGGCTCAGGCCGCAGGCATTCAGCATCACGTCGCTCCAGTCGCGCTTTTCAACATCCAGCCACATTGTTCCCGCCGCATCCGACATATCGCTGGCAAACTCGCCCGTCATACGTAAACGCAGATAATCCTTCGGCAGCAGCACTTTCGCCACCTGGCGGAAAATATCCGGCTCATGGCGCTTCACCCAGAGCAGCTTCGGCGCGGTAAAGCCGGGCATCATCAGGTTGCCGGTGATTTCACGCGACTGCGGAACCTGCGTCTCCAGTAGCGCGCATTCTTCGCCGCAGCGCCCGTCGTTCCATAAAATGGCAGGACGCAAAACGCGCTGTCGGGCGTCAAGTAACGTCGCGCCGTGCATTTGTCCGGCAATCCCCAACGCTTTAACATTGCGCAACGAATGTTGCTTGCCGAGCGCCTTTATGGCGCGGTCGGTCGCCAGCCACCACTGCTCGGGGTCCTGCTCGGACCAAAGCGGGTGGGGACGAGAGACGGTGAGCTTTTCCGTTTGCGATGCCACAACCTCGCCCTGCTCGTTGAGCAAAATAACCTTCACGCCCGAGGTGCCAAGATCGATCCCGATATACATGTTGTGGGTTCCTTCAATGAAAAGGCCCGGCAGCGCGAAGCTCACCGGGCCTACAACAACCGTAGGCCGGGCAAACAGAGCGCCGCCCGGCAAAAACGCTTATTTGTCGAACAGATAATAGTTCACCAGGTTTTCCAACTGCTCCTGATGTCCACTCTGATGAACCGGCGCCAGGTTATGCTGTTCAGCATACTGCGCCAGTTCGCTTAACGACATCTGGCCTTTGAGGATCTGCTGACCCAGTTCGCTGTTCCAGCCTGCATAACGCTTCGCCACGCGTTTATCCAGCTCGCCATCCTCGATCATGCGCGCAGCGATTTTCAGCGACAGCGCCATGGTGTCCATCGCGCCGATATGACCGTAGAACAGATCGTATTTGTCGGTGCTCTGACGACGGACTTTGGCGTCAAAGTTCAGGCCCCCAGTGGTGAAGCCGCCCGCTTTCAGGATTTCATACATGACCAGCGCATTTTCCTCAACGCTGTTCGGGAACTGGTCGGTATCCCAGCCTAACTGCGCGTCGCCGCGGTTAGCATCAACAGATCCGAACAGGCCCAGCGCGATCGCGGTCGCAATTTCATGATGGAAAGAGTGGCCTGCCAGCGTGGCGTGGTTCGCTTCAATATTCAGTTTGATCTCTTTTTCCAGACCAAACTGCTTCAGGAAGCCATAGACGGTCGCCGCGTCGTAATCATACTGATGCTTGGTGGGCTCCTGCGGTTTCGGCTCGATCAGCAGCGTTCCCTGGAAGCCAATTTTGTGTTTATGCTCAACGACCATCTGCATGAAGCGGCCAATTTGTTCGCGTTCCTGACGCAGGTCGGTGTTCAGCAAGGTTTCATAGCCTTCACGACCGCCCCACAGCACGTAGTTTTCGCCGCCCAGCTTATGAGTGGCTTCCATCGCCGTCACCACCTGCGTGGCCGCCCAGCTAAAGACCTCCGGGTCCGGGTTGGTCGCTGCGCCTGCGCCGTAACGTGGGTTGGTGAAGCAGTTTGCGGTGCCCCACAGCAGCTTCACGCCGCTTTCTTCTTGTTTCGCGGCCAGCACATCGACCATGTGGGCAAAGTTGTTTTTATATTCTTTCAGCGACGCGCCTTCCGGAGAAACGTCGACATCGTGGAAGCAGTAGAACGGAACATTCAGCTTGTGAAAAAACTCAAACGCGACATCTGCTTTACGTTCTGCCAGCGCCAGCGCTTCACCCGGTTGCTGCCACGGACGGTTGAACGCGCCGACGCCGAACATATCCGCCCCGTTCCAGCAGAAGGTATGCCAGTAGCAGGCAGCAAAGCGCAGATGATCTTCCATCCGTTTGCCCAGCACGACTTCATCAGGATTGTAATGACGAAACGCTAAAGGATTCGTGGATTTGGCGCCTTCGAAACGCACACGATCGAGTTGGTCAAAATAAGCCTGCATAATAAGCTCCGTAATCAGGTAATACAGCGAGTAATTGCGATGACTTAATACTGGAATTTCCCGATTTAGAGCTCAATTACGTTATTTCACACCGCCATTAAGAGAATACCCAAATGTGCGCTGGCTCCCAAAAAAAGGCGCAAAACCGCAGAAATGAGGGGGGATAAAAAGCGATCCAGCTCGAAGGTTGAGAAATAAACAAAAAACCGTAACCGCCAGATAAGAAATGAGAATTGCCTTCCTCGCTTCGCTATGGTCAATTTCGCATGGCGCCACGCCAGTGATAGTATCGACCAGCCCATGTTCACATTGTTCAGGATATGTTCTTATGTTTGATAAACGTCACCGTATTACCCTGTTATTTAATGCGAATAAAGCCTATGACCGCCAGGTTGTAGAGGGTGTCGGTGAATATTTACAAGCGTCGCAGTCTGAATGGGATATATTCATAGAAGAAGATTTTCGCGCCCGCATTGATAACATCAAAGAATGGCTAGGCGATGGCGTGATTGCCGACTACGACGATGCGGAAATCGCGCGTTTGCTGGTCGACGTTGACGTTCCCATCGTCGGCGTAGGCGGCTCCTATCACCTCGCGGAAAATTACCCGCCGGTACATTACATCGCCACCGATAACCATGCTCTGGTCGAGAGCGCCTTCCTGCATCTGAAAGAGAAAGGCATCAACCGTTTCGCCTTTTACGGACTGCCGCCGTCCAGTGGGAAACGCTGGGCCGCGGAGCGCGAGCACGCTTTCCGCCAACTGGTGGCGGAAGAAAAATACCGGGGCGTAGTATACCAGGGGCTGGAAACCGCGCCGGAGCTGTGGCAACACGCGCAGAATCGACTGGCGGACTGGCTGCAAACCCTGCCGCCGCAAACCGGTATTATCGCGGTGACCGACGCCCGCGCCCGCCATGTCCTGCAGGTGTGTGAGCATCTTCATATTCCGGTGCCAGAAAAGCTGTGTGTAATTGGGATTGATAACGAGGAGCTGACCCGCTATCTGTCCCGCGTGGCGCTGTCATCGGTGGCGCAAGGGGCGCGGCAGATGGGCTATCAGGCCGCAAAGCTACTGCACCGTCTGCTCGCGAATGAGGAAATGCCGCTCCAGCGGATTCTGGTACCGCCGGTTCGTGTGGTCGAACGACGCTCTACGGATTACCGTTCCCTTACCGACCCTGCGGTGATTCAGGCTATGCATTTTATCCGTAATCACGCCTGCAAAGGCATTAAGGTAGAGCAGGTCCTGGATGCCGTCGGCATTTCCCGTTCAAATCTCGAAAAACGTTTTAAAGAGGAGGTCGGCGAAACGATTCACGCCGTGATCCATGCAGAAAAGCTGGAGAAAGCCCGGAGCCTGCTGATCTCCACCACCTTGTCGATTAACGAAATCTCCCAAATGTGTGGATACCCTTCGCTACAATATTTCTATTCCGTGTTCAAAAAAGAATATGGTACGACGCCAAAAGAGTACCGCGATGTGAACAGTGAAGTATTGATGTGAGGAGAGGCGCGTGTGAGATCAGGCATCGCCAGGAGGGCGAAAAAAACCGGTGGCGCTGTGCTTACCGGGCCTGCAGGACGCTGCAGGCCGGATAAGGCGAAGCCGCCATCCGGCGTTTTGCTTACATATGCGCAGCGATTAAGCGCTGGTTATCCTGATACATCGCGAACAGATAATTGTTATAACTCTGTCCCTTCGTCGAATAGCCCTTCAGCTTATGAATCATCGCAGTCGCCGTGACTTCCTGATCCGTTTTACGCAGCTGCGCGCGCGACTTGCGGAATGAGGCGTAAGCCGGGTGCGTGTTCAGGTTGGTGACGTATGCGCTCACGGACTCTTTTACCGAGTCGAACTGCGAGTAGCCTTTCACCTTGCCTGGCGCATTGGTGCAACGCCCTTTCGCGCATTTCATACCGAACAGGTTATTGTTGGTACGCGCAAGTTTAGAGGTTCCCCAGCCGCTTTCTGCCGCCGCCATCGTCGCCACCATACTGGTCGGGATGATGTCCACGCGTTCCAGCAGCGTATTCCACGGAATGTGGCGCGTGTTGCCGGACCACTTCACCTTGTAGCGCTTCGCGATATCTTTCAAACGCGTACGCTCAGACGGTGACCAGCGGTTCTGGTACTGTTTTGAAATCAGCCAGTTACGCTCTGCGGTGATCGCCGCATTTTGGCTGGTAATATAAGGCATAACCGTCCGGAGAAACGCTTTTTTTCGCGGTGTTCCGGAAGGGTATTTTCGCAAATCAGGAAGTGAACGACTCTTTGCACTATTGCGAGAATACTCTTGTTTACTGCTTACCTTTTTATCACTGACTGTTGTTATGTGGGACTTTTGACTCGATGTTGTCGTGTGCGTCTTTGCCAGCACCCCACCCGAAAATACGAAGGTGAGTAACATAAGAATCATTGCCCCATATCGTCGCATGGGCGTCAATATCATTAGGTCTCCTGGTCGGATTGAATCATTCCAACACCTTATCTTATTCATAATTTTGAGAGCTGAATCTCAAATCATATCAAAAATAACGATCAAGAGCATCTCAAGAAATAGTCTAAATCCGAAATCATGTCACGCATAAACCATCCCGCACCGAAGTCATTCGAGAAAAATGTGGCGGTTATCGCAAATTAAGGCCATTTTTTGCCGGCGATCGCTCATCCGCGCGCCTCAGCCTGACCGAATGCCGCGAGGGGATGAGTTTTCACTACGGGTTCTCAGGCAAACTGGTCAAAATCACCGCAATAAGGACCGCACTATGAAACTTGCCGCCGTTGCTCTGGCGCTGCTGCCGGGGATCGCCGTTGCCTCATCGTGGACGGCTCAGGGCTTTCCGGCATTTACTGCCGGGGGATCGGGGACATTTTCCAGCCACGCAACGCTCACGAAGGGTACCCGCCCTTTGACGCTCAATTTTGACCAACAGTGCTGGCAGCCAGCGAATGCCATAAAACTCAATCAGATGCTGTCGCTGAAGCCCTGCGAAGGCGCGCCGCCGCAGTGGCGGCTGTTCAGAGACGGTGATTACACACTGGAAATCGACACGCGCTCAGGGACGCCGACGTTAATGATTACGCTCCAGCGCGATGCGGAACCGGTCGCTAGCGTGATTCGCCAGTGTCCGAAATGGGACGGATCCCCGCTGACGTTTGATGTGGCGCCGACTTTTCCTGAAGGGTCGGTAGTCCGCGATTTCTACAGTCAGCAGACTGCAATGGTCAAAAACGGCAAAATCACCCTGCAACCCGCGCCGGACAGCAACGGTCTGTTGTTGCTTGAGCGGGCAGAAACCGACGCGCCAGCCCCGTTCGACTGGCACAACGCTACCGTTTATTTTGTGCTGACCGATCGCTTTGAAAACGGCGATCCCGGTAACGACCAGAGTTATGGTCGTCACAAAGACGGCATGGAAGAGATCGGCACCTTTCACGGCGGTGACTTACGCGGCCTGACCCGCAAACTGGACTACCTGCAACAGTTGGGCGTCAATGCGCTGTGGATCAGCGCGCCGTTTGAGCAAATCCACGGCTGGGTTGGCGGCGGGACGAAAGGCGATTTCCCGCATTATGCCTACCACGGCTATTACACCCAGGACTGGACCCGCCTCGACGCTAATATGGGCAACGAAGACGACCTGCGCGCACTGGTTGACGGCGCCCACCAGCGGGGGATCCGCATTCTTTTTGACGTGGTGATGAACCATACGGGCTATGCAACCTTGGCCGACATGCAAGAATTCGGCTTCGGCGCGCTTTATCTTTCCGACGAAGAACGGCAAAAGATCCTCGGCGAACGCTGGACCGACTGGAAACCTGCCGCCGGGCAGAACTGGCACAGTTTTAACGATTACATTAACTTCAGCGACAAAGCAGCATGGGAAAAATGGTGGGGCAAAGGGTGGATACGCACCGATATCGGCGAGTACGACAGCCCAGGCTTTGACGATCTCACAATGTCGCTGGCCTTCTTGCCGGATCTGAAAACCGAATCCACACACCCTTCCGGTCTGCCGGTGTTTTATCGACATAAAACGGATACCCATGCTAAAGCCATTGACGGGTTTACGCCGCGGGACTATCTGACCCACTGGCTGAGCCGCTGGGTCCGCGACTTCGGGATTGATGGATTCCGCGTGGATACGGCCAAACATGTCGAGCTTCCGGCGTGGCAACAGTTAAAAACGCAGGCCAGCGCCGCGCTGGTCGAATGGAAAAAAGCCAACCCGGACAAGGCGCTTGATGACAAGCCTTTCTGGATGACCGGTGAGGCCTGGGGACACGGGGTGATGCAAAGTGACTACTATCGCCACGGCTTTGACGCAATGATTAACTTTGATTACCAGGAGCAGGCGGCGAAAGCGGTTGATTGCCTGGCGGCTATCGATCCCACCTGGCAGCAAATGGCGGAAAAGTTGCAGAGTTTCAACGTGCTGACTTATCTGTCGTCCCACGATACTCGCCTGTTCCGCGAAGGCGGCAGAAACGCGGCGGAGTTGCTGCTCCTGACGCCGGGCGCGGTACAAATTTTTTATGGCGATGAGTCGGCGCGGCCCTTTGGTCCGACCGGTTCAGATCCGCTACAGGGCACTCGGTCACAGATGAACTGGCAGGATATCAGCGGGAAATCTGCGGCTAACATCGCGCACTGGCAGCGGCTCGGTCAGTTCAGGGCCAGGCATCCGGCAATCGGCACGGGTAAGCAAACCACGCTCACCCTGACGCAGGGATACGGCTTCGTGCGCCAGGCCGGAGACGACAAAGTGATGGTTGTCTGGGCCGGACAGCGCTAAGCGGAAGCGGCGTCTGGTTCCATAGCGCGCCCGACGCCGCAACAGGAAATACCATGGTGGTCAGGATATCCAGCATAAAACGTCAAGACCCCATGACAGACCCGATTTGCACCCTGCCAGTGCTGGCGTTAAGGTAAGCCACTTTGATTCAGCGTTTGACAGACCATCCGTTATGACATTTTCACTTTTTGGCGACAAATTCACCCGTCATTCAGGCATTACCCGCCTGATGGAAGACCTCAACGACGGTTTACGCACCCCCGGCGCTATCATGCTGGGTGGCGGTAATCCGGCACAAATCCCGGCGATGCAGGATTATTTCCATTCGTTGCTTGCCGGAATGCTGGAAAACGGCAAAGCCACTGATGCGCTTTGCAATTATGACGGTCCACAGGGAAAAACCGAGCTGCTCAGCGCGCTCGCTTCGCTACTCCGTGAGAATCTGGGTTGGGATATCGAACCACAGAATATTGCGCTAACAAATGGCAGTCAAAGCGCGTTTTTCTACTTATTTAACCTGTTTGCCGGTCGCCGCGCTGATGGCAGCACAAAAAAGGTGCTGTTCCCCCTCGCGCCGGAATACATCGGCTACGCGGATTCAGGGCTGGAAGAAGATCTGTTTGTCTCTGCACGCCCCAATATTGAGCTGCTACCGGAAGGACAGTTCAAGTATCACGTTGACTTTGAGCATCTGCACATTGGTGAAGATACGGGGATGATTTGCGTCTCACGCCCGACAAACCCTACGGGGAACGTGATTACCGATGAAGAACTGATGAAGCTCGACTCGCTTGCTAACCAGCACGGCATTCCGCTGGTGATCGATAATGCCTACGGCGTCCCGTTCCCGGGCATTATCTTTAGCGAAGCGCGTCCGCTGTGGAACCCAAACATTGTGCTGTGTATGAGCCTCTCCAAGCTGGGTCTGCCTGGCTCGCGCTGCGGCATCATCATCGCCAATGAAAAAATCATCACGGCGATCGCCAATATGAACGGCATTATCAGTCTTGCCCCGGGCGGCATCGGGCCGGCGATAATGAACGAAATGATCAAACGTAACGATCTGTTGCGTTTGTCGGAAACGGTAATTAAACCGTTCTATTATCAGCGCGTTCAGCAAACTCTCGCGATCATTCGCCGCTATTTGCCAGAAAATCGTTGCCTGATCCACAAACCGGAAGGGGCGATTTTCCTCTGGCTGTGGTTTCAGGATTTGCCCATCACCACCGAGCTGCTGTACCAGCGTCTTAAAGCGCGCGGCGTGCTCATGGTGCCGGGGCACTATTTCTTCCCCGGTCTGGATAAACCCTGGCCGCACACGCATCAATGCATGCGTATGAACTACGTGCCGGACCCAGAAAAGATTGAAGCTGGCGTGAAGATACTGGCGGAAGAAGTTGAACGCGCCTGGGCGGAAAATCAATAGCCTGGCGAAACGGTCCGGCTAACGCAAGCCGGGCCATCCTTTTTACAGCGGTTGCGTATGCAAACGCTGGCGCTGAATATCTGCCGCATTCACACACTGTAATGCTCCCGTTGGGCAAGCCGCGACGCAGGCCGGTCCCGTCTCGCGGTGCCAGCAGAGATCGCATTTGATCGCCTGAACCCGTGAAGTCTGAACGGTGACATTCATGGCGCCAAACGGACAGGCCAACATACAGCTTTTACAGCCGATACACCGTTCCTGCTCCACAAAAACGTGCCCACGATCGCGGCGAATCGCGTTCGTTGGACAAACGTTGGCGCATGGCGCATCTTCACACTGATGGCAGGCGACCGCGGTGGTAAACGTGTTCTCTTTAATGACCTGAATACGTGAAACAAACTGTCCTGCCGAAACCGCCGCACAGTCCTGATTTTCCTGATGCGAGACCACGCATGCGACTTCGCAGGTACGACAGCCAATACATTTCATCGCATCCGCCATAATAAACCGGTTCATAGCTCACTCCGATCGCCCAAAAATGACAGAGTGCCAGAGAGCATAGCGTTGTCGCTTTGATCGCACAGGGGATACGGTGAAATTTTGTCAGATGCCCGAGGCGTTCTGGGATTTTGCCAAAGATTGCTCACCGTTCCGGCATAAAAAAAACCCTGGACGACAACGCCCAGGGGGAATAATCCGCAGGCGACATCACGCTACGGAATAAACTGACACCAGATTGAGAGGCATCTAAATTTGATAATCGGCCTCATCGACGACGCTATAGAGCGCCTGGATATTATCCAGTGCCAGTATGTATCCGCTTCCTTTTACGCTAACGATAGAATGCTGCGGCAGGCCAAGCATATTTAATTTGTTATTTAAATTTTTCACCATCGTTGACAGACGTTGTGTGGAAGCGCTTAATTCATTTTTTTCCCAGATGTTGACGAGTAATTCATCTTTTGACACATAATGGGTGCGGGCGTTAAGTAAAAGGTAAACAAACAGACGCAGCATGGTATGATTAAAAAAAACGCCGCCGAAAGTAATCACGCTGTCCATTTTATTTACTGGCAGCCTGAAGATTCTTGACTCGCTTATATCAAAAAAAATTTCACGACCAATCATAAATCCATGTAACTGGTATTCCATTTTGCAGCACTCACGTTTAATTCACTATCGAAAGATAAACATGATTAAGTCCTTGTAGTTAATGTCTATCGCAAGTTTAAAAAAAATAGCATTAATTTCAATAGATCCCCGCGGAGGTATTTTCCGTATTCCCACGGGAAAGATGCAGATTTTCCCTCTGCAACAAACGATTATTCAACATATTGTTACACCATAGGGCAAAATTTCAGATAATCCCCCTAAAGAGGGGTGACTGCTCAACCCTGCAAGTTAATCATACATATTTAACGCAAATTGCAAATTTTTCTTCTATGGAAGCGGTAAAGCAGGCTCATGAATTAACATGTTCTTTGCAGTAACGTCGTTTCCAGACGGCAGGGGTCAGACCAGTATGCTTACGGAAAATTTGTCGGAAATAGCCCACGTCGCTAAAGCCGCATTGTTCAGCAACCTCTTTTAAGGATCGCGCATCGCTGATCAATAATTTCTCCGCCGCCCGCACGCGCTGACGATGAATCGCCTCGGTCAGCGTTAAATGAAAAACGCGCCGGTAAACTCGCCCCAGATAATCCGCATTACAGTGTAGTTCTCGCGCCATAATAGTGGTGGAAAGAGGACGATGATATTGCGTGCGGATCAACTGTTGCGCTTTCCATGCCAGCGAAACGCCCGCCTCCTGCGTATTATCAGTAGGTCGGGAAGGCTGAGCCATTTGCTGTAATATCAGCAACACAATAAATTCCAGCGCCGGACTGCGTTGCATTTTTTCCTGCTCTATCATGAACTGGCGAAAAAGCGCGATCAGCGCCTGCGGATCCGCCACGCGCGTGTGCTGTGGCACTGAAAGGTGCGTCAGCCATCTCGGATCGTTGTCCGGCGCTTTTACCTCGAAATGCAGCCAATAAAAACGCAGATCAGCGGGAAAATCTTCTACCCCAACATGGCGACGCTGGGGCCAGAGCAGCAAACTTTCTCCCGCTTCCACGCAAAATCGGTTTTCTTCTTCCTGAATGGTCAGCAGACCTTTTTCAACGAAAATAATTTCCCACGACGACAATGTCCTCGCCGGGTGACGTCCGATCCCCCGGGAAAGAAATAATCCGCCGTTTTGAACTTTGATCGGAAGCGTCATGGATAATTCGAGCATAGATATGGAAATTCCCGCTTTAAAAGAAGCTAATAATATCTTTACCTATTGATTATTATCTAAAAATAAGCCAATCACCGGATCTGCCTCACACTTTTGCACAGAGGTCGGAATCGTCATCTTTTTTTACTCTTTCGTTGCCTTGTTGCATCGCCGCTTCCAGGCAGAATTAATCAGGTCATCAGTCATAAAAAAATAATCACTGACCGAAACCTCATTTAGCGAGGAATAACTATGACCTCTACACCGATTACCCGCGATCAACTCGCACAAGGCCGCGTCGACGATGCGCTCTCGGTGCGTGAAAAAATAGGCTACGGCCTGGGAGATGCAGGCGGCACCGTTATTACCTGCCTGATCATGAACTTTCTCACCTTTTTCTATACCGATGTGTTTGGATTAACGCCCGCGTTAGTCGGCACGCTGTTTATTGCCCTGCGCGTATTTGATGCCGTTTCCGACCCCATTATGGGGGTGATTGCCGATCGCACGCAAAGCCGGTGGGGGCGCTTTCGCCCCTGGCAACTGTGGGTGGCCATTCCCATTGGCGTCATCGGCGTGCTGACCTTTACCGTGCCGGACGCCAGTATGGGAGTCAAAATCGCCTGGGCGTTTGGCACCTATCTGCTGCTTTCCGTTGGTTATACCGCGATCAACGTGCCCTATTGCGCACTGATCAACACCATGACCACCCGGCACAATGAGGTGATTTCCTGTCAGTCCTGGCGCTTTGTGCTTTGCGGCGTGGCGGGCTTTCTGGTCTCTGTTGGTTTGCCGTGGATGGTCGATATCTTTGGCAAAGGTAACGCCGCCCAGGGCTACCAGTTGGGCGTCGGCGCGCTCTGTACGGTCGCGGTCATCATGTTTCTGTGCTGTTTCTTCTGGGTACGCGAGCGCGTGCCGATTGAGATGATGGGAAAATTTACGCTGCGCGAGCACCTTGCCGGGCTGCGTAAAAACGATCAGTTGCTGCTGATGCTGGTGATGTCGTTCCTGCTGATTAACGTCTTCAACATTCGCGGTGGCGGGTACATGTATTTCATCACCTATGTGCTGGAAGGCAGCACCGCTTATACCTCACTGTTTTTTACAATGGTGACCTTCGCTTCGATTATCGGCTCGGTGCTCGTCAGCCCGCTGACACGACGCGTGGACACCGTCAAACTTTACTCCGCCACCAACCTGGTACTGGCGGCGCTGGCGGTGCTGATGTGGTTATTACCCACCGGTCCGGCCTGGCAGACGTTGTGGCTGGGGGTGATCCTCGGTAACGGTATTATTCTTGGCTTCACGTTGCCGCTGCACTTTTCGCTGATGGCGTTCGCCGATGACTACGGCGAGTGGAAAACCGGCGTGCGTTCGTCCGGCATGAACTTCGCCTTTAACCTGTTTTTCATCAAGCTGGCCTGGGCTTCCAGCGCCGGGATCATCAGCCTGCTGTTCATTCTTGTCGCCTACCAGCCGGGGGCGGAAAACCAGACGGCGCAGTCGCTTGGCGGCATTACCGCAATGGAAACCCTGCTTCCCGCCCTGTTCCATCTGCTGCTGGCGCTGTCGATCCGCTATTGCAAACTCAATAACCCCATGATGACGCGAATCGCCAGCGACCTGCGTCAGCGTCATGTTCATTTATAAGGAGCACACCATGAACGTACCGGAAGTCGACCTGCACATGCTGAAGGTCAGCGATCCGTTCCTCGGACAATATCAACGCCTGGTTCGCGACGTCGTGATCCCTTATCAATGGGACGCGCTGAACGACCGTATTCCGGAGGCCGATCCCAGCCATGCGATCGAAAACTTCCGCATCGCGGCAGGACAGCAGTCCGGGGAATTTTATGGCATGGTTTTTCAGGACAGCGATGTCGCCAAGTGGCTGGAGGCCGTGGCCTGGTCCCTGTGCCAGAAGCCAGACCCGGCACTGGAAAAGACCGCCGATGAGGTGATTGAGCTGGTCGCCGCCGCCCAGTGTGACGACGGCTATCTCAATACGTATTTTACCGTCAAAGCCCCGCAGGAGCGCTGGACCAACCTGGCGGAGTGCCATGAGCTTTACTGCGCCGGACACATGATTGAGGCGGGCGTGGCCTTCTACCAGGCCACCGGCAAACGCCGCCTGCTGGAGGTCGTTTGCCGTCTGGCGGACCATATCGACAGCGTATTCGGCCCCGGCGAACATCAGTTGCACGGCTATCCGGGCCATCCGGAGATCGAGCTGGCGCTGATGCGGCTGTATGAAGCGACGGGGTGTTCGCGCTATCTGGCGCTGGTGAATTACTTTGTTGAACAACGTGGAACGCAGCCGCACTTTTACGATCTGGAGTACGAAAAGCGTGGGCAAACATCTTACTGGCATACCTACGGCCCGGCGTGGATGGTGAAAGATAAAGCCTACAGCCAGGCGCACCAGCCGCTTTCAGAGCAGCAAACGGCGACGGGCCATGCGGTGCGTTTCGTGTATCTGATGACCGGAGTGGCGCATCTGGCGCGGCTTAGCCAGGATGAACGCAAGCGTCAGGACTGTCTGCGCTTGTGGCGGAACATGGCGCAACGCCAATTGTATATCACCGGCGGGATCGGTTCGCAGAGTAGCGGCGAAGCCTTCAGCAGCGACTACGATCTGCCGAACGACACCGTGTATGCGGAAAGCTGCGCCTCAATCGGCCTGATGATGTTCGCCCGGCGGATGATTGAACTGGAAGCAGACAGCCAGTACGCCGACGTCATGGAACGCGCGTTATATAACACCGTCCTTGGCGGAATGGCGCTCGACGGAAAGCACTTTTTCTACGTTAACCCACTGGAAGTGCATCCGCAGTCATTAAAATTTAATCATATCTATGACCACGTGAAGCCCGTGCGCCAGCGCTGGTTTGGCTGCGCCTGCTGCCCGCCGAACATCGCCAGGGTTCTGACTTCGCTGGGTCATTACATCTATACGCCGCGTCCGGAAGCGCTGTATATCAACCTCTACGTGGGTAACAGTATTGAACTGCAAACGGAAAACGGTTCTCTCAGGCTGCGTATTGACGGCAACTATCCGTGGCAGGAGCACGTCAGTATTACCATCGACTCGCCACAAGCTGTGCGGCATACGCTGGCGCTACGCCTGCCGGACTGGTGTTCAGATGCCCGCGTAACGCTTAACGGCGACGAGGTCAGCCAGGATATCCGCAAAGGCTATCTGCACATCACCCGTGACTGGCAGGAAGGCGACACCATCGGGCTGACGCTACCGATGCCGGTGCGCCGGGTGTATGGCAACCCGCGGGTACGCCACGTCGCGGGTAAAGTCGCCCTTCAGCGCGGACCGCTGGTGTATTGCCTTGAACAAGCCGACAACGGCGAGGAGCTGCATAATCTGTGGTTACCAAAAGAGAGCGATCTGCGGATCTTTGAGGGTAAAGGCCTTTTTGCCCATAAGATGCTGATCCAGGCGGAAGGGTTAAAACAGAGCGCCCCTGACACCGCGCAAAGCGCACTCTGGCACTATGATCGCGCTCCCGGCGCCTGGCAGCCGCACACGCTGACCTTTATTCCGTGGTTCAGTTGGGCCAATCGGGGCGAAGGCGAAATGCGGATCTGGGTTAACGAACGATGAGGGAGCCGCACTAAATTACTGGATGGCGGCTTGCGCCTTATTTATTCTACGGTACCACTATGCCAGGCCGCCATCCACGGAAGCGACGTTTGCCAGACAAGCACATTTAAAGGAATAATGCGGCGACCATCTTCTGGCAAACACACTAAGGAGCATCATGAGCAGCACGGACGATACATCTTCAACCCGCTTCAAACGCATCAAAGCCTCGGCCATCTACCGGTTATTGTTGATAGGCCTCGGTATTCCCATGATGCTTTTCAGCTTCATTTGCGGCGTGCTGAGCCTTTTCGGCTTTAACATGGTGAAATGGAACGACCAACCGGTACAGGGTTTACTGGCGATCCCCACCGCATTGTTTAGCGGTTTGTTTATCACCGTCCTGTTCACCGTTTTCGTTGGATCGATTGCTTGCCTGGGATTATGGATTTACAGCCGTTTCCGCCCTCTACAGGTTAAGGTGCTGGATTAAGCTATCGGGCTTACGCACTTTGTAAGCCCGAGAACGCAGCCAGTTAAAACAGTCCCAGCGGTTTGTCGGAATAGCTCACCAGCAGACACTTGGTCTGCTGGTAATGTTCCAGCATCATTTTATGGGTTTCACGGCCGATGCCTGACTGCTTATAGCCGCCAAATGCCGCATGCGCAGGATAAGCGTGATAGCAGTTAGTCCAGACACGTCCGGCCTGAATTCCGCGCCCCATTTTATAAGCCAGATTGCCGTTACGGCTCCAGACCCCCGCGCCCAGGCCATATTGCGTATCGTTGGCGAGTTCCAGCGCGTCCTCCATCGTTTTAAAGGTGGTGACTGCCAGTACCGGACCGAAGATTTCTTCCTGGAAGACACGCATATTATTTTTGCCGAACAGGATGGTCGGTTCGAGGTAATAACCATCTTTCAGTTCGCCTTCCAGTTGCTTACGCCGCCCACCGGTAAGGATATCCGCGCCTTCTTTTTTACCGATATCAATATAATTAAGGATGGTTTCCAACTGACCGTGGGAAACCTGCGCCCCCATTTGCGTCACGCTGTCGAGGGGATTTCCACTGCGGATGCTTTCCACTCGACGAATGGCGCGCTCCATAAAGCGTTCGTAAATCGACTCCTGCACCAGCGCGCGGCTCGGGCAGGTACAGACCTCGCCCTGGTTAAAGGCAAACAGCGCGAACCCTTCCAGCGCCTTGTCAAAGAACGCATCTTCTTCGTCCATCACATCGGCAAAAAAGATGTTTGGCGATTTGCCGCCCAGTTCCAGCGTTACCGGGATGATGTTTTGCGTGGCGTACTGCATGATCTGCTGTCCGACTTCCGTCGAACCGGTGAACGCAACTTTGGCGATGCGTTTCGAGGTCGCCAGATATTCGCCAATCTCGCCCCCCGCGCCGTTCACGACGTTAACCACGCCCGGCGGCAGCAGGTCGCCAATCACCTCCATTAATAGCAGAACGGACAGCGGCGTCAGGCGCGCGGGTTTGAGCACTACGCAGTTCCCCGCCGCCAGCGCTGGCGCCATCTTCCAGCTCGCCATCAGCAGTGGGAAGTTCCACGGGATAATCTGCCCCACCACGCCGAGCGGCTCGTGGAAATGATAGGCTACGGTCTCGCTGTCCACTTCACTGATCCCGCCCTCCTGGGCGCGTATGCAGGAAGCAAAATAACGAAAATGGTCGATGGCCAGCGGCACGTCAGCCGCGCTGGTTTCACGGATGGGCTTACCGTTATCCCAGGTTTCCGCCGTGGCGAGCCGTTCCAGATTTTGCTCCATACGGTCGGCTATTTTAAACAGAATGGCGGCTCGGTCCTGAACGGAGGTTTGCGCCCATTTATCTTTCACCTTGTGGGCCGCATCAAGCGCCAGATCAATATCGCGTTTGCCGGATGAGGCGACTTCACACAATAGCTGCCCGGTAACCGGCGTCAGGTTCTGGTAATATTCGCCGTCAGCCGGAGGAACCCAGTCACCGCCAATAAAATTGTCATAACGGGCTTTTAGCTTCAGCGGAAAACCGTACTCGCCGGGCTGAATACGTGTTGAAGGGGGGTTATTCGTCATGATCGTCTCCTTGCCGCAGGTGTATAACAAGGGTAGACGCCGCTGGCGATTTTCTCGCCAGTCGTTGGCGGCTTTACGAGCTATATCACGGATTACCTTACTTTACGTTTCGTTTTTGCCGCTGAGCCATACTTATAAGCTCTGGGTCTTATAAGGATACGTGCAATGCAGCTATTTATCGGCTTCGACGTGGGCGGTACCCATATTAAACATGGCGTCATTGATGAAAACGGCAACGAACTGACGTCGGATGAATTCGACACGCCGGACGATAAGAATGCCTTTAAACAGCAGTGGAAAGCGGTCGTGGAGGCGTATCAGAAAGCACATGATATCGCCGCGATCGGCGTGAGCTTTCCTGGTCATATCAACACCCACACGGGCCAGGCGGCAAAGGCCGGCGCACTCGATTATCTCGATAACGAGAATCTCTGCGAACTGTTCGCCCAACTGACGGACCTGCCCGTCACGGCGGAAAACGACGCTAACTGCGCGGCGCTGGGCGAACGCTGGCGCGGCGCGGGTCGGGACTATGAGAGCTTTGTCTGCATCACCATTGGTACCGGCATCGGCGGCGGGATCGTGGTGGAAGGCGACATTTATCGCGGTTCGCACTACCGGGCGGGCGAATTTGGCGTGATCCCCGTAGGCGATAACGGTGAATGCATGCATGAAGTCGCCTCCGCGAGCGGTCTGATGAAGGCGTGCCGCCGGGCGCTGGCGGTCCCCGAAGATGAAATGCCCGACGGCGAAGCGCTGTTCGAGCGCATGGAGAGCGACGTTCACCTGCGCGAAGCAATTGAACAATGGGCGCATTTCCTTGCGCGCGGAGTGTATAGCGTGATTTCAATGTTCGATCCGCAGGCAGTACTGATTGGCGGCGGCATCAGCGAGCAGGAAAAGATCTATAAATTACTGGATAAATATTTGCAGCGCTTCGAGGAGTGGGAAGCGCTGAAAGTACCGATTTTACCCTGCGAGTTGGGTAATCAGGCGGGACGACTCGGCGCGGTATGGCTGGCAAAGCAGAAACTGAGCCGCGGTTAACTTGCCGGATGGCGGCTGCGCTTTATCGGATCAGGCTGAACCGTACAGATCTGTAAAGCGTAGCGCCATCCGGTCGGCGTTTTACATCGCAGCGTGGAAGATCGCCACGATCTGCTCGTGTGTCGCCTGGATCGGGTTAGTCAGCCCGCAGGCATCTTTCAGCGCATTGGTCGCCAGCAGCGGAATATCCTCCTCCTTCACGCCGAGATCGCGCAGCCCTGCCGGAATATTCACCTGCTGCGCCAGCGTGCGTATGGCGTCGATACAGGCCGCGGCGCCTTCGGCGTCGTTCAACCCTTCCACATTGACGCCCATCGCCGCTGCGCAGTCACGCAGACGCGCCGCCGCGACCTGGCTGTTAAACACCTGAACGTGCGGCAACAGCACCGCATTGCACACGCCGTGCGGCAGGTTGTAGAAACCGCCGAGCTGGTGCGCCATCGCGTGAACATAACCCAGCGAGGCGTTATTAAAGGCCATTCCCGCCAGGAACTGCGCGTAGGCCATCGCTTCCCGCGCCTGCGCATTGCTGCCGTCTTCCACCGCGACGGTCAGGTTTTCGCTAATCATGGTCACGGCTTTCAGCGCGCAGGCATCGGTGATTGGCGTCGCCGCGATGGAAACGTACGCTTCAATGGCGTGGGTTAACGCGTCCATACCCGTTGCGGCGGTCAGCGACTTCGGCATTCCCATCATCAACGTTGAGTCGTTGACGGAAAGCAGCGGCGTAACGTGTTTATCGACGATCGCCATTTTAATGTGGCGTTCAGCATCGGTAATAATGCAAAAACGGGTCATTTCCGACGCCGTGCCTGCAGTGGTATTAATGGCAATCATCGGCAACTGCGGTTTAGCAGAACGATCAACCCCTTCATAATCGCGAATATCGCCGCCGTTTGCCGCCACCAGCGCAATGCCTTTCGCACAGTCATGGGGTGAGCCGCCGCCCAGCGAAATCACGCTGTCGCAGTTATTCTCCTGCAGCAGTTTCAGCCCTTCAGCCACGTTTTCGGTGGTCGGGTTTGGCTGGGTACCGTCATAGATCACGCTGAAAATAGCGCGTTCCTGTAACGCGTTTTGAATATTATCCGCCATACCCAACCGGGTGAGCATCGTGTCTGTCACAATTAACGTGCGGCGAAAGCCATATTCCACCATCGTATTCATTGCGTCATTTAATACATCAGCACCAATAATATTCACGGATGGAATGTAAAATGTAGAAGCAGCCATTTGCTCAATCCTTAATGTTGAAAAAGAGCAAAAGCATACGAGGGTGAGAAATAATAAAATATGATCGTTGCTGTTATTTTCCCAAAGAAACATTAAAAAAGCACATTAGGATAATAAACTAATGTGCTTTCATAGGAATCACTATTTATATTATCTCAATTCATTTGAAATATAAATAAGTAATGTTATTGTCTGGCCGGGAATAATAACGCATCGCGTAATAAATGATCGTTGCCACGGCGGCGGGTAAAGCCGATGCGGTCAAAATATTCCAGAATCTGAATGGCCAGTTTACGCCCAACGCCCAGACGGTCACGGAAATCCGCCGCGCACGTTGACCCTCTCTCTTGATCCAGCTCACGGATCAGCGTGGCGAAGGCAACAATGCGATCGTTACGGTAATAACGATCTTTTACGATCGCAGTAATCATTCCCTGCTGTGCCGCCTGCCGTAGCACAAGGCGCATGGTCTGCTCCTCCGTGGCCGTTTCCCGCGCAAGATCGCGTACCCACCAGGGGTCGTCTGCAAACAGCGGCTCCACGTTTTGCCAGATCGCCGCCTGCTCATCGCTGAATCCCGCTTTGTGATCGGGCAAATGCAACCAGCCATGATGGCTATGAATTTCGCCGCTTTCACGCATTTGCTCAATCAGCAACAGCACCAGCGCTTCATCTTCCATCGGCAGCGCCATCCGCCGCAGGCGTTCACGCCCAGGCCCCGGCTCATCGCGGTGTTGCTCATGATAGGTCGCCAGCGTGTCGAGAATTTTACGCTGCCAGCGGGCGGCAACCGGGGCGTTTAGCAGACTGTCGCCTGCCTGGATAAACCCATGCTGCTGGACACACTGTCGCATACCGTCGCCATTAAGCTGGCGCGCCCAGGCAAATGCAGGCAGATTCACCGCTCCGCGCTGAAGATGCACAGCAAGCGCGGCGCCATCGTCGGTGGTTTCTGCCAACGACGCCAGCCACTGTAAATAGTCCGGCTTACGCTTTCCGCGACGCGGGGGGTTAAGCGCAACCACGCGCGCGCCCGCCAGCGTGGCCCGCGCAGAAATATCGCGCAGTACCAGCCGATCGTTATCCGCCAGCAGCAGCGGGGTGTCGAAAACCAGTTCCGCGAGGTTATTGTCCAGCAGCGAGACCCGTCCGGTGACATGACTGGCGGCATGGTGGATATGCAGCGGCTGCCATTGGGTTAACGGCGCGTGGTTTTCCAGCGCCACAATAATACGGCTAAACGGCTCGGGGGGTTTCGCCGAGAGCAGCCAGTCACCCCGGCGCAGTTGTTCTTTTTCGGCGTCACCAGCGATATTCAGCGCGATACGTTGCCCGGCATGCGCGTGTTCTGTCGCCTGATTTTGCGCGTGCAATCCGCGCACGCGCATAGGTTTGTTGACGCCCGTCAGCCACAGCGTGTCGCCTTGCTGCACTTCTCCGCTCAGCGCCGTCCCCGTCACCACTAGCCCGGCGCCCTTTACGCTAAAGGCGCGGTCGATAGCCAGACGGAAGGTCTGGTGACTGGCATGCTGGCGTGCCGGTAACTGCTGCAGGTGCTCGCGAAGCGCCTCAATGCCTCGCCCTTCATTGGCGGCGGTCACGAATAACGTCGCCCCGGCAAAGCCATACTCACGCAGCACCTCTTGTACCTGCTGCTCAACGTCTGACACGCGTGCGTCATCAACCCGGTCGGCCTTGGTTAACGCCACCGTCAGCGTCGGGCTGCCGGTTAATTGTAATATCGCCAGGTGCTCGCGGGTTTGCGCCATCACGCCATCATCGCAGGCCACCACCAGCAGCGCATGATCGATACCGCCCACGCCCGCCAGCATATTAGAGAGAAACTTTTCATGTCCGGGCACGTCGATAAAACCCAGCACGCGCCCGTCCGGCTGCGGCCAGTAGGCGTAGCCCAGATCGATCGTCATCCCGCGCTTTTTTTCTTCCGGCAGACGATCGGCATTCACGCCCGTGATCGCCTGTAGCAGCGTCGTTTTCCCGTGGTCAACGTGTCCGGCGGTCGCAATAATCATTTCAACAACATCTCCATAAACCGGGTCTCATCTTCAAGGCAGCGCAAATCCAGCCACAGGCGACCATCGTTAATCCGCCCAATAACCGGAACGGGCAGCGCTCGCCAGCGGCTCGCCAGCGCCGCCAGACGGCTGCCGCGCCCGTCGTGCGGGGTAAAGGTTAATGCCGCGCTCGGCAAGCGATCAACCGGTAATGAACCGCTGCCGATCTGCGACAGACACGGCGTCACGCTGACCGCAAAGTCATTTGCATAATGTTTGGCAAGCGAGACCTGTAACCGCTGCGCCTGGGCGGTAATCGCCTCCTGAGGGCGGGTTAACGCCCGCAATGTCGGCAGTTTTTGCGCCAACGCTTCCGGATGCAAATACAGCCGTAGCGTCGCCTCCAGCGCCGCAAGGGTCATTTTATCCGCCCGCAGCGCGCGCTTCAGTGGGTGACTTTGCAGTTGCGCAATCATCTCTTTTTTGCCGACGATAATACCCGCTTGCGGACCGCCGAGCAGTTTATCGCCGGAAAAGCTCACCAGACTGACGCCCGCGGCAATCAGTTGCTGCGGCATCGGCTCTTTCGGCAGACCGTACTGGCTGAGATCAATCAGCGAACCGCTGCCAAGATCGGCCACCACCGGAATATCCAGTTGCTGGCCGATCTGCGCCAGTTCGCTCTCGTCTATCGCTTTGGTAAAGCCTTCAATGCTGTAGTTACTGGTGTGGACCTTCATCAACAGCCCGGTGTTTTCATTTACCGCCTGGCGATAATCTTTCGCGTGCGTGCGGTTGGTGGTGCCTACTTCATGAAGCGTACAGCCCGCCTGGCGCATCACGTCAGGAATGCGAAACGCGCCGCCAATCTCTACCAGTTCGCCGCGCGAGACCACCACCTCTTTCCCCGCCGCCGTTGCCGCCAGCATTAACAATACCGCCGCCGCGTTGTTATTGACGATACAGGCGTCTTCTGCGCCGGTAATGCGGCACAGTAACTCCGCCAGCGCGCGGTCACGGTGGCCGCGCCCGGCGCCGTCGAGATCGTACTCCAGCGTCACCGGTGAACGCATGGCCTGCGCCACCGCCGCTATCGCCTCTTCCGCCTGCAATGCGCGGCCAAGATTCGTGTGCAGCACCGTACCGGTCAGATTGATTACCGGACGCAGCGCGCTCTGAGCCGCTTTCTGCAGGCGGACGCTAACTTCCTGCGCCCAGTTGTCGCTCCACACGGGCAGCGCCTGGGTATCACGTATCGTCTCTCTGGCCTCGTCCAGCATCTGGCGAAGGAGTTCAACGACACGGGTATGCCCGTGGCTGTCACACAGGGTAAGAAATGCACTTTCACGCAATAAGCGATCAATGGCAGGAAGCTGACTGTACAGCGAACGCGTTTCGGTTGTCATGGGATAGCCTGGCGGTTGGTGATCCTCTCCATGTGCGGAGAGGCGTTTCGACATAAGGGGGATTGTAACGTGAGATGGCTCAGGCGGACATAATACGTATCAAGCCTTTGGCGGTTCCGTGCGGGCAAAACTTTCGCGGCTAAACAGGGTTTCCACCAGTTTTACCAGGTTAGGACGGTCCACGCACCAGCCCGGCGACACGCGACGGAAGTTGAGATAGCCCACGGCGCAAGCAATCGCGATAGTCGCCAGATTCACCGTATCGGGTTTAATGGTTCCGTCCACCAGATAGCCTTCCAGCGCATCCAGACTGCGGGTGATTTTTTCACGCTGACGCAGAAGCTCATTTTCCGACTGCTGCGCCGCCGGTCGCGCCTGTTCACGCACCGACACCAGGCCAGCATCCATAATACCGTCAGCCAGGGCTTCAAGCTGGCGCACCTTCAGCGACGCCAGCGGCTCGCGCGGTAGCATCGCCGGGGCGATGTCCAGCAGTTCGATATATTCGGCAATGATTGGCGAATCAAACCAGTATTCTCCATCATCGGTCACCAGCGCCGGGACTTTCCCCAATGGATTGTACTGCGCCACGCCGTTTTCCGCGTTGTACGGCAGTTCATTAACAAATTCGAAGGTGATGCCCTTTTCCAGCAGCAGAATCGAGATTTTGCGTACAAACGGGCTGGTGTAGCTACCTATGAGTTTCATACCGGGTCCTTTATGCCAACGTAGGGGGAAGACAATGCGCCAAAGAATAATCAACAGTATTCAGTATGGCTCAGATGCGTGCAAAGAGAATGAAAGTTAGCAGACTGCCAACGAAACACCGCACTGTTGTGCTGAAAATGAGAGATATGTTTTATGCGATATACGCCTGTTACGACAAGGAAAATAAAAAAGACGTTTTCATTGCTATCAGCCTCATGAGGAACAATGCATGTTCTATAAGGTATCAAGGGCAAATGCAGTTAATAACTCAATGGCGCGGCAAACGCAGAACCTGCGCTACATCACATCAGGGCAAATTCGACTGAAAATTTATTGTGATTTAAATCACAAATATTCAACAAACCGATAAAACAAAAACGTGAAACAAATCACATTTTTGTGCCATTAATGGTTCAAAAATCCACTTTGATGTTTTTCCATACAACCATTTCGTGATGCAAATCACATTAAATACCTCCCTACCCCCTATATTTATGTGATTCACATCACATAAAAGGACACAGGCTGGACAGCTGATCGATTCAGTGCCAGATTTCGCAGTATCTACAGGGTCCGGCTACCTCTGCCGCCACATTAACAAAACCTCGGGCTTCCGGCCTGCGCGACAGCAAACATAAGAAGGGGTGTTTTTATGTCATCCGATATTAAGATCAAAGTGCAAAGCTTTGGTCGATTCCTCAGCAATATGGTGATGCCAAATATCGGCGCGTTTATCGCGTGGGGTATTATCACCGCATTATTTATTCCGACAGGGTGGTTGCCAAACGAAACGCTGGCGAAGCTGGTCGGCCCGATGATTACCTATCTCCTGCCACTGCTGATCGGTTATACCGGCGGTAAACTGGTGGGCGGCGAGCGCGGCGGCGTGGTCGGGGCGATCACCACCATGGGCGTGATCGTCGGCGCAGACATGCCGATGTTCCTCGGCTCCATGATTGCAGGTCCGCTGGGCGGCTACTGCATCAAGAAATTCGACAACTGGGTAGACGGTAAGATCAAGTCCGGTTTTGAAATGCTGGTGAATAACTTCTCCGCTGGCATCATCGGGATGATCCTCGCGATTCTGGCGTTCCTCGGTATTGGTCCGCTGGTGGAAGGTTTGTCAAAAATTCTGGCGGCGGGCGTCAACTTCATGGTTGTCCATGACATGCTGCCGCTGGCGTCCATCTTTGTTGAACCAGCGAAAATCCTGTTCCTCAACAACGCCATCAACCACGGTATCTTCTCGCCGCTGGGTATTCAGCAGTCGCACGAGATGGGCAAATCCATCTTCTTCCTGATTGAAGCCAACCCGGGCCCGGGGATGGGCGTGCTGCTGGCGTACATGTTCTTTGGTCGTGGCAGTGCAAAACAGTCTGCGGGCGGTGCGGCTATCATCCACTTCCTGGGCGGGATCCACGAAATTTACTTCCCTTACGTGCTGATGAACCCACGTCTGATTCTGGCCGTTATCCTCGGCGGCATGACCGGCGTGTTCACCCTGACGCTGCTGAACGGCGGTCTGGTGTCTCCGGCGTCTCCGGGGTCTATTCTGGCGGTGCTGGCGATGACGCCAAAAGGCGCCTACTTCGCTAACATCGCGGCAATCTGTGCGGCCATGGCGGTCTCCTTCGTGGTCTCGGCGATTCTGCTGAAAACCAGCAAGGTGAAAGAAGAAGACGACATTGAAGCGGCCACCCGTCGTATGCAGGACATGAAAGCAGAATCCAAAGGCGGCACGCCGCTGTCTGCAGGCGATGTCACCAACGACCTGAGCCATGTGCGTAAAATCATCGTAGCCTGCGACGCCGGTATGGGCTCCAGCGCGATGGGCGCAGGCGTGTTGCGTAAGAAAGTACAGGATGCCGGTCTGTCTCAGATTTCAGTGACCAACAGCGCCATCAATAACTTGCCGCCGGATGTTGACCTGGTCATCACCCACCGCGATCTCACCGAGCGCGCAATGCGTCAGGTTCCACAGGCACAGCATATTTCGCTGACCAATTTCCTCGACAGCGGTCTGTACGCCAGCCTGACCGAACGTCTGGTTGCGGCGCAGCGTCACACAGACAATGAAGAGAAAGTGCGTACCAGCCTGCAGGACAGTTTTGACGAAAGTAACGCTCATCTGTTCAAACTGAGCGCGGAGAACATCTTCCTCGGCCGTACCGCGGCCACCAAAGAAGAGGCCATTCGCTTTGCCGGTGAACAACTGGTTAAAGGCGGCTACGTTGAGCCGGAATACGTTGACGCGATGCTGGAACGCGAAAAATTGACCCCGACCTATCTGGGCGAATCCATTGCGGTTCCGCACGGTACGGTGGAAGCCAAAGATCGCGTACTGAAAACCGGTGTCGTGTTCTGCCAGTATCCGCAAGGCGTTCGCTTCGGTGAAGAAGAGGATGATATCGCCCGTCTGGTTATTGGTATCGCCGCACGCAATAACGAGCACATCCAGGTGATCACCAGCCTGACCAACGCGCTGGATGATGAAACTGTTATCGAACGTCTGGCTAACACCACCAGCGTCGAAGAAGTGCTTGAGCTGCTGGCAGGTCGTAAGTAAGTGCATTTGCCCGGTAGCGCTTGCGTTTGCCGGGCCCCTATTTTCCTCTCCTGTAAGGGAGAGGGTTTGGGTGAGGAACCGCTTTTCACCCCAGCCCTCTTGGGTAAAAACATTAACGAAGGTTACTACTATGAAAGCATTACATTTTGGCGCAGGTAATATCGGACGTGGCTTTATCGGCAAATTGCTGGCAGACGCGGGGATACAACTGACATTCGCTGATGTAAATCAGGTCGTGCTCGACGCCCTGAACGCCCGTCATAGCTATCAGGTGCACGTGGTGGGTGAAAATGAGCAGGTGGATACTGTTACCGGCGTTGATGCGGTAAGCAGCATCGGCGACGACGTGGTTAAGCTGATCGCCCAAGTGGATCTGGTGACCACTGCCGTTGGTCCGGTCGTGCTTGAGCGCATCGCGCCTGCCATCGCAAAAGGGCTGGCGCAGCGCAAAGCGCAGGGTATCGACACCCCCCTGAACATCATCGCCTGTGAAAACATGGTCCGTGGCACCACGCAGCTGAAAGGCCATGTCATGAACGCGCTGGCGGAAGATGACAAGGCATGGGTGGAGGCGCACGTCGGCTTCGTCGACTCCGCGGTGGATCGTATTGTTCCCCCTTCCGCCTCCGCTACGCACGATCCGCTGGAAGTGACCGTTGAAACGTTCAGCGAGTGGATTGTCGACAAAACGCAGTTTAAAGGCGCGCTGCCGGACATCCCGGGAATGGAATTAACTGATAACCTGATGGCATTTGTCGAACGTAAACTCTTCACGCTGAACACCGGGCATGCTATAACCGCCTACCTCGGAAAATTGACCGGTCATCAGACTATCCGCGACGCGATCCTCGACGAGAAAATCCGCGCGGTGGTAAAAGGGGCGATGGAGGAGAGCGGCGCGGTGCTGATCAAACGCTACGGTTTTGATGCAGACAAGCACGCGGCGTATATCCAGAAAATTCTTGGCCGTTTCGAAAACCCGTACCTGAAAGACGACGTTGAGCGCGTTGGCCGTCAGCCGCTGCGGAAACTGAGCGCCGGTGATCGGTTGATTAAACCACTGCTGGGCACGCTGGAATATGGCCTGCCGCATCTGAACCTGGTGAAAGGCATTGCCGCGGCGATGCATTTCCGTAGTGAAGACGATCCGCAGGCGCAGGAACTGGCGGCGCTGATTGCCGACAAAGGCCCTCAGGCCGCTCTGGCGCAGGTTTCCGAACTGGATGCCAGCAGCGAAGTCGTGGCCGAGGCCGTAAACGCGTATAACGCGATCAAATGATGCAAAATACGGCGCAGGCGAACCTGCGCCCGAATGAAAGATTGTCAGATATGCAGGCAATAATGGAAGAAACCCAGGCCTTTGAAAACCGTGTGCTTGAGCGTCTGAATGCTGGCAAAACCGTACGAAGTTTCCTGATCACCGCCGTCGAGTTACTCACCGAGGCGGTGAACATTCTGGTGCTTCAGGTGTTTCGCAAAGACGACTACGCGGTGAAATACGCAGTAGAACCGTTACTCGACGGCGACGGACCGCTGGGCGATCTGTCGGTGCGCCTGAAACTTATCTATGGCCTCGGCGTGCTGAGTCGTCCAGAGTATGAGGATGCGGAGCTATTGATGGCGCTGCGTGAAGAGATGAACCATGATGGCAATGAGTACGCGTTTACCGACGATGAAATTCTCGGACCGTTCGGCGAACTTCACTGCGTGACGGCGCTACCGCCGCCGCCGCAGTTTGATGCCTCCGACCCGGCGCTGTACGCCATGCAAATCCAGCGCTACCAGCAAGCGGTACGCTCGACAATGGTGCTTTCCCTGACTGAGCTGATTTCTAAAATCAGCTTAAAAAAAGCCTTCCAGAAATAGGCCCGGTTGTCTCACACCTTATCTTCCAGCTTTGGCTGATACAGCTGCCGATAATATTCCAGCCGGTCGAGATACATCTTCGCATGCTCCAGCGGGATATCATTCGGGACCGTATCGCGCGCAGGCGTTTTATTCAGGTATTCCCGGAACGCCTGACTTGAGGCCATAAAATCAATGGCTTTATCAATCAGATGTGGAACATTTTCACCCATTTTCGCCATGAGAAGTCCTCCCTCTGTCAACGCTATAAACAAACGCAGCCGCCAATTTTAGTTTAGGATCAGAAACGCGAACGGGTTGAGGAAAACGTGCTTAAACATGATCCTGGGCAGAAAATGACGAGCCTGACTCTTTTCCTGGCAAAAAGCCTTTTTTATCAGCCAGGTAACTATGATGTCTGCGCGGCCATTCTTATCCGTTTTGATTATTTTTTAGCGATTGATTGTGAAGAAACCCGCTCAGCGCGCATACTATAGGGCATTCCCTTTATTTCTATCAGAAGCCATACCATGAAAGAAGTCGAAAAAAACGAAATTAAACGCCTGAGCGATCGCCTTGATGCTGTTCGCCACCAGCAGGCTGAACTGTCGCTGGTCGAGGCCGCCGATAAGTACGCGGAGCTGGAAAAAGAGAAAACCACGCTCGAAACGGAGATCGCCCGCCTGCGCGAAGTGCACAGCCAGAAACTGAGCAAAGAAGCGCAAAAGCTGATGAATATGCCGTTCCGCCGCGCAATCAGTAAAAAAGAGCAGGCCGATATGGGCAAGCTGAAAAAAAGCGTGCGTGGTCTGGTGGTCGTACATCCAATGACCGCCCTGGGCCGTGAAATGGGTTTGGAAGAAATGACCGGCTTTTCAAAGACTGAATTCTAAATGCGTTACGGGTGGCGCTTCGCCGCCCTAATCCACGCGCAAATTGGCCCTACCAATCCCCCTCCTTTGCGTCCACTGGTTCACACTTCGCTGATTTAGCCTTACACTATCGTTGCCAATACATAACATTTGGTTAACCATTTGTTGTCATTATCCCTACACAACAATATTGGCAGGACCACTTTTACACATAATGTGACGTCGAGATGAGCACAGACTCATAGCATTATGCGCGTGGCCCTCAGGAGACCTGCAATGAATCTCTGGCAACAAAACTACGATCCGGCCGGGAATATCTGGCTGTCCAGCCTGATCGCATCGCTCCCGATTCTGTTTTTCTTCTTCGCGCTGATCAAGCTCAAGCTGAAAGGCTATGTTGCCGCCTCGTGGACGGTGGTTATCGCGCTGGCTGTGGCGCTGCTGTTTTACAAAATGCCGGTCGATCGCGCGCTGGCCTCGGTGGTGTATGGTTTCTTCTATGGTTTGTGGCCGATTGCCTGGATCATTATCGCTGCTGTGTTTGTCTACAAAATCTCGGTGAAAACCGGGCAGTTCGACATTATCCGCTCGTCGATTCTGTCGATTACCCCTGACCAGCGCCTGCAAATGCTGATCGTCGGCTTCTCCTTTGGCGCGTTTCTGGAGGGGGCTGCGGGGTTCGGCGCCCCGGTGGCGATTACCGCCGCCTTGCTGGTTGGACTGGGCTTTAATCCGCTTTACGCCGCCGGGCTTTGCCTGATCGTCAACACTGCGCCAGTGGCGTTTGGCGCAATGGGGATCCCGATTCTGGTTGCCGGGCAGGTAACCGGACTGGACAGTTTTGAGATCGGCCAGATGGTGGGCCGCCAGCTGCCGTTCCTGACCATCATCGTACTGTTCTGGATCATGGCGATTATGGACGGCTGGCGCGGCATTAAAGAGACCTGGCCCGCGGTGATGGTAGCGGGCGGCTCGTTCGCGATTGCTCAATACCTCAGCTCCAACTTTATCGGTCCGGAGCTGCCGGACATCATTTCCTCACTGGTGTCGCTGGTCTGCCTGACGCTGTTCCTGAAACGCTGGCAGCCGGTGCGTATTTTCCGCTTTGCGGATATGGGGGCTTCCCATGTGGATCAGACGCTGGCGCGCACTGGCTACACCGCCGGGCAGATTGTTCGCGCGTGGTCGCCGTTCCTGTTCCTGACAGCCACCGTGACGCTGTGGAGCGTACCGCCGTTTAAAGCCCTGTTCGCCCCAGGCGGCGCGCTGTACGACTGGGTGATTAACATCCCGGTTCCGTTCCTCGACAAGCTGATTGCCCGCATGCCGCCGGTAGTCAACGAAGCAACCGCCTATGCCGCCGTGTATAAATTCGACTGGTTCTCAGCGACCGGTACCGCCATTCTGTTCGCCGCGCTGCTGTCCATCGTCTGGCTAAAGATGAAGCCTTCCGCCGCCATCCAGACCTTTGGCAGCACCCTGAAGGAGCTGGCGCTGCCTATCTACTCCATCGGGATGGTGCTGGCGTTCGCGTTTATCTCTAACTATTCCGGTCTTTCGTCAACGCTGGCATTAGCGCTGGCGCATACCGGCAGCGCCTTCACCTTCTTCTCGCCGTTCCTCGGCTGGCTGGGCGTGTTCCTCACCGGCTCAGATACCTCATCGAATGCGCTGTTTGCCGCGCTGCAGGCTACCGCCGCCCAGCAAATTGGCGTGTCGGATGTGCTGATGGTCGCTGCAAACACCACCGGCGGGGTCACCGGCAAGATGATTTCGCCGCAGTCCATTGCTATCGCCTGCGCGGCGGTAGGACTGGTCGGTAAAGAGTCGGACTTGTTCCGTTTCACCGTCAAACACAGCCTGATCTTCACCTGCATGGTGGGCGTGATCACCACGCTTCAGGCGTATGTCTTAACCTGGATGATCCCGTGATTGTGATGCCAAAACGCCTGTCCGACGAGATAGCCTCTCGTGTGCGGGCGCTGATTGAAGAACAGCAGCTGGAGGCGGGTATGAAGCTGCCCGCCGAACGCCAGCTTGCCCAGCAGCTTGGCGTGTCGCGCAACTCTTTGCGCGAAGCGCTGGCGAAATTAGTGAGCGAAGGCGTCCTGCTCAGCCGTCGCGGTGGAGGGACGTTTGTCCGCTGGCAGCATGAAGAGTGGTCTGAGCAAAACATCGTACAGCCGCTCAAAACGCTGATGGCCGACGACCCGGACTACAGCTTCGACATTCTGGAAGCCCGCCACGCCATCGAAGCCAGCACCGCCTGGCATGCCGCCCTGCGCGCTACCCAGGCAGATAAAGAAAAAATCAGGCTCTGCTTTGACGCGACCCTCAGCGAAGATCCGGACATCGCCTCTCAGGCCGACGTTCGGTTTCATCTCGCCATCGCCGAGGCGTCACACAATGTGGTGCTGTTGCAGACCATGCGCGGATTCTTCGACGTACTGCACTCGTCGGTAAAACAGAGTCGCCAGCGTATGTACCTTGTCCCGCCGGTCTTTGCAAAGCTGACGGAGCAACATCAGGCGGTCATGGACGCCATTCTTGCCGGTGACGCCGACGGCGCGCGTAAAGCGATGATGGCGCATCTCAGCTTCGTCCACGCCACCATTAAACAATTTGATGAAGATCAGGCCCGCCAGGCGCGAATCACCCGCCTGCCCGGCGACCACAATGAGCATTCCAGGGAGAACAAAGCATGATTATCTCAGCAGCCAGCGATTATCGCGCCGCAGCCCAGCGCATTCTGCCTCCGTTTCTGTTCCACTACATTGACGGCGGCGCCTATGCGGAATACACCCTGCGCCGCAATGTAGAGGATTTATCGGAAGTGGCGCTGCGTCAGCGCGTTTTGAAAAACATGTCTGACTTAAGCCTGGAAACCACCCTCTTTAAAGAAAAGCTGTCGATGCCGGTGGCGCTGGCGCCGGTTGGCCTCTGCGGCATGTACGCCCGCCGAGGCGAAGTGCAGGCCGCTGCCGCCGCGGATGCGAAGGGGATTCCGTTTACCCTTTCCACCGTGTCCGTTTGCCCAATCGAAGAGGTGGCGCCGACCCTTAACCGTCCGATGTGGTTCCAGCTGTACGTGCTGCGCGACCGCGGTTTTATGCGTAACGCGCTGGAGCGGGCGAAAGCGGCAGGCTGTTCAACGCTGGTCTTTACGGTCGATATGCCAACACCCGGCGCGCGCTACCGCGACGCACATTCAGGCATGAGCGGTCCAAACGCCGCGCTGCGCCGTTACTGGCAGGCGGTGACCCATCCACAATGGGCGTGGGACGTAGGCCTGAACGGTCGTCCGCATGATTTAGGCAACATTTCGACCTATCTTGGCAAACCAACCGGGTTGGAAGATTACATCGGCTGGCTGGCAAATAACTTCGATCCGTCAATTTCGTGGAAAGACCTTGAATGGATCCGTGACTTCTGGGACGGCCCGATGGTGATCAAAGGGATCCTCGACCCGGAAGACGCTCGCGACGCGGTGCGCTTTGGTGCGGACGGCATTGTGGTGTCTAACCACGGCGGACGCCAGCTCGACGGCGTGCTCTCCTCCGCGCGCGCCCTGCCCGCGATTGCCGACGCGGTAAAAGGCGACATCGCTATTCTGGCCGACAGTGGTATCCGTAACGGGCTTGACGTGGTACGCATGATTGCGCTGGGCGCAGATAGCGTGCTGCTGGGCCGCGCGTATCTTTACGCGCTGGCCACCGCCGGCCAGGCGGGCGTCGCCAACCTGCTGAACCTGATCGAAAAAGAGATGAAAGTCGCGATGACGCTGACCGGCGCGAAATCCATTAGCGAAATAAGCAAAGACTCGCTGGTTCAGGAGATCGGCAACCTTCCCGCGGCGCTGGCCCCCCTCGCGCAGGGTGATGCCGCGTAGTGAACGTGCTATGCTGCCCCGCGCAATTGAAGGGGCAGCAAACATGCTTAATATCGTTTTATTCGAACCAGAAATCCCACCCAATACCGGCAACATCATTCGCCTGTGCGCTAACACGGGCTTTCGTCTGCATATCATTGAGCCGATGGGCTTTACCTGGGACGACAAACGCCTGCGTCGTGCGGGACTGGACTACCATGAATTTGCCGCCGTGGCGCGCCATCGTGATTACGCGGCGTTTCAGGAAGCCGAAAAGCCACAGCGTCTGTTTGCCCTCACCACCAAAGGGACGCCCGCCCACAGCGCGGTGAGCTATCAGGACGGGGATTATTTGATGTTTGGCCCGGAGACGCGCGGCTTACATGCCAGCATTCTTGATGCCTTGCCTGCGGAGCAAAAAATTCGGATTCCGATGATGCCGGACAGCCGCAGTATGAACCTGTCAAACGCGGTGTCGGTGGTGGTGTACGAGGCGTGGCGACAGTTAGGGTATCCCGGCGCGGTATTGCGTAGTTGAGGGTTGTCGGGTGACGACGCTACGCTTACCCCGCCAACGAATCACGCTGAGACGGGGCATTTTTTTCGGGCGTTATCGACGCCGCCACATTGAGCACAGTCTGCACGCAGTCACCGGAGCGTACGCATAGCCCGTGAGGTGGCAAGCACAGCCTGAATTCAGGCTGGCACGTAAGATAGCCCGAAATCAGATTCCGTCGCCGTATTCGAACGTATGATGTATCCCGTTAAAATGCTGATCCATATCCATCGACGGTTTATCACTGTCCGGCTTGCCGACGATGCGCGCTGGCACCCCTGCGGCGGTGGTGTGCGGCGGTACAGGCTGTAACACCACAGAACCCGCGCCGATTTTTGCTCCGCGTCCAACTTCAATATTGCCAAGGATCTTCGCCCCGGCGCCAATCATCACCCCTTCACGGATCTTCGGATGGCGATCGCCGCTGGTTTTGCCGGTGCCGCCAAGGGTGACCGACTGCAGAATCGACACGTCATCTTCAATTACCGCGGTTTCGCCCACCACGATGCCAGTGGCGTGGTCGAGCATGATCCCGCGTCCGATCCGCGCAGCCGGGTGGATATCGACCTGGAACGTCACAGATACCTGATTTTGTAAGAAGATAGCCAGCGCGCGGCGACCTTCGTTCCACAACCAGTGGCCGATGCGATAAGCCTGTAGGGCGTGAAAACCCTTCAGGTATAACAGCGGGGTGGAATATTTATCAACCGCCGGGTCGCGAGTGCGCACCGCCTGAATATCGCAGGCTGCCGAGGCAATCATCTCCGGGTCGGCGGCGTAGGCTTCCTCCACTACTTCCCGAATGGCAATCGCAGGCATAATCGGCGAGGCCAGTTTGTTCGCCAGCATGTAGCTTAGCGCACTGCCCAGGTTTTCATGCTTGAGTAGCGTTGCGTGGTAAAAACTGGCCAGCATTGGCTCACAATCGGCCAGGGCACGGGCTTCGGCTTTAATATTGTTCCAGACGATATCCAGTTCTTCACACGGCATTGCGAACTCCAGGTAATGAGGCTAACGACCGGCCCGTTCTTCGCGGGCCGGGTCATTGACGAAAACAGATCCTTGCGACTAGTGGCGGCTACGCTCGTCCTTGCGTGCACGGCCTAATAAGGTCAATGCTGCCTCGCGCGCGTTTTTTCCGCAATATAATACTTGATAAATTTCCTCGGTTATTGGCATTTCGACACCAAAACGGTGCGCCAACTCGCGGACTTCTTTCGTATTGCGGTAGCCTTCCACCACCTGTCCAATCTTGTCCTGCGCGCCTTGCACATCCATGCCCTGACCGAGCATCATGCCAAAGCGGCGGTTACGCGACTGATTGTCAGTACAGGTCAGCACCAGATCGCCCAGTCCCGCCATCCCCATAAAGGTGGCCGGATCGGCGCCCAGCGCCGCGCCCAGACGCGACATTTCCGCCAGTCCACGCGTGATAAGCGCGGTGCGAGCGTTAGCGCCAAAGCCGATGCCGTCTGACATCCCGGCGCCAATCGCAATCACATTTTTCACCGCGCCGCCAAGTTGAACGCCAATGAAGTCCGGATTGCTGTAGACGCGGAAACTTTTGCCGCAGTGAAGCAACTGCTGAAGGTCGTCGGCGAAGGTGTCGTCAGTTGACGCCAGCGAGATGGCCGTCGGTAATCCCGCCGCCAACTCTTTCGCAAAGGTCGGACCGGAGATGACCGCCAGCGGAATTTGATCGCCCAGCGCCTCGCGCGCAACGTCCTGCAACAGGCGTCCCGTCTCGGCTTCAAGCCCTTTTGTCGCCCAGACCAGCCGCGCGTCAGCACGCAGCAACGGTTTGATTTGTCGCAGCACTTCCCCAAACACATGGCTTGGCACTACCACCAGAATATCGCGGCTCGCCGCCAGCGCGGTGGCTAAGTCGCTTTCGAGATGGAGCGTATCGGGAAAAGGCACGTCAGGAAGAAACACGACGTTACAGCGATCGCGCTCAAGCGTCGCAATATGTTGCGGATCGTGGCCCCACAGGACAACCGGGTGGCCGTTTCTCGCCAGGGTGATGGCGAGAGCGGTGCCGTACGAGCCGGCACCAATCACTGTCATTGAAGCATTACGTGGGTTCATCAGGCATCCTGATGTTCTTCAGTACCTTCGCCAGCCTGCTGCTGTAAATAGTTCATGAACAGCGCATCGAAGTTAACCGGCGCAAGGTTCAGCTGCGGGAACGTACCGCGTGAAACCAGGCTGGTGATGCATTCGCGGGCATACGGGAACAGAATGTTCGGGCAGTATGCGCCCAGGCAATGCGCCATCTGGGTGCCTTCAATACCGCTAATGGAGAAAATACCGCCCTGCTGAACTTCGCACAGGAACGCCGTTTCTTCACCCAGGGAAGCGGTTACGGTGACACGCAGTACAACTTCGTACACATCATCTGCCAGTTGGGTAGATGCGGTATCAAGATCAAGTTTAACCTCTGGCTGCCAGTCTTTCTGGAAAACATGCGGCGCATTTGGCGCTTCGAAAGAGACATCTTTGGTGTAAATACGTTGGATCTGGAAAGCCATTTCGGTGTTATTTTGTTCTGACATGTGTAGAAAACCCTTTTAGTGTTGTCCTTAAAATACAGCCTAAGTCTGTGATGACGTTAGCTCAGCAGGGGATCAAGTCCACCACGCGCATCCAACGCATACAAGTCGTCACAGCCGCCAATGTGCTGTGCATCAATAAAAATCTGCGGAACCGTTGTACGGCCACTGCGCTTGATCATTTCTTCCCGTTTTACGGCGTCGCCGTCAATCGGAAGCTCCTGGAAACTCACGCCCTTGCTGTTTAACAACGCTTTCGCGCGATGGCAAAACGGGCAGGTTGCTTTGGTGTAGATCTCG
>NZ_BBNB01000002.1 GCF_000759835.1 Citrobacter sedlakii NBRC 105722
AAAAGTACGGGCTTTTTTTTCGCCTATTGCACACTCCGGGGGGATGAGAACCCCCGACCGGGGTCGACAACGGGCGCAGCCCGTTGGACAGACCGGACGCGCAGCGAACGGGCATAAAAAAACCGGGCTTTTTCACGCCCGGTTTATTCATTATGCAAAAGAGATTAATGCGCTGCTTCCGGCTTGTGCTTCTGCGCACTCTGGAAGCCGTAGGTTAGCTCATTTTTCTCTTTATCCAGTTCGACGGTCACCTGGCCGCCATCCACCAGCGAGCCAAACAGCAGCTCGTTAGCCAGCGGTTTTTTCAGGTTGTCCTGAATCACGCGCGCCATTGGACGTGCGCCCATCGCCCGGTCGTAGCCCTTCTCAGCCAACCAGTTACGCGCGTCCTGACTCACTTCCAGAGAAACGCCTTTCTGATCCAGCTGAACCTGCAACTCGACAATGAACTTATCGACTACCTGATGGATCACCTCGGTTGAGAGGTGCTCGAACCAGATAATATTGTCGAGACGGTTACGGAACTCCGGCGTAAACACCTTCTTGATTTCACTCATCGCGTCGGTGCTGTTGTCCTGATGAATCAGGCCAATCGATTTACGCTCGGTTTCCCGCACGCCAGCGTTGGTGGTCATCACCAGCACCACGTTGCGAAAATCCGCTTTACGCCCGTTGTTGTCCGTTAACGTGCCATTGTCCATCACCTGTAACAACAGGTTAAAGACGTCCGGATGCGCTTTCTCAATCTCATCGAGCAGCAGCACCGCGTGAGGATGCTTGATCACCGCATCCGTCAGCAGACCGCCCTGATCAAAGCCAACGTATCCCGGAGGCGCGCCAATCAGACGGCTAACGGTATGGCGCTCCATATACTCGGACATATCAAAGCGCAGCAGTTCAATCCCCAGCGCTTTAGAGAGCTGCACCGTCACCTCGGTTTTCCCCACCCCGGTCGGACCGGCGAACAGGAAGGAACCGACTGGCTTATGCTCGTGTCCCAGACCCGCGCGGCTCATCTTGATGGCTTCGGTCAGCGCCTCAATGGCTTTGTCCTGACCAAAGACCAGCATTTTCAGGCGATCGCCAAGATTTTTCAGCGTATCGCGATCGCTCTGCGAAACGCTTTTCTCCGGAATACGCGCAATGCGCGCCACCACCGATTCGATATCCGCCACGTTGACGGTTTTCTTACGCTTGCTGACGGGCATCAGTCGCGCACGCGCGCCGGCTTCATCAATAACGTCAATCGCCTTATCCGGCAGATGACGGTCGTTGATGTATTTCACCGCCAGCTCCACCGCTGCGCGTACCGCTTTCGCGGTGTAGCGAACGTCGTGGTGTGCTTCGTACTTCGGCTTCAGGCCATTGATGATCTGTACCGTTTCGTCCACAGACGGCTCAGTAATATCGATTTTCTGGAAGCGACGCGCCAGGGCGCGGTCTTTCTCGAAAATATTGCTGAACTCCTGATAGGTGGTCGAGCCAATCACGCGGATCTTGCCGCTGGACAGCAGCGGTTTGATCAGGTTTGCCGCATCCACCTGGCCACCCGATGCCGCGCCGGCGCCAATAATGGTGTGGATCTCATCGATAAACAGGATGCTGTTGGTGTCCTGTTCTAACTGCTTGAGAAGCGCTTTAAAGCGTTTTTCAAAGTCGCCGCGGTATTTGGTGCCCGCCAGCAACGAACCGATATCCAGCGAGTAGAGAGTGCAATCAGCCATCACTTCCGGCACGTCGCCCTGGACGATACGCCAGGCGAGTCCTTCGGCAATGGCTGTTTTACCGACGCCAGACTCCCCCACCAGCAGCGGGTTGTTTTTACGACGACGGCACAGCACCTGAATGGCGCGCTCAAGCTCTTTTTCACGGCCAATCAGCGGATCGATACCGCCAACGCGTGCAAGCTGGTTAAGGTTAGTGGTGAAGTTCTCCATACGTTCCTCCCCGCCAGCTTGTTCATCGCTATTCGGCTGATTACCGGGGTCAGAAGTCTGACCCGGTTCATCTTTACGCGTACCGTGAGAAATAAAGTTGACCACATCGAGACGGCTCACCTCGTGCTTGCGCAGCAGATAGGCCGCCTGAGACTCCTGTTCACTAAAGATGGCAACCAGTACATTGGCGCCAGTCACTTCGCTGCGTCCGGAAGACTGTACGTGGAAAACCGCGCGCTGCAACACGCGCTGAAAACTCAACGTCGGCTGCGTATCGCGTTCTTCTTCACTGGCAGGCAGAACGGGTGTGGTTTGTTCAATGAAGGCTTCGAGTTCCTGACGGAGCGCCACAAGGTCCACGGAACACGCTTCCAGCGCTTCGCGGGCCGAGGGGTTACTGAGCAGCGCCAGTAACAAGTGCTCGACGGTCATAAACTCATGACGGTGCTCGCGCGCTCTGGCGAAAGCCATGTTTAAACTGAGTTCCAGTTCTTGATTGAGCATAGGCACCTCCCCCAATTTTTATGCCTGCATTCAGGCTTTTTCCAGCGTACACAGCAACGGATGCTCGTTCTCCCTTGCATATTTGTTCACCATCGCCACTTTGGTCTCCGCGACCTCTGCGGTAAACACGCCGCAGATGGCTTTGCCCTGATAGTGAACCGCAAGCATCAGTTGCGTTGCACGTTCTACATCATAAGAAAAGAATTTCTGTAACACGTCAATAACAAACTCCATCGGAGTATAATCATCATTGACTAATATCACTTTATACATAGATGGCGGTTTTAGCGCGTCGCGCACTTTATCTGCCGCCAGCTGGTCGAAATCCAGCCAGTCGTTCGTCTTACCCATTGTCAGTCGTCATCTTCGGTTACGGTTACCGGCAGTCTGGACTGCCGCTGACGGGAGCGGATTTGCACTATCAATCTACCTCAAGTAACAGATAACTATCATCTATCACTGGCATCCGCGACATCTGTCACATTACGGCAAATAGCGTTAACTGCTTCAAATTTTTGATTCATTTTTACCCAAACTACCCTGTCAAACGCTTGACGCCTGGCCTGATTTCTCTAAATTGTAGTTTTGAGAGTTGGCGAGGTTTTATACAGCCCCCACTCCACCACCGGTTCATTCCATCTTACTTATAAAGATTCACGAAGGATGTCGAAGCATGGAAACGGGTACTGTTAAGTGGTTCAACAATGCCAAAGGGTTTGGATTCATCTGCCCTGAAGGCGGCGGCGAAGATATTTTCGCTCATTATTCCACCATTCAGATGGATGGTTACAGAACGCTAAAAGCCGGACAGTCTGTCCAGTTTGATGTACACCAGGGGCCAAAAGGCAATCACGCCAGCGTCATCGTGCCCATCGAGGCAGAAGCTGTTGCATAGCTCTACTGTCTCATTGTGTACATCCCGCAGATAAAATGCCAGCCCGATCGGCTGGCATTTTTATTTTGCGTCAGGCAACGCGGGGTTAACCGCCCTACGATGCCGTTTATTCCCGCGCCAGCGCATCTACCGGATCCAGCCGCGCCGCGTTTCGCGCGGGCAGCCAGCCGAACAGGATGCCGGTCACGGTCGAGCACATAAATGCCGTCAACAGCGCCACCGGCGAGAAACCAATCTCCCAGCCCGGCAGGAAAAGCTGCAGCGTAAAGGCAATCAGCATCGACAGGGTAATCCCGAGCGCTCCGCCGACCAGGCAGACCAGAACCGCCTCAATCAAAAACTGTTGCAGCACGTCGCTGGCGCGCGCGCCAACCGCCATGCGAATGCCTATCTCCCGCGTCCGTTCGGTCACCGACACCAGCATAATGTTCATCACGCCGATCCCGCCAACCACCAGCGAAATGACCGCTACCAGCGTCAGGAACAACTGAAGAGTACGTGTGGTCTTTTCAGCGGTTTTCAAGACGCCGTCCATGTTCCAGGTGAAGAAATCTTTTTTTCCATGCCGCAAGGTCAGCAGTCGGGTGAGTTGCTGCTCGGCCTGCGCGCTGTCAAACCCGTCCTTCACCCGCACGGTGATCGAGTTCAGCCACGACTGTCCCATAATGCGCCCGGACATGGTGCTGTAGGGCAGCCAGACGCGAAGAATTTTACTGCTGCCGAACATTGACTGTTTTTCTTCCGCCACGCCAATAACCGTCGCGGGCATATTGCCTACCAGAATCACTTCGCCCACCACGCTCGCTTTATGCGGAAACAACTGACGCCGGGTATTGCTGTCCAGCACCACCACCTGCGCCCGACCGTTAAGCTGTTCACGGTTGAAGGTGTTCCCCTCGCTGAAGGTCATCCCGTATACGTTAAAGTAGTCGCCGCTGACGCCGTTAGCGCTGGCCGCCACATCGGTATTGCCATAACGCAGACGTAAATTCTGCGACACGGCAGGCGTCGCCGAGGTCACCCACGGCTGCTTCTGGATGGCGCTGAGATCGTCATACTTCAGCGACTGCTGGTATTGCGGGTCGTCGTCGCCAAAATCTTTGCCGGGATAGATATCAATGGTGTTGGTGCCAATGGCGCGGATATCGGCCAGCACCAGCTGTTTCGCCGCGTCACCGACCACCACAATCGACACCACTGACGCGATGCCGATAATAATCCCGAGCATGGTCAGCAAGGTGCGCATTTTATTCGCCGCTAACGCCCGCCAGGACATGGTGAGCGCTTCGCGAAATCCGCTGACAAACTGGCTCCACCCGGATGCCGTTTTCACCGTCGGCTCCTGGATGCCTTTTCCCTGCCGGGGGGACTGCGACGGGGGATTACGCACAATTTCGCCGTCATGAATTTCAATCACCCGCTCAGCCTGTGCGGCAACCTGCGGATCGTGGGTGACGATAATCACCGTGTGCCCGCGATCGCGCAACTGGTGCAGGATCGCCATCACCTCTTCGCCGGAGCGACTGTCGAGCGCACCGGTCGGTTCGTCAGCCAGGATCACCTGCCCGCCATTCATCAGCGCACGCGCGATACTGACACGCTGCTGTTGTCCGCCGGACAGCTGCGAAGGCTGATAGTCCAGGCGATCGCCCAGCCCGAGCCGCTGGAGCAGTTCCTGAGCGCGGGCCAGACGTTGCTTACGCTCGGTACCGGCATAGACGGCGGGCACTTCGACATTTTGCGCCGCCGTCAGGTGCGACAACAGGTGGTAACGCTGGAAGATAAAGCCAAAATGCTCGCGGCGCAGCTGCGCCAACGCATCGCTGTCTAAGGTCGACACGTCGCGCCCCGCCACCCGGTAGGTGCCGCTGGTGGGCTTATCGAGGCAGCCAAGAATGTTCATCAACGTCGATTTACCGGAGCCGGACGCGCCGACAATCGCGACCATCTCCCCGGCGTTGATTTGCAGAGTGATGCCTTTGAGCACCTCCACCTGCTCCTCACCGGAGGGATAACTGCGACGGATATTGCTCAGCTCAAGCAGCGCCGTCATTGCGCCGCTCCTGGCTTGCCTTCGCCGATAACCACTTCCTCACCCGCTTCCAGCCCTTTGATAATCTCGACATCGGTGTCATTACGCGCGCCAATTGACACTTCCCGCTCGCGGCTTTCGCCGTTACGCAGCAAGGTGATTTTGTAACGGTTATCGCCCACCGGGTCGCCCAGCGCGGAGAGCGGTATAGTCAGCACATTTTTCACGTCGGTGAGCTGGATATGCACCTGGGCGGTCATATCCAGCCGCAGAATGCCTTTTGGGTTCGGTACTTCAAACCGGGCGTAATAGAAAATCGCGTCGTTAACTTTTTCCGGTGTCGGCAGAACGTCTTTCAGCACCCCTTCATAACGGGTTTGCGGATCGCCCAGTACGGTAAACCATGCCTTCTGTCCCGGCCTGAGGTGAATCACGTCCGCCTCAGACACCTGCGCCTTCACCAGCATGGTGCTCATATCCGCCAGCGTCAGGATATTTGGCGCCTGCTGCGCCGCGATAACCGTCTGCCCCTGCAGGGTGGTGATTTGGGTCACTTCGCCGGCCATTGGCGCGACGATACGCGTATAGTCGAGATTGGTTTTAGCGGTATCCAGGGAGGCCTGATTACGCTTGATTTGGGCATCGATGGTGCCGATCTGCGCCTGCTTAACGGCCATTTCCGTCGCGGCGGTGTCGAGATCCTGCTGCGAGACGGCCTGGGTTTTTGCCAACTGCTGTTGTCGGGAGAGCGTGACCCGCGCCAGCTTCAGCTCGGCTTCAGCTTGCTGGCGCTGGGCGCGAAGCTCCATCAGCGTCGCTTCCACTTCTTTGATCTGGTTTTCCGCTTGCTCCGGGTCGATAACCCCCAGCAGTTGATCTTTTTTCACCTTATCGCCAATCGCCACCGACAACGTTTTCAACTGCCCGCTCACCTGGGCGCCGACGTCAACTTTACGCAGCGCATCCAGTTTACCGGTGGCGAGCACACTCTGCTGAAGATCGCCCGGACGGACGATCAGCGTCTGATACGTTGGCACTGGCGCATTAAGCGTCCGCCAGAGGGCAATCGCCCCCAGGATAAGAATGAATATCAGCAGCAGATAGCGCTTTTTAATTTTTTTTCCCTTAATACCCATATTAATCCTGATGGTAGTTTTGCCTGCGAATATCAACCTTATCTAAACAACCCGCAAACGCAAAGGCGCGCGCGGCGGGCATTGACGATTGGTTAAGATTCAGCATGTTTCAATTTTCGCATACATCATGTTGCGGATTTCGATCATGTCACAGATTACTGATAATACCTTCTACCCTTCCGACGTCGCGTCCCCTTTACAATTATTTATGCGCCTGACGCGCGGACAATTACTGCCGGGTAAATTCTGGCGGAAAGCCAGTTTTCGGCGGAAATTCCTTATTCGCTCGCTATTAATGCCGCGGGCAACCAGTCAGTTGTTAGACAATCTGACGCAATGGCCGGAGCTGGACACGCTGTTAACACGCCAGCCGCGCCTGCCGATCCGTCTGCACCGACCGTATATGGCGGTGAATATTAAACGGCACACTGCGCTGAACGCGCTTTGCACGCACTATGAGATGATGCGTAACTTGCTCACCCGCGAGCAGCAGATCGGTTATTTAAGCCATTACGGCCTCGGTCTGGCACAAATAACCGCGAAAGACGATGCGCCATTCCAGCTGGATTTAGTCAGCCTCGTCTCCCTGGATAAAGAGGGAGAAAGTACGGTCGTGATTCGTGACGCGCAGAAACGTATTCTGGCAGAAATCACGTTTACCTTCTGCTATTTAAACGGAAAACGTACCCTGTTTATCGGTGGCTTGCAGGGGGCGGCAAACGATGTTCCGCATGAAGTTATACAACAGGCGACCAAAGCCTGTTATGGCCTCTTTCCGAAAAGGATCGTGATGGAAGCGCTGTGCCAGTTTGCCCGGGTTGCGCAGGTCGAGCAGATTCTGGCGGTCAGCAACGCTGTACATGTCTATCGCAGCTGGCGCTACATGGATAAAAAAACCCAGATGCATGCCGACTATGACGCGTTCTGGTCATCGCTGGGCGGTGAAATGACCGACGCCGGCTATTACGCCCTGCCCTTAACCATTGCACGCAAAAGCGAGGCGGATATCGCCAGTAAAAAACGGGCCGAATACCGTCGCCGCTACGCCCTGCTCGACAGCGTTGTCGAGCAGGTGCCCCGCCGCTTTAGCCATTAATCCGCCCGGCCGCGCGCCAGCCACAAGACGCGCGAAAACATTTTGCGCAGTAGCACCGGCACCGCGTCAACGCCGCGCCGTCCGGCCTCTATCGCCACTTCGATGGCTAAATCCGGTTTCGATGAGCGATGGATCGCCTTCGAAATGATTTTACGGATATTCATTGGCACGTTTTCCGGGATCTGCGCCACACGGTGAAAAACGTCCGAGAAGCCCTGGCGATACATAAAATGTTCCATATCAAGGGCTGGCAGCGCCGTTAAGTGCTCACGCTCTTCCTCTTTGTCGTTATTCAGCAGACCGCGAACCGTCGCCGCATATTTCTTCCCGGCCTCATCGCCGTCCACCAGCACGTGCCACTCGATCCCCATCCGCCGGGCAAACTTCACCAGCGGCTTCAGCCCGGACTGAGCAAACTCGATCACTTTGATCCCTTCAGCGTCAAAATGGTGGCCGCACTGACGGGCCAGTTCGTTGATCACCCAGGTTTCGGTTTCCCCTTCCACCAGCAACCAGCAGCGGGCAAACAGCGAGGAGGCGCGGTTAAAACGAATGTGGAACGCAATACGACGCCCGTCTTCGGGGCTAAGACCACCTGGCCCTAAACGCCAGGCCGCCACGCGGGAAGATTCACGCACCAGGCGGCAGACGTGCTCGACGGGCGTCAGCGACAGCAGTTCACCGGAGTTGGTGGTGGTGATTCGCTGCAGCGGCAGCAGGTTGAGCAGTTGCCAGGCCACTGAGAGCATGATGGGATGCAGGCGGGTTTCCGGATCTTCCACCAGCAGCAGCGGCCTGGCGTCTTTATGCAGTCTGACGGTGCCCTTCGCCTGCAGCAGCGTCGAGAACAGTCCCAGCAGAATCACCCGGTGGGTCCGCCCGCCGGGTCTGTCGATCATCCGGTTAATAATGTCGAGATAGCGCCAGCTGCGCTGTTCGTTGCTCGAACGACGGCGCATTAACCGGTGCCGCGACTGGGACGTTCCCTGCTCGGTAAAGTAATGCTCCAGCAGTTGCACCATTGCTGACAGCCCCTGGCGGATCTGGCCATCGGTCAGGTTTTGCGGACGCGTCGCCAGTTCGCGAGCCAGAAAATCGAGCTGACGAGCGGTGATCTCGACATCTTTGACGTCAGGCACCGTACCGTTACGGATGCGGCGCATAAACCGCGCGTCGCGCAGGCGCAGCACCGGCATTAAACGCACCAGATGCCGCGCCTGGTCATTAATATTGTCCACCGACAGAGGATGACCGTCGCCGTCAAGGAAACTGCGCAGCGTCATCACGCTGCCGTCATCGGCGCTTTCGCCTTCCAGGCGATAAAAGATGCGCTGATAGCCGTCGCGACACGGCGACCAGCAGGCTTCAAGCGGTCGATAACGCCGCACCCGGTGGCGTCCCGGTTGTGATTCGCGAAAGGTCAGGACAATGTGCAAATGCCGCTCACGGCCATTGACATCGCCAGGCGGGAACCAGAAATCGTCGCGGTCAAAGTGATACAGCTCTGACTCAGGCGAAAGCAGCAGCGTCAGCGCGTCAAGGAGACTGGATTTACCCCAGGCGTTTTCGCCAATCAGCACATTGTTTTGCTCCAGCATTAACGACAGCCGATTGATACCGCGAAACCCAACAATCTCAACGCGTTCGAGAATCATGCTTCCTCCAGACAAATGTCACTTTTCCCTTTAGCTTCTCGCAGTATAACGGCAAATGCGCGTCGCGGACGTGACCCGGGTAAAATTAAGCGTGCTAATAGACTGATTTATGAACAATTAAGAAGATGAATTATGCTCACTGCCAAATTTAAATAGCCGGATTTTTCGCCATATAAATTCAGATTTTGTTCGCTCACTTTCATTTGAACATACGCTACACTTCAAATAAGATTAATCTGAGCAAGGAATGACGCCTCATTGCCCTACATCAAACGATCTGGATTTATTTAGCTAGAGAATGGACGACGTTCGTTTTTAAAATAGCGCGCTATTTATTGTTTCGTCGTCCTGTAGACGAATATTACTGACACCACGTTTGTGGTTATTTCTTATTGAGGTGGATATGTTCAGAAAATTAGCGGCTGAATGTTTTGGTACATTCTGGCTTGTTTTTGGTGGCTGTGGGAGCGCTGTACTGGCAGCAGCCTTTCCGGAATTAGGCATCGGTTTTGCGGGTGTCGCGCTGGCATTTGGTCTCACCGTATTAACGATGGCGTTCGCTGTGGGGCATATTTCCGGCGGTCATTTTAATCCAGCGGTAACATTAGGCTTATGGGCTGGCGGCCGTTTTCCGGTGAAAGAGGTCATTGGCTATATTATTGCCCAGGTGATCGGCGGGATTATTGCGGCGGCCGTATTGTACCTTATTGCCAGCGGTAAAACGGGCTTTGACGCGGCAGCCAGCGGGTTTGCTTCTAACGGCTATGGCGAACATTCACCGGGCGGCTATTCCATGCTGTCCGCCATTGTCATTGAGATTGTCCTGACAGCCGGTTTCCTGTTGGTCATTCATGGCGCAACGGATAAATACGCCCCTGCCGGTTTCGCGCCCATCGCGATTGGCCTGGCGTTAACCCTGATTCACCTGATCAGCATTCCGGTGACCAATACCTCTGTGAACCCGGCGCGCAGTACCGCAGTCGCGATCTTCCAGGGGGGTTGGGCGCTGGAACAGCTGTGGCTGTTCTGGGTGATGCCGATTATCGGCGGGACCCTCGGTGGGCTTATTTATCGCACCCTGCTGGAAAAACGCGATTAATGATAACAGGCCGGGTAAGCGCGATGCTTCTCCTGGCCTGCAAATACGTTCGATTGTGAACCGGGTGAGCGCCAGCGTCGCCCGGCTTTCTTTTTGCCGCTTTACGGGACAGACTTTATTGGGTAGTGTCGTTGACGCTAAACGATTCTTACAAGGACCGGCTGTTCATGTTTTCTGGACTTCTCATTATTCTGCTTCCGCTGATTGCAGGTTATCTCATTCCGCTGCGGCACAACGCGGCATTAAAACTCATTAATCGCCTGTTAAGCTGGATGGTTTATCTGATTCTCTTTTTTATGGGTATTAGCCTGGCCTTCCTGGATAATCTGGCGAGTAATCTGCTCGCTATTTTTCATTATTCCGCAGTCAGTATTAGCGTTATTTTACTCTGTAATATTGTGGCCTTGCTGTGGCTGGAACGTTCATTACCCTGGCGACACAATCATCAGCAGGAGAAACTGCCGTCGCGTATTGCCATGGCGCTGGAGTCGCTAAAATTATGCGGCGTGGTGGTGGCGGGTTTTCTGCTGGGACTCAGCGGTTTCTCTCTTTTGCAGCATGCGACCGAAGCCAGCGAATATACCCTGATTCTTCTGTTACTGCTGGTGGGGATCCAACTGCGCAATAGCGGCATGACGTTAAGGCAAATTATTCTTAATCGCCGGGGCATGATTGTCGCCGTCGTGGTGGTCGCCAGTTCCCTGTTCGGCGGCTTAATCAATGCTTTTATTCTCGATCTGCCGATCAAAACCGCGCTGGCGATGGCGTCCGGGTTTGGCTGGTACTCCCTGTCCGGTATTTTGCTGACGGAATCCTATGGTCCGGTGATTGGCAGCGCCGCGTTCTTTAACGATCTGGCGCGCGAATTGATCGCCATTATGCTGATTCCGGGCCTGGTGCGCCGCAGCCGCTCCACCGCGCTGGGGCTGTGCGGGGCGACATCGATGGACTTCACCCTGCCGGTTTTACAGCGCACGGGCGGGCTGGAAATGGTGCCAGCCGCCATTGTACATGGCTTTATCCTCAGCCTGCTGGTGCCGATCCTGATGGCGTTTTTCTCTGCGTAATACCCCGATGGCGGTAGGTCTCTGCCGCCAAAATTGCGCTAAATCAATCTCCCTGTAAGTTGTATCAGAAATCCCTTTTCTCCTTTCGTGCTCAGGCATAACCTTAAACATGTATATTAAATATAACTTTAAGGGTGTGACCATGTTTTGTGTGCAATGTGAACAAACTATCCGTACTCCGGCAGGAAACGGCTGCTCTTACGCGCAGGGTATGTGCGGTAAAACGGCTGAAACCTCCGATTTGCAGGATCTGCTGATCGCTGCCCTACAGGGTCTGTCTGCATGGGCGGTGAAAGCCCGTGAATACGGCATCATTAATCATGACGTTGACAGCTTCGCGCCGCGCGCGTTTTTCTCTACGCTGACTAACGTTAACTTCGATTCCCCGCGTATCGTGGGCTATGCCCGTGATGCCATCGCCATGCGTGAAGCGCTAAAAGCCCAGTGCCTGAGCGTAGACGCCAGCGCCCATTGCGACAATCCGATGGCGGAGCTGCAACTGGTCAGCGACGATCTCGGTGACCTGCAGCGCCAGGCGGCAGAATTTACCCCGAACAAAGACAAAGCGGCGATTGGCGACAACATTCTCGGCCTGCGTCTGCTCTGCCTGTACGGCCTGAAAGGCGCGGCGGCGTATATGGAGCATGCCCATGTGCTCGGTCAATACGACAACGACATCTACGCGCAGTACCATAAAATCATGGCGTGGCTGGGCACCTGGCCTGCCGACATGAACGCGCTGCTGGAATGCTCGATGGAAATCGGCCAGATGAACTTTAAGGTCATGAGCATTCTCGACGCCGGTGAGACGACAAAATACGGTCACCCCACGCCAACTCAGGTCAACGTGAAAGCCACTGAAGGCAAATGTATTCTGATTTCAGGTCACGATCTGAAAGATCTCTATAACCTGCTGGAGCAGACCGAAGGTACCGGCGTTAACGTCTACACCCACGGCGAAATGCTGCCCGCTCACGGTTACCCGGAACTGCGTAAATTCAAACATCTGGTCGGTAACTACGGCAGCGGCTGGCAGAACCAGCAGGTCGAGTTCGCCCGCTTCCCTGGGCCTATCGTGATGACCTCAAACTGCATCATCGATCCGACCGTGGGCGCTTATGACGACCGTATCTGGACCCGCAGCATCGTCGGCTGGCCGGGCGTCAGTCATCTCGAAGGCGACGATTTCGGCCCGGTGATTGCACAAGCGCAGCAGATGGCAGGCTTCCCGTACAGCGAGATTCCGCACCTGATCACCGTCGGCTTTGGCCGTCAGACCCTGCTTGGGGCGGCAGATACGCTGATCGACCTGGTCAGCCGGGAAAAACTGCGTCACATCTTCCTTGTCGGCGGTTGCGACGGAGCGCGCGGCGAACGTAACTATTTCACCGACTTCGCCACCAGCGTGCCGGATGACTGCCTGATCCTCACCCTCGCCTGCGGCAAATACCGCTTCAACAAGCTCGAGTTTGGCGATATCGAAGGGCTGCCGCGTCTGGTGGATGCCGGGCAGTGTAACGACGCTTACTCCGCTATCATTCTGGCGGTCACGCTGGCGGAAAAACTGGGCTGCGGCGTCAACGATCTGCCGCTCTCCCTGGTGCTCTCCTGGTTCGAACAGAAAGCGATCGTTATTCTGCTGACCCTACTGTCGCTTGGCGTGAAAAATATCGTCACCGGACCGACCGCGCCGGGCTTCTTCACCCCGGATCTGCTGGCGGTACTCAACGAAAAATTCGGTCTGCGTTCCGTCACCACCGTTGAAGACGATATGAAGCAGTTGCTGAGCGCGTAAGGAGTAAAAGATGACGATGCCAACCAATCAGTGCCCATGGCGGATGCAGGTCCATCACATCCATCAGGAAACGCCGGATGTCTGGACAATAGCCCTGCTGTGCCATGACTATTATCCGTATCGCGCCGGGCAGTATGCACTGGTGAGCGTGCGTAACTCTGCGGACACGCTGCGTGCCTACACGCTGTCTTCCACGCCGGGCGTCAGCGAGTATATTACGCTGACCGTTCGCCGGATTGACGACGGGGCAGGTTCGCAGTGGTTAACCCGCAACGTGAAGCGCGGCGACTACATTTGGCTGTCCGACGCGATGGGCGAATTTACCTGCGACGATAAAGCAGACGATAAATTCCTGATGCTCGCCGCCGGTTGCGGCGTCACGCCGATCATGTCGATGCGCCGCTGGTTGGCGAAGTATCGCCCACAGGCCGACGTGCAGGTGATTTTTAACGTGCGCTCGCCGCAGGACGTGATTTTCGCCGAAGAGTGGCAGCAGTACCCGGTCACGCTGGTGGCAGAAAATAACGCCACTCATGGTTTTGTCGCCGGTCGCCTGACCCCTGCACTGTTGCAGCAGGTACCCGATCTTACCTCGCGTACCGTAATGACCTGCGGCCCGGCGCCGTATATGGATTGGGTCGAACAGGAAGTGAAAGCGCTTGGCGTGACGCGCTTTTTCAAAGAGAAGTTCTTTACGCCGGTGGCAGAAGCCGCTACCAGCGGTCTGAAATTTACCAAACTGCAACCGGCAAAAACGTTTTACGCGCCCGTCGGCACCACACTGCTGGACGCGCTGGAAAGCAACAAAGTGCCAGTTACTGTCGCCTGTCGTGCTGGCGTCTGCGGCTGTTGTAAAACCAAAGTGGTTTCCGGTGAGTATACGGTCAGCAGCACCATGACGCTGTCCGACGCGGAAATCGCCGAAGGCTACGTGCTGGCCTGCTCCTGTCATCCACAGGGCGATCTGGTCCTCGCGTAGTGATACCTTGCCGGAAAGCGTTGCGCTTATCCGGTCTCCCCCTTCAGGCCGGATGCGCTGACGCCATCCGGCCTTTTTGCCATCTTCAACTAAACTTGTAACCGTTATCACATTGAAGGAGATGGAGAACCATGAAACAAACGGTTGCCGCTTTTATTGCAAAAACGCTGGAACAGGCCGGAGTGCAACGCATCTGGGGCGTAACGGGCGATTCCCTGAACGGCCTGAGCGACAGTCTCAATCGCATGGGAACGATTGAGTGGATGTCGACCCGTCACGAAGAGGTCGCGGCGTTTGCCGCTGGCGCGGAGGCCCAGCTTACCGGCAATCTGGCGGTGTGCGCAGGCTCCTGCGGCCCCGGCAACCTGCATTTAATCAATGGCCTGTTTGACTGCCACCGTAACCATGTTCCGGTACTGGCGATTGCCGCCCATATTCCCTCCAGCGAGATCGGCAGCGGTTACTTCCAGGAGACCCACCCGCAAGAGTTGTTCCGTGAATGCAGCCACTATTGCGAGCTGGTTTCCAGCCCTGAGCAGATCCCCCAGGTCCTGGCGATCGCCATGCGCAAAGCGGTACTGAATCGCGGCGTGTCGGTCGTGGTGCTCCCGGGCGACGTAGCGCTGAAACCCGCGCCGGAAGGCGCCAGCAGCCACTGGTATCATGCGCCGATGCCGGTCGTCACCCCCGCGGAAGAAGAGCTGCGCAAACTGGCGCAACTGCTGCGTTACTCCAGCAATATCGCGCTGATGTGCGGCAGCGGCTGCGCGGGCGCCCATCACGAGCTGGTTGAGTTTGCCGCCAAAATCAAAGCGCCTGTCGTGCACGCCCTGCGCGGCAAAGAGCACGTCGAATACGACAATCCTTATGACGTGGGCATGACCGGGCTTATCGGCTTCTCGTCCGGTTTCCATACCATGATGAACGCCGACACCCTGGTGCTGCTCGGCACGCAGTTCCCCTACCGCGCCTTCTACCCCACCGACGCCAAAATTATCCAGATCGACATCAATCCGGGGAGCATCGGCGCGCACAGTAAGGTTGATATGGCGCTGGTCGGCGACATAAAAGCGACCCTGACGGCGCTACTGCCGCTGGTGGAAGAAAAAACCGATCGAAAATTCCTTGATAAAGCATTGAACGATTACCGCGACGCCCGCAAAGGACTCGACGATCTGGCGAAACCGAGCGACAAAGCCATCCACCCACAGTACCTGGCGCAGCAGATCAGTCGTTTTGCCGCCGATGACGCCATCTTTACCTGCGACGTCGGTACGCCGACGGTATGGGCGGCGCGTTACCTGAAAATGAACGGCAAGCGCCGACTGCTCGGCTCGTTTAACCACGGCTCGATGGCGAACGCCATGCCGCAGGCGCTGGGCGCGCAGGCTACCGCGCCGGAGCGCCAGGTCGTGGCGATGTGTGGCGACGGCGGGTTCAGCATGCTGATGGGCGATTTCCTCTCGGTGGTACAGATGAAGCTGCCGGTCAAAATCGTGGTCTTTAACAACAGCGTGCTGGGCTTCGTGGCGATGGAGATGAAGGCCGGCGGTTACCTGACCGACGGCACCGAGCTGCATGACACCCATTTCGCCCGCATCGCCGAAGCCTGCGGCATCACCGGTATTCGCGTTGAAAAAGCCTCAGAGGTGGATGAAGCCCTACAGCGTGCTTTCGCTATCGACGGTCCGGTACTGGTGGACGTAGTGGTCGCCAAAGAAGAGCTGGCGATCCCGCCGCAGATCAAACTGGAGCAGGCCAAAGGGTTCAGCCTGTATATGCTGCGGGCGATCATCAGCGGGCGCGGCGACGAAGTGATCGAACTGGCAAAAACCAACTGGCTCAGGTAAAACAGAAGGCATTACCCTGACTTTACAGAGGAAATGCCGTGATCGATCTACGCAGTGATACCGTCACCCGACCGGGCCGCGCCATGCTGGAAGCCATGATGGCCGCCCCGGTTGGCGATGACGTGTACGGAGATGACCCTACCGTTAACGAACTTCAGCGCTACGCCGCGGAACTCAGCGGCAAAGAGGCCGCGCTGTTTTTACCCACCGGCACCCAGGCCAATCTGGTCGCCTTGCTCAGCCACTGTGAACGCGGTGAAGAGTATATCGTCGGTCAGGGCGCGCATAACTATCTCTTTGAAGCGGGCGGCGCGGCAGTGCTCGGTAGCATCCAGCCGCAGCCCATTGACGCAGCGGCAGACGGTTCATTACCGCTGGATAAGGTGGCGGCGAAAATTAAGCCGGACGATATTCATTTCGCCCGCACGAAGCTACTCAGTCTTGAAAACACCCACAACGGCAAAGTGTTGCCGCGCGAATACCTGAAAGCCGCGTGGGAGTTTACCCGTGAGCGCGGTCTGGCGCTGCATGTCGACGGCGCGCGCATCTTTAACGCCGTGGTCGCCTACGGCTGCGCGCTGAAAGAGATCACCCAATATTGCGACTCGTTCACTATCTGCCTGTCGAAAGGGCTGGGTACGCCGGTCGGGTCGCTGCTGGTCGGCAGCCATGATTACATCAAGCGCGCCACGCGCTGGCGCAAAATGACCGGCGGCGGAATGCGTCAGGCGGGGATTCTGGCCGCAGCCGGGCTGTATGCGCTGAAAAACAATGTCGCCCGCCTGCAGGACGATCACGACAACGCCGCGTGGCTGGCGGAACAGCTGCGTGACGCTGGCGCGGAAGTGACGCGTCATGACACCAACATGCTGTTCGTTCGCGTAGGCGAAGAACGCGCGGCGGCGCTGGGCGCGTATATGAAAGACCACGGTGTGCTGATCAATGCCTCGCCCGTGGTACGTCTGGTCACGCATCTGGACGTCTCGCGCGAGCAGCTTGCCGACGTTGTCGCCCACTGGCGCGCCTTTCTGAACCGCTAAGGAGACAACCGTGCCGCAACGCATTCTGGTGCTTGGCGCCAGCGGATACATCGGTCAGCATCTGGTGCAGGCGCTCAGCGCGCACGGGCATCAGGTGCTGGCGGCGGCACGTCGCACCGAACGGCTGGAAAAAATGCAGCTGTCGAACGTCAGCTGCCATAACATCGATCTGAACTGGCCGCGCACGCTGCCCGCCCTGCTGAAAAACATCGATACCCTGTACTATCTGGTTCACGGCATGGGCGAAGGCGGCGACTTTATCGCCCATGAACGGCAGGTGGCGCTGAACGTGCGTGACGCCCTGCGCGAAACGCCGGTTAATCAGCTGATTTTTCTCAGCTCGCTACAGGCGCCCGAACATGAGCAGTCGGACCACCTGCGCGCGCGACAACTGACGGCAGACACGTTGCGCGAGTCCGGCGTGCCGGTCACCGAACTGCGCGCCGGGATCATCGTCGGCGCAGGGTCCGCCGCGTTTGAAGTGATGCGCGATATGGTCTACAACCTGCCGATCCTCACGCCGCCGCGCTGGGTGCGCTCGCGCACCACCCCCATCGCGCTGGAGAACCTGCTGCATTACCTGGTGGAACTGCTCAACCATCCCACCCGCGAACATCGGGTGCTGGAAGCCGCCGGGCCGCAAGTGCTGAGCTATCAGGCGCAGTTTGAACATTTTATGACGGTCAGCGGCAAACGCCGTCCGCTCCTTCCCATCCCCTTTCCGACCCGTTGGATTTCCGTCTGGTTTCTTAACGTGATCACCTCTGTCCCCCCCACGACCGCGAAAGCGCTGATACAGGGACTGAAGCACGACCTGCTGGCTGACGACAGGGCGCTACGCGCGTTGATCCCGCAAAAGCTGATTGCCTTCGACGACGCGGTGCGCAGGACGCTGAAAGAAGAAGAGAAGCTGGTTAACTCCAGCGACTGGGGTTACGACGCGCAGGCATTTGCCCGCTGGCGGCCTGAGTACGGTTTTTTCGCCAAACAGGCTGGCTTTACCGTCAGCACCTCTGCCAGTCTGCAGGCGCTGTGGCAGGTCGTGAACCGTCTCGGTGGCAAAGAGGGATATTTCTTCGGCAATGCGTTGTGGAAAACCCGCGCGGCGATGGATCTGCTGGTCGGCCATCGGCTGGCGAAAGGTCGCCCCGAACATGCGCTTTTACAGCCCGGCGATACGGTGGACAGCTGGAAGGTGATTATTGTCGAGCCGGAAAAACAGCTGACCCTGCTGTTCGGTATGAAGGCGCCGGGGCTGGGCCGCCTCAGTTTTACCCTTGAGGATAAAGGGGATCACCGACAGATTGACGTGCGCGCCTGGTGGCATCCGCACGGGATGCCGGGCCTTTTTTACTGGCTGTTGATGATTCCGGCGCACCTGTTTATCTTCCGGGGAATGGCAAAGAAAATTGCCCGACTTGCAGAACAAATCACAGAAAATAAGTAAAAAGAGACTGTATTGTTTCACGTTTCCCATTGCATACCGACGTAATTCACGGAAGAATGCGCACGACGTTTTTAAAACACAGTGGATTGATATGAAGGTACTGGTTACCGGCGCAACCAGCGGCTTGGGACGAAACGCGGTTGAGTTTTTGCGCAACAAAGGCATCAGCGTCAGAGCCACCGGTCGCAATGAGGCGATGGGAAAACTGCTCGAGAAGATGGGCGCGGAATTTGTCCATGCGGATCTGACCGAGTTGGTTTCGTCACAGGCGAAGGTCATGCTCGCGGGCATCGACACGCTGTGGCACTGCTCAAGCTTCACCTCGCCGTGGGGAACCCAGGAAGCCTTTGATCTGGCCAACGTCCGCGCAACCCGTCGTCTTGGCGAATGGTCGGTGGCGTGGGGCGTGCGTAATTTCATTCATATCTCCTCCCCTTCGCTCTATTTCGATTACCACCATCATCGCGGTATTAAAGAGGATTTTCGCCCTCACCGTTTCGCCAACGAGTTTGCCCGCAGTAAAGCCGCCGGTGAAGACGTGATTAATCTGCTGGCGCAGGCTAACCCGCAAACGCGATTTACGGTGCTGCGTCCGCAAAGTCTGTTTGGCCCCCATGACAAAGTGTTTATCCCGCGACTGGCGCACATGATGCACCAGTACGGCAGCGTGCTGTTGCCCCACGGCGGCAGCGCGCTGGTGGATATGACCTACTATGAGAATGCGATTCACGCGATGTGGCTGGCCAGCCAGGCGCAGTGCGACAGCCTGCCCTCTGGCCGGGTGTATAACATCACCAACGGCGAGCCGAGAACCCTGCGCAGCATTGTGCAAAAGCTGATTGATGAACTGAATATCCACTGTCGGATCCGCTCTGTTCCCTACCCGATGCTGGACATGATCGCCCGCAGCATGGAGCGTTTCGGCAACAAATCCGCAAAAGAGCCCGCACTTACCCACTATGGCGTGTCAAAGCTGAATTTTGATTTTACGCTGGATATCAGCCGCGCCGGGGACGAGTTGGGATATAAACCGGTGGTGACGCTTGATGAGGGAATTATCAGAACCGCAGCCTGGCTGCGCGATCACGGGAAATTACATCGCTAAACCGCTCACCGCCGGAAGGTGACTTATCCGGGCGGCAAAATCGCAAAAAAGCGGCAACCTCTGGTTGCCGCTTTGCGTTTACCTTACAGCGCGGTCCATGCGTCGGACCATGCCAGACCCACGCCGGGTTCATAGTAGGTTGGCGCGTTGTTGCACCAGCCGCTGTACGGGAACGGTTTGCACTGGAACAGTTTACCGTGGTTGTTCACGATGTCCCCTGCGTTGTACGTGCTGTTAGCGCTCCAGCCTGGGTAAGCGCCTTCATCTTCAGACGGCGTCGAGGCCTTTGCTTTCACGTTCAGCAGATAGGATGCGGTGCTGCTCAGTTCGCCATCGCTGACGGTCAGGCTCACTTCGTACTGCTTCGCCGTAGCGGCTTCCGGCGCGGTAAAGGTCACCACCGCTTTGTCTTCGCCGGAAAGGGTCTGACCGTCCTGCGAGCGCCAGGTATAGGTCAGTTTATTACCGTCTTCATCGGTAGAGCTTTCCGCGCTCAGCGAAACCTGCGCCCCCGCTTCAACCGCGCCAACCGGCCCTGAAATAATCGCCACCGGCGCGTGGTTGACCACCACTGGCGCGGTATCGTCTGCCGGCGTGGTATCCGCCGGGGTCGTGTCATCTGGCGGGGTGGTATCGGCAGGCGTATCCTCAGACGGCGTGGTATCCGCCGGTGTGGTATCGGCAGGTGTGACCGGCGTACCGTCGTCATTCACAATGTTTACGTTATAGAACTTCTGCACGCATTTGGTGTAGTCGCCGTCTTTAAAGGCGCTGAACGGCGTCTGGTAGCCCACCAATTGGCAAGCATAGGTTTTACCGTCTGGCGTGTCCGCGCTCCACCCCCAGTCCTGTTCCCAGTAAATCTTCAGCGCGCCCGCGCCGTATTCGTCGAACTGTTTCATGTTGGCGCAACCCAGCACTTCATCAGCCGGAACAGGTACTTTCAGGTAATTGGCGAACTCTTTGTAGTACTTGATACGGTTCTGTGACTGGGCGATCTCGGTCGGGCCGCCGCATTCCACGCCGCCGTTGATGATCTGGGTGGTCACACCGAAGCCCGGCACCAGACCGTTGGCTTTATCGTGTTCGTTCGGCTGCCAGGTGCCGTCGATCACCTGCAACATGCTCGGCTTCGGCGGCTGCGGGTAGGCAAAGAAAAAGATCGCGCTCGCCAGGTTCAGCCAGGTGTCCGCCACCAGCTCCGGTTTGTCGAGCAGTACACGCACGTCGCCATACATCGCTTCCGAGAATGGACCGTAGTTGTAGTTATAGGACAACTGCTTCGCGCCGCGACCAAAGTAGCTCAGGAAGTCGCCGTCTTTGTCTTTACCGCACGGCCAGGTCTGCCCCTGCCATACGTCCGGGTTACATTCACCGTTATAGCCGCCCTTCTGGCCTTCGCTCCAGCCCATCTCGCGGACGTGAACCAGCGCCTGGCGCCATTCGGCCTCCGGACGCCAGCTTTCATGGCCGCCAGTTTCCTGGGCGAAGTGCGCGAACATAGTCGCCAGTTCTTTACGGCAGATCGCGTCGCTGTCGCGACCGTCGTTATAGGTCTGGCACAGTGCCGGGAATTTACCGACCGCTTTCAGGAAGTTGCTGTAGGTGTACGCCTGCGCGCGCAGCGGGAACAGGTATTCCCAGTCAGACGCTTTCACGATGCCTTCCACGCGCTTGACGTTTTCCGGATTGGCGGCGCGACCCGGCTCGATCAGTTCAACTGAGGCGTTATCGAGGGTGCGAATAGTCTCTTTTACCGACTGCATCAGCGGAAAGTTGGTCAGCTCCTGCTCTTTTTTCGCCAGGTCGCTGGCCTTCATGGTATAAGGCTCACCGCTGGTCGCCTGCAGATTGCTGGCCTGCGCCATAAACGGCGCCACACACGCGCCGGCAATAAGTACACTTAATAATGTCCGTTTGTTCATTTCAGTTTTCCTTGAATAGTACAATAAGATAATTAATCCCCTGGTTTATTTATTAATCCGTCAATAAATAAGCCCTCCAGTGCGACATTCACTTTTAGAAGAACACGCGTGGGTATTCTTCAAAAAATAAAAGTCATCCGCGGTAAGGTTTTTTTAACTGTTGATATTTATTCCATACCTTGCGCGCGTAGATCATGCGTTGAGGGTAGTTTTCTTTTTTCAGCCCTGCGTTATAAGCGCCAACGGCTTCCCAGTTATTGCCATAGACTTTAATCATGTCGGAAAGAATCGAAGCCCCCACCATAATTGAGGTGCACGGCTCGGCAATCAGCCGGTATTCATCAATCCCGTGTCGTTGCAGTTCTGTAAAATGCGAGCTGTTAATTTGCATCAAACCGACATCCCGGGTGCCATCGTGATTTACCCCTACGGCATAGGGATTCATCCCGGATTCAACTTTTGCTATTGCATATAAGAGATAAGGATCCACATGGTAATAATGCGCGGCGTTATCCCAACAGTTAGCGAATACGCTCTGACTGACAATCAGCAGCAAAAATATGATGCGTTTCATTTTTTCTCCTGATAAACGTGTTAATTGGCTCCTTTTTACATCCTGTCAGGTGAGAAGAACCACACCCGAAGCGGGGTGTGGTCCAGAGGTGCGGGGAGCGTACTCCCCGCGACCTGCGGTGAAATTATTTGCAGTCGGTTGCTGCGCCTTCCTTCACCCATACATCGCTGTTTGCCGGGTTGTCGCCCATGGTCCACCACTTCGCACGGTACACAGACCCTTCATACGTTGTAGTATCGCCACCGTTGTAGACCACATCGGAACGCCAGTTGAATTTCACCTGGCTGACCAGTTCCCAGGCTTCCGCACCGAAGCCCGGCTGGTTACCCTGCGTCCAGTACTTCGCTTTCCATACCAGATGGTCGAAGCTCACGGTATCGCCGCCGTTGTAGATTTTGCTGGATTCCCATGCCGCGTATTTGCTGGCGTTAGCGTCAACCGGGTTGTCGCAGGAATCTGTTGCGCTACCTTCATCAGACGGCGTGTTGTCTTCATCAGACGGGGTAGTACCTTCGTCTGAAGGGGTGTTGCCTTCATCAGACGGATGGGTGTCTTCCTCTGCCGGAGTCGGTACCGCTTTCGGATTCACAGTCACCTGCACGTTAGACTGTACGCTGGTCTTACCGTCGGACACGATCACGCTCAGGGTGAAGGTGGAGGCGTTTGCCACGTCTGGCGCAGTGATACGCACGTTCGCCGTATCCGTACCGGTTGCGTTCATATCTGCCGGTACGCTCCAGCTGTAGGTCAGCGCATCGCCATCCGGGTCGGTTGCCTGCGCATGCAGAGACAGAGACTCGCCCGCGGTCACGCTCACGGCTTCCATGGCGTTGATTACCGGAGCCTGGTTGGCTTTCGGCGCTTTATTCACTACCTGGACATCCACCGCATTGCTCAGGCCTTTCGCATCAGTGACCGTCAGACGGAATGCCAGAGTTTGATCGAGGGTAACCGCTGGCAGGTTGATGCTGGCTTTAGCGCTGGTGCTGTTGGCAATCGCTACGGTGGCGCCGGAAATCTGCGTCCACTTGTAGGTCAGCGCGTCGCCGTCCTGATCGCGGGAAGCCGAACCGTCGAGCATCACGGTCGCCGGGCCAGTTACGCTCTGGTCAACCGCAGAAGCGACCGGCGCGTGGTTGGTGTTTACCGGCTCAACCGGCGTGGAGCTGCCGCCCATCAGACCTTCGTTCATGGCGTTCAGGATATCGCCGTTATCGGACTCGATAGACCACGCGAACAGACCGCCGAGGTTGTTGTTCAGGACATATTTGCCTTTCGCTTCAACGGAGCGGGCGTTGTCGTAGGTCACCAGCTCGCCGGTAGACTTGTTGAATACATACGGCGCTTCTGCAGCGGTATCGTATTTGTATTCCCAACCCGGTTTGCCCAGCATCTGGTTGACGATCTGACGGTAGTCAACAATGCCGCTTTCCCAGGTGCCTTTCACCGGACCGGTAGCCGTGCCGGTGAACGGGTTGTCGCCAGTGTAGCCGTGAACGCCGGTCCAGCCGCGTCCGTACATCGCCGCGCCAACGACGATCTTGCCAGGCTGTACGCCCTGCTCCAGCATCGCTTTCACTGCGTTATCGGTGGTGTAGTTGGTGTCCGGTTTCCAAGACGCGCCATAAAGTGCGGTCTGGTGGCCGAGATCGGTGTTGCTCCACGCGCCGTAGAAGTCATAGCTCATCAGGAAGATATGATCGAGGTACTGCTGCGCCGTGTTGTAGTCAACGTCTTCAATCTTATCTTTGCCCGCGCCGATTGCGGTGGTCAGCTCGTAGGTACGGCCCGTTTCAGCCGACAGTTCGTTCAGCATCTGACGCAGATCGTGCATCAGCGCGGTGTACGTGGCCTTATCGGTCTGCGGATTACCGAGTTTGGCGTTCTCACCGCCGCCGCCCGGGAATTCCCAGTCAATATCCACACCGTCGAACACTTTCCAGGTTTTCAGGAACTCTTTTACAGAGGCGACGAAGCGATCGCGCAGGACTTTATTGTCCATCTGGAAAAACGGATCGGACAGCGTCCACCCGCCGACGGACGGCAGAATTTTCAGGTCAGGATGCGCTTTTTTCATCGCCATCAGCTGACCGTAGTTACCTTTGTACGGGTCATCCCAGTTGCTTACGCCCTGCTGCGGTTTCTGCAGCGCCGCCCATGGATCGTGGATCGCCACGGTGTAATCCTGACGTCCCTGGCACGCGCGTTTCAGGGATTCCAGCGCACCAGACGATTTGGCGCTGTCGTTAATACCGTCGCCGCCGCACATTGGAATAAAGCCATACAGCAGGTGGTTGATGTTCGCCACCGGGATTTTATCGGCGGAGAAGTTGCGGTCATAGACGCCCCACTCCGGGAAGTAGGCGCCAACCACTTTGTCGGTGTGCTGCGCGAAGGTTTTGTTATTTTCCAGCAGCGGGGTATTCAGCGGCAGCAGATGGCTACCGTCGGTATCCGCCACGATAATCAGCTTACTGGCGCTCTTGGTGCAACCGCTGTCGTTACACAATTCCACCTGTTCCTGATAGCGCCCGCCTTTTTTTACTTTAAAGGTCGCAGAGCCAGACGCGCTGCCAGCACCGGTCCAGACGGTTTTACCGTCCAGCAGTACTTTTGCGGAAGTCGGCGCATCGCCGCTCCACACGTTCCACTCCACTTTCACGTCAACGCCGTCGTTATGCACTTTAACGAGGTTGTTATAATCCTGAGCAGCCTGATCCACTTCCACGAGGGCAAATTTATCATTACCGCTGGAAATAGACGGCGTCCCTGGCGCCGCTGCAAATACAGAGCTTGTTGCCGCAGCGACAAACAACGCCAGATATTTTGGCTTCATAAATTTCATTATTAATTCCCGATAACTTTATTTGTGAATATGAAAATAACCATGCATTCCTTAAAGCATGAACGACAATGAGAAGTACTAATAAATGAATAACGGTATGAACCATGACGGCTCATTAAAGATTATTAATTATGGATATCCTCCCTATTTATTTGCAAACCATCCTTTTTTTTACCCTTGCATAATAATCCGGGAAACACCCTTCGTCCTTTCATTCCCTCGGCGAAAATAGATGAAAAAATACTTGCAGCGGCACTTAGAATGTGAATTGCCAGGATTGAATAATAAAAATAATTACTCCCGCCAATGAAAGGGCGGGGCCAAAAGGAATTTGTCGGTCGTTGCCAGTGGATTTATATAACAACACATAGATAACGATGCCAGTGAGCGCGGCAAGCAGCAGAATGTACGGCAACGGTTGCCAGCCGCACCAGGCCCCCAGCGCGGCAAACAGTTTACCATCCCCCTGACCCAGTCCCTCGCGCCCGGTCAACAGGCGGCATCCCCAATACACCAGCCACAACGACAGATAACCGGCTATCGCGCCATAGAGGGCGTCGGTTAACGGTAGCGTATGAACACAGGCGTGGAACAACAACCCGGCCCACAACAGAGGCTGGGTTAAAGAGTCCGGTAGCAGAAGATAACGGGCGTCGATGAAGGTGAGCGGCAACAGGCCGGTCCACAAGATCCACAGCGCGATCAGCGCAGGCAACGAAGGCGCGAAAGCGGCGGTCAGCGCAAAGAAGAGCGCGCTGAGGCATTCGACCATTAACAGACGAAGCGGGATAGCGACCCGGCAGTGGCTGCAGCGTCCCCGCAGACAGCACCAGCTCAACAGAGGAATATTTTCCCACCAGGCCAACACATGTCCGCATGCCGGACAGTGCGAGGCGGGAAACAGCAAATTCCCTGCGTCTTCTTCCTCCAGCAGCATCGGCGGAAGGCGCTCGACCACCACGCCCAAAAAGCTGCCGATGATACTGCCGAACACGCCGCTCATAACGCAAAACCCCAGCGGATAGCCCTCTCTGAAGGCGGTCAGGGCATTCATGCGGCTTTTTTCCAGCTCAGTACCAGCGTCGCCTTGACGCTGCTGGCGCGGTCGACCGGCATTAACGCCATTTTTTCCAGACGCACGCCTGAGGAAAGATTCAGTTCACGCAGCCAGTTTTTCAGTTCAACAACGTTCACCTTCTCAACAACAAGTTCGAGAGACTGCTCATGCTGGCGAATATCCGTCAGCGGCAAATGGATCTCTTTCGCGCTCTCTTCGATCACCTGGCGCGGATTGCTGGTTTTTAATACCTTCGCCTGCAAATGATTTTTATCGATCTCTTCGCGCATCCAGCGCAGAGTCTCTTTTTGCCGTAATAATGTCGATTCGCTGTTTTTAATCATAGTGTCCAGCGGGATGATGCCGCCGTAATAGACCGCGGCACAGCACAGCGCCGCGGCGCACAGCGTAAACAGGTTACGCTCGCGCGGACTGTAATTCTGGTAACGCGCTTTCAGTTGGGCAATACGCTCTTTCATTTATATTTCCCGGTGACTATCGCCGTAAAGGGCGCCTGGGTGGAGACGGGTTGCAGGGTAAAATCAAAACTGCCGCGGGCCTGGTTCACAAATGACTGGATCGCCTGCGGGTCCGGTGACGACAGGCTCAGGGTAAGCTGATTTTGCGCCTCGTTATATTCCAGTTGGCTTAATTCCACGGCGGGCACGTTTTTTTTAATTTGCGCCAGGGCGTCAAGTTGTAAAAAGACCCCTTTCGGCTGTTTTTTGAGATTCTGACCAAAATGATACTTAATGTTGGTCTGCTGGCGCAGGCTGGGGAAATAGTGTTGCGCCACCTGAACGATCTCTTCCTGCGCCTGGTTTTCCTGTTGCACCAGCATCCAGGCCATGGCGATCCGCGGGCCAATCATCAGCCCCACGGAAAGCGCCACGGCGGCGGCCAGCATCGCTTTCCCATGCCGGAAGCCGTGCGTGCCGGAGGCTAAAAAGGGACCGTGCAACATATTGGCGCGGCAGGTTTTCCACTGCGGCTGAATCAGCGTCAGAGGATGCTGCCACGCCCGCTGTTCAGTAATGACGACGCCGGACGGGACGTCGCCGTAGCAGCAAATGTCGCCATCGAGATCGCGGGTCAAAAACGGCATCAGGGCGGCATCTGCCTCACAGGCGCTAAACGGCGCGGCGCGCAGCCACCAGCTGTCGCCGCAGGAAACCAGGGTCGCGCCGCCTTCGCTGACGGGCAGTAAAATGGCATCCGGCAGAACCTGAATCACGTTCAGCCCCGCTTTTTCACAAAGCGAAAGCCAGAAGCGCAAACATTCTGCGTCAATCGCCACCGCGTCCACCTCACGGCCTTTTTTGCGCAGTACCGTCCAGTGCAACGTGTCCACATCGCCAATCAGCGTTTCTTCCGCCAGCCACGAGAACGGCGCCGACTGGATGGAAAGCCCTTTTTTTGGCAGTGTAAACTGGCGAAAGACCAGTTCGCTGGCGGGCAACAGCAGGCAGACGCGCGTTGCCAGCGGACTGTCTGCCAGCGTGCTTAAGGCGGCGCGATTATCCAGAACGTTCACCTGCTGCTGGCCGGAAATACACCACGCAATTTTCCCGTCCTCATTCGCGTCGGGACGAATAAAAAGTACCTGTTTCATTGACTATGACTCTTCTTATTCCATTATTCGGTAGCGGCGTTGCCAGGTCGTAACCTTCCCGGCTTCCTTATCAACGTGCAGTTGGCTGACAACGCGCAGCGTTAAATCATCGGTATTCCCGGTGCTGTTAACCCGGAAATCGTTGCTGTTCACCGCGATAAATTCCTGAACCTGGGTCAGAACTTCTTTGCTCTGCGGGTAGTTTGTTTCTAATTCCTTGCTGAAAGCCTCGACCGACTCCCACCCCTCTTGCGGACGGGAAGCAAGCAAGCGCGACGCGTCATCTTCACTCAGTTTTCCGAGGAACAGCGCCGACAATAGCGTTGCCTGCTCAGGCTTAAGGGTGTTCACATCGACCGTGCCATCGGCGTCCGGCAGGGCGCACAGCAGGGTGCTGGCTTTGGGCCAGGCCGCTGGCGGAAACGCCGGCAGCTGTGTGATCTCACCGATAGTACGCATCATCTGGTTCGCAGGAAGCCGCTCCGGCAGCGCGCCGGCCCACGCATCGTTCTCCTGCCCCTCTTTCGCCGTGATACTGTCACCGTCGAGGTAATCCATCAGTTGTTGATACACCTCTTCTGCGGTCACAGTGCTGACACCACTGTCGGCCAGCAGTTGTTCAATAATTTGCTCTTTTACCGGTTTCGTCGGCAACGCGGCGGCATCTGTGGCCGTCGTCGCTTTTTCTTCCGCCAGCAGGCTGTTGACATTGAAGCAGCGCCGGGCGTCCTCAATCTGGCTGACCACCGTGTAGTATTCCCCTTGGGTTTCCAGCGGCTCGCGCCATTCGCCCTCTGGTGAAAGCCCTTTGCTTTCACCGCTGGTGAGGGTTTGCAGACGATCTTTAATCACCTCATCCTGGCGTTGCATCGCCCAGCGCAACTGCTGCTGGCTCACCTGATATCGCGTTTTCTGCAAATTGCGACAGAACTGCTGGCTGATTTTTGCCGCCAGCGCGGACATCATGACCAACAGGATCAGCACCACCAGCAGCGCGACGCCGCGCTGTTTGTCTGTTTTCATTTTGCCTCTCCGGTCGGTACGGCGGCGGCAGGCGTCGCGGCCTCCGCTGCGGGCGAGGTTGGCGGCGACGCGACGTCCGCTGGCGCTTCCGGCTTTTTCGCTAACTGAATTTCCGGCATCTCCCCGGGGGTGAGAAACACCCAGCGCCAGGTTTCGCCGTTTGTCAGCGTCAGCGTCAGCTCCACGCCGTCTGGCTGGTGAGCGGCGTCCGTCCAGGCGTCCTGCCAATCCTGACGCCAGAAGCGCCAGCGCATCTCTTTCACGTCGTTTAAAATGGGCACCTCTTCCGGTTTGACGCTGGAAGGGCTGTCGATCGCCGGCCAGACGTCGCGCCACAGGCGGTGCTCCTCAAGCCGCCAGCGCACGCGCTCCAGCCGGACATCGCCGCTCAAGGCGCTCAGGGTACTGAGTTCAACGGCGTTCCCATCCTGTCGAAACACCTCCGGTTCATTGCGCGGCGCGCGCGCCTGAAGCTGGAAGAAATCGCGCTCCAGCAGGTTATAGGCGCGCTGTAGCTGGTTGAGCTTCGTCGCCGCGGTGTCCGTTGCCGTCGTGGTGCGCATCGCGCCGTCGAGTATTTGCCATGCCAGGATGCTGATCACCGCGAAAATGGTCAGGGCAATCATGATCTCCAGCAGGGTAAAGCCCTGCTGACGCGGGAGTCGCTTACTCATGGCGTGTCCTCCGGCGGGATGATGCTCAGGACGATCACCGGCTGGCTTTCGTCGCCTTCGGCATAAACCGCAATGTCGTTGGCAAACACCTTGTTGTCTTTTTTCACCCGCTGGATCTGCCAGGTCCAGGTGCGTCCGCCCATCGTTTCGTCGCCTTTTTCAGCGGCATCAGGAAACGGGCGCTTTTCCAGCTGCGCTTCGGCCAGTTGATTTTCCGCCACCCAACTGGCCTGCAGCGTGTCCGCCAGGCCGTGGGTAAAGCGCACGTTCAGCGAAACGGAATTCATAAGCGCCAGCGCCGCGGTGGAGAAAATAACTAACGCCACCATGACTTCCAGTAGCGTCATCCCCTGCTCTTTCATCCTACGTTTAGTCATTATTCTCTACCGACACCGGCGAGGCGCCCTGCGACACCACGCTAAAATGGTGCTGTTTATCGTCACTTTGCAGGGTCAGGCGAAAGCGGGACATCTCCCCGTCGGGTAAAAATATCACCTGCGGTTCGGACGTTACCGTCGCCGCCAGACGCTGTGGCGAAAGGGAGATATGCATCGTTTCCGGAAACTGGCCGTGAGTGTAAATACGCCCGGCGGTGAGCGGTTCCCAGCGCCGTTCGCCATTTTTTTCGGCCGGGGCGACAAGTTGATATTCCGATGGCGTTATGACCAGCCCGATAATAGTGCCGTCCATTACCGCGCGGTCGGAACCGTATTCAACGAGAGATTTCATTTGCTGGCCAAATATATCCGCACCACTGCGCGATGGAATCGTCGACACGACCATCATGGCGCAGCTGGCAAATATCACCAGCGCCAGAATAATTTCCAGCAATGTAAACCCACGCTGTTTTTTCATCACTTATCTTTGTTATCTAACGACCAGTTCGTAATATCATCGGCAGTGTTCGCTTCGGCATCCGGCCCCGGCGAAAAGATATCTACCGCGCCGTGCTCGCCCGGACTGACGAGAATATAATCATTGCCCCACGGATCCTGCGGCAGGCGACGAATATAACCGTCAGTACGATAGCCGTTCGGAATTGGCGCGATTTCCGGCTTCGTCACCAGTGCCTGCAGGCCCTGTTCGCTGGTGGGATAACGGTGGTTATCCAGCTTGTACATATCCAGCGATCCCTCCAGCGCCACAATGTCGCTGGTCGCCTTCTGGGTATCGGCTTTCTCTTTATTTCCCATCAGGTTTGGCACCACCATGCTTGCCAGAACCCCAAGGATGACGATCACCACCATTAATTCGAGCAAAGTAAACCCGGCCTGACGCGTCAGGCTTTTTCTTTTTACAGACATAATTAACCCACCATATTATTGAGCTGAAGAAGCGGCTGTAATATTGACAGCACGATAAATAAAACCACTGTCGCCATTGTCACCACCAGTGCCGGTTCAAATACCGACAGCGTTAATGTAATTCGATGTTGTAATGCAGATTCCTGGTTTTCCGCTGCCCGATCCATTAATCCGCCGAGTTCGCCGCTCTCTTCGCCGGAGGCGATCATGTACAACATGGTTGGCGGAAATAATTTCGCCTGTTCCAGCGCGTTATATAACGACGCGCCCTGGCGAACCGTGTCCGCCGCCTGCTCCAGCGCCTGCCGGGCATACAGGTTTTCAATCCCGTCCATCGCGATATACATCCCTTCCAGCAGCGGTACGCTGCTGGCCTGAAGGATGCTCAGCGTGCGGATGTAGCGGGCGCTGTTAATGGCGCAGACCAGTTTTTTCAACGGCGAGCCGTTCACCAGCCAGCGGTGATAAACAAAGCGGTTGCTCTCTTTTTTAAGCCAGGCCTTAAAACCGACACCCCCGCCCACCAAGCCGCCGCCGATCACCATGCCGTAAGCCTGCAAAAAGTCGCTCACCGCGATCAGCGTGCGGGTGGTGATCGGCAATTGCTGTTTCATGTGGACAAACTGTTCGATCACCTGCGGCACTACCGCCACCAGCAGTATGGAGATGACCGCAATCGCCACCACCGTCAGGGTGATCGGATACACCATCGCCTGCGACAACTTGCTTTTCATTTTTTGTCGTTGTTCGTTGTACTCCGCCAGCTTTTCCAGCACATCACCCAGATGGCCGGTTTTTTCGCCCGCCATCACCAGGGTGCAGTAAAGCTTGTCAAAGGTGCGGGAATACTGGCTAAACGCGTCGAACAAGGTGTGCCCTTCCACCACCTTTTCGCGGATGTCAGTGACCATCGCCGCCAGCTTTTTGTCTTCCGTCTGTCTGGCAATCGCCTTCAACGCGCTTTCCAGCGGTAGCGCGGCGTTCACCAGCGTCGACAGTTGGCGGGTAAACATCGACAGCACCGGCGTGGCGAGTTTCACCCCTTTTCGGACGCTTTTCCCGGCGGCCTGTTCGCGGGTAACGGCGATGGTCACCGGCATCAGCTTTTGCTCACGCAGGGTCTGGCGAACCTGTTTCGGTCCGTCGGCCTGCAGCGTGCCGCGCCGGGTTTTCCCGGCGGCGTCGGTGGCGGTCCAGGCATACCATGCCATTATTCGTCTCCTCCGCGCTCGGCGGTGACGCGCATCACCTCTTCCAGCGATGTGACGCCGGAAATCACCTTCAGCAGACCGTTCTCGCGCAGACTCCAGGCCTCTTTAAACATCTGCGTCTCGATGGACATTTCATCCTGGTCTTCGTGGATAGCGCGACGCATGGCGCTGTCGACCACCAGAAATTCATGGATCCCGGCGCGTCCCTGGTAACCGCTCTGGCGGCACTGCTCACAGCCCACTGCGCGATAAATCGCCTTCGGTGGTTTTTCCATAAACGTGAACAGCGCTTTTTCATTGTCTTCCAGCGGACTGCTTTGCCGACAGTGGGGGCACAACCGGCGAACCAGACGCTGGGCAATGACGCCAAGAAGCGATGAACCAATTAAAAACGACTCCAGCCCCATATCGCGCAAACGGGTAATCGCCCCCGCCGCGCTGTTGGTGTGCAGCGTAGACATGACCAGATGACCGGTCAGCGACGCCTGCACCGCGATCTGCGCGGTTTCGCCGTCACGAATTTCCCCGATCATCACCACATCCGGATCCTGACGCAGGATTGCGCGCAGGCCGCGGGCAAAGGTCATGTCCACGCGCGGGTTGACCTGGGTCTGCCCTACCCCTTCCAGCTCGTATTCGATCGGGTCTTCGACGGTCAGAATGTTGCGTTCATGACCGTTGAGCGCCGACAAAATGGCGTACAACGTGGTGCTTTTACCGGACCCCGTCGGCCCGGTGACCAGGATAATGCCGTGCGGACGCGCGATCAGCCCTTTCAGCCTGACCAGTTCCTCCTCGATCAGCCCGAGTTTGTTGATATCCGGCTTAAGATTGCTTTTGTCCAGCAAACGCATCACCACGCGCTCGCCGTACTGCGATGGAATGGTGGAAACACGCACATCCACCGCTTTACGTCCGATCCGCAAAGAGATACGGCCATCCTGCGGCAGACGTTTCTCGGCGATATCGAGCTTTGACATGACTTTGATACGTGACACCAGCAGCGGCGCCAGCTTGCGCGCGGGCTGTAACACCGGGCGCAGGACGCCGTCGACGCGAAACCGGATGCTCAATGTGCGTTCGAAGGTTTCGATATGGATATCCGACGCGCCGTCTTTCACCGCTTCACCAAGAATGGCGTTGATCAGACGGATCACCGGTGAATTTTCGTCATTATCAAGCAGATCTTCGTTGTCCGGGATCTCCTCGGTGAGCGCCATCAGATCGATATCCGCGTCCATATCATCAACCAACTGCTGCGACACGCCGCTGTTCTGTTGCCAGATTTTCGCCAGCATTTCGTCGAACGCCTCTGCCGTCACCACCGTTGGGGTGAAGGCATGGCCCAGCGCCCGCCGCATTTCCAGCAACGCAAACGCAGGCGCGTTATCACGGATATACACTGTATTGTTATGGATCAGCACGCCGTTATCTTTGGCGAAGCTGCTGCTGCATAACTGTTTGCTGAGTTCGTCCATGCCGCCTCCGCCTTATTCTTTAAACGGGTTGCGGGAGGTGGACGGCGTGGCGCGGGTTTTCACTGGCGCGGCGTCGGGAGTCGGAAACGCGGGTAAAACGGCGTTGTCGCCCGGCTCCAGAATACCCAGTTTTTTCTCTTCCATACGCTGCAGCTGACGGGCGCGAACCTGGTCGTATTTCTCTTTCGACGCCGCGCTGTAGTTGTCGTCGTCGCGCAACACGGTGGTATGGATAAACACCATCAGGTTACGCTTAGAGGTATCCTGGGAGGTATAGCGGAACAGTTGTCCAACCAGCGGAATGTCGCCCAGCAGCGGCACCTTCGAAACGTTCTGCTTGGTGACGTTCTCAATAAGGCCGCCCAGTACCACTGTTTGTCCGCTGTGCACCATCACTTCGTTATTGATAGTGCGGGTATTAAACGTTGGGCCTAACGAAGAATCCTCGGTAGAGCTGGCATCCACACTGGAGACTTCTTGCTCAATCTTCATGTGAATCATGTCGCCGTCGTTAATCTGCGGCAGGATCTTGAGTTTGGTACCGACGGTTTTACGCTCAACGGTGTTAAACACGTTGTCGCCCGTGGTGGTCTGCGATCCCGACAGCACCGGCACGTCCTGTCCAACGTTAAATGACGCTTCTTTGTTATCCAGCGTCACCACGCTTGGCGTGGACAGAATGTCGTTTTTGCCGTTGGTGGACAGCGCGGTCATCAGCGCGCCAAAGTCGCCGTTGAAGAAGCCGGTCGCCATCCCGGTGAAGCTCACCCCTTTCATACTGCCGTCTTTAATTTGACTGATTGGCAGGCCGGTTGCGCCAAACTGTACCCCGCCGTGTTTCCCTGTCCACTGCACGCCGAGATCGGTTCCCGCGCCATCCTGCACTTCGGCGATGATCGCTTCCACCAGCACCTGCGGACGGCGGATGTCCAGCTTGTCGATCACTTTTTCCAGCGAGTTCATTACGTTAGGCTGGGCGGTAATCACCAGCGAGTTGGTGGACTCGTCGGCGGTAATGTTCAGTTCGTTATTGGCGGTGGCCGTTTTACTTTTCGTGGCCCCCGGCTTGTCCTTCAACTGCTCGCCAATGCCGGTGAGCACAGGCACCACCTTCGCGGCGTTAGCATATTTGAGATAAAAGACGCGGGTATTGCCTTCGTTACTTTGCTCGCGATCCAACTGGGCGATCAGCGCGCGCGTACGCGTGCGCGCCTCTTCGCTGCCGCTGATCACCAGGCTGTTGGTTTCATCATCAGAGACCACTTTGGTAGCCAGCTGCGGCGCGTTCTGCCCTTTTTGTTCTTCGTTGTTGAGGTTATTCAACATGTCCGAAAGTTCTTTGGCGGAAGCATAGTGCAGCGGAACGATTTCGCGGCGCTGCACGCCGGAACGATCCACGCGCTGCACCAGATCCACCAGCCGGTTCACTACCGAAGCTTTGCCGGTCAGCAGCAGCACGTTAGAGGGTTCGAAATGCACCACGTTGCCGATCCCGGTGGCGTCATTAAGCTGGCGAAGCAGCGGCGCCAGTTCGCGTACCGGCACGTTTTCCATACGCACCACGCGGGTAATTATTTCATCGCCTTTGCCCGGATTTTGGCTGTCGGCAATCGGCGCGCCTGCGGTTCTTGCCACCGCAGACCGCACCACTTTTATCATGCCGTTATCCATCGGAATAACGGAAAGGCCATACAGGTCCAGGACGCTAAGAAAGAACTGATAGTATTCTTCTTCCGTTAATACGTTATACGTACGGACCGATACATTTCCCTGTACGGAAGGATCGACAAGAATCGTTTTATTCAGATTACGACCTACCGTATCGATAAACTCACGGATATCGGTGTTTTTAAAACTGGCGCTAAAATTCGCAGCAAATAGCGACCCGGAGTATAAAGCCAGGGTTGTCAGCGTCACACACGCCCAGGGAAATTTCTTCATGATCGTTCACTTGTTAATTATTTAAAACATTAACCTGAATATTTTCCAGGTGCGTATTCCGTTTCACCACTATTGCCGCCTGTTTCATCGTTGACCAGTTGGCGATAATACTTTTGGCCTGTGCGGCCTGAGTCATATCAACAGAATTAACTCTTACAACCACATCGCCCTTTTTTAGCCCCATGTCGTGAAAAAAGGGCGAGGCGTCGCGGGGATTAATTTCGTAGCCTTCCAGCTGACCTTTTTCAATATGCGGTTTCAACACCAACCGATCGTTAAGATGCAGGCTTTCCGCGCCTGCGTCCGCGGTAGGTTTTGCCACCGGTCCGCTCTCTACGCCGCCTTTAAAGTAGTCCGGCTTTTTTAGCGCCAGTACTTGCGTAGTACCTTCGTAATTAACCACCACATTATCATTGTTAATTTCCTCAAGGTACGCATCATTAAAGCCCACCAGCGTTTCACCTTCGCGATAACTTTTTTGTCCTGCCGGTGTTTTGATAACGGCAAAAGAGAGCCATTTTTCATCGCTACTGACGATGCCCTCAATTTCTGCGGACAACGGGGTTTTTACTGCCACGGGAGAATTCGCTTGCCAGACGGCAGGCTGAAACAGGGCAAATTCCTTTTCTGTGTCACGCGTATTCCGCACTTTATTTTTGGCGGCATCTAACTTATTCGTAACTTTTCTATAATCTTTATAGACGACATACCCCTGATGCCCGCTAAATATTAGCAAGAGAAACATCACGCAGGGTGCAATCAGTCTGGAATAAAGTTGCATCCTCATTCTTCAACTGCCTTAAATAACACTGAATTTCGCAGCATCGGGCTGCGCCAATATGTGATATGAATACTACTGAGAAGATTGAACAGCGACCATCTGCAATATCAGCAACTTTACAGGAAAAAATCGTTGACGCTTTTTTAGGTTGATGCTAACCCGAAAAAAATGAGGTTCATTTTCTCCTGTACAGAGTTTGCTCAGCCATCGCCCTTCCTTTATTTTTTCGCCAACGTTTTTGAAAGCCAAGTGCGCCGTGAGTCATCATGTATCTGAACCATTTTAAATTTACCAGCCAGCCGTATGGCAGCGTGACCCGACGTCCGGGGATGTTTTTAATTCCGTATCTCCAGGATATTTTTGGTCTGTTGCTGGCGAAAATAAAGACTCCGGGCATGATGGGCCTGTTTTCCGCCGAGCCGGAATTGCTCAGTGCGTTCATTGAAAATTTGCGCGAACAGCACCCGTGCGCACAAACCCTCAACGCCTTTCCGAAGCTGAGCGGCAATACCCTGCTGTACAAGCTCAATCCGGCCACGCAAACGAGCAAGAATAAATTACACGCCGTGGATGCTGTGCTGCGTCTCTGGCAGGAAGAATCGCCTTCGCGACGCCCGAAAGGCAAGCTGCTGATGATCTCCACGGCGGAAGCGATCAAGGACAACTGCTGGGACGTGCTGGCGATGCTGCTGGTGCGTGCCGAAGAGTCCGGCTTTCCGCTGAACATTCTGCTGACCGGCAGCCCCGAGCAAGAGTCACGCCTGCTCAACCACTCCGGGCTGCGTTCACGGGTTCATACCTGCCATACGCTGCGCCCGCTAACCTGCGGCGAATTCCATGCCTACGTCGAGGCGCAGACCGAAGCGCATCAGGCAGAGACGTCGCCGTTGACGCCCGCCCGTGTGCGACGGATGCACGCGCTGACCAGAGGCCAGGTGAGCCAGTTGAACAAGCTGGCGCACCTGGCGATGCTCGCGGCCTGGACCGAACGCGCGGCCACCGTTTCACCGCGTCATTTACGTTTAGCCGCAGGCGAAATCATTCCCGCCAGGCCGCGCGGTCGCCGGTTCGCCGCCATGGGTCTGCTGGCCTCGGTGGCGTTCGCCTGCTGCGCCGGGTATTTCTCTTCCGCGCTGACGGCGCATCTTCCCGTCCCCCTGCCGGTGCCTGTCGCCTGGCATAAAACGCAACCGAAGACAGACGGCCCCCGGGAACCGACGATTGAACGCGACGTGGTGAATCTGCCGGATGCCATGCATCAGCTGTACACCATGTGGGGATATGACGCCTCGGCAAACGATGCGTTGTGCCAGAACGCCGGACGGGTAAACCTGATGTGCCGGCAGGGAAATGCGTCGCTGGCGGCGCTGGAGAAAGCGGGATATCCGTGGATCGGCGAGCTCAAAACCGGCGATCACCTGAACTATGCCGTCGTGGCGCGGGTAGAAAAAGACACTCTCGATCTGCTGGTCAACAACCGTACCTGGCAGGTGAGCAAACGCTGGTTTAATCAGCATGCCACCGGCAATTACACCCTGCTGCACCGCTTAACGCCGCAGGGGAAAGATGAAATCACCGCCGCCAGCGGCAAAACGGATTTGAACTGGCTGGATCAGGAACTGAGTCAGTTGCTGCACGAGCCCGTCACCCACGCGCAGGGCTGGACTGCCGATCTCGCCAGACGTACCCGCGAATTTCAGGGGAAAACGGGACTGCACGTTGACGGCATCGTTGGCGAAGAGACGCTGATGCAGCTGATGCGTGCCGCCAACAGTACGCCAGGCGTCGTGACGCAAACCGCAACGATAAAGCCGCCAGCGAAAACGCAAGGGAAGCCGCAATAATGTCCACCATTTGTCTTGCTGCTCAACGCAGCTTTGCGACCGGCGAGGCGGTCTATTTTTCCTACCGCCTGCCCACTATCCGGAAAAAAGTCTTTCAGACCCTGTTCTGGCTCATGACGCTGTTCGCTTTTGTCGTTGCCGGACTGTATGCGCATATTTACTGGCAGTGCAGACACCCTGCGCCGCCGCCAAAGCCAGTGAAGGTGGTTAACCCCGACGTACACCCGTCTGATATGCATTATGTGTACGTTTCGAAGCCGTTCCCACCGCCAAAACCTGAACCACTTCCGGCGGCGCAGGCACGTCCTCCTGTTCAGGACGATACGTTGTGGCAAGCCGATGACGACTGGCGGCAGGCGCCTGAGGGCGAATTATCCGCTGTGGCGCTGCCGGGCACAGAAAACCAGACGTCGTCCTTGCAGGAACGCTTCCTGCAAGCGCTACAGGAACAAAAAGCGGACTATCAGCAGGGAAAGGTACCGCCTCCCCCTGAGGATGAGACGCTGAACGACTATGACGCCATGCAGAAAACGCGCAGGATGCCGCAGCCCCCCCAAAATGCCCGGGGCTAACCGCTGCCTGACGACGCCTGATGATTGATATGATGAATGATTTACAGTGCAGAAGGACTAAAAAAGCCTCCACTTCCGTTTCATGAAGGGAGACTCCAGGGAGGATATTAGTATTTTTCAGGCAACGCTTTCATTGTAATTAAGCGTCCCTTTTCTATAACAATATAATTACCTTTTTTCAGATCAGAGAGTATTTTGATGATCGTGCTACGGGCAAAGTTGGTGTATTCCTGAATATAATCATAAACGTTAATATCATAATCATGGTGGGTGATCAGCGCATTGATTTCAATGAGGAACTCACGGATGACGGAATACGCATTGCGGGCGACCAGCATATCATCGCGTTTGCTTAACAGACAAATGTACCAGGATAAGACTTTCGTCAATTCTGGCCATAAATTATTTTCGGTCAAAAGCTGGAAGAACGCCTCTTTCCTGATGGAGCGAACAACCGTGTTAGAGCGCGCCAGACCATACATGTGGGGAGACTGATAGAACATCGCGGAAAGGCCAAAAATGCACTGTCCCTGCAACGTAAACATACACAGTTCGTCCGAGACCCGGCGAAATTCAACCTGCCCGCTAATAATAATATGAATATAATCCGGATCATCGGTAGTAATTTTCTGCCATTTTTTCAGTTTTCTTTCTTCATACCCTTCAGTGGCGGAAATAATGCACCCCATTTCGGTATGGGGGCGTGTTTTTTTACCGTATATACTTAACATTGTTATACCTTACGCAGAATATTGATAATACGTGTGCTTAACCACCGCAGAAATGCGGCTTATAAACAACTGAATCGTTCCTGGTTCCAAAAAGGCAAGTAAAAGAAATAAAAAAGAGAAGAAATAATAGATTTATAATATTTTGAAAAGCATCCTGAAGACGAAATCAATCATAAATGAGACCAATATAAAGTCAATTAATCATAGATTAATTGACTTTTAACTTAGGATTAATCCCATCAGAAAAACCAGGAGGGGCGGCACTGTCGCGCAGTCTGCGCCTATCCCTGCCCGTATTTCTCTAACAGCGCCTCGGCAATCGCCTGGGTTTGGGCATCCGCGACGCCATTCCATAGCGACGGGCGGAAATGCATCTGAAAGGCCATGATCACCCGCCGCTGCTCGCGCCCGGTCATATCAGGCGTGACTTCGTAACCATAGCGCGCCAGTAGGTCCAGCACGCTTGCGGGATCGACAGGCGTATGCGGCGCACGTCCGGCAAGATAAAATTCCACTCGCTGCGGGTCCGGCCAGGCGCCTATCCCTTGCTCCGCAAGCTGCTGCCAGGGAAACAGCGGGCCAGGATCGTCCTTACGCTGCGGCGCGATATCCGCGTGCGCCACCACGTTCTGCGGCTTAATGTCGTAACGGGCGACGATCTCTTTCGCCAGCGGTATCAGCGCCTGTATCTGCGCCGGTTGAAATGGCGCAAAGTATTTCTCGCCCGCCGACATCCGCCAGCCGCGGTTTTCCAGCTCGATACCGATTGAGGTGTCGTTGATGCGCGTCGCGCCGCGCCAGAAACTGACGCCTGCATGCCAGGCCAGCTCCTGTTCCGGCACCAGTTGCCAGATACGCGGCTTCCCCCGGTACCGCGGTGGCGCCGACGGGATCAGGTAATGCGAGCTGACATTTTTGTCCGTCAGCGTCGCCAGCGAGGTGTCAAAGTCATCCGCTGTGTAGTGGATCACCAGCACCTTGATGCGTGGATAAGCCGCCTGCGCCTGATGGCGCGTGTCGAGCTGGTATCCGTCTTTGTCGACAATCCCTTTTTCGCTCGCGCAGCCGGTCAGCAGCAGCGCGGCGGCCGCCAGCGACAGTAACGCTCTCATCGGCGCGTTTTTACCGCCGTGCCGCTCACGCTGACCATCAGCATACTGCCGTCTTTGCCCACGGTTTCATAGTCGATATCAATACCGACCACCGCATCGGCGCCCAGCGCTTTTGCCTGATCCCCCAGCTCTTCAAAGGCGATTTCCCGCGCTTTTCGCAGCTCTTTTTCATAGGCGCCGGAACGTCCGCCAACGATATCGCGGATACCGGCAAAAAAATCACGGAAGATGTTTGCGCCTAAAATGGCTTCGCCCGTGACCACACCGCAGTATTCCACGATGCTTTGTCCTTCCAGAGTGGGGGTGGTTGAAAACTGCATAATTACGCTCCTTTACTCAGCCATTGGCAAAATCATAAGGGATCGGGGCATAAGCGCACGATCGCAAAAGCATTATCAGACCGATACACTATTATTGAAAGGTTATAACTGAATAATGTAGAAGACTATTAGCAGAAGCTTATAAGGAAATCACTATGCGCTATTCGAAACTCTCCCTGCTTATCCCCTGCGCGCTGCTTCTCAGTGCCTGCACCACCGTCACGCCGGCCTACAAAGATAACGGACCGCGTGCAGGCGCCTGCGTGGAGGGAGGCCCGGACGATGTGGCTCAACAATTCTATGACTATCGCATTCAGCACCGCAGCAATGACCTTACCGCCCTGCGCCCATACCTGAGCGATAACCTGGCGAAACTGCTGTCTGACGCCAGCCGCGACGGCCAGCATCGTCAGCTTTTGAGCAGCGATCCCTTCTCCAGCCGCGCAACGCCGCCGGACAGCGCAAACGTCGCCAGCGCGTCGACCATTCCGAACCGGGACGCGCGCAATATTCCGCTGCGCGTGGAGCTGAAACAGGGCGAGCAGCGCTGGCAGGATGAAGTATTGATGATTCATGAAGGTCAGTGCTGGGTGATTGACGATGTGCGCTACCTCGGCGGCAGCGTCCATGCGCCAGCCGGAACCCTGCGCCAGTCGGTTGAGAACCGTTAATTTTTGACGTTACAGGCCGGATGGCTGCGCATTGTTTTATCCGGCCTACACGCAGTCCCACATCATTTTTTTCCTTTCTCGCGTAAATTGTCTGGCATTCTTCACAGAATGCCGACAATCATGCTTGCGCCATCTTGCCGCCGCTATTTTGTGCTATGTTTAAGGGGAAATGCGCGCTATATTTAACTTTTAAAGCATAAATATTGCATAACTATTCTGCCAAAGGTACTATCTGCGGCTTCAATAGCTATCAGACGGCCAGTATACGAGTATCAATGAGTATTCAATTAAACGGCATTAACTGCTTCTACGGCGCGCATCAGGCGCTGTTCGATATCACGCTGGATTGCCCGCAGGGCGAAACGCTGGTGTTGCTTGGCCCAAGCGGGGCGGGTAAAAGCTCGCTGCTGCGCGTACTCAACCTTCTGGAGATGCCGCGGTCCGGTACGCTGGACATTGCGGGCAACCATTTCGACTTCCGCAAGACGCCGTCAGACAAAGCCATTCGCGATCTGCGCCAGAATGTCGGCATGGTCTTTCAGCAGTACAATCTGTGGCCGCATCTGACCGTACAGCAGAACCTTATCGAAGCGCCCTGCCGCGTACTCGGGCTGACGAAAGATCAGGCCTTAGCCCGTGCGGAGAAGCTGCTGGAACGCCTGCGTCTGAAGCCCTACAGCGATCGTTATCCCTTGCACCTTTCTGGCGGCCAGCAGCAGCGCGTCGCCATCGCCCGCGCGCTGATGATGGAACCGCAGGTGTTGTTGTTTGATGAACCCACAGCCGCGCTGGATCCGGAAATCACCGCGCAAATCGTCAGTATCATTCGTGAACTGGCGGAAACGAACATTACTCAGGTGATCGTGACGCACGAAGTGGAAGTGGCGCGGAAAACCGCCAGCCGCGTGGTGTATATGGAAAACGGTCACATCGTCGAGCTGGGTGATGCGGGGTGCTTCGCCAACCCGCAGACCGATGCGTTTAAAAACTATCTCTCTCACTAAGATTCGGGACAACGACAATGAAAAAAGTTCTGATTGCCGCGCTTATCGCTGGCTTTAGCCTTTCTGCAACAGCAGCACAGACCATTCGTTTTGCGACCGAAGCATCCTACCCTCCGTTCGAGTCGATGGATGCGAAGAACAAAATCGTCGGTTTCGACGTCGACCTGGCCAATGCGCTGTGTAAAGAGATTGACGCCACCTGTACGTTCACCAACCAGGCGTTTGACAGCCTGATCCCCAGTCTGAAGTTCCGCCGCTTCGATGCGGTTATGGCCGGGATGGACATCACGCCGGAGCGCGAAAAACAGGTGCTGTTCACCACGCCGTATTATGACAACTCCGCGCTGTTTATTGGCCAGCAGGGTAAATTCTCCAGCGTGGATCAGTTGAAAGGCAAAAAAGTGGGCGTGCAGAACGGCACCACTCACCAGAAGTTCATTATGGATAAGCACCCGGAAATTACGACCGTTCCTTACGACAGCTATCAGAACGCGAAGCTGGATCTGCAAAACGGACGTATTGACGGCGTATTCGGCGACACCGCGGTGGTTACCGAATGGCTGAAGGATAATCCGAAACTGGCGGCGGTTGGCGACAAAGTGACGGATAAAGACTACTTCGGCACCGGCCTCGGCATCGCTGTCCGTCAGGGCAACACCGAGTTGCAGCAGAAATTTAACGCTGCGCTGGAAAAAGTGAAAAAAGATGGCACTTACGAAACCATCTATAACAAATGGTTCCAGAAGTAAGCCTTGATGAACGAATTTTTTCCGTTAGCAAGCGCCGCCGGGATGACCGTCGGCCTTGCCGTTTGCGCGCTGATCCTCGGCCTTGCGTTGGCGATGTTTTTCGCCGTCTGGGAGTCAGTTAAATGGCGTCCGGTCGCGTGGACCGGCTCAGCGCTGGTGACGATTTTACGCGGCCTGCCGGAAATTCTGGTGGTGCTGTTTATTTATTTCGGCTCCTCTCAACTGCTGCTGACGCTCTCTGACGGCTTTACCGTTAATCTGGGCGTCGTGCAGATCCCGATACAAATGGAGATCGAAAACTTCGACGTCAGCCCGTTCCTGTGTGGCGTAATTGCCCTTTCGCTGCTGTATGCGGCGTATGCTTCGCAAACCCTGCGCGGCGCGCTGAAAGCGGTACCGATTGGGCAGTGGGAGTCCGGCCAGGCGCTGGGGCTGTCGAAAGCGGCGATCTTCTTCCGCCTGGTGATGCCGCAAATGTGGCGTCATGCCCTGCCTGGTCTGGGTAACCAGTGGTTGGTGCTGCTGAAGGACACCGCGCTGGTCAGTCTGATCAGCGTCAATGACCTGATGCTGCAAACCAAGAGCATTGCGACACGCACCCAGGAGCCGTTTAACTGGTATATTATTGCCGCGGCGATCTATCTGGTGATCACCCTGATAAGTCAGTACATTCTCAAACGCATTGACCTGCGCGCGACACGTTTTGAGCGGAGACCGGGCTGATGTTTGAGTATTTACCTGAACTGTTAAAAGGGCTGCATACCAGTCTGACGCTGACGGTGGCATCCATTGTCGTTGCGCTGCTCCTGTCGCTGATTTTCACCATCGTTCTGACGCTGAAAACGCCGGGGGTGGTCTGGCTGGTGCGCGGCTATATCACGCTGTTTACCGGCACGCCGCTGCTGGTGCAGATCTTCCTGATCTACTATGGACCGGGGCAGTTTCCGTCTTTGCAGGCGTATCCGGTTCTCTGGCATCTGCTGTCCGAGCCGTGGCTGTGCGCGCTGATTGCGCTATCGCTGAACAGCGCCGCTTACACCACGCAGCTGTTTTACGGTGCGATTCGCGCAATCCCGGAAGGCCAGTGGCAGTCCTGCGGCGCGCTGGGGATGAGCAAAAAAGACACACTGGCGATTCTGCTGCCTTATGCCTTTAAACGCGCCCTCTCCTCGTATTCTAACGAAGTGGTGCTGGTGTTTAAGAGCACCTCGCTGGCTTACACCATTACGCTGATGGAGGTAATGGGTTACAGCCAGCTCATGTACGGGCGCACTTACGACGTGATGGTATTTGGCGCGGCAGGCGTCATTTATCTCATCGTTAATGGCCTTTTGACGCTGATGATGCGCTTGATCGAACGTAAAGCGCTGGCGTTTGAACGCCGGAATTAACCGTTCAGAAAGTGCATAAATCTGAATACAGAAAACGGACAAGTTGCTAACCTGTCCGTTTTTTTTATTCCCGCATAAAATATTTAATCATTTATATTGCATACAAATTCAAATACTGGCATTGTAATTCCATGCCGCAGAAACGGCGCTTCATCATAACGGGAGTTCAACCATGAAAAAGTTAGTTCTGGCCGCATTGCTTGCCTCTTTCGCTGTCGGCGCGTCTGCCGCAGAAAAAATCAGCTTCGGGGTTTCCGCCACCTATCCCCCGTTTGAATCCATGGACGCCAATAACCAAATCGTCGGTTTCGATCTCGATCTGGCAAAAGCCTTATGTAAGCAGATGCAGGCAGAATGTACCTTTACCAATCATGCCTTTGACAGCCTGATCCCGGCGCTGAAATTCAGAAAATATGATGCCGTCATTTCCGGTATGGATATTACGCCGGAGCGGAGCAAACAGGTCGCCTTTACCCAACCTTACTACGCCAACTCCGCGCTGGTGATTGCCAGGAAAGATGCGTATAAAACCTTTGCCGACCTGAAAGGCAAACGTATTGGTATGGAAAACGGCACCACGCATCAGAAATACCTTCAGGACAAGCACCCGGAAGTCAAAACTGTCGCCTATGACAGCTACCAGAACGCGATTATCGACCTGAAAAATGGCCGTATCGACGGCGTATTCGGCGATACCGCTGTGGTCAACGAATGGCTGAAGAGCAACCCGCAGTTAGGGCCAGGAACAGAAAAAGTGACCGATCCCCAGTATTTCGGCACCGGTCTGGGCATCGCCGTTCGCCCGGATAATAAAGCCCTGTTAGAGAAACTGAACGCCGCGCTGACCGCCATTAAGGCGGACGGCACCTGGCAGAAAATCAACGACCAGTGGTTCCCGCAATAATGATTTACGGCCCGCAATGCGGGCCGTTATTTATGCATTCCGCACCAGCAGCGTCAGCACTTCATAATGGGCGGTGTGAGGGAACATATCGAAAAGCTGCACGCGTTCGGGACGATAACCCGGTAAATCCGCAATGTCTTTTGCCATCGTACGGGCGTTGCAACTCGAGTAGATGATAAACGGCGGGGCCATCTCGCTGAGATAATCGCATAGCGCTTTGCCAATCCCGCGACGCGGCGGATTCACCAGCACCAGTTGCGGGGCGCTCTCCTGAGCGGTAGCGAACTGCGTGGAGTCCAGCGCCTGAAAATGCAGATTCGTTAAACCGAGCTCTTTCGCCGACTGCTTCGCGCAGGCAATCGCCTCTGGGGAGATTTCAATCCCGGTTAGCCGCATCTCAGGCGTGGCGCAGTGCAGCCCAAAGCCGCCGACGCCGCAGAACAGATCCCACATATGGTTTACCGGGAGCTGACGCACCCAGTCACGGGCGGTAGCATAGAGCTGGCTTGCCACCGTCGGGTTGGTCTGGAAAAAACTTTGTGGACGGATCCACAGCGGAACGTCGTTGAAACGCTCCGCCAGCGACGACGTTTCAGTCAGGAAGATCTCCGTCTCCCCTTCCATAATCGCCATGTGCACAGGCTGCAGGTTGACGCTGATGACCTTAAGCTGCGGCAGTTGCGCCTGCAGCGAGGGCAACGCGGCGCGCAGTTGCGCCAGCTTGGTTTCTGAACGCAGCACAAAGCGCAGCATCATGCCGCCATCGTACTGGCTTTCGGTAAGCAATATATATTTCAGCTCGCCACGCTTACGCGCCACGTTGTAGGGCGTTAAGCCCGCCCGGGCAATAAACGGCTTGAGGGCGGCGAAAACGGCAGCAAACGACGGCGGATAAAGCGGACAGTCGCAGAGATCTTCCGGCGTGCCGTCGCGGTGTAGCATCCCGAGCAGCGGTTTTTCCACGCTGCCGCTGACCACCATCTTGGCTTTATTGCGAAAGCCTTGTTCCGGCCCGCTGACTGGCGCGCGCCACTCCCCCACCGGGAAACCGGCAAGCAGATTGTTGAGATCGGCTGTTTTGGCGGAGAGTTGAACGTCAACCGGCTGCGTGATCCACGGGCAGGAGCGGCAGCGGCCGGCGTCATAAAGTGCGCAATACATACGGAAACCTTCAGATGTTCGGGGCGACGATTATACACATTATTCGGGCATTTGTAGGTCGCGCCAGGACGCCGTTTTTACTGGAGCTGGAAGAACCGGCGGCTGGTGGCCGGAACAAACAGCAGGCAAAGCACCAACATGTCCGGCAGCTTCTGCATCACCAGGGTATGCAGAATTTCCCGTTTTGACTCACCGGCGATGCTGAATAACTCCGGATACCCGTAGCCTAATGAGGCTGCCCATAAATAGCCCGCGGCGGTCACCTGGGTCAGTAAATAAATCCAGCGCGCCCAGTTGCGCCCTTTTACCAGCGAAAATGCGCACCAGATCTCAATAAACACCAGCACCAGGCTGCTCAAAAAAACCAGCGTCAGACTCCATGTTTGCACGCTGCGATGGATAAATTCGCCAAGCCCCCGAATGCCGAGCGTATTGAATATCATCAGCACGTCGAGGCAACGGATCATTATAATGGCGAGCGCCGCCACCTGCACCAGCGCGGGCACATTTAAACGAGCGTGTGATGAGGACGTTTTTTTGAAGAATCCCAATGTGTGACTTCCCTGAAAAACAGTGCCGCGACATGCGCGGCACTTCACTGGAAATTTTAATTGCTTCAGCCGCGTCTTGCACGCTGGATATCGCGGATTCGCTGTTTTTCCGTGCGCGCCATCAGATACCAGGCGATAAATCCGACAATTCCGACCACCCCGAGGATCAACGTAGCCAGAGCGTTGATTTCCGGGTTCACTCCCATGCGCACGCTGGAGAACACCAGCATCGGCAAGGTCGTCGCGCCGGGACCGGAAACAAAGCTGGCGATCACCAGATCGTCAAGCGACAGCGTAAACGCCAACAGCCAGCCGGAGACGATGGCAGGCATGATCATCGGTAAGGTGATCACGAAGAACACCTTCAGCGGCGTCGCGCCGAGATCCATCGCCGCCTCTTCAATAGATCGATCCAGTTCCCGCAGGCGCGAGGAGATCACCACCGCCACGTAGGCGGTACAGAAGGTGACATGCGCCAGCCAGATGGTCAACATACCGCGGTCGGACGGCCAACCGATGGCGTGGGCGAGCGCGACAAACAGCAACAGCAACGAAAGCCCGGTAATGACGTCCGGCATTACCAGCGGCGCAGTAATCATAAAAGCGAAACCGTTGGCGCCGCGAAAACGACCAAAACGCACCAGAACGACAGCGGCAATGGTGCCCAGGATCACCGCCATTGTCGCCGCGCAGGCGGCTATCGTCAGGCTTAAGCCCACGGCGCTCATCATGGCGTCATCGCGAAACAGCTCGCCGTACCAGCGCGTCGACCACCCCGCCCATACCGTCACCAGTTTAGAGCTGTTAAACGAGTAGATCACCAGCATCAGCATCGGCGCATACAGAAACGTAAAGCCCAGCACCAGAATCACGATGCGCCAGGGCGAACGTATTACCGGCAAATTGTTCATCCGTGGACGCCTCCGCTTTTTTGCTGGTGCTTGTGGAACCACATGATCGGAACGATCAGCAGCAGCAACATCACGATCGCCACCGCAGAGGCCACCGGCCAGTCACGGTTGTTAAAGAATTCCTGCCACAGCACGCGACCAATCATGATGCTGTCCGGCCCGCCGAGCAGCTCAGGAATGACAAACTCGCCGACAGCCGGAATAAACACCAGCATGGAACCGGCAATAATGCCGCCTTTGGTCAGCGGCACGATCACGCTAAAAAAGGTTTTCAGCGGGCGGGCGCCGAGATCGAGCGAGGCTTCCACCAGCGAATAGTCAATGCGCGTCAGAGCGGTGTAGATCGGCAGCACCATAAACGGCAGATAGGCATACACGATGCCGATATAGACGGCCAGGTTGGTATGCAGGATGGTCAACGGCTGGTCGATGACGCCAAGCCACAGCAGAAAGTTGTTTAACACACCGTTATTTTTCAGGATCCCCATCCACGCATAAACGCGAATAAGAAACGAGGTCCACGACGGCAGGATCACTAACAGCAGCAGGATATTTCGCGTCGACGGCTTGCTGTGGGCCACCGCCCACGCCAGCGGGTATCCCAGCAGCAAGCAGCACAGGGTGGAGATGCCCGCGACCTGTAGCGACTGCAAATAGGCGTCAAAATAAAGCGGATCGTCGGTCAACTGCAGGAAGTTACCGAGGTTAAGGGTGATCGCCAGTTGCCCGTCAGCCCACGCCATCAGCTCGGTGTACGGCGGGATCGCCCTCGCCATTTCCGCAAGGCTGATTTTAAAGACGATCAGAAACGGCAGCAGGAACAGCAGGATCAGCCAGACGTAAGGCAGCGCAATGACCAGTTTACGCCCGTGATTCATCTGCACGCGCGCCAGCCACAGCCGCAAACCGCCAGGCTTTTCTCCGCATGCCGCAGGTTCAAGTGTACTCATTTTCGCTCCTTAAACCGTCAACACCACGCAGCTGTCGGCATCCCAGCACAAACGAACCTCATCGCCCCACGTCGGCAACCCTTTGCGGTAGCGATGGGCGTTCTGAAGCTGAGCGCTGATCATCTGCCCGCTTTTTAAGCGAACGTGGTAAATGGAGAGATCGCCGAGATAAGCGATATGCACCACTTCTCCCACGGCGAAGTTAACGCCATCGGCAGGCGGTTCTTCGCACAGCATGATTTTTTCCGGGCGCAACGCCACATGCACCGGCACGTTGTCCACCACCGAAGCATCGGGATCCACCTTCAGCGGATGCACCAGCCCCGGCGAATCCAGCACCAGGCCATCGTCCTGCCGCGCTTTCAGCACCCCTTCAAACACGTTAACCGAACCGATGAATTCCGCGCTGTAACGGGTGGTCGGATGCTCATAGATCTCCTCTGGCTCACCGATCTGGACAAACTTGCCGCGATTCATAATGGCAATGCGCCCGGCCATGGTCATCGCTTCTTCCTGATCGTGGGTGACCATGACGCAGGTCGCGCCGACGCGCTCGAGAATATCCACCACCTCGAGCTGCATCCGGTCGCGCAATTTTTTGTCCAGCGCCCCCATCGGCTCGTCGAGCAGCAATAATTTAGGCCGTTTTGCCAGGCTTCGCGCCAGCGCCACGCGTTGACGCTGGCCACCGGAAAGCTGATGTGGCTTACGTCTGGCGAACTCCTGCATATGGACCAGCCCCAGCATCTCTTCAACACGGCTGGCGATTTCCGCTTTCGGCAGTTTGTCCTGCTTCAGGCCAAAAGCGATATTCTGCTCGACGGTCATATGGGGAAACAGCGCATAGGACTGAAACATCATATTGACAGGGCGCAGATAGGGCGGGACGTGGGCAAGATCGACGCCGTCCAGCACAATGTGTCCGGCGGTAGGTTGTTCAAAACCTGCCAGCATACGCAGCAGCGTGGATTTCCCGCAGCCCGACGCCCCCAGCAGCGCGAAAATTTCACCTTTGTAGATAGTCAGGCTGACATCGTCTACCGCATGCTGGCCGTCAAAGGATTTTGTCAGGTTACGGATTTCCAGCAGCGGCGTCAGCGCCTTACGGGGTTTCGCCTGCGGGCGAGGTATCGCATCATTCACGGGGTGCTCTCCGGCGTAAATCAAAAATCGTGCAGGCGCCCCCTTTCGGTGCGCCTGATGCCGGGCACGCAATGCGCCACCCGGCCTGTCTCAGACTGACGAAAGGTTACTTACCGCTTTTCACTTTGGTCCATGCGCGGGTACGCACGCGATCGATTTTCGGTTCCTGTACCTTCAGCGTGAACATTTTCGCGCGCACATCAGCGGGCGGATAAATTCCCGGGTTGTCACGCACTTCCGCGCTCACCAGCTTCGTCGCCTCTTTGTTGGCGTTGGCATAAAACACGTGATCGGAGATATGGGCAATGACGTCCGGGCGCAGCAGGTAGTTCAGGAACTGATAGGCTTCCTCTTTGTTTTTGGCGTCGGCGGGCATGGCGAAGACATCAAAGAAGGCCATTGCCCCCTCTTTCGGGATCGAGAAGGAGATATTGACGCCATTCTTCGCCTCTTTCGCACGATTCGCCGCCTGCCAGACATCGCCTGCCCAGCCAATAGCCACGCAGGTATCGCCGTTCGCCAGATCGTTAATGTATTGCGAAGAGTGGAAATAGCGGATATTCGGGCGCAGTTTGAGCAGCAGATCGGTTGCCGGCCCCGTGTAGTCCTTCGCGTCGGTGCTGTTCGGATCTTTACCCAGATAGTTCAGCACGGTCGCAAACACCTCTTCCGGCGCATCGAGGAAAGAGACGCCGCAGCTTTTTAACTTTTCGAGGTTTTCCGGCTTAAGCACCAGATCCCAGCTGTCCACCGGGGCATCGGCGCCGAGCGCCGCTTTCACTTTCTCGACGTTATAGCCAATGCCGGTCGTCGCCCACATATATGGCATAGCGTATTTGTTTTCCGGATCGTGTTTGGCAACCAGCTTAAGCAGCTCAGGGTCAAGATTTTTCCAGTCCGGCAGCTTGCTCTTATCCAGCGGCTGAAAAACGCCCGCCGTCAGCTGGCGCTCAAGGAAACTGGCGGACGGCACCACCAGGTCAAAGCCGGTGCTGCCTGCCATCAGTTTGCCTTCCAGCACTTCGTTGGAGTCAAACACGTCGTAGACCACTTTGATCCCGGTCTCTTTTTCAAAATTCGCTACCGTATCCGGCGCGATATAATCAGACCAGTTATAAATATGGAGCGTTTTTTGTTCCGCTGCGAGCGTGCCGGCAGAGACGGCCATCAGAGCGCCCGCAACCAGACCCGATAGCCATTTTTTATTTAAGGCGGTCATAATCTCTTTCCTTATGCAAGTTCGTTAACATACGAACCTAAAAATTTGCACTCAAAGCTATGCAAGAATCGTGCATACTTTGTCATCCGGCACACTCAGGAAAGAACGGACGCTCTCCTGGCCGTTATTGCTCGCTGTTACAGCGCATCGCAAGAATAACTTTAGCCAGGTTTTCAGGCCATAGCCCAGATTAAAAAACGCCTTTTATCAATTTTTTATGCAATTTATGTCTATGTGATAAAGCGAATTGGCGGGAAAGGAGGTGAATAATTCTTTAAAGAAAGGTTAAAAGCAGCATAAAAGCGGGTAATACGCAGCCGCACTGGCAGCGACTGCGCTCTGCACGTGATTCCCTGAAGGGATATCAATGCAGAAAATGGATTTCGCCGTTGCTTTTTTGCGCGTCCTCTTCGGCGGTGTAGAGCATCTGGTGCGCCCCCGCTTCAAGAATGACCATCGAAATCTGCTCCTCGCTCTGACGCACGAACCATTCAAACTGCTCGTAGGTGATGCCGCGCATAACGGATAAAGACTGGCAAACCACCAGCTTTGGCAGATTATCGTCCTGCATATCGAGAAACGCTTTAACCGTGAGAGAGCTGGCGTTGATCGCCGACAAATCCGCCGCCAGCGGCAACAGCGCAGACGGTCTGACTTCCGCCATAGCGGAAAACAGCAACGTGTTATCAACCAGGTCTAATTTGGCGTCGTAAATGCCGTCGAAGTTTTGCATATGCGGTAAGTGCAGCGCCTGACAGGTATCACATTCAAAAAAGCTCATGCCCAGGTCGTCGAGCCATTGTCGCAACGTATCCAGATCGGGAACGACCAGTGATGTCATAATAATGTGCTACCTCTTACGAAAAAAAATACCGGCACAGCTTACGCAAAAAGCGCGCGTCACGCTACGATCATCAGCGATATTCAGATCAGCCACCCGTTTTCAGACAAAAACCCGGCGTCGCGTGGCGTTCGATCCACTGGATCATTCGCCCGGCGATATCGACACCGGTCGTTTTTTCAATGCCTTCCAGACCTGGCGACGCGTTGACCTCCATCACCAGCGGACCACGTTCAGCACGTAAAATATCCACCCCTGCGACATCAAGCCCCAGCGTTTGCGCCGCTTTTACCGCAATCTCACGCTCCCGGGGCGTAATGTTGGCGATACAAGCCACTCCTCCACGATGCAGATTCGAGCGAAAATCGCCCTCCTTCGCCCGGCGTTCAATGGCGGCGACCACTTCGTCCCCCACTACCAGACAGCGAATATCGCGCCCTTTTGCCTCTTTAATATATTCCTGCACCAGAATGTGGGCGTTGAGTCCGCGAAAGGCGTCCACCACGCTTTCCGCCGCCTGGCGAGTTTCCGCCAGCACGACGCCGATCCCCTGGGTTCCTTCCACCAGCTTCACCACCAGCGGCGCGCCGCCGACCATATCGATGAGATCGCTGGTGTCATCCGGCGAGTGCGCAATGCCGGTAACCGGCAGGTCGATACCCTGGCGCGCCAGCAGCTGCAACGAGCGCAGTTTGTCGCGCGCGCGGGTAATCGCCACGGACTCATTGAGCGGATAGCTCCCGAGCATTTCAAACTGCCGCAGCGCCGCGGTGCCGTAAAAGGTGATCGCAGAACCTATACGCGGGATAACGGCGTCATAATGGGGAAGCCGACGCCCTTTGTAATGAACAGACGACGCCGCCGGGTTGATGTTCATATAACAGGAAAGCGGGTCGAGAATATCAACCAGATGACCGCGCTTCATTGCCGCTTCACGCAGGCGTTTACACGAATAGAGCGTTCCGTCCCGGGACAATATGGCAATCTTCACCCTGCACCTCTCTGAATAACCCGTTCAACGTCCCGCGTATCATACACAGCGGCAACATTTTTAGCGCGTAGCCCACCCCTGTTTATGCAAATATTCCAGAATGAACGGACGGTTTTCTTTGATCAGGGTGCGACGAATATGATCGCTCCAGGTATCGCGGCGGTTATTACTGCCACGGGTGAGATAATATTGCGCCAGCTGTTCGTCATAGTCGGCGAGGGCCGCGTGATCCAGCGGCTGGTAGGCATTTTCATGCACCACGATGGCGGCAGGCAGACGGGGTTTGAGATCCGGATTGTCGGCAGGCCAGCCGAGACACAGGCCAAACAGCGGCAGAACGTGTTTTGGCAAGTTCAGCAGTTCAGTCACCGCCTCAATATTATTGCGCAGACCGCCGATATACACGCCGCCCAGCCCCAGTGATTCTGCTGCGGTCAGCGCGTTTTGCGCCATCATGGCCGTATCGACGACGCCGAGCAGCAGTTGCTCCGCCAGGCCCAATTGGGCGTCGGGGCAAATTTGCAGGTGGCGGTTGAAATCGGCGCAGAAAACCCAGAATTCCGCGGCCTGGGCTACGTGCTGTTGTCCACCGGTTAACGGCACCAGCGCCTCACGCAAAGCAGCATCGGTGATACGAATAATCGATGTGCACTGCAAAAAGCTGGAACTGGACGTGGCCTGTGCGCTCGCCAGGATCGCCTCTCGCTGTTCGGGGGTTATCGCCTGGTCGGTGTAATGACGAATTGAACGATGGTGACGAAGCAGATCAATAGTTGGAGTCATGACGTTTTTCTCTGTCTGAGCGGAAAGAATCAGTGTAGACGGCACAGTGTAAAGCGTTCAGCTTTCATCTGCTTAACAGATATAGCTTAAAGATATTAGAGTAAAAGGCGCAACCTACTGTTCAAGCTGAACGAATCACGGCATCATAACCGCCATTCGCCGTCAGGCTCAGAGTTGAAGGAGAAACATATGTTTACCGTAATTTTTGGTCGCCCAGGTTGCCCATACTGCGTACGTGCGAAAGAGTTGGCAGAAAAACTGAGCAATGAGCGCGAAGATTTTAACTATCGCTACATCGACATTCACGCTGAAGGCATCACCAAAGCGGATCTGGAAAAAACGGTCGGTAAACCGGTGGAAACCGTACCGCAGATTTTCGTCGATCAGAAACACATCGGCGGCTGCACTGATTTCGAAGCCTGGGCAAAAGAGAATCTGAACCTGTTCGCCTGACAGGTTTGCCCGCGCGGATCCATGTCAAACGCCCTCATCCGAGGGCGTTACTGTTTTTTACGCTGACGCGGCCTGAACAGGCTGCTGATGAATAAGAAGCATAAGGCGCCCAGCGCGCACCAGAACACGGCGCTGAATAACCACGCCAACTCCTGCCAAAGCGAACGGGTGGGGGTAAAAAAGAGGCGCATAAGCACCAGACAACAAGGCGCTGCAAGCATCGCACCGAGCAGAGGTTTGATCACCTCCCGACGATGAGAGCAAAAACTGGCAACAGCACCTGGTAGCGTAAAAAACAACAGCCCAATTTCAGGATGCCCGGCTGCCCGAAATGCCCCCTTCATGTTCATCGTCAGAAACACGCAGACGACCACAAAGAGCACAAAACAGCAGACCGCGCCTGCCCAACCTTGTTTATGTTTCAATCGTTTCTCCTGACACTGTCTCTATCGAACACACTTTTCGCCAGTGGCGTCCAGTCAGATAAAGCCGATCAGCAATCCATGCCAAATTACGCCCATACGATTCTTATAGCCGTTGATACGTAATGAGATTAAACTAGCCAAATATATTGTTGTGCTGCTTATATTTGGGCGACGAATATGACACTGCCGCCCTTATTAGATAGCAAAAACAGTAGCGTAAATTATCATTTCTTTCAACAGCTTACTGGTAAACAAGAAGTTAGCCTCCGTGAATATAAACGTCGCCGATTTGTTAAATGGGAATTACATCCTGTTATTATTTGTCGTACTGGCGCTTGGCCTGTGTCTCGGTAAATTGCGCCTGGGTTCCGTCCAACTGGGTAATTCCATTGGCGTTTTAGTGGTCTCTCTATTATTAGGGCAGCAGCATTTCAGCATTAACACCGATGCCCTGAACCTGGGTTTCATGCTGTTTATTTTCTGCGTCGGCGTTGAGGCGGGGCCTAACTTTTTTTCCATTTTTTTTCGCGACGGGAAAAACTACCTGATGCTGGCCCTGGTGATGGTCGGCAGCGCGCTGCTGATCGCCTTAGGGCTGGGTAAGCTGTTTGGCTGGGATATCGGCCTGACGGCGGGTATGCTGGCTGGCTCAATGACCTCCACCCCCGTGCTGGTCGGCGCGGGCGATACGCTGCGGCATTTCGGCATGGAGAGCGCAGAGCTGTCCCGCGCGCTCGATAACCTCAGTCTGGGTTATGCGTTGACCTACCTCATCGGTCTGGTCAGTCTGATCGTCGGCGCGCGCTACCTGCCTAAACTCCAGCATCAGGATCTGCAAACCAGCGCCCAGCAGATCGCCCGTGAGCGGGGACTGGATACCGATACCAACCGCAAAGTCTACCTGCCGGTTATTCGCGCTTACCGCGTCGGCCCCGAACTGGTGGCGTGGACGGACGGGAAAAACTTGCGCGAGCTGGGCATTTATCGCCAGACCGGTTGTTATATCGAGCGTATTCGCCGTAACGGCATACTCGCCAACCCGGACGGTGACGCGGTCCTGCAAATGGGCGATGAAATCGCGCTGGTGGGCTATCCGGATGCGCACGCCCGGCTCGATCCGAGCTTTCGTAATGGGAAAGAAGTTTTTGACCGCGATCTGCTCGACATGCGTATTGTCACCGAAGAAATTGTCGTGAAAAACCACAATGCCGTCGGTCGTCGCCTCGCTCAGTTGAAGCTCACCGACCATGGCTGCTTCCTTAACCGCGTGATCCGTTCGCAAATTGAAATGCCGATTGACGACAACGTGGTGCTTAACAAAGGGGATGTTTTGCAGGTTAGCGGCGATGCCCGTCGCGTAAAAACGATTGCCGATCGCATTGGCTTTATCTCCATTCATAGCCAGGTAACCGATCTGCTCGCCTTCTGCGCATTTTTTATTATTGGTCTGATGATCGGCATGATCACCTTCCAGTTCAGTAATTTTAGCTTTGGCATCGGTAACGCGGCCGGTCTGCTGTTCGCCGGGATCATGCTTGGCTTTCTTCGCGCCAACCATCCCACATTCGGCTATATCCCACAGGGCGCGCTGAATATGGTGAAAGAGTTCGGTCTGATGGTCTTCATGGCCGGCGTGGGCCTGAGCGCGGGTAGCGGTATCGGCAACGGTCTGGGAGCGATTGGCGGTCAGATGCTGGTAGCCGGGCTTATCGTCAGCCTGGTCCCGGTCATCATTTGCTTCCTGTTTGGCGCCTATGTCCTGCGCATGAACCGTGCGCTACTGTTTGGCGCGATGATGGGCGCACGTACCTGCGCGCCAGCAATGGAAATCATCAGCGATACCGCACGCAGTAACATTCCGGCGCTGGGCTACGCGGGCACCTATGCTATCGCGAACGTACTGCTCACACTGGCGGGGACGCTTATCATCATTATCTGGCCTGGCTTAGGATAAAACTGAAGTTACGCCTTAAGTGAAAATTTTTTGCAAATGCGCAGAACTTTTCTTAAAGGCGTCAGTCATAACTAGTGCCACTGCTTTTCTTTGATGTCCCCAATTTGTGGAGCCCATCAACCCCGCCGTTTCGGTTCAAGGTTGATGGGTTTTTTGTTGCCTGGGATGTTGTTGTCTTCAAATCAATGAACGTTGTTCACTTTCTTTCTATGGGTGACGGCAGCAAGACCGGTGAAGAAAACAGGCTGGCGATAGAATGCATGAACACCCGATCGTTTTCCTGACCGCCCCTCCCGTGTCTGACCCCATCTGCGTACCCGCCGCTCGCAGCATCCAACCTATAAACCCTATTGTTTTTTTGCCATGTTCCGCCCGTTTTTCTGGCCCACACCGATGACAGAACCAGGACAGATAAAATTTGTGAAAAGGTGCATAACCCCGCTCCGCTGCATATCCATATGAAATAATTGCAACAGCTAATCAATTCATAAGCTCTTGAAAATTATGCTCTGGATGGTACAAATTGATTGAAGGATAAAAACAACCCTCTGGAGATTTTATGAGTTCTGTTAGTTCTGCCCCTCTTAACATATTCAATGCCGAATTTTTAAGCTCACCTGCGGCAACAGCCGCTGCATGGATTTCTATCATCGGCGCAGTCATTCTTATATGCAAATTAATAGGTGCACTTTTTCAATACAGAAAATCACATAACGAGATATTAAAAAAATCTGGTGTCCCCGCATTTATACTAAACGTATTCTTTATAACCATCCCCTTAAAAAATTTACCTGCCCCTGGTTGGCCAGAGAAAATAATCACAATCGCGTTTTCATTTATTTTCATACTTGCAGTTTACTTTTTCATGCCTGCACTTATTCAAACTTATAAGACCCCACCCGATACGGCATTACTTTACTGGAAAAAAACTGGCGAAGCATTTTACATATCAAAAAAAATGGCGACATCAGCGACAATATTCGCTCCTGCAAACTGGACTATTTCTGCTGATGACTGCTTACAAAAATCACCAACTAGCACCAGGCAATACAATGCACTTACGATCGAAAACAAAGAAAATTTATGCAGTCTGTTAACCACGCAAGACGGAATAAATTATATCGAAAAATCCATAAAAAAATTTAATAAAGATAAGTTTTTCATGTACTCTTTTGTTCCTCTGACAATGTTTATTTTATTATGGTTGCCATTGGGGTTTATGCTAACAATACACTATTCCAGGAAAGTCAGAAAGTACATTTTGAATGAGCAAAAAAAAGCAATCCATTGTGCCCATGGTGAATTTAAGACAGAGGGTATCTATGCTATATATCAAGAGTTAGATCGTTAGACGTTTTGCTAATACCCGACACTCTTTGCTCTGCATAATGCTTTTTTGCCTCTTGCGACTAAAGCATTTATGCAGATCCGAATGGTCACGATAACTATGGAGACCCATTTTCCGTGGAGTGGTAATAAAGTGTTTTTATAACTTAAAACTCCAGCCAGCGATCCCTTCCGACATGCTTACACTATTCCCGCTATACGCTTCACCATTAGCAGGATCTCCTCCCGCGACAGGGGCGTGCGGTCGGTCACGAAGTGCAGCGTCATCCCTTCAATAAACGCGTCCAGCGCGCGGGCAGTGCCGGGGGGAAACCACTGTTCCAGCGTACGCTGGCTGCGCTGCATCCAGTTTTGCATCACCGTTTTTAATGCCGGTTTACGGCTGGCGAAGGCGTAAAGCTGGTACATCAACGCCATGTTTTCCGGCGTGGTGACCTGCGAACTGTGGATCATCCCGGTAATAGCCAGACAGGCGCCCTGCGCGTCGCTCACGTCGGCAAAGAAGGCCTGATACTGCTCAGACATGGTATCGGTAAACTGACTCAATGCCTCAGTGAGCAGCTCATCGATACCCGAAAAATAGTAGGTTAACGATCCCAGCGGAACACCGGCAATCGCCGCGATTTTGCGATGCGTGACGGCGTGAATGCCGTGCTCTTTTACCGCCTCAAGCGTGGCCGTAATAATTTTCTCTCGCCGCTGTGGGTCATTAGCACGTCGCACATTTTTTCCTCAGAACGGGTTTATGTACAAATGTACACTTTATTGCTAATGTTGTCTCCTGTCCTTCATTAACGATGTGAACTTAATGACTGCCCTTTCCTCACGTAAAGCCCTGCAACGCCGAACCTGGGCGCTGTTTATGTTCTTCTTTTTGCCCGGCCTGCTGATGGCTTCCTGGGCGACGCGTACGCCAGCGATTCGCGACACGCTCTCCGTCTCAACGGCGGAAATGGGCGCCGTCCTGTTTGGTTTGTCCATTGGTTCAATGAGCGGCATCCTTTGTTCGGCCTGGCTGGTGAAACGATTTGGCACCCGCAACGTGATCCGCACCACTATGTCCTGCGCGGTGTTGGGGATGTTAGTGCTGTGTCTCGCGTTAGGGCTCGCCTCGCCGCTGCTGTTTGCGCTGGGATTAGGCGTGTTCGGCGCCAGTTTTGGATCGGCGGAAGTGGCGATTAACATCGAAGGCGCGGCGGTTGAACGTGAGATGAATAAGACCGTGTTGCCAATGATGCACGGGTTTTACAGCCTTGGAACGCTGGCTGGCGCAGGCGTGGGGATGTTTTTAACCGCTTTTGGCGTGGCGGCGACCACGCACATATTACTGGCCTCTCTGGTGGCCATCGCCCCGATTTTTATTGCTATCCGGGCAATTCCGGACGGCACGGGCAAAAACGCCAGCGACGGTTCAACGCCTCAGGAAAAAGGTGTTCCCTTTTGGCGTGATATGCAACTGCTGCTTATCGGCGTCGTGGTGCTGGCAATGGCCTTTGCCGAAGGTTCCGCGAATGACTGGCTACCGCTGCTGATGGTTGACGGCCACGGCTTCAGTCCGACGTCCGGCTCGTTGATTTACGCTGGCTTTACCCTCGGTATGACCGTTGGACGCTTTGCCGGCGGCTGGTTTATCGATCGCTACAGTCGCGTGGCGGTTGTTCGTGCCAGCGCGCTGATGGGCGCGCTCGGCATCGGGCTGATCATTTTTGTCGACAGCGCCTGGGTGGCGGGCGTTTCGGTCATATTGTGGGGACTCGGCGCATCGCTGGGCTTCCCGTTGACCATCTCTGCCGCCAGCGATACGGGTCCGGACGCGCCAACCCGCGTCAGCGTTGTGGCAACGACGGGTTATCTGGCGTTCCTGGTTGGACCGCCGCTGTTAGGCTATCTCGGTGAGCACTACGGACTGCGCAGCGCCATGCTGGTGGTGCTGGCGCTGGTGCTACTGGCGGCAATCGTGGCGAGAGCGGTCGCCAAACCGGAATCAACAACGCAAACTGCGACGGAGAAGGGATAAATGGCTATTAAGTTAATTGCTGTGGATATGGACGGCACCTTTCTGAGCGATCGGAAAACCTATAACCGCGAACGCTTTCTGAGGCAGTACGCGCAGATGAAAGCACGAGGGATTCGTTTCGTGGTCGCCAGCGGTAACCAGTATTACCAGCTTATCTCTTTCTTTCCAGAGATAGCCAATGAGATTGCCTTCGTCGCGGAAAATGGCGGCTGGGTGGTCAGTGAAGGTGAAGATGTTTTTAATGGCGAACTGCCGAAAGCGGCGTTTAGCGCCATCGTTGATCATCTGCTGACCCGGCGCGATGTCGACATTATCGCCTGCGGAAAAAGCAGCGCCTATACCCTGAAAACCTATAGCGATGCGATGAAAACGATGGCAGGTATGTACTATCACCGACTCGAATTCGTTGACAGCTTCGACAATATTAACGATGTGTTTTTCAAATTCGGCCTGAATATTTCAGATGACAAAATCCCGCAGGTCCAGCGCGCGTTGCATGAGGCTATCGGCGATATCATGGTGCCGGTACACACCGGCTACGGCAGTATCGATTTGATCATCCCGGGCGTACACAAAGCCAACGGTTTGCGGTTGCTACAGCAGCGCTGGGGCATTGACGACAGCGAAGTGGTGGCCTTCGGCGATGGCGGTAATGATATTGAAATGCTGCGCCAGGCAGGCTTTAGCTTTGCGATGGAACATGCGGGGAAAGGGGTGGCCGCCGCGGCGAAATACCGCGCGGGTTCGAATAACGAGGAAGGTGTGCTGGATATTATTGATAAGGTGTTAAACAACGAAGCGCCGTTTCATTAAGATCTGATGAAAGCCTGATGGCAACGCTTTGCGTCTTACAGCCTGTCAATTTTTGCTTTCCAGGCCAGCGCAACGCCATCAGGCATCATGGCGTTATCCTTCCCGGGTGTTCCCGACCCGTTTATCTTTCAGGAAGATTGCCATCAGCAGCAGCCACAGAATACCGTTAGTGAGGTTAAACAGGCTGAACAATCCGTTTCCACCGCTCAGATAAGCATATTTGCTGACCTCTATGCCGACGGTGAAAATGAGCATTTGCAACATCCCCATCGCCGCGGAAACAGTGCCCTTGCTCATGTCGCTGGCAAACAGGGTCAAACGTACCAGCCCGGCATTCGCCAGACCAATACCAAACGCATAGACGCTCAGCCCGGCGGTCATCCACAGATAAGCATGGGATGAAACCACCGTTGCCGCCGCGGCAAGAATTAGCCCCAGCACAATCGGCCAGCCGCCCATGATAATCAGCGAACGCACCGTGCGGCGGGAAGTCAGACGCGCCAGCACCAGATTTCCGGCAATCAAAGCGCCGAAAATCGGCACCTGCAGCAGGCCATATTGATAGCTGCTGAGCTGTTCACCGCTGATAATGATAATCGGCGACTGCGCAATCCAGGCCAGCAGCGGCAAACTGACAAATCCGAGCGCCAGCGCGCCAGCGACAAAGCGCCCGTTCTTCATGACCTGCTGGTAATCACGTCCGAGCGCCTTTAACGAAAGCGGCTCGCCGATGCGCGTCGCCGTTTCAGGCATCGCCCGTTGCAGGCCAAAAAACGCCATCGCCGCCAGTACGGCAAACAGCACAAACATCCCTTCCCACGGCAAAACGTGCACCCAGGCCGCGCCCACCAGCGGACCTAATAGCGGCGCGATCAGCGCGACGTTGGCCATTAACGCGGTTATCTTGATACACACCGCTTCCTCAAACGACTCCTGTATCGCCGCATAACCTACCGCACCAATGAAACATAAACTGATGCCCTGCAAAAAACGCAGCAGGGTGAACTGTTCGATCGTTTGCGCCAGCAGCGTGGCGAGGCAGGTGACAATAAACCATACCACGCCAGCTAACATGACCGGCCGACGGCCAATACGGTCCGACAGCGGCCCTAACAACCACTGCAGAAACATGCCGCCCGCCAGGTAGGCGGTCATGGATGTCGGTACCCAGTCAATCCCCGCCTGATACTGCGCCACCACCGCCAGCATGCCGGGTTGGATCATATCGTTACCGATATAGGTCGAGAATTCGTAGAGCACCAGACAGAGGGGGAAAAGCAGCGCCTGACGTCCAAGCCGGGCACCTTGTTGTAAACGGTTTTGCATGCAATCTCATCGCCAGTTAAAAATCGCGCAAAGTGTAATGAAACTGCGCCACCGGAGATAGTGAATTATGCGCAGCGAAAGTAAATTGCGCACATTTTTACCGTCTCATCTCTACCGCCACCGTTGGTTTAAGGTCAGTCTACGTTAGCGGCTTTATCATGAGCGATTAACAGGCGTTAATGTCTTAAAAACACCTCATTTAACAGGTGAATAGGACAATGCCGCTTTACCCGTGGGATCGCCAATTTTATTCTCGTTCCTGCACAGGTTATTACGTCAACGCACTGAGTCTGGAAGTTATGCTGGAAAATATAAACTATTGGTTGTTCTCGTTAATTAACGCTACGCCGGACTCGGCGTCCTGGATGATTTCCCTCGCTATCTTTATCGCAAAAGATCTGATCGGTATCGTGCCCCTTGCCGCCGTAGCGCTCTGGCTTTGGGGGCCGCGCGGCCAGGTTTGCGCCCAGCGCCAACTGATTGTCAAAATGACGCTGGCGCTGGCGGTAAGCCTGTTGGTCTCTTGGCTGATGGGGCACCTATTCCCCCACGAGCGCCCGTTTGCGGAAGGCGTGGGCTACCACTATCTTCCCCATGCGGCGGACGACTCTTATCCAAGCGATCACGGAACGGTCATTTTTACCTTTGCGCTGGCGTTTCTTTTCTGGCATCGCCTGTGGTCCGGCATCATCCTGATGGCGCTGGCGCTCACCATCGCCTGGTCCCGCATTTATCTCGGCGTTCACTGGCCGCTTGATATGCTCGGCGGACTGCTGGCGGGGATGATTGGCTGTCTGAACGCGCAGATGATCTGGCAAAAATACGGCGCGGCTGTGTATCGCGGGCTGCAAAATGCCTATCGGTTCTGCTTTGCCCTGCCCATTCGCAAAGGCTGGGTGCGTGACTAAACCGGGGGAAAAAGAGTAATATTAAGCACTCTGCTATCAGCAGCGTGCTTATTTATTCGTCCAGGGGAATTATGGAAACTCGTCGCGATGAGCGTATTGGTCAACTGCTGCAGGCACTGAAACGCAGCGATAAACTTCATCTCAAGGAAGCCGCGACCCTGCTGGGCGTTTCTGAAATGACAATTCGTCGCGACCTGAATAGCCGTAGCGCGCCGGTCGTGCTGCTGGGCGGCTATATTGTGCTGGAGCCCCGCAGCGCCAGCCATTACCTGTTAAGCGATCAAAAGTCTCGCCTGGTCGAAGAAAAGCGGCGTGCGGCGCACCTGGCGGCAGAGCTGGTGCAGCCTCATCAAACGCTGTTTTTTGACTGCGGCACCACCACGCCGTGGATCATCGAAGCGATCGATAACGACACACCGTTCACTGCGGTCTGTTATTCACTGAATACCTTTCTCGCGCTGCAGGAAAAACCGCTGTGCCGCGCCATTCTTTGCGGCGGTGAATTTCATGCCAGCAACGCCATTTTCAAGCCGCTTGACGCGCAGGAAACGTTGAACAATATCTGTCCGGACATTGCCTTTTATTCCGCCGCAGGGGTACATATCAGCAAAGGCGCGACCTGTTTTAACCTGGAAGAATTACCGGTGAAGCACTGGGCGATGTCGATGGCGCAGCGTCATGTCCTGGTGGTGGATCACAGTAAATTCGGCAAAGTGCGCCCGGCGCGAATGGGCGATCTGAAACGCTTTGACGCAATAGTCAGCGACCGCTGTCCCGACGATGAATTTATCCACTTCGCCAAAGCGCAGCGGATTAAGGTGATGTACTAAATCAGGCCGGAGACGGCGTTTCTCCGGCCTTCTGGCGTCTTAAGAGAACCAACTGCCAAACCACTGGTGGAACTTCATCATCACGAAATCCCACATCCGGCTAAAGAAGCCGCCCTCTTCGACGTTTTCCATGACCATCAACGGACGTTGTTCAACGGATTTCCCGTTAAGCTGGAAGTCGATGGTGCCGACAACCTGACCTTTTTTCAGTGGCGCGGTGAGCTGCGGTTCATTCAGGGTAAAGCTGGCCTTCAGGTTTTTCAGCTGTCCGCGCGGGATGGTCACCGACCCGGCTTCACCAGCGCCCAGGTTGACTTCACTCTTGTCGCCAAACCAGACGCGCTGGGTGACGAAAGTGGCGTCTGGTTTGATCGGCGTCACGGTCTCAAAGAAGCGGAAGCCCCAGGTCAACAGTTTTTCCGATTCGTTAAAGCGGATGCGATCGGTTTTGGTCCCCAACACCACCGAGATCAGGCGCATATCGCCCTGGGTTGCCGATGCCACCAGGTTATACCCCGCGCCCGCCGTGGTACCTGTTTTCATACCATCAACGTTGAGACTGGAACTCCACAGCAGACGGTTACGGTTAGGCTGGCGGATGTTATTAAAGGTAAACTCTTTTTCTTTATGGATGGCGTACTCTTCCGGCACATCGTGGATCAACGCTTTGCCAAGCAGCGCCATGTCGCGCGCGGTACTGAACTGGCCCGGCGCATCCAGGCCGTGAACTGTCTGGAACGTGGTGTTGGTCAGCCCCAACTTTTTCGCATAAGCATTCATCAGACCGATAAACGACTCCTGGCTGCCGGCGACATAGTCCGCCAGGGCAATACAGGCGTCGTTGCCGGACTGGATGATCACCCCTTTATTCAGGTCAGATACCGCCACCTGATCGCCAGGCTTAAGAAACATGACCGACGAGCCGCGCAGCGCCGGATTGCCGGTCGCCCAGGCGTCTTTACCAATGGTCACCATATCGGTCAACTTAATCTTGCCCGCTTTCAGCGCCTGCCCGACAACGTAGCTGGTCATGATTTTCGTCAGGCTCGCCGGGTCCAGCTTCTCGTCAGCGTTGCCTTCCGCCAGCACTTTACCACTGGCGTAATCCATTAAAATCCACGCGCGCGCATCCACGGCAGGCGCGGCAATGGTCTGTTCCGCCGCCATTGCGGTTGGCGCGAAAAGGAATAACAGGGCTGAACCCGCTGCGATATTACGGAGGGAAAAAGATAAATACGTCATAAATGCCACCCGAGTATCCATTCAAAAAAATATACGTCATACCACCGTATAATAAGTGCGGTGAGTAATAACGCACTAAGAAGCGTAAGGGAACCGTAAGTTGGTAAAGTTTTTAAAGTTTATGCAATAACGCCCCGTCACGCTGCAACCGGGGCGTTTTTTTTGCAGACTGTTGCGTAAATGTTAGGTTTATCTCACCATGGAAGACGAACGCAGCCCGGAGGCTGTCCATTTTGTGAGGGGTAATTATGATTACGCTGTGGGGTCGCAATAACTCAACCAACGTCAAGAAAGTGTTATGGACGCTCGAAGAACTGGAATTACCGTTTAGCCATATCCTGGCGGGAGGCCAGTTTGGTGTGAATCAGGATCCCGATTATCTGGCGATGAATCCGAACGGGCTGGTGCCTCTGTTGCGTGACGATGAAACGGATCTTGTGCTTTGGGAATCCAACGCAATCGTGCGTTATCTGGCGGCGCAGTATGGACAGAAACGCCTGTGGGTCGATGCGCCTGCGCGCCGCGCTGAGGGTGAAAAATGGATGGACTGGGCGAACCAGACGCTCAGCCCGGCGCATCGCGTGGTGCTGATGGGTCTGGTGCGTACCCCACCGGAGCAGCGCGACCAGGCCGTAATTGATGCCGGCGCCAAACGCTGTGATGAGCTGTTTGCGATTCTTGATGCAGAACTGGCGAATCACACCTGGTTTTCGGGAAATGCGTTCGGCCTGGGCGACATCGCCATCGCGCCGTTCGTCTATAACCTGTTTAACGTCGGCCTGACCTGGACCCCGCGCCCGCACCTCGAACGCTGGTATCAGCAGCTTGCCGAACGCCCGGCGTTTCGTAAAACGGTGATGATCCCGGTGAGTTAATGCGCGCAATCAGGCCGGTTAAGATTCTTTTCGCCCCGGCCCTTTTCCGGTACGCAGGCTACTGCCGCGTACCTGAAGTTTACCCACCAGCCTGCAGTGCGTCGCGTTATCATCGCCCTGACATAAATATTCCACCGCCATCTTCCCCAGCTCGTTATAGGCCAACTGAACGCTGGTAAGCTGCGGGGTGAGCTGATGTGAAATGCGCTGATCGTCATAACCGCACACCAGTATATCGTCGGGGATCTTCACGCCCATCGCCGCCAGCGCCTGATAGCAGCCCAACGTCATCCAGTCGCTGGCGCAAAAAATGGCCTCAGGCGGCTGAGGCAACTGCATCAACGCCTGGGTGGCGTGATAGGTTGCGTTCAGCGACCAGTCTGTCTGGCGAACAAGCTGTTCTTCCAGAGGAATGCCCGCGGCCCCGAGGGTCTGCTGGTAACCTTCCAGACGTAACCGACTGGCGTCCATCCATTCGTCGCCCATGATATGCGCGATACGCGTCACGCCCTGATCGAGCAAATGCTGTGTCACCTGACAGGCGTTAGCCTTATCATCCGGCAAGAAGGTAGGCAACAGAGGACGCGTCGGATCGTACTGATTCAGCAGGACCACAGGCATCTGAACGGCATGTCTGAACGGGGAAAAGTCAAAGACCCGGGTAACCGGACTGGCAAAAATAACGCCCGCGCAGTGACGCTGGGCAAGCTGTTGCAAAATATGCCGCGCCAGTTCAACGTCATCACCGTAATCATAGACGGTAAGCAGCATGTCATGCTGCCAGGCGGTGCTGCTGGCCTCGCTTAACGCGTCGACAAAGGGGTCGTAGCCCGGCATCCCGCTGACCAGCAGGGCGATTTCCTCCTGCCCTTCCTGGCGATGCGCTACCGTCAGTTTTTGATAACCCAACAGCCGCGCGGCCTGAAACACGCGCTCGCGCGTGGCCTCGCTTAAGCGAATGCTGCGGCTGTTATTCAGAACCAGCGACACGGTAGCCTGTGATACCCCCGCTTCGCGGGCAATATCACTCATGGTTATTTTATTCTTCTTTTGCATATCAACTCCTTCTGCCTCGCCAGACTATACCACACTCTCCCCGGCGTTAATTTGTGAACGCCTTTGCAGATTCCTCGCGCCGTGATTGCATCTGAAATAAAGTTAATAAAAATTAGCTAATAATATTAGCAAGGAGAAAAACGATGCAACAACAATGGACTATTCGCCAGGCGCAGGCATGGTTTGCGCAGCACGGCTGGGCCTGCGGATTCAACTATCTTCCACGGACCGCCGTTAACTGGAACGAAATGTGGCAGGCTGAGACCTTTGATTTACCGGTAATTGAACAGGAGCTGGCGTGGGCGGAACGATACGGTTACAACGCACTGCGTACTAATCTGCCGTATGTGGTCTGGCAGCATGACCGGGACGGGTTGATGGCGCGTATTGACGCTTTTCTCAACGTTGCCGCGCGCCACAATATGCAGGTGATGTTGACGCTGTTGGACGACTGTGGTTTTTCCGGCGACGAGCCGTGGTATGGACCGCAAAAAGCGCCCACTCCCGGCGTACATAACAGCCAGGCCGCCGCCAGCCCGGGCCGGGAGATAGTGATGTCTGCTGACCCGTGGCCACAGGTGGAAGCCTACGTTTGCGATATCATTACCCGTTTCGCCAACGACGGGCGCATCGCCATCTGGGACCTGTACAACGAACCGGGCAACCGTGGCGTGTTCGTCTCCCCCACCGACTATGCGGAAGTGGATGTGGAACTGGAAGAACACGCCCTGCGACTGCTGCGCAAGGTTTTTAGCTGGGCGCGGAGCGCCAGCCCCTCACAGCCGCTGACCGCTGCCGCCTGGCACGTTGAGCATGATGTCTGGGGCACCCTTGAACATCCCATTGACGTTGCCGCAATAGCGCTGTCGGATATCATCAGCTATCACGCCTACGCGCCCGCGGCAACCCAGGCATCGCTTCTGCATACCCTTTCCCGCTACGGCCGACCGGTGCTTTGCACCGAATGGCTTTCCCGCCACACCCAGTGTGTCTTCAGCGAGCAACTGCCGCTGTTCAGCGCCTTCGATACCGGCTGCTATCACTGGGGGCTGGTGCAGGGCAAAACGCAAACCTGGATCCCCTGGCCTGGGGTCAATAAATGCCATCCTGACCCGCAGTCGCTCTGGTTTCACGATGTGCTGAAACCGGACGGCACGCCATGGCGCGAAGAGGAAATGCGCCTGGTGAAACAACTTACTGATTCTCGTCGGCAGCAGCGCAATAGCCGGACATAAATCAACATGGAGAATGTTTACGATGAGAAAATCACTGTTATTTCTGCTGGTTTGCTGCGGTCTGAGCGCCGCCGCCAGCGCCTGGTCCGCTAAACCGGTAGAGATTCGCTTTGCCTGGTGGGGCGGGAAAGTGCGTAATCAGGCCACGTTGAAAGCGCTGGACGCATTCGAGGCCAGGTATCCCGGTATTAAGGTGAAAGCGGAATATACCGGTTGGGACGGTTACTATTCGCGTTTCACCACGCAAATGAACAGCGGCACGGAAGCCGACGTTATGCAAACCAACTGGAACTGGCTGACCCTGCTGTCGAAAAACGGCGAGGGTTTTTACGATCTTCGCCAGCTCAGCGTGCCGGTTGGGCTGGACCAGTTTTCTCCCGCCTCGCTGGCGACCACCACCGTCAAGGGCAAAATTAACGCGATTCCCGTCTCGGCAAACGTCATGCTGTTTTATTACAACGCGGCGACATGGAAAAAAGCGGGCGTGGCGTTTCCTGAAACCTGGGATGAACTGCTGAAGGCCGGACCGGTTTTCAAACAGAAGCTCGGCGATAACTATTATCCGTTGATCCTTTCAGAACAGGACGGGTTGCTGCTGTTGCGTTCCTGGCTGTATCAAAAATACCAAAAGCCCATGGTTGATGAGCAACGGCGCAAAATCGCCTGGAGTCATGCGGAGCTGGTGGAAGCCTTTACCTTCTATAAGCAACTGACCGACCAGCACGTCATCCCGGATGCCAAAGAGCTGGCGGCCTACGGTAAAGGGGTCTATTACGAAATGAAGCCGTGGATCAACGGTGAATGGGCCGGTATTTATAACTGGAATGTGCTGTATCCAGCGGAATCACAGAATCTCCCCAATCCGTCCGATCTGGTAATGGGGCCATATCCGATGCGTGAAGGCGCAAAAGATGCCGGGCAATTTAATAAAACCGCGCTCATGTTCTCTATTAGTAAACACAGCAAACACCCTCAGGAAGCGGCAATGCTGATCGATTTTCTGATGAGTCAGCCCGAGGGTGTGCTGGCGACCGGGCTGGAACGTGGCGTTCCGCTGAGTGCGGCAGGCGAGAAAATTCTGCGCGACGCCGGCGTATTAAAAGACGACGATCCGGTGGTCACCGGACTCCAGCAGTCCGCGGCGCTACCGAACCACTCGCCGGTTATGCCGTGGCTGGAAGATCCGCAAATTATCGCTCTCTTTACCGCCGCACGGGAAAACATCGACCATGGAAAAGCAACGATCGATGAAGCGGCCAGCGAATTTGAACAGCAGGCTAACCGCGTACTCAGGCGGATTATGCGCTAACTACGCGGGCTAACTTTCCACAGCTCGCCGTCGGACTCGTCGGTCAGAACATACAGATAACCGTCGGGTCCGACGCGCACGTCGCGGATGCGCTGACCCCGTTCACCCAGAATGCGTCCCTCTTCGCTGACCTTATCCCCGTCGACGTTCATGACGATCACATCTTCATCCTTCAGCGCGCCGATAAACACCTTTTGCTTCCACTGCGGGAACGTGTTGCTGTTGTAAAACGCCATGCCGCTGACTGCCGGGGAATGCTTCCAGTAAAAAATCGGCTGCTCGGTGCCTTCCACCGTTTCCCCTTTTGCTTCCGGGATCTTAAAGCCACTGTAGTTGATCCCCCATGTAGCCAGCGGCCAGCCGTAATTTTTGCCTTTCTCTGGGATATTGATCTCATCACCGCCACGCGGGCCGTGCTCATTCAGCCACAGTACCTGGCTCCACGGATTCATCGCCATCCCCTGTGGGTTGCGGATCCCGTAAGACCAGATTTCTGGACGCGCCCCCGCCTGGTTGACAAACGGGTTATCAGACGGTACTTCACCCTGCTCAGTAAGACGCACCACTTTGCCCTGAAGTTTGTCGAGATCCTGCGCCGTGGGTCGCTGATTGTTTTCGCCAAGACCAATATACAGATATCCCTTACCGTCAAACACCAGACGGCCGCCGAAATGATTACCGGTGGACAGTTTGGGCATCTGGCGGAATACGGTCTGGAAGTTCTCCAGCCGCGAAAGATCGTCGCTGAGCCGCCCGAAGCCGACCGCCGTGCCTGCTTTACCCTCCGCGTCGGCTTCCGCATAGCTGAGCCAGACACGCCGCGTTTCGGCAAAGTCCGGCGCCAGCACCACGTCCAGCAGACCGCCCTGACCGTTCGCCCAGACCTTAGGGACGCCCGCCAGCGGGTCGGAAAGCCCTTTTCCCGCCTGCCAGTGACGTAGCTGCCCCCCCTTCAGGGTTATCAGCATACCGGTATCCTCCGGCAGGAACGCCAGCGCCCACGGGTGGTCCAGTTTGGTTTGCAATACCTCAACGTTGACCGCGGGGGGGTCGGCCTGCGCTAACGCTGAAAATAACAGTGCGGGGATAAACGGGATAAGCGATAGACGCATAACGCCTCCTTGATGACTCTGGGTTAAAGCGTAGTCAGCAAGGAACATAACGCGGCGATTTTTACAAAAACTTAATATGAAGGGGGAGCATCCTCCCCCTTATTACAGACAGGTTTCCAGAACTGGCTTCAGGCATATTCAGCCGTTGAGTTGGCCTGCAGACTCTGAATGCTCAGCGTTAACGTCGTCAGGCAGTTATCGAGTTTATCTGCGTTGACGGCAATGACAGTCGGACAGTCCTGATGTCCGCTCATCAGGCACACGGCAGCAGCGGCCAGCGCCCCTTCGGCACGGTGCAAAGCATCCCACTCTTCCTGGTCGAGATGCAAAGTGAAGCGCAACGATTCATCGTGCAGCTCACGGTTCAGTTCGAAAAAGTTATCACGTAGATGATCATTCTCGCTGACTGACATGTATCCTTTCGCCTTCCGTAGCTGCAGATACGCAGCGAGGTCTATCCTGGCGTTGATCAGCTTATTCAGCAGATCGGTTCTCAGTCTGTCAACGAACATACTTCGTTCCTCCTTTTTGCAACCATAGTGCAATTTTATAGTATGGTCGTTTTTTGCTCAAAAAGCTGCCGGAGATCAATAATTCACCGGGAATTAACATTATTTACAATGTTAATAATGCATCTGACCTCCCTCAGCAGCGCTGAGCCAGGGCGTTTTCGCCGCCGCTAATAACTAATCTGTCGGGACGCGCACATTCCTGTATAATTTCCGCCACTATGCCGTTAAAATCCCGCGCCATTGATGCAACGTGAGTAAATCAGCATGTCACAAACCCGAAATCCCTCCCTGCAGCCAAAGATTGGTTTTGTCTCTCTTGGCTGCCCGAAGAACCTTGTCGATTCAGAACGTATCCTGACGGAACTGCGCACTGAAGGTTACGACGTTGTCCCGAGCTATGACGATGCAGATATGGTCATCGTTAATACCTGTGGCTTTATCGACAGCGCCGTGCAGGAGTCGCTGGAAGCCATCGGCGAAGCGCTGAATGAAAACGGCAAAGTGATCGTGACAGGCTGTCTGGGCGCGAAAGAAGATCAGATCCGCGAAGTCCATCCGAAAGTGCTGGAAATTACCGGACCGCACAGCTATGAGCAGGTTCTGGAACACGTCCATCATTACGTGCCCAAACCGAAGCATAATCCGTTCCTGAGCCTGGTGCCGGAACAGGGCGTGAAGCTGACCCCGCGTCACTACGCCTATCTGAAAATTTCCGAAGGCTGTAACCATCGCTGCACCTTCTGCATTATTCCTTCCATGCGTGGCGATCTTGTCAGCCGTCCCATTGGCGAAGTACTGAGCGAAGCCAAACGCCTCGTCGACGCAGGGGTAAAAGAGATCCTGGTGATTTCCCAGGACACTTCCGCCTACGGCGTGGACGTGAAACACCGCACCGGTTTCCACAACGGCGAGCCGGTGAAAACCAGCATGGTGAGCCTGTGCGAGCAGTTGTCCAGGCTCGGCATCTGGACGCGTCTGCATTACGTCTATCCGTATCCGCATGTCGATGACGTGATCCCACTGATGGCGGAAGGCAAAATTCTGCCGTATCTGGATATTCCGTTGCAGCACGCCAGCCCGCGCATTCTGAAGCTCATGAAGCGTCCGGGTTCCGTTGACCGCCAGCTGGCGCGCATCAAACAGTGGCGTGAAATCTGTCCGGAACTGACGCTGCGTTCGACGTTTATCGTCGGTTTCCCGGGCGAGACGGAAGACGATTTCCAGATGCTGCTCGACTTCCTGAAAGAAGCGCGCCTCGACCGCGTCGGCTGCTTCAAATACAGCCCGGTAGAGGGCGCAGGCGCGAACGCGCTGCCGGATCAGGTGCCGGAAGAGGTAAAAGAAGCGCGCTGGAACCGCTTTATGCAGCTACAGCAACAGATTTCCGCTGAACGCCTGCAGGAGAAAGTGGGCCGCGAGATACTGGTCATCATTGATGAGGTAGACGAGGAAGGCGCGATCGGCCGCAGCATGGCGGACGCACCGGAAATTGACGGCGCGGTTTACCTGAACGGTGAGACCCACGTGAAGCCCGGCGATGTGATTCGCGTTAAGGTGGAAAACGCCGACGAATATGATTTGTGGGGTTCCCGGGTTTAACGTTTGCCCCTCAGGATTGCCGGATGCGCCATCTATGTCGCATCCGGTCAACACCGGTCCCTTCCCCTCGCTTACCCTTTAATTTTCGGATCCAGCGCGTCCCGCAGTCCATCGCCTAACAGGTTAAACGCCAGTACCGTCAAAAATATCGCCACCGCCGGGAACAGCGCCACGTGCGGCGCGATCACCATATCCGCTCGCGCTTCATTAAGCATCGCGCCCCACTCCGGCGTCGGCGGCTGCGCCCCTAAACCAAGAAACGACAGACTTGCCGCCGAAATGATCGACGTCCCTATGCGCATGGTGAAAAACACCACAATCGACGAAACGGTTCCGGGCAGAATATGGTTGAAGAGGATCGTCGCATCGCTGGCGCCAATGCTTCGGGCCGACTCGATAAATGTTTGCTGCTTCAACACCAGCGTATTGCCACGTACCAGGCGCGCGAAGGCCGGGATCGAGAATATCGCCACGGCGATAATCACGTTAGCAATGCCGCTGCCGAGCACCGCCACCACGGCTATCGCCAGCAGAATGCCGGGAAAGGCGAACAACACATCGCAGATGCGCATAATCAACCGATCCCACCAGCCTTCATAGTAGCCCGCCAGTAGCCCCAGCACCGTACCGATCGCCGCGCCGATCAGCACAGCGAATACCCCCGCCGCGAGAGAGATTTGCGCGCCGACCAGCACCCGGCTGAAGATGTCCCTGCCCAGCGAGTCCACGCCGAACCAGTGCAGCGCCGACGGACCTTCGTTGAGCCGGTCGTAATCGAAATAATTTTCCGCATCAAACGGCGTCAGCCAGCGGGCAAACACCGCAACCACAATCAGCGCCAGCACAAACAGACCGGCAATCAGCGCCGCATGCTGGCGACGAAAGCGTCGCCAGAATTCGTACCACGGCGTGCGCACCCGCTCCGGTTTCACCAGAGGCATCGCATTCAATATCGCCTGACGGCGCCAGTGACGTAATCGCATCCTTACTTGTACCTGATAGCCGGGTTAATGGCCGCGTAGAGCACATCCACCACTAAGTTGATAAGAATAAACTCCAGCGAGAATAACAGCACTTCGGCCTGTATCACCGGGTAATCCCGCATTTCCACCGAATCCACCAGCAGACGCCCCAGCCCCGGCCAGTTAAAGACCTTCTCCACCACGATGGAACCGCCGAGCAAAAAGCCAAACTGCAGCCCCATCATGGTGACGACCGGGATCATGGCGTTGCGCAGTCCGTGCTTGAGCACCACCCAGGTTTCACTCACCCCTTTCGCCCGCGCGGTGCGCATGTAATCTTCGCTTAACACATCGACAAAGGACGCGCGGGTAAAGCGCGCCATCACCGACGCCACCGCTGCGCCCAGGGTGATTGACGGCAAAATATAGTGCTGCCAGCTATCGGCCCCCACGGTCGGCAGCCAGCCCAGCCCGACGGAAAACACCTGCATCAGCAGCATCCCCAGCGCAAAGGCCGGAAAGGAGATCCCGGTAACGGCGAGCGTCATGCTGAGACGATCGGGCCAGCGGTTGCGCCAGACAGCGGCGACAATACCCGCGGCCATGCCGAACAGAACCGCCCACGCCATACTGGTGAGCGTCAGCCACAGCGTAGGCATAAAACGGCTGGCAATCTCCTCGGAAACGGGTCGCCTGGAGACCATCGAAAGGCCAAAATCGCCGCGCAACACGTTGGACATGTAATGCCAGAACTGGACATGCAGCGGCTGGTCAAGCCCCAGTTGCTGACGCACCAGTTCGATGACCTGCGCGTCGGCTTCCGGCCCGGCGATCAACCGCGCCGGATCGCCGGGGAGCAGATGGACGAATAAAAAAACCAGCACCGCCACAATAAACAGCGTCGGAATCAACCCCAACAAACGCTTGAGAATATAGTTAAGCATCAGATTCCCGGGGTGGCTTATTGCAAGTCGGCGTCGTCAAAGCTGAAGCCCGTATCCGGCATAATCCAGAAGCCAGTCAGCTTTTTGTTGTGCGCCGAGACCAGTTTTTCTACCACCAGCGGGATCCACGGCGACGCCTGCCAGAGGATATCCTGCGCCTCTTTATACAGCCGCGCCTTCTCCTGCGGGTCGGTGGTTTTCAACGCCTGCGCCAGATCGCGATCTACCTGTTGATTGCTGTAAAAGGCGGTATTAAACAGCGTCGGCGGCCAGTTTTGCGAGGCAAACAGCGGCGACAACGCCCAGTCGGCTTCGCCGGTAGAAGCCGACCAGCCGGTGTAAAACATCCTCACCCCGCTCTCTTTCTGCCCCTTACCTTCCACTTCCGCAGCGCGCTGTCCGGCGTCCATCGCCGTCACCTGAACCTTAACGCCCACCTGCGCCAGTTGCTGCTGAGTAAACTGCAGCACTTTCTGGGCGGTACTGTGATTGTGCGAAGCCCATAGCGTGGTGCTAAAGCCGTTCGGGTATCCGGCCTCTTTCAGCAGTTCACGCGCTTTTGCCGGATCGTAAGGCCACGGCTTGTAGGTTTGCGCCCCGGCAATGGACGGCGGTACCACTCCGGTCGCCGGGGTCGCATAGCCAGCAAACGCCACCTTCACCAGCGCCTGGCGGTTAATGGCGTAGTTCAACGCCTCACGCACTTTCGGGTTATCAAACGGTTTTTGCGTCACGTTCATGCTGATATAACGCTGCATGATCGACGGGCTGGCCACCAGTTGCAGATTTTTGTTTTTCTCTAGCAGAGCGGCCTGCTCGTAAGGAACAGGAAACGCAAACTGCGCTTCGCCGGTTTGCAGCATCGCCGCGCGGGTATTGTTGTCAGTTACCGGACGCCAGGTAATGGTATCGAGCTTCGGTAACCCTTTTTGCCAGTAACCGGGGAATTTTTTCACCTTCACATAATCGGTTTGGTTCCACGTTTCAAGCGTGTAAGGCCCGGTCCCGACCGGATGAAAGCCGATCTCTTTGCCATATTTTTCCAGCGCTTTCGGCGAAATCATCGCGGTTGCCGGATGCGCCAGAATGTTGATAAACGCCGAGAAAGGCTGCTTCAGGGTAATTTTTACGGTCGCGGGATCAACCACTTCCGTTTTAGCGATATTTTTATACAGGTTATAACGTTTAAGTCGGTTATCCGGGTTGCTGGCGCGATCGAGGTTCGCTTTCACCGCGTCGGCGTTAAAGTCGCTCCCGTCCTGGAACTTCACGCCCTGACGCAGTTTAAGGGTATACACCAGGCCGTCGTCGGAAACGGTGTAGCTTTCCGCCAGCACGTTTTTCAGCTTCATCTCTTTATCCAGTCCAAACAGCCCCTGGTAAAAAGATTTAGCGACCGCCTGCGATAAGGTGTCATTCGCATCGTAAGGATCGAGCGTGGTGAAATTGGAACCTACCGCCACCACGACGTCTTTCGCCGCAAACGCGGGCGTGGCGGCCAGTACGGAGGCCGCGCCGAGAGCCAATAGCCACTGCCGGGGAACGAATGTTGTCATAATTTTTCTCCTGTACCCTGCCTGATTGTTATAAGCGCGAAAGCGCATTTTCTTGTTGCGGACGCGCGACATAGTGCCCTGGCCCGACTAACTGCAATGAAACAGGCGTCACCCTCTCCCCGCGTCGATAAATATTGCTGGGAAGTTCGTCCGATAACAACACGCGTTGCGGTCGTTGCCGCCCGGGGTCAGCCACCGGAACCGCCGCCATCAGCTTGCGCGTGTAGGGATGATGCGGATGTTCAAACAGCGCTGCGCGCGGCCCTATCTCCACAATACGCCCCCTGTTCATGACCGCGACGCGGTGGCTGATGCGCTCCACCACCGCCATATCATGCGAAATAAACAGATAAGCAATGCCCATTTCCCGCTGTAAGTCGAGCAGCAGATTAATAATCTGACCACGAATCGAGACGTCCAGCGCCGAAACCGCCTCATCGGCGATGATCACCTTCGGGTTCAGCGCCAGCGCGCGGGCAATGCAGATACGCTGGCGCTGTCCGCCAGAGAACTCATGCGGATAGCGCCAGGCGTGCTCGGCGCGCAACCCAACCCGTTCCAGCAGCCACGCCACTCTTTTTGCCGCCGCGTCCCCCTCAAGCACCCCATGTACTCTTAGCGGTTCCCCAATGGAATACCCTACGGTCTGGCGGGGATCGAGCGAGGCATAAGGATCCTGAAAGATGAACTGAATATCACGCCGCAAAGACTGCAGCTTGCGGGCAGGCAGGTTATCTATACGCTGCCCCTGAAAAATAATCTCGCCGGACTGGCTTTCCACCAGCCGAAGCAACGCCCGGCCGGTTGTGGATTTACCGCAGCCGGACTCCCCCACCAGCGACAGGGTTTCACCCGGCCAGAGATCGAAGCTGACGTCTTCAACCGCATGCACTTCCCGCGTCACGCGGTTCAGGATGCCGCTACGCAGGGGAAAACGGGTAACCAGATTGCGCACCTGCAATATTGGCTCGCCGTCCACCACCGTATTCTGATCCGTCGGCGGCTCGCAGGTATCCGGTTCGTCATGGGAAATGAGCGGGAAGCGGCGCGGATAAGGCAACCCTTGCATCGCGCCCAGTGTTGGTACTGCCGCCAGGAGCGTCCGGGTGTAGGGATGCTGCGGCGCACGGAAAATATGCTGAACATCGCCGGTTTCTACCGCCTGGCCCTGATACATCACCAGTACGCGGTCGGCGACATCGGCCACCACGCCCATATCGTGCGTGATGAAAATCACCCCCATCGACATCTCCTGCTGCAACACCTTGATCAGGCGCAGGATCTGCGCCTGTATAGTGACATCCAGCGCGGTTGTCGGTTCGTCGGCGATCAACACCGCCGGGCGACAGGAGAGCGCCATCGCGATCATAACCCGCTGGCGCATCCCGCCGGAAAGTTGATGGGGATAGCGCGACAGAATCGCGTTTGCTTCAGGAATGCGGACCTGATCGAGCATGCGTTTAGCTTCCGCCATCGCCTCTTCCCGCCCTAGCCCCTGATGCAGACGGATCGACTCGGCGATCTGCTCGCCTACGGTAAACACCGGGTTGAGGGAGGTCATCGGCTCCTGAAAAATCATCGCGATATCGGCGCCGCGAATGCGCTGCAGCTGCGAGGCGCTTTGCTCCCCCAGCTCAATCACGTCGCGGTTTCGTCGGCGCAGCAGCATCTGTTCACTGTGCGCTTCTCCGCCGGACTGCTCAAGCAGCCGCATCAGCGACAGCGCGGTTACCGATTTTCCCGATCCGGATTCGCCGACAATCGCCAGCGTCTCGCCGCGCTTGAGGCGAAACGACAGTTCCCGCACCGCCTCGACGCGCTGCTGCTCGTGCCGAAAGGCAATGGTCAGTTTGCTGACCGCCAGTACATCGCTGGCGGCAAGCTCATCACTGTGTGGCAACGGTATCCCCTTGTTCCCGGTAGATTCCGGTGGTTGGTGTATCGCCCGCGTAGCCCCAGGCGCGATACATGCCTTCACTGTTAAAGGGCAACGCGACATTCCCTTCATGATCAACGGCGATCAGCCCTCCGCTGCCGCCCAACGCCGGTAATTTCTCCATCACCACGCGCTCGCAGGCTTCGGATAAACTCAGGCCGCCGTACTCCATCAACGCGGCAATGTCATAGGCGGCCAGCGTGCGAATAAACACTTCCCCGGTGCCGGTACAGGACACCGCCACACTGGCATTATTGGCATAGCAGCCCGCGCCGACCAGCGGGCTGTCGCCCACGCGTCCAGGCAGTTTATTGGTCATGCCGCCCGTCGAGGTTGCCGCCGCCAGGTTACCTTGTAAATCGAGCGCCACCGCGCCAACGGTGCCCATTTTTTTACTTTCATCCAACGGCGCGGCGCTATGGTCGAGCCGCGTTTCACCGCTGGCGCGCGCGGCCAGAAGCTGTTCCAGACGTGCCGGCGTCGAGAAAATTTCCGGGGAGACACGCGCCATCCCCAGTCCGGCAGCAAATGCTTCCGCGCCAGGGCCAATCATCATGACATGGGGACTGTGTTCCATCACCAGCCTGGCGGCGAGAATGGGATTACGTAGATGACTGACGCCCGCCACCGCCCCGGCTTTCAGGGTGTTACCGTCCATGACGCAGGCATCCAGTTCATGGGTGGCGTCGCGGGTGTATACCGCGCCGATGCCCGCGTTAAACAGCGGACACTCTTCAAGCAACCGCACGGCCTCCGTCACCACATCCAGTGCGCTTTCTCCTGCTTCCAGCATCGTTTGTCCGACCGCTACGATGTCAGACAACGCCTGGATATAGCGTAACTCCTGCTCGTGGCTCATCTGTGCGCGCGAGATAGCGCCAGCGCCGCCGTGAATTGCAATGACTGCTTTGCCCATGATTATCATCCGTCTTCTACAAATATCAGAATTTCGTAGAGTTATTGATTCGATTTTTGAATATAGAAAGATGCGTTTGGCATGTAAAGGTTCAGGACGCAGGCTACGTCCGAGGGAGCATACAGTCCCCCGCCATTTTCTGACATAATAGACGGATTCGAGTTTGCCCCGCAGGAGTGTTTTCATGGAATTTACCGCCGGACTGATGCCGCTGGAAACGGCGCTTACCAATATGCTGTCGCGTGTGACCCCGCTTACCGCCGTTGAGACACTGCCGCTGGTGCAGTGCTTTGGTCGCATTCTGGCCACCGATGTGGTCTCGCCGCTGGACGTGCCGGGCTTTGATAATTCCGCAATGGACGGTTACGCGGTACGCCTCGCCGACCTCGCTGCCGGGCACCCCCTGCCCGTCGCCGGTAAAGCCTTTGCCGGTCAGCCGTTTGACGGTGACTGGCCCGCCGGAAGCTGCATTCGCATTATGACCGGCGCGCCGGTTCCCGCAGGCTGTGAGGCGGTGGTAATGCAGGAGCACACCGAACAAACGGACAGCGGTATTCGGTTTACCGCTGACGTTCGCGCCGGGCAAAATATTCGCCGTCGCGGAGAAGATATCAGCCAAAACGCGGTGGTATTTCCTGTCGGTACGCGCCTGACCACCGCAGAGCTGCCGGTATTGGCGTCGCTCGGCATTGCCGGGGTGCCGGTGGTGCGTAAAGTGCGCGTTGCGCTGTTTTCCACGGGGGATGAACTGCAACTGCCGGGTCAGCCGCTCGGCGAGGGGCAAATTTATGACACCAACCGCCTGGCGGTGCACCTGATGCTGGAACAACTGGGTTGTGAGGTGATCAATCTCGGGATTATTCGCGACGACCCGAACGCCCTGCGCGCGGCGTTTATTGAAGCCGACAGCCAGGCCGACGTGGTTATCAGTTCCGGCGGCGTATCGGTTGGCGAAGCGGATTACACCAAAACCATTCTGGAAGAACTCGGCGAGATCGCTTTCTGGAAGCTGGCGATCAAGCCAGGCAAACCGTTCGCGTTCGGTCAGCTTAGCAACAGCTGGTTCTGTGGCCTGCCGGGCAACCCTGTCTCCGCAGCGCTGACGTTTTACCAGCTGGTGCAACCGTTGCTGGCGAAACTGAGCGGTAACAACGCCAGCGGCTTACCGCCCCGTCAGCGGGTCCGCACCGCCTCGCGTCTGAAAAAAACGCCGGGACGTCTCGACTTCCAGCGCGGCGTGTTACAGCGCAACGCGAACGGCGAGCTGGAAGTGAGCACGACGGGACACCAGGGCTCGCATATTTTTAGCTCCTTCAGCCAAGGAAATTGCTTCATTGTGCTGGAGCGCGAGCGCGGGAATGTGGAGGCCGGCGAATGGGTGGACGTCGAGCCGTTTAACGCACTGTTTGGGGGCCTGTAATGGCGGAACTCAGCGACCAGGAGATGCTGCGCTACAACCGGCAAATCATCCTGCGCGGCTTCGATTTTGACGGTCAGGAAGCGCTGAAGGCGGCCAGAGTACTGATCGTCGGGCTCGGCGGACTCGGTTGCGCCGCCTCGCAATATCTGGCAAGCGCAGGCGTCGGACAACTGACGCTACTGGATTTCGATACCGTGTCGTTGTCCAACCTGCAGCGTCAGACCCTGCACAGCGACGCGACGATCGGGCAGGCTAAAGTTGAGTCTGCGCGGGAGGCGCTGCAACGGATTAATCCACACATTACGATTACGCCGATCAACGCTCTGCTGGATGACACAGCGCTTAGCGCGCTTATCGCTAAACACGATCTGGTGCTGGACTGTACCGATAATGTCGCCGTTCGCAACCAGCTCAACGCGGGCTGCTTTGCCGCCAGGGTTCCCCTGGTATCCGGCGCGGCAATCCGCATGGAGGGTCAGATCAGCGTCTTTACCTATCAGGAAGGCGAACCCTGCTATCGCTGTCTGAGCCGCCTGTTTGGCGAAAACGCCCTCACCTGCGTCGAAGCGGGCGTCATGGCGCCGCTGATTGGCGTGATTGGCTCGCTACAGGCAATGGAGGCAATAAAACTGCTGGCGCGTTATGGACAGCCCGCACGCGGCAAAATTGTCATCTACGACGCGATGACCTGCCAGTTTCGCGAAATGAAACTGATGCGCAATCCAACCTGCGAAGTATGCGGGGAATAACATACGTCCCGGTGACGACCCACTGGCGCACAGGGACTCGAGCGTTAGGAAAACGTCGCGCTGTAACGCTGGCGCGCCATGCGCATGTTTGTCTGGACCGGACTGCTATGAGGCCGGATAAGGATTACGCCCCACCCGGCCTGGGATCAGATTGAGGTACGACCGAACGCGTTCTGCCAGTCGTGCTCAAATTTGGCGACGGCGGCATCCACTGCCGGATAGCTGATCAACTGCTGCGCAACGTCCAACGGCAGGGTGATCGACTCACAGCCTGCCAGCAGGCAATCCAGCGCCTGACGCGGGGTTTTAAAGCTCGCCGCCAGCACTTTCGCCTGAGGAGCATGCATTTTCAGCAGGTTCTGGAGATCGGTCACGGTCTGGATCCCGTCCCCTCCCTGCGCATCCATGCGGTTAACGTATGGCGCGACATACTCCGCCCCCGCCAGGGCGGAGAGAAGCCCTTGCGCCGCGCCGTACACTGCCGTGCCGAGGGTCGGAATGCCTTCCGCTTTCAGCAATTTAATCGCCGCCAGCCCTTCCGCCGTTACCGGAACTTTGACCACGATATCCGCAATGATCCCACGCAGCTTGCGCGCATCGCTGACCATCCCTTCCGCCGTCGTCGCCATCACCTGGGCAAACAGACGCCCTTGACCGCCCATCGCATCACGTAATTCAGGCAGCAATACCTCCAGCGGTTTTTTGCCTGCGGCGACAATACTCGGGTTAGTGGTCACGCCCGCGAGAGGGAAAATCCGCGCCAGTGCCTTAACGGCCTCAACGTCGGAAGTATCCAGATAAAGTTCCATACCTATTCCTCAAACTGATCGTTAGCTTAAAACCAAGATACCACGGTAAAACCGCCATGTTAGTTGATACACGTCAATATAACTTTCATTCGAAAGTATTTTAATCTTTATACGAAACAAGTGAGGCCGGTTATGATTTTTAATATTCAGCGTTATTCAACCCACGATGGTCCCGGCATCCGCACCGTCGTGTTCCTGAAGGGCTGCTCGCTGGGCTGTCGCTGGTGCCAGAATCCGGAAAGCCGGTCGCGCACGCCGGATCTGCTGTTTGATCCGCGCCTGTGTCTGGAGGGCTGCCAGCTGTGCGCCCAGGCTGCGCCAGCCGTGATCGAACGCGCGCTGAATGGCCTTGTGATCCACCGTGAAAATCTTACCGAAAAACAGCTCGCCGCGCTGAACGATTGCTGTCCGACTCAGGCCCTGACGGTTTGTGGCGAAGAACAGAACGTGGACGACATTATGGCTACCGTGCTGCGCGACAAACCCTTTTACGATCGCAGCGGCGGCGGCATCACCCTTTCCGGCGGCGAACCCTTTATGCAACCGGCGCTTGCCGCTTCGCTGTTGAAAGCCAGCCATGAAGCAGGGATCCATACCGCAGTTGAAACCTGCCTGCATGTCCCGTGGAAGTACATTGCGCCTTCGCTGGAATACGTTGATTTATTCCTCGCCGATTTGAAGCACGTCGCCGAGGCGCCGTTCAAACAGTGGACCGATGGCAGCGCCGCGCGGGTGCTGGACAACCTGAAGCGGGTCGCGGCGGCGGGTAAACAGATGATTATCCGCGTCCCATTGATTCAGGGATTTAACGCCGACAAAGAAGCGATCGAAGCCATCACCGATTTTGCCGCCGACACGCTGCGCGTTCGCGAAATTCACTTTCTGCCCTATCACACGCTGGGCATCAACAAATATCACTTACTCAATCAACCCTACAACGCGCCGGAAAAACCGCTGGATGCGCCAGAACTGCTTGCCTATGCGCAGCAGTACGCCTGCGCGAAAGGTTTAACCGCGACTTTACGAGGATAGCCCTATGACGCAACTGAAACTGGACACGCTCAGCGAACGCATTAAAGCGCACAAAACCGCGCTGGTGCATATCGTTAAACCGCCGGTATGTACCGAACGCGCACAGCACTATACCGAAATGTACAAACAGCATCTCGACAAACCGATTCCGGTACGCCGCGCGCTGGCGCTGGCGCACCACCTGGCGGAACGCACCATCTGGATCAAGCACGACGAGCTGATCATCGGCAACCAGGCGAGCGAAGTGCGCGCCGCGCCGATCTTCCCGGAATATACCGTCTCGTGGATTGAAAAAGAAATTGACGACCTGGCGGACAGACCGGGCGCGGGCTTCGCAGTCAGCGAAGAGAATAAGCGCGTGCTGCATGAAGTCTGCCCGTGGTGGCGAGGCCAGACCGTACAGGATCGCTGCTACGGGATGTTTACCGATGAACAAAAAGCGCTGCTGGAAACCGGCATCATCAAAGCCGAAGGCAATATGACCTCCGGCGACGCGCATCTGGCGGTGAATTTCCCGCTGCTTCTGGAAAAAGGGCTCGACGGTCTGCGTGACAAAGTGGCGGAACGTCGTTCACGCATTAACCTCACCGTCCTTGACGATCTGCACGGCGAACAGTTCCTGAAAGCCATTGATATCGTGCTGGTTGCCGTCAGCGATCATATCGCGCGTTTCGCTGAGCTGGCGCGTAAAATGGCCAGTGAAGAAACCCGCGAGAGCCGCCGCACGGAGCTACTGACGATGGCGGAGAACTGCGACGTCATCGCCCATCAGCCGCCGCAAACGTTCTGGCAGGCGCTCCAGCTGTGCTACTTCATTCAACTGATTCTGCAAATTGAGTCTAACGGTCACTCCGTCTCGTTTGGCCGTATGGATCAGTACCTTTATCCGTATTACCGCCGCGACGTGGAGCTGGACCAGAGCCTGGATCGCGAGCATGCCATCGAGCTGCTGCACAGCTGCTGGCTCAAGCTGCTGGAGGTGAACAAGATCCGCTCCGGCTCGCACTCTAAAGCCTCGGCGGGCAGCCCGCTGTACCAGAACGTGACCATTGGCGGTCAGAATCTGGTTAACGGCCAGCCGATGGATGCGGTGAACCCGCTCTCTTATGCCATTCTGGAATCCTGCGGTCGTCTGCGCTCTACCCAGCCGAATCTGAGCGTGCGTTATCACGCCGGTATGAGCAACGACTTCCTCGATGCCTGCGTGCAGGTGATCCGCTGCGGATTCGGGATGCCCGCCTTTAACAATGATGAAATTGTCATTCCCGAATTCATTAAGCTCGGTATTGAACCGCAGGACGCCTACGATTACGCGGCGATTGGCTGCATCGAAACCGCCGTTGGCGGCAAATGGGGCTATCGCTGCACCGGAATGAGCTTCATCAATTTTGCCCGCGTCATGCTGGCGGCGCTGGAAGGCGGCCGCGACGCCACCAGCGGCAAGGTGTTCCTGCCGCAGGAAAAAGCGCTCTCTGCCGGTAACTTCACGGATTTCGACGACGTGATGGCGGCCTGGGATACCCAGATTCGTTACTACACGCGTAAATCGATCGAAATTGAGTACGTTGTCGACACCATGCTGGAGGAGAATGTGCACGATATCCTCTGTTCAGCGCTGGTGGATGACTGTATCGAACGCGCGAAAAGCATCAAGCAGGGCGGCGCGAAGTATGACTGGGTGTCCGGTTTACAGGTGGGCATTGCCAACCTCGGCAACAGCCTGGCGGCGGTGAAGAAACTGGTGTTTGAACAAGGCGTAATTGGTCAACAACAGTTGGCGGCCGCGCTGGCGGCAGATTTCGATGGCCTGACCCACGAGCAACTGCGCCAGCGTTTAATCAACGGCGCGCCGAAATACGGTAACGATGATGATTCCGTCGATACCCTGCTGGCACGCGCCTATCAGACCTATATCGACGAACTGAAGCAATACCATAACCCACGCTATGGACGCGGCCCGGTTGGCGGTAACTATTACGCAGGGACGTCATCTATTTCCGCAAATGTGCCGTTTGGCGCGGCGACGATGGCAACTCCGGATGGCCGAAAAGCCCATACGCCGCTGGCGGAAGGGGCAAGCCCGGCCTCCGGTACCGACCACCTTGGGCCAACCGCGGTGATTGGCTCCGTCGGTAAACTGCCGACCGGTTCGATTCTTGGCGGCGTATTGCTGAACCAGAAGCTGAATCCAGCCACGCTGGAGAATGAATCCGACAAGCAGAAGCTGATGATCCTGCTGCGTACCTTCTTTGAGGATCACAAGGGCTGGCATATTCAGTACAACATTGTCTCCCGTGAAACGCTGCTGGAGGCGAAGAAACATCCGGATCAGTATCGCGATCTGGTGGTGCGAGTGGCTGGCTATTCCGCCTTCTTTACCGCCCTCTCACCGGATGCGCAGGACGATATCATCGCCCGTACCGAGCATATGTTGTAATGCGCTTCTGGCCGGAGAATACGCGTAAGCGTTGCCGTCCGGCCTTATCCTCCTGTCGCCGGAGCGGCTTGCGCTTCTCCGGCCTGTTGCTTTCATTCGAAATAAATTTGTGGTTTCGGTCACATTGTTATTAAAATGTTTCTGGTCGCAGTTTTGAGCCAGGAGCACTTATATGACAGTCAACGTTATCGTCACCGATATGGACGGTACGTTTCTTGATGACGCCAAAAAGTACGATCGTACCCGCTTTATGGCCCAGTATCAGGAACTCAAAAAACGTAATATTGAGTTTGTCGTCGCCAGCGGCAATCAGTATTACCAGCTCATCTCTTTCTTTCCTGAACTCAAGGATGAAATCAGTTTCGTGGCCGAAAACGGCGCGCTGGTGTTTGAGCATGGCAAGCAGCTTTTTCATGGCGAACTGACCCGTCACGAATCACGCATTGTGATCGGCGAACTGCTAAAAGATAAGCAACTCAACTTTGTGGCCTGCGGTCTGCAAAGCGCTTATGTAAGTGAAAACGCCCCCGAAGAGTTTGTCGCTTTAATGTCAAAACATTACCATCGCCTGAAGCCAGTTAAGGACTATCACGACATTGACGACGTGCTGTTCAAGTTTTCGCTGAACCTGGCGGACGAGCAGATCCCTCTGGTGATGGATGCGTTACATACCTCGCTTGACGGCATAATGAAGCCAGTGACCAGCGGTTTTGGCTTTATTGATTTAATTATTCCGGGTTTGCATAAAGCCAACGGTATCTCCCGCCTGCTGAAACGCTGGGCGCTGTCGCCAAAAAACGTGGTGGCGATAGGCGACAGCGGTAACGATGCCGAAATGCTCAAAATGGCGGGCTATTCTTTTGCCATGACCAATGCCGCCGACAGCATCAAAGCCCTCTCCCGCTACCGCACCGATGACAATAACCATCAGGGCGCGCTAAACGTCATTCAGGCCGTTCTGGATAATACCGCCCCTTTCAACGCCTGATCCCACATGCCGGAGCCCTGCGCTCCGGTTCTCCAGCGTCACCCTAAGCATTCAATTTTTTAAACTTGCATTAACCTATTTATAACTTATAGTGTCATTTGTAATTTAAATAAGTTTCGAATGAAAGTTATGCGAGGTAGTTATGGCCTTTATATTTACAAGCGAGACGTTACCTGTCGATCACAAAGCGGCGATCCGCCAGATGAAAAAAGAACTGCGCGCGCAGCTGGGTGACGTACAACGACTCTTTAATCAATTGAGTGATGCCCTCGCTACCCGGGTAGCCGAGATCAATGACCTTAAAGCGCGGGGAGCAGCAGTCTGGCCTGAGTTGACATATACGGACCTCAACGCGGGCAAGATCACTGCAGAGCAGCGCGAACTCATCAAACGGCGCGGTTGCGCGGTAATTAAAGGCCATTTCCCTCGTCAGCAGGCGCTTGACTGGGATCAGTCCATGCTCAACTACCTCGACCGCAATCACTTTGATGACGTGTATAAAGGTCCGGGGGACAACTTCTTCGGGACGCTGTCCGCCTCCCGCCCGGAGATCTTTCCGATCTACTGGTCTCAGGCGCAGATGCAGGCCCGACAAAGTGAAGAGATGGCAAACGTTCAGTCTTTCCTTAACCGGCTGTGGACATTTGCCCGTGACGGTAAGCAGTGGTTTGACCCGGACGTCAGCGTGATTTATCCGGACCGCATTCGTCGTCGTCCACCGGGAACCACGTCGAAAGGGCTTGGCGCGCATACCGATTCCGGCGCACTGGAACGCTGGCTGCTCCCAGCCTATCAGCGCGTCTTCGCCAACGTGTTTAACGGTAATCTGGCGAAATACGATCCGTGGGATGCGGCATACCGTACCGACGTGGAAGAATATACCGTCGATAACACCACAAAATGCTCGGTCTTCCGCACCTTCCAGGGCTGGACAGCGTTGTCCGATATGCTTCCGGGTCAAGGTTTACTGCATGTGGTCCCCATTCCTGAAGCGATGGCATATCTCCTGCTGCGTCCGCTGCTGGACGATGTACCAGACGATGAACTGTGCGGCGTGGCGCCCGGCAGGGTACTGCCCGTGTCAGAACAGTGGCATCCGCTGTTGATGGAGGCGCTGACCAGTATTCCGCAACTCGAAGCCGGGGACTCCGTCTGGTGGCATTGCGACGTAATCCACGCTGTCGCCCCGGTCGAAAACCAGCAGGGCTGGGGAAACGTGATGTATATTCCCGCCGCGCCCATGTGCGAAAAGAATCTGGCGTACGCGCACACGGTAAGAGCCGCCCTGGAGAAAGGCGCATCCCCGGGAGATTTCCCACGTGAAGATTATGAAATGAACTGGGAAGGCCGCTTTACGCTGAATGATTTGAATATTCACGGCAAACGGGCGTTGGGAATGGTTTAATACTTACCCTCAATCATTCCGGTTTTCTTCCCGCAGAAAGAAAACCGGAACGCTTTTAATTGACGGAAACCCCGGCCAGTTTCCACTGTTCGTTTTCTTTGTACATAGTGACGGTAATCACCCCCGGCGCGCCATTCCTGAACGTGACTTTGCCCGACAAGGTTCCGACATTGTCGGCAACGCTAATGCTATTAAATGAATAATCGTCAATTTCAGAGAAGTTAATGGCTTTCGTCGCCTGAATAAATTCCTCTTCCGTCATTTTCCGCTGAATAGCATGGGCGCTCGCCCGCCAGGCTTCACCATATTGCTCATTGCGCAGCAGATCGATTTCCGCACGGGCAGCCTCTTTTACTCCGCCCAACGAAACGAAGAGGATTGAAGCGATACCCACGACGACGAGCAATATTGCGCCAATGACGCCTGCGACAACATATTTTCTTTTTTTCTTGTCTGCCAGAATGCCCTGTACCTGCCAACCGGCATTACGGACGATGTCGAAGACGGGATCCATTATTTCTGTTGAGACAAATGTATAACCATAAATTTTGCCCACGCTGCCATCTTCTTTGACGCCCCAGGCACTACCCGTAGAGAATTCCAGTCGCTTACCGAGATGCGCTGACTTGCCAAACGTAAAACCGCCAGCATTAGCATTCCATTCCACGTCGGTGGATGTCTCGCGATAGCGAACCTGTTTTTTGCGTTCATCGAAAAACAGCCGTAGCTCGTACTGTTTCTTCAGACCTGCTTTGCCTAAAATTTCCTGCCATTTGGCATCCACAATATTCCATGTGGCAACGATTTCATTGCCCTCTTCCTGAAGAATAAACGGCCTGTCGTTGTTGGCATTCAGGTTTAATAACTGTGTTTTAAGCGTAGCTAAAGAGACCGTTACTGGCTGATTCATTCTTTCTTCCCTGTCCTTGTTAAAATAAACGGGAAGCATCTTAGCCGGAATGTCGGCCACATTTCATCACTTGTGACACGCTTTCAGATTAACACCACAGCAGGGATTAATGGTTTATTTCTCTGTATTTCGCGCGACAGGCGCATTAGCTGCGCCTGTCGTGTGAAAGATGACGGGAAAACTATTCGATACCTTTGCTGCGAAGGTAGTCTTCATAACTTCCGCTAAAGTCGATGACGCGTTCCGGCGTAATTTCCAGCACGCGGGTCGCCAGCGAGCTAACGAATTCGCGGTCGTGGGAAACGAAGATCAGGGTGCCCTGATACATCTCCAGCGCCATATTGAGCGACTCGATAGACTCCATATCCAGGTGGTTCGTCGGTTCGTCCATGATCAGAATATTAGGCTTCTGCATCATCAACTTACCAAACAGCATCCGCCCCTTCTCGCCACCGGAGAGCACTTTTGCCGGCTTTTTGATATCGTCCTGGCTGAACAGCAGACGCCCCAGAATGCTGCGCACCGCCTGCTCATCGTCGCCTTCCTGTTTCCACTGGCTCATCCATTCGAACACCGTCAGATCGTTTTCGAATTCATATTCGTGATCCTGCGCGTAATACCCTATGCGCGCATTTTCAGACCATTTCACGGTGCCGTTGTCCGCTTCCAGATCGCCGACCAGCGTTTTCAGTAGGGTGGATTTACCGACGCCGTTGGTGCCGAGCACCGCCAACTTCTCGCCCACTTCCAGCAGCAGGTTAACGCCTTTAAACAGCGGACCGTTGTCAAACCCTTTGCTGAGGGCTTCCACTTCCAGCGCGTTACGGAACAGTTTCTTGTCCTGCTCGAAGCGGATGAACGGGTTCTGACGGCTTGACGCTTTGACTTCATCGAGTTTGATTTTATCAATCTGACGGGCGCGGGACGTGGCCTGACGTGATTTTGACGCGTTAGCGCTAAAGCGGCTGACAAAAGACTGCAGCTCGGCAATTTGCGCTTTTTTCTTGGCATTATCGGCGAGCAGGCGTTCACGCGCCTGGGTCGCGGCAGTCATATACTCATCGTAGTTGCCGGGATATACGCGCAGTTCGCCGTAGTCCAGATCCGCCATGTGAGTGCAGACCATATTCAGGAAGTGACGGTCATGCGAAATGATGATCATGGTGCTATCGCGGTCGTTGAGCACCTGTTCCAGCCAGCGAATGGTATCGATATCCAGGTTGTTGGTCGGTTCGTCGAGCAGCAGAATATCCGGATCGGAGAACAGCGCCTGCGCCAGCAGCACGCGCAGCTTCCAGCCTGGCGCGACTTCGCTCATCGGGCCGTAGTGCTGTTCTACGGGGATACCCACGCCGAGCAGCAGTTCACCGGCGCGCGCTTCCGCGGAATAGCCGTCCATCTCGCCATACTTCACTTCCAGATCGGCCACCTTGTAGCCGTCTTCTTCGCTCATTTCAGGCAGCGCGTAAATGCGATCGCGCTCCTGCTTCACTTCCCACAGCTCGCCGTGACCCATGATCACGGTATCAAGCACCGTGAATTCTTCAAAGGCAAACTGATCCTGGCGCAGTTTACCGATCCGCTCGTTGGGATCGAGAGACACGTTGCCGAGCGTCGGCTCAAGATCGCCGCCGAGGATCTTCATAAAGGTGGATTTACCGCTACCGTTGGCGCCAATCAGGCCGTAACGGTTGCCGCCGCCAAACTTGACGGAAATGTTTTCGAACAGCGGCTTACTGCCGAACTGCATGGTGACGTTACTGGAAACTAACACGGACGTATCCTAAAGAAGATGTGACAAACCGCGCATTATGCCACAAGTCTTCAATAAGATCCCGCCCTGCGGTAAACGGCGACGCGTTAAACCGGGGGAAAAAAATGTGATTTCGTACACATCTGAATTCCCTGTTAGCGGGAATGCACATATAATGCGCTCCCAACACTACAGAATTCTCAACCCAACAGCCTGCCAGGCATTGAATCTCGCATAACATGAATATGAAATTAACAACGTTTTTCGCGGCGGCACTCGCTGTAGTCGGCTTTTGCAGTACCGCTTCTGCCGTGACTTATCCACTGCCAACCGATGGTAGCCGTCTGATTGGTCAAAACCAGGTTATCACCATCCCGGAAGGTAATACCCAGCCGCTGGAATATTTTGCGGCTGAATACCAGATGGGGCTTTCAAACATGCTCGAAGCAAACCCGGGCGTGGACACCTTCCTGCCAAAAGGCGGTACGGTGCTGAATATTCCGCAACAGTTGATCCTGCCGGACACCGTGCATGAAGGCATCGTCATTAACAGCGCGGAAATGCGCCTGTATTACTATCCGAAAGGCACCAATACCGTGATCGTACTGCCTATCGGTATCGGTCAGTTAGGCAAAGATACGCCGATCAACTGGACCACGAAGGTTGAACGTAAGAAAGCGGGCCCGACCTGGACGCCAACCGCGAAAATGCACGCCGAGTACCGCGCGGCGGGCGAACCGCTGCCGGCTGTCGTACCGGCTGGCCCGGATAACCCGATGGGTCTTTACGCGCTGTACATTGGCCGCCTGTATGCGATCCACGGCACCAACGCTAACTTCGGCATCGGCCTGCGCGTGAGCCACGGTTGCGTACGTCTGCGTAACGAGGACATTAAATTCCTGTTCGAAAACGTGCCTGTCGGTACCCGCGTACAGTTTATCGATGAGCCGGTCAAAGCCACCACCGAGCCAGACGGTAGCCGCTATATCGAGGTACATAATCCGCTGTCTACCACCGAAGCGCAGTTCGAAGGCGAAGAGATCGTACCGATCACCCTGACGAAGGGCGTGAAGAGCATCACCGAACAGGCGGACGTTGACCAGGCGGTTCTCTCCCAGGCCATTGAAAACCGCTCCGGTATGCCGGTTCGTCTGAACTAATCATCTGAACTAATCAGTGACCAGCGTTGGGTAGCGGCTTGCGCCCTACCCATCCTGCTGAGTCAGATCGTCGGTCCGATAAGCACCACGCCATCGGGCCATCACAACACCAACAGCAGCCCGTATCCTACCAGTCCCGCCCACACCAGCATCGGCAGCGAATAAAGATGAAAGCGCCACCAGATGCGTCGGTCATTCGCCATCCGTAAGGCAATCAAATTCGCCAGCGAGCCAGGCAACAGGCCAAACCCGCCCACGTTCACCGCCCACGCCAGCAGCATCGTCGGCGGCACATAATTCAGCAGCAGGATGGTGCCGGGCACATTACTGATAACCTGCGACAGGCCGATCGCCGTCAGCCACAGTCCCGGTTCAGAGAGCGTGCTGACATGATTTAACGCCCCCTGTAACAGGGGTAACTGCGTCAGCAAATGAACGTCAATGAACATCGCCATAAACACCAACAGCAGCGTCCAGTCCACACTCAGCACCACGCGACGCGCCAGCAGCAAAAAACCCACCGCCACAATCGCCAGTCCTACAGGCGCCTGTTTCAGCTCTAACGCCGTCAGAAAGACGAGATACAGCGCCAGACAACTCCACACCAGCCGCGGCTGCCATTCTGGCGACCGCGTTCCGCTGTGAAATTCCAGCGGTCTGTTCGGAAAGCAGAACCAGCATAGTACCAGCAACGTCAGCATCATCGCCGCGGCAAGCGGGGCCATCTGCAGGATAAACGCGGCGAATGAAAGCTCGCTGCGTCCCCACATCAGGATGTTTTGCGGGTTGCCGACAGGCGTAAGCAGCGAACCGGCGTTGACTGCCAGCGCTTCAAAGATAATCAGTCGGTTTACCGGAATGGCGCACAGCTTTTTAAGGGTGATGGTCAGCGGAACAACGATAAACAAGGCGACATCGTTAGTGAGAAACGTAGAAAGCAGCGCGGCGGCCAGCACCATAAATATCGCCAGACGGCGCTCTGTCGCCAGCCGTCGGGTCATTTTCCGCCCTGCTACATCGAAATAGCCGCTCAGCTCTACGCCTTTTGTAAGCAGCATCAGGCCGCTCAGGGTAACGATCGTATGCCAGTCAATCGCTGCGACCCAGCTTTGCGGCCTGAAGGGCACGTAAAAACTTAATCCCACGCCCACAACGAGCAAGAGATGGAAAAAACGGTCGCGTTTCAGCGCCCGAAAAAAAGGCAGGTTCATTCAGAGGCTGTTCCATGCTGCTGCGTAAACGCGCGAAAAGCGTCCAGCGTCTCCTGGCTGACGTGGTGCTCCATCCCCTCCGCGTCACGCCGGGCAATCTCCGGACTCACCCCCAGCACCAGCAGGAAGTTTTCAACGATTTGATGCCGTTCGCGGCTTTCCTGCGCCAGCTTTTCCCCTTCCGGCGTTAAAAAGACGCCGCGCCAGGGGATCATTTCGATCAGACCTACCGACGCCAGGCGTTTCAGCATTTTCGCCACCGTAGGCTGGGAAACCCCAAGACGCGCCGCCATATCGACCTGACGCGCTTCGCCGACCTCAATGATCAGATCGGAGATTAGCTCCACATAGTCGTCAATCAGTTCGCGACGGTGAGCCTCTCTGACCTGGCGAAACCCTTCGACGTGTTCCTCAACGTTCACTAACTGCGTCACTTTTTTCGTTGTTGGCGTACCTGCGCGACGACTCATTCTGCTTCCTCATTCCTGTGACGCATTGACCGCATCGTTCTGGAGAACGCTCATTGTAAACCAGAGTTGCCCCGGCACAAAAAATTAACGTTTTAGCAATAGCTATATAATATAGCCTGTGCTATATCTGTATGTAATGCAGACACCCTTCACGGATCGAGGGGATCGGTCAGTCAGGAGGTCACAATGAATGAGTTCAAGAGGTGCTTAAGCGTGTTCAGCCATTCTCCCTTTAAGGTTCGGTTAATGCTGCTCTCGATGCTGTGCGATATGATTAGCAGCAAACCGGAACAGGACACCCCGTCAAAAAAATAATGCGGCGTCGCGGTACGCCGCTTCATCTTGCTGTCATGTTCGACGGCTATACTCACCTGCCAGCCAGACATCCCTTCTTTTTGTCGGATTTGCTAACGTCTTCGCAAAACAATTTCATACTGCCAGTTGACCTTCTGTTTCACAGGCTCTATCTTCTTGCAGCCCTGCCTATATTGCGGCTCGCAGATGCGGACCTCTTCCCCTCTTAACGCACGCTCAGCAGGCGATGACCCTTGGCGCCAGGGTGAGCACATGGCGTTTTTTAGATTGTGGCATATGAATTTAACCCTCAAAGAGACGCTTTTGACGCGCACCCGGGCAATGAGCCCGTGGACGGCCTTTTATTTATTACAGTCTCTGCTGATCAACCTGGCGCTGGGCTACCCGTTTAGTCTGCTCTATACCACGGCCTTTACCTGCATTTTGCTTCTGCTGTGGCGTACCGCGCCGCGTGTACAAAAAGGACTGATTGGCCTCTGCTCGCTGGTGGCGGCGATGTATTTCCCTTTTGGCCAGGCTTACGGCGCGCCGAACTTTAATACACTGCTGGCGCTGCATTCCACCAATATGGAAGAGTCAACGGAAATACTGACCATCTTCCCGTGGTACAGCTATCTGGTTGGCGTGTTTATTTTTGCGCTCGGCGTTATTGCCGTTCGTCGCAAAAAAGAGGAAGTGCAGGCGCGCTGGAACACGTTTGACAGCCTCTGCCTACTGTTCAGCGTAGTTGCATTTTTTGTCGCGCCACTGCAAAACCTGGCCTGGGGCGGGGTATTTAAGCTCAAAGATACCGGTTATCCGGTGTTCCGCTTTGCAAAAGACGTTATCGTAAACAATAACGAGGTGATTGACGAACAGGCGCGCATGGCGAAACTTGCCAGCATGAAAGATACATGGACCGTCACCGCCGTGAAGCCGAAATATCACACCTACGTGGTGGTGATAGGCGAAAGCGCCCGTCGCGATGCGCTTGGCGCGTTTGGTGGACATTGGGATAACACACCGTTTGCCAGCAGCGTTAACGGGTATTTGTTTACCGACTATGTCGCCGCCAGCGGCTCCACGCAAAAATCACTGGGCCTTACGCTTAATCGGGTGGTGGAGGACAAACCGCAGTTCCAGGATAACTTTGTCACGCTGGCGAACCGCGCGGGCTTTCAGACCTGGTGGTTCTCAAATCAGGGGCAAATCGGGGAGTACGATACCGCCATCGCCAGCATCGCCAGGCGGGCAGACGAAGTTCAGTTCCTGAAAAGCGGCGACTTCGAAGCGGATAAAAACACTCAGGACACCGCCCTGCTGAAAATGACCGCTCAGGTACTGGCGACCGAGCGCACCCAGCCGCAGCTTATTGTGCTGCATTTAATGGGCTCACATCCGCAGGCCTGCGACCGAACACTTGGCAAATACGCGACGTTTGTACAGTCGAAAGAGACCTCCTGCTACCTTTATACCATGACGCAGACCGACGACCTGCTTCGTCAACTCTACGATCAACTGCGCAACAGCGGCGACAGTTTCTCGCTGGTGTATTTCTCCGATCACGGACTGGCCTTTAAGGAACGCGGAAAAGAGGTGCAGTATCTGGCGCACGATGACGCGTTCCAGCAAAACTTCCAGGTGCCGTTTATGGTGCTTTCCAGCGATGACAAAGCGCATAAGGTAATTAAAGCGCGGCGCTCGGCTAACGACTTTCTCGCTTTCTTCTCCCAGTGGACGGGGATTCGCGCGAAGGAGATCAAACCCCGCTACCGTTTTATCTCCGAGCAAAAGGCCGGGCCAGTGTACATTACCAACTTCAAGTTACAGAAAGTGGATTATAACCATCTGGGGACGGACATTTTCTCGACGAAGTAACCGGCACAGGCAAAAAAAAATCCGCCCCGAAAGGCGGATTTTTTATATCACCGAAGTGATTAGAAGCGGTAACCAACGCCGGCGATCCAGGTGCCAACGTCAACGCTACGAATACGGCTCTGCTCGTAGGAGAAGTCCAGAGCTACGTTTTCGATCGGGTTGAACTGCAGGCCAGCACCGTAGGTGAAGCCGTAGTCGCTGGTGTCATCTTTGTAGCCAGGGTAGTTAGTCTGCTGGAATTTACCGTAGCCAACACCCACAACACCGTAGATGCTTGCCCAGTCGTTCAGACGGTAAGCCGGACCCGCGGTGATGCTGTAGTACTGGGATTTGTTGTAATCGCCCGCACTGTTAGTACGATCTTTTTCAGAGTAAGTGAAGGAACCGATTACGCCCAGCGGGTTGTTGTCCTGCTCATAACGATACTTCAGGTTGAAACCGTTCATTTTGTTCGCTACGCCCTGAGCATCGCTCTGTGCGTAACCGCCGGTAACAGTAGAAGTTGCTGCAGAAGCGGTACCTGCAGTGAAAGCCAGAACAGCGGCCAGTGCTGAAAGACATGCAATTTTTTTCATAACCACCTCAAATGTGCTTCAAATAAGTCCTAAGTTTTAAATATATCAAAAATTGATGAGAAACTCTTTGCGATTCGCGATGTCTAACGGGTCAATTCATGTAACAAAACATTTCCACAACCCGCTATCCTATTCAAATAACATCACTTTTCTGGAAATCCAGCACATTATTACGCGCATAACAACGGACATTCATCCAGATTATTCCTAATCATAAAGTTTATTAATTCATCAATACCCTTTCATTCTACGACGTTTCACGAAAAATTTTTCAACAAAGACTCAACCGTTAAAGGTTTATTCCATTACACTGCCTGTTTTACTTTTCTATACATCACGCGCCCCATCGTGCGGCTGGTTCTTTGCCAGGCTCAACGATGGCGTGTTTTACCGTCCAGTGTCAGGAGAAAGGATGCCAGGGTCTTCACGTAAAATCCCAGTTTGGTTGCCGATAGTCGTACTGCTGATTGCGATGTGCTCCATTCAGAGCGGCGCATCATTGGCAAAATCGTTGTTCCCTCTGGTTGGCGCGCCGGGCGTTACCGCGCTGCGCCTGGCGCTGGGCACACTTATTCTGGTTGCCTTTTTTAAACCCTGGCGTCTGCGCTTTGCGAAAGAACAGCGGCTGCCGCTGCTTTTCTATGGACTGTCGTTGGGTGGGATGAATTATCTCTTTTACCTGTCGATTCAGACGGTGCCGCTCGGCATCGCGGTTGCGCTGGAATTTACGGGGCCGCTGGCCGTGGCGCTGTTCGCGTCTCGACGTCCGGTGGATTTCATCTGGGTGGTGCTGGCGGTACTCGGGCTGTGGTTTTTGCTGCCGCTGGGTCAGGATGTGTCGCATGTCGACCTGACAGGCGCAGCGTTGGCGCTGGGCGCGGGCGCCTGCTGGGCTATCTATATTCTTAGCGGCCAGCGCGCCGGGGCGGAACATGGGCCGGCAACGGTCGCAGTCGGCTCGCTGATTGCCGCCATTGTGTTTGTTCCTCTCGGCGCAGCACAGGCTGGCGAGGCGCTCTGGCACTGGTCGATAATCCCACTGGGACTGGCCGTCGCGGTGCTGTCTACTGCGCTCCCCTACTCCCTGGAGATGATTGCCTTAACCCGACTGCCGACACGAACGTTTGGCACGTTGATGAGCATGGAGCCCGCGCTGGCGGCGGTAGCCGGCATCGTGTTCCTCGGCGAAACGCTGACCGTCATCCAGTTGCTGGCGCTGGGGGCTATCATTGCCGCCTCTATGGGTTCAACGTTAACGATTCGACGCGATACTGAAATTAAAAAAGTTGACGTAAAGTAATTTTACATTTCTGCATGGTTTGCATAACCATGCAGAATATCCTTCCGCTTACCCACGCTATTTTCCGCCCTGGCGCTATGTGTTTTACCGATGTTTATTTGCAAGGATATTCCTGGACTCAGGTTAATATCGCTATGGCCTTACGGAATAATTTTTCATTTGCAACATTATGAATAGCAATGCAATTCCTGATGAACATGGCAATGCGCTATTAAAGCGATAGGGAGAGCCAGAAAAGCAGGATCGATAACCGGTGCTATACTTAGTTTCGTTAATTACCGGGACATAACATCAAGAGGATATGAAATTATGAGTACCGCTAAATTGGTAAAAACAAAAGCGTCCAATCTGCTTTATACCCGCAACGATGTCTCCGACAGCGATAAGAAAGCAACGGTTGAGTTGCTGAATCGTCAGGTTATTCAGTTTATCGACCTGTCTCTGATTACGAAACAGGCGCACTGGAACATGCGCGGTGCTAATTTTATTGCCGTACACGAAATGCTGGATGGCTTCCGTACTGCGTTAACCGATCATCTGGATACTATGGCTGAACGTGCCGTACAACTGGGTGGCGTTGCCTTAGGGACGACTCAGGTTATCAACAGCAAAACCCCGCTGAAAAGCTATCCGCTGGACATCCATACCGTTCAGGATCACCTGAAGGAGCTGGCAGATCGTTATGCTGTCGTGGCAAACGACGTGCGTAAAGCGATTGGCGAAGCGAAGGATGAAGACACCGCTGATATCTTCACCGCCGCGTCACGCGATCTCGACAAATTCCTGTGGTTTATCGAATCTAACATCGAATAATCGCGTCATAAGTAAGACCTCTACAACCCTCGCTTCGGCGGGGGTTTTGCACTTTTATAGTGCATCGCCCGGCCTCCCTGCCGCAATAAAGTAAATTTATTGTAATAATCACCTCACACAATCGTTAACGAAAGATTGTTTTAACAGCAATATTTACGCTAAATAAGCAGACTGCTAGCGCCACTCCGGTCATGCACTCATTTAGTGCCCCGTTTTGGTGCAAAAAGCGACATTTGCCACGCTGCGTGTGCAAACTTGCGTTGCGGCCTCTTGTTAAAACAAGGGGTTGCAAAACTGGCACGAATCTTTCATTACGCTTACTGTTCTTGCAGGGGATCGCCCCGTGGATAAAAAAGGAAATGCTATGAAGTCTTTATTAAACGTTTCACTGGCAGCACTTACCCTGGCTTTTGCCGTCTCTTCTCACGCGGCGGAAAAAAAACTGATTGTGGCGACTGACACCGCGTTCGTTCCGTTTGAATTCAAACAGGGTGACAAATACGTTGGCTTTGATGTGGATCTGTGGGCTGCCGTCGCGAAAGAGCTGAAGCTGGACTATCAACTGAAGCCGATGGATTTCAGCGGCATTATCCCGGCACTGCAAACCCGCAACGTCGACCTGGCGCTGGCGGGCATCACCATTACCGACGAGCGTAAAAAAGCGATCGATTTCTCTGACGGCTACTACAAAAGCGGCCTGTTAGTGATGGTGAAAGCGAATAACAACGATGTGAAAAGCGTGAAAGATCTGGACGGTAAAGTGCTGGCGGTGAAGAGCGGCACCGGCTCCGTTGACTACGCGAAAGCGAACATCAAGACCAAAGATCTGCGCCAGTTCCCGAACATCGATAACGCCTATATGGAGCTGGGCACCAATCGCGCGGACGCGGTTCTGCACGACACGCCAAACATCCTCTATTTCATCAAAACCGCCGGCAACGGCCAGTTTAAGGCGGTCGGCGAGTCTCTGGAAGCGCAGCAGTACGGTATCGCGTTCCCGAAAGGTAGTGACGATCTGCGTGAAAAAGTGAACGGCGCGCTGAAAACCCTGCGTGAGAACGGCACTTACAACGAAATTTACAAAAAATGGTTCGGTACTGAACCGAAATAAAACAGCCTGAGAGCCAGGCTCTGTAACGCCCGGCAGCGTTTGCCGGGCCTACACTTTTAGCCATCGTACGATCAGCTATTTTCACCACGGTAACAGGAATAACATATGCAGTTTGACTGGAGCGCCATCTGGCCCGCCATTCCGATCCTGCTTCAGGGCGCCAAAATGACCCTGTGGATCTCGATCCTCGGCCTCGCCGGGGGGATCGTCATTGGCCTGCTGGCGGGGTTAGCCCGTACTTACGGCGGCTGGATCGCCAATCACGTCGCCCTTGTGTTTATCGAAATCATTCGCGGCACGCCTATCGTCGTGCAGGTGATGTACATCTACTTCGCCCTGCCGATGGCCTTCCCGGACCTGCGCATCGACACCTTTAGCGCGGCGGTAATCACCATCATGATTAACTCCGGCGCGTACATCGCGGAAATTACCCGCGGTTCGGTCTTGTCGATCCACAAAGGGTTCAGCGAAGCTGGGCTGGCGCTCGGGCTTTCACGTCGCGAAACCATTCGTCACGTGATTATGCCGCTGGCGCTGCGCCGCATGCTGCCATCGCTTGGCAACCAGTTAATTATCAGCATTAAAGACACCTCGCTGTTCATCGTGATTGGGGCGGCTGAGCTGACCCGCAGCGGCCAGGAGATCATCGCCGGCAACTTCCGCGCGCTGGAAATCTGGACCGCTGTCGGCGTGATTTACCTCATCATCACGCAGGTTCTGAACATCGTGCTTCGTAGTCTGGAAAGAAGGATGAAAATCCTGTGATTGAATTTAAAAACGTCTCCAAGCACTTTGGCCCAACCCAGGTGCTGCATAATATCGATCTGAACATCAAACAGGGCGAAGTGGTGGTGATTATCGGGCCGTCAGGCTCCGGAAAATCCACGCTGTTACGCTGCATTAATAAACTGGAGGAGATCACCTCCGGCGATCTGATCGTTGACGGCCTGAAGGTCAACGATCCGAAGGTAGACGAGCGTCTGATTCGCCAGGAAGCGGGAATGGTATTCCAGCAGTTTTACCTGTTTCCTCATCTGACCGCCCTGGAAAACGTCATGTTCGGCCCGCTGCGCGTGCGCGGCACCCGTAAAGAAGAGGCGGAAAAACAGGCGAAAGCGCTGTTGGCGAAGGTCGGCCTTGCCGAACGCGCGCACCACTATCCGTCTGAACTTTCAGGCGGGCAGCAGCAGCGTGTGGCGATTGCCCGCGCCCTGGCGGTTAAGCCGAAAATGATGCTGTTTGATGAGCCGACCTCTGCGCTTGACCCCGAGCTGCGCCACGAGGTTCTGAAAGTCATGCAGGATCTGGCGGAAGAAGGCATGACCATGGTCATCGTAACCCATGAAATCGGCTTTGCCGAAAAAGTGGCCTCGCGTCTTATCTTCATTGACAAAGGCCGGATTGCCGAAGACGGCAATCCGCAGGCGCTGATTGAAAACCCGCCAAGTCAGCGTCTACAGGAATTTTTGCAGCACGTTTCCTGACGATTCGCCTCCCTTTCGCGCCGAAGGGGAGGTTTTCTACGACTCCTCCCAAATCCAAACCTCATCCCTCCAGCAACTATACTTATTGTTTTGCACAATTTTCTCATTGGAGGAGTCATGCGGTGGATCCTGTTTGTCCTCATTTGTCTGGCGGGGGCGCCCGCCCATGCGGTGACGATTCCCGGCGTGACCGCCAGCCCGGCGGCAGATGCTAAAACTGCGCCCGCGCCCGAGCCGGACATTGAACAAAAAAAAGCGGCTTATGCCGCTCTGGCCGATGTGCTGGAAAATGAGGCGTCGCGCAAGGAACTCATTGGCCAGTTGCGCAGCGCCGCCACAACATCCGCGCCTGAGTCCTCCCCCAAAATCGTTCCTCCTGGTGTTGTGGAAGAAAAAACGGTGCTGGAGAATATCACCGACATCAGTCATCGCTACGGTGCGGCCTTCGCCGGGCGCTTCGCCCAGCTTTATCGTAATATCACCGACGCACCGCATAAACCCTTTAACAGCCAGACGTTCACCAACGCCCTCACCCACTTCCTGATGCTGGCGGTCGCCGTGTTCAGCTTTTACTGGCTGATTCGTCGGTGCGCGCTTCCGCTGTATCGCAAAATGGGTAACTGGGCGCGGAAGAAAAATCGTGAGCGCCGCAACTGGCTTCAGCTTCCGGCGATGATCGTCGGGGCTTTTATTATCGATCTGCTACTGCTGGCGCTGACGCTATTTGTCGGGCAGTTACTGAGCGACAGGCTAAACGCCGGAAGCCGCACCATTGCGTTTCAGCAGAGTCTGTTTCTCAATGCCTTTGCCCTGATTGAGTTTTTTAAAGCGATACTGCGTCTGATCTTCTGCCCGAAAGTGGCGGAGCTGCGTCCGTTTTCAATTCAGGACAGCAATGCCCGGTACTGGAACCGCCGGTTAAGCTCGTTGAGCAGTTTGATTGGCTATGGGCTGATCGTCGCCGTTCCCATTATTTCTAATCAGGTCAACGTGCAGGTCGGCGCGATGGCGAACGTGGCGATCATGCTGTGCATAACGCTGTGGGCGCTGTATCTGATCTTTCATAATAAAAAGGATATCACCGGGCATCTGCTGAACCTGGCCGATCGTTCGCTGGCCTTTTTTAGCCTGTTTATTCGCGCTTTTGCGCTGGTGTGGCACTGGCTGGCAAGCGCCTATTTCATCGTCCTGTTTTTCTTTTCGCTGTTCGATCCGGGGAACAGCCTGAAATTTATGATGGGCGCAACGGTGCGCAGTCTGGCCATCATCGCCATTGCCGCTTTCGTGTCGGGGATGTTCTCTCGCTGGATCGCCAAAACCATTACCCTCTCTCCACACACGCAGCGAAATTATCCTGAACTGCAAAAGCGCCTGAACGGCTGGCTGTCCACCGCGCTTAAAGTGGCGCGTTTCCTGTCGGTGTGCGTCGCCATCATGCTGTTGCTGAATGCCTGGGGACTGTTCGACTTCTGGAACTGGCTGCACAACGGCGCGGGTGAAAAGACGGTGGATATCCTGATCCGTATCGCGCTGATCCTGTTCTTCTCGGCGGTGGGCTGGACCGTTCTCGCCAGCCTAATCGAAAACCGTCTGGCCTCCGATATTCATGGTCGTCCATTACCCAGTGCGCGCACCCGCACGCTGCTGACGCTGTTTCGCAACGCGCTGGCGGTGATCATCAGCACCATCACCATTATGATTGTGCTTTCGGAGATCGGGGTGAATATCGCACCGCTGCTGGCAGGCGCCGGCGCGCTGGGACTGGCGATTTCGTTCGGGTCGCAAACGCTGGTCAAAGATATTATTACCGGCGTGTTTATCCAGTTCGAAAATGGCATGAATACCGGCGATCTGGTCACCATCGGGCCGCTGACCGGAACGGTTGAGCGGATGTCAATTCGTTCGGTTGGCGTGCGGCAGGACACCGGGGCATATCATATTATTCCCTGGTCCTCGATCACGACCTTCGCCAACTTTGTGCGCGGCATTGGTTCGGTGGTGGCGAACTACGACGTGGACCGTCAGGAAGATGCCGACAAAGCCAATCAGGCGTTGAAAGACGCGGTTAACGCGGTGATGGAAAATGAGGAGGTGCGGGGCCTGATCATCGGTGAGCCGACCTTTGCCGGTATCGTAGGGCTGACCAACACCGCCTTTACGCTGCGCGTGTCGTTCACGACCCTGCCGCTAAAACAGTGGACGGTCCGCTTCGCGCTGGACAGCCAGGTGAAAAAACATTTCGACCTGGCCGGGGTGCGCCCGCCGGTGCAGACGTATCAGGTCCTGCCTGCGCCGACGATGTCGCCGGCGGCAGAAACCGCTTCCGCGCCGCTACCGCCAAACGCTCCGACGCTTTAGCGTTGACGCGCGTTAAAACGGCGGCGCTGGTCATCGTCCATAAAGGTCCAGGCGATAAAGCGACTCTGCTTATTGCCCTGGGCCATCTCTTTTTTCACCACCCTGACGGCGCCGACATCCGTCAGCGCCCGATACAGCGGCGGCAGATTTTCCCCCCGTGACACCAGTGTGGTAAACCACATCACCTGGCGCCCAAAAGCCCGGCTTTCGGCAATCATGGTTTTAATAAACGCCACTTCGCCCCCCTCACACCACAGCTCCTGCTGCTGGCCGCCGAAGTTCAGCGCGTCGTCTTTATCCTGCCCCAGGTTACGCCGTTTACGCTCGCTACCCGCACGCGCGGCGGCGGCTGAGTCATGGAACGGCGGATTGCACAGCGTCGCATCGTATTGCTCGTTTTTATGGATAACGCCGTTAAAGACAGCCGAAGCGGTTTTCTGCCGACGCAAACGTATTGCGCGCGTCAGTCCGGGGTTGCCGTTGATAATCGCCTGTGCGCTGGCAAAGGCGCGATCGTTGGTCTCGCTACCGGTAAAGCGCCAGCCGTATTCATGAACGCCAATCAGCGGATAAATACAGTTTGCCCCCACGCCGATATCAAGCAGCGTGGCCGATGAGGGAACGCTGCCCGTGGTTTCAGCCAGCAGATCGGCCAGGTGATGGATATAATCTGCCCGTCCCGGTACCGGTGGGCATAAAAAACCGTCAGGGATATCCCAGTTCGCCACCCCGTAGTAATGGGCCAGCAGCGCTTTATTCAACGCTTTGACCGCCTGCGGATTGGCGAAATCGACGCTTTGTTCGCCCGCGGGTGTTCGGGTCAGAAACTGCGTCAGCTCAGGCGTGACTTTACAGAGCGCGGTCAGATCGTAGCGACTGTGGTGACGGTTACGCGGGTGTAATCCCGGTTTCTGGGGGGCCATAGCTTTCTCCTTTTAACAGCGGCGTAAGATACCCGCATAACGCAATGTGGTAAACCTGTGCAAAGCGAAAACCCGTTCAAAGGACCTGATCAGCGTCGTCCTGTGACGGGCATCGCTCAAATCCTCAGAAAATCAGCATGATGTATGTCATTGATTTGTAAAAATACGTCAATTATTATCGTTCAAAAATTGAGCATATCTTCATCAATTTTTTCCGCTGTTGCCGCGACTGTGGCGACCTACACTTAGGAGGCACAACACGTTGTTTCACCAAGGAGCGCATCATGAAAAAATGCCTCGCCTTCCTCCTCGCCACCGCGTTTGCCGGTATAGCGTCCGCGGCGTCAGCCGCACAGCCTCTGAGCAGTCCGGATGCCGGACAGTTGCGCGCATCGGGCACCGTTTCCGCCACCGGCGCAACCAACCTGAGCGAACTGGAAGACAAACTGGCGGAAAAAGCGAAGGAGCAAGGCGCAACCGGCTTCGTCGTTAATTCCGCAGGCGGTAAAAATCAGATGTATGGCACGGCCACGATCTATAAATAACCTTCCTTTTATCTCCTCCGGCCCGATGGCGCATGCGTCTTTCGGGCTGATACCCTGCGAATCCGCAGACCCGTTATACTTAATTATCCATCTATCATAAGGAGAACACGCTATGGCCTCCGGTTGGGCTAATGATGACGCCGTAAACGAACAGATCAACAGTACGATTGAAGATGCCGTTGCCCGCGTACGCGGTGAAATTCCGCGTGGTGATAGTCTGTATGAATGTGCAGAATGCGGTGATCCCATCCCTGAAGCACGACGCCAGGCGATACCCGGCGTGCGGCTATGCCTCGCCTGTCAACGGGAGAAAGATTTACATAATGCAACATATGCAGGATATAATCGCAGAGGCTCCAAAGACAGCCAGTTACGCTGACTTTTCTTTACCTGGATCTGTAGAATTTGCCGTTTCGCTTACACTCACGTTAAAACGCAGTCTGCGTGGCAAAACGTGCCGTTAAACACGCTACTGTAAAGCCGACTGCGAAGAAGCGTAAATTCATGCCATGAATTAATTAATAATCAATAAGTTATTTTTCATTCAATTTATTTGATGAAGGCGGTCAATTCTATTCGATTTTCTCTCTCGCCAAAAACCGTGATACTCATCACATCGACGGAACATCGTCTTCCTTAAAGAATAACCTGCGAGAGATTAATAATGAAAAACATCAAATACGCTATTGCTGCTGTTGCCCTGTCCACACTCTCTTTTGGCGCCTTCGCGGCCGAACCCGTTACTGCTGCACAGGCGCAAAGCATGAATAAAATCGGTGTAGTGTCTGCGGATGGCGCAACCACGCTGGACGGCCTGGAAGCGAAACTGGCTGAAAAAGCGACCGCTGCGGGCGCCAGCGGATACAGCATTACCTCCGCCACCAACAACAACAAAATGAGCGGCACCGCTGTTATCTATAAATAATTTCACCCCGTCTGTTTGCCGACAGACACACTGCTCCAACCCTCATTGAACCATTGTTACCCTTGTTTGCCCGTCCGCCACTGAACGGGCTTTTTTTTATCCGTTTTCGCCGTCGCTTAAAACGACTGATTCACCCGAGCCAGGCCTTCTTCCAGCGTTTCAACTTCAGCGGTCGCCACCAGACAGCACGCCATCTGGCGCTTTATTGACGCCGGAACCGGTTCACTTCCGGCAAGACAACGTTCGATCCAGCGCGCGGTAGTTTGCGGATCTTTTGCCGCAGGCAGCGGCACCGGCGCGTCCGGGATTTCGCTTTGGCGCTCCTGCAATACCCGAATGCCGCTGCCGTCTATCAGGCTGATTTGCGGACAGCGCTGCGGATTCGCATACACTTCCCCTTCCGTACCGTGCATCAACAGACCGCGACCGCCGATGTCGCTGAAGAACTTCGCCACCCGGGGGACATATTCGGGATGGGAGACGCTGGAAAGACGCAACGCGGCGTCTTCAGCGAACGGCGTTGCCAGCTTGGCAAGAGTATGCGCGCTGTTGCGAACGCCTAAGCGCCAGCGCATCGCCAGCTGCGTTTCCAGCGGCGGGCACAGCGCACCGACCGGAATAAATACCGGCTGGTGACCATCCAGTTTTGCCTGCGCCTGCCCGGCATGACGCGTCGGCGGAATGCCCATCAGTTCGAAAATCGTTTCCGTCAGGACACGCGTGGGATCTTCACTGACGCCGTGAACCACCACCGGGAAGCCCAGTTTATGCAACAGTATCGCCAGCAGCGGCGTCAGATTGGCCTGTTTACGCGCGCCGTTATAGCTAGGAATAACAATCGGCATCGGTTTCGCAACGGGCGGGGTGAGCGTAATCGTATGATGCTGCATGGCCTCATAGAATCCGCGCATTTCCGCCTCACCTTCCCCTTTGATGCGCAGCGCGATCAGAATACCGCCCATTTCCAGCTCAGGCACTTCGCCGTTTAGCATCCGACTATACAGGCCGCGCGCCGTGTCCTGGTCCAGATCGCGGGCGTGATTTTTCCCCCGGCCAATCTCTTTAATGATGCTGCGATAATCCATGATGTCTCCCCTGTGACATTTTTTTAACAATATAGCCCTTAACCAGAGACGGCTGATAGTTTTTTATCGCGCTGCCCAATCATCTGTTTTTGAAAAAGTTCTACAAATGCAAGCGCAAGTTCAAATATTTGTGATTATCTCTACACAATCTTCCTGCCCCTCATTCTGCTTAAATATCCAACGCATCAATAGTGAGGACTATCGGTAACAACGTCCAGGCAACGTTTTACCCAGAGAATACCAGGAATGATTATGAACAAGGTGGCTTTAGGCTTAGTGTTCGCGGCAACGGTTGGATGCACTGCATCGGCATTTGCCGCAACCAATGGCGAAGGACAAATTAACTTTACCGGCGAAATCGTGGATTCCGCCTGTCAGGTTGTGAACGGGTTGAGCAACCCGTTAAATGTGCAGTTAGGTAAGGTGTCAAAAACGGTATTTACCGGTGCTGGCTCCACCAGCACGGCAACAAAGTTTGATATTCAACTGACGGGTTGTCCGGAGACTGTCACGTCTGCCGCCATTAATTTCGGCGGAACGCCGGATGCAAACGACAATCGCTCGCTGGCAATCACCCCGGGCGCCGATGCGGCAACGGGCGTGGCCATCCAGTTGCTCGATTCGGCTGAGCAACCGGTGAGTTTATACACGCCTTCCCGCGAATATCCGTTAATGTCAGGAAGCTCGGTCAACGATCTGGAGTTTGCCGCACGCTATATCCAGACTCAGGCGGCTATAACCGCAGGTCCGGCTAATTCCGTTTCAACCTTCACTGTTATCTATAACTGATATTCCCCATCCAGAGGAGTCGCGTTACGTCTGCGCGGCTTCCTCTCTTTACGTTGAGAAACAGGTATGCGCCACGGTTATTTACTGAGCACACTTTTTCTGGTAGCCGCAACGGCACATGCGGGTGTTATTATTAACGGCACTCGCCTGGTTTATCAGGGAGAAAAAAAGGAATCTTCTCTTGGTATTTCAAATCCAGATAGCATGGATTATCTGGTACAGTCCTGGGTAGATTCTGGCAGTAATAATCGGACTAAAGCCCCCTTTTTAATTACCCCGCCTTTATTCCGCCTCGATGCCAATGAGGATAATGTTCTGCGTGTCGTTCGCACCGGTGGAGATCTACCGAAAGACCGCGAGTCCCTGTACTGGTTGAATATTAAAGCGATCCCATCGTCAAAGCGAATTGAAGGGGTTAACACCCTGCAAATCGCCATTAATACACGCATTAAGCTGCTATATCGCCCGTCAAGCATTAAAGGTAAGCCTGAAGACGTCGCCAATAAACTGGAATGGCGTCGCGAAGGTCACGATGTGGTGGTAAAAAACCCGACCCCATTCTATATGAATTTTCAGAAGGTGACGCTGACCGGCCACAGAGTGAATAAAGCGACGTGGGCGGTCCCTGAGGCCGAAACGCATTTTGCCCTCCCGGCGGAGGCTGACGGAACAGCGTTAACCTATTCCATCATCACGGATTACGGCAGCATTAGCCAGACGTTCACTAAGACCCTGCATTAATAACGTTGTCCTCTGGCGCCATATTTATTATGTATAGTCATCAAAAGCCGTTTTCCTGCCGCTTATTTGCCGCGCTGGTCCTGCTATGTGGACTGGCGGCGGCAGTTTTTGCGCAGCAAACCAGAGCGGATGATTATTTTAATCCGGCGTTACTGGATATTGATAATCCGCAGCAGGGAAAGACGGATTTGTCGATTTATGAAAAAGGTCCCGGCCAGGCGCCTGGCAACTATCAGGTGACAATTTTTATTAATAACAGCAAAGTCGATACCCGTAACGTCACCTTCAATTTACAGACTCACGCGAAAGGAACGCGTACCCTCCAGCCTTGCTTTTCGCTGGATGATCTCAAGACGCTGGGGATTAAGACAGACGCCTATCCTCAGCTTATGACAGAGAGCAAATGCGCGGACTTAAGCGTTATCCCTGCCGCATCGGCCACCTTCCGCGTACGCAATCAGCAGTTGTTACTCAGCATCCCCCAGTCAGCGTTGGGACAGGTGCCGCGCGGCTATATCGATCCGAAAGACTTTGACGAAGGGATCACGGCCGGTCTGATTAACTACAGCGCTAACGCCAGCCACAGCCATGCGCGGCAACAAAACAGCCAGGACAATAGCAGCCAATACATCAACCTCCGCCCAGGGCTGAATATCGGCGCGTGGCGGGTGCGTAATTATTCCACCTGGAACCGTAATGCCACGGGCGACGATCGTCAGGAGAAATTCTCCTCCGTCTATACCTACGCGCAGCGTGATATTGTCGCCCTGAAAAGCACTTTGACAGTCGGTCAAAGCTCCTCGCCAGCAGACGTCTTTGACAGCGTGCCGTATACCGGCGCGCAGATAAACGCTGAAAACGAGATGCTGCCCGACAGCGAAAAAGGCTATGCGCCGATTATTCGCGGCACCGCCCACAGCAATGCGCGGGTCGTCGTTCGACAGAATGGCTACGTCATTTACCAAAACACCGTTGCGCCTGGCGCGTTTGAGATTAACGATCTCTACCCTACCGGCAGCAGCGGCGACCTTCAGGTCACGGTCCAGGAGACGGACGGCAGTGAAAACCACTTCGTCGTGCCTTATGCCTCCGTACCGGTTCTGCAGCGTGAAAAGCACCTGCGTTACAGCGTTACCGCGGGTCGCTATCGTTCCTATGACAGTCACGTTGAGAAAACGCCGTTCGCCCAGGGCAGCGCTATTTACGGTTTACCCTACGGCGTTACCGCCTATGGCGGGGTGCAGCACAGCAGCCACTATCAGTCGCAGGCCATCGGCGCCGGGAAAAATTTCGGTGATTTAGGGGCGTTTTCCGTCGATGTTACCCGTGCGAAAGCACTGCTCAAAAAACAGCAAGCCCATAAAGGCCGATCCTGGCGCGTGCGTTACAGCAAAAATTTTGTCGGTTCCGGCACCAACTTCTCACTGGCGGGCTATCGCTACAACAGCAAAGGGTTCTATACCCTCGAAGACACCCTGGAATCCTATACCCAGGCTGACGACGTCTCCGCTCCCCGGCAGCGTCGCGCCCGCACCGAGGCCACCCTTGACCAGACGCTGGGTGAGCGCTGGGGTTCGCTTACGCTCAGTCTGGTGAAAGAAACGTACTGGAGTCAACGCCAGGACATGACGTCAATGAGCGTCAGCTACAACAACAGCTGGCACGGCGTAAGCTATAGCCTGAGCTACAGCATGAACAAGAACACCCGCGACAGCGACGACAAAAGCGCCGACCAGAACGATAACCAGTTCGCACTAAGCGTTTCCATACCTCTCGATCGCTGGATGCACAACACATGGGCGACGTACAACCTGAACAACACCCGGACAGGCGCCACGCAAAATATCGGCCTTAACGGCACCGCACTGCAGGAGGACAATCTTAACTGGAGCCTGCAGGAAGGGCTGAGCAATACCGGTAGCGGCAGTTCAACCAGTATGAATATGGATTACAAAGCGACTTATGGTGAAGTAAGCGGCGGCGTCAGTCAGGATAAATACCAGCGTACGGTGAATGTGGGACTGCAAGGAGGCATCGTTGCTCATGCCAATGGGATCACATTGAGTCAACCGCTTGGCGAAACCATTGCTCTGGTGAAAGCGCCAGGTGCATATGGCACGCATATTACCAACCAGACAGGGGTAGAAACGGATTTTCGCGGCTACACCGTCGTTCCGTTTGTCACGGCCTACCGTCATAACACCATTTCACTGGATACCGAAACATTGCCGGATGATGCCGACGTGACCCATGCGGCGCAAATTGTCACACCGACCCGCGGCGCCGTGGTTCGCGCCAGTTTTAACACCCGCACAGGCAACAGAGTGTTAATGACGCTTACGCAAAACGGCAAACCGCTCCCCTTTGGCGCAACGGTTACGACAGGGGATAAGGACAGCGAATTTATTGTCGGCGCTGACGGACAAACCTATCTTTCCGGTCTGCCTCAACATGGACGTCTCGCCGTTTCCTGGGGGGACGATACCAGCGAGCACTGCGTCGCTGACTACGCGCTTACGGATGAGAAAAACGAAACCCGCATCATTAACGCTGCCGCGCAGTGTCACTGACCATTAAGGCAATACATATGCATATGATTAAGCATTGTTTTTACCTGGCGATCCTTACCGCTGCCGGGTTGTTTATGCCGCACGCCAAAGCGTCCTGCCACACGCCGGACATGCCAAAACTGATTAACGTGCCTTCGATTTCGGTACCGGTTACGCTCGCCATTGGCGAAACCATTCCCGGCTCAGAACAGACTGTACATGTCGCGGGTAACTGCGATGAGCGTTACGACAGCGGACTGGAAATTATCTCCTGTTATTATGGTTCCGGCGCTGAAATCCCCGGAATGAACGGCGTGTACGATTCCGGCGTGCCCGGTATCGGCGTGGCGCTGATGAATGACAAAGGCCAACGCATCAGCGGTGCTGGCGGGCAACAGTGCGACTCACGCGCCACGCCGATTGCCTATGTCTCTTCTGATGGCTACCAGTCATTTAATTTCGACGTGACGCTTCAACTGGTTAAAACGAGTAATCAAGTCGCATCCGGTACGCTGGTACAGGCGCAAACAACATTTGGCATCGGTATTTATGCTCATGAAGGGATCGGCGATCCCAATACCCTTTCGTATGCCGGTAATGTCATTCTGAAAGAGGTCACCTGCTCGGTGTTGCCGAAAAATCTCACCGTTAATCTCGGTGATTTTCCGGTCAGCGATTTCGTGAGTGTCGGAACATTGTCCACCCCCGCTCAAAGCTTTGACGTGACGGTACACTGCGACAGCACTGTTCAGCCGCAGGTGAAGATAACCAGCGCAAACGGCTATGAATCGGCGTTCGAAGGCGTTCTGAAACTGACGCAGCAGAAAGGAATGGCCACCGGGATTGGCGTCAGGATGCTCTTTGACGGCCATCTGGCCACCTTTGACAGCTATGTTGAAACTGCAAGTCAGGCGATCGCCAACGAAACATTGACCATACCTTTCCAGGTGCGCTACCAGCAGACCCGCGAGGTCGTCACTCCCGGCCCTGCCAATACCGTGGCGACCATTACCCTCGCCTATAAGTGACCACGATGAAAAAGAGCGCATTGATTCTTGCCCTGGGTGTGATCGCGCAAGCTAACGCGGATGATATTCAGATTCAGATGAACGGTAATATCTTCGCAAATACCTGCATCGTTGACAGCGCCAGCCGCAATCTGACGGTGGATTTAGGCCAGGCGGTTTCCGGTAGCTTTAAAGACATTGGCGACACCGGTGAATGGAAAGACTTTTCCCTGACGGTGACGCATTGCCCGGAATCGCTCACCCTTGCTACAGCTTTTTTTTATGGAAAGCCTGACAGCTCGCACCCGACAAAATTCGCCAATATCGGTAGCGCCAAAGGACTGGCGCTGGAACTCGCGGACCGCCAGGACCATATGCTTATCGCCCCCCAGGCCGCGTTCAGCGCGGTGATCAACCCCAGCGACCGCACGGCCACCTTTCCGCTGGCGGCGCGTTATTACGCTACCGCCATGCCCGTCACCGCCGGCACGTTCAGCAGCGTTGTGCAGGTGACCTTCACTTACCAGTAGGACTGCGCCCCTTAGCACGGATGCTTTTTCTTCGCCCGGCAGCCACTTTTGCCGGGCGTTTTTTTACTTCCGGCACCTCCGGGCGTTCAATGGGGAAAACAGGCAGCGCGTCCAGTAGCCGCTTGCCGTAATTTTTGGTCAACAGCCGCTTGTCATAAATCACCACTTCGCCCCAGCAGCCGTGGCTACGGATCAGACGACCGACCTGCTGGATGAGGTTAAACGATGCCGCAGGCAAACTCTGCACCTCAAACGGATAACGATTCAGGCTTTTTAGCCATTCGCCTTCGGTAATGACCACCGGGCTGTCAATGGGCGGAAAGGCGATCTTATGGATATGCACCTGACTGAGTAATTCGCCTTTCAGGTCCAGCCCTTCGGCAAAGGATTGCAGCCCGACCAGCACGCTGCGCTCGCCGCCTTCCACCCGCTTGCGATGCAGTTCCACCAGCCGATAGCGTGGCTGATCGCCCTGCACTAACAGCAGTAACCGCAGGTCGGTAACGTACTCAAGAAAGCGTTGCATCGCCCTGCCGCTGGCGAACAGCACCAGCATGCCGAGGTGCTTTTTGCTTTCGACCTGCTGACGAAAATAGGCAGCCATTTCGGCAATGTGCTGCTCTTCGTTATCAATGAGCGGCTCATAGCGCATCTGCGGGATAACAATTTTTCCTTGCTCAACGTGGTTAAACGGCGAGTCGAGCGCGACAAAGCGGTCTCCCGCTTTTTCCTTCAGACCGCTCATCTCCTGAAGCCGCGAAAAGCTGTTCAGCGAGCGCAGCGTGGCGGAGGTGACGATAATATGCGGCACGCTGCGCCAGAGCAGCCGTTCAAGCTGGTCGCTTACCCGGATGCCAACGCAGTGGAACCAGACGTGGATCTGCCCGTCGCGCACCTCCCGCGTCGTCCATTTGGTGACCGGCGCGCCGGAAGACTGCGCCAGCGAAGCCAACCGCCATAGCTTGCTTTGCGCTTCGAACATCCCCAGGGCCCGGTTCATCTGCAGAATCACCCGGTGCAGGCGAACCACATCGTGACTGCCGGTTTTCTCGCTGAGATCGTTTATGAAAAGTTCAGCCAGCCCGCGCAGCGTTTCGGTCAGCTTCGCCAGCCGCTGACAAATCTCCATTACCTCGTCCGGCAACTCGCCCATCGCGAAGCGATGTTCTGCCTCCTGAGCGGCGGGCATATACAGATTGAGAATGTTATTCAACGAGGCGATAAGTTCGTACAGCTCTTCACAGTGGGCGTTCAGGCGCTCGGGATTTGCCAGCGGCGGCGTGGTCTTGGGACGAAACTGCTCCATGCAGGTCGCCACCAGTTTGGTGAACAAATCCAACTGAAGCCGATACCAGGGGGCGGTGATTTCTGCGCTCATCTCCAGCGCGTCACGGGCGACGTCCGGCAGGTGATGGCCTTCATCCAGCACCAGCAGCAGGTTTTTCGGGTCCGGCAGCACGGCCTCGCTTTCCATCGCCGCCATCACCAGCGCATGGTTAGCCACTACCACTTCCGCTTCCTGAATTTCACGGCGAGCGACAAAGAACGGACATTCACGGTAATAATGGCAGTTGCGGTTCAGACAACTGGCTTTGTCGGTACTCAGGCGTCGCCAGAGATCGTCATCAATGGCGATATCCGTATGATCGCGCAGGCCGTCCCAGCGGTAGCCGTCAAGGGAGGCTTTCAGCTTCGCGCAGCGCTTTTGTTCTTCCTGATTGTTTGGCGTCAGTTCGTCCTCAAGAAACGCCAGTAAATCCTGCTGACTGGGTTCGGAACTGGCGAGCGCCGCCAGGTTGCGGGGGCACACATAGCGTCCGCGCCCAAACGCGGCGGTAAAGCGGAGATCGGGAATGATTTTGCGCAGCAGCGGCAGATCTTTACTGTAGATCTGATCCTGTAACGCCACGTTGGCGGTACTGACCACCAGCGTCTTTTGCTCTTCGCGGGCGATGGCGATACCGGGAATGAGATACGAGAGGGTTTTCCCCACCCCGGTTGGCGCTTCAATCGCCAGATGCCGCCCTTCTTCGCCACTCAGCGTTTTTGCCACGTCAGCAATCATCTGTCGCTGCGGCGCGCGGGGGATAAAGTCGGGGATCTGTTCCTGAAGCGCCTTATACCAGGCGGCGATTTGCGCTTTTAGCGCGGCGGTTAATGCCATGAGAAAACCTGAAACACTGTATAAACAGCCACTATTGTGGCACATTTCAGGTTCAGTCAGTACCTTTTTTACCGGTTCTGGAAAGCCGCTCGCAACACGAGTTCAAAGCGCGGGGGTTGGACTGCCGGACAGCGCGGTGAATTGCGCTTATCCGGCTTACGACATTACTGTGCCGGGGTAATCCGACGCGGGCGGCGCGGCGGTCGCGGCTTATCACCCGCCGGTTTGCCTTCGCCGCTGCGCGGTTTGGCTTTCGGCGCGCCGCCGTCCTGACGACGCGGCTGTTGCCCACGGCCCGCTCCCTGACCTTGTCCCTGACGGCCACGACCGCCACCGCCGCCACGCTGCTGGCGCCCGTTCTGGATGGGCTCCGCTTTGATTGACGGGTCCGGCTCATAACCCGGCGTGGTGATGCGCGGGATCTCTTTCTTCAGCAGTTTTTCAATATCGCGCAGCAGCTTATGTTCATCGACACACACCAGCGACAGCGCCTCGCCGGTGGCGGCGGCACGCCCGGTACGCCCGATACGGTGGACATAATCTTCCGGCACGTTCGGCAGTTCATAGTTCACCACGTGCGGCAGTTCTTCAATATCCAGTCCACGCGCCGCGATGTCGGTCGCCACCAGCACGCGAATATCGCCGGATTTGAAATCAGCCAGCGCGCGGGTACGTGCGCCCTGGCTCTTGTTGCCGTGGATCGCCGCGCTGCGAATGCCGTCTTTATTCAGTTGCTCCGCCAGATGGTTAGCGCCGTGCTTGGTGCGGGTGAATACCAGCACCTGCTGCCAGTTCCCCTGGCCGATCATCTGGGAAAGCAGTTCGCGTTTGCGTTTTTTGTCGACGAAATGAACGTGCTGCGTCACCTGCTCAGAGGCGGTGTTGCGACGCGCCACTTCGATCTCCAGCGGGTTATGCAGCAGCTTTTCGGCAAGCGCCTTAATGTCGTCAGAAAAGGTCGCAGAGAACAGCAGGTTCTGGCGCTTCGCCGGCAGCTTCGCCAGCACGCGACGGATATCGTGAATAAAGCCCATATCCAGCATGCGGTCAGCTTCGTCGAGCACCAGGATTTCAATTTGATCCAGCTTCACTGCATTCTGGTGTTCGAGATCCAGCAAACGGCCCGGCGTCGCCACCAGCACATCCACACCGCCGCGCAGCTTCATCATCTGCGGGTTAATGCTCACGCCGCCGAAGACCACCAGCGAACGAATGTTCAGATACTTACTGTAATCACGGACGTTCTCGCCAATCTGCGCCGCCAGTTCGCGGGTGGGCGTCAGGATCAGCGCCCGTACCGGACGACGGCCCTTGGCATGGGGCTGTTGGGTAATAAGGTGCTGCAACAACGGCAGCGTGAAGCCAGCGGTTTTACCGGTGCCGGTCTGCGCGCTCGCCATCAGGTCACGGCCTTCCAGCACCGCAGGGATCGCCTGCTGCTGAATAGGGGTAGGTTCACGGTAACCCTGCTCGGCAATGGCGCGCAGAATTTCAGGGTTCAAACCCAGGGAATCAAAAGACATAACTACTCCGGACCGCCCCGACCGTTCCCGGTGTCGTTTTCAGGGAGATACTTACAATTTGGAAATGACAAAAACCACAATGTCATGAAGAGGCGGAGTGTAGCAGTTTTTGTGACAGAGCGCATAAATATCCCATCGCTCAGGTTTATACGGTCACGCGGCGGCGCGGAAGTTTTTATCAAACCGGTTTCTGAGTGAATTAATCGACACGGAAACCTTAACCAGAAAGTGAAAAGTACCGCCGCAGAACGCGGCGGCGAAAGCCTTTAACGCAGGCGATGTTTAATTTTATCAACCATCATCGCCGTTGAAATACCGTAACGGTCATGCAGGGTTGGCAACGCCCCGGCCAGCAGAAATTCATCCGGCAGACCAATGGTATCGAGTTCGCAACGCACGCCTTTACGCATCAGCAGCGCGGCGACCGCTTCACCCAGCCCGCCAATGCAGGTGTGGTTTTCCGCCGTGATCACCAGCCGGCCTGGCTTTGACGCCTGCTCAACCAGGGTTTTCTCATCCAGCGGCTTGATGGTCGGGACGTGCAGCACTGCGGCGCTGATATTATCGGCGCGCAGTTTTTCCGCGGTTTCCAGCGCGCGCATGGTCATCAGACCGGAGGAGATAATCAGCACATCGTTGCCATCCTCCAGCAGCTTCGCTTTCCCCAACTCAAACTTGTAGTCATATTTATCCAACACCAGCGGCACTTTGCCGCGCAGCAAGCGCATATAAACCGGGCCGTTATGGTCGGCCATCGCCGGGACCGCCTGCTCAATTTCCAGCGCATCGCACGGATCGATGATGGTCATGCCAGGGATGCCGCGCATGATCGCCAGATCTTCCGTCGCCTGATGGCTGGGACCGTAGCCAGTGGTCAGTCCCGGCAGCGCCGCGCAGATCTTCACATTAAGATGCTCTTCCGCGATGACCTGATGGATAAAGTCATAGGCGCGGCGAGTGGCGAACACCGCGTAGGTGGTGGCGAACGGGATAAAGCCCTCTTTCGCCATACCGCCTGCGGCGCCCATCAGCAATTGCTCCGCCATCCCCATCTGGAAAAAGCGTTCCGGATGGGCCTGAGCGAAAATATGCAGATCGGTGTACTTCGACAGGTCAGCCGTCATGCCGACGATCTCTGGCCGCTCCGCCGCCAGCTTTGCCAGAGCGACGCCAAACGGCGCGGCAACGGTAGCCTGACCTTCATCCGCGATGGAGGCGATCATCGCCGAGGTTTTTAAACGGGGTTTAGGGGTTGTCTGGCTCATTACAGCACTCCTTCCGGTTTGTTGGCATCGAGCACGGCAATGGCTTTCTGCCATTCGTCAGCATCAACGCGAATAAAATGGTTTTTATCGCGCGTTTCGAGGAACGGAACGCCTTTGCCCATCAGCGTGTCGCAGATAATGACCCGTGGCTGTTCGCCGCGATGGCTCTTCGCGTTATCAAACGCCTCGACGACTGCGGCGACATCGTTACCGTCCACCCGCTGTACGTACCAGCCGAAAGCCGCCCATTTTTCATGTAACGGTTCGAAGCCGAGAATTTTGCGTGAGTCTCCGTCGGCCTGCTGCTTGTTAACATCCACGATATTGATAAGGTTGGTCAGCCCGTAGTGCGCCGCAGACATCGCGGCTTCCCAGGTGGAACCTTCATCCAGTTCGCCATCCGACATGGAGTTATACACCCATGAATCGCTCTGCTTTTGCTTCAGCCCCAGCGCCATGCCTACCGCAATAGACAGTCCCTGCCCCAGCGATCCGCCGGACATCTCCATCCCCGGCGTATACGTCGCCATGCCGGACATCGGCAGACGGCTGTCATCTGAACCGTAGGTTTCCAGCTCCGGCTCAGGAATGATCCCCGCCTCCAGCAGCGCCGCATAGTAGGCAATGGCATAGTGACCATGGGAAAGCAGGAAGCGATCGCGCCCTTCCCATTCCGGTTCCTCCGCACGATACGTCATCGCATGGCTAAACGCAGTCGCCAGCACATCGGCGTAGCCCAGCGCCTGACCGATATACCCCTGCCCCTGAACTTCGCCCATGCGCAGGGCGTAGCGCCGAATGCGCCAGGCCGCCGCCGCGACTTTCTGAACTTCTGTCATCTTCATCAGAGTGCCCTCGCTTAATGGATTAACATGCCGCCGTTAACGTCCAGGGTAATACCGGTGGAATAGGAGGAGAGATCGCTGCCGAGGAACAGCGCGGCGCGCGCAATATCGACGGCGTCGCCAAGTCGGTTCATCGGAATGCCTGCCAGAATGTTGGCGGTCATTTCATCGGTCAGCTTCCCGGCGGTGATGTCCGTCTGGATCAGCCCCGGGGTGATGCAGTTTACGCGCACATTGTCCGGCCCCAGTTCGCGCGCCATCGCCCGCGCCAGTCCTAATACCCCGGCTTTCGCCGCGCTATAGTGTGGGCCGCCGAAAATACCGCCGCCGCGCTGGGCGGAAACGGAGGAGATGCAGACAATGCTGCCGGATTTCTGCGCGCGCATTAGCGGAATGACCGCCTGCGACATCAGCAGCGTGCCGCGCAGGCTGACATCTAACACTGCGTCATAATTTTCGCGTTTGATATCCATTAATTTAATAGGCTGTGTAATACCGGCATTATTAACCAGCACATCAACCCGGCCATATTTCGCCACAATTTGTTCCATTGCAGCACTGACCTGCGCTTCGTCCGCCACGTTCGCCGCAAGGCCAAGATGATCGTCGCCTAACGATTTCGCCGCCGCTTCACTGGCCTCTTTATTTAAATCAATAATTACAACCTTTGCGCCATTTTCCGCAAATAACTTCGCTGTCGCGAAACCTAAACCGCGAACGGAAGCCGCGCCAGTCACAATGGCGACTTTATTTGTTAATAACATAAATTTACTCCATGACATTACGTCATATTAATTGATAAGAGAAAGATTTATTATTGTGGTTCATCAAGAAACAGAATCACCACTAAACCAATCGCTGCGCAAATACCAAAATAGGTGAAGACAGAATTAAAGCTGCCGGTATTATCAAGTAAAAAGCCGGCTACCATAGGGGAAACAAACCCACCGAGATTACCGCCGCTATTAATAATAGAGGAGGCAATGGGATACGTTTTAGCATCAGAAACCGCCATACCATAAGCGGTAAACGCGGGCCAGCCAATATTCAGACACAGGCCGACAAAAAATAATCCTACGCACACTGCCGCGGTGCTTGCCGGAATATTTAGCATGATAAGCATCATTATAACGGTTGAAACGGCGGTAAAAATCATTGTCGGTTTGCGTCGACGCCCGAGTAGTTTATCAGAGATATACCCGCCGCCAATCGCGCCGACAAATCCTCCAATGCAAGGCATACTGGCAACCAGCCCCATACTCATAAAGTCGAAGCCTTTTTCTTTCACCAGATAAAGCGGAATCCAGGTCAACAGGCCATACAGCACGCTGACCATCATAAAATAAGCCAGACAATCGCCGAGAATATTCTTCGACGTAAATAATCCTTTCGCCGTATCTATGGGTGCCATTTTTCTCACCCGGATGAATTTATCCAGCCACGTAAATTTATCCGCAACGATAATATTTTCACGCGTTTGATTATTTTCGCCCTGGCTGGCGTTAATTTCTGCCAGTTCACTCTCTGAAACAAAACGGCTTTCCGAAGGTTTGGTTTTCACCAGCAGATACCAGGCGATGGCTGCCACAATGCCCGGAATGGCGAAAGAATAGAATACCCAGCGCCAGCCCCAGGTTACCGCTATCCAGACCGCCAGCGGTGGAACGATAATCGGGGCAAACATCGTCGCGGCAATATACACGCCCGTCGCTGTGGCTTTTTCTTTGGGCGGAAACCAGCTATTGATGGTCGACGCCAGCCCAACCGGACACGGCCCTTCGCTCAACCCCAGACCCAGGCGCACCAGTTTTAAGCCCAGGACCGAGCTGACGGTGCCCATCAACCAGGTAAATGCGGAAAAACCAAAGATAGATAATGAAACCAACCCGCGCGTGCCACGCTTCGCAATGAAAAAACCGGCTGGAATCTGACTTACCGCATATCCCAAAAAGAACATACTGGCGATCGCACCGGCCTCGAAGTTGTTGATATGAAACTCATCGATGATAAACGGCAGTACGGCGCCGATATTCGTACGATCGGCATAATTAATGGCATACACCAGGAAAATCATCGTTAAAACGACAAAACGATACTTTGTTTTCCTGGTGTCGGTACAGACAACCGTATCTATACGTGACATAGGGTATCCTCTTTATTGTTTTATCTTTTTTCGTGCCCGTCGCCGCAGCACCTTTATTCAGACCTTCAAGGGCAATATAACAACGTGATCAAAAATCGGCATTTAGATAACCTCAATTTAGGTTGAGAAAAATTTGATTCGTGACTGCATTCAAATTAAAGCGATCCTGGAAAGCCAATTTTCCAAATCATAAAATGCGATCGGCCTCACAATTCATTACCTTAACCCCCTGATAACGTAGAAAAATTATGCTGAATATTTGCCTAATTGCACGCCAGCTGTTTATCTGTTTCTTCTCATTGCTTTCATCGGGAATAGAATTATGAGCGCCCCCGTCCCCAATAAAACGCTGCCGGTTCCATCTTTACGTAACATTCAGGCTTTTATCGAAGTCGCCGATACTGGCAGTCTGAATATTGCCGCTGAAAACCTTAACATTACGGCTTCTGCCGTGAGCCATCAGATTGCGAGCCTGGAAAATTATTTAGGTAAAAAATTATTCTCCCGCAGCAGTAAAGGCGTAAAACTGACTACCATCGGCGAGCGCTACCTCAAAGAGGTCTCCGGCGCCTTAAATATTATTGGCCAGGCGACTAACCAGGTGATTCATGACATCCATCAAGACTATTTGCGCATTCATTCGGCCCCCAGCTTTGGCTTACTCTGGCTGATGCCCAGGCTGGATCGCTTTCGCCAGGCGTGGCCCGAACTGAAAATCAGCCTGACCTGCTCCTATGAAAGCATTCAGTTTTCTCGCGACAATATTGACATCGATATTCGTCACGGCCTTTCACAGTGGCCGACACTGGTGGTGAAAACCATCCGTAATGAAAGCGTGTTGCCCTACTCCTCACAGACCTGGCTGGAACATCACCCGGTGAAATCCCCTGAAGATCTGCTGTCGTGCGATCTCATCCATTCCGACAGCACCCTGATTAACTGGAACAACTGGTTCTCCTGGCACAAAGTGCGCGGCTTCAACAAAAATTTTATTTTCAACTTTGATCGCTCCTATATGAGCATCGAAGCGGCAAGAATGGGATTGGGTGTTATCCTTGAAAGTAACCTGCTGGCGGGAGAAAGCCTGCGTAAACAGCATTTGCAGCCGGTATTCGCAGAGGATGTCAGCATGTCGGTGAATGCCCATCATCTGGTTATGCCGCATACCAGCGAACAAAAAGCAAAAGTAAAAGCGTTTATCGCCTGGATATCCGAGGAGCTCAACGCCGCCGGGTTCCAGATTTAAGCGCGGACTGGACAGAATACAAACAGCAGACTATTTTTAATCAATCGATTGATTAAGAATCAGGTCGCGCGATGACTACCCCCACGATGACAAGCAAAGGCGAACAGGCGAAAAGCCAACTGATCGCCGCCGCGCTGGCGCAGTTCGGCGAGTATGGCCTGCATGCCACGACTCGCGACATAGCCGCCCTGGCCGGACAGAACATTGCCGCTATCCCCTACTACTTTGGTTCGAAAGAGAATTTATACCTCGCCTGCGCCAAGTGGATTGCCGACTTCATTGGAGAACAGTTTCGCCCACACGCCGAAGAGGCGGAGCAACTGTTTAGCCAGCCGGAGCCGGACCGCGCGGCGATGCGCGAACTGATCCTTCGCGCCTGTAAGAACATGATTATGCTGCTGACCCAGGAAGACACCGTGAATCTGAGCAAGTTTATCTCGCGCGAGCAGCTTTCCCCTACGGCGGCCTATCAACTGGTCCACAAGCAGGTAATCGACCCGCTGCACAGCCATCTGACGCGTCTTATTGCCGCCTACACCGGCTGCGATGCCCACGACACGCGCACCATTTTGCATACCCATGCTCTGCTGGGCGAAGTGCTGGCGTTCCGCCTTGGCAAAGAAACCATTCTGTTACGCGCCGGCTGGTCACAATTTGATGATGAAAAAACGGCGCTGATCGAACAGACGGTGACCTGTCATATCGATCTCATTCTGCAAGGTCTATCGCAAAGGAGTCTGGACTGATGAAAAAACCTGTTGTTATCGGGCTGGCTATCGCGGTGCTGGTCGCCGTATTGGCGGGCGGCGCCTGGTGGTATCAGAGTCGGCAGGATAACGGTCTGACGCTCTACGGCAACGTCGATATCCGCACTGTGAATATGAGCTTTCGCGTCGGCGGTCGGCTTGCCTCGCTGACCGTGGACGAAGGCGACACGATTAAAGCCGGACAGGTGCTGGGCGAACTGGATCACGCGCCGTATGAAAACGCGCTAATGCAGGCGAAAGCCGGTGTGTCCGTCGCCCAGGCCCAGTATGACCTGATGCTGGCAGGCTATCGCGACGAAGAGATCGCCCAGGCCGCCGCCTCGGTAAGGCAGGCGCAGGCGGCGTATGACTATGCGCAAAACTTCTATAACCGTCAGCAGGGACTCTGGAAAAGTCGCACCATCTCCGCCAACGACCTTGAAAATGCCCGTTCGTCCCGCGATCAGGCGCTGGCGACGCTGAAATCCGCACAGGATAAGCTGAGCCAGTACCGCTCCGGTAACCGCGAGCAGGATATCGCCCAGGCGAAGGCCAGTCTTGAACAGGCCCAGGCCCAACTGGCGCAGGCGGAGCTCGATCTTCAGGACACCACTCTGCTGGCGCCGTCGAACGGTACGCTGCTGACCCGCGCGGTAGAGCCCGGCAGCATGCTCAACGCAGGCAGCACGGTCTTGACCCTGTCGCTCACCCGCCCGGTGTGGGTTCGCGCCTATGTCGATGAGCGAAACCTAAGCCAGGCGCAGCCGGGACGCGACATCCTGCTGTATACCGATGGCCGTCCGGATAAGCCGTATCACGGCAAAATCGGCTTTGTCTCCCCGACCGCAGAGTTTACGCCAAAGACCGTTGAAACGCCGGATCTGCGTACCGACCTGGTGTATCGCCTGCGCATTGTCGTGACCGATGCCGACGACGCGCTGCGTCAGGGAATGCCGGTCACGTTGCGGTTCAGCGATGAGGCAGGACATGAATGACGCCGTCATTACGCTCACGGGACTGACAAAGCGTTTCGCGGGCATGGATAAGCCCGCGGTCGCACCGCTCGACTGCACCATTCACGCCGGTTACGTCACCGGACTGGTGGGGCCAGACGGTGCGGGTAAAACGACCCTGATGCGTATGCTGGCGGGCCTGTTGAAGCCCGATGACGGCGCGGCGACGGTGATCGGCTTTGATCCGATCAAAAACGACAGCGCGCTGCACGCGGTGCTCGGCTATATGCCGCAAAAATTCGGGCTGTATGAGGATCTCACCGTCATGGAGAACCTGAATCTGTACGCCGACCTGCGTAGCGTCACCGGTGAGGTGCGGGAAAAAACCTTTGCCCGTCTGCTGGAATTCACCTCTCTCGGTCCGTTTACCGGACGCCTGGCCGGAAAACTCTCTGGCGGTATGAAGCAGAAATTGGGGCTGGCCTGTACGTTGGTGGGCGAACCAAAAGTGCTGTTGCTGGACGAACCCGGCGTCGGTGTGGATCCCATTTCCCGCCGCGAGCTATGGCAAATGGTGCACGAGCTGGCGGGTGACGGGATGCTGATCCTCTGGAGCACCTCCTATCTCGACGAAGCCGAGCAATGCCGCGACGTACTGCTGATGAACGAAGGCGAGCTGCTGTACCAGGGCGATCCGACGCAGCTGACCAAAACCATGGCCGGGCGCAGTTTCCTGATGCATAGCCCGCAGGAGAACAACCGCAAACTGCTTCAGCGGGCGTTAAAGCTGCCGCAGGTGAGCGACGGCATGATCCAGGGCAAGTCGGTGCGTCTGATCGTCAAAAAAGAGACGTCGGCAGAAGACATTCGTCGTGCCGAAGGCATGCCGGACATTGCGATCAACGAAACCGCGCCGCGCTTTGAAGATGCGTTTATCGATCTGCTGGGCGGCGCCGCCACGTCAGAGTCGCCGCTGGGCGCGATTCTGCACACCGTGGAAGGCACGCCCGGCGAAACCGTGATTGAAGCAAAAGCGTTGACGAAAAAATTTGGCGATTTCGCCGCCACCGACCACGTTAACTTCGCCGTACAGCGTGGAGAGATCTTCGGCCTGCTGGGGCCAAACGGCGCAGGCAAATCCACCACCTTTAAAATGATGTGCGGCCTGCTGGTGCCGACCTCGGGTAAAGCGCTGGTACTGGATATGGACCTGAAGGTCAGCTCCGGCAAGGCGCGCCAGCATCTCGGCTATATGGCGCAAAAATTTTCGCTCTACGGCAACCTGACGGTCGAACAAAATCTGCGCTTTTTCTCCGGCGTGTATGGCCTGCGCGGACGAGCGCAGAACGAAAAAATCGCCCGCATGAGCGAAGCGTTTGGCCTGAAAAGCATTGCCGCCCAGGCAACCGACGCGCTGCCGCTGGGCTTCAAACAGCGACTGGCGCTGGCCTGTTCGCTGATGCATGAGCCGGACATCCTCTTTCTTGACGAGCCGACCTCCGGCGTCGACCCGATCACCCGCCGCGAGTTCTGGTTGCACATCAACAGCATGGTGGAAAAAGGGGTGACGGTGATGGTTACCACTCACTTTATGGACGAGGCGGAATACTGCGACCGTATCGGACTGGTGTATCGGGGCAAGCTGATCGCCAGCGGTACGCCGGATGACTTGAAAGCGCAGGCCGCCGATGACGACACGGCGGACCCGACCATGGAGCAGGCCTTCATCACCCTGATCAACGAATGGGATAAGGAGCACGGACATGCGTAATCCGCTTCTCTCCTGGCGCCGCGTTCGCGCTCTGTGCGTGAAAGAGACGCGGCAGATCGTCCGCGATCCCAGCAGTTGGCTGATTGCGGTGGTGATCCCCCTGCTGCTGCTGTTCATTTTCGGCTACGGAATTAACCTCGATTCCAGCAAGCTGCGCGTCGGCATTTTGCTGGAACAGCAGAGTGAAGAGGCGCTGGACTTTACTCATGCGATGACCGGCTCGCCGTACATTGACGCCACCATCAGCGATAACCGTCAGGCGCTGATCGAAAAAATGCAGGCCGGGCGGATCCGCGGTCTGGTGGTTATTCCGGTGGATTTCGCCGAAAAGATGGCGCGCGCCGACGATACCGCGCCCATTCAGGTGATCACCGACGGCAGCGAACCCAACACCGCCAACTTTGTGCAGGGCTACGTGGAAGGCATCTGGCAGATCTGGCAAATGCAGCGCGCCGAAGACCGGGGAGAAGAATTTGAACCATTAATTGACGTACAGACGCGCTACTGGTTTAACCCGGCGGCCATCAGCCAACACTTTATCATTCCCGGCGCGGTGACCATTATCATGACGGTGATTGGCGCGATCCTCACCTCACTGGTTGTGGCGCGTGAATGGGAGCGTGGCACCATGGAGGCGCTCCTCTCGACGGAAGTCACGCGCGTTGAGCTGCTGCTGTGCAAACTCATCCCTTACTACTTTCTCGGTATGCTGGCCATGCTGCTTTGTATGCTGGTGTCGGTGTTTATTCTTGGCGTACCCTACCGCGGCTCGTTGCTGCTGCTGTTCTTCATCACCAGTCTGTTTTTACTGAGCACGCTGGGGATGGGACTGCTCATTTCCACCATCACCCGTAACCAGTTCAACGCCGCCCAGGTGGCGCTGAATGCCGCATTCTTGCCGTCGATTATGCTGTCCGGGTTTATTTTCCAGATCGACAGCATGCCAGCGGTGATCCGCGCAGTGACGTATATCATTCCGGCGCGTTATTTTGTCAGTACCCTGCAAAGCCTGTTTCTGGCGGGAAATATCCCGGTGGTGCTGGTAGTTAACGTGCTGTTTTTGATCGCTTCGGCGGTGATGTTCATTGGCCTGACGTGGATGAAAACCAAACGTCGGCTGGATTGATTGTTCGCCTGATGGCGCTGTGCTTATCAGACCTACGGGCATACAGGCCGGAACCGGCATTTACGCCGCCTCCGGCGCGAGGAAAATGAGATGTTTCATCGCTTATGGACGCTGATCCGCAAAGAGTTGCAGTCTTTACTGCGCGAACCGCAGACTCGCGCGATTTTAATTCTGCCGGTGCTGATACAGGTGATCCTGTTTCCCTTTGCCGCGACGCTGGAGGTCACGAACGCCACTATTGCCGTGTATAACGAGGATAACGGTAAACACGCCGTGGAGTTGACCCAGCGTTTCGCCCGCGCCAAAGCCTTCACTCACGTGCTGTTGCTGAACAGCCCGCAGGAGATTCAGCCCACCATCGACACGCAGAAAGCGCTGCTGCTGGTCCGCTTTCCGGCGGATTTTTCCCGCAATCTGGACACCTTCCAGCCCGCGCCGATGCAGTTGATTCTCGATGGGCGTAACTCCAACAGCGCGCAGATCGCCGCCAATTATCTCCAGCAAATCGTAAAGGTTTACCAGCAGGAACTGATGGAAGGCAAACCGAAGCCGAACAACAGCGAGCTGGTGGTCCGCAACTGGTATAACCCGAACCTCGACTACAAATGGTTTGTGGTGCCGTCGCTGATTGCCATGATCACGACGATCGGCGTCATGATCGTCACCTCGCTCTCGGTGGCGCGCGAGCGCGAACAGGGCACGCTCGACCAATTGCTGGTCTCGCCGCTCACCACCTGGCAAATCTTTATCGGTAAAGCGGTGCCTGCGCTGATAGTCGCCACGTTCCAGGCGACTATCGTGCTGGCCATCGGGATCTGGGCGTACCAAATCCCCTTTGCCGGATCGCTGGCGCTGTTTTACTTCACGATGGTGATTTACGGACTGTCACTGGTCGGGTTTGGGCTGCTGATCTCCTCGCTCTGCTCAACGCAGCAGCAGGCGTTTATCGGCGTGTTTGTCTTTATGATGCCTGCGATTTTGCTGTCGGGTTACGTCTCGCCGGTCGAAAATATGCCGGTATGGTTGCAGAACCTGACGTGGATTAACCCGATTCGTCACTTTACCGATATCACCAAGCAGATCTATCTGAAGGACGCGAGTTTATCGATTGTCTGGGGGAGTTTGTGGCCGCTACTGGTGATCGCGGCCACGACGGGATCAGCGGCGTATGCGATGTTTAGACGCAAGGTCATGTAGCTTTTTGTCTTTCGCCAGCAGCGATACCACGGCGGGCCCGGCAAGGATAGCGACGCCCGCTAATGCCAGCAGGACATTATTTTGCAGCACACGGGACAACAGCCACAGCACAATCAGCGCCGCGCCGAAATACCAGGTGGTGGTGAGTTCTTCCAGCACGTCGGCCACTTCCCGCCAACGCTGTTCATGATGGCGTTGCAGTGCCAGCATCAGCAATACGGTGATGCCGTACACGACACATAATCCAAGGCCGACGCGAACCAGCGTGCCGCTCATCCAGCCCATTACCAGCATCGCCACTACCAGTAAATGCAACATTATCTGCCAGCAACTTAACCCCGTTGCGACACGAACACGTTGTTGCCACTTCATGGCTTTTCTCCTGAAGGATTTCCGTCTAATGATTCAGAGTACCGAACTTTACGGAAAATTCCGTAACAACGCACCTTTTTGTGACGACGACTACACTATTTACTCGGGATAGTGACGTTGACAGGAGAATCATGACTCAACACACCGGTAATTTTTCATTCAAAGTGCTCACCATTAATACGCACAAAGGGTTCACCGCCTTTAACAAGCGCTTTATTTTGCCGGAGCTGCGCGACGCTGTGCGCACAGTCGGCGCCGACATTGTGTGCCTGCAGGAAGTGCTGGGCGCCCATGAAGTGCATCCGCTGCACGTTGAGAACTGGCCGGACACTACCCATTACGAATTTCTCGCCGATACCATGTGGAGCGACTACGCCTATGGACGCAACGCGGTATACCCGGAAGGTCATCATGGCAACGCGGTGCTGTCGCGCTATCCGATTGAACACTATGAAAACCGCGATGTGTCGGTCGCGGGCAGCGAAAAGCGCGGCGTGCTGTACTGCCGCATAGTGCCGCCGCAGCTTAACCATCCGATCCATGTGATGTGCGTCCATCTGGGCTTACGGGAAGCGCATCGTCAGGCGCAACTCAAAATGCTGGCCGACTGGGTCAACGCCCTGCCCGACGGCGAACCCGTGGTGGTGGCTGGCGATTTCAACGACTGGCGGCAAAAAGCCAACCATCCGCTGAAAAAAGCGGCCGGGCTGGAGGAGATCTTCACCCGCGCCCACGGTCGTCCAGCGCGCACCTTTCCGGTCAGCCTGCCGCTATTACGACTCGATCGTATTTACGTAAAAAATGCCAATACCAGTGCGCCAACGGCGTTGCCGCTGCGCAACTGGCGTCATCTTTCCGATCATGCTCCCCTGAGCGCGGAGGTCCATTTATGAAGTGTGGCTGGCGTGAAGGTAACCAGATTCAGTTGCTGGAAAACGGCGATCAGTTTTACCCCGCCGTGTATAAAGCCATTGCCGAAGCAGAGCAAAGGATCATTCTGGAATCCTTCATCTGGTTTGAGGACAACGTTGGGAAACAGCTGCATGCGGCGCTGCTCAAAGCGGCCAAACGTGGCGTGAAGGCGGAAGTGCTGCTCGACGGCTACGGCTCGCCGGATCTCAGCGATGAATTTGTGGGTGAACTGACCGCCGCAGGCGTGGTGTTCCGCTACTACGATCCCCGCCCGCGGGTCTTTGGGATGCGCACCAACGTCTTTCGCCGCATGCACCGCAAAATTGTGGTGATCGACGCCAGGGTGGCATTTGTCGGCGGCATTAACTATTCCGATGAGCATATGTCCGACTATGGTCCCGAGGCCAAGCAGGATTACGCGGTACGCGTCGAAGGTCCGATTGTGGCCGATATTTTACAGTTCGAGGTGGAAAATCTTCCGGGGCAGAGCGCGGTACGCCGCTGGTGGAAGCGTCATCACCAGGCGGTAGAGAACCACCAGCCCGGCGAGGCGCAAGCGCTGTTTGTCTGGCGCGATAACGAAGAACATCGCGATGACATCGAACGCCACTACCTGAAAATGCTGACCCAGGCGCGGCGGGAGGTGATTATCGCCAACGCCTATTTCTTCCCCGGGTATCGGCTGCTCCATGCGATGCGCAATGCGGCGCGTCGCGGCGTACGCGTTAAGCTCATCGTACAGGGCGAACCGGATATGCCGATTGTGAAAGTCGGCGCGCGCCTGCTTTACAACTATCTGGTAAAGGGCGGCGTTCAGGTGTACGAATACCGCCGCAAACCGCTGCATGGCAAGGTGGCGTTAATGGACGACCATTGGGCGACGGTCGGCTCCAGTAATCTCGATCCGCTCAGCCTGTCGCTGAATCTGGAAGCGAACCTGATCATACATGACCGTCAGTTTAACCAGACTCTGCGCGATAACCTTAATGCGATCATCGAGAAAGACTGTAAACAGGTGGATGAGTCGATGGTGCCCAAACGCACCTGGTGGAACCTGACCAAGAGCGTGCTGGCGTTCCACTTTTTACGTCATTTCCCGGCGCTGGTGGGCTGGCTGCCTGCGCATACTCCACATCTGGCGCAGGTTGAACCGCCAGCCCAGCCCGAGATGGAGACGCAGGATCGCGTTGAAGCACAAGATACAGGAGCGAAACCCTAATGGCGAAATCTCATCCGCGCTGGCGGCTGGCGAAAAAGATCCTTACCTGGCTGTTTTTTATTGCAGTAATTGTCCTGCTGGTTATCTATGCCAAAAAGGTCAACTGGGAGGATGTCTGGACGGTTATCCGCGACTACAACCGCGTGGCGCTGCTCAGCGCTGTCGGGCTGGTGATCATCAGCTATTTATTGTACGGCTGCTACGATCTGTTGGGGCGCGCTTACTGCGGGCATAAGCTGGCGAAGCGCCAGGTCATGCTGGTGTCGTTTATCTGCTACGCCTTTAACCTGACGCTAAGCACATGGGTCGGCGGCATCGGGATGCGCTATCGACTCTATTCGCGCCTCGGTCTGCCAGGCAGCACCATCACCCGCATTTTCTCATTGAGTATTACCACCAACTGGCTTGGCTACATTCTGCTGGGCGGGATTATCTTTACCTTCGGCGTGGTGCAGTTGCCCGCCCATTGGTATATCGACGAAGGCACGCTGCGCATTCTCGGCGTGGCGCTACTGCTTGTCATCGCCGTGTATATGTGGTTCTGCGCCTTTGCTAAGCGCCGTCATGTCACCATCAAAGGGCAAAAACTGGTGCTGCCGTCGTGGAAATTTGCGCTGGTGCAAATGGCCATTTCGAGCGCCAACTGGATGGTGATGGGACTGATTATCTGGCTACTGATGGGCCAGGATGTGAACTACTTCTTTGTGCTGGGCGTGCTGTTGGTGAGCAGTATCGCCGGGGTGATAGTCCATATTCCTGCGGGGATCGGCGTGCTGGAAGCGGTGTTCATTGCGCTACTCGCCGGTGAGCATACTTCGCAAGGGACAATCATCGCCGCCCTGCTCGCTTACCGCGTACTGTATTATTTCATACCGCTGCTGCTGGCATTGATTTGTTATCTGGTGCTGGAAAGCCGGGCGAAAAAGCTGCGGGCGAAAAACGAAAAGGCGATGGCGAAGTAGTCTTCTGATGTGCCGAACCTGATGGCGGAACCGCCATCAGGTTCGGTGAGATTACCGGCGGTTGCCGAAGATACGTAACAACATCAGGAACAGGTTGATAAAGTCCAGATACAGCGTCAGCGCCCCGAGAATCGAGTACTTGCGCAGGTTTGAACTGTCGCGCACATCAATCTGCTCGCCAATATTTTTCAGCTTCTGGGTGTCATAGGCGGTCAGGCCGACAAACACCACCACACCAATATAGGTCACTGCCCACATCAGCGCTTCGCTCTTCAGCCAGAAGTTCACCAGCGACGCCAGGATAATGCCTATCAGCGCCATAAACAGCATATTGCCCCAGCCGCTCAGGTCTCGTTTGGTGGTGTAACCCCACAGGCTCATCACGCCGAACATCCCGCCGGTCACCACAAAGGTGCTGGCGATGGACGAATAGGTATAGACGATAAAAATGCTCGACAGCGTCAACCCGGTGAGCGCCGAATAGAGCATAAACAGCGTGGTCGCCATGCCCGCGCTGAGCTTATGCACCATCGCCGAAAGCGCAATAACCAGCGCTAATTGAGCGATAATCAGGCCAAAAAAGGTGATTTTGCTGGAAAAGACGAACATCATGACCGCAGGGGTATTCGCCGCATACCACGCAATAAACGCGGTCAGCAGCAGTCCGACGGTCATCCAGCCGTACACTTGCGCCATATACGTTTGCAGACCGGAACGCGCCTGCACGATTGAATCGGATCGTGGAAATCTGTCCATGAAAATCTCCTGTTAAAAAAGTGACACCTGTATAAGCGTATCACATTCTGCTACCAGCGCTTTGCCGCCTGCTGGTCGCTGTCGCGGGCTTCCACCCAGCGCTCGCCCTCCGGCGTCGCTTCACGTTTCCAGAATGGCGCGCGGGTTTTCAGGTAGTCCATAATAAATTCGCCCGCCTCAAAGGCGCTACCGCGATGCGCGCTGGTGACGCCGACAAACACGATCTCATCGCCCGGCCACAGTTCGCCGATGCGATGGATCACGGTAACGCGCCCCAGAGGCCAGCGCGCGCGCGCCTCTGCCACAATCTCGCCCAGCGCTTTTTCGGTCATGCCGGGATAGTGCTCCAGCGTCAGCGCCTTCACGCTGTCGCCGAGGTTGTGATTGCGGACTTTGCCGGTGAAGGTCACAACCGCGCCGTCTTCGTCACGTTCCGCCAGCCACGGGTATTCGTCGCCGACACGAAACGGCGCCGGATCGACCACGATTTTTGTTTCCGCCATCTCAGCCTCCCGTTACCGGCGGGAAAAACGCCACCTCGTCACCCGCACTTAACGGATGATCAAAGCTGACCAGCGTCTGGTTGACTGCCGCCAGCAGTTTGCCGTCTTCCAGGGCCAGCGCCCAGCGGTCGCTGTTTGTCGCCAGATGCTGGCGCAGCGCCTCAACGGTGGGAAAATCAGCCGCCACGTTCAGCGCATCGGTGCCGACCAGTTCGCGAACCTGGGCGAAGAAGAGAACCTTAATCATGAGAATCCGCCTTAAAATCACCCGATTTGCCGCCACTTTTCGCCAGCAGTCGCACCGGACCAATCACCATATCTTTCTGCACCGCTTTACACATATCGTAGATGGTCAGCGCCGCAACCGACGCGGCGGTTAACGCCTCCATCTCAACGCCGGTTTTGCCGGTCAGACGGCACAGTGACTCAATGCGCACGCGGTTGTGCTCCGGTTCAGCCAGCAGTTGCACTTCAACTTTGCTCAACAGCAACGGATGGCACAGCGGGATCAGCTCCCAGGTGCGTTTTGCCGCCTGGATGCCCGCGATGCGCGCGGTGGCGAAGACATCGCCCTTATGGTGGCTGCCGTCAATAATCATCGCCAGTGTTTCACTGCGCATGGTGACAAAGGCTTCGGCGCGCGCTTCGCGAACAGTTTCCGCTTTAGCGGAAACGTCGACCATGTGCGCTTCGCCAGCGGCGTTAATATGGGTCAGTTGCGACATACTTATTTCTTCAGATGAGGGTGGAAGTTACACGGACGGGTGCGCGCATCAAGCTGCGGAGCAATGATATTATCCCAGGCGGTACGGCAGGCTTTTGTTGAACCCGGCATGGCGAAAATCAGCGTATGGTTGGCCATACCTGCCACCGCGCGCGACTGCAGCGTCGCGGTGCCAATCTCTTCAAACGACAGCATTCGGAAGAGTTCGCCAAAGCCTTCAACTTCGCGGTCAAACAACGGCAGCAGCGCTTCCGGCGCCTGATCGCCTTCGGTAAGCCCTGTCCCGCCGGTGATCAGCACTACCTGAACGTTTTCGCTGGCGATCCACGCCGACACCTGGGCGCGGATGGCGTAGCGGTTCTCTTTGACGATGGCTTTATCCACCACCTGATGTCCCGCTTCCTGTGCCGCGTCACGCAGAAAATGACCGGAGGTATCTTCCTCCTCACCACGACGATTCGACACCGTAAGAATAGCGATACGGGTCGGGATAAATTCAGCGCTTACCTGACTCATGGAAAACTCCTTTTAGCGATCAACCGCCAATGTACGATAAGTTTTGCGTAATACCGGTGTTGTTCTGATGCAGGAAATGGGTCTGCTTTTTCTCACGCAGCGCGAGAGAAATACGTTCTTCCAGCGCATGCTGCTGCGAGTCTTCGACCAGCAGATCGCGCAGGCTGACGCCGCCGTCGCCAAACAAACACAGATGCAGTTTACCCACCGAAGAGACGCGCAGTCGGTTACAGGTGGCGCAGAAATCTTTCTCGTACGGCATGATAAGGCCGATTTCGCCCGCATAGTCGGGGTGGCAGAAAACCTGCGCCGGGCCGTCGCTGCGCTGGCGCAGCTGGTGGATCCAACCACGACGCAGCAGTTCATCGCGCAGCACCTGGCCGGAAATATGGTGTTTGCGGAAAAGCGCGCTGCCCTCGCCCGTTTCCATCAGTTCGATGAAGCGTAGCTGGATAGGACGCGTCTGGATCCAGTTCAGGAAGGTATCGAGCTGATGATGATTCACGTCACGCATCAGCACAGTATTGACTTTGACCTTTGTAAAGCCCGCCTCAAAGGCGGCGTCAATGCCCGCCATCACCTGCCGGAATTTGTCCTGTCCGGTAATGGCGTGAAACTGCCGGGCGTCCAGGCTGTCGACGCTGACATTGATGCCCGTCAACCCGGCCTCGCGCCAGGCTGCGGCATCACGCGCCAGGCGATAGCCGTTAGTAGTGACGGCTATCTGGCGAATGGCGTCGTTCTCCCGCACGGCAGCGATGATGTCAGTAAAATCGCGGCGCAGGGAAGGTTCACCGCCGGTCAGGCGCACTTTTTCGGTGCCAAGACTGGCAAACGCGCGGGTAACCCGACGAATTTCATCGACAGAAAGAAAACCGTTATTGGTGACGCCACCGGGCTTGTAGCCATCCGGCAGACAGTAGGTGCAACGAAAGTTACACACATCGGTAATCGACAAACGCAGGTAATAAAACGTGCGCGCGAAAGCATCGGTCAGTTGTGAGGCCATAGACACCTTTCCAGTACGGGAGGCGCAGTCATTTCTTCCTGCACCCTGGTGGCAACGCGTTTACGCTGTCACGGCCAAAGCGCCATATCAATGTCTTCATTGACCCAGGCGCAGAGGCTAGAGTGTTTTTTAATGATTAGCCGATACTAGCGCGTAAACGACCATTTTGCCATTTACGCCTAACGCTATATAAACTTATATATAGCGTCATGATCGTGCTATTTCGCTACAGAATAAGCGAAAATGGGCTTTTTGCATTGATATACATCATTAGGCAGTAACCGACATCTCGTACTAAAGGGGTAGCTGCGCAGAATTTATTTCTCTCTCCAGCGGGGAGTGAATTGCTGAAAACCTGCGATGTGCGCTACTGTAGCGAGATAAATCTGACTTCAGGATATTTTATGCGCAATCGTACGCTGGCTGACCTGGATCGTGTCGTCGCTCTCGGCGGAGGGCATGGATTAGGACGCGTTCTCTCATCACTTTCATCACTGGGCTCACGCCTCACCGGCATTGTCACCACCACCGATAACGGCGGCTCGACCGGACGTATCCGCCGCTCGGAAGGCGGTATCGCCTGGGGGGATATGCGCAACTGCCTTAACCAGTTGATAACCGAACCCAGCGTCGCGTCGGCTATGTTTGAGTATCGTTTTGGCGGTAATGGCGAACTTTCGGGTCATAACCTGGGAAATTTGATGTTAAAGGCGCTCGATCACCTGAGCGTACGGCCTCTGGAGGCGATCAATTTAATTCGTAACCTGCTTAAAGTCGACGCGCATTTAATCCCGATGTCGGAACTGCCGGTCGATCTGATGGCGATCGACGATCAGGGGCTTGAGGTGTATGGCGAAGTGAATATTGACCAGTTGCTCACCCCGCCGCAGGACCTGATGCTGTCACCCAACGTGCCCACCACGCGGGAAGCGGTGCAGGCAATTAACGAAGCGGATTTGATCCTGATTGGCCCTGGCAGTTTTTACACCAGCCTGATGCCGATCCTGCTGCTGGATGACCTGGCGCAGGCGCTGCGCCGCACCCAGGCGCCGATGGTCTATATCGGCAATCTGGGGCGTGAGCTGAGTCTGCCGGCAGCCAGCCTGACCCTGGTCGATAAACTGGCGATTATGGAGCAGTATGTCGGTAAACGAGTGATTGACGCCGTGGTCGTCGGTCCTAACGTTGACGTCAGCGCCATCAACGACAGAGTAGTGATTCAGGAGGAGCTGGAAGCCAGCGATATCCCCTATCGCCATGACCGCCAGCTACTGCACTGCGCGCTGGAAAAAGCGGTGCAGGCGCTGGGATAAATCTGGCATGTCTCGATCGCGACCGGCGTAGCGCTTCGCTTTTCCGGTCTGCGACGCTTTGCCTGAATACCGGATTATGACGCGGCGATAAACAGCTCGCGCAGTTGATGGAGCTGGTCGCGGATCTGCGCGGCTTCCTCGAACTCCAGATTCTGCGCGTGCTGCATCATCTGCCCCTCCAGCTCGTGGATCTTCTGCTGCAGCGCCTTCGGCGACATATCCATCCCGACGATATCCGCCTTCGCCGTGGAGCGTGACTTGCCCCTGCCCTTCGCTTTGGTCTTCGCGATGTTCTGACCCAGCGCCAGAATATCGACCACTTTTTTGTTCAGCCCCTGCGGGGTAATGCCGTGCTGTTCGTTGTACTGCTGCTGTTTCTCACGGCGGCGCTCGGTTTCGCTAATGGCCTTCGCCATCGACGGGGTGATCTTATCGCCGTACAGGATCGCTTTGCCGTTAACGTTACGCGCCGCGCGGCCAATGGTCTGAATCAGCGAACGTTCAGAGCGCAGGAACCCTTCTTTGTCCGCGTCAAGGATCGCCACCAGCGACACTTCCGGCATGTCGAGCCCCTCTCGCAACAGGTTGATGCCTACCAGCACGTCAAACTCGCCGAGGCGCAGGTCGCGAATGATCTCCATACGCTCGACGGTATCGATGTCCGAGTGCAGATAGCGCACCCGTTCACCGTGTTCCTCCAGGTATTCGGTGAGATCTTCCGCCATCCGCTTGGTTAAGGTTGTCACCAGCACGCGCTCATTGATAGACGCCCGCGCGCGGATCTCTGAAAGCAGGTCGTCCACCTGCGTCGCCACCGGACGCACCTCAATGACCGGATCCAGCAGGCCGGTCGGACGAACCACCTGATCCACCACGTCGCCGCCCGATTTCTCCAGCTCATAGTTGCCCGGCGTCGCGGAAACATAGATGGTCTGCGGGGCCAGCGCTTCAAACTCTTCGAACTTCAGCGGACGGTTATCCAGCGCGGAAGGCAAGCGGAACCCATACTCCACCAGCGTCTCTTTACGCGCTCTGTCGCCACGGTACATGCCGCCAATCTGCGGAATGGTGACGTGCGATTCATCCACCACCAGCAGGCCGTCTGCGGGCAGATAATCGAACAGCGTCGGCGGCGGCTCGCCCGGTCCGCGTCCAGAAAGATAGCGTGAATAGTTTTCGATCCCCGAACAGTAGCCAAGCTCGTTCATCATCTCAAGATCGAACTGGGTGCGCTGGCTGAGACGCTGCTCTTCCAGCAGCTTATTGTTCGCCAGCAGGATCTTGCGGCGATCGACCAGTTCGTCTTTGATCTCTTCCATCGCCTGCAAAATACGCTCGCGCGGCGTGACATAGTGGGTTTTCGGGTAGATGGTGTAGCGGGGAATGGTCGATTCCACCTGTCCGGTGAGCGGATCAAACAACGACAGCCGCTCCACCTCTTCGTCAAACAGCTCCACACGTAGCGCGATGTCGTCGGATTCCGCCGGGAAGATGTCGATCACCTCGCCGCGTACGCGGAAGGTGCCGCGCTGGAACGCCTGATCGTTACGGGTGTACTGTAGCTCGGCCAGACGACGCAGGATCGCGCGCTGGTCGATCAGCATCCCCACCGTCAGGTGCAGCATCATTTTCAGGTACAGATCCGGGTCGCCCAGACCGTAGATCGCCGACACCGAGGCCACCACCACCACGTCGCGACGCTCGAGCAAGGCTTTGGTTGCCGACAAACGCATCTGCTCAATGTGTTCGTTTACCGACGCGTCTTTCTCAATGAAGGTGTCGGAACTGGGCACATAGGCTTCAGGCTGATAGTAGTCATAGTAAGAGACGAAATATTCCACCGCGTTTTCCGGAAAGAATTCTTTCATTTCGCCGTACAGCTGCGCCGCCAGCGTTTTGTTCGGCGCGAGCACCATGGTCGGACGCTGGAGATCGGCAATGACATTGGCGATGGTGAACGTTTTCCCTGACCCCGTTACGCCAAGCAGCGTCTGATGCACCAGGCCATCCTCCAGCCCTTCTTCGAGGCGTCGTATCGCCTCTGGCTGGTCGCCTGACGGTTTAAATGCGGAATTCAGTTTGAACGGTTTACTCATGGGCAGCTACCTGAAGCAATGGGCGGGCAGGCTTGTAATTTTACTCGCAGCGCATAATTTTGCCAGTAAAATATACTGGATGAAAAAACAGTAACGACGGAGAAAATTTGTGTTACGCGCCGAAAAGACACAGCGTCAGCGGCGAGAATTTCACCGCTGACAAGATAATCTTCTGACCGGCGGGGTTATCCCCAAACCAATCACTTCGTTAACATTGTCAAGTCGTGTCATGAAAGTTTTATTGCATTCAATGACAGTTCTGCGACAGCTATTGCCTTTATATAACTTATTGAAAAATAAATAATATTAAACAAAGACGTCTTTCGCATCAATTTGGCTGGAAGCCGCGTATTCTCTCGCTTACCCTGCGTTTTCTAACTCTAATACACAAGGTTATCCACAGGAATAGTGGATAACTGCTTCCAGCCCACACGGTCTGCCGCCTGGCACTTTCCCCTCGTTGACGGATTTCAGGACAATAAAAAAAAATTATCGCTAAATTTTGATTTTTATCAGCTAACGAAACGGCCTGTCGCAGGCGACATTGCTCGCAAAATCGCCATTTACTCTCCTGTCAAAAGCGTGAGATCCAGATATTGTCCTGTTGCGACGGTTTGCGCTTCAGCGCCAAGCCAGGGGATTTCCCCGAGTAAAGGCGCGGGAATAACCCGCGCCAGCGTCGCCATATACTCGCGGTGGCGTTTACCCGGCGGCTGGACGTCATTCGCCACCCAGCCGGCTAACGTCAGCCCGGCCTGCTGAATGGCCTGCGCGGTGAGCATCGCATGGTTAATACACCCCAGCTTCACGCCGACCACTAAAATCACCGGCAGTTGTTCCGCCTGCACCCAGTCGGCAAACGTAACGTCCTCTGTCAGCGGCGTGAACCAGCCGCCCGCGCCTTCCACCAGCACCCACTCCGCGCGGGTTTCCAGCGCCCGTAGCCCGGCTGACATCACATCGGTTTGAATCGGTCTGCCCTCTCCGGCGCTGATGATGTGCGGCGAGGTCGGCTCGGCGAAGGTATAAGGATTCACTGCCGCGTAGTCCAGCGGCAGGCTGCTGCTGCGCTGGAGCGCCAGCGCATCGCTGTTGCGCAACCCTTCCGGCGTCATTTCGCTGCCGGAGGCAACCGGCTTATACCCGGCCGTGCGCAGCCCCATTTTGCCTGCCGCCTGGAGCAAAGCGCTGCTGGCGACGGTTTTCCCGACCTCGGTATCAGTACCGGTAACAAAATAGCGTTTAATCACGTTCAATAATTCCAGCAAAAAGATGGTAGGTGAGCGGATACTTTCCCTGTTGTTGAGGCCAGGCCAACTGCACTTTTTGCAGTTGCGCACGGGTGAGCACGCGCGGTTCACGTCCTTCGTGCAGATGCGTGGCCCCAATCCCCTTCAGCGAACGCATCGCGCTCAGCGCATCGTCAAACCACAGGGTCAACGTGTGCAAATGGCTTTCGCTACGCCAGCCGCGCAGGGCATCGCGCAGCGCCGCCTGCGGTAAGAACCGATTAGCATGGGTTTGGTTATCGACTGCCCGCCATGCCTGATGCAGCTCCGGCAGCGACCCTTTCGCCAGCGTTGTGAACGCCACTCTGCCGCCGGGACGCACCACCCGGTAAAGTTCGCTCAGCGCGCCGTGTAAATCGTTGCACCACTGAACGGCGAGATTACTCCAGGCGAGATCGAACGTCGCGCTCGCCAACGGCAGCGATTCGATATCTCCGGCAAGATAGTGGTGCGCCGTATTACGCCGCCGCGCCTCGTCGAGCATGGGGGAGGACAAATCCAGCGCGGTGACCTGGCTGCCCTGCTCACGCCAGTAACGGCTCAACCGGCCAGGACCACAGCCGGCGTCCAGCACCTGCCCATAGCTTTGCTGCGGCAACTGCGCCAGCAGCGCGTCCGCGCTCAACCGTTGCAGCGTGGCGTGTTGTTCATAACACGTCGCCGCACGGCCAAACGCCGCCGCGATGGCCTGTTTATTCACCTGTGTCATTTAGCACCTCCAGCAGACGGTCAATGTCTTCACGCTCGTGCGCCTGGGTGAGGGTCAGGCGCAAACGCGCCGTCCCCGCAGGCACCGTTGGCGGACGGATTGCCGTCGCCCAGCAGCCACGGCTGCGCAGGGTTTCCGCCAGATGCAGCGCCCGCGCGTTATCGCCAACGATCAGCGGCTGGATCGCGCTGTGCGATTCCCCCAGTCGGTAACGGCTACGGTCTACGCCGCGACGAAAGCGTGCGATGAGCGCCGCCAGTTTCGCCCGGCGCGCGTCGCCTTCTTCGCTGCGGATCACCGCAAGGGAGGCCCGGATCGCCTGCGCCTGAGCAGGCGGCATGCTGGTGCTGTAGATCAGGTGTCGGGCAAATTGCAGCAGATAATCCGCCACGCGGGCTGAACACAATATCGCCGCGCCGCTGACGCCAAAGCCTTTACCAAAGGTCACGACCAGCAGTTCTGGTCGCACCTGCTGCCGCCAGCAGCTGCCGCGCCCTTCTTCGCCGCAGACGCCAATGCCGTGGGCATCGTCCACCAGCAGCCAGGCGTTGCGCCGCGCTGCCGCACGCTGGATCTCCGCCAGCGGCGCGCTGTCGCCATCCATACTGAATACGCCTTCAGTGACCACCAGTTGTTGCCCCGGACAGGGGGCATCGAGCAGTCGCGTCAGATGCCGGGTATCGTTATGGGTAAAACGGCGAAGCGGCGCCGGACTAAGGCTTGCCGCCTCCAGCAACGAGGCATGGCTGAGGCGATCGGCGACAATCCGATCGTCCTTTGCCATCAACGCGGCAATGACCGCCTGATTAGCGGCAAAACCTGAGATAAACAGCAGCGCGCGCGGGTAACCCAACCAGTCCGCCAGCTCTTCTTCAACGTGTTGATGCGCAACGGTATAACCGCTGACGTGGCCGGAGCCGCCGCTGCCTACGCCGAAGCGTTCCGCCCCCTGTTGCCAGGCGTGAATAATCTGCGGATGGTGGCTTAAGCCCAGATAGTCGTTGCTGGAAAAGTTGAGAAAGCGGCGATCGCCGGTCATCAGCCAGCGGCCCGCGCCCTGCTCAACCGCGTAACGACGACGCAGGGCATCCGCTGAACGACGCGCGTTTAGCGCATCGTCGATTTTTTGCTGCCAGCTCATACCGCTGCCGCGTTGTACCAGGCGTCGGTATCCGGGGTCATCAGCGCCTGCTCCAGCCGCTGCTGCTGCTCGTTATCCCCTGCCAGCACGGCGGTTTGCTGCGGGTTCAGCCCGAGCTTACGGAACAGCTGTAAGTCTTTATCTTCTTCCGGGTTCGGCGTGGTCAACAGCTTGCAGCCGTAAAAGATAGAGTTCGCGCCCGCCATGAAGCACATTGCCTGGGTTTGTTCGTTCATCTGCTCGCGACCGGCAGAGAGACGCACGTACGAGGTGGGCATCATAATGCGCGCCACCGCGATCGTGCGGATGAAGTCAAATGCGTCCACATCGTCGTTATCGGCCAGCGGCGTCCCCTTGACCTTCACCAGCATGTTGATCGGCACGCTTTCCGGCGGAGTCGGCAGATTCGCCAGTTGCAGCAGCAAACCGGCGCGATCGTTTACCGTTTCGCCCAGCCCGACAATCCCGCCGGAGCAGACCTTGATCCCGGCATCGCGCACTTTATCCAGCGTATCCAGACGCTCCTGATAAGAACGGGTGGTGATGATATTGCCGTAGAACTCCGGCGAAGTGTCGAGGTTGTGGTTGTAGTAATCCAGCCCCGCCGCCGCCAGCCGCTGCGCCTGCGCTTCGCTCAGGGTGCCGAGGGTCATACAGGCTTCCAGCCCCATCGCCTTCACCCCCTGCACCATTTGCTCAAGATACGGCATGTCGCGCTCGTGAGGGTTCTTCCACGCCGCCCCCATACAGAAACGGGTGGACCCGGCGTTTTTCGCCTTGCGCGCCGAATCCAGCACCTGTTCGACCTCCATCAGGCGCTCTGCTTCCAGCCCGGTTTTATAGCGCGAGCTTTGTGGGCAATATTTGCAATCCTCCGGGCAGGCGCCGGTTTTAATCGACAGCAATGTACTGACCTGCACCTGGCGAGGATCAAAATGCTGACGGTGGATTTGCTGGGCTTCAAAGAGCAGATCCAGCAGCGGTTTTTCAAATAATTCGGTGACTTGCGACAGCGTCCAGCGAGAATGTTTGGTCATAATTTTCTACGTTTTGTTGTGAGAACCGTGTAGACTCGTAAACCTAAATGTTTTTAATTTGGTTTACAAGTCGATTATGACAACGGACGATCTCGCTTTCGATCGGCGCCATATCTGGCACCCTTATACCTCCATGACCTCTCCGCTACCGGTGTATCCGGTCGCGCGCGCGGAAGGTTGCGAACTGATCCTCACCAGCGGCGAACACCTCATTGACGGCATGTCGTCGTGGTGGGCGGCGATCCACGGCTACAACCATCCCGTACTCAACGCGGCGATGAAAACGCAAATTGACGCCATGTCGCACGTGATGTTTGGCGGCATTACCCATGCACCGGCCATCGACCTGTGCCGTAAACTGGTGGCGATGACGCCCGAGCCGCTGACGTGCGTTTTCCTTGCGGATTCCGGTTCCGTGGCCGTTGAAGTGGCGATGAAAATGGCGCTGCAATACTGGCAGGCAAAAGGCGAATCGCGACAGCGTTTCCTGACGTTTCGCAACGGCTACCACGGCGACACGTTCGGCGCCATGTCTGTCTGCGATCCGGACAACTCCATGCACAGCCTGTGGAAGGGCTATCTGCCGGAAAACCTGTTTGCCCCGGCGCCGCAAAGCCGGATGGGCGGCGAATGGGATGAGCGCGATATGGTGGCGTTCGCCCGCCTGATGGCCGCACACCGGCATGAGATCGCCGCAGTGATCCTCGAACCCATCGTCCAGGGCGCGGGCGGAATGCGCATGTACCATCCCCAGTGGCTGCAGCGCATCCGTAAGATGTGTGACCGGGAAGGCATTCTGCTGATCGCCGACGAGATCGCCACCGGTTTTGGCCGCACCGGCAAACTGTTTGCCTGCGAGCACGCCGGGGTATCGCCGGATATTCTCTGTCTGGGTAAAGCGCTCACCGGCGGCACAATGACCCTTTCCGCCACCCTCTCCACCCGCCAGATCGCCGACACTATCAGCAACGGCGACGCCGGGTGTTTTATGCACGGCCCGACATTTATGGCTAACCCGCTGGCCTGCGCGGCGGCAAACGCCAGCCTGACGTTGCTGGCATCCGGCGACTGGCAGCAGCAGGTGGCGGCCATTGAAGCGCAACTGCGTGCCGAACTGGCCGCGGCGGCAGATTCGCCATGGGTCGCGGACGTGCGCGTGCTCGGCGCGATCGGCGTGGTGGAAACCACTCATCCGGTCAATATGGCGGCGCTGCAAAAATTCTTTGTCCAGCGGGGCGTCTGGGTGCGTCCGTTCGGCAAACTCATCTACCTGATGCCGCCGTACATTATCCAGCCGGAGCAACTGCGTTGTCTGACGCAGGCGGTTAACGAAGCTGTGCGCGAAGAAACATTTTTTCGCGTTTAATTGGCGGTAAACTAAAACGTTTCTGGCTAAACTTTTTGGTTAAGGGAGGAATCAGCATGAAACTCATCAGTAACGATTTCCGCGACGGCGATAAGCTTCCGCTGCGTCACGTTTTTAACGGCATGGGTTACGACGGCGATAATATTTCGCCGCATCTGGCCTGGGATGACGTTCCGACAGGAACGAAAAGTTTTGTCGTAACCTGTTTCGACCCCGATGCGCCCACCGGCTCCGGCTGGTGGCACTGGGGCATAGCGAATTTACCCGCCGACACCCGCGTTTTGACCCAGGGTTTCGGCTCCGGTCTGGTGGCGCTACCGGACGGCGTGGTGCAAACCCGCACTGATTTCGGTAAAGCGGGCTACGGCGGCGCCGCGCCGCCGAAAGGCGAAACGCACCGCTATATCTTTACAGTTCATGCGCTGGACGTGGATCGTATCGAGGTCGATGAAGAGGCCAGCGGCGCGATGGTCGGCTTTAACGTCCATTTCCACGCGCTCGCCAGCGCGTCGATCACCGCCATGTTCAGTTAACCTGATAACGGATGGCGACGCTAACGTGCCGCCATCCGGTACTCCTTACAGAAAGTCCGGCACTAAACGCAGCAGCGCTCCCTGCGCCAGCAGTTCGGTCGCGCATTCTATGTCCGGGGCAAAGAAACGGTCGTCGGTATAGTGGGCAACCTGCTCGCGTAACGTTGCGCGCGCCTGCTCAAGAAGCGGACTGGATGTCAGTCCGTCGCGCAGATCGATCCCCTGACAGGCCGCCAGCCACTCGACCGCCAACACGCCGCGGGTATTGGCCGCCATCTCCCACAGCCTGCGCCCTGCCGCCGGCGCCATCGACACATGATCTTCCTGATTCGCTGAGGTTGGCAGACTGTCAACGCTGTGCGGATGCGCCAGCGCCTTGTTCTCGCTGGCCAGCGCCGCCGCCGTCACCTGGGCAATCATAAAGCCGGAGTTCACGCCGCCATTTTTTACCAGGAACGGCGGCAGTTGCGACATGTGTTTATCCATCATCAACGCAATTCGACGCTCAGCGAGCGCGCCGATTTCGGCAATCGCCAGCGCCAGGTTGTCTGCCGCCATCGCCACCGGTTCGGCGTGAAAATTACCGCCGGAGATGACATCCCCCTGCTGCGCAAAAACCAGCGGGTTATCGGACACCGCGTTGGCTTCGATCAGCAAAACCTCTCTCACCTGGCGCATCTGGGTCAGACACGCGCCCATCACCTGCGGCTGACAACGCAGTGAATACGGATCCTGCACTTTGTCGCAGTTATGGTGCGACTGCGACAGCGCGCTGGTTTCCGTTAGCACATGACGGTACAGCGCCGCCGCGTCAATTTGTCCAGGCTGCCCCCGTGCGGCATGGATCCGCGCGTCAAACGGACGGCGCGATCCCAGCACCGCTTCAGTGGTTAATGCGCCGCAAACCACGGCGGAGGCAAACAGTTCCTGGGCTTCAAACAGGCCGCGCAGCGCGAACGCCGTTGACGCCTGAGTGCCATTGAGCAGCGCTAATCCCTCTTTCGCCGCCAGGGTCAGCGGCGCCAGCCCGGCTTTTTTCAGCGCCTCTTTGGCCGGTAGCCATTCACCCTGAACGCGCGCTTTTCCCTCGCCGAGCAGAGTAAGCGACAGGTGCGCCAGCGGCGCTAAATCCCCCGATGCGCCCACCGAGCCTTTCGCCGGGATCAGCGGATAGACCTCGGCGTTTACCAGCGCGATCAGCGCCTCGATCACGCACAGACGGATACCGGAAAACCCGCGCGCCAGGCTGTTGATCTTCAGCACCATGATCAGGCGCACCATCGCATCATCCAGCGCTTCGCCAACCCCTGCGGCATGTGACAGCACCAGCGCGCGCTGAAGATTTTGCAGATCGTGATCGGCGATCCGCGTCTGGGCCAGCAGGCCAAAGCCGGTATTAATGCCGTAGGCCGTGCGCCCCTCCGCCACAATCGTGTTCACGCAGGCGACGCTGGCATGAATGCCGTCGATGGCGCTGGCATCAAGCGTCAGCCTGACCGGCTGCCGCCAGACATCACAAAGCTGTGAAAAAGTGAGCTGCCCCGGCGTTAAGGTCAAGGTGTTCATATCAGCGTTTCTCCTGGGTTGCCGCAACCATCGGCAGATTAAGCTGGTGTTCAGCGGCGCACTCAATGGCGATCTCATAACCCGCGTCGGCATGGCGCATCACGCCGGTCGCCGGATCGTTGTGCAGCACGCGGGCGATTCGCTCCGCGGCGTCATCGCTGCCGTCGCACACAATCACCATCCCGGCATGCTGCGAGAAGCCCATGCCGACGCCGCCGCCGTGATGCAGCGACACCCAGGTCGCGCCACTGGCGGTATTGAGTAACGCGTTAAGCAGCGGCCAGTCGGACACCGCGTCGGAGCCGTCGCGCATCGCTTCCGTTTCACGGTTCGGACTGGCAACGGAGCCGGAGTCCAGGTGGTCGCGACCAATGACAATCGGCGCGGAAAGTTCGCCGCGACGCACCATGTCGTTAAACGCCAGTCCGATCTTTTGACGTAACGACAGCCCGACCCAACAGATGCGCGCCGGAAGCCCCTGAAAGCGGATCCGCTCGCGGGCCATGTCCAGCCAGCGATGCAGGTGCGCATCGTCCGCGACGATCTCTTTCACTTTGGCGTCGGTTTTATAAATATCCTCAGGATCGCCGGAGAGCGCCACCCAACGGAACGGGCCGATGCCGCGGCAGAACAGCGGACGAATATAGGCGGGTACAAAACCGGGGAAATCAAAGGCGTTGTCCACGCCCATCTCTTTCGCCATCTGACGAATATTGTTACCGTAATCAAACGTGGGCACCCCCATCCTGTGAAATGCCAGCATGGCCTGCACGTGCTTCGCCATAGAGCGCTTTGCGGCTTCGACGGTTCCCTGCGGATCGGAAACCGCCTTCTGCTGGTATGTCTGCCAGTCCCAGCCGGAAGGCAGATAGCCGTGCAGCGGATCGTGGGCGCTGGTCTGGTCAGTCACCAGATCCGGACGCACGCCGCGTTTTACCAGCTCGGGCAGCACGTCCGCGGCGTTAGCGCACAGGGCGACAGACACCGCGCGGCCTTCACGGGTGTAGTTTTCGATGCGCGCCAGCGCGTCGTCCAGCGAGGTCGCCTGCTCATCAACATAGCGGGTGCGCAGGCGAAAATCGATACGACTCTGCTGGCATTCAATGTTCAGGGAACAGGCCCCCGCCAGCGTCGCCGCTAACGGCTGCGCGCCGCCCATGCCGCCGAGTCCCGCCGTCAGCACCCAGCGTCCGCGCAACTCGCCGTGATAATGTTGACGCCCCGCTTCGACAAACGTTTCATACGTGCCCTGCACAATTCCCTGACTGCCTATGTAGATCCAGCTCCCGGCGGTCATCTGGCCGTACATCGCCAGCCCTTTCGCATCCAGTTCGTTAAAATGTTCCCAGGTGGCCCAGTGAGGAACCAGATTGGAATTGGCGATCAGCACGCGCGGCGCGTTGCGGTGGGTCTTAAATACGCCGACCGGCTTACCGGACTGCACCAGCAGGGTTTCATCGTCCTCCAGCGCAGTCAGCGCCTTAACAATGGCGTCAAAACAGTCCCAGTTGCGGGCCGCCCGACCAATGCCGCCGTAAACCACCAGCGCATAGGGATTTTCGGCAACATCCGGATCCAGGTTGTTCATTAACATACGCAGCGGCGCTTCGCTTAACCAACTTTTGGCCGTTAAGATGGTTCCCCGCGGCGCGCGGATCGTCTGCTGACGGTATTTGCTATATGACATAACACTGCCTCTCCTGAAGGGCCGGACCTGACGATACCGACGTAGGGAATGATTCAGCTATGGCATAAACATATACTTGTCTATACAAGACATAACAAGGCTGAATTTAACAGAAAAGATACATTTTTATCATATTGCGTCAGCAATCACGCTTTCCAGGACGCAGGATCAGGAAGAGAAATGGCCCTGCAAGCGGTAACGGGAACCGGGGAAAAGCAGCCGCGCGTGGGAGACGATTTGCGTGGCGGACCAGGTGGTACGGCGGATCAGCAGGCAGGGTTCGGTTTCGTTGATGGTTAATAACGCAGACTCTTCGGCGCTGGCACGTACCGCTTCCACAATGTGCTCCCCTTCCGTGAGCGGGGCGATCAACGACAGATAAGCGTGCGGCGTGGTCTGGCTGTAATCCTGCGCCAGATAGTCGGGCACCACCTGTGCATTGACGATGCGATCTTCAATTTGTACCGGCAATTCATTTTCGAAGTGCACCATCACGGAATGAAAAATATCGCTGCCTTCGTTGATCTTCAGCGCGGCCGCCTGTAGGGCATTCGCGGGGCTTCTTTCCAGCACCCGCACGTCGCAACGGTGCTGATGCGAGCGGGCAGTGATTTCATCCGCGATACTGCGAATCTCGAACAGCGCCGACTGGCCTTTTGGCTCGGCGACAAAGGTTCCAACCCCTTGTAACCGCACCAACAGTCCTTCGTCGGTCAGCTCGCGCAGTGCGCGGTTAATGGTCATCCGGCTGTAGCCGTATTGCGTCACCAGCGCCGCTTCAGACGGAATGCGATCGTGCGGCTGCCAGATGCCGCTGGCGATCTTCTCGCTGATCGCCCGTTTTACCGTTTCATAATACGGCGCGGGTGTCGCGCGGGGTCGAAGGACATTCATGCGTACATTTACCTTTTCATCAAACCAGGGTTGACGGAAGCCGTCGCTAATGGCTTATTGCCACCAGTAAACGATCTGCCAGCCAAGCCGCGCCGCAACGCGCGCCGCGCTGCCATCATTATCAAAGCGCGGATTAAATTCAACCATATCCACCGCCTGAAGCTTGCCGCTGCGACAAATCGGCTCAATCAGCCGCAGCAGGGTCGACAGCGGTACTCCCAGCGCGGCGGGTGCTGAAACCGCAGGCATCGCCGCGCCGGGAAGCACGTCGAGATCGACGGTGAGATAAATTTTATCGACCCGTCCGATAAACGCCGCAAGCGTCGCCTGCGCGTCATCGCAATAGAGATCTTCAACTACCGTCACCCGGCGGGTTTGCGCCTCATCCCACAGCGCCTGGGTATTTGCCGCCCGGCTGACGCCAAAGCAGGCATAGTGAAACCCACGCTGCTGCTGGTCGCACAGTTGCGCCAGTTGGCGAAACGGCGTACCAGAACTGGGGCGTCCGGCGAAACGCAGATCCAGGTGAGCGTCAAGATTGATAATTCCGATGCGTTCAGCCGCAAAAGCATCATAAACACCCGCGCCATGCCCGAACGCCGTCTCATGCCCCCCACCGAGTACAAAGGTGCGCACACCCGCCTGCTGGCAGCGATGTACCGCATCCCTTAACGCCTGTTGCGCCCCTTCCAGATCCGCGCCTGGCGCCAGAATATTGCCCATATCCACCAGTCGCTCATGTCCGGCGTGGCAGGCGAGATTCGCCAGCGCTTTACGCAGCGCGTCCGGGGCGCCAGCGGCGCCGGGGCGTCCGTGGTTACGCTTAACGCCTTCATCACAGGCAAAGCCCAGCAGCGCAATCCGGTCACAATAATGCCCGGGCGAAAACGTCCGGCTTATTTCGATGGTCTGACACAGACGCAGCGCATTCGCCGCCTCCGCGCGATCATCACGTCCCTGCCACAGCGCAGGGGAAACGGGTTGCCATTGCGTCATACGATATCCCCCCGAAAGACGCGTTGATACAGCGGGTTACGCCCCGGTTCGTACACGATCTCTACCGGATGTTCCGCGTCCCAGATCGCGAAATCCGCCCTATAGCCGGCCGTAAGCTGACCGTGCGTCGACTGGCGACCCAGCGCGCGCGCGGCGTGACGCGTGACCCCCGCCCAGGCTTCTTCCGGCGTCAGGCCAAACTGCACGCAGGCCATATTCATCGCCAGGTGCAGGCTGATAAACGGGCTGGTGCCGGGATTATAGTCGCTCGCCACCGCCATCGGCACGCCGTAGCGGCGAAGCAGTCCAACGGGAGGTGTCTGTTTCTCTTTCAGGAAATAAAACGCCCCCGGCAGCAGCACGCCGACAGTGCCGCTGCGGTGCATCGCCGCCACGCCCGCCTCGTCCAGATACTCAATATGATCGGCAGACAGTCCGCGATAGCGGCTGACCAACTGCGCGCCGCCGAGCAGAGACAACTGCTCCACGTGCCCTTTTACCGGTATACCCAGCGCCTGCGCCGCGCGAAGCACCCGTTCGCTTTGCGCAAGCGTAAAGCCAACGCTTTCGCAGAACAGATCGACCGCTTCAAACAGCCCTTTTTGCCATAGCTGCGGCAAAATGACGTCGCAGACAAGGTCGATATAGCCGTCAGGATCGTCGCGAAATTCCTGCGGGGTGGCGTGCGCCGCCAGCAGCGTAGGGCTGATCTCCATCATTCCGTCGGCCGCCAGCCGGGCAGCCACGCGCAGCATCTTTTCTTCGCTGGCGATATCCAGTCCGTAGCCGGATTTTATTTCCAGTAGCGTTACCCCTTCACGGGCTAAACGCTGCATTCTGTCTCTGGCGACGCGGTAAAGCACATCTTCTGTCGCCGTCCGGGTCGCTGACACCGTGGCGTTAATGCCGCCGCCCTGAGCGCCGATCTGCTGATACGAGACGCCGTTCAACCGCTGCTCCCATTCACTGGCGCGGTTGCCGCCAAAAATCAGATGCGTGTGGCAGTCAATCAGACCGGGGGTAACCAGTCGGCCCTCAAGGTTGGCGGTATTAGCATGGCGGGTCGGCAGTTCGGCTTCAGGAATAACAGACAGGATTTTTTCGCCGCGAATAATCAGCGCATGATGTTCAAGTATCCCATACGGGGCGTCGATGTGCGGATCCAGCGTAGCGAGGCGGAGATTTCGCCAGACCTTATCCCCGGGTAACAGTTGCGACATGCTTTCTCCACTTGTCTTAGGTTGTATAGACATTTATTTGAGATCGCCGCGAGGAAGTCAATCTTCCGGATTAAAAATGTTACTTAATTGTGACTTCAAAACGCGAAGAATCCGCTAATGCTGAGTTAAAAAACAACTTTTTGCCTTTTCACCTTCCCGTTTCGTTCAACTTAGTATAAAAAAGCAGGCTTCAATGGACACTTAATTAGCCCGGAGCAACTCGTGAACACATCATCAGTTTCCCGTCTGGCGCTGGCACTGGCTTTTGGCGTGACGCTGACCGCCTGTAGCTCTACGCCACCAGACCAAATCCCTTCCGATCAAACCGCGCCGGGGACCGCCTCGCGCCCGATTTTATCGGCCAGTGAAGCGCAGAATTTTGTCGCGAAAACGTATTTTTCGTCGCTGACGCCAAACACTGCGCCGTGGACGCCGTCGGCAATTACCCTGCCGGCGCAGCCTGACTTTGTGGTGGGGCCGGCAGGAACCCAGGGCGTGACGCACACCACTATCCAGGCGGCGGTCGATGCGGCGATCACAACCCGTACGAATAAACGTCAGTACATTGCGATTATGCCGGGCGACTACCAGGGCACCGTGTACATTCCTGCCGCGCCGGGCAGCCTGACGCTTTACGGTACCGGCGAGAAACCGCTGGACGTCAAAATTGGCGCGGCGATTGACGGTGAGATGAGCACTGCCGACTGGCGCCGCGTCGTCAATCCGGGAGGCAAATACATGCCCGGCAAACCAGCCTGGTATATGTTCGATAACTGCCAGAGCAAACGCGGCGCGACCATTGGCATGATGTGTTCCGCGGTATTGTGGTCGCAGAACAACGGCCTGCAGTTGCAAAACCTGACCGTTGAGAACAATCTCGGCGACAGCGTGGACGCGGGTAATCACCCTGCCGTGGCGCTTCGCAGCGATGGCGACAAAGTGCAGATCAACGATGTGAATATTCTGGGTCGCCAGAACACATTCTTTGTCACCAACAGCGGCGTGCAAAACCGCCTGGTCAACGATCGTCAACCACGTACGCTGGTGACCAATAGCTATATCGAAGGCGACGTGGATATCGTTTCCGGGCGTGGCGCGGTGGTGTTTGATAACACCGATTTCCGCGTGGTCAACTCTCGTACCCAGCAGGAAGCATATGTCTTCGCACCGGCAACCTTATCTAACATCTATTACGGCTTCCTTGCGACCAACAGCCGCTTTACCGCCGCCGGTGACGGCGTGGCGCAGTTAGGCCGTTCGCTGGATGTCGACAGCAATACCAATGGTCAGGTGGTGATCCGCGACAGCGTGATCAACGAAGGCTTTAATCGCGCGACGCCGTGGGCTGACGCGGTGATCTCTAAACGTCCGTTCGCCGGTAACACCGGGGCGCAGGATGATAAAGGCGAGATTCAGCGTAACCTGAACGACACCAACTTTAACCGCATGTGGGAATACAATAACCGCGGCGTGGGCAGTAAAGTGGTGGCAGAGCCGAAGCAGTAACAACGCAGGCCGGATAATACCGGCCTGATGACGCTACACATAGCAGACCTGCGGGTCGTCACATTACCGTGACGACCCGTTTTCACATCATGGCGTCAGACGCGCCCGGTTGAAATTAATCAGGCTGCCCGCTTTAATGATTTCACGCTCCTCGGCGGTGAGACTTTCCATATACAGACTGATTTCGCCCACCGGCGCGCCATCACGAATTACCCATGCCGTCATTTTTTCGCCGCAGCGCTCCAGCGCCGCGCGTATGCCGGGGATATAAATATAGTCGTCCACTTCAAACGACGGCGCTTCCGCCATTTGCAGCGGCAGCATTCCCCAGTTAATCATATTTGAGCGGTAGCGTTTGGTGGCATATTCCTGCGCAATATTCGCCAGCCCGCCAATCACGCGCTGACAGCTTGCCGCCTGCTCGCGCGCAGAGCCATCGCCGGGCTTCACGGCATAAATTACGCTGCCAATACCGGTTTCAGCCGCAACCACCCGCTCCTGACCGGCGATTTGCCGTATACCCGCAAATACCGAAGCCAGTTCGTCCGTCTCTCCCGTCCGCCGCCGTTTCTCCAGCGCGGCGACCGTTTTGCTTCTGCCCACATATTCCGGGTCGCGGCGCGACAGGGTAAATTCCGCCAGTCCCACCGGATTTGAACGATAAGAAGAGGTTTCGCCGGACGGAATAAGCTCATCGGTGGTGGTGACGTCGTCGAGGATTTTCGCGCACACCTTCAGCAGAATATTATCGGTCAGCGCGCCCATTTCCGGCCAGTCTTTGATATTCGGCCCGTAGATCAGTGGCTGTGCGGTGGCGCCTTTCACAAAGCCCTGATAGACGCGATTCTGGTAGGGCGCAGGATCGAAGCGGTAGGCCGGTACGTTATCCCAGCAGTCCAGCTCCGTTGCGGCGGTAAGCACGCCGCCGTTCGCCGCAGTGGCGGCCACGGAACGCGCATCCATCAGCGCGACGGCGGACATTTGACCGTTGCCCGGTTTCGAGCCCTCGCGGTTGGGGAAGTTACGCGTGGTATGACGAATGCTGAGTCCGTTATTCACCGGCGTATCGCCCGCACCAAAACAGGGGCCGCAGAAGGCGGTACGGATAATCGCGCCTGCGCCCATCAGATCGCTGACCATCCCCTGCTTCGCCAGCGCCATAAATACTGGCTGTGAGGAGGGATAAACGGACAGCGAGAAGGCGTTGTCCCCGCATGAATGTCCGCGCAGCGCGTTGGCGGCAGCCACCACATTCTCATAGTTGCCGCCGGAACAGCCGGCAATGATCCCCTGCTGCACCTTCAGACGACCGTTTTCGACTTTATCGAGCAGCGAAAGCCCGGCCTTCCCTTGCGCAATGCGCTGCGCGTCAACTTCAACCTGGTGCAGAATATCGCTTAAGTTTTCCTGCAACGTTGCTATTTCATAAACATTGCTCGGATGGAAAGGCAAGGCGATCATTGGCCTGATAGCGCTCAGATCCACTGAGATGCAGCCGTCGTAATAGGCAAGCGGCTGCGGCGCCAGCGGGCGATAGGCCTCTTCGCGTCCGTGCAGGGCCAGCCATTGCTGAATTTCTTCATCGGTCTGCCAGACGGAGCTGAGACAGGTCGTTTCCGTGGTCATGACGTCGACGCTGTTACGGAAATCCGTGGAGAGGTTGCGGATGCCCGGCCCGACAAACTCCATCACTTTATTTTTAACGTAGCCGTTTTTGAACACCGCGCCAATAATCGCCAGCGCCACGTCCTGTGGGCCGACGCCCGGCGCCGGTTTACCGGTCAGCCAGACCGCCACCACGCCCGGATAATCGCAGTCCCAGGTGTCATTCAGCAGCTGTTTAACCAGTTCGCCGCCCCCTTCACCAATGGCCATCGTCCCCAGCGCGCCATAGCGGGTATGGCTGTCTGAACCGAGGATCATCTTCCCGCCGCCGGCCATCATTTCGCGCATGTACTGATGGATGACCGCGATGTGCGGCGGCACAAAAATACCGCCATAACGCTGCGCCGCCGACAGGCCAAACAGGTGATCGTCGCCGTTTATCGTCCCCCCGACGGCGCACAGTGAGTTATGGCAGTTGGTCAGGACATAGGGCAGTGGAAACCGCTCCATACCGGAGGCTTTTGCCGTCTGAATAATGCCGACAAAGGTAATATCATGAGAGGTGAGCGCATCAAATTTAATTTTCAGTTTGCGCATGTCGCCGGAGGTATTATGCGCCGCCAGGATCGACCAGGCGATAGTGCCTTTTTTAGCATCGTCTTTACTGACTGCGCCGGAATAGTGTTCTTCAGCAATTATCTCGTTATTGTCGCTGAGATAGATCCCTTTCTCATATAACTTAATCATTACAAACTCCGTACCGCTATGAGTGATTACAGCATGTTCCAGCCGATAAGCAGGTTCCACCACCAGACGCCCAGCGTGATATGAACCAGGAAAGTGATGAATGTCAGCATGGCGCCGACCAGCCACCACGATTTAATGTCGTTATATCCCACGCCGAAAATAACCGGGCCGGCAGCGCCGCCGTAATGAGTTACCATGCCGCCATAGGAGTTGGAAAAAAGCAGCGCCAGCGCGGTTAACATTAATGGCGCGCCAGAGACGTTTGCCAGCATTGCGAAGACCGGCATCATCGCCACAATATAGGCGCTGCCGGAGGCAAAGAAATAACGCACGATAATGCTGAGAAACAGAATGATAAAAAATGCGATATTGCTATGGTTATCAAAGGAAATATTATTTTTGAAAAGTTCTGCCAGCCAGTCGAAAAATTTCACTTTCGATAATAAAGAACTCAGACCAATAATGCCGCCGTACCAGATTAAGGTATTCCAGCCGCCTTTATTTTTGACCACGTCGTCCCAGCTCACCACGCCCAGCAGAAGCATCGCCCCCATTACCACGATAGCGACTGTGGATTCATCAATACCGAGACTTTTACTGAAGATCCATCCCAGCAGGGCAAGTACGAAAATGCTCAGCAGCATTTTTTCGCGCACTTTCATCGGCCCTAAATTCTCCAGTCCCGCCCGGGCGATGGTTTTATTATCTACTTTCTTAATTTCCGGCGGGTACATGAAATAGATAACCAGCGGCGCTAACAGCAGCATCACCATTCCTGGCAGCAAGGCTGCCAGCGCCCATCCGCCCCAGCTGATCTGCAGATGACAGATGTCGTTGATCATTTTTAGCGCCAGAATATTTCCCGCCATCGCGGTAAAAAACATATAGCTGGTGGTCTTGGTCACCATATACACCGTCATCATCAGGTAATGCCCGACGCGACGCGGACTTTTATCAGGTTCCGATCCCAGCGCCACCGCCACGCTGTTGATAATGGGCAGGACAATCCCCCCTGCCCGCGCCGTATTTGACGGGGTCGCCGGGGCGAGCACCAGGTCGAGAAAAACGGTGACGTAGCCCAATCCCAGCGTGGTGTTGCCGATTTTACCGATCAGGATGTAGGCGATGCGTTTACCCAACCCGGTAGTGACAAAAGCGGCGCTCAGGGTAAAGGCGGAGAACACCAGCCACGTCGTGCCGGAGGCATAACCGCTCAGCACGCTGCTGGTCTTAAACTGACCGGCGCCTAAATTGCCGACCACCACCATTGATGCCGCAACGGCCATCAATAACACGACCGGCTCCGGGAAAGGTTTAATGACCAGCCCGACGATCGCCGCCAGATAAATGCCAAACAGCACCCAGGCCAGCTCGCTTAAACCGGCAGGCGCAGGCAGTAAACCTATCACGCAAGGGATCGCTAATATCGTTATTAGCTTCCATAATGATTTCACATTCATTTTTATGTCCTGATGGATCTGTGCAGAAATAGACAGCTGTCTGTTCGACTTTCCTTAATCACAACGAAATGTGTTTTTGGCACTTACGGAAGATAAACGTCTCCGGAAAATATTTTCCTTGCGGTGCGAATAACGGAAGCGCGAAGCGTTGTTGGGTCGTCACTTTGATTACTTAACTGAATATCGAGGCTGCCGCCCGGATGCTCGAGGGTAATTTTGCCGTTGCCGGGGAACGGAATGATCTGACGGGTTACGGTACCGGCAATCGCGCAGCTGCTGGCGATAGCAATCGCGCCGGTTATCGCCAGCGCTTTATGGCAGGCGTGCGGCATGAAATAACGCACATTCAGGGTGCCGCCTTTTTGTGGTGGAGAAATTAATACTGGTTTCGGAATCACCTTATTCGCGACATCGCCCAGCCCCATCGCCAGCCCCGCCTGCAGACGAATAGACTCGATTCGCGCCAGAAGCTGCGCATCGCCGTCCAGTTCCGCCGCCGTTTCATAGCCGGTTTTACCTAAATAGTCGGCGGGAATCATCACTACCGGCATCGCCATATCGATACAGGTGGTTGGCACCGCGTCAAAATAGTTAAGCGGCTGGCCGGTCGGGAAAAGCCTGCCGGTTTTCGCCCCGGCGGCATTGAGGAAAGTCAGCGCGACGGGGGCCGCGGTTCCCGGTACGCCGTCGATTTTGACCGTTCCTTCATAATTCACCGCGCCGTTCGGTGTCTGTACGTCCGCTTCAATAAGGGTATGGGTATTCACGTTGCGGATACGTACCCGGGTGACAGGGGAAGTGGCGGCAGTCAGCCCTTGCTCTATAGCGAACGCGCCGACGGCGCAGAGCATGTTGCCGCAGTTTGGCGTGGTGTCGACGCGCTGCTCATGGACCAGCACCTGGGCAAAGAGGTAATCGATATCGGCATCTGGGGCGGCGGAGCGGCTGACGATGGCAACCTTGCTGGTCAGGGGATTTCCCCCACCGATACCGTCTATCTCCAGTTCATTGCCCGATCCCATAATCGATATTAATACCGCGTCGCGTTGAGCCGTATTCTCAGGCAGATCCTCAGCCCGTAAAAATGCGCCGCGCGAGGTTCCTCCACGCATCATTACGCAGGGTATTTTTTTCACGTCAGTGTCCTCAATAATTATTACGCAAAACAGAATTACACGTGAAAAACGGCCTGGCTAATGACTTTGATTTTCCTATTAGTGACTTTTATTTATTAATCATCCTGCGTGGACTAAAGGTAAACTGAGGCCTGTTTCCGGGCTGGCGACGCCAGCTTTTTTATTTGTGGAGTGGCAATGAAACACCAACTATCAAGTATGAAAGCGTTTGTCACGCTGGCAGAGTCAGAATCTTTTAACAATGCCGCAAAATTACTTAATATTACGCAACCTGCATTAACACGCAGAATAAAAAAGATGGAAGAAGATTTACAGGTAATTCTTTTTGAACGGACAACGCGTAAAGTTACGTTAACAAAAGCGGGCAAAATGCTGTTACCGGAAGCGCGGGAGATAATTAAAAAGCTTGATGAAATGCTGTTTAATATTCGAGAAATGAATTCACATCAGCGAGGCAGAATCACCCTGTCCTGTATTCCAACGGCGGTGTTCTATTTTTTACCGCAGGCCATAGGGAAATTTAATGAGTTATACCCCAATATTAATGTGCGCATTATGGAACAGGGCACGCATAATTGCATGGAGTCCGTTCTTTGCAATGAGGCTGACTTCGGCATAAACATGAACAACATCACAAATTCATCGATAGACTTCACCCCGCTGGTGAACGAACCGTTCGTCCTGGCATGTCGGCGCGATCATCCCCTCGCCAGCAGACAGCTGGTTGAATGGCAGGAACTGGTGAATCACACGCTGATCGGCGTGCGCTCGTCGAGCGGAAACCGGCTGCTGATAGAGCAACAGCTGGCGGATAAGCCCTGGAAGCTGGAGTGGTTTTATGAGGTTCGCCATCTGTCCACCTCGCTCGGTTTGGTCGAGGCGGGGCTTGGCGTGTCGGCGCTGCCGGGGCTGGCGATGCCGCAGACGCCGCACCCGACGCTGCTCGGCATTCCGCTGGTCGAACCGGTCATCCGCCGCACGCTGGGCATCATTCGCCGTAAAGACGCGGTTCTTTCGCCGCCTGCGGAGCGCTTTTTTAACCTGCTGCTGAAATTATGGACCGACCAGAGCGACCTGCTGTGGCGTCCGGTTTCGGAGTGAGCGCCCCCGCCGGTTGGCGGCAGCGCCCGACACTCCGCATTGTCGCATTTATTCGGCCAGGAAAGTCCTTCCCGGCCCGTTTACGTGGCTTAATACGCGTTAACCACGACCCACATCGGCCCTTGGCCAACCGCATAACGCCCTTTCTCCGTTAATAATCCCTGCACGCCGGAAATTTCATATACCGCGATATGGTGCGATTTCTGTCCGGCGGCAATCAGGTATTTTCCGCTGTGATCGACGTTGAAGCCGCGAGGCTGGGTTTCGGTCGACTGGAAGCCCTCTTTGCTCAGCACGCTGCCGTCTTCGGAAACGCTGAACACCGTAATCAGGCTGGCGGTCCGGTCGCAGGCGTACAGATGACGTCCGTCCGGCGTAATATGAATGTCCGCCGCCCAACGCGTATCGGCGAAATCGGCAGGCATCATATCCAGCGTTTGTACGCATTCTATCTTGCCATGCGGATCTTTCAGCTCCCAGACGTCTACGGAACTGTTCAGTTCGTTAACACAATAGGCGTACTGCTGATTTGGATGGAACGCCATATGGCGCGGTCCCGCCCCTTCAACGGTGGTCACTTCCGCCGGTTCCTGCGCCACCAGTTTGCCATCATCGCTCAGGGTGAACAGGCAGATGCGATCCTGCTTCAGCGCAGGTACCCACAGGGTGCGGTTGTCGGGTGAAATATTAGCCGAGTGGCACCCCTCCAGCCCCTCCACTACGTCTACCAGCCCGACCGGCAACCCGTCCTCCAGACGCGTGACGCTGACGTTTCCGGCATTGTACGAGCCGACAAAAACGAAACGCCCCTGATGATCGGTGGAAATGTGCGTCGGGCTGCCCGGCAGCGCGGATTCAGCGGCAAAGGTCAGCGCGCCATCATCCGGCGCAATCCGATAAGCCAGTACGCGGAACTCAGGTCGCACGCCCACGTACAGAAAACGTTTATCCGGGCTGACCACCATCGGCTGAACCTGACCCGGAACGTCGACGACCTGAACCAGGCTCAACGCACCGTCGTGTTGCAGACGCCAGACATGGATCTGCTGACTCTCTGGGCTGGCGGTATAAACTGTTTGCTTCATGAATACTCCTTGGCTTTTGGCAACTGCTGCAATTTACCAACGTAGACGGTTTTGTCAGTAAATGCTGAATTAATTTGTCCGCTTCCCGTCCCGGTGTACCATTCCGGCAGACGCATTTTTCAACATTTATCTGGATAACGTTATGACTGCACGCGTGATTGCCCTGGATTTGGATGGAACCTTACTGACCCCGCAAAAGACCTTGCTCCCTTCATCGCTCGAAGCGCTCTCCCGGGCAAAGGACGCAGGCTATCAACTTATCATCGTCACCGGGCGCCATCACGTTGCGATTCATCCTTTTTATCAGGCACTGAAGCTGGATACACCTGCAATTTGCTGTAACGGCACCTATTTGTATGATTATCATGCAAAAAGTGTGCTTGAATCCGACCCGCTGCCGGTTAACCAGGCACTGCAACTGATAGATATGCTGGATGAACATCAGATCCACGGCCTGATGTATGTCGACAACGCCATGCTGTATGAACGCCCGACCGGACACGTGATCCGCACGTCGAACTGGGCGCAGACGCTGCCGCCGGAGCAGCGTCCGGTCTTCACGCAGGTGCCTTCGCTGGCCCAGGCCGCCCATGACGTCAACGCGGTATGGAAATTTGCCCTGACCGATGAAGATATTCCTAAACTGCAGCAGTTTGGTAAACAGGTTGAGCAAGTGCTGGGACTGGAATGCGAATGGTCATGGCACGATCAGGTCGATATAGCCCGCAAAGGCAACAGTAAAGGGAATCGCCTGACGCGATGGATCGAGTCTCAGGGCGGTTCGATGGCGAACGTGATTGCCTTTGGCGACAACTACAATGACATCAGCATGCTGGAGGCGGCCGGGACCGGGGTGGCGATGGGCAATGCCGATGACGCGGTGAAAGCCCGCGCCAACGTGGTGATTGGCGATAACACGACCGACAGCATCGCCAAATTTATTTACACTCACCTGCTGTGATCAGGCGGTAATCGACACGCTCTTGATTTGCGCGTACAGCCAGAGACCAGGCTTGATAGCCAGTTCATCTCTGGCCCACGGGCTGATACGCGCCCATAGCGTTTTACCGCCTACTTCAAGCTGCACTTCCACCTGGCCGCAATCGTCAAGACAGTTGATCACCTTCGCCCGCAGAACGTTGCGGATACTGGTCTGCTGCGGTGGTTGCAGTACCAGCGATACATCCGACGCCTGAATGCGAATGCGCAACGTACGGTGTAACGGTTCATCCAGCTTATTAACCCACACATGCTGGTCTCCCAGCGCCAGCGCGGTCATCGCATAGTGTGGATGGTGTTCCAGCACGCTGACCTTGAGCACACTGCTCTGCTGTTCTTTCGGCAGCCACGGGTGCATTACGCTGCTTCCCCATACCTCCTCCAGCGCGCCAAACGCTTTCACCTGGCCGTCTTCCAGCACCATTACGTTATCCGCGAGATGCAGGATCTCATCCAGTGAATGGCTGACGTACAGCATCGGGATGTTAATTTCCTGCGCCAGTCGTTGTAGATACGGCAGCAGTTCACGCTTTCGAGGAATGTCCAGAGAGGCTAACGGCTCGTCAAGCAGCAGCAGTTCCGGGGCGGTCAGTAGCGCCCGGCCTATCGCCACCCGCTGCTTTTCACCGCCGGAGAGGTCGCCCGGCAAACGGTCGAGCAACGATTCGACACCTAATAACGCCACCAGCTTGTCGAACTGTCCGGCCATGCTTTTCGCCATACCATAACGCAGGTTGCCGCGCACTTTATAATGCGGAAACAGCCGCGCATCCTGAAACACATAGCCCACCCGGCGCTTTTCCGGCGTCAGGCAGATGCCGCGCTCACTGTCGTTCAGCACCCGCCCATTAAGCATGATACGGCCGGTCTGCGGCGTCGTCAGTCCGCTGATGGCGTTGATCAAGGAGGTTTTTCCCGCGCCGGAGACGCCAAAAATGGCGGTGATGCCGCTGGCGGGCAGCGTTTCATTAATCGTCAGGCGGTGAGTGCCCAGCGTCTGGGTGAAATTGAGTTCCAGCATGATTATTGCCCCGTCCGCGTGCGGCTGATGCGCGCCAGCCATTCGGAGATCAGCAATGAAATCAATGCCAGCACGATGGAGATCACGCAAAGCCGCGCCGCCGCGCTTTCCCCACCGGGCGTCTGGATCAGCGTGTACATCGCCGAAGGAAGGGTGCGCGTTTCGCCAGGAATGTTGGAAACAAAGGTAATGGTCGCGCCAAACTCGCCGAGGGAGCGAGCAAACGCCAGCACCGTACCCACAATAATCCCCGGCAACGTAAGCGGTAAAGTAATAGTGAAAAAGACGCGCCAGCGCCCGGCGCCGAGTGTACGGGCAGCCTGCTCCAGTCGGGTATCCACCCCTTCCAGCGCCAGCCGGATAGCGCGCACCATCAGGGGAAACGACATCACGGCCGCCGCCAGCACCGCGCCGCGCCAGCTAAAGGCAAAGGTGATGCCGAAGCTGTCATACAACCACTGGCCGATAATTCCGCGACGGCCCATCGAGACCAACAGCAGGTATCCCACTACCACCGGCGGTAAGACCAGCGGCAGATGCAACAGGCTGTCCAACAATGCTTTGCCCGGGAACCGACAGCGCACCAGCAGCCAGGCAAAGAAAATCCCAAAAGGCAGACTGAAGAGTACGGCCAGGGATGACACTTTCAGGCTCAGGAGTACGGCCTGCCATTCGGGATCGCTCAGTATCATTACTTCGTCGTAAATCCGTAACGTTTAAAAATAGCAGACGCCTGCGGCCCTTTCAGGTAATCACAAAAGGCGCTGACCGTTGCGTTTTTATGTCCATCCACTATGGCGATGGGGTATTCCACTTTCTGATGTGACGCTTCCGGGAACGTGGCCACCACCTTCACGCCTTTACTGGCGACGGCATCGGAACCGTAAACGATTCCCAGCGGCGCTTCGTTACGCTCCACCAGCGCCAGCGCGCCGCGCACGTCTTCCGCAGGCGCCAGTTTCGGCGCTAGCGTATCCCAGGCACCCAGTTTTTGCAGCGCTTCTTTCGCGTAAATGCCGGCCGGAACATGTTCCGGATCGCCTACGGCCAGACGTCCGCCGTCAAGCAGGCGGGTCCAGTCGGTTTTGTTGTCGACAGTAAAATCTTTTTGTTCGCTTGCTTTGGGCGCGACGACAACCAGGCTGTTCCCCAACAGCGTCTGGCGTGACGCGGTATCTATCGCTTTTTTGTCTACCGCGTAATCCATCCATTTCTGGTCGGCGGAAATAAACACATCTGCCGGAGCGCCCGCTTCGATTTGTCGCGCCAGGGTAGAAGAGGATGCGAAAGAGGAAACCACCTCAACGTTTTTTTCTTTTTTATAAACGGCCGCGATATCCTGCATCGCGTTGGTCAGCGAAGCCGCTGCAAAAACGGTGATTTTGCCCTCACCTGCCAGCGCCTGCCCGGCAAGAGTAAGAGAAAGTGTTGCCCCGGCAACCAGACGTAGCCATGAACGTGCCATTGAAAGCTCCTGTGCGTATCGTTATGTAGCGGACAATATAACGATAATTCCGGCAATTTCCCAGCGGTTATTACTACCCATTCGGGAGGAATCAGGAAAACTATCGGCAGGAAATACGGGAACTTGAGCAAAGAAAAACGCCCGGCAGAGCGGGCGTCGGGAAATTAACGGTTTTGTCTGGACTGATCTTTCTGGCCGATGCCGGAGAAAATGTTAAACACTTCACCCAGACCGTAAATCAGCCCCAGGATAATGGCCATTACCACGGGCACCATGATCACGGCGAATACCAGACTTTTCAATAACTCTAACATGGTCATCTCCTGATTCAGTTCTTTAAGTATTCTAACCGCATCATCGAGAAAAGCACTCCCCTTTTGTGCGGTCGTCTATGCGCAGGCGGGGTTTTCCGTCACAATAGTCCTTTTGCCAGGATCGTGTTATGCAAGCCGAAATCCTTCTTACCCTTAAACTGCAGCAAAAACTGTTTGCCGACCCTCGACGCATTTCTCTGCTTAAGCATATTGCGCTTTCCGGCTCCATTAGTCAGGGTGCGAAAGACGCGGGCATTAGCTATAAAAGCGCCTGGGACGCCATTAACGAGATGAACCAGCTCAGCGAGCAGACGCTGGTCGAACGCGCCACCGGCGGCAAGGGCGGCGGCGGCGCGGTATTAACCCGCTACGGACAGCGCCTGATCCAACTCTACGACTTACTGGCGCAGATACAGCAAAAGGCGTTTGATGTTCTGAGCGACGACGATGCGCTTCCCCTCGACAGTCTGCTGGCCGCCATTTCACGCTTTTCCTTACAAACCAGCGCGCGCAACCAGTGGTTTGGCACCATTACCGGCCGCGACCACGATCGGGTGCAGCAGCATGTAGACGTTTTGCTGGCGGATGGCGAAACGCGGCTGAAAGTCGCGATTACCGCGCAAAGCGGCGAACGTCTGGGGCTTAACGAAGGCAAAGAGGTGCTGGTGTTATTGAAAGCGCCGTGGGTGGGCCTCACCCAGGACGACGCCGTCGCGCAGACGGCAGATAATCAGCTTAAAGGGACGATTAGTCATATTGAACGCGGCGTAGAGCAGTGCGAAGTATTGATGACGCTGGCGGACGGTCAATCGTTGTGCGCGACGGTGCCGCTAGAAAACACCGCAACGCTTGCCCAGGGCGACAGCGTGACGGCCTTTTTTGATGCCGATAACGTCATCATCGCCACGTTGTGCTGAGAAACCGTTCAGGCGTTCCTCTTTGCATTTCGGCTACCGTCAGCGCTCGCGCAAAACGCATTGACATTCCTGTCCGGACAACGTATCCCTGTTATTCATCGCTGCAAAAAATGGGATACTAAATGTCATCGTTGCAAATTTCGCAAGGCACGTTTCGCCTGAGCGACACAAAAACGCTTCAGCTTGATTCCGCTTCGTTAACCGCGGGCGAAAGTTGGGCGTTTGTTGGCGCGAACGGAAGCGGGAAGTCGGCGCTGGCACGCGCGCTGGCGGGAGAACTCCCGCTACTCAAAGGCGAACGCCATTGTCAGTTTACCCGTATCACTCGCCTCTCCTTCGAACAGCTACAAAAGCTGGTCAGCGACGAATGGCAGCGCAATAACACCGACATGCTCAGCCCCGGTGAAGACGACACCGGCCGCACGACCGCAGAAATCATTCAGGACGAGGTGAAAAACCGGTCCCGCTGCGAGGAACTGGCGCTGCAATTCGGCATCTCTCATCTTCTTGCGCGCCGCTTCAAGTACCTTTCCACTGGCGAAACGCGTAAAACCCTGCTTTGCCAGGCGCTGATGTCCGAGCCGGATTTATTGATCCTCGATGAACCGTTTGACGGGCTGGACGTCGCCTCACGCCAGCAGTTGTCGGGGCTACTTGAGACGCTGCATCAATCCGGCATCACGCTGGTGCTGGTACTGAACCGCTTCGATGAAATGCCTGATTTTATCCAGTATGCCGGGGTAGTGGCCGACTGCGCACTCACCGAAACCGGCGCGAAAGACGCGCTGTTACAGCAGGCGCTCATCGCTCAGCTCGCCCATAGCGAACGTCTGGAAGGCGTCAGCCTGCCGGAACCCGACGAACCCGCGGCGCGGCATCTTCTGGCCGCAAATGACGCGCGTATTGTCCTTCGTGACGGCGTGGTTTCGTATAACGATCGTCCTATCCTGCATCATCTGAACTGGCAGGTTAACCCCGGTGAGCACTGGCAGATTGTCGGCCCCAACGGTGCGGGAAAATCAACGCTGCTGAGTCTTATCACCGGCGATCACCCACAGGGTTACAGTAATGACCTTACGCTGTTTGGTCGCCGTCGCGGCAGCGGTGAAACCATCTGGGACATCAAGAAGCATATTGGCTATGTCAGCAGCAGCCTGCACCTTGATTATCGCGTCAGCACCACGGTGCGTAATGTCATCCTCTCTGGCTACTTTGACTCTATCGGCATCTATCAGGCCGTTTCTGACCGCCAACAGAAGCTGGCGCAACAGTGGCTGGATATCCTCGGCATCGATAAACAGACTGCTGACGCGCCTTTCCATAGTCTTTCCTGGGGTCAGCAGCGGCTGGCGCTGATTACCCGCGCGCTGGTAAAACACCCAACGTTACTGATCCTCGACGAACCGTTACAGGGACTGGATCCGCTTAACCGCCAGCTGATTCGCCGTTTTGTGGATGTGCTGATTAGCGAAGGCGATACCCAGTTGCTCTTTGTGTCACATCATGCGGAAGATGCCCCTGCCTGTATCACTCATCGGCTGGCGTTTGTTCCCGAGGGCGATCGCTACGTGTATCAGCAGACCCGATTGCGCTAGTTTTCATCCGTGGGCGCGAAAGCGCCCTTTTTTTTCGGACAAAGGCCGCACCCCCTGGCAAAGTTTTTGATTTACAATCGTATAACTGACAACAAACGGTGAAAAACGGTTAGTGTAAACGATTCCACTATTTTATTCCGTGTCACACTTTTCGCATCTTTGTTATGCTATGGTTATTCCATACCATAAGCTTAACGGAGCGAATTATGAGAGTTTTGGTTACCGGTGGTAGCGGTTACATTGGCAGTCATACGTGCGTGCAGTTATTGAAAAACGGTCACGACGTCATCATCCTTGACAACCTCTGTAACAGTAAGCGCAGCGTCCTTCCCGTGATCGAACGTCTTGGCGGAAAACACCCGACCTTTGTCGAAGGCGACATCCGCAATGAAGCGCTGATGACCGAGATCCTCCACGACCACGCGATTGATACCGTCATCCACTTCGCCGGTCTGAAAGCGGTGGGGGAATCCGTCGCCAAACCGCTGGAGTATTATGACAATAACGTTAACGGCACCCTGCGGCTGATTAGCGCCATGCGCGCCGCCAACGTCAAAAACATTATCTTTAGCTCCTCCGCCACCGTCTACGGCGACCAGCCGAAAATTCCTTATGTTGAAAGCTTCCCGACCGGCACCCCGCAAAGTCCCTACGGGAAAAGCAAACTGATGGTCGAACAGATCCTGACCGATCTGCAAAAAGCGCAGCCGGAATGGAGCATCGCCCTGCTGCGCTACTTTAACCCGGTCGGCGCGCACCCATCAGGCGATATGGGGGAAGACCCGCAGGGCATCCCGAATAACCTGATGCCTTACATTGCGCAGGTGGCCGTCGGTCGTCGCGACTCCCTCGCCATTTTTGGCAACGACTATCCGACCGAGGACGGTACCGGCGTACGCGATTACATTCACGTCATGGATTTGGCCGACGGTCACGTCGCGGCGATGGAAAAGCTGGCGGGTATCCAGGGCGTGCATATTTATAACCTCGGCGCGGGCATCGGCAGTAGCGTCCTGGACGTGGTCAACGCGTTCAGTAAAGCCTGCGGCAAACCCGTTAACTACCATTTTGCGCCGCGCCGCGATGGCGATCTTCCTGCTTACTGGGCAGACGCCAGCAAAGCAGATCGCGAACTGAACTGGCGCGTTACGCGCACCCTCGACGAAATGGCGCAGGACACCTGGCACTGGCAGTCTCGCCATCCGCAGGGATACCCGGATTAAGGACGAATCATGACCCCATTTAACCCTGTCGATCATCCACATCGCCGTTTTAACCCGCTAACCGGACAGTGGATTCTGGTTTCACCGCATCGTGCCAAGCGCCCCTGGCAGGGCGCGCAGGAAAAGCCCGCAGACGAGACGCTGCCTTCTCACGATCCGGACTGCTTCCTGTGCGCCGGTAACACCCGCGTCACTGGCGATAAAAACCCCGATTACACCGGCACTTACGTTTTCACCAACGATTTCGCCGCGCTGATGACCGATACGCCCGACGCGCCGGAAAACCACGATCCGCTGATGCGCTGCCAGAGCGCGCGCGGCACCAGCCGCGTCATTTGTTTCTCGCCCGATCACAGCAAAACCCTGCCGGAACTGAGCGTGCCGGCGCTAACGGAAATTGTGAAAACCTGGCAGACGCAAACCGCCGAGCTTGGCAAAACGTATCCCTGGGTGCAGGTTTTCGAGAACAAAGGCGCGGCCATGGGCTGCTCTAATCCGCATCCGCACGGACAGATTTGGGCGAACAGCTTTCTGCCTAACGAAGCGGAACGCGAAGATCAGCGGCAAAAAACGTATTTCGCCGAACAGGGCTCGCCGATGCTCCTCGACTACGTGCGGCGTGAACGGGCAGACGGCAGCCGTACCGTGGTGGAAACCGAACACTGGTTGGCCGTGGTGCCTTACTGGGCCGCCTGGCCGTTCGAAACCCTGCTGCTGCCCAAAACCCATGTCCTGCGCATTACCGACTTGACCGACGACCAGCGCGCCGATTTGGCGCTGGCTCTGAAAAAACTGACCAGTCGTTACGACAACCTGTTTACCTGCTCCTTCCCCTACTCCATGGGCTGGCATGGCGCGCCGTTTAACGGTGAACAGAACGACCACTGGCAGTTGCATGCGCACTTTTATCCGCCGTTGCTGCGTTCCGCGACCGTTCGCAAATTTATGGTCGGTTACGAAATGCTGGCGGAAACCCAGCGCGATCTCACTGCCGAACAAGCGGCAGAGCGCCTGCGTGCGGTCAGCGACATCCACTTTCGCGAATCCGGAGTATAAAAATGAATCTGAAAGAGAACACACTCTCTCTGTTTGCTGAAAAATTCGGCTACCCTGCCACCCACACGATTCAGGCGCCAGGCCGCGTTAACCTTATCGGCGAGCATACCGATTATAACGACGGCTTCGTGCTACCCTGCGCCATCGACTACCAAACGGTCATTAGCTGCGCCGCGCGCGACGACCGTCAGGTTCGGGTGATTGCCGCTGACTACGAAAACCAGATGGATGTGTTTTCGCTTGACGCGCCGATTGTCACCCATGACAGCCAGCAGTGGTCAAACTATGTGCGGGGCGTAGTAAAACATCTGCAAAAACGCGACGCCAGCTTCGGCGGCGCAGATCTGGTTATCAGCGGTAATGTGCCCCAGGGGGCAGGTTTAAGTTCATCCGCGTCGCTGGAAGTGGCGGTCGGCACCGTGTTCCAGCAGCTTTACCACCTGCCGCTGGACGGCGCGCAGATCGCGCTGAACGGCCAGGAAGCGGAAAATCAGTTTGTCGGCTGCAACTGCGGCATTATGGATCAGCTTATCTCCGCGCTGGGTAAAAAAGATCACGCGCTGCTGATCGACTGTCGCTCACTCGGCACTAAAGCGGTTTCCATGCCTGAAGGCGTGGCGATTGTGATCATCAACAGTAACTTCAAACGTACGCTGGTCGGCAGCGAGTACAACACCCGTCGCGAGCAGTGCGAAACGGGCGCGCGATTCTTCCAGCAGCCTGCGCTGCGCGACGTCAGCCTCGACGCCTTTAACGCTGTCGCCGCTGAACTCGATCCGCTGGTTGCCAAACGCGTGCGTCACGTGTTAACTGAAAACGCACGTACTGTTGAAGCGGCAAGCGCGCTGGAGAAAGGCGACCTTAAGCGTATGGGTGAACTGATGGCGCAATCTCATGCCTCCATGCGTGACGATTTCGAAATCACCGTACCGCAGATCGATACTCTGGTGGAGATCGTCAAAAAGACTATCGGCGAGAACGGCGGCGTGCGCATGACCGGCGGCGGCTTTGGCGGCTGCGTCGTGGCGCTGATCCCGGAGACGCTGGTACCGGCCGTTCAACAGGCTGTCGCAGAACAGTACGAAGCGAAAACCGGCATTAAAGAAACATTTTACGTTTGCAAACCCTCACAAGGAGCAGGACAGTGCTGAATGAAACACCCGCACTGGCACCCGATGGTCAGCCGTACCGCCTGTTAACCCTGCGCAATAGCGCAGGGATGGTGGTCACGCTGATGGACTGGGGTGCTACCTTACTTTCCGCGCGCATTCCCCTTTCCGACGGCAGCGTGCGTGAAGCGCTGCTGGGATGCGCCAGCCCGGAACACTATCAGGATCAGACGGCCTTTCTTGGCGCGTCAATCGGTCGCTACGCTAACCGTATCGCCGACAGCCGCTATGTTTTTAACGGCGAAACCGTGACCTTACAGCCAAGTCAGGGCGTCAACCAACTGCACGGCGGACCGGAAGGGTTTGATAAACGCCGCTGGCAGATTGTGAATCAAAACGAACGCCAGGTGCTGTTCGCGTTAACTTCAGATGATGGCGACCAGGGCTTTCCGGGCAATCTCGGCGCGACGGCGCAGTATCGTCTGACCGACGATAACCGCATCTCTATCACCTATCGCGCCACGGTGGATAAGACCTGTCCGGTCAACCTGACCAACCACGTTTACTTTAACCTTGATGGCGACCAGACCGACGTGCGCCAGCATAAGCTGCAACTCCTGGCGGAGCAGTATCTGCCGGTCGATGAAGGCGGGATCCCGCGTGACGGACTTAAATCCGTCGCCGGTACGTCGTTTGATTTTCGCCACGCAAAAGTCATTGCCAGCGAATTTCTTGCCGATGACGATCAGCGCAAGGTGAAAGGCTACGATCACGCCTTCCTGCTTCAGGCCAATGGTGATGCCCGTACCCCCGCAGCCCGTCTGTGGTCTGCGGATGAGAAATTGCAGATGGAGGTTTACACCTCTGCTCCGGCGCTGCAGTTTTACTCTGGCAACTATTTGGCTGGCACCTCATCACGCGGTCCGGTGCCGTATGCGGATTACCAGGGGCTGGCGCTGGAAAGCGAGTTTCTGCCCGACAGCCCGAACCATCCGGAATGGCCACAGCCGGACTGCTTCCTGCGTCCTGGCGACGAATATGCCAGCGTGACGGAATATCGGTTTATTCCGTCCTGACGGTTTCGCTGAAATTGCCCGGTGCCAAAAGCGCATCGGGCATACTTTCTCCTCGCCTGGTTAATTCCCCGCCACTCAACGACAAAATCGCAACGCAGAGTTCACAAGAACCTTACACTGCCGTCTGATTTTCGCTATGGTTATGCGTAAGCGTTGCTGTTGATCAATAACGGCAATATAATGAGAATTATTATCATTAAACGGTATTAAGGAGTAAGTATATGGCTGTAACGAAGCTGGTGCTGGTACGCCACGGCGAAAGTCAGTGGAACAACGAAAACCGCTTTACCGGTTGGTACGATGTCGATCTGTCCGAGAAAGGCGTGGGCGAAGCGAAAGCGGCGGGTAAGCTGCTGAAAGCTGAAGGCTATAGCTTTGATTTTGCTTATACCTCTGTGCTGAAACGTGCCATCCACACCCTGTGGAACGTGCTGGACGAACTGGATCAGGCCTGGCTGCCGGTTGAAAAATCCTGGAAACTGAACGAACGTCACTACGGCGCGTTGCAGGGTCTGAACAAAGCGGAAACCGCCGAGAAGTACGGCGACGAGCAGGTGAAACAGTGGCGTCGCGGCTTCGCGGTCACCCCGCCGGAACTGACCAAAGACGACGAGCGCTACCCGGGTCACGATCCGCGTTACGCAAAACTGACCGAAAAAGAGCTGCCGCTGACCGAAAGCCTGGCGCTCACCATCGACCGCGTTATCCCTTACTGGAACGAAACCATTCTGCCGCGAATGAAGAGCGGCGAGCGCGTGATTATCGCCGCTCACGGTAACTCCCTGCGTGCGCTGGTGAAATACCTCGATAACATGAGCGAAGATGAGATCCTCGAACTGAATATCCCGACCGGCGTGCCGCTGGTTTACGAGTTCGACGAAAACTTCAAGCCGATCAAACACTACTATCTGGGTAATGCTGACGAGATCGCCGCAAAAGCCGCCGCCGTCGCAAACCAGGGTAAAGCGAAGTAAGCCAGTCTGCTGTCGCTACGCTTGTCAGGTCTGTGGATCGTTGATCTTTCCGGGCCGGATAAGGCGCTTAAGCCACCTCGACAGACGAAAAAGCCGACTCACTGAGTCGGCTTTTTTACAGGAGAAAGATTACCCGCGCCGTGCTTTTACTGCTTCCGCGAGCTGGCGCAGAATGGCGTCAGTGTCTTCCCAGCTAATGCAGGCATCGGTAATACTCTTGCCGTACACCAGCGGTTCACCGCTGTCCGGGTTCTGATTGCCCTCTACCAGGTGGCTTTCGATCATCACTCCCATAATCGCTTTCTCGCCGCCCGCGATCTGCTGGCACACGTCAGCGCCAACGTCCATCTGCTTTTTAAACTGCTTGCAGGAATTCGCATGGCTGAAATCGATCATGATTTGCGCGGGCAGACCGGCCTTCGCCAGCCCTTCCTTCACTGCCGCGACGTGCGTGGCGCTGTAGTTTGGCTCTTTTCCGCCGCGCAGGATGATATGGCAGTCACCGTTGCCGCTGGTATTGACGATCGCCGAGTGGCCCCACTTGGTGACCGACAGGAAGCAGTGCGGCGCGCCTGCGGCATTGATGGCGTCAATAGCGACCTTGATGGTGCCATCGGTGCCGTTTTTGAAGCCTACCGGGCAGGAAAGACCAGAAGCCAGTTCGCGATGTACCTGAGACTCCGTGGTACGCGCGCCAATCGCCCCCCAGCTCATCAGGTCCGCCAGATATTGTGGGGTAATCATGTCCAGAAACTCACCCGCCGCAGGCAGACCGCTGTCGTTGATATCCAGCAGCAGCTTACGCGCAATGCGCAGACCATCATTGATCTGGAAGCTGTTATCCATGTGCGGATCGTTGATCAGCCCTTTCCAGCCAACGGTGGTGCGCGGCTTTTCGAAATAGACGCGCATCACGATTTCCAGTTCGTCTTTCAACGCTTCACGCAGCGCCAACAGGCGGCCCGCGTATTCTTTTGCGGCAACCGGATCATGAATTGAGCAAGGACCAATCACGACCAGCAGGCGGTCGTCGTTGCCTTTTAAAATTTTGTGAATCGCCTTACGCGCATGGGCCACGGTATTTGCGGCATTTTCAGTAGCGGGGAACTTTTCCAGCAGTGCGACAGGGGGTAATAACTCGTTGATCTCTTTGATGCGTAAATCGTCGTTCTGATAATTCATGATTCGTCCAGTGTTGCCATACTTATATAAATGAATGCAATCCCTCCAATCTATATCGTCAGTCAGAAAGTGTAAACGCGATTTTACACTTCGAACGGATTAATCCTGGAAATCCGCAAAAAAACACCAGAAAGTAGCGAAAAACGAGATCTAACCTACAATTTTTAATTGTAACTGCTTAGTTTTTTAATTTTTTCAAGATTCTCTACTGGGCCATTACGCCCGGATGGGATCTTAAACCATTGCCTGGTCCTTTCATGGCATATGCACTGTTGGAAGACGTTATCCGACATCTGAACCATAACAGGAGCATCTTATGCAAATGACAAAATTGGCTTCACTGTTTCTTACTGCCACACTCAGCCTTGCCAGCGGCGCAGCGCTTGCTGCCGATACCGGCGCCCAGACGAACAACGGACAGGCCAACGCCGCCGCAGAAGCCGGTCAGGTCGCGCCGGATGCGAAACAAAACGTCGCGCCGAATAACCTCGACGGCACAAACATCAATACCGGTAACACGAACACCAATACCAGCGGCGCCCAGCAGTCCACCGGGACGTCTGCAACCGAGGATGGGATGACCAAAGACGAGGTGCATAAAAACACCATGTGTAAAGATGGTCGCTGTCCGGATGTGAATAAGAAAGTGGAAACTGGCGACGGCACCAGTAACAACGTGGATACCAAAACGGATGGCACCACTCAGTAACGGTAAAACGGGCTGATAACAGGAGAGCTAAGGCTCTCCTTTTTAATTTAATTCGACCAAAAACGATATGATGTCATACAGTTAACAGAGAATTCATAAAGGGATGACATTCATGGCGCACGCTCACTCTCACTCAACCCCTCATCTGCCTGAAGATAACAACGCACGTCGGTTACTGCTCGCGTTTTGCGTCACCGCGGGATTTATGCTGCTTGAGGTCGTTGGCGGGATTCTTTCCGGCTCGCTGGCGCTGCTGGCGGACGCCGGGCATATGTTAACTGACGCCGCCGCATTGCTGTTTGCCCTGCTGGCCGTTCAGTTTGCCCGCCGCCCGCCGACGTTACGTCATACGTTTGGCTGGCTGAGACTCACCACGCTGGCCGCATTCGTCAATGCGATTGCGTTAGTGGTTATCACTATTTTAATCGTCTGGGAAGCGATTGAGCGCTTCTATACGCCACGTCCGGTAGCGGGCGGCATGATGATGTCCATCGCCGTGGCAGGTTTGCTGGCGAATATCCTTGCGTTCTGGATCCTGCATCGCGGCAGTGAGGAGAAAAACCTTAACGTGCGGGCCGCCGCTCTGCATGTTATGGGGGATTTGCTGGGTTCAGTGGGGGCGATTGTCGCCGCGCTGATAATTATCTGGACGGGTTGGACGCCCGCTGACCCCATTTTATCAATTCTGGTCTCGCTGTTAGTCCTGCGTAGCGCATGGCGTCTGTTGAAAGACAGCGTGAATGAGTTGCTTGAGGGCGCGCCCGTGTCGCTGGATATCACCGCACTGAAACGCCATCTCAGCCGTGAAATCCCGGAGGTGCGAAATGTGCATCACGTCCACGTCTGGATGGTGGGTGAAAAACCGGTAATGACGCTCCATGCGCAGGTGATCCCACCGCACGATCATGACGCCCTGCTGGCGCGCATTCAGCATTTTCTCGTGCATCACTACCAGATTGCGCACGCCACCATTCAGATGGAGTACCAGCGTTGTGAAGGACCGGACTGCCATCTGAATGAGACAGCGTCCGGCCATACACATCATCACCATTAATGAGACAGCGCGCGTGAGCCTCGTTCGCGTGCGCTGTTAATCCACATCCGACTGCCGTTGAGCGCAATAAAAGTCAGGATCAGATACTCCAGCGACATGGCGTATACGCCCTGAAGCGCGAAGATCACGACGCTAATAACGTTGATCACCACCCATAACAGCCAGTTCTCGACGTATTTTCGCGTCATCAGTATCATCGCCACAATCGACAGTACCATCATGCAGGAATCCCAGAACGGGAAAGCATCCGGCTGAAGATTGGGCATAACCACCTGTAGCCCCAGCGCCTGCATTATGGTTACCGCGACGCGGGTCAAAAAAGCAAACACCGGATCGATAAACACCGTCATCAGACCAATCGCCACCACACAAACGGCCAGCCAGCCCAGCGCTTTCGGTAACGGTAGCCAGCGGATTTTCAGTTCCGCCTCATTCTGGGTATTCTGCCGCGACCACGCATACCAGCCGTAGATATTCGCCGCAAAGAAAAAGAGTTGTAGCAGCAGGCTGGCATAGAGTTGGATCTGAAAGAAAATGATGGCAAATAACGTCACGTTGATCAGCCCGAAAACGTAATTGCTGATCTTTTCCATGCTGGCAAGACCAATGCACAACAGTCCGGCGATGGTGCCTACCGCCTCAATCCATGAAAGATCGTAACCACCGGCGCCGATCGGAATATGTACCAGGATGTTCTGCGTACTAAAAAAGTCCATCTTTCCCCCAGAGCGTCTTTATTATTTACGCACGTAGTGTAGCCGCAAAATCCAGCATGCGGTTTAACGGCAATAATGCTCCTTCTCGCAGCGCTGTATCAACCTGAATCTCATGGGCTTGTCCGCCCTGCTCCAGCCCTTCAGCAATCGCCTTAAGGCCGTTCATCGCCATCCACGGACAGTGCGCGCAGCTGCGGCAGGTTGCCCCTTCGCCAGCGGTGGGCGCTTCCAGCAACTCTTTGCCCGGAACGGCCTGCTGCATTTTGTAGAAAATACCGCGATCGGTAGCGACGATAAGTTGCTTATGCGGTAGCGTTTTCGCCGCGTTGATAAGTTGGCTGGTGGAGCCGACGGCGTCGGCCATGTCGACAATCGATTGTGGGGATTCCGGGTGGACGAGGATTGCCGCTTCAGGGTAAAGCCCCTTCATGCGGGCCAACGCCTGGGTTTTAAACTCATCATGGACGATGCACGCGCCCTGCCAGCATAATACGTCGGCGCCAGTCTGTTTTTGCACATAGCGACCAAGATGACGATCCGGCGCCCAGATGATTTTTTCGCCCAAACTATCCAGATGCTCAATGAGTTCAACCGCAATGCTGGAGGTCACGACCCAATCGGCACGCGCTTTGACCGCAGCGGAGGTGTTAGCGTAGACCACCACGGTGCGATCCGGATGGGCATCGCAAAATGCGTTAAATTCCTCGACAGGACAGCCGAGATCGAGCGAACATTCGGCCTGCAGCGTCGGCATCAAAATGGTTTTTTCCGGGCTGAGGATTTTGGCGGTTTCGCCCATAAAGCGTACTCCAGCCACCAGCAGGGTGGACGCAGGATGCTTTGCGCCAAAGCGCGCCATCTCAAGGGAGTCTGATATGCAACCGCCGGTCTCTTCCGCCAGTTGCTGGATTTCCGGATCGGTGTAATAGTGCGCGACCATCACTGCATCACGCGCTTTCAGCAGACGCTTGATTTTGTCGCGATAGAATTGTTTTTCGTCAACGCTCAGCGGGACAGGTTTTGGCGGAAACGGATAAATCGCTGCTTCTGGATCAAACATTACGCTCATCTTGCTTTCTCGTTTTTCTCGCTTAACGAAATAACCGATACAGAGCGTACAGGACGCCGAAATCGGCCATATTTGTTTTATATGCTAAACAAGATAGCGGATTGCGTAACGAAAGTCACACCTATTGCGCACCGTTTTGCCGGAGGGTGACGGCGATCCGATCCGGCTTCGCCTCGCCCTTCGGGCCGTCGCCGCAAGCGGCTCCGTTGTCTCACTGCGTTCGAATCATTACATTCTGCACATAGCAAAAAGGCGCCTTTAGGGCGCCTTTTTACATTGGTGGGTCGTGCAGGATTCGAACCTGCGACCAATTGATTAAAAGTCAACTGCTCTACCAACTGAGCTAACGACCCCTTGCGGGATTTACTGCTTAATCATTCAGACTGGTGGGTCGTGCAGGATGACTCGGCTTCGCCTCGCCCTTTGGGCCGTTGCTGTCGCAACGTTATCCTTCACGTTTTCTACCCGTTTCCACCGTTAAAATGGTGGGTCGTGCAGGATTCGAACCTGCGACCAATTGATTAAAAGTCAACTGCTCTACCAACTGAGCTAACGACCCTTTAGGGTGTCGCCTGAAGATTTTGACTCGGTACCCATTCAACATGGGTTATCGTGCAGGATGTTTTGGCTTCGCCTCGCCCTACGGCGCCGTTGCTGTCGCAACGTTATCCTTCACGTTTAACATCTGAGTTCGACGTTAAAACTGGTGGGTCGTGCAGGATTCGAACCTGCGACCAATTGATTAAAAGTCAACTGCTCTACCAACTGAGCTAACGACCCGAGTGGTGGGTGATGACGGGATCGAACCGCCGACCCCCTCCTTGTAAGGGAGGTGCTCTCCCAGCTGAGCTAATCACCCGATACTGCGCTGGATACTACTGTCTTACTGATGGGTCGTGCAGGATGACTCGGCTTTACCTCGCTCTACGGCGCCGTTGCTGACGCAACGTTATCCTTCACGTTTAATTATCGCTTTCCACCGTAACGATTGGTGGGTCGTGCAGGATTCGAACCTGCGACCAATTGATTAAAAGTCAACTGCTCTACCAACTGAGCTAACGACCCACTTTTGCGCTGCTTTCGGTTTGTTTGATATCCCGTGGCAACGGCGGCATATATTACTGATTTCAGATTTCAGCGCAACTAAAATTTCGATGTAGATCACTCAACTGCTTATGAATCGCACGACACGACCAGAAATAATTCGATTTCTGGTCGTATGGTGTGCATTACATCGCGCCGAGACGTTTTTGCGCCTGTTTCGCCCCATCAGTACCTGGGTATTTGCTGATAACCTGCTGATAAACCGCTTTCGCTTTCGCAGTATCACCTTTGTCCTGCATGATCACACCGACTTTATACATCGCGTCAGCGGCTTTAGGCGACTTCGGGTAGTTCTTCACCACCGAGGCGAAATAAAACGCGGCATCATCTTTTTTACCCTTGTTGTAATTCAACTGACCGAGCCAGTAGTTGGCATTCGGCTGATAGGTTGAATCCGGGTATTTCTTGATGAAATTCTGGAATGCCGCAATCGCGTCATCCTGGCGGGATTTATCCTGCACCAGCGCAATTGCCGCATTATAGTCGGTATTGGCGTCACCGCTTTGGACCGGCGCGCCAGTGGCTGCCGCCCCTGCATCCGGTGCTGCCGTCGCTGCGCCCGTCGCCGTCCCCCCCTGAGCGCCGCCCGCAGACTGCGCGGCTGCGCCACCGCTGTTCAGACTGTCAATCTGCAGCAGGATCTGCTTCTGGCGTTCAACGACCTGATTCAGCTGATATTGGCTTTCCTGAATTTGACCACGCAGGGAATCGATATCGGCCTGATTATCAGAGAGTTGTTGCTGGAGTTGGGTTAAAAGCTGGCTGTGAGCATTCGAAATACGCTCGAGTTGAGTGACGCGGTCTTCGACCGAGCCTGAGCCGACACTACTGATTGGCGCTTGAGCAAAAGCGGCCCAGGGGGCCGCTATGCCAACCAGTAACGACAGACTCAACACATGATGTCTGAAGTTACTGCTCATGCAATTCTCTTAGTAAACCAGTACGGCACGACGGTTTTTGGCATACGCCGCTTCGTCATGACCCAGTACTGCAGGTTTTTCTTTACCGTAAGAAACGATGGAGATCTGGTCAGCAGAAACGCCTTTACCCTGCAGGTACATCTTAACAGCGTTCGCACGACGTTCACCCAGGGAGATGTTGTACTCAGGCGTACCACGTTCGTCCGCGTGACCTTCTACGGTGACTTTGTAAGACGGGTTGCTACGCAGGAAGTTCGCGTGCGCATCCAGCATCGCAGCGAAGTCAGAACGGATATCGTACTTGTCCAGATCGAAGTAAACGATGTTGTTCTGCTGCAGCTGTTGCATTTGCAGACGCGCCTGCTCTTCGGAGGACATGTTGCCGCCGCTGCCGTTTGCATCCATACCAGTGCCGGCACCCAGCATGCCTTCGCTGCCGTCATTGCTGGCGTTCTTGTTGGAAGAACATGCCGCAATAGCCATAACAGGCAGAGCAATCATCAGCCCTTTCAGCACTTTGTTCAGTTGCATTTCAATGATTCCTTTATTAATCAATTATTTATTATCACAGATACGGCGACCAGGCAGGGAATTTAACCTGTCCATCAGTTGCCGGAAGACGCGCTTTGAAACGCCCATCTGTAGAAACCAAATTCAGCACGGATCCCATCCCCTGAGAAGAGCTGTAGATAACCATAGTGCCGTTAGGTGCCAGACTTGGCGTTTCGTCCAGGAACGTTGACGACAGAACCTGTACGCCACCCGCTACCAGATCTTGTTTGGCAATGTGCTGCTGACCGTTAGTCGTGCTTACCATTACCATAAATTTCCCGTCGCTGCTGACATCAGCGTCCTGGTTTTGTGAACCTTCCCAGGTAATACGCTGCGGAGCACCGCCGTTGACGTTAACTTTATACACCTGTGGACGTCCGGCCTGGTCAGAGGTAAAGGCCAGGTTCTGGCTGTCCGGGAACCAGGTCGGTTCCGTGTTGTTGCTGCGACCATCGGTTACCTGACGGATCTGACCAGAGCCGATATCCATCACGTACAGGTTCAGACTACCGGTTTTTGACAGGGCAAACGCCAGTTTGCTGCCGTCCGGAGAGAACGCAGGCGCACCGTTGTGACGCGGGAAAGAGGCAACCTGACGCACCGCACCGTTAGATAATGTCTGAATAACCAGCGCAGAACGACCGCTTTCAAAGGTGACATAAGCCAGTTTCGAGCCATCCGGAGACCACGCCGGAGACATCAGCGGCTGCGGGGAACGGTGAACCACGAACTGGTTATAACCATCGTAGTCAGAGACGCGCAGCTCATACGGGAACTGACCGCCGTTTGTCTGCACAACGTAAGCGATACGGGTACGGAAAGCGCCCTTAATGCCGGTCAGCTTTTCGAACACTTCATCACTGGCGGTATGGCCCGCATAGCGCAACCACTGCTTATTCACTTTGTAAGAGTTCTGGGCCAGTACAGTACCCGGCGCGCCGCCAGTGTCAACCAGTTGATAGGCGACATTATAGGAACCGTCCGGATTCGGCGTTACCTGACCGACAACCACCGCGTCGATACCCAGCGCAGACCATGCCGCAGGCTGAACCTCCTGCGCGGTACCCGGCTGCTGCGGCAGACGGGAGCGATCTAATGGGTTAAATTTCCCGCTGTTACGCAAGTCTGCGCCAACGATGCCGCCGATATCTTCAGGCGCCGCCCCCGGCCCCGCCCACTGGAATGGCACAACGCCAATCGGGCGCGCCGAGTCCACCCCCTGGGTGATCTCGATACGGACTTCTGCGTGCAGCACCGCCGCCCACAGCATCAGAAAACCAAATGCTACTCGTAATGCCTGCTTCATCATATCTCCCTTATCTGGACGGAAAGCCCACGATAATTTAGCAGAATGTTAACAAACTCAAATACACAAAACTACCGAAACCCAGGGACTGCCGACGTTTGTTTTCCCCGCGGTGACGGGGAAAGTTTAGCTTACGGTTTAAAGTCCAGAGGCGCGTTTTTAAACACTTCATACACTGCCTGGCTTGGCGGTTTTGGAATCTTCGCCTGTCGGGCCGCCGCAAGCGCTGCCTGACAAAGCGCCGGATCGCCACCTTCAGACTGAATATCCAGCAGCAGGCCGTCCGGCGCGAGTTTTATCCGCAGCGTACAGGTCTTGCCTGTATAGGACGATGCGTCATAAAACTTGCTCTCGATAGCAGATTTGATCTGCCCGGCATAGTTACTGATATCCGCGCCTGACGCGCCATTATTTTTAGTATTACCACTCCCCGCCGGAGAAGCGTTGTTCCCTTTCGCCCCACCGCCGGTTTTCGGCGCATTCTTACCGGAGCTTAAGTCGCCCAGCAGATCGTCCACGCCTGCTGCTGCCGCGGCCTTTTCCGCAGCGGCTTTTTCTGCGGCCGCTTTTTTAGCCGCTGCCGCTTTCTTATCGGCAGCCGCTTTCTCCGCAGCGGCTTTTTTCTCTGCGGCGGCCTTTTCGGCGGCGGCTTTCTTCTCGGCCGCCGCTTTTTCAGCGGCTGCCGCTTTGGCTGCAGCGGCTTTTTCTGCGGCCGCTTTCTTCTCCGCGTCGGCCTGAGCCTGCTTAGCAGCCTCCGCTTCCGCCTTTTTCTTCGCATCCGCGGCCGCTTTCGCCGCCTCGGCTTCGGCTTTCTTCTTCGCGTCAGCAGCGGCCTTTTTCGCCGCCTCCGCCGCTTCTTTCGCCTGCGCGTCCGCTTTCGCTTTTGCGTCGGCGGCAGCTTTCTTCGCGGCTTCCTCAGCCTGTTTCTGCTGCTCCTGCGCTTTCTTCGCCTCAGCCTCGGCCTGCTTTTGCTGTTCCTGCGCCGCTAAGCGCTCTTTTTCAATCTGCTTAAGCCGTTCCTGTTCCGCAGCCTGCTTCTCGCGAAGCTCTTCCGCCTGCTGTTGCGCCAGTTTTTCACGCTGCTCTTTAGCACGCTGCGCGCTGGACTGTTGCTGCTGCTGACGTTCGTACTGCTGAACCACGGCGCCAGGATCAACCATCACGGCATCGATGGAAGAACCACCGCCGCCGCCGGCTGAAGCCTCTATATGCTCATCGAACGAACTCCAGATCAGCACTGCAAATAAGATGACATGCAGCACCGCTGAAATAATTATCGCCCGCTTGAGCTTGTCGTTTTGTTCGGTTGCCTTTGACACTCTCGGTTCCCAAAAACTGTTCGCCTGTTACACGCTCTTTTCACGCCAGAGAAGCGGATGATCAGATAGGCTGGGTCATTAAGCCGACCGACTTCACACCCGCGCTGTGTAACAAGTTCAGCGCTTTAATTATTTCATCGTAAGGCACGTCTTTCGCGCCACCGATTAAGAAGACCGTTTTCGGATTGGATTCCAGGCGGCTTTTCGCTTCCGCAACAACCTGTTCCGGCGGCAGTTGATCCATACGATCTTTTTCCACTACCACGCTGTACTGCCCTACCCCGGACACTTCAATAATCACCGGCGGATTGTCGTTACTGCTCACCGCCTGCGACTCCGTGGCGTCCGGCAGATCGACTTCCACGCTCTGGGTAATGATCGGCGCTGTCGCCATAAAGATCAGCAGCAGCACCAGCAGCACGTCGAGCAACGGTACGATGTTGATTTCGGACTTCAGGTCGCGACGACCCCGTCCACGCGATCTCGCCATGGTTTACCCCTTGTTGCTCTCGCTAACGGTAAACGCCTGACGGTGCAGAATCGCGGTAAACTCTTCCATAAAGTTGTCGTAATTCAATTCCAGCTTGTTCACACGCTGGTTCAGGCGGTTGTAGGCCATAACCGCAGGGATCGCCGCAAACAGACCAATCGCCGTCGCGATCAGCGCTTCCGCGATCCCCGGCGCGACCATCTGCAGGGTGGCCTGTTTTACCGCCCCCAGGGCGATAAACGCATGCATAATCCCCCACACGGTACCAAACAGACCGATATACGGGCTGATAGAACCGACGCTGCCGAGGAACGGAATGTGCGTCTCAAGATTCTCAAGCTCGCGGTTCATTGAGATGCGCATCGCCCGGGATGCGCCTTCAACGATCGCTTCCGGTGCATGGCTGTTGGCCCGATGCAGGCGGGCAAACTCTTTGAACCCGCTATAGAAGATTTGTTCCGACCCCGCCAGACTATCGCGGCGGCCCTGGCTTTCCTGATACAGGCGAGACAGTTCGATCCCGGACCAGAATTTGTCTTCAAACGCTTCGGCTTCACGCGCAGCAGCGTTGAGAATACGGGTCCGCTGGATGATGATGGCCCAGGATGCGATTGAAAAACCAATCAAAATCAACATGATAAGTTTAACCAGAAGGCTAGCCTTCAGGAACAAATCAAGGATATTCATGTCAGTCACTGCTTAAACTCCGCGACAATGGACTTGGGAAGCGCACGAGGCTTCATTTTGAGTGGATCAACGCAAACAATCAGCACTTCTGCTTCATTGAGCACCGTGTTTTCTGCGTTGACAATGCGTTGCGTGAACACCATTGAGGTACCACGCATTGACGTAATTTCAGACTGAACTTCGAGCATGTCGTCGAGTCGCGCAGGCGCATAGTATTCCAGCGTCATTTTACGCACCACGAAGGCCACTCGCTCTGCCAGCAAAACCTGCTGACTAAAGTGGTGATGACGCAGCATCTCTGTGCGCGCTCTTTCATAAAAAGCGACATAGCTGGCGTGGTAAACCACCCCACCGGCGTCGGTGTCTTCATAATAGACACGAACCGGCCATCGAAATATATACTTATTCATTCCTGCGGCCTCGTTGTCAGCGCCATCCGCTCATCTCCGTCACTTACGTTTGCAAGTGTCTGGTGACTCGCGTCATTGCCCTCGCGACGCATCAAGAATGCTGTTGTATATCGCGTTGTATTCACTTTACATCCCGGTAATGCAACAAAAGAGAGAACTTTTAAACGTTGCTACTATACGCGCGCTATCAGGGCTTGGGAATGGGGGGAAGTTAAGGGAGAGTAAAAATATATGGGCTTATGCAAGCCCATCGTTCTTTCAGGATGTTTCTTATTCAAAAGAAGAAGAAAAACAGCCCCACGATAAGGACTATGTCGGCCAGCAGAGGGGAGAAGATCCCTTGCCAGTGCACGGCGCGAGGGCGAAAACCAACGCCATGTATGATGCCTGCGCAGACGGCCCACATCAGCAGTAAACCGTGCCAGATTTCCAGCGTACTGGTCTTTGCCGCGAAGCGGGAGGGATCCCAAAACATACATCCTGCTAACACCAGCGCCATGACGAAAGAAAGCGCCCGTAACGGGCGCTTGTCCATTATCGCATACAGCATCGCGATAAGTTTCATCAGTGTTCTTCTTGACCGTTTTTGCTTGCCTCGACGTGCTCAAGGGCCAGCGCGGTGATGATCCCAAATGCACAGGCAAGAAGCGTTCCCAGAATCCAGGCGAAATACCACATACAATTGCTCCTTACTTAGTACAGAGAGTGGGTGTTGCTTTCAATGTGTTCTTTGGTAATACGACCGAACATTTTCCAGTAACACCAACTGGTGTAGATCAGGATGATCGGCACAAATACCACCGCAACCCAGGTCATCAGGTTCAGCGTCATCTGGCTGGACGTCGCATCCCACATCGTCAGGCTCGCATTCATCATGGTGCTGGAAGGCATCACGAACGGGAACATCGCGATACCCGCGGTCAGGATGATGCAGGCCAGCGTCAGAGAAGAGAACAGGAACGCCCATGCCCCTTTTTCCATCCGCGAGGTCAGGATCGTCAGCAGCGGCAGTACCACGCCCAGCGCCGGAATCAACCACAGGATCGGTGCGTTGTTAAAGTTCACCAGCCATGCGCCCGCTTCACGAGTCACTTCTTTGGTCAGTGGGTTAGACGCGGCATGGTGATCGATAGCAGAGGTCACCACATAACCGTCGATACCGTACATCACCCAGACACCCGCCAGCGCGAAGCAGACCAGCGTGACCAGCGCGGCGATCTGTGAGGTCGCGCGGGCACGCAGATGCAGTTCGCCCACGGTACGCATTTGCAGGTAGGTCGCGCCCTGGGTGATGATCATCCCAACGCTGATCACGCCTGCCAGCAGACCGAACGGGTTCAGCAACTGGAAGAAGTTACCGGTGTAGTAGAGACGCAGATACTCGTCGACATGGAACGGTACGCCCTGCAACAGGTTACCAAACGCCACGCCAATCACCAGCGGCGGCACAAAGCTACCGATGAACACGCCCCAGTCCCACATGTTGCGCCAGCGCGGATCTTCAATCTTGGAACGGTAGTCAAAACCGACCGGACGGAAGAATAACGATGCCAGCACGAGGATCATCGCCACATAGAAACCGGAGAACGCGGCGGCATAGACCATCGGCCAGGCGGCGAACAGCGCGCCGCCGGCGGTGATCAGCCACACTTGGTTACCGTCCCAGTGCGGGGCGATGGAGTTAATCATAATTCGACGCTCGGTGTCGTTACGACCGAGGAAACGGGTGAGCATGCCCACCCCCATGTCGAAGCCATCGGTAACCGCAAAACCAATCAGCAGAACGCCAACCAGCAGCCACCAGATAAAACGTAGTACTTCATAATCGATCATTTGACGACTCCTGTCTTAGCGTGCCGGCTGAGAAGCCACGGTGGACTGCTCAAAGTGATAGCGACCGGTTTTCAGGCTGCTTGGGCCAAGGCGTGCAAACTTGAACATCAGGAACAGTTCTGCCACCAGGAACAGGGTGTACAGGCCGCAAATCAGGAACATGGAGAACAGCAAATCGCCTACCGTCAGCGACGAGTTCGCCACGGCGGTGGGCAGCACTTCGCCGATAGCCCATGGCTGACGGCCATATTCCGCAACAAACCAGCCCGCTTCTACGGCGATCCACGGCAGTGGAATACCATACAGCGCAGCGCGCAGCAGCCATTTTTTCTCGCCGATGCGGTTACGGATAACGCTCCAGAAGGACAGCGCGATGATCGCCAGCAGCAGGAAGCCGCATGCCACCATGATACGGAACGCGAAATACAGCGGCGCAACGCGAGGAATAGAATCTTTCGTCGCCTGCTGGATCTGCGCTTCCGTCGCGTCGGAGACGTTCGGAGTATAGCGTTTCAGCAGCAGACCATAGCCCAGGTCTTTCTTCATGCTGTTGAACTGATCGCGAACGGTCTGGTCGGTTGAACCGGCGCGCAGTTGTTCGAGCAGTTCATACGCTTTCATCCCGTTGCGGATACGTTCTTCGTGCTGGACCATCAGGTCTTTCAGACCGATCACCGGCGTATCGACGGAGCGGGTAGCGATAATACCCAGCGCGTAAGGGATCTGGATCGCAAATTTGTTTTCCTGCGAATCCTGATCCGGAATACCGAACAGGGTAAAGGCAGCCGGTGCAGGCTGGGTCTCCCACTCGGCTTCGATGGCGGCGAGTTTGGTTTTCTGCACGTCGCCCATTTCGTAACCGGACTCATCACCCAGAACGATAACAGACAATACAGCGGCCATCCCGAAGCTGGCGGCAATGGCAAAGGAGCGTTTAGCGAAGGCAATGTCGCGGCCTTTCAGCAGATAGTAAGCGCTGATACCGAGGATGAACATCGCACCCGTGACATAACCCGACGCCACGGTATGAACGAATTTCACCTGTGCAACCGGGTTGAGCACCAGTTCAGAGAAGCTCACCATTTCCATGCGCATGGTTTCAAAGTTGAAATCCGACGCGATAGGGTTCTGCATCCAGCCGTTAGCGACCAGGATCCACAGCGCAGAAAGGTTAGAGCCTAATGCCACCAGCCAGGTAACAGCCATGTGCTGGACTTTGCCCAGACGATCCCAGCCAAAGAAGAACAGACCTACAAAGGTGGATTCGAGGAAGAAGGCCATCAGACCTTCGATCGCCAGCGGCGCACCGAAGATATCCCCAACGTAGTGGGAATAGTAAGACCAGTTTGTCCCGAACTGGAACTCCATGGTCAGCCCTGTTGCCACACCCAGAGCAAAGTTGATACCAAACAACTTGCCCCAGAACTTAGTCATATCTTTATAAATCTGTTTGCCGGAAAGGACGTAGACCGTTTCCATAATGGCCAGCAAAAACGCCATACCGAGCGTCAGTGGCACAAAGAGGAAGTGGTACATCGCGGTCAAGGCAAACTGTAAGCGCGACAGTTCGACTATATCTAACATCATGACTCCTTGCTCATCGCATGAAGACTCCGAGAGTGAACCCCGTTAGAAAGGGTCACACGCATGCCCCAATACAAATTTGTTTGCGCGCCTTCGCCGGTATCCTTTTCCGTATAAGGAAACAGAATGGGTGAAAGGTTACAAACATGTTAATAAAAAACTCAAATTGATCCCGCAATTATATTACGCCGCAAAATCCTTACAATAAACAGGTTTTTATTGAGGAAGATTTGCGTTTTTCGACAGTGATCAATTTATAGCGAATTTCTCACTTTTCCATCAATTTGATCGGCGACAATTTATCGCGTTTCCTTATCTTTTTCCAATCATTAAACATTGATTTAAATCAAAAACACCCTTTTATGTTAACCATGTTTAGATGCGGTGACCGAAGTAAAAAACATGTTGCACATGTGTATCTTTGATTGATTGCGGAGTTACGCCAATAAAATTCTTATATAAAAAGACGGTGTTTTAATTAACGTGGCAGGCCGTTCTGCCAGGGTTTGCTGAGGGGCTATTTTTCGAAGTCCGGGTATCATTTTCGTCGCGTCTGAAAAGCCCGCCTTTCATCATTCACATTAATTTTACTTTAAGGTTAATTTGAATTAACACCACAACGTTATTATTGTGAAAATAACAACGCCACGCTTAGCGTGGCGTTGTTCCGATTGCTGACATTTCAGACAAGCTGGTAGCGGAAGGTCCGCGATTGCCCGGGTAAAAACGTCCCGGGAAGGTTATCGTCCCGCTCGTGAGCCGAAACGACCTGCTCGCTCATCATCACTTCCGCGCAGTTTGCCACCGTCCGGGTAAAGGTGACGGTGGTATCACTCGACGTGCTGTCCGACGGATTAAACAGGCGCAAAATCAGCGCTTCGCCGTCTTCCGCTTTCTTTAGCGCGCTTATCTGACAGCCGACGGGCGGCATGGTCAGTAAACTGTAACGCTCAGGTACGGTAAAACGGGCCTTGTTGAGCTTCATCGCGTCCCACGGAATTTTATTGTAACACTGTACCGGCGTCAGCCACGCCCGCGCCTGCTGCGCCACACCCGCAGAGAACGGCGTACCGCTAAAGCTAAACAGACTTAGCCGACAATGCAGGGTTCCCCGCAGTTGTGAATCCGGTACCGGCATTTTGATGCCGGAAGGACGCCCTGGGCGCAGCAGTAAATCCTCTTTACCCAGTAGCCCCACGCCGCGCAAGAGCGTAATGGCGAAGGTTTTTTTCTCCTCGCCCGTCACCTCAAATTCGCGCAAACCTTCCGTAAAGACCGCCAACCCGTTACGCCCTTCCTGTAACGCAGCATAATTGAGCAGATTCCATACCGGCACAGGCGCCTCTTTCCACCCTTCTTCCCGCCAGTTGGTCATCGCGTCGTCCTCTACCGGACGCGTCACAGAGCCAAACTGGGTATCCGCCAACACCTGATCGGTAGTAAAAGGCGTTGGAATTAATACCCGCACCCGATGATCGTCGGCCTGGTTGTCCAGTGTTATTCCGACATCAATTCGTCTGCTGTTATGGGAAAGCGTCACCGCAATCTCCACCCCTACCCTGCCGCTGCGCTGGCGCAGGGCGCGTTCAGCGAGATCACGCGGAACCGCCAGGTCATAACGGATCAGCGCCTGGCTCTGCCACGCCTCATGGCGGATCTCGCAGTGGGGTTGCACACCGGCCGACGTCAGCCGCCACTCTTCTCTTGCTGGCGAATAATCATATTCATCGCCATCGTCAGAACCTTCTTCCAGCTCCAGCACCCGGTCATAACAGACGCCGCTGTCTTTATCATACAGGCGCAGCGTGCCGTCTTCGTTGAGCGAAATTTGCCAGAAAGCGTTCTCCAGCAACGTTTCCGGGGTCGTTTTCGCGGCAACCTGAAGTCCAGGGGCATTGGCATCAATGTACAGGGTGCGATACCCCATCGACGGGACGATCTGATGAATCTGGATGTCGTACTCCATAAACGGGTCGTAGTTGCCGTAGTGAACGATTTGCCGGTCGATCAGCCCCGGGTCCAGCTCTCGCGCCTCACGAATGAAATAAGGCACAGCGTTCCCTCTGTCATCACGCAGGCTGAACTGGCTGGCGCGCAGGCGAAGGGTGGTATTAATGACCTCTTCGCGCGGCCACGGCATCAGGTTAAACAGCACCAGTTTGTCGGCGTCGCTGTGGGGCATGTTGTCCACCACTTTACGCAGATAAAAACGGATCAGGTTGTCGGCCATGTCTTCCGCCAGCATAAATCGCGCCGCAATTTCGCGGTGCACCGGGTCACTACAGCAACAGCCGATGCTGTCGTGGGCGTGATTCTTTAATATCTCCTTCCACATTTTTTCCAGCAGACCGTGGTGGTAATCAAAACCCAGCGTCCATGCCAGCGTCGCCAGCGGTTCGAGAAGATTGACGATTTTATTTTCGATCCGCGCGTGAGCGATTTTGATGTCCATCCGCGTCGAGCCTATGGTGCGGTGTACGCGCATGTATTTGCCGTCGATAAATTCGCCCTTCAGGGTGGCTAATTGCTCGCGATGGGCCTCTGTGCGTTCAAAGACCTCCTCGAAACGACTCATGACAAAAGTCCGTTGGGGATAAATTTCCCGCAACTTATCCATCACCGCAAAGATATTTTGCTGAAGCGGCATCTGGTCGTGACCGTTAGGCAGCAGGATCTCTTTTGTTACCGATGCCTTTTCCAGCACCTCGAAATAACCGTCGAGTCGTTTACGTAATCCGGCTTCGTCCTCCGGTAAGTACTTACCAATCGCGTAGCCCAGCGGCAGCACCTGCGCCACCACTTCGCTGCCATCGCGACTCTGCCACAGAAACTCGGTTTTATCGGTGCCGTGGCGTTCTGAACAACCGCGCCAGAACAGGGTGCGGGTGATGCCAAAGCCGTTGTAAATATGCGGAAGCTGGCCGGACATGCCAAACGAGTCCGGCAAATAGCCAATTTTCATCGGCTCGCCAAAGGCCAGACAGTCACGCATCCCATACATCAGGTTACGCACAATCGATTCACCGGAAACAAGAGTGGTATCCGTCTGGGTATACCACGGGCCGATAATCAGCTTCCCGGCCTGAATCAGTCGTCTGACCCGCTCTTTATTTTCCGGCACCACCGCGAAGTAGTCCTCCAGTATCGCCGTCTGCCCGTCCAGCACGTAATATTTGTATTCGGCATCCTGCTCCAGACGGGTAAGGATCTCCTCCATATTATTGACCAGCAAAATGCGTGATTCTTCGGTGGTGAAATACCACTCACGATCCCAGTGCATATGCGGGGTGATGTGAACACGAGAGACTGCTTTCATCGTCGTTTCCTGTTAGTGAGTGTTTACCGGCACGCGGTCGGTGACGTATTTGCCCTGCTTCACCGCCTGACGACGCCAGAGCAGCAGAATCAGTGTGGAAATCAACGTTCCCGCCAGCGCCGCGCCAAACCAGCCTGCCGCCGCCATGACGCCGCCTAATCCGCCATCATGGAGTAAAAAGAGGGAGAAAATCCCTGCGCCGGGCGTCGACAGCCCAATATTCATGGCGCCAACGATCGCCCCGGTGACCATCGACCCGAGGACAAAAGCGCTAATGACCCGCAGCGGATCTTCTATCGCCATCGGGATAGCCCCTTCGGTGATCCCCGCCAGCCCCAGTAGCCAGGTAGATTTACCGGTTTCGATTTCAAACTCTTTAAATAAACGTGGCGAGAGTAGCGTGGAGGCCGTTACCGTAAAGGCTGAAACCATTTTGACGGAGGCAAAAATGGCGTAAGGCCCGTAAACGCCGTTGGCCATTGCGCCCAGGCAGAAGGCGTAGGCAGCTTTATTCACCGGCCCGCCCAGGTCGAAGGAGCACATAAAGCCGAGGATAGCGCCAAGCAACAGCGCGTTGGCGCCGCTTAAGCCATTCAGCCAGGCCGTCAGCGCGTTGTTGATCCACGCCACCGGCTCGCCAACCACGAACAGCATCAGGCTGCCCGCGCCGAGCGTGCCGATGACCGGGTACAAATAGAAGGTCAAAAACCCGTTGAACTTACTGCTCAGCCGGAGATGATTTTTCACCCAGCGCATCAGGTATCCGGCGATAAGCCCGCCCGCTACCGCGCCAAGAAAGCCGGAACCGATCATATTAGCGGCCAGTCCGGCGGCGAAGCCCGGCGCCAGCGCGGGTTTATCCGCCAGCGAATAGGCGGTATAAGCCGCCAGTACCGGCACCATGAGAATGCCAAGCATTCCGCCGCCCAGTTTGCGGTACATCCACAGCCAGGAGTTTTCCTGATCGAAAAGGTGTTGCAGCCCCAGCATCTGCGCCAGCAGTACCGCGACGGCAAGGACGGTGCCGCCCGCGACGATCAGCGGCACGGCGAATGAGATGCCGCTCAGCAGCGCCTGTTTGAGTTCGGTTTTTAGCCCCTTCGCAGGCGGCGCATCCTGCTGAAGCGCGCGCGTTTCACGCTGCGGCAGCGCCAGCGCCTGCTGGATCAGTTGCTCCGCATGGCGAATCGGCTCCGCGACCGGTACCGTAAGCGTCGGCAGTCCGGCAAAGCGTTCACTCTCTTTTATGGCCACCTCAGCGGCGAAAATACACGCCGTCGCCGCATTCAGTTGGTCCGCCGTCAGCCTGCCTTCAATGCCGTTAGCGCCCTGCTTTTCGACATACACATTCACGCCCAACTTACGACCCGCTTTTTCCAGATACTCCGCGGCCATATAGGTATGCGCAATCCCCGCCGGACAGGCGGTCACGCAGACCAGCGTTGGCGCCTGCGCCAGCGGGGGTGTGAATGCAGCATGAACCTCGTCGTCCAGCGCCGCCAGCAACGCATCTGCGCTTTCGGCAGCCATCACCCGTGCCCGCGTCTCGTCGTCCGCCAGACGGGTGGTAAGCGCGGTCAGCAAGTGCATATGCGTACTGCCCGCTTCATTCTGCGGGATGGCGAGCAGAAAGATCAGTTCCACCGGTTCGGGTCCATCGACACCGTCCCATTCCAGTGGTTCGCTGAGGGTCGCCACCGCGAACGCGGCCTCCTTCACAGCGGACGTTTTACCGTGCGGTACTGCCAGCCCTTCGCCCAGCGCGGTGGGACCGAGACTTTCGCGGGAAAAGACCTCCGTTAAAAACGCCTGGGGATCGGCAATCTTACCCAACGCCGTTAGCCGTTGCGCTAATGCGGTGATTGCCTCGTCACGACTGGCGAAGCGGGCATTCAGGCACAGCGCATCGCGGTGGGTTAACGTTGTCAGGTTCATCATGTTCCTCACCCTGTGGTGGTTTTATGCGCGAAGAAGTGTGCCAGACGAAATAATACATTTATGTGATCATTTTCACTATTGCGCGATAATTTGTATTAAATTTGTATTATTTACAGCGCCGGGATGTCAGGCATAATGAGCGAATTCGTATTAACCTTCCCGGAAAACCATGAGCCGAAAGCCGCTATACCGCCAGATCGCAGACCGTATCCTTGAGCAAATTCAGCAAGGTGAGTTGAAGCCAGGCGACGCCCTGCCGACGGAATCCGCGCTGCAGGCAACGTTTAACGTCAGCCGCGTCACGGTGCGCCAGGCGCTCAGGCAGCTTACGGAACAGCATATTGTCGAAAGCATCCAGGGTAGCGGCACCTATGTGAAAGCGGAGCGGGTTAATTACGACATCTATCAGTTAACCAGCTTCTATGAGAAGCTCGCTGACCGTAACGTCGACACTCACAGTGAAGTGCGGGTCTTTGAAGTGATCCCGGCAGATGACTTTTTGCAGGCACAGCTCCAGCTTGCCCAGGGCAGCCGCGTCTGGCACGTCAAGCGGGTGCGCTTTATCAAGCAAAAACCGGTAACGCTGGAAGAAACCTGGATGCCGCTGGCCCTGTTCCCGGATCTGACCTGGGAAGTCATGGAAAAATCGAAGTACCATTTCATCGAAGAGGTGAAGCAAATGGTGATCGACCGAAGCGAGCAGGAGCTGATCCCGGTGATGCCCACCGAGGAGATGAGCCGACTGCTGGCTATCGATCCCGGCAAGCCGATTCTGGAAAAAGTCTCGCGCGGATATTTGAAAGATGGCCGGATATTTGAATACAGTCGAAATGCGTTCAATACCGACGATTATAAATTTACCCTGATCGCCCGTCGTAAACAACGTTAAAATTTCCCTTGCGCCACAGGCGATAAATAAAAGTGATGCGCTGCGCGAAAAAACACGTTATACGGCGATATAAAACAAATCATTAGCATTTGTTTATTTTTATTAACAACCAATAAATGCCGTATCTCAAGCACTTTTTAAATTCCGTTACCTTACTCACAATTCTCTCGCTTTCATTATTTTTCATGAATATTTTTGTTGCTGATTATAAATAAGATTCAGATCACAAAGGTGACATTTCGTTTTTCACCATTATGGTTATATAAATATATTCCCACTCGGAAATAAAATTTAACCACATGATATTTATGGTTAAATTTTATCAACATCCAGTATCGCCGTTTTACGCATGATTTTTTGAAAATAGATCAATTGCATCGATAACGCCGCCCCAGGACACTCCCTCACTATTAAAGGCCGCCCCCCCCAGAGGGCGCCATATATCATCATTTTTATTTTTACCCTGAGTCCTGGAGAGGATTACCCATGAAGAAATCAACACTTGTTATTGGCGTCATTGGTGCTGACTGCCATGCAGTAGGCAATAAAGTTCTGGACCGTGTTTTTACTGCCCATGATTTTCGCGTAATCAATCTGGGCGTTATGGTAAGCCAGGATGAATATATTGACGCCGCCATCGAAACCGGCGCCGACGCCATTGTCGTTTCCTCTATTTATGGCCACGGTGACATTGACTGTCTGGGGCTACGCGAACGCTGCATCGAACGCGGTATTGGCGAGATTCTGCTTTATGTGGGCGGAAATCTGGTTGTCGGTAAACATGACTTTGCAGATGTGGAAGCGAAATTCAAAGACATGGGCTTTAACCGTGTCTTCGCGCCAAGCCATGACCTGGAAGATGTTTGCCGGTTAATGGCCGCCGATATCAACCAGCGCCACGGCGTCGCGCAGCGCTGTCTGGAAGAGGCCATCTGATGCAAATCGTCTCTGTCGACATCGGCTCGACGTGGACCAAAGCGGCTCTCTTTGCCAGGGAGGGCGACGCACTCACACTGGTCAATCATGTTCTGACGCCGACCACGACTCACCATCTGGCAGAAGGTTTTTTTACCAGCCTTAACCAGGTTATGAACGTGGACGATGCGCGCCCGCTGCTCAACAGCGGCGATGTGACGCTGAAATATTCCTCTTCCGCCAAAGGCGGGCTGGCCGTCGCGGCGATGGGGCTGGTGCCTTCAATCACCCTGGAATCCGCGAAAGTCACCGCCCACTCTGCGGGGGCGAAAATCGCGCAGTACTACGCCTACAAGCTCAACCGCCACGACATTCAGGCGCTGGAAGCCTCGCCGCCTGACATCCTGCTGTTTACCGGTGGAACTGACGGCGGTGAAGAGAGCTACGGTCTGGCTAATGCCCACACGCTGGCGAACTCGCGTCTGAACTGCGCCATCATCTACGCGGGTAACCGCGACATTCAGGACGAGATCCAGGCGATTCTGGGCCATAAAGATCTCATCACGGTGGACAATATTCTGCCGGATCTCGATCACCCAAACCCGTATGCCGCGCGCAAAGCGATTTGCGACGTGTTCCTGTCACGCATCGTCAAAGGAAAAGGGCTGGATGTGATTGTCGGCGAAACAGGTGAAGAGCCAATGCCGACGCCGTGGACCGTGTATGAACTGGTGAAAGCGATCAGCGATGTCGACAGCGCGTGGAAGGAGTTCATGCTGATCGACATGGGCGGCGCCACCACCGACGTCTACTCCGCCAGCGCCAACACGCTCTCCCCTGACACCGTCCTGCATGGCGTCCCGGAGCCATTTGTTAAACGCACGGTGGAAGGCGATCTGGGCATGCGCGTCTCCGCGGTGGTGGTGGGTGAGAGCACCCGGGATCTGGTCAACGTCGTTTTTGCCCGGCAGCCGCAGCGCCAGGAGGCCTTCTTTGGCTATCTGCGTCATCTGGTGGCCCATCCGGACTACCTGCCGCAGGGGGAGGAGGAGCGTTATTTCGACAGCCTGTTAGCCGGACTGTGCGTCGGCTATGCCGCAGAACGGCATGCCGGCACGAAAAAACAGGTCTGCACCTGCGTGGGCAACGTCGATCTCCAGATGGGACGCGATCTGACCACGGTGCGGAAAGTGGTGGGATCCGGTGGCTGGCTGTCGCGCGCCTGTCAGTTCGACATTCATCACTGGCTTAAGTACCGCGAACTGGACGACGACGGCAGGCGCATTCTTCTTCCCACCCAGTTTGACTATTACCGCGATGCAAAAGGTCTGCTCCCGCTGCTGGCGAACGTCGCCAGGATCGATCCCCAGGCCGCGGCACGCACCAGCATTCACTGTTTAACCCTCTAATCCCAAAGGCAGCGACGAATGGAACTTCGAAATAAAAAACTGACCCATGACGAGTTTATGACCGAACGGCACCAGGTGTTGCAGACGTGGTCAACCGGCAAAGATGTCGAACAATTTGAAGATGGCGTGAAGTACCAGCAGACCATCCCGGAGAAAAAACGCTTCTCTCATGCCCTGCTAAAAGCCGATCAGCAGGGAAAAACCCTGAGCCAGCCGCGCGCGGGCGTGGCGTTAATGGACGAACACATTGCGCTGCTGAAAACGTTGCAAACAGAGTGCGATCTTCTGCCCAGCACCATTGATGCCTACACCCGTCTGAACCGCTATGAAGAAGCGGCGATCGGCATTCAAAAATCGATCGAAGCCGGCACCTCAAAACTTAACGGCTTACCGGTGGTAAACCACGGCGTAGCGGCCTGCCGCCGGATGACCGAAGCGCTGGAAAAGCCGATTCAGGTACGCCACGGTACGCCGGATGCCCGCCTGCTGGCGGAAATCGCAATGGCCAGCGGCTTCACCAGCTACGAAGGTGGCGGCATCTCTTACAACATTCCTTACGCCAAGCGCGTCACGCTGGAAAAATCGATCCGCGACTGGCAGTACTGCGACCGCCTGATGGGGCTGTACGAGGAACACGGCATACGCATTAACCGCGAGCCGTTCGGCCCGCTGACCGGCACATTGATCCCTCCGTTTATGTCCCATGCCGTAGCGATTATCGAAGGCTTACTGGCGCTGGAACAGGGAGTGAAATCCATTACCGTGGGTTACGGACAGGTCGGCAGTCTGACCCAGGATGTTGCGGCGATCCAGTCGTTGCGCGAGCTATCCCACGAATACTTCCAGAACTACGGTTTCGATGACTATGAGTTGAGCACCGTGTTCCATCAGTGGATGGGCGGCTTCCCGGAAGATGAATCGAAAGCGTTCGCCATTATCTCCTGGGGAGCGGCGGTGGCGGGGATGGCTGGCGCCACCAAAGTCATCACCAAAAGCCCGCACGAAGCCTTTGGTATTCCTACCGCAGCGGCGAACGTGCAGGGGCTGAAGGCGTCCCGACAGATGCTCAACATGGTCAGCGACCAGAAATTCCCGCCGTGTAAAGCGGTCGAGCAGGAAGTCGAGCTGATTAAGAGCGAAGTGCGCGCGGTGTTGAAGAAAGTCTTTGAACTGGGCAACGGCGACGTGGCGCGCGGAACGGTGCTGGCCTTCGAAGCCGGGGTGCTGGATGTGCCGTTCGCGCCTGCCGCCTGTAACGCGGGCAAAATCCTGCCGGTGCGCGATAACAGCGGCGCGATCCGTGTACTCGAAGCCGGCGCGGTGCCGCTACCGAAAGACATTCTCGCGCTGCACCATGACTATGTTGCCGAGCGCGCGCGCTTTGAAGGACGTAAACCCTCATTCCAGATGGTTGTTGATGACATCAACGCGGTATCCCACAGTCAATTAATAGGAAGACCATAATGAAAATCAAAAAGGCCCTTTTCACCGCTGGCTACTCCTCTTTTTATTTCGACGATCAGCAGGCGATCAAAAACGGCGCGGGTCATGACGGGTTTATTTACACCGGCGCGCCGGTTACGCCAGGCTTTAGCGCCGTGCGTCAGGCGGGCGAATGCGTATCGGTCCAGTTGATTCTGGAAAATGGCGCGGTGGCGGTTGGCGACTGCGCCGCCGTGCAGTACTCCGGCGCGGGTGGCCGTGACCCACTGTTCCTCGCAGAGCATTTTATTCCGTTCCTTAACGATCATATTAAACCGCTGCTGGAAGGCCGTGATGTGGACGCGTTTCTGCCCAACGCCCGCTTCTTCGACAAGCTGCGTATCGACGGTAAGCTGCTGCACACCGCCGTACGTTACGGCCTGTCCCAGGCGCTGCTTGACGCCACGGCGCTGGCCTCCGGTCGCCTGAAAACGGAAGTGGTATGTGACGAATGGCAACTGCCGTGCGTCCCGGAAGCCATTCCCTTATTCGGACAAAGCGGCGATGACCGCTATATCGCCGTCGACAAGATGATCCTGAAAGGCGTTGACGTCCTGCCTCACGCGTTGATCAACAACGTCGAAGAAAAACTTGGCTTCCACGGTGAAAAACTGCGTGAGTACGTGCGCTGGCTGTCGGATCGCATCCTGACCCTGCGCACCAGCCCGCGCTATCACCCGACGCTGCACATTGACGTTTACGGCACTATCGGCCTGATTTTCGATATGGATCCTGTACGCTGCGCTGCGTACATCGCCAGCCTTGAAAAAGAGGCGCAGGGGCTACCGCTGTACATTGAAGGCCCGGTGGATGCAGGTAACAAGCCGGATCAGATCCGCATGTTGACCGCCATCACCAAAGAGCTGACCCGTCTGGGCTCCGGGGTAAAAATTGTCGCGGACGAATGGTGTAACACCTACCAGGACATTGTGGACTTCACCGATGCCGGCAGTTGCCACATGGTACAGATCAAAACCCCGGATCTCGGCGGCATTCACAACATCGTTGACGCGGTGCTGTACTGCAACAAACACGGCATGGAAGCCTACCAGGGCGGCACCTGTAACGAAACCGAAATCAGCGCCCGTACCTGCGTTCACGTGGCGCTCGCCGCGCGGCCAATGCGCATGCTGATCAAGCCGGGCATGGGCTTCGATGAAGGTCTTAACATTGTGTTTAACGAAATGAACCGCACCATCGCGCTGTTACAGACTAAGGATTAACTGATGGCCCGTACATTTAAGATCTTATCACCGACGGCCATTCTCGGTTATGGCTTCCCGGAAGACAGTTTTCGCAAAGCCATGGAAGCGTCACCGGATCTGATCGCCGTTGACGCGGGTTCTTCGGATCCTGGCCCCCACTACCTGGGGGCGGGTAAACCGTTTACCGACAGGGCCGGCGTGAAGCGCGATCTGCGCTATATGATCGTCGCTGGCGTGAAAAACAACATCCCGGTGGTGATTGGCACCGCCGGGGGGTCCGGCGCGGCGCCGCATCTGGAATGGTGCCGCCAGATAATCCTCGAGATCGCGCAGGAAGAAAACCTGTCATTCTCGCTGGCGCTGATCCCTGCGGATGTCGATAAAGCGATCGTGCATGCGGCGCTGGACAACGGCAAGATCACCTCGCTGGATTTCGTTCCCGAACTCACCCATGAGGCGATTGAAGAGAGCACCTACATCGTGGCGCAAATGGGCGTAGAGCCCTTCCAGCGTGCGCTCGCCGCCGGTGCGCAGGTCGTGCTGGGGGGACGTGCTTACGATCCGGCGTGCTTCGCAGCCCTGCCCATTATGCAGGGATTCGATGAAGGCCTGGCGCTGCATTGCGGGAAAATCCTTGAATGCGCGGCGATTGCCGCCACGCCGGGGTCCGGTTCCGACTGTGCGATGGGGATCATTGACGACAACGGCTTCACCCTGAAAACGTTCAACCCGAAGCGGAAGTTCACCGAAACCTCAGCCGCGGCGCACACCCTGTATGAGAAGTCCGATCCTTACAGCCTGCCGGGGCCTGGCGGGGTGCTGAATCTGAAAGGCTGTCATTTTAAAGCGGTCAACGATGGCGAGGTGTACGTTAGCGGTTCACGCCACGAAACCACGCCGTATGCGCTGAAGCTGGAAGGGGCGCGCCAGGTAGGATTCCGCTGCCTGACCATCGCCGGCACGCGCGATCCGATCATGATTGCCGGAATTGATACCATTCTGGAAGACGTGAAAGCCAGCGTGGCGCAAAACCTCTCGCTAAATGACGACAGCATTCGCATGACGTTTCACCTGTACGGCAAAAACGGCGTGATGGGCAACCATGAGCCGGTCAACACCGCCGGGCATGAGCTGGGCATTCTGCTGGATGTGGTGGCGCCGACCCAGGATATCGCCAACAGCGTCTGTTCGCTGGTGCGCTCTACCCTGCTCCACTACGGCTATGAAAACCGGATCGCCACCGCGGGCAACCTCGCCTTCCCGTTCTCGCCTTCCGATATCCAGAGCGGGCCGGTGTATGAGTTCTCGGTCTATCATCTGATTGAAGCGAGCGACGATCTGCGTTTTGACTTCCGCCTCGAGCAGGTGACGCCAGAAGGAGTAACGGCATGAAATACCCTATTTGCACCCTGGCTCAGGTGATTCGCTCTAAAAATGCCGGGCCGTACGAACTGGTGTTAGATATTTTATTTAAAACACGTGAAGACTATCAGCGGGTTAAACGTTCAGAGCAATTAACGCCACAGTTAATTGCCGGCCTGTATAACGTGGCGCCTGACTTTATTCATCACATTGTCTGGTTTGACCCGGCGAATGCGGTAAAAATCGTCATGCCTCGCGATATTATTTCCGGCAATGTTGGCGACAATGATGTTTATGGCGCACAGCAACATGCCCCGCTGTTAAATATTACATTCGACCTTGAGTAATTAATAACAATAACATCCACCGGCGTACAGGGTTTCGCTGTATCACTGTATTCCAGTTTATTTAAATGGTTGGTCACAACAGGCTGGCGTCCGGCTGCTGCTGCGGTGCGGACGCCCCTTCTCCTGCTGCCGCCAACCCTTATCCGTATCCGATGGAGTGAAAATGAAAAAAATAAGTCTGACCAAAATGATCATATTAGGCCTGATTCTCGGCATGATTGCCGGGGTGGCTATTAATAATATGGCATCAGCCGATACTGCAAAAACCTATGCGCAGGAAATTTCTATTTTTACCACCATATTTCTGCGCATGGTTAAAATGATTATCGCGCCACTGGTTATTTCAACGCTGGTGGTGGGTATCGCCAAAATGGGTGACGCAAAGACGCTCGGACGTATCTTTTCAAAAACCTTTTTTCTGTTTATTTGCGCGTCGCTGCTGTCAATTGCGCTGGGTCTGGTGATCGTCAACCTGTTCCAGCCGGGGGCAGGCATTAACTTTGTCGCCCACGACGCGGGCGCCGTAGCCGCCGTCCAGTCAGAACCGTTTACCCTGAAGGTGTTTATTTCCCATGCGGTGCCCACCAGTATCGTGGATGCGATGGCGCGTAACGAGATCCTGCAAATCGTGGTGTTCTCCATTTTCCTCGGCTGTAGCCTCGCGGCGATAGGCGAAAAAGCGGAACCGATCGTCAAAGTGCTCGACTCGCTGGTTCACGTGATGCTTAAACTGACCGGCTATGTCATGCTGTTCGCTCCGTTGACGGTTTTCGCCGCGATCTCCGGCCTGATTGCCGAACGCGGACTGGGCGTCATGGTGAGCGCCGGGATCTTTATGGGCGAGTTCTACCTGACGCTGGGGATGCTGTGGGCAATCCTGATTGGCTTGTCGGCAATGCTTGTCGGTCCGTGCATTGGCCGCCTGACCAAATCCATCCTCGAACCGGCGCTGCTGGCCTTTACCACCTCCAGCTCAGAGGCCGCCTTCCCCGGCACGCTGAACAAACTGGAAAAATTCGGCGTCTCGTCCAAAATTGCCAGCTTCGTCCTGCCGATTGGTTACTCCTTTAACCTTGTCGGTTCCATGGCCTACTGCTCGTTTGCCACTGTGTTTATCGCCCAGGCGTGCAACATTGAGCTGAGCATGGGCGAACAAATCACCATGCTATTGATCCTGATGCTCACGTCTAAAGGCATGGCGGGCGTTCCACGCGCCTCAATGGTGGTGATTGCCGCCACCCTCAACCAGTTCCACATCCCTGAAGCGGGGCTGATCCTGCTGATGGGCGTCGATCCGTTCCTCGATATGGGCCGCTCCGCCACCAACGTGATGAGTAACGCAATGGGCGCGGCGATCGTTGGCCGCTGGGAAGGCGAGCACTTCGGTGAAGGCTGTCGCGGCACCGCGCCCGCGCCGGTTAAGGCCCCCGAGCAGGAACGTCCAGCGACTGAGCCGTCAGAAGTGGCCATGTCCTGAGCGCGCAACAATGCCGGATGACGCCACTGCTTATCCGGCCTGCGAATCGCACATTTTTCCAGGCCGGATAAGGCGCAACGCCGTCTTCCGGCGTAATTTGTCGAGCGAGATTGCACCATGAACGTGAAACTTTTTGGCTCAGCTATCATTATCGCCAGCCTGTATTTCAACGCCCCTGTGCTGGCACAGCCTGCGCCGGACTATGCCGCGCTGATTGAACAGGCGCACCAGAAATTCAAAAGTAACGCAGACGGAAAAGTCGCCGACTACATTCCTGCGCTGGCAACCTACAGCCCCGCTAATTTCGCCATTACCCTCGCCACGGTGGACGGTAAAATTTACCAGACGGGCGATGTGAAAAAAGCGTTTCCGATGGAATCGCTCAGCAAAGTGTTCACGCTGGCACTGGCCATGGAACAGCATGGCCCGCACGTGGTGCTGGAGAAACTCGGCGCCAACGCGACTGGCCTGCCCTTCAACTCCGGCCTTGCTGTCGAGCTGACCAAAGGCGCGCCGGAGAATCCATTGGTCAACGCGGGCGCTATCAGCACCGTGAGCCTGATTGACGCGAAAGACAAAACGGACCGCTGGAACAAAATTCTCAACAACCTCAATGCCTGGGCCGATGCAACCCTCACCGTCAATGAACCGGTATTCACCTCGGAAATGGAAACCAACCAGCACAATCAGGCACTGGCAGCGTTGATGGCGTCATACGGCAGCCTCTACGGCGATACCGACGAGGCCGTTGAGATTTATACCCGCCAGTGTTCGGTGGATGTCACCGTTGAACAGCTCGCCAAAATGGGCGCGGTGCTTGCCAATAACGGTAAATCCCCCTTCAACGGCAAGCAGCTTCTGAATGCACGCTATGTACCGCAGGTGCTGGCGGAAATGGCGATTGCCGGACTGTATGACGGCAGCGGCAAATGGCTTTATACCGTCGGTATCCCGGCGAAATCCGGGGTGGGCGGCGGCATGGTTGCGGTCGTACCGGGACAATACGCCATTGCCGTCTATTCGCCGCCGCTGGATGAAGCGGGTAACAGCGTTCGCGCACAGCAAACCATCCACTATGTTGCTAACGCCACGCAGGCCAATCTTTTTATGACACGTTAAACCCCGTAGCGGATGGCGCTTGCGCTTATCCGCCTACGACTCGTTCATTTTTTACAGTTCAAACGCCGCCATCCGGCAAAAAAACAGAAAGGTGAGAAGTCCTATGTCTAAACCCTTTGTCTGGCAGGAACTCTTTGTACAAAGCAAAGAAAGCACAGAATATGAACTACTCAGTAATCAGCATATTACGGTAAGCGAGCTTGACGGTGAGGAAGTGATCAAAGTGGCGCCGGAGGCGTTAACGCTGCTGGCGCAGCAGGCATTTTATGAAGCGTCATTCTTCCTGCGCGCCAGCCATCTGAAACAGATCGCCAGCATTCTGCACGACCCGCAGGCCAGCAGTAACGATAAATACGTCGCGCTACAACTGCTACGTAATGCCGAGGTCTCGGCGAAAGGCGTACTGCCAAACTGTCAGGATACCGGCACCGCGACGGTAGTCGCCAGCAAAGGGCAACGGATCTGGACCGGCGGCAATGACGCCGAAGCGCTGAGCAAAGGCATTTACACCACCTTTCAGGAGCATAACCTGCGCTATTCCCAAAACGCGCCGCTGGATATGTATCGCGAAGTGAATACCGAGACCAACCTGCCCGCACAGATCGATATCAGCGCCACGCCGGGCAGCGAATACCATTTCCTTTTCGTCAATAAAGGCGGCGGTTCGGCCAACAAAGCCGCACTGTTCCAGGAGACCAAATCGCTTCTGCAACCGGAAAAACTGACCGCCTTCCTGATAGAAAAAATGAAATCACTCGGTACCGCCGCCTGTCCGCCGTACCACATCGCTTTTGTGGTCGGCGGTCTGTCAGCGGATCAGGCGCTGAAGGTCGCGAAGCTGGCCTCGACGAAGTATTACGACAATCTGCCCACTCACGGTAACGAACTGGGGCAGGCGTTCCGCGATACGGCGCTGGAAACGACCCTGCTCAACGCCAGCCGTGAATTTGGTATTGGCGCGCAATTCGGCGGTAAATATTTCGCTCATGATATTCGCGTTATCCGTCTGCCGCGCCATGGCGGCTCCTGTCCGATCGCCATGGCCCTTTCCTGCTCGGCGGACCGTAATATCAAAGCAAAAATAAACAAACACGGTATCTGGCTGGAAAAACTGGAACATCATCCGGGCAAGTTTATTCCTGAGTCCTGTCGCGTGGAGAACAGCGCACAGACCGTGAAGCTGGAGCTGAACCGTCCCCTGCGAGAAATTCTGCACGATCTGTCCCGACTGCCCGTCGGTACCCGCCTCTCCTTAAGCGGTCCGATCGTGGTTGCCCGCGATATTGCGCACGCCAGAATCAAAGCACGACTCGACAGCGGCGAACCGTTGCCAGCGTACCTGTGTAACCACATTGTCTACTACGCCGGTCCGGCCAGAACGCCGGACAATATGGCCTGTGGCTCGCTCGGGCCAACCACCGGCGGGCGCATGGACGGCTATGTCGACGCTTTCCAGGCGGCGGGCGGTAGCCTGATCATGCTGTCCAAAGGCAACCGCAGCCAGCAGGTTACTGACGCCTGCCACAAACACGGCGGCTTTAATCTCGGCAGCATCGGCGGTGCCGCAGCTCTGCTGGCGCAGCAATACGTGAAAAGCCTGCGCTGCCTTGAATATCCCGAACTGGGAATGGAAGCGGTCTGGATGATGGAGGTTGAAAACCTGCCCGCTTTCGTGCTGGTTGACGACAAAGGAAATAACTTCTTCAGTCAGTTTGAGCAGCAGCACCGGTGCGCAACCTGCCCGGCGGGGCACTAAGGAGCGTCTATGGAAACGCGAGCCAACGATGCGCGGCATCGCCAGCGCCAGCAAAAGCTGAAAGAACAGGTCGAGGCCCGGGTCGCAGCGGCCACCGGAAAAAAAGGGATCCTGATTGTTTTTACCGGCAACGGTAAAGGGAAATCCACCGCCGCGTTCGGCACCGTCACGCGCGCTGTCGGCCACGGTAAAACCGTTGGCGTCGCGCAGTTTATCAAAGGCCAGTGGGACAATGGCGAATACAACACCCTGCATCCGCTGGGCGTCGAATTCCACATTATGGGTACCGGGTTTACTTGGGAAACGCAAAACCGCGAGGCGGATATCGCGGCGGCGCTTGTCGTCTGGACAGAAGCGCAGCGGATGCTGGCCGACCCGCAGTACGATCTGGTGGTGCTGGATGAACTCACTTATATGCTGGCGTATCACTACCTTGATACCGACGCGGTGATCGCCGCCATAACGGCGCGTCCGGCGCAGCAGAGCGTGATCGTCACCGGTCGCGGCTGCCACGCGCGGCTGCTGGATCTTGCGGATACGGTCAGTGAAATGCGCCCGGTGAAGCATGCTTTTGACAGCGGTATTCAGGCGCAGGTGGGCATTGACTGGTAGTCACATCGTTGCCGGATGGCGCATGCGCTTATCCGGCTTCCCGTTTGCCCGTCATCCGCCGTCAGCGTTCCAGGTGAGATACCACCGATTTTTGTAACAGCCACTCGCGGAAAACCTGTAAATGACGGGATTCCGCTTTTTCTTCCCGCCAGGTCATGATGAAACGATTACCCGTGCGCATGGGCACATCGCAAGGGATCACCATGTCACCGTTATCCAGATCGTGCTGGATCGCAAACCGTGGGAGCAGCGCAACCCCCAAATTCGATCGCACCGCGGCGATCAGCATCGACAGCAGATCAAAACGCGGGCCTTTGTTGACCCGTGGGCTACTGACATCTGACAGGGCAAACCACTCCTGCCAGCCGTTAATTCGCGTACTTTGATGCAGCAAGGGAAACTCATTGAGCAACTCTTCAACCGCCAATTTCTGGTTAGGCTGTGACAGCAGACTGCCGCTACAAACCGGGAGGATTTCCTCTTCGAACAGATACTCCACTTCTGACCACGGCGAACAGAAGTCTTCACGCATAATGGCCGCATCATATTCACGGTTGAGGAAATCGCCCATGTTCGCCAACGAGTGAATATTAACGATAATATCGGGGTTAAGTTTGTTGAATTCACGCAGATTGGGGATCAGCCAATGGGTGCTGAAGGTCGGGTTGACCGCCAGTTCAATGACTTCGACCGTGGGCTGCCAGGTCATAATGGTATTAGTATCACGCTCAAGTTTATTGAGCGTTTCCTTAACAATGCTCAAATAATGCTTCCCGGCCTCGTTTAAAAAAATCCGCTTTTTGGCATGATTAAATAATGCAGTATGCAGAAAATCCTCAAGTGCATTCACCTGGCGAAATACAGCACTTTGCGTTAATGCTAACTCCTCCGCCGCACGCGTATAACTTTCATGACGTGCCACCACTTCAAACGTCACCAGTAATTCAGTCTTTGGTATCTTTCCTCTCATAACGTCTTCCATATGCCGCGTACAAAAATAGTTTAATTTATAAAAAATAAATGCAACCGACTCCCGATTGGCCTAAGAGTTATATTTTATTTCCTACCTGTATGTCATTGATCCACTCCATGGTTTATTCACACAGGAGTCGAACAAATAATAACCAATAATACGCAAAACTGGCCATAAACACAATTTAAATAAGGTTATTATGCGACAAATAGCGCCAATAAGTTCTTAATAATTTTTCAAGATAACTTGTTTATTGGCGAAAAAACTTTGCGGGTTTAATCAATATTATTTACTTATTATTTCAGGAGAATTCAGCTCACTAAACGATAAGCAAACGATGACGTTTTTTTATCTGCTTTTACTCTTTTTACCGTTTTTCCCGACAATAATTAAGGACGACATATGAAAAACTCCGGAAAAGTCTGGCTGGTTGGTGCAGGCCCTGGTGATATCAGCTTACTGACCCTTAAAGCCCTGCAGTGTATTCAACAGGCTGATGTCATCATTTACGATCGGCTGGTCAATCCTAAAATGCTTGAGTGGTGCTCAGCGAGCTGTACCTGCATCAACGTTGGCAAAAGTCCGGGCTTTCATAGTGTTCCTCAGGAGGAGATCAATGCCCTGATTATCCAGCATGCGCGAGCACAGCGGAACGTTGTGCGCCTGAAAGGTGGCGATCCTTACGTGTTTGGCCGCGGTGCCGAAGAGGTGGAATGTCTGGTCGAAGAAGGCATTGACTTCGAAGTGGTGCCGGGGATCAGTTCCGCCATTGGCGGGCTGGCCTGCGCCGGGATCCCGGTGACCCACCGCGATCTGGCATCGGGTTTTCATGTTGTGACAGGACATACCCGCGAAGGTAATCAGCAGCAGGACTGGCGGCAGTTGGCGAAGCTCAACGGCACGCTGGTGATTGTTATGGGGATCGCAAACCTGCCATTTATTTGTGAAGAACTGCTAATGGGAGGCAAATCACCGGACACGCCCGCGGCGATTGTGATGTCAGTTACCCGGGACAATCAGCGGCGCTTAACCTGTACGCTCGGCACATTACTCACGAAAGCGCAGGAAGCGAATATTGTGCCACCGGCACTGATTGTGGTTGGTGATGTTGTCCGTCTGAGCGACCGACTCTCTTTTATTCCAGAGGCGATGGAACGCGCCTACAGCGAAAGGTGTTCATGACGGAATAACTGCGGAGACGTCTGGTGAGCCGCCCGGAACACCCGACACAAATAGCTCGTCTGCGCATACTGAAGTTTCCGGGCGATGCTGTCGATAGAGTTCTACGGATCGCACAGCAACTCACTCGCCCGCTGCATTTTTTCTGGCTCACCCAGGTTTTAAAATTCGCTCCCTGCCGTTTCTTAAAGAAACGGCTAAAGTAGTTGGCGCTTAAACAGACATGTGCGGCGACCCGTTTCTTTTCGTGGCGAGAAAGTTCCATTGCTGACAAACGCAGGTCGTTCTACTGCACATCAGCGGTGTCCACCATTTTACGCTGAACCGGATTGAGATTGTTAATAATAAAGCTGAGCAGGTTTGCCGCTGCCACCAGATGATTATTTTCTACAATCGCGATCTGATTCCAGGCTGATTTAATTTTAGGATCGAAAGCCCACTGCCGATCGTCATCGATGACAATAGTTTTATATTCCGGACACTTTGCGCATACCTGACCGCAAATAATAAATCCCAGCAGATGCCCCTGACGAATTAACGCCATAGAGAAAAAACTTTACCCTGTATGACAGCAGAGTATTCTGATTTTTTCTTCTTTTACCCCTTCAAAAGCACAATATTTATCACGTTTCTGACAAGTTTTTGGTATTGCAGATTGGCGCGCAGTAATGAACAGAACGAATTAAAATTATGACAGGCAGAAATTTTCCGACCATTTATGTCTACCACCACGGCGGCGAGTCCGGTCGCCTTAGAAAACACCTCTGCCAGTGAGTAAAAAGTGTGTAAGACATCGTCCTGAATATACTGAGGCACGTTACGCTCCGTCAGTGGTCTGGATAACGTCGCTACTATGCTTAATTTGTCCAGGTGAAAAAATGATCCTGACCGCAAAAAATAATCTTATTTATTCAGGTGATTATGATCAAATTGCAAGAGCGTCCCCGCGCCCTCGAAACCAGACCACCGACTGCTGTGACAACTTTTCCCAAAGATTAACGAATCTTCACATCTCCCTGTGAGCTTCATTTCAATATCACTCATCACTTTATATATTATTTTCAATTAGTTATAAAAATCACATACAATTTTATGATGTGCTTATTTGTGAGAATCATCATGTGAATGTGAAACGCCCTCCTGAATAATAGGTTCAATGACAAGATAATCTGAACGGAGTGGATGTATGCCCGTCACGACAGGTGTTATCGCCGACGACTTTACTGGCGCAACGGATATAGCAAGTTTTATGGCTGAGCAAGGCTGGAGGGTCGCGCTGCTGCCCGGGATGCCAGACGCCGCCCTGCCCTGGAATGAAGAGGTCGACGCGATTGTCATCTCGCTGAAAAGCCGTTCTCTACCGGCTGACCAAGCCATCGATCAATCATTACGCTGCTGGCAATGGCTGCACAACACGGCAGGTGCGCGGCAGATTTACTTTAAATATTGCTCCACTTTTGATTCCACCCCCGCCGGGAATATCGGTCCGGTCAGCGATGCGCTGATGGAAGCGATGCACGCGCCGTACATCGTTCACTGCCCAGCCCTGCCGCAAAACGGACGTACGGTGATTCACGGTTATCTGTTTGTGAATGGCGTATTACTGAATGAATCCGGCATGGAGAAACATCCGCTCAACCCGATGACCGATGCGAACCTGATTCGCCTGCTCACAGCGCAAACTGCCAGCGCTGTCGGGCGCATTGACCTCCGCACGATTCAGAAAGGTGTGGAAGCGGTCACTCACGCGCTGGAACGCTGCCAGTCTGAAGGTGTACGTCACGTGATCGCGGATACCTTTAGCGAAGCCGATCTGCAGACCCTCGCTCAGGCCTTACGTCATACACCGCTGCTGGCGGGCGGTTCCGGCCTGGGTGGCGCACTGGCCGCTTGCGCTGCGTCACAGCGTGGGCGGGAAGCGGTACATCCCTTCCCGCTGCCGGCCAAAACGGTGGTTTTTTCCGGAAGTTGTTCCACCATGAGTAACCTCCAGGTGAATCGCTATAAAGCACAGGCCGCTTCCCTTCTACTCGACGTAGCGCGCTGCCTGACAGACGCAGAGCGTTACAGTGACGAGCTGTCGCTGTGGACAATGACTCATGTCGATGACGCGCTCGCTCCATTGATTTACGCAACCCAGCCGCCGGAAGCGCTGAAACGTATTCAACAGGAGTACGGCGAGCAGCGCGCCAGCCGGGCGATTGAGCAAACTTTTGCCAGACTGACGGCCAAACTGCAGGCCGCGGGCGTAACCGGTTTTATCGTCGCCGGTGGTGAAACGTCCGGCACCGTAGTGGAGGCGTTACAGGTGACGAGACTGACGGTCGGCAAAGCCATCGCGCCCGGCGTGCCATGGGTGTTCTCCGCCGAGCCGCCGCTCGCGCTGGCGCTGAAGTCAGGCAACTTCGGTGACGAAGACTTCTTTTTCATCGCGCAGGAGTCTTCATTATGAGTCAGCTTAACGAACAACAACTCCGCGAACAGCTGGTGCATTACGGTCGTTCTCTGTTTATGCGCGGCTTCAGCAGCGGTGGTTCGGGCAACCTGAGCGTAAGACTGCCGGACGGCGGCTATCTGGTCACGCCGACCAACTCCTGTTTGGGCGAGCTGAACGCCGCGACGCTCAGTAAACTGGATGCCAACGGCGTTTACCTCAGTGGCGATAAACCGTCAAAAGAAGTGCCCATGCACCTGGCCTGGTACCGTCATCGTCCGGCCTGCGGCGCGGTGGTTCATCTGCATTCGCCATGGCTGACCGCCCTTTCCTGTCTGCCATGCAGCACACCGGAAAATTGTCTGCCGCCGTTAACGCCGTACTACGTAATGCGCGTCGGGCAGTTGCCTCTGTTGCCCTATTTCAAACCCGGTCATGAGGGTATTGCCAGCGCACTCAGCGAGATTGCGGCGGACCATACTGCCGCGCTCCTGGCAAATCACGGTCCGGTAGTCAGTGGTCGCTCACTTCGTGAGGCGGTGTTTAATGCCGAAGAGCTGGAAGACAGCGCCCGCATCTGGCTGACCTTAAAACCACTCGGCTACGTGCCGCTAACGGCGGAAGCAGTAGCTGAACTCGAACAATCCCGGCGAGCATGAGGTGAGAGGATGATCCCCGAACAACGACGTGATTTTATCTACCGCTACGTGCATGAAAAAAACGTTGCCTCGTTTAATGAGCTGGCGGATCTGATGAGCGTGTCGCACATGACCGTGCGCCGCGATATTCAGTTGCTGGAAGAAGAAGGCAAAGTTATCTCGATCAATGGCGGGGTGAAACTCAACAATCTGCTGAAATCGGAGCTACCGTGGCGGGAAAAGGCTGAGCTGCATCATGACGTGAAGCGACGGATGGGGCAACTTGCCGCGATGCTGATAGAGCCAGGGCAAACGCTGTATCTCGATGCGGGAACGTCGTTGTTTGAAGTGGCGAAAGCCGTCGCCGCCAGCCACTGCTTCAACCTGACGGTGGTGACGAACGATTTTTCCATCAGCCACTACCTGATGGATATGCCGCACATCACGCTGTATCACACCGGCGGACTGGTGGATCAGCGCAACCGCTCATGCCTTGGGAAAAGCGCCGCCAGTTTTCTGCGCACGATAAACATCGACGTGGCGTTTCTCAGTTCGTCCTCGTGGGATACCGAACGTGGAATGTCGACCCCCAGTGAAGGCAAAGCCTCGGTGAAAGAGGCGGTGCTCACCGTCTCTCGCCGTCGGGTGCTGGTCTGCGACAGCAGTAAATTTGGCAAATACGGAATGTTCCACATCTGCTCGCTGGATCAACTGACCGACATTATTTCGGACAACCGGTTGCCCGACGTAGCGCAGGATACTATTGCCAGCCAGGGCGTGAAACTACACCTGGTGGATTGCCGGGAGGGAACGCATCATGCTGAAGTTAGCGGCTAACCTCGACTGGCTGTTTTGCGAACGTCCCATTGCGGAGCGCTTTCAGTCCGCAAAGGCGGCGGGTTTTCACGGCGTTGAAGGGCTGTTTCTGTGGCAGCATCCGCTGGAGGTGCTGCTGGCGGCGCAACGGGAAACCGGCCTGCCGGTGGCGCTGATGAATGCGCCGGCGGGTAACTGGCAAGCCGGTGAACGCGGACTGGCCTCCCTGCCAGGCAGTGACGAGGAATTTCATCGTAGTCTGCTGATTGCCCGCGATTACGCCACGGCACTGGGCTGTCGCAAGGTGCACGTCATGGCCGGATTGCGCGTGGCTGGACTTTCCGCCAACGCCCAGTATGAGCAATTAACCGACCGACTGCGTATCGCCTGCGACGTCATGGTCGGGGCCGATATCGACGTGTTGATTGAACCGTTGAACCCGGACGATATGCCTGGTTATTTTGTCGATAGCTTTCCACTGGCTGAACGTCTTATTCGCGAAGTGAACAGAAAAAATATCGGCTTACAGTTTGATATTTACCACTGCCAAAAAATACACGGTAATGTTACGCATCTTATTGAACATTATTTACCGTTCATTAAACACTTTCAGATTGCTTCTGTACCCGGTCGCCATGAACCGGGAACGGGAGAATTAAATGAAACATGGCTTTTTGAATTTATTAAGCAAACAGGCTATCAGGGCTGGATAGGTTGTGAATATAAACCGTCAACACCAGGGCCCGAATCGTTACGTTGGATAACACCGTACTTATAATTTTAATATCTCTGTACCGGAAAACCGGAGGAACACATGTCGGATACTGTTATTATTTCGCTGGCACCCGTTGCCGCGGATTGCCCCAGAGTTATACCTGAAGAACTGGCGCAGGAAATACTGGCAAGCGTCGAACATGGTGCAGCCATCGTGCATTTACACGTTCGCGATAAGCAGGGGCGCCTGACGCCGGACACCACCGATTTTCAGGCGACGATCGACCACGTCATGCGCCATTCCGACCTGATTATTCAGGCCTCAACCGGTGGCGTCTCCGCCATGTCGATTGCCGAGCGCTGCGCGCCACTGGACTGTCCCGGTGTCGAAATGGCGTCGCTGAACGTCGGCTCCGTTAACCTCGGCGATGCCGTATACTTTAATCCCGGACCGGACGTCGAATATTGTTCGCAACAAATAACCCAACGTTCCATTATTCCTGAATTTGAAGTTTTCGAAATTGGCATGATTAATAACATTCTGGCGCTGAAAGAAAAAATACCGTTCAAGAAACCGATGTTATTTAATATCGTCCTCGGACACCGTGGAAGTTCACCCGCGACAGTTGATGCGTTAATTGCCTTGCGCAGTATGATCCCTCGCGACGCCTTATGGGGAATTACCCATTTTGGCCGCAAGAATTTCGATATTATTGCGGCAGCGGTCGGCATGGGCGCCAGTGAAGTAAGAATTGGTTTTGAAGACAGCTATTATTTAAGCGCCGAAGAGAAAGCTCAGCATAATTATCAGCAGGTTGCAAAACTCGCCACGCTTATTCGCAGTATGGATAAAAAGGTCGCCACGCCGGATATTGCGCGGCAAATGTTAGCTATTCCACCACGGCAGTAATAGCGAGAGAAAGGACATTTCACCATGACTATCACAACCGTTATTCACAAAACCGGACTGGGCGTCTGCATCGTCGGTGGCGCCCTGGCGGCAATTGGCGCGCTGATGCAGTCTCCCGCCCTCTGGCAGCCGGGGCTGGTGATGCTGACGACAGGCTTCGCGGCAGGCGCGGGCTACTGGACAAATCTTCGCAGCTACCAGTTTACCCTGTGGATCATTGCCGGCTTTGTCGCGGCGATGACCTGGTCAACCGATCTGATCGTCTGGGGCGGATTCAACATCACCCATAAATGGATCGTCTTTTTAGTGATCCAGGCGACCATGTTCAGTATGGGCACCAAACTCACGATTCAGGACTTTATCGACGTCGCTAAAATGCCCTGGGCGGTGTTTATCGGCACCTTCTGTCATTTCGTCATCATGCCTCTGCTCGGCCTGAGCATCACGCTGATCTTTAACTTTCCGCCGGAAGTGGCGGTGGGGATTCTGCTGATTGGTTCCTGTCCCAGCGGACTCTCCTCCACCGTCATGGTGTATATCGCCAACGCCAACCTGGCGCTGGCGGTCTCGATCGCCGCCGTCTCGACGCTGGCGGCGACGGTCATGACTCCGCTGTGGGTGAATCTGCTGGCGGGTTCAATGATCGACATCCAGCTTACGGCGATGGTGATGGACGTCGTGAAAATCGTGTTGATCCCAATTGGCGCGGCGATTTTACATGACTACCTGAAAACCTATGCCGGCGTGCAGGGGCGTCGTACCGTGCAAACGCTGGCCGGGATCAGCGCCATCTGGCTGCTGTATATGCTTGCCGGCGGCTGGGACACGCTGTTTGGCAGCGCCAGCGCCGACGCGCAAATGTATGCGGTGGTGCTGAACTTTGTGGCAGGCGGGATCATCTGGGCGCTGTTCTATAACTGGCTGTATGGACGCGTGGCCGGCGTCAAGAAGATCATGCCGACCATCTCGATGATGGGCATCATTTTCTTCACCACTACGGCAGCGGCGGCCGGGCGCGACAACCTGGTTCAGGTCGGTTTCTTGCTCTGCTTCGCCATGCTGATGCACAACCTCGGCGGCTTCCTGATTGGCTATTTGATGAGCCGCTGGATCTTCCGCATGGATGTTCAGTCCGCCCGGACGGTAGCCTTCGAAGTCGGCCTGCAAAACGGCGGGATGGCATCAGGTCTTGCCGCCGCGATGGGAAAACTGGCCACCGTTGGTCTCGCCTCTGCGGTCATGACGCCGCTTGGCAACGTCAGCGGCTCGCTGCTGGCTAACTACTGGCGCAAAAAGGATGCCCGACAGGCGCAGGCCCAGAGCGAGTGTTCGCCTGCTCAGCCGGTATCAGAACCTCTGTCAAAAGGATAACTCACCATGATGACTTTAACCCTGCAACAGGCACGACGTGCGGTAGATAGCGCGCTCGATCTCACCGACACCCGTTATGCGCAACGTCCGCTCAGCGTGGCGGTATGCGACGCTCACGGCGAGTTACTGAGCTTTGCCCGTATGGATAACGCCAAACTGTTGACCATTGAGCTGACGCAGCGCAAAGCACGCACCAGCAGCCGTTTAGGTTGCACAACTCAGGCGTTTTTGCAACGTCTGCAAGATGAGTCACTGGATATCAGCTACTTTGCTGACCCACGATTTACCGCCCTGCCCGGCGGCGTACCGATTCTTCACAACGGTAAATGCGTGGGGGCCGTTGCGATTGGTGGACTGTCCGCCCAGGAAGATCACGATGCGGCCATGGCCGTTGCCGAATGTTTGCTCAAGGAGATCGCAGAATGAAAAAGATCGCTATGCTTCACACCAGTTCCGCCACGCTCGCCATGATGCAGCAACTGATCGGCGACATCATGCCAGAAGCGGACGTAATGCACCTGGTCGAAGAGTCGATGATTAAGCAGGTGATGAAGGCCGGAGGCGTGACACCGAACATTGCGGCACGCATTGCCGACTACGTCCACATAGCCGAAAAAGCGGATTGTGAGATTCTCATCACCGCCTGTTCGTCCATTGGCACGGCGGTTGAACAGTGTCAGTTTATGACGCCGCTGCAGCTTGCGCGTATCGACTGCGCGATGGTGGAACAAGCCATTAGCCTGGGTGAGAATATTGCCGTGCTGGCCACCGTCGCCACGACCATGAAACCGACGCTGGAGTATGTGCAGCGCAAAGTACAGGCCAGTGGTAAGCAATGCACCGTGACGCCGATATTGATGGAAGAGGCCTTCCATGCCCTGCTGGCGGGCGATATGGAAACCCACGATCGCATCGTCAGCGAAGGATTGCACAGCGCGTATAAACAGGCTGATGTGGTTATGCTGGCGCAAGCGTCGATGGCGCGCGTTCTGCAACAGCTTCCGTCGCCGCCCGTCCCGGTGATGACCTCTCCGGAAAGCGGGATCCGTTGGCTGAAAACACTGGCGGAAAGCGCATAACCTGGCAAGTCAACACTCCCCGTAGGCGGATAAACGCCAGCGCCATCCGGCAAACAGACAGGCAAAAAAAAGGCCATCATCAGATGGCCAACCATGTCGAAAATGGACCAGCCCTTTCCCCTGCATCACGGGTAAATGCAGGGGTTAGGCTGTTTTATTGCTTTTACTTAATGACAGCTTTCAGCGCTTCGCCGATATCGGCCAGGCTGCGAACCGTTTTCACGCCTGCGGCTTCCAGGGCTGCGAATTTCTCATCAGCCGTACCTTTCCCCCCGGCGATAATGGCGCCTGCGTGACCCATACGCTTGCCTTTCGGCGCGGTCACACCGGCGATATAGCCCACTACCGGCTTGGTGACGTGATCTTTGATGTACGCAGCCGCTTCTTCTTCCGCGCTGCCGCCGATCTCACCGATCATCACGATCGCTTCGGTCTGCGGATCTTCCTGGAACAGCTTCAGGATGTCGATGAAGTTAGAGCCCGGGATCGGGTCGCCGCCGATGCCCACGCAGGTGGACTGGCCGAAGCCGTAATCGGTGGTCTGCTTAACCGCTTCATAGGTCAGCGTACCGGAACGGGAAACGATACCCACTTTACCCGGCTTATGGATGTGGCCCGGCATGATGCCGATCTTGCATTCGCCTGGGGTGATCACGCCCGGGCAGTTCGGCCCGATCATGCGCACGCCCGCTTCGTCCAGCTTCACCTTCACGGTCAGCATATCCAGCGTTGGGATACCTTCGGTGATGGTGATAATCAGCTTAATGCCCGCGTCGATCGCTTCCAGAATGGAATCTTTACAGAACGGAGCCGGAACGTAGATCACAGAGGCAGTCGCGCCTGTTGCTTCTACCGCTTCACGCACGGTGTTGAACACCGGCAGGCCCAGATGGGTGGTGCCGCCTTTACCTGGCGTGACGCCGCCAACCATTTGCGTACCGTAAGCGATCGCCTGTTCGGAGTGGAACGTCCCCTGGCTACCGGTGAAGCCCTGACAGATAACCTTGGTGTTTTTATCGATTAAAACAGACATTATTTCCCCTCCACTGCGGCAACAACCTGCTGAGCTGCATCCGTCAGACTTTTCGCTGCAATAATATTCAGGCCGCTGTCAGCCAGTTTCTTCGCGCCGAGTTCGGCGTTGTTGCCTTCCAGACGCACAACCACCGGCACGTTAACGCCCACTTCTTCCACCGCGCCGATAATACCGTCTGCGATCAGGTCGCAACGGACAATACCGCCGAAGATGTTAACCAGCACGGCTTTCACGTTGTCGTCAGAGAGAATAATTTTGAACGCTTCGGTCACGCGCTCTTTGGTCGCGCCGCCGCCCACGTCGAGGAAGTTCGCCGGTTCGCCGCCGTGCAGCTTAACGATGTCCATGGTGCCCATCGCCAGACCCGCGCCGTTCACCATACAGCCGATATTGCCGTCCAGCGCCACGTAGTTCAGTTCCCACTGCGCAGCCTGCGCTTCGCGCGGATCTTCCTGCGACTGGTCGCGCATTTCGCGCAGATCCGGCTGGCGGAACAGCGCATTGCCGTCAGCGCCCAGCTTGCCGTCGAGGCAGATCAGATCGCCTTGTTTGGTGATAACCAGCGGGTTAATTTCGATCAGCGCCAGATCGCGCTCCAGGAAAATGGTCGCCAGGCCCATGAAGATCCGGGTGAACTGCTGCACCAGTTTGCCTTCCAGACCCAGTTTGAACGCCAGCTCGCGTCCCTGATACGGCATCGGTCCGGTCAGCGGATCGAGCGCCACTTTATGGATCAGGTGCGGGGTTTCTTCCGCCACTTTTTCAATTTCCACGCCGCCTTCGGTAGAGGCCATAAAGACCACGCGACGGGAGCTGCGGTCAACAACCGCGCCCAGATACAATTCTTTGTCGATATCGGTCGCCGCTTCAACCAGAATCTGGTTAACCGGCTGGCCGTTCGCATCTGTCTGGTAGGTCACCAGGCGTTTGCCCAGCCAGTGTTCAGCAAACGCGCGAATCTCTTCTTTGCTGTTAACGACCTTCACACCGCCCGCTTTACCACGGCCACCAGCGTGAACCTGACATTTTACTACCCACGGACCGGCACCGATTTTCGATGCCGCTTCTTCAGCCTGGCGCGGAGTAGTACAGGCATAACCCACCGGCGCCGGTAAGCCATAGCGGGCAAAAAGTTGTTTTGCCTGATATTCATGTAAGTTCATGTGTTCTGTCCATCCTTCAGGTAATCGTTATCTTTAAACCCGTAGACCAGAGCGGTATCTTTGCCGGACGGCGCTACGCTTATCCGGCCTACGGGGCAGGTGACGCTAAAAAATGACTATACGTCCAGCAGCAGACGCGTTGGATCTTCCAGCAGCTCTTTAATCGCCACCAGGAAGCCCACGGATTCGCGGCCGTCGATCAGGCGGTGATCGTAAGACAGCGCCAGGTACATCATTGGCAGGATTTCAACCTTGCCCTCCACCGCCATCGGACGATCTTTAATGGCGTGCATCCCGAGGATCGCGCTCTGCGGCGGGTTGATGATCGGGGTGGACATCAGGGAACCGAACACACCACCGTTGGTGATGGTAAAGTTACCGCCGGTCAGGTCTTCTACCGTCAGCTTGCCGTCACGGCCTTTGACGGCCAGCTCTTTAATTTTCTTCTCGATGTCAGCCATGCCCAACGTATCCACGTCACGCAGGACGGGCGTCACCAGGCCACGCGGCGTAGACACCGCCATGCTCACGTCGAAATAGTTGTGATACACCACGTCGTCGCCGTCGATAGACGCATTCACTTCCGGATAACGCTTCAGCGCTTCAACCACCGCCTTCACATAGAAGGACATGAAACCCAGACGGATACCGTGACGTTTCTCGAACGCTTCGCCGTACTGCTTACGCAGATCCATGATTGGCTTCATGTTGACTTCGTTGAAGGTGGTCAGCATCGCGGTGGAGTTTTTCGCTTCCAGCAGACGCTCGGCCACGCGCTTGCGCAGTCGGGTCATCGGGACGCGTTTTTCACTGCGAGCGCCAAGCGCTGGCTGTGCCGCCGCAGCCGCAGCGGGTGCGTTGGACGCTTCTTTCGCCGGCGCTTTCGCCAGATGTTTTTCTACATCTTCACGGGTGATGCGGCCACCGACGCCGGTGCCTTTAATGGCGCTGGCATCCAGGTTGTGTTCGGCCAGCAGGCGACGGATCGCCGGGCTGAGCGCATCGTTGTTTTGCTCTTCCAGAGACGCCTGCTGGCGCTGCGCCGGGGTGGACGCTTTCTCTTCGGATTTCGCGCTGGTTTCTTTACCGGCGCTGTTGCCTTCACGCAGGCGACCCAGGATCTGGCGAGAGGTCACGGTAGTGCCTTCGTCTTCCAGAACCGCATCCAGAATGCCGTCCGCTGATGCCGGTACTTCCAGTACCACTTTGTCAGTTTCGATTTCGACCAGCACTTCGTCACGAACTACGGCATCGCCTGGTTTTTTGTGCCAGGTGGCGACGGTCGCGTCCGCTACGGACTCAGGCAGGTCGGGAACAAGAATATCTACGCTACTCATTATTTATCCTTTATTTAATCGACGTTCAGCGCGTCATTAACCAGATCTTGTTGCTGCTTCTGGTGAACGGACATATACCCTACCGCCGGAGAGGCGGAGGCCGGGCGACCTGCATAACGCAGGGCGGACCCAAATGGAATCACTTCACGGAAATGATGCTGGCTGCAGTACCAGGCGCCCTGGTTGAGCGGCTCTTCCTGACACCAGACAAAATCATGTACGTGAGCGTACTGTTTCAGCACGTCCTGCATCGCCTGATGCGGGAACGGATAAAGCTGTTCGATGCGCACAATGGCGACATCTTTCTGATCGTTCTTACGGCGCTGTTCCAGCAGGTCGTAATAAACCTTACCAGAACACATCACCACGCGCTTCACGCCTTTCGGATCGATATCATCAATTTCGCCAATGGCCGGCAGGAAGGTGCCGTTGGCCAGCTCATCCAGGCTGGAAACCGCCAGCGGATGACGCAGCAGCGATTTCGGCGACATGACCACCAGCGGACGGCGCATACCGCGCAGCGCCTGACGACGCAGCATGTGGTACACCTGAGCCGGGGTGGACGGCACGCAAACCTGCATGTTCTGCTCGGCGCAAAGCTGCAGATAACGCTCCAGTCGCGCGGAGGAGTGCTCCGGCCCCTGGCCTTCGTAACCGTGCGGCAGCAGCATCACCAGCCCGCACATGCGGCCCCACTTCTGTTCGCCGGAGGAGATGAACTGGTCAATCACCACCTGCGCGCCGTTGGCGAAGTCACCGAACTGCGCTTCCCAGATCGTCAGGGTACGCGGTTCCGCCGTGGCGTAACCGTATTCAAACGCCAGTACCGCTTCTTCAGACAGAACGGAGTCCCATACCCGGAAGCTGCCCTGGCCGTTATGCACATGCTGCAGCGGGGTGTAGGTTGAACCGTTAGACTGATTATGAATCACCGCGTGGCGGTGGAAGAAGGTGCCGCGACCGGAGTCTTCGCCGGACAGGCGTACCGGGATACCTTCATCAACCAGCGTGGCGTAAGCCAGATTTTCCGCGCCGCCCCAGTCGAACAGTTTCTCGCCCGCCGCCATCGCCTGGCGGTCAGCGTAAATTTTGGCCACGCGGGACTGCATCTCAACCGCTTCCGGCACCGTACTGATGCGTTTCGCCAGCTCCTGCAGACGCTTCATCTCCACCTTGTTCGGGTACGCTTCGTCCCACTCGTGGTTGAGGTACGGCGACCAGGTAAAGGAGTGCATGTTCATCGGACGCCACTCTTTCACCACGCATTCACCGGCGTCCAGCGCGTCACGGTAAAGGTTGACCATTTCGGTCGCGTCTTCCAGCGTGGCGACGTTGTCGGCTTCCAGTTTGTCGGCGTAGATCTTACGCGGGGTCGGGTGTTTTTTGATTTTCTGGTACATCAGCGGCTGGGTTGCGCTCGGCTCGTCGGCTTCGTTATGGCCGTGACGGCGGTAGCATACCAGGTCGATGAAGACATCACGTTTAAAGGTGTTACGGAAGTCCAGCGCCAGACGGGTGACAAACGCCACCGCTTCCGGATCGTCCGCGTTGACGTGGAAGATCGGCGCCTGCACCATTTTACCGATGTCGGTGCAGTACGGCGTGGATCGGGCATCCAGCGGATTAGAGGTGGTGAAGCCCACCTGGTTGTTGATAACGATGCGAACGGTCCCGCCCACTTCGTATCCCCGCGCTTTCGACATGTTCAGGGTTTCCTGAACCACGCCCTGCCCGGTCACCGCAGCGTCACCATGAATGGTGATCGGCAGCACTTTGTTGCTGCTCGGCTCGTCGAGCCTGTCCAGACGCGCCCGCACGGAACCGATAACCACCGGGCTGACGATCTCCAGGTGAGACGGGTTAAACGCCAGCGCCAGGTGGACCAGGCCGCCTTCGGTTTCAATATCGGACGAGAAGCCCATGTGGTACTTCACGTCACCGGTACCGAGGTGTTCTTTATGTTTGCCCGCAAATTCGTCGAACAGATCCTGCGGTTTTTTACCCAGCACGTTGACCAGCACGTTCAGACGACCACGGTGGGCCATTCCCAGCACCACTTCACGGGTGCCGCTGTTGCCCGCATGGCGGATCATCTCTTTCAGCATCGGTATTAACGCGTCGCCGCCTTCCAGCGAGAAGCGTTTCGCGCCCGGGAACTTCGCGCCCAGATAACGTTCCAGGCCTTCCGCCGCGGTCAGTTCGCTCAGGAAACGTTTTTTCTCATCGGCGCTAAACGCCGCGCGTCCGGATTCGATACGCTGTTGCAGCCAGCGTTTTTCTTCGGTGCTGGTGATGTGCATGTACTCGGCGCCGATCGGGCCGCAGTAAGTTTGTTTGAGGGCGGAGAGCAACTCGCCCAGCTTCATCGTCTCTTTGCCGCCAGCAAAAGAACCTACGTTAAAGCTTTCCTGGAAGTCGGCCTCGGTCAGATCGTGGAAGGAAGGATCCAGATCCGCCACGGTTTCTTGCTTCCACAGTCCCAGCGGATCGAGATTCGCATGCTGGTGACCGCGGAAACGATAAGCGTTAATGAGCTGCAGGACTTTAACCTGCTTCACATTGGTGTCAGGGTCGGAAATCGAAGAAGAGTAACGTGAGGCATCCTTCGCCAGACGACGGAAATAATCACGCGTTTTTGAATGGAATTGATCCGGTTTGACCCCTGTACCAGGCAACTGCTGGAACGTGGAACGCCAGTTCGCGTCCACAGAGTCAGGATCGGTTAAGAAGTCTTCATAGAGCTGTTCTATCCAGCTCTGGTTTGCGCCAGAGAGGTAAGAAGAGTCCAGCCAGGCTTTCAAAGCGCTGTTCTGCATCGTGATCCCTTAAGCATTTTTATGCTTACTTTCGCCGTAGAAACTACCACGCACACCGAGTGTACGTGCCGGGGTTCACCTGCGAGCTCTTACTGGCCCGCGAAGGAACCTTTAAAAACTGCCATTCATCTTCTGCGTTCAGGCTGCGACGTTGTTGGCTGCCTTGTCTCGTCCTGTACGCCTCGATGACGGGTACTGCAATGTAGCGGTTTTTAAAGATTTCCTGCATCACCGGGGAATCGCTTCCCCGGCGTTTACACGTTATGCACTGCGCTGCAACAGCATCGACTTAATATGGCCGATGGCGCGCGTCGGGTTTAGCCCCTTAGGACACACACTGACGCAGTTCATGATGCTGTGACAGCGGAATACGCTGAATGCATCGCTCATTCCTTCCAGGCGGCTGTCGGTTTCGGTATCGCGGCTGTCGATCAGGAAGCGGTATGCCGCTAACAGACCGGCCGGGCCGATGAACTTATCCGGGTTCCACCAGAAAGACGGGCAAGACGTTGAGCAGCACGCACACAAAATACATTCATACAGCCCATCGAGTTTTTCCCGCTGCTCGGGCATCTGCAAATGCTCGCGCGCCGGAGGATTTTGCCCATTATTCAACAAGTAAGGCTTAATCTTCTCATATTGTGCGTAGAATTGCCCCATGTCTACCACCAAATCGCGGATCACCGGTAACCCTGGCAGTGGACGGATGACAATTTTCTTACCCGGCTGATTCAGCGCCGAAATGGGCGTGATGCACGCCAGGCCGTTTTTGCCGTTCATGTTCAGTCCGTCAGACCCGCAGACCCCTTCACGGCAGGAGCGACGGAAAGAGAGGCTCGGATCTTTTTCTTTCAGCTGCATCAGTGCATCCAGCAGCATCATATCGCGCCCTTCTTCGCCTTCCAGGGTGTAATCCTGCATGCGCGGAGCGTCATCAACATCCGGGTTATAGCGATAAATTGAAAACTCGAGTTTCATTGTCCTGTCTCCGCATTAGTAAGTACGAATCTTCGGCGGGAATGCCGGGCGCAGTTTCGGTTCCATATTGACCTGACGTCGCGTCATGGACTCCGTCTCTGGCAGATACAGGGAATGGCACAGCCAGTTTTCATCATCACGCTCCGGGAAGTCGAAGCGGCTATGCGCGCCGCGACTTTCGGTACGGAAGTTTGCTGAAACCGCCGTGGCGTAGGCAGTTTCCATCAGGTTATCCAGCTCCAGGCACTCAACGCGCTGAGTGTTGAACTCGCTGGAAGTATCGTCCAGACGGGCGTTTTTCAGCCGCTCGCGGATCGCCTTCAGTTGTTCCAGCCCTTTCGCCATCGCGTCGCCTTCACGGAATACCGAGAAGTTGTGCTGCATACATTCCTGCAGCGCTTTGCGAATCACGACCGGATCTTCACCGTCGCGGTTATTGTTCCAGCGGTTCAGGCGCGCCAGTGAGGCGTCGATTTCGTCGTCGGTCGCATCGCGCAGTGCGCCCTGCTCCGCGATAGACTCCTGCAGATGCAGACCCGCCGCACGGCCAAACACCACCAGATCCAGCAGCGAGTTGCCGCCCAGACGGTTGGCGCCGTGTACGGAGACGCAGGCGATTTCGCCCACCGCAAACAGGCCCGGAATCACCACGTCTTCGCCCTGCTCGTTCACGGTCAGCGCCTGGCCGGTCACTTTGGTCGGGATTCCACCCATCATATAGTGGCAGGTCGGGATAACCGGAATCGGCTCTTTCACCGGGTCGACGTGGGCAAAGGTACGGGAAAGTTCGAGAATACCCGGCAGACGGGACTCCAGAACCTCTTTCCCCAGATGATCAAGTTTCAGCTTGGCATGCGGCCCCCACGGACCGTCGCAGCCGCGACCTTCGCGAATTTCAATCATGATGGAACGCGCCACCACGTCGCGACCCGCCAAGTCTTTCGCATTCGGCGCATAACGCTCCATAAAGCGTTCGCCGTGTTTGTTCAGCAGATAGCCGCCTTCGCCGCGGCAACCTTCGGTGACCAGTACGCCCGCACCGGCGATACCGGTCGGGTGGAACTGCCACATTTCCATGTCCTGCACCGGCACGCCTGCGCGAATCGCCATGCCCACGCCGTCGCCGGTATTAATATGGGCGTTGGTGGTGGATTGATAAATACGGCCTGCGCCGCCGGTCGCCAGCACCGTGGCGCGGGCTTTGAAGTAAACCACTTCACCGGTTTCAATGCACAGCGCGGTACAACCCACGATCGCGCCGTCGGCGTTCTTCACCAGATCCAGCGCATACCACTCGGAGAAAATGGTGGTGTGGTTTTTCAGGTTCTGCTGATACAGCGTGTGCAGCAGCGCATGGCCGGTACGGTCAGCTGCCGCTGCGGTACGTGCCGCCTGCTCGCCGCCGAAGTTTTTCGACTGGCCGCCAAACGGACGCTGATAGATACGACCGTCATCAAGACGGGAAAAAGGCAGCCCCATGTGCTCCAGCTCCAGAATCGCTTCCGGTCCGGTCTTGCACATATATTCAATCGCGTCCTGGTCACCAATGTAGTCCGACCCTTTGACGGTGTCGTACATGTGCCATTCCCAGTTATCCTCATGGGTATTACCGAGCGCGACGGTAATGCCGCCCTGCGCGGAAACGGTATGGGAACGGGTTGGAAAGACTTTAGAGAGCAGCGCACAGGTTTGTCCGCTCTGGGAAATTTGCAGCGCCGCACGCATACCCGCGCCGCCTGCGCCTATGACCACTGCATCAAATTCTCTGACTGGCAATTTCATTACACACCCCACACCACAACAAATCCATAAATGACGTAAACCACCAGCGCAACGACGATAGCCAGTTGCAGGCCTAAACGAACAGCCAGCGGTTTAACGTAGTCGGTCAACACCTGCCACATGCCGATCCAGGCATGAATCAAGATGGAAAAAAGGGCCAGCAGAGTGAAGACTTTGGTGAAGGCCGATGAGAAGAAACCGGTCCAGACTTCCCAGGTCAGGTCGCCGCTCGTGGCGAAGAACCCCACCATGTAGATGATGTATAACGTCAGAACGATAGCGGTAGCGCGGACCAGGATGAAGTCATGTACGCCATTGCGTCCTAATGCGGAGGCGTTGCTTACCATACGAGGACTCCTGCGAGAAGTGAAAGCACGACAGTGATAACGAAAGAGATTTTGGCCGAGCGTTGACCCGCTTCGAATGTTTCTTCCAGATAGCCAAAATCCATTAACATGTGACGCACGCCGCCCACCACGTGGTACGCCAGCGCGGTGAGAATGCCCCACATGATAAATTTAACGAAGAAGCTCCCCATGATGGCGGACGCCTGCTGGAATCCTTCCGGGGAAGAGAGGCTGGTACCCAATAACCACAACAGAATCCCGACCGCCACGAAGGTGATCACGCCGGAAACGCGATGGAGAATGGACGCTATCGCCGTGATTGGGAACCGGATCGTTTGCAGATCCAGATTGACAGGTCTTTGTTTTTTCACATTTCTTATCATGAATAACGCCCACATGCTGTTCTTATTATTCCCTTTAGACTTCGGGTACAGAGGCTCATCCACCTGTAGCCTGAAAGACGACGGGATTTCCTTCCTCCGGTCTGCGTGCGGGTCAGACAGCGTCCTTTCTATAACTGCGCGTCATGTAAAACACTGCTTCCAGATGCTAAAACGACACGTTACAACGCTGGGTGGCTCGGGATTGCAGGGTATTCCGGAGACCTGGCGGCAGTATAGGACGTTCACAAAATCATTACAATTAACCTACATATAGTTTGTCGGGTTTTATCGCGAACAGTGACCTACGTCACGATAACAACATTTTTTTAATTTTTAATCATCTAATTTGACAATCATTAAACAAAGTTGTTACAAACAACACCAGAAAAAGCATATAATGCGTAAAAGTTATGGGGTCACTCTTTAACCTGCAAATAAGTTATGTAACAGTAAGAAGATATTGACCGATCCCTTCAGTACAGTTAATAGTGATAGACAGGTTGAATAATTCGGATTGCTAAGTTGTTGATTTGTTGCTATTTCACCATGAGTTAACTGATTTACCTGCAAGCGCCCATTGCTCTGTACCCTGGTTTTCTCCTCTCACGCAGAGCGGCGAGCCGAATAACAAACCGGTAACAGTTAATTTTATGTTTACACAAACTCATTCCCGCTGCGTCAACGCGGCACGCGTGAAGGACGATGTGTAGAAGACAGATCTCACCTGTGCAGTCTCAAGCAATAAGGCGCTAAGGAGACCGTAAATGGCTGATACAAAGGCAAAACTCACCCTCAATGGTGATGCTGCTATCGAACTGGACGTGCTGAAGGGCACGCTGGGTCAGGACGTTATTGATATTCGTAGTCTGGGTTCAAAAGGCATGTTCACTTTTGATCCGGGTTTCACCTCTACCGCATCCTGCGAATCCAAAATTACGTTCATCGACGGCGATGAAGGGATTTTGTTACACCGCGGCTTCCCGATCGATCAGCTGGCCACCGACTCCACCTACCTGGAAGTGTGCTACATCCTGCTGTATGGCGAAAAACCGACGCAGGCTGAATACGACGAGTTCAGAACCACGGTGACCCGTCATACCATGATCCACGAGCAGATCACCCGCCTGTTCCACGCCTTCCGCCGCGACTCACATCCCATGGCGGTAATGTGCGGGATCACCGGCGCGCTGGCGGCGTTCTATCACGACTCGCTGGACGTGAACAATCCGCGCCACCGCGAAATCGCGGCCTTCCGTTTGCTCTCCAAAATGCCGACGATGGCAGCGATGTGTTACAAGTATTCGATCGGTCAGCCGTTCGTTTATCCGCGTAACGACCTCTCCTATTCCGGTAACTTCCTGAATATGATGTTCTCTACGCCGTGCGAAACGTATGAAGTGAACCCGGTGCTGGAACGTGCAATGGACCGTATCCTGATCCTGCACGCTGACCACGAGCAGAACGCGTCCACCTCCACCGTTCGTACCGCAGGTTCTTCCGGCGCCAACCCCTTTGCCTGTATCGCGGCGGGCATCGCTTCCCTGTGGGGACCGGCACACGGCGGCGCGAACGAAGCGGCCCTGAAAATGCTGGAAGAAATCAGCTCGGTTAAACACATTCCGGAATTTGTTCGTCGCGCGAAAGATAAAAACGACTCTTTCCGCCTGATGGGCTTCGGCCACCGCGTGTACAAAAACTACGACCCGCGCGCCACCGTAATGCGTGAAACCTGCCATGAAGTGCTGAAAGAGCTGGGCACGAAAGATGACCTGCTGGAAGTGGCCATGGAGCTGGAACACATCGCGCTGAACGACCCGTACTTCATTGAGAAGAAGCTCTACCCGAACGTGGACTTCTACTCCGGTATCATTCTGAAAGCGATGGGGATTCCGTCCTCTATGTTCACCGTGATCTTCGCGATGGCACGTACCGTCGGCTGGATTGCGCACTGGAATGAAATGCACAGCGAAGGCATGAAAATCGCCCGTCCTCGTCAGCTGTATACCGGCTACGATCAGCGTGATTTTAAGTCTGACATTAAGCGTTAATGCTTTACGCATCCGGCGTCCCCCACGCCGGATGCGTGCCAGCGCGCGCCGGCTCTCCCCCCTGCCGGATGGCCTGTTAACCGCACCATCCCCTCTTTTATTGACCCGCGTTATTTTAATCTGCTCACACTTTCTCTATGATTTCCTGAGATTTCGCTAAACGTTATTCAGGAGCAGGGAATGCCATCTTTGCAGTGGGGCGCCTTATTTGTCTTGTCGTTACTTCTTTCCCTGCTGTTCCTGTACATTCATCTCCCGGCGGCGCTGTTGCTCGGCCCGATGCTGGCAGGCATTGTGTTTAGTCTGCGCGGGATGCCCCTGAAACTGCCCCGTAGCGCCTTCCTCGCCGCCCAGGCGATCCTCGGCTGCATGATTGCGCAAAACCTTACCGGCTCCATCCTCACCACGCTTGCCCTTCACTGGCCGATGGTCCTGGCGGTGCTGCTGGTTACGCTGCTTTCCAGCGCGGTAGTGGGCTGGCTGCTGGTGCGCTACAGTTCGCTGCCGGGTAACACCGGCGCATGGGGCTCTTCGCCCGGCGGCGCGGCAGCGATGGTCGCCATGGCGCAGGACTATGGCGCGGACATCCGTCTGGTGGCATTTATGCAGTATTTACGCGTGTTGTTCGTTGCGGGGGCGGCGGTGCTGGTCACCCGCCTGATTCTGGGCGACAGCGCAGAGGCCGTCAGCCAGCAGGTGGAATGGTTTCCGCCGCTGAGCGTTAACTTACTGTCTACCCTGCTGCTGGCGGCCATTGCGGGTCTTGCCGGACGGCTGTTGCGGATCCCGTCCGGTACGATGTTGCTGCCGATGCTGGCAGGCGCGTTGCTGCATACCAGCGGGACGATGGTGATTGAACTGCCGGAGTGGCTGCTGGCGATTGCCTATATGGCGATTGGCTGGCGCATCGGTCTGGGCTTCGATAAACAGGTGTTTTTCATGGCGCTGCGCCCCCTGCCGCAAATACTCGCCTCCATCTTTTCCCTGATGGCGATTTGCGCGGCAATGGCCTGGGGCCTCGCGCATTACATGCAAATTGATTTTATGACCGCCTACCTCGCCACCAGCCCCGGCGGGCTGGACACCGTGGCGGTGATCGCCGCTGGCAGCAACGCCGATATGGCGCTGATCATGGCGATGCAAACCCTGCGCCTGTTCAGTATCTTGCTGACCGGCCCGGCGGTGGCGCGTTTTATTTCCACCTACGCGCCAAAACGGCCATCACAGCGCTAAAAACGTCGCGTGACCAGACTGCTCGCTATTTTTGACAGCGCGGACACCAGTAAAATGGGCGCGACGAAAGCGTGGTTTTTTCAATGATCCCGCCACAACGCTCGCACGTTTCACCGTCACGGTGGAACACATGAAAGCGAAACAGCGCGCCATGGTGTTTATTCTCATCCACCCGCCCACGCGTGGTATAGGACAGGCGCGGAATATCCAGCAGCGCGTGGGATAACGCGTCGAGTTGTTTCGCATTCAACGCGTTCGCTTTGTGACTGCCGTTTAGTCCCACCTGCCAGAGGATCTCGACGCGCAGGTAGTTACCCAGCCCGGCGAGAAATGCCTGATCCAGTAGCAGCCCGGCAAATTGTCGATTGCGAAAACGCGGCGAAAGCAGGCGTTCTTTTACCGCTTCAGCCGTCAGACGCGGATCGAGCACATCCGGGCCAACGCGCTGTAAAAAGGGATGGGTAGTAAGTTGCTCCGGCGTCAGCATCTCAATATCCGAGGCGCTGTAGAGCAGAATGGCTTTATCCGCCGTTTGCAGCCGCACGCGCAGCACGCGGGTGGTCTGCGGCGCTTCACCGCTGTCCACCACTCGCCACACGCCGTAAAGCTGATTGTGGCTGTACAACGTCAGGCCGTCGGAAAAATGGGTCAACAGCGCTTTACCGCGCGTTTCCATTTCCGTCACTCGCTGCCCTTGTAGCTGTGATTCAAAGGGTTTTAACTGCGCAAAGGCAAACCAGACGTCCGTCAACGGTTTACCTTTGATCGCCGCCTCCAGGGTATCCGCCGCGCGGCGGATCTCCGGGCCTTCAGGCATGATACTGTCCTTATCGATAGTGTTAGTGGGTTGCGCCGCCCGTCACCACAAGATCCTTTTCGACCTGTAGCGCGGTCTCAATGGCGATTTCCAGTGCCTGACGTACCGTTTCCGCCGCCATGCTGGGCGCGCCAGGATGCGCCGCCGCCTGCTGCGGTAGATAAGGGATATGAATAAATCCGCCCTTCACATCCGACAGGCCGCTTAATTTATGCAGCAGCCCGTACATGACATGGTTGCAGACAAAGGTGCCGGCAGTTTGCGATACCGACGCTGGCACGCCCGCCTCACGCATCGCGCTCACCATCGCTTTGATCGGCAGCGTGCTAAACCAGGCCGCCGGACCGTCGATCACTATCGGCATATCCACTGGCTGCTGGCCTTTATTATCCGCGATGCGGGCATCATCGACGTTGATCGCCACGCGCTCAACGGTGATATCCGAACGCCCCCCGGCCTGACCAACCGCCAGCACCAGCGCCGGAGAGAGCGCGTCAATCGCCGCATTCAGTACGCTGAGCGATTCGCCAAACACGCAGGGTAACTGGCGCGCAACCACGCGACATCCGCGGATAATTGCGTTGTCGAGGCGCGACACCACTTCCCAGGAGGGGTTAATCTTTTCGCCGCCAAACGGCTCAAAACCGGTGATCAATACCGTTTTCATCCTTCCTCCTTACAGGAACATCAGGAAATACATCAGGAACACGTTGACGATAAGCAGCAACACGCCGGTCGGCACCTGCGCTTTAATCACCGCGTTTTTATCCGGCAGCTCCAGCAACGCGGCAGGAACAATGTTGAAGTTTGCCGCCATCGGCGTCATGAGCGTACCGCAGTAGCCGGAAAACATGCCAATCGCCGCCATCACCGCCGGATTGCCGCCGTGCTGGAGCACCAGAATCGGAATGCCAATCCCTGCCGTCACGATCGGGAAAGCGGCAAAGGCGTTGCCCATCACCATCGTCAACAGCGCCATCCCGAGGGTATACACCGCCACCGCGATAAAGCGGCTGTCTACGGCGAGGTATTCCTGAGTCAGATACGAAATGCCGCTGCCCACGCCTGCGGCGGTGAACAACAGTCCCAGCGTCGCGAGGATCTGCGGCAGAATAAACGCCCAGCCGATGGAGTCGAGCAAACGCCGCGCTTCCTGAATCGGCTGATGGACCTTCTCGTGCGTCATTTTGATCGCCATGCCGAGGCCGATCAGCGAACCTGCGGTCATGGAAAACAGCGTGACCAGGGTAGCGTGGTTACCCGGCCCGAACAGCCCTTCCTGTAAACCGGGAATATGGTTGAACATCAGCACGCCGATCACCGTCACTACCGGAATCGCCAGCGCCGGATAAAACAGGCGGTTGCCGAGACGCGTCGCGCTCTCTTCACGTTGCTCACGGGTACGCTGATGATAGCTGCCGAGCTTTACGCCGCCAAATCCGGCAATCAGCGCCATCAACACCACAGCAATGCCAACGGCGATATTCACCGCGCGCTTGTCGCCCACTAACTGATAGGTCCAGTCGCCCAGTAAAAACAGCAGACCGTAGACGCCCCAGAATAATCCCGTCGTCAGCCGTCGCGGGTTGGCTTTGTCCCGCCAGGACATCAGAGCGACAATCAACAGAATAACGCCTGCCAGCCAGTAGAGGTAGCTTTGCTGAAAATTCATTGCGCATCTCCTTTACCCGCGTTCGCCGCACTGGCTTTCGCCATCTCACGTTGCAGATAGTTATCGAGCCGCCACAGGCGCGCGCCGTGGATCAGAAACGCGCAGATCGCTGTGGGGATCCCCCACAGCGCAATGTGCAGCGGTTCGGTCTGGATCCCGCCGGATTCCAGCATAAAGTTGTGCATGAAGATGATCGCGCCGAACGCAACGAAGATATCTTCGCCAAAGAACAGCCCAACGTTATCGGTCGCCGCCGACATCGCCCGCAGGCGATAGCGTACCGCGCCAGGCAGTTGGCCGTAATTCTTCTCCGCCGCGCCTTCCGCCATCGGCGCCAGCAGAGGACGCACCATCTGCGGATGGCCGCCGAGGCTGGTCAGCCCCAGCGCCGCCGTCACTTCACGGATAAAGAGGTACACCACCAACAGACGACCCGCGGTGGCGCTGCGAATTTTCGCGATCCACGTCTGGGCGCGTTCTTTGAGACCGTGACGCTCCAGCAGACCGATTACCGCAAGCGGGATCAACAGAATAAACGGCAGATTGCGGGTATTGAGAAAGCCTTCTCCCAGTTTTTCGAGGATCGTGGCGATCGGCATCTGCGCCGCCAGTCCGGTGACGATCCCGGCCACAATGACCACCAGCACCGGGTTAAAGCGTAAAAGAAACCCGACCACAATGACGGCAATGCCCATCAGTGGCCAGAGAGTGATAGCATCTCCCATAATCCATTCCTTGTCTGTTGTGTTTTTGTTGTGTCGTACGTCAGCGCGTCGTCCTCTTTGGGACGACGTCATTGTTTAAGCTGTAATGTGAATACCGCGCGTCGTAAACGCTTCGCGCAGACGTCGGGCAAAAGCGAGTGCGTGCTCGCCGTCACCGTGAATGCACACTGTCTGGGCGACCACGCTGGCCCACGCGCCGGTCACACTCTGCACGCGGCCGCTTTCCACCATCCCCAGCGTTTGCGCCAGCGACTGTTCCTCGTCGTCGATCAGCGCTCCCGGCTGGCTACGCGGCACCAGCGAACCGTCAGGCTGGTAGCCACGGTCGGCGAATACTTCCTGGCGGGTGACAAGTCCGTAACGCTCACCCGCACGGATCAGTTCGCTGCCCGCCAGTCCGACCAGAACCAGCGCGGGGTCGCAGGCATGTACCGCTTTCGCGATCGCGTCCGCAAGCTGCGGGTCTTTCGCCGCCTGGTTGTAGAGCATCCCATGCGGCTTGACGTGACGCAGAACGCCGCCCTCCGCTTTCGCGATCGCCGCCAGCGCGCCGACCTGATACAGCGTCTGCGCGTAGACGGTTTCCGGCGGCAGGGTCATTGCCGTACGGCCAAAGTTTTCCCGGTCGGGAAAGCTGGGGTGCGCGCCAATGGCGACGCCGTTTTTCAGCGCATTTCGCACGCTCGACAGCATGGTTTGCGCATCCCCGGCATGAAACCCGCAGGCAATATTGGCCGAAGAGACCAGCGTTAACAGTTCCGCATCGCTTGCGCAGCCTTCGCCGAGGTCCGCATTCAAATCAATGTTCATTGCTCAACCGCCATGTCAGTTGTTCAAGATAGCGCCGCTGGTCTTGGCGCGCTTTCAGCGCGTCTTCCAGCGAACACTGGACAAAATGAATCGGCTGACCGAGCGGGATCTGCGCCAGATGGTACATATCCGCTTCGATAATACAGGCGATTCGCGGATAGCCGCCGGTGGTCTGAGCGTCGTTCATTAATACAATCGGCTGACCGTTGTGCGGCACCTGCACCACCCCGGGCAGCAATCCGTGGGACAGCAGTTCACGTTCGGTGGTGCGTTTTAGCGGCTGTCCCTGCAGCCGGTAGCCCATCCGGTTACTTTGCGGACTGAGGTACCACGGCGAACGCCAGAACGACGCCTGCGATGCCGTATCAAACTCGTGATATTCCGGCCCCGGCAGTGCGCGAAGCCGGTTTCCCCACAGCAGCTGTTTTACCCCCTGGGCGCCGAGGAATTGCCGCGCCGGTGCGCCAATGGCGAGGCGGTCGCCGTCCCGGAGCAGACGCCCTTCGAAACCGCCAATCCCGACTTTCAGGTCCGTACTGCACGACCCCATGACTTCAGGTACGGCAATGCCTCCGGCCACCGCCAGGTAGCTGCGCATACCGTGTTGCGGACGCTTTAACGCCAGACGCTGACCCGCTTTTACCGGCAGTCGCCAGCCTGTCCAGACCGGGTGCTCATCCAGTTTCGCTTCGCATCCTGCGCCGGTCAGGGCAAACCAGCCGTCGGCCTCAAATTCGACCACCAACTGTCCGAGCGTAATTTCCAGCACGGGCGCGTTGGCGTCGTTGCCGACCAGTAAATTGGCGATATGCATGGCGGGTCGATCCAGCGCGCCGCAGTGGCTGATACCGGACTGGCGAAAACCGTGACGGCCACCATCCTGTACCGAAGCGTACATTCCCGCGCGAATAATCTTCAACATACCCCCTCCTTCTGCGGGATAAAGCGCACGTTGTCGCCGGGACGCAGCAGGACCGGTTCATCCTGCGTCGGATCGAACAGTTTCCGCGGCGTGTGTCCGATGAGCTGCCAGCCGCCCGGCGTCGCGAGCGGATAAATGCCCGTCTGCGATCCACCGATCCCGACAGAACCTGCCGGAACGATCAGACGCGGTTCGGCGCGTCTGGGCGTATGCAACGGTTCCGGTAAGCTCCCAAGATAAGGAAAACCGGGTTGGAAACCTAAAAACCAGACCACGTACTCAACCGACGCGTGTAGTTCGACCACTTGCTTTTCGCTCAGCCCACTGTGACGAGCCACCAGAGCGAGATCGGGACCGCCCGCGCCGCCGTAAACCACCGGGATATCAATATTGCGCGAGTCGGGCTCCAGCGCCTCGCTTTCTTCCCACCAGCGCTGCAAACGCTCAATGGCATCCAGCGCCAGGGTTTGCGGCTCCCGCAGGATCACCGTGATATTGTTCATCCCTGGGATAGCTTCAACCACATTTGGCATGTCGACCAGACGCTGGGTCAGTCGCCAGATACGTTTCTGGCTCGCCAGCGTCACGGGGGGTTCCAGCTCCAGTACCACCGCCGTTTCGCCTAACAGATAACAGCGCGCTCGTTGCACTTGCGTTCCTCTTCGTCTTTTTTACGCGGGATTCGGTATGTCAATAAACGTCACATCCAGATCGGTATTTTCATTCAACCAGTCGCTGAGGGCGCGAATACCGCCGCGTTCGGTGGCATGGTGCCCGGCGGCGTAAAAATGCAGCCCCTGCTCGCGCGCCGAATGAATGGTTTGTTCAGAGACTTCGCCCGTAATGAACGCGTCTACGCCAAAGCGGGCGGCGCTGTCGATAAAACTTTGTCCGCCGCCGGTGCACCAGGCGACGCGGGTGACCGTCTCCGGCCCGGTATCGCCGCACCATAACGGTTTACGCCCAAGACGCGCTTCAATCCATGAGGCCAGTTCCAGTCCAGGCACCGGCATCGACAGTTCGCCCCAGGGCACCAAGGGTTCGATCTCCCCCATCACGTTGATGCCAAGCAGGGCGGCAAGCTGCGCGTTGTTGCCCAGTTCAGGATGCGCGTCCAGCGGCAGGTGCCAGCCGTAGAGGTTGATATCATTTGCCAGCAGCGTTTTCAGGCGGTTACGCTTCATGCCGCGAATCACCGGAGATTCGCCCTTCCAGAAATAACCATGGTGAACGATGACCGCATCAGCCTGCAGGCGTACCGCTTCATCCAGCAATGCCTGGCTGGCCGTGACGCCGGTGACGATTGTTTGCACCGTCGCTTTGCCTTCAACCTGTAAACCGTTAGGCGCGTAATCGCTAATCGCCGCGCTGTTGAGTTTCTCGTTGATCAGTTGTTCCAGTTCGGTGTTTTTCATCATCGCTCCCTTGTTCGTCTATGCGATACGTTAAAATAGCCTTCGGGCGTCCGTTCGTCGATAGCCAATTCACTGACACATTAAGAAACAATCCCGTCGTTTTTTAGCGTGAAAAGCGCGCCCTTCCGTGAGCGAATTCATGTATATTTATGCAATCAGACAGCATATTGCAAAAATAATCCTATCTGTATCGACATTGTAACGTTAAGGAACCCCCGCCGCGCGGCGTTTTATCCGCTGGGCGCGCAAGCTATTCTGGTATCACAATGAATAAAGCATCATCTCAACCGCGGGCGATTTACTACGTCGTCGCGCTGCAAATCTGGGAATACTTCAGTTTTTACGGCATGCGCGCCCTGCTGATCCTCTATCTCACCAATCAGCTTAAATACGACGATACCCACGCCTATGCGTTATTCAGCGCTTATTGTTCGCTGGTCTATGTCACGCCGATTCTTGGCGGTTATCTCGCTGATAAAGTGCTCGGTAACCGCATGGCGGTAATGCTTGGCGCTTTTCTGATGGCGGTCGGGCATCTGGTCCTCGGCGCCAGCGAAATTGCCCCCACCTTCCTTTATTTGTCGCTGGCAATCATTGTTTGCGGCTATGGCTTGTTCAAGTCGAACATCAGTTGTCTGCTGGGTGAGTTATACCAACCGGACGATCCACGCCGTGACGGTGGGTTTTCGCTGCTATACGCGGCGGGCAATGTGGGTTCGATCGTCGCACCGATCGCCTGCGGGTATGTCCAGGAAGAATACAGTTGGGCGATGGGCTTCGCGCTGGCGGCCATCGGCATGATCGCCGGGTTGATCATCTTCCTTTGCGGCAATCGCCACTTCGCGCACACCAAAGGGGTGAACAAAACCGCGCTGTGCGCCCGGCCGTTTCTCCTGCCCAACTGGGGCTGGCTGCTGGTCCTGTTGGTTGCCGCGCCGCTGGTCATTACCGTTCTGTTCTGGCAGGACTGGTCGGTTTACGCGCTGATTGCCGCCACCGTCATCGGTCTGGCGGTGCTGAGTAAAATTTATCGTCAGGCAGAAAACCAGAAGCAGCGTAAAGAGCTGGGCCTGATCGTGACCCTCACCGTCTTTAGCCTGCTGTTCTGGGCCTTTGCCCAGCAGGGCGGCAGCTCCATCAGCCTGTATATCGATCGCTTCGTAAACCGCGATATTTTCGGCTATTCGGTTCCTACCGCCATGTTCCAGTCGGTAAACGCCTTTGCCGTGATGCTCTGCGGCGTGGTGCTGGCCTGGCGGGTAAAAGAGAGTATGGGGGGTCGCCGCAGCGTACGCATCTGGGGCAAATTCGCTCTCGGCCTCGGTCTGATGAGCGCCGGATTCTGCATTCTGACCCTTAGCGCCCGTTGGTCCGCAGCCTATGGCCACTCTTCCATGCCGCTGATGATCCTCGGTCTGGCGGTGATGGGCTTTGCAGAGCTGTTTATCGACCCGGTGGCGATGTCGCAGATTACACGTATTGAAATCCCTGGGGTAACTGGCGTATTAACCGGCATTTATATGCTGCTTTCCGGCGCGATTGCCAACTATCTGGCGGGCGTCATTGCCGACCAAACGTCCCAGAGCGCGTTTGACGCCAGCGGCGCGATCAACTATTCCATCAATGCTTATATCGATGTGTTCAGTGACATCACCTGGGGCGCGCTGGCCTGCGTCGGGCTGGTACTGTTGATCTGGCTGTATCAGTCGCTTAAATTCAGAAACCGCCCGCTGGCGATTGAGTCCTGAGTTAACGGACATGAGTGGCTGGGCGCCGTGACCCGATCGTCTTCGTTAAGGCCGGTTACCCGCAGCACCCAGCCACGCTCGCTTCCCTGTGCCTGCATGGTGTGGGCAATGCGTAGCGCCGCCTCCCGCTGACCTTCTTCATTTTCCCTGCTGACGTCCCTGCAATAAACCTTCCTGTAGCCCCTGGCTCCAGGCTACCGGGTGACATAAATGACCTTACGCGCCTTTTCTTGCCGCTTCATAGGCGGCAAGCGTCGCCACGCGGGCCTGTTTATGATCGACGATGGGCTGCGGGTAGTTAAGCGTGACGCCTGCTTTTTTTGCCCATTTCCACGGTTCGTGAATCGCGTTTCCAGGCACGTCGCGCAGTTCCGGGAGCCACTGACGAATAAACTTACCGTCGCGATCGAATTTTTCCCCCTGCGTTGTTGGGTTAAAAATACGAAAATAGGGTGCGGCGTCAGTACCTGTGGAGGCCGCCCACTGCCAGCCGCCGTTATTGGCGGCGAGATCGCCATCAATAAGCTGCGACATGAAATAGCGCTCGCCCTTGCGCCAGTCGATCAGCAGGTCTTTCACCAGGAAACTGGCGGTAATCATTCGCAGACGGTTATGCATCCAGCCGGTAGCATTAAGCTGGCGCATAGCCGCATCAACAATCGGAAAGCCGGTTTGCCCCGCCTGCCAGGCGCTGAAATGCGCCGCGTTATCCTGCCAGGCTACCTTTTCCGTCCAGCCGATAAATGGGCGGTATTTACACAGCGCAGGGTTCCAGGTCATCAGATGCCGATAAAACTCTCGCCAGATAAGCTCGTTCAGCCAGACGCTGCCCGGCCCGCCGTCCAGTGCGTCAGGCTGTTCGGCGAGCAGGCGGTGCAGACACTGGCGCGGCGATAACCCTCCCGTCGCCAGAGCGGCAGATAAACGGCTGGTGCCGTCGATAGCGGGAAAATCCCGCTGCTGTGCGTATTCACCCGCCCCCTGCTGGCAAAACTGGCGCAGTCGGGCTATCACCGTTTTTTCGTCCACCGGGAAAAGCGTGGTGTCTGCCTCCTGCTGCGGATAGGTAAACACGATTTTTTGACGCCGCTGCGCCAGGGGCGAATTTTCTCGCGCGGCTGGCGCCGCCACACATTCAGGCATGGCCTCTTTCAAGCGCTTAAGCCAGGCATTTTTAAACGGGGTAAAAACTTTATACATTTCCTGATTGCCGGTCATCACCGATCCCGGCGGCAGAATCACGCTGTCGTCAAACCCTTCACATACCACCTCAGGCAGCGCTTTTTCTACCGCCGCATCCCGTTCACGTTCGTTGACCTCATACTGATAGTTGTAAAAAAGATGGCTGACATCATGCTGCCTGCAGACCGCTTTTACCGTTTCGACGCTGGCGGTAAAGTCGTCCGCTTCGGCGGTGAGCAGCGGGATGCCCTTCTCCGCGAGGGAGGCCTGCAACCCTTCGAGTTGCGCACGGATCACCCCCGCCTGACGCGGCGACATAGTGTGATCTGCCCATTGGCGGGGCGTGGAGATAAAGAGCGCCAGCACGTGCGCATTACGATGGCGACAGGCGGCGGCAAGCGCGAGATTGTCATGCAGACGGAGATCGCGGCGGAACCAGACCAGATGGGTGGGCATAGAACTCCTGTTAAAATAACGCGGTACGTTTCACGATAATGATTTTTATGTCCTTACAGCCGGGTCCTTCAGGCGCTAAGTGTAGACGCAGACATAAAAAAACCGCCACATGACTGTTGACGGTTTTTTTGTCGGTCAATGATCAGTAAAAATCGCAGGTCGCTTTTTCTGCCTGGTCCATCCACACCGGCTTGTCGCTGGTTTTCGACCAGACGCGGTGCAGGTAGCTGTAAAAACGGGCGCGATCTTTCCAGAACAGCATGACCGGCAGCGCCAGGACTCCCGCCAACACGGCGAAAGTACGGCGTAAGAACACAACATGCGCGGGATAATCTTTATAGAGTCCCATACTTTCTCCCCTTTTATATCTTCGGTGAATTGCACCGTGAAAATGAATTTGGTTATCTGATGAAAATTGTACCGCCTTGCCTGTAATTTTACTACTCATCCGACCACTTATTTTTAGCGGTTTAGGCTTTATTTACCTTCATTACGTAATTAAGTTACATAAAAGTTAAATTAATACTAATCATTAGTTAAATAATGGTCTCTGCCATTTTTATACTTTTTTTACACCTTACCCGCCAATTTTTGCGAAATCTTTGCAGGCAGATATTTACCCTTTGATTATCACCATTATGCCACTGGAGGTGCACTGTGAGTGCAGGCGTGATAATCGGTATCGTACTGATTTTCTTATTATTAGGTTATCTGGTATATGCGTTAATCAACGCGGAGGCATTCTGATGGCTGCGCAGGGATTTCTACTTATTGCCACGTTCTTAGCGATGCTGTTCTTACTTGCCAGACCCCTGGGAGTCGGACTGGCGCGTTTGATTAACGATACGCCGCTTCCGGGCACAGCAGGCATTGAGCGTCTGCTCTGGCGGGCGCTGGGGATTTCCCAACGGGAAATGAACGCCCGGCAGTATGTGCTGGCTATTCTCGCGCTGAATGTGTTGGGGCTGGCGGCGCTGTTCGTCATGCTGATGTGTCAACAGCGCCTGCCGTTAAATCCGCAGCAGTTGCCGGGCCTGTCATGGCATCTGGCGCTCAATACGGCAGTAAGTTTTGTCACCAATACCAACTGGCAGGCTTACGGTGGAGAAACGACCCTTAGCTATTTCAGCCAGATGGTCGGCCTGACAGTGCAAAACTTCTTGTCAGCGGCCACCGGGATTGCCGTCGTGTTCGCGCTGATACGCGGGTTTGTCCGTCAGAGCGCCAGCACCCTGGGTAATGCCTGGGTCGATCTGGTACGTATTACCGTGTGGATCCTGTTCCCCCTCGCGTTACTCATCGCGCTGTTTTTTATTCAGCAAGGGGCGCTGCAAAACCTGCTGCCGTATCAGCCGTTCACCACCCTCGAAGGGGTGCAACAGTCCCTGCCAATGGGACCCGTCGCCTCTCAGGAAGCGATAAAAATGCTGGGTACCAACGGCGGCGGCTTCTTTAACGCTAACTCGGCGCATCCGTTTGAAAACCCGACCGCGCTGACCAATCTGGTGCAGATGCTGGCGATCTTTTTGATTCCTGCGGCCCTGTGCTTTGCGTTTGGCGACGCGGCAGGCGATCGCCGCCAGGGGCGAATGCTGCTGTGGGCAATGTCGCTGATTTTTATCGTCTGCGTGGCGGTAGTGATGTGGGCGGAGGTGCAGGGTAACCCGCATCTGCTGCAATACGGCGCCGACAGCAGCCTGAATATGGAGGGGAAAGAGAGCCGCTTTGGCATTCTGGTCAGCAGTCTGTTTGCCGTGGTCACCACCGCCGCGTCCTGCGGAGCGGTCATTGCCATGCATGACTCCTTTACTGCGCTGGGCGGGATGGTGCCCATGTGGTTGATGCAGATCGGTGAAGTGGTGTTCGGCGGCGTCGGCTCAGGCCTCTACGGTATGCTGCTGTTCGTGATGCTGGCGGTATTCATTGCCGGCCTGATGATTGGCCGCACGCCGGAGTATCTCGGTAAAAAGATCGACGTGCGCGAAATGAAAATGACCGCGCTGGCGATTCTCGTTACCCCCGCGCTGGTCCTGCTCGGCAGCGCGCTGGCGATGATGACCGAGGCGGGACGCAGCGGCATGCTTAACCCCGGCCCTCACGGCTTTAGCGAAGTGTTGTATGCGGTCTCCTCGGCAGCCAATAACAACGGCAGCGCCTTTGCCGGTCTGAGCGCGAACTCACCGTTCTGGAACTGTCTGCTGGCCTTCTGCATGTTTGTCGGTCGCTTCGGGGTGATTATTCCGGTCCTGGCGATTGCCGGTTCGCTGGCGGTGAAACAGCGCCAGCCTGCCAGCCCGGGTACGCTGGCGACCCACGACACGCTGTTTGTCGGGCTGCTGATTGGCACCGTACTGTTAGTCGGCGCGCTGACCTTTATTCCTGCACTGGCGCTTGGCCCAGTGACTGAACACCTTTCCTTACGCTGAGCACGGAGCACATGACTATGAGTCGCAAACAACAGGCGCTTTTCGAACCGTCATTGGTCGCTCAGGCGCTGATGGACGCCGTGAAAAAATTAAGCCCCCATACCCAGTGGCGCAATCCGGTGATGTTTATCGTCTGGATCGGCAGCCTGCTGACTACCCTGATAGCCATCGCGATGGCTGGCGGGCAGATGCCTGGCAGCGCGCGGTTTACCGGCGCGATCGCCCTGTGGTTATGGATCACCGTGCTGTTCGCTAATTTTGCCGAAGCGCTGGCGGAAGGACGCAGTAAAGCCCAAGCCAACAGCCTGAAAGGGGTGAAAAAAACCGCCTTCGCCCGCAAACTGCGCGAGCCGAAATACGGCGCGCAAAGCGATCGTGTGGCGGCGGACCAACTGCGTAAAGGCGATATCGTCCTCGTGGAAGCCGGCGATATCATTCCCTGCGATGGCGAAGTCATTGAAGGCGGCGCGTCGGTGGATGAGAGCGCCATTACCGGCGAGTCTGCGCCGGTGATTCGTGAATCCGGCGGCGACTTCGCCTCGGTCACCGGCGGGACGCGTATCCTCTCCGACTGGCTGGTAATCGAATGCAGCGTCAATCCAGGCGAAACCTTCCTCGACCGGATGATCGCCATGGTCGAAGGCGCGCAGCGTCGTAAGACGCCAAACGAAATCGCCCTGACCATCCTGCTGATTGCCCTTACCCTCGTCTTTTTGCTGGCAACGGCAACGCTGTGGCCGTTTTCCGCCTGGGGCGGCCATCCGGTGAGCGTGACCGTACTGGTGGCGCTGCTGGTGTGCCTGATCCCGACCACCATCGGCGGATTGCTCTCCGCGATCGGCGTGGCCGGCATGAGCCGGATGCTCGGCGCGAACGTTATCGCCACCAGCGGACGTGCAGTGGAAGCAGCGGGCGATGTGGATGTCTTGTTGCTGGATAAAACCGGCACCATCACCCTCGGCAACCGTCAGGCGTCACAGTTTCTGCCAGCCAGCGGCGTGGATGAACGCACGCTGGCGGACGCGGCGCAGCTTTCTTCGTTAGCGGACGAAACGCCGGAAGGCCGCAGTATCGTTATCCTCGCCAAGCAGCGTTTTAATCTGCGCGAGCGCGACGTGCAGTCGCTGCATGCCACTTTCGTCCCGTTCACTGCCCAGAGCAGGATGAGCGGTATTAACATCGATAACCGGATGATCCGTAAAGGATCGGTGGATGCGATTCGCCGCCACGTCGAGGCTAACGGCGGGCAGTTCCCGCCTGATGTCGAGCAAAAAGTGGACAGCGTCGCCCGCCTGGGCGCCACGCCGCTGGTGGTCGTGGAAGGCGCACGCGTACTGGGGGTTATCGCGCTTAAAGATATTGTCAAAGGCGGCATAAAAGAACGTTTCGCCCAACTGCGCAAAATGGGCATTAAAACGGTGATGATCACCGGCGACAACCGTCTGACCGCCGCCGCCATCGCCGCCGAGGCGGGGGTGGATGACTTCCTCGCCGAAGCCACGCCGGAAGCCAAGCTGGCGCTGATTCGCCAGTATCAGGCGGAAGGACGCCTGGTGGCGATGACCGGGGACGGCACCAACGACGCGCCAGCGCTGGCTCAGGCTGACGTCGCGGTGGCGATGAACTCCGGCACCCAGGCGGCGAAAGAAGCGGGTAATATGGTCGATCTCGATTCTAACCCCACCAAGCTGATTGAAGTGGTGCATATCGGCAAACAGATGCTGATGACACGCGGCTCCCTGACAACTTTCAGTATCGCTAACGACGTGGCGAAATACTTCGCGATTATTCCGGCTGCCTTTGCCGCAACGTACCCGCAGCTTAATGCACTGAATATTATGCGTTTGCATTCGCCGGATTCCGCGATTCTCAGCGCGGTCATTTTTAATGCGTTGATCATTGTCTTTTTGATCCCCCTGGCGCTGAGAGGCGTGCGCTACAAACCGCTCTCCGCCTCTGCGATGCTGCGCCGCAACCTGTGGATTTACGGCCTCGGCGGTCTGCTGGTGCCGTTTATCGGAATCAAAATCATTGATGTTCTGCTGACCCTGCTGGGTCTGGTGTGAGGGATATATGAATCAACTACGTCCATTCTTGTCGACACTGATTTTTCTGATGCTGTTGACCGGCGGGGTTTACCCGCTGCTGACCACCACACTGGGACAGTGGTGGTTTGCGCCGCAGGCCAATGGCTCGCTGATTATTGACAATAACATCGTGCGCGGCTCCAGGCTTATCGGGCAAAACTTTACGGCGGAAGGATATTTCCACGGTCGCCCTTCCGCTACCGCCGACATGCCTTATAATCCGATGGCGTCTGGCGGCAGCAACCTTGCCGTCAGCAACCCTGAGCTGGATCAGCAGATCCAGCAACGGATAGCCGCCCTGCGCGCCGCCAACCCGCAGGCCAGCGCTACGGTGCCGGTTGAACTGGTCACGGCGTCCGCCAGCGGTCTGGATAACAACCTGAGTCCGGCCGCCGTCGCCTGGCAGATCCCGCGCGTCGCCAACGCGCGCAATTTACGCGTTGAAACGGTGAGGCAACTGGTCGCAAACTATACCCAAACGCCGCCGATTGGCTACCTCGGCCAGCCAGTGGTCAATCTCGTGGAACTGAATTTAGCGCTGGATAAGCTCTGATGGTTAATGAAGAACCGCTCCGCCCGGATCCCGATCGTCTGCTGGAGCAGACGGCGGCGCCGCACCGGGGAAAACTGAAAATTTTCTTCGGCGCCTGCGCGGGCGTCGGGAAAACCTGGGCAATGCTGGCCGAAGCGCAACGTTTGCGCGCCCAGGGGCTGGATGTTCTGATTGGGGTGGTGGAAACCCACGGACGCAAAGAGACCGCCGCCCTGCTGGAGGGGCTGGCGATTCTACCGCTGAAACGCCAGGCGCATCGCGGGCGTCACATCAGCGAGTTCGATCTCGACGCCGCCCTCGCCCGCCGTCCGGCGCTAATACTGATGGACGAACTGGCGCACAGCAACGCGCCTGGCTCACGTCATCCGCGACGCTGGCAGGACATTGAAGAACTGCTTGAAGCCGGTATCGATGTGTTCACCACCGTGAATGTCCAGCACCTGGAAAGTCTCAATGATGTCGTCAGCGGCGTCACCGGTATCCAGGTGCGCGAAACCGTTCCGGATCCTTTCTTTGACGCCGCCGACGAAGTGGTGCTGGTCGACCTGCCACCTGACGATCTTCGCCAGCGCCTGAAGGAAGGCAAAGTGTATATCGCCGGTCAGGCCGAACGCGCCATTGAACATTTCTTTCGCAAAGGCAATCTCATCGCCCTGCGCGAACTGGCCCTGCGGCGCACCGCCGACCGGGTGGACGATCAAATGCGCGCCTGGCGGGGACGCCCCGGCGAGGAAAAAGTCTGGCACACACGCGACGCCATTCTGCTGTGCATTGGACACAATACCGGCAGCGAAAAGCTGGTGCGCACCGCCGCGCGTCTGGCGTCCCGGCTGGGCAGCGTCTGGCATGCGGTGTACGTCGAGACGCCCGCCCTGCACCGTTTACCGGAAAAGCAGCGGCGGGACATTCTCAGCGCCCTGAGGCTGGCGCAGGAGTTGGGGGCGGAAACGGCCACCCTTTCCGATCCCCGTGAAGAGAAAGCGGTGGTTCGCTATGCCCGCGAGCATAACCTGGGCAAAATCGTGCTGGGACGCCCCCCGGGACGGCGCTGGTGGCACAAAGCGTCTTTCGCGGACCGGCTGGCGAAACGCGCGCCGGAACTGGACGTTATGATTGTCGCGCTGGACGAGTCGCCGCTACGCCCACTCTCCGCCCTGCCGGATACCCGCAGTTTTAAGGACAAATGGCGGGTGCAAATTCAGGGCTGTCTGGTCGCCGTCGCCCTTTGCGCGCTGACGACATTCATTGCCAGCCAGTGGCTGGCGGCCTTCGACGCCGCCAACCTGGTGATGCTGTATCTGCTGGGCGTGGTGGTGATCTCTCTTTTTTATGGCCGCTGGCCGTCGGTATTTTCTACCGTGATCAGCGTGGTCAGCTTTGACCTGTTCTTTATTGCCCCGCGCGGCACGCTCGCGGTATCCGACGTTCAGTATCTGTTGACCTTCGGGGTGATGCTCACGGTGGGTCTGGTGGTGGGGAATCTCACCGCTGGGGTGCGCTACCAGGCGCGCGTGGCGCGTTATCGGGAACAACGCACCCGTCATCTGTATGAAATGTCGAAAGCGCTGGCGATGGATCGCAGCGAGAAAGATATTGCCGTCACCAGCGAGCAATTTATCGCTTCCACGTTTCACGCCCGCAGCCAGATTCTGTTACCGGATGCGCAAGGCAGTCTGACGCCGCTGACCCACGCCAGGGGCATGACGCCCTGGGACGATGCGATCGCCCGCTGGAGCTTTGACAAGGGCCAACCGGCTGGCGCGGGCACCGATACCCTTCCCGGCGTGCCGTACCAGATCCTGCCATTGCGCAGCGCGGACAAAACGTACGGGCTGGCGATCGTCGAGCCGGGAAACCTGCGACAACTGATGATCCCTGAACAACAGCGCCTGCTGGAAACCTTTACGCTACTGGTGGCGAACGCCCTCGAGCGCCTGACGCTCACTGCCAGTGAAGAACAGGCGCGTCTGGCCAGCGAGCGGGAAAGCCTGCGTAACGCCCTGCTCGCTGCGCTCTCTCACGATCTGCGCACTCCGCTGACGGTGCTGTTTGGCCAGGCGGAAATTCTCACCCTCGATCTGGCCAGCGAAGGCTCCGCGCACGCGAAGCAGGCCAGTGAAATTCGCCAGCATGTGCTGAATACTACCCGGTTGGTGAATAATCTGCTGGATATGGCGCGCATTCAGTCAGGCGGCTTTAACCTGAAAAAAGAGTGGCTGACGCTGGAAGAAGTGGTGGGCAGCGCGCTGAAAATGCTGGAGCCGGGGTTACTTCACCCGATCAATCTCTCCCTGCCAGCCCCGCTGACGTTGATCCATGTTGATGGCCCGCTGTTTGAACGGGTCCTGATCAATCTGCTGGAAAACGCCATTAAGTATGCCGGGCCGCAAGCGGAGATCGGCATTGACGCCCATGTCGAAGGCGACCAACTGCTGCTTGATGTGTGGGACAACGGACCGGGGATCCCCGAGGAACAGCAGCAGCCGATCTTCGACAAATTCGCCAGAGGTAATAAAGAGACCGCGGTACCCGGCGTCGGGCTGGGACTGGCGATCTGTCGGGCGATTGTTGAAGTGCACGGCGGCGCCATTGCCGTCTATAATCGCCCCCAGGGCGGCGCCTGTTTTCGTGTTACACTGAAGCAAGAAGCGCCACCAGAACTTGATGATTTTCATGAGGATATGTGACAAACGTTCTGATTGTAGAAGATGAACAGGCCATCCGCCGTTTTCTGCGCAGCGCGCTGGAAGGCGACGGACTGCGTGTATTCGAAGCGGAAACCCTGCAGCGTGGACTGCTGGAGGCAGCCACGCGGAAACCGGATCTTATTATTCTCGATCTTGGCCTGCCGGATGGCGACGGCATCGATTTCATCCGCGATTTGCGGCAGTGGAGCGCCGTCCCGGTGATCGTGCTTTCTGCCCGCAGCGAAGAGAACGATAAAATTGCCGCCCTTGACGCGGGCGCGGATGACTATCTGAGTAAACCTTTTGGTATTGGCGAACTGCAGGCGCGTCTGCGCGTGGCCCTGCGCCGTCATGCCGCAACCCCTTCCCCTGATCCGGTTGTCCGCTTTTCCGACATCGTGGTGGATCTCGCCGCGCATCTGATTCATCGCGGCGAAAGTGAAATTCACCTTACGCCGATTGAGTTCCGCCTGCTGGCCGTCATGCTCAACAATCCGGGAAAAGTGTTAACGCAACGGCAGCTGTTGAATCAGGTTTGGGGGCCGAACGCGGTCGAACATAGCCACTATCTGCGTATTTATATGGGTCACCTGCGGCAAAAGCTGGAGCAGGATCCGGCCCGTCCCCGGCATTTCATCACCGAAACCGGCATTGGCTATCGTTTTATGCCATGAATGGTTATTCATTATTTTTAAATAATTCTAAAAATTAATTTTTAATATACCGCACTGCCATAATAATAATTATGGCGGCATAAGTTTATTCTCACAAAAAATAACAAAATACAAACCTATAACATATAAAACACATTTTGATATCTTATCTGCCATCATGCATAAAAAACGACTAAATATTTTGCGAATGATCGTTTTTTGTTGATCTCCTTCACGGATCGGACTGTTTTCCTGGATAAAATACCCTCACCTTCTACTGATAAAGGAAAGGTAACCAAAATGGAAAACAATAACCGCTTAATGCCCCATATCAGGCGAACAACACATATTATGATGTTTGCCCACCGTAATAGTTTTGACTTTCATTTCTTTAACGCCCGTTAGTCGTTCGACTATGGGCACGTCAGCATACAGGTCTTCCTGACTCGCTGTATCACAGGCCTGCGCCTGTATCTCCAAGTGCTCACACTGCGTAAACCTGAATTTACCTGTAACCGGACAGGTAAGGTTTTTTGCATCCTAAAAAAAGCAATTCACTGATTTTATTTATCAGGGGATGGACTTTGCTTTTATTCCGGCGCTATCAGTTTCTCATTTGAGAAATTGAGGACCTGCTATTACCTGAAATAAAGAGATGAACATGTCTGAATTAAAAATTGCCGTAAGCCGTTCCTGCCCCGACTGCTTCTCAACGCAGCGTAATATTGTAAATGTGGATGAAACCCATTTTATTGACGTGGCGGCGGTCGTGTTATCGGTCAATGATATTGAACGAGGTAAACTCGAAGAAATTGACGCCACCGGCTACGGTATCCCGGTGTTTGTCGCGACCGAAAATGAAGAGCGCGTCCCGGCGGAATTCCTGCCGCGTATCTCGGGTGTTTTCGAGTGCCATGAAGCCCGTAGCGCCTATTATGGTCGGCAACTGGAAACCGCGGCGAGCCACTATGAAACGCAGTTACGTCCGCCGTTCTTCCGTGCGCTGGTCGATTACGTTAACCAGGGTAACAGCGCCTTTGACTGCCCCGGACACCAGGGCGGCGAGTTTTTCCGTCGCCATCCTGCTGGCAACCAGTTCGTTGAGTATTTTGGCGAAACGCTTTTCCGCGCCGATCTGTGCAACGCTGACGTGGCGATGGGCGACCTGCTGATCCACGAAGGCGCGCCGTGCGTCGCCCAGCAGCACGCGGCAAAAGTGTTTAACGCCGATAAAACTTATTTTGTGCTGAATGGAACGTCATCATCGAACAAAGTGGTGCTCAACGCGCTGCTGACGCCGGGTGACCTGGTGCTGTTCGATCGTAACAACCACAAGTCAAACCATCACGGCGCATTATTGCAGGCGGGCGCCACCCCGGTATATCTGGAGACCGCGCGTAACCCGTATGGTTTTATCGGTGGGATCGACGCCCACTGCTTTGAAGAGCGTTATCTGCGGGAACTGATCGGCGAAGTCGCGCCTCAGCGCGCCCGCGATGCGCGTCCGTTCCGCCTGGCGGTGATTCAGTTGGGTACCTACGACGGCACCATTTATAACGCACGTCAGGTGGTGGATAAGATTGGTCATCTGTGCGACTACATTCTGTTTGACTCCGCGTGGGTCGGCTATGAACAGTTTATTCCGATGATGGCGGACTGCTCACCGCTGCTGCTGGAACTGAACGAAAACGATCCGGGCATTCTGGTGACCCAGTCGGTGCATAAACAACAGGCTGGCTTCTCCCAGACCTCGCAGATCCATAAAAAAGACAGTCATATCAAGGGGCAGTCACGTTACGTGCCGCATAAGCGCATGAATAACGCCTTTATGATGCATGCCTCCACCAGCCCGTTTTATCCGCTGTTCGCAGCGCTGGATATCAACGCCAAAATGCACGAGGGCGCCAGCGGCCGCAATATGTGGATGGACTGCGTGGCGAACGGCATCGACGCCCGCAAGCTGATCCTTGAGAACTGTCAGTATATCCGTCCGTTTGTCCCGGAAACGGTGGATGGGAAACCGTGGCATGTCTGGCCAACGGCGACTGTCGCCAGCGATCTGCGTTTCTTCCACTTTGTACCCGGCGAAAGCTGGCACGCGTTCGAAGGCTACGCAGAGCATCAGTATTTTGTCGACCCCTGCAAGCTGCTGTTAACCACCCCGGGCATTAATGCGCGGACCGGCGAATATGACGCCTTTGGCGTTCCGGCCACCATTCTCGCCAACTTCCTGCGCGAAAACGGCGTCGTACCGGAAAAATGCGATCTCAACTCGATCCTGTTTCTGCTGACCCCGGCAGAAGACATGGCGAAATTGCAGCAGCTTGTCGCACTGCTGGTGCGTTTCGAAAAACTGCTGGCGTCCGACGCGCCGCTGGCCGACGTGCTGCCCTCCATCTACAAGCAGCATGAAGCACGCTACGCCGGATACAGCCTGCGCCTGCTGTGTCAGGAGATGCACGACCTGTACGCGCGCCATAACGTTAAGCAGTTGCAAAAAGAGATGTTCCGTAAAGCGCATTTCCCACGCGTCAGCATGAATCCGCAGGAGGCAAATTACGCCTATCTGCGCGGCGAGGTGGAACTGGTGCCGCTGCCGGAAGCCGAAGGCCGTATTGCCGCGGAAGGCGCGTTGCCTTATCCGCCGGGGGTGCTGTGCGTCGTGCCCGGCGAAGTCTGGGGCGGCGCGGTGCTGCGCTATTTCAGCGCGCTGGAAGAAGGGATCAACCTGCTGCCGGGCTTTGCGCCGGAGCTGCAGGGGGTCTACATCGAAGAATGTGATGGTCGTAAGCAGGTGTGGTGCTACGTGATCAAAGCGAGACAAGAGCATGACGGTCTGCTGAAAGGAGAAACATTATGAGTAAAGCCAAAGCCAACAAAATGGGCGTGATGCAGCTTACCATTCTGACGATGGTCAACATGATGGGCTCCGGGATCATCATGCTGCCGACCAAGCTGGCGGAGGTCGGCACCATCTCGATTATCTCCTGGCTGGTCACCGCTGTCGGATCCATGGCGCTGGCCTGGGCGTTCGCCAAGTGCGGGATGTTCAGCCGCAAATCTGGCGGCATGGGCGGCTACGCGGAGTATGCATTTGGCAAGTCCGGTAACTTTATGGCCAACTATACCTATGGGGTGTCGCTGTTAATCGCCAACGTGGCGATTGCCATTTCCGCGGTGGGCTACGGGACCGAGCTGTTCGGCGCGACGCTCACGCCGGTGCAGATTGGCCTCGCCACCATCGGCGTTCTGTGGATCTGTACGGTTGCCAACTTCGGCGGCGCGCGGATTACCGGGCAGATCAGCAGTATTACCGTCTGGGGGGTGATCATTCCGGTGGTTGGCCTGTGCATCATCGGCTGGTTCTGGTTCAGTCCGACGCTGTACGCGAACTCATGGAACCCGCATCACGTGCCGTTCTTTACCGCCGTCGGGTCGTCTATCGCCATGACGCTGTGGGCTTTCCTCGGCCTGGAGTCCGCCTGTGCTAACGCGGAAGTGGTGGATAACCCTGAACGCAACGTGCCGATAGCGGTTCTTGGCGGTACGCTTGGCGCAGCGGTGATTTACATCGTCTCCACCAACGTGATTGCCGGGATTGTGCCGAACATGGACCTGGCCAACTCCACGGCCCCGTTTGGTCTGGCGTTTGCCCAGATGTTCACGCCGGAAGTGGGGAAAGTGATCATGGCGCTGATGATCATGTCCTGCTGCGGTTCCCTGTTGGGCTGGCAGTTCACCATCGCTCAGGTGTTTAAATCCTCTGCCGATGAAGGCTATTTCCCGAAAATTTTCTCGCGGGTGACTAAGGTCGATGCGCCGGTACAAGGGATGCTGACTATCGTGATTATTCAGAGCGGACTCTCGCTGATGACCATTAGCCCGTCGCTGAACAGCCAGTTTAATGTGCTGGTCAACCTGGCGGTGGTCACCAATATTATTCCGTATATCCTGTCGATGGCCGCGCTGGTGATTATTCAGCGGGTGGCGAACGTCCCGCCAGCGAAAGCGAAAATGGCAAACTTCGTGGCGTTTGTTGGCGCGATGTACAGCTTCTACGCGCTCTACTCGTCGGGGGAAGAAGCGATGCTGTATGGCTCGATTGTCACCTTCCTCGGCTGGACGCTATACGGACTGGTATCGCCGCGCTTTGAGCTGAAGAATAAGCACGGGTAAGTTAGCCCCCATCCTGAAACAAAAAAGGCGCCTTACGGCGCCTTTTCATTTGTCGGTAACGCCAGACGCATCAGGCGTTTTTCAGCACTTCGCTGACGATTTCAACCGCTTCTTTTTCGATCTGCTTGCGATGTTCTTCGCCGAGGAAACTTTCGCAATAGATTTTATAGGCGTCTTCCGTACCGGATGGACGCGCGGCAAACCAGCCGTTTTCCGTCATCACTTTCAAACCGCCGATCGCCGCGCCGTTGCCCGGCGCCGCGGTCAGGCGCGCGGTGATCGGATCACCAGCCAGCGTGCTGGCGCTGACCATTTCCGGCGACAGCTTCGACAACGCAGCTTTTTGCGCAGAGGTTGCGCCCGCCTGCAGGCGGTTATAGCTTGGCGCGCCGAAACGCGCCGCCAGTTCGTTGTAGTGTTCCTGCGGGTTTTTACCGGTGACAGCGGTAATTTCCGCCGCCAGCAGGCACATGATGATCCCGTCTTTATCGGTGGACCACGGCGTACCGTCGAAACGCAGGAACGATGCGCCCGCGCTTTCTTCACCGCCAAAGCCAAAGCTACCGTCAAACAGGCCGTCAACAAACCATTTGAAGCCCACCGGCACTTCGACCAGTTTGCGGCCCAGATCGTTGACCACGCGGTCAATCATTGCCGAGGAAACCAGGGTTTTACCCACCGCCACCTCTTTGCCCCACTGCGGACGGTGCTGGAACAGATAATTGATAGCGACCGCCAGATAGTGGTTCGGGTTCATCAGCCCCGCCGGCGTGACGATACCGTGACGGTCATAGTCCGGGTCGTTGGCAAACGCCAGATCAAACTTATCACGTAGCGCCAGCAGGCCAGCCATCGCGCACTCTGAGGAACAGTCCATGCGGATCGCGCCGTCTTTGTCCAGGTGCATAAAGCGGAAGGTCTGATCCACCTGATCGTTCACGAGGGTCAGGTTGAGCTTGTAATGCTCCGCAATACGCTTCCAGTATTCAATACCGGAACCGCCCAGCGGATCGACGCCCAGCGTCAGGCCCGCTTTCTGAATGGCGGCCATATCAACAATTTCCGCCAGCCCTTCCACAAACGGCTGCACCAGATCCTGCTCTTTGACGTGACCAGATGCCATCGCCGCATCGAGAGAAATGCGCTTCACGCCCTTCAGACCGTCGCCCAGCAGCGCATTTGCGCGGTCTTCCACCACTTTCGTGACGTTGGTATCTGCCGGACCGCCGTTCGGCGGGTTGTATTTGATGCCGCCGTCTTCCGGCGGGTTGTGAGACGGCGTGATGACAATACCGTCCGCCAGCGCCCCCCCTTTTTTATTGTGAACCAGGATAGCGTTCGACACCGCAGGCGTCGGGGTAAAACCGTTGTTCTCCTGAACAATCACGTCGACACCGTTGGCCGCCAGCACTTCCAGCACCGAGATAAACGCCGGTTCGGACAGCGCGTGGGTATCTTTCCCCACATAGCAAGGGCCGGTGATACCGTTTTTCGCACGTTCTTCGGCGATAGCCTGGGCAATCGCCAGAATGTGCGGCTCGTTGAAGCTATGGCGACCTGCACTGCCGCGGTGTCCGGAGGTACCGAACTTCACCGCGTGCTCGGCATTCCCTGCCTCGGGTTTCAGTACATAATATTGCGCCGTCAGTTGGGCGACGTTAATCAAATCACTTTGTTGCGCAGGTTGACCTGCACGGTTGTGGATTGCCATTGCCTGGTCCTTTTATGCAAGCATTAAATTGTTCCGCAAACCTTCTCAATCAATTCCGCCGGGAATTGCATTGACTGCATGATGTGTTCGACCATGCTGCATTTACGGCCGGTGTTGGTGTTCGTGATCACCCAGTACGGCGTGCCAGGCACATGTTTCGGCTTGGTCTGATTGCCGTTTTTCAGCAGCGTCTGTTCATCCGCCGCGAAATAGACGCGAGTGCGACCATGCAGCGAGTCGGTGGCATCGGCAAACGCCTGGTGATCCAGTGAGTAAAGTGTAGACAGCACCAGCATAAAGCGATTCACCGCTTTTTTCTGTTCGGCATATTCATCGGACAGCAGCAGCTCGCGCATAGCGCGCACTTTGTCTTTGACGGGATTGACGGGTTTCACTTCTGCGCTCACAGGCTGCGCGGCGCGTGCCTCTTTTGTCGCCGACGCGACGGGCTGCGATGCGGCGGAAAACTTCAACATACGCCGTAAAATGTCGGACGCGCTCTCGCCGATATGCTTGGTGTGGCTGGCAATATAGCTGTAGAGTTCATCATCAACTTCAATCGTTTTCATCTTAATCCAGTGCGGTGTCATAACTGATCTGAATACAAATCGTTGGAATTATAGGAGCAAATCCCAACAGCGGATAGCGTCAAACCTGGCTGAACAAAAAACTCGGAGTAAACCGTATCAGTTGCAGCCCAGTGGCAGAATGGTCAACATAATACCCTAACCCGACAGAGCGAAAAAAAGAACTTTGCCATGAAATTGAATATCCGAGCGCAAACTGCACAAAACCTGCACAATAATTCTCCCATCGTCCTCGTTCACGGTCTGTTTGGCAGCCTGGACAATCTCGGCGTGCTGGCCCGCGAGCTGGTCAGCGATCACGATATCCTCCAGGTCGATATGCGTAACCACGGCCTCTCGCCCCGCGATCCGCTGATGACATATCCGGCGATGGCGCAGGATCTGCTCGACACTCTGGATGCGCAGCAGATCGATAAAGCCACGTTTATTGGCCACTCGATGGGCGGCAAGGCGGTGATGGCCCTGACCGCGCTGGCTCCGGAACGCATCGATCGTCTGGTGGCGATCGACATCGCCCCGGTAGATTATAAGGTACGACGCCACGATGAGATTTTCGCGGCGATCAACGCCGTGACGGCGTCTCAGGCCACGACGCGCAAGGAGGCGGCTGCCGTCATGCGCGACCATCTCAGAGAAGAGGGCGTGATTCAGTTTCTGCTGAAGTCGTACGTTGACGGCGAATGGCGCTTTAACGTGCCGGCGCTGTGGGATCAGTATCCGCATATTGTCGGCTGGGAGCCGATTCCAGCCTGGGATCGCCCGGCGTTGTTTATCCCTGGCGGCAACTCCCCTTACGTCACCGAGGCGTATCGCGACGACCTGCTCGCGCAATTCCCACAGGCGCGCGCGCATGTCATCGCGGGCGCAGGCCACTGGGTTCATGCCGAAAAACCTGACGCAGTGCTGCGCGCCATTCGTCGTTATCTGAACGACAGCGCAAACTGATTAAAAACTCAGCGTCCGCGCGCGATTGCGCGCGCGAACGTTGGCGTGCCCCATCCGCTGATGTATGATGGCGCGCTATCCATCCGGGCAGAGGCCTGGCTGATTGTTTCCCCGAAGTCACCAAAATCATGGCCAAAGAACAAACGGACCGTACGACATTAGATCTGTTCGCGCACGAGCGTCGCCCGGGACGACCTAAAACCAATCCGCTTTCACGCGATGAACAGCTGCGCATTAACAAGCGCAACCAGCTTAAACGCGACAAAGTTCGTGGCCTGAAACGTGTTGAACTTAAGCTCAACGCGGAAGCCGTCGACGCCCTGAATGAACTGGCGGAATCGCGCGACATCAGCCGCAGCGAGCTGATCGAAGAAATCCTGATGAGCCAACTGGCGACGTTGCGACGCCAGGGTTCAGTCTGAAACCCGCACATTTTATCACTTTCATGTAGCAGGGAGTGCACTCGCGTGCGTTTGCTATTTCCGCATACCTGACTGTTCTGCTATGATTGCCCTTATCTGTGGGCAATTTGCCCCCACCATTTCAATAAGTTTCAAGAGGTTACTTTACTCATGGCAATCACTGGCATTTTTTTCGGCAGCGACACCGGGAACACCGAAAATATCGCAAAAATGATTCAAAAACAGCTTGGTAAAGATGTTGCCGACGTGCATGACATTGCAAAAAGCAGCAAAGAAGATCTTGAAGGCTATGACATCCTGCTGCTTGGTATCCCGACCTGGTACTATGGCGAAGCGCAGTGTGACTGGGACGACTTCTTCCCGACTCTGGAAGAGATTGATTTCAACGGCAAGCTGGTGGCGCTGTTCGGCTGCGGCGACCAGGAAGATTACGCGGAATATTTCTGCGACGCGTTAGGCACTATCCGCGACATCATTGAGCCGCGCGGCGCGACCATCGTCGGTCACTGGCCGACCGCGGGTTATCATTTTGAAGCGTCGAAAGGCCTGGCCGATGACGATCACTTTGTCGGTCTGGCCATTGACGAAGATCGCCAGCCAGAACTGACCGCCGAGCGCGTTGAGAAATGGGTTAAGCAGATTTCTGAAGAACTGCACCTGGATGAAATCATCAACGCCTGATGACCGTGCGGCGCAAAGACCATTTGCGCCGCATCAATAGACAAAACCAATCAAAATAATTGCTACAAATTTGTAACTTTCTTGCCCATCCCTGTACAATGTGCGGGAGTTATTAGGTGGCGCTCTCATTTCCAGGCAATACCACGTTTTTATTAACATTTGCCCGAGGCTTGCAGTTTTCATTTAAGGATGGCAGTCCTATAATGAGAGGCATTATCTCGAATGCAATTTCTGTCACTTCTCGTATGAAGTGAATCGTTTAGCAACAGGACAGATTCCGCATGACTGACAACAATACCGCATTAAAGAAGGCTGGCCTGAAAGTAACGCTTCCACGTTTAAAGATTCTGGAAGTGCTTCAGGAACCGGATAACCATCACGTCAGTGCGGAAGATTTATACAAACGACTGATCGACATGGGTGAAGAAATTGGTCTGGCGACCGTCTATCGCGTGCTGAACCAGTTTGATGACGCCGGTATCGTAACCCGCCACAATTTTGAAGGCGGCAAATCCGTTTTTGAGCTGACCCAGCAGCATCATCACGATCACCTTATTTGCCTCGATTGTGGCAAAGTGATTGAATTTAGTGATGATTCGATTGAAGCCCGTCAGCGTGAGATTGCGGCGAAGCACGGTATTCGTTTAACGAACCACAGCCTCTATCTCTATGGCCATTGCGCCGAAGGCGACTGCCGCGAAGACGAACACGCGCACGACGGCAAATAATTTTACGCTTGATGAAAGCCAGCCTGCGGGCTGGCTTTTTTGTGGGCGCGATCCCGCCGTTTTCCTTCCCTCCCCGCCCGTGTTGCTTTAATGTAAAAATTCCCTTCCCTGACCTGTCCGGAGAATCGAAATGGAACTTCGCCAGTTACGTTATTTTGTTCGTATTGTTGAAACCGGCAGCATGGGTAGCGCCGCGCTGGATCTCGACATTGGCGTCTCGGCGCTGAGCCAACAAATGACACGTCTGGAAAGTGAACTCGCCATCCGCCTGCTGCAACGAACGTCGCGCGGCGTCACGCCCACTAACGCGGGGCTGGCCTTTTATTCTCAGGCGCAACTGGCGCTACGGCATGCCGACGACGCCATTCTTGCTGCGCGTGAGGCGCGGTTATCCGGCCACGTTAGCGTCGGTATGGCGCCCAGTACGGCATCGGTGTTGGGCATTCCGTTTATTAACGCCATGCGGGAAAGCTACGCTGACGTGCGGCTGCACGTCGTGGAGAGTCTCTCCGGCAATCTTGAGCGGATGATTAACACCCGCCAGCTTGATTTAGCGGTCGTCTTTCAGAAAGAGAAGATCCTGCGCTGGAGCGCGAAGCCGGTTCTGGAAGAGCGGCTGTTTCTGATCGGCCCCCATCCCCTGCTGGCTATATTCCCTGAAGACAACATCATGCCTGCTCAACTGGCGAATATTCCCCTCGTGATGCCCAGTCAGGGCCACGGTCTGCGCGGCAGACTGGAGGCTATCGCACAAGAGCACGCGCTGCAGGTTGATATCGTTGCGGAAATTGACGGTCTGACGCTACTGATGCGGGCGGTCCGCGACGGTCTGGGCGCCACCCTACAACCTGGCGCGGCGATTTCCCGACTGGACCAGGACGACCTGCGCGTGATCGGCGTCCATAATCCGGTCCTCAGTCGTCCCAACTTTTTGGTCAGTTTATCGGATGACGAACTGACCCCGGCGGGGCTGGCAGCTCGCGTCGTGCTGGGTAAAGTGATGCGTGAACTGGTTGAGGCTGATCGCTGGCCAGGCGCCACCCTTTACGTTAACTAAAGAGGGTTTTAGCAGTACCTCATAGCGCCCCCACAACCCATGCGTATACATTTTCATTACAAATTTAACATTTGTTAAAGCGTAATGGAGTCTACGATGGTTGATGTTCTGGTGATTGGCGGCGGCAATGCCGCGCTGTGTGCCGCCTTAACCGCCCGGGAGGCCGGTGCGTCGGTGCTGCTGCTGGAAGCGGCGCCGCGCGAATGGCGCGGTGGCAATTCACAGCACACCCGTAATTTGCGCTGTATGCATGATGCGCCGCAGGATGTGCTGGTCGACCGTTATCCCGAAGAGGAGTACTGGCAGGATCTCTGGCGGGTAACGGAAGGCAATACCAACGAAGCGCTGGCACGGCTGGTGATCCGCACCTCTTCGCATTGCCGTGACTGGATGCGCAAACACGGTGTGAATTTTCAGCCACCGTTATCAGGCGCACTGCACGTTGCGCGTACGAACGCCTTTTTCATGGGCGGCGGCAAGGCGCTGGTCAACGCCTATTATCGCAGCGCGGAGGCGCTCGGCGTCACCATCCGCTATAACACGCCGGTACAGGCGCTGGAGTTACATGACGGCGAGTTTGTCGCCGCGCTGGCGGGCGATGAACGCATCGAGGCCAGAACCTGTGTACTCGCCGCTGGCGGTTTCGAGTCCAATCGCGAATGGCTACGTGAAGCCTGGGGACAAAACGCGCGTGGGGAATGGCCCGCCGATAATTTTCTCATCCGCGGCACCCGCTTTAATCAGGGTGTCCTGCTTAAATTTATGATCGATGCCGGCGCCGACATCATTGGCGATCCATCCCAGTCGCACTGCGTGGCGATTGATGCCCGCGCGCCACTGTATGACGGCGGGATCTGCACGCGAGTGGACTGCGTCTCTTTAGGCGTGGTGGTCAACCGCGACGCAGCGCGTTTTTATGACGAAGGCGAAGATTTCTGGCCGAAACGCTATGCCATCTGGGGGCGCCTGGTCGCCCAACAGCCGGGGCAAATTGGTTATTCCATTATCGACAGCAAAGCCATTGGTCACTTTATGCCACCGGTATTCCCCGGCGCGCAGGCCAATACGCTGGAAGAGCTGGCCTGCCAACTGGGGCTGGATGCACAACGTTTTAGCGCTACCGTCAGGCAATACAACCAGGCCTGCCAGCCTGGACACTTTGATCACACCGTCCTGGATAACTGCGCCACCAGCGGGTTAACGCCGCCGAAAACGCACTGGGCACGCCCTCTCGATACGCCGCCTTATTACGGCTACGCCCTGCGGCCAGGGATCACGTTTACCTACCTCGGCCTGAAAGTGAACGAACGCGCGGCGGTGCATTTCGCCGGAAAACCCAGCCGTACCCTGTTTGTCGCCGGAGAAATGATGGCGGGCAATGTGCTGGGCAAAGGCTATACCGCTGGCGTTGGCATGTCGATTGGCACCACGTTTGGCTGCATTGCCGGTAAAGAAGCCGCCCAGGCCGCACGTAAGGAGGCGCACCATGAAGCAGCTTGAGAAATTAATTATTGAGGCACAAATCATTACCGAACCGGAAGCCGAAGTGGAACGGGTGATGCAGGTTTGTAACGCCTGCCGCTACTGCGAAGGCTTTTGCGCCGTCTTTCCGGCGATGACTCAACGTCTTGAGTTTGGCAAAGCGGACATCAACTACCTGGCTAACCTGTGCCATAACTGCGGCGCCTGTCTGCACGCCTGTCAGTACGCGCCCCCTCATGAGTTCGCCATTAACGTACCGAAAGCGATGGCGGAAGTGCGCCTCGAAACCTATCAGCATTATGCCCGGCCCGCCGCGTTTGGCGCGTTGTATCGCCGGGCGGGCATGACCGTCGCGCTAACGCTGGTCTTTGCGCTGATTTTCTTCCTGTTATTGGCGATGAGTCTGAAAGGCTCCTTGCTGCACCCGCCGCTGGCTGGCGACTTCTACCAGATATTCCCGCATAACCTGCTGGCCTGGATGTTTGGTTCCGTCTTTATTCTGGCGATGGGGTTGTTGATGGCTGGCGTGATCCGCTTCTGGCGTGAGATCTCCCCCGGCGCGCCGCAGCCCGTGGAGATTGCCGAAGCGACGCACAATGCCCTGACGCTGAAGTACCTCGACGGCGGACACGGCAAAGGGTGTAACGAAGCCGATGATGCCTTTACATTGCTGCGCCGTCGCTTCCATCACTTTACCTTCTACGGTTTTATGCTCTGCTTCGCCGCCACCATGGTGGCGACCGGCTATCACTATTTTGCCGGGTGGGAAGCCCCTTATCCGTTTTTCAGCGTGCCGGTGCTCCTCGGCACCCTCGGGGGGGTAGGTCTGATTATCGGTCCTGCGGGTTTGCTGTGGCTGAACGTAAAGCGCTCGCCGCTGCACGGTGACGCGCGACAAAAACCGATGGATCGCGGTTTTATTTTGCTGTTGCTGTTGACCAGCCTGACAGGGCTGGGACTGCTGGCAGGGAGGGATTCCACGTGGATGGGCGTTCTGCTTGCTGTGCATCTTGGCGTGGTGATGGCGCTCTTTTTAACCCTCCCGTACGGAAAATTTGCCCACGGATTTTACCGCTGCGCTTCGTTACTCAAATGGGCTATCGAGAAGCGGCGCGGAAAACAGGCGGGGGTCGCAGGCGACTGACCCGCAACATCTTACCTCAATAACTATTACGATAAGACAGTGGAGAGCAATCCCATGAGCCAACAACCATCGCGCGCCGGCACGTTCGGCGCAATACTGCGGGTAACCAGCGGTAATTTTCTTGAGCAGTTCGACTTTTTTCTGTTTGGTTTTTACGCCACTTATATTGCGAAAACGTTTTTCCCGGCAGAAAGTGAATTCGCCTCTTTAATGCTCACGTTTGCCGTCTTCGGCTCCGGCTTTTTGATGCGTCCCGTCGGGGCGATTGTGCTGGGTTCGTATATCGACAGAATTGGCCGCCGTAAAGGGTTAATGGTAACGCTGGCGATCATGGGTTGCGGTACGCTGCTGATCGCCCTCGTGCCTGGCTACCAGACCATTGGCGTACTGGCGCCAGTGCTGGTGCTGCTGGGCCGACTGTTGCAGGGATTTTCCGCCGGCGTGGAGCTGGGCGGCGTTTCCGTTTATCTTTCAGAGATCGCCACGCCGGGCAATAAAGGTTTCTATACCAGCTGGCAGTCGGCCAGCCAACAGGTGGCGATTGTGGTGGCTGCGCTGATCGGCTACGGTCTGAACGTCACGCTCGGGCACGATGAAATCTCTGAATGGGGCTGGCGCATTCCGTTCTTTATTGGCTGCATGATCATTCCGCTCATTTTTGTACTGCGCCGTTCGCTACAAGAAACCGAAGCCTTTATCCAGCGTAAGCACCGCCCCGATACCCGGGAAATACTGACCACCATTGCGAAAAACTGGCGCATCGTCACCGCTGGTACGCTGTTGGTGGCAATGACCACCACCACTTTTTATTTTATTACCGTTTATACGCCCACCTACGGCCGTGCCGTTCTGCATCTGAGCGCGCGTGACAGCCTGATAGTCACCATGCTGGTCGGGATTTCTAACTTTATCTGGCTGCCTATTGGCGGCGCGATCTCCGATAAAATCGGCCGTCGTCCGGTGTTGATGGGGATTACTCTGCTTGCGCTCATCACGACCTGGCCGGTGATGCACTGGCTGACCGCCGCGCCGGATTTCACCCGTATGACCCTGGTGCTACTGTGGTTCTCGTTCTTTTTTGGCATGTATAACGGCGCGATGGTCGCCGCGCTGACCGAAGTGATGCCGGTCTACGTACGAACGGTGGGGTTTTCGCTGGCGTTCAGCCTTGCGACGGCCATTTTCGGGGGGCTGACTCCCGCAATTTCTACTGCGTTGGTTGAGATGACCGGTGATAAAAGTTCGCCAGGATGGTGGCTGATGTGCGCAGCGCTATGTGGTTTCGCCGCGACGGCTATGCTGTTTGTTCGCCTGAGCCGCAGTTACCACCCCGTGGAGAATTAAGCCAGAAAACAGGGGCGGAGACCCTCTCCGCCCCCTGGGTTATTTGGCGCTATTGTTGCTGCGGATTTCCTGCCAGATCTTATCACAATCGGCTTTTACCGCCTGATCGTTACCGGTACGCGTCGCCTGTATGCACTGCTGGTAATCCAGTACGCGAACGCTTTCCTGACGGGTAAACTGTTCGTGCTGTTTCTCTTTCTTCAGCACCGCTAAAACGCTCTGGCAGGCTTCGATTTTTTCTGGCGATCCCTGCGCCGTATTGATGCAGGCGCTGTACGCCTCTTTCAGACGGCTGTCTTCTTTTGGCGCCGTCGTCGTTGTGCAGGCCACCAGTCCCGAAGCCATCACGGCGATGAGTATCAGTTTTTTCATAGCACAGTCCTCAACGGTGCGGCAGGCGCATGGCCCGCCGCGTATGGGCATTAGAAGATGGTGAACGGGGCAATGACGATAAATTTCACGTCACGCTCATCCTGGAAGATGTTGCCGTAACCACCGCCCCAGCTTGGGATGTTGGAGTGGTTGTCATACTCAGTGAAGTGCAGTTTAAACATGGTGCCTTTGGCGCGTCCGTCCTGCAGGGTATAGACCGCATCCAGGCTGTAAGATGATTCCTCGATAGTGCGGTTTTTGTCGTAGTACGCATCAGGATTGCTCTGCCAGGTGGACGGCTTCGCATCCCAGGCATATACATAAGACGCCCCCACTGCCCAACCTGGCAGGTTCCAGTTTTTCAGGTCATACATCGCGCCGAAGAAGACCGCTTTTTCGCCGTTGGCGTTGAAGTCAGAACGGTTATCCCACCAGATATCCAGACGACCGTTGGAGGAGGCATAAGTCGGGGTCATACGCTGCAGGAAGTAACCCTGCTGCCCTTCCGCTTTCACCCAGGTGCCTTCCAGACGCAGGTCAACCACTTCCGCGACCTTGTAGCCGAAGGTTAACGCCTGCAGCCAGGCCGTACCGTCGTAAATATCGTTTGTGCTACGGTCATCCACTTTGTCACGCGCACCGTAGAACTGGTAGCTGGTCGTCAGCGGGTTGCCGCCTAAATCAAACTTATAGCTGGCTTTCGCGAAGTACTGATCGACATAGCCTTCAGACTGTCCAAATGCCGCTTCCAGCACCAGGTCGTTTTTGAAATCATATTTCGCGCCGACGGAATGGAGGTAATCGACCTTAGTCTTTTTATCGGCCTGATAGAATTTGTCGACCTCGGTGTGCCACGGCGCTTTGTATTCGTTGGCCCACATATAGGAGAAGCTCAGCGCGCCCGCATCGCCGTAGTCAAAGTTCGCCCCGGCTTCGGCACCCTGATAGGTGCCCGGCATAAAGCTCCAGTGCGGTGCTAACAGCGTTTGTCCGGTTGGCTGAATATACCCCGCGCGCGCCCAGGCGGGGCCATACTTAAATTTCGCCGCCGCTTTATACAGGCTTACTCCGCTTTTATCGCCCGAGTAATCTTCGTCGTAGCCTTTATTCTTTTTCGAGAAGGCAATTTCGTTGGGGTGACCGCTGTCGCCGTTTTCCGCCATTTCGATAGCGGTGAAGGCCGCGATATCGAGGCCAAACATATCAGCCGCGTAGCCGGACTGGAAATCCAGGTTGGCGTTCCAGGTCGCATGAGAAAGGTTCGTTTTATATTTGTCTTCGTCGGTAACGTCTTTACGATCGCGCTCGCGCTGCCAGTAATAGATCCCGCCCGTCAGGGTGGAGTCATCAAAAAAACCTTCGGCATGAGCGTGTGGAACAACAACCAAGCCCGACATTGCTGTGATACCGGCGATAGCCAGCGCCAGCGCACTACGTTTGCCACTGAACGTACGCATGTGTTAATCCTCTTTGACGTTTTAAAGTGCTGTCGCCAACGGCTAACAGCCAAAAAATAAAAGTGAAAAGTAGCATTGAGAAAGACCTCGCTGACTACAATGAATAGACTATTTTTCGCGACGCGAATTATCAATACCTTTCTGTAACGAGAATGTAAGAGTATGAGCAACCGCACATATTTCATCGCGTTCTGTTACATTTCATTCATTTGATCAATAAAGCGGAAGATCAGAAAAAATTACTTGTTTTCCAGAAAGATGAAATCGGTTACATCACGATAAGCATTGATGAAATCAATTTGTTATGTAAAAAGATTTGTTAAGCAGAATATTTAAGAAACGATAATTAATTCGCTTCGAAAAAAGAGAGTTGAGGGCAAAAAAAACGCCGCTGAACGCGGCGTTTGAGAGACAAGTTGCGACTTATTCGCCGACTTTCGCCCAGGTGTCACGCAGGCCGACGGTACGGTTAAAGACCAGTTTCTCGGCGGTAGCATAACGACTGTCCAGACAGAAGTATCCTTCGCGCTCAAACTGGAACGCTTTACCGGCGACCGCCTCTTTCAGCGATGGTTCGGCATAACCCTGTTTGATGACCAGCGATTCCGGGTTCATTACGGACAGGAAATCTTCCGCCGCGCCAGGGTTCGGCACGCTGAACAGACGATCGTAGAGACGAATTTCAACCGGCAGCGCGTGCGCCGCGCTCACCCAGTGAATCACGCCCTTCACTTTACGGCCATCTGCCGGATCTTTGCTAAGGGTGTCGGCGTCGTAGGTACAGAAGATGGTGGTGATAGTGCCTTCGGCGTCTTTTTCCACGCGCTCAGCTTTCACCACGTAGGCGTTACGCAGGCGTACTTCTTTCCCCATGACCAGACGCTTGTACTGCTTGTTCGCTTCTTCACGGAAGTCCGCGCGGTCAATCCAGATCTCGCCGCTGAACGGCACTTGACGACTGCCCATTTCCGGTTTGTTCGGATGATTCGGCATCGTGACCTGTTCGCTCTCGCCCTGCGGGTAGTTTTCGATCACCAGTTTCACCGGATCGATTACCGCCATCGCGCGCGGCGCGTTTTCATTAAGATCTTCGCGAATGCAGGATTCGAGCGACGCCATCTCAATGGTGTTGTCCTGCTTGGTCACGCCGATACGTTTGCAAAACTCGCGAATCGCGGCGGCGGTATAACCACGGCGGCGAAGACCGGAAATGGTCGGCATACGCGGGTCGTCCCAACCTTCCACATGCTTGTCGGTCACCAGCAGGTTCAGCTTACGCTTGGACATCACGGTGTATTCCAGATTCAGGCGCGAGAATTCATACTGACGCGGGTGAACCGGAATCGTGATGTTGTCCAGCACCCAGTCGTACAGGCGACGGTTGTCCTGGAATTCCAGCGTACACAGCGAGTGGGTAATACCTTCCAGCGCATCGCTGATGCAGTGGGTGAAGTCGTACATCGGATAGATGCACCACTTGGTGCCGGTCTGGTGATGCTCCGCGAACTTAATACGGTACAGCACCGGATCGCGCATCACGATGAACGGCGACGCCATGTCGATTTTCGCGCGCAGGCAGGCTTTGCCTTCTTCGAAACCGCCGGTACGCATTTTTTCGAACAGCGCGAGGTTTTCGTCCACGCTGCGATCGCGGAACGGGCTGTTCTTACCCGGCTGAGTCAGGGTGCCGCGGTATTCGCGGATCTGCTCTGGCGTCAGTTCATCAACGTAAGCCAGACCTTTGGTGATCAGCTCAACCGCGTAGGCATGCAGCTGATCGAAGTAATCGGAGGAGTAGCGAACCTCGCCAGACCAGTGAAAACCTAACCACTCAACGTCGTTTTTGATCGAATCAACGTACTCGATATCTTCTTTTACCGGGTTAGTGTCATCGAAACGCAGGTTGCACTGGCCCTGATAATCTTGCGCGATGCCAAAGTTCAGGCAAATGGATTTCGCGTGGCCAATGTGCAGATAGCCATTTGGCTCCGGCGGAAAACGGGTATGTACCGTGGTGTGCTTACCACTGGCCAGATCTTCATCGATGATCTGACGAATAAAGTTACTCGGGCGGGCTTCAGCCTCACTCATCGTGGATTCCTCAAAGCGTAAACAACGTATAACGGCATATGATCTTATAAGCCGGACAGACTGACAACCTTTAGTTACGCAAAATACGTCTCAAACGAAAATATGGGGACCATTTGCTGCAAAAAAAAGCGGCGAAGGTTTGCCTCCGCCGCTTAAGGTCGCTGTGATGTTGTCGGAACCCGGTTTTCGCCTTATCCGACCCGGACCTTTTTATTTACCTTTGATTTCATACAGTGGGGTTTGACCCGCCACGACGTGACCTTCGGCTTTCACCACCAGCGCGCTGAAGTCGTCGATGTTACTGCACACCACCGGACTCATCATGGAGCGCGCGTTCGCGTTCAGATAGTCCAGATCCATTTCCAGGATCGGCTGGCCTGCGGTCACTTCAGCCCCTTCTTCAACCAGCCGTTTAAAGCCCTGGCCGTTCAGCGCAACGGTATCGATCCCCATGTGGACCACGATTTCCGCGCCTTTCTCTGTTTCCAGGCAGAATGCGTGGTTGGTATTGAAGATTTTCACGATGGTTCCCGCTGCCGGAGAAACCACGGTTTTGTCCGTCGGTTTAACCGCCACGCCGTCACCGACCGCTTTGCTGGCGAACGCCTCGTCAGGCACCTGATCTAACGCCACCACGTCACCGGTAATCGGGGAAACCAGTTCAGCAATGGTCACCGCATTGGGTACCGCCTGCGGCTTCTGGGCCGGGGTTGCTGTTGCAGCAGGCGCGGCATCCGCCGAGGCTGCGGCAACCGGACCACGCGCTACGACTTTTTTCATCGCGTCGCCAATGGATTCTGCTTTCGCCCCGACAATAACCTGAATGGTTTGTTTGTTCAGTTTCACCACGCCGGACGCGCCCAGGCGTTTACACATTGCATCGCTCACCCTGGCGGAGTCGCCAACGGTCAGACGCAGACGGGTGATACAGGCATCAATGGCTTTCAGGTTATCCGTACCGCCGACCGCTGCGATGTAGCTGGTCGCCAGTTGCGTCAGACCTTCTTCCGTATTGCTGTTCGCTTCTTCAGTCACCACCTCGTCTTCTTTATCTTCGCGGCCCGGCGTTTTCAGGTTAAACATACGAATAACCGCGCTGAACAACAGGAAGTAAATGACGAAGAACGCCAGCCCCATAACCAGCAGCATCCAGACGTTCTGGCTCGCCGCGGGCAGGCTGTACATCAACACGTAGTCGATAGCGCCCGCAGAGAACGAGAAGCCCGCGTGGATCCCCAATAGCGTGGCGATAAACAGGCTGATGCCGGTCAGAATCGCGTGCAGGAGATACAGCAGCGGCGCAAGGAACATAAACAGGAATTCCAGCGGCTCAGTCACGCCGGTCAGGAACGCGGTGATGGCGACGGACAGCAGCATACCGCCTACCATCGGACGACGCGCTTTCGGGGCAGCGAAGTACATCGCCAGTGCCGCGCCCGGCAGACCAAACATCATGATCGGGAAGAAGCCGGACATGAACATCCCGGCAGTGCCGTCACCCGCGTAGAAGCGGTTGATATCGCCGTGGAAAACGGTACCGGCAGCGTTGGTGAATTCACCAATCTGGAACCAGGCGATGGTGTTCAGCACCTGATGCAGACCGGTTGGGATCAGCAGACGGTTGATGAAACCAAAAATACCGGAGCCGAGCGCGCCTGCGGACACGATCCATTCACCGCCAGCATGAATAGCATGCTGAACTGGCGGCCAGACGTAGCCGAAAATCGCCGCCAGCACCAGGCAGAAAAAGCCCGTAGCAATCGGCACAAAGCGTTTGCCGCCGAAGAAGCTCAGGAAGTCAGGCAGCTTGATATCCGCCCAACGGTTGTAGACAGCGCCGCCCACCAGGCCGGTAATGATACCCGCCAGCACACCCATGTTGATTTCCGGGTTGATGGTGACCATCGCTTTAGTCAGTACGAAATAACCGACCGCCCCTGCCAGCGCTGCCGCACCCGCGCTGTCTTTGGACCAGCTGGATGCCACACCGATGGCGAAGATCAGCGCGAGGTTATCAAAAATCGCCCCACCCGCCTGCGCGATAAAGGCGACGTTCAGTAAATCTGGTTGGCCGAATCGCAGCAACAGCGCCGCCACCGGCAGCACCGCGATAGGGAGCTGTAACGCCCTACCCAGTCGCTGGAAAAAACCTAGAATGTTCATCTTATTCCCCCTACGAGACCCCGATATGGCCATTCAGGCCGTATTTTTATGTGTGTAGCTCAACTTCTCAGCGTGATGTTCCGGCAAATACGTTGTTAGATCATCTCCTGCAAGAGTGTGTGAAAATTTAATTCGTATCGCAAATTAAAAGCGTGTTTTTTGTGAGTAAAGTCACCAAATATCGTTATTATCTCTCCCTGTCACTGGCTAACTTTGAAAACTTATTTTATCATTCAAAAAATCAAGACGGATTGACTCCAATCGCGACAGACCAGGTTACGCTTTAAGGTGCACAGACGCGCAATCCGCCAACGGCTTACATTTACTTTCTGAGGTGAAGAATGAGACTGATTCCCCTGACTACCGCTGAACAAGTCGGCAAATGGGCTGCCCGCCATATCGTTAACCGTATCAATGCGTTCAAACCGACAGCCGATCGTCCGTTTGTGCTGGGTCTGCCGACGGGCGGCACGCCAATGACCGCTTACAAAGCCTTAGTGGAAATGCACAAAGCGGGCCAGGTCAGCTTCAAACATGTGGTGACGTTCAATATGGACGAATATGTCGGCCTGCCAAAGGAACATCCGGAAAGCTACCACAGCTTCATGCACCGCAATTTCTTTGATCACGTTGATATTCCAGCAGAAAACATCAACCTGCTCAATGGTAACGCGCCAGATATTGACGCGGAATGCCGTCAATATGAAGAAAAAATCCGTTCTTACGGTAAAATCCACCTGTTTATGGGCGGCGTCGGTAACGACGGTCATATCGCATTTAACGAACCGGCTTCTTCCCTGGCTTCCCGTACCCGTATTAAAACCCTGACCCACGATACGCGCGTGGCAAACTCCCGTTTCTTCGACGGTGATGTGGATCAGGTGCCTAAATATGCGCTGACCGTTGGCGTGGGGACTCTGCTGGATGCCGAAGAAGTGATGATTCTGGTGCTGGGCCATCAGAAAGCCCAGGCTCTGCAGGCCGCCGTTGAAGGCAACGTCAACCACATGTGGACCATCAGTTGCCTGCAGCTGCACCCGAAAGCCGTGGTGGTCTGCGATGAGCCGTCAACGATGGAACTGAAAGTTAAGACGCTGAAATATTTCAACGAGTTAGAAGCCGAAAATATTAAAGGTCTGTAATGTTGTCTCCGCCCTGCCACTGCGTTCAGGGCGGCATATTTTTGAAATCGGGGGTCGGAATGTATGCTTTAACCCAGGGTCGGATCTTTACCGGCCACGAAATTCTTGATGACCATGCGATTGTTGTCGCCAATGGCCTGATTGACAGCGTTTGTCCGGTGGCGGAACTGCCGCACGGGATCGAACAACGTTCACTGAACGGGGCCATTCTTTCCCCCGGTTTTATCGACGTTCAGCTTAACGGCTGCGGCGGCGTACAGTTCAACGATACCGCAGACGCCGTTACCGTTGAAACGCTGGAAATCATGCAGAAAGCCAACGAGAAATCGGGCTGCACCAACTATCTGCCAACGCTGATCACCACCAGCGACGAATTGATGAAGCAAGGCATTCGCGTTATGCGTGAATACCTGGCGAAACACCCGAACCAGGCGCTGGGTCTTCATCTGGAAGGCCCGTGGCTGAATCTGGTTAAAAAAGGCACCCACAACCCGAACTTTGTTCGTCAGCCGGACGCTGCGCTGGTGGACTACCTGTGCGATAATGCCGACGTCATCACCAAAGTTACGCTGGCGCCGGAAATGGTGCCTGCTGAAGTCATCAGCAAACTGGCGAATGCCGGCATCGTGGTTTCTGCCGGACACTCTAACGCCACGCTTAAAGAAGCCAAAGCCGGTTTCCGCGCAGGTATCCGCTTTGCCACGCACCTGTTTAACGCTATGCCGTACATTACCGGCCGTGAACCGGGTCTGGCGGGGGCTGTTCTCGACGATGCGGACATTTATTGCGGCGTGATTGCCGACGGCCTGCACGTTGACTACGCCAATATCCGCAACGCCAAACGTCTTAAAGGCGATAAGCTGTGTCTGGTAACGGATGCGACAGCGCCCGCAGGTGCGAATATTGAACAGTTCATTTTTGCTGGTAAAACAATATACTACCGCAATGGATTGTGTGTGGATGAAAACGGTACGCTAAGCGGTTCATCGTTAACCATGATCGAAGGCGTGCGTAACCTGGTTGAGCACTGCGGCATTGCGCTCGACGAAGTGCTGCGCATGGCGACGCTCTATCCGGCGCGCGCGATTGGCGTAGAAAAACAGCTCGGCAGCATCGCGCCGGGTAAAGTGGCGAACCTGACCGCGTTTACCCACGACTTTAAAATCATCAAGACCATCGTTAATGGTAACGAGGTCGTTACTGAGTAAGAGAAAGTATGACACCAGGCGGACAAGCTCAAATAGGTAATGTTGATCTCGTAAAACAGCTTAACAGCGCGGCCGTTTACCGCCTGATTGACCAGCATGGGCCAATCTCGCGGATTCAGATTGCCGAACAAAGCCAGCTTGCTCCCGCCAGCGTAACCAAAATTACGCGTCAACTGATTGAACGCGGGCTGATCAAAGAAGTCGATCAGCAGGCCTCCACCGGGGGCCGCCGCGCGATCTCTATTGTTACCGAAACCCGCGGTTTCCACGCCATCGGCGTACGTCTGGGACGCCATGACGCGACCATTACCCTGTTCGATCTCAGCAGTAAAGTGTTGGCGGAGGAGCATTACCCGCTGCCCGAACGTACTCAGGAGACGCTGGAACATGCGTTGCTCAATGCAATTTCAGCCTTTATTGACGGCAACCAGCGCAAAATTCGCGAACTGATCGCCATTTCGGTGATCCTGCCGGGCCTTGTCGATCCGGAAAGCGGCATGATTCATTACATGCCGCATATTCAGGTTGAAAACTGGGGACTGGTCGATGCGCTGGAAACCCGTTTTCGCGTTACCTGTTTTGTCGGTCACGACATCCGCAGCCTCGCGCTGGCAGAGCACTATTTCGGCGCAAGCCAGGACTGTGAAGACTCCATTCTGGTGCGCGTACACCGCGGCACCGGCGCCGGGATCATCTCCAATGGCCGAATTTTCATTGGCCGTAACGGCAACGTCGGCGAGATCGGCCACATTCAGGTTGAGCCGCTGGGCGAGCGTTGCCACTGCGGCAACTTCGGCTGTCTGGAGACCATTGCGGCTAACGCCGCGATCGAACACCGTGTGCAAAACCTGCTCAAACAGGGCTATCAGAGCCGTGTTTCGCTAAATGACTGCAACATCAAAACCATCTGTAAAGCGGCAAATAAAGGCGACAGCCTGGCCTCGGAAGTGATCGAGCACGTAGGGCGGCATTTGGGCAAAACTATCGCCATTGCCATTAACCTGTTTAATCCGCAGAAGATTGTGATTGCCGGTGAAATTACCGAAGCGGATAAAGTCCTGTTGCCCGCAATCGAAAGCTGCATCAATACGCAGGCGCTGAAGGCGTTTCGCCAGAATCTGCCAGTGGTGCGCTCTACGCTGGATCATCGCTCCGCTATCGGCGCATTCGCCCTTGTGAAGCGCGCCATGCTGAACGGCATTTTGCTCCAGCATTTGCTGGAAAACTGATGCGCTTTTATAGTATCGGATTCATAACCATTTCCCTGGGTAGTTCATGACCATTAAAAATGTCATTTGTGATATCGATGGCGTGCTGATGCACGATAACGTCGCCGTCCCCGGCGCAGCAGAATTTCTGACCGGCATTATTGAAAAAGGTCTGCCGCTGGTGCTGTTGACCAATTACCCGTCGCAAACCGGGCAGGATCTGGCGAACCGCTTCGCCACCGCCGGCGTCAATGTCCCTGACAGCGTGTTTTATACCTCAGCCATGGCCACCGCCGACTTCCTGCGTCGTCAGGAAGGGAAAAAGGCTTACGTGGTGGGCGAAGGGGCGCTGATCCACGAACTGTATAAAGCCGGGTTCACCATCACCGACGTCAACCCGGATTTTGTGATTGTGGGCGAGACCCGTTCCTATAACTGGGACATGATGCATAAAGCGGCATACTTCGTGGCGAACGGCGCACGCTTTATCGCCACCAATCCGGACACCCACGGTCGCGGTTTTTACCCGGCCTGCGGTGCCCTGTGCGCCGGTATTGAGAAAATTTCCGGACGTAAGCCGTTCTACGTCGGCAAACCCAGCCCGTGGATCATTCGCGCCGCGCTGAACAAAATGCAGGCGCACTCGGAAGAGACGGTGATTGTCGGTGACAATCTACGCACCGACATTCTTGCCGGATTCCAGGCGGGACTTGAAACCATCCTGGTGCTTTCCGGCGTTTCTACGCTTGATGATATTGACAGTATGCCGTTCCGTCCGAGCTGGATTTACCCCTCCGTCGCCGAGATCGACGTTATTTAACGCCAACCGTTGCCTGATGACGTTTCGCTTATCAGGCCTACGGTCAAGCCACGCCGCATCTAATAAAATCACCTAAAAATTGTCGATTCATTAATAAATCCGTTCATTACGTACTCTTTTTTCATCATTCCATAATCGCTGTTGCGTTTTTTCTTTTTTACCCGGCAAAAGTATTGCGCCCTGCTCTCCTTTGCGGCATTTTTTAAATCAAGCACACACAAAATGTATTCAGACAGGGTAACGGAGAAGGTTATGTGTTCAATTTTTGGCGTATTCGATATTAAGTCAGATGCAGGGGAACTGCGGAAAAAGGCGCTCGAGCTGTCACGCCTGATGCGCCATCGCGGCCCGGACTGGTCCGGTATTTTTGCCTGCGACAAGGCCATCCTCGCGCATGAACGTCTGTCCATTGTCGACGTCAACGCGGGCGCTCAGCCACTGTATAACGAAAAGAAAACCCACGTATTGGCTGTCAACGGCGAAATCTACAACCATCAGGCGCTGCGTGCGGAATATGGCGATCGCTATGCGTTCCAGACCGGCTCCGACTGCGAAGTTATCCTCGCGCTGTATCAGGAAAAAGGCCCGGAATTTCTTGACGATCTGCAAGGAATGTTCGCTTTCGCCCTGTACGATACCGAGAAAGACGCGTATCTGATTGGTCGCGACCACATCGGGATTATCCCGCTGTATATGGGTTATGACGAACACGGTAACCTGTATGTTGCTTCGGAAATGAAAGCGTTGGTGCCGATTTGCCGCACGATTAAAGAGTTTCCGGCGGGCAGCTATTTATGGAGCCAGGACGGTGAGATTCGTCAGTACTATCAGCGCGACTGGTTCGAGTACGATGCGGTAAAAGATAACGTTACCGACAAAGCGGAACTGCGCCAGGCACTGGAAGACTCGGTAAAAAGCCATCTGATGTCAGATGTGCCGTACGGCGTGTTGCTCTCCGGCGGTCTGGATTCTTCAGTGATTTCCGCTATCACCAAAAAGTTCGCCGCGCGTCGCGTGGAAGATCAGGAAAGATCTGAAGCCTGGTGGCCGCAACTACACTCCTTCGCCGTCGGTCTGGAAGGTTCTCCGGATCTGAAAGCCGCGCAGGAAGTCGCGAACCATCTGGGCACGGTGCACCATGAGATTCACTTCACCGTGCAGGAAGGGTTAGATGCGATCCGCGATGTAATTTATCACATCGAAACGTACGATGTGACCACGATTCGCGCGTCAACGCCAATGTACTTAATGTCGCGTAAAATCAAAGCGATGGGCATCAAAATGGTGCTATCCGGCGAGGGATCTGACGAAGTGTTCGGCGGCTATCTTTACTTCCATAAAGCGCCAAACGCCAAAGAACTGCACGAAGAAACGGTACGTAAACTGCAGGCGCTACATATGTTTGACTGCGCGCGCGCCAACAAAGCGATGTCAGCCTGGGGCGTGGAAGCCCGCGTCCCGTTCCTCGACAAGAAATTTCTCGATGTGGCCATGCGTATCAATCCGGAAGATAAGATGTGCGGCAACGGCAAGATGGAAAAACATATCCTGCGTGAATGTTTCGAATCTTACCTGCCGGCAAGCGTCGCATGGCGTCAGAAAGAGCAATTCTCCGATGGCGTGGGCTACAGCTGGATCGACACCCTGAAAGAAGTGGCGGCGCAGCAGGTAACCGACCAGCAACTGGAAACCGCCAGCTTCCGCTTCCCTTACAACACGCCAGGCTCGAAAGAAGCGTATCTGTATCGTGAGATCTTTGAAGAACTGTTCCCGCTCCCGAGCGCCGCGGAATGCGTGCCGGGCGGCCCGTCTGTCGCCTGCTCTTCCGCCAAAGCGATCGAATGGGATGAAGCGTTCAAAACCATGAACGATCCTTCCGGACGCGCGGTCGGCGTACATCAGTCGGCATACAAATAAATCTGCATGATGAAATGGGTCCGCAAGGGCCCTTTTTTTGTTCTAAAATCTTGCCCATAAAGTGTTTCATAACCAATAATTGCCGATTATTGCGTCACGCTGTTCGCAACCTAACCAAACAGTCACATTCACGCTGTTTTCGATGAAAAAGAGGTTGACGCTTCAAGGCTCAATACGCATAATGCGCCCCGCAACGCCGATAAGGTAACGCGAAAAAAGAGGGCTACGTAGCTCAGTTGGTTAGAGCACATCACTCATAATGATGGGGTCACAGGTTCGAATCCCGTCGTAGCCACCATCTTTTTTGCGGGAGTGGCGAAATTGGTAGACGCACCAGATTTAGGTTCTGGCGCCGCAAGGTGTGCGAGTTCAAGTCTCGCCTCCCGCACCATTCACCAGTACGCGTTGCACGGATGGGGTATCGCCAAGCGGTAAGGCACCGGTTTTTGATACCGGCATTCCCTGGTTCGAATCCAGGTACCCCAGCCATATTTCTTCGAGTTTGCGGATCACCGCGACGGTCATTGGGGTATCGCCAAGCGGTAAGGCACCGGTTTTTGATACCGGCATTCCCTGGTTCGAATCCAGGTACCCCAGCCATCGAAGAAATACTCTGGCTACGTAGCTCAGTTGGTTAGAGCACATCACTCATAATGATGGGGTCACAGGTTCGAATCCCGTCGTAGCCACCATCTTACGAAATGTCGATTGATTCGGCAGATTCAGAAAAATTTGTTGGGGTATCGCCAAGCGGTAAGGCACCGGATTCTGATTCCGGCATTCCGAGGTTCGAATCCTCGTACCCCAGCCACATTTTTCAGACGTTCCGCTAACGAACGTAAGAAGTACGCCAATTGGGGTATCGCCAAGCGGTAAGGCACCGGATTCTGATTCCGGCATTCCGAGGTTCGAATCCTCGTACCCCAGCCACGTTAAAAAAGCTCGCTTCGGCGAGCTTTTTGCTTTTATGAATTCTGAAAGTCCCAGCCAGCCGTATACATGTTCTGCCTCTGTCGCTAGATTAAGCCACGGCAGATAAAGGGACGTTACGATGAACTACCAGATTTTTCCGTTTATATTTACCCGGACGGCAACGCTGTTCCTTTTTGTTTTCGCCGTCGTGCTAACTTTCTTTGACCTTTCCGCGTTGCTAACCTACCTCATTCTGGTCGGTTTACTCTTTCCCATCGGCATATCAATGCGCCTGCACCAGCTCAACGAAACGGGAGTAGCGCTCACGCTGACGGAGAAGACCCACAATATCACCTACATTCATGGCTTACCGGCGCATGAACAGCGGGTGGTTATAAAAAAACCCTGTTTCTGGTCGAAAAAACGTATCCAGCAATTTTATATCTTCAGCTTTCTTGGGAAGCTAATTTTACAGGGGTTCTGTATCGCGATATTGGCACGCGAATATCTCCTGACAGGAGCAAATGCCGCAACAGACATCGTCGCCCTGCTCATACTTGTGTATATGCTATCGATGTCAGGGAGAAGCGCCTATATGCTATATCGCATCGCCACCCATCGTTGGCGCTGTGAACCCCTGACGACCAGCAGCGGAAGCGTCTGGTATCAGGGATTTTTATTCGAAGGAAACAACAGAGTAACGCTGTTCGAGCGACTACTTTAAGCGCGTGTTACAACCCTAACGCATACTTCAGCGCCTGGCGTTTAACAACACCCGCACGTTCAGCAGCCATCAGGCCGAGGTTGCGCAGCATACGCAGCGGCGGCAGGTTATTACTGAATCCAGCGTAAAACAGATCCATTCCACTCTGCATCATAAAGTTATCCGCCATGCGCCGCATTTGGTAGCGCTTCAACACCGGCTGGCTGGCCCAACGTTCTCCATAGCTGCGCGCATTTACCAGCACATCGATCAGCGCATCGACATCGCGATAGCCGAGGTTCACCCCCTGCCCGGCCAGCGGATGAATGGTGTGCGCCGCATCGCCAACCAGCGCCAGGCCCGGCTGAACATACTGCAACGCGTGTCGACGGGTCAGCGGGAACGCACCTGCGGCCAGCGGCGTCACCGGCCCCAGCCGCGCCGGGAAATGTTTTACGATTTCCGCCTGCAACTGCGGCATGCTCAGGGTCTGCAACTGGCGAATACGCGCTGGCGCGTCATACCACACCAGCGACGCCCAGCGATCAAAGAGCGGCAAAAAGGCGCGCGGGCCATCCGGCGTAAACTGCTGCCAGGTGCTGTCCCCCGGCGCCTGTTCGCACTGAACGCTGATCAGCATGCATGACTGCGCATACTGCCAGGCGTGAATGCCAATGCCAGCCAGTTGGCGCACCTGTGAATTCGCGCCGTCAGCGCCGACCACCAGCTTCGCCATAATCTGCTCGCCATCTGCCAGCTCCAGTACCTGACTGTCGTGATGACGATGTAGCGCCGCAAGCGACGCTGGGACTCGCAGGGTAACGTTCGGATGCGCCTCCAGCGCCTGCCACAGCGCCTGCTGCAAAACAGTGTTCTCGACCATATAGCCCAGCAGCGGCAGCTTCAGTTCCGCAGCGTCAAAAACAACGTGGGCATTTTCCCATTCCCAGGTTTCCAGCCGACGATAAGGATGGCTGCGCATCCCTTGTACCGCATCCCAGACGCCCAGGCTTTTCAACAGCGAAACAGACGCGGCGCTGATCGCGGAAATACGCACGTCGGGCCGGCTGTCCGCCGCAAAGGGCGCTGGCGCGGCGTGTTCAATCACCGTGACCGTAAATCCGTGCTGCGCCAGTCCCAGCGCCAGCGCACCGCCGACCATCCCTCCGCCGACAATGGCCACTTCCGTTGGTTGATTTGTCATGGTCATTCATCCTGTTACGTGAATCAGATAAGTTTACAGGATTTTTTACCCCTTGAGGCTGATAACGGTCATACTGGTCACAACCGCGGCAAAGCATTACACTATGCGCCCTGCAATTCAGCCACTATTTCGCAAGAGCAAGTCGATGACCAAAAAACTCCATATTAAAACCTGGGGCTGTCAGATGAACGAATACGATTCATCGAAGATGGCCGATCTGCTGGATGCCACTCACGGGTATCAACTGACCGACGTGGCGGAAGAAGCGGATGTGCTGCTGCTGAATACCTGCTCTATCCGCGAGAAGGCTCAGGAAAAAGTCTTCCACCAGTTAGGCCGCTGGAAGCTGCTGAAAGAGAAAAACCCCGATCTGATTATCGGCGTCGGCGGCTGCGTAGCGTCTCAGGAAGGCGAACATATCCGTCAACGCGCTCACTATGTCGACATTATTTTTGGCCCGCAGACGCTGCACCGTCTGCCGGAGATGATCAACTCCGTTCGCGGCGATCGCAGCCCGGTGGTGGACATCAGTTTCCCGGAAATCGAGAAATTTGACCGTCTGCCGGAACCGCGCGCGGAAGGGCCGACCGCTTTCGTTTCTATTATGGAAGGCTGCAACAAATATTGTACCTACTGCGTGGTGCCGTACACCCGTGGTGAAGAGGTCAGCCGTCCGTGCGATGACATCCTGTTCGAAATTGCCCAACTGGCGGCTCAGGGCGTGCGTGAAGTGAACCTGCTCGGTCAGAACGTTAACGCCTGGCGCGGTGAGAACTACGACGGCACTACCGGATCTTTCGCCGACCTGCTGCGTCTGGTCGCCGCCATCGACGGTATCGATCGCATTCGTTTTACGACCAGCCATCCGATCGAGTTTACCGACGACATCATTGAGGTTTACCGTGATACGCCGGAACTGGTGAGCTTCCTGCACCTGCCGGTGCAGAGCGGCGCGGATCGCGTACTTAACCTGATGGGACGCACCCACACGGCGCTGGAATACAAAGCGATTATCCGTAAACTGCGCGCGGCGCGCCCGGATATTCAAATCAGCTCCGATTTTATCGTCGGCTTCCCGGGGGAAACCACTCAGGATTTCGAGCAGACCATGAAACTGATTGCCGACGTCAATTTTGACATGAGCTACAGCTTTATCTTCTCTGCGCGTCCGGGTACCCCGGCAGCCGACATGGTGGATGACGTGCCGGAAGAAGAGAAAAAGCAACGACTGTATATTCTTCAGGATCGCATTAACCAGCAGGCAATGGCCTGGAGCCGCCGTATGCTCGGCACCGTTCAGCGCATTCTGGTCGAAGGCACGTCGCGTAAGAGCATCATGGAACTGTCCGGTCGTACTGAAAATAACCGCGTGGTCAACTTTGAAGGCACGCCGGATATGATCGGTAAGTTTGTCGATGTGGAAATCACCGACGTCTGGACCAACTCCCTGCGCGGTAAAGTGGTACGTACCGAAGACGAAATGGGCCTGCGTATCGCTGAAACGCCGGAATCGGTCATTGCCCGCACCCGTAAAGAAAACGATATTGGCGTCGGGTTCTACCAGCCTTAACGCCTTCAGGCCCGCTACGCTGGCGGGCCTTGTAATTCTTCTCGCCGCCCCCATTTCTACTGCAATGCTTGCGCCTTTATCCACTGGCGTGAATAATTTCCTTATCAGCCGGTGAACGTTCATCTTCCGGCTACCTATGCATAAGAGGAACAGTTTGAACACAGACACTCGCGAAATTACCCTTGAGCCCGCAGACAATGCCCGCCTGCTGAGCCTTTGCGGCCCGTTTGACGACAACATCAAACAGCTGGAACGCCGTCTCGGCATCGAGATTAACCGCCGTGACAACCACTTTAAACTGACCGGTCGCCCAATTTGCGTTACCGCTGCGGCAGATATTTTGCGCAGTCTGTATGTTGATACCGCGCCGATGCGCGGCCAGATTCAGGACATCGAACCGGAACAGATTCATCTCGCCATTAAAGAGGCGCGCGTGCTTGAGCAGAGCGCCGAAAGCGTGCCGGAATACGGCAAAGCGGTGAACATTAAAACCAAACGCGGCGTCATTAAACCGCGCACGCCGAACCAGGCGCAGTACATCGCCAATATTCTCGACCACGACATCACCTTCGGCGTCGGGCCGGCGGGTACCGGTAAAACCTATCTGGCGGTCGCGGCGGCGGTCGATGCGCTGGAACGTCAGGAAATTCGTCGCATTCTGTTGACCCGCCCAGCGGTTGAAGCGGGTGAGAAACTCGGCTTCCTGCCGGGCGATCTCAGTCAGAAGGTCGATCCGTATCTGCGCCCGTTGTATGACGCGCTGTTTGAAATGCTCGGCTTTGAGAAAGTGGAAAAGCTGATCGAGCGCAACGTGATTGAAGTCGCGCCGCTGGCCTATATGCGCGGGCGCACCCTGAATGACGCGTTCATTATTCTTGATGAAAGCCAGAACACCACCATCGAACAGATGAAGATGTTCCTGACCCGTATCGGCTTTAACTCAAAAGCGGTGATCACTGGCGATATCACGCAGATTGACCTGCCGCGCAACACGAAGTCCGGGCTGCGTCATGCGATTGAAGTGCTGGCGAACGTCGAAGAGATCAGCTTCAACTTCTTCCACAGCGAAGACGTAGTGCGCCATCCGGTGGTCGCGCGCATCGTGAACGCTTATGAGGCCTGGGAAGAAGCGGAACAAAAACGCAAAGCCGAACTGGCGGCGGAACGCAAGCGTGAAGCGCAGGAGCAAGAGCAGAAATGAATCCGGTGATCCTTGATTTACAGCTGGCGTGTGAAAACAACGCGGGCCTGCCGGACGAAGTCCAGTTTCAGACATGGCTGAATGCGGTAATCCCGCAGTTTCAGGAAGAATCAGAAGTGACGATTCGCCTGGTCGATACCGCGGAAAGCCACGATCTCAACCTGACTTACCGGGGAAAAGATAAGCCGACCAATGTGCTCTCCTTTCCGTTTGAAACGCCGCCGGGTATTGAGATGCCGTTGCTGGGCGATCTGGTTATCTGCCGTCAGGTGGTTGAACAGGAAGCGCAGGAACAGGGCAAGCCGCTGGAAGCCCATTGGGCGCATATGGTGGTACACGGCAGTTTGCATTTACTCGGCTACGACCACATCGAAGACGATGAGGCCGAGGAAATGGAAGCCCTCGAAACAGAGATTATGCTTGCTCTGGGCTATGAGGATCCGTACATTGCCGAGAAGGAGTAGCACTCCTTCATTTTGCAGGCCTGAGACGCGTAGCGCCATCAGGCGATAAATGCCGTCAGCGGCTGAGTTTACGCCTGACGCGCGTTCGATTAACTAACATGAGAACCCATACGACGCCATGAGCGACGACAATTCACACAGTAGTGACACGTTAAGCAACAAGAAGGGATTTTTCTCCCTGTTACTGAGCCAACTTTTCCACGGTGAACCGAAAAACCGTGATGAACTGCTGGCGCTGATCCGTGATTCCGGGCAAAACGAGCTGATCGATGAAGATACGCGCGACATGCTCGAAGGGGTAATGGATATTGCGGACCAGCGCGTTCGCGACATCATGATCCCCCGCTCCCAGATGATTACCCTGAAACGCAACCAGACGCTGGACGAATGCCTCGATGTCATTATCGAGTCCGCCCACTCGCGTTTTCCGGTGATCAGCGAAGACAAAGATCACATTGAAGGGATTCTGATGGCGAAGGATTTGCTGCCTTTTATGCGCAGCGACGCCGAAGCCTTCAGCATGGAAAAAGTGTTACGCCAGGCCGTTGTCGTCCCGGAGAGCAAACGCGTTGACCGGATGCTCAAGGAGTTCCGCTCACAGCGTTATCATATGGCTATCGTCATCGACGAGTTCGGCGGCGTCTCTGGTCTGGTGACCATTGAAGACATCCTTGAACTGATCGTAGGTGAAATCGAAGACGAGTATGACGAAGAAGACGATATCGACTTCCGCCAACTCAGTCGCCACACCTGGACCGTCCGCGCGCTCGCGCCGATTGAAGATTTTAATGAAGCTTTCGGCACCCACTTTAGCGATGAAGAGGTCGATACCATCGGCGGCCTGGTGATGCAGGCGTTTGGTCACCTGCCCGCCCGCGGTGAAACCATTGACATTGATGGTTACCAGTTCAAAGTGGCCATGGCCGACAGCCGCCGTATTATTCAGGTTCATGTCAGAATTCCGGATGACTCCCCCCAGCCAAAACTGGACGAATAAAACCGAACGGGAAGAAGAACTCAATGGCATTTGCCTCTTTACTTGAACGCCAGCGCATTCGCCTGCTGCTGGCGTTATTATTCGGGGCCAGCGGGACGCTGGCATTTTCTCCGTATGACATCTGGCCCGCGGCGATCATTTCGCTTATGGGCCTGCAGGCGTTAACCTTAAACCGACGTCCGCTCCAGTCCGCCGCTGTCGGCTACTTCTGGGGACTGGGGTTGTTCGGCACCGGTATCAACTGGGTGTACGTCAGCATCGCGCAGTTTGGCGGGATGCCTGGTCCGGTCAACGTCTTTCTCGTGGTGCTGCTCGCCGCTTACCTTTCTTTGTATACCGGCCTGTTTGCCGGGATCCTGGCGCGCCTGTGGCCGGAAACCCGCTGGCTGCGCGTGGCGATTGCCGCGCCAGTGGTCTGGCAAATCACCGAGTTCCTGCGCGGCTGGGTTCTGACCGGCTTCCCGTGGCTGCAGTTTGGCTACAGCCAGATTGACGGCCCGCTGAAGGGGCTGGCGCCGGTAATGGGCGTCGAGGCGATCAATTTTATGCTGATGATGACGAGCGGCCTGCTGGTGCTGGCCCTCGTCAGCCGAAACTGGCGCCCGCTGGCGGTGGCGGCGGTACTGTTTGCGCTGCCTTTCCCGCTGCGATACATCCAGTGGTATACGCCGGAACCCGAAAGGGCGACCCGGGTTTCTCTGGTGCAGGGGGATATCCCGCAGTCGCTAAAGTGGGACGAAAGCCAACTGATCAATACGCTGAAAATCTACCTTGATGCCACCCAACCGCTGATGGGGAAATCGCAGCTGATCATCTGGCCGGAATCCGCAATTCCGGATCTGGAAATTAACCAGCAGCGCTTTCTCGGCATGATGGACGATTTGTTACGTTCAAAAAACAGTACGCTCATTACCGGCATCGTTGACGCGCGCCTGAACAAGCAGAACCGTTACGACACCTACAACACGATTATTACGCTGGGTAAAGACAATCCTTACAGCTACGACTCAGGCAATCGCTACAACAAAAACCACCTCGTGCCGTTTGGCGAGTTTGTGCCGCTGGAGTCGATCCTGCGTCCGTTAGCGCCCTTTTTTGATCTGCCGATGTCCTCATTCAGCCGCGGTCCGTATATCCAGCCGCAGCTGCACGCCCATGGCTTCGCCCTGACGGCGGCCATTTGCTACGAGATCATTCTGGGCGAACAGGTGCGAGATAACTTCCGTCCGGACACCGACTACCTGCTGACTATCTCTAACGACGCATGGTTCGGCAAGTCGATTGGCCCGTGGCAGCACTTCCAGATGGCGCGGATGCGTTCGCTGGAGCTGGCAAGACCGCTGCTGCGTAGCACCAATAACGGGATAACCGCGGTAATTGGCCCGCAGGGCGATGTCCAGGCGATGATCCCTCAGTTTACGCGTCAGGTGCTGACCACCACCGTGACGCCGACCACAGGCTTAACGCCGTATGCCCGTACCGGCAACTGGCCGCTGTGGGCGATAACCGCCCTGTTTGGTTTTGGCGCAGTGCTAATGAGCTTGCGTCAACGCCGGAAGTAATCCTCCCGCGTAATCTCGCCGGATGGCGGCCCTGGCCCGTCTCCGGCGTTTCCCTTCTCCTGCTATTCCATTCTGGCACGTCTATTGCTTTGTAATACAAGGCAAACCTGTTTTGAGCCCAACGTGCAACCGGGACGCACCAACGCGGTTCATCGGTAGCACCGAAACAGTGCAATGAAAGATTTTTGCCTCCGGATGGTGCGGCGCACTTCGCAAAAATAAACAATAACGCAGCAATATCTTTACATTCAGCCAAACTAAATGTTAACAAACAGGTACAACACTGCACGCGCAAGTTGCAGACGATAACAACATCACAATGGGTATCAATGCGCCGATGGCGCAGACGATAAAGGAGTTGGATATGCAATTACGTAAGCTAGCCACAGCAATGCTGGTTATGGGGCTGTCTGCCGGTGTGGCGCACGCGGAAGACGCCGCGCCTGCTGCGGGCAGCACGCTGGACAAGATCGCCAAAAACGGCGTCATTGTCGTGGGTCACCGTGAGTCATCCGTACCGTTCTCGTATTATGACAATCAGCAGAAAGTGGTGGGTTATTCTCAGGACTACTCCAACGCCATCGTTGAAGCGGTGAAGAAGAAGCTGAACAAGCCTGACCTGCAGGTGAAGCTGATTCCGATTACCTCCCAGAACCGTATTCCGCTGCTGCAAAACGGCACTTTCGATTTTGAGTGCGGCTCTACCACCAACAACGTTGAGCGCCAGAAGCAGGCCGCATTCTCTAACACCATCTTTGTCGTCGGTACCCGCTTGCTGGCGAAAAAAGGCGGCGACATTAAAGACTTCCCGGATCTGAAGGGCAAAGCGGTGGTGGTGACTTCCGGTACCACCTCGGAGATTCTACTGCACAAGCTGAACGACGAGCAAAAAATGAATATGCGCATCATCAGCGCCAAAGACCACGGTGACTCCTTCCGCACGCTGGAAAGCGGTCGCGCAGTCGCGTTCATGATGGATGATGCCCTGCTGGCGGGCGAACGCGCCAAGGCGAAGAAACCGGACAACTGGGAAATCGTCGGCAAAGCGCAGTCCGAAGAAGCTTACGGCTGCATGCTGCGTAAAAACGATCCGGATTTCAAAAAATTGATGGATGAGACCATCGCCCAGGCGCAAACCTCTGGCGAAGCGGCAAAATGGTTTGATAAATGGTTTAAAAACCCTATCCCGCCCAAGAACCTGAACATGAATTTCGAACTCTCTGACGAAATGAAGGCCCTGTTCAAAGAGCCAAACGACAAAGCACTTAACTAACAACAATGAAATAGGGCGAGATCTCCTTGCCCTCTCGATTGCTGGTCAGCACGGACAGACTATACGCCTGATGGTCGTTCCCCATCAGGCCTGAAAACCGAAACACGCTGATCAACAATCTTCGAGGGTAGCGCTGCTACCCTTTTTTTTCGGAGTAGATGTATGTCAATAGACTGGAACTGGGGTATTTTTTTACAGGAAGCCCCCTTCGGCAACACCACCTATCTCGGCTGGCTCTGGAGTGGCTTTCAGGTCACCGTGGCGTTATCCATCACCGCCTGGATCATTGCTTTTCTCGTCGGCTCGTTATTCGGCATTCTTCGCACTGTGCCGAACCGTTTTCTTTCCGGTATCGGCACGCTTTACGTGGAACTGTTCCGTAACGTTCCGCTGATCGTGCAGTTCTTTACCTGGTATCTGGTCGTGCCGGAACTGCTGCCGGAAGATCTCGGCATGTGGTTTAAGGCAGAACTGGATCCCAACATTCAGTTCTTCCTGTCGTCAATGATCTGTCTGGGGCTGTTTACCGCCGCCCGCGTTTGTGAGCAGGTACGCGCGGCAATACAGTCGCTGCCGCGCGGGCAAAAGAATGCGGCGCTGGCCATGGGACTGACGCTGCCGCAGGCGTATCGTTACGTGCTGCTGCCTAACGCTTACCGGGTGATCGTACCGCCGATGACCTCAGAGATGATGAACCTGGTGAAAAACTCGGCCATCGCCTCCACCATCGGTCTTGTCGATATGGCGGCGCAGGCGGGCAAGCTGCTCGATTACTCCGCCCACGCCTGGGAATCCTTTACCGCCATTACCCTGGCATACGTATTAATTAATGCCTTCATCATGTTGGTGATGAACCTGGTGGAACGGAAAGTCCGCCTGCCTGGCAATATGGGAGGCAAATAATGTACGAATTTGACTGGAGTTCCATTGTCCCTTCCCTGCCGTATCTGCTGGACGGCCTGCTGATTACGCTGAAAATCACCCTGACAGCGGTGGTCGTGGGGATTGTCTGGGGCACGCTGCTCGCGGTAATGCGCCTCTCAAGCTTTGCGCCGATCGCCTGGTTTGCCAAAGCCTACGTTAACGTTTTCCGCTCCATCCCGCTGGTGATGGTACTGCTGTGGTTCTACCTGATTGTGCCGGGGCTACTGCAGGATGTGCTGGGCCTGTCGCCGAAAACCGATATCCGCCTGATCTCGGCGATGGTGGCTTTTTCGATGTTCGAAGCGGCGTATTACTCCGAGATTATCCGCGCCGGTATCCAGAGTATTTCCCGCGGACAGTCAAGCGCTGCGCTGGCGCTGGGGATGACCCACTGGCAGTCGATGAAGCTCATCATTCTGCCGCAGGCGTTTCGCGCGATGGTACCGCTGCTGCTCACGCAGGGTATTGTCCTGTTCCAGGACACCTCCCTTGTTTACGTTTTAAGCCTTGCGGACTTCTTCCGCACCGCGTCCACGATTGGCGAGCGTGACGGCACGCAGGTTGAAATGATCCTGTTTGCTGGCGCCGTCTACTTTGTTATCAGCCTGAGCGCGTCGTTGTTGGTCAGCTATTTGAAGAAAAGGACAGTTTAATGATTACCCTGAAAAATGTTTCGAAATGGTATGGTCACTTTCAGGTGTTGACCGACTGCTCCACGGAAGTAAAAAAAGGCGAAGTGGTGGTGGTCTGCGGTCCCTCGGGTTCCGGTAAGTCAACGCTGATTAAAACCGTTAACGGCCTGGAACCCGTGCAAAAAGGCGAAATTACCGTCAACGGTATTATGGTCAACGACAAGAAAACGGATCTGGCGAAGCTGCGCTCGCGCGTCGGCATGGTGTTCCAGCACTTTGAGTTGTTTCCACATCTGTCGATCATCGAAAACCTGACGCTGGCGCAGGTCAAAGTGCTTAAGCGCGATAAAGCCCCTGCCCGTGAAAAAGCGCAGAAACTGCTGGAGCGCGTCGGCCTTGCCGCCCACGCCAACAAGTATCCGGCGCAGCTTTCCGGCGGCCAACAGCAGCGTGTGGCGATTGCCCGCGCGCTGTGCATGGATCCGATCGCGATGCTGTTTGACGAACCCACGTCGGCACTCGACCCGGAGATGATCAACGAAGTGCTGGACGTCATGGTTGAGCTGGCCAACGAAGGGATGACCATGATGGTGGTCACGCACGAAATGGGCTTTGCGCGTAAAGTGGCGAACCGGGTGATTTTTATGGACGAAGGAAAAATTGTCGAAGACTCGCCAAAAGAAGCGTTCTTCGCTAACCCGCAATCCGAACGCGCAAAAGACTTCCTTGCGAAAATCCTGCATTGATCCTGACGGCGCGCACGGCAGAGTGCGCGCCATCTCACGCTTTCTTGTTTCGCTCCTCGAATCCTTTTCAGCCCGGCGTTACCCTTGCCGCAAAAGTAGCGCTTACAAGGAGCAACAATGGCACTTCCGATTTTGTTTGATTGCGATCCGGGTCATGACGACGCTATCGCAATGGTTCTCGCCCTCGCCTCACCAGAACTTGATGTTAAAGCCATTACCGCCTCCGCCGGCAACCAGACGCCAGAGAAAACGCTGCGTAACGTGCTGCGTATGCTGACGTTGCTGAAGCGTACCGATATTCCGGTCGCGGGCGGGGCGGTAAAGCCATTAATGCGCGAGCTGATCATCGCCGATAACGTTCATGGCGAAAGCGGGCTGGACGGTCCGGCGCTGCCGGAACCGGCTTTTGCGCCGCAGCCCTGCACCGCCGTCGAGTTAATGGCGAAAACCCTGCGCGAAAGTCCAAAACCGGTCACCATCGTCTCGACCGGTCCGCAGACCAACGTTGCGCTATTACTGAATAGCCACCCGGAGCTGCACGCCAACATTGCGCGAATAGTGATCATGGGCGGCGCGATGGCGCTGGGTAACTGGACGCCCGCCGCCGAGTTTAATATTTTTGTCGACCCGGAAGCGGCGGAAATCGTCTTCCAGTCGGGCATTCCAGTCGTGATGGCGGGACTGGACGTCACGCACAAAGCGCAGATCCATGCTGATGATACCGAACGTTTTCGCGCCATCGGCAACCCGATCGCGACCATCGTCGCTGAACTACTCGATTTCTTCCTCGAGTATCATAAAGATGAAAAGTGGGGATTCACCGGCGCGCCGCTGCATGACCCCTGCACCATCGCCTGGCTGCTGAAGCCGGAGCTGTTTACCACCGTGGAGCGCTGGGTCGGCGTCGAAACGCAGGGTAAGTACACGCAGGGAATGACGGTCGTGGATTACTATTTCCTGACGGGCAATAGACCCAACGCCACCGTGATGGTGGATGTCGATCGCGAAGGGTTTGTAGATCTTCTGGCTGAACGCCTGACGGCTTACGCGTAATGTTTGCCGGATGGCGACACCGCCATCCGGAAGTGCGAATCACGGCTCGAACGGTCTGCGCTGAAACTGATCGTGACCGCATTTTGGACACAGCGGCAGTACGTCTGGCGTATACACGGCTAAATGGAAATGGCATTTTTCACACACCAGGTTGCCTAACCCCACTACCTCGCCGCTGTGATAAACCCCGTGATGACTGAGATCCTGGAACACCTCACGCCATTCCAGCTGCGTTTTGTCGGTAATATCCGCCAGTTCCTGCCACAAGCTCTCTTTAATTACCCGCATAAAGACGCTGTCGGACTCCTCCTCGAGGCTCTCTTCGTAGCTCATGGCGAACTCTTCCAGGTCGCGTCTGACCGCGCGGATCAGTTCGTCCGCCTCGGTTCGCGTTAACTCCCCTGCCTGTAATACCCGCTGCCGCGCCTGTTCCACCAGCAGGTCGATATCGCGTTCGCCGTTACGCAGGCGTTCGCTTAATGACGCCACCAGTTCACGGTAATATTGAGCAACCTTGTTCATCGTTTCGCCTCCTGGGTCGTTAACTGTCTATAATAATAGACGTTATTTGCACACTGCTTTGTAAGATCGCCCGCAGAGTGAGTAAATCAATGCGCGGATTAACCCTGCGAAAGACTGTTTTGACGCGGGCGTTTGGGCTATGCTATGCGGATCTAAAACACCACCTCTAAAGCTACGTTTGTAGCTGTATTGAAAACAGGACCACTGGCTGCCATGCAAGAGCAATACCGCCCGGAAGAGATAGAATCCAAAGTACAGCTTCACTGGGATGAGAAGCGCACATTTGAAGTAACCGAAGACGAGAGCAAAGAGAAGTATTACTGCCTGTCTATGCTTCCCTATCCTTCTGGCCGACTACACATGGGCCACGTGCGTAACTACACCATCGGTGACGTGATCGCCCGTTACCAGCGCATGCTCGGCAAAAACGTGTTGCAGCCTATCGGTTGGGACGCTTTCGGCCTGCCTGCGGAAGGCGCAGCGGTGAAAAACAACACCGCGCCGGCGCCGTGGACTTACGACAACATCGCCTATATGAAAAACCAGCTTAAAATGCTGGGCTTCGGCTACGACTGGAGCCGTGAACTGGCGACCTGCACCCCCGAATACTATCGCTGGGAACAGAAATTCTTTACCGAGCTGTATAAAAAAGGTCTGGTTTACAAAAAGACCTCTGCGGTGAACTGGTGCCCGAACGATCAGACCGTGCTCGCTAACGAACAGGTGATCGACGGCTGCTGCTGGCGCTGCGACACCAAAGTTGAGCGTAAAGAGATCCCGCAGTGGTTTATCAAAATTACCGCTTATGCGGACGAACTGCTGAACGATCTGGACAAGCTCGATCACTGGCCTGACACCGTCAAAACGATGCAGCGCAACTGGATTGGCCGTTCTGAAGGCGTGGAAATCACCTTTGATGTGACCGGTTATGAAGATACGCTGACCGTTTACACCACCCGCCCGGATACCTTTATGGGCGCTACTTACCTGGCCGTTGCCGCCGGTCACCCGCTGGCGCAGAAAGCCGCGGCGAACAACCCGGAACTGGCTGCCTTTATCGACGAATGCCGCAATACCAAAGTCGCGGAAGCCGACATGGCGACCATGGAGAAGAAAGGCGTCGATACCGGCTTTAAAGCGGTACATCCGTTAACCGGCGAAGCGATCCCGGTCTGGGCGGCGAACTTCGTGCTGATGGAATACGGCACCGGCGCGGTCATGGCGGTTCCGGGTCACGATCAGCGCGACTACGAATTTGCCACCAAATACGGTTTAACCATCAAACCCGTCATTCTTGCCGCCGACGGTTCCGAACCGGATCTGTCCGAACAGGCGCTGACCGAAAAAGGCGTGCTGTTTAACTCCGGCGAATTCGACGGTCTGGCCTTTGAAGACGCCTTCAACGCGATTGCCGACAAACTGGCGGCGAAAGGCGTGGGCGAGCGCAAAGTGAACTACCGTCTGCGCGACTGGGGCGTTTCCCGTCAGCGCTACTGGGGCGCGCCGATCCCAATGGTCACCCTGGAAGACGGCACCGTCATGCCAACCCCAGAAGATCAACTGCCGGTGATCCTGCCGGAAGACGTGGTCATGGACGGTATCACCAGCCCGATCAAAGCCGATCCTCAATGGGCGAAAACCACTGTTAACGGTCAGCCAGCGCTGCGTGAAACCGACACCTTCGACACCTTTATGGAGTCCTCCTGGTATTACGCGCGCTACACCTGCCCGCAGTATCAGGAAGGCATGCTGGATTCCAAAGCCGCCAACTACTGGCTGCCTGTGGATATTTACATCGGCGGTATTGAACACGCCATCATGCATCTGCTCTACTTCCGCTTCTTCCATAAGCTGATGCGCGACGCGGGCATGGTGAACTCTGACGAACCGGCGAAACAGTTGCTGTGTCAGGGCATGGTGCTGGCGGATGCGTTCTATTATGTCGGCGAAAACGGCGAGCGTAACTGGGTTTCTCCGGTAGATGCCATTGTTGAGCGCGACGAGAAAGGCCGTATCGTGAAAGCGAAAGACGCGGCAGGCCATGAACTGGTGTACACCGGCATGAGCAAAATGTCGAAGTCGAAAAACAACGGTATCGACCCGCAGGTGATGGTTGAGCGTTACGGCGCCGACACCGTACGTCTGTTCATGATGTTCGCCTCCCCGGCGGATATGACCCTCGAATGGCAGGAATCCGGCGTTGAAGGGGCAAACCGCTTCCTGAAACGCGTCTGGAAACTGGTTTACGAGCATACTTCACGTGGCGACGCTGCGCCGCTGAACGTTGCCGCGCTGAGTGAAGATCAAAAAGCATTGCGTCGCGACGTACACAAAACGATCGCCAAAGTGACCGATGATATTGGTCGTCGTCAGACCTTCAACACCGCTATCGCCGCGATCATGGAACTGATGAATAAGCTGGCGAAAGCGCCGCAGGAAGACGAACAGGACCGCGCCCTGATGCAGGAAGCGCTGTTGGCGGTTGTGCGTATGCTTAACCCGTTCACTCCGCACGTCTGCTTTACGTTGTGGCAGTCGCTGAAAGGCGAAGGCGATATCGACAATGCGCCGTGGCCGGTGGCTGACGACGCCGCGATGGTTGAAGACTCCACCCTCGTCGTGGTGCAGGTCAACGGCAAAGTGCGTGGCAAAATCACCGTTCCGGTGGATGCGACCGAAGAACAGGTTCGTGAACGTGCGGGTCAGGAACATCTGGTCGCAAAATATCTTGAGGGCGTGACCGTGCGTAAAGTGATTTACGTACCGGGTAAACTTCTCAATCTGGTCGTTGGCTAAGCGCGGGAGGAAGCGTGCGATATCTGGCAACAGTGTTGTTATCTCTGGCGGTGTTAACCACCGCCGGGTGTGGCTGGCATCTGCGTAGCACTACGCAGGTTCCGGACACCATGAAAACCATGATCCTCGACTCCGGGGATCCTAACGGCCCACTGAGTCGTGCGGTGCGTAATCAGTTGCGCCTGAACGATGTTGAGCTGCTGGAAAAAGGCTCAATGCGTAAAGATGTCCCATCGTTACGTCTGGGCGCCGTCAGTATTTCTCAGGATACGGCGTCGGTCTTCCAGGACGGACAGACGGCTGAGTATCAGATGGTCATGAACGTTAACGCCTCGGTGCTGATCCCGGAACACGGTATTTACCCGATCAACACCAAAGTGTACCGTTCATTCTTCGACAACCCGCAGATGGCGCTGGCGAAGGATAACGAACAGCAGATGATCATCAACGAAATGTATGACAAAGCGGCTGAACAGCTGATTCGTAAGCTGTCCAGCGTAAAAATCGCTGATGTCCGCTCGGTTCAGGAAGAAGAAAAAACTGAAAATACCGTGGTCACACCTGCGGCTTCTTCCTCACGCGTTTCAACCACGCTGGGTAACTGATGATTCGGTTGTACCCTGAACAACTCCGCGCGCAGCTCTCCGAAGGGCTGCGCGCGGCGTATTTATTACTCGGTAACGACCCTCTTTTGTTGCAGGAAAGCCAGGACGCCATTCGTCAGGCAGCGGCAGCGCAGGGGTTCGAAGAACACCATACCTTTTCGCTCGACAACAGCACCGACTGGAATGCGCTGTTTTCACAGTGTCAGGCGATGAGTCTGTTCGCCAGTCGACAGACGCTGTTGCTGTTGCTGCCGGAAAACGGTCCAAACGCCGCCATCAACGAGCAGCTGGCCCACCTCACGCAGTTACTGCATGACGATCTCCTGCTTTTGGTGCGCGGTAATAAGCTCACAAAAGCCCAGGAAAATGCCGCGTGGCTCAGCGCGCTGGCCGATCGGAGCGTGCAGGTCAGTTGCCAGACGCCGGAGCAGGCTCAGCTTCCGCGCTGGGTGGCCGCCCGGGCAAAACAAAAGAATCTGCAACTGGATGACGCGGCAAATCAGCTGCTGTGCTATTGCTATGAAGGCAACCTGCTGGCGCTGGCGCAGGCGCTGGAACGCCTGTCATTGCTGTGGCCGGACGGAAAACTCACGCTACCCCGTGTCGAACAGGCGGTGAACGATGCCGCGCACTTTACCCCGTTTCATTGGGTCGATGCGCTGGTGATGGGCAAGAGCAAACGCGCACTGCATATTCTTCAGCAATTACGTCTGGAAGGCAGTGAGCCGGTCATTTTATTGCGCACCCTGCAGCGTGAACTTTTACTGCTGGTCAACCTCAAGCGCCAGGCCGCCCATACGCCCCTGCGCGCGCTGTTTGATAAACACCGCGTCTGGCAAAACCGCCGTGCCATGACGAGCGAAGCCCTGAACCGACTAAGTCTGACGCAACTGCGCCAGGCGGTGCAGCTACTGACACGTACAGAAATAACGCTGAAGCAGGATTATGGCCAGTCAGTCTGGGCGGAACTCGAAGGTCTTTCGCTGCTGATTTGCCATAAGGCGCTGGCAGACGTTTTTATTGATGGTTGATATGAAATCGTTACAGGCACTTTTTGGCGGCACCTTTGATCCGGTGCATTATGGTCACCTCAAGCCCGTGGAAACCCTGGCCAACCTGATTGGCCTGTCACGGGTGATTGTGATGCCGAACAATGTTCCCCCGCATCGTCCACAGCCGGAGGCCACCAGCGCCCAGCGGAAAACGATGCTCGAGCTGGCCATAGCCGATAAACCGCTGTTCACCCTTGATGAGCGTGAACTGCTGCGCGATACGCCTTCTTATACCGCGCAAACGCTGAAAGAATGGCGAGAGGAGCAAGGTCCGGATGCGCCGCTGGCGTTTATCATCGGCCAGGATTCACTGCTAACCTTTCCCACGTGGCATGACTACGAAACCATCCTTGATAACACCCATCTGATCGTCTGCCGCCGTCCAGGTTACCCACTGGAGATGGCGCAGGAGCAGCATCAGCGCTGGCTGGAAAAGCATCTGACGCATACTCCGGACGATCTGCACCGGCTGCCCGCGGGCAAAATCTATCTTGCCGAAACACCGTGGTTTAATGTCTCCGCCACCCTTATTCGCGAGCGTCTGGAAAACGGCGAATCCTGCGACGACCTGATGCCGAAAGCAGTATTGGACTATATTAATCTGCACGGTTTGTATCGTTAAGCACATCCGCTAACGCCGCCAGCAGACGGTCGTTTTCTCCGCTACTGCGTATCGCCACCCGAAAATAACGCGCATCAAGCCCTGGATAATTGGCGCAGCTACGGATCAAAATATGCCGTTCGAGGAGCGCGCGCTGCAGATCCCTTTCGCATTTCAGCAGCAGATAATTTGCCCGGCCAGGATAGACGCTCAAACCCGACAGCGCGCTCAACTGCTGATAAACGCGTTCCCCTTCCTCTTTTAGCCACTGCCAGGTCGCCCGCTGCCAGGCGATGTCATCCAGCAGATGTTCTCCGGCAAGCGCCGCAAACGCATTGATCGACCAGGGCATCTGCCGGGCGCGTACTCTGGCGACCGCCTGCTCGTCGCTGTTGACCAGATACCCCAGACGCAGCCCCGGAATGGCATAAAACTTGGTCAGCGAACGCAGCACCCAGATATGCGGGTTAGTCTGCAAGGTGGGAATAAACCCCGGCTCGTCGGGGATGAAATCGAGAAAGGCTTCATCCAGAATCAGTGCGATATTCAGCGCCTTACAGCGTCGCGCAATGGCCTCGAGCAGCGACCGCTCCGGCAGCAGGCCGGTAGGATTATTAGGCGTACAGAGAAACAGGCAGTCATGCTCAGCGCGTAGCGCGCCAAGGATAGCGTCGGTGAGCTGCCAGCCGTCAGCCTCACGCAGGGCGAACAGGTCAATCTGACATTCGCCGCGGCGTAAGGCGCGACCGTATTCGGCAAAGCCCGGCGTGACAATCATCGCCCGTCGCGGTTTAAGGCCGTCCACCAGCGCGAAAATCGCCTCCGTCTCGCCGTTTGTCGCCAGGATCCAGGATGCGGGGATCTGATGATGTTTCGCCAGCGCCTGATGAAGATGGCGGTACTCAACGTCCGGATAGCGCTCGGCAAGATGAAGATTGTCGACGATGGCGCGTTTTACCGACGCCGGCATACCCAGCGGGTTAATATTCGCGCTAAAATCCAGCAGCCGATCGGCTGAAATACCGAGTAGCTCGGCGGCCTCGCGGGTATTCCCGCCGTGTGCGCTTGAAAACAAAGACATCGTGCCGCTCCTGGCAAAAAACGTTATTTTAAAGAAAACAGCGCGCGCAATCAGGGCCAATATCATGTTTTGCGCGAATACGTTCACGAGGGAAAAATGCGACTCTGGTTAGTTCGTCATGGTGAAACCGAAGCCAATGTAGCCGGTCTGTACAGCGGCCATGCTCCCACGCCGCTGACGGCGCGAGGCATTACTCAGGCGCAGACGCTGAACACACTGCTCAAGCAGGTTCCCTTTGAGCAGGTACTGTGCAGCGAGCTGGAGCGGGCGCAGCATACGGCGCGCTTAGTCTTAGCCGGGCGAGATCTTCCTCTCCTGACCCGCCCCGAGCTGAATGAAATGTTTTTCGGCGACTGGGAAATGCGCCATCACCGGGATCTTTGCGAAGAAGATGCGAGCAATTACGCGGCGTGGTGCAACGACTGGCAAAATGCGATCCCCACCAACGGTGAAGGATTTCAGGCGTTTTCAGGCCGGGTAGATCGGCTGATAAGCCAGCTTGCCGACTACCAGCATCATACACATGTGCTGATGGTCAGCCATCAGGGCGTACTTAGCCTGCTGATTGCAAAGCTGCTTTCTATGCCCGCGACCGCCATGTGGCGCTTTCGCGTTGAGCAAGGCTGCTGGAGCGCCATTGATTTCCACGACGATTTTGCCACACTGCGGGTACTGAACAGCAGAGCGGTATGGCAGCCGGGAGAATGAAAGGTCTGTTTTTTAGCGCCAGACACGCTTCGACCATTGACACCCCCTGACAGGCTGCTATTCTCCGCTGCCAGACTTTTCCCGCCCTTCAGCCCTTTGCAGAAATTGTTTTACAAAAATGGCGATGCATTCTGTTGCATGGGGTGGGATGATAGCCCACTTTCCGCACCTGAGCCGGTGACATTTGTCCCGTACCCGTGTGGGTTCAGGTATACTGACAGACTTATTTGTTTTATGCATTCATGCCCCAGGAGGAAAACTTGCAGGGTAAAGCACTCCAGGATTTTGTTATCGACAAAATTGATGACCTTAAAGGTCAGGACATCATCGCCTTAGACGTTCAGGGCAAATCCAGCATCACTGACTGTATGATTATCTGTACCGGCACCTCCAGCCGCCATGTGATGTCTATCGCCGATCACGTTGTGCAGGAATCCCGCGCGGCGGGCATGCTGCCGCTGGGCGTGGAAGGCGAAAGCGTTGCCGACTGGATCGTCGTTGACCTGGGTGAAGTGATTGTCCACGTAATGCAGGAAGAAAGCCGTCGCCTGTATGAACTGGAAAAACTCTGGAGTTAATGCGTGAAGCTTCAACTTGTCGCGGTAGGCACGAAAATGCCCGACTGGGTACAAACCGGTTTTACCGAGTACCTGCGGCGTTTTCCAAAAGATATGCCTTTTGAGCTTATCGAAATTCCAGCGGGCAAACGCGGCAAGAACGCGGATATTAAGCGTATTCTCGACAAAGAGGGTGAACTGATGCTGGCCGCCGCAGGCAAAAACCGCATCGTCACCCTGGATATTCCGGGTAAACCCTGGGACACGCCGCAGCTGGCAACGGAACTGGAACGCTGGAAGCTGGACGGGCGTGACGTCAGCTTGCTCATCGGCGGGCCGGAGGGCCTCTCTCCCGCCTGTAAAGCAGCGGCGGAACAAAGCTGGTCGCTCTCCGCGCTGACCCTTCCCCACCCGCTGGTTCGGGTGTTGGTCGCCGAGAGCCTGTATCGGGCATGGAGCATTACCACTAATCACCCCTATCACCGTGAGTGATCGTTGAGCTTGAGTAGACTACGCAGCGGATGAAACTACAGAATTCTTTTCGCGACTATACGGCTGAGTCCGCGCTGTTTGTGCGCCGGGCGCTGGTCGCCTTTTTGGGTATATTGCTGCTCACCGGCGTGCTTATCGCCAACCTGTACAATCTGCAAATCGTCCGGTATACCGACTACCAGACCCGCTCAAATGAAAACCGCATCAAGCTGGTGCCCATTGCCCCCAGCCGCGGCATTATATACGACCGTAACGGCATTCCGCTGGCCCTGAACCGCACGATTTACCAGATCGAAATGATGCCGGAAAAGGTAGACAACGTGCAGCAAACGTTAGACGCCCTGCGCAACGTCGTGGATCTCACCGACGACGATATCGCGGCCTTTAAGAAAGAACGCGCCCGTTCACACCGTTTCACCTCCATTCCCGTGAAAACCAACCTGACCGAAGTGCAGGTCGCGCGTTTTGCTGTAAACCAGTACCGTTTCCCTGGCGTCGAAGTGAAAGGCTATAAGCGCCGCTACTACCCTTACGGCTCCGCACTCACTCACGTCATCGGCTACGTGTCGAAGATCAATGATAAAGATGTCGAACGGCTGGATAAAGACGGCAAGCTGGCGAACTATGCCGCCACCCATGACATCGGTAAGCTGGGCATTGAGCGCTACTATGAAGATGTGCTTCACGGCCAGACCGGCTACGAAGAAGTTGAAGTCAATAACCGGGGCCGCGTCATCCGCCAGCTTAAAGAAGTGCCGCCGCAGGCCGGGCACGACATCCACCTCACCATTGATTTAAAACTGCAGCAGTATATTGAGACGCTACTCGCTGGCAGCCGCGCGGCGGTGATCGTGACCGACCCACGCACCGGCGGCGTGCTGTCTCTGGTGTCAATGCCCAGCTATGACCCGAACCTGTTTGTCGACGGCATTTCCAGTAAAGACTATTCCGGTTTGCTTAACGATCCGAACACGCCGCTGGTCAACCGCGCCACGCAAGGGGTTTATCCACCGGCCTCGACGGTAAAACCGTATGTCGCCGTCTCCGCGTTAAGCGCAGGCGTGATTACCCGCAATACCAGCCTGTTCGACCCGGGGTGGTGGCAGTTGCCGGGGTCTGAAAAACGCTACCGCGACTGGAAAAAGTGGGGCCACGGACATCTGAACGTCACCAAATCGCTGGAAGAATCCGCCGATACCTTCTTCTATCAGGTCGCGTATGACATGGGTATTGACCGCCTGTCCGAGTGGATGGGTAAATTTGGCTACGGGCACTATACCGGTATCGATCTCGCGGAAGAGCGCTCCGGTAACATGCCGACCCGCGAATGGAAAATGAAGCGCTTTAAGAAGCCGTGGTATCAGGGCGATACCATTCCGGTGGGTATCGGACAAGGTTACTGGACGGCCACGCCGATTCAGATGAGCAAAGCGCTGATGATCCTGATTAACGACGGCGTAGTAAAAGTGCCACATCTGCTGATGAGCACTTCCGAAAACGGCAAGCAGGTTCCGTGGGTACAGCCCCACGAACCGCCGGTTGGCGACATTCACTCTGGTTACTGGGAACTGGCGAAAGACGGTATGTACGGCGTGGCAAACCGCGGTAACGGTACTGCGCATAAATACTTTGCCAGCGCGCCGTATAAAATCGCGGCCAAATCCGGTACGGCCCAGGTCTTTGGCCTGAAAGCCAACGAAACCTATAACGCGCATAAAATTGCCGAACGCCTGCGCGATCACAAGCTGATGACGGCCTTCGCGCCTTATGATAACCCACAGGTTGCGGTCGCCATGATCCTCGAAAACGGCGGCGCTGGCCCGGCGGTGGGGACCATTATGCGTCAGATTCTTGACCACATTATGTTGGGTGACAATAACACCAGTCTGCCAGCTGAAAACCCGGCGGTTGCGGCGGCGGAGGATCAATAACGATGACGGATAATCCGAACAAAAAAACATTCTGGGATAAAATTCATATCGATCCCACCATGTTGCTGATTCTGCTGGCGCTGCTGGTGTACAGCTCGCTGGTGATCTGGAGCGCCAGCGGCCAGGATATTGGCATGATGGAGCGTAAGGTCGGGCAGATCGCCATTGGTCTGGTGATCATGGTGGTGATGGCGCAAATTCCGCCTCGCGTTTATGAAGGCTGGGCGCCCTATCTTTACATTGTCTGCATCATATTGCTGGTGGCGGTCGATGCCTTCGGGGCAATATCAAAAGGGGCGCAGCGCTGGCTGGATCTCGGCATCGTGCGCTTTCAGCCATCCGAAATCGCCAAGATCGCCGTTCCGCTAATGGTCGCGCGCTTTATCAACCGCGACGTTTGCCCGCCATCGCTGAAGAATACCGCCATTGCACTGGTGCTGATTTTTATGCCGACCCTGCTGGTGGCGGCGCAGCCTGACCTGGGCACCTCAATTCTGGTCGCCCTTTCCGGCCTGTTTGTGCTGTTCCTTTCGGGCCTGAGCTGGCGTCTGATTGGCGTGGCGGCGCTGCTGCTTGCCGCGTTTATTCCGATCCTCTGGTTCTTCCTGATGCATGATTATCAACGCCAGCGCGTCATGATGCTTCTCGACCCGGAAACCGATCCATTAGGCGCGGGCTACCATATTATTCAGTCTAAGATCGCGATTGGCTCAGGCGGCCTGAGCGGTAAAGGCTGGCTGCACGGGACGCAGTCGCAGCTGGAATTTCTTCCGGAACGTCATACCGACTTTATCTTCGCGGTACTGGCCGAAGAACTGGGCCTGGTGGGGATCCTTATCCTGCTGGCGCTGTACATCCTGCTGATCATGCGTGGACTGTGGATTGCCGCCCACGCGCAAACCACCTTTGGTCGCGTCATGGCCGGTGGTTTAATGTTGATATTATTCGTTTATGTCTTCGTTAATATTGGTATGGTGAGTGGTATTCTGCCTGTTGTAGGCGTTCCGCTGCCACTGGTCAGTTACGGAGGCTCGGCGCTGATTGTGCTGATGGCCGGGTTCGGGATTGTCATGTCGATCCATACCCACAGAAAAATGTTATCGAAAAGCGTGTAAGGGGTGCGCAATGCGTAAGCAGTTGCCTGGAGTCTGCGTCGCAGCAGGAATTATGCTGCTCGCGGCATGTACGAGCGATGATGGTCAGCAAGCGACCATCGTTGCGCCGCAGCCAGCGGTATGTAATGGACCGGTGGTGGAGATCGGCGGAGCGGAGCCGCGTTACGAGCCGCTCAGCCCGACCGCTAATCAGGATTACCAGCGAGACGGTAAGCATTATAAGATTGTGCAGGATCCGTCGCGCTTCAGTCAGGCCGGGCTTGCTGCGATTTACGATGCCGAACCGGGCAGCAATCTCACCGCTTCGGGCGAGATGTTTGATCCGATGCAGCTGACGGCTGCGCATCCTACATTGCCGATCCCTGGCTATGCGCGAATTACTAACCTCGCCAATGGCCGGATGATCGTCGTACGCATTAACGATCGTGGCCCTTACGGCAACGATCGGGTGATTTCGCTGTCGCGCGCCGCCGCCGACCGTCTGAACACCTCGAATAACACCAAAGTGCGCATCGATCCGATCGTGGTCGCCCAGGACGGTTCCCTGTCGGGTCCCGGCATGGCGTGTACCACTGTGGCAAAACAAACCTATGCCCTGCCCGCGCGGCCAGACCTGAGCGGCGGCATGGGAAGCGCCTCCTCCGCACCACAGGCTATCCAGCCTCAGGGCGATGTTCGCGCGATCAGTAACGCCACGCTGAAAAGCGAAGACAGCGCTGGCGCGCCGGTAAACAGTAGCGGTTTCCTCGGCGCGCCAACGACCTTAGCGTCAGGCGTTCTGGAAGGCAGTGAACCGACACCGGCTGCGCAACCCACCACTGCCGCGCCGGTAACCGCTCCTGTGAGCGCGCCAACTGCAACGGTACCTGCCGCAGCGCCTGCTACAGCATCCGGTCATTATGTTGTTCAGGTCGGGGCAGTCAGCGACCAGGGGCGCGCGCAACAGTATCAGACGCGGTTAGCACAGCAGTTTAACGTGCCTGGCCGCGTGACCCAGAACGGCGCCGTGTGGCGAATTCAGCTCGGTCCTTTCGCCAGTAAAGCGGAAGCCAGCGCGCTACAGCAGCGTTTACAATCCGAAGCCCAGCTGCAGTCATTCATCACCGGCGCGCAATAACGTAAAAGCGGCATCTGATTTGTCAATTTCTGTAAGTGACGTTAACAACGTTAACAAAAGTCACCCGGAAAGTCAGATGCCTGCCGGTAGTGCATTTGCTATAGTAAGGCACTTTTTTCAATTCCATCACGGATGTCGTAGTTCAGACCATGAAGACCACTTTTTCCGCTCGTTTCATGCAGCGCATGGCGCTCACCACGGCTCTCTTCACAGCCGCTATCTCAGGCGCGCATGCCGATGACCTGAATATTAAAACCATGATCCCGGGTGTTCCGCAGATCGATGCGGAGTCTTACATCCTTATTGATTACAACTCCGGCAAGGTGCTGGCTGAACAAAATGCCGACACCCGTCGCGATCCGGCCAGTCTGACCAAAATGATGACCAGCTATGTTATCGGTCAGGCAATGAAAGCGGGAAAATTCAAAGAAACCGATCTGGTCACGATTGGCAATGATGCCTGGGCGACCGGTAACCCGGTCTTCAAAGGCTCTTCTCTGATGTTCCTGAAGCCAGGAATGCAGGTGCCGGTTTCACAGCTGATTCGCGGCATCAACCTGCAGTCCGGTAACGACGCCTGCGTGGCGATGGCGGATTTTGCCGCAGGGAGCCAGGACGCGTTTGTAGGTCTGATGAACAGCTATGTGAACGCGCTGGGACTGAAAAACACCCACTTCCAGACGGTACATGGTCTGGATGCGGAAGGTCAGTACAGCTCCGCTCGCGACATGGCGTTGATTGGCCAGGCGCTGATCCGCGATGTGCCGAACGAATACTCGGTGTATAAAGAAAAAGAGTTCACCTTTAACGGCATTCGCCAGATGAACCGCAACGGCCTGTTATGGGATAACAGCCTGAATGTGGACGGTATCAAAACCGGACATACGGCAAAAGCGGGCTATAACCTTGTCGCCTCCGCGACCGAAGGGCAGATGCGTTTGATCTCCGCAGTGATGGGGGGACGTACCTATAAAGGTCGTGAAACCGAAAGCAAAAAGCTACTGACCTGGGGCTTCCGTTTCTTCGAAACCGTCAACCCGCTGAAAGCCGGTAAAGAGTTCGCCTCTGAACCCGCCTGGTTTGGCGATACCGATCGCGCCTCCTTAGGCGTGGATAAAGATGTGTATCTGACCATCCCGCGCGGACGCATGAAAGATCTGAAGGCCAGCTATGTTCTGAACAACGCGGAACTCCACGCGCCGTTGCAGAAAAATCAGGTGGTCGGCACCATTAACTTCCAGCTCGACGGCAAAACCATTGAGCAACGTCCGCTGGTTGTGCTGCAGGAAATCCCGGAAGGCAACTTCTTCGGTAAAATCATTGATTACATTAAATTAATGTTCCATCACTGGTTTGGTTAAAAATCGAACACTTGAAAGTGTGATTTCCATCCCCATATACTAAGCATCAGTAAAACTCCCGCCTTGCCGCGGGAGTTGTCATTTTTTTACGTTACGCCGGAGCTGACATGAAAACCAAACTTAACGAACTGCTTGAATTCCCTACGCCTTTTACTTACAAAGTTATGGGGCAGGCGTTACCTGAGCTGGTCGATCAGGTGGTTGAAGTGGTACAGCGCCATGCGCCAGGTGATTACTCTCCGACGGTAAAACCAAGCAGCAAAGGCAATTACCACTCGGTTTCTATTACCATCAACGCCACGCATATTGAACAAGTTGAAACACTGTACGAAGAGCTCGGCAACATTGAGATCGTCCGTATGGTGCTGTAAATCTGTTAACGTTACCCGGCATTGTCCGGGTAACCCCTCTCCTCTCTCGCTGTGATATACTTTTTCCCTCTTTTGTTTTCTCTACGGAGATGCTGTTTTGTCTCAGGATAAAATACTGGTCCGCCAGCTCGGCCTTCAACCCTACGAGCCCGTCTCCCAGGCCATGCACGAATTTACAGACACCCGCGATGAGCACACCGCCGACGAAATCTGGCTGGTAGAACATCACCCGGTCTTTACCCAGGGCCAGGCGGGAAAAGCGGAACATGTCCTGATGCCCGGCGATATCCCGGTGATTCAAAGCGATCGCGGTGGACAAGTGACCTATCATGGCCCTGGCCAACAGGTGATGTACGTCCTGTTCAATCTCAAACGCCGCAAGCTGGGCGTCCGGGAACTGGTCACCCTGCTGGAGCAAACCGTCGTGAATACGCTGGCGGAAGTCGGTATAGACGCACATCCCCGCGCCGATGCCCCAGGCGTCTACGTCGGTGAAAAGAAAATCTGCTCCCTCGGATTACGTATTCGCCGCGGCTGCTCGTTCCATGGCCTGGCGCTGAACGTAAATATGGACCTTTCGCCATTTTTGCGTATTAACCCATGTGGTTATGCGGGAATGGAAATGACAAAAATATCGCAGTGGGATAAACAAGCCACCACGGAAAATATTCGGCCACGTTTATTGGCAAATATTTTAGCCCTGCTAAATAATCCTCCTCACGAATATATTACTGCTTAACCAATTGATAATAATGACCCACAAATTAGCTGGGTCATTAATCCAGATCCCTTGAAGGCTTTACAAAACCGCCTGGTTTCTATATTTTCATTATCTCTGTGTTTGAATCGTTAACGAAATATTTTGTTTCGTCGTCATTCTATTTTTCATCGACGCGCGTTAATTATTCAATCGTCATTCTTTTTGCAATCATTTTTCGCAATGGCAAGATGAGTAAGGGTGGAGAAAATATATGCAGCTCATAAATATAACTCACGCAATTATTCATAAAACAAATAAATCTGGAGTGTGAGCGTGAGTGAGAATAGTCAGCCGAAAGGCCATTGTTACGAACACCGGCCCGAAGATAAACCGCAAATTTTCAGAACGCTAAGAAATATCGACCTGAATCTGTTGACTATCTTTGAGGCTGTTTATGTTCATAAAGGTATCGTTAACGCCGCCAAAATACTCAATCTGACGCCTTCGGCCATCAGCCAGTCTATTCAGAAACTGCGCACTATTTTTCCCGACCCGCTGTTTATTCGCAAAGGACAAGGTGTTACGCCAACCGCCTATGCCACTCATTTGCACGAATATATCAGCCAGGGTCTTGAGTCGATTCTCGGCGCTCTCGATCTTACCGGCTGTTATGACAAACAGCGAACCATTACCATTGGCACCTCGCCGTCCGTCGGCGCGCTGGTGATGCCCACCCTCTACCAGGCGATCAAAACCCGCTTTCCGCAACTGCTGTTGCGGAATATTCCCGTGCATGACGCCGAAGCCCAACTCAGCCAGTTCCAGACCGATTTGATTATTGATAACCACGTCTACAGCAATCGCGTGGTCCAGCATCAGGTTCTCTTTTCCGACAACATTGAACTGGTTTGCCGGCAGAACCATCCACTCCTGACTGGCGCGTCAACCCCTGAGCACGTCGACAATGCGGAACACAGTCTGTTGATGATAGAAGGGCAAAGCTTCACGCTGCTGCGCCAGCGGATCCAGGAGATTTTCCCGAACCGGAAAATCAGCTTCAGCAGCTATAACATGTTCACCCTTGCCTCGCTGATCGCACACAGCGATCTTGTCGGCATTATGCCAGCCCGTTTTTTCACGCTGTTCAACCAGTGCTGGTCGCTACAGCGGCTGCCGCACCCCGCCCTGAACCGCGAGCAGGTCGACTACTCGCTCCATTACAATCGACTGAGCCTGCGCGATCCCATTCTTGAAAACGTGATTACGGTTATTCGTGATGCTTTTTGAAAAGGAAATGTTGCTGTCGGGTCACAACTGAGGTTGGGCATATGGCACAAAACAACAACTATTTTACATTTTACCGACCACTCAGGCTGCTTTAAGGGCCGTTTCAATGATATACTGCCTGTAGTGAATTCAAAAATAGTTGATAAATACAACATTTCCTTGAATTAAAACGCTTTCCTTCGTATTCGCAACTGGAACACGCACGCTATGAGTAAACCCATTGTGATGGAACGCGGTGTTAAATACCGCGATGCCGATAAGATGGCCCTTATCCCGGTCAAAAATGTGGCGACAGAGCGCGAAGCCCTGCTGCGCAAACCGGAATGGATGAAAATTAAGCTTCCAGCGGACTCCACGCGTATCCAGGGCATTAAAGCCGCCATGCGCAAAAACGGCCTGCATTCCGTCTGTGAGGAAGCCTCCTGCCCGAACCTGGCGGAATGTTTCAATCACGGCACCGCCACCTTTATGATCCTCGGCGCAATTTGCACCCGTCGCTGCCCGTTCTGTGATGTTGCTCACGGTCGCCCTGTTGCCCCTGACGCCAATGAGCCGGTGAAGCTGGCGCAAACCATTGCTGATATGGCGCTGCGCTATGTGGTCATCACCTCCGTGGATCGTGACGATCTGCGTGACGGCGGCGCGCAGCATTTTGCAGACTGCATTACCGCAATCCGTGAAAAGAGCCCAAACATAAAAATTGAAACACTGGTGCCTGACTTCCGTGGCCGTATGGATCGCGCACTGGATATTCTGACCGCCACCCCGCCGGATGTGTTCAACCATAACCTTGAAAACGTACCGCGTATCTATCGTCAGGTTCGTCCGGGCGCGGACTACAACTGGTCGCTGAAGTTACTGGAACGCTTTAAAGAAGCGCACCCGGAGATCCCGACCAAGTCAGGCCTGATGGTGGGTCTGGGCGAAACGAATGCTGAAATCATTGAGGTGATGCGTGATCTGCGCCGTCACGGCGTTACCATGCTCACTTTGGGTCAGTATCTGCAGCCGAGTCGCCACCATTTGCCGGTACAGCGCTACGTCAGCCCGGATGAGTTTGACGAGATGAAAGCGGAAGCGTTGGCAATGGGCTTTACCCACGCCGCCTGCGGTCCGTTCGTGCGTTCCTCTTACCATGCTGACCTGCAGGCGAAAGGAATGGAAGTGAAGTGATTCAGTAACGAATCGTTACATTTCAGCCATAAAAAAAACCCGCCAGTGTGCGGGTTTTTTCTCGTCAGCATAAAACGGATGAGCATCCTGCTCCGGGCATCACTCTTTATGAGAGAGTTTTTCAGCCTGAACGTTACCGTCTACGTCTCTTTTTGCAGTCGCATCGTCATCGTTCATGGCTTTTTTAAAGCCCTTGATTGCCGTGCCCAGGTCTCCACCCAGCGTGCGTAACTTCTTGGTACCAAACAGCAGAACAACCAGTGCGGCAACCACCAGCAGTTTGGTAATACTAATCTCACCCATAAATACCTTCTCGAATTAAAACAGGCAGCAAAGCGTGCCTTGATAACCGGATAACATTAACGGTCATTTGACGCGCGCACACAATAGCAATCTGTAACAAGGTGAATCAAGCAGTGTTTAAAAAAACGTCATAATAATTGCGGTGGCGCAAATCTGCGATTACGTAACACCGGCAACTGCGCGCGCACCTGGCGGATCCGCGCGGCAGAAATCTCCGCCATGATCAGCGCCGGGCACTCTGCCGCCGCCGCGACGATTACGCCAAACGGGTCGATAATCCGGCTCTGACCAATATTTTTATTCCCGCACTCACCGGCAGCGACCATATAACAAGTCGTGTCCAGCGCCCGGGCCGCCAACAGCGTTGACCAGTGGTGCTCTTTCAGCGACCCACGTACCCAGGCAGCCGGAAGTACCAGTACGTCCGCCCCTTGTAGCGCCTGGGCGATCGACAGCTCAGGAAAACGCAGATCGTAGCAGGTCATCAGCCCGACCTTAAACCCTTCCACCTCAATCAGCGGCGCAATCGCCTTTCCGGCGTCGACGTTTCGCGATTCCTGTATCGAAAACGCATCGTAAAGATGCAGCTTAGCGTAGCTCGCCACGATTTTCCCGGCGCGCAGCGCCACCAACGTATTCACCGCGCGTCCGGGAAGCGAAGGAACGTGGATAGTCAGGATAGTGGTCAGGGTATTGTTTGCGCTTTCCTGCAAAAGCCGCTGCAGGAACTCCCCTTCCAGTCGCTGGGCGGATTTAACCGATAAATCGGGATCCGCATCATCGCGCGCCAGCAGCGCTTCTGGCAGAACGAGCAGCGAGACGCCGCGTTTGACCGCTTGCGACATCAACGATACGCAGGTTTCTGCGTTTTCTTCCCATACGGGACTGACGGCAAATTGCCCGGCAGCAGCGAACATACACCCTCCAGTCGGGTTGGTTACACTCGCCAACCCTGGTTATTCAGCGTTACACTCATACCCATTACTCATCAAATAACAGGATTACGCAGTGTTACAACTTCTTTTAGCAGTTTTTATTGGCGGTGGTACAGGAAGTGTAGCGAGATGGATGCTCAGTATGCGGTTTAATCCGGTACATCAGGCGATCCCTGTGGGTACCCTGACCGCGAATTTACTGGGGGCATTTATCATTGGCATGGGACTGGCGTGGTTTAGTCGGATGACCCACATCGATCCTGTGTGGAAAGTGCTTATCACCACGGGGTTTTGCGGCGGGCTAACGACCTTCTCAACCTTCTCCGCGGAAGTGGTTTTTCTGCTTCAGGAAGGACGTGTTGCCTGGGCAATGCTGAATGTGCTGGTCAACCTGCTCGGCTCGTTTGCCATGACCGCACTGGCGTTCTGGTTAGTTACCGCCGCCAGCAGCCACTAAAAATCAAAAAAAACCCGCTGATTAAGCGGGTTTTGAATTCTTGCTGACGTAGGCTTACAGAGCGGTTACGTTTGCAGCAGAAGGGCCTTTGGCACCGTTAGTGATTTCGAACTCTACGCGCTGACCTTCAGCCAGAGTTTTAAAACCATTGGTCTGGATTGCAGAGAAGTGTACGAACACGTCTTTGCTGCCATCTTCCGGAGTAATGAAACCGAATCCTTTGGACTCATTAAACCACTTAACGTTACCTTTAATCTTAGACATCAAAATTACCTTTACATGAAAAATAGACACAAATGCTGTGTCGGGTATCAGTACACCAATTGTGGTACGCTTTGTCCAGTCGAACTTTGGTAAAAAGTGATAAATATCGCGTTATTTTTTAGCATAAGCATATAGCTTATTGTTTTATCTACTCTTTTTAATCACTTATCGCTTCAGAACTGAAAGCGCATCCAGGCAAAATAGACGTTACCATTATTGTAGGTACCGGGGATGTAGGTCATCTGAAACGTTGCCGGTCCGTACCCAATTGACGCCAGCGGCAGCAGCACCGGGACAGGAATGTAATTCCAGTTATCGCGCGCCGTAACGCCTGCGGTAAAGCCCAGCCCCAGTCGGAAGTTATCGTCCGGCAGAGGGCGCCATGTGCTTTCCCAACCATAGCCGCCAATGGGCTCCCATTTATTCCAGGAGTCTTTAAAGGCCATGATATACAGGCCATGCCAGTTTCCTTTTTCATCCCAACGTGACTGACCAAAACCGCCGCCCCACGGACGCTCATTATAACGATCGGTTTTTTCTTTATCGTAAGCGAAACGCGCATGCCAGGTGATCGCAGGAATATATAAATCATAATGTTCCGGCTCCCGCCAGGTCTCCGCGACATTGTCGGTAAACGTCGTAAACCATCCTTTCTCTTCAGCCAATGCCTGCTGTTGCAGGCCGGATTGAATAAAAAGAAAAACAATAAGGAAAAAGAATTTTTTAGCCACCATCACAATATTTATTACCCTGCTTAAGTACAGCTTAAATTGTACCAAAAAAAAGTTTAATGGGACCTTAACAGCGGTGATTTAATCCAGAATCAGATTGTTCTAAGATTTATTTTCACCCAAATACCCTTATTATATTTGGGTATATTTATTGCTGTGTTATCAGCGAGATATCGCTGTTTTTTTGTTCTGCTTCGCGCGATGTTCTCCTGCCCTGCAAATTATTAACATTGATGCATCATAATTTGAACAAATATAAAACAAACACCCATAACAAGGATAAAGGCGGCTAAGATATATTGAACCGGTAGCATTATTGTAAAAAAAGCCGATAACTCAGATTTAATTCGTCTGTTTCTTGATTTTAATCAGCGAGTGTCGCAGGGTTATTCGGCACATTTTTACACCACTTAATTGGTATTTTCTTATTTTCAAATCTGGGTGTCCATGCGACAGGGGAAACAATGTTAACAGTGATTGAACTCCTTATTGGAGTAGTGGTTATCGTGGGCGTCGCCCGCTACATAATTAAGGGATATTCCGCGACCGGCGTACTCTTTGTCGGCGGTCTGGCGCTGTTGATTATCAGCGCGTTGATGGGACATAAGGTTCTGCCTGCCAGTGAATCGACAACGGGTTACACGGCGACCGATATTGTCGAGTACATCAAGATCCTGCTAATGAGCCGCGGCGGCGATCTCGGCATGATGATCATGATGCTCTGCGGTTTCGCCGCCTATATGACCCATATCGGCGCAAATGATATGGTGGTGAAGCTGGCATCCAGGCCGCTGCAGTACATTAACTCGCCTTACCTGCTGATGATTGCCGCCTATTTCGTGGCCTGTCTGATGTCGCTGGCGGTGTCTTCTGCTACCGGCCTCGGCGTACTGTTGATGGCGACGCTGTTCCCGGTCATGGTTAACGTCGGGATCAGCCGCGGCGCCGCAGCGGCAATTTGTGCGTCCCCTGCCGCGATTATCCTTTCGCCTACCTCCGGCGACGTGGTTCTGGCTGCGAAAGCCGCCGAAATGCCGCTCATCGACTTTGCCTTTAAAACGACGTTGCCGATCTCCATAGCCGCCATTATCGGTATGGCGGTAGCGCACTTTTTCTGGCAGCGTTATCTGGATAAAAAAGAAAACATCGCCCATGAAATACTGGACGTGAATGAGATCACCACCACAGCCCCGGCATTGTATGCCATCCTGCCGTTTACACCGATTATTGGGGTACTGATTTTTGACGGCAAGTGGGGACCGCAGTTGCACATCATCACCATTCTCGTGCTGTGTATGCTGATTGCGGCAGTGCTGGAGTTTGTTCGTGGCTTTAATACCCAGAAAGTCTTCTCCGGGCTGGAAGTCGCGTATCGCGGCATGGCGGATGCTTTCGCCAACGTGGTGATGCTGCTGGTGGCCGCAGGCGTTTTCGCGCAGGGTCTGAGCACGATTGGCTTTATCCAGAGTCTGATCTCCATCGCCACGTCGTTTGGTTCGGCGAGCATCATTCTGATGCTGGTGCTGGTCATTCTGACCATGCTGGCAGCGATGACCACCGGCTCCGGTAACGCGCCGTTTTATGCGTTTGTCGAAATGATTCCCAAGCTGGCGCATTCGTCCGGCATCAACCCGGCGTACCTGTCGATTCCGATGCTGCAAGCCTCCAACCTGGGACGGACGATTTCTCCGGTTTCCGGCGTGGTGGTCGCGGTAGCCGGAATGGCGAAAATTTCGCCGTTTGAAGTGGTAAAACGCACTTCCGTACCGGTCATGGTGGGGCTGTTAATCGTGATTATCGCCACCGAAGTGATGGTGCCAGGCACGTCTTCCGCCGTCACTGGCGGCTGATATTATCCGGGGGAGATCAGCGCCGGATAAGACGCGGGGAAATCCCCAGGAGCATAATAACGATGTGACTGGGGTTTTGAGCGTAGCGAACAGTGAGGCAGCGTGAAGGTTGACGTGTATCACCCGTGGTAAATGCGCTGCGGCCGTCCTACCTTTCCATGCACTATTTCCGCTGTAATCAGATGCCGACTGGCGCAATACTCAAGGTACCGTCTGGCAGTGGTTCGGCTGATGGTCAGCGCCTGAGCGACGGTTTCGGCGGTGTGCTGTACCTGTGGGTCGGCGAACAGCTTCTTCACCGCGTTTAGGGTAAGCGCATCAATTCCGGTTGGCAGATCGTCTTTCGGCTCCCCACGGGCATAAGCATTAAACATCTCATCAATCTGTCGCTGGCTGGCGCTGTCATTACCTTCCAGCATCCGTTTGCGCTGCTGGTAGCGCGTCAGAGTCTGTCCCAGTCGCTCATAAGCGATGGGCTTGATCAAATAGTCAAACGCCCCGCTGCGCACCGCTTCCGATACCGTTTCCATATCGCTGGCGGCCGTGGTAAACACTACGCCGCCAGGATAGTGCGACTCGGTCAGCTCGTGCAGCAGGGTGATCCCTTTCCCGTCGGGCAGGTAATTATCCAACAGAATGAGTCCCGGTCTGAAGCGTTCGATCATCATTCTTGCCTGCGCCAGGTTGCCCGCTAACCAGATCTGGTTAAAACCGGGAATATGGCGGATGTATTCTGCATGCATTTCCGCAAGCAGCATTTCATCCTCAACGATTAATAGGGTTAATGGTTCCGTCATTGTTCTTTTTCACTTTCGGAATAAAGAGAGAAAATAGAGTGCCGCAGGGGGAATTGTCTTCCAGCGTTATCATCCCGCCACAGCGTCTCACATAGCTGGCAATCAGATACAGGCCAATGCCGTGCTCACCCGGCTCATCGGTACGGGTGCTGACACCCTGTTCAAATATTTTGTCGCGAAGCTCCTCTGGCACGCCGCAGCCCTGGTCGGCGACTTCTATCACCACCTCGTCACCTTCGTCGCTCAGATACAGTTCCACCACGTTATTGCCTTCCACTGTGCGTAAACTCGCTTCGAAGGCATTATCCAGCAGATTGCCGACAATCGCCGCAAATTCAGTGCTGTCCAGCCCTTGCGGCAGGTGATGCAGTTGGCTGCCAGGGACAATCGTCATTTTAAGCCCCAGTTCACGCGCGCGCTGTACCTTACCAAACAGCAATCCCGCTACCTGGCGGTCGGCAAAGGCGTCGCGCAGACTGTCGATAAGCTGCTGCTGCGCCTGGGACTCGCCCTGCACCATCTCCCTGACCCGATCGTACTCCTTCATCTGTAAAAGGCCATTGAGCGTCGACATCCAGTTAAGATGTTCGTGGCGTAACGTTCTGAGACTCTCTACGTATTGCTTGATCTGGGTTAACTGGGCGTTCAGGGTGGCGATTTCGTCTTTACTGCGAAAGCTGATAATCGCCCCCAGCAGTTCCTCGCCGGAACGGATCGCTTCGCGATTAGCAATCACGCTCAGGCCGTTGAAATTCATCATGACGTCAACGCGTTTTTCAGCAATGCGATCGGTAAAAAAATCGGACGGCGACACCACGTCCTCAATACGCCTGCCTAACCACTGTCGTCCTGGCGAGCGCAGACCAAGCATTTTTCTCGCGCTACGGTTAATCGCCGTGATAAAACCGTCAGGATCCACCGCAATCAGCCCTTCATACACCGAGCTAAACAGCGCCTCCTGCTGGCGCACCACCCGGGCGATCTGCCGGGGTTCCATGCCCATCATCTGACGACGAATATGGGCGGCGAACAGCCACGAAAGTAGCATCAGAACCACCAGCAACAGCACAAACACGCCCGCCATCGGCAGAATAAAGTCCAGCCGCCAGCTGTCTATTTTACTGACCAGATAACCGATGGAGACGACGCCGATAACATTGCCTTCATTATCAAAGATCGGCGTTTTGGCGCGCATGGCATTGCCGATTGAGCCGGTACCAGAGATGAAATAGCTTTCCCCTTTCTCCAGCGCGCCTGGCTTGATGAACTGCATCGGGTAGCCGATTTTTTCCGGGTTCGGGTGATAAAGGCGAACAGAGTTGCGATCGCCAATCACCACGTAGTCAAAGTCCGTGTCGATTTGCAGCTTATCGGCAATGGTTGCCAGTCGCTTGTAATCACGGGTTTTCACCGCCGCAATGATGCTGTCGTTCGCGGCGATGATCTTCGCCTGGTTCATCGCCATATCACGAACGTGGCGGGTCAAATAGTCTTCAAAACTGGCGGAAAAATATTGCGCCAGCGCGGCGATAATGAACACAGAGAAAACCAGAATAAGCAGAAAAATACGCAACGGAAATGCCAGTTGTCGAAAAAAAGAAAACGGCTTTTTATTTTTTTGAACCAACATTGCTGTTCCTTTACCGGCATTATAAACAGAGCACGCACGCTAAATGTAATAAAAATGTTTTACTCCCACGCAAGCGGAATAAGAGTGATCGTTACAGATTCATCACTTTAAATCAATTAAACAACTTAAAACCACATCTCAAATTGTGATTAGAATAATTAAAAAACTTAAAACCATTAAACCCATAAAAACCATCTAAGTGTTTGTGAAATAAATCAAAATTTACCCCCTAAATACTCCTTACGATGTATGTGTTCGGGAGAAAAAGAAATATCTCGTCGCAAAATTTTCTTTTCCTCCAAATGAAAACAAAACGTTATTAAATTGCTTTTTCGTACAACATTCGCCTCAAAACGGCAACAATATAGCTTCTCAGGATGCCTTTACTATGTTTAGTAATAATGTGTTTACACGGGTCAAACGCTCAGAAAATATAAAAATGGCGGCGATCACACAATTCCTGAAAGAGAATGATTTAAGCATCGATACCACCGTGGAGGTGTTTATTACGGTGACCCGTGATGACCGCCTTATCGCCTGCGGCGGCATTGCCGGAAATATCATTAAGTGCGTGGCCATCAGCGAATCGGTACGCGGCGAAGGATTAGCGCTCACGCTGGCGACAGAGTTGATCAATCTCGCTTACGAAAGACATTGCACGCATCTGTTCATTTGCACCAAAACGGAATACGAAGCCCTGTTCCGACAGTGCGGTTTTTCGACCCTCGCCAATGTTCCCGGCATCATGGTGCTGATGGAAAACAGCGCAACCCGCCTGAAACGCTATGCAGAATCGTTAACCCGTCTGCGTCACGACGGTAAAAAAATCGGCTGCATCGTAATGAACGCCAACCCATTCACCAACGGACACCGCTATCTGATCCAGCAGGCGGCGGCGCAGTGCGACTGGCTGCATCTGTTTCTGGTGAAAGAAGACACCTCGCGCTTTCCTTATGAAGACCGGTTCGATCTGGTGATCAAAGGCTCGGCGGATATCCCGCGTCTCACTGTGCATCGCGGTTCCGAATACATTATTTCCCGCGCCACATTCCCGTGTTACTTCATTAAAGAACAGAGCGTCATTAATCACTGCTATACGGAAATTGACCTGAAAATTTTCCGTCAGCATCTGGCGCCTGCCCTGGGAATCACCCATCGTTTCGTCGGAACGGAACCGTTCTGTACCGTCACCGCCCAGTATAACCACGACATGCGTTTCTGGCTGGAGACGCCCACCCTTCCCGCCCCACCGATTGAACTGGTGGAAATAGAGCGCCTGTGTTACCAGGAGACGCCCATCTCGGCCTCGCTGGTCCGCAAGCTGCTGGTTAAAAAAGATCTCACGGCTATCGCGCCGCTGGTGCCGCCTGCCACGTTGCACTATCTGCAACAAATGGCTGAACGTCCCGCAAACGGTGCGACAGTCCGCCAAAAGACCCCCGCATTAGTAACAGGTGAAAAATGAAAATAAACCAGGCTGCCGTCGCAGGCACACTTGAGTCGGGTGATGTGATGATCCGCATCGCCCCTCTCGATACGCAGGAGATTGACCTGCAAATCAATAGCAGCGTTGAGAAACAGTTTGGCGAGGCCATTCGCGCCACCATTCTGGCGGTTCTTGCGCAATATGACGTACGCGGCGTGCAAGTGAATGTCGATGATAAAGGCGCGCTGGACTGTATTTTACGCGCACGACTGGAAGCGTTACTGGCTCGCGCCAGCGGCATCCCGGCCCTGCCATGGGAGGATCGCCAATGATTTCCGCGTCTTTACAACAACGTAAAACCCGCACGCGCCGCAGCATGCTGTTTGTTCCGGGCGCCAACGCCGCCATGGTCAGCAACGCCTTTATTTACCCCGCCGATGCGCTGATGTTCGACCTGGAAGATTCCGTTGCGCTGCGTGAGAAAGACACGGCTCGTCGCATGGTTTACCACGCGCTGCAGCATCCTCTGTATCGCGATGTAGAGACCATCGTGCGTGTCAACGCGCTGGACTCCGAGTTTGGCGTCAACGATCTGGAGGCTGTCGTTCGCGGCGGCGCTGACGTGGTTCGTTTGCCGAAAACCGACACGGCGCAGGACGTTATTGATATTGAAAACGAAATCCTGCGCATTGAAAAAGCCTGCGGCCGCGAACCAGGCAGCACCGGCCTGCTGGCGGCCATTGAGTCACCGCTGGGCATTACCCGCGCGGTAGAGATCGCCCACGCCTCTGAACGCCTAATCGGTATCGCCCTGGGCGCGGAAGACTATGTGCGCAACCTGCGCACCGAGCGCTCGCCGGAAGGCACCGAACTGCTGTTCGCCCGCTGCGCTATTTTGCAGGCCGCACGTTCCGCCGGTATCCAGGCGTTCGACACCGTGTATTCCGATGCCAACAACGAAGCGGGTTTTCTGCATGAAGCCGCGCACATCAAACAGTTGGGCTTTGACGGCAAATCGCTGATCAACCCACGCCAGATTGAACTGCTGCATAACCTGTACGCCCCGACGCAAAAAGAGGTCAACCATGCGCGTCTGGTCGTGGAAGCCGCTGAAGCCGCCGCCCGCGAGGGACTTGGGGTGGTCTCTCTGAACGGCAAGATGGTCGACAGCCCGGTGATCGAGCGCGCGCGTCTGGTGCTCTCCCGCGCAGAACTTTCCGGCATCCGCGAAGAATAAGGCAAAAATAATGACCCAGAAAAACGAACAGTCTCAACGACAGGAACGGGTAACGGCCTGGAGCCGCCGCGCTGAAAGCAACCTGTCCAGCTATAAAAACGCGTCCAAACAGAACCTGCAGGCGCAGAAACCGCGCAACCAAAAGCTGTGCGCAAACCTGGAAGAAGCCATCCGCCGTTCCGGTTTACAGGACGGGATGACCATCTCCTTCCACCATGCGTTTCGCGGCGGCGATCTGACCATTAACCTGGTGATGGACACTATCGCCAGCATGGGCTTTAAAAACCTGACCCTGGCCTCCAGCTCCCTGAGCGACTGCCACGCGCCGCTGGTTGACCATATTCGTAAAGGCGTGGTCAGCCGCATCTATACTTCCGGCCTGCGCGGGCCGCTGGCGGAAGAGATCTCGCGTGGCCTGCTGGCCGAGCCTGTGCAGATCCACTCCCACGGCGGGCGCGTCAATCTGGTGCAAAGCGGCGAGCTGAATATTGACGTCGCTTTTCTCGGCGTGCCGTCCTGCGACCCGTTTGGTAATGCCAACGGCTATACCGGGAAAGCCTGCTGTGGTTCGCTCGGCTATGCCCGGGTCGACGCCGAAAGCGCCAATCAGGTGGTGCTGTTGACGGAACAACTGCTGCCGTATCCGCATAATCCGGCCAGCATCGCCCAGGATCAGGTCGATCTTATCGTTCAGATCGATCAGGTCGGCGATGCCGATAAAATCGGCGCAGACGCCACCCGTATGACCACCAACCCCCGCGAGCTGCTTATTGCCCGCAGCGCGGCGGACGTGATTGTTAACTCCGGCTACTTCAAAGAAGGTTTCTCGCTGCAAACCGGCACCGGCGGCGCGTCGCTGGCGGTCACCCGCTTCCTTGAAGACAAAATGCGCAGCCGCAACATTTGTGCGGACTTTGCGTTGGGCGGCATCACCGCCACCATCGTCGACCTGCATGAAAAGGGGCTGATTCGCAAACTGTTAGACGTTCAGAGCTTCGATCGCAACGCCGCTCAGTCGCTGGCGCGCAACCCGAACCACATCGAAATCAGCGCGAACCAGTACGCAAACTGGGGTTCCAAAGGCGCCTCCGTTGACCGCCTGGACGTGGTGGTGCTGAGCGCGCTGGAAGTGGACACCCAGTTTAACGTCAACGTGCTGACCGGCTCCGACGGCGTGATTCGCGGCGCGTCCGGCGGTCACTGCGACACCGCGGTCGCTGCTGCGCTGTCCATCATCGTCGCGCCGCTGGTACGCGGTCGCATTCCCACGCTGGTCGATAACGTGCTGACCTGCGTCACCCCGGGCTCCAGCGTCGACATTCTGGTGACCGACCACGGCATTGCCGTTAACCCGGCACGACCGGAACTGGCGGAACGCCTGAAAGAAGCCGGTATGAAAGTGGTGCCGATCGCGTGGCTGCGCGAGCGCGCGCAACAGCTCACTGGCGAACCGCGTCCCATCGCGTTCACTGACCGCGTGATCGCCGTGGTGCGTTATCGCGACGGTTCCGTGATTGACGTTGTTCATCAGGTGAAGGAATAAGCCATGCACCTGCTTCCTGAACAGGCCACCCGCCACGCGGTTTCTATTCCCGAGCTGCTCGCCAGCCGGGATGAGAGACAGGCAAGGCAACACGCCTGGCTTAAGCGCCATCCCATTCCACTGGTCTCCTTTACCGTGGTGGCGCCCGGCCCGATCAAAGACAGCGCACTCACCCGTCGCCTCTTTAATCACGGCGTGACTGCCCTGTACGCGCTGGCGGAGACAGCGGGCTGGTTAATCAGGGAGCAGGCTGCACTGGCCTCTGCAAGCGGGCCGGAAGGCATGATCTCCATAGAAGCGCCGGCCCGTGACATCAAGCTCGCGACGATAGAGCTTGAACATAACCATCCTCTGGGACGCCTGTGGGACATCGACGTCCTGACGCCCGGAGGCGAAATTCTCTCCCGTCGCCATTTTGCGCTGCCTGCCCGCCGCTGCCTGCTGTGCGGGCAAAGCGCCGCAGCGTGCGCGCGCGGGAAAACCCATACGCTCTCCGATCTTCTTAACCACATGGAGGCGCTATTACATGCTGCCGATTCCCGATACGCACGGTGAAACCACCGCCCTGCCGCGCACGCTGTTTGACGCTTACGCGCATCTCGCCTGGCGCGCCATGCTGACGGAAGTGAATCTGTCGCCGAAGCCAGGACTGGTCGATCGCCTGAACTGCGGCGCGCATAAAGATATGGCGCTCGCCGATTTTCATCGTAGCGCGCAGGCCATTCAGGGCTGGCTGCCGCGTTTTATCGAATACGGCGCCTGCTGCGCACAGCTACCGGCAGACTCGGTGTTAAGCGGGCTGCGTCCATTAGGTATGGCCTGCGAAGCGGATATGTTCCGCGCCACCGCAGGGGTCAACACCCACAAGGGCAGCATTTTTTCGCTGGGTTTGCTGTGCGCCGCCATTGGCCGCTTACATCAGCTGCAGCGCCCCATTACGCCTGAAACGATCTGCGCCGCCGCCGCGAGCTTTTGCCGGGGCCTGACGACACGCGAACTGCGCAATAACAATCACCAAAAAACCGCAGGCCAGCGTCTTTATTTCCAGTTGGGCTTAACCGGCGCGCGCGGCGAAGCCGAGGCGGGATACCCCTTAGTGATCCGCCACGCACTGCCGCATTACCGCACCCTGCTCGCCACGGGACGCGACCCGGAACTGGCGCTGCTCGACACGCTGCTTGTGCTGATCGCGCGCAATGGCGATACCAACGTCGCCTCGCGCGGCGGGGCGGCAGGTTTGCGTTGGATCCAGCAGCAGGCCACAGCCTTACTGCAAAGCGGCGGCATTCGTAGCGCCGACGATCTCGACCGGCTTCACCAGTTCGATCAGGCGTGTATTGAACGCAATCTCAGCCCCGGCGGTAGCGCCGATCTGCTGATCGTGACGTGGTTTTTAGCTCAACTTTCTCAGGTTAACCATTTAAACACTTATTAAAATTTCCTTTTCGGAGAAGCACTTATGTCTTTATCTAAAGATAATATATGGAAATTATTGGCGCCTCTAATCGTCATGGGCGTCATGTTTCTTATCCCTGTTCCGGACGGTATGCCCCCTCAGGCATGGCACTACTTCGCCGTCTTCGTGGCGATGATTGTCGGGATGATCCTGGAGCCTATTCCGGCTACCGCGATCAGCTTTATTGCCGTCACCATCTGCGTCATTGGCAGCCATTACCTGCTGTTTGATGCCACAGAACTGGCCGATCCTTCCTTTAACGCCGGCAAACAGGCGCTGAAATGGGGGCTGGCGGGCTTCTCCAGTACCACCGTCTGGCTGGTGTTCGGCGCGTTTATCTTCGCGCTGGGCTACGAAGTGACCGGCCTCGGTCGCCGAATCGCGCTGTTCCTGGTGAAGTTCATGGGTAAACGCACCCTGACTCTGGGCTATGCAATTGTCATCATCGACATCCTGCTGGCGCCGTTTACGCCGTCCAATACCGCCCGTACCGGCGGCACCGTGTTCCCGGTGATCAAAAACCTGCCACCGCTGTTTAAATCGTTCCCGAACGATCCGTCAGCGCGTCGTATTGGCGGCTATTTGATGTGGATGATGGTGATCAGTACCAGCCTGAGCTCCTCTATGTTTGTCACCGGCGCGGCGCCAAACGTGCTGGGTCTGGAGTTCGTGAGTAAAATCGCGGGCGTGCAGATCAGCTGGTTGCAGTGGTTCCTCGGCTTCCTGCCAGTCGGCATCATTTTACTGATCGTTGCGCCATGGCTCTCTTACGTTCTGTACAAGCCGGAAGTGACGCACAGTGCGGAAGTTGCTGCCTGGGCGGGCGATGAACTGAAAACCATGGGCCGTCTGACCCGCAAAGAGTGGACGCTGATCGGCCTGGTTCTGCTGAGCTTAGGCCTGTGGGTGTTTGGCGGTGAACTGATTGACGCCACCGCGGTCGGTCTGCTGGCGGTATCGCTGATGCTGGCGCTGCACGTAGTGCCGTGGAAAGATATCACCAAATATAATAGCGCGTGGAACACCCTGGTTAACCTCGCCACCCTGGTGGTGATGGCAAACGGCCTGACCCGCTCTGGCTTCATCGACTGGTTTGCTAACACCATGAGCGCGCATCTGGAAGGCTTCTCGCCTAATGCGACAGTCATTGTGCTGGTACTGGTGTTCTATTTTGCTCACTACCTGTTTGCCAGCCTGTCGGCGCACACTGCCACCATGCTGCCCGTGATCCTGGCGATTGGTAAAGGCATTCCGGGCGTTCCTATGGAGCAGTTGTGTCTTCTGCTGGTGCTGTCCATCGGTATCATGGGCTGCCTGACCCCGTATGCTACGGGCCCTGGCGTCATCATCTACGGCTGTGGCTACGTGAAATCTAAAGATTACTGGCGTCTTGGCGCAATCTTCGGGGTGATTTACATCGCGATGCTGCTGCTGGTTGGCTGGCCGATACTGGCTATGTGGAACTGATTTTTCCACGCGAGAAAACGGAATAACCCCACCGCCCGCCCGGTAATCATACCCGGCGGGCTTTTTTATGGTTAAATAGAGACTATTCAGTTTTTATATAAGTCCCACGCTCACCATGAAACCAATCTGGCAAAAATCTGTTCTTCTGGCTGCAACCCTGCTTCCTTTTTCATCGGCGTTCGCCGAACCGCTTCAGGCAAAACAGTATGGCGATTTTGATCGCTACGTGCTGGCGCTCTCCTGGCAAACCGGATTTTGCCAGAGCCAGCATGAGCGCAACCGCCATGAACCTGACGAGTGCCGCCTGCAAAAAGAGACCGCCAATAAGGCTGATTTCCTGACGGTACACGGTTTATGGCCAGGGTTGCCGAAGTCCGTGGCCTCGCGCGGGGTGGATGAACGGCGCTGGATGCGGTTTGGCTGCGCCACGCGTCCAATCCCTAACCTGCCGGAAGCGCGCGCCAGCCGCAAATGCGCGGCGCCGGAAACCGGCCTGTCGCTGGAAAGCGCCGCCAAACTGAGCGAAGTGATGCCGGGCGCCGGTGGACGCTCCTGCCTTGAGCGCTACGAGTACGCCAAACACGGCGCCTGCTTCGGCTTTGATCCGGATGCTTACTTCGGCACAATGGTGCGTCTGAATAAAGAGATCAAAAGCAGCGAGCTGGGAACCTTCCTCGCCGACCATTATGGTCAACGTGTCAGCCGCAGCGCGTTCGACGCGGCGTTTGCCAGACGCTGGGGTAAAGAAAATAGCAAAGCAGTGAAGCTAAGCTGTCAGGGTAATCCTGCGTATTTAACCGAAATCCAGTTTTCACTGAAAGCCAGTGCCATCAACGCGCCGCTGACGGCAGACTCTTTCGCCCCGCAACCGCATCCGGGAAACTGCGGCAAAGACTTTATTCTCGACAAGGTGGGGTATTAGCCGAGAATTCCGTGAAGCCGTAAGCAACCAGGTAATTGCCTGAATGTGAGCTAAATCACTTCAAAGTGCACGGAAGTCTCAGTATCATCAGGAGAGTTAAACCCTCGCCGCCAGACGGTGAGGGTTTTCTTTTGGGAATCTATACCTGCGGCAAAACGCAGTACTGACGACATGGAGTAAAAATGTCCAGACCAACTATCATCATTAACGACCTTGACGCAGAACGCATCGATCGCCTGCTGGAGCAGCCCGCGTATGCTGACTTACCCATTGCTGACGCGTTAAATGCCGAGCTGGATCGTGCCCAGATGTGTTCGCCAGAAACTATGCCGCCTGACGTCGTCACCATGAACAGTCGGGTGAAATTCCGCGATCTGAGCAATGGCGAAATTCGCGTGCGCACGCTGGTTTATCCTGCGGCAATGACCGACAGTAATACCCAGCTTTCGGTGATGGCGCCGGTGGGCGCGGCGCTGCTTGGCCTGCGCGTCGGCGACAGCATTCACTGGAAACTGCCGGGCGGCGCCTCCACGCACCTTGAAGTGCTCGAACTGGAATACCAGCCAGAAGCCGCAGGCGACTATTTGCGTTAATCCCTCATCTGCATAAGCGATTTTCCGCTTTACCCAGAGGATGCCCTGCATCCTCTTTCCGAAAATCATCCCTTCTTCCTGGTTCATCCTTTCACCGCCCGATCCATACTTAGAGCCGGTTTCAGTCGGCGTCTTTATCGCCGCCAGTTTGCGCACTGCCCGGTTCCAAAGGGCAAATGAAATAGCCTGACAGGACAGGCTATTAATCGGTTTCACCGGCAGGTACAGTCATGAACGAGACTTTTGCGATACTGCTGGGGTTTTTCGTGATGGCGGCAATCGTCATCGCAGCAGTCCTGTATCTGGAAAAGCGCTGGTAAGGGTCAGATAACGCCGCCTGGCATCGCATTCACCAGCCCTTTCACCGTTTTCTGCGCCGACTCTGCACTTTGCGCGCCCGGCACCAGGATGACTTTTCGGCACTCTTCCTGACGTTTTTCGAAGATCTCATACCCGCGAGCTGCGTCTTCAAACGGCATATAGTGAGTGACGATTTCTTCCGGCTTAAGCAGTCCTTTTTCCACTAAGGGCAGCAGCTCGCCCAGCCAGGCATGGACGTGAGTTTGCCCCATTTTAAAGCTCAGCCCTTTATCAAACGCATCGCCAAACAAGAAGCCGTGGATGAATCCGGCGTAAACGCCCGGCACGCTGACAATCCCGCCACGCCTTACCGCAGCAATACACTGGCGCAATGCTTTTCCGCTGCTGCCCTCGAGCTTCAGGTTGGTCAGCAGCGTTTCCGTGGTGCTGCCTTTGGCTTCAAACCCCACGGCGTCAATCACCGCATCCACGCCGCGATGCCCCGCGGTTTGCTCAATAATCAGCTCCGCCGCATCGTTATGATCGTCAAAATTAATCGGGATCGCGCCGTAACGCGCTTCGGCGAAACGCAGTCGGTAGGGATGATGATCGACGATAAAAATTTGCTCAGCGCCCAGCAGCCGCGCACAGGCGATGGTCAGTAGCCCGACGGGGCCAGCGCCAAAGACCGCCACGCTCGAGCCTTTCTGGATTTGCGCATTCTTCGCCGCCTGCCAGGCGGTAGGCAGGATATCCGACAGAAACAGCGCTTTGTCGTCAGACAGCAAAGGCGGAACCTTAAACGGCCCGACGTTGCCTTTCGGTACGCGAACATACTCCGCCTGTCCGCCCGGCACGCCGCCGTAAAGGTGGCTGTAGCCAAACAGCGCGGCCGGCGGCGGGATCTGTTTTTTATTCAGCGCCGCGCCCTTGCCGGCGTTGGTGTTTTCACAGGCGGCATATTGCTGCAAACGGCAAAAAAAACAGTCGCCGCAGGCGATCACAAAAGGGATCACGACCCGTTCGCCCTTCTTCAGGGTCTTTACGTCGCGACCGGTCTCAACCACTTCTCCCATGAACTCATGGCCAAAAATATCGCCATGCTTAACCTGAGGTATCTTCCCGCGATACAGGTGGAGATCGGAACCGCAGATGGCGGTCGCGGTAATTCGCAGGATGATATCGTCAGGTTGCTCAATAATGGGATCGGGAACATTTTCAACCTGAACATGATGCGGACCGTGGTACGTCAGTGCTTTCATATAACCTCCGGTACAGGGTTTTAAAATCGGCGCATCTCTAAAGGGTAGCCATCAGCGGGGAAAAGCCGTCACGCAGCGCGCCTTTGGGATTATTCCTGGCTGCACGCGCGGGGCATTTTCGCTAAAGAAACAGGACGAAGTGAAAAAGTGCCAGACAAAGAGCAGAAAGAAATATTATTATATGCTTGAATGATTTGAGTATTCATTAACAGGGAGAAACGGGTATGTATAAGACGATCATTATGCCGGTTGATGTTTTTGAAATGGAGCTAAGCGACAAGGCGATCCGCCACGCTGAGTTTCTGGCGCAGCAGGATGGCGTGATTCATTTGTTACATGTATTGCCAGGCTCTGCCAGCTTGAGCCTGCATCGTTTTGCCGCCGACGTTCGTCGCTTCGAAGAACATCTGCAGCATGAAGCCGAGACCCGACTGCAGACCATGGTTGGGCACTTCAGCATTGATCCGTCACGTATTAAACAGCACGTCCGCTTCGGCAGCGTCCGCGACGTGGTCAATGAGCTGGGTGAAGAACTGGATGCGGATGTGGTGGTGATTGGTTCACGTAACCCGTCTATCACCACGCACCTGCTGGGATCTAACGCTTCCAGCGTCGTGCGCCATGCAACGCTGCCGGTGCTGGTCGTACGTTAAACTCACCGCTTCATAAACGATAAAGCCCTGCCTTTCGGCAGGGCTTTCTTATTGCAGGTATCGTCTTACTTTCTTTTTATGCCGTTTTCGTGCGGATCAGGTAGTCAAAGGAACTCAGTGACGCTTTTGCCCCTTCGCCGGTCGCGATGATGATCTGCTTGTACGGCACCGTGGTGCAGTCGCCGGCAGCGAACACGCCTTTCACGTTTGTTTCGCATTTCGCATCGATGATGATTTCACCCATACGGTTACGCTCGATGGCGCCTTCCAGCCAGTTGGTGTTCGGCAGCAGACCAATCTGTACGAAAATCCCCGCCAGCTCAACGCTGTGAACATCACCGCTGACGCGGTCGCGGTATTCCAGACCAACCACTTTCGAACCGTCGCCTTTTACTTCCGTGGTCTGCGCGTTCAGAATAATGTCGACATTTTTCAGGCTGCGGACTTTATCCTGCAACACCTGGTCTGCCTTCATTTCAGGCGCAAACTCAAGCAACGTAACATGTTCAACGATGCCCGCGAGGTCAATCGCCGCTTCAACGCCGGAGTTACCGCCGCCAATCACCGCGACGCGCTTGCCTTTAAACAGCGGGCCGTCACAATGCGGGCAGTAAGTGACGCCTTTAGTGCGATACTGATCTTCACCCGGCACATTCATGTTGCGCCATTTCGCACCCGTCGCAATGATGATACTGCGCGCTTTCAGCACCGCGCCGGACGCCGTTTCGATCTGGTGTAATCCGCCTTCAACGGCTGCCGGAACCAGTTTGCTGGCGCTCTGGCTGTCGATCACATCAACATCGTAATCGCTGACGTGCGCCTTCAGCGCGCCCGCCAGTTTCTGGCCTTCGGTTTTCGGTACGGAGATGTAGTTTTCAATGTCTACCGTGTCGAGCACCTGACCACCGAAACGTTCGCCCATCAGGCCGGTACGAATACCTTTACGCGCGGAATAAACCGCTGCTGCCGCGCCCGCCGGGCCGGAGCCGACAATCAACACATCATAAGCGTCGCGCTTGTTCAGTTCTTCGGCTGCGCGTTTTTCTGCGCCGGTATCCACTTTAGCGACGATTTCCGCCAGCGTCATACGCCCCTGACCGAACTCTTTACCATTAACAAAGACCGCCGGTACGCCCATCACGTTGCGATCGGTGATCTCGTTCTGGAAGGTGCCGCCGTCAATCGCCGTGTGCTTAATACGCGGGTTCAGCACCGCCATCAGGTTCAGCGCCTGCACCACGTCCGGGCAGTTATGGCAGGAAAGCGAATAATAGGTTTCGAATTCAAACTCGCCGTCGATATCGCGGATCTGCTCCAGCAGAGACTGCGTTTCCTTCGACGGATGGCCGCCAGTCCACAGCAGCGCCAGTACCAGAGAAGTAAATTCGTGGCCCAGCGGAGAACCTGCGAAACGAGGTCCCTGGTCAGAACCTGGGTTGGTAATCAGGAAAGACGGCTTACGCACCGGCAGACTGTTCTCTTCTTTGAACGTCACCTTCGGCGACAGTTCGGCGATTTCAGCCAGTAGTTCCCTGATTTCTGCCGATTTAGCGCTGTCATCCAGCGTGGCAATCAGCTCAACAGGTTTAGTGAGTTTCTCAAGGTAAGCCTTGAGCTGGGTTTTCATATTTGTGTCGAGCATCATTCTTCCCTCTCTGAAAACATCATCATGCAAGCTGCCTTAAACGGGCCGCCTGAATGCAACTTGCGTCATGGTGCTGGAATGAAATGGGCGCAGGCGCGCCCATGACTGAAACAATTTCCAAAGTATTTCGCGTCACAGCAAGGCGGCTAGCCTGAGAATCCCCGGAGCTTACGGAAGTCAGTGACCGGGGTGAACAGGCGACGCCAACGCAGCTATGGCGTGAAAGACGACGGAAATTTAGATTTTACCCACCAGGTCCAGGGATGGAGCCAGCGTCGCTTCGCCTTCTTTCCATTTCGCCGGGCACACTTCGCCTGGGTGAGCAGCAACGTACTGGGCAGCTTTGATTTTGCGCAGCAGGTCAGATGCGTCACGGCCGATACCTTCAGCGGTAACTTCGATCGCCTGGATGATACCCTGCGGGTCAACAACAAACGTCGCGCGGTCTGCCAGACCTTCGTCTTCACGCATGTTGTCGAAGTTACGGGTCAGGGCGCCAGTCGGGTCACCGATCATCGCATATTTGATTTTCGCGATGGTTTCAGAGCTGCTGTGCCATGCTTTGTGGGTGAAGTGGGTGTCAGTAGACACAGAGTAAACGTCTACGCCCAGCTTCTGCAGTTCTTCATAATGGTCTGCAACGTCACCCAGTTCAGTCGGGCATACGAAAGTAAAGTCAGCCGGGTAGAAGAAGAACACGCTCCAGCGGCCTTCGGTATCTTTTTCGGTAACTTCGATGAATTCACCGTTTTTGAACGCCTGGTTTTTAAAAGGTTTAATTTTAGTGTTAATCAAGGACATCTGTACTTCCTCCGTGTTTTCGTTGAGTTGTAAGGTAACGAAAAATGACTGACAGGGCTAATGCGTTTCCTTTATCAAATCAATAAGCGTTAGCTAACAACCTTCTCTCACCAACGTGGTGAACCTGAACAATCCAACGTAAAAAGGGCCGCCTTCGCAGGCGGCCCCGTTACCTGAACTACCCGTAGGTAACTTCAGCGCCAGTGAAACTGGCTAAGTGTTGCGCTCTACATTACCTTAACAAAGGCTGTAACAGCGAAAAGGATTACAACACCCTGCCGGGAAAAGGGCAATCATTCCCTCCGAGATGTTGCCTATGGCTGTGATAGGTTTGCCCATCATGCTCGTAACGCATTGGATTTATAAGGAATAAAAATGTTTAAACGCACACTTCTGCTCACCCTGCTGCCCTTTCTCGCTCATGGCGAAGAGCTTCCGGCGCCGGTTAAAGCCATCGAAAAACAAGGCATTACTATCATCAAGTCTTTCGACGCGCCGGGTGGGATGAAAGGGTATCTGGGAAAATACCAGGACATGGGGGTGACTATCTACCTGACGCCGGACGGAAAACAGGCGATTTCGGGTTATATGTACAATGAAAAAGGCGACAATCTGAGCAATCAACTGATCGAGAAAGAGATTTATGCCCCGGCTGGCCGGGAAATCTGGCAGCGGATAGAAAAAGCCACGTGGCTGCTGGATGGCAAAAAAGATGCGCCGGTGGTGCTGTACGTCTTTGCCGATCCCTTCTGCCCGTACTGTAAACAGTTCTGGCAGCAGGCCCGCCCGTGGGTGGAATCCGGAAAAGTGCAGCTACGTACTTTGCTTGTCGGGGTCATTAAGCCGGAAAGCCCGGCGACCGCCGCCGCCATTCTGGCGGCAAAAGATCCGGCTAAAGTCTGGCATGACTATGAAGCCTCGGGTGGCAAAATGCCACTTAACGTGCCGGCCTCCGTCCCGCCTGAACAAATGAAGATCCTGAATATGCATCAAAAAATTATGGACGATCTGGGCGCAAACGTGACGCCTGCTATCTATTATATGAATAAGGACAATGTGCTGCAGCAGGTCGTCGGTTTACCTGATAACGCGCAACTGGAAACCATGATGAAAAGTCATTAACATTTTGTGGGGTGATTAAAATTAAATTGACCATAATCGCCCTCAATACTTCTTAATTTCTTCTCCAAAAAAAAATGGAATGTGTTACTTTAGCCATACTAAATGTCACTTTAAGTTTGCATTGAAAAATTTTATTCAGTGACAACACCTAAAACATTCATGCAACAGATAATTTCATCTTAGAAATGGAAACAGGAAAAAAACATGGCTAACCTTTACGATCTCAAAAAATTCGATCTTAACCTGTTGGTTATTTTTGAATGTATTTATCAGCATCTCAGCATCAGTAAGGCGGCTGAAACGCTTTACATCACACCCTCAGCGGTGAGCCAGTCTCTACAGCGGTTACGGACGCAGTTAAACGATCCGTTATTTATCCGTTCTGGTAAAGGCATTACCCCAACAACGATGGGGATTAACTTACATCACCACCTGGAAAATAATCTGAACAGTCTTGAGCAGACGATAAATATCATGCATGAGACAGAAATCAGGAAAAAGTTCATTATTTACGGACCTCAAATCATTATTGCTGATAATGTGATAAGTTTAATTAATAAAGTTCGTCAAAATACCAACATAGAAATCGAACACCATGACATTCTCACTGGCAAAGAATCGGCTGAGGATTTGTTAGCTTACCGCAAAGCCGATTTGGTCATTTCTTTATATCCAGTGAATAACCGCTCTATTCTTTGTAAGCCGTTTAATCCCGTTGAATGTATTCTGGTATGCAGCAAAGACCATCCCCGTATTAACGAAAACTCTGCCCTGGAAGATATTCTGGAAGAGCAATTCACGATGCTTATGCATGATGATCCAGGTTTTAAAGAATATCAGACCCATCCAGAAAATATTATTAAAGGTCGAAGTATTGGTTTCCGCAGCCAGTCACTTATTGCTATTGCAAATGTCATTGCGGCTACAGATATTATTGGATTTATACCCAAGGTCATCTATGACTTCTATCAACCACTTTTACATTTCAAGCGCATCAGTTATCCCTTTACGCTCCCTACTATTCAACTTTATTATTTATACAATCGCGCCTCGTTGAATAATAAAACGTTTGCCGAGATAATTTCTCGTATTGATAATGATGCTTAATATTTTGAGTGCTAAGCATTTGTTATATAAATACTTAGCGCCAACACATTCATAATAAATATGAATTTTGCACAATCCCTCAAACGGCCTATCGTATATAATTACTTATTGTATTATATTAATGGTATTACCGTTCAGGGATAGGCTTTATATGTCTGTTTATAAGATTCCTTTAGATCAAAACGTTCTTGAAGCCGCAGAAGAACGAATATCATGGACCCTTGAGAATCTTCCACGCGTCTGTGTCTCATTTTCAGGCGGGAAAGACTCCGGGCTCATGCTGCATTTAACTGCACAGCTTGCACGCAAGTTAAACAAAAAAATTAGCATACTGTTTATTGACTGGGAGGCGCAGTTTTCCTGCACCATCGACTATATTGACGCACTGCGCCAGACATATTCCGACGTCATTGAGCATTTCTATTGGGTGGCGTTGCCCCTGACAACGCAAAATTCACTCTCACAATTCCAGCCAGAATGGCAATGCTGGGAACCCAATACCCGCTGGGTGCGCCAGCCGCCGCCGGATGCGATTACCGACCCGGGCTATTTTTCCTTCTATCAGTCCGGGATGACGTTTGAACAATTCGTACGCGAATTCGCCGACTGGTTTTCTAATAAACGCCCGGCCGCCATGATGGTCGGTATTCGTGCAGACGAGTCTTATAACCGTTTTGTCGCCATCGCCAGCCTGAGTAAGCAACGTTTTGCCGATGATAAACCCTGGACCACCGCCGCGCCGGGCGGACACACCTGGTATATCTACCCGATATATGACTGGAAAACCGCGGATATCTGGACCTGGTTCGCACAAACAAAACTGCCCTGCAATCCGCTTTATAACCTGATGTATCAGGCTGGCGTTCCGGCTCGCTATATGCGCATTTGCGAACCGTTTGGCCCTGAACAACGCCAGGGACTGTGGCTGTATCATGTTATTGAACCTGAAAGATGGGCGCTTATGTGTGAACGTGTCAGCGGCGTCAGAAGCGGCGGAATATACGCCGGACAAAACAATCATTTTTACGGGCATCGGAAGATCCTCAAGCCCGACCATTTAAGCTGGCAGCAGTACGCTATGCTGCTCTTGCAAAGCATGCCGGAGAAAACGGCAGAGCATTACCGAAACAAAATCGCCGTCTATTTGCAGTGGTATAAGAAAAAAGGTGACGGGGAGATCCCGGAAACCCAGGCGGGTGATATTGGCGCGAAAGACATTCCGTCCTGGCGGCGCATCTGTAAGGTTTTACTGAATAATGATTACTGGTGTCGGGCGCTCTCTTTCAGTCCGACGAAGCCAAAGAGTTACCAACGTTACAGCGATCGCATGAAAGCAAAACGTAAAGAGTGGGGAATTTTATGCAACAACGACTAACACAGGAACTCACGCACTTTCTTTCTGCGTTGTCCGAAGAAGAGCGCATTAAAGCCATCAACGAATTCAGAATGGCCATTCATCGCGTCAGCCCGTTTCGCGACCAACCGGTAGACTGCGTTTTATGGATCAAAAACGAGCATATCGCGCCCAATGATTACAACCCCAATACCGTCGCGCCACCGGAAAAGAAACTGCTGCTGAAATCCATTGAAGAGGATGGTTTCACCCAACCCATTGTGGTGTCTCAGGCCAGTGAAGAAGAGTATGAAATTGTCGATGGCTTTCACCGTCACGAGCTGGGCAAAGGCCGGGCGGCGCTAAAAACGCGGCTGAAAGGGTATTTACCCATTACCTGCCTGGAAGGCGAACGCCACGATCGGATGGCGGCCACCATTCGCCATAACCGGGCAAGGGGACGGCATCAGATCCACGCGATGTCAGAAATTGTCCGCGAACTGGCGTTACTGGGCTGGGATGACGCTAAAATAGGCAAAGAGCTGGGCATGGACGACGATGAAGTGCTGCGCCTGAAACAGATCAACGGTCTGCAGGAACTGTTCGCCAATCGTCGATTCTCGAAGGCCTGGACGGTGAAATAAGCAGAACGACTGATGCTCAGCATCCTACAAGGCGCAGGAAGTCACTGCCCCAGCCACAGAAATCAGGATGAGCATCAGCAGCAGCGCGCGCCGCCCTTCCCGCCGTATCGCGCATCCTGACGCTCGCGGAAAAACTCTTCATAGGTCATCGGCGTCTGCTCAGGATGCGTCACCCGCATATGCTCAACATAGTTGTCATAATCCGGTACGCCAATCATCAGCTTCGCCGCCTGGCCCAGATATTTACCGGCTTTCGAAAGCGTATCAAACATCATTCCCCCTTAACAGAAACACCCTCCCCCGGTGCGGGAGAGGGTGATGCATAACTCAGTGCGCGCCTTTCGCCTGCGCGACGATCTCATCCACGTTTTCCGGCATCGGCTCGTACGGCGTTTCTTTCGCCGTCGGCGTGTCCACCTTCAGCGCCGCCAGCGCGGTCTTGATGGAGAACAGCGCCAGCACCACAACCACCACCATAAAGAAGATCGTCAACCCGGCATCCAGACGGTTATTAAATACCAACTGCGCCAGCTGCGATTCGGTGTACTGCGCCGGAATATTGCCGCTGTCGATCATCGCCTGGAACTTATTGGCGATCGCCAGGAAGCCCACTTTCGCATCCGGACTGAAGGCTTTCTGCCAGCCGGCGGTCAGAGTACAAATCAGCAGCCACGCGGTAGGCACCAGCGCCACCCATGCATAACGCTGGCGCTTCATCTTGAACAACACCACCGCACAAAGCATCAGCGCCATGCCCGCCAGCATCTGGTTGGCGATACCAAATAGCGGCCACAGGGTGTTAATGCCACCGAGCGGGTCGACGACCCCCTGATGCAGGAAGTAACCCCAGGCCAGCACGCACAGCGCCGTCGCCAGCAGGTTAGCGGGCAGCGAATCGGTACGTTTCAGCCCCGGCGAGATCACGCCCAGCAGATCCTGCAACATAAAGCGTGCAGCGCGCGTCCCGGCGTCCACCGCGGTGAGAATAAACAGCGCTTCAAACAGAATCGCGAAGTGATACCAGAAGGCGACATCCATCATCCCGCCCAGCGCACCGTGGAGAATGTACGCCATCCCCACCGCCAGCGTCGGGGCGCCGCCCGCACGGGAAATGATCGACTGCTCGCCGACCTCGTTCGCGATCTGGTTCAGCGTATCCGGCGTAATCACAAAGCCCCAACTACTGACCACCTGCGCGGCAGACGCTACCACGTCCGTAGTTCCGGCTGGAGCCAGAACCGCCATCGGGCTGTTCATTGCGAAGTAGACGCCCGGATCGATGATGCAGGCGGAAACCAGCGCCATGATGGCCACAAAGGATTCCATCAGCATCCCACCATAGCCGATAAAGCAGGCCTGTCCTTCATTCGCCAACATCTTCGGCGTGGTGCCCGAGGAGATCAGCGCATGGAACCCGGATACCGCGCCGCAGGCAATGGTAATAAACAGGAACGGGAACAGGTTACCGGTCCAGACTGGCCCCGTACCGTCGACAAATTTGGTCAGCGCAGGCATGGTCAGGGTTGGGCGCATGATCAAAATCCCTACCGCCAGGCCAACAATGGTGCCGATCTTCAGGAAGGTGGAGAGATAATCACGCGGCGCCAGCAGCAGCCACACCGGCAGCACCGCCGCCACGAAGCCGTACCCCACCAGCATCCAGGTCAACTGTACGCCGCTAAAGTCAAAGTATGGCGCCCAGGTTGGGCTTTCCGCGACCCAGCCGCCGGAGATAATGGCAAACACCAGGAATACCAGACCGATCACCGACACTTCGCCAATGCGTCCCGGACGGAGATAGCGCAGATAAATCCCCATGAAGATAGCCAGCGGAATGGTGAACGCCACGGTATACGTCCCCCACGGGCTGTGAGTCAGCGCTTTCACCACAATCATCGCCAGCACCGCGAGGATGATCACCATGATCATAAAACAGGCCACCAGCGCAATGACCCCGGCGGTCGGCCCCATCTCCTCTTTCACCAGTTCGCCGAGCGAACGCCCGTCGCGACGGGTCGAGACAAACAGCACCATAAAGTCCTGCACCGCCCCGGCGAGCACCACCCCGGCCAGCAGCCAGATCATTCCCGGTAGATAACCCATCTGCGCCGCCAGCACCGGCCCCACCAGCGGCCCTGCCCCGGCAATCGCCGCAAAATGGTGACCGAACAGCACTTTTTTGTCGGTCGGCACATAGTCCAGCCCGTCGTTATGACGCACGGCGGGCGTCATGCGCGTCGGGTCAACCGCCAGCACATTTTTGGCAATGTACAGGCCGTAAAAACGGTAGGCAATGAGATAGACGCAGACCGACGCCACCACGATCCATAGCGCGTTGATCTGTTCCCCACGGTTTAATGCAATGTAGCCCAGAGCGAACGCCCCCATAACCGAGAGCACTGTCCAGACGAGGTATTTCCCTGATTTATTCATGGTTGTTATCCGTTTGCATGTTCCAGAGAAGTGAGATGTTACATTTTGTTTCTATAACATCTTTTTCAGTTTTAACAACCTGACAACCTAATAAACCTGAACCATCACCTGATATTTACATTGCATTGTTAAGCGGATCACTATCCGCAGGAAAACCGCACAAAATGTGAAACTTTTTTTACAGCTCACAATTTTTGTTTCCTCACCGTTGTAGCCGCCAATGAAATGATTTGAATCATCTTTTTAATTGCTTACATCGTCAGAATAAGTGAGCTAAACGCATATCTACAAGGAGAAGGAAATGAGTAGTACAGAGGTAAAGGAACAAAGAACAGGACCCGGCGCGTATTTCGCCCTGGCGTTTGCCGCCGTCTTTTTTTCCGGGTTATTGGGTGGAAAAGAGTGGTATGGGGTCTTTGACTTCACCACGCTCAACGGCGCGTTCGGACGCGTCGTGAGCGGCGTGAGTCAGCAAGGCGACGCGATCACCACCACCACCAGCGCCTTTCGCGGCGTGGGGGGGAACGGCGCGATGGACGGCTTTTTATTCGCATTGGGCCTCATTCCGGCGGTGATGTTCGCCCTCGGCATGATCAACGTACTGGAGCATTATGGCGCGTTGCGCGCCGCGCGCCGCCTGTTAACGCCCTTGCTGCGCCCGCTGCTGGGGATCCCTGGCAACACCGGACTGGCGATGATCGGCAGCCTGCAAAGCACTGACGTAGGAGCTTCACTGACCCGCAATTTGTCCGATGAAGGTCAGATTACGGAAAAAGAGAAAGATATCTTCGCGATGTTCCAGTTTTCCGCCGGCGCAATGATCACCAACTTCTTCTCCTCCGGCGCGATCCTGTTCACGCTGATGGCGATGGACGGTACGCCCGCGGTCCCAACGTCTATCGGCGTTTGCATCATGGTGATGTTCGTGATGAAAATTTTCGGCGCCAACCTGATGCGCCTGATCCTGACGTTCAGCGGGAAAAAAGCCCCTGCCGTCACCGCGGAAAAAGGAGAAGCCTGATGAGCGCCCAAAATGCTAAACCGGTTATTACCGATGTCTTCGTTGAAGGCGCGCGTAAAGGCTGGAACATCGCCACCAGCAGCACATTGCCCAATGTCGTGATGGCCTTCATTATCATCAAGGCGCTGGAGATCACCGGCGCGCTGAAAGGCATGGGCATGGTCTTCGCCCCGCTGATGGGGCTGTTTGGTTTACCCGGCGAAGCCGCCGCTGTGCTGATCGGCGGCTGGATGTCGATGGGCGGCGGCATTGGCGTCGCTATCGGTTTGTTCGATAAGGGGATCATCAGCGGCGAACATCTGGCGATCCTCGCTCCGGCTATCTATCTGATGGGCTCGCAGGTGCAATATCTGGGCCGTATCCTCGGGGTGATTGGCACCCAGGCCAAACGCATTCCGCTGATGATCGTCATTTCGATCGTCAACGCCTTTATCGCGATGCTGCTGATGCGCATCATTCTCTGAATTAAGGACGATGTATGGATCTTGAAACGTATTTTGCCGAACTGGAAACCCTGGTCAACGTGGACTGCGGCACCGCCACCCTTGAAGGTGTCGCGCAGGTTGCCGGCATCATCCGCCAGCTCTGGCTGCAGGAGGGCTGGCACGTCGAGTCCGTCGATCTGGGCGACAAGGTCGGTCCCGGCCTGTTTGTCACCAATAAACCGGGCGCCGAAAAATTCGACGTGCTGATGGTCGGGCATATGGACACCGTTTTCCCGGCTGGCACCGTGGCCGAACGCCCGATGAGCCGCGATGAAAACCGACTGTATGGTCCTGGCGTCTCTGACATGAAAAGCGGCCTGCTGAACATCCTCTGGGCAATGCGCACGCTGGCGCCGGAACATCGCGAACGCCTGAGCATCGCGGTCGCCATGAATCCCGATGAAGAAACCGGCAGCGTCTATTCTCACGAATGGATTGGCGAACTGGCGAAAAAATCACGCTGCGTGCTGGTCTGCGAAGCAGCGCGCGCCGACGGCTCGCTGGTGAAGGCGCGTAAGGGAATGGCAGGTTATCACCTGACCTTCACCGGCGTTGCCGCCCATGCAGGTAACGAACCGGAAAAAGGACGCTCGGCGATTACCGCTCTGGCGAACAGTATTGTCGCGATCAATGCCCTCGCCGACAGCCGCGCCGGAACGACGCTTAACGTAGGGGTCATTCGCGGCGGCAGCGCTGCTAACGTGGTGCCGGACAGCGCCTTTGCCGAACTCGACGTACGCTTCTGGCAAAACGACGAAGATGCCCGCGTCCATCAGGCGTTGCAGGAGATGTGCGAGCGCGGCTTCCTTGACGGAGTCACCACCACGCTCGTTCAGGTCAATCACAAACCGGCGATGGCGGCAAGTGAAGCGACGGGCGAGCTGATGGCCCTCGTGGAGCAGGCGGGTAAAGAAGAAGGTATTGCGATTACCTGGCAGGCCGTCGGTGGAGGCAGCGACGCCAACCATACCGCCGCGTTAGGCATTCCGACGCTGGACGGTCTTGGTCCGGTCGGGGCGGGTTTCCACAGCCCGGCAGAATGGCTGGATATCGCCTCGATCGCGCCGCGGATCCGCTTATTACGCCGCATCGTGTCGCAGTTGTAAGCGTCAACCCCTCTCTGCACAGGGAGGGGTATTTACCTTAACCGAGCACCGAGGTTCCCAGCCGGCAAGTGCAGCAACGCCGCCCTTGCTCATCAAACACCACAATCTCCCAGCTTTGACTTTGGCGTCCCAGGTGCAGCGGCTGACAGACGCCGCGTACTTTTCCCTGAGAGACCGGACGATGATGGGTGGCATTCAGCTCGGTCCCCACTACGCACTGACCGTCCCGGGTCATCAGATAGCCCGCCATCGAGCCCAGCGTCTCCGCCAGCGCCGCTGACGCGCCGCCGTGCAGCAGGCCAAACGGCTGATGAGTGCGGGCATCGACCGGCATTTCCGCTTCCAGCACCTCATCGCCCAGGCGGGTGTAGAGGATCCCCAGATGCGCCACCATCGTGTTCTGGCTGGTGGCATTCAGTTCATCCAGCGTTAAGTGACGTTTCCAGATCATCGTTATGCTCCCAGCGTCGAACCGCCGTCCACCACGATGTCCTGCAGCGTGATATGGCTCGCCAGATCGGAAGCAAGGAACAAAATGGTATTAGCGATCTCCTGCGGACGAGCGATTTTGCCCAGCGGAATACCGAGCTTAAACTGCTCGCCAAAGCCGCGAATGCGCTGTTGTTCAGCATCGTCGCTAATCCATAACGTGCGCTGCATATCGGTATCAGTGGAGCCAGGCGACACCACGTTACAGCGCACACCGTTACCCGACAGCTCCAGCCCAACGGTCAGCGCCAGGCTTTTCAGCGCCGCTTTTGACGCGCCATAGGCGCTCATGCCGATACGCGGGGTGTGCGCGGCGTCGGACGCCACGGTGACAATCGCTCCCCCCTGCTGGCGGCGAAACTGCGCCATTGTCTGTTGAAAAAGATTAAACGCGCCACCGACGTTGACGGCAAAGGTTTGCTGCCAGTCGTCGGCGCTCAGCGCATCGGTGGCCCCCATACGCAGGATCCCGGCGGCGTTCACCAGCACGTCCAGTCGTTCGGTTTGCGCCAGTAAACGCTGGCATACCTCGGCCACTTGCCCTGCATTCGCCACGTCCAGCGTTTCGGTGACGAACGGGTAGTCGTCCAGCGCGAATTCACGGTCGAAACCGGTGACCTGTGCGCCCGCTTTCGCAAACGCCAGCGCGGTCGTATAACCAATGCCCTTACCGGCGCCGGTAATCCACACCGTTTTGCCCTGAAAGTCAAACCCGGCCATTACTTCACCTCGCGTGAAAGCAGTGTCCACCAGGCGTCAATCGTCGGATTTTTCGCCAGCATCACGAAGTCGATATCGCCATGTACTTTGCGCCAGCGCGCCGCCAGCGCCATCATCCGCACCGAATCCAGACCGTAATCAATGAGGTTCTCATCATCCATCGGCGTATCGGACTCATCCAGCAGCGGCAGGATCAGGGCGCGCAGCGCATCTTTGCTGGCTGGGACTGGCGCGGGCAGCAGATCCTGCGTCATCACCACCCGGCCGGAACGCCCTGCGACGTACTTCAGCGACATCAGGTGCTCTTCGCGGCTAAAGTCCGCCAGCGCGTCCGCCACCATAAACGGCTTGATGTCACGCATAAAGGCGTCGGTGGCGGTGGTCATGCAGCCGATATGCGCGTACACGCCGGTGATAATCAACTGATTACGCCCCGTCTCTTTCAACATTTGTTCAAGCGGCGAACGGTGAAACGCGCTGTATCGCCATTTCACCAGCACCGTGTCAGCCTCATCCGGCGTCAACAGATCCACCACCTTTTGCTGCTCCGGTGAACGGGTCAGGCCCGGCCCCCACATATCATTGAGCAACGCGCGGTCTTCATCGCTCTGCTCTTTCGGCTGGGCGGTGTAATAGACCGGAATGTGATGTGCTTTACAGTATTCCCGCAGGGCGGCGATATTGGCGATAACCTGCGCCATCATCGGGCAGTTTTCCCCCCAGAAGCTGACAAAGTAATCCTGCATATCGTGAATCAACAGCGCCGCGCGCTCGGGTTCAAAGGCCCAGTTCACCTTGTTGGTCGGAATATCCTGCGCGCCCGGCAGCGCGTATGCCTGTAATTTTGGGATTGCCATTGCGTGTTCTCCTTCAGGCCGTGCGCGTAGCCAGCCACTGACGTAATTGTTTTTTATCGACTTTACCGACCGGCGTCAGAGGCAGCGCCTCGACGGTCTCTACACGGTCCGGCAGCTTAAATTCCGCGACGCCCTGCTCGCGCAGGAATCGACGCACCTGGACGGCGCGCAGGGGTTCTTTCACCACCAGATACGCACAGCTTTTCTCGCCCATTAGCTCATCTTCCATGCTGACCAGCGCCGCATGGATCACCGCCGGATGGCGCAGCAACAGGTTTTCGATCTCTTCTGCGGCGATCTTCTCGCCGCCGCGGTTGATCTGATCTTTTTCACGTCCCTGAACGGTGATGTATCCGTCTTTATCGATGGAAATCAGGTCGCCCGAACAGTAAAACCCGTTGGCGTCAAATGCGCTGGCGTTGTGCTCAGGGCTTTTAAAGTAACCGCGGAAGGTATACGGACCGCGGGTCATCAGCCGTCCGGTCTCGCCCTGCGGCAGCGGATTACCGTCGGCGTCCGCTACCCACACTTCGTCATCCGGACACATCGGACGTCCCTGGGTGTTGATGATTCGCTCCGGGCTGTCGTCAAGGCGGGTGTAATTCACCAGCCCTTCCGCCATGCCAAACACCTGCTGGAGCTGACAACCGATCTCCGCCGGAATACGGGCCGCCAGCGACGCGGACAGACGCGCGCCGCCCACCTGCAACAGTTGCAGCGAGGCCAACTGCGCGTTGCTGCCCCATTCGTTAATTGCCTGAAGCCACAGGCTGACCGCAGGCGGCACCAGCGCCGTGGCGTTAATCTGGTGTTTTTCGATCAGCGGAAAGCACAGCGTGGCGCTCGGATCATCCGCCAGCACCACGGTTCCCCCGGCGAGAAACACGCCCAGCGACCCCGGCGAACTCATCGCATAATTGTGCGCCGCCGGAATCGCGCATAAAAAACGCGTCTGCGCGGTGAAGCGGCAGATTTCGTTGCTGCGACGCACGCTGTAGTAGTAGTCATTATGGGTTCGCGGGATCAGCTTCGGCGTCCCGGTGGTGCCACCGGAAAGCTGAAAATAAGCCACCTCGTCGGCAGGGGACGGCGTGGCGGTAAACGCCTCCGCCGGGGTGTCAATCGCTGCCTGCAGGCAATGTTCGCCGTGGTCATTAAGCAGATGCACCACGCGAATAGTGTTGTGCTCCGCCACAAAGGTATTCAGGAAATCATCGCCCGCAAACAGCGCGTGTTGGCGGTCAGCAATCAACAGCGCGGGTTCTATCTGCTTCGCGTAAGCGTTCAGTTCGGTACGCTGATGGCTGAACAGGGCGAGGACCGGCGCCACGCCCAGCTCCAGCAGGGCAAAGAAAGTGATATACAGTTCGGCCACGTTGCCCAGTTGCACCAGCGCGGTTTCGCCCGGCTTGATGCCCTGACGGCGTAAACTGCTGGCGAGATTCGCCGCCGCCTGATTCAACTGGCGATAGCTCAAATGGCGCTCGCCGTCGATCACCGCCGTACTGTCGTTTTGCGCATGGCGGGTCAGAATGTCCGTCAGCGGCAGATCCTGCCAGTACCCTTTTTCACGGTAACGCCGGGCAAACTCGTCAGGCCACCGGGTGAAAGGAATGCTCATCATCGCTCCTTAATGCAATCCAAAAACGTTCAACATGGTGGAGAGCTTGACGCCAGTTTCACGCCATTCCCCCACCGGCGAAGAGGCCGGGACAATTCCTGCGCCCGCAAACAGGCGGACCTGGTTTTTATGCAGCTTCGCACAGCGGATCGTCACCACCCACTCACCGTTTCCGTCGGCGTCGCACCAGCCGACAATGCCGCCAAACAGGTCACGGTCGAACGGTTCCAGTTCAGCGATAAGCTTAATCGCCGCCTGATGCGGGAAGCCGCTCAGCGCCGGCGTGGGATGCAGCAGGCACGCCAACGTCAGGGCGTTTTCTCCGGCGTTCGCCTTACCTTCAAACGGCGTGCCGAGGTGCCACAGCGTCGGGGTGGTAATCAACTGCGGCGAAGACGGCAGATGCAGTTCACTGCTGCGATCGCGCAGAACGGTTTTCATCGCCTGGGTCACCAGATCGTGTTCATGGCGATCCTTCTCGGATGCCAGCAGACGGTTACCCGCCTCCCTGTCCAGCACGTCATCCGGCTGGCGACGGGCGGAACCGGCTAACGGCAGCGAACTGAAGCGCTCGCCCTCTTTGCGCAGCAGCAGCTCAGGACTGGCGCCGAGCAGCACCCCGCCGTCCTCCAGCGGGACATGGAAGTTGTAACTAACTGGGTTTTGCGCCACCAGACGTTCAAGCAGCGCGCCGCTGTCGATCTCCGCGTCGGCGGTGATATCAATCAGGCGCGACAGCACAACCTTATCAACCTCCGGCGTGGCGGTAAGCGCAGCGGCTCGCGCCACCATACTTTCAAAGGTGTCCTGCTCCGGGATCGCCCTGCGTTCGGTCACATTCAGCGACTGATGACCGGTAAAATAACGCGAGGCCTGCTGTTTTTCCTGTCGCGAGAAGGTTTCCCAGGCCTCCGGGATAAACAACGCAGAAGGCTGGCGGGTATCAAACGGAATAGCGCCGACCATTATCGGATTAGCGATGCCCTGCGCTTTGGCATCGGCGAACAGATTATGTAATTTTTGTTGGAAAGGACTGTCTGGCGAATCGCCGTTGACGGCAGGTTCATTGAAACGGGCGAAGCATCCTGACGTCGTAAAACTGCGGTACGGCGACATAAAGAAAAAGCGATCGGGCGCAAGTGTTGCCATGGTCTGCTGTACTTCCTCGGCCAGTGACGTATCCATATCATCCTCCAAAATGATAAAGGTTTTAATAATGATTATCATTTATATTTTCGGGCGCTAACCTAAAAGCAAACAGGCAGTATGTCAACTCCTGGGGTAGCACAATGTGCGACTAAGGCTTGCATCCCTTATCCTTAATAATGAAAATGAGAAGCATTAATCACTCAGTACAGGAACCGATTAGTGAGACTGTCTTCTCTCCCCACCCTGCTTATTACGCTTGCCGTTTTCGGATTCTCCTCAGCCCAGGCCGCTGACTGGCCGCGCCAGGTCACGGACAGCCGCGGAAGCCACACGCTGGAGCGCAAACCCGAACGCATCGTTTCCACCAGCGTCACGCTCACCGGTTCGCTGTTGGCGATAGACGCCCCGGTCATTGCCAGTGGCGCCACCACCCCGAACAACCGTGTGGCGGACAGTCAGGGCTTTCTGCGCCAGTGGAGCGACGTGGCGAAAGTACGCAAACTGACGCGACTGTACATTGGCGAGCCGAGCGCAGAAGCCGTCGCGGCGCAGATGCCTGACCTGATTTTGATCAGCGCCACCGGCGGCGACTCGGCGCTGGCGCTGTACGATCAGCTGTCAACCATCGCCCCGACGCTTATCATCAACTACGACGATAAAAGCTGGCAGACGCTGCTGACCCAGCTAGGCGCGATCACCGGCCAGGAAAAACAGGCCGCCGCGCGCATCGCCGAGTTCGATAAGAAGCTGGCGAGCGTGAAACAGCAGTTAACCCTGCCGCCGCAGCCGGTGAGCGCGCTGGTTTACACCGCCGCCGCCCACACCGCCAACCTGTGGACTCCGGACTCGGCACAGGGCAAGATGCTGGAACAGCTTGGCTTTACGCTGGCGACACTGCCTGCCGGGTTACAGGCCAGCCAGAGCCAGGGCAAACGTCACGACATCATCCAGCTTGGCGGAGAAAATCTCGCCGCCGGGCTGAATGGCCAGGCGCTGTTCCTGTTTGCCGGTGACGAAAAGGACGAGAAAGCGATTTATGCCAACCCGCTGCTGGCGCACCTGCCTGCGGTTCAGAACAAACGCGTTTATGCGATGGGCACCGAATCCTTCCGTCTGGACTATTACAGCGCAATGCGGGTTTTAGACCGCCTCGCCGACCTGTTTTAACATGTTATTGTGCCTGACGGCGCGTCGCGACTCAGGCACTGGCTGGCTGCTGGCGAAACCGCCGCAGCTCGCTTAACAACAGCATCAACAGTACGCCAATCATCACCAGACCAAACCCGCTGACGCTGGCCGACGCCACGGGCGTCATCACAGCGCCCAGTCCGCCTAATAAGGCCGCGCCAATGGCGTCCCCGGTCACGTTCTGCGCGGTCCACAAACCGTTAATCCGTCCTAACATCTGTTCCGGCGTCTGGGTTTGCAGCAGGGTGTACTGCAACAGCGAACTTATTGCGCTCAGCCAGCCAAACAGCGCCAGGCAGACAACGCCCAGCGCCCAGATGGGCATCAGGGCGAACAGACCGATCGCCAGAAACGATCCCACGGTAGAAAGCAGCATAATCCACCCCGGCCGCACGCTGTGCGCCAGCTGTCCGCTGGTCAACGCGCCAACCGCCGCGCCGAGCGGAATGGCGGCGTACAATAAGCCAATCTGTGCCGCTGACATCTGCCAGCCGATCGCCAACGCCGGATACAGCACGCGCACGGCGCTGGCCATTGTCAGCAATCCGCCGAGCAGCGCGATCCCCCCGATTAGCGGGCTGGCAAGCAAAAAGCGAAATGCCGCGAGCAGCGACGTCAACGGATGCTCACGCGGCTGCGGCGGAGGCGGCAGAGCGGGTAAACTCAGCAATGGCAACAAAGTTATAAATGTTCCGGCCGCCGCCAGCCCGTAGTTCCACGCCACGCCGCCAGAGGCAAGAAGCAGTCCGCCGAGCATCGGCGAAATCACCGAGCCCAGACGTACGGTCAGCATAGTGATCGCCCCGGCCTGCATCAGGTTTTCGCGCCCGACCAGCGCAGGCGTTGCCGCCAGCAATGCGGTCACGCCGAGCGAGGCAAAGAAACCGTCCCACAAACCGAGCAGATAAATCGCCATCAGTGACGGCTCCGGCAGCATCGCATTCAGGCACAGTCCGATAAAGCCAATGCCGCAGGTGCCGCGCGCCAGCAGGATCACTTTTTTCCGCTCGTAGCGGTCCGCCAGCACGCCGCCAACCATCAGCCCGATAAACATCGCGCTGCCGGTCAACGTCACCGAAAGACCGACCTGCCAGGTGGAATGAGTCATCATCTGGATCTGAACAGGTACCGCCACGCCGAGCAACCCCAGCGAGACGATCGAGATAAAACGGGCGAGGAAGACCGCGCGAAAAGCAGGATGCGTCCTCAACAGACTGAGGTTGAGGAGCCAGGATTGTCGATTCATTACAAAACCTTGATGGGTACTTTTATTATCAATTCCGTGGCTGCACATGGTAACATATTCAAATAAGATCGATAACGATAATTACTATCATTATCAGGGAAGTGGATATGTCATGCTCTGTTTCCGTGACGCGCGCCATTGCCGTGCCCGGATTGTTGTTATTACTGATTGTCGCCACGGCATTAAGTCTCATCATCGGGGCCAAGCCCCTCCCCGCAGTCGTGGTGCTGGATGCGCTTCGCGGCAGTTGCCACAGCGCCGACTGCACGATCGTGCTTGACGCCCGTCTGCCGCGCACGCTGGCGGGTCTGCTGGCGGGGGGCGCGCTCGGCCTTGCCGGGGCGCTCATGCAAACGCTCACCCGTAACCCACTGGCCGATCCCGGCCTGCTTGGCGTCAATTCCGGCGCCAGTTTCGCCATCGTGCTGGGGGCGGCGCTGTTTGGCTTTTCCACACCGCAGGAGCAACTGGTAATGGCTTTTGCGGGCGCGCTGGTGGCGTCGCTGATCGTGGCGTTTACCGGTAGCCAGGGCGGCGGACAGCTCAGTCCGGTGCGCCTGACGCTCGCCGGCGTCGCGCTGGCGGCGGTGCTGGAAGGCCTCACCAGCGGGATCGCGCTGCTTAACCCGGACGTCTACGATCAACTGCGCTTCTGGCAGGCCGGTTCGCTGGATATCCGCAGCCTGCAAACGCTCAAGGTGGTCATTGTACCGGTACTGATCGCGGGAGCGACGGCGCTGATGCTGAGCCGGGCGCTCAACAGTCTGAGTCTTGGCAGTGATACCGCTACAGCGCTGGGCAGCAAAGTCGCGCGCACACAGCTTATCGGCCTGCTGGCCATCACCGTGCTCTGCGGCAGCGCCACGGCGATCGTCGGGCCTGTCGCCTTTATCGGCCTGATGATGCCGCACATGGCGCGCTGGCTGGTGGGCGCCGACCACCGCTGGTCATTGCCTGTCACGCTGATCGCCACCCCTGCCCTGTTGCTGTTTGCGGATATCATCGGACGGCTGATTGTCCCCGGCGAACTGCGGGTCTCGGTCGTCAGCGCCTTTATCGGCGCGCCGGTGCTGATTTTTCTGGTTCGTCGACGCCCGCGAGGTGCCGCATGAGGCATATCTCCCGTCGTCTGTTTATCAGTTGCCTGCTACTGTTGCTTGCCTGCCTGCTAGTCGGTATGTGGAGTCTGCGCAGCGGCGCCGTAACGCTCGAAACCTCGCAGATTATCGCCGCCCTGCTCGGCGATGCGCCGCGCAGTATCACGATGGTCGTCACCGAATGGCGATTGCCGCGGGTATTGATGGCGTTGCTGATCGGCGCAGCGCTCGGGGTCAGCGGGGCGATTTTTCAGTCGCTGATGCGAAACCCCTTAGGTAGCCCCGACGTGATGGGCTTTAACACCGGCGCCTGGAGCGGCGTGCTGGTGGCAATGGTGCTGTTTGGCCAGCATCTGACCGCCATCGCGCTGGCGGCAATGGCGGGCGGTATTCTTACCTCGCTGCTGGTCTGGCTGCTCGCCTGGCGCAACGGCATCGAGACCTTCCGCCTGATCATCATCGGTATCGGCGTACGCGCGATGCTGGTGGCGTTCAACACCTGGCTGCTGTTGAAAGCCTCGCTGGAGACGGCGCTGACCGCCGGACTGTGGAACGCCGGGTCGCTGAACGGTCTGACGTGGGCAAAAACCTGGCCGTCCGCGCCGCTGATTATTCTCATGCTGATCTGCGCCGCCCTACTGGTACGCCGAATGCGCCTGCTGGAAATGGGCGATGACAGCGCCTGCGCGCTGGGCGTCAGTGTCGAGCGTTCCCGCCTGATGATGATGCTGGTGGCCGTGGTATTAACCGCCGCCGCCACCGCGCTGGCCGGACCGATTTCGTTTGTTGCGCTCGTCGCGCCGCACATCGCCCGCCGACTTAGCGGTACCGCCCGCTGGGGATTAACCCAGTCCGCGCTCTGCGGGGCGCTGCTGCTGCTGGCGGCGGATCTCGGCGCACAGCAACTGTTTATGCCGTACCAGCTTCCGGTGGGCGTTGTCACCGTGAGCCTCGGCGGTATTTACCTTATCGCCTTGTTAATTCAGGAGTCCCGCAAAAAATGACCGAATCAGTAGCCCGTTTGCGTGGCGACCAGTTAACGCTGGGTTATGGAAAATTCACCGTTGCCGACAATCTTAGCGTCGCCATTCCGGACGGGCATTTCACCGCGATTATCGGGCCAAACGGCTGCGGCAAATCGACGTTGCTGCGTACCCTGAGCCGCCTGATGACGCCCGTACACGGACACGTCTGGCTGGATGGCGAGCACATCCAGCGTTATGCCAGTAAAGAGGTCGCGCGGCGCATCGGCCTGCTGGCGCAAAACGCCACCACCCCCGGTGATATTACCGTTCAGGAACTGGTGGCGCGGGGTCGCTACCCGCACCAGCCGCTGTTTACCCGCTGGCGCAAAGAGGATGAGGAAGCCGTTTCGCAGGCGATGCGCGCCACCGGTATTATCCATCTGGCCAACCAGAGCGTGGACACGCTTTCCGGCGGGCAGCGCCAGCGCGCATGGATTGCGATGGTGTTGGCGCAGGAAACGTCGATTATGCTGCTGGACGAACCCACCACCTGGCTGGATATCAGCCATCAAATCGATCTGCTGGAGTTGTTGAGCGAACTGAATCGCGAGAAAGGCTATACCCTTGCGGCGGTGTTGCACGATTTGAACCAGGCCTGCCGTTACGCTACGCATTTGATTGCCCTGCGGGACGGAAAAATTGTCGCCGAGGGCGCCCCCAGCGCGATTGTCAACGCCGGGTTGATTGAGGAAATCTACGGGTTGCGCTGCACCATCATTGACGATCCGGTCGCGGGTACGCCGCTGGTCGTGCCGCTTGGACGTTCAAACAGAGGTTAACGACGAAATGGCTTAGCCGGACAAGGTGCATATGCCCTGTCCGGCTGGCGGGTTTATTTATTCATCCGCCTCAATGCCGTTCAGCTTCCCGGCGATAACCGGACCAATCTTCTCAAACGCCGCAGGAGAAATGATCTCCACATGCGCGCAGTCCTGACCATACACCTCCAGTTCAGCGATCCACGGCGCCCAACTGCCTGTCGGACTCATCCCTGCGGGCAGCGTTTTTTCCGCCACAAACAGGGTCGCTCGCCCGTCAAACGGGACGCTGTGCGCGGTGCTCAGTAACCGCACAGCATCAGCATAGTTGCCTTCGATGGTGCTGAACAATTCACGGGAAGCCTTCCCCTGCTGGGCGGCCAGAAACGCTTCCCGCTCGCGATCGATTTCCGCCAGCACTTCCGGATCCAGCCCGTTGGCCTCTTTTTCCGACCAGTTTTGCGTTTCCGGCGGCCAGGTATCGAGCAGGCCCAGGAAAGCGACCGCTTCACCACGCGCGCGCAGGCGCGACGCAATGCCCTGCGCTAACGTGCCGCCGAGCGAATAGCCGAGTAAGTAATACGGGCCGTGCGGCTGTTGCGCCAACAGTGTCGCCAGATGGCGTTCACAGACCGCGTCCAGATCGGCACAGGTCTGCATCGGCCCCTGTGGACGGGGAGACTGAATGCCGGTAATCGACCACTGCGAACCGAGATAGCGTGACAGAACGCTAAACTGCCAGGCAAATCCCGACGCCGGATGGAAACAGAACAGCGTTGGTCCACTGCCTTTACGCAGCGGCAGCAGCGTTTCAAAACCCAGACGCTGGCTCTGTACGTCGTCTTCGGCCTCCAGTAACGCGGCCAGTTGGCCAACCGTCGACGCCACCATCACCTGCCCCGGCGTCACCTGACGCGCGAAAATACGGCTGAGCTGCGCCGCCAGCTTCATCGCCAGCAGCGAATGACCGCCGAGAGCAAAGAAGTCGGCATCAATGTCGTTAACTTCACAGCCCAGCAGTTGGCTGAACGCCCGCGCCACCTGCGTCTCAACCCCCGCCAGCGGCGCACGGCCTTTGGCGCGCGGGGCCAGTTCCGGCATCGGCAACGCTTTTCTGTCGAGCTTGCCGTTGGCGCTGAGCGGCAACTGCGCCAGTTGTAGCAGCACCACTGGCACCATGTGCGGCGGCAATGTCTCGCGCAGTTGCGCCTGTAGCGCCGCAATATCCAGCGGCAGGCCGGACTGTGAAACCAGATACCCCACCAGTTGACGGGCGTCGCCGCCGGTCGCCGCCGCCTGATTAAAGACGCAGGCATGAACCACCGCCTGCTCAACATCAGGCAGCGCCTGCATCACGCGGTCGATCTCACCCAGTTCAATGCGCTGTCCACGGATCTTGAGCTGATCGTCACTGCGCCCAAGGTACTCCACCGCGCCGTTATCCAGCCAGCGCGCAACGTCGCCAGTACGATACATGCGCTCGCCGGGGGCAAACGGATCGGCGATAAACCGGCTCGCGGTGAGATCCGGTCGCCCAAGATATCCCTGTGCCAGTTGAATACCGGTCAGGTAGAGATCGCCCGCCACGCCAGGCGGAACCGGATGCATCATCGCATCCAGAATGCGCAGCCCTGTGTTCCAGACCGGGAAGCCAATCGGTACGCTACTGCTGGTGACCGCTGCCAGTTCGTCACCCCAGGCGGGATACCAGCTGACATCTACCGCCGCTTCCGTCGGCCCGTACAGGTTATGCAGCGGCGCATGGGTCAGTTGCTCCCACTCCCGGCACAGCTCGGCGGGCAGCGCTTCGCCGCTACAGAAGACGTGTTGCAACGTGGCGCAGCTTTCGCGGGCGCTTTCCGGCGTTAGCGACGCCACAAACGCCGCCAGCATCGACGGCACAAAGTGGGTAGTCGTCACCCCATAATGGGCAAAGAAGCGCTGCATGGCGAGCGGATCGCGGTGTGCCTCCGGCTCGGCCATCACCAGCTTCGCGCCGGCGATAAACGGCCAGAAGAATTCCCAGACCGAGACGTCAAAACTGCACGGCGTTTTTTGCGCCACCACGTCGCTCGCCGTCAGCCCATAATGGTTTTGCATCCACAGCAGACGATTGACGATGGCGGTTTGCCCCACCATCACGCCTTTCGGCCTGCCCGTCGACCCGGAGGTGAAAATGATATAGGCGGTATGGTGCGGCTGAGATAAACCGAGCGGCTGGCCGTCCCCGCCTGCCAGCGGTTCGCTGTAGCAAAGGCTTTCCAGCCCCGGCAGGTCGTTAAAGCGAGCACGCTGTTCTTCACTGGTGATTAGCAGTTTAGGTCGGGCATCTTCGAGCATCATCCGCAGACGATCGTCCGGATAGCCGGTATCCAGCGGCAGCCAGGCCGCACCGGCTTCGACAATGCCATGCAGAGCGAGAGTCAGGAAAACAGAGCGCGGTAACGCCACCGCGACGCTGTCACCCGGTTTCACGCCGCGCTCGCGCAGCAGCGTCGCCAGCGCCACCACTTGCTCGCGCATTTCACGGTAGCTGAACTGATAACGCGCATCCGCCAGCGCCGGGGCATTCGGCGTTCTTTTCGCCTGCTCCGCCACCAGCGCGCTGAGGGTCGTCCGAGGGATCGCGACCTCCGTGGCGTTGACGCTCTCCAGATGCCGCCACTCTGACGGCAGCAGCATGTCGGCATCGCCGCAGCGTAGCGCAGGATTTTCTGCAAACTGTTCAATCATCGCCGTCAGACGCGCGGCGTGCTTCGTCAGGGTCGCTTCATCATAACGCTGGCTGTTAGCCAGCAGCTCGATGCTCAGGCCGCCGTCATCATCGGGGAACAACGCCAGTTCAAGATCGTTGACCGGACCGGTCGCCAGCGTATGGGTCTGTGCCTGAATGCCCGGAATATCCAGTTGATAATCAAAAACTTTAACATTGAGTACCGGACCAAACAGCGGCTCTTCTCCGGCGGCGCGCCCGCTGTCGCGAACGATCTGCTCTGCGTCGTAGCGCTGATGACGGCGCATTTTTTTCAATTGCGCCGAGAGTCGTTTCGCCAGATCCGCCAGACTTTCTGCGGCATCAATGCGTACCCCAAGCGGTAACACGTTAAGCACCGGTCCGGTCGCCGTCAGGGCTGCCGAACCCATCCGACGCATAAAGATAAAGCCCGCGGCGTACTCCATCCGGCTGCACAGCCTGCCGAGCCACAGCGCCACCAGCGCCAGCGCCAGATCGGTGCGCTGCACGTCAGGGAACTGCGCCGACAGCTGGCGAAACGCCCCTTCCGGCGCGTTCAGCTTCATGCGGACGATCTCTGCCGTTGTCGCGCGTCCCGGCAACGGCGCGGAAGACAGCGACGCGGGCGGCGGCAATTCCCGGCGCTGCTGAGTCCAGAACGCGCCGTCGCGCTGCCAGGCGTCGCTCTGGCGATACTGCTGATATTCCTCTACAACCTCAGCAAACGGCGTAAACGGCGAGGCGGGCGTGGGTTCATCACGCTGCCACGCGCGGTATATCGCCGCGATCTGACGGGTAATGGCCGGGAAACTAAAGCCATCGACCAGCAAATGATGATAGCGCTGATACCAGTACCAGCGGTTATCCGCTACCCGAATTAACTGATGAAACGCCAGCGGTTTACCGCTGTCCACGCGCAGATTTTGTTGCAGATCCGCCTGCATCAGCGCCAGCGCAGCGTCATGAGGATGGACGGCATCACGCAGATCGGTTATCTGCGGCCCGGCAAAGCGCAGAGAATCATCCACCCACTGCCAGACGTCGCCGTTATCTTCCGTAAAGCGCATCCGCAGCGTGTCGGCCTGTTCCATTCCGGCAACCACCGCGCGCGCCAGCAACGGCGCGTCCAGATGGCCAGTAAGCTCCACATAGTGGGCGACGCTCCAGGCCGACGGCAGCGTTGACAGTTTTTCTGCCATCCAGATGCCGGGCTGAGCGGCGACCAGCGGTAAACGTTGGCTCATAGCGCCTCCTGCGAAACGGCATAATGGTGAGGAAGCAAAGTACGCCAGTGTGTTTCCAGCCACTGCTGACACGCCGCCTGGGACTGAGGCCCGGCTACCACCTGCCAGCCAGCGGGCAGCGCGCACTGCTGCGGCCAGAGGCTAAACTGATGCTGACCATTTTGCAGAATGTAAAACAGTCCCTGCGGGTTATCGAAGGGATTCGTGAATTCCATACTCAACTCCTGTCGTGGAAAATCGCCTGCTTAACGCAGCGGCTGCCAGAGGTCGATAAGCCCCTGCATCAGCCCGCCGCGCCAGCAAAGCGCATCATGTCCGCCGTCAACCTGACGCCAGAAAACCGACTGCTGTGTTGTCTTTAGTTGTGCATAAAGCGCCTGGTTCGCCCGGAAAATCACCGGCTCCCGGACCCCGGCCTCCAGCACAATGCGCAAACCGTTGGCCTGAAGAAGCCCGGCTTTGAGTTGTTCTGTGATAAACCCGTCCTGATGGCCGCCGCGATGGGGCCACCAGTACGAACCGGACTGACTGAGGACGCAGCCGAAGCGCCCGGGCCAGTTCAGTCCGGCGTAGAGCGATGACAAGCCGCCGAAGCTCTGTCCGGCCACCAGCGTGCGATCGGCGCGGTCGCTGAACGGCGCAACGGCGTAAACCTGCGGCAATAATTCTTCCTGCACGGCCAGCCAGAAGTCGGGATTACAGGGAAGCTCGCAGCTGCGGTGAGCGGTATCGATCGCATCAATCAGCACGTACACCGCCTGCGGAAGCAGCCCTTGCTGCGTGAGTGACGTTAGCGCAGGCCAGACCGGCAGACTTTGCGCCCAGAACTGGCCGTCGAGCAACACAGCCAACGGACGCGTTTGCGGCCGATCGTCGCCGGTAGTAAAAACCCACACCCGTCGCGTATTGCCGAGGCGTTTGCTGCGCCATTGCACCACAGCTGGCAGAGAACGGGGCGGCTGCGGGCGATCCCAGCCGGGCTGCGCTGGCGCCTGGGGCATTTCCAGCGCCGACACGCCATGTCCTCGCCCGCCCTGCCAACTTACCGGGTTGAGCGGGTCGGCAATCGCCTGCGGCAACAACTGCCGCCAGCCTTCGCGCAACATGGTCCGATCGGGCGTTTCACCGGCCGCCAGACCGGCAAACACATCGTCACGCGCGGTAGGAATAAAGCAGTAACTGCCGCGCCAGTGAGCGCCAAGAACTGTTCGCCATTGCCAGACATCCGTTCCGGCAATGCGCTGCATCGACTGAGGCAACTGGTTCTGATGATGGTCGGTCACGCCGGTGATATAGACCCACACGCGCTGAATGGGGGAGTAGGTTTCGTCGCCCTGCGGATCGCGCCACCAGAAGGTGACCTGGTAATTGCCGTTGGCATCGCGTGTCCATTCAGGACCGTTTTTTGACTGCCACCAGGCCTCGCTCCCAACCGTTAACGCCGTCACCGTCTTAACCCCATGTTTATTGTGAAATTTTTCATTGATTGATGAAATATATTGATAATATTATTGATAACTATTTGCATTTGCAATAGCGTATTGTCGCGCTGTGGGAAGCGCGAACACGTTTTAACCAACCGCACTGCGTGCTTTTCTGGAATGGAGGGTTTTCGCAGACGCGGGCGATATCGGGCCAGATGCGTCTTTCCGGCAACTGGTACACGTGGCTAAAGAAAAGCAGGATAAACAATGAACAAGAAGATTCATTCACTGGCCTTATTGGTCAATTTAGGGATTTACGGGGTCGCGCTGCCCGCCATGGCAGAAGAGACAACCGACAGCACAACCGCCTCTCATGAAGACACCATCGTCGTGACCGCCGCCCAGCAAAACCTGCAGGCCCCCGGCGTGTCGACCATTACCGCCGATGAAATTCGCAAAAACCCGCCCGCTCGCGACGTCGCCGAAATTATCCGTACGATGCCGGGCGTTAACCTGACCGGTAACTCGACCAGCGGTCAGCGCGGCAACAACCGCCAGATCGACATTCGCGGTATGGGGCCGGAAAACACCCTGATTCTGATCGACGGTAAGCCCGTCACCAGCCGTAACTCAGTGCGACTTGGCTGGCGCGGCGAACGTGACACCCGTGGCGATACGGCCTGGGTACCGCCGGAAATGATTGAACGCATTGAAGTGCTGCGCGGTCCTGCCGCAGCGCGCTACGGCAATGGCGCCGCCGGGGGCGTGGTGAATATTATCACCAAGAAAAGCAGCAGCGAGTGGCACGGCTCGTGGAACACCTATTTCAACGCGCCGGAGCACAAAGACGAAGGCGCGACCAAGCGCACCAACTTCAGCCTGAACGGCCCGCTCGGCGGGGATTTCAGCTTCCGTCTGTACGGTAACCTCGATAAGACCCAGGCTGACGCGCGCAACATTAACCAGGGCCATCAATCAGAGCGTACCGGCACCTATGCAGACACCCTGCCCGCCGGGCGCGAAGGGGTCATCAACAAAGATATTAACGGCGTGGTGCGCTGGGACTTCGCGCCGATGCAGTCCCTCGAACTGGAAGCGGGCTACAGTCGTCAGGGCAACCTGTACGCCGGGGATACGCAAAATACCAACACGAACCAGTTGGTGAAAGATAATTACGGCAAAGAGACTAACCGTCTGTACCGTCAAAACTACTCGCTGACCTGGAACGGCGGCTGGGACAACGGCGTCACCACCAGCAACTGGGTGCAGTATGAACATACCCGTAACTCCCGGACACCGGAAGGTCTGGCGGGCGGTACCGAAGGGATCTTCGATCCGAAGGCCGCACAGAAATATGTTGATGCCGACCTGAACGACGTGACCCTGCACAGTGAAGTCAGTATTCCACTGGATCTGTTGGTAAACCAGAACCTGACGCTGGGCACCGAGTGGACCCAACAGCGCATGAAGGACATGCTTTCCAACTCGCAAACCTTTATGGGCGGCGATATTCCGGGCTATAGCAGTACCGATCGCAGCCCGTATTCAAAAGCGGAAATCTTCTCGCTGTTCGCTGAGAACAACATGGAGTTGTCCGACACCACCATGCTGACGCCGGGGCTGCGTTTCGATCATCACAGCATCGTCGGCAACAACTGGAGTCCGTCCCTGAACCTGTCACAGGGCCTCGGCGACGATTTTACCCTGAAAATGGGGATCGCCCGCGCCTATAAAGCACCGAGCCTGTACCAGACCAACCCGAACTACATTCTGTACAGCAAAGGCCAGGGCTGTTACGCCACGGGCGCGGCGTCCGGCATCGGCTGTTACATGATGGGTAACGATGACCTGAAAGCTGAAACCAGCATTAACAAAGAGATCGGCCTTGAGTTCAAACGCGACGGCTGGCTGGCGGGCATTACCTGGTTCCGCAATGATTACCGCAATAAGATTGAGGCGGGTACCGCGCCGATGAACCGCACGTCCATCACCAGCAAAGGGAAAACCACTTACACCGATATTTACCAGTGGGAGAACGTACCCAAAGCCGTGGTTGAAGGTCTGGAAGGAACGTTAAACGTGCCGGTCAGTGAAACGGTGAACTGGACTAACAACATCACGTACATGCTGCAGAGTAAGAACAAAGAGACCGGCGAGCGCCTGTCGATTATTCCAGAGTACACGCTGAACTCAACGCTGAGCTGGCAGGTGCATCAGGACGTCTCGCTGCAGTCCACCTTCACCTGGTACGGCAAACAAGAGCCGAAGAAATACGACTACCAGGGTAAACCGGTGACGGGTTCAGACAAACAGTCCGTCAGCCCGTACAGCATCGTTGGCCTGAGCGCCACCTGGGACGTGACCAAGAACGTCAGCCTGACCGGCGGTGTGGATAACGTCTTCGACAAGCGTTTGTGGCGTGAGGGGAATGCCCAGACTACCGGCAGCACGACTGACGTCTCGTATATGCGTGGCGCAGGCGCGTACACGTATAACGAACCGGGTCGTACGTGGTATATGAGCGTAAACACCCACTTCTGATATCAGCACACCCTTCCGCGCGGGCGGAAGGGTGTTATTATCACCCCATGCAAATCACCCATTCTCGTCTCCCCTTCGCCGACCTTACGCTGCACGTCGTCACTTTCGATCCCGCCAGCTTTCAGGAAAGCGACCTGCTGTGGCTCCCTCACTACACGCGTCTGATGAACGCCGGACGCAAGCGTAAAAGCGAGCATCTGGCAGGCCGGATTGCCGCCGTACATGCGTTAAGGGAGTATGGCGTCAAAAGCGTACCGGGCATCGGCGATCGGCGTCAGCCGCTATGGCCGGAAGGGCTGTTCGGCAGCATCAGCCACTGCGGCAATACCGCGCTGGCGGTAGTCGCCAGAGAGCCGGTGGGGGTTGATACAGAAGCCTTGCTTTCGCCGCAGACGGCGGAAGAACTGGTAAGAAGTCTCGTTTCGGAGACTGAGCAGGAACGTCTGAAAGCGTGTCGCCTGCCCTTTGAACAGGCGCTGACGCTGGCCTTTTCCGCCAAAGAGAGCGCCTTTAAAGCCACGCCAGCGTCAGAGCAGCATCACGCCGGGTTTCACCACTATGAGATTGTCGACGTGCAGGCAAACCTGCTGCGTCTGCGCCACCGCGCGCTGCGTTGGCGCGTGCAGTGGCATCTCACCCAACAGCATCTGATCACGCTGGCCCGCGGTTAACCGTTGAGCAACTCGCGCGCCTGATTCGCCACAGACTGCGCGTCAAAGCCGTGGTGTTGTCGCATCCAGCGCCGATCCGCCGCCGCAGCGTATTCACCGTCCGGAATACCCAACCGCTTCAGTACCGCGCCGCTGCCCGCTTCTGCCAGCGCCTCCGCCACCAGACTGCCCAGCCCGCCGTTAACGTTATGTTCTTCAACGGTTATTACCGCCTTGCACCCTTTCAGCGCAGCCAACAGGGCCTGTGTATCACAAGGGCGGATTGACGGCACGCCAATTACCGTCGCATGGATACCGGCGTCGGCTAACAGCGAGGCGGCATCCACCACTTCATGCACCGTCGACCCTGTCGCCACCAGCGCCAGATCGTCACCTTCGCGTAACGTCACAACCGCGCCAGGCGCAAAGCGATAGTCCTCACCATACAGCTCCGGCAGCGCTTTGCCGTCCATACGGATATATACAGGACCGACATAACCGAGGGCGTAGTCGATGATCTGACGGCATTCGCGCGGAGACGAAGGGGCGAATATCTGGATATTGCCAAACCCCCGCATAACAGCGAGATCGTCGATCGAATGGTGGGTACTGGCCAACGGCCCATAGCTGGCCCCGGCGTTCAGGCCAAACAGCTTCACGTTCGTGTTGTTGTAACAAACATCGACTTTGATTTGCTCGTTAGCCCGGGAAATCAGGAACGGTGCGGCGTTACACGTGACGGCGACTTTCCCGCCCAGCGCCAGCCCTGCCGCCGTACCGACCATGCTTTGCTCGGCGATCCCCACGTTAACCAGCCTGCCGGGAAACTGTTTGATAAACGGGGCAATCTTCGCCGTCGAGGTGGAGTCCGCCACCACCGGCACCAGGTCGACGCCCTTTTCCACGGCATCAATAAACGCCTGAACCATCACGTTCGCGAGGTGTTCTGCATTACTCATCTTTCAGTTCCTCCAGTGCCAGTGCGATTTCTTCGCCTTTCGGTACGCGGTGGTGCCATTCCGGACGTCCCTGAATAAAGGAGATCCCTGCGCCTTTGGTGGTGTTGGCGATAATGACATTGGGTTTACCCGCCTGTTTCAGCCCTTCCAGCGCGGCAACCACCGACGCCATCTCATTGCCTTCACACTCCGTTACCGCCATACCAAACGCCCGCCATTTATCGGCCAGCGGGTCCGTATTCAGGATTTCGCGGGTCGGCCCGGCAAGCTGAAGATTGTTTTTATCGTTAATGATGATCAGGTTATCCAGCCCGTAATGCGCTGCCGCCAGCGCGGCTTCCCAGTTACTGCCTTCTGCCAGCTCGCCGTCGCCGGTAATCAAAAAAATGCGGCGGGCGCTGTTGCTTTTTTTGGCTGCCAGCGCCAGTCCCACCGCAACAGGCAAACCGTGGCCCAGCGCGCCCGTGTTCAACTCAATGCCGGGGGTTTTCTGGCGAACCGGGTGTCCGGGAAGATGGGAGTTGGCATGCTGGTAGGTTTCCAGCCAGTCGACGGGGAAAAATCCCGCTTCTGCCAGCACGCAGTAATAGCACCCCACCGCGTGCCCTTTAGACTGGATGTAGATGTCGCGCTGGTCATCGTCCAGGCGATCCGGCGCAACGTTGAGAATACGGAAGTAGAGCGCGGTCAGCAGTTCAACCTGAGACAAGTCGGCACCAGTATGGCCGCCTGCGGGACTGTTGGCGTTGAGTCTGACAATGTGGCGGCGCACGGCTCGCGCCTTGCGCTCAAGCGTCTGGATATCGTAATTGTAGGGATTCATTTAATACCTCTGAATTTATTTTCAACATGGAATATTTATTCCACCAGGAACTAAAAAAACCAGACATCCCCAGGCGTTGCATGACATGGCTTGTGCCGCTGCAGGATACTCAGGAACATTCTGTCTCCTTACCGCAACTGGATTAACGAATGACATATTCAATTGACTTAATGCGTCACTGAATATATATTCATACTTGATTCTTTATTCAATTATGCGACCTTTTTCTCAGCTTTGTCCAATGCTGTTTTTGAGGATTGGTTAAACTTAGAGCTTTGTCACACTTACCAGCTTTGTCTTTTCGCGTATGATAATACCCTCTAAGATAATGGCGGTACGGAACGTATGTGTCTGGCTATGATGAATTTTTTTGGGGAATACTATGGCAAAGCAGGATGAACAACGGCTATTGGTTAAAATCGCAACCCTTTACTATCTCGAGGGTCGCAAACAGTCCGATATTGCTCAGCTTCTCTCGCTTTCTCAGTCGTTTATCTCCCGCGCAATCACCCGCTGTCAAAAAGAGGGCGTGGTGAAAATCAGCGTCGTTCAACCGTCCAATATTTTTCTTAATCTTGAGAAAGGCATCGAAGAACGCTACGGGTTGAAACAAGCCATCGTGGTGGATACGGAAGAAGATGCCAGCGATCACGCCCTTAAACGCGCCATAGGCTCCGCCGCGGCCCACTATCTTGAAACCCGTCTGCGGCCTAAAGATCTGGTTGGCGTCTCGTCGTGGAGTTCAACCATCCGCGCAATGGTCGACGAAGTCCATACACAAAATCTGAAGGCGGGCGGCGTCATTCAACTTCTCGGCGGCGTCGGACCAAACGGCAACGTGCAGGCTACCATCCTCACCCAAACGCTGGCGCAGCACCTGAACTGCGATGCCTGGCTTCTGCCCTCGCAAAGTATCGAAGGTTCAGTGGAAGAGAAAAACCGGCTTATCGCCAGCAAAGACGTCGCCGATGTGATCTCACGCTTCGATAACGTTGATATCGCCATTGTCGGCATCGGCATTCTCGAACCGTCGCAGCTCCTCAAAACCTCCGGGAACTATTATCACGAAGATATGCTCCAGGTGCTGGCCGATCGCGGTGCCGTTGGGGATATCTGCCTGCACTACTATGACAAAAACGGTCAACCTGTTTTACAGGACGACGAAGATCCGGTGATCGGCATGGCGCTCGACAAAGTGAAAAAATGCCCAAACGTCGTGGCGCTGGCTGGCGGTACCGACAAAGTCGCGGCCATTAAGGGGGCGCTGAACGGCGGCTATATTGACGTTTTGATCACCGACTATCCCACCGCTCGCCAGTTGGTCACCGCCTGAATTCCGCCTCACTGTACTGCCTTTGCGTTGCGTTTCTTGTGCGCAAAGGCATTAAAAATCTTTAAATTTCAATAAACTGAAAGGATTCACCTCCACGTAATTTTCACCGGTCTTTGCTATTCTGCCCACTCTCTAAGTGTGATTCTCAGCACAATTGATGATTTTTTCGGTAGCTCAGCCCAACGATTGTGGCTAAGGTATTAAATAAATAATCAATATCGAATATATATTCACAAACAAAAATACGCGACGTCACAGCCAGCCTGATGAAGTAAAACGCGACAACGAGGGATGCCATTCTGCCTTCTACGCCGGGACGCAATGTGACTCAGGAGACAATCTATGTGTACAGCGAAGAAAGGGTTCATTATCGCGCTGGATGAAGGCACCACCAACGCGAAAGCGGTCGCGCTAGACGACAGGGGCAACGTGGTCGCGAAATACTCTCAGCCGTTGGCGATTCAAACGCCGCGGGAAGGCTGGGTGGAACAATCCGGCGAGGTATTGATTGAGGCATCCCTGGACGTGATCGCCAGGGCCATTCAGCATGTCGGCGCAGACAACGTCGTTGCGCTGGCGATCAGTAATCAGCGTGAAACCGCCATCGGCTGGTATCGCGACAGCGGTAAGCCGCTGAATGCCGCGATCACCTGGCAGTGTACGCGCAGCGCGGCCTGGTGTGAGGCGCTGCGCCAGGATAACCAGGAGCCGTTGATTAAAGCCACAACCGGCTTGCCCATCGCCCCGCTGTTCTCGGCCTCTAAAATGCGCTGGCTTCTGGAATCGATACCTGACGGTGCGCGACTGGCGGAACAGGGAAAAATTTGCCTGGGCACCATCGACAGTTGGTTGCTGTGGAACTTAACCGGCGGCGAGGCCTTCTCCTGCGACTACTCCAACGCCGCCCGCACCCAACTGCTTAACCTGCAAACCGGGCAATGGGATGAGGCGATGCTGGCGCTGTTCGCGATCCCCCGCGTCGCGCTGCCGGAAATCAAACCCTCCAGCGGCCTGTTTGGTCATACCCGTGGGCTGGCCGGGATCCCGGATGGTATTCCGGTGATGTCGATGGTTGGCGATTCTCACGCCGCCCTGTTTGGTCATGCGCTTGGCGAACTGGGGTGTGTTAAAGCTACCTACGGCACGGGTTCCTCAGTCATGGCGCCAGTGAAGTCGGCGCAGTGCGCTATCCACGCGCTGGCGACCACCATCGCCTGGCATGATGGCGAACGCATTATTTACGGTCTGGAAGGCAACATTCCGCATACCGGCGACGCGGTTGCCTGGATGGCGGACAGCACCGGACTGAGCGAACTGCCTGACGACGAGCTGGCGCATGAACTTAACACCCTTCCCGCTTCCGTTGAATCGACCCTCGGCGTTTACTTTGTCCCGGCGCTGACCGGGCTAGGCGCGCCCTGGTGGGATGACAGCGCGCGGGGCGTGATCTGCGGACTCAGCCGCGGGGTAAAGCGGGCGCATCTGATCCGCGCCGCCCTCGAGTCTATTACCTATCAGATTGCAGACGTGGTCGTTGCCATGCAACAGCACGACGATTTCAGCTTAACGGCGCTCATGGTTGACGGCGGTCCAACAAAAAATGACTGGTTGATGCAATACCAGGCGGATCTGTTGGGCTGTCCGGTGATGCGCAGCGATGTGCCGGAACTTTCCGCCATCGGCGCAGCGTTGCTGGCGCGCAAAGCGCTTCACCCCGGCTCGCTGAGCGATCTTAAAGACCTCTTAACCGAGCACAGTACTTTTCAGCCCGACATGGCGCGCCACCGTCGACTGCAACAACGATGGCAGGCATGGCGCCATGCGGTGAACAGAACATTATGGAAACCGGCCTCGTCGGTCTGACGCCTTACCAGGGAATAACGGCTGACTGAATACATTCACTCAACAAAGGAGGACTCCGGCCCATAACAAATCTGGCTTTACGTTGTTTCACCGTACCCGACAATAACAACACAGAGAGAACATTGTCATGAAATTACGTTTAACGCTGTTAACCGCTGCTACCCTGACCGCGTTGTCCTTTGCCGCGCATGCCGTCGAAAAAGGGACAATTATGATTATGGTCAACTCGCTGGATAATCCGTATTACGCCTCTGAAGCGAAAGGCGCCAGCGAAAAAGCGCAAGAATTAGGTTACAAGACCACAATTCTTTCGCACAGCGAAGATGTGAAAAAACAAAATGAGCTCATCGATACCGCCATCGGTAAAAAAGTTCAGGGCATTATCCTTGATAACGCTGACTCAACGGCCAGCGTTGCGGCAATTGAAAAAGCGAAAAAAGCGGGAATACCGATTGTCTTAATCAACCGTGAAATTCCGGTAGATGATGTGGCGCTGGTGCAGATTACCCATAATAACTTCCAGGCCGGTTCGGAAGTCGCCAACGTATTTGTGGAAAAAATGGGTGAAAAAGGCAAATACGCTGAGCTGACCTGTAACCTCGCGGATAATAACTGCGTCACCCGTTCCAAATCATTCCACCAGGTCATCGACCAGTTCCCGGATATGGTCAGCGTCGCGAAACAGGATGCTAAAGGCACGCTGATTGACGGCAAACGCATCATGGACAGCATTCTGCAAGCGCACCCTGACGTGAAAGGCGTAATCTGCGGAAACGGCCCCGTCGCGCTTGGCGCTATCGCCGCCCTGAAAGCCGCTAACCGCAGCGACGTCATTGTCGTCGGCATTGACGGCAGCAACGACGAACGCGACGCGGTGAAAGCGGGTTCGCTGCAGGCTACCGTGATGCTTCAGGCTCAGGCCATCGCGGCGCAGGGGGTGACCGATCTGGATAACTACCTGCAAAACGGCGTGAAGCCCGATAAACAGCGCGTGATGTTCCGCGGCATTCTCATCACTAAAGATAACGCAGATAAAGTCCAGGATTTCAACATCAAGTCCTGATCCCGGGGAGTTGCGCCTCTCACGAGGCGCAGAGGAGAACATTATGTCTAAAAAAGCCTGGCTGGCGCTGGCCGTATTGACCATGGGAGGGTGCCGCATCGTCTCGCAACAGGAACTGGCGGACCTTAAATCTCCCCCCAACCCCCATATGGCCAACATTGACCAAACGTGGCAAAACCAGATTGTCCCGCAGATTGTCGGGCAGGCGCGTCCCGTCGCCGAACTGATGGCGGCGCTGGGCGCGGAAAAAGACATTGACAGCGCCTGTCAAAAGCTGGGCTTTCGTTCTCAGGATGAGAATCCCTGCCTCTTTTACGTCAAGGTAGCAGGAAAGATCAGCCAACTCGACACGGCGTCACGCAGCGGCAAGATGACGGTCGCGGATAAGAGCGGCAGCGATGTGGTCGTCCAGATCGGTCCGACGCTGCGCGGCACGCAGTTGCGCGATGCGTATAAAGGGGCCAGCTACGGTGATTTCAACGACCAGGTGTTGTTCGGCGAATATGGCCGGGCAATTAACGAGCAGGCCGTCAACATGATCCAGGCGGCGCCGCTGAAAACCGGCGAATCCGTCGAGGTGTATGGCGTATTTTCCAGTTGGGATATTCCCCAAACACTGCCTGCGATTACGCCCGCCAAAATCGACCTGGCAGGAGGGGAATAATATGCAGCCGCATAATCGCGTCGCGCCCGACTGCGCTGAGTCTGAAGTGATTATTGAAACCCGTGCGCTGTCGCGCGTTTATCCCGGGGTGGTGGCGTTAGATAATGTGAATTATCGGGTCTACCGGAATAAGGTCAATGTACTGATTGGCGAAAATGGCGCGGGTAAATCGACCATGATGAAAATGCTCGCCGGGGTGGAAACGCCCTCCTCCGGGCAACTGTTTCTTGATGGTCAACCTGTCTCGCTAAATTCGACACATCAGGCGGAGAAACTGGGGATCAGCATTATTTTTCAGGAGCTGAATTTATTTCCCAATATGAACGTCATGGATAATATTTTCATGGCTAACGAATTTTTCCAGAAAGGACGAATCAACGAAAAATATCAGTATGCGTTGGCGAAATCTTTACTGGAAAGACTGGAGCTGGACGTTGACCCTTATACGCCGCTAGGGGAACTCGGCATCGGCCACCAGCAACTGGTGGAAATCGCCCGCGCGCTGTCTAAAGACACGCGAGTGCTGATCATGGATGAACCCACCTCCGCCCTCAGCCAGTCTGAAGTGAAAGTGCTGTTCAACGTGATCGAACAGCTGAAGCGGCGCGGCGTGACCATTATTTATATCTCCCACCGTCTGGAAGAACTGATGGAAATTGGCGACAACATCACCATTTTCCGCGACGGTCGGTTTATCAGCGAACGCCCCGTTCGTGACGCCAGCATTCCGTGGATCATCGAACAGATGGTGGGCGACAAGAAAAAACATTTCGATTACCAGGCCGCGCCACACGGCGACACCGTGCTTGCCGTACAAGGCCTGACCGCGCTTCACCCCAGCGGTGGCTACAAACTCAATGACGTTTCGTTTCGCTTACGCAAAGGCGAAGTGATCGGCATTTACGGTCTGCTGGGCGCCGGGCGCACTGAGTTGTTTAAGGGGCTGGTAGGCCTGATGCCCTGCCAGAGTGGAAAGATAGACCTCAACGGCGAACGCATTGATAACGCCCACTTCCAGTCGCGACTGAAAAAAGGGCTGGCGCTGGTGCCAGAGGACAGACAGGGTGAAGGCGTGGTGCAGATGATGTCGATCCAGTCCAACATGACCTTGTCAGACTTCAGCCTGAAGGGGTTTCGTCGGGCCTGGCAATGGTTGAACCCGCATAAAGAGCAGGCCAGCGTGAAGGAGATGATCCAGCAACTGGCAATTAAGGTCAGCGATCCCGAACTGCCCATTACTTCCCTGAGCGGAGGCAACCAGCAGAAAGTGGTACTGGGCAAGGCGCTGATGACGCAGCCTCAGGTGGTGTTTCTTGATGAACCGACCCGCGGCATCGACGTGGGCGCGAAAACCGACGTCTATCACCTTATCGGCAAAATGGCGCAGCAAGGGTTGGCAGTGATGTTTTCGTCATCTGAACTCGACGAAGTGATGGCGCTGGCGGATCGCATTCTGGTTATGGCCGATGGCCGCATTACCGCCGATGTCCCCCGCGATGCCGTCACGCGCGAGGCGTTAATCGCCGCGTCTACCCCACAAGATTAATCAGGCTGGAATCCATCATGAACCAGAAATATATGATTTATATGTACCTGCTAAAGGCCAGAACATTCATCGCGCTGCTGCTGGTGATTGCGTTCTTTAGCGTGATGGTACCGAATTTCCTGACCACGTCTAACCTGCTGATTATGACGCAGCATGTGGCAATCACCGGGCTTCTGGCCATTGGCATGACGCTGGTGATCCTGACGGGCGGCATCGACCTGTCCGTGGGCGCCGTTGCCGGGATCTGCGGCATGGTGGCGGGCGCGCTGTTGACCAACGGCCTGCCCATCTGGGGCGGTAATATCCTCTTTTTTAACGTGCCGGAGGTGATCCTCTGCGTCGCCCTGTTCGGCATCCTCGTCGGGTTCATCAACGGCGCGGTAATTACCCGCTTCGGCGTGGCGCCGTTTATCTGCACCCTCGGCATGATGTATGTCGCCAGGGGCTCCGCCCTGCTGTTTAACGACGGCAGCACCTACCCCAACCTCAACGGGATGGAGGCGCTGGGCAACACCGGTTTCGCCACGCTGGGCTCCGGCACCCTGTTGGGCATTTATCTGCCTATCTGGCTGATGATTGGCTTCCTGCTGCTGGGTTATTGGATCACCACCAAAACGCCGCTTGGCCGCTATATCTACGCCATCGGCGGCAACGAGTCCGCCGCGCGCCTTGCCGGCGTGCCGATCGTTAAAACAAAAGTCTTTGTATACGCCTTCTCCGGACTGTGCGCGGCCTTTGTCGGACTGATTGTCGCCTCGCAGCTGCAAACCGCGCATCCGATGACCGGCAATATGTTTGAAATGGACGCCATTGGCGCCACCGTACTGGGCGGAACCGCGCTGGCAGGTGGGCGCGGCAGGGTTTCCGGTTCCATTATCGGCGCTTTCGTCATCGTCTTTCTCGCCGACGGGATGGTCATGATGGGCGTCAGTGACTTCTGGCAGATGGTCATTAAAGGGGTGGTTATCGTCACCGCCGTGGTGGTCGATCAGTTCCAGCAAAAGCTCCAGAACAAGGTCATTCTGATGCGCCGCCATGAAGAAAAGCTGGCGGCGGCGCCCTCGGCAAAAACCGCATCAAGCTAAACCGCATCATTCCGCCGGGCGGAGGCTGCCCGGCTTAAACAGGAGAAAAAATATGCAACGCAATTTTCAGGGGAAAACCGTGGTTATCACCGGGGCATGTCGGGGAATTGGCGCCGGCATCGCCGAACGCTTCGCCCGCGACGGCGCAAATCTGGTGATGGTGTCCAACGCGGAGCGCGTCCACGACACCGCAGAGCAACTGCGCCAGCGCTATCAGGCGGATATCCTGTCACTGCAGGTCGATGTGACCGATGAGGCGCAGGTGCAGTCGCTGTACGAGCAGGCCGCCGCCCGCTTCGGGACTATCGATGTATCCATCCAGAATGCCGGAGTCATCACCATCGACTATTTCGACCGGATGCCGAAGGCGGATTTCGAAAAAGTGTTGGCGGTAAACACTACCGGGGTATGGCTGTGCTGTCGTGAAGCGGCAAAATACATGGTTAAACAGAATCAGGGCTGCCTGATCAACACCTCGTCAGGTCAGGGGCGGCAGGGCTTTATCTATACCCCGCATTACGCCGCCAGCAAGATGGGTGTTATCGGTATCACCCAGAGCCTGGCGCACGAGCTGGCGCCGTGGAATATCACCGTCAACGCCTTCTGTCCGGGCATTATCGAAAGCGAAATGTGGGATTACAACGATCGCGTATGGGGCGAGATTCTCAGCAGCGAAGAAAAACGCTACGGCAAAGGGGAACTGATGGCGGAATGGGTGAAAGGGATCCCGATGAAACGGGCCGGGAAACCCGAGGATGTCGCCGGGCTGGTGGCTTTCCTTGCCTCTGACGATGCGCGTTACCTTACCGGGCAGACCATTAATATTGATGGCGGCCTGATCATGTCGTAATCCCCGCCGGGGACTATGTGGAGAGAAATCACTATGATCGCAAAAGATTTTGCCCGGCAGTTATTTAACCTCGAAGGGCGCGTCGCCTTCGTTACCGGCGCGGGTAGCGGTATCGGCCAAATGATAGCCTGGGCCCTTGCCAGCGCGGGCGCGCGCGTGGTCGGTTTTGACCTGCGGGAAGACGGCGGGCTGAAAGAGACCGTACAGAATATCGAGGCCATCGGCGGGCAGGCCGCCCTCTACGCGGGCGATGTCCGGCAACTCAGCGACCTGCGCGCGGCCATCGCTTTCACCCACGAACGTTTTGGTCGCCTCGATATCGCGGTTAACGCCGCCGGGATCGCGAACGCTAACCCGGCGCTGGAAATGGAAAGCGAGCAGTGGCAGCGGGTGATTGATATCAACCTGACGGGCGTGTGGAACTCGTGCAAAGCCGAAGCGGAACTGATGCTGAAAAGCGGTGGCGGCGCCATTATTAATATCGCCTCTATGTCCGGGATCATCGTGAACCGGGGCCTTGATCAGGCGCATTACAACAGTTCGAAAGCCGGCGTGATCCATCTTTCGAAAAGTCTGGCGATGGAGTGGATTGAGAAAGGGATTCGGGTCAACTCCATCAGCCCGGGTTATACCGCCACGCCAATGAATACCCGCCCGGAAATGGTGCATCAGACGCGGGAATTTGAAAGCCAGACGCCGATTCAACGTATGGCGAAGGTGGAAGAGATGGCCGGTCCGGCGCTGTTTCTCGCCAGCGATGCCGCGTCGTTTTGCACGGGGGTAGATCTGGTGGTGGATGGCGGGTTTATCTGCTGGTAAACATTCGCCCGCAGCCAGTGAAGACTGCGGGCTTTCATTTTTCTGAATCTCAGCAATGGCCTGAAGCCGGAAAGCGTCAGGCGCCGCGGTTACCCGACTCTTCTCATCTCTTCTTACTGTGTATGTAAACAGTAGGCGTCCTTTTTTCAGATAACGTTTAGATCTACATGCCGGGAAACAGTACGCCGTTGCCCGGCGCTTCGCGATCCAGATGAATAAAGTTCAGATGGCGTTCATACTGGTCGAGAATATCGGTAATTACCTGCTCTTTGCTGTAGTCCATCAGGTCGTTACCCTGACTGCCTTCCAGCAGGAAAGTTTCCAGACGATAGTAGGTCGATTTACCACTGCGGGCACGGTAGGTGAAACCTGGCACTGCGTACTGCTGCGGCCAGATCTGGTAGATAAAATTCCGTTCGTCGCCCATGTATACCCGCAGATCCAGATGGCCGAGGTTTTCGCCCTCTTCCGGCGGCAGGCTTTTTAGCGCTACCCTGGCGCCGCGCAGTGTGAGCTCCTGGGCCACTTCTTCCATCGCCGGGAAGCATACCGTCTCCATCATCTGGCGGGTATAGCGCGTGCCCGGATAGTTCATCAGCCGCGATAAGCGTTTTTTCCAGCTCAGCCGATCCTGTACGCCCATCGGACGCGGCGCGGTGTGTCGGCTGGCGCTTTCCCGGCGATAATCCTCGACCTTCAGCGATTTATACAGCCCGGCCATGACAAAGAATATGACGAAGCTAAACGGTAGCCCCATGATGACCGTGGTGTTCTGCAGCGCGGAAATACCATTCGTCATCAACATGCCGAGCGTCAGCAGGCCGATGGCGATAGACCAGAAAATGCGCAGCCAGTTTGGCGCATCGCTGTTAATGTCTTTTAGCTTTGAAGTAAAGTTACCCAACACCAGCGCGCCGGAATCTGCGGAGGTCACATAGAACAGCAGGCCTGTGATTGTCGCCACCAAGGCGCTGAAGGTGAACGCCGGATACTGGGCCAGCAGGCTGTAAAATCCACGCTCCGGATGCGCCATCGCTTCGGATGCAAAGCCTGCATCGCCGTGAATAATTTCGTACAGCGCGCTGTTGCCAAACACCGACAGCCACAGCAGGGTAAAGGTGAACGGAATAATCAGCGTGCCGAAAACGAACTGACGAATCGTACGCCCGCGCGAAATACGCGCCAGGAACAGGCCGACAAACGGTGACCACGCCACCCACCACGCCCAGAAGAACAGCGTCCAGTTGTTCATCCACTCGACCGGGCGATCAAAAGCAAAGCTGTTCAACGTCATGCCCATAAAGCGATTCACGTAATCACCCACGTTAAGCACCAGCGCATTGAGCAGGAATGACGTATCGCCCATAAACAGCACAAACAGAATCAGCCCCAGCGCCAGCGCAACGTTCAGTTCGGACAGCACGCGAATGCCCTTATCGACGCCCGAGGTGACAGAAATCGTGGCGATAATCACCGACAGCACTATCAGCGCCGCCTTTGCCGCCATTGAGTCCGGGATATCAAACAGCACGCTAAGCCCGTAGTTCAGTTGCACCACGCCAATCCCGAGGGTGGTGGCGATGCCGAAGATAGTGCCAATCACCGCCGCGATGTCCACGCTGTGTCCTATCGGTCCGTTGATTCGTTTACCAAAGATGGGATAGAGCGCCGAACGAATGGTCAACGGCAGGTTATAGCGATAGCTGAAGTAGCCCAGCGCCATGCCCATCAGCGCATACATCGACCAGCCGGTCAGACCGTAGTGAAACAGGGTCCAGACCATCGACTGGCGAGCCGCTTCGACCGTCTGCCCCACCCCTTCCGGCGGCTGCATATACTGCGTGACCGGTTCCGCGACCGAGAAAAACATCAGGTCGATACCAATCCCGGCGGCAAATAACATCGCAGCCCAGCTTAACAGGCTGAATTCTGGTTTGGACTGCTCAGGTCCGAGCTTCACTGAGCCAAAGCGCGAACAGGCGATAAAAATGACGAAGACGATATACAGCGTGGCGGCCAACAGATAATACCAGCCGAAGGTTTTCGATACCCAGTTCAACGTCTTGCCGATCCAGGCGGCGGAGAAATCACTAAAGAAGATCGTGGTCAGGGAAAACAACAAAATCAGCCCGGCGGAAGTATAAAAAACAACCGGATTGATTTTGTCTTTTTCTCTGCACGAGGGAAGGTCTGACATCCAGTATCCTCACTTTTATTGCAACTATTTGAAATCAAAAACGTAACAATTAATACACATTTATATTGAACGTTCAATCAAAAACCGTTCTAATAGATAAACAAAACTGATGAATGGAGTCCGAAAATGCCCAAACTGGGGATGCAACCGATTCGGCAACGGCAGCTGATTAACGCCACGCTGGAAGCGATCAATGAGGTGGGAATGCACGATGCGACGATCGCGCAGATCGCCCGTCGCGCCGGGGTTTCGACCGGCATCATCAGCCATTACTTCAGGGATAAGAATGGATTGCTGGAGGCGACGATGCGCGACATCACCAGCCAGCTCCGCCATGCGGTTTTGCATCGGCTGCGTGCGCTCCAGGGCGCCCGTGCCGAACTGCGCCTGCGGGCCATCGTCGCGGGGAATTTTGACGACACGCAGATAAGCCACGCGGCGATGAAAGCGTGGCTGGCCTTCTGGGCCAGCAGTATGCATCAGCCGATGCTGTATCGCCTTCAGCAGGTTGCCAGTAAGCGCCTGCTGTCGAATATCGTCTACGAATTTAAGCGTGAACTGCCGCGCGAACAGGCGCAGCAGGCGGGTTACGGACTGGCGGCGCTGATTGACGGACTTTGGCTACGCGCCGCGCTGAGCGGCGAACCGTTTAATCTGAGTCTCGCCCAGGCGCTGACCACCCATTTCATCAGTCAGCATTTGCCGAAAGCCACTGACTAAACGAGGAGAACGCATGTCGCGAATGGCAGAACAACAGCTTTATATAGACGGTGGTTATACCGCCGCCGCCAGCGGTCACACCTTCGATACCATCAATCCTGCCAATGGCGATATTCTGGCGACGGTTCACGCCGCAGGGCGTGACGATGTTGATCGCGCCGTAAAAAGCGCCCAACGCGGACAAAAAATTTGGGCGGCGATGACCGCGATGGAACGTTCGCGCATTCTTCGCCGGGCGGTGGATATTCTGCGCGAACGCAATGACGAGCTGGCCAGACTGGAAACGCTGGATACCGGAAAGCCGTTCAGCGAAACCGCCAGCGTGGATATCGTGACCGGCGCGGACGTACTGGAGTATTACGCCGGGCTGATCCCGTCACTGGAAGGCAGCCAGATCCCGCTGCGCGAGTCCGCTTTCGTTTACACTCGCCGCGAGCCGTTGGGCGTGGTGGCAGGGATCGGCGCATGGAACTACCCGATTCAAATCGCGCTGTGGAAGTCTGCTCCGGCGCTGGCGGCGGGCAATGCGATGATCTTCAAACCCAGCGAAGTGACGCCGCTCACCGCGTTAAAGCTGGCGGAAATCTACAGCGAAGCGGGTCTGCCGGACGGCGTATTTAACGTGTTGCCGGGCGCGGGTGCGGAAACGGGCCAGTATCTGACCGAACATCCCGGCATTGCCAAAGTGTCGTTTACCGGCGGGGTTGCCAGCGGCAAAAAAGTGATGGCGCATTCCGCGGCCTCCTCACTGAAAGAGGTCACGATGGAGCTGGGCGGTAAATCGCCGCTGATTATTTTCGAGGACGCCAACGTTAATCTGGCCGCCGACATCGCCATGATGGCGAATTTCTACAGCGCCGGGCAGGTCTGTACCAACGGCACCCGCGTGTTTATCCCGACAAAGATGAAAAGCGCCTTTGAACAGACGATCCTCTCCCGCGTGGCGCGAATTCGCGCAGGCGATCTGTTTGATCCGGCGACTAACTTCGGGCCTCTGGTCAGCTTCGCGCATCGGGAAAACGTTCTGCGCTATATCGAAAGCGGCAAGCGCGAAGGGGCAACGCTACTGTGCGGCGGCGGCGCACTGAAAGGCCGCGACGTTGAACATGGCGCGTGGGTTGCGCCAACGGTGTTCACCGACTGTCGCGACGAGATGACCATCGTACGGGAAGAAATTTTTGGCCCGGTCATGTCAATTCTCACCTATGAACGCGAAGACGAGGTAATTCGCCGCGCCAACGCGACCGACTATGGTCTGGCGGCAGGCGTGGTCACGCAGGATCTCAACCGTGCGCATCGGGTTATCCACCAGCTCGAGGCCGGGATCTGCTGGATCAACACCTGGGGGGAATCCCCGGCGGAAATGCCGGTCGGCGGCTATAAGCACTCTGGCATTGGTCGTGAAAACGGCGTGATGACGCTGCAAAACTACACCCAGGTAAAATCCATCCAGATCGAGATGGCCCCCTTCCAGTCCGTCTTTTAACCAGGAGGTCTCATTGCATTTTGACTATATCATTATTGGCGCCGGTTCTGCCGGCAACGTACTGGCAACACGACTGACAGAAGACAGCAATACCACCGTTCTGCTTTTAGAGGCGGGCGGCCCGGACTACCGTACGGATTTTCGCACTCAGATGCCCGCGGCGCTGGCCTATCCCCTTCAGGGGAAACGCTATAACTGGGCGTATGAAACAGAGCCGGAACCGCACATGAATTATCGCCGGATGGAGTGCGGACGCGGCAAAGGACTGGGCGGTTCCTCGTTGATTAACGGCATGTGCTATGTTCGCGGCAACGCGATGGATCTCGACAACTGGGCAAACGAACCCGGACTCGAACACTGGAGCTATCTCCACTGCCTGCCCTACTACCGTAAGGCGGAATCGCGCGATATCGGCGCAAACGCCTATCACGGCGGCGACGGCCCGGTCTGCGTGACCACCTCGAAACCCCATGTGAATCCGTTGTTCGACGCGATGATCGAGGCGGGTGTACAGGCCGGTTATCCGCGCACGGACGATCTTAACGGTTACCAGCAGGAAGGCTTTGGCCCGATGGATCGCACCGTAACGCCGCAAGGACGTCGCGCCAGCACCGCGCGCGGCTATCTCGACCAGGCAAGAAAACGTCCTAACCTGACGATAATCACCCACGCGCTGACCGATCACATCATCTTTGATGGCAAAAAGGCGGTGGGCGTGGAGTGGCTGGAAGGCGACGGCACCATTCCGACCACCGCCACAGCGGAAAAAGAGGTGCTGTTATGCGCCGGGGCGATTGCTTCGCCGCAGATTCTGCAGCGTTCCGGCGTTGGCGACGCGGCGTTGCTGAAAGCGTTTGCTATTCCGCTGGTTCATCACCTGCCCGGCGTCGGCGAAAATCTGCAGGATCATCTGGAGATGTACCTGCAATACGCCTGCAAAAAACCGATCTCACTGTACCCGGCTCTGCAATGGTGGAATCAACCGAAGATCGGCGCCGAATGGCTGTTTGGCGGCACCGGTATTGGCGCGAGCAACCATTTCGAAGCGGGCGGTTTTATCCGCAGCCGGGACGCGTTTACCTGGCCAAACATTCAGTATCACTTTCTGCCGGTCGCGATCAATTACAACGGCTCGAACGCGGTTAAAGAACATGGCTTCCAGTGCCACGTCGGCTCTATGCGCTCGCCAAGCCGCGGCCACGTCCATCTTAAATCACGCGATCCGCGCGAGCACCCGGCAATTTTGTTTAATTACATGTCGACCGACCAGGACTGGCAGGAGTTTCGCGACGCCATTCGCATTACCCGTGAAATCATCAACCAGCCCGCGCTGGATCCCTTTCGCGGACGGGAAATAAGCCCTGGCAGCGACTGCCAGAGCGACGAACAACTGGACGCGTTTGTGCGCGAGCACGCCGAGACGGCGTTTCATCCCTGCGGCACCTGCAAAATGGGCTTTGATGAAATGGCGGTCGTGGACGGCGAAGGCCGGGTTCACGGCGTGGAAAACCTGCGCGTGGTGGACGCTTCAATCATGCCGCAAATCATCACCGGCAACCTGAACGCGACCACAATCATGATTGGCGAAAAGCTTGCCGATGCTATTCGCGGTCGCGCCCCGCTGGCAAAAAGCACAGCCAGCTATTACGTGGCGGGCGACACGCCGGTGCGCCAGGCGCCACGGCGGTAACGGTCTGTACGGTCTGATAACGCGGCGCGTATCAGGCCGCTTCCGAATACCCATAACGCTTCTATACTGAAAAGACATTCCTTTAAAAGAGAACGTTATGCCGTTACCCGATTTTCACGTCTCCGAACCCTACACCCTCGGCATTGAGCTGGAAACGCAGGTGGTTAATCCACCGGGCTATGACCTGAGCCAGGATTCTTCGCGGCTGATTGCCGCCGTGAAAGACCGGGTCACCGCCGGTGAAGTCAAACATGACATCACCGAAAGCATGCTGGAACTGGCGACCGATGTGTGTCACAACATCGACCAGGCCGCCGCACAGTTTTCCGCCATGCAGCAGGTGATTCTCCACGCCGCGGCGGAGCACCATATTGAGATTTGTGGCGGGGGCACCCATCCGTTTCAAAAATGGCAGCGGCAGGAAGTGTGCGATAACGAGCGCTATCAGCGGACGCTGGAGAATTTTGGCTACCTCATTCAGCAGGCGACCGTGTTTGGTCAGCACGTACACGTCGGTTGCGCCAGCGGTGACGACGCGATCTATCTGCTGCACGGGCTGTCACACTTCGTGCCGCACTTTATCGCGCTCTCTGCCGCTTCGCCTTATATGCAGGGTTCTGACACCCGTTTCGCCTCATCGCGGCTGAATATTTTCTCCGGTTTTCCGGACAACGGTCCGATGCCGTGGGTCAGTAACTGGCAGGAATTTGAGGGGCTATTCCGTCGGCTCAGTTACACCAGCATGATCGAAAGTATTAAAGATTTGCACTGGGATATCCGACCGAGTCCGCATTTTGGCACCGTGGAAGTGCGGGTGATGGATACGCCGCTCACCCTGTCTCATGCCGTCAACATCGCGGGACTGATTCAGGCGACCGCGCACTGGCTTTTGACCGAGCGACCATTTAAACACCAGGAACGCGATTACCTGCTGTATAAGTTCAACCGCTTTCAGGCCTGCCGTTACGGGCTGGACGGCATTCTGACCGACGTACATACCGGCGATCATCATAAACTGTCAGAGGACACCCTGCGTCTGCTGGAGAAAGTCGCCCCCTCGGCGGATAAAGTGGGCGCAGGCAGCGCGATCGAGGCCCTGACCCGTCAGGTGAGAAACGGCGGCAGCGAAGCGCAAAAGATGCGGGAATTTGTCGCCGATGGCGGGTCGTTGATTGGTCTGGTGAAAAAACATTGCGAGATCTGGGCGGGGTAACAGGACGGCGTTTGCGTTGTCCGGCGTAATCCCGGACAATGGCTTTTTTAACTCACATTTAACAATGCCATGAAACACCCGCTTGAATCGCTGATGACTGCCGCCGGTATTTTGCTGATGGCTTTTCTGTCCTGCCTGTTGCTGCCCGCCCCGTCTCTGGGACTGACGCTGGCGCAAAAGCTGGTTGACGCCTTTCATCTGATGGATCTCAACCAGCTTTATACGCTGCTGTTCTGCCTGTGGTTTTTAGCGCTTGGCGCTGTCGAATATTTTGTGCTCCGCTACGTCTGGCGTCGCTGGTTTTCGCTGGCCGGTTAAGCCCGTGAAGTCGCGCATGCCGTGCACCAGCGCTTCGCACCACGCGGTGTAGTCATGCCCGCTCGACCACGGATGAAAACTGACCGTGTAGCCCTTTTCTTTGAGTACCTTTTCAAACGCCAGCGTGTTGCGATAGATGCCGCCGTTCGGCCCTTCCTGTTCAAAACGCCCGGCTTGTAGCCAGAAGGTAATCGGGTAGCGCGGCGAGTTCTGATACTGCCGCGTCAGCCAGGCGGGCGTCTCCCCGTGCGGCGCCCACCAGTAGGAGCCGGAAAGACTCAGCACATTGCCAAACAGCCGTGGGTAGCGCAGCGCCACCCACGACGACGCCAGTCCCCCGTAGCTGGACCCGGCCAGCACCGTTTTCTGCCGCTGGAGGGATATGCCCCGCTGCGCCAGCCAGGGCGTCAGCTCGTGCGCCATGAAATCGGCAAAGTCCGGGTTTGGCGGCAGCTCTTTTCCACGACGCGGATGATCGAGCGAGTCCACAAATACCACATTGATCGGCGGAAGCTGATGGCGGGCAATCAGACCGTCAACTATCCGGTCGATATGGTAGTCATCAAGGTAGGTTTTACCGTCAAACAGGATCAACGTCCAACGCGCCGGCTGCGCCACTCGAGGACGGTAGAGAGCGATTTCCCGGCGATTGCCTAACCGTTCGCTTTTCAGCATCTGACGGGTTAGCGCGCCGTGCGTCAACGGCTGTGCAGCGGCCTGCGCCGAACAAAAACGCGGCGGGCCAAGATCGATTAACGACGACTGGTTCCAGCGATCTGCATGCTTATCGCCGATCCGCAACGGGTTATAAGGATCGGCCTGCGCGCTGACCAGAATCGCGCGTCGCTGATCGCGGGGCGAACCACTGACTTTTGGCACATCCGGCGCCAGTTTGTACTGCATAACCGTATCCGCAGGCACAACATAGCTGCGAAACCAGACGTCGGAATGGCCGAGTCGAAACAGCGGATCGTGCTCGCCTGCCGGCGAGCCAAACAGAAAAACGTTTTGCTTCGCGCCGCGCCAGAGAAAGGTGATCCGTTTATGGTTAGCGTCGACAGGTTCGACCAGCGGCGTACCGTAACGCTGCCGATCCTGCCAGAAATCCGCGGTTCCCGCCCCGGCGGCAATCGCTTTTTCCAGCCGCTGTAGCGTCGGGCTGACCGGGGAAATTCGCTGCGTGCGCGGCAGCGGCGTCGTCTCTTTCATCTGCCAGCTAAACTGCCAGCGCGCGCCTTCGTTACCATGCAGCACCAGCGAGGTAGTTTGCTGTACGGGTAACGAAAACAGCAAATGATGCTCGCCATCGTCGGGGCCGTCTTCCAGTAATGTGCGGATACGCCGGTTTTGACCGTCGAGCAGACGGGCATCGGTGACGCCGGACAGCGTTGCGGAAACATAGTTTTCGTTTAGCGGAGGAAGGACAAAACAGACTTCGCCGCTGGCATCAAATTTTCCCTGCTGCTCGCCGTGGAGCGAGGGAGTCGAACAGGACATCGCCTGAGCCGACAGGGTTCCCAGCCCCAGGAGCAAACCACTCCACGCCATTTTCATTGGCTAACCGTTCCTGAAGAAATGTGTCAGCCACGCTAATGTAAATGGGAATGATTTGCAATAAGATTTGTAAGCGGAATGTTATTCTGCCTGTCGCGGCCTGATAACACTATGCCGGGTGTGTCCGGCTGTGGTTCTCTTTGCGGTAGGCGCCCGGCGGCTGATTAAACGTGCGGGTAAAGATGCGGGTAAACGTCTGCTGCGAATCAAAACCGTAGCGCAAACAGATATCGTATACTTTTTCGTCGGATTCGCGCAAATCCCGCGCCGCCAGCAGCAGCTTGCGCTCGCGGATGTAGCGTCCGAGACTCTCCCCTTTGTACTGCATAAAAAGACGCTGCAGATGCCACTTGGAATACCCCGCGTGGCGGGCGATATCGTCAATACGCAACGGTTGATTCAAATTTTCATCAATCCATTCGACAATGGTGTCGATTACCTGAGCAGAAATGGTCATTCAGCACTCCTCTCCTGCAAATTGCTCGTGTTCTCCCACCATGCCGTGAACTGTTGCGCCGGATCGTCGAGCTTTACCGGTTCGCCCAGCGTCGGAGTGAGCAGGCGGTAGGGTTTATGACGGCTGGCCAGCGCCAGCCGCTTATAAGGATCATCCCAGGTGTGTTTCGCCAGCACAAAACGTCCGGCATGCCCCGGTAAGATGGCTCTGGCGCGCAGATCCTGTGCCGCCTGAGCGGTTTCCTCCGGCATCATGTGGATGTATTTCCAGTCCGGGTCGTACTGACCGTTTTCCATGATCGCCAGATCGATCGCGCCAAACTGTTCGCCAATCGCCCGAAAGTGCGGGCCGTAGCCAGAGTCGCCGCTGTAGTAAATTTTCTGTTCCGGCGTTTCAAACAGAAAACTGGCCCACAGCGTCTGGTTACGCTTGATGCCGCGTCCGGAAAAATGGCGGGCGGGCAGTACGTGAATATAGAGCCCGTCATCCACCCGCACAGACTGGTGCCAGTCACGCTCTTCAATGATGTCGCCGTTCATACCCCAGTACCGCAAATGCGAACCGACGCCGAGCGGCGTAATCACCCGCTTCACTTTTGGCATCAACGCCTTGATGGTGGCGTAATCCAGATGGTCATAATGATCGTGAGAAATGATCAGCAGATCGATCGCCGGCATTGCCTGGGCGGTCCAGGGGTAATCGCCGACAAACGCTTTGTTGAGAAAAGAAAACGGCGCCGCGTAACGGCTGAAGACCGGGTCGATCAGAATGCGTTTTCCGCCGAGCTGCAAATACCACGACGAGTGGCCGAGCCAGATCAGCGTGTCCCTGTCCGCGGGCAGAGCTGCAATATCGGTCGCTACCAGCGGCAACGGCTGCGCCGGTCGCGCGTTCTCTCGCTTTGCGACCAGGAATTCCCACCAGGCCGCCAGCAGACTTTTATTTCCGGTATAGCCCGGCCCTGGCACCTGATTATGGAATTGCCCATCACGATAATTGACGGACTGTTCAAACTGGCTGAGCTGAGCCCCTTGCGGCGCCTGACCGAAGCCAGCATTGAGGACAAACGGTAACGTTGCGGCACTGGCAATGATCATCATAACAACCACACAAACTGTGAGACGCTTCATATCCTGACCTGAAAACGCGCTCCCGTCCGGTAGTCTGCGCGGCTGACTCTTGATTATGAGTGAGTAAGCACTCATTATAGAAATCGGAAATTTCGCGTCAAGACGTTTTTCAATCTTTGACATTCCCCGTTGCGGCGCTGCAAAGGCCGTGTTTCAATTCGGGTTTTAGACTGATAAGGGTAAAATGTAGTGGCTCGTCCGAAGAGTGAAGACAAAAAACTGGCATTACTGGAGGCAGCAACCACGGCAATCGCGCAGTCCGGGATCGCGGCTTCTACCGCCGTGATTGCCCGCAATGCAGGCGTGGCGGAAGGAACATTGTTTCGCTATTTCGCGACCAAAGACGAGTTAATTAACGAACTTTACCTCCATCTTAAGCACAGCCTGTGTCAGTCAATGATCGCCAGGCTGGATCGCTCGCTGACCGACGCCAAAGCGATGACCTTTTATATCTGGAGCAGCTATATCCGCTGGGGGCTGGAACAGACGCACGGGCACCGCGCGATACGCCAACTGGCGGTCAGCGAGAAAATCACCAAAGAGACAGAACAAAAGGCCGACGCCATGTTTCCTGAGCTGCACGATCTTTGCCATCGTGCGGTCCTGCCGGTCTTTATGTCAGACGAATATCGCGCCTTCGGCGACGCGCTGTTTTTAACCCTGGCCGAAACCACCATGGAGTTTGCCACTCGCGAACCGGCTCGCGCCAGTGAGTTTATCTCTCTCGGTTTTGAAGCGATGTGGCGCGCCCTCACCCGCGAGGAATTCTGATGAATGATAAAACGCTGTATGATTGCGCGCGCCGTCTGGCGTTGGCTTTTCCGTTTACCGAACATTGCTGGCCGTTTGGCCCAGAATATGACGTCTTTAAAGTGGGCGGTAAGATCTTCATGATTGCCACCGACGTGAACAATCGCAGAGTGATTAATCTGAAGTCCGATCCGCAAAAATCGCTGTTAAATCAGCAGATATACCCGAGCATCACGCCTGGTTACCACATGAACAAAAAGCACTGGATTTCCGTCACGCCCGGCGACGATATCAGCGAGTCGCTGCTGGAAGAACTGGTTAACGATTCGTGGAATCTGGTAGTTGACGGTCTGACGAAGCGCGACCAAAAACGGATCCGCCCGCGCTGATTGGTCGTGACAGACGATAACTGTTTTCGCATTTTCTCACTTATCATCTGCCGGAGAACCTTGTACCCTGCGGGGTAATAAAACAAACCGGGAGTAGTTATGGATATCGTATCAGTTGCCTTAAAACGTCATTCCACCAAGGCCTTCGACCCCAGCAAAAAATTGACCGCTGAACAGGCAGAAAAGATAAAAACGCTGCTGCAATACAGCCCGTCCAGCACCAACTCTCAGCCGTGGCACTTTATTATCGCCAGCACCGACGAAGGCAAGGCGCGCGTCGCGAAGTCTGCCGCCGGAAACTATGTGTTTAATGAACGCAAAATGCTCGACGCTTCACACGTGGTGGTGTTCTGCGCCAAAACGGCGATGGACGACGCCTGGCTGGAGCGCGTGGTCGATCAGGAGGAGGCGGATGGTCGCTTCCCGAACGCCGAAGCAAAAGCGGCTAACCACAAAGGCCGCACCTTCTTCGCCGATATGCACCGTAAAACCCTTCACGATGATGCGCACTGGATGGCAAAACAGGTTTACCTGAACGTGGGGAACTTCCTGCTCGGCGTCGCCGCGCTGGGGCTGGACGCCGTACCTATCGAAGGTTTTGACGCTGAGATCCTTGACGCCGAATTTGGCCTGAAAGATAAAGGGTTCACCAGCGTGGTCGTGGTCCCTGTCGGTCATCACAGCGTCGAAGATTTCAATGCTTCACTGCCGAAATCCCGCCTGCCGTTATCCACTACCCTGACGGAAGTGTAACTATTGAGATAAGAATGCCAGGCAGCAGTCCGTTGCTGGCTGGCAAATTATCAGGACATTCCTCATTACTTCCCCGCGCCATAAGTCCTGAACTGGATCAGAGTTTACTCGCACCCGTAATGGCGAATAAATACACTTATGATTTATTCCGGGGTTATATCATGTTCCCCACTCACTCTCTTTTTCGCCAGAATTGATATCGCGGGAGCCTGAAGCTGGCAAAATTTGCATAAACTCCGTACAGCGGTCATCATAGGCCGCTGTTTTATAAAGGAGACGTTATGCAGGATTTAATTACCCAGGTCGAAGATTTAGCGGGTATAGAGATGAATCACACCACGTCGCTGGTGATGATTTTTGGCATTATTTTCCTTACCGCCGTGATTGTGCATATCATTTTGCACTGGGTGGTTCTACGCACATTCGAAAAACGCGCCACCGCCAGTTCGCGCCTGTGGCTGCAAATTATTACGCAAAATAAATTATTCCACCGCCTGGCGTTTACCCTTCAGGGGATCATCGTCAATATCCAGGCGGCGCTGTGGCTGCAAAAAGGCAGCGAGGCGGCAGAAATGTTAACCACCTGCGCGCAGCTGTGGATCATGATGTATGCCCTGCTGTCGCTGTTCTCCCTGCTGGACGTGATTTTTAATTTGTCGCAGAAATTACCGGCGGCATCTCAGCTTCCGCTCAAAGGCATCTTTCAGGGAATCAAACTGATTAGCGCGATTATCGTTGGCATTCTGATGATTTCGCTGTTAATTGGCCAGTCGCCAGCGATTTTAATAAGCGGCCTGGGCGCGATGGCGGCGGTGTTAATGCTGGTGTTTAAAGATCCAATCCTGGGGCTGGTCGCCGGGATCCAACTGTCCGCCAACGACATGCTTAAGCTGGGCGACTGGCTGGAGATGCCGAAATACGGCGCGGACGGCGCGGTGATCGACATCGGACTGACGACCGTAAAAGTGCGTAACTGGGATAACACCATCACCACCATTCCGACCTGGTCGCTGGTCTCTGACTCGTTCAAAAACTGGAGCGGCATGTCGGCTTCCGGTGGTCGGCGTATTAAGCGCAGCATCAACATTGACGCCACCAGCATTCATTTTCTTGATGAAGATGAAAAAGCGCGCCTGTATAAAGCGCAACTGCTGAAACCCTATTTAGATACCCGTCATCAGGAAATTGACGCCTGGAACCAGCAGCGCAAGGCGCCGGAATCCGTATTAAACCATCGCCGGATGACCAATATCGGCACCTTCCGCGCCTATCTGAACGAGTATTTACGTAACCATCCGCGCATTCGCCAGGATATGACGTTAATGGTGCGCCAGCTCGCCCCGGACGATCACGGACTGCCGATGGAAATTTATGCTTTCACCAATACCGTGGTCTGGCTGGAATATGAAAGTATTCAGGCCGATATTTTCGACCACATTTTTTCGGTGGTGGAAGAGTTTGGTTTACGCATTCATCAGTCGCCGACCGGCAACGATATTCGCTCGCTGGCCAGCGCATTGCCGAAATAACTCAGGTACTGGCGCGCGAAACATAGCGCCAGTTCATCATCACCCTTTCCGTCGGCGCATCCGGATTATCGATCTTATTTAAAAGCAGCTCGACCGCCTTGCGCCCGATATCCCGCGACGGTTGTTCGATGGTGGTCAGTGAGACCATTTCCGCCACTTCCGTGCCGTCAAACCCTACCACGGCGATATCTTCCGGCACCCGCAGCCCGGCCTGTTCAATGGCGCGTAGCGCCCCTGCCGCCAGCGTGTCGGAAACAGCAAATACCGCATCCGGCGGGGTATTCTGGAGTAACGCTTGCATCGCCTTCCTGCCCGCGCCGGAGCTGAGATCGCTGGCGTATTCCACCGCCTGGTAATCGAGATCGCGAAGGTGAATAACGCTCTTATAGCCACGCTCACGCAGGCGGGCGTATTTATAGCTCAGGTCATGGTTGATAAGCGCAATACGCTGCCGTCCGCTGTCGGCAAGCTGACTGACCACATGCTGCGAGGCATCGACGTCGTTAATTCCCACGCAGGAAACCGCGCCCGCATCGGCGTATTCCGCACACTGTACCCACGGCGCGTTGCCAATCAGTTCCGCGAGTCCCGGCAGTTTCGAGAAGGCATCCATGGTGATAATGCCGTCGACGATTTTGCCGGACAGCAGGCTCAGGCCCGAACGGGAACGTTCGATATCGGAACCGGAATTGCACAACAGAATCCGGTAGCCATTTTTCTCCGCCTCTTCTTCAATGCCTTTGACCACTTCAGCGCAAAACGGGTTCGCGATATTAGAGACCATCACCAGAATCATATAACTTCGTGCGGTGCGTAACTGCCGCGCCAGCAGGTTTGGCTGATAGTTACTCTCTTTGATCGCCTGCAGCACCCGCTCGCGGTTTTTCGCCTTCACCGTATCGCTGTTATTGAGCACGCGCGACACCGTAGCCACCGACACGCCAGCCAGCCTGGCGATTTTCTGAATAGACATAACGACGACACATCCTGCGGTTAGCGTTTTGTGCAGGCTATCATAAATTTATTGCCCGGCGAACCGGGCGACGAGTCATTGTTCAACGCGCATCCAGCGCTGCTGCTGATGGCTTTTCACAATGGCGTCAATGATATACATCACGTTAGCGCCGTCATGGAAGGTTGCGAACTGCGGCGCCTCCGGCATCGCTCCCGTCTGCACTGCCCGGTAGTACTGCGCCAGCATATTTTTGAAGGCATCCGGCCAGCCTTCAATGTGTCCACCGGGAAAGTGGGCGCTGTCGGCCACGTCAGGGGTCATCAGCCCTGGATCGTCGCTCAGCGTTTGATTGGCCTGCGCGCGATGGCCGATCCACAGCCGCTGCGGGATTTCCTGATCCCACGCCACCGACCGCTCGCTGCCATTTACCTCAAACGTCAGGCGGTTTTTGCGCCCGGCGCTCACCTGCGAGACGCTAAAGCTGCCTTTGCTGCCGTCGTCAAAGCGGAACAGCACCGAACCATAATCTTCGGTGGTGACCCGCTTGTCTTCGTACTGCGCGTTTTCGTCTTGAGTGAAGGTCTGATTACCCGCTACGTTAGACTTGCGCGTCGGCCAGACGATGGCGAGATCGGCCATCACCTCCGTAATGCGCCTGCCGGTGACAAACTGCACCGTGTCGCACCAGTGGGAGCCGATATCCGCCACCGCCCGCGATGCGCCGCCCAGTGCGGCATCCACCCGCCAGTTGTCGTCGGTTTCCAGCAGCATCCAGTCCTGCAAATAGCTGCCGTGCGAAGCAAACAGCCGCCCAATGCTGCCCGCGCGCATCATACTCGCCGCCTGGCGCACCATTGCAAACTGGCGATAGACGAAGCTCACACCGTGCACCACGCCCGCCTGCTCCGCCAGCGTCACCAGCTCGCGCGCCTCGTCCGGGGTCATGCACAGCGGTTTTTCTGAAAATACGTGCTTACCCGCACGCAGGATCTTGCGGTTGATCTCCGCGTGCAGGTGGTTCGGCGTGCAGTTGTGCACCACGTGCAAATCAGGGTGCGCGAGCAGTTCCTCCACGCTGGCGCAGGCGTGCGGCACGTTAAGCTGGCGCGCTTTCTCCTGCGCCCCGGCAAACACACCGTCGCAGAGCGCCACCACCTGCACAAACCCGAGGCGCCTGAGCGCCTCGATATGCGCCGGGCCGATAAACCCGCTGCCGATAATGCCGACATTAATCATCGTTGCCCCCTGCGGCAAAATCATCAAACGCACGTCCGGAAACGGGAATGATGTGGCGGCGGATAAACGCGCTGCCCTCCCTGGCGCCGGTATCGCCCTCCTTCAGGCAGCACTCCCACTCCAGCACCGCCCAGCCGTCGTAGTCGTACTGGGTCAGCTTGCTGAAGATACCTTTAAAGTCAATCTGCCCGTCGCCGAGCGACCGGAAGCGGCCAGCGCGGTTGATCCACGGCTGATAGCCGCCGTAAGCGCCGCTGCGCCCGTTGGGGCGGAACTCGGCGTCCTTAACGTGAAACGCTTTTATACGCGTATGGTAGATGTCGATAAAAGCCAGATAATCCATCTGCTGCAACAGCATATGGCTTGGGTCGTAGAGTATGTTGCAGCGCGGATGGTTATCCACCAGCGCAAGAAAACGCTCGAAGGTCACGCCGTCATGCAGATCTTCCCCCGGATGCAGCTCAAAGCAGACGTCAACGCCCTGCTCGTCGAAGGCGTCCAGAATTGGCCGCCAGCGGTCTGCCAGTTCCTGAAACGCTTCCTGAAAACGCTGCTCGTTATGCGGCGGCCACGGGTAGAAAAACGGCCACGCCAGCGAGCCGGAGAAGGTGGCATGGGCTTTCAGGCCTAACCGGGCGGACGCCACCGCCGCCTGCTTCAGCTTTTCTGTTGCCCACGCCCGGCGCGCCGCATCGTTACCGCGCACGGACGCGGGCGCGAAGTGGTCAAACGCCTCGCTGTAAACCGGGTTTACCGCCACAAGCTGCCCTTCCAGATGGGTCGACAGTTCGCTGATGACCAGCCCATGCGCGGCAAGCTTACTGGTGATGTCATCGCAGTAGGCCTGGCTTTCTGCGGCTTTCTCGACATCAAAAATGTGCGGATGGTTACAGGGGATCTGCACCGCCCTGTAGCCCTTCGCCGCTGCCCATTCGGCCAGCCCGTCGAGCGTGTTGAACGGCGCGTTCTCACCAATAAACTGCGACAAAAATATGCCGGGCCCTTTTATCGTCCTCATACCCCCTCCTGAACATTACGCCTTGTCATCGTCATACTTAAACGTGAGAAGGAAAATCAGCGCGATCGCTGCGGCAGCCACCGCCGGGATCCACCAGAATGTCACCCATGCCTGCGGCACGGTCTGCCCGGCCACCAGGCGGTTATAGAGCGCGCCGGAAATCTGCGAGCCGAGCAGCATGCCGATGCCGTAGGTAAACATTACGATCATGCTCTGGGCCTGACCTTTGACCTTTTCACCGGCGACCCGGTCGGTATAGATAAAGCCGACGACAAAGAAGAAATCGTAGCAGACGCCGTGCAGCAGGATGCCGAGATAGAGCAGGATGCGCCCCTCCTCGCTGACGCCCAGCGCGAACATGGCATAACGCACGAACCACGCCAGCATGCCGATCAGCAGCATCACCTTCACGCCCAGGCGGCGGAACAGCAGCGGGATGACCAGCATGAAGAAGATTTCGGACATCTGCCCGAAGGACATGGCGGTACTGACGTCGGCAATGCCGGCATCCGCCAGATACGAGGCGGTGTAGGCGTAGTAGGTTCCCAGCGGGACGGAGATCAGCATCGCGCAGACGGAGAAGACGAAAAAGTGGCGGGTTTTGAGCAGCGCGAAGGCATCCGCGCAGAAGAGATCCCGCACCCTGACCGGCAGGCCTTTCGCCGGGGCTGGCGTGTGCGGCAGCGTCAGGCTATAGATCGCCAGCAGCACGGAGCTTGCCGCCGCCACCTGGAAGATGGTGACGCTGGACGCCACGCCGGTGACGCCGATAAAAATGCCCGCCACGATCCAGCCGATGGTGCCGAACACGCGCACCACCGGGAAGGTTTTATCCACGTTCGCCAGGCTGTGAAAGGCGATATTGTTGGTCAGCGCCAGTGTCGGCATGTAGCAGAGCGTGTAGCCAAACAGCAGGCTAATCAGCAGCGCGCCGTTTTCGGCAATCAGCGCGCCCGGCACGAACCACAGGATTGCCGCGCCGGCCAGGTGCATCACCGCCATCACCTTCTGCGAGGCGAAGAAGCGATCCACCAGCATCCCGAGCACGAACGGCGAAAGAATGGAGGCGATTGGCCCGGCGGAGAACGCATCGCCAATCAGCAAAGACATGTTGTGCCGGGTCATTACCAGGCCGAGCGTGACCGACCAGCTCCCCCAGATGAAAAATTGCAGAAACATCATTAGCGACAGACGCGGCACCAGCAGCCGGTGCTGTGTTATCGCCTTTTCACTACTTTCAGTTGACACCATGATAAGCCTCACCCTTAAAAGTAATCGATTACAAAATGCAACAAATAAAAAGTAATCGATTACAAATTAAAGTTCCTGCGAATCGAAACAGAATTGAGAGGGGGGTCACGATAAAGGTGGAGCGGTACATTAAGGGCCCGGCAGGCGCAGTACCGCCAGGCTTAAAACGGGTGCGGCTGGGTGTCCTCACCCCGCCCCTCTCCCTGAGGGAGAGGGAGAAAAGCAGATCACTTTTTTCGGGATAATTTAAACGCCACAAACAGGAACACCACCCACACCGGCAGCAGCATCGCTGACAGACGCATCTCATCCATGGTGCACATCAGCACCAGGATCAGCGCCAGGAACGCGATACAGATATAGTTCCCCGCCGGATAGAGCAGCGATTTAAACTGCGTCTCGCGTCCCTTGCGGCGCATGGCGGCGCGAAAGCGCAGGTGCGCCAGGCAGATCATGATCCAGTTCAGCAGCAGCGTGGCGACAACCAGCGCCATCAGCAGACCAAAGGCCTCTTTCGGCAGCAGGTAGTTGATCAACACCACCAGCGAGGTAATCGCGCCGGAAAGGAACAGCGAATTGACCGGCACGCCGCGACGGCTGACGCGGGTGAGGAATTTCGGCGCGTTACCCTGCACCGAAAGACCAAACAGCATGCGGCTGTTGGAGTACACCCCGCTGTTATACACCGACAGCGATGCCACCAGGATAACGAAGTTCAGCGCCGACGCCACCACGTTGCTGTTCAGATCGTGGAAAATCATCACGAACGGGCTGCTGTCGGATTTCACTTCCACCCACGGGTAGAGCGCCAGCAGCACCACCAGCGAGCCGATGTAGAACAGCAGAATACGGTACACCACCTGGTTGACCGCTTTCGGTATGCTTTTGTGCGGGTCGCGCGCTTCCGCCGCGGTGATGCCAATCAGCTCCAGCCCGCCGAAGGAGAACATGATCACCGCCAGCGAGAGGATCAGCCCTTTCCAGCCGGTCGCCAGGAAGCCGCCGTGCTGCCACAGATTGTCGAGGGTCGCCCGCTCGCCGCCGTGGCCGGAGAACAGCAGCCACAGGCCAAAGCCGATCATGCCGATAATCGCCAGCACCTTGATCAGCGCGAACCAGAACTCGGTTTCGCCATACAGGCGCACGTTCACGAGGTTAACGGCGTTAATAATGATGAAGAAGGCCGCGGCCCAAATCCATGTCGGCACGTCCGGCAGCCAGTACTGCATATAGATGCCTGCGGCGGTCAGCTCGGCCATTCCCACCAGCACAAACATTACCCAGTAGTTCCAGCCGGAAAGGAAGCCTGCGAACGGGCCCCAGTATTTATACGCAAAGTGAGCGAACGAGCCTGACACCGGCTCTTCAACGACCATCTCGCCGAGCTGGCGCATGATCAGGAAGGCGATGATCCCGGCGATACCGTAACCAAGCAGAACCGCCGGGCCGGCCATCTGAATGGCGGGGCCGATACCGAGAAACAGCCCGGTACCGATCGCGCCGCCAAGAGCAATTAACTGAATATGTCGATTTTGCAAACCACGTTGCAGCGTCGGATTCTGATCCGACGCGGCTTCAGCGCAACCACGGCCTGAAGCGGATGACGCGTCTTTCACGCCCTACCCCTGTCTCTTTTTTAGAAGGGGCACGTTTTAACACTTCATGCTGGAGGTAGCAAGTTTAACGCCGGGCTACCGCATGCGCCCGGCGGATAAACGTTACGACCCGATGATCCCACCGTCCGCTTTGGTAATCACCACCGTTGACGATCGCGGGCGGCCGTTCGGGCTGGCGTCAGGCCAGTTAGAAACGGCGCGCGGATTGGCCGGATCGGTAATATCATCCCCGCCCTCTCCCGGATGCTGAATGTTAATAAACAGCGTGCGGTTGTCCGGCGTAAACGCAATGCCGGTGATTTCGCACCCGCGCGGGCCGGTCAGGAAGCGGCGATACTCATTGGTGCCCGGAATGGTTGCCACCATCTGGTTATTGCCCATCCCCTCGTACGCTTTCTTATTGATGGTGCTGGAGGAGACATCGGTCTGGATCCACAATACGCCCTGGTGATCGAACGACAGCCCATCCGGGCTGCCGAACGCCGCGCCCTGCATGGAGCCTTTAGACTTAGGATCGTCGCCGTCGGTGCGTCCTGCCATGACCAGAATATCCCACCTGAAGCGAGCGGCAGCAGGGTCGGCGCCGTCTTCGTGCCAGTGCATAATATGACCAAACACGTTGTTGGCGCGCGGGTTGGCGGCATCGACCGGCGCCTTGCCCTCCTTCCCGCGATCGCTGTTGTTGGTGAGCGTACAGTAGACGCTGCCGCTGGCGTGCGGATCGACGGCTATCCACTCGGGGCGATCCATTTTCGTCGCCCCCACCACGTCGGCCGCCAGGCGGGTTTTAATCAGCAGATCGCCCTGGCTTTCGAAACCGTTGCTTTTATCCAGCCCATTTTGCCCGAAGATCAGCGGCAGCCAGTCGCCGCTCCCCTCCTCGTTGAACCGGGCAACGTACAGCGTGCCGGACGTCAGCAGGTTCATATTGGCTTCACGGTTCGCGGGATCGTATTTTTTGTCCGAGACAAATTTATAGATGTACTCAAATTTCTGGTCGTCCCCCATGTAGACCACCACGCGGTTATCGGCGGCGAGCGTGACGGCAGCGCCCTCATGCTTGAAGCGGCCCAAAGCGGTATGCTTGCGCGGCGTGGAGGTGGGGTCGTAGGGATCAATTTCTACCACCCAGCCGAAACGGTTGGGCTCGTTAGGGGTTTTATCGACGCTGAAGCGGTCATCCACCTCGTTCCAGCGGTAGGATTCATCGCTGTCGCTGATGCCGTAGCGTTTTTCCATCGGGTTGAGGTCGGCTTTTTTGACAAAAATATCCGACCAGTTCTCCTCGCAGGTGAGATAAGTGCCCCACGGCGTATGGCCGTTGGCGCAGTTTTGCATCGTGCCCAGCACGCGTTCCCCCTGCGGGTCGGCGGCAGTTTTCATTAAGTCCTGATGCCGCGCCGGGCCGGTAAGCTGCATTGGCGTATTGACGGTAATACGGCGCGCGAACGAAGACGGACGAACCACCTCCCAGCCGCTGCCCGCTTTTTTCACTTCCACCACCGACACGCCCATCGCGTTCTGCCCCTTGCGGGCCTTGTCGAGGCTCCAGTTCGCCGTACCGTCGGTAAACAGCATTCCGTTGTCGATGTATTCATGGTTCATCGCCAGCAGGCCATGCTCCGGGTTTTGCTCCCCCTGCGGCAGGCTGAACCACGCCATGCCGTCGTGGTGCATGCCCGCCTGCACGGCCTGTTCGTCCGTGGTGTTGCTGGCATCCGGCTTAAATGCCGGCATACTGTTTTTGATCCCCGTCGGGTCTCCCCAGCGATAGAACGGGCGGGCAATATAGCCTTCCGGTACCCTTACCGTGTCTTCCGTTGAGACAGCGATACTGGTAAACCCAAGCGACACGGCTTTGGCCAGCGCGGAAGGCTTCGATACCGCGGCAACGGCATTTTCGGGTTTGATCAGAAAGGGGAATGAAACGGCAGCTCCCGCAACGGCGCCCGCCTGTAAAAAACGGCGACGGGAGAGAAATACCTCCGCCACCTCAGAGAATACCGGGTTAGCGCTGCGGTTGTTGATATCGTCACGATGTTCTTTTTTAAAAACGGATTTGAGGGGTCTGCCCATAGCGGCTTCCTGTCATTGGTCAAGAGGTAAAGAGTTGGCGACCAGTGTAAGAAGCTTTTGTTACATTTTCATAACAATGAGATGGGGTTGGGGCATCCCTGCCCCGGATAACGAGGTGGAACCTCAGAACTCGTAGCCCACCGAAACCTTAAAGGTTCGCGGTTCGCCCTGCGTGATATAGGTGCCGGAATCGTCCACGCTCGCCCAGTAGTTCTCGTTGGTGACGTTATCAATACCGGCACGAACCACCATTTGATTCTGACTCTGGTTGACAGCAAAACGATAGCGCACGCCGAGATCCAGCGTGGTGTAGTCATTAAGCTTTTTGCTGTTGGCCAGATCGGCATACTGCGAACCGGAATGATTCACCCGCGCGGTGGCGGTAAGCCCTTCAACCGGTTTAATGTCATACTCCGCGCCGAGTACCGCATAGAAGTTCGGAACACCAATCGCCTCATTCCCCTGATTCACCCCGTTGTTGGTTTTGGTCAGCGTTGCCTGCAGCCAGGTGGCGCTGGCGTTCAGACGCAGCCCCAGCGTCGGTTCGCCGAATACGTTCAGCTCCACGCCGCGGTTACGCTGTTCTGCATCCAGCCCGTAATGTTTGGTTTCACTGTCGAGGATGGCCGTCGGCATTTTTATCTCAAACAGCGCCAGCGAGCCGCCCACGCGGCCAAAGTCCGCCTTCACGCCGACCTCATTTTGCTTAGAATGTACGATGCCGGTGCTCTGACCGTAGTTAACGGCGGTGTTGGGCGCAGTTTTTCCCGGCTGTAGCGCTTCGGTATGGTTGGCGTAGAGCGAGATTTCCTCCCACGGTTTATAAACCACGCCATAGGTTGGCATCCAGCGGCTGCCGTCAAAACCGTCAGCGGGGTTTTCCGCCCCTGTCATTTTGTCATAACCGCGAATCACCACCTTCTGATGGCGGGCACCGACGGTGAACAACAGTTTGACGTCGAATACGCCCAGCGTATCGCTCAGCAACCAGCCTTGTGTGCGGGTACGCCCGCTGGTTCGGGGGTCGCTATAATCTCCCCCCTTCCCGTTCGAGTTTGTGCTGTCCGGAGCGGCCACCCCGCCGTTGTGATAAATATTGGTGTACGGATTCTCCGCCGTTTTCGACATTTTCCACGCGATCTTTTCGTTTTTGCTTTGCGCCGAATAACCAACGTTCACCTTGTGCGAAACAAAGCCAGTGTCGAACTGCCCGCGAAGGCCAGCCATTCCGCTCACTGTGTCGCTAATGCGATTGGTGTCGAGTCGGCTGACCATGGCCCTGCCGCTCTTGTCCAACAGCTTCGGCGCGCTGTAGATGCCTTCTTCGTGCGCGTGCTGCGCGCCGAGACCGGTATACGCCGTCCAGCTGTCGGTGATGTCGTACTCGCTACGCCACATCCCGAACGTGTTGTCGATATCGCTGTAGGCCCACTTCTGCGAGAAATTGCGGTTATTGTTCGGGGGGGCAGGAATGAAATCGACCACGGAGATATTGACGCTGGTCGGGCTGCCGTGGAAGGTTTTTTTCTGATAGCCCAGATCCAGCGAGGTGCGGAAATTGTCGCCTTTGTAATCCAGACCGGAAGAAAGCAGCGTGGTACGGCGGCGGTCATCAGTAATGGTCGTTTCACCTTCGCGGTGAACCAGGTTCACGCGCGCGCCGAACTGGTCGTTGTCGCCAAAGCGACGGCCTGCATCGAGCGTGGCGCCAATCTGTGAATCGGAGGTGTAGTCCACGCCCACTTTCGCCTGCGGCGCGTCGCCCGCATGCTTTGGCTCAAGGTTGATCATCCCGCCCACGCCGGAGCTTGCCGCGCCGTTCATCAGGGCATTTGCCCCTTTGAAAATTTCAATGCGCTCGACCATCTGGGCATCCACTACCTGACGCGGCAGCACGCCGGACAGTCCGCCAAAGGTCATGTCATCGCCGTCAAACTTCAGGCCGCGAATGCGGAAGGTTTCGGCGCTGTTGCCGTACCCCTGAACGTACTGTACGCCCGCGTCGTTAGCCACCACGTCAGCAATGGTTTTTGCCTGCTGATCCTCCACCAGCTTCGCGGTGTAGCTGATGATGCTGAACGGCACATCCATGGCGTTCTGCTGACCGAGCATCCCCAGCCTGCCGCCGTTAGCAACCTGACCGTCAAGAAACGCAGGCATCGGCGTGTCGCCACCGGGAACGAAGTCGCCGCGCGTGGCCGCCTGCACTACGATGGTGTCTTCCGGGTTAACCGCCTTTTCTGCCGCCCATGCGGAGACTGAGAGCGCGCTGACCGTCAGCGCCAGAGCTGTTTTGGTGTTGTTCATGTGAATGCCATAGAAATAAGAAAAAACGGTGCCGGACAGCATCCTGCCCGGCCTTGTTATTATTTGTTCAGCGCAATGCGCACCACGCTGTCCGGCGCGTCGGTGGAATGGTCTTTATTGAATTTTTGCTTTACGGTGACGTAGAGGGTCTGACCATCCGCAGAAAGCAGCAGGCTGTTGGGATTCGGCGGCAGATCCCAGCTTTTTTTCAGGCGGTAATCAGTCGCGTTGAGGCTAAGCAATTTTCCGGATTCACGCTGGGTAATGTAGATCTCGTTACGTTTCGGGTTGAACGTCACGGCTAAGGAATCCCCCACGTCCAGTTGCTTCAGCACTTTGCCGCTGTGGATATCCAGCACCAGCGTGGTTTTGGCTTTCGAGTTGTCGGTAACGAACAGACGACCGGTTTGCGGATCTTCCGCCATATTCAGCAGCAGAGCCGGTTTGTCGCCCAGTGGCTTCCAGCGCTTCTCGACGCGCTGATTGCGTGGGTTGATCACCAGGATCTCGCCGCCGCCGTTCGCGGCATAAATACGCTGCGTGGTGTCTGAGTAGTGCAATCCGGTCATCCATTTACCGGTGTTTTTGATGCGGGTTTTCAGCTTCAGCGTACCGGCGTCCACCACCCAAATCACTGCCGGATCGGCAACCGCGCCCACATACAGCAGCCCGTTATGCAGTAGCACCTGACGGGCGCCGTAAGGGAAGCCTTCCGGGTTACGCTCCGGGAACAGAATCCGATTTTTGACTTTGCCGTCTGCGGTATTGATTGCGCTCAGCCCGCCGTCCAGCGAATTTGTGACATAAACCGTTTTCCCCTCCGCTGACATCGCCATACCGAAGTTTTTCAGATCGGTATGGCTGCGACCCAGAGTTTGCAGAGTGTTAGCATCCAGCTTATAGACCACGCCGCCCTGCACGTCCTTAAAGCCTTCTGCGCTGGCGACGTACAGCGCATCGCCTGCCGGGTTTAGCGCCATTTCGTACAGGCCATCCGCCAGATCGCGCTTAATAAGATCCGTCGCAGCCGCTGACGCGGCCACATTTTCTGTCGTTGCCGGGGTCGCGGTGGCCGACGGCGTCGTGGCGCAGCCGGTTAACGCCGCCGCGATCAGCAGCGCGAGGACGGTGGTGGTCTTTTTCATGCCGGGTTCCTTACCGAAAGAGGTAATGCATTAAAATAATAAAGAGAATGAGAACTATACTTATTCTCTTTTTCATCGCAAGCAAATTTCGCTTAAAAAAGACCCTTTTTGAAACAGGGGTTCGGAATGTGAGGAGTCCCACCGAAAAATGGGCGAATCGAGAATTTCTGCGAATTATTCTGGACGAAAAGGCATGACAGACCACAAAATGCAGATTGCTGTTTTTTCCATAAATATCAAAAGTATGACTTAACCTAAATCGCGTCATTCTTGGGATGGTTACGCCAGGCTACGGGTGTCATGAATAAGATCATTAAACGACTCGAAATCGTTAAAAGCGCTATCGAACTTGAAGATCAGCAGATTATCCAGCAGCAGCTTGTGCATTTAAAACAAGAGGCTGGCGATCCTGCTCTTTACGCCATTGCCCTCGCCATTGAATCGGGTCGATTCAGCGATGCCATGCGCGACATCGCCGCCTGGCTGCAAAATCAACGTGCCCTCACCCATTGGCAGGACCCGGCCATTGCCGCCAGCAAGCTGGAGCTTAAGGCGCTGGAAGCCCAGTTGCGCGAGCTGATCGACACCCGTAATACCCGCATTCAGATCCTCGACGAATTTAATGACCAGTATCACCTGCGTCTTGGCCCCTTGATGAGCCGGATTCTGGCGTTGCGCCAACAACTGGCGGCCAGCGCCCGGCGCAAACAGGAAGTGGAACGTCAACGGCGTGAAAAGGATTATCGTGCCTGCCAGCAGTATATTTCGCTGGCTATCGAAAGGTTAGCGCAGCTCAAACTGCAATGGATGGCGATAAGTTCAACCTCCCGCGAAGCCGTAACAGTGCGAGAGCGTATTCAGCAGCAAACGGAACTGATTGCCGATCTGCTCGCTGAAATCCGCGAGCTGGAAAGCGACGCCACCCACCATGATGACGGCGCGGCCCGTCAGGCGCAGGAAGACGCGGCCCATGAATATCAGGAATACCAGGAACAGCAGCAGGACGCCCTGCACCGTTTTGCCCGCGACCAGCGTCTTTCCGCAGACGAACGCAGTGAGCTTAAGCGCCTGTGGCGACAAGCCAGCCGCCTGTGTCATCCTGACGTGGTCGCCGATGATCTTAAAGAGAAGGCGCATCAGATGATGGTGAAGCTTAACCTTGCGCGGCAGAATGCCGATCTGGCGGCAATTCGTTCGCTGCTTTCGCAGTTGCAAAGCGGTCTGGAGCCGATGATGGCCAGCGACAGGCTGAATAATCTGGAACATTTGCAGAAAAAAATTCGCCAGTTGCGCAGCCAGATAGAAGCGTTACTGAAAGAGATTGCGGAACTGGAAGCGGAAAACGCCTGGCGTCTGGCGACATCGGTACAGGACAAAGAAGCGTATTTCGCTGAGCAGGAGCGCGCATTAGCTGCGCTTCGCGATACGCTGGAAGTGCAGGTAAAACACGTCGAGCAGGAACTGCTGGCAGGTTAACCGCAACGTTTTGTCGGTGTGTTACAAAATCCCTGCTGTTGGGTTGAAGCCCCGATAAACGCCTCAATTGGCATTAAGAAAACGTTTTAAGCGGCATACGGCTTAGCGCAACTCTACGCAGAATCCCTCAGTGATGCAGAGGGATTTTTTTTCCCGTGGAGTCATCTGAACGCACAGCCATTTACTCTGTACTATGAATAACGTTTTAATAAGGCCGGGATCGCCTCCGGCGGGATCGGCGGTGAAAAATAAAATCCCTGGGCTTTATCGCAGCCCATCCCAATCAGCCAATCGTTTTGCGCTTCCTCTTCGACGCCTTCCGCCAGAGCCTCAACCCCAACGTTATGCGCCAGAGAAATTATCCCCTCCACCAGTTGCGCCGATCTCGCCCCTTCCGGCACCGCCGCAAGAAACGATTTATCCATCTTTAAGGTGTCAAAGGGATAGCGCAGCAAATAGTCAAGATTGGCGTGTCCGGTGCCAAAGTCATCCAGCGCGAAGGTGATCCCCAGCGCCTTCAGCTCACGCATATTTTTCGCCGCGATCTGGCATTCGTACAGAGGCTGTGTTTCCGTGACCTCAATTTCACAGCGCCGCGGGTCCAGACCGTATTTCGCAAGATTATGCTGGACCCGCGCGGGTAATTGCGGGTCACATAGTTCAAGGGCCGAGAAATTGATCGACAATGACAGGTATTCAGGCCAGCCTGCCGCCGTCTCCCACGGCGTTTTCGTCACCATCTCTTCCACGGCCAGGAACTGACCGCTGTTTTCTAACAGTGAAATAAACATATCCGGCGGCACCATTCCCATTTCCGGGCTGTTCCAGCGCATCAACGCCTCGAATGCGCAAATGCGTCCGGTGCGCAAATTAAGGATCGGCTGATATACCATATAAAGCTGCTGAGTCTGTTTCGCGCCTTTTAACGCTTTCAGCACGGCGCCGGAATCTGCCACTTTTCCCTCCTGATGTTATCCTTCCATTGGGTACCACGCCGCGCGCATCGCCCTCGCGAAGTCGTACCTGAACCAGAAATATTACAGGCAAACTTACGACAGGAAGGATAAGCGATGGTTGAATCTGACTATCAATTTATTCAGTTCCGCAGAGTTTGCCAAACCCAGCTTCTCAATAATTTTCATCTTATGCGTCTGGATGGTTTTGTAATTCAGGCTGACCAGGCTTGAGATCTCCTGCGGTGAATAACCGCCCACCAGTAAACGGAGAACCTGCCGCTCGCGGTCGGTGAGTCTTTTTTGTGAACGAAATAACTGCGGGCTCCAGTACTCGCTCGCCAGTGTGGCCAGTCGTCGGTAATCCCGCAGCGGCGATTTATCTGTCAATACGATGGCCTTTTCAACATACAATAACTCGGTGCACAGTTTTGCCAGACGACTGTCAGCGATAACCACCACCGTATTGTCGTGAACGTTAAATCTGTTTTTATTTAAATAATTCACAAAGTCCGCACAGGCGTGTTTATGGCTGGTGAGATTAAAAATCATCGTACGATGGCGATAACGCGCGGCGTTATTGACCATAACCCGCCAGGGGACAGGCGTGACTTCAACATGTTTACTTTTTAAATAGTCAGAGATGCCCTGACCCACAAAATCTCCACATCCACTCATTAACATGAGAGCCTCCCTTCTGGTTTAAATTTTTATAAACTTTTAAGCTTATTACTCAACAAAATATTAATGATGACTTTTTCGACCCCGCACTCCTCACGAGGATGTTTGAATTGAAATTTGCAGGAGATTTGTTGACTGGCATAAAGCTGATTATTTTCGTCAAATTCTTGTATGGGTACGACGTTGACCACTCTGAGATCCAGGTGGAGCGAACCGAACTGTTCAAATTCAAGTAATGCCCCTTTGATTAGCGCGTCTTTATACAGAAATCGCGTATTCACACTCGGTGACATTAGCGCACAGCCGCCGCGGGAGATATTTTTGATTTGTAGACTGTAATTTTCGCCGTTTTTATAACGACCCAGACAATAAAAATGCTGGCCTTTCAGAAAGGAAAAGCGCTGATGTTGCCGACGTTGCACAAAAAAAATGACGTCAGGAATGTAATACGCCAGTCCGCCCTTCATTTTAGCCGTCAGCGAGGGACTAAACCTGGCGTTAAACTTAATAATGCCTCTTTCGCTATGCAGAATGAAATGCTGGATCGAAGAAGGCATAACCTCGCTGCGTTCAACAATAACGAAATAATCGAAGTCCACCTTTTCCAGCTGCGTGACCACACTGTTTTCCTTGAATTTCAACTCCAGTTTGGTTTTTCTGAGAAGTTCTTCACGAATAATGGCCACGATTTCAAATTTATTTTCCTTTGCCATTCCAAATCCCATAGTCAATCCTTATTTTTCGTAATCCAGATACTTCTCATTTAATTAAAATAAAAAAGAAGGAGAATTTTCCTGACTGATAGTTTTTGTTTACCATAAGGGATTCTCTTTCAGATATTTCGCACGATATTAAGTTTTTAGCTATTTTTATTGATTAATTGATTTGTAAAAACATTCAGTGAAGTGTAAAACTGGCCCACTTTATGCGTGCAAAAATCCCAACTTAACGAAAATTTCATTACAAAAAGGGATAATTCGGCTAAAAAACGAAGCACCATGAAATAAAAAAATGGACGAGAGGAAGGGCTTTCAGTACGCGATAAACATCGCTGTTTTTCTGCGCAACACGCTGTTGAATATGTCCTCAGTCACGTCGAGCGGAATTAATCCGCTCTTTCAGGAGAAAATAAATACAAAAAATGATGAAAAAAACGCTTACAGGAGAGGAAAAACGGCGAGGGATTTCATTCAAACGAAATGAAGGTATCCGACCGGTGCGGTGACACCAGGCCGGATAATGTGAATAAGATTATCTCCTCCCTGCGGCATGATGCCTGCACAACCACATCAGCTTATAGGCGGCGGGAATAATAAACAGCGACAATAGCGGCGCGGTAATCATCCCGCCAATCATTGGCGCGGCGATGCGGCTCATCACCTCTGACCCGGTCCCTGTGCCCCATAAAACAGGCAGCAGACCGGCAATGATAACCGCCACGGTCATCGCTTTCGGCCGCACCCGGAGTACCGCGCCGTGATAAAGCGCATCGTCGAGCTTCTCTGCCGTGAAAGTCTGCGGATTATTCAGCGCTGGCTCGGCCTCTATGGCATGACGCAGGTACATCAACATCACCACGCCAAACTCAGCGGCGACGCCGGCAAGGGCGATAAACCCGGTCCCCGTCGCCACCGACAAATGGAACCCCATCCCGTAAAGAAACCAGATCCCGCCCACCAGCGCAAACGGCACGCTGGTAATGATTAACAGCGCCTCGCCAACGCGACGGAACGCCAGGTACAGCAGAACAAAAATAATCATCAGCGTCATCGGCACCATCATTTTAAGCTTATGATTCGCCCGCTCCAGCAGTTCAAACTGTCCGGAAAACGCGACGCTGGTGCCGGGCTTCATCTGCACGTTTTTCGCAATCGCCTGCTTGAGATCGTTCACCACGGAAACCATATCCCTGTCGCGGGCGTCGATGTAGATCCAACTGGTGGGGCGCGCATTTTCCGTTTTTAACATCGACGGGCCGGACGTGATGTTGACCTCCGCCACATCAGCCAGCGTGATTTGCTGTTTTAACGGCGTCAAAATCGGCAACTGCCGTAGCGCCTGCGGGCCGTCGCGATAGTTCTGCGGATAACGCAGATTAATCGGATAGCGGGCGATGCCCTCCACGGTCTCCCCCACCATCGCCCCGCCGATCGCAGAGGAGACGAACAGCTGTACGTCGCCGACCGTCATCCCGTAGCGCGCCGCTTTTTCCCGATCGATGTCGATATGGAGATAACGTCCGCCTTCCAGACGTTCCGCCAGCGCAGAGGTTACCCCCGGTACAGTTCTCGCGACGTTCTCGATCTGTTCGGCCATCGCGTCAATATCCGCCAGCACGTTGCCGGACACTTTGATGCCAATGGGACTTTTGATGCCGGTGGAAAGCATATCGATGCGGTTACGAATCGGCGGCACCCACAGGTTTGCCAGCCCCGGCAGACGAACGGTCTGGTCCAGTTGCTCAATGATTTTTTCCATCGTCATCCCCGGACGCCACTGATCCTGCGGCTTAAGCTGAATGGTGGTTTCCACCATTTCCAGCGGTGCGGAATCCGTTGCGGTTTCTGCTTTGCCGGTTTTGCCGAAAACCCGCGCCACTTCCGGCACGCTCATAATCAGCTTATCGGTTTTCTGCAACATGCTGGCCGCTTCCGCCGCCGAGATCCCCGGTAGCGTGGAAGGCATATACAGCAAGTCGCCTTCGTTAATCTGCGGTAAGAACTCGCCGCCCACTTTGCCGAGCGGCCAGGCAACCGTCAGGACAGAAAGTAGCGCCAACAGCAGCGTGGTTTTCGGCCAGCGCAGCACGTTCAGCAGCAGCGGATGGTAAAGACGGATCAACAAGCGGTTCAGGGGATTGCGGCTTTCCGCCGGAATATTGCCGCGGATCCACAGCCCCATCAGCACAGGAATCACCACAATCGCCAGCAGCGCCGCACCGGCCATTGCCCAGGTTTTTGTGAACGCCAGCGGCCCGAACAGACGCCCTTCCTGGCCTTCCAGGGTAAAGATAGGGATGAAAGAAAGGGTAATAATTAACAGACTGATGAACAACGCAGGTCCCACCTCGACGGAGGCCTGCGTAATCACCTGCCAGCGCGTCTCGTTATCGATGTTTTTCCCCGGATGCTGATGTGCCCACTCCTCCAGCCGTTTATGGGCGTTTTCGATCATCACAATCGCAGCGTCGACCATTGCGCCAACGGCGATAGCGATACCGCCAAGCGACATGATATTGGCGTTAAGCCCCTGAAAATGCATCACAATAAAAGCAATACACAACCCCAGCGGCAAAGAAATGATCGCCACCAGCGCGGAACGCAGGTGCCAGAGAAACAGCGCGCAGACCAGCGCCACGACAATGAACTCTTCCAGCAGCTTATCGCTAAGATTGTCGATGGCGCGGTCAATCAGCCCACTGCGATCGTAGGTTGTTACGATCTCCACCCCTTCCGGCAAACTGCGTTTCAGGGTGTCCAGCTTGTTCTTCACGGCGGAGATGACCTCGCGCGCATTTTTCCCGGAGCGCAGGATCACCACCCCGCCCGCCACTTCGCCATCGCCGTTCAGTTCGGCGATCCCCCGGCGCATTTCAGGACCGATTTGCACCCTCGCCACATCGCGCAGATACACCGGCACGCCGTTTTCATTCGTCTTCAGGACGATATGATTGAAATCCTCCAGCGATTGCAGATAGCCGCTGGCGCGCACCATGTATTCCGCTTCCGCCAGTTCGACCGACGACCCGCCCGCCTCTTGATTTGACGTGCTCAGCGCGGCCTTTACCTCCGCCAGGCTGATGCCGTACTGGGCAAGTTTCATCGGATCAATGACCACCTGATATTCTTTCACCACCCCGCCGACCGAAGCCACCTCCGACACGTCGGGAATCGTTTTAAGTTCATATTTCAGAAACCAGTCTTGTAACGAACGCAATTCGGCCAGATCGTGCTTACCGCTGCGGTCGACCAGCGCATATTCAAAGATCCAGCCAACGCCTGTGGCGTCCGGTCCCATTTCCGCGCTCACTCCGGCGGGAAGTTTTCCCTGCACCTGATTAAGATATTCAAGCACTCGCGAACGCGCCCAGTACGGATCGGTGCCGTCTTCAAAAATGACGTACACATACGAATCGCCAAACTGCGAGAAGCCGCGCACCGTTTTGGCGCCCGGCACGGACAGCATCGTGGTCGTTAACGGATACGTGACCTGATTTTCCACGATTTGCGGCGCCTGCCCTGGGTAACGCGTTTTGACAATCACCTGCACGTCGGAGAGATCGGGTAGCGCGTCCACTGGCGTATTCACAATGGTCCAGGTTCCCCAGACGCCAAGGAAAAGCGCGCCAATGACGATCAGAAAACGGTTGGCGACCGAGCGGCGGATTATCCATTCAATCATCTGCGTTCTCCTCAGTGCGCATGCGCGGCGGGCGTGGATGTGTCAGGAGTGGACGCCGCTCGCATTCGATCCAGCGCGCCAGCGATATTCGCTTCGGAGTCAATCAAAAACAGACCGCTGGAAACCACGTTTTCCCCTTCTTGCAAGCCGGAACGGATTGCCGTTAATCCCTGCGATGACTGGAATACCGACACCCGTTTCGGCACAAAGCGCCCTTCATTATCAACCGTAATCACCCGCTGTTCGCTGCCGGTGTCGATCAGCGCTTTTGTCGGGATCAGCAGCATTGGCTCGCTTTGGCTGTTGAGGCTAAGAAAAGCGTTCATGCCTGGCTTCAGCGCTTCGTCGGGGTTGTCCACTTCCAGACGCAGTTGCAGGGTACGGGTTGAGGCATCCGCACTCGGCAACAGCGTCCATTTGCGGAAGGTGAAATGCATGTCGGGACGGGCCGGTATGGTCAGTGAAAACTGCGAGGCGTCTTTAATCAGCCACGCAATGGACTCCGGCACGGCAGCCGTTACCCAGACCGGATTCATTCCCTGAATCTTCGCCACCACATTATCTTTGCTGATGTTCATTCCGGCGCGTAAATCAAAGGCGGTAATCACGCCGTCGATCGGCGCGGTGAGGGTGAAGCGGGTCTGAATATTGCGGGTGGTAATCAGGCGGCGAAGATCCGCTTCCGGCATGCCGGCCAGCCGAAGGCGTTCAAGGATCCCCTCAACTTGGCTGGCGGTTCCGCCAGTCTCCTTCAGCAGCAGATACTCACTTTGCGCTTCCACCCAGTCAGGAATGGTCAGCTCAAGCAGCGGCGCGCCCTTTTTCACTTTATCGCCGACGGTCAACGGCCAGACTTTTTCGATAAACCCGGCGGCGCGCGCCTGCATAATCGCATACTGATATTCGTTGTAGCTGACGTTCGCCGGGAAAGTCTGCGCAAAGGTCAGCGCCCCCCGGCGAACGACCCCGGTTTTCACGCCGAGGTTTTGCGTCTGTGTGGGGTCAATCCGCACGCCCGGCGCGGCGGCGTTTGCGCTTTCTTCATCGGCGTATTTCGGCACCAGGTCCATATCCATAAAGGGCGATTTTCCCGGCTTGTCGAAGCGGGTATTCGGGTACATCGGGTCGTACCAGAACAGCACCTTGCGGGCGTCGTTTTGTGCGGTAGACGACGCATCGTCAGGCCCGCGATCGGCTGTGAAATACGCGTAACCGCCCACGGCGATAAGTCCGCCAGCCACCATGCAGCCGATAATCAGCGCGATATTTTTCATGAGGTCATGCCCAACGTTGAAATAAAGAAAAATTACTGACGCTTAATGTCCTGCAATAACGAAAGATTCCCCTGCTGGACAAAATGAAAGGTGACGCTATCGCCAGGCGTGATCCCGTTAAGCTGCGTTTGCGACGTGAGGGTAAAGCGCATGGTCATGGCCGGCCAGTTCAGCGCCGGGATCGGCTCGTGCGCAATGGTGACCTTCTTGCTTTCCCCGTCTATGGCTTTGACGACTCCCGTTGCGCTCACCACCGGGCTGTGTTCAGCGGCAATCATCCCGTCATGATGATGTTCACTGGCCTGAACATGGGCTGCCAGCACAGAGAAAACCGTTATGACGACTGCTTTAAAGAGATTGTTCATAAGTCACCTTTCAGAAGGAGTGAATTTTGCCGGACGGCGACTGGCGCCTGAACCGGCTACAGGAGGCCTGGCCCGCTGCCGGGGGATTTATTCCACCCAGCCGCCGCCGAGGGCGGTATACAGTTTGATTTCGTTAACCTGGCGGGCGTAATTGAGGTCCAGCAACGTTTGTTGGGTTGAAAACAACGAACGCTCCGCGTCCAGCACGTCGATGTAACTCACCGCACCGTGGCGATAGAGCGCTCTGGCGCGTTGCAGGGTAATGTGCAGCGACGCGAGGTAGTGTTGCTGGCCGCGAATCTGCCCGGCCAGACTCTGGCGCAGCGCCAGCGCGTCAGCGACCTCTTTAAACGCGTTCTGGATTTTTTGCTCGTAATTGACCACCGACTGCTGTTGACGGATCTCGGCCAGATCGAGACTGGCCTGATTACGACCGGCATTGAAAATCGGCAGCTCCACCTTTGGGATGAAGCTCCACATGCCGCCCGCCGCGCTGAATAAGTTCGTCAGATCGCTGCTGCTGCCGGAAATGCCGCTGGTCAGGCTAATGGAGGGGAAAAACGCCGCCCGCGCCGCGCCAATATTGGCGTTCGCCGCCATCAGCGTATGCTCTGCCTCCATAATGTCCGGTCGTTGCAATAAGATGTGCGACGACAGCGCAGGCGGCAGAGTTACAGCATGGAGATCGCCCTCGCCAGCGGCGTTTTCCTCCGGTAGCCGGGCATAGGCGCCCAGCAGAAGCTGTAACGCGTTATTGGCCTGCGCCAGTTCCCCCTGACGTTTGGCGATGTCGCTGCGGGTGCTTTCAATAACGCCGCGCGCCTGTTCCAGCGCCAGCACATTACTGGTACCGGTGACCAGTTGCTTTTCCACCAGCGCATAAGAACGCTGATAATTGCCTAACGTTTCTTCGGCAACCCGAAGTTGAGCCGCCGCAAGACGCTGACTGAAATAGCTTTGCGCCACGTTCGAAACCAGCAAAATATGGACCGCCCGACGGGCTTCTTCGCTGGCAAAAAAGTTTTGCCGGTCGGCTTCGCTCATGTTTTTCAGCCGACCAAAGAAATCCAGATCAACACTGAGATTCAGTCCCGCGTCGTATTCGCGGCTGGTTCCGCTGTCGCCCTTGAGATTTCCGCTCCAGCTTCCGCTGCCTTCTGCGTTCAACTGCGGATAGCGGTCGGCGTCGGTGACCCGGTACTGCGCCCTCGCCTCCTGCACTTTCAGCGTCGCCATGCGTAAATCCCGGTTATTACGCAACGCTTCGCTAATAAACGTTTTGACTTGAGGATCAACAAAAAACTGCCGCCAGCCGCTGTCCTGATAGTTCGCAGGCGCGGTCATCAGACGGTTGTGGCTCAGCGAAAACTGCTGCGGCACCGGTAAGGCCGGGCGCTGGTAGTCCGGCGCCAGCGAGCATCCTGCCAGCAGCAGCGCCGTGCTGAGGGTAAAAAACCTGAATGTGCACATAAGCCTGATTAACATAAGGAAAGATGCGGGTAACTTTACCTGGCGCTCTCTGTTCAGTCGGTGACAGCAAAATGACAAAGCTGTCATTTTCCCGGAAGGCGATTGCTATCCGATCTGACTTCTCTAGAATTGGGAGACGCCACGTCAACAGGCGACGGAAGGAGGATGCGTTGAAGATACTGATCGTCGAAGATGAGAAAAAAACCGGGGAGTATCTGACCAAAGGGCTGACGGAAGCGGGCTTTGTGGTCGATCTTGCGGATAACGGCCTGAATGGCTATCACCTGGCGATGACCGGCGACTACGACCTGCTCATTCTCGACATTATGCTGCCCGACGTTAACGGCTGGGATATTGTGCGTATGCTGCGCGCTGGCGGAAAAGGGATGCCGATTCTGTTACTCACGGCGCTCGGCACCATTGAACACCGGGTGAAGGGACTGGAATTAGGCGCGGACGATTATCTGGTTAAGCCGTTCGCCTTCGCCGAGCTGCTGGCGCGCGTCAGAACGCTGCTGCGGCGCGGCGCCGCGGTGATTGTTGAAAGTCAGTTTCAGGTGGCGGACCTGAATGTCGATCTGGTCAGTCGCAAAGTCAGCCGGAGCGGAATGCGGATCACTCTCACCAGCAAAGAGTTTACCCTGCTTGAGTTCTTTCTCCGTCACCAGGGCGAGGTACTGCCGCGCTCGCTGATCGCCTCCCAGGTGTGGGATATGAATTTCGACAGCGACACCAATGCCATCGATGTCGCCGTGAAACGTCTGCGCGGCAAGATTGATAATGACTTCGAACCCAAACTGATTCAGACCGTGCGCGGCGTGGGCTACGTGCTTGAGGTGCCGGATGCGCAGTAAGCGACCTTTTTCCCTGGCGACACGCCTGACTTTTTTCATCAGCCTTGCCACAGTCGCCGCTTTCTTTGCCTTCGCCTGGATCATGATCCAGTCGGTAAAAGTCCATTTTGCCGAACAGGACATGAACGATCTCAATGAAATTAGCGCCACGCTGGAGCGCATACTCAGCCATTCCGATGAACCGGAATCCCGGCGGCTGGAGATTGTGCAAAATGTGGTTGCCGGTTATTCAAACGTCCTCATTGCGCTGGAGGACACCCGCGGGCGCGCGCTTCTGCATTCGCCTGGCGCGCCGGACATCCGGCAATTTCTCGCCACCGCCGAGCCGGACACCACCGTTCCCGGCGGCAACGTTTGGCTGATCAACGAGCCAGCGAAGCAAATGACCGGACACGGCACCCACGCCAGCTGGCGCATGATCCGCCTGCCGGTCGGTCCGCAGATTGACGGTAAACCGGCATATACTCTGTACATGGCGTTGTCGATCGACTTTCACCTCCATTACATTAACGATCTGAAAAACAAGCTGATCATGACCGCGTCGATCATTAGCCTGGTGATCGTCTTTCTGGTTTTATTCGCGGTCTATAAAGGACACGCGCCGATTCGCCGCGTTAGCCGACAGATCCAGAACATTACCTCGAAAGATCTCGACGTTCGCCTTGACCCGCAAAATGTCCCCATTGAGCTGGAACGACTGGTGCTCTCTTTCAACCACATGCTGGAACGTATTGAAGATGTCTTTACCCGCCAGTCTAATTTTTCTGCCGACATCGCGCATGAGATCCGCACGCCCATCACCAACCTGGTGACGCAGACGGAGATTGTTCTTAGCCAGCCGCGAACTCAAAAGGAACTGGAAGAGGTGCTCTATTCCAGCCTTGAGGAACTGAGCCATATGGCAAAAATGGTCAGCGACATGCTGTTCCTGGCCCAGGCGGATAACCACCAGCTTATTCCAGAGAAAAAAGCGCTTAATCTGGCCGAGGAAGTCAGTAAGGTGTTCGACTTTTTTGAAGCGCTGGCAGAGGAGCGTGGCGTCACGCTGCGCCTTGAGGGCTGCCCGTGCCATGTTTTCGGCGATCCGGGAATGTTGCGCAGAGCGCTGAGCAATTTATTATCAAACGCGTTGCGTCATACGCCTGGCGGCGAAACCGTCATCGTCAGGCTAAAAGAGATTGACGATCGGGTGCGCATTGAGGTTGAAAACCCGGGAACGCCGGTTGCGGCGGAACATCTGCCGCGTCTGTTTGATCGTTTCTATCGCGTGGACCCCTCCCGCCAGCGCAAGGGCGAAGGCAGCGGCATAGGCCTGGCGATCGTCAAGTCGATTGTAACGGCGCATCACGGAAAAGTGTCGGTGACGTCTGACGCCCGCGCGACCCGCTTTACGCTGAGTTTACCGAAAGCGCTGCGCTGACAGGTCGCTACCGGTGGCGTCAGCGCTAAGAATCCTCCTAAATCAAAGGAGGCAATGGCGGTGAATTTTTAACCCACACAAAATTTTAACATTTCATACACATAGTGATATTGCCCGGCGGGCGATGTCCAACACGTCACGGCTCCTGACGTCACGGTTTTTCCTCCGCCCGCCTTTTCGTCAACCTATGACCACGCCAATGCGGTTACGCTAAATAATTCCACCTGGCGCACAATTTTTATTCTTCTTTGAAACAAAAAATCCGAAAAAAAGGCATGTCTGGCCGCTGACTATTTATCCGGCAAATTATTAACAGAATAGCGTTATTACCGTCAGAATTTTGTGCGTGTCCGATCACGGTCATTATTGTTAATCGCACGTTGTCATTTTTTAAATCGATAGAATTCAAATTATTGCAAAGCAAAAAAGGTCATTCTTATTTTTTATTGTGCATTAATTCACTGAATGTTACCGTCCTGACACCGATGAACAGCGATCAGGATAATAAGGGAGGTTCGGTGAAGGTCTATGCATTATAACCTCCTGTGGCTTATTTGGGGGCTTTGGCTTTATCTCATTATTCATTATGGCGTAGGTGATCAACATTTTTACCTGACGATAAAATCGCGATGGAAAGTGATTGCCATAATTATTTTAACCTGTGGTTTATTTTATGCTGTTTATTTAATTTTATCATCGACGGGGATCAGAACCATGTTCAAACGTAAAGAGCAAAACACCACGTTTGCCGACACTCATGCAGACATCAACATCGCCTCTTCTCTTAACCCTTCTCAGGTTTCTTACCTCGGCGACGATGTGGAATTGACGGTAAAACCGACGCAGCAAAGCCCGCTGGAACCGTCGGTCGCCGTTATCCCGGAAACCTGTATTATTAAGGGCGAGCTTAACTCCACCAGCGATATTCACGTAAATGGCCGCATTGACGGTGTTATTCGCTCTGAAAAAACCGTTCATATTCTGAAAAGCGGTCACGTTGAAGGGGATATTATAGCCTATGCCATTGCCGTCGACGGCGTTCTGAATGGCAATTGTATCGGCGGCGAAGTCAGCATTAATGCGCAGGGAATGGTAAATGGTCAGGTAAAAAGTGACTCACTGGCCATTCATAAAAATGGCCGTTTTTACGGTAACTCTTTACCGCGCAGCGACGAAGAAGCGCAAAAAAATGAATTTATCAGCGCCATGGATGCGGTAAAAGAAAATACCATCGACCTGGCCAGTTTTTATAAAGAGTGACAGGAAGATATTCGCGCCGGATGGCGGCTTTGTGCGGTCCGGCCTGAATACCGCCAGGTAAACGCGCCAGGAAATGGCGCCCCCTGCAGGATTCGAACCTGCGACCGACGGCTTAGAAGGCCGTTGCTCTATCCAACTGAGCTAAGGGAGCATCGAGAGAAAACAAACTGACATAAAACTGCCCGGTATTATACGTTCACCACTCTGGTGGTCAATGGCTTTCCTTTCAACTGCTTGAGTTATGAGCATAACCGCCGCCGTTCACCTCAAGAGCGGCCTGATTCCTGTCAAAAACTGCCGCGACCGTAAGCGGCGACTGACAACCGTCCTCACTTCTGACAAAATAGCCGCATCCCCTTCGACGTGAAATTACAGATGGAATCCTCTCTCTGATGGCAGCAAAGATTATTGACGGTAAAACGATTGCGCAGCAGGTGCGCTCTGAGGTTGCTCAAAAAGTTCAGGCGCGCGTGGCGGCCGGACTGCGGGCGCCAGGACTGGCGGTTGTGCTGGTAGGCAGTAACCCGGCTTCGCAGATTTATGTCGCAAGCAAACGTAAGGCCTGTGACGAAGTGGGATTCGTCTCCCGCTCCTATGACCTGCCGGAAACCACCAGCGAGGCGGAGTTACTGGAACTGATCGATACGCTGAATGCCGATAACACCATTGACGGTATTCTGGTGCAATTGCCGCTTCCGGCGGGTATCGATAACGTGAAAGTGCTGGAGCGTATCGATCCGGACAAAGACGTGGATGGTTTTCATCCTTACAACGTTGGTCGCCTGTGCCAGCGCGCGCCGCGTCTGCGTCCCTGTACGCCCCGCGGCATCGTTACCCTGCTTGAACGCTACAATATCGACCTTTACGGCCTGAACGCCGTCGTGATTGGCGCATCCAACATCGTGGGCCGCCCGATGAGCATGGAGCTGCTGCTGGCCGGTTGCACGACCACGGTGACGCATCGCTTTACCAAAAATCTGCGCCATCATGTCGAAAATGCCGATCTGCTGGTCGTCGCGGTCGGTAAACCGGGCTTTATTCCCGGTGAGTGGATCAAAGAAGGCGCCATCGTGGTTGATGTCGGCATTAACCGTCTGGAAAATGGCAAGGTGGTTGGCGACGTCGTTTTTGACGACGCGTCCGCGCGCGCATCTTACATTACCCCCGTGCCGGGCGGCGTTGGCCCAATGACCGTCGCCACTCTTATCGAAAACACGCTTCAGGCGTGTGTTGAATATCACGACCCACAGGATAACTAACATGGCGACATTTTCTTTAGGCAAGCATTCTCACGTTGAACTGTGTGATTTGCTGAAACTGGAAGGCTGGAGCGAAAGCGGCGCCCAGGCGAAAATGGCCATTGCGGAAGGACAGGTCAACGTTGACGGCGCGGTGGAAACCCGCAAACGCTGCAAAATCGTTGCCGGTCAAACCGTCAGCTATGCCGGTCAGAGCGTCACCGTCGTCGCCTGATGCCCTTTGCCGGACAGCGGTCTTCGCACCCTGTCCGGCGATGCTCCCCTTCCCGTCGAGTGACTTCATCGTCCCTTCACAGTGCGTTGCGAACATAGCGTTTTTTCATACGAAGCGAAAATATGCCAACGATTCTCACCCACGCGGCTGTCCCGCTCTGCCTCGGCTTAGGGCTGGGCACAAAAGTCATTCCCCCCCGTTTGCTGTTTGCCGGTATCGCGCTGGCGATGGTGCCGGACATGGATGTGCTCTCCTTTAAACTCGGCGTGGCCTACGGCAACGCGTTCGGCCATCGCGGCTTTACCCATTCGCTGCTGTTTGCTTTTGTGGTGCCGATACTGTGCGTGCTCATTGGTCGACGATGGTTGAAAGCCAGCCTGACGCGCTGCTGGCTGTTTCTTACGGTATCACTGCTGTCACACAGTTTACTGGATTCGATCACTACCGGCGGAAAAGGTGTCGGCTGGCTGTGGCCGTGGTCGGATGAACGCTTTTTTGCGCCGTGGCAGGTGATTAAGGTCGCGCCGTTCGCGCTATCGCGCTATGCCACGCCGTATGGCCATCAGGTGATATTCTCGGAACTGCTGTGGGTGTGGTTACCGGGGCTGATGCTAATGGGGATGTTGTGGTGGAAACGGCGATAAAAAGCCGGATAGCGACGCGTTACGTCTTATCCGGCCTGTAAATAACCTCAACCCGACAAGCGTAAACGCCGCCGGGGATCTCCGTCTTACTTGCGACGCCAGGTGGTTCCCTGTGGTCCGTCTTCCAGGACGATACCCATTTCGTTCAGACGATCGCGCGCCGCATCCGCCGCCGCCCAGTCTTTCGCTTTACGGGCATCCAGACGCTGCTGGATCAACGCTTCGATTTGGGCTACTTCGCCGTCATCCGCCTGCGCGCCGCTTTGCAGGAACGCTTCCGGCTCCTGCTCCAGCAGACCGAGCACAGCAGAAATTTTACGCAGATGCGACGCCATGGCATTGGCGGCTGCCATATCTTCCCCTTTCAGACGGTTCACTTCGCGCGCCATGTCGAACAGCACCGAATAGGCTTCCGGCGTATTGAAGTCGTCGTTCATCGCCTCAATAAAGCGCGTTTCAAAGGCCTCGCCACCGGCAGGAGCGACGGTTTTATCCGTTCCGCGCAGCGCGGTGTACAGCCGCTCCAGCGCTGAACGCGCCTGCTTGAGGTTCTCTTCGCTGTAGTTCAGCTGGCTGCGGTAGTGACCGGACATCAGGAAGTAGCGCACCGTTTCCGCATCGTAGTATTTCAACACGTCGCGCACGGTGAAGAAATTGCCCAGCGATTTAGACATCTTTTCGCGATCGACCATCACCATGCCGGAGTGCATCCAGTAGTTCACGTATTCGCCGTCGTGCGCACAGGTGGACTGCGCGATTTCGTTTTCATGATGCGGGAACATCAGATCCGAACCGCCGCCGTGAATATCAAAATGATTACCCAGCTGTTTGCAGTTCATGGCCGAGCATTCAATATGCCAGCCAGGACGGCCTGCGCCCCACGGCGACGGCCAGCTCGGTTCGCCCTCTTTGGACATCTTCCACAGCACGAAGTCCATCGGGTTGCGTTTGACGTCAACCACGTCCACGCGCGCCCCGGCCTGCAACTGATCCAGATCCTGGCGAGACAGCAGACCGTAGTTTGGGTCAGTCGGCACGTCGAACATCACGTCACCGTTGTCTGCGACGTAAGCGTGGCCTTTGGCGATCAGTTGCTCGGTGATCTCAATGATCTCGGCGATATGATGCGTCGCGCGTGGCTCCATGTCCGGGCGCAGAATATTCAGCGCATCAAAATCTTTGTGCATTTCCGCGATCATGCGATCGACAAGCGCCACGAAGCTTTCACCGTTTTCATTAGCGCGTTTGATGATTTTGTCGTCGATATCAGTAATGTTGCGTACGTATTTCAGCGTGTAGCCCAGAAAACGCAGGTAACGCGCCACCACATCAAACGCGACGAAAGTACGGCCATGTCCGATATGACAGAGATCGTAAACGGTAATACCACACACGTACATGCCGACTTCCCCGGCATGAATAGGTTTGAATTCCTCTTTTTGGCGCGTCAGTGTATTAAAAATTTTTAACATTGAAGGTTCCGTGTAAGACGTGTGTGGATCGTAAAGTCCGTATAATACCCATAATTCGGCATGGGATCAGCACACTTTGCAAGGTGATCACAGCCTGCGCTTATGCTATAACACACCCCTTACTCTGACCCTCATCGGGTTAAAGCACTTCTCTATCGGAACAGGATGCAAAAATGGTTACTTTCCACACTAATCACGGCGATATCGTAATCAAAACGTTTGATGATAAAGCGCCTGAAACAGTTAAAAACTTCCTGGACTACTGCCGCGAAGGTTTTTACAACAACACCATTTTCCACCGTGTGATTAACGGTTTCATGATTCAGGGCGGCGGTTTCGAACCTGGCATGAAGCAGAAAGCAACGAAAGAAGCGATCAAAAACGAAGCCAACAACGGTCTGAAAAACACCCGCGGTACGCTGGCGATGGCCCGTACTCAGGCTCCGCACTCTGCAACCGCGCAGTTCTTCATCAACGTCGTCGACAACGACTTCCTGAACTTCTCCGGCGAAAGCATGCAGGGCTGGGGTTACTGCGTATTTGCCGAGGTCGTTGAAGGCATGGACGTTGTGGATAAAATCAAAGGCGTCGCGACCGGTCGCAGCGGTATGCACCAGGACGTACCAAAAGAAGACGTGATCATCGAAAACGTGACCGTTAGCGAGTAATCGTGGCGACACTGTTTATTGCAGATCTTCATCTCTGCACGGAAGAACCGGCGATCACCGCCGGTTTTCTGCGTTTTTTAGCCGGAGAGGCCCGTCAGGCCGACGCGCTGTATATCCTCGGCGATCTGTTTGAAGCCTGGATCGGCGACGACGACCCTCTGCCTCTGCACCGGCAAATCGCGGCGGCAATCAAGGCGGTGGTTGACGCGGGCGTTCCTTGCTTCTTTATTCACGGCAACCGGGACTTTCTGCTTGGGAAACGCTTCGCGCGTGAAAGCGCAATGATCCTTTTACCGCAGGAAAAGGTGCTCACGCTGTATGGCCGCCGGATACTGATTATGCATGGCGATACGCTGTGTACTGACGACCACGGTTATCAGGCGTTTCGCGCCAAAGTTCATCAGCGCTGGCTGCAAACGCTGTTTCTCGCCCTGCCGTTGTTTATTCGCAAACGGGTAGCCGCGAAAATGCGCGCGGGCAGCAAAGCCGCCAACAGCAGCAAATCGCTGGCCATCATGGACGTTAATCAAGATGCCGTTGTGGCCGGGATGGAAAAACATCAGGTGCAGTGGCTGATCCACGGGCACACCCACCGCCCGGACGTGCATACCCTTACCGCTAACGACCAACCCGCGTTCCGCGTGGTGTTGGGTGCCTGGCACAGCGAAGGGTCGATGGTAAAAGTGACGCCGACAGACGTTAAACTGATCTCTTTCCCGTTTTAAATCTCCCCGCGAATTGCCAGCCTCATAAGTGACGCAACCGTTTTCCTTGGCGTATTTACATGCTATTCTCTGTGGCCTCAAAAGCAGCGTGTCCCGCACCACAGGAGTTTTCAGACGCATGTCTTCCCGCAATAACCCGGCGCGAGTCGCCATCGTGATGGGGTCCAAAAGCGACTGGGCTACCATGCAGTTCGCCGCCGAAATCTTCGATATTCTGAACGTCCCACACCACGTTGAGGTTGTCTCTGCGCACCGCACCCCCGATAAACTGTTCAGCTTCGCCGAAAGTGCGGAAGAACACGGCTATCAGGTGATTATCGCCGGCGCCGGCGGCGCGGCGCATCTGCCGGGCATGATTGCGGCGAAAACGCTGGTGCCGGTGCTGGGCGTTCCGGTACAAAGCGCAGCGCTGAGCGGCGTCGACAGCCTCTACTCCATCGTGCAAATGCCGCGCGGCATTCCGGTGGGCACGCTGGCGATAGGTAAAGCCGGCGCGGCAAACGCAGCGCTGTTGGCCGCCCAAATTCTGGCAACGCACGACGACGCGTTACGTCAGCGTTTGCACGACTGGCGCAAGGCGCAGACGGACGACGTCCTTGAGAATCCGGACCCGCGAGGTACGGCATGAAACAGGTCTGCGTACTGGGCAACGGTCAGTTAGGTCGAATGCTGCGTCAGGCCGGTGAACCGCTGGGTATCGCCGTCTGGCCGGTTGGGCTGGACGCGGAACCTGCCGCCGTCCCTTTTCAACAAAGCGTTATCACCGCAGAAATTGAGCGCTGGCCGGAAACGGCGCTGACCCGTGAACTGGCGCGTCATCCCGCGTTCGTCAACCGCGACGTCTTCCCGATTATTGCCGACCGCCTGACGCAAAAGCAGCTTTTTGACACGCTCAACCTGGCGACCGCGCCGTGGCAATTGCTGGCCGATAAAAAGGAATGGCCCGCGGTGTTTGAACGGCTGGGTGAACTGGCGATCGTGAAACGTCGCGTCGGCGGCTACGACGGCCGCGGCCAGTGGCGACTGCGCGCGACGGAAACCGACCAGCTTCCGGCCGACTGCTACGGCGAATGCATCGTTGAACAGGGCATCAACTTTTCCGCTGAAGTGTCGCTGGTTGGCGCTCGCGCCTTCGACGGCAGTACGGTGTTTTACCCGTTAACGCGCAACCTGCATCAGGACGGAATTCTGCGTACCAGCGTCGCTTTTCCCCAGGCCAATGCGAAACAACAGGCACAGGCCGAAGCGATGCTCTCCGCCATTATGCAGGAGCTGAACTACGTCGGCGTAATGGCGATGGAGTGTTTTGTCACGCCGGACGGCCTGTTGATTAACGAACTGGCGCCGCGCGTGCATAACAGCGGTCACTGGACGCAAAACGGCGCCAGCATCAGCCAGTTCGAGTTGCATTTGCGGGCCATTACCGGCCTGCCGATGCCAGCGCCGGTGGTAAACAGCCCGTCGGTGATGGTGAATCTGATTGGCAGCGAGCTGAATGCTGACTGGCTGAAGCTGCCGCTCGTGCACCTGCACTGGTATGACAAAGAGGTGCGTCCGGGGCGTAAAGTTGGCCACCTGAACCTGACCGACAGCGACACCGCGCGCCTGAGCGCAACGCTTGAAGCCCTCGCGCCGCTGCTTCCGCCGGAATACGCCAGCGGTATCGTCTGGGCGCAAAGCCAGCTCAACTAACACATTTAGTGCCAGGGGAAGGAAGTTTCCTTCCCCGTTTCCCCTCTACGCGCGTAAAATCCCCCCATTGCTGTTTTTGTCTTTTCAGGATTTCACATGAACGATGGAACGGACTATCGGGCGATCCTCGCCGCTGATACGCCCTTAATCGATGTCCGCGCGCCGGTTGAATTTCAGCAAGGCGCAATGCCCGGCGCTATCAATTTGCCCTTGATGGATGATGACGAGCGCGCCGCCGTCGGCACCTGTTACAAACGCCAGGGGCCGGACGCTGCGCTGGCGCTGGGTCATCAACGGGTCTGCGGCGAGAAACGCCAGCAGCGAATTGACGCCTGGCACGCGGCCTGCGAAAAATACCCGCACGGATATCTCTGCTGCGCGCGCGGCGGCCAGCGTTCGCATATTACTCAACAGTGGCTGCGCGAGGCGGGCGTCGAGTACCCGCTGATCAAAGGCGGCTACAAAGCGCTACGCCAGGCGGCGATACACATTACGGAAGAACAGGTCCAGAAACCGATAGTGCTTGTCGGCGGCTGCACAGGCAATGGCAAAACGCAGCTGGTCCAGCAGCGGCCTGATGGGGTCGATCTTGAAGGGCTCGCCCATCATCGCGGCTCCTCGTTTGGCCGCACGCTGGAACCGCAGCTCAGCCAGGCGAGTTTTGAAAACCTGCTGGCGGTGACGTTACTGCAAAAACAGGCGTCACGCTGGGTGCTGGAAGATGAAGGCCGGATGATCGGCTCAAACCATCTGCCGGAATGTCTGCGCCTCAGGATGACTCAGGCGAGCATCGCCGTGGTGGACGATCCGTTCGAACGCCGTCTTGAACGGTTGCGCGACGAGTATTTTATCCGTATGCACCATGATTTCACCCACGCATACGGGGACGAACAGGGCTGGCAGGAATATGGCGAGTATCTGCATCACGGGCTTTTCGCTATTCGCCGCCGTCTGGGTTTGCAACGCTTTGCCGAACTGACCGCAAAGCTTGACACCGCGCTGACGGAACAGCGTCGTACCGGTAGCACCGACGCCCATTTCAACTGGCTGGTGCCGCTGCTGGAAGAATATTACGACCCGATGTACCGCTATCAACTGGAGAAAAAAGCCGACAAGATTGTCTTTCGCGGGACGTTTGAAGAGGTGGCGGACTGGCTGCGCCATTAAAAGAGCCGGGCGGCGTTTTCGCCTTACCCGGCGCGCACAGTGCGGCGACACAGGCCGGATAAGACGCCACGCGTCGCTCTCCGGCACTGGCGCCGACTCAGAAGTCGTAACGCAGACGTACGAGGTTCATATCGCCCAGGTCATCGGTGCTGGAGGTGAAGACATGCTCGTAATCAACACGGAAACCATAGTCCAGTTGGAAGCTGATCCCCACGCCGTTATCGGTGCGCAGATAATCCCGGCCATTCACGTATTCAATACGGTCTCCCATAAAGTACGGCTGAATGGATTTCACCGCGTACTGGTTGATCGGGAAAGTGTAGCCCGCGAAGTATTCCAGACCCCAGGCATCACCAGCAAAGTAGTCGTTCACCGATACTTTTTTCGTGGTCATGAAGTTCTGGTACCAGCCGCCGCCCATTGAGAAGGTCCAGTTTTCCGGCGTCCAGCTCAATGCTGTACCCACAATGTTCTGATCGTACGTCTTGTTGCCGTTGCCGCGCATTTCTGCACGGGTGTAGTTCCACGCCGTACCCCAGCTTAGATCGTCAGTAATATGATAATCCGCACCCAGCGAGCCGCCGCCTTTACGCTTGTAGTTCAGGCCGTTGTTTGCGTTGTAGTCATCGCTGAACAGATAAGACGCGTAGAGATCAACATCGCCTACGGTTTTCTTGTATTTCAGCATCTTGCGAGAACGGTAGGAGCCGTCGTAGTCGCCGTTGATCCCGTTACCCGGAGCCTGGCCTATCATGTCATAGTCCCAGATATCGGTTTTCGCGCCCACCACATCGTAGTAAATGCTGTTCTGTTGACCGAAAGTCAGCGTACCCCAGGTATCGCTTTTCAGACCGGTATACAGCATACGGCGGGTGGTGTCGTGCGCGCCTTCGGCGTAGTGGTTATCCCAGTTAAACTGCGCCGGAATATTCACGCCCAGCTCGTAGAAGCTGATCCAGCTAATGTCGTCAAACAGATAGTAATCTGCCGCGAAACGGAAACGGGTGCCGCCGTCAAAACCATTACGTTTATAACCGTTGGCGCCGTCATCGCCCGTCATATTCTGGAACTGGGGACGAATACTCCCGCCCACGGTGAAGTTTAGACGGCTCAGCGGGTTGCCCGCCTGGGGATCTTGTTTCAGAACAGTGATTTCCGCCTGAGAAGCGAAAGACATTAATGCCACTGCCGCGCCGATCGATGCCGCCAGCGCTGTTGTTTTTATAGTCATTATTTTTCCTTGATAGATTTCCTGCTAATTATTCAGCAATGGAATGTTAACCGGAATTACTACAGGCGTGTTGGCGGGTTTTTAATGATTTGTGCCGTTAAACGGCGCGGGCTTATCCATTTATGCTTTTAAAAAAGAGCGCGCCGGTATCTTCACCGGCGCGTCAGTCTCATACTGCTTAATTGCTAAACTGGCGGAACAGCGCCTTCCCCTTCAGTAACCGGATCCCCAACCAGCCGCCGCAGACGGAAAGCAGGAACGCGCCGCTAAGGGGTAAAACCGCCCACAATCGCCAGTCCGGCTGCCAGGGGAAATCAAAGACCCGGGTTTGCAACATGGCCAGCGCTGTTTCTGCGCCAATGGAGGCCACCAGCCCGGACACCAATCCCAGCATGGCAAATTCACACCATAAGGTGGTGCGCAGCAGTTTCTTGCCCGCCCCCAGCGTGCGCCAGACGACCAGTTCCTGATGGCGTTGCCGCATGCCAACCTGCACCTGCGCCAGCAACAGCAGGATGCCGCAGGCGGTAACCAGCACCACCATGACTTCCAGCGCCCGGCTCACCTGCTCCAGCACCTGGCCGACCTGCCGGAGAATAGCGCCGATATCCAGCAGGCTAACCGTCGGAAACTCGCGGTTAAGTTGGGTCAGCATTTCGTTGCCGTTTTCCCAACGAAAGCTGGTCAGCCAGCTTTGCGGCTGTCCGTCAAGCGCGCCGGACGGGAAGATAAAGAAGAAGTTTGGCCGCAAACTTTCCCAGTCCACCTTACGCAGACTGGTGACCTTTGCGCTGAACTGTTGGGTATCGCCCATAAAGGTCACGCTATCGCCCAGTGACACGTTCAACCGCTTCGCCAGCCCCTCTTCTATCGACACTTCGCCCTTTTTCGGCGGCCAGACGCCGGCGACAATCGGATTATGGCTGGGTCGGCTATCCTGCCATGTCAGATTCAGCTCGCGGTTTAGCGCTTCATCCGGATTGCCTTCGGTCGATTTATCGTTAATGGCCGTCAGGCGCGCCCGGACAATAGGATAAAACGCTTCCGGGATCACCTGATGCTCCGAGAGAAAGGCCTTCACCTGCGGCACCTGTTCAGAAGCGATGTTGATCAGAAAATAGTTGGGGCTTTCCGGCGGCAGTTGCTGCTGCCAGCGATCCAGCAGATCGCCGCGCAGCACCAGCAGTAGCGCCAGCAGCATAAACGACAGCGAGAATGCGGAAAGCTGGCTCAGGGTGGACCACGGCTGACGCAGCAGGCGGCTAACGGCCAGACGCAGCGGCAACGACGAGAGCGTCAGGCCGCGCAGAACATTCAGCAGCATCCACCCCAGCACGCCGCACAGCAGCGCCAGTACCACCGCGCCCGCCAGCACCGCCCACAGCAGGGGACTGCCGCCCATTAATCCGGCGAGCAACAGCACAACGACAACGGTGACGACCGGCAGATAAAACTTCAGCGGCCAGACATTCGCCACCGCGTCGCGACGCAGTACGCGCAGCGGCTGAGTCGCCAGCAGCAGACGATACGGACGCAGGCCCACCAGCAGCGAAATCACCACCATGGTGCCCAGCGCCCACAGCCACGGCCAGAGGCTGGCAGGCGGCAGTGCGGCAGGCAATACCGGCTTGAGCAGCACCATTAAGACCTTTTCAAACAGTAACCCTATCGCGCCTCCGGTGACGGCAGAAAGCGCCAGCACCATCAGCCACTGCCCGACGATCAGTTTGCGCAATTGCGCCCTGCCCGCGCCGAGGGTTTTCAGGATTGCCACTAGATCATAGCGGCTGCGGCAGTAATGGCTCATTGCCACCGCCACGGCGGCGACGGCCAACAGCAGGGTTAACAGCGCTGAAAGCAGTAAAAATTGCTGCGAACGCTCAAGGGATTTACCGAGCGCGCCTTCATCCTGCTCAAGACCATACCAACGATGCTCTGGTTTGAGCTGCGGCAGCAGCCATTTTTCGTAGTCGTCCAATTGCTGCGCAGTACCGCCAAACTTGTAGCGCCAGGTAACGCGGCTGCCGGGCTGTACCGCACCGGTTTTTTCCACATCAGCAATGTTCATCATCAGCCGCGGCGCCATCTGGAATGGGTTAAAGCCCGAGTCCGGCTCCTGCACCACTTCACCGGCAATACGCAACGTGGCGTCGCCCACGTCAAGGGTATCGTCGATTTTCAGATTCAGCAGCGCCATCAGGCGCGGCGCGAGCAGCACCGACCCGGGCTGGGGCTTCAGCCCAGACGGGCGGGTCTCCAGCTTGCCGTACATCGGATAAAGGTCATCAACCGCCTTAACGTTAGCCAGTTGCGGCGTGTCTCCGGCAAACGTCATGGTGGCGAAGGTCAGTTGTTCCCCGACTTTTAGCCCGCGCTGACGCGCTTCGTCGATCCACGCCTGCGGGACCACGCGCGAACTACGCAGCGTCCGGTCGCCGGCCATAAACTCACGGCTTTGCTGGCTTAACCCTTTCTCCATTCGGTCGCTGATGCTGCCCAGCGCCAGCACACAGGCCACCGCCAGGCTCAGCGCCATCCAGACAATCAGTAACGACGGCGAGCGCCATTCGCGCCAGAACCAGCGTGCGATCATGCCTCCTCCTGCAACTGTCCGTTGACCAGTCGCAGACGCCTGTCGCAGCGCGCCGCCAGTTGGGGATCGTGGGTCACCAGGATCAACGTCGTCCCGTGTTCACGGTTCAGCGAAAACAGCAGATCGGCAATTTTGTCGCCAGTCTGTCGATCCAGGTTGCCGGTTGGTTCATCCGCAAACAGCACCTCCGGTCGTCCGTTAAACGCGCGCGCCAGCGCCACGCGCTGCTGTTCGCCGCCGGAAAGCTGGGCCGGAAGATGATCCAGACGCTTACCCAGCCCCAGTTGTTCCAGCAACGCTTTCGCGCCTTCCCGGCTTTTGCTGCTGGTTTCCCCACGCAGCAGCGCTGGCAGCTCGACGTTCTCCAGCGCGTTTAGCGTCGGGATCAACATAAACGACTGGAAAACAAAGCCGACGTGCCTGGCGCGCAGTTGCGCCCGCGCTTCCTCGTCCATCTGGTGCAGCGGTTTACCCACCAGACTGACCTCGCCGCCGCTGCCGTCATCCAGTCCGGCGAGGATCGCCAGCAGCGTTGACTTACCCGAACCCGACTCGCCAATCAGGGCGATGGTCTCGGCGCGTTTGACAACCAGTTCAACTCCGGTAAGGATGGAAAGCTCATGCTCCCCCTGACCGACGGACTTCTTAAGACGATGAACTTCAACAATGTTTTCCGCTGGCATTTGCCCTTCCTGTTTTTGATCCTGTTTACCTGTCGGGCCGTGGCGGCTGACACGTTATTAATCCTCGGCGACAGCCTGAGCGCCGGCTATCGTATGTCTGCCAGCGCAGCCTGGCCTGCGCTGTTGAATGACAAATGGCAAGCAAAAACCACGGTTGTCAATGCAAGCATCAGCGGCGACACCTCCGGGCAAGCGCTGGCGCGGCTGCCTGCCTTGCTAAAACAACATCAACCGCGCTGGGTACTGGTTGAACTTGGCGGTAACGACGGCCTGCGCGGTTTCGCCCCGGCGCAAACCGAACAGACGCTGCGCACCATTTTGCAAAAGGTGAAAGCCGCTAACGCCGAACCGCTGCTGATGCAAATTCGCCTGCCCGCAAACTACGGTCGCCGTTATAATGAAACCTTCAGCGCTGTTTATCCTAAGCTTGCCAGTGAGTTCGATATTCCTCTGTTACCCTTTTTTATGGAAGAGGTCTATCTGAAACCCCAATGGATGCAGGATGATGGTATTCATCCTAACCCCGAAGCTCAGCCGTTTATCGCTGACTGGATGGCGAAACAGCTGAGTCCTTTAGTAAATCATGAGTCATAACACAACGGAGATCCTGACAGGTAAAGTTATGCAAAAATCGGTCTTAATAACAGGATGTTCCAGCGGAATTGGCCTGGAAAGCGCGTTTGAACTTAAGCGCCAGGGCTTTCAAATTCTCGCAGGCTGCCGTAAACCTGAAGATGTCGCCCGCATGAATAGCATGGGCTTCACCGGCGTACAGATCGATCTCGACTCTCCTGAGAGTGTGGATCGCGCCGCCGATGAAGTGATCGCCCTGACCGATAACTGTTTGTTTGGGATCTTTAATAATGCCGGGTACGGCGTTTACGGTCCCCTGAGCACCATCAGTCGTGAGCAGATGGAGCAGCAATTTTCCGCCAACTTTTTTGGCGCTCACCAGCTCACAATGCGCTTATTACCGGCAATGCTGCCCCACGGCGAAGGGCGTATCGTCATGACCTCGTCGGTGATGGGGCTGATCTCCACGCCGGGACGCGGCGCTTACGCCGCCAGTAAATACGCGCTGGAAGCGTGGTCGGACGCGCTACGTATGGAGCTGCGCCACAGCGGAATTCACGTCAGCGTGATCGAGCCCGGCCCCATTCGTACCCGTTTTACCGAGAACGTTAACCAAACGCAAAGCGACAAACCGGTGGAGAATCCCGGCATTGCCGCCCGTTTTACCCTGGATCCTGAAGCGGTGGTCAATAAAGTGCGCCACGCGTTTGTCAGCGACAAACCTAAACTTCGCTATCCGGTCACGCTGGTCACCTGGGCCGTCATGCTGCTGAAACGTCTGCTGCCGGGACGCCTGATGGACAAAATTTTGCGTGGGTGAGTTGAAGCGCGCGCGTCAGCCCCCATGTAAAAAAGAAATCGACAAAAGAGAGCAACTCCATGTCCGTACAGAATATTGTCAACATTAACGAATCGAACCTGCAGCAGACTTTAGAACAGTCGATGACCACACCGGTACTGTTCTATTTCTGGTCCGAGCGTAGCCAGCACTGTCTGCAACTGACGCCAGTGCTGGAAAGCCTGGCCGCGCAGTATAACGGCCAGTTTATCCTGGCGAAGCTCGACTGTGACGCCGAGCAGATGATCGCCTCCCAGTTTGGCCTGCGCGCGATCCCTACCGTTTACCTGTTCCAGAACGGTCAGCCGGTTGACGGTTTCCAGGGGCCGCAGCCGGAAGAAGCGATTCGCGCCCTGCTCGATAAAGTGCTGCCGCGTGAAGAAGAGTTGAAAGCCCAGCAGGCAATGCAACTGATGCAGGAAGGCAACTATATCGACGCGCTGCCCCTGCTGAAAGACGCCTGGCAGTTGTCTAACCAGAACGGTGAAATTGGCCTGCTGCTTGCGGAAACCCAGATTGCCCTGAACCGCACTGAAGAGGCCGAAGCGGTGCTCAAAACGATTCCTCTGCAGGACCAGGACACCCGCTATCAGGGGCTGGTGGCGCAGATTGATTTGCTGAAACAGGCCGCCGACACGCCAGAGATTCAACAGCTCCAGCAACAGGTTGCCGATAACCCGCAGGATGCCGGACTGGCGGCGCAACTGGCGCTGCAACTGCATCAGGTGGGACGTAACGAAGAAGCGCTGGAACTGCTGTTTAGCCATCTGCGTCACGATCTCGCCGCGGCGGACGGACAGGTGCGTAAAATGTTCCAGGAAATTCTGGCCGCGCTTGGCACGGGTGATGCGCTGGCGTCGAAGTACCGTCGCCAGCTGTACGCACTGTTATATTAATTCCGCCTGCAGTGCCCGGTGGCGCTACGTTTACCGGGCCTGCGGGTCAGAGATGCCCTTCCCCGCTCACGTCTTTAAATGCGTCACCACCAGTTGGTGGCGCGAATTGTAGAATTTCCGATAGGTTAAATAACAGGCGATAATGGTTGACAGGCTCGCCGTCGAAAGCAGCATAAAGGTCACCATAATCTGGTATTTTATCGCTTTTACCGGATCGATCCCGGCAAAGATCAGCCCCGACATCATACCTGGCAAACTCACCAGCCCAACCGTTTTCGCTGAGTCAATCGTTGGGATTAGCGAAGCGCGAATGCTGTCGCGAATCAATCCGGCTGATGCCATTTTTGGCGTCGCGCCCAGACTCAGTTTTTCCTGAATCTGCTGCCGCTCACTGCTAAATCGCTGTCCGAGATTGTTATAGCACAAGCCAACGGCGACCATCGCGTTCCCGGCAATCATCCCGGAGATCGGAATCACCTGCATGGGAATAAATTCAATCGACCCTGACAGCACCAGCACCGCTAGTGTTAAGCCTGCGCCCACGGTAATGGCAATAAATGAGGATACAAACGCTTTATCAATATATTTGCTGCGCTTCTGCGCGTTATACGCCGCGTTAAAACAGATAAATAGCACCATCACTAACGTCAGAACGGCGTGATTGACGCCGAAGATATATTTCAGGACATAGCCCACGATAATAAGCTGAATGACAGCGCGCCCAACGCTCCAGAGAATGTCCTTTTCCAGCGCCAGTTTCTCTTTGTGGCTGATCAGCATCGCCACCACCACCAGCATCATCGCCAGGGCCAGAGACGAATTGGTAATATTATGCTCGTTCATTACGCGTCTCCTGCATTTCACCGGCATGCGGCGTCAGGGTAATTATCGTATCCGCATGATCGATCTCATCTTTATCGTGAGTAACCCACAGCACCCCAATTTGCTTATCACGAGCGTAGCGATGAATCATTTCGTTGACGTTGCGCTTATTTTTTTCATCCAGCGCGCTGGTGATTTCATCAAGCAACAGCACCTGCGGTAAAAACTGTAGATTGCGGATTAGCGAGATACGCTGCTTTTCGCCGCCGGAAAGCGCGCTGATGTTTTTCTCCAGTAGCGTTTCCGAAAGGTCAAATCGCGCCAGATCGTCGACAAGTTGCTGTCGCTCCGGGCGCTTATTGCGGATTTCCCAGGGGAAGATCAAATTATCATACACGGTGTTGCCAAACAGCGTGGGCGTTTGCGTACAGTAAGAAACCTGCTGGCGATACGTTTCCGGACTGAGCGTGGCGATGTCTTGACCCGCAAAAAGAATTTCCCCTTCGCTGGGGCTAAGTAACGATGCGATAATTTTCAGCAAGGTGCTTTTACCGCAGCCGGAAGGTCCGGTAATCAGTTTAAATTCGCCGGGGAGAAGGTTAAAGCGAATACCGCGCAGAATGTCTGTCTCCCCTGCCTGGTATCCCACGTTTTTGAGCTGAAGCAGAATGCCATTTTCTTTCATTGTGCGTCCATCTTTCCATTTTTTATCGGCAATGAGTGTATCTCTGTATGGAATAAGAGGGGAACTCCCTTTGATTAATCGGATATAATTTGTTTACGCTGGTAGCGATATATCATTTCAAGGACAGTGCAACAGGAGGTTTTTTTAATGCTTATTTTTATCCCTATTCTCATCTTTGTCGCCCTGGTGGTCGTTGGCGCGGGCGTTAAAATCGTACCGCAGGGGTATCAGTGGACAGTGGAACGTTTTGGCCGTTACACCAAAACGCTCCAGCCCGGCCTGAGCCTCGTTGTGCCGTTTATGGACCGCATTGGCCGCAAGATCAATATGATGGAACAGGTGCTGGACATTCCTTCGCAGGAAGTGATTTCCAAAGACAACGCCAATGTCACCATCGACGCCGTGTGTTTTATCCAGGTCATCGATGCTCCACGGGCGGCCTATGAGGTCAGTAACCTCGAACTGGCGATCATCAACCTTACGATGACCAACATCCGTACCGTTCTGGGTTCGATGGAGCTCGACGAAATGCTTTCCCAGCGCGACAGCATCAACTCGCGACTGCTGCATATTGTCGATGAGGCGACCAACCCGTGGGGCATCAAAGTCACACGTATTGAAATCCGCGACGTGCGTCCACCGGCGGAGTTAATTTCTTCTATGAACGCGCAGATGAAAGCGGAGCGAACCAAGCGCGCCTATATTCTGGAAGCCGAAGGGGTACGCCAGGCGGAGATCCTCAAGGCCGAGGGGGAGAAACAGTCGCAGATCCTGAAAGCGGAAGGCGAACGCCAGTCGGCCTTCCTGCAGGCGGAAGCGCGTGAACGTTCCGCTGAAGCGGAAGCGCGGGCGACCAAAATGGTGTCCGAAGCGATCGCCGCCGGGGATATTCAGGCGGTTAACTACTTCGTGGCGCAGAAATATACCGAAGCGCTACAACAAATAGGCTCGTCCAGTAATAGTAAAGTGGTGATGATGCCGCTGGATGCCAGCAGTCTGATGGGCTCCATTGCCGGCATCACTGAACTGGTTAAAGACAGCGCCAGCGAGCGGAAAAAATAATGATCGAGATGATAGCGGCGCATCCGCATATTTTCTGGCTCAGCCTCGGCGGCCTGTTGCTTGCCGCCGAAATGCTCGGCGGTAACGGCTACCTGCTGTGGAGCGGCGTGGCGGCAGTGATTACCGGCCTCACGGTATGGCTACTGCCGGTTGGTTGGGAGTGGCAGGGCGTGATGTTCGCGGTCTTAACCCTCCTCGCCGCCTGGCTATGGTGGAAATGGCTGGCGAAGCGTGTACGGGAGCAGAAACCCGCCGACCGCCAGTTAAACCAGCGCGGGCAGCAACTGGTGGGGCGCCGGTTTATGCTGGAGTCCGGGCTGGTCAATGGCCGCGGGCATGTGCGGGTCGGCGACAGCTCCTGGCCGGTCAGCGCCACGGAAGATCTGGCTGGCGGTACGTTAGTTGAAGTGATTGCCGTTGAAGGGATTACCCTGCATGTCAGAGCAATAACACGTTCGTAATTAACTCACCTTCCCTTGTGATGGCAGCAGCCGGAAAGATTATCGATAATCGGACAGTCGGCGCTGTCATCGCCGGGACAGGCGTCCGCCAGCGTCAGCAGTTGCTCGCGCATCGACTGTAACTCGCTGATGTGCCTTTCAATTTCCGCCACTTTTTCCAGCGTGCGCTTTTTCACATCCGCGCTGTGGCGGGCCGGATCGTTGAACAGGTTGACCAGTTCGCCACATTCTTCAAGGTTAAACCCAACCTGACGCGCCTGGCGCAGCAGCGTCAGTTCGTTCAGATGCTGTTGGCTGTAGGTCCGGTAGCCATTTTCACTGCGTAACGGCGGCGTCACCAGCCCCTTTTCTTCATAAAAGCGGATGGCTTTGCTGGTTAAACCGGTTTTTTTCGCGACATCGGATATATTCATGACTTCCCCCTTGACCTTCCCCTTGATGGAAGGTTTACCCTAAATAACAGTTAGCCCATCGAAGTGCAAGGGGCAATACCTTTGCCCTGTAACAGAGGAGAGTTGTGATGCCACAAACCATCGACCTGACCCTGGACGGCCTGTCCTGCGGTCATTGCGTGAAACGCGTGAAAGAGAGCCTTGAGCAGCGCCCTGATGTTGACCAGGCGGAAGTAAGCATTACGGAAGCGCACGTCACCGGCACCGCCAGCGCCGACGCGCTTATCGAAACCATCAAGCAAGCCGGTTACGGCGCGGAGTTAAGCCACCCAAAGGCTAAACCGCTGGCGGAGTCATCAATCCCGTCGGAAGCACTGGCAGCGGTCCCTGATGAGCTTCCGGCAGCCACGGCTGAAGACGATAGCCAACAGCTGCTGTTAAGCGGCATGAGCTGCGCCAGCTGTGTCTCCCGGGTTCAGAACGCGCTGCAAAGCGTACCGGGCGTCACGCAGGCACGGGTAAACCTTGCGGAACGCACTGCGCTGGTCATGGGCAGCGCGTCCGCCGCAGAATTAGTGCAGGCGGTGGAAAAAGCGGGCTACGGCGCCGAGGCGATTGAAGATGACGCCAAACGCCGCGAACGCCAGCAGGAAACCGCCATCGCCACCATGAAACGCTTTCGCTGGCAGGCGATTGTCGCCCTGCTGCTCGGTGTGCCAGTGATGGTCTGGGGCATGATCGGCGACAATATGATGGTCACCGACGACAACCGCAGCCTGTGGCTGGCGATCGGCCTGGCGACGCTGGCCGTTATGGTTTTCGCAGGCGGCCATTTCTACCGCAGCGCGTGGAAAAGCCTGCTGAACGGCACCGCCACGATGGATACGCTGGTCGCCCTCGGCACCGGCGTGGCGTGGCTCTATTCGATGAGCGTCAACCTGTGGCCGCAATGGTTCCCAATGGAAGCGCGGCATCTCTATTATGAAGCCAGCGCGATGATCATCGGTCTGATTAACCTCGGACATATGCTGGAAGCCCGCGCCCGCCAGCGCTCGTCAAAAGCGCTGGAAAAACTGCTCGACCTCACACCGCCAACCGCCCGGATCGTCACCGACGAAGGCGAAAAAAGCGTCCCGCTGGCCGATGTCCAGCCAGGCATGCTACTGCGGCTCACCACCGGGGACCGCGTACCGGTTGACGGTGAAATCACCCAGGGTGAAGCGTGGCTGGATGAAGCGATGCTCACCGGGGAACCTGTCCCGCAGCAAAAAGGCGAAGGCGATAGCGTTCATGCCGGTACCGTCGTGCAGGACGGCAGCGTGCTGTTTCGCGCAAGCCGCACGGGGAGCCACACCACACTGTCACGCATCATTCGCATGGTGCGCCAGGCCCAGAGCAGCAAACCGGAAATCGGTCAGATGGCCGATAAAATCTCTGCGGTGTTCGTCCCGGTGGTAGTGGTTATTGCATTGGTGAGCGCCGGGATATGGTACTTCTTTGGCCCCGCGCCGCAAATTGTCTATACCCTGGTCATCGCGACAACGGTGCTGATCATCGCCTGTCCATGTGCGCTGGGGCTGGCTACGCCGATGTCGATCATTTCCGGCGTTGGGCGCGCCGCCGAATTTGGCGTTCTGGTTCGCGATGCCGATGCGCTACAGCGCGCCAGCACCCTGGATACGGTGGTCTTTGACAAAACCGGGACGTTGACCGAAGGCAAGCCGCAGGTTGTGGCGATCGCAACCTTTAACGGCGTTGATGACGCCATAGCGCTGCGTCTGGCGGCGGCGCTGGAACAAGGCTCCAGCCATCCGCTGGCCCGGGCGATCCTCGACAAAGCGGGCGAGGCAACGCTGCCGCAGGTTAACCGTTTCCGTACGTTGCGCGGGCTGGGCGTGAGCGGTGAAGCCGAAGGCCATACCCTGCTGCTGGGCAACCAGGCGCTGTTAAATGAGCAGCAGGTCGCCACGACGCTGATGGAGACCGAGATTGCCGCTCAGGCGTCACAAGGCGCCACGCCGGTTCTGCTGGCGATTGACGGTAAAGCGGCAGCGTTACTGGCTGTGCGCGATCCGCTGCGCAGCGACAGCGTCGCGGCGCTTCAGCGACTTCATCGCGCCGGGTATCGTCTGGTGATGTTGACCGGGGACAACCCGACGACCGCTAACGCGATCGCGAAAGAAGCCGGGATCGACGAGGTGATCGCAGGGGTATTGCCGGACGGTAAAGCCGATGCCATTAAGCGTCTGCAGAGTCAGGGACGTCAGGTGGCGATGGTGGGCGACGGCATTAACGACGCCCCGGCGCTGGCGCAGGCGGATGTCGGTATCGCGATGGGCGGCGGCAGCGATGTGGCGATTGAAACCGCCGCCATCACCCTGATGCGCCATAGCCTGATGGGCGTCGCCGACGCGCTGTCGATCTCCCGCGCCACGCTGCGAAATATGAAGCAGAACCTGCTCGGCGCGTTTATTTATAACAGCATCGGTATTCCGGTCGCCGCCGGGATCCTCTGGCCCTTCACCGGTACTCTGCTGAATCCGGTGGTTGCCGGGGCGGCAATGGCGCTGTCATCCATTACCGTGGTGAGTAACGCGAACCGTCTGCTGCGTTTTAAACCAAAAGAGTAACGCGGATCGCTGACGCTTATCCGGTCTACACAGCCGTTTGTAGGCCGGATATACCGCGCGCGCATCGTCATCCGACAATTCACGGTTTGCACCTTCTCAGGCCACGCGCTAGCATGAGTCTCTACTTAGGGAGGTCGCATGGATCTGTTGTACCGGGTAAAAAGGGTTTTCGCTGCGCTGCGCGGCCATCCGTATAGCTGGCCCGCCATCGACGTTTCGTTGCCCGGCCATCGCCACTTTCACCTGATTGGCAGTATTCATATGGGCAGCCGCGACATGTCGCCGCTGCCCGCCAGGCTACTCAAAAAGCTCAGAAACGCCGATGCGCTGATCGTTGAAGCCGATGTCTCCGGTTGCGACAGTCCGTTTGCCGACTTACCGGCGTTTGCCGCGCTGGAAGATCGCATCAGCGAAGACCAGTTGCGCAATCTGCACAGAGCGACCGACGAGCTGGGGATCTCCCCTTCCCTGTTTTCCACGCAGCCGCTGTGGCAGATTGCGATGGTGCTACAGGCCACCCAGGCGCAACAGTTAGGATTACGGCCTGAGTACGGAATCGACTACCAGCTATTGCAGGCGGCCAAAAACGCGCAGATTCCGGTCATTGAACTGGAAGGCGCGGCCAGCCAGATTACGTTACTGAGCGAACTGCCGGACAACGGCCTGGCGTTGCTGGACGATACGCTGACGCACTGGCATACCAATGCCCGGCTGCTTCAGCAGATGATGAGCTGGTGGCTGAAAACGCCGCCGCAGGATAACGCGTTGACGCTGCCGAACACCTTTAGCGAATCGTTGTACGACGTACTGATGCACCAGCGCAACCTCGCCTGGCGGGATCGCCTGGCGGCGCTGCCCGCGGGACGCTATGTGGTTGCCGTCGGCGCGCTTCATCTGTATGGGGAAGGAAATTTACCGGCGCTGATGCGCTAAAAAAATGGCCAATATCGCTATTGGCCCGTCAAAGAGGAATTTCATCATTATTATTATGCCGCCGCTTTTTGCGACGGTGTATGTCGATTGTCGCTCAAACTCTGCATCCTGCCAATACAATTGCGCAAGATGGTACTATTTTTTAGACAGTCGTCAGGGGTATGCTTTTGTTGAATTATCTCCGAGCAAGGATTCGTAGTTATGACACCCGCCGTTAAATTACTCGAAAAAAACAAAATTTCCTTTCAGATCCACACCTACGATCACGATCCTGGCGAAACGAACTTTGGCGACGAAGTGGTGCGTAAACTGGGATTGAATGCGGATCAGGTTTATAAAACGCTACTGGTCGCTGTAAACGGAGACATGAAGCACCTGGCCGTTGCGGTCACGCCGGTTGCCGGTCAACTGGATCTAAAAAAAGTGGCGAAAGCGCTGGGGGCAAAAAAAGTCGATATGGCTGACCCGATGGTTGCGCAACGTACTACGGGGTATCTGGTGGGCGGCATTAGCCCACTCGGACAGAAAAAGCGGTTGCCGACGTTGATAGATGCGCCCGCACAAACGTTCCCGACCATTTACGTATCCGGCGGCAAGCGCGGGCTGGATATCGAACTGGCGGCAAACGATTTGGCCGCCATTCTGGACGCTAAGTTCGCCGACATTGCGCGTCGGGATTAAACCCGTTGTCAGCCCGGCGGCATAGCGTCACCGGGCAAGCAGGTTTAAAAAATCACCTCATTGCCAGGCGCATACGCACCGGCATCCAGCGGTGAATTTTTCTGGATATATTCTTTCAGCACTTCCGCATCGATGAAGCCGGTGTTGACGTAGCCCGGCTTGTTATCCAACCGCGGATAACCATCCCCGCCCGTGGCATTAAAGCTCAGCGTCGCCATCCGGTAGGTTTTGGCCGGATCGATCGCTTCCCCTTTGATTTTGAGATCGTTTAGCTTACCGTCTTTCGCCACAAAGCTGACGTTAGCAAACTGCGGATACGCGCCGGAATCCGGCTTCATTTGCGCTACGGCGGTCAGGTATTCAATGACCTCTTTGCCGCTCATATCGGCGTATACCACAATGTTGCCAAACGGCTGCACCTTCAGGACGCTTTTATACGTGATATACCCCTCTTCAATCGAGTCGCGAATACCACCGCCGCTCATCACCGCGAAATCCGCGCCGGTACGCGCCATTTGCGCGGCCAGGATCAGACGGCCCATATTGGTTTGCTCGAAGCGCACTTTGCTGCGATCGCCTTCCAGACGAGCATTCACCGAGCCGATTTTGACATCCAGTTGCGCTTTGCCTTTATTCTGAAATGGCGTCAGTAGCGAGAGCATCTGCGGGTTTTCGGCTATTTCCGGTGTGTAAAGCACGCGCTCACTTTTCCCATCTTCCCAGGTGACTTTCTTCTTCAGGTTCACCGGAATGAGCTGGTAATTAACCATTTTCATTTCACCGTTACGGAACTCAAAGTCCGCACGGCCTACGTATTTGCCCCATTCATGCGCCTGTACGATCCAGATGCCGTTCTGCTTATCCGGTGCGCAAGGCGTTCCCGGAACATAATCGACCTGCTTTTTGTTTTCTGACGCCATGCACACGGGGTCTTGCGAGTGACCGCCTACAATCATCGCCAGCGAACCGGCAGGCAGGCTGCGCGCCATTTCGACGTCGCCCGGCGCATTGGAGCCGTGATTGCCGTTATCGTAGTGCCCCATGTGGGTCGTCGCGATAATCACATCCGGCTTCTCGTTCATTTGCAGTTCCTGAATCACCAGCTTCGCTTCATCCGCGGGCTTACGGAACTCAATATCCGTAAAGAATTCAGGGTTGCCAATTTTCGCCGTGTCGTCGGTGGTTAAACCGATAACCGCAATTTTCAGATCCTGACGCTTAAAAATCGCCCAGGGTTTAAACAGACGTTCACCGGTGCTTTTCTGGTAAATATTGGCGGAAAGAAACGGAAACTTCGCCCACTTTTCCTGCTGGCGTAAAACAGTGAGCGGATTATCGAATTCGTGATTGCCGACGGCCATTGCATCATAGCCAATCAAATTCATGCCGCGAAAGTCGGGTTCGGCGTCCTGCAGATCGGACTCCGGCACGCCAGTATTGATGTCGCCGCCGGAGAGCAGCAGCAGGCTTCCGCCCTCTTCCGCCACTTCGTGACGAATACCGTCCACCAGCGTTTTTTGCGCAGACAGGCCATATTCGCCGTATTCACTGCGCCAGAAATGGCCGTGATGATCGTTGGTGTGCAGGATGGTGATTTTGTAAGTTTTATCCTTTTCATATGCCTGCACGGGCTGGCTGACCAGCGCCCAGGTTGCCAGCAACGCCAGTGCGACGCCACGTTTCATAAACTTCATTTTTTCTCTCCCTGACCCAGGACAAATGCAGAAATTACAGCGAGTAATGAGAATAAACAAATAAGTTTTCAGAAATGCGACTTTCTTCAAAACTCAGTCACAGGTATGTTAGGCGGATAATAATTACTCCCTGCACTTCAATAACTATAGACGTGGTACTTATGGCAATCAGTGAAACCTCTCAGCCAGCGTCGCTGCCGAAAGGGCGGACGTCATTTGGCATTTTAGGGGCCATCAGCCTCTCGCACTTACTTAACGATATGATCCAGTCGCTGATTCTGGCGATTTACCCACTGCTTCAGTCAGAATTTTCGCTGACGTTTATGCAGATTGGCATGATCACCCTTACCTTTCAACTGGCCTCGTCGCTGTTGCAACCGGTTGTCGGCTACTGGACCGATAAATATCCCATGCCGTGGTCGCTCCCCATTGGAATGTGTTTCACCCTTAGCGGGCTGGTTCTGTTGGCGATGGCGGGCAGCTTTGGCGCCGTTTTGTTGGCGGCAGCGCTGGTAGGGACAGGTTCATCGGTCTTCCATCCGGAATCCTCGCGCGTGGCGCGCATGGCCTCCGGCGGACGTCACGGCCTTGCCCAGTCGATCTTCCAGGTGGGCGGCAACTTTGGTAGCTCGTTAGGGCCGCTGCTGGCGGCAGTGATTATCGCCCCTTACGGTAAAGGCAACGTCGCGTGGTTTGTGCTGGCCGCTCTGCTGGCGATTGTCGTGCTGGCGCAAATCAGTCGCTGGTACGCCGCGCAGCATCGAATGAGCAAAGGGAAACCTAAAGCCAGCGTTATCAATCCGCTACCGCGCAACAAAGTCGTACTCGCGGTAAGCGTCCTGCTGGTGCTGATTTTCTCGAAATACTTCTATATGGCGAGCATCAGCAGCTATTACACCTTTTATCTGATGCAAAAATTCGGATTATCGGTACAAAACGCGCAGCTTCATCTGTTTGCGTTTCTGTTTGCGGTCGCTGCCGGGACGGTTATTGGCGGGCCTGTCGGCGATAAAATCGGTCGAAAATATGTGATTTGGGGGTCTATCCTCGGCGTAGCGCCGTTTACATTGATTTTACCCTATGCCACGCTCTACTGGACGGGGATTTTAACGGTGATCATTGGTTTTATTCTTGCCTCGGCGTTTTCTGCCATTCTGGTGTATGCCCAGGAACTGTTACCCGGCCGTATCGGCATGGTTTCTGGTCTGTTTTTCGGCTTCGCTTTCGGAATGGGCGGACTTGGCGCGGCGGTATTAGGGTTAGTTGCCGACCATACCAGTATCGATTTAGTTTATAAAATCTGCGCTTTCCTGCCGCTTCTCGGGATATTGACCATATTCTTACCTGATAACCGACCTAAAGCCTGAGTTTACCGCGGCTAAAGCTTAACTTTAGCCGCGTGCCAGACCAGTTATCATAAGCGTTTGCTCTGCCTGTCCTCAGTCCCTTTTCCGATCCGTGCCTTTTTTGCGCCAGATTGCAGTTTTCTTCAAAATTCAACAATTATTCATAAACATGATAATGAAAATTGTCATAAACTATTACGTGGAATTTGTGGACATCAGCTACCAAAGGAGACGGAATGCATCACGCCACCCCGCTTATCACCACCATTGTTGGCGGCCTTGTGCTCGCTTTTATTCTCGGCATGCTTGCCAATAAACTGCGTATTTCTCCTCTGGTGGGATATCTGTTAGCGGGCGTTCTGGCCGGTCCATTTACCCCTGGTTTTGTGGCTGATACCCAACTGGCGCCGGAACTCGCCGAACTGGGGGTTATCCTGCTGATGTTCGGCGTTGGCCTGCACTTCTCGCTCAAGGATTTGATGGCGGTAAAGTCCATCGCCATTCCCGGCGCGATCGCCCAGATAGCCGTGGCGACGCTGCTGGGTATGGCGCTTTCCGCAGTGATGGGCTGGTCGTTGATGACCGGCATCGTCTTTGGGCTGTGTCTGTCGACCGCCAGTACCGTGGTGCTGCTGCGCGCGCTTGAGGAGCGTCAACTGGTTGACAGCCAGCGCGGGCAGATCGCTATCGGCTGGCTGATTGTCGAAGATCTGGTGATGGTGCTGACGCTGGTGCTTCTGCCTGCAGTGGCCGGAATGGTGGAAAAAGGCAACGTCGGTTTCGCCTCGCTGGCGGTCGATATGGGCATTACCATCGGCAAGGTCGTGGCATTCATCGCCATTATGATGTTGGTGGGTCGCCGCCTGGTGCCATGGATTATGGCCCGCAGCGCCGCCACCGGCTCCCGCGAGCTGTTTACGTTATCCGTTCTGGCGCTGGCGTTAGGCATCGCCTTTGGCGCGGTGGAACTGTTTGACGTCTCCTTCGCCCTCGGCGCGTTCTTTGCCGGCATGGTGTTGAATGAATCTGAACTGAGCCACCGCGCGGCGCACGATACGCTGCCTTTGCGCGACGCGTTTGCCGTACTGTTCTTCGTTTCCGTCGGTATGCTGTTCGACCCGATGATCCTTGTGCAACAACCGCTGGCGGTGCTTGCCACGCTGGCTATCATCATCTTCGGTAAGTCGGTCGCCGCCTTCCTGCTGGTGCGTCTGTTTGGGCATTCGCCGCGTACCGCACTGACCATTGCCGCCAGCCTGGCGCAGATTGGCGAATTCGCCTTTATTCTTGCAGGTCTGGGGATGGCGCTGAATCTGCTGCCCCAGGAAGGGCAGAATCTGGTGCTGGCCGGCGCGATCCTGTCAATAATGCTAAACCCAATACTGTTTGCGCTGCTGGAAAAATATCTGGCGAAAACCGAAACGCTGGAAGAGCAGACGCTGGAAGAAGCGATCGAAGAAGAGAAGCAAATTCCGGTGGATATCTGCAACCACGCGCTGTTGGTAGGCTTTGGCCGCGTCGGCAGCCTGCTTGGCGAGAAACTGATGGCGGCGGATATACCGCTGGTGGTGATTGAAACGTCACGAACCCGCGTGGATGAACTGCGCGAGCGAGGGATCCGCGCGGTGCTGGGCAATGCCGCCAACGAAGAAATCATGAATCTGGCGCATCTGGACTGCGCGCGCTGGCTCATCCTTACTATCCCGAACGGCTACGAAGCGGGTGAAATCGTGGCGTCTGCCCGTGAGAAATGCCCGAACATTGAGATTATCGCCCGCGCGCACTATGACGATGAGGTGGAGTACATTACCGAGCGCGGGGCGAATCAGGTGGTGATGGGCGAACGTGAAATCGCCCGGACGATGCTGGAACTGCTGGAAACGGGGCCAGCAGGTGATGTGGTGCCGGGTTAATCCTGAATCCTGAATGTCACCCTGCCGGATGGCGGCGTCATGCCTTGTCCGGCCTACAGCGCCTGATACTCTACGCAGGCCCGATCAGTGAATCGCCATCGGGCAGAGGTTCAGCGATCCCAATAGGACTCCTCAAGACTGTCTTCCCGTTCCGGCAATCCTCGCGTCAGACGCGGGGAGTGTTGGTTCAACACCTGATAGCTGACCCGGTTCGCATACTTGCATACCTGCGCCAGTGACGAATAGGTCAACCAGGTAAAGGTATGCTTGCTGGAATTCGGCACGTTCGTGCGGTGATAGCTGTTAGCAGTAATATCATGCAGTAGCGCCGCCAGCGCGCCGTCGCCCGCGCCGTTGGTATTCATGATCTTTTCCGGACCGCCCATATACGGCGCGATATGAGAATAGACCCGCAGCGGATTCACGCAATCCTTATGACGCATCGCGCGGCTGAACTCGTACTGGTTAAACTCGGCAATCGCGCCCGGCAATAATGGATGCTGGGTTTTCCGTTTGGCTTCGTCTTCGGTGAAGCCCGCCATATACAGGCCGATCGGCCCGGCGGTGCAAAGCACCAGATCCACCCAGTCCAGCGCCTTGTCCGACGCCAGCAGCGGATCGCTCTCTCCGGTCAACGCTTCGGCTTCTTCTTCGTTCATCGCCAGAATTGAGACGTTTTCTTGCAGAAATGCCTGCCACCACTGTGGGTTATCGGCAATCACGAATTTGGTGCCAAGCGTCAGCACTACCGGCACATTGTGTTTTTTCGCATACCCGATGGCCTTCATGGTCGCTTCCGGCATTGGTTCTCCCGGCTTACAGCGCACCAGATAGGAGGTTAATACCAGCGCAGAGGCACCGGCAATCACCGACTCGGGGATGCTTTCCGCACGCAGTTGGTTCATGTGGCCGGGGCTGATGGCGAAGGTACGCTCACCGGATTCGCCGATCAGGGTAAAACAACGGCCAATCGGTCCGTCCACGCCCTGAAGATAGTTGAGATCGGTACGGCTGGAGGTATTGCACAAATAGCGATAGGCATAGCTGCCTATTTCGATGTTACTGCACATGACGCCAAGCAGCACCGAGCGATCGTCCGCCAGCACCGAATAGTTGTGCATGGTGTTGCCTATGGTGCCGCCCGCAAACTGATGAGTGATTAAATTTCTCTGCTTCAGCTCCTGATATAACGCTTCCGCCACGTCATCTTCGATCACCAGAGAATGTCCGGCGCTTAATCCGTAACGTTGTATAAACTCGTCATCGACTTTCGCTTCAATATCCACCAGCGTCTGGTCGATACCGACGACCCACGCGGCGCTACTCTCGTTTTCAGGCTGAATTTGTTGCAGCAGTGGATCGCGCGCATTGACGGGGAAATAGTGTTTGGATTTGCGTTTACCGGGAAATTTCATGACTGTTTTTACGGGTGACTAACGGAGCGGTGCATGGTAGCACATTCCCCCCCGCTTCCGCAGAGTTTCAATATCCGACGACGGGATCGCAGTTTCTGCGGCGAGAATTTTTACAATGTTCCTTTTTCACAAGGAGCGTTCGATGAAACCGGAAAATAAGCTTCCCGTCCTGACGTGCATTTCAGAAGAGATGCAGACAGTGCTTAATGTCCACCAGGACGACCTGCCGCCCTGGCCGCCCGCCGATGATGTTAAAGCCATGCGCCAGCATTACCAGCTTGAGCGTCGTTTCTGGAATCTTGATGCGCCAGCGATGACGACGCGAGAATATACAATTCCGGGCGCGCACGGCGAACTGACCACGCGGTTTTACTGCCCGGAGCCAGAAAGTCAGGCAACGCTCTTTTACCTGCACGGCGGCGGATTTATTCTCGGCAATCTCGATACCCACGACCGCATTATGCGTCTGTTGGCACAATATAGCCGGTGTACGGTGGTAGGCATTGATTATTCCCTGTCGCCCGAGGCCCGTTTTCCGCAGGCGATTGAAGAAACGGTTTCTGCCTGCCAGTTTTTTCATCAGCACGCGGACGATTATCAACTGAACATGTCGCACATTGGCTTTGCCGGTGATTCGGCGGGAGCGATGCTGGCGCTCGCCAGCGCGCTGTGGTTGCGGGATAAACGGTTGGAATGCGGGAAAGTGGCCGGCGTGTTGCTATGGTATGGTCTGTATGGCTTGCAGGACTCCCCCAGCCGTCGGCTGCTGGGCGGCGAGTGGGACGGCCTGAGTCGCGACGATCTGAAGATATTTGAGAACGCCTATCTGCGTACCGCAGAAGACCAGGAGTCGCCTTACTATTGCCTGTTCAATAACGACCTGACGCGCGACGTGCCGCCATGCTTTATCGCCACCGCCGAATTTGATCCCCTTATTGACGACAGCCGCCTGCTTTTTGACACGCTCAGGACGCACCGCCAGCCGTGCGAATACAAAATGTATCCCGGCACGCTGCATTCCTTCCTGCACTACTCCAGGATGATGCGTAGCGCTGACGAAGCGCTTCAGGACGGCGCGCGTTTCTTTACCGCCCAGCTTTAGCGATACGCTGCGGTCAGTTTTAGCATCATATCAATATGTTCCGGTGTGGCATTAAGCGCCGGAATATATTCATATTTCTTGCCGCCCGCCTCAAGGAAGATCTCTTTGTTTTGTACCGCGATCTCTTCCAGCGTCTCCAGGCAGTCAGCCGCAAAGCCCGGGCACATCACCTGTATATGGCCGGTCCCTTTTTCACCGAGCATTTTCAGCGTTTCGTCGGTATAAGGCGTTAGCCATGGTTCACGACCAAAGCGCGACTGGAAGGTCATCATCACCTTGTCCGGCGACAGGCCGAGCGCAGAAACCAGCTCTCGGGTGGTATCACGGCAGCGCTGCGGATAATCGTCGCCTTCATCTGCATAACGCTGTGGAATGCCGTGATACGACAGCAGCAGCAGATCGGGTTCGCCATGTTCTGCAAATGATGCCCGCACGCTGTTGGCCAACGCATCAATGTAGGCGCTGTCGTCAGCGTAATCGCGAATGAATGAGATGCCGGGAATGTGGCGCTTGCGCTCAAGAATGCGCGCCAGTTCGTCCCAGACGGCAGCGACGGTCGAACAGGAATATTGCGGGTACAACGGCAACACGACGATATGATCGACATGGTTGGCCAGCAGTTCATCCACTGCGCTTTCCAGCGATGGCGATCCATAGCTCATCCCGAGGGCAACCGGCGTATCCGGCAAGCGTGCGGCAAGCGCCTGCTGCTGCTGGCGGCTGTAAACCATTAGCGGCGACCCGCCTTCCATCCACACAGACTGATACAGTTTCGCCACGCGCGGCGAGCGCAGCGGCAAAATCACCCCGCGTAACAACGGCCACCATAAAAGACGAGGCGTATCAACAACGCGTTTGTCGCTGAGAAATTGCTTGAGATAGCGTTTCACTGCCGCTGGCGTAGGCGCATCGGGCGTGCCGAGGTTAGCCAACAAAATTCCGGTTTTCGTCTGACGCATTACCGCCTCTTATCGTTTCAACTGGTTGATAATTGTAGCGGAAAAGCAGAGAAGAAGAACTAATTGCTGCGAGAGGTATTTTTGGGCGAAGCCGGAGAGTAGCGTGCCGCGTTCTCTCCGGCCTACGGTGCGGTAAGCCCGATAAGCGTGGCGCCTTCGGGCATTTTACCGATTAACCGAGGATTTTTTCCAGGTCAGCACGCACGTCAGCCACGGCCTGTGTGCCGTCGACTTTGGCGTATTGGGTGTTACCGGCTTCCGCTTCTTTCTGGTAGTAGCCAATCAGCGGTGCGGTCATCTGATGGTATTCCACCAAACGCTTACGTACGGTTTCTTCCTGGTCGTCTTTACGGGTAGTCAGCTCTTCGCCGGTCACATCGTCTTTACCGTCTACTTTCGGCGGATTGAATTTGATGTGGTATACGCGGCCAGAGGCGGCGTGAACGCGGCGACCGACGATACGGTCCACGATCAGTTCGTCCGGTACGTCGAATTCGAGAACGTAATCCACCACGATGCCCGCTTCTTTCATGGCGTCAGCCTGCGGAATGGTGCGCGGGAAGCCGTCTAACAGAAAACCGTTACGGCAATCTTCCTGGGCGATACGCTCTTTCACCAGCGCAATCACCAGCTCATCGGTCACCAGCTTACCCGCATCCATGATGTCTTTCGCTTGTTTACCCAGCTCGGAGCCAGACTTCACGGCAGCACGCAGCATATCACCCGTGGAGATTTGCGGAATACCATACTTCTCCATGATGAACTGAGCCTGAGTTCCTTTACCCGCGCCCGGAGCGCCAAGCAGAATGATACGCATTACGAAAATCCCCTTAAAGGTTGTCGATATTTTTTAAAAAAGCGCTAAACGATACCACCATCACGCAATTCGCTCAAGGAAGGTGCCCTGCGCTGAAACGGTTAACGGCGGGAAAATAAGAAAAGAGAGGAACAAATAAAAGAATGCCGGATGGCGCTGACGCTTATCCGACCTACAAACAGCAACCTGTCGGTAGGCCGGAAAGACGTTTTCGTCGCCTTCCGGCATCACCTCAACGCGGTCAGGAAACCAGCAGTTGGTTCATGCGACGGATAAACTGGTTCGGATCCTCCAGCGTCCCGCGTTCGGCAAACAGCGCCTGATCCAGCAGCAGTTCTACCCACTCTTTAAACTGAGCGTCATCTTCGGTGTCCGCGGTGCGTTTCACCAGCACGTGATCCGGGTTCAGTTCAAAGATGTATTTCACTTCCGGTACAGCCTGACCCGCAGCGGCAAACAGTTTTGCCATCTGAGTGCTCATTTCGTCCGCATCGGTGGTGACAATCGCGGGCGTGTCGGTCAGACGATGGGTCAGACGCACCTCTTTCACCCGATCGCCAAGCAGAGTTTTCACACGCTCAACGAACGGCGTCAGCGCTTTTTCCACTTCTTTCGCGCTTTCGTCCACTTCATCGGCCAGCTTGTCGATAGATTCGTCGGCTTTCGCCACGGACTGGAACGCTTTACCGTCGAATTCGGTCAGGTAATTCATCATCCATTCGTCGATGCGGTCGGAAAGCAGCAGGACTTCGATACCTTTCTTACGCAGCAGCTCCAGGTGCGGGCTGCTCTTCGCTGCCGCATAGCTGTCGGCGGTGATGTAGTAAATCTTCTCCTGCCCTTCTTTCATGCGGGAAACATAGTCTTCCAGCGAGACGGTCTGAGCGGAGGAATCGGTATGGGTGGAGGCAAAACGCATCAGTCTGGCGATGGTTTCCTGGTTGGCGTGATCTTCCGCCGGACCTTCTTTCAGCACCAGACCGAACTGTTTCCAGAAGGTCTGGTATTTTTCCGCATCGTCCTTCGCCAGTTTTTCCAGCATTTGCAGAACGCGTTTGGTCAGCGCGCTGCGCAGATTACGGGTAACGGTGCTGTCCTGCAGGATTTCACGAGAAACGTTCAGCGGCAGGTCGTTGGAATCGATCAGACCCCGCACGAAACGCAGATAGTTCGGCATGAACTGTTCGGCGTCGTCCATGATAAACACGCGCTGGACGTACAGCTTCAGGCCGTGTTTATGATCGCGGTTCCACATGTCCCACGGCGCCTGAGACGGGATATACAGCAGGCTGGTGTACTCCTGCTTCCCTTCCACGCGGTTGTGGCTCCAGGTCAGCGGATCGGTAAAGTCATGCGCAATGTGCTTGTAGAATTCTTTGTATTCGTCTTCGCTGATTTCGGACTTGTTACGGGTCCACAGCGCCTGCGCCTTGTTGATTTTTTCCCAGGAGACAACGGTTTCACCGTCTTTCTCTTCCTGTTTTTCAATTTCTACCGGCAGCGCGATGTGATCGGAATATTTGCTGATGATCGAACGCACGCGCCAGTCATCGAGGAACTCATCTTCGCCATCGCGCAGGTGCAGGGTAATTTCGGTGCCGCGATCGTCTTTGGTGATGTCGGCAACCGTGTATTCGCCTTCGCCCGCAGATTCCCAGAACACGCCGTTTTCCGGCTTATCGCCCGCCGCGCGGGTGCGCACGGTCACTTTGTCGGCAACAATAAACGCGGAATAAAAGCCGACCCCGAACTGGCCGATCAGCTGGCTGTCTTTCGCCTGGTCAGATCCCATGGATTCGAGGAATGATTTCGTGCCGGATTTGGCGATGGTGCCCAGATGATCGATAACGTCATCCCGGTTCATGCCCACGCCATTGTCGGCAATGGTCAACGTACGCTTATCTTTATCGAAGGAGACGCGCACGCGCAGTTCACCGTCGCCTTCATAGAGGTCCGGGTTTGACAGCGCGCGGAAACGCAGCTTGTCTGCCGCATCTGAGGCGTTAGAGATAAGCTCACGCAGGAAGATTTCTTTATTGGAATACAGAGAATGGATCATCAGATGCAGAAGTTGCTTTACCTCTGACTGAAAACCGCGAGTTTCTTGTCCTTTCATGTAGATCTACCTCAACAAAGCCATTTTTAATGGTAAAAACACGTTGAGGGGAAAATGGGGACGCGGGGGAGAGATTTCAAGCGGAGGCCGCAAACGCCGCCTCCGTTTGTTCAGAATTTAAGCTTATGGCGACCGGCAAGAGAGTGTGACAGCGTTGTGCCGTCAACCATCTCCAGCTCACCGCCAACCGGAACGCCGTGAGCGATACGGCTGGCTTCGACGCCATATTGCGCGCAAAGCTCGGCAATATAGTTCGCCGTTGCCTCCCCTTCGACCGTGGGATTGGTCGCGAGGATCACTTCATTGAGCGGCTCAGAAGAAAGGCGCTGTTCCAGCCGGTCAAGTCCAATGTCGTCCGGCCCGATACCGTCGAGCGGCGACAGGTGCCCCATCAGCACGAAATAGCGCCCGGAAAATTGCCCGGTCTGCTCAATCGCGTAGATATCCGCCGGACTTTCGACCACGCAAATCTGACCGTTTTCCTGACGACGCGGGTTTGAACAGATATTGCACACGTCCTGCTCGGTGAAAGTACGGCAATCGGCACAGTGGCCGATTTCCGACATCGCCCGGGTCAGCGCTTGCGCCAGGCGCATCCCGCCGCTGCGGTCACGCTGTAACAGCGTAAACGCCATGCGCTGCGCCGACTTCGGGCCTACGCCCGGCAAACAGCGCAGCGCTTCCATAAGCTGAGTTAACAGCGGGCTGGTTTGCATCAGAACGGCATCTTAAAGCCTGGCGGCAGCTGCATACCGGAAGACACAGACGCCATTTTCTCTTTCTGCGTTTCTTCAATGCGACGAGCGGCATCGTTGAACGCGGCGGCGACCAGATCTTCCAGCATCTCTTTGTCATCTTCGAGCAGGCTCGGATCGATTTCCACGCGACGGCAGTTGTGCGCGCCGTTAATGGTCACTTTCACCAGACCTGCGCCGGACTCGCCGGTCACTTCCAGCTTCGCAATCTCTTCCTGCATCTGCTGCATTTTTTCCTGCATCTGCTGGGCCTGTTTCATCAGGTTGCCCAGACCGCCTTTACCAAACATAGGCTTCTCTCTCAATCACGTTAAGGGATGACAATCGTAAGCGACGCTTACGATCAAATGGGACGAATACTCTCTTCATCCAGATCCGCATCAAAAAAGCGACGCAGGGTCTGGATATTATTATCCGCAACGATCGACTCACGCGCCTGCGCAAGTTTTTCTTCATAAATGGCCTGACGCCACTCCAGCGGCGTGCGCACCGCCGGATTATCATCTTCTACGATAGTCAGTTCAACCGTTGTACCGGCCAGCGCGCTCAGCGCCTCGGCCAGTTTTTGTTTCGCGCCAGCGGAGTTCAGATGGCGCTGGCTGGAGCGCAAATGCAGACAGACAGCATTGCCGTTCTCTTCTTTCCAGGCATTGAGCGCCACCTGTTCCACCAGTTTCGGTAACGCTAACTGGCTCACCTGCGCCGCCCACGGGTCGCGTTCAATGGCTTCCGTCGCCAGCTTCGCCGCCAGTTCAGGCGTCTTTTCATGCTCCAGCGCTTTTTTCAGCGCTTTCGGCGTCGCGACAACGTCTTTCACTTCGACAACCGGAGTGGTTGCCTTCCAGCGATACGCTTCTTTCTTCACCGGCGCTTGTTCGAGCGCAGACGGTGCGGGACGCGCCTGCACGCGCTCCGTCACCGATGCCAGCCTTTCCAGCGCAGCGTTATTCACCGGCCGCGCGCGGGTTGCGGCTGCCGGTTCACTCTTTTTTGCTTTGGTTGCTCCCTGCGCGCGCTGAAGCTGATTGCGCGCCGCCAGCACCTGACTGGTGGCGTCGGACAATGGCGCGGCTGGCGCCTGCTGTGTCGGCGCAGACGGCTGCTGCGGCACCTGCGTCGGACTCATTACCGCCGTCGGGGCCACGGGCGCAAAAGACTGGCGCGGCGTCTCCGGTTCCGGCAACGGCATCCGTGGGTGAAACGCCAGCGCGCGCAGCAGGGTCATTTCAACCCCCATACGTCTGTCCGGCGCGTAAGGCAGCTCTTTACGACCCATCAACAACGTCTGGTAATAAAGCTGTACGTCCGTTGGCGGTACGGTTCGCGCCAGTTCGCGCATCCGTACTTCAATTGTCGCCATGTCGCTGCCCAGCGCCGCGGGTGAAAGCTGGACCAGCGCAATTCGATGCAGCAGGCCGAGCATTTCGACCAGCAACGCTTCCCACTCGATGCCGCGCGCCGCCGCGTCGTTGACCAACGACATGACGCGTTCACCGTCGGCGGCGATCACCGCTTCAACCAGCGACAGCGCCTGGTCGTCATCCAGCGTACCGAGCATCGCGCTCACCGCCTGGGTTGAAACCTGACCGTCGCCGCTGGCGATAGCCTGATCGGTCAGGCTAAGCGCGTCGCGCAGGCTCCCGTCTGCCGCCCGGGAAAGCAACTGCAACGCGCGAGGTTCGTGCGCGATGTGCTCTTCATTAAGAATGTGCTCAAGCTGGTGGCGGATCTGCTCGACGTCCAGCGCCTTAAGGTGAAATTGCAGACAGCGGGACAATATGGTCACCGGCAACTTCTGCGGGTCGGTGGTCGCCAACAGGAATTTGACGTGCGCTGGCGGCTCCTCAAGGGTTTTGAGCAGCGCGTTAAAGCTGTGACGGGACAGCATATGCACTTCGTCGATCAGGTACACCTTAAAGCGACCGCGCGCAGGGGCGTACTGAACGTTATCCAGCAGGTCGCGAGTGTCTTCGACTTTGGTACGCGACGCGGCGTCAATCTCGATGAGATCGACAAATCGTCCCTGCTCAATTTCACGGCAGTTGTCGCAAACGCCGCATGGCGTGGCGGTGATCCCGGTTTCGCAGTTCAACCCTTTCGCCAGCAGACGGGCGATAGAGGTTTTACCGACGCCGCGAGTCCCGGAAAAAAGATAAGCGTGGTGAATACGCCCTAGCGACAAGCCGTTCGCCAGTGCGGTTAGCACATGTTCCTGGCCGACAACGTCAGCAAAGGTTTGTGGGCGCCATTTTCGGGCTAAAACCTGATAACTCATTGGCTGGCTCTGCAACGCTGGAAGGTGAATTCATAGGGGGGAATGCTAACACAACCTCGCTCAATGAGCGAGGTTGCGGGGACCGGGATTAATGCCCGGCAAAGGAGACCAGACAGTAACTGGCGATACCCAATTTTTCCAGACGCGCTTCGCCGCCGAGATCCGGTAAATTGATGATAAACGCCGCGTCATTGACTTCACCACCCAGACGGCGGATCAGTTTCGCGGTGGCTTCGATGGTGCCGCCGGTCGCTAACAGGTCGTCCACCACCAGCACTTTGTCGCCAGGCTGAATGGCATCAACGTGAATTTCCAGTTGATCGGTGCCGTATTCCAGCTCGTAGCTTTCAGCGATTGTCTCACGCGGCAATTTGCGCGGTTTACGTACCGGCACAAAACCAACGCCAAGCCCCAGCGCCACCGGCGCGCCAAACAGGAAACCGCGCGCTTCGGTACCGACCACTTTGGTAATGCCCGCATCTTTGTAACGCTCAACCAGCAAGTCGATGCTGAGCGCGTAAGCCTTCGGGTCTTCCAGTAAGCTGGTGACATCACGGAAAAGAATGCCCGGTTTCGGGTAGTCCTGAATGCTTTTAATGCTATTTTTGAGAAACTCAAGCTGCTGTGCAGTCGCGGTCATAAGTGTGTGCCTGATAAATACGGTATTACTCTACATTGCGCGCAGTATACTTCATCCTGCAGATTGCCTTAACGCACTTTGGACGATCGTGTGTATAGCAGGCCAAAGTTACCTGTGGTTAACCTTTGACCAGGCGCGCCTGTGCTCGAAAACGGTCGAATTTACTGGCTACAGCCAGTAATTGCAACTGCGATGATTACGCTTCAGTGCTTTTGTTGCTTTTCATCAACTACCGGGATTCGCCACATAAATATCAGCAGGCAGGCGAGGATGAAAAGCAGGAGGATCCGCACCCACATCATGGGGGTCAGCCACAATGAGACGCCAAAGGTCATCAGGATCAGAATAATCGCCCGGGATTTCGCGCCCGGCGGCATCGCTTTATGTTTTTGCCAGTAGCGTAAATAGCTGCCAAACCACGAACGGTAGAGCAACCACTGATGAAAACGCGGCGACGAGCGGGCAAAGCACCAGGCGGCAAGTAAAATAAACGGCGTCGTCGGCAGAAGCGGCAATACCACGCCAAGCGTTCCAAGGACAACCGCAAGCCAGCCCGTGATGATCAAGAAGATTCGTTGCATAATAAAGGCATGTCGCAAACCAGAACGCTACTTTAGCATAACAGTTATCATTTTCATTGGAGTGTTGCATTGAAAACCGCCATGCTGCTACAAAAGCTGGACGATCGGCTCGCCGAATTGCGCCATCGTTGCGCACCGCTAGCGCAGCACGCAACACTCAGCCCTCGCTTCGATCGCCAGCTTTTCCAGACCCGCACTACGCGTCTTCAGGACTGCGTAGAGGAAGCGGAGGCCAATCTTCAGGCGCTACGCCAGGCGGTTATGCGACAGCAGCTTCCACAGGTCGCCTGGCTGGCGGAACACCTCGCCTCACAGCTGGAGGCTATCGCCCGCGAGTGTGAAAGCTGGTCGCTGCGCGAATGGGACAGCAGCTCACCCACCCTGACCAAATGGCAGCGTAAACGCCTTCAGCATCAGGAATTTGAACGCCGCCTGCGAGTGATGACGCAGGAACGTAAAATGCGCCTCGCCGAAACCCACAGTCTGCAGGAACAACAGACGCTGCAGCGCGAAGTGGAAATCTATGAAGGTCGTCTGGCGCGCTGTCGCAAGGCGCTCGACAGCATTGAACGCGTCATCGCACACTTAACCCGCTAAACCCCGGAGAATCTATGTCACTGGAAAACGCCCCGGACGAGGTCAAACTGGCCGTCGATTTGATCGTGCTGCTGGAAGAGAATCAGCTCCCTCCGCGAACCGTGCTACGCGCGCTGGAAATCGTTATGCGTGATTATGAAAACAAGCTCAAAAGCGCGGAAGACGGCTCGCAATATCAATGATTACTGTCTGGTGGAGCGTCGCGGCGAATGGCATAGTCGCCGCAACAATTCGCGACCATTGGATGGCTCATGGAACGACTTCCCCCTTCACCGCACGATGCGGTTTTCCGACAGATGCTGACGCAAAAAGCCGTTGCCCGGGATTTTCTGCAGATTCACCTGCCCGGTCATTTTCTTCAGATCTGTAATCTGGACTCCTTAAAGCTGGAGTCCGGTAGTTTTGTCGAAGAAAATTTACGCAATCGGTATGCTGATATCCTTTATTCCTTAGAGACGGAACAGGGTCCTGGTTACATTTATGCGCTGATTGAGCATCAGAGCACACCCGATAAGCTCATGGCATTCCGAATGATGCGCTATGCGATTGCCGCCATGCAGCGCCATCTTGATGCGGGACATACAACGTTGCCGTTAGTGGTGCCTATCCTCTTTTACCAGGGGCTAAAAAGCCCATGGCCCCACAGCCTCAACTGGCAAAGTCTGTTTAGTGAACCCGAGATGGCAAAGACGCTATACGACAGTGAATTTCCGCTGGTGGACCTGACGGCGATACCGGATAATCAGATCCTGCAGCATCAACGGATGGCGATGCTGGAACTCCTGCAAAAACATATTCGTCAACGCGATTTGAGTGAGTTACTGGATCAGTTGATCACATTGCTAACGCAGCAATCGCTTACCGACCCTCAACTTAACGTGTTGATAAACTATATGGTGAAGGCAGGTAATTGTGAAAATCCCGGCGTACTGATTCGCCAACTGGCACAAGGTGCGCCTCAGTATAAGGATCAACTGATGACGATTGCCGAATGGCTGGAAGAGAAAGGCCGCACAGAGGGTATTCAACTGGGAATGCAACAAGGTCTTGAAGAGGGTGCCCGTGTCATTGCACGTAGAATGCTGGATGACGGGATGGAATCCTCACGTATTATGCAGTTTACTGGCCTGACCGCAGAAGAACTGGCTGCGCTGTCTCATTAAACAATCGAGGGGCGACATTCGCCGCCCCCCGTTTGGTTAACTTACCGCCGGCGTCGGATCGTCGCCTTTAATCTCGCGCTTCACTTCCGTCACTTCATCGCCCTTATCGTTGCGCAGATGCACTTCAAGTTGATTAAAGGCAATGTCGATATTGTTTTCGCGGCACAGGCGGTCAATGGCGCGGTTCAGTTCGTCCACGGTATGGCTGCGATCGCGCAGTTCGCGGACGTACAAACGCAGCTCGTGGTCGAGCGTACTGGCGCCGAAGGTGGTAAAGAACACTTCAGGCTGCGGATCGTGCATCACCTTTGGATGCTCCAGCGCCGCCTGTTGCAGAACCTTACGCACTTTTTCCAGATCTGAACCATAGGCCACGCCAATGCGGATCACCAGTCGCGTGGTGGTATCAGACAGGGACCAGTTGATCAGACGTTCGGTCACAAACGCCTTGTTCGGGATGATCACCTCTTTGCGATCGAAGTCAGTGATAGTGGTCGCACGGATGCGGATCTTACTGACGGTCCCTGAATAGGTGCCGATGGTCACCGTATCGCCGATCCGCACCGGACGTTCGAACAGGATAATCAGACCGGAGACAAAGTTACCGAAGATCTCCTGCAAACCAAAACCCAGACCGACCGACAGCGCCGCCGCCAGCCACTGCAGTTTATCCCACGAAACGCCAAGCGACCCGAATACTGTCATCGCCCCGACGGCGATAATAATGTAATTGAGGATCGTGGTGATCGCGTACGATGCGCCCTGGCGCATTTTAAGCCGCGAGAGCACTAACACTTCCAGCAGGCCCGGCAGGTTACGGATCAATGCCCAGGCCACCATTGAGGCGATAATGGCAAACAGTAAACTGCCCATCGTCACGCTCTTCACCACCGCGGCGCCCGCTTCAGTGCCGTTGTAATGCCAGAGCGTAATGCTGTCGAGATAGCTGAACACGGTGATCAGATCGGACCAAATCGCCCAGAACATGACCGCAAACAGCGAGACCATCAGCAGCATGGTGATACGCAGCGTTTGCTGGTTCACCTGCTCAAGCGCGATCGTCGGCTCCTCCTGCGGTTCCGCCCCTTCAGCGCCCTCTTTCACCAGATTTTGCCGACGCGCCAGTGCGCGACGCCAGGCAATGCGCCGCGCCGCAACGCTCAGTCCGCGCAGTACGGTCTGGTAAAGCAGATTCCAGATAATCACCAGATAAACGGTCTCTATCCAGCGACCCGCCAGGCGAAGCGTGGTATAGAAATAGCCGGTCGCGGTCAGCACCATCAGGGCAACCGGAATAATCGACAGGATAGTGATCGTGACCAGTCGCAGTCCATGAGACTCTTTGTCGCGCCAGCTTTCCCGGAACATCGGCCAGACCAGAAACGCGATCAACAGCAGGTTAAGGAAAATCATCGCCTGCCCCAGCACATCATCCATCAGATGCAGCGGCGACTGCTCGGCCACCACCGACCAGAAGTGCAGCGGCAGCAGCGCCAGACTGATGCGTACGATCTGACGCCGCCAGTGGCTGGTCAGCTGCGCGGGCATCCCGAAGTGTCGAATCGCCACCCCTTCTTTTTCCAGTACCTTCCAGCACAGGCCAAACACCAGCCAGAAGATGGCCAGTTTTTTGCTGAACGCCCACAGCAGGTCGCTGATGTTGAGCTGCATTGTCAGCAAAATCAGGCCGACGGCGAGGATAAGCAGGCACGCAGGCAGGGCGCGAATCAGATCGATCAGAATCGCTTTCGGCGTATTCAACTGGCTGTCATTGCGTAAGGAACCGACCGCCGCAGCGAGTTTTTGCTGCCAGGCTTTCAGCCATTTCAGACGCCAGCGAATCACGCCGGCAATCAGTAACAGCGGCAAACCAGCGAGAAACGCGATGAATACCGCAGGCCAGGCTTTCTCCCAGTTAACGGTGATTTTCATCGCCTTAAACTGCTCTTTCAGGGTTTCCGGGAACGCCTTTATCCAGTCCCAGTCCATCGGACGGTTGCTGTTTACCCAGAAGATTTGCTGGGTGAGAATTTCTTTCAGGCTTTTTGATACGCTCATTAACTGCTGTTGATTAATTTGCAGGTTAATGGCCATCATCAGCTGATTGCCAAGCTGCTTATTCAACTGGTCCAGCAGCTCGCGGCGCATATCGACCACCTGCAGCAGCGCGTCGTGCACCTCGTCGTTAACGTCGCTCTGATGCCCCTCTTCCAGTTTGGCGACGAAAGCATCATTCTGAAACAGCGCGTCGCGCTGTTGGTTGACTTCAAACTGCTCAAGACGCAAATCCGCGATGCGGTTGGTCATATCTTCAAGCTCATCTGCCGACGGCAGGGTTTGCTGCTGCTGATACAGGATACGAGACAGCAGGAGGCTCCCCTTCAGCACCGCGATCTGTTCTTTAATATTGCGTTCAGACTGCAGGGCGCGATCCAGCCAGTTTTTGACTTTGATGTTTTGCTGCATCAACGCGTTGCCGTTTTCCGTCGCGGTAATCAGACGCTGGCTGAGCTGATGGTTGATATCCAGTTCCTGCTTCACCAGCGGATTGGCCTGAATGCGCGCGGTCTCATCTGGCGAAATGGCCTCCTGCGCGGTCTTTTCAGTGAGCGTTAGCCGCTTGTTATTCACCGCTTCCTGCAACAGCTGCAACTGATGCTCAATCCGGTTGCTGTTGGCGGTGACGAAATCGCGCTGCTTTTGCAAAGTGTCCTGGAGCACTGTATTGCCTTCCAGGCTTTTACGCTGTTGCTCAATCTGGGCATTCAGCAACACTTGCTGCGCTTGTAGCAGCACCTGTTGAGTTGGACGTAACGCCGTTTCGCCGACGCCATCCAGTTGGTTACGGATTTGCTGAAGCTGTTGGGAAGCGGCGTACATAGCGTTCTGCACGCGCTCTGGCTGCGTTTGCAGGGAAACTAACTGACTGTTATAGGTCGCCAGGTCGTTTTGCGAATTCTGCAGATCATCCAGCGCCTGGGCCACGCGCAGCTCCAGCTGACGCAGTGACAGAGTGCTGAGGGTTTTCCGCGTCTCGTCGTCATTATCGACATCGCTCAGCGCGTTAAGGGACTCCACGGCCTGACGCATTTTTTCCGGCGCCTGTGACACTTTCTGGCGTAACTGAACTGTCTCCTCTTTCACCCGTTCGATTTTCTCCAGCGTGGCAATGGTCTCGGTGAGATCCTGCTGAATCAGTTTGTCCTGGGCGGAAAGGTCTTTTTGTTTATTGAGTGTATCCAGTTGGCTTTGCACATCCGCCCGGGAAGGCAGGTCACCGTTTGTGGAGGCGCGGGCCAATGCCAATGACGGGCAGGACAACATAAGAATGAAAACAGCCACCGTGACAAAAATAAGGTGCTGTGAACGTTTATAGAGCTGCAACATAGTCATGTGAATGAAGGTTTCTGAACCGAAAAGACGACCGAAAATAGTCAACGCGCAAGAATATCACGGCTCTCTTAGGCAGAATAGCGGCAGCGAAATCGACCAGGACAATTCCTGGCGCGGGTTCAGGCCTGCGCGTCAGGCGCGACGGCGCGCAGTGTGGGGCAAAACATAAACATTTCCAGCAGGATAGCGACGTAATCGCGCGCTTCTTTTTTGAGATCGAACGAATGCGGCGCAAACAGCCAGTTTTCCATGATGCCCGAGACGTAGCCGCGCATGATAACCGCGGCGCGGCGCGTGAGCAGATTCGCGGGAAGCATATTGGCTTTTATACAGTGCGTGAGGGTCTGCTCAATACGGTCGTAGCTCTCCAGACAGATGTTTCTTTGCGCCTGCTGCACTACGGCCATTTCTCCCACAAATTCGCATTTGTGGAATATAATCTCCATCAATAAACGTCGCCGCTCTTCCGTCACGGTAGATTCAAGAAGATGAACTAATATTTCTCTTAATACAGATAGTGGATCGTCGGGGAATTTTGCCTGATACTCAGTCTCAAGCTCACCAATGTTGGATTCTGACAGCTCCCAGATTTCACTGAATAAATCCGACTTGTTTCTGAAATGCCAATAGATTGCGCCACGAGTAACGCCCGCGGCTTTTGCAATCTCCGCCAGCGAGGTGGAAGATACCCCTTGTTGCGAGAACAAACGTAGCGCTACATCCAGTATGTGTTGTCGTGTTTCCTGCGCTTGTTGTTTGGTTTTTCGTGCCATATGTCGGTGAATTTACAGGCGTTAGATTTACATACATTTATGAATGTATGTACCATAGCACGACGATAATATAAACGCAGCAATGGGTTTGTGGACTTTTGACCATTGATCAATTTGAAATCGGACACTCGAGGTTTACATATGAACAAAAACAGAGGGTTAACGCCTCTGGCGGTCGTTCTGATGCTCTCAGGCAGCTTAGCGCTAACAGGATGTGACGACAAACCGGCCCAACAAGGGGGCCAGCAAATGCCAGAAGTTGGGGTTGTGACGCTCAAAACTGAACCTCTGCAGATCACCACTGAACTTCCGGGTCGCACCAGTGCTTTCCGTATTGCCGAAGTTCGCCCTCAGGTAAGCGGCATTATCCTGAAGCGGAATTTCGAGGAAGGCAGCGATATCGAAGCAGGTGTGTCTCTCTATCAGATTGATCCTGCGACTTATCAAGCGTCATACGAAAGTGCGAAAGGCGATCTGGCGAAAGCCCAGGCCGCAGCCAGCATCGCGCAGGTCACGGTGAACCGTTATAAGAAACTGCTCGGCACGCAGTACATCAGTAAACAAGACTACGATCAGGCGCTGGCGGATGCGCAACAGGCGAATGCTGCCGTGCTTGCCGCTAAAGCCGCCGTTGAAACGGCGCGTATTAACCTGGCGTACACCAAGGTGACCTCTCCGATTAGCGGCCGTATTGGTAAATCGTCCGTAACCGAAGGCGCACTGGTGCAAAACGGTCAGGCGACCGCGCTGGCGACCGTACAACAGCTTGATCCGATCTACGTTGATGTTACCCAGTCGAGCAACGACTTCCTGCGCCTGAAACAAGAACTGGCTAACGGAACGCTGAAACAGGAAAACGGCAAGGCGAAAGTTGAGCTGGTGACCAGTGACGGCATTAAATTCCCGCAGACAGGCACGCTTGAGTTTTCAGACGTGACCGTCGACCAGACTACCGGTTCTATTACTTTACGCGCCATCTTCCCTAACCCGGACCACACGCTGCTGCCGGGTATGTTTGTCCGCGCGCGTTTGCAGGAAGGGACTAACCCATCCGCTCTGCTGGTGCCGCAGCAGGGGGTAACCCGTACGCCGCGTGGCGATGCTACCGCGTTGGTCGTCGGCGCAGATAACAAAGTCGAAACCCGTCAAATTGTGGCCAGTCAGGCGATTGGTGACAAGTGGCTGGTGACCGATGGGCTGAAAGCGGGTGACCGTGTTGTCGTCAGTGGGCTGCAGAAAGTGCGTCCTGGTGCGCAGGTGAAAGCACAAGAGATTACCGCAGATAACAAACAGCAAGCTGCTGGCGGTAACCAGCCTGAGCAAACTAAGTCTTAACTTAAACAGGAGCCGTTAAGACATGCCAAATTTCTTTATCGATCGCCCCATATTCGCATGGGTGATCGCCATTATCATCATGTTGGCAGGGGGGCTTGCGATCCTCAAACTGCCGGTCGCGCAATATCCAACGATTGCGCCGCCAGCAGTGACGATCTCCGCAACCTACCCTGGCGCTGATGCGCAAACCGTGCAGGACACCGTCACACAGGTTATCGAACAGAACATGAACGGTATCGATAACCTGATGTACATGTCCTCAAACAGTGACTCCACGGGTACCGTGCAGATCACCCTGACGTTTGAATCCGGTACCGATGCGGACATTGCGCAGGTTCAGGTGCAGAACAAACTGCAGCTGGCGATGCCGTTGCTGCCGCAGGAAGTTCAACAGCAGGGCGTGAGCGTTGAGAAGTCATCCAGTAGCTTCCTGATGGTTGTCGGGGTTATCAACACCGACGGTTCCATGACCCAGGAAGATATTTCGGACTACGTTGCCGCCAACATGAAGGACGCCATCAGCCGTACTTCCGGCGTGGGTGACGTGCAGTTGTTCGGTTCGCAGTACGCGATGCGTATCTGGATGGACCCGACAGCGCTCAACAAATTTCAGCTGACGCCGGTCGATGTGATCAACGCAATCAAAGCGCAGAACGCCCAGGTTGCGGCGGGTCAGTTAGGCGGTACGCCGCCGGTGAAAGGCCAGCAGTTGAACGCCTCGATCATTGCCCAGACGCGTCTGACTTCAACCGAAGAATTCGGCAAAATCCTGCTGAAAGTGAATCAGGATGGTTCGCAGGTTCGTCTGCGTGACGTTTCCAAAATCGAACTGGGCGGCGAGAACTACGACGTTATTGCGAAGTTCAACGGCCAGCCTGCGTCCGGTTTAGGGATTAAACTGGCGACGGGCGCCAACGCGCTCGACACCGCGACAGCGATCCGTGCTGAACTGGCGAAAATGGAGCCGTTCTTCCCGTCGGGCCTGAAAATTGTTTACCCGTATGACACCACCCCGTTCGTGAAAATCTCCATTCATGAAGTGGTGAAAACGCTGGTGGAAGCGATCATTCTCGTGTTCCTGGTAATGTATCTGTTCCTGCAGAACTTCCGCGCGACGCTGATCCCAACCATTGCCGTTCCGGTGGTTCTGTTGGGGACCTTTGCGGTCCTTGCGGCCTTCGGCTTCTCGATAAACACCCTGACGATGTTCGGGATGGTGCTCGCCATCGGTCTGTTGGTGGATGACGCCATCGTGGTGGTCGAGAACGTCGAACGTGTTATGTCCGAAGAGGGCCTGCCGCCGAAGGAAGCGACGCGTAAATCAATGGGCCAGATTCAGGGCGCACTGGTGGGTATCGCGATGGTTCTGTCGGCGGTGTTTATCCCGATGGCCTTCTTTGGCGGCTCGACCGGGGCTATCTATCGTCAGTTCTCCATCACTATCGTCTCCGCGATGGCGCTGTCGGTTCTGGTAGCGTTGATCCTGACGCCGGCGCTGTGCGCCACCATGCTCAAGCCCATCGCCAAAGGCGACCACGGTGAAGGCAAAAAAGGCTTTTTCGGCTGGTTTAACCGCATGTTCGATAAGAGCACGCACCACTACACCGACAGCGTAGGCAACATTCTGCGCAGTACCGGTCGTTATCTGCTGCTGTATCTGATCATTGTGGTCGGCATGGCCTTTCTGTTCGTTCGTCTGCCAAGCTCCTTCCTGCCGGATGAAGACCAGGGGGTATTCCTGAGCATGGCCCAGTTGCCTGCCGGTGCGACTCAGGAACGGACGCAGAAAGTTCTCGATGAGATGACCGACTATTTCCTGACCAAAGAAAAAGCCAACGTTGAGTCGGTGTTTGCGGTTAACGGCTTCGGCTTTGCGGGTCGCGGTCAGAACACCGGTATCGCGTTCGTCTCGCTGAAAGATTGGGCCGATCGTCCGGGCGATGAGAACAAAGTTGAGGCGATTACCCAACGTGCGTCAGCGGCCTTCTCGCAGATTAAAGACGCGATGGTCTTCGCCTTTAACCTGCCGGCGATTGTTGAGTTGGGTACTGCAACCGGCTTCGACTTCCAGTTGATCGACCAGGCGGGTCTTGGCCATGAAAAACTGACACAGGCACGTAACCAGCTGTTTGGCGAAGTGGCAAAACACCCGGATCTGCTGGTTGGTGTTCGTCCTAACGGTCTGGAAGATACGCCGCAGTTCAAAATTGATATCGACCAGGAAAAAGCACAGGCGCTGGGCGTTTCCATTAGTGATATCAATACCACACTGGGCGCAGCCTGGGGCGGCAGCTACGTAAACGACTTTATCGATCGTGGTCGTGTGAAGAAAGTTTACGTAATGTCTGAAGCGAAATACCGCATGTTGCCGGAAGATATTGGTAACTGGTACGTCCGCGGCAGCGATGGCCAGATGGTGCCGTTCTCGGCCTTCTCGTCGTCACGCTGGGAATACGGTTCACCGCGTCTGGAACGCTATAACGGTCTGCCTTCCATGGAGATTCTGGGCCAGGCGGCGCCGGGCAAGAGTACCGGTGAAGCGATGGCGATGATGGAAGAGCTGGCAAGCAAGCTGCCTTCCGGCATCGGCTATGACTGGACGGGGATGTCCTATCAGGAACGTCTGTCCGGCAACCAGGCCCCTGCCCTGTACGCCATCTCGCTGATCGTCGTCTTCCTGTGTCTGGCGGCGTTGTATGAGAGCTGGTCGATTCCGTTCTCGGTTATGCTGGTGGTTCCGCTTGGGGTTATCGGCGCGCTGCTGGCGGCGACCTTCCGCGGGTTGACCAACGACGTTTACTTCCAGGTGGGCCTCCTCACAACCATTGGGTTGTCGGCGAAGAACGCGATCTTGATCGTCGAATTCGCCAAAGACCTGATGGATAAAGAAGGTAAAGGCCTGATTGAAGCCACGCTTGAAGCGGTACGTATGCGTTTACGTCCGATCCTGATGACCTCGCTGGCGTTCATTCTGGGCGTTATGCCGCTGGTTATCAGCTCCGGCGCAGGCTCCGGCGCGCAGAACGCCGTGGGGACAGGCGTGATGGGCGGTATGGTCACCGCGACCGTACTGGCTATCTTCTTCGTTCCGGTGTTCTTTGTGGTGGTACGCCGTCGCTTCAGCCGCAAGAGCGAAGATGTCGAGCACAGCCATACCGTAGAGCATCGTTGATCCGCATTATAATAAAGGCCGCGCAAGCGGCCTTTTTTTTCGAGTGACAGTGTTCATCGCGCTAATTGCAACGTCGTTTACTTACGATTGAGGAATAAACGTCTTTATCCACAACAGTGAGGAGGATTTTCTTAGCGGTTTTAGTTAATTCTTATTTGTCGATTATTAATTCATTATTAAGAGTATTCCTGGCGATGAAAACAGCGACACCTCCCCCGCAACAACTAAGTCAATGAAAAGATAAGATATATTGAGTCTACGACTCAGGATAAAATACCTTATTCCGGACAGCCTCTATTACGTGCTATAATGATAATGTTGCACCCCACTCTTCTATTCACTTAATTGTAATTTTTCGTAATAGGACGATGAAATCTTTTATAGAGTAGATTATAGTTAAAGCATCAGGAGCAGAGGGCAAGTTCCAGGTCTGTTAGTTGTATCCATCCCGAAAGGTGTTCGGTTAGTTAAAGCCACTAAGAAGGGGATGCGTTATGGATGAATACTCACCCAAAAGACATGATATCGCTCAGCTGAAATTTCTTTGTGAAACGCTTTATCATGATTGTCTTGCAAACCTTGAAGAAAGCAATCATGGCTGGGTTAACGATCCAACCTCGGCTATCAACCTGCAACTCAACGAACTGATCGAGCATATTGCAACCTTCGCGCTTAATTATAAAATTAAGTATAACGAGGACAATAAGCTGATCGAACAGATTGATGAATATCTGGACGACACTTTTATGTTGTTCAGCAGTTATGGCATTAATGCGCAGGACCTCCAAAAATGGCAGAAATCCGGGAATCGCTTGTTCCGCTGCTTTGTGAATGCCACCAGGGCTAATCCTGTTAGTTTGTCTTGTTAAATATTATTACAATCATAGGTAAGAATCATGTCCGATAAACCATTAACTAAAACTGATTATTTGATGCGTTTGCGACGCTGCCAGACTATTGACACGCTGGAACGCGTGATTGAAAAAAATAAATATGAATTGTCTGACAATGAATTGGCTGTATTTTACTCAGCAGCAGATCACCGTCTCGCAGAATTAACCATGAATAAACTTTACGACAAGATCCCCTCCTCCGTCTGGAAATTCATCCGTTAATTCGTGGCAGACTCATTAGAAAATACGGATGTTTTCTTGCGAAACAATGTTGAATATTTGCTTTAAGCGTCGATACGCTGTTGTGAATTCTGTCACAAAATAACGCAGGGAACGTTCCCTGACACCCTCTGTCCCTCTACTGTATGGCTTTTAATGCTAACGCAGAGAGTGCATGGAATGAGTGAAGAAAAGCAAAAAATGATCGCGGGCGAGCTGTACCGACCCTCGGATGACACCCTGCGCGATGACCGGATGCAGGCGCGCAAGTGGGTTCACCGCTACAATCAGACCGCCCCGGACGAAAAAGCCGAACGCCTGGCGATCCTCACCGCGCTTCTCGGTCACTGTGACAAGCCCTATATCGAACCGTCCTTTCGCTGTGACTACGGTTACAATATCTTTCTCGGGAAAGACTTTTACGCCAATTTCGACTGTGTACTGTTGGACGTTTGCCCCATCCGCATTGGCGACAACTGTATGCTGGCGCCCGGCGTTCATATTTATACCGCCACCCATCCTCTGGACGCGACTGAACGCAACAGCGGACGGGAGTTCGGCAAACCGGTCACCATCGGCAATAATGTCTGGATTGGCGGACGCGCGGTGATTAATCCGGGCGTAACGATTGGCGACAATGTCGTTGTGGCCTCCGGCGCGGTGGTGACCAAAGATGTGCCGGCAAACGTGGTCGTAGGCGGCAATCCAGCGCGGATCCTGAAACACCTGTCGGCCTGATTGTAACTGTTATGCTAAATTGTGGTTAATCTGTTACTTTTTTCAGGGTTACGCCGCTTTTAAAATGGGGTGTTCATCTGCAAGTAGCACAATCACAAAGGCTAAAAATGACAGAAATACAACGCCTGCTTACCGAAACCATTGACGATCTTAACGTGCGTGAGAAGCGCGATAATAAGCCGCGCTTCAGTATCAGCTTTATCCGCAAACATCCGGGCCTGTTTATCGGCATGTACATCGCCTGGTTCGCCACCCTCGCGGTCATGTTGCAGTCCGACACGCTGGTTGGCTCAGTCTGGCTGCTGGTCGTGCTTTTCATCTTACTGAACGGTTTTTTCTTTTTTGACGTCGCTCCGCGCTATCGTTATGAAGATATCGACGTGCTGGACTTCCGGGTGTGTTACAACGGCGAGTGGTACAACACGCGATTCGTTCCCCCGGCTTTGGTTGAGACGATTCTTGAGTCCCCGCGCGTCAATCGCGAACAGAAGACGCAGTTACAGAAGATGCTCTCCCGTAAGGGCGAGCTGTCGTTTTATGACATTTTTACTCTGGCACGCGCTGAAGCGCAGCAATAACCTGCCGAGGCCGGATGGCGCGCTCCGCCATCCGGCCTCGGGTAATCTTACCGACGCTTTTTCCGCCCTTGTACTGCCTTAAAACGCGGATTCGTTTTACAAATCACATATAACCGCCCTTTTCTTCTGACAATCTGACAGTCCGGATGGCGCTGCTTTGCGCTGCGCAAGGAATTCAGTACCTGCATTTTCACCCCCGCTTCGAGCTTAAAAAATGGCCAAAACGTTTCTCAAAGCGCGCCGCGCTGCCTTCGTTAGCAAACGTTTTTTGCTTACCGGTGTAATACGGATGCGACTTAGATGAAACATCAATAGTGACGTACGGGTAGACCACACCGTCCAGCTCAATTTCGCGATCCGTTTTAATGGTTGACCCTACTTTAAAATATTCATCAGCGCTGGTGTCGTGAAACACCACGGTGCGGTAAGCAGGATGGATATTCGGTTTCATCTTTACCCCCTCAATTGTTACAATATAACATAACAATAAAATACGCCAAGCCTGGCCGTTTATCAACCCCATGAAAACCAGGCTCAATACGCACATTGCACTTAACACACTCACCAATACCGGTTTTTTTCCGCGATCGGATATAATTTCTTTACGATGCGTTATTAAGGATATCTTCGTGACCACACGACATCTGGTTAGCCTGGTAACGGGCGTGCTGATCCTCGCTATTTTGCTGCCAGTAGGGGTGAGCATCTGGCTTGCCCATCGCCAGGTCGAGAGGAAGTTTATTGAGGAGCTGGATAACTATTCCACCCAGGTGTTTGAGCGCACCCAGCGTGTGGTCCAGCAGGCGAAAAATGCCCTACAGGACATTGAGGCAGTGACCAGCCTCCCCTGCTCGCATGACCATTTGCTGGCGATGCGGCGTATCTCTTTTAGCTACCGCTATGTACAGGAAGTGCTGTACCTGGAAAACAACATCCCGCGATGCTCGTCGCTGGAACAGGAAAGCCATACCGCTCCTTTTCCGCCCGCAATGAAGCTGACCGATGACGGTTACCAGGCCTGGTTTACCACGCATAACGATTTGGGGATTGCGCGCTATATGACCGCGCTGGGGAATGGTCGCTATATCGTAATGATCGATCCCGCCTCATTTATTGACGTTGTGCCCTTTGGCGCATGGCAAATCGATGTGGCGATAATCGGCACACAACGTAATATTGTTATCGCCAGTAGCGGGACCATTCCTCCCGCCGTTCTGCAATATACCCGCGAACAAACGCCGCGCCATCTGGAACGTCACGGCGTGGTATATGAAATCCGTCCCTTCCCGGAAATGGGGATTGCCATTGTCAGTTGGGCTTCCACGCGTCCACTGGATAAAATCTGGTATCAACAGGCGTTTATCTGGGTGCCCGTCGGTACGGCGATTGGGCTTCTGGCAGCGGCGTTTATCCTGCGCATTTTGCGGCGTATTCAGTCTCCCCGTCATCGGCTACAGGATGCTATACATAACCGGGACATCAGCGTTCACTATCAACCCATCATGTCGCTGACCACGGGGAAGATCGTTGGCGCAGAGGCGCTGGCGCGTTGGCGGCAAACTGACGGCAGCTTTCTTTCGCCGGACATTTTTATTCCGCTTGCCGCTCAGACCGGGCTTACCGAATCGCTTACCCGGCTGATCATCGAGTCGGTGTTTGAAGATATGGGGCAATGGCTTCAGCAGCATCCGGAACAGCATATTTCCATCAATATTGAATCCGCGGATCTTGCCTCAGAGAAGCTCCCGGCGCTGCTCAACAAACTGCTCCAGCAGTACCAGGTTTCTCCTTCTCAGATAGCCCTGGAACTGACTGAACGCGCTTTTGCCGATCCAAAAACCAGCTCGCCCATCGTTGCCCGCTATCGTGAAGCGGGACATGCCATCTATATTGACGATTTCGGTACCGGTTTCTCCAGCCTCAGTTACCTGCAGAATCTGGAAGTGGATATCATGAAAATTGATAAATCCTTTGTCAGCGCGCTGGAATACAAAAACGTGACGCCGCACATTATCGAAATGGCCCGGACGCTGAATCTGAAGATGGTGGCCGAGGGAATTGAAACGGCGAAGCAGGAAGCATGGTTACGCCAGCATGGCGTGGATTATGGTCAGGGCTGGCTGTACAGCAAAGCGCTGCCCAAAACGGCGTTTATCCTCTGGGCTGAAGAGCACCTTTGAGGTGAAAATGGCTGGCGGCACGCCGCACAGCCAGTCACGTTATTCGTCGAGAATAGGGGCAAATCCACCGTAGATCATGCGTTTACCATCAAACGGCATTTCATCGCCGAATTCTTTCATCCGCGGGTCGGACATCATCTTTTGATTCGCCGCATCCCGTACTTCTTTCGACGGGTATTCGATCCAGCTGAACACCACTTCTTCGTTTTCTCCGGCTTTAACCGCCATGCGAAAATCGGTGACGCTGCCCTCTGGCACGTCGTCGGCCCAGCATTCAACGATGCGAAGCGCGCCAAATTCCTTAAACAGCGGTGCTGCTTTCGCCGCCAGCGCCATATAAGCCTCCTTGTTTTCGGCGGGGACGGCTACAACAAAACCATCAACATACTTCATGAGAAAAACCTCCGAAGTTTACTGCGCGGCCAGCCTTTCCAGCCACGTCAGTCGGATTAAGTGTAGTCGTCTCTCGTCAACTACGCTGTCTGGATCCGGGACCGGGAAGTGTAGCGAAACCACGGCAAACAGAGCTGAATTAACGGCCCGATCGCCAGAGCGTACAGCACCGTTCCTACGCCAAGCGTGCCGCCCAGCAGCCAGCCGCTGAAGAGCACCGACACCTCGATCACCGTTCGGATCAGACGTACCGACCAACCGGTGCGGGCATGAATGCCGGTCATCAGCCCGTCCCGCGGCCCGGCGCCAAAGCCAGCGCCGATATACATGCTCGTCGCCAGCGCGTTGACCACCACCGCCGCCGCCAGCATCACGCTGCGCACGACCAGCGAGGAGAGTTCCGGCATCAGCGCCAGCGCAGCATCGGCGGCAAGTCCAATGACAATAACGTTGCTGAATGTGCCTAAGCCGGGACGCTGGCGCAGCGGGATCCACAGCAACAGGACCAGCGCGCCGACGATAATCATCACGATGCCTATCTTCATTGACAGCAGATTTGCCAACCCAAGATGAAAAACGTTCCACGGATCGGCGCCTAAGTCCGCGCGCACAAACATGGCGGTTGAGACTCCATACAGAGCCAGTCCAAAATAGAGTTGCAGCAGTCGACGTCCCATTTTCCCCTCCCCGTCAAGATGGCTTTTATCTTCGCCATAATTGGCACTATGATTAATGACCAGTTTTGAGAAAGTGGACTGCTATGTCATCACGTCGCAATGGAAGCCAGTCGTTACATCGCCTGCTGGGTCACTGGCAGGAGACATCTTCACGTACGCCGCTGTGGCGACAGTTGGCGGAAGCGCTGCGTCTGCTGATCCTTGACGGGCGTCTGGCGCTAGACAGCCGCTTGCCTGGCGAACGCGAACTGGCGTCAGTGCTGGATGTGAGCCGCACCACCGTTGCCAGCGCGCTGGCGCAACTACGTGAAGAGGGATATCTGGACATCCGTCACGGCAGCGGGTCGCGGGTGATTTTGCCAACGCATATTCGCGACGTGCCCACGCGCTCGGCGACGCCCCTGGCGGTTGATCTTTCCACGGCGGCGCTGAATGCCGGACCTGAAATCCATCAGGCTTACCAGGAGGCGCTGCGCGCCATGCCGCCCCACTTGTTGACCTCCGGCTATCAGCCGCAGGGGCTGCTCTCCCTGCGCGAGTCTGTCGCCCGGCACTATGCGTCGCGAGGACTGCCGACCCATGCTGATGAAATCATGGTAGTGAACGGTGCGGTCAGCGGCCTGGCGCTGATCCTGCGTTTAATGACCGGGCCAGGCGACCGCGTACTTGTCGATCATCCCACTTACCCACTGGCCATTGCCGCGATTCAGGGCGCCTCCTGTCGACCGGTTGGCGTTTCGTTACCGGAGCAGGGCTGGGATACCGCTGGACTGGCAGCCACTATCGCACAGACCTCTCCCAGGCTCGCTTATCTGATGCCGGATTTTCATAACCCCACCGGGCGGTGCATGGATGAGCCGACGCGCCAGATTGTCGCCGACATTGCGGCCACAACCCACACAACGCTGGTCATTGATGAAACGATGGTGAATCTGTGGTACGACGCCGCGCCGCCGCCTCCACTGGCGGCTTATCATCGCCATGCGCCGGTCATTCTGCTGGGTTCGGCAGGAAAAAGTTTTTGGGGCGGCTTGCGGCTGGGATGGGTGCGCGCGCCAGCAAGAACCATCGCTGCGCTGGTGCAAACGCGCGACACGTTCGATCTCGGCTCGCCGGTGCTGGAACAGCTCGCCACCACGTGGCTTCTCGATAATGCCAGCGCCTTTTTACCCCAACGCCGACAGCAACTGGCGGAACGACGCGCATTGTGTCAAACGCTTATGCGCTCGCATTTTCCGGAATGGCGCTTTCAGACGCCGCAGGGAGGACTTTCGTATTGGGTGGAACTGCCGGACGCGCTGGCGACGCAGTTCGCCACGCGCGCGGAGAGCGCCGGGATACAATTGGGAACAGGCACCCGCTTCGGTTTAGCAGGCGCGTTTGATCGCTTTTTGCGGATGCCGTTCGCGCTGCCGGAAGAAGGCTTGCGCGAAGCTTTTCGAACCTTACAGCCGCTCTGGGAGAGCCTGCGCATGCAGTCAGCAGGCAGTAAAGTTCGCAAAATTATTTAGTATTGACGCGGTACCGGAAAGCCTTTCAGGGAGATGATAAAATCCTCACCCTCTTTCTTGATTCTGGCGCCCGCGTCGCACCAGTCTGAGGCAATACGGAAAAACTCGTCGCTGCCGACGTTCCAGTGTAAGCGAACATGTTTCACGTAGCCTGAGCGCAATAATTCACAGGCTTCACTGTAGTTACTGGCGGTGGAAAGCGTTTGCTGTTTCATTTTTTCTTCTTCAGTAATCTGCGCAATGCTTTGATTTCTTTCGACGTCAGCGGTTCGACTTGCGACTCGATCGTGTGCTGGCTGTCGATCTCATCTGCGCAGACGTCGCCTTCTGCTGCCGCCCCAAAGGCGCTAAGCAGCAGTTTTTCTGTCGTGATACTCAAATTTTCGTTGTTCGTTTCGGCGTGCTGGCGAAGTTTCTCTTTCACCGCCTCATCGATTTTGACATTTAGTACCGCTGTAGCCATCGTAAAATCCTTGTGTGCAAGCAGGCAAAACACGGCGTAGCCGCAAACGCGCCGGTACGACGTGGAAAGAAAGAGGGGATTATGTTTTAACTTCCCGACAACACTCTGCCAGTTGTTCATTACAAAAAAATGACGAATTCATGACAAAATGAAGAAGTGAGACGGCGGGCTACTTCGGACGGCAGAAATGGGTGGGGGCCCTGCCAGCTACATCCCGGCACACGCGTCATCTGCCTTGGCTGCTTCCTTCCGGACCTGACCTGGTAAACAGAGTAGCGTTGCGGGAGAACCAACAGAGCCCCCATTGAGAGCGTTGTTAACCAACGCGCAGGCGCATTATCACTGCTGCCCCGGCCAATTGCAAGCCGTCGGGCGTCGGATGCTGGTTTCTTGCGCAATGGCGCTTCACCCGCCGCCGTTTCGGGATTATCCTGAAGGATTACCGCAGGAAGAAATAATGGACAGAGAAGACACTTTTCCCCAACGAGTCTGGCAAATCATTGCCTCAATACCTGAAGGATTCGTCACCACCTACGGTGACGTGGCAAAACTTGCCGGTTCGCCGCGGGCTGCGCGCCAGGTAGGCGGCGTCCTCAAACGCTTACCCGAAGGCAGCACCCTTCCCTGGCATCGGGTGGTTAACCGACACGGCGCGATCTCGTTATCCGGGCCGGATCTTCAGCGTCAACGTCAGGCATTATTATCAGAAGGGGTTCAGGTGTCCGGAAGCGGGCAAATCGATTTGCAGCGTTATCGCTGGAACTACTGACCCTCTCCGGGCGGAGAGGGTCGTTTTACGTCTTAATACTGCGTAGGTGCTGGTACGGCAGAAGAAGGCGTCACCTGTGTCGGCGACGTCGACGGCACCGTTGTGGTTGCGCCGCCGCTGGCCTGAACAGGCACTGCCGTCTGCTGGACAGGGACCAGCGTCAGATCGGCTTTCGTTCCGCCCTGGTTGATAACCGGCTGAACGGTATCGGTGATAAAGACCAGTTTGTCGTTCACAGTGATGGCTGCGCTCAGCAGAATGCGGGCATTCGGCTTGATATCGGCCGGGTTAAACGGCAGTACGAAGCTGAACGGCGCTTGCTTCCCTTCGGTTCGTACCGCTTTTTGCGACAGCACCTTAGACGGCGCATCGGCCAACGAAGCGTCTGACAGGGTAACGGTCAGAACAGCGTCAGGCGGCAACGCCACTTTCTGACGGATCCATACGGTACCTGAAACATTAGGTTGCTGAATAGTGGACTGTGTGGCAGTAATGGAAGTGTTCGGGTTTGGCGCAGGCGTCTGAATGTCCGCGCTTTTATCCGCGCAGGCAGCCAGGGACACCGCAACCGCTAAACCACTTACTATGTGCACGAGTTTCATTCAATTCTCCTTATCATCAATGCACCAGCAGGCCTTTCCCCCCGCCGGAAGAGTGGTTAACAAATACATAACGTCAATAAGTGTGGCACATATCACTGATTTTTGCCTGGATTAAGCCTTTTATTCAGACTATTGCACCCATCGGACCACTTAATAAATTGCGTTATACTCTGCCTATCTCGCTTCGGCGCCGTTGTTACCTGGAGAGCATGTATGAGTCAGGCACTGAGTAATTTGCTGACATTATTGAATCTGGAAAAAATTGAGGAAGGACTCTTTCGGGGCCAGAGTGAAGACTTAGGACTGCGCCAGGTCTTTGGCGGCCAGGTTGTCGGTCAGGCGCTGTATGCCGCTAAAGAGACCGTACCGGAAGAACGCCTGGTTCACTCTTTCCACAGCTATTTTTTACGCCCCGGCGACAGCCAGAAACCGATTATTTATGATGTGGAAGTGCTGCGCGACGGCAACAGTTTCAGCGCCCGCCGCGTTGCCGCTATCCAGAACGGCAAGCCTATTTTTTATATGACCGCGTCGTTTCAGGCGCCAGAAAACGGTTTTGAACATCAAAAAACCATGCCGCACGCCCCCGCGCCAGATGGCCTGAAATCAGAAACCGAAATCGCCCAGTCGCTGGCGCATCTGCTGCCACCGGTGCTGAAGGATAAATTTCTCTGCGACCGCCCACTGGAGGTGCGACCGGTTGAGTTCCACAATCCGTTGAAAGGCCATGTGGCCGAACCCACCCGTCAGGTGTGGATCCGCGCTAACGGCACGCTGCCGGATGATATCCGCGTGCATCAGTATCTGCTGGGCTACGCGTCGGATCTTAATTTTCTGCCGGTTGCGCTACAGCCGCACGGCATTGGTTTTCTGGAAAAAGGGATTCAGATCGCCACCATCGATCACTCCATGTGGTTCCACCGTCCCTTTGATTTGAATCAGTGGCTGTTGTACAGCGTGGAAAGCACCTCGGCGTCCAGCGCCCGGGGCTTTGTACGCGGTGAGTTTTATACCCAGGACGGCATATTGGTCGCCTCAACCGTGCAGGAAGGGGTGATGCGCAATCACAACTAAACCGGCAGACGCCGTATGCGGTTGATAACGCACGCAGGCCCGGTCAGCAATACGCTGCCGGGCCCTGACGTTACGCGTTATACGCGTTCTCGCCGTGGCTGTTGACATCCAGCCCTTCGCGCTCTTGCTCTTCCGGCACGCGCAGCCCTACGGTCATATCCGCCAGCTTGTAACCGATGAACGCCACCACGCCGGACCAGACGAGGGTGATGGCAATACTTTCCAGTTGTACCAGCACCTGATGCCCCATCGTTACGCCCTCGGCGAACCCCACGCCGCCCAGCGCGCTGGAGGCGAATACGCCCGTCAGAATACAGCCGACGATCCCGCAGACGCCGTGAACGCCAAACACATCGCACGGGTCGTCAACTCGCAGCAGACGCTTCAACATGGTTACGCCCCACAGCCCGGCTAGCCCGGCGACCACGCCGATGATTAACGCGCCGCCTACGCCGATATAGCCGCAGGCAGGCGTTACGCCAACCAGACCGGCAATCGCACCGGAACAGGCGCCCAGCAGAGAAGGTTTACCGCGCAGCGCCCACTCCCCGAAAATCCAGCCGAGGATTGCCGCCGCCGTTGCGACAACGGTATTGACGAAGGCCAATGCCGCAATTTCATTCGCCGCCCCGGCAGAGCCGGCGTTAAAACCAAACCAGCCGATATAAAGGATCGCCGTGCCGGTAAACACCATCGGCAGGTTGTGCGGTTTAAACGCCTCTTTGCCAAAACCGACGCGTTTGCCAATCAGGTATGCGCCCACCAGCCCGGCAATCGCCGCGTTAATATGCACCACGGTACCGCCGGCGAAGTCCAGCGCGCCATGTGACGCCAACAGGCCTCCGCCCCACACCATATGGGCGATCGGAATATAGGAGAGCGTCAACCAGACCACCACAAAGATCAGCACGGCAGAGAAACGGATACGTTCCGCCAGCGCCCCGACGATCAACCCGACGGTGATACAGGCAAACGAGCCCTGAAAAGCAACGTGAATATACTGGTAGATACTGCCCATCACGGCGGTCAGCTCAATGTTCTTGAGCATCACCCAGTTAACATTACCGAAGAAGTTGTTCCCTTCGCCAAACGCCAGTGAATAGCCAAATACCACCCACATAATACACACCAACGCGAAGGTGACCGTCACCTGCGTCAGCATCGACAACACGTTCTTACCGCGGATCAGACCGCCATAGAACAGGGCAATGCCGGGAATGGTCATAAACAGCACCAGCGCGGTGCAAATCATCATAAAACCGTTGTCCGCTTTTTCGGCAACTGCCGGAGCAGCCGCTGCCAGCCCAGGCAGCATCGCCAGTGAAGCAAGGCCCGTTTTCATCGTTGCTATCTTCATTTTGTCGTTTCCCGTTACTGTGTGCCAGGCGTTACAGCGCCGCTTCGTCGGCTTCGCCGGTACGAATACGAATCACACGCTGCAGCTCAGCGACGAAAATTTTGCCGTCGCCAATTTTTCCGGTGTATGCCGCTTTACTGATGACATCAATCACTTCATCAAGCTGGTCGTCGGCAATCGCCACATCAATTTTCACTTTGGGCAGGAAATTGACGCTGTATTCCGCCCCGCGATAAAGCTCAGCATGACCTTTCTGCCGCCCAAAGCCTTTCACTTCGGTGACGGTCAGTCCCTGAATACCTATAGAAGAGAGCGCTTCGCGAACGTCTTCCAGTTTGAACGGTTTGATTACCACGGTAACCAGCTTCATAGATCCCCTCCAGTCAGAATTCGGTAATGGCGCTGCTACACGTATACGTGATTGCAAGGGTTATGCCAGAAATGAAAATTCCCCGAAGAGCGGCCTGCGGCTGGCGAAAGAATTGATGTGAAAAGGGGCGAGGCGAAGCGAGAAAAGAAAAACGCACCATGGCAGTGCATGATGCGTTACATTTTTGCACCACCGCCGTCGGGGCTAACGGCGTCGGTGCATCAGGCGGGTTGCGACTCTTCCCGCACGCTGGCCGCCAGTTCCTCTCCGGCGAGCTGGAGCTGATACATCTGCCAGTAGCGTCCCTGCGCGGCGAGCAGTTGATGATGGGTCCCGCGCTCCACCGCTTGTCCGCGATGCAGCACCAGAATGGTATCCGCTTCCACGATAGTTGACAGTCGATGAGCGATCACCACCAGCGTGGTATGTTCGCGCACCGCCGCCAGCGCCCGCTGAATTGCCTGCTCAGTGCCCGAGTCAATGCTGGCGGTCGCTTCATCGAGAATTAAGATTTGCGGCGTCGCGACCAGAACCCGCGCCAACGCAAGCAGCTGTTTTTGCCCGACGGAGAGGTTATTTCCCTGCTCGCCAAGACGGGTATGGATACCTTCGCTCATGCCGCGCGCCAGCTCCGCGAGCTGCACGGTTTCGAGCGCCTGCCAGACCTGCTCCTCGGAAATATCCCGTCCCAGGGTAACGTTGGCAAGGAACGTATCCGCCATCACCACCGGATCCTGCTGCACCATCGCCACGCCCTGGCGTAACGCACCGTGACTGAGCGTACTCAGCGGACGGCCATCAAGACGAATTTCGCCGTGGCGAAGGGGATAATAGCCCATCAGCAGGCTGGCAAGCGTGCTCTTGCCGCTGCCGGTGTGCCCCACCAGCGCCACAAAACTGCGCGACGGCACTGAGAGGCTGATGTTTTGCAGCACCAGATTATCATCGCGATAAGCAAACGAAACATCGTCGATTTCGATCTGCCCGGATGCCAGCGGACGAGCGTCCTGACCGTAACGCTGACGCGGGCCGTCCATCAGTTCAAACACGCGTTCACCCGCCACTACCGCCTGTTGCAGCATCGACTGCTGCGTAGTGAGTTCAATTAGCGGTTCGTTCAGGCGCCCCAGATAACTGATGAAGGCGTACAGTACGCCGACTTCAATAGTGCCGACAGAGGTAAAGCTGAATAGCATCAGCAGCCCACAGAGAATCAACGCTGAAAACAGGCTCAACAGAGGACGCAATAAAAAGCCGTCCAGACGCAGTGTCTGCATCCGCGCCATATAATGCGATCGGCTGGCCTCCCCCATTCTTTCACCAAAACGCGCCTGCTGGCGGAATTGCTGAATGACACTCATGCCGTTGATGACTTCGTTAAAACCGTCGTTAATATCGGCGAGATAAGCGCGTACCCGGCGCACTATCGGCGTGCTGTAGCGCTGGTAGATCACCATCACCACCAACACGGCCGGGAAAATCAGGATCGCCACCAGCGCCATACGCCAGTCAAGACTGAACATCGCCACCAGCATCGCGCCAATCAGCGCCGCGCTGCGCAGCACGGTCGCCACCACCGTGACGTACAGATCGCGAATGACTTCGGTGTCATTGGTGACGCGTGAAATCAGTTGGCCGACGGGTTGGGTGTCAAACTCGCTTAGCGGCTGTCGCAGCGCGGCGTCCATCACGTCGGTACGCAGTTGCTGAACCACCCCGACTGCGGCGCGGTTAAACAGCAGCGACTGCGCGTAATGCAAACTGGCGGCCAGGATTTGCAAGCCGAGATAAGCGGCTATCAGCCCGGCGACAATGCCGAGCGGCAGCGTGTTTTTCGCCACCATATTGTCGATAAAATAACTGATCAACAACGGGCCGCTGACTTCCGCCGCCGCCGCAATCCACAGCATCACGACCGCGATACCCAGCGGTTTACGCCACGGAGATCCGTAGGCCAGCAGGCGCTTGAGGGTCGGCCATAACTGCCCGAAACTACGCATTCGCCGTCTCCTCATCGTTTTGCGGCGCATCGTCCAGCGCGGCTTCCAGTTGCTGGTAACGGTACATGTCGCGATACCAGCCCGCCTGCTGAACCAGCGTCTCATGGTCGCCACGCTGCACGATATGACCATGCTGCATAACGATGATTTCGCTCGCTTCGGTCAGCGCCGACAGTCGGTGCGCGCTGATAATCACCGTGCGCCCTTCTCCCCACTGGCGCAGGTTATGCAGGATCTGATGCTCGGTGCGGCCATCCACTGCCGACAGCGCGTCATCAAGGATCAGAATTTCGGCATTCAGCAGCAGCGCTCGCGCAATGGAGATGCGCTGTTTTTGCCCGCCAGACAGCATGACGCCGCGCTCGCCCACCTCGGTGTCATAGCCCTGCGGCAGACGCAAAATATCCTCATGAACGCTGGCAAGCCGCGCCACATGCTCAATGTCCTGCTGCGTGGCGTTCGGGCAGCCCAGCGCAATGTTATTGGCCACGGTATCGGAAAACAGAAAAGGCGTCTGGCTAACCACCGCCAGGCGGCTGCGCCAGCTGTCCAGTTGCAAACGCGGCAACGGAATGTCGTGAAAACGCACGTCCCCCTGGGTAATGTCGAAATGACGCTGAATCAACGACAGCACCGTACTTTTGCCCGCGCCGGTGGGCCCGCAAATGCCAAGCATCTGCCCCGGTTGAAGGCGAAAAGCCACGTTTTCCAGCGCCGGATGCGAGGTGTGGGGATAGCTGAACTCACGTATCGCGACCGCCAGTTCTCCCCGCCCTTCCGGCACCGGTTCCGTGCCGTCGTTAACTACCGGCGCTTCGGCCAGCATCGCGCGAATGCGGCTGTATGCCGCGCTGCCGCGCTCGACGATGTTGAACATCCACGCCAGAGCCAGCATTGGCCATATCATCAGCCCGAGATACATCATAAAGCTGGTTAATTGTCCCAGCGTCAGAGCGCCCTGGACAACCATCCAGCTGCCGCCGCCAATCGCCAGCAGGTTCGCCATCCCGATGGCGATGTAAATCGTGGGATCAAAGCGCGCGTCAATGCGCGCCACGCGCATGTTTTTCTTACCGGTGTCGTCTGCATCGGCCGCAAACAGCGCCGACTGGCGATCCTCCAGACCAAAGGCTTTGATCATGCGGATGCTGGTGAGGCTCTCCTGGGTACGGTCATTCAGGCTGGAGAAAGCAGCCTGCGCCAGGCGAAAGCGATCGTGCAACTTATCGCCGTAGCGCTTAATCATCAACGCCATAACCGGCATGGGCAACAGCGCTAACAGGGTCAGTTGCCAGCTGATCTGCGTGGACATCACGATCAGCACTGCACAGCCCATCACCAGCGAATCCACCAGCGTCAGGACGCCTTCGCCTGCGGCGAACACTACGCGATCCACATCGTTGGTGGCGCGCGCCATCAGATCGCCGGTACGGTGGCGCAGATAAAATTCAGGATGCTGACGGCTCAGCTGACGGTAGTAATCTTCCCGCAGTTCCACCGCAAGCTGGTAAGACGCGCCAAACAGCAGCACGCGCCAGACGTAGCGCAGCAGATACACCACTACGGCAATCAGGGCGATGGTGCCAATCCACATCAGCACCCGCTGCGTCGTAAAGTGCTGCGCGGTGACGCCATCCACGACAATGCCCACCACCTTTGGCGGAATGAGCTGAAGAATGGCGATGATAATAAGCAAGGCAACAGCGCCGAGGTAGCGACGCCACTCCCGGCGAAAATACCAGCTTAATTGAGCAAATAATCGCACGCGTTATGTCCTGACCTGATTTTCCGGCTCATCGTCCGGGAGGGTTATTCAATGGGTAAAGCGGTAGTGTATTTAATCTGTTCCATCGCGAAACTGGATGTCACATCGGAGAGGCCCGGCACGCTGTTCACCAGGCGCTTATAGAAATCATCGTAGCGTTTCATGTCGGCCACCTGTACCCGCATCAGGTAGTCGTACTCCCCGGCCATGCGCCAGAAGCCAAGCACTTCGGGCATCTCGCTGACCACCGTCACGAAACGGCAGTACCATTCACTGCTGTGGTGCTGGGTTTTGATCAGCACGAAGGCGGTTAATCCCAGCCCCAGTTTTTCCGGGTCCAGCAACGCGACTTTGCCCAGCAAAATGCCGTCGTCTTCCAACCGTTTGAGGCGCTTCCAGCAGGGTGTGGTGGTCAGATTAACGGCATCCGCCAGCGCCTGCAAAGAGAGGGTGCAGTCTTGCTGCAACAGCGCCAGTAGCTTGCGGTCAATTTTATCTAACATATCGACGTCTCAGAGAACAATTTTCTCCATTCATTCTATTTTAAAGGTCAAATAGCAACAATTTTTTCCGTGCTTTTCGCTACGCTTGGCACAAAATGACAAATGGATATTAATGATGAATAGTGCATGGGTTAAAAACGCCATCAATGAAATCAACGCGGATTACCATCGCTCCGCCGATACTCACCTTATTCGCTTGCCGCTGCCTGCCTTTCCGGGTATCCAGCTGTATCTTAAAGATGAAAGCACGCACCCGACCGGCAGCCTGAAACACCGGCTGGCGCGCTCGCTGTTTCTCTACGGGCTGTGCAACGGCTGGATCAAAGAAGGCACTACTATTATAGAATCCTCTTCGGGATCGACCGCGGTTTCTGAAGCCTATTTCGCTCGCCTGCTGGGGTTGCCGTTTATCGCCGTCATGCCATCCTGTACGGCAAAGCGTAAGATTGAGCAGATTGAATTTTACGGCGGTCGCTGTCATTTCGTCGAAAGCGCGTGTGAAATTTACGCCGCCTCGGAGCAACTGGCGCGTGAGCTGAACGGTCATTACATGGATCAGTTCACCTATGCTGAACGCGCCACCGACTGGCGCGGCAACAATAACATCGCCGACAGTATTTTCCGCCAGATGCAGTGCGAACCGAACCCGGTTCCCGCGCACATCGTTATGAGTGCGGGCACAGGCGGCACTTCCGCCACTATTGGACGCTATATTCGCTGTCAGGGCTATGCGACCCGTCTGATGGTGGTTGACCCGGAAAATTCGGTATTCCTCCCCTACTGGCAAAACCGTGACGCCACGCTTCGCAGCCCGACGGGCAGTAAAATCGAAGGCATAGGCCGTCCGCGCGTGGAGCCTTCTTTTATTCCGGACGTGGTGGACGAAATGCTGCGCGTGCCCGATGCCGCCAGCGTGGCAACCGCGCACTGGCTGGAAACCCAGCTCGGTCGTAAGGTTGGGGCTTCCACGGGAACCAATATGTGGGGAATGCTGCACCTTGCCGCCAGAATGCGCGACGCGGGTGAAACCGGTTCACTGGTGACGCTGTTATGCGACAGCGGGGAGCGGTATCTGGACACCTACTACCACCCCGAGTGGGTAAAGGCGAACATGGGCGATTTGACGCCGTGGCAGGATGCGCTTGCTCAGTTGCTACGCCTTAAATAAAAAAACGGGCAACGTGATGCTGCCCGTTGCCGGAAAGGATCTCTCATTCGGGGGAATAAGGTAGATGCGGATTGTCCAGCCAATGTGTCAAAAAGTGTGATACCGCCTGATTACGGCAGTGGCCAATAACCGGCAGATGCGGCAGCTCGGCAATCAACTGCGGCATCGCATTGCCCATAATCAGGCCATGACCAACGCTACCGAGCATTTCACGGTCGTTCATCGCGTCGCCGAACGCCATGCATTCCGCCATCGTCAGTCCAAGGTGCTGACTCAACACTGTCAATGCGGAACCTTTATTACAGTTCACCGGCAATACTTCCAGGCAATCAACGGCAGAGAAGCACAGATGCGCCCGTGGGCCTAACGTTTCATGCAACTGCGTTTTCAGTCGCGACAGATCGTCATGATCGCCGCAGAAGCAAACCTTGGTGACTTGATCCGCCGGGAGACGTTTGATATCGACGATCTGGTAGCGAAAGCCGCTGTAGACGTGGGCCTGCAGGATCGCCGGAATGTCCTCGCCGGTAAACCAGCCATTGTCGTTAAAAACATGCATACTTGCCCGGGTGTCCCACTTCTGCTGCAGGACGATTTGCGCGACCGCCGGATCCAGATCCTGTCGATGCAGCACCTCCCCTTCCAGCGAATGAATGCGCGTACCGTTGCCGGTAATTAAAAACGCCTCCAGCGAAACGGCGCCGAGAATATGGCGCATTTCCAGCACGTGACGCCCGGTCGCAAAAGCCAGCGTGATGTCACGTTCACGCAGGCGGGACAACGTGGAAATCGTTTCCTCACCCAGCAGGTGGTTTGGCATCAGCAAGGTGCCATCCATATCAAATGCAGCCAGACGAGCCATCTCTTTCTCCACTCTGTGACGGGGTTAACTTGTGGATGAGTATCACCTGATATATACGGAAGTAATAGTGAATAGATAATCTGAATTGTTCCGGGTTTTTATGCGACTTCTTAATCGTCTTAATCAATACCAGCGGCTGTGGCAACCTTCTGGCGGCGAACCGCAAAGCGTGACCGTGGGCGAACTGGCGGAGCGCTGCTTTTGCAGCGAGCGTCACATCCGCACCCTGCTACGTCAGGCGCAGGCGGCGGGGTGGCTTGTCTGGACGTCGCAGTCCGGGCGGGGTAAGCGCGGATTGCTGCGTTTTTTGGTGACGCCGGAATCGCTGCGCACCACGATGATGGAGCAGGCACTGGAAAAAGGGCAACAGCTTAGCGTACTGGAGCTGGCGCAACTGGCGCCCGGCGATTTGCGCGCCATGCTCCAGCCTTTTATGGGGGGTCAGTGGCAGAATGCGACGCCAACGTTGCGAATTCCCTATTATCGCCCGCTGGATCCGTTGCACCCTGGCTTCCTGCCTGGCCGCGCCGAACAGCATCTGGCAAGCCAGATTTTCTCGGGTCTGACCCGCTTCGACAGCGAGACGCAGCAACCCTGCGGCGATCTAGCGCACCACTGGGAGATTTCCCGCGACGGCTTACGCTGGGATTTTTATATCCGATCCACGCTGTACTGGCACAACGGCGACCCGGTGGCAACCACGCAGTTACACCAGCGGCTGTTGATGCTGCTGGCGCTTCCGGCGCTGCACAGGCTGTTTATCAGCGTCAAGTCGATAGAAGTGACCCATCCGCAATGCCTGACGTTCACCCTTCACCGCCCGGACTTCTGGCTGGCGCACCGTCTGGCAAGCTACTGTAGCCATCTGGCGCATCCGGAACAGCCACTCGTCGGCACCGGGCCGTTTCGCCTGACGCTTTTTACTCCGGAACTGGTGCGTCTGGAAAGCCACGACCATTACCATCTTACGCATCCCCTGCTTAAAGCCATTGAATACTGGATCACACCACAATTGTTCGCGCAGGATCTGGGCACCAGTTGCCGTCACCCGGTGCAGATCACCATTGGAAAACCAGAGGAACTCGCCACGGTAAGCCCGGTCAGTACCGGAATCAGCCTGGGCTTTTGCTACTTAACGTTGAAAAAGAGCGCAAGATTATCCCTGCACCAGGCGCGTTGGCTGGTCGAACTCATCCATCGTTCTTCGCTGCTTGAGACGCTCGATGTCGGCGAGAATTTAATCACGCCCAGCCGCGCGCTGCTGCCAGGCTGGTCGATTCCACGCTGGCAAGGGCTTGAGGAGGTTGCGCTGCCAAAAACCTTGACCCTGGTCTACCATCTGCCAGTGGAACTGCACACCATGGCCGAACGCTTGCGCCTGACTCTGGCGGATCTGGGCTGCGAACTGACGTTAATTTTCCACAATGCGAAAACCTGGGAGGGCTGTCATCTGCTTGCCGAAGCGGATCTGATGATGGGGGACAGGCTGATTGGCGAAGCGCCAGAATATACCCTCGAACAATGGCTGCGCTGCGACGCGCTCTGGCCACATGTGCTCGACGCGCCTGGGTTCTCGCACCTACAGGCGACACTGGATGCGCTGCAAATTCGCCCCGAAGAAGCGCATCGGCACGCCGCGCTCCGGCAGGTTTTCACCACTCTGATGAATGAGGCGACGCTGACGCCGCTGTTTAACTATCATTACCGCATCAGCGCTCCCCCAGGCGTGAACGGCGTGCGCCTGAATCCGCGCGGCTGGTTTGCCTTTACGGAAGCCTGGCTGCCGCCGCCGGGGCCGTGAAGTCGCTGGTCGGCGCGCATTTCAGGCGTTAACATAATGGTTTTGTAGATTTACGGAAAATACCATGAAACGTGCCGTCGTTGTGTTCAGTGGAGGACAAGACTCCACCACCTGTCTGGCGCAGGCGCTGCATCAGTATGATGAAGTGCATTGCGTGACCTTTGACTATGGTCAGCGCCATCGCGCTGAGATCGATGTGGCCCGTGAACTGGCCCTGAAACTGGGCGCCCGTGCGCACAAAGTGCTGGATGTGACGTTACTCAGCGAACTCGCCGTCAGCAGCCTGACGCGCGACAATATCCCGGTACCGGATTACGAACCGGAAGCAAACGGGATCCCCAATACTTTTGTTCCCGGACGCAATATTCTGTTTTTGACGCTAACGGCCATTTACGCCTATCAGGTGAAGGCAGAAGCGGTGATCACCGGCGTGTGTGAAACCGATTTTTCCGGCTACCCGGACTGCCGCGACGAATTTGTGAAAGCACTCAATCACGCGGTTAATCTTGGCATGGCGAAGGACATTCGATTTGAAACGCCGTTAATGTGGATTGATAAAGCTGAAACCTGGGCGCTGGCAGACTACTGGGGCAAGCTGGATCTTGTGCGTCATGAAACACTGACCTGTTATAACGGCATTAAAGGCGACGGTTGCGGCCAGTGCGCGGCCTGTCATCTTCGCGCCAACGGTCTGCACCATTATCTGGCTAATAAGCCTGCGGTAATGGCGGCGATGAAACACAAAACCGGTTTACAATAACGCCTGTAGCATGGCCGGATGACGAAACGACGTGTCGTGTCCGGCCTACGCCGTCTGATGCGCAGGCCGGATACGCGAAGCGCCATCAGGTACGCTTCGCGGTTTTCTACTGGACCATTTGCTCCAGCTTATCCCGCAATTCCCCTTCCAGCGGTAACGCTTTCTGTGTTTTCAGATCGATGCAAACGAAGGTGATCAGCGCATCGGCCACCACCTGCCCTTCTGGTTCAAGCGTGATGACCTGGCTCAGAATACCGCTTTTACCGTTTAACTGTTGGACCTGACTGGTGACGGTCAACAGATCGCTCAGCACCGCCGGACGGCGATAATTAATATTGATATTTACCACCACGAAGGCGATGTTGTGCGCCGTCATCCACTGAAAGCTGTCGCTGTTTTCCAGCCCGTCCCAGCGGGCTTCTTCAAGGAATTCCAGATAGCGGGCGTTATTCACATGTTGGTAAACATCGAGATGATAACCACGGACTTTGATTTGTGTTTGCATAGCGCTGAAACCTTAATTTATCGTTATAGGTATGACAGAAGTAAAGAGGTCATAACTGGTATGACCTCCGTAATCCTGGCAAATTTTAGCCACTACGCAAGTGCTTAAAGCGTCAACGCTGACAGATTACGTTCAACTAACGCGCTACCCATGCCCGGCACCTGCTTGAGATCGTCTACCGTTTTAAAAGGACCGTACTCTTCGCGATAGCTGACGATCGCCTGTGCTTTCTTCAGCCCGACGCCGTTCATCGCGCGCGCCAGCTCCTCTGCCGTTGCGGTGTTAATGCTGACCCGGGTACCGTCTTCGTCGCTGGCTTTCACTGGCGCCGCCGCTTTGTTTTGCGCAGCGGTATGGGCTTCCGCTTTGTTTTCCGCCACCGCGCCCTTTGTTGCTGGCGCGGCGGCCAGCGCGCTGTGCGTCATGCCCGCGCAGGCTAAAGAAAGGGTAATGAGTAGCGCTTTGAATCCGTGTTTCATACTGTTTCTCCTTGTTTGTTAACAGTGAAAGCACAATAGCGGGACGGCAGAAAGCGAACAAACGGCAAAGTTCAGAAATGGAAAAGGCCGCGAAAGCGGCCTTTTGGTGTTACAACTGTTGAGCTATTTTTTGCGAGACATCTCGATGATTAAGGCTGTTGCTCCATCGCATCACCGATTTTGATCTTCGCTTCTTTACGCAGATTGCTCATCAGCGCTTCAAACACAATCTGCGCATTGTTCTGGGTGATACCCTGAACCATCGCCTTTTTCTGATCTTCCGGCATGGAGCCGGCTTTCACTTCGTCCAGCGCCAGGATCACGACGTTACCCTGCATGTCGTCAGCAATGCCATAGCTTGGTTTATCTTTGGCTGGCAGGCTCAGGCCAAACGCCGCCTGGCTAATCGGATCCTGTCCCGTACGGCTCAGGGTTTTCGATTCACCAAAGCGCAGGCCCGCCGCTTTCATCGCTTCTGCGCCTTTTCCTGCTTTCAGATCAACCAGCAGTTTTTCCGCGCTCAGTTTGGCCTGCTGCGTGGCTTTTTCATGTTTCACTATTTCAGTGACCTGATCTTTTACCTCAGCCAGAGGCTTCACCGCTTCCGCTTTATGCTCGCTAATGCGCAGTACAAACGCACGATCGCCGTCAACGGTGATGATATCGGAGTTTCTGCCCGGCGTGCCGTTTTCACCTACCAGCGAGCCGTCAAAGATCGCGTCTGACACCGGTTTAAAATTGAGTTCTTCAGGCAGACTGTCGCGGCTAAACCAGCCCGTTTCCACCGCTTTCACACCGGCGACTTGCTCAGCGCCCACCAGCGATTCGGTGTCATTGTTCGCCGCGTCGCTAACTTTCTGCTGCAAGGCGAAAAAGGCGTCGATCGCTTTTTCCTGTTTCACTTTCGCGGCAATGTCATCACGTGCTTCGCTCAACGGTTTGACCTTCGCCGGCTGGACGTCGTCAAGACGCGCCACCAGGAAACCGACGGAAGATTTGATTACGCCGGAAAGCTGGCCTTTTTCTTTCAGACCGGCATTTTTCAGTTCGTCAGGGATGGTTGATTCTTCCAGCCAACCCATGTCGCCGCCGTTACGGGCTGAGATGATATCAGCCGATTTTTCTTTCGCCAGCGCTGCAAAATCACCGCCTTTATTCAGCGCGTCCAGCACCGCTTTGGCTTCATCTTCCGTTTTGGTCTGGATGATGCTGTAACGGGTGCGCTGCGGCTGAGTGAATTCATCCTGATGCTGATCGTAATAAGACTGGATGTCTGCATCGCTCACCGGTTTTTGCATCGCCGCAGCGTCGAGCTTGATATAGCTGACGCGGAACTGTTCCGGGGTCATGAAGCTGTTTTTGTGCTGCTCGTAATAGCTGCTGACATCCTGTTCGGTCACCTGCTGCTTCGCCGCCAGCGTATTGACGTCGATAGTGGCTTCACGCACCACGCGCTGCTGAGCCACCAGCGCCGCCAGTTCGTCTGTTTCGCCTTTGAGCATAAAGTCGGTACCCGCAACGCCGCTGATCAGCTGCTGGGTAGTCAGTTGATTACGCAGCGCCTGGGCATACTGGTCCGCGGTCATGCCCATCTGATTAATAATCGCGTTGTAGCGATTGTTATCAAATTTACCGTCAACCTGGAAAGCGGGCGTAGTGAAAATCGCTTGTTTAACCTGTTCGTCGCTGATGCCAAGTTTGAGTTCGCGCGCGTACTGGTCGAGCAGCGCTTCGTCGATCAGGCGATTCAGCGTCTGCTGGCGCAGGGTTTTCATATAGCCTTCATTGGCGGCCAGTTCTGAATACCGATCGCCAAGCTGTTGCTGCATGCGATTACGTTCGCTGTTGAACGCATTCTCAAACTGCCCACGGCTGATTTCCTGGCCATTCACTTTAGCGGCGTAGTTGTTGCCTCCGCCAATCAGGTAACCACTCACGCCGGTCAGAATGAACGACACGATAATGATTCCGAAAATAATCTTGAGCACGAGACTGTTAGCAGCCGTGCGTAAGCTGTCCATCATGGTGTAACCACACTCCGCTGTAGGTGACTATACACTGCACGCAGCATAGTGTTTCCTGAACGCTGCGCATAAAGGCCTATTGTGACAAGAAACAGGGGCGATTGTCAGCCCACAACGTATAGAAAATCGGTTCAATAATAAAAAAGGCACATCAGATGATGCGCCCTTGTACTGGATCCTGTTCCCCTGAAGGGAATACGCTTAGTTTACAGCGTCTTTCAGTGCTTTACCTGCACGGAAGCCAGGAACTTTCGCCGCAGCAATGGTGATCTCTTTACCGGTTTGCGGGTTGCGACCAGTACGGGCAGCACGCTCTTTAACGGCAAAAGTACCAAAACCTACCAGCGCAACGTCATCCCCTTCTTTCAGAGATTCGGTAACAGATGCAATAATTGCATCTAACGCACGTCCAGCCGCAGCCTTAGAGATATCAGCCCCTGCAGCAATTTTGTCGATCAGTTGAGATTTATTCACTCTTCTCTTCCTCATTATAATTTATATCGCACCTGAGTCCTTCAAAGTGCGACCGCGCAGCAGTTATATCAGGCCTGCCATGCCCTTACAACACCCGTTAATGATGGCAAGCCTAATCCGTCATCTAAATTAGCTATACAAAAAAAGGCTGGCAAGCCCGAAATGGCCTGCCAGCCCTGTTTTTATTAGTGCTCTTTGCGCGAGGTCACTATTTTGCGGTTACAACCTGCATGCCAGACGGCTCATTTTGCAGCGCAAGGGTCAAAACTTCCTCGATACGTTTCACCGGATGAATGTCCAGATCCGCAATCACGTTATCCGGAATCTCTTCCAGGTCACGTTTGTTCTCGTCAGGAATTAAGACCGTTTTAATGCCGCCACGGTGTGCCGCCAGCAGTTTTTCTTTCAACCCGCCGATAGGCAACACCTGGCCGCGCAGGGTGATCTCACCGGTCATCGCGACATCGGCGCGTACCGGGTTACCGGTCAGACAGGAGACCAGCGCAGTACACATTGCGATACCGGCGCTCGGGCCGTCTTTCGGCGTCGCGCCTTCCGGTACGTGAACGTGGATATCGCGTTTTTCGTAAAAGTCCGGATTAATACCCAGTTTTTCCGCGCGCGCGCGTACCACCGTCAACGCTGCCTGAATGGACTCCTGCATCACCTCGCCCAGCGAACCGGTATAGGTGAGCTTACCTTTACCTGGCACGCAGGCGGTTTCAATGGTCAGCAGATCGCCGCCCACTTCCGTCCACGCCAGACCCGTGACCTGGCCCACACGGTTTTCGTTGTCCGCACGGCCATAGTCAAAGCGCTGAACGCCCAGGTAATCGTGCAGGTTATCGCCGTTGATCACGATATGCTTCAGGGACTTGTCCAGCAGCAGTTGCTTCACGGCTTTCCGGCACAGTTTAGAGATTTCACGCTCCAGGCTACGTACGCCCGCTTCACGGGTGTAGTAACGAATAATGCCGATAATGGCGCTATCGTCGACCGTCAGCTCACCTTTTTTCAGCGCGTTACGCTCGATCTGCTTCGGCAGCAAATGCTGCTTCGCGATATTCAGTTTCTCGTCTTCGGTGTAGCCAGACAGACGGATCACTTCCATACGATCCAGCAGCGGCGCCGGAATGTTCATCGAGTTAGACGTCGCGACAAACATGACGTCGCTGAGGTCGTAGTCCACTTCCAGGTAGTGATCGCTGAACGCCACGTTCTGCTCGGGATCCAGCACTTCAAGCAGGGCGGACGCCGGATCGCCACGCATGTCCGAAGACATCTTGTCGATCTCGTCAAGCAGGAATAGCGGGTTTTTAACGCCCACTTTGGCCATTTTCTGGATCAGTTTACCCGGCATAGAACCGATGTAAGTCCGGCGGTGACCGCGAATTTCCGCTTCATCGCGCACGCCGCCGAGCGCCATACGGATGTATTTACGCCCGGTCGCTTTCGCGATGGACTGGCCCAGAGAGGTTTTACCTACCCCCGGCGGCCCAACCAGACACAGGATCGGTCCTTTAATTTTGTTCACACGGCTCTGCACCGCGAGATACTCGAGGATACGGTCTTTCACGCGCTCAAGGCCGTAATGATCGGTATCAAGAATTTCCTGCGCCTGACGCAGGTCTTTTTTGACTTTGCTCCGCGCATTCCACGGAACCTGCACCATCCAGTCGATATAGCCGCGCACAACGGTCGCTTCTGCCGACATCGGAGACATCATTTTCAGCTTCTGCAGCTCCGCTTCCGCTTTCTCTTTCGCCTCTTTCGGCATTTTCGCCGCGTCGATCTTGCGCTTCAGCGCTTCGTTTTCGTCCGGGGCATCATCCATTTCGCCAAGTTCTTTCTGAATGGCTTTCATTTGCTCATTCAGATAGTACTCACGCTGAGATTTCTCCATCTGCTTCTTAACGCGGTTGCGGATACGCTTCTCAACCTGCAGCAGATCGATTTCGGACTCCATCATCGCCATCAGATATTCCAGACGCTCGTTCACGTCGGACATTTCCAGCACGGACTGTTTGTCCGCCAGCTTCAACGGCATATGCGCCGCGATGGTATCCGCCAGACGCGCCGGGTCGTCGATGCTATTGAGCGACGTCAGCACTTCCGGTGGGATTTTCTTGTTCAGCTTGATATAGCCTTCGAACTGGCTGATTGCCGTGCGCACCAGCACTTCCTGTTCACGCTCGTCGATGGCCGGTGAATCAAGGTATTCCGCTTTCGCAGAGAAGTGTTCGCCGTTATCAGACAGCGCAGAAATACGTGCACGCTGTAACCCCTCGACCAGCACTTTTACCGTGCCGTCAGGCAGTTTCAGCATTTGCAGAATAGAGGCCACGGTCCCGACGGTGAAAAGATCGTTTACACCCGGCTCATCCGTTGATGCTTCTTTCTGGGCGACCAGCATGATTTTTTTATCATGGTCCATAGCCGCTTCCAGACAACGGATAGATTTTTCCCGCCCTACAAACAAGGGTATGACCATGTGCGGATAAACCACCACATCGCGCAACGGCAATACGGGGATTTCAATGCGTTCAGAACGCTCAGGATTCATAGAGCTCTCTCTTAGTTTAGTGTCCGCCAGGTAATCAGGTGACACGCTGTGCTTCATCTCACCTTTAACATGTATGTCAGTATATGGGGATGTTTCCCAGACATTCAACGGCAGGATTCAGGAAAAATAAAAGGGGAGATAAAATCCCCCCTTTTTGATTAACCAGTTGTATATTTTGGCTAATTATTCGCCAGATGCCTGCTGCGCTTCCGGCTTGCCGTAGATCAGTAACGGCTTGCTTTGACCGCCGATGACCGACTCGTCAATCACCACTTTTTCGACGTCTTCCATAGAAGGCAGATCGTACATGGTGTCGAGCAGCGCGGCTTCAACGATGGAACGCAGACCACGGGCGCCTGTTTTACGCGCCATCGCTTTCCTGGCGATAGCATCCAGCGCTTCGTCACGGAATTCCAGATCCACGCCTTCCAGGTTAAACAGCGCCTGATACTGTTTGGTCAGGGCATTTTTCGGCTCTTTGAGGATCTGAATCAGCGCTTCTTCGCTCAGTTCGCTCAGCGTTGCCACGACCGGCAGACGACCGATGAACTCCGGGATCAACCCGAACTTAATCAAATCTTCCGGTTCGACCTGAGAAAGCAGCTCACCTTCGCTGGCTTTGTCGGATTTGCCTTTCACCGTCGCGCCAAAACCAATACCAGAGCCGGTTTCAACACGGTTCGCGATCACTTTATCCAGACCCGCGAACGCGCCGCCGCAGATAAACAGGATTTTCGAGGTATCAACCTGCAGAAACTCCTGCTGAGGATGTTTGCGTCCGCCCTGCGGCGGAACCGCGGCGACGGTCCCTTCGATCAGCTTCAGCAGCGCCTGCTGCACGCCTTCGCCGGAAACGTCACGGGTGATGGACGGGTTGTCAGATTTACGGGAAATCTTGTCGATTTCATCGATATAGACGATACCCCGTTGAGCTTTCTGCACGTCGTAATCACACTTCTGCAGCAGCTTCTGAATAATGTTCTCAACGTCTTCCCCCACATAACCGGCTTCGGTCAGGGTGGTGGCATCCGCCATGGTGAACGGAACATCCAGCAGGCGCGCCAGCGTTTCGGCCAGCAGCGTTTTACCGGAACCGGTGGGACCGATCAGCAGAATGTTACTTTTACCCAACTCGACGCCGTTACTGGTGTCGCCGTTGCGCAGACGTTTGTAGTGGTTGTAGACCGCAACCGCCAGCACTTTTTTCGCCTGTTCCTGGCCGATAACATAATCGTCAAGATGGTTGCGAATTTCATGCGGCGTCGGCAATGCGCTGCGTTCGCGGTGCGGCGCCACTTCTTTAATTTCTTCGCGAATGATGTCGTTACATAAATCGACGCATTCGTCGCAGATATACACCGATGGACCGGCTATAAGCTTACGCACTTCATGCTGGCTTTTGCCGCAAAAAGAGCAGTACAACAGTTTGCCCGAGCCATCTTTGCGTTTATCTGTCATGAGTTAAAACCTCTTTCTTTGTTCTTTGTGCCGCACACGACGACGCAAAATGCCATTCTCAGGCGCAAGTCGCTTAGTCGCGTTGTGCCGCCTTTCATTAGTATATACACAAAATCATCCACGCTACATGAGGCAAACGCCCGTAGAATGATGAGTGTCGCGGCACGCTTGCGCCCGGGGCATCAATTACGATGGGTCAAAATCGAGTCGACTAAGCCGTACTCTACCGCTTCGGAAGCAGAGAGGAAGCGGTCACGCTCTGTATCGCGTTCAATCTGCTCAAGAGATTGACCCGTATGGTGCGCCATAAGTTCATTCATGCGCCCTTTCACTTTTAAAATTTCACGAGCATGAATTTCGATGTCCGTCGCCTGGCCCTGATAGCCGCCCAGCGGCTGGTGGATCATGACGCGAGAATTCGGCAGACAGAAGCGTTTACCTTTCGCCCCTGCGGTCAGCAGGAACGCGCCCATAGATGCCGCCTGCCCCATACAAATGGTGCTGACGTCCGGCTTGATAAACTGCATAGTGTCGTAAATAGACATCCCTGCGGTAATCACGCCGCCTGGGGAGTTAATATACAGGTAGATATCTTTTTCCGGGTTTTCCGCTTCCAGGAACAGCATCTGCGCCACAATCAGGTTAGCCATATGGTCTTCGACCTGGCCGGTCAGAAAAATGACGCGTTCCTTAAGTAGACGAGAATAGATATCAAATGAGCGCTCACCGCGTGAGGTCTGTTCAATGACCATCGGCACCAGCGCCATATGGGGTGCAAAGTTATCTCGTTCGCCGCTGTATGACATTTCCGTCTCCTGGATAAAATTTGAAAAAACCTGCTGTACCGATTGTAACCTTATGGACGGATTATCAGCTAGTCCCTCTGTTATGGGTACGGCATCGCTATAATTCAAGCATAACAATCTTTTGCTTTAACGCTAACACCGAAAAACGCTTTTTCGCCCTCTCGCTGCAAAAGGTCCGGCAAAAAAAAGACCCGCCACCAGAGGGGTGACGGGTCCTTGTGCGAATGTCACGCGATAGCGCGAAATTACGCCTGCTGGTTCATCAGCTCGTTGAACGTTGTGGCTTTTTCAGTCACTTTCGCTTTCGCCAGAACGGCTTCAACAGCCTGCTCTTCCAGCGCAACGTTACGCATGTTGTCCATCAGCTCTTTGTTTTTGCTGTAGAACTCGATCACTTCTTTCGGATCTTCGTACGCAGAAGCCATCTCTTCGATCAGGCCTTTTACGCGCTCTTCGTCAGCTTTCAGCTCGTTAGTGCGAATCACTTCGCCCAGCAGCAGGCCAACAACGACGCGGCGTTTAGCCTGTTCTTCGAACAGTTCGCGCGGCAGTTCCAGCGCTTGTTTCTCGTTGCCGCCGAAACGCTGAGCAGCCTGGCGACGCAGTACGTCGATTTCGCTGTCGATCAGAGCGGAAGGAACGTCAATGTCGTTCGCTTTCACCAGACCTTCGATGGCCTGAGATTTAACACGGTTACGTACAGCGCCTTTCAGTTCGCGCTCCATGTTCTTGCGCACTTCGGTACGCAGACCAGCAACGGAACCATCTTCAACGCCGAAACGCTTGATGAATTCTTCAGTCAGTTCCGGCAGCTCGCGCTCTTCCACTTTCTTCAGGTTGATCGCGAACTTCGCGGCTTTACCTTTCAGGTTTTCAGCGTGGTATTCTTCCGGGAAGGTGACGTCAATGGTGAATTCTTCACCGGCTTTGTGACCTTTGATACCGTCTTCAAAGCCCGGGATCATACGTCCCTGGCCCATTGCCAGGACGAAGTCAGACGCTTTTCCGCCTTCGAATTCTTCGCCGTCTACAGAACCGGTGAAGTCGATGGTCACGCGATCTTCTGCATCAGCAGCGCCGTCTTTGTCTTTCCAGGTCGCCTGCTGCTTGCGCAGGGTGTCCAGCATGACGTCAACGTCAGCGTCGGTCACTTCAACCACCGGTTTTTCAACTTCGATAGCGTCCAGACCCGTCAGTTCAACTTCCGGATAGACTTCAAATTCTACAGAATAGGTAAAGTCTTCACCCAGCTTGTATTCGCCCGGAACGTAGTTCGGCGCGCCAGCCGGATTGATTTTTTCTTTGATGATCGCATCAACGAAGTTGCGGCTCATCAGGTCGCCCAGAACATCCTGGCGAACAGACGCGCCATAACGCTGAGCAACAACATTCATAGGTACTTTGCCTTTACGGAAGCCGTCAATACGTACTTTCTTCGCTACGTTGACCAGCTCGCTTTTCACAGCGGTCTCGATGCTGTCAGCAGCGATAGTAATCGTTACACGGCGGCCAAGGCCTTGAGTGGTTTCAACTGAAACTTGCATCTTGTTACCTCAAAAAATCACAGTGCTCGGTCAACTCTACTCCGCAAGCACAGATTATTGGCTTCGCGGAACCGGGATGTTCTCATAATCAATCACATTCCCTGTCGTCAGAATCATCCCGAAGACATTCAAATAGACGCGGCATTATAGCGGCATCACTTTTATGAGTCGAGAACGGTGATTGCGCGTTGCTGCGGCTTTTTTCACAATTCCCGGCTAATTTTGGTCTGAAAACCGTCAAACCAGAACAAAATTCAGACAAAATAAAACGGCCCGCAGGCCGTTTTCACACAATCATTAGCAACATACTGGAAAAGCGCCAGCGGTTGCAAATAGGTTTTCAGGCGATGCTTCCTGCTCCACGGCATGGCGGTGACGCAAAAATCGTATCCTGCAACCCTTCCCATTCCTTAATGGTGTAGGTGTGCAGCGCCAGCGCGTGGACCGTCGTGGACAGTTCAGCCGTTAATGTGCCGTAGATCATCCGATGACGATTTAAAAACCGTTCGCCTGCGAAGCGATCGCTAACCAGAACCACTTTAAAGTGGCTTTCGGAACCTGCCGGGACATTGTGACGATAACTCTCATCCACAACTTCGAGGAACACGGGTTGGAACGCTGCCCTTAATTTTTCTTCTATTTGCTCACGTATCATCATGAAAGATCTCCTCAAACCACGCTGAGATGTCACCCATCCCTTTAAATATTAGCCGCTTTTACCGGTTCCATTACACCATTACAACAAATATTTAGCCTTCGTCTGATTTTCAGCGTCAAACTCGTGAAGTTTACTGATTTATACATTCCGAAGATTGCAAAAAGCCGAAGTTTGTTCTCCATGCAGTCATAAAACGGTCAACGCGATGAATTTACATGCGTTACCCACTTCCCCTCGCCGTTAGCGGTGTTATGATGGCGGGAATTTTTCACTTTCTCTGCTGAAGATTTACTGAGAGTCCGAACATGTTAAAAAAAATCCTCTTTCCGTTAGTCGCTATCTTTATGCTGGCAGGCTGCGCGACGCCGCCGACCACCATCGACGTGTCCCCGAAAATGACTCTGCCTCAGCAGGATCCAAGCCTGATGGGTGTGACCGTCAGTATTAACGGCGCCGACCAGCGTACGGATCAGGCGCTGGCGAAAGTCACCCGCGACAACCAGCTCGTCACCCTGACCGCCTCCCGCGATCTGCGCTTCCTGTTACAAGAAGTGCTGGAAAAACAGATGACCGCGCGCGGATATATGGTGGGTCCGAACGGTGCGGTTAACCTGCAAATCATTGTTAATCAGCTGTATGCCGACGTCTCCCAGGGCAACGTCCGCTATAACATCGCCACCAAAGCCGATATCGCCATCATCGCCACCGCGGCAAACGGCAACAAGATGACGAAAAACTATCGTGCCAGCTACTCCGTTGAAGGCGCCTTCACGGCGACCAACAAAAATATCGCTAACGCGGTTAACAGCGTGCTGACCGACACCATCGCGGATATGTCTCAGGACACCAGCGTCCACGACTTCATCAAGCAAAACGCACGTTAATATCTGCATCCTGACCCGGCCTCACGCCGGGTCAGTTTTCTGAGCCCATGTCCAGTCACTACTTACGTATTTTTCAGCAACCAAAATCAGCGATTTTGCTGATGCTAGGGTTCGCCTCCGGCTTACCGCTCGCGCTGACGTCCGGCACGCTTCAGGCGTGGATGACTGTCGAGAATATCGATCTTAAAACCATCGGTTTTTTCTCGCTTGTCGGTCAGGCTTACGTCTTTAAATTTCTCTGGTCGCCGGTCATGGACCGCTACACGCCGCCTTTTTTGGGCCGCCGTCGCGGTTGGCTGCTGACCACCCAGATCCTGCTTTTGATCTCCATCGCGGCGATGGGTTTCCTTGAGCCTGGCAACCAGTTGCGCTGGATGGCGGCCCTCGCGGTCGTCATCGCCTTCTGTTCCGCCTCGCAGGACATTGTTTTCGACGCGTGGAAAACAGACGTCTTAGCCGCGGAAGAACGCGGCGCGGGTGCGGCGATCAGCGTGTTGGGGTATCGGTTGGGGATGTTAGTTTCGGGCGGACTTGCGCTGTGGATGGCCGACCGCTGGCTTGGCTGGCAGGGTATGTACTGGCTGATGGCGGCGCTGCTTATTCCCTGCATTATCTCAACGCTGCTGGCGCCGGAGCCAACCGACGCCATTCCGGTGCCCAAAACCCTTGAACAGGCCGTCGCCGCCCCACTGCGCGACTTTTTTGGCCGTAACAACGCCTGGCTGATTTTGCTGCTCATCATCCTTTATAAACTCGGCGACGCGTTTGCCATGAGCCTGACGACGACCTTTTTGATTCGCGGCGTCGGATTTGACGCCGGTGAAGTGGGCGTGGTGAACAAAACGCTGGGGTTACTGGCGACCATCGTCGGCGCGCTGTACGGCGGCATATTAATGCAGCGACTGACCCTGTTCCGCGCGTTGCTGATCTTCGGCATCCTGCAAGGGGTTTCTAACGCGGGATACTGGCTGCTGTCGGTCACTGATAAGCACATGTTCAGCATGGCAACGGCAGTATTCTTCGAAAACCTGTGCGGGGGGATGGGGACATCCGCGTTTGTCGCCTTGTTGATGACGCTGTGTAATAAGTCCTTTTCCGCCACCCAATTTGCGCTTCTTTCCGCGCTTTCTGCTGTGGGTCGCGTGTATGTCGGCCCGGTTGCAGGTTGGTTTGTTGAAGCGCACGGCTGGTCGACTTTTTATCTCTTCTCCGTTGTCGCTGCGCTACCCGGTCTGCTTCTGCTGCTGATATGCAAACAAACGCTGGAGTACACGCGAGAGAGCGAAAGCTTCCTGCCGCGTACGGAATTCCGTTCTGCTTACCGTCTGGCGCTGAAAATACTGATGGCGGGCTGCGCGATGTTGGGCGTCTGGCTGTTACTGCTGACGATGAATGCGCTGAACTTGTCCAACTTCACCTTCCTCGCCGGGCTACTGGAAGTGGCGGTGATCGTGGCAATCATTGGCGTTGTCGTGGGCGGCGTGCTGGATTATCTGGCGCTGCGCAAAACCCGTCTGGTGTAAGTGGCAGACATTATTTAGCCGTTGTAATCACCCTGCGCGATTATAACGGTTAAATAATCAACACTTGAGAAAAATAATATTTGTTGTTTTGTGCGCAATAGAAACTGGAAATTATTGACGCCTTTAATGTATTTTATTTTCCTTACTCGATTCAGCCAGAGCGCATTTATTTTTTGTATTTTGTTTGTCTCTTTTTTGATAATTAATTGTTAACCAATTGTTTTATTTTTGCATTGGTTATACCAATTGCCCTCCCGCCCCTTCCTCTTAGTCCCCTTTCGTTATAACGCGATGTTGCAACAGGTTCTTAATGCTATACTGACATATCTTGCAACATATGTGACACGTGCGGCAGAACCCGGTAACACAGATCCAATGATGTTTACAGTAATGTAACCTTCCCGTAAAATGCCCACACACTTTAAACGCCACCAGGTCCCGTGGAATTGAGGTCGTTAAATGAGACTCAGGAAATACAATAAAAGTTTGGGATGGTTGTCATTAATTGCAGGCACTGCATTACTCAGTGGCTGTAATTCTGCGCTGTTAGATCCCAAAGGACAGATTGGACTGGAGCAACGTTCACTGATACTGACGGCCTTTGGCCTGATGTTGATTGTCGTTATCCCTGCAATCTTGATGGCAATTGGTTTCGCCTGGAAGTATCGTGCGAGCAATAAAGATGCGAAGTACAGCCCGAACTGGTCACACTCCAATAAAGTGGAAGCTGTGGTCTGGACGGTGCCGATTCTGATCATCATTTTCCTTGCGGTACTTACCTGGAAAACCACTCACTCTCTTGAGCCAAGCAAACCGCTGGTGCATGACGAGAAGCCTATTACCATCGAAGTGGTTTCCATGGACTGGAAATGGTTCTTCATCTACCCGGAACAGGGCATTGCTACCGTGAATGAAATCGCCTTCCCGGCGAACACTCCGGTTTACTTCAAAGTGACCTCCAACTCCGTGATGAACTCCTTCTTTATTCCGCGTCTGGGTAGCCAGATTTATGCCATGGCCGGTATGCAGACTCGTCTGCACCTGATCGCCAACGAAGCCGGTACCTATGACGGTATCTCCGCCAGCTATAGCGGTCCAGGCTTCTCCGGTATGAAGTTTAAAGCTATCGCCACACCAGACCGCGCCGCATTCGACCAATGGGTTGCTAAAGCGAAACAATCTCCAAACACCATGAGCGACATGGCTGCGTTCGAGAAAGTGGCTGCGCCAAGCGAATACAACCAGGTGGAATATTTCTCCAACGTGAAACCGGATTTGTTTAAAGACGTCATTAACAAATTTATGGCTCACGGCAAGAGCATGGACATGACCCAACCGGAAGGTGAGCACAGCTCGCACGAAGGGATGGAAGGCATGGACATGAGCCACGCGGAAGCCGCTCACTAAGGGGCCGAGGAAGAAAACGATGTTCGGAAAATTATCACTGGATGCAGTCCCGTACCATGAACCCATTATCATGGTCACGATTGCTGGCATTATCATCGGTGGTCTGGCCTTACTGGGCTTAATCACTTACTTCGGTAAGTGGACCTACCTGTGGAAAGAGTGGCTAACGTCAGTTGACCACAAACGTCTTGGCATCATGTATGTCATCGTCGCTATCGTAATGTTACTGCGTGGCTTTGCCGACGCCATCATGATGCGTAGCCAACAGGCGCTGGCCTCGGCGGGCGAAGCGGGTTTCCTGCCGCCGCACCACTACGACCAGATCTTTACGGCTCACGGCGTGATCATGATCTTCTTCGTGGCCATGCCATTCGTTATCGGTCTGATGAACCTGGTGGTTCCCCTGCAGATCGGCGCGCGTGACGTTGCGTTCCCGTTCCTCAACAACCTGAGCTTCTGGTTCACCGTTGTTGGCGTGATCCTGGTTAACCTTTCTCTGGGCGTTGGTGAATTCGCACAGACCGGTTGGCTGGCCTATCCGCCGCTTTCGGGAATAGAGTACAGTCCAAGCGTCGGGGTCGATTACTGGATATGGGCGCTGCAGCTCTCCGGTATTGGGACAACGTTAACCGGCATCAACTTCTTCGTGACCATTCTGAAGATGCGTGCGCCGGGCATGACGATGTTCAAGATGCCGGTATTTACCTGGGCTTCGCTGTGCGCCAACGTGCTGATTATCGCCTCGTTCCCTATTCTGACAGTGACCATCGCGCTGCTGACCCTGGATCGCTATCTGGGCACCCATTTCTTCACCAATGATATGGGCGGCAATATGATGATGTACATCAACCTGATTTGGGCCTGGGGCCATCCGGAAGTGTACATTTTGATCCTGCCGGTGTTTGGGGTGTTCTCCGAGATCGCCGCGACATTCTCCCGCAAGCGTCTGTTTGGTTACACCTCGCTGGTGTGGGCGACAGTGTGTATTACCGTTCTGTCGTTCATCGTTTGGCTGCACCACTTCTTTACTATGGGTGCAGGCGCGAACGTCAACGCCTTCTTCGGTATTACCACCATGATTATCGCCATCCCGACCGGGGTGAAGATCTTCAACTGGCTGTTCACCATGTATCAGGGCCGTATCGTCTTCCATTCAGCGATGCTATGGACGATTGGCTTTATCGTGACCTTCTCGGTCGGCGGTATGACCGGTGTTCTGCTGGCGGTACCGGGCGCGGACTTCGTTCTGCATAACAGTCTGTTCCTGATTGCGCACTTCCATAACGTCATCATCGGCGGCGTGGTCTTCGGGTGCTTCGCTGGTATGACCTACTGGTGGCCGAAAGCGTTTGGCTTCAAGCTGAACGAAACCTGGGGTAAACGCGCGTTCTGGTTCTGGATCATCGGTTTCTTCGTGGCGTTCATGCCGCTGTACGTGCTGGGCTTCATGGGGATGACCCGTCGTCTCAGCCAGCAGATCGATCCGCAGTTCCACCCGATGCTGATGGTTGCGGCTGTCGGTGCGGCGCTGATTGCGATTGGTATTCTGTGCCTCGTTATTCAGATTTACGTTTCTATCCGCGACCGCGAGCAGAACCGTGACCTGACCGGTGACCCGTGGGGTGGCCGTACGCTGGAGTGGGCAACCTCTTCTCCGCCTCCGTTCTATAACTTTGCCGTTGTGCCGCACGTTCACGAGCGTGACGCCTTCTGGGAAATGAAAGAAAAAGGCGAAGCGTACAAACAGCCTGCGCAGTATGAAGAAATTCATATGCCGAAAAACAGCGGCGCGGGCATTGTGATTGCCGCCTTCGCAACCCTCTTCGGTTTCGCCATGATCTGGCATATCTGGTGGCTGGCAATCGCAAGCTTCGCAGGCATGATCATCAGCTGGATTGTGAAGAGCTTTGACGAGGACGTGGATTACTACGTACCAGTCCGTGAAGTCGAAAAACTGGAAAACCAGCATTTCGATGAGATTTCTAAGGCAGGGCTGAAAAATGGCAACTGATACTTTAACGCACGCGACTGCCCACGCGCACGATCACGGGCACCACGACGCAGGTCAGAACAAAATCTTCGGATTCTGGATCTACCTGATGAGCGACTGCATTCTGTTCTCGATTCTGTTCGCAACCTATGCCGTTCTGGTGAACGGCACCGCGGGTGGCCCGACGGGTAAGGACATTTTCGAACTGCCGTTCGTTCTGGTTGAAACTTTCCTGCTGTTATTCAGCTCCATCACCTACGGCATGGCGGCGATCGCCATGCACAAGAACAACAAGAGCCAGGTGGTTTCCTGGCTGGCGTTGACCTTCTTGTTTGGCGCCGGGTTCATCGGGATGGAAATCTATGAATTCCATCACCTGATTGTTAACGGTATGGGTCCGGATCGCAGCGGTTTCCTGTCGGCGTTCTTCGCGCTGGTCGGTACCCACGGCCTGCACGTAACCTCTGGACTGATCTGGATGGCGGTACTGATGGTGCAAATCGCCCGTCGCGGCCTGACCAGCACTAACCGTACCCGCATTATGTGCCTGAGCCTGTTCTGGCACTTCCTGGATGTGGTGTGGATTTGCGTGTTCACTGTTGTTTATCTGATGGGGGCGATGTAATGAGTCATTCTAACGATCACGGCGGCGCGTCCCATGGCAGCGTAAAGACCTACATGACAGGCTTTATCCTGTCGATCATCCTGACGGTGATCCCGTTCTGGATGGTGATGACGGGGGCGGCTTCTCCAGGCGTTATTCTGGGGACAATCCTGGCAATGGCAGTGGTGCAGATTTTAGTGCATCTGGTGTGCTTCCTGCACATGAACACGAAGTCTGATGAAGGCTGGAACATGACGGCTTTTGTCTTTACCGTGCTGATCATCGCCATCCTGGTTGTCGGTTCCATCTGGATCATGTGGAACCTCAACTACAACATGATGATGCACTAAGAGCGGCGGTTATGATGTTTAAGCAATACCTGCAAGTAACGAAACCAGGCATCATCTTTGGCAACCTGATCTCGGTGATCGGGGGGTTCTTGCTGGCCTCCAAGGGCAGCATTGATTATCCCCTGTTTATCTACACGTTGGTTGGGGTGTCACTGGTTGTGGCGTCGGGTTGTGTATTTAACAACTACATCGACAGGGATATCGACAGGAAGATGGAAAGGACCAAAAACCGGGTGCTGGTTAAGGGCCTGATTTCTCCTGCTGTCTCGCTGGTGTACGCCACCCTGCTGGGTATTGCTGGCTTCATGCTGCTGTGGTTTGGCGCGAATCCTCTGGCCTGCTGGCTGGGCGTGATGGGCTTTGTGGTCTATGTAGGCGTCTACAGCCTGTATATGAAGCGCCATTCAGTTTACGGTACGCTGATTGGTTCTCTCTCCGGCGCTGCGCCGCCGGTGATTGGCTACTGCGCCGTGACCGGCGACTTCGACAGCGGCGCGCTGATTCTGCTGGCGATTTTTAGCCTGTGGCAGATGCCGCACTCGTATGCCATCGCCATTTTCCGCTTTAAGGATTATCAGGCGGCAAACATCCCGGTTCTGCCGGTGGTGAAAGGTATTTCGGTGGCGAAAAACCACATTACGCTGTACATCATCGCCTTTGCGATCGCTACGCTGATGCTCTCGCTGGGCGGTTACGCCGGGTATAAATACCTGGTGGTCGCGGCGGCGGTGAGCGTCTGGTGGTTAGGAATGGCGCTGCGCGGCTATAAAGTGGAAGACGATCGCGTCTGGGCGCGCAAGCTGTTCGGCTTTTCGATCATCGCCATTACTGCGCTTAGCGTAATGATGTCCGTCGACTTTATGGTGCCGGATTCGCACAGCCTGCTGACTTACGTCTGGTAAGACAGCCTTGCGCTAACTCACGTTGAAAAGGGTGCTTCGGCACCCTTTTTTAGTGGTCGGCTTGTATTCCTGATGGCGCTTCACTTATCAAAGGTCAATCATAAAGCCATTTTCCCACTTTTGCTGACTCAATAATCATCTCTACGGTAAGTGGTTTCAGCTCTCTCTCTGGAGGCTCCTTTTTCCAGAAGGGATATTCTGTGACAATATAATTACTTCCATCAAAGTTTGAACACTCGATACCAAAATGTTCAAATAAATCAGCTAAAAAATCATAGGCATCCTCTGGTAAAAACTCAAAATCATCCGTTAAATTCCATTCTTTCGTCACTTGCTTCAGACCAGGCCTAAACCAATGCTCCCTGATAGGATACTTCTCCATAATGTATTCAATAACTTCTGCCTCGAAGTTTCTCATTAGAAGGATGTCCACTGTATACGATCTTTAGGTCTCGCTATGAGGTTGTATTGACTACGGGTATTTCTTGTCACAACAAACAACATCACCAGAAGTTGCGCATGACCGACAAAAGGAATCCACCGGCCAATGAAGGTCGCGATTTGATTTGTGGGAACCATTTTCAACTTTGAAAATTTACCCATTGGAGCCTTAAGTCTTAACTCAAATGGGAAACGAGCACCACGTAGCAACTTACGGCATAGCACAGAAGCAACGCTAGTGCCGGGGGTATTCGTGGCCGCCGAAAGTTTTCCTTTTACAGGAATGAACGGTTGCCCTAGCAGTACCAGTGCCGTTGCTTCAGTAGATATGCCTAACGCATTAGCTAATTGTTCAACAAATATTAAATCAAACAGTTCACCAGGTGTAACATTAGCGTGCCCGTGATACCAGTAAGTTCCATTCGCTTCTTCCGTTGTATCCATTCTCGCCTCCGTCAGATCGTTTGCCGATCGTTCCAGGCATCACTGTAGATAATATTTCCATCACAGTGCTTCCAGGTGATTTTCTCGTAGCGCAACTCTATTGTCTCAAGGTGATTGTTGTTCTGGTCTTCAGGCGCCGCCATCGTGGGAGAGACAGAAACAATGCGCACACCTTCAAGCAGCATGTTGAAATACTCCACCTCCATCCCGGCATCATTAATCTTATACCAGCGTATCTCGGCAGATTTTAAATTCTGCCCTGTCGCGACGGCCTTGTATAAATACGGGCTGGAGTAGTCAAACTCCTTAACGATCATCATTGGGGAGTGCTGACGGGTTCCCGTGGGTTTGCCCGTTGCGTTATCAGTGGGTATAGAAAGATTATGGTGAAACCCTTTGAACTCAATACTGTATTCCCTCCCTTTAACATCACACCCGCCCTTAATGAGCGTGCCGCCGTCGTCATAAATCCAAATATTGCCTGGAATAGCCATTTTCTTTCTCTCCTTCATCTCCATGATGAGATTCGGGAAAAAGAATACTTTTGCAATTATGAAAAGTAAATTAGTTACACAAGTAACAAACCCTTTTATGTCTCTTCACAATTCTACATATCGTAGTGGTTTACCCTGTTACCTCGCCGCTTTACACTAGGCGCGACATTAAGACAGAGGTGGGAATGAACGATTATAAAATGACGCCGGGCGAGTTGCGCGCCACCTGGGGTTTAGGGACCGTGTTTTCATTGCGCATGCTTGGCATGTTTATGGTCCTGCCGGTTCTGACCACATACGGCATGGCATTACAGGGTGCCAGTGAAGCGTTGATTGGTATCGCAATTGGTATTTACGGCCTCGCGCAGGCGATATTTCAAATTCCGTTTGGACTGCTTTCCGACCGTGTTGGCCGTAAACCACTCATTGTCGGCGGGTTGGCCATCTTTGTTTTAGGCAGCATTATCGCCGCCCTCTCCCACTCCATCTGGGGGATTATTTTAGGGCGGGCGCTTCAGGGCTCCGGAGCGATCGCCGCCGCCGTGATGGCGTTGCTGTCCGATCTCACCCGCGAACAAAACCGCACCAAGGCGATGGCGTTTATCGGCGTCAGCTTTGGCATCACCTTCGCTATCGCCATGGTGCTTGGCCCGATAATCACCCACGCGCTGGGGCTGAACGCCCTGTTCTGGATGATCGCTGTTCTCGCCACTACCGGTATTGTGTTGACAATCTGGGTCGTGCCAAACAGCACTACCCATGTGCTAAACCGCGAGTCCGGTATGGTGAAAGGCAGCTTCCGGAAAGTGCTGGCTGAACCTAAGCTGTTGAAACTTAACTTCGGTATTATGTGTCTGCACATTCTGCTGATGTCGACTTTTGTCGCCTTACCCGGTCAACTCGCAGACGCCGGGTTGCCTGCCGCCGGGCACTGGAAAGTCTATCTGGTCACGATGCTGATCTCTTTTGCCTCCGTGGTGCCCTTTATTATTTACGCCGAAGTGAAGCGCAAAATGAAGCGGGTATTCCTGCTCTGCGTGGCGTTGATTGTGATTGCGGAGATCGTGCTGTGGGGCGCGGGAAATCATTTCTGGGAGCTGATTATTGGCGTCCAGATTTTCTTCCTTGCCTTTAATCTGATGGAAGCCCTTCTGCCTTCGCTCATCAGTAAAGAGTCACCAGCGGGCTATAAAGGCACAGCGATGGGCGTCTATTCCACCAGCCAGTTCCTCGGCGTGGCGATTGGCGGCTCGCTGGGCGGTTGGGTCGACGGCATGTTCGATGGACAAACCGTTTTCCTCGTCGGCGCGCTGTTAGCCGTTGTCTGGCTGGCGGTCGCCAGCACAATGAAAGAACCGCCTTATGTCAGTAGCCTGCGGGTAGAAATCCCGTCCGATATCGCCGCCGATGACACATTAAAGCAGCGTCTGTTGGCAACAGATGGCGTGAGTGAGGTGCTGATCGCGGAAAATGAGCATTCTGCGTATGTTAAGATCGACAGTAAAGTGACGAACCGTTTTGAGGTTGAGCAGGCAATCAGGCTAGCGTGATGGTTGCCGGATGGGGGTTATCGCCGATCCCATCCGGCATAAACGCTTAATCGCGGAAGTTTTTGAACTGGAACGGCTGACCTAAATCCCCGCCACGCACCAGCGCCATAACGGACTGAAGATCGTCGCGGGATTTACCGGTTACGCGAATTTCATCACCCTGAATCTGCGCCTGCACCTTCAGCTTGCTGTCTTTGATCAGCTTAACGATTTTTTTCTGCACCGCGCTTTCAATGCCCTGCTTCAGCTTCGCTTCCACAAACCAGGTTTTGCCGCTGTGCACAAACTCTTCCGGTACATCCAGCGAAGCCCCTTCAATGCCGCGTTTCAGCAGTTTGGCACGCAAAATGTCCAGCAACTGGTTCACCTGGAAGTCGGACTCACTCAGCACTTTGATGGTTTTATTCGCGTCGTTCAGCTCAATACTGGCCTCTACGCCGCGAAAATCGAAACGCGACTCGACTTCACGAACCGCGTTATCTACGCCGTTACGCGCTTCCTGCAGATCAACCTCGGAAACAATATCGAAAGATGGCATCTTTTCTTCTCCCTTCATTTTCGTTGCGTTGCATAATACCTGCAACGAGGCTTAACGAGAAGCTTAGCTGATGGCGCTATACTTAGGCCATAACACCTGGCGCAGTTGCAGGTGAGGAGGAACAATGAAAGTAACAGTGCTTGGATGCGGCGCCCTGGGTCAACTCTGGCTTACAGCGTTGTGCAAACAGGGACATGACGTTCAGGGTTGGCTGCGTATTCCCCAGCCCTATTGCAGTGTGAATGTGATCGAGACCGACGGTTCGATTTTTAACGAATCTCTGACGGCGAACGACCCGGAGTTTCTTGCCGACAGCGATCTGCTGCTGGTTACCCTGAAAGCCTGGCAGGTTTCCGACGCCGTAAAAGCGCTGGCAGCCATGTTACCCGTCAGTACGCCTGTTCTGTTGATTCACAACGGTATGGGTACCATTGAGGAGCTGAAATCGCTCCGCCAGCCGCTGCTGATGGGCACCACCACCCACGCGGCGCGTCGCGATGGCAACGTCATCATCCACGTTGCCAGCGGCACCACGCATATTGGTCCAGCCCGGGAGCAGGATGGCGACTACAGTTATCTTGCGGATACATTGCAATGCGCGCTGCCTGACGTCGCCTGGCACAACACGATTCGCGCGGAGCTGTGGCGGAAGCTGGCGGTAAATTGCGTGATCAATCCGCTCACCGCGTTGTGGAACTGCCCAAACGGCGAGCTTCGCCATCATTCCGACGAGGTCGCGCTGATTTGTCGGGAAGTCGCGGCGGTGATTGAACGTGAAGGTCATCATACGTCAGAAGACGATTTACGCTATTATGTCGAACAAGTCATTGAGAGTACGGCAGAAAACATATCTTCCATGTTGCAGGATATCCGGGCGATGCGGCATACCGAAATTGATTACATCACCGGTTATTTGCTGAAACGCGCCCGGGCGCACGGCATCACTGTGCCGGAAAATAGCCGCCTGTTTGAATTAGTGAAACGAAAGGAGAGTGAGTATGAGCGCATCGGCACTGGTCTGCCTCGCCCCTGGTAGTGAAGAGACCGAAGCGGTCACTACCATCGACCTGTTAGTGCGTGGCGGTATTGACGTCACCACGGCGAGCGTCGCCAGCGATGGCAATCTCACGATTGTGTGTTCCCGTGGCGTTAAACTGCTGGCAGACGCGCCGCTGGTTGAAGTCGCCGACGGCGATTATGATGCGATCGTTTTACCCGGCGGCATTAAGGGTGCGGAATGCTTTCGCGACAGTCCGCTGCTGGTGGAAACGGTCAAACAGTTCCACCGCTCCGGGCGCATTGTCGCCGCTATTTGCGCGGCCGCTGCGACCGTGCTGGTTCCACATGATATTTTCCCCATCGGCAATATGACCGGCTTTCCGGCACTGAAAGATAACATCCCCGCCGAACAGTGGCAGGACAAGCGCGTCGTATGGGACGCACGTGTGAAGCTGTTAACCAGCCAGGGGCCGGGGACCGCCATCGACTTTGGGTTGAAAATTATTGATCTGCTGGTTGGACGTGAAAAAGCCCACGAAGTGGCGTCACAACTGGTGCTGGCGGCGGGCATTTACAACTATTACGAGTAAGCGGGTAAAAGCCGGGTGCAGTTGTGCCTTACCCGGCCTAATAAGTGATCTGTATTATCGACCCGGTAAGCACTGCGCCACCGGGCAATCAATTACGGACGGTAAACCTTCACGTTCTCAAAGCCCTGCTCGCGCAGATAAAGCGCCTGCAGACGGCTCATCACGCCACGCTCGCACCACAGCAGCCAGGTTTTGCTCTGATCGAGATCGCCGAATTTGGTGCTCAGCTTGTAGAACGGCAGGGAAACCACATCCACGCCTTCCACCTTCAGCGGTTTGTCGTCCTGCTCATCGATGGAGCGGATATCGAGGATCGCGTCGTTCGGGCCGAAGCCGCTGACGGTCTCCACTTCAACCACCTCCTGCTCGGTCTGTTGGGCGATCTCGCGGATATCGACGTTGCTGGCTTCCGCCACCACGTTATCAAGAATGCTGAAATCGAAGTTCTCTTCTTCCGCTTCAATTTTCGCCTTGATGGCTTTCACCGTCGGACTTTTTGAGATCACGCCGCAGTATTCCGGCATCGTGCGGGCGAAATCTTCGGTACCAATTTCGCGGGCGATATTGATGATGTGCTCTTTGTCGTATGCGATCAACGGACGAAGAATCAGGGTATCAGAGACATTATCAATCAAACGCAGGTTAGTCAGCGTCTGACTGGAAACCTGCCCCAGCGCTTCGCCCGTCACCAGCGCCTGCACACCATACCGCTCCGCCACTTTCGACGCTGCGCGCACCATCATGCGCTTAAGCACGACGCCCATCTGGCCATCGTCGACCTTTTCGAGGATCTCACCGACCACCGGCTCAAAGTTAATGGCGACAAAGCGGACGCGGTGCGAACTGCCGTAACGGTTCCACAGGTAATGCGCCACCTGGCGAACACCGATTTCATGCGCCGCGCCGCCAAGATTAAAGAAGCAGTAATGTACGCGGCAGCCGCGACGCATCAACATGTAACTGGAAACGCCAGAGTCAAAACCGCCTGAAATCAACGACAGCACGTCTTCCTGGGTACCGATCGGGAAACCGCCAATCCCTTCATAGCGACCTTTGATGATCAGCAGACGGTCATCTTCAACTTCAAGATGCACCGTTACATCCGGGTTGGTCAGCTTCACGCGCGCAGATTCAATATGCTGATTTAATCCGCCGCCCACGTAACGTTCCACTTCGATGGAGCTAAACGCATGCTTACCGCGACGCTTCACACGTACGCAGAAGGTTTTGCCTTCCAGACGGTCGCGGTACTCCACCAGCGCTTTCTCGAAGATATCGTGCAGGTCGGTGAACGGCACATCTTCCACTTCAAGGATATGGTGGATACCCGGAATGCGGGTCAGCGCATCGCGAATCATCAGGCGCTGGCTTTCATCCTTAGCGCGAACTTCGATGTTATCCCAGTGGCGAACGACAGCGAGGGTCTCATCATAGTGCTTTAAAACGTTACGAATGTTCCCGGTCAGAATTTTTATAAAGCGCAAACGCACAGATTGGCTTTTGATAGTGATTTCCGGGAACAATTTAATGATAAACTTCATGGCGGCAATGGTTCTTAAGCAAGCCATCAAAGGCTTGTATTGGAGAATAGTACAGCAGCCCAAACATGAAGCTGCATCCAGGCGCGGGAGTATACCATCAACCGGCCCGTCCTGTGCACATCCCCTTACCATTGTGCGTTATTTGCTTATCAGTGCGAGTCCGTTACCATAGTCTTGTGCTGCCATTACTGAGAGTCAGACATTCATTATGCCGAAGAAAAACGAGGCGCCCGTCAGCTTTGAAACATCGCTGAACGAGCTGGAGCAAATTGTAACCCGTCTGGAAAGCGGCGATCTTCCGCTTGACGAGGCGCTGAACGAATTTGAACGTGGCGTGCAGCTGGCGCGTCAGGGCCAGGTTAAGCTGCAGCAGGCTGAACAGCGCGTGCAGATCCTGCTGTCTGACAACGAAGACGCAGAGACGACGCCTTTTACACCGGATAACGCGTAAATGGATTTTACCCAGCAGCTACAGGCTTGCGTGGAGCAGGCCAATCAGGCGCTAAACCGTTTTATCGCTCCACTGCCCTTTCAGAACACTCCCGTGGTCGAAACCATGTTGTATGGCGCATTATTAGGGGGTAAACGCCTGCGCCCGTTTTTGGTTTACGCCACCGGCCAGATGTTTGGCGTCAGCAAGGGTACGCTGGACGCCCCGGCCGCCGCCGTTGAGTGCATTCACGCCTATTCGCTCATTCACGACGATTTACCGGCGATGGATGACGACGATTTGCGCCGCGGCCTGCCGACCTGCCACGTCAAATTTGGCGAAGCGAACGCCATTCTCGCTGGCGACGCCCTGCAAACGCTGGCGTTTTCCATCATCAGCGACGCGCCGATGCCGGAAGTGAGCGACCGCGATCGCATCGCGATGATTTCCGAACTGGCGAACGCCAGTGGGATTGCGGGGATGTGCGGCGGTCAGGCGCTCGATCTGGACGCTGAAGGTAAGCAGGTGCCGCTGGACGCGCTGGAGAAAATCCACCGCCATAAAACCGGCGCATTGATCCGCGCCGCAGTGCGCCTGGGCGCGTTAAGCGCGGGCGAAAAAGGGCGAAACGCCCTGCCGATACTCGACAAATACGCAGAAAGTATCGGCCTGGCCTTCCAGGTTCAGGATGACATTCTGGATGTGGTGGGCGATACTGCAACGTTGGGTAAACGCCAGGGTGCCGACCAGCAGCTTGGCAAAAGTACCTATCCTGCACTTCTGGGTCTTGAGCAAGCCCGGAATAAAGCCCGGGATTTAATCGAAGAGGCCCGTCAGTCATTAAACCAGCTGGCCGTTCAGTCTCTCGATACCTCGGCACTGGAAGCGCTAGCGGACTACATAATCCAGCGTGATAAATAAACAACCAATCCTATGGGCTTGCGATGAGTTTTGATATAGCCAAATACCCTACCCTGGCACTGGTCGACTCCACCCAGGAGTTACGCCTTTTACCCAAAGAGAGTCTGCCGAAACTCTGCGACGAACTGCGCCGCTATCTTCTCGACAGCGTCAGTCGTTCCAGCGGACACTTCGCCTCCGGGCTGGGCACGGTGGAACTCACCGTGGCGCTGCATTATGTCTATAACACGCCGTTTGACCAGCTTATCTGGGACGTGGGCCATCAGGCTTATCCGCACAAAATTCTCACGGGTCGCCGCGATAAAATCGGCACCATCCGCCAGAAAGGCGGCCTGCACCCATTCCCATGGCGCGGCGAGAGCGAATACGACGTCCTGAGCGTCGGTCACTCTTCGACGTCTATCAGCGCAGGAATTGGCATTGCCGTCGCCGCCGAAAAAGAGGGAAAAGATCGCCGCACCGTGTGCGTGATTGGCGACGGTGCGATCACCGCCGGTATGGCGTTTGAAGCAATGAACCACGCGGGCGATATCAAGCCGGACATGCTGGTGATCCTCAACGACAACGAAATGTCGATTTCCGAAAACGTCGGCGCGCTCAATAATCACCTGGCGCAGCTGCTTTCCGGCAAGCTCTACTCCTCGTTGCGTGAAGGCGGCAAGAAGGTCTTTTCTGGCGTACCGCCGATTAAAGAACTCCTGAAGCGCACAGAAGAACATATCAAAGGCATGGTGGTGCCGGGCACGCTGTTTGAAGAGCTGGGCTTTAACTATATCGGCCCTGTGGATGGTCACGACGTACTGGGACTTATCACGACGCTCAAGAATATGCGCGATCTGAAAGGTCCGCAGTTTCTGCACATCATGACCAAAAAAGGGCGTGGCTATGAGCCTGCCGAAAAAGATCCGATCACGTTCCATGCAGTGCCGAAATTCGATCCCTCCAGCGGCTGCCTGCCGAAAAGCAGCGGCGGCCTGCCGAGCTATTCGAAGATCTTTGGCGACTGGCTGTGCGAAACCGCAGCGAAAGACAGCAAGCTTATGGCGATTACCCCGGCCATGCGCGAAGGTTCCGGCATGGTCGAATTTTCGCGTAAATTCCCGGATCGCTATTTTGACGTCGCCATCGCCGAACAACATGCGGTAACCTTTGCCGCCGGTCTGGCGATTGGCGGCTACAAGCCGGTGGTGGCGATTTACTCCACCTTCCTGCAACGCGCCTACGATCAGGTTATTCATGACGTGGCGATCCAGAAGCTGCCGGTGATGTTTGCCATTGATCGCGCCGGGATTGTCGGCGCCGACGGGCAGACCCACCAGGGGGCGTTCGATCTCTCGTATCTGCGCTGCCTGCCGGATATGGTTATCATGACCCCCAGCGATGAAAACGAATGCCGCCAGATGCTGTTTACCGGCTATCACTACAGCGAAGGTCCGACCGCGGTCCGCTACCCGCGCGGCAACGCGCTGGGCGTTGAACTGACGCCGCTGGAGAAACTGCCTATCGGCAAAGGCGTGGTGAAACGTCACGGAGAAAAACTGGCCATCCTGAACTTCGGTACGCTGATGCCGGAAGCGGCAAAGGCCGCAGAATCGCTTAACGCAACCCTGGTGGATATGCGTTTTGTGAAGCCGCTGGACGACGCGCTGATTCTGGAAATGGCTGCCCAGCACGACGTGTTGGTGACGCTGGAGGAAAACGCCATTATGGGCGGCGCGGGCAGCGGCGTGAACGAGGTGCTGATGGCGCATCGTAAGCCGGTGCCAGTACTGAACATCGGCCTGCCGGACTTCTTTATCCCGCAGGGCACTCAGGATGAGGCGCGCGCCGAACTGGGGCTTGATGCCGCTGGCATTGAAGCCAAAATCAAGGCCTGGCTGGCATAATCGTCTATTTGCTCCTGCTATGCTTATCCCATAATCAGCATAACAGGAGCGAAACAATGCAATACAACGTCTTAGGAAAAACCGACCTTCGGGTCTCCCGCCTGTGTCTGGGCTGTATGACGTTTGGCGAACCGAGCCGCGGCAATCACGCCTGGACGCTTCCCGAAGAAAGCAGTCGTCCGATCATCAAACACGCCCTTGAGGGCGGCATCAACTTTTTCGACACCGCCAACAGTTATTCCGCAGGCAGCAGCGAAGAGATTGTCGGTCGCGCCCTGCGCGATTTTGCCCGTCGTGACGAGGTGGTGGTGGCGACCAAGGTCTTTCATCAGGTTGACGACCTGCCGGAAGGTTTATCCCGCGCGCAGATCCTGCGCTCTATCAACGACAGTCTGCGGCGTCTGGGTATGGACTACGTTGATATCCTGCAAATTCACCGCTGGGACTACAACACGCCGATAGAAGAAACGCTGGAAGCGCTGAATGATGTCGTGAAAGCCGGGAAAGCACGTTACATCGGCGCATCCTCAATGCACGCCTCGCAATTTGCCCAGGCGCTGGCTCTGCAAAAACAGTACGGTTGGGCACAGTTCATCAGTATGCAGGACCATTACAATCTGATCTATCGTGAGGAAGAGCGCGAGATGCTGCCGCTGTGCTATCAGGAGGGCATCGCGGTGATCCCGTGGAGTCCGCTGGCGCGGGGTCGTCTGACCCGTCCGTGGGGGGAAACCACCGCGCGCGTCGTCTCCGATGAGGTGGGTAAAAATCTGTACCGCGAAAGCGACGAAAACGATGCGCAGATCGCCGCCCGCCTGGCAGGCGTTAGTGAAGAGCTTGGCGCGACGCGCGCTCAGGTGGCGCTGGCGTGGCTGCTCAGCAAACCCGGTGTCGCCGCGCCGATTGTCGGCGCATCTCGGGAAGAACAACTGGATGAACTGCTGAACGCGGTGGATTTAACGCTGAAGCCGGAGCAAATAGCCGAACTGGAAACACCGTACAAACCGCATCCGGTGGTGGGATTCAAGTGAAGACAGCGCCCGATAGCACGACGCTATCGGGCCTCTCCCGCATTTCAGGAATCGGTTAAAACATACCGATCGGCCAGTGGTGGCCGATAAAATACAAAATACCGGCAGAAATCACCCCTGCAACGATATCGTCAACCATGATCCCCATCCCACCGTGGACGTTGCGGTCAAACCAACGGATCGGCCATGGCTTCCACATATCAAGAATGCGGAAAATAACGAACCCGGCTGCCACCCACTGCCAGTCGCGGGTCGGCAGCGCCATCAGGGTGATCCACATCCCGATGAATTCATCCCAGACAATACTGCCGTGATCATGGACGCCCATGTCTTTCGCCGTCTGATGGCAGAGATAGACCCCGATACAGATGCCCAGCATCACCACCAGTGAATAGAGCTGCCAGGGCAGAAAGGTCATCACATACCAGAACGGGATCGCCGCCAGTGACCCCATCGTGCCCGGAACCACCGGACTCAGACCACTGCCAAAACCGGTAGCCAACAAATGCCACGGGTTAGTCAGTTTCAGGCGGCTTTTCGCCGTATCTTTATGACGTGGCAAAATGGTCATATCCTTTCCAGTCGAAGGTGACAGGCTCGCCGTCACGCGTAAAACAGATCCCTTCCACATCCGCGCTCATCTGCCCGATGCAGGTAAACGGCACGCCGAGATGGCCGAGCGCGACATCCAGCGCCCCGCGATTCAGTTCCGGTACCGTAAAGCATAATTCATAGTCTTCGCCGCCGGAGAGCGCCCAGCGCAGCGCCTGTTCGCTTTCGACATGACGTTTGACCGCGTCGGAGAAAGGCAGCGTTTCAATGTCTATGCGCGCGCCGCAGGCGCTGGCTTTGACGATATGCCCAAGATCGGAAATCAGCCCATCCGACAGATCGATCGCCGCGCTCGCCTTGTCGCGCAGCGCCTGCCCTTGAAGAATACGCGGCGTCGGTCGCAGGTGGCGTTTTAGCAGATATTCCCGGTCAACCTCATCCGCAACCTGTAAACGGTGCTGTAAAATCGCCAGCCCTGCCGCGCTGTCGCCTGGCGTACCGGTAACGTAAATCCAGTCGCCCGGCTTCGCCCCTGAGCGTTTCAGGGCGCGGCCCGCAGGGACGTAGCCGTGGATACCCAGCGTCATGGAGAGCGGCCCACGCGTGGTATCGCCGCCAATCAGCTGCATATCGTAATAATTGAGTAGTTCGAACAGACTGTCGCTGAATATTTCCAGCCAGCGTTCATCGACCTCCGGCAGCGTTATCGCCAGCGTCAGCCACGCCGGATCGGCGCCCATTGCCGCCAGATCGCTTAAATTGACCGCCAGCGCTTTATATGCCAGGTCCGCCGGATCGATATCGGCCAGGAAGTGATTGCCCGCCACCAGCGTATCGGTACTGATCGCCAGGGTCTGTTTTTCAGGAATATTCAGGAGTGCGCAATCGTCGCCAATACCGGTTTCGACATCGAGACGAGAGCTTCTAACACGGTCAAAATAACGGGCAATCAGGGAGAACTCGCCGCATGCCATACGTTATGCCTCAGCAGAAATAAAGAAAAAGCCGCCAGCGGAGCGGAGGCGTCCCCGCGTCACTGACGGCCTGGTGATTACTTTTTGTTGGGGCGAATCGCAGGCGCTGCTTTATCCAGTACGCCATTGACGAACTTGTGGCTGTCTTCTGCGCCGAAGGTTTTCGCCAGTTCGATCGCTTCGTTGATGGCCACTTTATACGGCACATCGCTACGCTTAGACAGCTCAAACAGCGCAATGCGCAGGACCGCTTTTTCCACCTGACCCAGTTCTTCCAACAGGCGGGACAGGTAAGGCTTCATCAAACCGTCCAGGTACGCGCTGTTAGTCGCCACCCCGGACAGCAGTTCGCGGAAGTACATGACGTCAACATCTTTTACGTCCTGTTCTGCCAGGAACTGGTATTCAACATCAGCGATGTCGTTCTGGGACAACTGCCAGGAGTAGAGCGCCTGAACGGCACACTCACGAGCGCGGCGACGAGCAGCAGGTTTCACGGATTTCCCCTTACAAAAATCAGGCCTTGATGGCTTTCAATACATTAATCATTTCAAGCGCGGTCAGTGCAGCTTCCGCGCCTTTGTTACCGGCTTTGGTGCCAGCACGTTCAATCGCTTGTTCAATGCTTTCGGTGGTCAGTACGCCAAAGGCGACAGGAATTTCGCTGTCCTGAGCGACATGCGCCAGGCCATTGCTTGCCCCACCAGCAACATATTCAAAGTGTGCGGTGCCACCACGGATCACGGTGCCAAGCGCAATCACCGCGTCATATTTACCGGTTTTCGCCAATGCGCCAGCCGCCAGCGGCAGCTCGTATGCGCCTGGAACCCAAACGACGGTAATATTTTCATCTTTAACCTGGCCAATGCGTTTCAGTGCGTCAACCGCGCCGTCCAGCAGGCTGTCATTGATAAAGTTGTTGAAACGCGCAATGGTGATGGCGACGCGAGCGTCCGGAGTAGCAACGTTAGCTTCAATAATGTTCATATTCTTCCTTCGGGTTCGGTATAAGCCCCCGCAGGGGGGCGGATTTTATCATAAATATCGTCGCGCTGCTTCCTAAATTCAGGCAGCCATTACGCGGGAATCAAATGCAGGCAAACGTCCGGACCTACACGACGTATCTCATTGAATGTAAACTTCGGCGCCTGGCTAAGTTGTTCAAGCCCTGGCAGGACGCATAATCCGCGGGCGTCATTACCTAACAGTGTAGGCGCAACATAAACGATTAGCTCGTCCACCACGCCAGCCTGCAGCAGCGCGCCCGCAAGGGTCGGCCCCGCCTCCACCCAGAGGCTGTTGACCTGCTGTTTGCCTAACAACATCATCAGCACCACCAGATCAAGATGGCCATTGTGTTCCGGCACCAGAAGCGTACGCACCGTTTCCGGCCACTGGCGGGAATCATCTTTGGTACGCGCAAACCAGGTTTCTCCCGGCTGCTGAACAATGCGGTGTTCCGGCGTCACGCGATTCTGACTGTCGATCACAATCCGCACCGGTTGGCGCAGCGTGTCCTGCGGGTATACCGCCTGCGTCGCGTCGTCCAGTTCAGTCCAGCGTACGGTCAGTTGCGGATCGTCCGCCAGTACCGTTGCGCTACTGGTCAGGATGGCGTGGCTTTGCGCACGCAGGCGCTGAACGTCGCGTCGCGCCTGCGGCGAGGTGATCCACTTGCTTTCACCGCTCGCCATCGCCGTACGCCCGTCCAGCGAGGCGCCGAGCTTAAGCTGAACATACGGAAAACCGGTGCGCATTCGCTTGAGAAAGCCTTTATTTAACGCTTCCACTTCGCGCATCATCAGACCGTGGCTGACGTCGATCCCTGCCTGTTGCAGACGGTACAGCCCACGTCCGGCCACCTGTGGATTCGGATCCTGCATCGCCGCGACCACGCGTGATACTCCGGCAGCAATCAGCGCATCGCAGCACGGCGGGGTGCGGCCATGGTGGCTACAGGGTTCAAGGGTAACGTAAGCCGTCGCGCCTTTGGCTTTTTCGCCGGCCATCCGCAGCGCATGGACTTCGGCGTGGGGTTCCCCGGCGCGGTGATGGTAACCTTCGCCGACAATTTCGCCCTCTTTCACAATCACGCAACCGACGTTGGGATTGGGGTGAGTGGTGAACCGCCCGCGCGCAGCAAGCTTCAGCGCGCGCGCCATGTATATCTCATCCTGCATGGCTTAGTCCTGTAGGCGAGCGATCTCTTCGCCGAATTCTTTGATATCTTCGAAGCTACGGTAGACGGAGGCAAAACGGATATAGGCGACTTTGTCGAGTTTTTTCAGTTGTTCCATCACCAGATTGCCGATCATTTTACTCGGCACTTCACGCTCACCGGTGGCGCGCAGCTGCGACTTGATGTGGTTCAGCGCCATTTCGACGTCATCTGAACTGACCGGACGCTTTTCCAGCGCACGTAACATGCCGCTACGTAGTTTTTCTTCATTAAAAGGTTCGCGCACGTCGTTGCTTTTCACAACCCGTGGCATCACAAGTTCCGCGACTTCGAAAGTGGTGAAGCGTTCGTTACAAACCAGACACTGCCGACGGCGGCGTACTGACGATCCCTCGCCCACAAGACGAGAGTCAATTACTTTCGTGTCTACGGCGAAACAAAATGGGCAATGCATACGGCGTCCTGACCAGGTGGTTAACAGAAATCTATTTTACCCTGAACTGACGTGACAACAAAGGCGCAACGCTTTTGAGACAAAGGATCGGTGTTTTTGCGCCGTTTACGCACTACCATTAGGTCAGTGCAATATTCCAGGAAAACCGCGATATGACAAAACGTTACCTAAGAATTCTCCTGGTGGGAAGCCTGTTTAGCCTTACCGCCTGCGCCCAGCAAAGCGAGGTTCGTCAGATGCATCAAAGCATCAGTACGTTAAATAAAGAGATGAATCAGCTTAATCAGGAAACGGTAAAAATTACGCAGCAGAACAGCCTGAACGTGAAATCCACCCGCGGCGTGTACCTGTTGCCGGGCTCAAATACGCCGGCGCGTCTGAACAGCCAGATTGGCACGCTGCGCATGTCGCTAAAAAATATCGCGCCGAATGCTGACGGCACACGCGTGACGCTACGGATTCAGGGTGAGTCCAACGATCCGTTACCGGCTTTCAGCGGCACCGTTGAATATGGGCAAATTCAGGGAACAACTGACAATTATCAGGAAGTCAATGTGCAGAATATGTTGATTAACGCCCCTGCCACCCTCCTGGCGCCAGCCGATGTGGACATTCCGCTTCAACTCAATGGTGTTACACCCGAGCAGTTAGGCTTTATCCGTATTCATGATATCCAGCCTGTGACGCGCTAAACGCCTCTGCGGAACGTTTTGTGCGTTCCGCAACATCTCACCCGCCCTTTTTGTGACTCTACTGACATCACCGAAATTTTTGCTAATCCTTTGCAACATTCATCAAAGTCAGTACAATCGCCGCGCTAAAACACGCAAACGTGAACGCAATCGATTACGTGAATGATAGAAATGTGAAACATGACAGATTTTTGTGAGCAATGATTTTTATAATAGGCTCCGCAGAAACACGAAATATTTAGAAACCTAATTCGCGCCTTTTTCACTCCCGTTAGGGATTTTCAATCAGTGGCATAAATATGAAAAAAACATTACTTGCAGCCGGTGCAGTGCTCGCGCTTTCTACGTCTTTCACCGTGAACGCCGCCGACAACGACAAACCGCAGTATCTTTCCGACTGGTGGCACCAGAGCGTCAACGTTGTGGGTTCCTACCATACCCGCTTCGGACCGACACTGCGCAATGACACCTATCTCGAATACGAAGCTTTCGCCAAAAAAGACTGGTTTGATTTCTATGGCTACGTCGATGCGCCTCGCTTCTTCGGCGGCGACAGCAACTCCCGCGGGATCTGGAACCACGGTTCTCCGCTGTTTATGGAAATCGAACCACGCTTCTCGATCGATAAGCTGACCAACAGCGACCTGAGCTTTGGTCCGTTCAAAGAGTGGTATTTCGCGAATAACTATATCTACGATATGGGTCGTAACAGCGAAGGCCGCCAGAGCACCTGGTATATGGGTCTCGGTACCGACATCGACACAGGGTTGCCGATGAGCCTGTCCCTGAACGTCTATGCGAAATATCAGTGGCAGAACTACGGTGCGTCCAATGAAAACGAATGGGATGGCTACCGTTTCAAAGTGAAATACTTTGTGCCGATTACCGATCTGTGGGGCGGTAACCTGAGCTACATTGGCTTCACCAACTTCGACTGGGGCTCTGATCTGGGCGACGATCAGTACCGCACCAGCAACTCTATCGCGTCCAGCCACATTCTGGCGCTGAACTACGATCACTGGCATTACTCGGTGGTCGCCCGTTACTTCCATAACGGTGGTCAGTGGAAAGATGGCGATGAGCCGGTATGGCAGGCGGAACCGATCAAGTCTAACGGCTTCGGCTGGTACCTGGTGGTAGGTTACAACTTCTAAGTAGCGCAAATAGCCGGGTGGCAACTTATGCCTGACCCGGCCTCCGCGCGTCGCCCGCTGTTCCGCAAGCGGGCTTTTTATCGCTTACCTTGCGCAAAAAATCCGCCAACGAGCGCTCTGCACTCTCGCAAAAGCGCCGCTCCGTCATCGTGATCTGCAAACATCTGTCGAGCCGAAAGCAGCGATAATCATCCCGCCGTTCGCACCAGGCGACCAAAAGCCAGTATTCGCCCCAGAAATACATCCCCAGCGGCTGCACCTCCCGCCAGGAGAGCTGTCCGGCCTCGTCGCGATAATGCAGCGCCAGCACCTGTTGGCCGGAAATGGCACGATGAATAAGGTCGAATGCGCTGCGTGAATGCGGCTGTGTCCCAAAGTCCGGGGCGAATATCCGCGCCTGCTCGGCTTTGCGGCGGCTTTCTTCCGGCAGGATCGCCAGCACTTTCTCTTGAGCTGACGCCAGTTCGCGCGACAGGGAATCTCCGCCCCAGGTCGTCAACAGACGAATAGCCGCAATCAGCGCTTCGGATTCCCGGTGAGTCAACATCAGCGGCGGCAAATCAAATCCCGCCATCAGGCGATACCCGCTGCCCGCCTCTCCTTCCACCGGTACTCCGGACAGCGACAGGTCGCGGATATCACGGTAGATCGTCCGTTCTGACACCTCCAGCCGCTCGGCAAGTAGCGCCGCCGTCGTCAGTCGCCTGCCGCGCAGGATCTGCACAATCTGAAACAAACGGTCGGCGCGACGCGTCATAGTGACTCTCTTACGTTAAGCGGGTTGATGTAATCCGACACGGTTACCTTCGCTGTCGGTAAACAGCGCCACGGTGCCAATCTCGTTGCCCAAATCGATCGGGCCGAACACGCATTCACCACCGGCGCTGGCGACGCGATCCAGCGTTGCCGCAAGATCGTCGGTGTGCAGATAAACGATTGCGCCCTGCGGCGAAGGCAAGACGCCGTCGATTTTCGCCAACGCGCCGCCGGTAGCCGGATCGTCATAGGGAAAGACCGCCAGATCGGCACAGTCCATTTTTTCGCGGCGCAGCGACAGCCCCAGCACCGGCTCATAAAACGCGATAGCGCGCGCCATATCGGTGACGGGAATTTCAAACCAGTTAATGATGCTTTTACTTTTCATCCTTCCTCCTGCCTGTGTGGTTGAGTTCAGAAGAAGAATAAAACAGGGCTCCTGACAGCATACTGTCAGTAATGATTGCGGAACAAGCCAGAAAGGAAAAAGAAAAATCCCGATCTTACGACCGGGATTTCATCAGGGAGCTGAAAATCAGATTACGGCAGAATTGACGGCTGATCCGCCCCTTCTTTTTCGACTTTCTGCTGCAGCATGTGCTCGCGCTTCATACCCAGCTTCAGCGCCAGCGCCGACGCAACGTAGATGGAAGACGCGGTACCGATAGAGACACCGATCAGCATGGTCAGCGAGAAGCCTTCCAGCACCGGGCCGCCGAACAGGAACAGCATCAGAATCACCATCAACGTGGTACCGGAGGTGATCAACGTACGGTGCAGCGTCTGGGTCAACGACACGTTAAAGATTTCGTACGGCGTACCGCGACGAATCTTGCGGAAGTTCTCACGGATACGGTCAGATACCACAATGCTGTCGTTAAGCGAATAACCGATAACGGACATCAGCGACGCCACGATTGTCAGGTCGATCTCAATATGGAACAGCGACAGGATCCCAAGCGTGATGATCACGTCATGCGCCAGCGCGATCACCACCCCGGCCGCCAGTCGCCACTCGAAGCGGAAACCGACGTAAACGAGGATAGAAATCAGCGCGGCTAACAGCGCCATCGCGCCGGTTTGCGCAAGGTCAGCCCCCACGCTCGGTCCGACGAATTCAATTCGCTTCACCGCCGCGTTCTGGTTGGTGGACTCGTTAATCACACTCAACACTTTGCTGCCCAGCACCTGGCCGCCGTTCGCCCCTTCGGTCGGCGGCATACGAACCATGATGTCGTGACTGCTGCCGAAGTTCTGTAAAAGCGGATCAACAAAGCCCGCTTTTTCCAGCGCATCGCGCATCACATCCATCTCCGCAGGTTTTTCCAGGGTGATTTCGATAACCGTACCACCGGTAAAATCGAGCCCCCAGTTAAAGCCGCGTACGCCCATAATCACAATGGCCGCAATCAGCAGAGCGCCTGAGATGCCGAAAGCCCAGTAGTCCCAGCGCATAAAGTCCCAGACTTTACGGCCATGGTTCAATTGTTCAACAGTATATTCCTGTGCCACTTCGCACTCCTCAGATTGACAGCTTTTTGACGCGCTTGCCGCCATACAGCAGGTTTACGATGGCACGTGTACCGACAATTGCGGTAAACATTGACGTCGCTACACCGATACCGGTCGTAATCGCGAACCCTTTAATCGCCCCGGTGCCGACCGCGTACAGAATGATAACTTTGATCAGCGTGGTGATGTTCGCATCGAAAATAGAGCTGAACGCCCCCGCATAACCTTCGTTAATTGCCTGCTGCACCGAACGCCCGTTGCTCAACTCTTCTTTGATACGTTCGTTGATAAGCACGTTCGCATCGACGGCAACGGCAAGGGTTAAGACGATCCCCGCAATCCCAGGCATACTCAGCGTGGCCCCCGGAAGCAGCGACATCACGCCGACAATCAGCACCAGGTTTGCGATCAGCGCGCTGGTCGCAATCAGACCAAACTTCTTATAGAACAAGATCATGAACAGGATGGAGACCGCCAGACCCGCCAGACACGCTTCCAGACCCTGCTTAATGTTCTGCATACCCAGGGTTGGACCGATGGTCCGCTCTTCAACAATCTGAATCGGCGCAATCAGCGCGCCGGCACGCAGCAGCAGAGAGAGCTGACGCGCTTCGTTCGGGTTGTTGATGCCGGTAATACGGAAGCTGTTACCGAGACGAGACTGGATGTTGGCGATGTTAATCACCTCTTCCTGTTTCACCAGCACGGCACGACCGTTGGCGTCTTTCTTACCGCTGTCCTTATACTCCACAAACAGGGTCGCCATCGGCTTGCCGATATTGTCCTTGGTGAAGTTAGACATGATGTTGCCGCCTGCGCTATCGAGCGAAATGTTCACCTGCGGCTGGTTATACTCGTCCTGGCTGGACGTAGAGTCGGTGATATGGTCACCGGTCAGGATGACGCGTTTGTACAGCACAACCGGCTGGCCTTCACGCATCTGCTTCACTTCGGAGTCGCCCGGTACGCGTCCGGACGCTGCCGCAGCCTGGTCTACGTTGGTGTTAACCAGACGGAATTCCAGCGTCGCGGTCGCGCCAAGGATCTCTTTCGCGCGCGCCGTGTCCTGAATGCCAGGCAGTTCAACCACAATGCGGTCAGCGCCCTGGCGTTGCACCACCGGCTCGGCGACGCCCAACTGATTCACACGGTTACGCAGAATATTGATGTTCTGCTGAACCGCGTATTCACGCGCTTCGCTTAAGCGCGCATCGGTCATTACCGCACGCAGCGCGTTGCTTCCCTGGCTGGAGATCACCAGATCCGGGTGGCGTTTGCTGAGATACGCAATCGCGTCGTCACGCGCGCTGGCATCACGGAAATTGATGCTCAGACCGTAGTTGTCTTCTTTACGAACGGTAGTATACGGGATGCCTTTTTCACGCAGATCGCTGCGCAGGCTATCGATATTTTGTTCCTGCAATTTACCCAGCGCGGTGTCCATATCCACTTCCATCAGGAAGTGAACGCCGCCACGCAGGTCAAGACCGAGTTTCATCGGTTCTGCTTTGATGGCAGCCAGCCAGCGCGGGGTAGCCGGAGCAAGGTTAAGCGCCACGACGTATTTATCACCCAGCACGCCCACCAGCGCTTCACGTGCGCGCAGTTGAGTGTCGGTGGTGTCGAAGCGCGCGAGAATAGCGCCCTCTTCCAGTGCCACAGACTTCGCGGTAATTTTTTCTTTTTGTAACGTATTCTGGACCTGGATCAGCGTTTGCTCACTGGCGGCGACACCGCGCGCGCCAGTGATTTGAACGGCCGGATCCTCACCATACAGGTTGGGAAGCGCATACAGCAGACCGACGATAATGACGACGATCAGCATGACATACTTCCACAAAGGATAACGGTTTAACACGGCAGTTCCCTTCGGGAAAGTTACTATTACAGCGCCTTCATGGTGCCTTTCGGCAGAACGGCAGCTACGAAGTCACGTTTGATAACCACTTCCGTGGTGTCATTCAGCGCGATAGCGATGTAGCCAGTTTCTGCTACTTTGGTCACACGACCCACCAGGCCGCCATTCGTCAGGACTTCATCACCTTTCGCGATAGAATCCATCAGCTTTTTGTGCTCTTTGGTGCGCTTCTGTTGTGGGCGCAGGATCATGAAATAGAAGATCAGGCCAAACACAACCAGCATCAGAATCAGAGACATCGGGCTGCCCTGCGCCGGAGCACCTGTTGCCGCTACCGCATCAGAAATAAAAAAGCTCATTCAAATTCCCTCATTATTAAAATTAATCAACGTTTAAAGGTGGAACAGGTCGACCCTGACGTTGGTAAAAATCGGTCACGAAGCTCTCTAATTTACCTTCTTCAATAGCCTTGCGTAAACCCGCCATCAAACGCTGGTAGTAACGCAGGTTATGAATGGTATTGAGTCGCGCGCCCAATATTTCGTTGCAACGATCGAGATGATGCAAGTAGGCGCGTGAATAATTGCGACAGGTATAGCAATCACACTCAGCGTCGAGTGGGCTGGTGTCGCTTTTATGCTTCGCGTTACGAATTTTCACCACGCCGTCGGTCACGAACAGGTGACCGTTACGGGCGTTGCGGGTTGGCATCACGCAGTCAAACATGTCAATACCGCGACGTACGCCTTCAACCAGATCTTCCGGTTTACCGACACCCATCAGGTAACGCGGTTTATCTGCCGGAATTTGTGGGCAGACGTGCTCCAGAATGCGGTGCATGTCCTCTTTCGGTTCACCCACAGCCAAGCCGCCGACAGCGTAGCCATCAAAGCCAATCTCTACCAGACCTTTCACGGAGATATCGCGTAAATCTTCGTAAACACTGCCCTGAATGATGCCAAAAAGCGCATTTTTGTTGCCGAGGCTATCGAAACGGTCGCGGCTACGCTTCGCCCAACGCAATGACATCTCCATCGAACGTTTAGCATAGTCCCAGTCCGCCGGATACGGTGTGCATTCGTCAAAGATCATCACAATATCGGAACCGAGATCGTACTGAATCTCCATCGATTTTTCCGGATCGAGGAAAATCGGATCGCCGTTGATCGGGTTACGGAAATGGACACCCTGCTCGGTGATCTTCCGAATGTCGCCCAGGCTGAACACCTGGAATCCCCCGGAGTCGGTGAGAATCGGGCCTTTCCACTGCATAAAGTCATGCAGATCGCCGTGGAGTTTCATGATCTCCTGGCCCGGACGCAGCCAGAGATGGAAAGTATTACCGAGGATAATTTGCGCGCCGGTGGCTTCCACCTCTTCCGGCGTCATCCCTTTTACGGTGCCGTAGGTGCCCACAGGCATAAAAGCAGGCGTTTCCACTACGCCACGATCAAACACCAGGCGACCGCGACGCGCACGACCATCGGTGGTATCAAGTTCGAACTTCATTATTTCTCCTGCATCAGAGAGACAGTCTGATGGTGATTACAGTGCCGCGGCCTTAGTCCCCGACACGCTCATTCAAAGCCTGCGGATTGTACGTGATAAACATCGCGTCCCCGTAGCTAAAAAAGCGATATTTTTGTTCTACCGCAGCCTTGTAGGCGTTCATTGTATGCTGATAACCGGCAAACGCGGAGACCAGCATGATAAGCGTAGATTCCGGCAGATGGAAATTGGTCACCAGCGCATCAATGACTTTGTACTGATAGCCGGGATAGATGAAGATCTGTGTATCGCCAAAAAACGGTTCGATGATGTCGTTTTTCGCCGCCTGCGCCGCGCTTTCGAGAGAGCGCACCGAGGTGGTGCCGACCGCCACCACACGGTTGCCGCGCGCTTTCGCCGCCAGCACCGCATCAACCACCTCTTGCGGCACTTCGGCATACTCAGAATGCATGATGTGATCTTCGATGGTGTCCACGCGTACCGGCTGGAACGTCCCCGCGCCGACATGCAGCGTGACAAACGCCATCTCAATACCTTTGGCGCGCAGTTTTTCCAACAGCGGTTCGTCAAAGTGCAAACCGGCGGTTGGCGCCGCGACCGCGCCAGGCTTTTCGCTGTAAACCGTCTGGTACAGCTCGCGGTCGGCCTCTTCGTCCGGGCGCTCAATATACGGCGGCAGCGGCATATGGCCTATGGCGTTGAGGATATCAAGCACCGAGCGTTCGTCATGGAACGCCACTTCAAACAGCGCATCGTGGCGCGCGGTCATGGTTGCTTTAATGCTCTCGTCATCGCCCAGCAGCAGTTCTGCGCCCGGCTTCGGCGCTTTGGATGCGCGAATATGTGCCAGAATACGTTTATCATCAAGCATACGTTCGACCAGCACTTCAATCTTGCCGCCGCTGGCTTTACGGCCAAACAGGCGCGCCGGGATCACGCGGGTATTGTTAAAGACCAGCAGATCGCCAGGGTTGAGCTTGTCGAGCAGATCGGTGAAAGTACCGTGCGTCAGCGCGCCCGTTGGCCCGTCCAGTGATAGCAAGCGACAGCTGCTGCGCTCAGGCATGGGATAGTGAGCAATCAGGGATTCAGGTAGTTCAAAGGAGAAATCGGCGACGCGCATGACGTATACTCGTGACTTAAAAACAGGCGGCATAGTCTAGTGCTCACACCCTTTTGCTGCAACAACTAGCCGCCACCGGACAAATAAAACGCATGAATTTTCTCGCTCACCTGCATCTCGCGCACCTCGCGGACAGCTCCCTTTCCGGCAATTTGTTGGCCGATTTCGTGCGCGGCAACCCTGCCGATATCTACTCGTCAGAGGTTGTCGACGGGATTTTTATGCACCGCCGTATCGACGTGCTTACCGATAACCTGCCGGAAGTAACGGAAGCCAAAGCCTGGTTCCGTCCCGAAACGCGCCGTGTTGCGCCGATTACCCTTGACGTGATGTGGGATCATTTTTTGTCGCGCCACTGGGAACGGCTTTCGCCGGAGATGCCGTTGCCGGAGTTTGTGCGCTATGCCCATCAGCAGGTGTCGATCATTCTGCCAGACTCGCCGCCGCGTTTCGTTAATCTCAATAATTACCTGTGGTCGGAACGCTGGCTGGAGCGTTATCGCGAGATGAATTTCATTCAGAACGTACTCAACGGCATGGCCAGCCGTCGCCCGCGTCTGGATGCGCTGCGCGACTCCTGGTACGACCTGGACGAACATTACGACGCACTGGAAACGCGTTTCTGGCAGTTCTACCCGCGCATGATGGCGCAGGCGAGAAATAAGCAGCTCTGACAGCATGATCAATGATAGGCAAAAGCTTGCTGAACGATTGTCGCCACCTCTTTGTCTTATGCGCGAACACTCTCTATACTGGCCCGCGTTGCGTTCCAAAAACCCTTAACTTTGCAGGAGAATAATATGGTACTGGTGACTCGTCCGGCTCCGGATTTTACAGCAGCTGCGGTACTCGGTAGCGGTGAAATCGTTGAAAACTTCAATTTCAAACAGCACACCAACGGTAAAGCGACCGTTCTGTTCTTCTGGCCAATGGATTTCACCTTCGTTTGCCCGTCCGAACTGATCGCGTTCGACAAACGTTATGAAGAATTCCAGAAGCGCGGCGTTGAAGTGGTTGGCGTTTCCTTCGACTCCGAATTCGTCCACAACGCATGGCGTAACACCCCTGTCGACAAAGGCGGCATCGGTGCGGTGAAATACGCAATGGTTGCTGACGTTAAGCGTGAAATTCAGAAAGCCTACGGCATCGAGCACCCGGAAGCGGGCGTTGCGCTGCGTGGTTCCTTCCTGATCGACGCAAACGGCATTGTTCGCCACCAGGTGGTTAACGACCTGCCGCTGGGCCGTAACATCGACGAAATGCTGCGTATGGTTGACGCGCTGCAGTTCCACGAAGAGCACGGCGAAGTCTGCCCGGCACAGTGGGAAAAAGGTAAAGAAGGTATGAACGCGTCTCCGGACGGCGTGGCGAAATACCTGACCGAAAACGTTTCCAGCCTGTAACCGGCACGAATCACGTAAAAAGGCTCGCATAGCGAGCCTTTTTTATTGCGTTACGTCGCGCCGTCTTTTTTTACTTCACGCCAGAGACGAAAGGCCAGCAGCGCCAACAGCGCGACGCCGACAATCAGCACGCCCCAGACCAGCAACCGTTTTGCCTGGCTTTCACGTTCCGTCGCTGAGGTCGCAGTTAACCGTGATTCCCCGCCCAGTTTGACCGCTTCGTTGACGGAGGCCGAGGGTAGCGTCGCCACATCATAGGTTGTTCGCAAATCGGCCGGAATAAGCATATCCACGCCAACGCTTGCCGGTTCCGCTGCGCCATTCCCCCAGGCCAGCAGATAGGGGGCTTTCCCTTGCGCGTTGAACACCAGATCATAACGATCGCGGTAGCCTGTCACCTGCGGCAGCGTTTCCGGTAAGCGCGCGTTAAGCGTGGTGATTTTTATCGCCTCCACCAAGGTTCCGGGCAGCGGGACGGGCGCCGATGCCCTCCCCTCCAGCTGATAGAGCACCTCTTTTTTCAGCACCTGCCAGTCACTCTTCGCCGTACTGCGCCAGGCAATCTCGACGGGAAGAACGCCATCGCTGTTCAGAGTGATATCCAGCGAACTGAGCGGCTGAGGACGCGTCCACTGCCATTGCGCCTCCGTTGCCGACAACCGCCGTCCCTCGCCCTGCATCGCCATTTGCTCCGCCACGACGTGCGCGGGGGCGCTGACAGCCTTAACGCCCGTTAGCGCGACGGTGGCGCGGGGCGCTTCCAGCACAAGCAGCAGATAACGAATGGCATGCGGGGATAACGTGATATCGACGTCAATCCTGTCGAGTTTCAGACGATCGTTGCCGCTGGCGATATCCATCAATGGCATCTCCTCGCGCAGCGAATGCCAACGCTTGAGATTGACGCTGTAATAGACCGATGCTTTCCCCTGCCACGGCGTCCGCGGTGTATCCCAGGCGAGCTGAAGTTGGGACAGCGAAACCGCTTCGCTCGCCTTTTCCGGCAACGTCAGCAAATAGTGCTGACCGACGGGTTTCGCTTTCTCCCCTTCCAGCACGATCTCTACGCCGCTTTTGGAACGCAGCAGGATTTTATCGGTGTCGTCTTCCGTTGTCTGGCGTGACGTTACCGGCGAAGAGTCCAGCGGGAACAGCCGCAGCGCCGTCGGCTCAGACGCCGCCTGCTGGCGCGCCGCCTTCACCAGGCTAAACGGCACCGCTTCTCCCCTTTGGTTAAATACGCGCACATCCTGCAGTTCCGGTGAGGCGCTTTGCTGATAGACGTCCTGAGGCAGCGCGATTCGGTACCACTGCGAAGGGGTGGATGTGCCAAGCGTCACGCCAAAAGCGTAGTCCTGCGGCGATGCCACTGGCGTCTCGTTACCCAATACCGGGCCAGCCAGCGTTAGCAGCGTGGTACAGACTACGGCGTTTATCCATTTCATTTTTCTTCTCCTGCTTTGGGCGGTAACGGTGAGAAATAGCCAACGATCAGCACCAGAATCGCCACGCCGATAAAGGCTACCGCGCGCGCCAGACCGCCCCCGCCAGCGCTGTCCACCAGCATCAGTTTAACAATCACCAGCCCCAGCAGCACCGCGCCGCAGAGCCATTCCCGCCGCGAGGCCTGACGGGTCGCATGCAGCATCATTACCAACGCGCTGAGCATCCAGAACAGGGCGAAACAGGTCTGAATAAGCCGCGAATGCCATAGTGATTCAAGCTCCCAGGCCACTTCGCCGTACCAGGCGAGCGCACGTAGCAGGACACCGTTCAGCCACCAGAATGCAAGCGCTATCAGCGCGACCACGGGCCAGGGCTGGCATAAAGAGAATGTCGCAGGAAAATAGCGCCGCGCGGCGCGGTACAACGCGACCAGCCCCAGCAACGCGAAGGCGGCGCCTTCCTCCAGCGGGTTAACCAGCGGCAGGTATGCCTGGCGGTACACTACGCCATCCTGTAAGTTTGCCAGCGCCAGCAAGCCTGCCAGCGCAACCGCTACCGGCACCATCGCCTGCACAGCATATAGCGCCGGCCAGACCTTAAACGGCCAGAACCGACGGCGCACCGCCGCGCCGATGAAAATAATCAGCAGCCCGCCTGTCGCCATCATCACGCCGCTTCCCCAGGCCGCCATGCCCCACGGCAAATCGCGGGCAAACCAGAACAATTCGGCGGCCAGCGCCAGTAATAACATCCACAGGAGTGAAAGATGCAGCCCCTGGGAGATTCGCGGCGGTAACGCGCGCTCGTCGCGGCGCAGCAACATCAGCGCGGCAGGCAGCGCCAGACACCATGCCAGATTCTGCCAGCCCGCAGCAAACAGTGACTGGCGGGAAATTTGCAGCAAAAGCGCCATCAACATCACCGGCCACAGCAGCCACTTACTGGCCTCCAGCGCGTGCCACGCCAGGCGTTTTCCGACGCTCCGCCAACCCCAGACCGACACCGCCATCAGCGCCAGCACGCCGGACACCACCCAGGCATCTTTGTTGAAGATCAATTGCGAAGCGCCGGCCAGCGCGATAAGCCAGAACAGCACCCCGCCCGCCAGCAGTCCCCAGCTTCCCCGTATCGCGATCTGCCGCCATAACCACGCTGCTGCCAGCCAGCACAGGCTGAGCACCGCGAAAATCAGCATCAGGCTCAGCGCATCGCTTGCATCCGTCAACGCCCACAACGCGCTGCCGAGCGCCAGCACCAGCAGCGCTGTGCCGCTGTAGCTCATACGACGTTGCTGCTGTTGAACGCCCAGCCATAAAATACCCAGGCCTTCCAGCGCCCAGGCCATCGCCGTCCAACGCGCCGACAGCGCCAACGGGATAGCCAGCGTCGCAAATGCGCCGCCCAACGCCAGCGCCGCCAGCACCAGAGGACGTCCCAGAGACGGATAGCGACGCAGCGCCAGCCAGGCGAGACATAAGTAGACTCCGCCATAGCCCAGCGCGCTGAGCGCCGGACCGTACTCCCAGTGACGGGTCATCGCGTACTGCATCCCAAAACCTATTAACGGCGGCGCAAACAGCAGCACGCCGTCGACAATCTGTCGGCCTTTCTCCTGCGCCCGCAGCGACAGCGCCACGCTCAGCACGCCAAAAATCAGGATATTCGCCGCCAGGAAAAGTTGGCAGGGAAGGTAATACGCTGGCTGATAGTCGCTCAGCCCCCACAGTCCGCCGACGCCAAAGGTAAAGAGCAGGCCGAGCAGATTAAGTTCGCGCCAGTGCTGCCAGATGCTGATCGCGAGAATGCCAACTGAAAGCAGTAAATAGAAGGAGAACAGCGCGACATAGTTGCCGCTGCCGGTAGACAGCAGCAGCGGAGCGAGATAGCCGCCGAGACTCGCCAGCATCGCCAGGCTGAGCGCCTTTTGTAATATCGCCAGCCCGACGCTCGCCGCACAGATCACCACCAGCAGCGCAAAGGCCAGCGTCATCGGCAGCATCTGCCAGAGACGAAAGGCGCCAAAGACCGTGAGATAGAGTGCGCCCGTTGCGCCCCCCTGCAAAATCAACGCATAGACGGGCTGTCTATGCCGCAGCCGCCAGCCGACGGCGAGCAGGACAATGGCAAACAGCGCAGCCGCCACCAGGCGCAGTTCAAGCGGGAACAGGGCGTGCTCAACCGTATAGCGCAGCAGGAATGACAGCCCAAGAAACAGCAGCAGAATACCGAGTTTCGCCAGCGGATTGCCCTGCATAAACCAGCGCGCCAGCGAAGTAATCATGCCGCCAAAGGCGGAAGGCGGCTTTGCCACTGCAGGGGCCGGGTCGCGCGGCGGGACAACATCGTTGTTTGCCGCGCGCTGAGGACGCTGCGCTCGCCACGGGCTCGCCGGTTCAGACGCAACGTCGGGCACAGATTCGGTCGGGATGACCGTTTCAACCGGCTGCGCTGGCGTCGGCGTTGTCTGCGCAACCGTCGGCGCTGCGACAGCGCGCTGCTCGAGTTCTTCCACCCGGCGGCGCAGTCTGGCAAGCTCATCGCGGGTGGTCGCGCTTCGGTTAAACGCGACAATCGCCAGGATCGGCACCACCACCAGCGCGAAAAACACGATGATGCAGCCAAGGATTAAAAGGTCGTCCATGTTGTCACCTTCACTGTACGGGATCGTCTAAGATTGACACAAATTGTTGCATTTGCGCTATCTCTGAAGATGAAAATGCCGGATGGCGCGTCAGCATCTCATCCGGCAACAACGGGACTTTACCGTATCGGGCAGGCGCCAGCGCCCCCGCCCGTCAGGTTAAAAAGCGAAGCAAGAACAGCCCAGCGCTCCCCAGAATGCGCGATCGTCGGAAACCGCAATTCCGGATTTTCGGGCAATGTCGTGCTGATGACCGTGAACGCCGCAACTGCCGCAGCACTGATGCATTTGCACTACCGCTCCCACCTTCGCCGACGATGGCGGCGCGGCGCGGTAATGTCCAAGCACATTCACCACCGGCGACCAGTCCGGCACCACCGGGATAGCAGGCGGCGCCAACGGCGTGAAAGGCCCGGCGGCATAGACCACTTTACCATCCACAATCGTCATCACTGACTCAATGCCTTTGATCTCCTCCTCCGTAACGCTGAAATAGTCTTTCGACAGCACCACCAAATCCGCCAGTTGATCTTTCACAATGCGGCCTTTTTTGCCCTGTTCGCTGGAGAACCACGCGCTACCCGCCGTCCACAGCTCAAGCGCCACGTCGCGCGGCAAACGGTTGTTCTCGTCATACATCGCCGTCCCGCCCACCGTACGCCCGGACACCAGCCAGTAAAGCGCTGTCCACGGGTTATAACTGGCAACGCGGGTCGCATCCGTCCCCAGCCCGACCGGAACGTCGGCCGTCAACATTTTCGCGACCGGCGGCGTATGCTTCACCGCCTCTTTGCCGTAGCGGTCAATAAAATATTCGCCCTGAAACGCCATGCGGTGCTGTACCGCTATCCCGCCGCCGAGCGCCTTCACGCGGTCGATGTTGCGTTCGCTGATGGTCTCGGCATGGTCGAAGAACCAGTGCAGACCGTTAAACGGGATATCGCGATTCACCTTCTCAAACACATCCAGCATCCGGCCTATCGATTCGTCGTAAGTGGCGTGCAGGCGGAACGGCCAGCGGTGTTCGACCAGATGGCGCACCACGCGCTCCAGTTCATCCTCCATGCCTTCCGGCAGATCCGGGCGCGGCTGAAGGAAATCCTCAAAATCCGCCGCCGAAAAGACCAGCATTTCCCCCGCCCCGTTCGCGCGATAAAAGTCGGTCCCCTGCCCCGGTTTGAGCATATCGGTCCAGCGCTCAAAATCTTCAAACTCCTGCTGCGGACGCTGAGTAAACAGGTTGTAGGCAATGCGCACGGTCATCTGATGGTTTGCATGTAACTGCTCAATAATCTGATAATCTTCCGGGTAATTCTGGAAGCCGCCGCCCGCGTCGATGGCGCTGGTCAGCCCAAGGCGATTCAGCTCGTGCATAAACTGGCGGGTCGAGTTGACCTGCATGTCCAGCGGCAGCTTCGGTCCCTTCGCCAGCGTCGAATAGAGGATCATGGCGTTTGGTTTGGCGATCAGCATTCCGGTTGGATTACCGTTACCGTCGCGAACAATTTCGCCGCCTACCGGGTCTGGCGTTGCTTTGGTGTAACCGACCGCGTTCAGCGCCGCACGGTTGAGCAGCGCGCGGTCGTACAAATGAAGCACAAACACCGGCGTATCCGGCGCAGCCTCGTTAAGCTCCTCCAGCGTCGGCATTCGGCGTTCGGCAAACTGGAATTCACTCCAGCCGCCCACCACGCGAACCCACTGCGGCGACGGCGTTCGGTCTGCCTGCTCCTTCAGCATACGCAGCGCGTCCGCCAGTGACGGCACGCCTTCCCAGCGTAGCTCAAGATTGTAGTTCAGCCCTCCGCGAATCAGGTGCAGGTGCGAGTCGTTAAGACCGGGGATTACGGTATGGCCTTTCAGGTCGACAACCTGCGTACCGTCAGCGGCCAGACCCATCATCTGGTCGTGGCTTCCCGTGGCGAGGATTTTACCGTCTTTAATGGCAACCGCTTCCGCCTGCGGGCATTGGCTATCGAGGGTGTGTATTTTTCCGTGAGTCAAAATTAATGAGGCAGTGTGAGACATAATATTCTCCTGATGAGTCGGTCAGGCTTTTTTCAGCCAGCCGGCAAACAGACGGGTGACGATGGGCATCCAGAACCAGACAACCAGCGCAACCACGCACGCATCGTTGATCAGATGCAACGCTAACGATGCCTTCAGGGTGGGAAGGATCATCCCGGTCAGCCAGGGCACCAGATTGGTGCTGGGAAAAATGACCAGCAGGGTGATAAGAAATTGCTTCCAGCGGCGTGGCTGCCGGACATGCGGCGCGGGTGGGGTGAACCAGAACGCGGCTTCCGTATGAATTTCCGTTTTATCGCCATCCGCCAGCAGCGGAGCGATTTCGTCGACCAGAATCCGCCGGGTGTCCGACTGCGTCCAGTTGTAGAGATGCTCGAGCGTGTCGAAGCGGATGATGATATTCCAGTGATTTTGCCCATCGGTGGGGCGAATGACGTTTGCCCCCAAATGACCGGGGAACTCCGCCGCGACCGGCATAATTTTTCCAAGCCATAATTCATACCGCGCCGCCTGTTCAGGCCGGAGAGTGTGGGTAATCACCAACGTCACAGATTTATTCTGCGCCATGACAAATTCCTTACCGAAGGTCAATGGCGGGTTGCCCCGCCATGGGAATCAGGCTTTACGTTCAGGCGCGCCATGTACCAGGGTGTAAGCGTAATCCACCCCCATACCGTAGGCGCCGCTGTGTTCACGCACCAGATCCATAACCGCGTCATAGGTCTCTTTGCGCGACCAGTCGCGCTGGTACTCAAGCAGAACCTGCTGCCATGTCACCGGCACCGCCCCAGCCTGCACCATACGATCGATAGCGCGTTCGTGCGCATCAACCGACGTCCCGCCGGAAGTGTCGGTAACCACATAAACTTCGTAACCGGCTTCCAGCGCCATCAGCGCCGGGAAGGTCAGGCACACTTCAGTCCACAGCGCAGAAATAATCAGTTTTTTACGCCCGGTAGCCTCAACGGCTTTGACAAACGCCGCATCTTCCCAGGAATTCATGGACGTGCGTTCGATGGGTTTGACATCCGGATGAACAGCGAGCAATTCCGGCCAGATATAGCCGCTGAAACTTTTCGTTTCAACTGAAGTATAGATAACCGGCACATTAAATATTTTGCCTGCTTTCGCCAACGCAACCGTATTATTCTTTAAAAGCTGTCTGTCTATATTAGCTACACCGAATGACATCTGCGGCTGATGATCAATAAAAATCAGGGCGGAATTAGACGGATCAATCAATTCACGGATAGACATAAATACACCTTACAATCAATAAGTTATGGGTAAACTTCTGTGTGTGCTATATACGTTCGGGCCCGGATTGATAAAGCAAATTGAGTATAGCGAGAATTGATTGTGAGGATATTAAAGAAATTTGTCCGCTCTGTTTAATTTAACCGAACAAGATAAAAAGGCAGGTTTTAATACCTGCCTTTAATAAGGATTAATGACCTAACCAAATGGCAGCGGATATCGCCGGTAATGACAGTACGCAGTCCTGCAAATCGGCCTTACCTTCTTTGATCTGCCAGGCGTTAACATTTAGCAGCGGCGACGCCGGTAAAACCACCTCGCAGGCTTCGCCGCGGTTGATCGCGACCAGCACGCGCTGTTGGTTATAAACGCGTAAAAACACCACCACATTGTCTTGCGCATATATCACCTGACAGCCGCCATAGCGCAGCGCCTGGCTGCGCTGGCGCAGCTTCGCCAGACGCTGGTACAGCGCCAGCAGCGCGGCATCCTGCTTCTCCGCCAGCCAGGGGAAGGGTTTGCGGCAGAACGGGTCGTTGTTGCCATCCAGTCCCACCTCATCGCCGTAGTAAATGCAGGGGACGCCCGGCCAGCTAAACAGCCAGACAACCGCCAGCGGCAGACGCGCGACATCTTTTCCAAGCAGCGATTTAAACCGCGCCGTATCGTGGCTGTCGAGCTGGTTGAACATCCGCAACTGCTGCTGGTGCGAGAGCCCCGCGCGGTAATTCTCCATCCACGCCATACAGGTCTGCGCGTCAATCTGTTGCGGATCGTAAGAAATATCCGTGTTCGCGAGAAACCCCCACAGCGGGAAAGTAAAACCGCGGTAGTTCATCGCCGCGTCTTCGACGTCCGCCTGCAGCCACTGCCGCGCATCGCCAAAGTGCTCGCCGACAATATAGGCGCCCGGCTGCGTCTCTTTCGCCGCCTGCGTAATGCCCGCGACGTGCCGGAGGTTATGCCGCGCTCCGCCGTCTTCGCCAAGCATATGCACCACATCGAGCCGCCAGCCGTCCATATTCCAGGGCGCTTTCAGCCAGTGCCGCACAATGCTGTCTTCACCGCGGTAAATTTCATTAACCAGACTTTCCGATCGGTAGTCCAGTTTTGGCAAACTGGGGTAGCCCAGCCAGTCCAGCGCGACGCCATCCTCTGAAAAGCTGTACCAGTCGCGCCAGGGAGACGCCGGATTATGGCACGCGCCGCCCGTCCCCCGGTTATGCCGGTCAAACCATGCATGGGAATCACCGCTGTGGTTAAACACGCCGTCCAGCACCAGCCGTATCCCCTGCTGCTGCGTCTTCTGCCGCAAACGCATCAGCGCCGGATCGCCGCCAAACTGCGGATCCACGTGACGATAATCTTCCGTGTCATATTTATGCACGCTTGGCGCGATGAAGACCGGATTCAGATACAGCGCGGTCACGCCGAGCTTTTTCAGATACGGCAGCTTCTCGCTGATCCCATCCAGATCGCCGCCATAAAAGGTCGATCCCCCGGCCTGCGCGGTCAGGGGATCGTCCCAGTCGCGCAAAACAATGTCCTGACCAGCCGCATGATGGAAATAGACGTTATCCTGCTGCGCCTCGCGCGGCTGGCTACGCGCAAAACGATCGGGGAAGATCTGATAAAAAATTTGATCGGCCACCCACTGCGGGCCGTTATCCGGCACGTCAACGGCAAACTGCTCAAGGCGGGCCGGCGGGAAGCGGCTGAATCCCTGTGGCGTAAACCAGCGTTGGCGATCGTGCCAGAGCAGCTTAAAGCTGTAGCGGCGACGCGGCTGGCCGCGACTCAGGTCGATGACCGCGCGCCATGCGGTGACGCCGGGATGTGGCTGGCTGCGTAGTTTGTGCATTGCCAGCGACGTTTCTTCGTTGTCATTTTCCGCGCGCAGCGTCACGCGTTGAGGCAGGTTTTCCCCCGCCAGCCAAAGCGTAATGCTCAGTTGCGCTTTGTTTTGCTTAACAAATGGGGCAACCGGAAGGTGCCAGGCGTTCAACATCACGTATCCCCTTTGATGAAAATGCGCTCACCTTGCCACAGCAATTTACAGGATAACTCATCATCTGCAGGTTTATTGGGGGAGGAGTGTGGGGGAGGATATTTTGACGGCATTGCCGGGTGGCGACGCTGACGCGTCTTATCCGGCCTGCGAGCATTCGCAGACCGGACACACACCGTTACTGCGCCATCAGACGATCGCGACGGCGTTTGAACATCCAGCCAATCAGCAGCAGGACAATCCACGCAAAACCAACATACAGCGAGATGCGGGTATCCGGGTGATAGCCAATCAGCCCAATGATAAAGACGAGAAAGATCAGCCCGGCGGTAGTGGTCGCCACACCGCCTGGCACTTTAAATTTCAGCGCGTTGACCTCGTCGGGCGGCAGACGGCGACGGAAGGCAATCTGCGACAGCAGGATCATAATCCACACCCACACCGTGGCGAAGGTCGCCAGCGAAGCGATAACCAGGAAGACGTTTTCCGGCATGATATAGTTCAGATAAACCGCAAACAGCAGCGCAACGGTCATCACCATCACGGTCACCCACGGAATGCCGCGGCGCGAAGTCCTGGCAAACACCTTCGGCGCGCTACCCTGCTCCGCCATGCCGTGCAGCATACGACCCACGCCAAAGACGTCAGAGTTAATCGCCGACAGCGAAGCGGTAAGCACCACGAAGTTCAGAATGCTGGCGGCAAACGTTATTCCCAAATGCTGGAAGGTCAGTACAAACGGGCTACCATTAGTTCCCACCTGGTTCCACGGGTAGATCGACATAATGACAAACAGCGTTCCCACGTAGAACACCAGAATACGCATCGGCACTGAGTTAATCGCGCGCGGGATCGATTTCTCCGGGTCTTTCGCCTCCCCGGCGGTGATACCGATGATCTCAATCCCGCCGTAGGCGAACATCACCATCTGGAGAGACATCACCATGCCCAGCCAGCCGTTGCTGAAAAAGCCGCCATTGCTCCACAGGTTATGAATACCGGTCGGCTGACCGCCGTTGCCAATCCCCCAGATGATAATGCCGAAACCGGCGGCAATCATGATGATAATGGTGGCGACTTTAAAGAAGGAGAACCAGAACTCCAGTTCGCCGAAAACCTTCACACTCATCAGGTTGATGGCGCAAATCAGCAGCACCACGCTAAGCACCCAGATCCAATGCGGCACCGCCGGGAACCAGACGCCCATATAGATACCGAACGCGGTCACGTCGGCGATGGCGACGATCAGTATTTCAAAACAGTAGGTCCAGCCGGTGATGTAGCCCGCCAGCGGGCCGAGGTTTTCTTGCGCATAGCGCGAAAAGGAACTGGCTGCGGGGTTGTGAACGGACATTTCGCCCAATGCGCGCATAATGATATACGCAGCAACCCCGCCAATAATGTACGCCAGCAGTACGCTTGGCCCCGCCATTTTGATGGCGTCCGCCGAGCCGTAGAATAGCCCGGTGCCAATTGCTGAACCCAGTGCCATAAAGCGAATGTGCCGGGTGCTTAGCCCACGCTTTAGCTTGTTATTACTTTCCATCAATTCCTGACCCATCTACACAATAAAAAACCACGGGGTTAAGCAAGATAACCCCGTGGTCAAAACATACTGTCAGCAATCTTAGTGGGCGCTGGAGGTCACCTGCCGACCCGCTGCGCGATCCCAGATAATTGCCAGGACCACTATCACGACGGTGGGCATTAACCACGCCAGTCCCTGTTCCGCCAGCGGTAAACGCTGGGTCCAGGCCGGTAACACGTCGCCGATTGCCGATGCTTTAATCCCGTCAAGGATACCAAAAAGCAGGCTGATAAACATCGCCGGTGCGATAACGCGGGACGAATTATGCCACCATGAGCGGGTAAAACTTAATACAACCAGTGCGATACACGGCGGATAGATCGCCGTCAGCACCGGAATGGAGATCTGAATCAGGTGGCTCAGCCCCAGGTTGGAGACCACCATCGAGAAGCCGCCGAGGATAAACACCAGCGTGCGATACGAAAGCGGGACGTACTGCGCGAAGAACTCCGCACAGGCGCAGGTCAGGCCAACCGCGGTGACCAGACAGGCGATGAAGATGAGGGCCGCCAGCAGCAAGCTCCCCGCGCCGCCGAAGGTATGCTGAACGTATGCATGCAGGATCGCCGCGCCGTTAACGGACTGATCGACCAGCGTCGCGCTGTCTGATCCCAGACGGAACAGCGCCAGATACAACAGCGTCAGACCAATGCCCGCCATCAGGCCAGCCCAAACGGTATAGCGGGTCAGCAGACGCGCTTCGGTCACGCCGCGCGAGCGCGCCGCGTTCACAATCACGATACCAAATACCATCGCGCCCAGCGTATCCATGGTCAGATAGCCGTTCACAAAACCGTTAGAGAACGCCGCGTTTTCATAAGCGTCCATGGCATTGCTGATAGGGCCCGCCGGCCAGATGATTGCCGCAACGGACAGGACGATCAGCGCGATAATTTTCAGCGGCGCCAGGAAATTCCCTACCGTATCCAGCAGTTTGCCAGGATAGAGCGACACCAGAATAACGAGGGCGAAATAGACCACGCTATAGATAAACAGCGGCATCGCCGAGTCGCCGGTCAGCGGCGCGATGCCCACTTCAAACGACACGGTCGCGGTGCGCGGGGTCGCAAACAGTGGTCCAACCGCCAGGTAACAGACGGTTGCCAGCAGGACGCCCGCCACTTTACCGATTGGGGTGCTCAGGCTGTCCACGCCGCCACCCACTTTCGCCAGCGCGATCACGGTCAACACCGGCAGACCCACGGCGGTAATCAGAAAGCCGAAAGCCGCAGTCCAGACGTGCTCGCCCGCCTGCAGACCAACCATTGGTGGAAAGATAATGTTTCCTGCGCCGACGAACAGCGCAAAAGTCATAAAGCCAAGGGCGATAATATCGCGCGATTTTAACTGATGGGTCATAAAGCTTACGGCCTGTGGATGTGGTGTTGATTAAATTAAATTTTTTTACCTTTCCCTACGGGAAGATACAGCGGATTTTTTAAGCAATTCCAGCGGGATATGCTCCTGGGCTGGCGCGGCGAAGAATAGTTTTTCGAATTACCGCCTGAATGCAGTCAGACCGCCAGCATCTGGGGCGCAATTTAAACGCTTATAACGTTTTAAAGCAAGGAGGGATCTAAAAACCGGAACATTATCTCGATATCGAATTCAGAGTTGGCATAAAACACCATTCTTAAGAAAAAGTCATGGCTTATCATGCGAACAAAAAACGACCAGACGTTGCGAAATTTAGTGGACTGTTCTTAACCGCAAACAAAATAAGCCAGCATTCGCTGGCTTATGGAAAGATAGCCTTACGATCGGGCATTAAGCCGATTTTTTGGCAATTAAACGTTCCGGCAGCACAAAACTAAAGCGCGTGCCTTTGCCCAGTTCACTGTCAATCGATAAGCGGCTTTCATGATGATTCACCGCATGTTTAACGATGGCCAGCCCAAGCCCACTGCCGCCGGTTTGCCGCGAACGGGCCTTGTCGACGCGGTAAAAACGCTCGGTCAGACGCGGCAAGTGTTCCGGCGCGATCCCCGGACCATTATCCTCCACGCTGAACGCCGCACCGTGCGGCACAGCGTGCCAACGCACAGTGATGTGGGTCCCTTCCGGCGTATGGTTTACCGCGTTATACACCAGGTTAGAAATCGCGCTACGCAACTGTTCTTCATTCCCCAGCACCTTAAGCTGATTATCGACCTCAAAGCTGAAGGTGTGCTTATTCTGGCTCAGCGTTTGCGCTTCGCGTTCCACCATGCGCAGCATCATCGGCACATCGACCTGCTCATTGAGCAACAGCGTCGGCGAGGCTTCAATCTTCGACAGCGTCAGCAATTGTTTCACCAGTCCTTCCATCCGGAAAGTCTGTTCGCGCATCGTCAGCAACGCTTTCTCGCGCGTGGCCCCTTCCAGCGGCTGTTCGTACATCATTTCCAGATACCCCTGCAGCACAGTGAGCGGCGTGCGTAGCTCGTGGCTGACGTTGGCAAAGAAGTTGCGTCGCGCCCCTTCAAGCTGATGCATCTGGGTCACGTCCCGGGCGACCATCAGCAACTGCTTGTCGGTATAAGGCATCACGCGAATCTCCAGATGCCGTCCGGTATTGAGCACCAGATTCAGCGGCCGGGTGAAATCACGCGTTTTGAGATAGTGAGTGAACTCAGGATAACGCAGCAAGTTCAGGATATTCTGCCCGTTATCGTCGGGCCAGCGTAGCCCCAGCACCTGTTGCGCCAGGCCGTTACACCAAAAAATTCCGCCCTCTTCGGTGGTTAATACCACCGCATCCGGTAGCGACTCCGCCCCGCTGCGAAAGCGTTTGATCAGGTTTCCCAATTCACGCCGACGTTTTTTGTTACGAAGCTGCATCTGATGCAGCCCGTACAGCAGCGGCTCCCAGCTTCCGCTGCCCGGCGGCGGCGTCATGCTGCGGTCAACCCACAGCCACCATGACAGGCGTAATAAATTCCAGAAATGCCAGATGAGCAGTCCCGTTACCGACGCCAACAAAAACCACGGCAGGTAACCAAAAATAGCGCTGAGGATAAAGGCCGGGATACAGCAAAGTATCAGTTCCAGCACCAGCCTTTTCCATGACAGTCTTTCCAGCACGCGTCATACTCCGTTCTGAGCCAGGCCTGCGCCTGGCGCTTGTTTTACCCTTCAGAAGCGGGTTGAAAAACGATACCCTGTCCCACGTACCGTCTGAACCATCCGGTCATGACCGCTGGTTTCCAGCGCCTTGCGCAGACGTCGAATATGCACATCGACCGTGCGATCCTCAACGTAAACGTTAGTGCCCCAGACGTGGTTCAACAACTGTTCACGGCTGTAAACGCGTTCCGGGTGAGTCATAAAGAAGTGCAGTAACTTGAATTCCGTCGGCCCCATATCGAGAGGGTTTTCGCCGGTCATGACGCGGTGGGAGGTCGGGTCCAGGCTCAGCCCCTGCATCTCGATCACCTCTTCCACTGCCATAGGCGAAATGCGGCGCATAACGGCTTTGATACGCGCCACCAGTTCTTTCGGGGAAAACGGCTTGGTTATGTAGTCGTCTGCGCCGGTTTCCAGGCCGCGCACGCGGTCTTCTTCTTCGCCTCTGGCGGTGAGCATCATCACCGGAATATCCCGGGTCATCGCTTCGCGTTTGAGGTGTTTAATAAACTGGAGACCAGAACCGCCAGGCAACATCCAGTCAAGGAGGATCAGATCCGGCCAGGGTTCATTAAGTTGGTTCACCGCACTGTCATAATCTTCGGCTTCGACAGGCTGAAAGCCATTTTGCTCGAGCACGAAGCAGACCATTTCGCGAATTGGAGCTTCATCTTCTACGACCAGAATACGTCTCGCCATGATTTGCCCTGTTTTAGATAAATTGCTAGTCATCAATGCGGCGTCATTATGCGTCACTTTTATGACAGATTTATGAAAAAGATAGCGCAGGCTGATGACAGGTTGTTGATTTATTACAAGCCATACAGGAGATATTACCGTCCGTGAAAAGGTATAATCCCCGCCACGCTTTTTTGCCATGGAACCGTTATGCGCATCTTACACACCTCTGACTGGCATCTTGGACAGAATTTTTACAGCAAAAGCCGCGCCGCTGAGCACCAGGCCTTTCTCGACTGGCTGCTGGCAACGGCGACCGAGCAGCAGGTGGATGCCATTATTGTCGCAGGTGACATTTTTGATACCGGCTCGCCGCCAAGCTACGCCCGCGAACTGTACAACCGTTTTGTCGTCAATTTACAGCAAACTGGCTGTCATCTGGTGGTGCTGGCGGGCAACCATGACTCCGTCGCCACGCTCAACGAGTCCCGCGAAATTCTCGCCTTTCTGAATACCACCGTTGTCGCCAGCGCCGGACACGGTCCACAGCTTCTGCATCGCCGCGACGGAACGCCCGGCGCGGTACTGTGCCCAATTCCTTTTTTACGCCCGCGCGACATCGTTACCAGTCAGGCCGGATTGAGTGGTCTGGAAAAACAGCAGCACCTGCTGAGCGCTATCACCGACTACTATCAGCAACAGTATCAGGCCGCCTGCGCCCTGCGCGGCGAACACACGCTGCCGATTATCGCCACCGGTCACCTGACTACCGTCGGCGCGAGTAAAAGTGACGCGGTGCGTGACATTTATATTGGCACCCTCGATGCGTTTCCCGCGCAAAATTTCCCTCCCGCCGATTATATCGCGCTGGGTCATATCCACCGTGCGCAGCAGATTGGCGGTACCGGGCACATCCGTTACTGCGGCTCCCCCATCGCCCTGAGCTTTGACGAGTGCGGTAAACATAAATGCGTCCATCTGGTGAGCTTTGAAAACGGCAAACTGGCGAGCGTCGACAACCTCACTGTGCCGGTAACACAGCCGCTGGCGGTACTGAAAGGCGATTTCGCCGCTATCACTGAGCAGCTTGAACAGTGGCGTGACGCGCCGCAAACGCCGCCGGTCTGGCTGGATATTGAGATCACCACCGACGAATACCTGCATGATATGCAGCGCAAGATCCAGGCGCTGACCGAAACGTTGCCCGTGGAAGTGCTGCTGGTGCGCCGCAGTCGCGAACAGCGCGAACGTATGCTAAGCAACGAACGACGGGAGACGCTGAGCGAGCTGAGCGTTGACGAGGTGTTTACCCGCCGTCTGGCCCTGGAGGCACTCGACGATCCTCAGCGCCAGCGCCTGATCTCGCTGTTTCACACCACCTTACAGACGCTGTCCGGGGAGGATGACGCATGAAGATTCTCAGCCTGCGCCTGAAAAATCTCAACTCGCTGAAAGGGGAATGGAAGGTTGATTTTACTGCTGAACCCTTCGCCAGTAACGGTCTGTTCGCCATCACCGGCCCCACGGGCGCCGGAAAAACGACGCTGCTGGACGCCATCTGTCTGGCGCTCTACCACGAGACGCCGCGTCTGAATACTGTTTCACAGTCGCAAAACGATCTGATGACCCGCGACACCGCTGAATGTCTGGCGGAAGTGGAATTTGAGGTAAAAGGCGAAGCCTACCGCGCATTCTGGAGCCAGAACCGCGCCCGCAACCAGCCTGACGGCAATTTACAAGCGCCGCGCGTGGAGCTGGCGCGCTGCGCCGACGGGAAAATTCTTGCCGATAAGGTGAAAGATAAGCTTGAGATGACCGCCGAACTGACCGGTCTGGACTACGGACGCTTTACCCGCTCAATGCTGCTCTCTCAGGGACAATTCGCCGCCTTCCTCAATGCTAAACCGAAGGAGCGCGCAGAACTGCTGGAGGAGCTGACCGGGACGGAAATCTACGGGCAAATTTCGGCGAAGGTGTTTGATCAACACAAAACCGCGCGGGCCGATCTGGAGAAACTTCAGGCGCAGGCCAGCGGCGTCGCGCTGTTAGCGCCTGAGGCGCGACAGGCGCTGAATGAACGTTTGCAGGCGCTCACTGACGAAGAACAACAGCTTGCCGCGCGGCAGTTAACCCTGCAACAGCACCTGAACTGGCTGACGCGGCAGCACGAACTGCACGCGGAAACACAGCGTCGGCAGCAGGCGCTGGAAACAGCGCAAGCGGCATTACAGCAGGCCCAGCCGCAGCTTGCGCCGCTGAACCTGGCGCAGCCAGCCAGAGCGTTACGCCCACACTGGGAACGTATTCAGGAACAATCCGCTATCCTTTCCCGCACCCGCCAGCAGATTGAAGAAGTAAATGCTCGCTTACAAAGTACGCTTACGCTGCGCAGCCGTATTCGCCGCTATGCGCAACAGCAGTCCGCGACGCTGGTAAACGCTCAGCAAACGCTGACGGCCTGGCTTAGCGAACACGATCGCTTCCGCATGTGGAGCAACGAACTGGGCGGCTGGCGGGCGCTGTTTGCCCAGCAGGCCAGCGACGCCGTCCAGCGGGAGAAATGGCGGCAACAGCTGGCGTCAGATACCCGCAAGCGGGAAGCATTGCCGACGCTGACCCTCTCCCTCACGCCAGATGAGGTTACCGCAGCGCTGGCCCAACATGCGCGACAGCGCCCAACTCGCCAGCGCCTGCTGGCGCTGCATGGCCAGCTCGCCCCCAACATTAAGCGTCTGGAGCAGCTTAAAACGCTGATTGCGCAGAATACGCGCACGCTGGCGGAGCAAACCGCGCAACTGGACGCCAGGCGCCAGCAGTATAAAGAGAAAAACCAGCATTACCTCGACGTCAAAACCCTCTGTGAACAGGAATCGCGAATTAAAGATCTCGAAAGCCAGCGCGCGCTGTTGCAGTCCGGACAGCCCTGTCCGCTTTGCGGCTCGACCACGCATCCGGCGGTAGCGGCCTATCAGGCGCTCGAACTCAGCGTCAATCAGGTGCGACGTGACGCGCTGGAAAAAGAGGTCAACGCGCTGGCGGAACAAGGCGCTACGCTGCGCGGGCAGTGCGACGCCCTGAAGCAACAGGTGCAGCGCGACGAGAACGAAGCGCAGGCGCTGGCGAAAGATGAGCAAGCGCTCACTGTTGAATGGCAGGCATTAATTCGCGATCTCAACATCACGCTGCAGCCACAGGATGATATTCAACCCTGGCTAACGGCGCAGGACGATCATGAAAAACAGCTTTACCAGCTCAGCCAACGCCATGATCTGGACGCGCAACTCGTCGCGCATCAACAGCAGATCATGCAGTTTAGTCAGCAGATTAACCAGCGTCAGGCGACGCTGACCGCGCAGCTCAGTCGCTACGCACTCTCCCTGCCGGACGAGGGGCACGAAGAGGCGTGGCTACACGCACGCGCCGCGGAGGCGCAGACGTGGCAACAAAAGCAGACCGAGCTTAACGAACTGCAGGCGCGTATCGCGCAGTTGACCCCACTACTCGAGACCCTGCCCCCAGCCGAGGCGGATTCAGAAGATCCTGCGCCGGTTTCGCTGGACCACTGGCGTCAGGTGCACGACGACTGTCTGTCGCTGCAAAGCCAGTTGCAAACATTAGAGCAACAGGCGGTGAACGAGAATCAGCGCGCCAGCGAAGCCCAAACGCAGTTTACGGCGGCGCTGGAAAGCAGCATTTTTGCCGACCAGGCGGCGTTTCTCGCCGCGTTGCTGGATGAGGAGACCCTTGCGCGCCTTGAGCAACTCAGGCAGTCGCTGGAAAACCAGTTGCAGCAGGCCCGCACGTTAGCGGCACAGTCCACGCAGGCACTGGCGACGCATCAGCAACAGCCGCCTGCCGGTCTGGATCCCACATTATCGATTGCGCAGATCCAGGCGGATGCCGCGCAGCTCAACGGCCAGCTACGCGAAAACGCCACCCGGCAGGGAGAGATTCGCCAGCAGCTGAAGCAGGACGCCGACAATCGACAACAACAGCAAAGCCTGATGCAGGCGATCGCCAGCGCCAGCCAGCAGGTTGAGGACTGGGGCTATCTGAACGCGCTTATTGGCTCAAAAGAGGGTGATAAGTTCCGTAAATTCGCTCAGGGCCTGACGCTGGATAATCTGGTCTGGCTGGCGAATAACCAGCTCACGCGTTTGCATGGTCGCTATTTGCTTTCGCGAAAAGCCAGCGACGCGCTGGAACTGGAGGTGGTGGATACCTGGCAGGCGGACGCCGTGCGGGATACCCGCACCCTTTCCGGCGGCGAGAGTTTCCTCGTCAGCCTCGCGCTGGCACTGGCGCTTTCGGATCTAGTGAGCCACAAAACGCGCATTGATTCGCTGTTTCTCGATGAAGGTTTCGGCACCCTTGATAGCGAAACGCTGGACACCGCGCTGGATGCGCTGGATGCGCTGAACGCCAGCGGCAAGACCATCGGCGTGATTAGCCATGTGGAGGCGATGAAAGAGCGGATCCCGGTGCAAATTAAGGTGAAGAAAATCAACGGGCTCGGTTATAGCAAACTTGCCCCCCTGTTTGCGGTGACGAAGTGAATGGCATGCCGGGTGGCGTTTCGCTTATCCGGCCTGCTCAACAGTCACGCCGCCATCCGGCAAAGACCGATGCGTTAGCACGATCGTCAATACTCAGAGACGAATAAGGAATGGTATTCCGCCCGACTTAACCGCAAGCTATGACGCGATTGGCTGCGGCAATGCGCAGCCGTTGCGCTTAACCCGCGCACAATAATGGCAGGTGGTATGAACAAGGTTATTTTTTCTTTAGCGCTCGGGACGTTTGGGCTGGGCATGGCCGAATTCGGCATCATGGGGGTATTAACGGAATTAGCCCGCGACGTTGGCATTTCGATTCCCGCCGCCGGACATATGATCTCGTACTACGCGTTTGGCGTGGTGCTGGGCGCCCCCATTATCGCCCTTTTTTCCAGTCGCTTTTCGCTCAAGCATATTCTGCTGTTTCTGGTGACCCTGTGCGTCATCGGCAACGCGATATTTACCCTCTCCTCTTCTTACGCCATGCTGGCGGTCGGCAGGCTGGTCTCCGGCTTTCCGCACGGCGCTTTCTTTGGCGTGGGCGCGATAATTCTGTCTAAACTCGTCCGGCCGGGAAAAGTCACCGCCGCCGTGGCGGGGATGGTGGCCGGAATGACCGTCGCAAATCTGGTTGGCATCCCGCTCGGGACGTTTCTCAGCCATGAATTCAGCTGGCGCTATACCTTTTTGCTGATCGCCGTGTTTAACGTTGCGGTGATGGTCTCGATCGGTTTCTGGGTGCCTGATCTGCATGATGAAGCGAAAGGAAAGCTGCGTGAACAGTTTCATTTCCTGAAAAGCCCCGCGCCATGGCTGATATTTTCCGCCACCCTGTTCGGCAATGCAGGGGTTTTCGCCTGGTTCAGCTATATCAAACCGTACATGATTTACGTTTCCGGCTTCAGCGAGACGGTCATGACTTTCATCATGATGCTGGTCGGGCTGGGGATGGTACTGGGCAACCTGCTTAGCGGACGGTTATCGGGTCGCTTTTCTCCGCTTCGGATCGCGGCGACAACCGACTTTGTCATCGTCCTGTGTCTGCTGCTGCTCTTTTATGTGGGCGGGATAAAAGTCGCGTCGCTGACGTTTGCGTTTATCTGCTGCGCCGGACTGTTTGCCCTTTCCGCGCCGCTGCAGATCCTGCTGCTGGAAAATGCCAAAGGCGGCGAACTGCTGGGCGCGGCAGGGGGGCAAATCGCCTTTAATCTCGGGAGCGCTATTGGCGCATACTGCGGCGGAATGATGCTGACGCTGGGTTTTGCCTATCACTATGTGGCGCTGCCCGCCGCCCTGCTGTCGTTTACGGCTATGGCGTCATTGTTGATGTATGGACGCGTTAAGCGCCGACAACACCCGGTGTTACCGGTGGCCGGAGGGCGCTGACGCGCGTCCGGCCTACACGTCCTGCCCGCAGAAAAATTACCCTTGCGGCCACAGCCACGCGGCGCCGCGCACGCCGCTGGAGTCGCCGTGTAGCGCTTTACGGATTGGCGTTTCACACTCACCGCCAAAGACAAACTGTTTGATAAGCGTCGGGACGGTTTTATACAAACGATCGACATTGCTCATCCCGCCGCCCAGCACGATCGCATCCGGATCGAGTATGTTCACTACATGGGCAAGCGATTTCGCCAGCCGCAGCTCATAGCGGCTTAACGCCAGCTCGGCCACCGGATCCTGCGCCGCCACACGCTGCATGATGTCGCTGCCCTGCAGCGGATGCCCGCTCAGGCGGTGGTAATCGGTCGCGAAGCCGGTGCCGGAGATAAACGTTTCAATACACCCCTGTTTGCCACAATAGCAGGGCACCTCCTCGCGATAGCGAAGCTCATCTTCATCCATCCACGGCAATGGATTATGCCCCCACTCGCCCGCCGTACCGTTCCCTCCGATGTGCGCCCGTCCGTTCAGCGCAACGCCTGCGCCGCAGCCGGTACCAATAATCACCGCAAACACCGTTTGCGCTCCGGCAGCCGCGCCGTCGACCGCTTCAGAAACCGCCAGACAGTTTGCGTCATTCGCCAGGCGCACCTCACGCTGCAAACGCGCGCACAGATCGCGGTCGAATGGCTGTCCGTTAAGCCAGGTCGAATTGGCGTTTTTCACCACGCCGGTGTAGGGCGACAGGGAACCGGGAATGCCTATTCCGACCGTTCCCGTCTGCCCGGTAGCGCGTTCGGCCATGGCAACCAACGTCGCAATGGTCTCAATAGTTTGCTGATAATCCTCACGCGGCGTCGGCAGGCGATGGCGGAACAATTGCTCCCCCGCCTCGCCGAGCGCAATCACTTCCGTTTTGGTACCGCCAAGGTCAATACCTATACGCACAGGCCACTCCTTATTTTTTTCGGCAATATCAATAGCGTAGAGTCGGGCTTTCGCTTAAGCAATGCAAGGCCGCCGACAATTCGCTACTATACGCGCTGGATTTAACGACAAGGCCGTGGAAATTATCATGCTGTGGTTCAAAAATTTAATGGTTTACCGTCTTAGCCGCGATATTTCGTTGCGCGCTGAAGAGATGGAAAAACAGCTAGCCTCAATGACGTTTACCCCTTGCGGTAGCCAGGATATGGCCAAAATGGGCTGGGTGCCGCCAATGGGATCGCACAGCGATGCACTGACGCATGCCCACAACGGCCAGATCCTGATTTGCGCGCGTAAAGAAGAGAAGATCCTGCCTTCGCCGGTCATCAAACAGGCGCTGGAAGCGAAGATCGCCAAACTGGAAGCCGAGCAAGCGCGTAAGCTGAAAAAAACGGAAAAAGATTCGCTGAAGGATGAAGTGCTGCATTCTCTGTTGCCGCGCGCCTTCAGTCGCTTCAGCCAGACAATGATGTGGATCGACACGGTTAACGGGCTGATCATGGTGGACTGCGCCAGCGCCAAAAAAGCGGAAGATACGCTGGCGCTGCTGCGTAAATGCCTCGGTTCGCTGCCGGTGGTTCCGCTGGCGCTGGAAAATCCGATCGAGTTGACGCTCACTGAATGGGTGCGTTCCGGCACCGTGGCTCAGGGCTTCCAGTTGCTGGACGAAGCCGAACTGAAAGCGATGCTGGAAGATGGCGGCGTGATCCGGGCGAAAAAACAGGATCTGGTGAGCGACGAAATCGCGGTGCACATTGAAGCCGGTAAAGTGGTGACCAAGCTGGCCCTCGACTGGCAGCAGCGCATTCAGTTTATGGTTTGCGATGACGGTTCGATTAAGCGTCTGAAATTCAGCGACGAACTGCGCGATCAAAACGAAGATATCGATCGGGAAGATTTCGCCCAGCGTTTCGACGCTGACTTTATCCTGATGACCGGAGAGCTGGCGGCGTTGATCCAGAATCTGGTGGAAGGCCTGGGTGGAGAAGCCCAGCGCTAAAGCGCGGTTGCTGCGCAAGGAAAGGCCGGACAAGACGCTTTTGTGTCGCTATCCGGCCTTTCTCGTTTACAGATAGCGGCAAAGGTAGGAGGTCGGCTCCGCCACCTGCAAATGGAACTCACTGTGGCCAGGGACGTTAAATACCTCGCCGGCGGCATACACTTTCCATTCGGTTGCGCCCGGCAACAGGACATTCAACGCGCCGCTCACTACCGTCATTTCTTCCGGCTCTGCGGTACCAAACGTGTATTCCCCTTCCAGCATCACGCCAACGCTGGCGCGGCCAGTGCTGCTGCTGGTAAAGCCGATCGATTTCACTTTGCCGGAAAAGTATTCGTTACTTTGAAGCATAAACTGACCCTGTCTGGTGATTAAATTCACTCCCAATATAGGGTCCTGACCTTTCGCCTGTCACGCAAAATTAAACCAGCAATTCAGAAGCCAGCCGTGCAATCAATACATTAGAGAGCAAGACCGGCACATCCAACGACTTTTGCAGCACATCGCGGTGACGCTGATGAAATCCCAGGCAGTCCAGCATAATCACATCAGCGCCCTGCTCAAGCAGCGCTTTACCGGCGTCTATCAACTGCTGGACGCTGCCATGCACCGGATTCGCCAGTGAATAAACCGGCGGCGACGCCAGCACCTGCCACTTTTCCGCCTGGGCAGACATAAGCTCCTCGACCGGCACGATAACGCCCACCTGATGTCCGTCAACGATCGAGGCCACCAGCGGCGGGATAATACGTCGCGGCTCCAGCAGAATACTGTTACGGGCGGTCATACTTCTGATGCTCGCGGTGCTCATCAAAAGAATAATGTCGTAACCCTGGTTATCCAGCACCTCAATAACGCTTTGCAGATCGCGTTCGACTTTTTGTTTAGAGACATGGGCCGGTTGATTATCGCTAAGCAGGGTTAATAGCGGTGCTTCTCCTGCGTCAATTTTATAATCCGTGAGCACATCTTCACGGTTCATTTTTCCAAGCAGGCTGTGATGGGTAATGTGCTGTTCGTCGATGTACTCCGTCAGGAGCGGCAGGATTTCGCTCGTGGGTACAACGCCGATAGTGAGAATTGCCAACGACGCGCTCATTTTTGCCACCTTTTTATATTTCGTCGTTTATTTGCGAACAAATGCTCTACGCCACTGCCGACATTTGCCTGATGCAAATTCAAATGCAAAAAAGCGTAGCAGGAGATGGGCAAAGTATTATGTAAAGATTCCAAATGATTCCAGTAAAATATTGTTATCGTTTAATGTTCGTTTTTTGAAACAAAATGTCATCTGCGAAATATGTGATGCAGCTTCGGTTTAGGGATAACTCAGAATCCATTCCGAGTCGCTTGTGGCGTCAGCTTTTTTCAGGATCTTCGTAACGCTTTTTCGCATCCATCGCTTCTTGCGCTGTCGGATGCTCGCTGATTAACGAGTCGGGTTTCGGGTGATCGGCACGCAACTGATACCAGGTCACGGTCTGACCCGGTGCGCCTTTCTCAATGGTGACAATATACGCTTCCCGTGGATAAGGAGGTCTGGTCGGCATGGCTCTTCCTTTTTGTCAGAATGAACCTTAAGTATAGACGCCGCCTTGTTTACGCTGCGTAACCTGCGCCAGCGCGCCCCGAATTTCAGAAATCACCTGGTCGGGCGCGTTTGACGCATCAATGATGAAATGGGCCGCCTGGCGATACAATATGTCGCGCTGGGCAAGCACCTCTCGCACCTCTTCACTGAGCGGTTTGCCGGTTAGCGCCGGGCGCAGTTCTTCTTCAGGCGACGCTTCCAGGCGTCCCACCAGCGTGGACACCGGCGCGCTTAAATAAACGACAATGCCGTTTTCGCGCATGAAGTGACGATTGTATTCCGTCAGAATAATGCCGCCGCCCGTAGCCACGACCGTCGCAGGGGCAGTGACCGCTTCCAGCGCGGCGGTTTCCCGGGCGCGAAACCCAGGCCAGCCTTCCCGTTCAACGATCTCCGCCACTGTCATTTGCATCTGCGACTGTAGCCATTGGTCGGTATCGACAAAGCGGCTGTCAATTGCCGACGCCAGCGCCATGCCAACCGTTGTCTTTCCACATCCACGCGGACCCACAAGATAAAGCGGTTGCGTCATACCGGGAATTCCCCAAAAAGCCGCGACGTAGCGGAATAAAATGTCGTGAAAGTAATAATCATACCACCCAATGCGTAGATAGCCCAAAGTGTAAACATTAATTTCCACATCAGGCTAAAAGTAACAATATATGCCTACTATAACAAGAAACAGTGCTGAGAAAACTGTAAAAAATAAATTACATCATCCTTTTCAGCGCTGAGCTTCCCGCCACCACTTTTCCAGCTCAGCCGCGAAGTGCTGGCGGTCACGCGGCGAGAGGCTGTCCGGCCCGCCGGTCTGGATGCCGCTGGCGCGGAGGGTATCCATAAAGTCGCGCATGGTCAGACGCTCGCGGATCGTCGACTCGGTGTAACGCTCCCCGCGCGGGTTGAGCGCTGCGGCGCCTTTCGCCAGCACTTCCGATGCCAGCGGGATATCCGCGGTGATCACCAGATCGCCTGCTGCGCACTGGCGCACGATTTCGTTATCCGCCACATCAAAACCGGCGGGCACGCGCAGCGTGCGGATAAACGGCGACGGTGGAACGCGCAGGGTCTGGTTCGCCACCAGGATCAACGTCTGTTGCATTCGCCCGGCGGCGCGAAAAAGGATCTCTTTAATTACGTTCGGACACGCATCCGCATCAACCCAAATCGTCATACTGTTTCCCGTTAAGAGGCAATTTTCTATTGTCGCGTGCTTTTGCCCTGCGGCAAAGTGCTGTTTGCCCTTCATGGCTCTTTCATAACGCGTTAAGCTAGGCTTTATCAGTCAAAACAACAATTATCACGCATAGGGAGTGACGAGATGGATAAGAAAATCGGTTTTATCGGCTGCGGTAATATGGGTAAAGCGATCCTCGGCGGCCTGATTGCCAGCGGTCAGGTGCTCCCCGGCCAGATTTGGGTTTACACGCCTTCCCCTGAAAAAGTCGCCGCGCTGCGCGACCAGTACGGCATTAACGCTGCGCAATCCGCCCAGGAAGTGGCGCAGATCGCTGATATTGTTTTTGGCGCCGTGAAGCCCGGCATCATGATCAAAGTGCTGAGCGATATCACCTCCAGCCTGAATAAAGAATCGCTGGTGGTGTCGATTGCCGCGGGCGTTACGCTGGATCAGTTGGCACGCGCGCTGGGACATGACCGTAAAATCGTTCGTGCGATGCCAAACACGCCGTCGCTGGTCAATGCCGGGATGACCTCCATTACGCCAAATGCGCTGGTGACGCCTGAAGATACTGCTGACGTACTGAACATTTTCCGCTGCTTTGGCGAGGCGGAGGTCATTGCTGAGTCGATGATTCATCCGGTTGTCGGGGTCAGCGGCTCCGCGCCTGCTTATGTCTTTATGTTTATCGAAGCGATGGCCGATGCCGCCGTGCTGGGTGGAATGCCGCGCGCCCAGGCCTATAAATTTGCCGCCCAGGCGGTGATGGGCTCCGCAAAGATGGTACTGGAAACGGGTGAGCATCCGGGGGCGTTGAAAGATATGGTCTGCTCGCCGGGCGGTACCACCATCGAAGCGGTACGCGTCCTCGAAGAGCGCGGGTTCCGGGCTGCGGTGATCGAAGCGATGGCGAAGTGTATGGAAAAATCAGAGAAGCTCAGCAAGTCCTGAGCAGGTAACCGGACGTTACGCCGCCACTTCGGTGCGGTTACGTCCGGCGTGCTTTGCTTTATAGAGCGCCAGATCGGCGGACTTCAGCCATTCGCGATAATGGCTAAACTGCGGTGTCAGCGGAGCAACGCCAACGCTGATATGCACCATCACCTGCGGAGCGCAGGGCAGACGTAATGCGCGAAGTCCTTCGTGAACCCGCGACATCGCCGCAATGGCATTGCCGGCTGGCGTCCCATGCATAATGACCGCAAACTCATCGCCGCCAAAGCGGCCTATCAGGTCGCTGCTACGCAGGGTCATCCGTAGCTGTCGGGTCAGCGCCTGAATGGCCTCATCGCCGATGTCGTGTCCCCAGGTATCATTAATTCCCTTGAAATGGTCGATATCAATGATCAGGAGCGTGCAGTCGCAATGCTGCCGGCGACAGCGTTCAAACTCCGCGCGCAATAACATCTCCCAATGGCGCCGGTTAAAGACCCCTGTCATCCCGTCATGGGTGCTCATGATCTTTAGTCGTCGCTTATGCTCCGCCAGCGTTGTCGCGGTCTGGTAACTTACCCAGGCAAATAAAAGCGGATAGAGGATGATAATGGGCAGCGTCAGTCCCCCTTCAAGCGGCGTGCTGGAAAACGACACCACGCCGCCGGTCAGTTGCAGTGTCAGCAAGGTGGCTAATGTCATCAGCACCGTTCCGGCGAAAAACAACCGCGAACCGCCCGCGCCCATCAGATTCATCCCCATCATCATCAACAGCGCGCAGGAAGGCAGCGCGTTAACGCCAGTCAGCCCAATCCACACGCCAGCGAAGATCGCATCTATTTTGAAATTGCTGAACTCGCGATGCAGCGGATCGCTTGCCCTGCTGGCAATCTGCCAGGCCAGATGCGGCCAGACGAACGCCCAGCCAACCAGCGCTAACCACCAGCCCCCTGCTACCGGCTGGCTGACCAGGGTTGCCGCAAGGGGGAAGAACATTCCGCCCAGCGCCACCGCGCGCGGCAGCCTGACGCGCCGGGCGAATCGCAGTCCGGAACGCTGAAGATCGTGCTGCAAAGAGATGTAACCGCCCTCATCCGGCGCGATGTGATTTTTGTAAAAATTATCGTCATTCATTATTTTTTGGGAACATTTAGAAATAATTTCCCAAATTATAGAGACGAGCGTGGCGGGGAAAGTATGAGATTTCGGGTGAGCGATGCCATCGGCTCACCCGTTAGCACTACGCGCTTAGGCCGCTTTCTTCAGGCAGGCGCTCATAAACTTACTGCGATCCTCACCTTTCAGCGACTGCTGTGTCGCCTGAGAATTGCACTCACGCATTTTCTGCTGCTGCGGCGTCAGGCTTTTCTCATTAGGATCGGATTGACTGTTTTTAAGGCAATTACTCATGTACGTCTTGCGGGCATCCCCTTTTAGCGCCTGCGCTGTCGCCTGCTGATTACAGGTGGTCATACGCTGTTGTTGTGGGGTGAGTGTTTTCTCGGCAGCACCGACTGTCGTTAAAAAGACCAGACCAAATAATAGCGTTACCAGTAATGTTATTTTCATAGCACCATCCTTTTTTGAACCAGGACACAGTCGAGCGTTTCGCGAAATGCGTTGCCATGCCGGATGGCGACGATCCGCGAACCTGATTTCGTACTGATGTCATTAAGTCTGGTCGCTAACCTCAAAAAAGCCACCCGACAGCAAAAGTAATCCTGCCGGGGGATGGACGACGTCAGACCCGGCGCCGCTTTCCAGCGCACCGGCATATTTCCCTCAGACAACATCCCCGGCAGCAGTTATTTCGAAATGACGCCATAGCGTCATGACGGGAATTTCTACGCGTCCGGCTGGAATCAACATCAGCGGTAACAAGCAAGGGTTTTACCGCTTCGCTTCATTTTATATTCTCCATGTAAAATACTCACTTACCCTAAATAACAGACCTTGCAGGAAAGCGACAAATGAATGAATCCCGCTGAGCGTAGAAAACGCATTGAGTTATATGCGCCAACGCTACAACACACTTTTAACGGATGTCTTCAGGGTAAAATAATAAAAACAAAGCGACTATAACGTTATGTCGTGACAGGTTTATGACAACGTGTTCTGGCTTATAGCCAAAACACATTCGCGTTGCCGGACAGGACAAAAGCGCCCTGGTCAATTTCCGCCAACGCGTCTGTCACGAAGAATAACGTTAGTAACGAGGGTGTTTCAGGAGTTTTTGGACATACTGGCGCAGCAGTTCTTTATCGTCATCAGAAATGCTGGCATCCGGCTTTACCCCGTCAAGAGCCCCTTCCACCTGTTGAATCAGGATATCCTGCTCTTTTTTCGCCATATTACGCAGCATCGCCGTGACGATAATCTCTAACGCCTCTACCTGAGCAACCAGTTCCTTCGATTCTTCTTCTTTCTGGGCAAGCTTAAGCAACAACTCAGCAATGAGATTTTTCATGACTGTATTCCCTTAACTAAAGAAGCCTGACGTTATCACTGTGAACTCATGCTGCCTAGAGGTGAAGGGTAGTATTTTTAAAAGAAAGAAATGACTTTGCGTAAATAATCACAAATTAACGATAGCGAAACGTTTCTCGCCAGCAGTGAGGAAGACTGAAATTAAAGAAAGCAAATAAATAATCACCTTCAGCCATAATCTAAAGTTATGATAAAAATGCATGGATTTAACTTAAGTCACTTTCTTTTATTAATTCAACCCGTTGTACGACCTTTTTCCCGCTGGCGTAACGTCAGCATTAACTGAACAATGTTGATTAGCACAATGACCGCGGTGGCAATAAATACCCAGCGGAAACCGGCCATTGCCGAGACCGTCGCGCCCATTAACGGCCCCGCAACGTTGCCAAGATACATAAACGACTGATTATAACCAAAAATACGTCCGGTAATTTGCTCACTGGAGTATTTCACCAGCAGCGTTTGCACCGCAGGCAGCATCGCGCCATCGGCAAACCCGAGCAGAAAACGCAGTACGCCAAGCTGAAAAGGCGTAGTGACCCATGACATAGCGAAAAACAACACCACCGCACAGATAAGCGTCGCCATTAAAATGCGCTCCGTGCCGATCCGATCGCCCAGCTTTCCCAGTCGCGGCGCAGAGATGAGTGCGGAAATACCCGGCACCGAGGCAATGAATCCGCTCAGAAAAGCGATGTTATTGCTGTCCGGCGCCATCGACTTAATAAACAACGCCAGAATCGGACTAATGGAGCCATTGCACAGTTGAATGACCAGCGTGGTGAAAAACAGGCTAATAACTAACGCCGGGTACGGGAGCGAAGCAAAAACCGCCCTGCCGCTCAGACGTTCACTCTTTTTCAGTGTCGGACGCACGCCTTCTTTGATTAAAAAGAAGGTCACCAGAAAGCTCACCATCAACAGCATTGCGGTAATAAAAAAGACGGGTCGTAGCCCGACATGGTCGGCAATAAAGCCGCCCATCAGCGGGCCGCCAATCACGCCGCTAATTTGCGCGGTCGCCAGCGTACTGAGCGCCCATCCGCTTCGTTCGCGCGGAACCTGCGACGCGACCAGCGCCATCGCATTAGGAATATAGCCGGAAGTGAGCCCCATGATGCCGCGCAGCAAAAACAGCTGCCAGACGTTTGTGGCAAACGCCTGTAGCAGAATCGCGATCGCCATGCCTAAGGACGCGCGCAGCAGCATCAGCTTACGGCCCTTGCGATCGGCGAGACTGCCCCACAGGGGCGAGACAATGGCGGAGATAAGAAAGGTGATACTGAAAGTCAGACCAGACCACATCGAGAGCGCTTCGTGGGAAGAAACCCCTAACTGTGAAATATACAACGGCAAGAACGGCAGGATTTGACTGATTGCCAGACCGGTGAAAAAGCAGCCGAACCAGACGGAAATGAGGTTAACTTTCCAGGATTCCATAAATACTCGTTGTGATAACGTACTGAAAACGCGGCACAGTTTAGCAATAATGCAGCCGCGGAATGGTTCAAGAGATGCGATGGGTCTGAGTTTGCTATTTTATCTTCCCGTTCATCAGATTTGTGAAACAAATCACATAAATGACCCCCACATGCAGCGCGTTATGCTTAACGACAAAGGCCGTATCCGCGCATGCCGAGGTGAAAATGGTTAGCGTGCGCGGCGTTATACTCTGGACCCAACCCGTTACCAAAGTACTGACAGCTCGCGCTGAGCATCGTGCGCAGCCAGGGGGCGCTTTCATCCTGCTTCCAGCCGCGCAGCACGCTTATGTTTCGCCCGTCGGCAAGGCGAAAGCCGCTGATATCCAGCGCCTGCGCGCTGGCGTGTTCGCTTCGGCGCGCGTCGGGACGGTGGTAGATATTGCGGCAGGCGAAGCTGCCCAGGTGATCGATACGCGTCAGCCTGCTGGCCATAAACTGCTCGGTTAACGGCCGCGCCTGCTGTTCAACAAACAGCGCTGCGCTGAGCGCCAGCGGGCAGGAAGCGAGAAAGCTGCTGCTCAGTTTGACCGCGCCGAAATCCCTGACGCGCACCACGTCGGTTAACGGACAGTCGCCCGCACTGTCGGCCACCGGCTGCGAGGAGATCAGCTTTCGCTGGTTCGCCTGTTGCAGCAATGTCTGACATTGATCTTTCGTCAGCCGCTGAAGCTTGAATTTGGTCAGCCAGTTGGGTGGATCGGTCAGCCCGAGCGGCGTAAAGGGATTGTAATATGACGGCAGATACCGGTACCCCACGCCCCCCGCCACGCCCAAGAGAATAATAAACAGCCAGCCTTTACCTTTCACGCCCCCTCCTTTGCGTTTCTGCTTAACATTATGGCAGAAGCCCGCGAATCCCTCGTTTTGTCGTGGTAATGTATACGCTTTGCGTTCGATGGAATGGGTTTTAAGATGGCAAAATTGCGGGTAGGAATCGTATTTGGTGGGAAATCAGCGGAACATGAAGTGTCATTGCAATCGGCAAAAAATATTGTCGATGCCATCGACAAGACCCGCTTTGACGTTGTGCTTTTAGGCATTGATAAACAAGGGCAGTGGCACGTCAGCGATGCCGAAAATTACCTGCTCAACGCCGACAATCCGGCGCGCATTGCGCTGCGCCCTTCCACTACCAGCCTCGCGCAGGTGCCGGGTAAACATGAGCAGCAGCTGATTGACGCGCAAACCGCGCAGCCGTTGCCGACAGTTGACGTAATTTTTCCGATCGTTCACGGCACGCTGGGCGAAGACGGCTCATTGCAGGGCATGCTGCGGGTGGCGAATTTGCCGTTTGTCGGTTCCGACGTGCTGGGCTCCGCGGCATGTATGGATAAAGACGTCACCAAGCGTCTGCTGCGTGATGCCGGGCTGAATATCGCGCCCTTTATCACCCTCACCCGTGCCAACCGTCACGCTATCAGCTTTGCCGACGTAGAAGCGCGTCTTGGTCTGCCGCTTTTCGTGAAGCCTGCCAACCAGGGCTCATCCGTGGGCGTCAGTAAAGTCACCAGTGAAGCGCAGTATGCGCAGGCGATCGAACTGGCGTTCGGATTCGATCACAAAGTGGTGGTGGAACAGGGGATCAGGGGTCGCGAGATCGAATGCGCGGTCCTCGGCAACGATCATCCGCAAGCGAGCACCTGCGGCGAGATCGTGCTGAACAGCGATTTCTATGCCTACGACACCAAATACATTGACGACAACGGCGCGAAGGTTGTGGTGCCTGCGGCGATCGCGCCTGAGGTTAACGACAAGATCCGTGATATCGCGATCCAGGCTTACCAGACGCTGGGCTGCGCCGGTATGGCGCGGGTGGATGTCTTTTTAACGGCGGATAACGAGGTGGTGATCAATGAGATCAACACCCTGCCGGGATTCACCAATATCAGTATGTATCCGAAACTGTGGCAGGCCAGTGGGTTAGGCTACACCGACCTGATCACCCGGTTAATCGAGCTGGCGCTGGAGCGTCACGCGGCGGATAACGCCCTGAAAACGACCATGTAATCTGCACTTTTGATTGCCCGGTAGCGTCAGGCTTACCGGGCGCTCAAATGCACATTATTTGACTGACGCAGCGTCGTCATCTTCCACACGACGACGAATGATCAGCCCCGCCAGCCAGAAGCTCATCACCCAGGTGACCGCGCCCACGGCATAGGTTTGCCAACCTTTAGCTTCAAATCCCAGCAACCCGACGACACCGTTAAGAATAAAAATAAGCCCGATGGCGAAGGCATAGTAATGCCAGTCGCGGCGGATTTTTACAGGCAAATTCATAGCGTCTCCCGCACGAAAAAAAGCATAGTGGCATAGTACTGGAAACCCGTCTGTGCCGTATGCGGAATTTCTTAAATGTTGCAAAATTTAAATTAAGGTAATGTATTTGTGACAAGCGGCAAAAATCTGCATTCCAGGACTCATCCCAGGCTTAATTTACCATCATTCTGATATTGACAAACGCGATGACCTGTCAGACTCACACTACGTTCCTGGCAGATGTCAGGCAGAAAGCAGAAATTCCCGCGGAGGTCATTTATGGCTGATTTCACTCTCTCAAAATCCCTGTTTAATGGGAAACATCGAGAAACCTCCTCTACCCCTGGCAACATCGCGTATGCGGTGTTTGTGCTGTTTTGTTTCTGGGCTGGCGCGCAGATCCTGAACCTGTTGGTTCACGCGCCGGGTGTATATGAGCATCTGATGCAGGTTCAGGAGACGGGACGTCCGCGCGTCGAAATCGGGCTGGGCGTCGGTACAATATTTGGCCTGGTGCCGTTTCTGGTCGGCAGTCTGATTTTCGGCGTGATTGCCGCCTTCCTGCACTGGCGGCATCGCCATCACTGATCTTTCCTGTCGGGTGGGATTCCCTCACCCGACCCGCTACAGCTTCATACATCTCGCCCGTCGATCGTCTACCCGTTTTGCGAACCACGCCGTCGTCAGATTACGGGTAATCTTGGGACTTTCCAGTTGAATACCCGGCAGCATCTCTCGCGGTAATGCTTTACCCGTTTTCTTCTCGGCGAGAGCGTAGACCCCTTTGTACAGATCCGTCTCTTCGAACGCCAGGCGGTCGCCTTTTTCCAACTGTCGACGGATAGCGCTTTCACTGAGATCCAGTTTGTTCGCCAGCTTACGCACCGCCAGCTCGGTTTTGCCCGCCGCCTTGCTGCCATACGCGATCAAATCGCCGTCCAGCGCCAGTTTTACGCCGCTGGCTTTGCTGACGGCATTCTGGAAAGCGGCATTACGGCTGGCATACCATCCGGCATTAAAGTCGGCAAAGCGGAAAATTGGCGCGCTGTAGTTCGCCGGATAATTGAGCAGATGGTAGGTCCCAAACCACAGTCCGCCGCGACGGGTGAAGACTTCCTGACGCACCGTTCCGTCCATCGTCCACGGGTAACCGTTGGCGTGCTGCTCGGCGAAAGCGATGCTGACCTGCATCGGACCGCCCGTATGAACCGGATTCAGCGAGCCAAACAGCGTCTGCCCCATCGGCACCATATTGATGAAATCATCAAAAATCGCGCTAAGTTGTTTTTCGGTTTTTACCGTATCAAGGCGATCGCTGTAGCTCTTGCCATTCGGGGAGTTGATTTTAAGCGCGGTATGCACCAGAAAAAGCGGAATATGCATGCGCCCGGCGCGGCGGTCAATCTCCTGCCAGGCGATTTTGCTCAGCCCCGGCACGGTGGGATCGGCTGTATAGTTAGACTCCTGCTGCGCGACCGCCAGCACCGAACAGACGTTTTCCTCCGTCGGGGCGATCTTCTGGCTCTCAAAGGTTTTCGCCAGGTCTTTGGCCCAGCTATCGCGGTCTTTGACGCTGGCTGGCATTTTCTGGCGCACCACGCTCGCGACGTCGACGGCTTTCTCCCCTTTTTTTAGCGGCTGCGCCGTCTGGGTACTGCATCCAACAAGAACCAGCCCGGCCAGTAATGACAAAGGGGAAAAACGAGACGCCGCCGACATAATGCTTCCTTATATTAACCAAGAGTGTGGGTGACAGCCTGAATATCGTTGTCGTCCAGTTCGCGCTCAAAGCTACGCAGACGTTTGTAGATAGACATCAGCTCCACCAGCGTGGTCCATGAGTTTATCAGATACTGAAAAGCCCCACGGACCTGGCTAAACACATTGGTGATTTGCGTCATCAGGCCGAGCGTAATCGTACCGGCAACGATCGACGGAAACAGCAGGAACAAGCCGAAAACGTTATCCACCTGCAGGTACAAAATGCGGGCGATATTAAAATACATGTAGTGGAAATAGAGACGGAAATAGTTCTGGCGCACCGCGTTGAACAATTCACGAACCGTTGGCGGCGTGGCGCGGTTGGCGTCGTCTTCGCCATACACCAGCTCTTTACGATAAGCCGCTTCGACGCGCTGATTTTTGAACTCCAGCCCCGGCAGTTTGATCCCAACCACCGCCAGCAAACCGGTGCCCATCAGCGACCAGATAATCGCGGCAATCACCAGACCGTAAGGCACATGGCCGACAATCGGCAGTTCCGGTACGTGTGGAGAAAGCGCAATCAGCACTGGCAGAAAAGCGATTAAGGTCATAATCGCCTTAATAAAGCTCACGCCCATGCTTTCCAGCGTGGAGGCAAAACGCATGGTATCTTCCTGCACACGCTGGGCGGCGCCTTCGATATGACGCAAATGCTGCCACTGCGCCATGTAGTATTCATTCATCGCCGTACGCCAACGGAACACATAGTGGCTGACGAAAAAATTGTTCAACACGCTTATCACCACAGCAATCAGCGCGATCCCGAGAAAGATACCTAACTCATTGTAGAATTGCGCCATTGTGACAGTATGAGGAGCGCTAAGCGCTTTCTGAATCAGATCGTAAAAGGGCGCATACCAGGCATTGACGGCCACCCCAACTTCAACCAGAAACCAGGTCACAAAGACAATCAGCGACGTGCCGAGAATCGACCAGTACTGCCAGCGGTGCGGGCTGTAGATAAACCAGAACAGGGCAAATACCCCCACGCAAAGCACGTAATAAGCATAAAAGATCAGGTAGTTCAAAGACCAGAAACGTGCGGCGCTAATGGGCACGTCGTCCGTTGCGCCGGTGAAATGCGCAACCCAGTCTCCCCCACCCGCCTGCCAGAAAATGACGGCAGCGACTGCCCAAATAAACGCCGAGAGAAAAAAGGGTCCCGGCTTCGGGAAAAATGACTTGAACATAATGCTCTCCTGCTAACTTCTTATCGTTATGACAACGGCTGTGCTGAAGAAAGTAAAAACGTCACACCAGCGAAACCGCCATTGTGACCAGAACGGCGGCGCTTAGTTCGCCTGCCATTGCTGAAATATTGTTTCGACGGATTACAGCCTCCCGCACAAAAACGACGGCTACTATACGCTCAGGATCACAAAAGCGAACTTTCTTTCGCCGCAAAAAACGTGGATTTACTCGTCGTTACGTTTTTATAACTATCCTTGCTTTAATTAGCGCTTTGAAAAAGAACGCGCCGTAGTATAAATACGAACTGTCTTCTTCCTTATTCATGCATGGACACCACCGTTGAAACGTAGTCTGCTTTTTTCTGCCGCGCTGTGTGCGGCGTCATTGACCTCAGTCCAGGCGGCGCAGCCTATCGCTGAACCGGTTTTCGCATCTGATATCGTTGAACGTTACGCCAATCATATTTTTTATGGCAGCGGCGCAACGGGGATGGCGCTGGTTGTGATCGACGGCAACCAGCGGGTCTTTCGCAGCTTTGGCGAAACCCGCCCAGGTAATAATGTGCGCCCACAGCTGGACTCGGTTATCCGTATTGCCTCGATAACCAAGCTAATGACCAGTGAAATGCTGGTGAAGCTGCTCGACCAGGGCACAGTCAGGCTGGACGATCCGCTGAGTAAATACGCTCCTCCAGGCGCATATGTTCCGTCGTATCAGGGCAAACCGATTACCCTGGTGAACCTGGCGACGCACACCAGCGCCCTGCCTCGCGAGCAGCCTGGCGGCGCGGCGAAACGTCCGGTTTTTGTCTGGCCGACGCGTGAGCAGCGCTGGCACTATCTTTCTAACGCCACGCTAAAAGCCGCGCCGGGTTCGCAGGCGTCATATTCCAATCTGGCGTACGACCTGCTGGCGGATGCGTTGGCTACCGCCGCCGGTAAGCCTTACACCCAACTCTTTGAAGAAAAGATCACCCGGCCTTTGGGCATGAAAGACACGACCTATACGCCGTCCCCCGACCAGTGCAAGCGTCTGATGGTGGCGGAAAAAGGCGCCAGTCCGTGCAATAACACCCTTGCAGCGATTGGCAGCGGCGGCGTCTATTCAACGCCGGGCGATATCATGCGCTGGATGCAGCAGTATCTGTCCTCTGACTTTTACCATCGCAGTCGTCAGGCCGACAGGATGCAGACGCTGATCTATCAGCGCGCGCAACTCACCCGCGTGACGGGCATGGATGTGCCGGGTAAAGCAGATGCGCTTGGCTTAGGCTGGGTATATATGGCGCCGAAAGAGGGCCGTCCGGGCATTATTCAAAAAACCGGCGGCGGTGGTGGATTCATTACCTATATGGCGATGATTCCTCAGCAAAACGTCGGGGCGTTTGTGGTCGTGACGCGCTCACCGCTGACGCGTTTCAAAAATATGAGTGACGGTATTAACGATCTGGTCGTCGAACTGAGCGAAAATAAACCGTTAGTGGTTCCGGCATCCTGATCAGTATTCTGAAGGCAGACGGTTAATTCCCACCAGTTTGCCTTTATTCATTTCGATATAGCCGCCCTTACGTAATGCCGCCAACACTTCCGCTACCACCGAGCGGGATATACGCGTGCGCTGGTGTATATAATTCATGACGCCCACCCGTGCGCGTAATCCTTCCTCCCATTCATTCATTGAAAACAGGGTCGAACGAATTTGTTCATAGGAGTTGTTGCCGATCAGTTGCAGATCGCGCAGTTCAAGAATGCGGTTCAGCCACGCCAGCCAGCAAAATGCATCACGCCACAGCTGGCACTCTTCGATAAGAGTCACGGTTTGCGATGAAGGCAGAAAATAACCGGAACAAGTTCCATCAGAGATCAGCTCATACGGCACGTTGTTTTCCATCACGCCGTTAGCAAGGCCCATGATAAAAGGCGCCTGCCCTATGCCGACCAAAATGTGTTCCTGCCGTCTTAATGAAATGATGCCATCAAGGATAACTACGGTGTTATCACGATTCACATCACTGGAATAAAGAGTCTGTTTCTCATTAAGGGAAAACTCAAAACGCGTTCCATATTTTGATAAACATGCGTCGAGCCGAGCGAATTCGGTTAATGGTTTACTGACAGGCAACATATTAGCGTTCCTTGCATTAATGCCCGTCAAATCCTTGACGGGCATTGTTTACCAATTTAAATACGCTTACATCTGTTCCACACGGGAACGATTACCAGGTGTATTTAACGCCGACGTTAGCAGACCAGTCCTGGTCGACATCGCCGCCACCGAGGTAGTTAGCATCGGTGTATGCGCTGAAGTTTTTGGTGAAGCTGAACTGTGTACCCAGACCCACGCGAACGGCGGAACCTTCAGTGCCGTTATCGATGGAGTCACCGTTTACGTCAGCATCGTTATTGGCATCGTCATAGACGTAGGCCAGTTTGAAGTATGGCGTCAGCGCCTGATCTTCGCTGTAAGCGAAGGTATAACCTGCGTCAACACCCAGTTCATAACGCATGCTGTCGTAAGACTGACCGTCAACCTGCAGATTGTTGCTCAGCTGGTAGTCGTCGCCAGACTGGAACAGGCCAGACACGCTGCCGTACGGCGTCAGGTAACCCGCATCGCCCAGTTTCCAGTCATAACCCAGTTTCAGACCGAAGCCCCAGGCATCCGTAGACGCGCTGCCATCAACATACTGTCCATTGCTCATGTTGGCGGACAGATCGTTGTTGAAGTGCGAGTAGCTCATGTTGCCATCAACAAAGATGTTGTTTGCAAAACGCGCGGAAGAGTAGATGTACGCGGACTGGCTGTCCTGATCCACCTGACCGGTATGGTCGCTCATGTCGCCTTTGCCGAAGCCTGCCGCGGCACCGACGATCCATTTCGCGTTGTTACCATCAATTTTGGTATCAACACCGACCATGATGCCGTTAACATCCTGATCGTAGTTAATGGTGCCGTTGTCGCCGCTGAAGCTGCCGCCGAAGTAGCTCACCCATGCGCCGCCGTTATCGGCCAGACCGTGACGCGCGTTGGTCAGGCGAGTCCCTACGGTGTCCTGCTCCAGATTCCAGATATTGTTGTTAGCAGACGGGATGCTCAGCGCCATGTTCGCATAGTCTGTCAGCTCCATCTGCTGCAGAACAACGGTATTGCCTTCCTGCTGCGCCTGATAGGTGTAGGCACCCAGATCCGCTTTGTTAGCGGCGGAGAAGGTGGCAGTGCTGTTCTTATCGTTTACGTAGATCAGCTCTTTGCCCTGATAATCCGCAACAGCGCCTTCGCCCGTCGCGTTGTCGATACGCACTTTGTAGTTGCCGGTTGCAGCCGCAACGCCATCACCCGCATTATCAACTTCAGCCAGGTCCGCGCTATACGCATCGCCGTTACCGTTAATGGTCAGGTGACCATCAGAGTTCATGGCGATAACGCCGTAGCCGTAGTTAGACTGGCTGTTGTCCCAGGTACGATCGTTAGTCAGATCGGCGTCCAGCACGAAACTGTTGCTGTGAACATCAAAGACACCGGCGTGTACGTTGCCGTTGGCGTCAGTATAACTGGTCAGGTTCAGGGTATCCGCTTGCAGTGCATACGCGGTGCTATTGCCCACGTCCAGTACGCCGTCGTTGGTCACCGTGATCGAGTTGGCATACAGTGCCGCATCATTAGTGCCCCAGCCCGCAGAGACATCATCAGCAATGGTCACGGTACTGTTGTCGATTGTCAGCGCATCGGTCGCAACATGACCATCTTCATTGATATTCAGCGCCGCGCCGCCGGTCAGTGCGATGGTGTCAGAAACCAGTGAAGAATCTGCAACATTCACGACAGAACCGCTGTTGATGTTCAGGGTATCGATCAGAGAGGACTTCGTCGTATCCCACTGAGAACCATTATTCAGCGTGACGTTGAATAAACCGCTTTGATATACGTTGTTGCCAATGACGTGACCATCTTCACCGTAGGCAGTGTCGCTGTTATCCACGCCATAGGTTGACCACGGCCACAGGCTGTTAGCGGCGATATCAATCAGCGTAGAGGTTGCGTCAGTACCTGCAGCAACGCTGTCGTAAATACCGTCGCCATCGGTATCCGTCTGATGAACAGACATCGCCGCGCCAACCCACTTAGTGCCGTTGTCCAGCGTCAGATCCAGGCGATCGGTGCCATCCCAGCCGTTAGTGTCCACGTGGTCGTCAGTATCGCGATAGCTGTCCGCACCGTTCGGGAAGAAGTTCTCGTCAAAGTTGCTGGAGAAGACCACATCCCCCATCAGCGAGGAATTGCTCAGATACGCAGTGGTTTGCATTGCATTATCGGCTGCCGGCGTGGCAACCACGGCTAAGGCGACGTCATCCGCACTGTATTCGCCACTGTAATCGCTGGCATTGTTATTGTTGCCAAACCAACCTGACGTGCCTTCGTCGGAGAGAGACCCTGAGGTCACAGTAGAATCGGTAACGGTAATTGTGTTGTTGAAAATTTCGCCGCTGTTAACGCCAGTGCTGACCGTATTGTCGTCAACATCTTGCCACTCGTATCCCTGAGTCAGCGTAATACCCGCCACGTGAGAATTATTGGCGATAGTCAGATCAACTTCCTGATCCAGGGTAATCGCGGTGCCCATATTATACACGTCGACAACATGGGTATCCGCTGTGCCGTCGGTATAGGTGCCGTTGTAGGTATAGTGTTCGTAATTATCGTCGATGGTCGAGTTATCAACGGTGAGCGTCAGGCGGTCGTAAACATACCCCGTGGTGTCACGGCCCACACAATCGGTGGTCATGCATTCCGAGGTGATCATACCGTGAACGGTACTGTTTTTGATCGTCAGGCTGTTGTCATTGGTGTTGGTGCTCAGACCATCATCCAGGTAATACGTTGAAATGACGCCATTAACGGTTGCATTCTTGATTACCGGGTAAATATCTCCGTTGTACACGCTGTCCGTAGCGTAGTTATTCCAGCCGACATAACCTTCAAAATAGACGCCGTCAGCGTAAGAGGAATTATCATAATGCACAAACGTATTATACGTTGTGCCGGAGATATCCGTTGAAGCATTCGCCTGAGAAGTGATTGCCAGAGTGCAAGCCAATGCTAATTGTGAGACTACAAGTTTCTTTTTCCAGGAGTGCATTTGTCATCCCTCCTCAGGGACGTAATAGTGTTGATCCATCAATTATTAATGCATAGAAAACAATTTTGTTTTGCGAGGAGGATTATGCGATGCCTTTACGGAAAGGTTCAATTAAACTTTGTTTTCCGTCCGGAATCGGACATTAATAATAACATTAAAAATGCATTAACAGCATCAAATAAAAAGAATCACAAAAACAATCAGTTACAATATGAGCAACTCTAAAGGCATACAGAAAATAAATGCAATACAGCATTATCAACACGATACTGAATGAATAATCCTGCAATCACCTCAGACCGCTAAAAAATAAAATCAATTAGTATTCAAAATACAGCCACAAGAATTAATTTCATTCTCGTATATGAATAATGAGCTATGCATAACAATTTATTGTTCAGATATTTCTTTAAATTGACGTACAAACCGCGCATAGCGCCAACTTTCGTAAAACACGGATGGCCAGATTCAGGTATACTAGCGACTTCGTTTTCACAAACATCAGGCATCCCATGACAGACTTAATCCACCGCCCTCGCCGCCTGCGCAAATCCGTTGCGCTGCGCGCCATGTTTGAAGAGACAACACTGAGCTTAAACGACCTGGTGTTGCCGATCTTTGTTGAAGAAGAACTCGACGACTACAAGGCTATTGAGGCCATGCCCGGCGTTATGCGCATTCCGGAAAAGCATCTGGCGCGCGAGATCGAACGCATCGCGAACGCGGGCATCCGTTCCATCATGACCTTTGGTATCTCTCACCATACCGATGACACCGGCAGCGATGCCTGGAAAGAAGACGGTCTGGTGGCGCGCATGTCACGCATTTGCAAGCAGACTGTGCCTGACATGATCGTGATGTCAGATACCTGCTTCTGCGAGTACACCTCCCACGGCCACTGCGGCGTACTGTGTGAGCACGGCGTTGATAACGACGCGACGCTGGCGAACCTCGGCAAGCAGGCGGTTGTTGCCGCAGCCGCGGGCGCTGACTTCATCGCGCCGTCCGCGGCAATGGATGGACAAGTACAGGCCATTCGCCAGGCGCTGGACGCCGCGGGCTTTACGGACACCGCGATCATGTCCTACTCCACCAAGTTCGCGTCATCGTTCTACGGCCCGTTCCGTGAAGCGGCAGGTACCGCGCTTAAAGGCGATCGTAAAACGTATCAGATGAACCCGATGAACCGCCGAGAAGCGATCCGTGAATCCCTGCTCGACGAAGCACAGGGCGCGGACTGCCTGATGGTGAAACCCGCTGGCGCGTACCTTGACGTATTGCGCGATATCCGTGAACGCACCGAATTACCGCTCGGCGCGTATCAGGTCAGCGGCGAGTACGCGATGATCAAATTTGCCGCCATGGCGGGCGCGATCGATGAAGAAAAAGTGGTGTTGGAAAGCTTAGGCGCGATCAAACGCGCGGGCGCGGACCTGATCTTCAGCTACTTCGCGCTGGATCTGGCGGAGAAAAACATCCTCCGCTAAGGTTCCTGCTTTTTGCCGGATGGCGTGCCCATCCGGCCTTTCCCCAAAACGTCACCCGACCGTCATACAAGCGACACTTACGCCTTCTACTGTCTGCTCAGGACAGATGGAGGGGATGCTATGTTTAGTCTCGAGAACGTACTCAACGACCTTTGGCCCGAGGCGAGGACCACGCCGTGGCAGAAGTCATTATTACAGCGTCTGCTCTATGAAAAAGAGTTTCAGCAGTTTGCGACACGCCATCCCCATCTCAAAGGGGTGGATATGGTCGAACAGGTCCTTGAACATCTGGAGATTCGCTGCGAGATCCCCGAACATCACATTGAAAATATTCCCGAATCGGGTCCCCTGGTGGTGATTGCCAACCATCCCACCGGCACGCTGGACGGACTGGCGCTGATCTATGCCCTCTCCCGCGCCCGACGTGATATCAAAGTCGTGACGAATCGACTGCTTTCACACCTTACCCCGCTCCGCTCGTTGTTCATCCCGGTAGACAATATTCATGGCCGTACGCCGAAATCCTCATTGCAGCAAATGGATGCGCATCTGCAGGCGGGTGGCGCACTGGTGTTCTTTCCCGCCGGAGAAGTTTCCCGCCTGACCCTGAAGGGGATAGCGGAGCGGCACTGGCATTCCGGGTTCATCAGAATGGCGGAGAAGTACCGCGCGCCGCTGCTGCCCGTTTACATTCACGCACGTAACAGCCCGTTGTTCTATGCCTGCGGCCTTATCTCCGCGCAGGCCTCGCTGCTGCTGTTAATGCAGCAAATGTTTCGTCGCCGTGGCAGCACCCTGCCCGTGCGTATCGGACAGCAGATTGCCTGGACGCAGTGGTCCGCCCCCCAACGCACCGTTCGCGAGTTGGCCGGGAAGTGCCGTGAGCACGTCATTGCGCTGGGCCAGAACCGGGCCGGCGTGTTTCGCACCGAAAGCACCATCGCGCCGCCAGAGAACAGAGCGCGGTTGAAACGCCAACTGGCAAACGCGGAGTGTCTGGGCCGTACAGCAGATGGCAAAATCATCTATCTCTGGCAACGTAACGGGCAAGAAGACGCGACCATCCTGCGCGAGCTGGGACGGTTACGGGAAATCGCTTTTCGCGCGGTCGGTGAAGGCAGTGGTAAACGCCGCGACATCGACCGTTACGACGATGAATACCTGCACCTGATTTTATGGGATGAAGACGATCTGGAGATTGTTGGCGCGTACCGCTTTGCCCCCTGCGCTTTGGTGCAACAAAAACAGGGGCTTGACGGTCTGTATAGCCACAGCCTGTTCGACTACGATGCGCGCATGGCGGACATTATGCAGCAAGGTATTGAACTGGGGCGCAGCTTTATCCAGCCGCGCTACTGGGGACGACGGGGGCTGGACTATCTGTGGTCCGGCATCGGCGCCTGGCTCGCGCGCAATCCGCAGTACCGTTACCTGTTCGGACCGGTGTCGATCTCCGGCGGACTGCCTCCCGATGCCCGGGATCTGCTGGTGGCGTTCTATCGTCTGTGGTTCCCGCCCACGCATCCGCTGGCCGTCTCCCGCCAACCCTGTCCGGCATCGCTTCCCGATGTGCTGGCGCAGTTTACCGGCAACGATTACGCCGAAGATCTCACCCGTCTGAAATCGCTGTTGGGCAATCTCGGCTGCGGGATCCCGCCGCTGTATAAGCAATATTCCGAGCTGTGCGAACCGGGCGGCGTGCAGTTTATCGATTTTGGCCGTGACCCGGATTTCAACAACTGCGTGGACGGGTTGGTCCTGGTGGATTTAACCCGACTGAAGGCCAACCGCTACGCGCGTTATATCGGCGCGCATACGTAGCGCTTTAATTTAACCTGCCCGGAAGAACGGCTTATCCCCGAGAACAGTGGCCCGGTGCATAATTCGTCGCTGCGGCAGGTAATCGGCGTTGGCGTAATGCTGCGTCACCCGGTTATCCCAAATCGCCACATCATTCGGCTGCCAGCGCCAGCGCACCTGGAACTCCGGTTTCGTCATGTGGGCGAACAGGAAACCGAGCAGCGCCTCACTCTCTTTCTCTGTGACATCGACAATGCGCGTGGTGAATCCCTCGTTGACGAACAGCGCTTGTTTACCGCTTACCGGATGGGTGCGAATCACCGGATGCAGCAGCGGCGGATGTTTCGCCACGGCTTCCCGCCAGCGCTGATGCTCCTCCTCCGTCCGGCGGTATTTATACTCAGGGAAAGATTTGCGAAAGTCGTGCTCCGCCCGTAGCCCGCGCAATAACAGGCGAAATGGTTCAGAAAGCGCGTCATAGGCGGCAATACCGCTGCTCCACACCGTATCGCCGCCGGTATCGGGTAACGTTTTGGCAGCAAGTATCGCCCCGGCTGGCGGCGTCTCAATAAAGGTAACGTCAGTGTGCCAGTTGTCGTTATCCGGTGGATTATCGTTGTGCGTATCCAGCACGATAATCTCATCCACCCCGTCGGCATGGGGATAAACAGGATGAATATGCAGATCGCCAAACCGCAGAGCCAACGCGCGCTGCTGCCGGGGCGTGATGGCCTGCCCGCGCAAAAACACCACCTGATGGCGCAGTACCGCATGGTAAAGCTGCTCGAACTGATTATCGCTTAGCGGACGGGTCAAATCCGCGCCGGAAATCTGTGCGCCAATAAACGGCCCCAGCGGGGTAATTGCTAAACGTTCACTCATTGGACTTCTCCATACCAGGGCGTCAGGCGGCGCTGAAGCGCGCGCAAACCCAGTTCTAAAATAAAAGCGATAACCGCAATGACCGCGATCCCTGCCAACACGACGTCGGTCGCGAGAAATTCCCCTGCCGACTGCACCATAAATCCTAAGCCCCGCGTCGCGGCGATCAGCTCCGCCGCCACCAGCGTCGACCAGCCGACGCCAAGTCCGATACGCAAGCCGGTCAGGATCTCCGGCAATGCTCCCGGCAGGATCACGAACCAAAGTACCTGAAGCCGGCTGGCGCCCAACGACTGCGCCGCGCGAATGCGCACCTGCTGTACGCTTTTTACCCCGGCCATTGCCGACATCGTCACTGGCGCAAAAATCGCGAGATAGATCAGTAAGATCTTCGAGGTTTCGCCGATGCCAAACCAGATCACCATTAGCGGCAGATACGCCAGCGGCGGCACGGGCCGATACAGCTCAATGATCGGATCAAGCATGCCGCGCACCGTCGGGCTAAGCCCCATCGCGATCCCCACCGGAATACCGACAGCGACTGCCGCCAGCAGCGCCAGCGCGATGCGGCTCAGACTGGCTGCCAGATGCTGCCACAGCGTGGCATCCATAAACCCCTGCGGCCCGGCAATAGCAATCAGCTTTTTCAGTACCTGCTCCGGCGGCGGCAGGAACAAAGGACTCACCAGTTGCATCGCCGCCACTGCCCACCACGCGAGAAGGATCGCCGCCAGCGTGGCAATGCTCAACGTGAACTGGCGGGAGAATGGCCTGCGCCATTTCAGCGCGCGCGGGCGCGGTTTATCGTTAATCAACACGCTCATGAAAAGGCCTCCCGCTCGGCGAAAACGCGCTGCAATACATACTCGCGGGTGTCGATAAACTGTGGGTCGGACTTGATACTACGCCCGCTTTCCCCCGCGACAACGCGCCGGGAAAAGTCGAGCGGCAGCCGTTCCAGCACCCGCCCAGGTCCGGGAGAGAGCAACAGCAGTTCGGTGGCCATAAATACTGCTTCTTCAATATCATGGGTAATGAGCAGCACCTGTTTTCCCGTCTCGTGCCAGAGCTTAAGCAGCAGGATTTGCATCTGCTCGCGGGTAAACGCATCCAGCGCGCCAAAAGGTTCGTCGAGCAGCAACAGTTGCGGGTTTGCCGCCAGCGCGCGGGCAATACCCACGCGCTGGCGTTGCCCGCCGGAAAGCTGCCAGATGTAACGCTGGCCGGCCCCGTCCAATCCGACCTTCCTCAACATCGCCTGCGCAATGTCATCACGCTGCGCTTTTTTCACGCCCGCCAGTTGCAGACCCAACGCGACGTTGTCCTGCACGTTGCGCCACGGCAGCAGTCCTTCCTGTTGAAACACCACGCCTCGCTCCGCCCCCGGTCCGTCAACACGCTTCCCTGCCAGTTGTATCGTCCCGCGCTGATACGGCATAAACCCGGCGATCAGATTCAGTAGCGTGGTTTTACCGCAGCCGGACGGGCCCAGCACGACCAGCAGTTCGCGGCTGTCCAGCGTCAGACTGATATCTTCCAGCGCGGGCTTTCCGCCGTAATCGGCATATAAATGAGAGACTTGCAGCATCCTCGCCTCCTTTACGGTATAAAGCGATCGGTAACGAACTGGCTGTAGTCGCTTGCCACGGCGGGAACTTTGCCCTGCGCTTTCAGGAACTGCGCCGTGTCGATAATCGCTTTATTCACCGGCCCATTCAGTTCCGCTATCTGCTGCTGCGCCGTCAGGTAAGAATTACCTTTCACCAGACCCGGCACATCGGCTTCTGGCACCCCGCTTAGGCGCGACAGCTTGCGGAGGTTCTCCGACTGCTTCAGCCACGCGTCCGGATCTGCAATATAAGGCTGCTGCGCGTCGAGCGCGCTTTTGGCGAAGGCTTTCACGACTTCCGGATGTGAATCGGCAAAATCTTTCCGCACCACCCAGACATCAAGCGTCGGCGCGCCCCATTCCCCAACCTGAGCGGAGTCGGTCAGTACCTTGCCCTCTTTTTCCAGCGTATTAACCGCGGGCGCCCAGACATACGCGCCGTCAATATCGCCACGCTGCCAGGCGGCAATAATTGCCGGTGGCTGCAGGTTTATAATCTGTACCTGATCAGGCTTTATTCCCCAGTGCTTCAGCGCCGCCAACAGACTGTAATGGGTGGTGGAGATAAACGGTACCGCAATACGTTTGCCAATCAGATCCGTGGGCGTGTGGATGTTCTTCTTCACCACGAGCGCTTCGGAACTGCCGAGTTTAGAGGCGAGCAGGAAAACTTCGACAGGCACCTGCTGGCTGGCTGCGACCGCCAGCGGGCTGGAACCGAGATTACCAATCTGAACGTCGCCCGAGGCCAACGCGCGTACGATGCTCGCCCCGCTGTCGAACTTGCGCCAGTCGACGGTTGCGCCGCTCGCATTCTCAAACGTGCTGTCCGCCTGGGCGACTTTTGCCGGTTCAGCGGAGGTCTGATACGCGACGGTGACGTTAACCGCCTGCGCCTGAAACGCGATGAATGCCAGAACGGCAAGAAGTGAATAATGCGATGAACGTGCCATAGGTCTGCTCCCTTGTCTTGTTATAGAGGCAGTATTTCGTCGCAAAAGAAATTGATAAAGGAATTAAAAAGTCTTGCTAATAGCAAAGCGTTTTTAGAAAAAAATCGGCAATGGTTAGTGATTTCGCGCATTACCCCAAACGACGTCTCTGTCAGGTTGCATGACGTTTTTGTTACGTCCATTCCATAACTACGCCTGATTGATTGCCAGCGCAGCGGCGGCAGGCATCATAGCGATATGATCCGGCAAGAGAGCAAAAAGATGATACGTGTGGTGCTGGTGGACGACCATGTGGTGGTGCGATCCGGTTTTGCGCAGCTACTGAGTCTTGAAGACGATCTGGACGTCGCGGGCCAGTACAGCAGCGCGGCAGAAGCGTGGCCTGCGCTGCTGCGCGAGGAGGTCAACGTGGCGGTGATGGATATCGCCATGCCGGATGAAAACGGCCTGAGCCTGCTGAAGCGACTGCGGGCGCAAAAACCGCAGTTCCGCGCCATTATTCTCAGTATTTATGACTCGCCGACCTTTGTGCAAAGCGCGTTGGATGCAGGCGCCAGCGGCTATCTCACCAAGCGTTGTGGACCGGAGGAACTGGTTCAGGCCGTACGTTCCGTCGGCATGGGCGGGCACTATCTCTGCGCCGATGCGCTACGCGCGCTGCGCGGCGGGAAACAGTCGTCACCGGTCCTGGAAGCGCTTACGCCACGCGAGCGCGAGGTATTCGACCTGCTGGTGAAGGGCGATAGCGTGAAAGCGATCGCCTTTAAGCTCGACCTGAGCCATAAAACGGTACATGTGCATCGCGCCAACGTGCTCGGCAAGCTGAACTGTCACAGCACCATTGAGCTGGTGCATTTTGCGCTCGACCACCAACTGCTGGCGGGGCACTGATGTCGCGCGGCGTTCGCCACGTCGTCATTTCGCTGTTTATCCTGCTGGCCTGGGGAACGGGCTGGCTGATGCTGTGGACGCTCAGTTTTTACCTGACCCACAACGGTCAACAAGCGGCGCTGTTTTTACCGCACGGCGTTTATCTGGCGCTGCTGATCCTGCTTTCGCGTCGTTACTGGCCCGCGCTGGTCTTACCCCCCATAGCGATGCTCTTCTGGCTGCACAGCGAACACTTACTGAATGGCTATCTGCTGACGGTCGCACCGTTGATCGGCCTGCTTCCCGCCAGCCTCGCGCAGCAGTACTGGCGCCGTTTCCCACTTTACTGGCAGCGGCTCACCCTGCTGCTGGCGACGGTCACCGTCGCTTCTCTTCTGAATACTGTCCTGCTCTCTCCGTTTGTGAAAAGCCCGGCATTACTGCTCGGGCTGGCCTCATTTACTGGCGGCGTACTGCTGACGCCGTTTGTTTATCTGATTTTTGAATTTCTTCGCCAGCAGCACCGTTATCATCTGCTGGGGCTGGACACCACTAATCCACCGCTGCGCACCTCGCTGATTATCTGGTGCAGCCTGTTTTTTATCATTGGCATCGGTACCCAGATGGTGCTTTCGCCGGAAATTGAACGGCTGCTGCTGATTGTGGTCTTTCTCCCCAACGTCGTGATGGCATGGAAATTCGGCTGGCAGGGCGGCGTGCTTTCTGGCCTGCTCGGCAGCATGATGATCACTCTCGCCCGTCAGGTTGGGGTTGGATTCAGTAACCTGATTGAGCTGGAGATCTTCCTCGCCACCCAGTCGCTGCTGGGCATCGGGCTGGGGATCGCCATCAGCCGTCAGCAGCATCTGGCGCAAAACCTGCACCATTACCGGCAACGGCTGGAGGCCGAACTGGCGGCGCGACGGGCGCTGACTGAAAAGCTGATCCATACAGAGGAAGACACGCGTAAAAGTCTGGCGCGCGAGCTGCACGATGAAATCGGCCAGAACATTACCGCCATACAGATCCAGTCACAATTAGTAAAACGGGCGCGCGATCCGGCGCACACCCAGGCCGCCGCCAGCCAGATTAACGAACTGGCCCAGCGCATTCACCACTCTACCCGTCAGCTTCTGCGCCAGCTTCGACCGCCCGCGCTGGATGAACTGTCATTCAAAGAGGCGCTGCATCATTTGCTCAACGAGTTTGCTTTTCAGGAGCGCGGTATCCGCTGCCGGTTTGACTATCAGTTGCCCTCCACGCCCGAAAGCGAAACGGTGCGCTTTACCCTCTACCGTCTGTTGCAGGAACTGCTGAACAACGTCTGTAAGCACGCCGCCGCCAGTGAGGTCTCGATTGTTTTGCGCCAGCGCGGTGAGACGGTGTATCTGGACGTAAAAGACAACGGCGTGGGCATCGACGTGGCGCGCATGTCTGGCTTCGGTATTCAGGGAATGCGCGAACGCGTCAGCGCGCTCGGCGGTGAACTGACCCTGGAGTCACGGGACGGCACGCGGGTGAGTGTTAACTTGCCCACAAATTTGCAACAAATCGCCTTTTAACCAGGAAAAAGTCTTAGTCACTCCGGACTTTCTCTCATCCCCTTTCGGTTTCATTTTTTTATAGTCAGAAAAACGGAGACGGTATGCACGCACGCCCAGCGATTGACATTGAACAACGTTACCGGACGCTGCGCCCGAGATTACTGCTGTGCATGGTGATTGGCTACGCGGCGTTCTACCTGACGCGCAAAAGCGTGAACTATGTGTTACCTGCGTTACAAACCGATCTGGGGCTGGATAAAGGCGATATCGGTCTCCTGGGATCGCTGTTTTACCTCAGCTACGGGCTGTCGAAATTCACCGCCGGACTGTGGCACGACAGCCACGGACAGCGTGGATTTATGGGCGCGGGACTTTTCGCTACCGGCGTTCTGAACGTCGCGTTCGCGTTTGGCGAGTCACTGACGCTTCTTCTTGCTGTCTGGACGCTGAACGGATTTTTTCAGGGCTGGGGCTGGCCGCCGTGCGCCCGTTTGCTGACCCATTGGTATTCACGCAATGAACGCGGTTTCTGGTGGGGCTGCTGGAACATGTCGATCAACATCGGCGGGGCGATTATCCCGCTGATTAGCGCCTTTGCCGCCCACTGGTGGGGCTGGCAGGCGGCGATGCTGACGCCGGGGATCATCAGCATGGCGCTGGGTATCTGGTTAACACTGCAACTGACAGGAACGCCCCGCGAAGAGGGATTACCGTCAGTCGGCGCCTGGCGTAACGACCCACTGGAACTGCGCCAGGAGCAGTTAAGCCCGCCGATGGGGCTGTGGCAGATGCTGCGAACCACCATGTTGAAAAACCCGATGATTTGGTTGTTAGGCGTGTCGTATGTGCTGGTGTATCTCATCCGCATCGCCCTGAACGACTGGGGCAACATCTGGTTGACCGAGAGTCACGGCGTCAATCTGCTGAGCGCCAACGCCACGGTTATGCTGTTTGAAGTGGGCGGACTGCTCGGCGCGCTGTTTGCTGGCTGGGGGTCAGATTTACTGTTCAGCGGCCAGCGGGCGCCGATGATTTTGCTGTTCACGCTGGGGCTGATGGTGGCCGTCGCCGCGCTGTGGCTGGCGCCGGTGCATCATTACGCGCTGCTGGCGGTCTGTTTCTTTACGGTGGGTTTCTTTGTCTTTGGCCCACAAATGCTGATCGGTCTTGCTGCGGTGGAGTGCGGACACAAAGCAGCGGCCGGGTCGATCACCGGGTTTCTCGGCCTGTTCGCCTATCTGGGAGCAGCGCTGGCGGGCTGGCCTCTGTCGCTGGTCATAGAACGCTACGGCTGGTCGGGGATGTTCAGTTTGCTCTCGATCGCCGCGGTATTAATGGGTTTACTGCTGATGCCCCTGCTGATGTCGGGCATCACCACCCCACTCAGTCAAAGGATAAAACAATGAAAATGACCTTTACCTCTACCCTTATTGCCTCTGCCGTGGCGCTGGCAACACTTTCCGGCGCGGCGCAGGCGAAAGGTCGTCTGGTGGTCTATTGCAGCGCTACCAATGAAATGTGCGAAGCAGAAACCAAAGCTTTTGGGGAAAAGTACGACGTGAAAACGTCATTCATCCGCAACGGCTCGGGCAGCACGCTGGCGAAAGTCGATGCCGAAAAGAAAAACCCGCAGGCTGACGTCTGGTACGGCGGTACGCTTGATCCGCAGTCTCAGGCTGGGGAAATGGGTCTGCTGCAACCGTATAAATCGCCCAACCTTGAGCAGGTCATGACACAGTTCCGCGACCCTGCCAAACTGAAAGGAAATTATTCGTCGGCGGTGTATGTGGGCATTCTCGGCTTTGGCGTTAACACCGAACGCCTGAAAGAGAAAAACCTGCCGGTGCCAAAATGCTGGAAGGATCTGACTAAACCAGAATACAAAGGCGAAATTCAAATTGCCGACCCGCAAAGTTCCGGAACGGCGTACACCGCACTGGCGACTTTTGCGCAACTGTGGGGGGAAGATCAGGCCTTTGATTACCTGAAACAGCTAAACAGCAACGTTTCTCAGTACACCAAGTCCGGTATCGCCCCGGCGCGAAACGCCGCGCGCGGTGAAACGGCTATCGGTATCGGCTTCCTTCATGACTACTCGCTGGAAAAAGAGCAAGGCGCACCGCTGGAGCTGATCTCCCCGTGTGAAGGCACCGGCTACGAAATCGGCGGCGTCAGCATTCTGAAAGGCGCGCGCAATCTCGACAACGCCAAACTGTTCGTCGACTGGGTGCTGTCGAAAGAGGCGCAGGAACTGGCATGGAAGAAAGGTAAGTCTTATCAGATCCTGACCAATACCACCGCGGAAACGTCACCTAACTCACTGAAACTCGACGGCCTGAAGCTGATCAATTACGACATGGATAAATATGGCTCAACGGATGTTCGCAAAGCGCTCATCAATAAATGGGTCAGCGAAGTGAAAATGGGTAAATAAGCCCACTTTTGCGGTCATGCCGGGTGGCGGCTACGCCCTACCCGGCCAGGATCTTCCTCAACACCGGAACCGCTATGTCACACACACTTGCACGCCATTCCGTGAAAAAACGGGATGCGGTATTCCTTTGGGTTTTGCTGAGCTGGCTGGCATTTGCGCTGCTGCCGAGCTGGAGCCTGGATTATGGCCTGCTGGAGTCGACGCGCGATGAGATTGTCGACGCCTACGGCTGGTCGCAGGTTAATGTTAGCTGGCTGTGGTATCTGCTGCCAGGCCTGCTGCTGATACGTCCTTTTCAGGAAGCCACGCGGGAGCAGCGCAACCGCCATTACCTCGACGCAGGCTGGTCGTTATTCTGTATGGCGTTTGTTGTCATCAGCGCCACTGTGGAAGGTCGCGGCTTAGGCTACGCGACCCTCGTACTGTTTGTGGCGCTGGGCGCGATGATGACCCTGGCGCTGACCCGTCTGGAATGGCTGGGCGGCGACCGTTTCGTCATCGGCTCGCTGGTCGCCATCGTGGCGTTGATTGGCGTGTTTATCGTCTGGCCAAGCATCGCTATTTTTATTCCGATGTTCACCGGCGATACCGGTGAATTCGCGCCGCTGGCGTTTTTGACCGTGCTGTCACAGGCACACATCATCCAGGTCATTATCAACTCTATCGCGCTGTCGATAGCGGTGGGCGTCGGCTGCACGTTTTTTGGTCTGGTGTTGGCGATTTACACCACCCGTATCGCCCGCCGCAGCGCCATTATTGGCCGTATTTTTTCAATATTGCCGATCGTCACCCCGCCGTTCGTCGTGGGGCTGGGGGTGACGCTGATGATGGGCCGCTCCGGCTATGTCACTGAATGGATGGTCGACTGGTTCGGGCTGACCAATACCAACTGGCTGTACGGTTTTACCGGCATCTGGCTGGCGCAGGTGCTGGCGTTTACCCCAATGGCGTTTATGATCCTCGATGGCGCGATCAAAACCATTCATCCATCGCTGGAAGAGGCTTCCTATACCCTGCGCGCCAGCCGCTGGCAGACGTTTAACGGCGTGTTTGTGCCGCTGCTCAAACCGGCGCTGGCGAACGCGTTTCTGATCGTCATTGTGCAGTCATTGGCCGACTTCAGTAACCCGCTGGTTCTCGGCGGTAACTTCGACGTTCTGGCCACGCAAATCTACTTTTACATTACCGGTTCACAACTGGATTATCAGGCCGCCAGTACCCTCGGTGCGTTCTTGCTGCTCTTTTCGCTGCTGGTGTTCTGCGTCCAGTACATGTGGATCGGTAAGCGCTCCTACGTCACCGTGTCCGGTAAATCGTATCGCGGTGATGTGCAGCCGCTGCCGGTGACGCTCGTGTGGAGCGTGGTGGTGATCCTGGCGGTGTGGGTGGCCTTTAACGCCCTGCTTTACGGCAGCATTTTCTACGGCAGCTTTACCGTTAACTGGGGCGTGGACTACACCCTGACGCTGGATAACTTTATTAAGCTGTTCGGCCAGGGCATGAGTGACGGCGCATGGCCTTCGCTACTGGATACCCTGCTTTACGCCGGGATTGCCGCGCCAATCACCGCCGCCTTCGGGTTGCTTATCGCATGGATCGTGGTGCGCCAGCAGTTCAAAGGCAAGAAGACCATCGAGTTCACCACCATGCTGTGCTTTGCCGTACCCGGCACCGTGGCGGGCGTGTCGTACATTCTCGCCTTTAACAGCGCGCCAGTGTATCTCACCGGTACGGCGGCCATTGTCATTATCTCAATGGTGATGCGGAATGTGCCGGTAGGGATTCGCGCCGGAATTGCGGGCTTAGGACAAATCGATAAATCGCTGGATGAAGCTTCGCTCAGTCTGCGCGCCGGGAGTTTACGCACCATTACCCACATTCTGCTGCCGCTGCTGCGCCCGGCGATCCTCTCCGCGCTGATCTACAGCTTTGTGCGCGCCATTACCACCGTCAGCGCCATTGTGTTCCTCGTGACGCCGGACACCCGGGTGGCGACGGCCTACATTTTAAACCGCGTAGAAGACGGCGAATACGGGGTGGCGATTGCCTACGGTTCGATTCTGATCGTGGTGATGCTGGCAATCATTTTCATCTTTGACTGGCTGATCGGGGAAGCGCGTATCTCCCGTTCGAAAGCGAAAAATCAGGCGTAATGGAGCGCACTATGAGTCAGAAAAATTTTGTTGAACTGCGCAACGTCACCAAACGATTCGGCAGCAACACGGTGATCGACAATATCACTCTCACGATTCCGCAGGGACAAATGGTGACGCTGCTCGGTCCCTCCGGCTGCGGTAAAACCACTATTCTGCGTCTGGTCGCCGGGCTGGAAAAACCGAGTGAAGGGCAGATTTTTATCGATGGCGAAGATGTTACCCACCGTTCCATTCAGCAGCGCGATATCTGTATGGTGTTCCAGTCCTATGCTCTGTTCCCGCATATGTCGCTGGGAGAAAACGTTGGCTACGGCCTGAAGATGCTCGGCGTCTCACGGCAGGAAGTCAACGCCCGGGTGAAGGAGGCGCTGGCGATGGTCGATCTTGACGGCTTTGAAGCGCGCTATGTCGATCAGATCTCCGGCGGCCAACAGCAGCGCGTGGCGCTGGCGCGCGCCTTGATCCTCAAACCAAAGGTGCTGTTGTTCGATGAGCCGCTGAGTAACCTCGACGCTAACCTCCGGCGCAGCATGCGTGACAAGATCCGCGAACTGCAAAAGCAGTTTGATATTACCTCACTGTACGTCACCCACGATCAAAGCGAAGCCTTTGCCGTTTCCGACACCGTGCTGGTGATGAACAAAGGACATATTATGCAGATCGGTTCGCCGCAGGAACTGTACCGCCAGCCCGCGTCACGTTTTATGGCGAGCTTTATGGGCGATGCCAACCTGTTCCCGGCCACCTTCACCCCGGAAGCGGTGAATATTTACGGTTATCGCCTGCCGCGCCCCGCGCACTTTGTGGCTGAAGGCGCCGGGACCGTGGGCGTGCGTCCGGAAGCGATCACCTTAAGCGATCGTGGGGAAGAGAGTCAGCGTTGCGCCATCCGGCACGTGGCCTATATGGGGCCACAGTATGAAGTAACGGTGGAGTGGCACGGGCAGGAGATTTTATTACAGGTCAACGCTACGCGCTTACAGCCGGACGTCGGCGAGCAGTACTACCTCGAAATCCACCCGTACGGCATGTTTATGTTAGCGGACGCGGCGTGATCGTTGCCGGGTGGCGCGACGCCACCCGGCGCACCCTCAGCGCCGGGCGTTTAATTCGGCAATATCCTTTGGCGTCGTCCGGCAGCAGCCGCCTATCAGCTTCGCCCCCGCCGCTAACCACTGCGGCAAATAATCCGCCAGCGTCTCGCACGCTTCACCATGATGATGCCAGGTTTTGCTCACCGCATCGTAATGCTCACCCGAATTCGGGTAAATCACCAGCGGCAGCGCCGTTACGCCGCGCAAATGCTGTAACGCGGCGGTGGTGTTTTCCAGCGCGATGCAATTAATGCCAATCGCGACCACCTGCGGATAATGATTCAGCCACTCGGCCACCTCCTGCAACGGCGTGCCGTCGCTCAGATGTTCACTGTCGCGTAGGGTGAAAGAGAACCATGCGCGGGCGCGCGGGTAGTCGGTCAACAGCGCCGCCAGCGCCTGAATCTCAACAAAGTTAGGCAGCGTTTCACAGGCCAGCAGATCGGCGCCAGCATCCAGTAGCGCCTCAACGCGCGGACGGTGGAAGGCCTGAAATTGCTCGGGGGTGCGCACGTAGTCACCGCGATATTCCGACCCGTCCGCCAGGAACGCGCCATACGGGCCGACCGATCCCGCCACCAGCAGCGTGCCCGCCTGCGGATTTTCCGCCAGCCAGGCTTCGCGAGCTTTACGCGCCAGCTCCACGCTTTTGCCGATCAGCGCTTTGGCCTGCGCTTCATCCAGTCCGCGCGCCGCAAACCCTTCCGGCGTGGCCTGGTAGCTGGCGGTAATCGCGCACTGGGCCCCGGCGCGAAAATAGTCCAGATGCACTTCGCGGATCAGCTCCGGGTTTTCTACCAGCACCCTGGCTGACCACAAACTGTCGGTAAGATCGCACCCCCGCGCTTCCAGCTCCGTCGCCATTGCCCCGTCCAGCAACAGAAAATCGTGCTTTTCGAGAATGGCGCTTAACGGATTATTCTGCGACATGTTCAGACTCCTGTTGTTTATCTCGCGATTGAGTAAGGAAATAAACACCATAACACAGCGCCACAAACGGTAAACCGCACCACAGCGCAATTCTCTGACTCGGATCGAAAGCCAGCCCGATACAGGCCACCAGGCAAAGGACGAACCCGGACACGGGCACCAACGGATACCAGGGGGCGCGATACTGTAGCGCATCAAGCGTTTTGCCCTGCTGAACGTGACGACGACGAAAAACAAAGTGTGACGCGCAGATACTCAGCCACACCGCCACCACAGCAAAGCCGGAAATCGCCGACAGCGCGACATAGACCGTATCCGGCGCGATCACGCTGGAAAACAGCGCCAGCACGCCGCCGAGCATACTCACCGACAGCGCGGTAAGCGGCACGCCATTGCGAGTCACCCGCGCAAAACAGGCGGGCAGCGTGCGCTCGTTAGACAGCGACCACAGCATCCGCCCGGACGCGTACAGCCCGGAGTTTGCCGCCGACAGGATCGCAGTCAGGATCACGAAGTTCACAATATCCGCCGCGTAAGGAATGCCCACCTTCTCAAATACCAGCACAAACGGGCTTTTTTCAACCCCCGCCTGCTGCATTGGGATCAGCGCCGCCAGTACGAACACGGTGCCGATAAAGAAAATGATCAGCCGCGCAATGGTAGTACGAATCGCCACCGGGATGACTTTTTGCGGGTTTTCCGTTTCACCGGCGGCAATGCCGATAAGCTCCGTGCCGGAAAAGGCGAAATTCACCGCCACCATGGTCATCAGAATCGGCAGACCGCCGTGTGGAAACCAGCCTTCGGCGGTAATATTGCTTAACCCCGGCGCGGGTGAACCGTCCTGCATCGGAATGATACCGAAAATCGCCGCCCCGCCGAGAACAATAAACGCGATGATGGTGATCACCTTCACCAGTGAAAACCAGAACTCGCCTTCGGCAAAAAAGCGGGTGGACACCACGTTCAGACCAAATATCACCAGACAGAAAATGACACACCAGATCCAGACGGGTACCTGGGGAAACCAGTACTGCATGCAAAATCCGGCGGCGGTAAAGCTGGAGCCGAGCGCCACAGTCCAGGTTAGCCAGTAAAGCCATGCCACGGTGTACCCCGTCGCCGGACCGAGGTAGCGCGCGGCATAGACGTGAAACGCCCCGGTTTCCGGCATCGCGACCGACAGCTCGCCAAGACACTGCATCACCAGCCAGACCACCAGCGCGCCAATCAGATAAGCCAGCAGCGTCCCTGCCGCCCCGGTGGTCGAAATAATGTATCCGGTATTGAAAAATAAGCCGGTACCGATTACGCCGCCCAGAGACAGCATAATCAGATGGCGGGTTTTCATGGTGCGCTTCAGTGGCGCATGTTGTTGTGTTGTTTGCATATAACCTTCTAAACGTATGGACATCTAAACATCCAAAGAAGGTTTGTTATACCGTGTTTACGGGCGGAATGCAAAACTCAGCCAGCCGCCAGGCGGCGCGATGTCCGGCTCATCAGCACAAACACCGCCAGTCCCGCCAGCAGGATCCCTGGCGCTGACGCCGCCATCACACCGACGGTACCGGTGCCGAGCGCCAGCATTTTCCCGGCCAGCAGCGGCCCGCTCATCGCTCCGAGGCGCCCGACCGCCACGGCGGTGCCGACCCCTGTCGCCCGAATGTCGGTACTGTAGAACAGCGGCGCCAGCGCGTAGAGCACGCTTTGCCCGCCGGTGGCGAACAGCCCGGCGATGAATCCGGCCATCAGCATACCGCTGAAGGAAGAGACGGTGCCCAGCGCCAGCAGCGAGGCCAGCATCCCGCTATAGATCAGAAGCGACATGGTCAGCGGCCGCAGCTTGTCCATCAACGCCCCGAGGATCAGCGTGCCTGCCGCCGCGCCGATTTGCAGGGAAAACATCACCCGCGCCGCCTGCGAAGGCTGGAATCCCTGTTCCACCAACAGCATCGGCAGCCAGTTGATCAGCATGTAGACCACCAGCAGGGTGAAGAAATAGCACAGCCAGAGCAGCAGCGTGGCGCTGGCCGTCGCCGGGGCAAACAGCGCGCGCAACGGTGGCGCGCCCGGGGTTTGACCGGCAAATACTGCCGACTCGGGCAGCCAGCGCATCAGCAACGGCACCAGCAGCAGCGGAATCATGCCGCCCACCCAGAAGACGGTCTGCCAGGCCGTTGCGACACCGGCAAAACCGAGCATTGCCGCCAGCGCGGCGCCAATAGGAACCCCGCAGTACATCAGGCTGACCGCCGTGCCGCGAAAGCGTGGCCCCGCGGCTTCGGAGGTGAGCGCAATCAGATTCGGCAGCGCGGCGCCCAGGCCCACGCCGGTCATCAGGCGGGCAAACACCAGCGTGAAGAAATTCCACGACAGGGCGGTCGCCAGCGAAAACACGCCGAACAGCGCCACGGAGGCGATCAGGACGCGCTTGCGTCCATAGCGATCCGCCAGCATGCCACCGACCAGCGCGCCGGGTAACAGGCCGAGGATCCCGGCGCTGAAGATCCAGCCCATTTGCATGCTATCCAGCGAGAATGCCCGGGCGATGCCCACGGCGGCGATACCGGCGGCCTGGAGATCGAGCCCTTCCATCAGGGCGACCAGAAAACACAGCCCGATGGTCAGCATCAGGCGCGATGTAGCGTAGGGACGAGGATGCATAAGATCTCCCTCTGAGTTCACGGGGCAGGTGAATGGCGGCTGATACGTTGCCAGCCGCATCATTCTTATTTATTGACAGTTGCGCAGATCCAGCGCCACATCGACGATCATGTCTTCCTGGCCGCCCACCATCCGGCGTTTCCCCAGTTCGACGAGGATGTCGACCGCGCTCAGGCCGTAGCGTGCCGCCGCCACTTCGCAGTGACGCAGGAAGCTGGAGTACACGCCGGCATAGCCCAGCGCGAGGGTTTCGCGATCCACGCGCACCGGGCGGTCCTGTAACGGGCGCACCAGATCGTCGGCGGCGTCCATCAGCGCATACAGATCGGCGCCGTGCTGCCAGCCGAGCTTATCGGCCGCGGCAATAAAGACTTCCAGCGGCGCGTTGCCCGCCCCGGCTCCCATTCCCGCCAGGCTGGCGTCAATGCGGTCACAGCCCTCTTCCACGGCGGCGATCGAGTTCGCCACCCCAAGACTCAGGTTGTGATGCGCGTGCATGCCGGTTTCTGTTTCCGGCTTCAGCACCGCTTTCAGGGCGCGGAAGCGATCGCGAATGTCCGTCATGTTCATTGCGCCGCCGGAGTCGACCACATAGATGCAGGTCGCGCCGTAGCCTTCCATCAGCTTCGCCTGCCTGGCCAGATTTTCCGGCGTGGTCATATGGCTCATCATCAGGAAACCGACGGTGTCCATTCCCAGCTCACGGGCAGAGTGAATATGCTGAGCGGAGACGTCCGCCTCGGTGCAGTGGGTCGCCACGCGCACCACCCGCGCCCCGGCCTGATACGCATTTTTCAGGTCGTGAATCGTGCCGATCCCCGGCAACAACAGCGTGGCGATTTTGGCATGTTTCACCACCTCCGCCGCCGCTTCAATCCACTGCAAATCGCTGTGCGCGCCAAAGCCGTAGTTGAAGCTGGAGCCTTGCAGGCCGTCGCCGTGGGCGACCTCAATCGAATCCACCCGCGCGTCGTCGAGCGCTTTCGCAATCTGGCGCACGTTTTCCAGTGAATACTGATGACGAATGGCGTGCATGCCGTCGCGCAGGGTCACGTCCGAGATGTAGAGTTTTTTACCGTTCATGCTGCTTCTCCTGCCCGACGCGTCAGCGACTGCGCCATCTTTTCAGCGGTCGCCAGCGCGCTGGAGGTCATAATATCGAGATTGCCCGCATACGCTGGCAGGTAGTGCGCCGCCCCTTCCACTTCCAGATACACCGCGGTTTTCAGCCCACAGAACTGTCCGATGCCCGGCAAATTCACTGGTTTATCCTCAGGAATGACCTCAAACTGCACGCGCTGCTTCAGGCGATAGCCCGGCACGTAAGCCTGCACTGCGGCCGCCATCTCGTTGATGGACGCTTCCACTTCCGCCTGCGAGGCGGCGTCGCTCAGCACATAGACGGTGTCGCGCATCATCAGCGGCGGTTCGGCCGGGTTAAGCACGATAATCGCTTTTCCCTTCGCCGCACCGCCCACCGCCTCAATGGCTTTCGCGGTGGTTTCGGTGAACTCGTCAATGTTTGCCCGCGTTCCCGGTCCGGCGGATTTACTGGCGATCGAGGCGATAATCTCGGCGTAATGCACCCGCGCCACGCGGGAGACCGCCGCCACCATCGGGATGGTCGCCTGCCCGCCGCAGGTGACCATGTTGACGTTCTGCTGGTCGACGTTGGCCGCGAGATTGACCACCGGCACGCAGTACGGGCCAATGGCCGCAGGCGTCAGGTCAATCAGGCGAATGCCCGGCTTCGCTTCGCGCAGGGCGGCGTCGTTTTTGACATGCGCCCCCGCGCTGGTGGCATCGAACACAATATCAATGTCGGCAAATTCCGCCATCGCCATCAGCCCTCGTACCCCGTCGTGGGTGGTGGCGACGCCCATGCGGCGGGCGCGGGCCAGTCCGTCCGATTCAGGGTCGATACCGACCATCACCGCCATCTCCAGATGCTGACCGTGACGCAAAATTTTAATCATCAAATCGGTGCCGATATTGCCGGAACCGATAATGGCAACCTTACACTTACTCATGACTGACTTCCTTCTGTGGTCGCCGCGGAAAACGTGACGGCAACCGAACCAATACCTGCAATATGGGCGGCAAAGGTGTCGCCCGCGTTGACCGCGACCATCGGCCCCAGCGCCCCGGTCAGAATAATGTCACCGGCGCGCAGCGGCTCGCCGAGGCTGGCCATTTTGCGCGCCAGCCAGACGGTGGCGTTCAGCGGATGCCCAAGGCATTCGCTGCCGCGTCCGCTGGACACCTCTTCGTTATTGCGCGTCATGTGCATGGCGCAGTTTTTCAGATCGACTCCGGCCAGACGCTGCGCCGGGCCGCCGAGCACATACACGCCGCAGGAGGCGTTGTCCGCCACGGTGTCGACAAACTGAATCGACCAGTCGCGGATGCGGCTGCCCACCACTTCCAGCGCGGGCAGCACCCATTCAACGGCGCCAGCCAGTTCATCAAAGGTGGTGTCAACGTGCGGCAGATCCCGGTTAAGCACCAGCGCGATTTCCGCTTCGATGCGCGGTTGCAGCACGCGGGAAAACGGGATGGTCTCGTTGTCGCCGTAGCACATGTCGGCGAACAGGGTGCCAAAGTCCGGCTGACTCACCCCCAGTTGCTGCTGGACTTTCGGGTGCGTCAAGCCGACTTTGCGTCCGACTACCCGGCGCCCCTGCGCCACGGCGTGTTCAACATTGATGCGCTGAATGGCATAGGCGGCTTCCGCACTCTCCACGCCCGGCCATTCACGCACCGGCGCAATGGCTTCGCCCTGCTCTTCTGCACGCCGCAACGCTGCGGCGATTGGTTCAAGGATAGTGTTCGACATAACCGTTCCTTATGGGCGCGCGAGGAAATTGAGTACCAGTTGGTTAAAGGCGTCCGCATGTTCCCACTGCGCCCAGTGGCCGCAGTCGCGATAGATATGCAGTTCGGCACCGGCAATCCCGGCGAGCAGGCGCAGACCGGCGTCCATCGGCACAAAGCGGTCGTTGCGCCCCCAGACAATCAGGGTCCGGGCGGTGATTTCGCTCAGGCGCGGCGTGAAGTCGGGGAATTGCTTCGGGTTCGCCTCCAGACTCTTAATAAAGTTGTCCAGATGATCGCGGCGCGACAGCATATTGTTCAGCCGCGCTTCAAACAGCGCGTCGGTCAGGTCGCGGGGGTCATGGACGAAGATGTTCATCATCTGTTTCAGATTGTCGATGGTCGGCTCGCGGTAAAGCTGATTCAGCCGCTTAATGCCTTCCGTCGGCATTGGCGTGAACAGGCTCATGCCGCCGGTTCCCCCGCCCATCAGCACCAGCCTGCCGACGCGCTCCGGCCAGCTCAGGGTGAAGGCGACGGCGCTGTGGCCGCCCATTGAGTTACCCAGCAGGTGGACGTTCTGAATGTCCAGTTGGTCGACCACGCTTTTCAGAATGCGGGCATTGAGATCGGATCGTGACCCGGTATTGACGATCGAATCGCTCTTGCCCCAGCCCGGGCAGTCGAGCAGGATCACGCGATAGCCCGCTTCCACCAGCGGATCGATATTGCGGCTGAAGTTGGCCCAGCCCGTGGCCCCCGGGCCGGAACCGTGCAGCAGAACGACGGTTTCGTCGCCTGCGCCGCAGTCGTTGTAATGGATGCGTAGCGTTTTACCGGTTTCCTCAACGTTGAGAAAACGGCTGGTCGCGGCTTCGGTTTGCGGTTGATAACTCATGATGTTCTCCTGCCTTTCAGTTCAGTGTTCTGGCGCTCAGCGAGCCAAATCCGGCGATCCACTCCGGGATCGGGCGATAGTAACGACCTTCGCTTCGCCAGGCGCCAAAGGCGGAAATGGCGGCGAAAGCGGCAACCCAGGTTTTAATTTCGTGGGTGGATTTGCCCGCGATCGCCGACAGCTCTTCATTGCTGACGGCATCCAGTTCGGCAATACGACCCTGTTCGAGCAGCGACATAAACCGGTTGTCCCAGATGGGGTTCAGCGGGTGCAGCGTTTTCTGATCTGCAACAAACTTCTCGGCGGCGCCGATCACCCGCTGCTGACGCAGCTCACGCTCCCCGGCAGGCAACTGTTTGCCACTGCCCAGCAGGCGATCGCGCATATGGGCGTCGGCTTTCGCCAGCTCCGGCACCGGCGGCTGGTGCGACAACCCGCCGGACCCTAAAAACAGCACCCGCTTATTAAGCGTGCTGGTGAAACGACCAATCGCTTCCCCCAGCATCCGGGTACGCTGAAAGCCCGGCAACGGCGCGGCGACGCCGTTGATAAACACCGGCAGCACCGGCACGTTGTCCAGCCCGCCGAGCAAAAACTCCAGCGGCTGGGCAAAGCCGTGATCGACCTGCATACAATACGAGACGGCGAGATCGATGCCGCTTTTCATCACCGCGTGGGCGCAGGCTTCGGCCAGTTCAGTCGGTACCGGCAGTTCCCCCGCCGCGCTGCCAAAATCGCCAATCGCCGTCGCGCCGACGCCTAAACAAAACGGCGGCATGACGTCATAGAAAAACCCGTTGTAGTGATCCGGAGCGAACAGCACCACCAGTTCGGGATCAAACGCGGCGATCCGCGCGCGGGCACTGGCGATAACGCCGTTGACCTCGTCCAGCACGGCCTGCGCCGGGTCGACATAGCCCACCAGCGGCGAGTGGGAAAGACAGTGAAGATAAGCGTGCATATCAGGCCACCTTTTCGACAGGAAGATTGGCATCCGCGCGGGTCAGCGTCATCACTGACGCCAGGGTATTGAGCGTGGCGCCGAGGGTTTGAGGAATGGCGACGGCGGCGACAAAGCGGTCCGGGCGCATCACCACCAGCGAGACGTTATGCCGTGCGAACCACTCGCGCAGACGCCCCTGCGCGTCGCCGATACGGATCACCCCGTCATGGCGGTCCTGCGGGATGCCAATCTGCACCTCCGGCACCACCTGAATAAAGCGCGTGCCGGTGGCGCGCCACTGCCGAATCTGCGCTTCGCTCATCCCCCACAGCGGGTTACAGCCCCAGCCGATCACCGCGAAGTTCGCGCCGATGACGTTATCCAGCAGCGTCACCTCTCCCGTCTCCAGCGTGATCTTCGGCTGAATAAACATCTTGCCGACGGGGGACGTTGCGGCCTCGCCTTCACGCACCAGCGCGCCGTCGTGATACTGCGGCATCGGCTTGAAGCGCATTTCGAGGAAGTAGCGTTTCACCGGCGGCAGGTAGTTCAGCAGCCAGGAGGCGCCGTCACGCACCGCGCCATGCCAGCGCTTCGGCGGCGCCAGCACGTTGCCGGCGGTCACTGAGAGGTCAATCATCGCTTTTGCGTGATCGCGGCGTTCCTGCTGGTAGGTATCGAGCAGCGCGTCACTCGCTTTGCCGTCGATCACCAGCGCCAGCTTCCAGGCGAGGTTAAAGGCGTCGCGCATGCCGCTGTTATAGCCCTGCCCCTGCCAGACCGGCATGATGTGCGCCGCGTCGCCGGCCAACAGCACGCGATCGACGCGGAAGCGATCGGCAAGACGGGCGTTATGGGTGTAGACGCGCTGACGGATCAGCTCGACGTTGTCCGGGTTCGGCAGCACCTTGCTTAAGAGCTGACGCATGTTTTGCGGCTCGCTGAGCTGCGCCTCGGTCTCCCCTGGCATCACCATAAATTCAAAACGCCGCACCGCGTGGGGTAGTGCGGCGGAAACGTAAGGCCGCACCGGATCGCAGCACAGATAGACATGCGGCGTGCTGAGCGGATCGTTGGCAATATCGACCACAATCCACTGGTTCGGCGCGGTTTTCCCTTTGAACGGCACGTTCAGCGTGCGGCGCACCAGGCTCGCTCCGCCATCGCAGGCCACCAGCCACTGTGCTTTGACCGTTTCCCGTTGCCCCTGCGCCGTTTTCAGGTTGAGCGTCACCTCGCCTTCCTGCTGGCTGAAGGCTTCCAGCTCGCGAGAGAACAGACAGCGCACATTGGGAAAGCGCGACAGCCCCTCAAGCAACACCGCATCCACCTGCGGCTGGATAAACGCGTTGCGCCGCGACCAGCCGAACTCATCGGTCATCGGCTGAATATCAGCAAAGCAGCGGCCTTTTGGCGTAAGAAAGCGCATCGCGTGGTGTGGCGTGGTATGTGGCAACACCTTCTCCACCAGCCCGACGGACTGCATGGTGCGCAGCGCCTCATCGTCAATGCCGATGGCGCGGGGATAGTCGATGAGCGTATCAAGCTTTTCCACCACCAGCACCTCGATGCCCATCTGACCAAGATAGTTGGCCATCATCAGTCCGACCGGCCCCGCACCGGCTATGGCGACCTGAACGGTATGGTTGACGGCGGGTTGAATATCAGGGGTTGTTGACATGTTGTACCTCACGATTCGGACAAAACGGCGGGGCTGAGTCGGTTAGCCGCCGCACCTTTTTGTTAAAAATATGTGAATACTTTTTTATAGTGTTGTCAGTATAAGAAGGGCTTTTTGCGCTACAATCAAAACATGTCAGAACGTGCACCAGGTGCACCTCGTTGTTTTAACTATAAATATGTCAATAAACATGAAGAATGATGAGCAGACGGAATACAAAACCGTTCGCGGTTTAACGCGCGGATTAATGTTATTAAATATGTTAAATAAACTCGATGGCGGGGCCAGCGTCAGCCTGCTGGCGGAGCTGAGCGGCCTGCATCGCACCACGGTGCGCAGGCTGCTGGAGACATTACAGGATGAGGGATACGTCCGGCGCAGCCGGTCTGACGACAGCTTCCGCTTAACCATTAAAGTGCGCCAGTTGAGCGAAGGATTTCGTGACGAACAGTGGATTTCTGCACTGGCGGCGCCGCTGCTGGGCGATCTCCTGCGCGAAGTGGTCTGGCCGACCGACGTGTCGACGCTGGACGTTGACGCGATGGTGGTACGGGAAACCACCCACCGCTTTAGCCGGCTGTCGTTTCACCGCGCGATGGTCGGGCGGCGCCTACCGCTGCTGAAAACCGCTTCTGGCCTGACCTGGCTGGCGTTTTGCCCGGAAAACGAGCGTCAGGCGCTGATAGCGATGCTGGCGGCGCGTCCGGGCGAAGAGTACCAACTGGCCCGCGAACCCCGCAGGCTGGACGCCATTCTTGCCCGCACCCGCCAGGCGGGCTACGGGCAAAATCATCGCGGCTGGGATGAAGAGGAGAAAATCGCCTCTATCGCCGTACCGCTGCGCAGCGAGCAGCGGGTGATTGGCTGTCTGAACCTAGTGTATATGGCCAGCGCGATGAGTATTGAGCAGGCGGCAGAGCGGCATCTTGCGGCGTTACAACAGGTGGCGCGACAAATTGAGGAAGCCGTAGAGTCTCAGGCGATTCTGGTGGCCGGACGGTGAAGCGGGTCACATTTTTACCTCGTCCCTGCGCCTGTTGACCGGATCGCGCGCGCTCATCCGGTAGGCCATCTGGCCCAATCTCATCGCTATTCGCCCATTTGCCCACATTTTTTCCTCGCGCCCTCTATTACGCTGTCTCCACTGACCCTCACGTGGAGTACCGATGATGAACATTACGCAAATTCGCAACGCCACCCAGTTGATTACGTTTGGCGGCAAAACATTTCTCATTGATCCGATGCTGGCGCCGAAAGGCGCGTGGCCGGGCTTTCCCGGCACCGCCCGCGCCGATATTCGCAACCCCACCGTGGAGCTTCCCTGCGATATCGACACGCTGTTACAGGCCGACGTGCTGATCGTCACCCATCTGCATGAAGACCATTGGGACGACGCCGCGTCCGCATGCGTGCCGAAGGATAAGCCGATTTATGTGCAAAACGAGCAGGATGCGCAGACGCTGCGCGAACAGGGTTTTACCGCGCTGACGGTGCTGACGGATGAGACCATTCTCGGGGCGATCACGCTGCGTAAAACCGGCGGCCAGCACGGCTCCGATCGTCTGTATGCCGTTCCCGAAATGGCGGCCCGGCTGGGCGAAGCCTGCGGGCTCATCTTGACCCATCCGCAGGAAAAAACGCTGTATCTGGTGGGCGATACCGTCTGGCGCGACGAGGTCGAAGCCAACATGATCCGCTATCAGCCTGATGTGGTGGTATTGAACGCCGGTTTCGCGCACGTCATCGGTTTTGGCCCGATCATCATGGGCGCGGAAGATGTGTTAAAAACCCATTTCACCCTACCGGACGCGCAGATCGTGGCAACGCATATGGAAGCCATCAATCACTGTCTGTTAACGCGCGCGGCGCTCAAAGACTACGCACGTGACAACCAGATTGCAGAATATGTGCATGTGCCGGAAGATGGGGAAACCCTGACGTTTTAACCGCCATCGAGGAAAACTATGCGCCCCGTTACCGTCGCCATTGTCGCCGTGGACGATTTCAGCCCATTTCACTTTTCTGTGCCCTGCATTCTGTTCGGGGAAAAGGTGGCAACGCAGAAGCGCTTTACGGTGAAGATCTGCGCCGAAATGCCGGGTACGGTCAACTCGCAGGACGGGTTTTCGTTGCACGCCGCCTACGGTTATGAGGCGCTCATCGACGCGGATATAGTGATGATCCCCTACTGGGGCGCCACCGCCCAGCGCCCTCCCCAGACGCTACTGGATACGCTGGTGCAGGCCCGGCAAAACGGCGCGCAAATTGTGGGCCTTTGTCTGGGGGCATTTGTTCTGGGCTATGCAGGCCTTCTGGACGGCAAACGCGCCGCCACGCACTGGGAATTTGAGCAGGATTTTCAGGCGCGTTTTCCGGCGGTGACACTTGATATCAATGCTTTGTATGTTGATGACGACGGGATCATCACCTCTGCGGGCACGGCGGCGGCTCTCGACTGCTGCCTGTATGTGATTCGCCAGCACTTTGGCAGCGTAGTGGCGAACCAAATCGCCCGGCGGATGATTGTTCCGCCACACCGTGAAGGCGGCCAGGCGCAATTTATCGCCCAGCCGGTGCCCAAAACCACGCGCGATGCGCGCATTAACGGACTGCTGGACTATTTGCGCCAGACAATCCGCGACCCCCATGACCTTGATTCGCTCGCCAGTCGGGTCATGATGAGTCGTCGCACGCTCACCCGTCATTTTATGAAGGCGACAGGGTGTAGCGTCGCCGAATGGCTGATCCGTGAACGCCTGCGCCTCAGCCAGACGCTGCTGGAATCCAGCCAATTGCCCATCGAGCGCATCGCCAGTGAAGTGGGTTTTCAGTCTGCTGTGACCTGGCGTCAGCATTTTAAATCCCACTTCGGCGTCAGCCCGGCTGAATGGCGAAAAACCTTTCGCGGTATGGCATGATAGCGCGCGGAAAACGTGGAAATCAGGGTGATGAATGTGAAACCGGTAACGCTTTACGATGTGGCAGACTATGCTGGCGTCTCTTATCAGACCGTCTCGCGGGTGGTGAATCAGGCCAGTCACGTCTCGGCGAGAACCCGCGAAAAAGTGGAAGCCGCCATGGCGGAGCTGAACTACATTCCTAACCGTGTCGCCCAACAGTTAGCCGGCAAACAGACGCAACTGATTGGCGTTGCCACCGCCAATCTGGCGCTGCACGCACCGTCGCAGATTGTCGCCGCCATTAAATCTCGCGCCGACCAGTCCGGGGCCAGCGTGGTAATTTCCATGGTAGAGCGCAGCGGCGTCGACGCCTGTAAAGCGGCGGTGCATAACCTGCTTGCGCAGCGGGTAAGTGGGCTTATCATCAACTATCCCCTCGACGAAGACGACGCCATTGCCGTTGCCGCCGCCTGTGGCAACGTGCCGGTACTGTTCCTTGACGTGTCGGACCAGTCGCCCATCAACAGCATTATTTTTTCCCACGACGACGGCGCGCGCCTCGGCGTGGAGCACCTGGTTCAGCACGGCCACCAGCGCATCGCCCTGCTGGCCGGACCGCAAACGTCGGTTTCCGCGCGCCTGCGTCTGGCGGGCTGGCATAAGCACCTCGCGCGTTATCAACTCCAGCCGGTGGCGCAGCAGGAAGGCGACTGGAGCGCGATGTCCGGTTATCTCCAGACCCAACGGATGCTTAACGCGGGGACGATCCCCGGCGCGATGCTGGTCGCCAACGATCAGATGGCGTTAGGCGCAATGCGCGCCATAAGCGAGTTCGGTCTGCGCGTGGCGACCGATATTTCCGTAATCGGCTATGACGATACCGAAGACAGCGCCTGCTACATTCCCCCCCTTACGACCATCAGGCAGGATTTCGCGCTGCTTGGACAAACCAGCGTCGACCGCCTGATCCAGCTTTCTCGCGGGGCATCAACCGGGGGCAATCAGTTGCTGCCGGTCACGTTGGCGGAGCGCAAAACCGTACAGCCACCTGGGACACAGGCCGCCTCTCCACAAGCGCTGGCCGACTCGCTCATGCAGCTGGCGCGTCAGGTCGCCCTGTTAACACGCTAAATCCTGCACACGAAAATGTGTGAGACAGTTCACTCATTAGCCTCAACAGACTTTACAGTTTTCTGGCTCTGCCCGTATGTTGTCTAAAATTGTGAGCGGATAACAATTCACGACAGGACATAGCCATGACATTGACCACGGATTCACTCGCCGCCGTACTGGCGCGCCGCGACTGGGAAAATCCCGGCGTAACCCAGCTTAACCGTCTGGAAGCCCACCCGCCATTTTCCAGCTGGCGTAGCGCCGAAGACGCCCGGGATAATACCCTTTCCCCCCAATTGCGCAGCCTCAACGGCGACTGGAAATTTGCCTGGTTCGCCTCGCCGGAGGCGGTGCCGGAAAGCTGGCGGCTAAACGATCCGGAAAATGCCGACACTATCCCCGTACCGTCAAACTGGCAAATGTACGGCTACGACGCACCAATTTATACCAACGTCACCTACCCAATTCCGGTCAATCCGCCCTACGTACCCGCAGAGAACGCCACAGGATGTTACTCGCTCACATTCGATATTGACGAGGCAGCACTCCACGACAGCCAGACGCGGATCATTTTCGACGGCGTCAATTCGGCCTTTCATCTCTGGTGCAACGGACGCTGGGTCGGCTACGGCCAGGACAGCCGTCTGCCTTCGGAATTCGATCTCAGCGATTTTCTGCGCGGCGGCGAGAACCGTCTGGCGGTGATGGTGCTGCGCTGGAGCGACGGCACATACCTGGAAGATCAGGACATGTGGCGCATGAGCGGTATCTTCCGCGACGTCAGCCTGCTAACCAAGCCCGCTACGCAAATCAGCGATCTGCGGATTTCCACCCGCTTTAATGATGATTTCAGCCGCGCCGAACTGGCCGCCGAAATCAGAATGCACGGTGAACTGCGCGACGATCTGCGCGTCACCGTGCAGTTGTGGGATGGCGAAGTCCTGGTCGGTGAACAGACGGCCCCCTTTGGCGGCGAAATTGTTGACGAGCGCGGCGCGTATCATGACCGCGTTACCCTGCGCCTGAAAGTCGATAACCCGTCGCTGTGGAGCGCCGAAACGCCGCATCTGTACCGCGCGGTTGCGCAGTTGCATACCGCTGACGGCGAACTGATTGAAGCCGAAGCCTGTGACGTCGGCTTTCGCCAGATCAGCATTGAAAACGGCCTGCTGTTGCTGAACGGCAAGCCGCTGCTGATTCGCGGTACAAATCGCCACGAACATCACCCGAAGCACGGTCAGGTAATGGACGAAGCGACGATGGTACAGGACATCATCCTGATGAAGCAGAACAATTTTAACGCCGTGCGCTGCTCCCATTACCCAAACCACCCGCTGTGGTACACGCTGTGCGACCGTTACGGCCTGTACGTCGTGGATGAGGCCAACATCGAAACCCACGGCATGGTGCCGATGAACCGCCTGACCGATGACCCAACCTGGCTTCCCGCCATGAGCCAGCGGGTGACGCGCATGGTACAACGCGACCGCAATCACCCGAGCATTATTATCTGGTCGCTGGGCAATGAGTCCGGGCATGGCGTCAACCACGACGCGCTGTACCGCTGGTTGAAATCGGAAGATCCGTCGCGCCCGGTGCAATATGAGGGCGGCGGCGCAGACAGCGCGGCGACGGATATTATCTGTCCGATGTATGCTCGCGTCGATCAGGATCAGCCGTTCCCGGCGGTGCCGAAATGGTCAATCAAAAAATGGCTGTCAATGCCGGGCGAGCAGCGTCCGCTGATCCTCTGCGAATACGCGCACGCAATGGGCAACAGCCTCGGCGGTTTCGCCAAATACTGGCAGGCGTTTCGGCAGTATCCGCGCCTGCAGGGGGGCTTTGTCTGGGACTGGGTCGATCAGTCGCTGATTAAATATGATGATGAAGGTAACCCATGGTCGGCCTACGGCGGCGACTTTGGCGACACGCCGAATGACCGCCAGTTCTGCATGGACGGTCTGGTGTTTGCCGACCGTATGCCGCATCCGTCACTGTACGAAGCCAAACACGCGCAGCAGTTTTTCCAGTTTACCCTGCTGCCCGGCGCGGAACGTAACATCGAGGTGACCAGCGAATATCTGTTCCGCCATAGCGACAATGAGATCCTGCACTGGTCCCTTGCCCTGGACGGTAACCCCATTGCAGCGGGGAACGTCGTGCTGGACATCGCCCCGCAGGGACGCCAGGTCATTACCCTTCCCGACGTTGCTGCCCCCAATGCAGCAGGCCAGCTATGGCTGACGGTGCGCGTAGAGCAGCCGCAGGCCACCGCGTGGGCGCCAGCCGGACACATCAGCGCCTGGCAGCAGTGGCCGCTGGCGGAAAAGCTGAGCGTGGCGATCTCCTCGCCTGTCGGTTGTGCGCCACGGCTTGAGGCGGGAGAGACGCATTATCTGGTCACGGTGAATCAACAACGCTGGCAGTTCTGCCGCCAGCAGGGTGTATTGACGCAGTACTGGATCGGCGAGGACGCGCAACTGCTGACCCCGCTTCGCGACCAGTTTACCCGCGCGCCGCTTGATAACGATATCGGCGTCAGCGAAGCCACGCGTATTGACCCGAACGCCTGGGTTGAACGCTGGAAAGCCGCCGGGCATTACCGCGCAGAAGCGATGCTGTTGCAGTGCGAAGCACAGACGCTCACCGACGCGGTGATCATCACTACCGCCCACGCCTGGCAGACCCAGGGGGAAACGCTGTTTATCAGCCGTAAAACCTGGCGCATTGACGGAGACGGCGAACTGACGATCACGGTGGATGTGGATGTCGCCCGCGGCACGCCACACCCGGCGCGCATCGGACTGACCTGCCAACTGGCCCAGGTGGCGGATCGCGTGAACTGGCTGGGATTAGGTCCGCATGAAAACTACCCGGACCGCCTCTCTGCCGCCTGCTTTGATCGCTGGGACCTGTCGCTCGACGACATGTATACGCCGTACGTTTTTCCGAGCGAAAACGGGCTGCGCTGCCACACCCGCGAACTGCGCTATGGCGCCCACTGCTGGCGCGGCGACTTCCAGTTCAATATCAGCCGCTACAGCCAGCAACAACTGATGAAGACCAGCCATCGCCATCTGTTGCAGGAAGAGGCCGGTACATGGCTGAACCTTGACGGCTTCCACATGGGCGTGGGCGGCGACGACTCCTGGAGCCCGTCGGTGTCGCCGGAATACCAGCTCAGCGCAGGTCGCTATCACTACCAGATCGTCTGGTGCCTGAAATAACAAAAAACGGGCAGGTTAACGCCTGCCCGATATTCGCATAAGGACGTTCACATGCATTATTTGAAAAATACTAACTTCTGGATGTTCGGCTTTTTCTTCTTCTTTTATTTTTTCATTATGGGTGCTTACTTCCCCTTTTTCCCGATCTGGTTACATGATATCAACCATATCAGCAAAGGCGATACCGGTATTATCTTCGCCTGCATCTCACTATTTTCACTCTTGTTCCAGCCCATTTTCGGCCTGCTCTCTGACAAGCTCGGCCTGCGCAAGCATCTGTTGTGGGTCATTACCGGTATGCTGGTGATGTTCGCGCCGTTCTTTATTTACGTTTTCGGCCCGCTATTGCAGGTCAATATTTTGCTCGGTTCGATTGTCGGCGGGATCTATCTGGGATTTATTTATAACGCCGGTGCGCCCGCCATTGAGGCCTACATAGAAAAAGCCAGTCGCCGCAGTCATTTTGAATTTGGCCGCGCGCGGATGTTCGGTTGCGTCGGCTGGGCGCTGTGCGCGTCGATTGCCGGCATTATGTTTACCATTAATAACCAGTTTGTCTTCTGGCTGGGCTCCGGCTGCGCGGTGATCCTGGCATTGCTGCTGTTCTTCTCGAAAACGGAAGCGCCCTCATCGGCAAAAGTGGCCGATGCGGTTGGCGCGAATCACTCGGCATTTAGCCTGAAACTGGCGCTGGAATTATTTAAACAGCCGAAGCTGTGGTTTCTGTCGCTGTATGTTGTCGGCGTGTCCTGTACCTACGATGTGTTTGACCAGCAGTTCGCTAACTTCTTTACCTCATTCTTTGCCACCGGCGAACAGGGTACCCGCGTGTTTGGCTACGTTACCACCATGGGTGAACTGCTGAACGCCAGTATTATGTTCTTTGCGCCGCTGATCGTGAACCGCATTGGCGGTAAAAACGCCCTGCTGCTGGCGGGCGCGATTATGTCGGTGCGGATCATCGGCTCGTCGTTTGCCTCTTCGGCGCTGGAAGTGGTGATCCTGAAAACCTTGCATATGTTTGAGATACCGTTCCTGATTGTCGGTTGTTTTAAATACATCACCAGTCAGTTTGAGGTACGCTTCTCTGCCACGATTTACCTGGTGTGCTTCTGCTTCTTTAAGCAACTGGCGATGATTTTCATGTCGGTTTTCGCCGGCAATATGTATGAAAGCATCGGTTTTCAGGGAGCATATCTGGTGCTCGGACTGATCGCGCTGAGCTTTACGTTGATTTCGGTATTTACCTTAAGTGGGCCGGGGCCGTTTACCCGCCATGTCAAACCTGTCTGTAAACAAGCATAAAACCCACCACAAGGATGAAATTTCACACATGACTATGCCAATGAGAGAAAGAATAAAAGCAGGCCAACTGTTTACAGATATGTGCGAAGGTTTGCCGGAAGAGAGATTGCGCGGAAAGGAATTGATGTATGAGTATAACCATTCGCGTCCGTCAGAAGTTGAAAAAAGGAAAGGCCTGATTAAATCCATGTTTGGCTCAACGGGAGAAAATGCATGGATAGAGCCGCCCATTTATTTTTCCTACGGTACCAACATCCATATCGGTGACAACTTTTATGCTAATTTCAATTTTACCATCGTAGACGACTATACCGTCACGATAGGCGATAACGTTCTGATTGCGCCAAATGTCACCCTCTCCGTGACCGGGCATCCTGTTCATCATGAATTGAGGCAAGCGGGAGAGATGTATTCCTTTCCGATCACAATTGGCAATAACGTCTGGATCGGCAGTAACGTGGTTATCAATCCAGGTATCACGATAGGAAATAACACCGTGATTGGCGCAGGTAGCGTGGTCACAAAAGACATTCCTTCAAATGTCGTTGCCGCAGGTGTTCCCTGTCGGGTTATCCGTGAAATAAACGACAGAGATAAAGAATATTATTATAAAGACCGCAAAGTAGAGCGTTCCCTTTGCCACCAGGCATGACGCCGGGCGCTCTACAACAATGCAGACCGTAGGCCCGGTCAGCTTGCGCCACCGGGCGCTACCGCTACTCCTCAATGATCTGGCGGATTTGCTGCAACGCGGCGGGATCGTCGAGGGTGGTGAGATCGCCGGGATCGCGACCTTCGCAGATGGCCTGGATCGTCCGGCGCAACATCTTACCGGAGCGCGTTTTCGGCAACTGCGAGACAAACCAGACGTGGGCGGGACGGCCAAAATTGCCAATCTGGCTGTCCACCAGCGCCATAATCGCTTTTTCTTCCGCCTGCGCCACATCACGATCGTCCAGGCTGTCGCTCTGTTTCGGGATAACAAACGCCACCGCCACCTGCCCTTTCAGCGCGTCTTTTACCCCCACGACCGCCACCTCGGCGACGTTAGGATAGCTGGAAATGCTCTCCTCTATCTCGCGGGTGCCAAGACGGTGGCCGGCAACATTTATCACGTCGTCGGTACGTCCGAGGATAAAGTAATAGCCGTCGGCGTCGCGAATGCCCCAGTCGAAGGTGGCATACACCTGACGGCTGAACAGCGACCAGTAGGTGTTAACAAACCGTTCATCGTCTCCCCAGATAGTCTGGATACAGCCCGGCGGCAGCGGCCCCTCAATCACCACCATCCCCTTTTCGTTCACGCCGCAGGGTTCGCCGGTCACTTCATTGAGTAACTGCACGTTATAACCGTACATCGGTACGCCCGGGCTACCGAGCCGCGACGGTCTGTCGTCAAGCTGACGGGCAAGCGCCATAATCGGCCAGCCGGACTCCGTCTGCCAGTAATTATCGATAACCGGCACCTCCAGCGTCTGGGTGACCCACGCGGCGGTGGGTTCATCCAGCGGTTCTCCGGCCAGATACAGCACCTCCAGCGAGGAGAGATCGTGATTGCGGATCTGGGCGGTTGGAAATTTCTTCAGTACGCGAATGGCGGTCGGCGCGGAAAACATCCGGTTCACCCGGTACTTCTCGACAATTTTCCACCACACCCCGCAGTCCGGGTACGTTGGCAGCCCTTCATAGACAATCGTCGCCATCCCCGCCAGCAGCGGCGCGTAAACGATATAAGAGTGACCGACAACCCAGCCGATATCCGACGCGCAAAAAAAGACGCCGCCCGCTTTGCCGCCAAAAATGGTGTCCATTGAGGTTGCCAGCGCCACCGCGTAGCCGCCGACGTCGCGCTGCACGCCTTTGGGTTTTCCCGTGGTGCCGGACGTGTAAAGAATGCAGGAGGTCTCGTTAGATTCCAGCCACGCTACCGGCACCCGCGCGCCTGCGTGTTGCTGACGCAGGGCGGCATAATCAAGATCGCGTCCGGCCACCCGCGCCATTTTCGCCAGCCCACGGTCCACCAACAACACGTGCTTCGGCTGATGCTGCGCCTGCGCGATGGCGTCGTCGAGCAGCTTTTTATACGGCAGGATCTTTCCTCCGCGCGCCCCGGCATCCGCCGAGACGATCAGCACCGGTCTGGCATCGTCAATTCTCGCCGCCACACTGTGTGAGGCAAAACCGCCGAATACGACCGAATGAATCGCCCCAATGCGTGCGCAGGCCAGCAGCGTCACGTGCGCCTCGGCAATCATCGGCATATACACCAGCACCCGATCGCCGCGCCGGACGCCCAGCGACAGCAGCATCGACGCCACTACGTTCACTTCGTCATACAACTGGCTGAAGGTGTAGGTGCGCTCCTCTTCGGTTTCGGAAGAGACGGCGATCAGCGCCAGCGCGTCCGGCTGTTTGTCCAGCCAGCGATCGATGGCGTTGTAACACAGATTGGTGGTGCCGCCGCAGAACCAGCGGGCAAACGGCGGGCGGCTATGATCCAGCGTCCGGGTAAACGGCGTCTGCCAGTCGATGCGCTTTGCCTGCTCTGCCCAGAACAATTCCGGTTGCGTAATCGAACGCTGATAAAATTCGCGAAAAGACATGAGGCTCTCCTGTTGAACTTATGCCCTATTGCTATCTGTTTCAGATAACGAACAAGTCGAGGTACTCGTTAACCGGCATCTGCTCCAGACGGGTTCGGTCCAGGGAGGCTTCCAGAATGCGCTGCTGCTGGCGGGCCGGGAACTGACGCGCCAGGTTGATTTTGAATTTTTCGATAAGCTTTGGAATGCCGTCGGCGCGACGGCGGGCGTGGCCGATAGGGTAATCCACCACCACTTCATCAAACGCCGTACCGTCGGTGAACGCCACGGTGATGGCATTGGCGATGGCGCGTTTTTCCGGATCGTGATAGTCGGCGGTAAACTGCGGGTCTTCAAAACAGCTTATCTTCTCACGCAGAGCGTCGATGCGTTTATCCTGCGCCACGCCATCTTCATAATCCGCCGCCGTTAAACGTCCGAACAACAGTGGGATGGCAACCATGTACTGAATGCAGTGGTCGCGATCCGCCGGGTTATTCAGCGGGCCTTTCTTGTCGATGATGCGAATGCAGGCTTCGTGAGTGCGAATGGTCACCTTCTCAATATCCGCCGCAGTTTTACCCGCCGCCTGCATCTGCGCATGCAGGGTCATCGCCGCTTCTACCGCGGTCTGCGAATGGAACTCCGCCGGGAAGGAGATTTTAAACAGCACATTTTCCATCACGTAAGAGCCATAGGGGCGCTGGAAGCGGAATGTTTCGCCTTTGAACGAGACGTCGTAGAACCCCCATGTTTTCGCCGTCAGCGCTGACGGATACCCCATCTCGCCGGTTTTTGCCATCAGCGCCAGGCGTACCGCGCGGGAAGTGGCGTCGCCTGCCGCCCAGGACTTCCGCGTGCCGGTGTTCGGCGCATGGCGATAAGTTCGCAGCGACTGGCCGTCGACCCACGCCAGCGATACCGCGTTCAGGATTTCGTCCCGGGTCAGCCCCAGCATTTCCGCCACCACGGCGGTGGACGCCACTTTCACCAGCAGCACGTGATCCAGGCCGACGCGGTTAAAGGCGTTCTCCAGCGCGATGCAGCCCTGAATCTCGTGAGCTTTGATCATCCCGCTCAGCACCTGCTTCATGGTCAGCGGCGCTTTGCCTGCCGCCACCGCGTTACGTGACAGCCAGTCCGCCGTCGCCAGGATGCCGCCGAGGTTATCAGAAGGGTGCCCCCATTCGGCGGCAAGCCAGGTATCGTTAAAGTCGAGCCAGCGGATCATCGCGCCGATGTTAAACGCCGCCTGAACCGGATCGAGCTGAAACTGTGTGCCCGGCACGCGCACGCCGTTTGGCACGAGAGTACCGGGGACAATCGGCCCCATAAGTTTTTTGCACGCCGGATAGTCCAGCGCTTCGAGACCACAGCCGAGCGTATCCAGCAGGCAGTAATGCGCGGTGTCATACGCCACTGTTGAGGTGATGTCATAATTCATCACGTAATCGACGATATCAACGATTTCGCGGTCAAATTCCGGGCGGACGTTTAGTTCTTGTACGGACATAAAAGCGTTCCTGCATATTAGGGTCAGAGGGAGTGAATCAGCAACGTTGGTCTAACGAGACGAACGGACGATCTTCCGGTCCGGTATAGTTGGCGGAAGGTCGGATAATTTTGTTGTCCTGACGCTGTTCGATGATGTGCGCCGCCCAGCCGGTGACGCGGGCGATAACAAACAGCGGAGTGAACATTTCGGTGGGAACGCCCATCATGTTGTAAGACACCGCCGAGAACCAGTCAAGGTTGGGGAACATCTTTTTGGTTTCCCACATCACCGTTTCCAGACGATCGGCGATGTTGTACATCTTCAGCGAGCCGCCTTCTTCAGAAAGCTGCTTCGCCACCTGCTTAATGACCTGATGACGCGGATCGGCCAGGGTATAAACCGGGTGCCCAAAGCCAATCACCACCTCTTTGTTTTCCACACGTTTGCGGATATCGGCTTCCGCTTCGTCCGGCGTTTCGTAGCGCTGCTGGATCTCGAGCGACACTTCGTTTGCTCCGCCGTGCTTCGGCCCGCGCAGTGCGCCTATCGCGCCGATAATGGCCGAATAGACGTCCGACCCGGTGCCCGCAATGACCCGGCTGGTGAAGGTGGAGGCGTTGAATTCGTGCTCGGCGTAAAGCACCAGCGAAATGTGCATCGCTTTTTCCCAGCTTTTTGACGGTTTCTCGCCGTGTAGCAGATGCAAAAAGTGGCCGCCGATGGAGTCGTCGTCGGTTTCTGGCTGGATGCGCTCACCGTTGTGGCTGTAGTGGTACCAGTAGAGAAGAACAGAGCTGAGCGACGCTAACAGCTTGTCGGCGATATCCCGCGCCCCGGAGACGGTGTGGCCCTCTTTTTCTGGCAGGGTACAGCCCAACGCCGAGACGCCGGTGCGCATGACATCCATCGGATGCGACGCGGCGGGCAGCGCTTCCAGTACGGTGCGCACGTTGGCCGGTAATCCTCGCAGCGCTTTCAGTTTGATTTTATACGCGTGAAGCTCGTCACGGGTCGGTAATTTGCCGTGGATCAGCAGATGGGCGACCTCTTCGAATTCGCAGTGCCGGGCGAGGTCCAGTATGTCGTAACCGCGATAATGAAGATCGTTGCCGCTTTTGCCGACGGTGCACAGCGCGGTATTGCCTGCCGGTACGCCGGACAGCGCAACGGATTTTTTCGGCTTAATGACATGTGTGTTGTTTTGCAGGATCGTCGAGTCTGTCATGTTGTCCTCGTCATTATTGTAATGTGCAGGATAGTGAGGTCTGGGCGAAGCGTTACTTCCGGTTCAGCGCGTCCAGCGCCTCCTCGTACTGGTAGTAATTGATGCTCTCGTACAGCTCGTTGCGGGTTTGCATCATGTCGATGACGCTTTTTTGCGTTCCTTCCTGACGCAGCACGTTATAGACCTGTTCCGCCGCGCGGTTCATCGCGCGAAACGCCGACAGCGGGTACAGCGCCATCGCCACGTGGGCGCTGCGCAGTTCATCGGTGGTAAACAACGGCGTCGCGCCGAATTCGGTGATGTTGGCGAGGATCGGCACATTGACCGCGTCGGCAAACTGTCGGTACATGGCAAGCTCGGTGATCGCCTCCGGAAACAGCATGTCGGCCCCCGCGTCAACGTAGGCCTGCGCGCGATCTATCGCCGCGTCCAGGCCCTCTACCGCCAGGGCGTCGGTGCGCGCCATGATCACAAAGTCGGGATCGGTTCGGGCATCCACCGCCGCGCGAATGCGATCCACCATCTCCTCTTTCGAGACGATCGCTTTGTTCGGTCGGTGACCACAGCGCTTAGCGCCGATCTGATCTTCAATGTGTAACGCCGCCGCGCCGGCTTTGATCATTGACCTTACGGTGCGGGCCACGTTAAAAGCCGACGCGCCAAAACCGATGTCGGCATCCACCAGCAGCGGCAGCGGGCAGACGTCGGTGATGCGACGAATGTCGGTCAGCACGTCGTCAAGCGTTGAGATCCCGAGATCCGGCAACCCCAGCGATCCTGCCGCCACGCCGCCGCCGGAAAGGTAAATCGCCTGGTAGCCTGCGCGCTGTGCCAGCAGAGCGTGGTTAGCGTTAATGGCGCCGACTATCTGAAGCGGGTTTTCTTGCGTAAGGGCCGCGCGAAATGCCTGACCCGGCGAGTGTCGTGACATATTTTATCCTTTGTTATCAAGTTGTGAACATCGTTACTCTCCACAAAGCAAAGGCTATGCCAGGTGCCGCACCCGATTAAGAAAAATAAAAAACACTGATATGACAATACGATAGATAAACCCCGCTGGCAGATAGCGAAAAAAAGCGTGTCAGCTAACGTTTCATAAAATGTTCCGCGTTGTTTCATTGCAACATAATTGAAACACGACTAAACCCATTATTCGGTCTCTTCACGTTTAGGTTTGCTATGACAGCTTCGCCTCTCCCTCCACGGATCAATGACGACAAACCGGTCATCTGGACCGTCTCGGTGACACGGCTGTTCGACCTGTTTCGCGACATCAGCCTCGAGTTCGATCATCTGGCGACCATCACCCCTATTCAGCTTGGCTTTGAAAAAGCGGTAACCTACATTCGCAAAAAGCTGGCGACCGAACGCTGCGACGCCATCATCGCCGCAGGCTCTAACGGCGCGTACCTGAAAAGCCGTCTCTCTGTTCCAGTGATCCTGATTAAACCGAGCGGTTTTGACGTACTGCACGCGCTGGCGAAAGCGGGAAAACTGACCGCCTCGATCGGTGTGGTGACGTATCAGGAGACGCTGCCGGCGCTTATCGCCTTTCAGAAAACATTTGGTCTGCAGCTGGAACAGCGCAGCTACGTCACCGAAGAGGACGCGCGCGGGCAGATAAACGAACTCAAGGCTAACGGCATTGAGGCGGTGGTCGGCGCGGGGCTCATTACCGATCTCGCCGAGGAAGCCGGTATGACGGCGATTTTTATCTATTCTGCGGCCACAGTGCGCCAGGGATTCAGCGATGCGCTGGATCTGACGCGAATGACCGCCCGCGTAACAGCCTCTTACGCGTCCGATCGGGCGCTGCGTACCCGCTATGCCCTGGAGGATATCCGTGGCGCGTCCGGACAAATGGAACAGGTGCGTCAGACCATCATGCTCTACGCCCGCTCCCGCGCCGCGGTGCTGATTCAGGGTGAAACCGGCACCGGCAAAGAGCTGGCCGCACAGGCCATTCATCGCGAAAGCGGCGTACACGCGGGGTCTCGCAGCGACATCGCCTCCCGTCCGTTTGTCGCTGTGAACTGCGGTGCGATTACGGAATCGTTGCTGGAAGCAGAACTGTTCGGCTACGAGGAGGGCGCTTTTACCGGCTCCCGACGCGGGGGGCGCGCCGGACTGTTCGAAATCGCCCACGGCGGAACGCTGTTTCTGGACGAGATAGGCGAGATGCCATTGCCCCTGCAAACCCGTCTGCTGCGCGTACTGGAAGAAAAAGAGGTGACCCGGGTGGGCGGTCATCATCCTCTCCCCATCGATGTGCGGGTGATCAGCGCCACCCACTGCAATCTGGAAGAGGCAATGAAACACGGTCAGTTCCGCCGAGATCTCTTTTACCGCCTGAGCATTCTGCGCCTCGCTCTGCCTGCGCTGCGCGATCGCCCTGGCGATATCGCTGCGTTGGCTGAGGGGTTTTTAAAACAGTCGCTGGCAGCCCTGAACGTCCCGTTTACCGATACCGTCCGCAGCGGTCTGGCGCAAAGCGCAGCCGTTCTGGTGACCTACCCGTGGCCGGGGAATATCCGCGAGCTGCGCAATATGATGGAGCGTCTGGCGCTGTTTTTAAGCGTCGACCCCATGCCGACGCTGGATGCGGATTTATTACAGCGCCTGCTGCCGGAACTGTCAGAACGTGACGAAGCCGTGTCTCCATCCACACGACTGACGGCCAGAGAAGCGCTCGACCGCTTCAATGGCGATAAATCCGCCGCGGCTCAGTTTCTTGGTATAAGCCGCACGACATTCTGGCGGCGGTTAAAACAGTAATCCCCCGTTTCAGAATGTTCACTTTTATCGGAACTGACGTCTTTATTGATAACCAACGGATGCCAAAATATATTCTTACATCCGTCATCAGATTATTCGGCAAGCAAAAAACATTTAATTGATAATAATCCTAAAAGCACAAACAAATTTCTCAAATATGTCACTGATTAAAAATTGACATTTATCAAGCAATATTTAAAAAGCGCGCTTACAAAGCGTAAAATTAATGATGTCACTACGTGATTACACAAGGGTCAAATGATGAATATTTTAATATTATCCAACTACCTTTGAGTAATTTCACTTACCGCAACCCTGTACCATCCCTTTGTTTTACCTTGTTTTCCAGCATAGTAAACACATCCCCGGCATGAAGGGAAACATTAAGCATCATAACGAAAGACGGTGAGATTGCGGTTCCCGGTACTGTCTGTATGACGCAATTAATTGTTTAAATCTATCAATGTTAAGCGAGAGTAATAAATAAACGATTGAAACTTTTTGACTGACAGCGAATAGTTAAAAGGCAGGAACGCAAACATATAAGCAATCTATTAATGCCCGTTATTACAGACAGGCATTTTTGCTTATCACTTCTTTTATTTTAAAACTTACGGACGAGTGATCATGAAAAAACACGCGTTATATTTTCGTTCTTCTTTGTTATCTCTCGCAATTTCAGCGGCGCTGGCCTCAACCGCAGCGGCAAATACTATCAATGCGCTGACCTTTCCCTCCCCTTCCGACGATAATGCCATTATTACGATTAATAACGATAATAATGTCTTACTCTCGGCATCTGAAAATACAGACCCGGGCTGGGATCGCTTTGGCTCCCTGCGGGTGGGTGAAAATAGCGACGGCTCGCTGATCATTGACAATCGGGCGATTACCACCGACGCCGGGATGATTGGCAACAATGCAACGGGCAGCGTCACACTCCAGAGCGGCGCTACCTGGACACTGAAAGGGCTAAATCTGGTGCTGGGAACCCACGACGGTTCCGGTACGCTTGTGGTTAACAGCGGCAGTCGCGTCAGCGGGATTAACGAACTGCGGATCGGCGAATACGCCGCACAGGCCTCTGGAGAAGTGAACATCGACGGAGCCGGTTCGTCTGTATCGTCCAACTGGGCGGTGGTGGGCGATCAGGGAAAAGGCAAACTGACTATCACCAACGGCGGCTCGCTTACCCTCAGTGAACACATGAACATTGGCTATGTGGGCAATACCCTGAACTCAAACCGCGAAGGCGCTGGCGAAACGCGGGTCGACGGCGCAAATTCACAGCTGAATGTCGCCCAGGGCATCTATCTTGGCGGGTTTACCACTACGCCTAATGACGCCACCGGCAGTCTGACCGTCAGCAATGGCGCGACGATCAACTCCGGCACGCTTATCTGGTTGGCGGTGGGCGAAGGCAGCACCGGTATCCTGAACATTGGCGGCGCGCAGGGAGAAACCGAACAGGCGGCAGGCTCAATTAACGTTCCACGAATTCATCTTGGGAATACCGACGGCGTCAGCACGGCGGTGCTCAACCTTAACCATAACAGCGATGATTTCGTGCTTGGCGCCAACATTACCGGCACCGGCGAGGTGAATCATCTCGGTTCGGGAACGTCCACCCTGACCGGTGCGAGCAATTACCGGGGCAATACCCACGTCGCCAGTGGGACACTGCGTGCCGGAGCGGTTAACACGCTGAGCGCGAACTCGGACTACCTTGTCGACAGCGGCGCCAGTCTCGATCTGAATGGTTACTCTCAAACGGTCAACTCGCTGGTGCTTGACGGAAACGCGACGCTGTCGGCTGACACACCGTCTGACGGTACGTTTACGCCCACCACGTTGACCATTAATGGCGATTACGCCAGCAACAACGGGCTACTGTCCCTCCGTACCGCATTGGGTGATGATCTTTCCGCGACCGACAAACTGGTGGTAAAAGGCGATACCTCAGGCACGACGCGCGTGAGCATCGTTAACGCAGGCGGCAGCGGCGCGGAAACAATTGAAGGCATCCAGGTCGTCAATGTTGAAGGCACGTCGGCCGGCAGCTTTGTGAAAGAAGGCCGTATTGTCGCGGGCGCGTATGATTATGATCTGACGAAACGGGATAACCAGAACTGGTATTTGACCAGCCTGGCCTCCGTGGCGCCACAACCCCCCGTCCCACCGGTGGACCCCGAAGAACCTGAACAGCCGGAAGAACCCGATGTTCCGGTGCCACCTGCGCCGGAAGGCACGCATCAGTATCGCCCGGAAACGGGTAGCTATCTGGCGAACGCACTTGCCGCCAATACGCTGTTTAACACTCGCCTGCACGATCGTTTGGGCGAGACGCAATACACCGACCTGTTAACCGGTGAAAAGAAAGTGACCAGCCTGTGGATGCGACACGTTGGCGGTCATCAGCGCTTTAAAGACAGCTCCGGCCAGATCAGCACCCAAAGTAACCGCTACGTGATCCAGCTTGGCGGCGACATTGCCCAATGGAGCAGTGACGGCCAGGATCGCTGGCACCTGGGCCTGATGGGCGGTTACGCGAACAGTAAGAGCCGCAGTCACGCCAGTCTCACGGGCTACTCGTCACGCGGCGAGATCAGCGGATATAGCGCTGGCGTTTATGGCACATGGTACGCCAATGACGCCGACAAAACTGGCGCCTATCTGGACGCATGGGTGCTCTATAACTGGTTTGAAAATACCGTATCCGGACAGGGACTGGCGTCAGAGAAATATGATTCCGATGGGATCACCGCTTCGCTGGAAACAGGCTATACCTTCAGCCTCGGCGCCAGTCGCGATGGGCGTACCCGTTACTGGTTGCAGCCAAAAGCCCAGCTTACCTGGATGGATGTGCAGGCGGACAATCACACCGAGAAAAACGGGACCCGGGTGGTCGATGAAACGGATGGCAACCTGCAAACGCGCCTGGGCATTAAAGCTTTTATGCAGGGCCATAATGCCATCGATGACGGTAAAACGCGCACCTTCCAGCCGTTTGTGGAAGCGAACTGGATCTACAACAGCCAGAACTATGGCGTGAAGATGGACGATATTCGCAGTGAAGTGAAAGGCACGCGCAATATCGGCGAGCTGAAAGTGGGTGTGGAAGGGCAACTCAACGCTCGCCTGCAACTGTGGGGTAACGTCGCTCAGCAGGTAGGCGACAAGGGTTACAGCGATACGCAAGGCATGTTGGGGTTGAAATACACATTCTGACAGACGCGCCACCCGCGGCAACGCGGGTGGTTTTTCTCTTCCCTTCTCTCTTTGTGATCCCCCTCGCATCGCCATCCGTCGGTGAAAAATAGGATGACATCAGATCGTTCATTTGACAGAAGCGTGGTGTATGGACCCTTTACATGCCGTATTTCTTACCGTCAGCCTGTTTGTCCTGACCTTTTTTAATCCCGGCGCGAATCTCTTTGTCGTGGTGCAGACCAGCCTCGCTTCCGGACGGCGCGCCGGAGTGCTTACCGGACTTGGCGTCGCCGCTGGCGATGCGCTTTATTCGGGGCTGGGACTGTTTGGCATGGCAACATTAATCACGCAATGCGAGGCGCTGTTTTCGCTGATAAAAATTGGCGGCGGCGCCTATCTGCTGTGGTTTGCATGGAACAGCCTGCGCCGCCAGGTCACACCGCAAATGAGCCCGCTCGCGCAGCCGGTGGCGGCGCCGTGGACGGTCTTTTTCCGTCGCGGTTTGCTGACCGATTTATCAAATCCGCAGACGGTGTTGTTTTTTATCAGTATTTTCTCCGTCACGCTCAGCGCGGATACGCCGACATGGGCGCGGATGATGGCCTGGGCGGGCATCGTGCTTTCTTCCATTATCTGGCGCGTCTTCCTCAGCCAGGCCTTTTCGTTACCCGCGGTCCGTCGCGCGTATGGGCGGATCCAGCGCGTCGCCAGCAAAATTATTGGCGCAATTATCGGTTTGTTTGCCCTGCGCTTGATTTACGAAGGCATAACCCATCGCTAATCTTTTGTGCTCAGGAACGAAAGCCCGCAGAGGTCATCAGCACTCTGAACAGCGCGCCGACCGCCGTCAGCAGCAGAACGCTGGCGCACCAGATGGCGATCAGCCATACCACGCGGTGGGACCATTTTTTGATTTTCGCCATCAGTGATATCCCTCTCCGTGGCGGATTTTTCCGCGGAACACGTAGTAGCTCCAGAAGGTGTACGCCAGGATCACCGGGATGATGATCAGCGCACCTACCAGCATAAAGCCCTGGCTTTGCGGCGGCGCGGCAGCTTCATGCAGGGTGATCCCCGGTGGAATAATATACGGCCAGATGCTGATCCCGAGCCCGCTGAAACCGAGGAAAATCAGCCCCAGGGTCAGCAGAAACGCGCGGGCATGAAAGTCCGGTCGATACAGACTGCGCCACAGCCACAGGCTGAAGACGATGACCAGCAGCGGAACCGGCAGGAAATAGTACAGATTCGGCAGCGAGAACCAGCGTTCGGCAATCGCGCTCTGCGTCAGCGGCGTCCACAGGCTGACCACCACCATCACCAGCAACAGGACGATCAACAGCGGACGGGCCAACTGCCGCATCCGGCTTTGCAGCGGATCTTCGCTTTTCATGATAAGCCAGGTCGCGCCCAGTAATGCATAGGTGATGACCAGGCCGAGGCCGCAGAACAGGTTAAACGGCGTCAACCAGTCCAGTTGCGAGCCGCTGAAGGCGCGTCCACTGACCTGAAAACCGCTGACCACCGCGCCGACCACGATCCCCTGGCAGAAGGTCGCCAGTATCGATCCGACAATAAACGACTTATCCCAGAAGGCGCGATGTGATTCCGTGGCCTTGAAGCGGAACTCAAAGGCCACGCCACGGAAAATCAGCCCGAGCAGCATCAGCAGCAGCGGAATAGTGAGCGCATCGGCAATCACCGCGTAGGCCAGCGGGAACGCGCCGAACAGTCCCGCGCCGCCCATCACCAGCCAGGTTTCGTTACCGTCCCAGACCGGCGCGACCGAGTTTACCATCACGTCGCGGTCATGCTTATCGCGAATAAACGGAAACAGAATGCCAATCCCGAGGTCGAAGCCGTCCATGACGATATACATCAGGGTGGCGAAGACGATGATGGCAAACCAGATTACAGACAGATCGAGCGTCATCAGCGTTTCTCCTGATCGAGCGGTTCACCCACCGCGGAGATGGGACGTGCCGGGCGGCCATCGGTTTCAGAGGTCGGTTCCTCCAGCGGTTGCGGTCCCTTTTGGATCAGGCGGATCATATAGAGATAGCCGACGCCAAACACCAGCGAGTAAACCACAAAGAACGCCAACAGGCTGATGCTCATCTGTAGCGTGCTGTGCGCCGATACCGCGTCACGGGTACGCAACAGGCCGTAAACCACCCACGGCTGTCGCCCAACTTCGGTAGTCACCCAGCCCGCGAGGATCGCGATCAGCCCTGATGGCCCCATCCACAGCGCGAAATGCATAAAAGGGCGGGAGTGATATAACCGGTTTTTGTAGCGCAGCCACAGGCTGGCGAGTCCCAGCAGAATCATCAGCACCCCCATCCCCACCATCAGACGAAACGACCAGAACACGATGGTTGAGTTGGGGCGCTCATCTTTTGGATAATCCTTCAGGGCGGGTACCTGCTTGTCGAGACTGTGGGTCAGAATCAGGCTGCCTAACGCGGGGATCTCCAGCGCATAGCGGGTTTCTTCCGCGTCCATATCCGGCCAGCCCACCAGCGTCAGCGGCGTGGGTTCGCCCGGCGTGTTTTCCCAGTGTCCTTCAATGGCGGCGATTTTCACCGGCTGATGCTCAAGGGTATTCAGACCATGCATATCGCCAATCAGCGCCTGCACCGGTGCCACCAGCATCGCCATCCACAGCGCCATGGAAAACATTTTGCGGATTGCGGGTGTATCGTTGCCCTTCAGCAGATGCCAGGCCGCCGAAGCGCCGACAAACATTGCGCTACTCAGAAACGCCGCCACCGACATGTGCAGCAGGCGGTAAGGGAATGACGGGTTAAAGATAACGGCGAACCAGTCCACCGGCACCACCTGACCGTTAATGACCTCGAAACCCTGCGGCGTGTGCATCCAGCTGTTGGACGCGAGGATCCAGAAGGTGGACATCAACGTGCCCAGCGCCACCATGCAGGTGGAGAAAAAGTGCAGGCCCGGCCCGACTTTGTTCCAGCCGAAGAGCATCACCCCCAGAAAACCGGCTTCCAGGAAGAAAGCCGTCAGCACTTCGTAGGTCAGCAATGGGCCGGTTATACTGCCGGCAAACTGCGAAAAACCACTCCAGTTGGTACCGAACTGGTAAGCCATCACCAGACCGGAAACCACCCCCATGCCGAAATTCACTGCAAAGACTTTAACCCAGAACTGATATAACGAACGCCAGACCGGATTATTTGTTTTTAACCAAAGTCCTTCCAGTACAGCCAGATAGCTGGCTAAGCCAATAGTGATAGCCGGGAAAATAATATGAAACGAAACGGTAAAGGCAAACTGGATTCTTGCCAGCAAAAACGCATCAATATCCATATTTTCTCCCGTTTATATGACGATACCTGCGCATAGAGACAACGACATCCAATAATTAAACGTTAAGCGAAGCGTAAAAATACTCCCCCACGTTAAAACAGGGGGGAGAGATTCACCCGGTCAGGATTTTTTCTTTGGGGTGCTGTCTGGCTTATCGCCGGATTCCGGGGCTTCGGAAGGATCATCTTTTTCGACAGCGAAACGGTTAAGGTGATAAAGCATAGTGCCTCCTTCGGTTATTTTCGCGCGATGCAAATATCACCAATCGTTACCGTTTAAATAGACTTCGGCAACGCTCAGGATATTTTCCTCGCACCATCATTTATTGCCTGTTAACAAGCCTGTCTGACCATTAAGAATAGACGCTAAGCCCCGATATTCAAGGCAAGAAAATAGCGAAGCGAGGGAAAGGAAATAGTGTCAGTGGGAATTTGAGATTTTCGGATAAAAGCCGGATGGCGGCGGTGAACTGCGCCTCATCCGGCTTACATGATTGTTTACAGGCCCGGTCGCGCAGCGCCACCGGGCCGTTCCGTTAAAACGACGCTTTAATGCCAATCATCGCCGAGGTGTCGCTGTAGCCTTTATCGCCAATCTGCTGGCCGACGTTGCCCCACAGGGAGACGTTCTTCGTCAGCTGGCCTTCTACACCGGCCTTCAGCTCGCCGATATTGCGGGTGCCGTCCAGATCCACATTGTCACCGTTCATCGACACGCCAAAGTCCTTGCTGTTGTGGATCCAGTTCGCTTCAACAAACGGCTGGAAGGTGCGGTCTTTGCCGTCATCCAGTTTGTTGTGGCCCTTGCCGAACAGACGCACACCAATGCGGGTCTGCACGTTGCCGTCGCCGTGACCTTCCACGCGGGTGCCGTTGGCTTCGCGGTGTTCGTCCGCCTTCACGCCCATCCAGGTGACCTGCGCTTTCGGCTGGATGTACAGCGCGTTACGCTCGCTGATGTCCGCCAGTTTCCAGGTGTAGCCGGATTCCACCGACGCGGTGAAGCCTTTTGAGTCGTACTCTTCGGATTCGACGCCACGACCGGAAACGGTGTTGTCAAACCAGCTGTACTGCGCCCAGGTGTCAACATACGCGCCTTCGTGGGTTTCGTTGTCCTGTAACCAGGTGCCGTACAGACCGACGCTGTAACCGCTGATGCGACTGTCGGCGCGGTTGCCGTTACGCTGGTTTTCCGCCCGTGCCTTCTGGTTGGCATAGCCCGCCATCAGACCAAGGTGGAAACGGTCAGTGTTGTCGGAAGACCACTGGGCGATGTCGCCGCCAAGCTGCATCACATAGCGGTTGGCCTGCATCTCCAGCTGGCCGCTGCTGTCCTGCTGGCGGGTGTGGCCACCGACGTTGCGCAGCCACAGGCTGGTCACCGCTTTCTCACCGGTCAGGGCGTCGACGTAATGGGTTTCGCCCAGACGGTCGTGCAGACGGGTGTTAAACATCGTGTTCGCCGCCTGCAGGTTCATGCCGTACAGACCTGCTTCCGGACGCACCGCGTGCTCGCGCGGTCTCTGCGGTTCAGGTTGCGTCGGCGCTTGCGGAGTCAGCGGATCTACCGGGTCCACTGGCTCAGTCGGATCAACCGGTTCCGGCTGTGGTTCCGGCGTCAGCGCGCTGGTCAGATACCAGTTTTTCTCATTCTGCCCTTCCCCACGTTGCAGGGTGTAGTCATACGCCCCCGCCACGATACGCCCGTTCTGAGTAAACACACCGTCAGAATTTCCCGCCACGCTGATAAGCTCAATACCGTCAGTGGTCAGGCCGCCTGCGCCACCCGCGTTCAGCACCGTCACGTTCGTGTTACCGGAGGTGTTGCCCTGCACAACCAGCTTATCGGTTGCAGAGGTATCATCGCCCAGTTGGGTATTCATCACGAGATTACCGTTGACGCCGGTATAGTCGCCGTTCACCGTGAGGGTTTTAAACGTCGCCGCGTCGCGGGTCAGCGAACGGGTCGTCGCGCTGGCCGGCATAAAGGTCAGCGTCGAATCGTTCAGCGACAGGTTGGTCAGCTGCGAGTCTTTGGTCATATTCCAGACCGATTGCTCCGCCAGCGACAGGTTGCTCACCGCATCGTCAGTGGTTGCTGCGCCGCCATCAAAACGGGACTGGTTAATCGCGGTGATATCAATCGTCGCAGCATCTTTTGCCTCCAGCGTCCCGACAATATGGACTTTCTGCGGATTGATGGTCACGCGGGAGTCGGCATTTTCAGCCAGGATCGCGACAGCATCCGGGTCGTTGTAATTCACCCCCATCCGCACCTCGCCATTCAGGGTGATTTCGCCGCCCTTATCCGCATGGAGATAATTCCAGCTCCCGCTGCGGGTGGCGTCGACAACGTCAATATCCAGACTGCCGTTAACGGCGATTTTCCCTGCGGCTAACGCCTGATCCATCGAGGCATACAGCCCGGTGCCCGTTGTCTGCTGATGCCCTTTCGCATCAAAAGTGATACTCAGATCGTTGCCGGTATAGACCGTCGAGCCCATTGAGTCGACGCCATCAAGCACCGTCTGATCCGCGCCTGCGTTAAGTCGCATCGTGGTGGTGCCGACGGTAGTGACAGCGGCATCCACATCGACGCCCGGAAAACCGTCTGACAGCCAGATACCGGACGCCACGCCGCCGACGGCGTTGACGGTGACGTCAAGGACTGTATCGCCAAGCGCTTCAACTTTGCCGCCGTTCGCGCTAATCCCGTCAGCAAACTGATCGGCTACCGAGGTCACGGTCGCATTCTGATAGCGAATAAGCGAACGGGCACTCTCTTCCATCGCTTCGGAAATGATCCCGCCAGCATACCCCGTCCCCTTACTGTTGAGGATAACGTTCTCAGCTTCAATGCGGGTGCCATATTTTGCATACACGCCGAAAGCATTGCTGTTTGCCCCGGTCACCGTGGTATTCACGGTGGTATTACCGCTTAAGAGAATGGAACCATTGTTTTTCGCGCCATAAATCCCGGCGATCCCTTTATCATCACGCTTATGGCTCATGTTAACCGTTAAATCATCAGCAACGATCTGCGCCTGTTGCGCATTCAGGGGGGCGCTGATGTTTTCTTCAGTCATAATCGTGACCGCAGACATAAAATCATAATCAGCGTCAAGCGGCAGATCCGGTCTGCCGGGTACGGTTCCGGGAATATAATCACCAATAATATGATTCACGGTAGAGCCGGAACCTAAGTTGATAGTGCCGCTGTTAACCAGCAGGATCGTCCCGCTGGCCAGCATGAAATCACCCGTTTCAAACTCCCCACGGCCATCCACAGTCCTCGTACCGCCAGGGTTGTTAACAGTCACGCTGCCGTTATTGGCCACGGAGATAGTGTTATGTTCACCCGAAGTGCTGATGATGTTATATGTTCCACCGTCAGCAAGCTCCCCGCTTCCGGTAATCACGCCATCTCTGTCATAAAGCTCAGCATGGGCATAGTTTGTCATCAACATGCTGCTGACAAGGAGCGCTGTTGTGGTTAATTTAAATTGTTTCATATCGGTATCCGTAACAGACATCGCGGCGCTAAGACGTATTGCGTGCAATAACGCCATGGCCGATGTGCAATTCCTGGGTTAAACAAAAGTGAAAAAACGCCGGTTATTCCGGGAGTGGTCTTTGCTGGTGCTCACGGTGGCTTCTGTCCGCCATTTTCCACCTGCACAGCAACAGGACAAATGAAATGACCTTAGCTATAAAATTAAATTTATTATCTAAATATAAAAACAATACCTGTTTAATATATAAGCATTTTATTTATTAGCAGTGTTTTATTCTTTTAAGGTCAGGGCAGGAAAATCTTAAGATCATCCCGTTAAGCAATACCCATTTTTTAAGAGTGGGTATTTCCGCAGTGTAAGTATCACCGGTAAATGTCGGATAAGGCGCAACGCGCCTTATCCGAGGTGACTTATCAGAACGACGCTTTAATGCCAATCATCGCAGAGGTGTCGCTGTAGCCTTTGTCACCGACCTGCTGGCCGACGTTGCCCCACAGGGAGACGTTCTTCGTCAGTTGGCCTTCCACACCGGCCTTCAGCTCGCCGATATTGCGGGTGCCGTCCAGATCCACGTTGTCACCGTTCATCGACACGCCGAACTCCTTGCTGTTGTGGATCCAGTTCGCTTCCACAAACGGCTGGAAGGTGCGGTCTTTGCCGTCATCCAGCTTGTTGTGGCCCTTGCCGAACAGACGCACGCCAATGCGGGTCTGCACGTTGCCGTCACCGTGGCCTTCCACGCGGGTGCCGTTGGCTTCGCGGTGTTCGTCCGCCTTCACGCCCATCCAGGTGACCTGCGCTTTCGGCTGGATGTACAGCGCGTTACGCTCGCTGATGTCCGCCAGCTTCCAGGTGTAGCCGGATTCCACCGACGCGGTGAAGCCTTTTGAGTCGTACTCTTCGGATTCGACGCCGCGACCGGAAACGGTGTTGTCAAACCAGCTGTACTGCGCCCAGGTATCGACATACGCGCCTTCGTGGGTTTCGTTGTCCTGCAGCCAGGTGCCGTACAGACCGACGCTGTAACCGCTGATGCGGCTGTCGGCGCGGTTGCCGTTACGCTGGTTTTCCGCCCGCGCTTTCTGGTTGGCATAGCCCGCCATCAGACCAAGGTGGAAACGGTCAGTGTTGTCGGAAGACCACTGAGCGATGTCGCCGCCAAGCTGCATCACATAGCGGTTGGCCTGCATCTCCAGCTGGCCGCTGCTGTCTTTCTGCCGGGTGTGGCCACCGACGTTGCGCAGCCACAGGCTGGTCACCGCTTTCTCGCCGGTCAGCGCGTCGACGTAGTGGGTTTCGCCCAGGCGGTCGTGCAGACGGGTGTTAAACATCGTGTTCGCCGCCTGCAGGTTCATGCCGTACAGACCCGCCTCCGGACGCACCGCGTTTTCGCGCGGGGCCGGTGCTGGCCTCTGCGGTTCCGGTTGTGCTGGTGGCGCCACCGGATCGACAGGGTCCAGAGGGTCTACAGGGTCTATGGGATCCACCGGGTCTACGGGATCAACCGGATCCGGTTCGGGTTCCGGCTGCGGGTCCGGCGTCAGGCCGCTGGTCAGATACCAGTTTTTCTCATTCTGGCCTTCTCCGCGCGCCAGAGTGTAGTCATACGCCCCCGCCACGATACGTCCGCTTTGTTTGAACTCGCCGTCAGAATTTCCGGCCACGCTGATAAGCTCGATACCGTCGGTGGTCAGCCCACCTGCGCCGCCTGCGTTCACCACCGTCACATTGGTGGCGCCGGAAGTGTTGCCGTTAACGAGCATCCGGTCAGTCTGAGAACTGTCGTCGCCCAACTGCGTGCGCATGATGATAGTGCCGTTATTGCCCGCGTAATCGCCGTCTACCGTCAGGGTTTTAAACGGCACCGTTTCGCGCGTTAGATTACGGCTACTCGCCATAGCCGGGGCAAAGTTCAGCGTCGCGTCATTCAGCGTCAGGTTAGTGACGCTGGAAGAGTCGGTCATATCCCAGCGGCTGCTGCTGCCGTTAAACGCCAGATCGATCACCCCGTCAGAGACTTTTTTCGTGCTGCCGTAGAGATACGAGTTGTCGCCGGTTTTAATGTTAACGACATGTCCGCGTTCGGAGTGAATGTCGCCCCACGCCATAAACTTATTGTTGTTGCTGATATCGACAGAACCGTAAATGGCGAGCAGATCGCCTTTCGCGCTCGCCAGCCCCTGCTGGCTGCCCAGCGTAACGTCGCCGAGAATGCGCGCGTTGGTGCTGCGTAACAGTTCAACCCGGTCGCCGCCCTGCGTCTGTACGTTCAGCGTGTTGAGCACAATGTCCTTCGCGTCCACGCCCTGGAGGCCGTACATATTGGTGCTTTCACCGCCGGTGAGCGAAATATCCACGTCGTTTATTCTGACGCTGGACTCTTCACTACCGTGAAACAGTGCGCCAATCACGCTGGTGTCTCCGGGCGCCGCTACCTTGACATTGAGATTATTCATCGTCAAATCAGAGACTTCGCCGAGGAAAGAGAGCCCGGTGTTTAAAGCAAACGTATAGACGTCTTCGTTATTAGTAACGTCGATATTCACGTTGTTAAAGTTGATCTTATTTTCTCTGCCGGGTCTGGCCGTGGTCACATAGTGATCTTCAAGCACCAGCCCCTTCACCCCACTTCTCGCGCTGTCCGTGTTAATACGGATATTGGTGTCGCCTTCAAAATCGCCGTTGCTACCCACGTTCATCCCCTCCAGATAGGACGCGGAAGTGGACTGCAAATCGACGTTAATATCACCGGTCACCTTCGTACTCAGGCCGCGGAACTCCAGGGCTTCAACGGTCGTGGTGCCCACTTCGCCGGGAGTTTTGCTGTCAGCATAGTTGACGGTCAGGTTATCCAGCGCGAGGGTTGAATCCCGATATGACGTGATGGCGGAGGCCATAATGCTTGACGATACCGTCACCGGGTCGGTAATCGTCATATCAATACGGGTGTCGCCCGTAAGAACCACATTCCCGCTGTTGTCGGCAGAAATGCCAATCGTCGGAACGCCGGTCTGGGTGATAGAGAGATCTTCGGCTTTAAAAGTGCCGCCATAGACCCGAACCGCATCAGCGACGGAGCTGGAGAGCGTCTTATAGCCAATAGTGGAGCCTTTACCGAAATCCAGCATACCACCGCTGACATACACGCTGGCGCCGGTGTTGCCTTCTGGACTGACCATATCAATTTTACCGTTAACCGTAACGCTGGCGTCACTTGCCGATACGCCGATATATTCCATGGCGGCGCCATCGGCAATAGTTAACGTGCGATCAGCTACAGGCGTGCGGCTATCAATAACGATGCGTTCGCCTTCAGCGTAAACCGGAAGCGAAGCGGCAGACAAAATCGAACTTAATAATAAGGCGATTTTACTGGGTTTAAATAAATAAAAAGACATCACAGGTTTCATAATTAAAAAGTACTCCGTTACCTGACGAGCCATATTTTCCAGGCAAACATTCCCATTTGCCTGTACGACATAAATACGTGAGGGATAGTGACTTAAAAGATGGTTGCCAGCAGCAACCGTTTCGATAGGGCTATTTTCGCGGCTGAATGAGGGGATCTCAAATGAAATAACCTTAACTCCACCTCAGACAGTAAATCTGAAATCAAAAATATAAGCAGAGCTAAATTCTTTAAATAATCTTAAATTAAGAATTAAAAACCAGAAAAGTAAGAAAAGATCATTTCTTAAATCTCAAAGAAGAAATAACGCTTCTGCCCCTCCTCCCTTTAAGACTTTTCGTTATATGGCGATAAACTGCGGAAGATGCTTTTTTATTTATGGCAAAAATAAACCGGCGCCTTTAGCACCGGTTTGAAAATAAAGGTTTTATTGTTATTCAGGCATGCGTTATCGGTTTTTGCTCCGTCTTCTGCTGAGCATTTTCCAGCATCCGGCGTACCGGTACAATCAACACTATTAATACGGCGGCGCAAATCAACAAGGCGATGGAACAACGGGCGAAGAGGTCCGGCAACATATCCAGTTGGTCGGCTTTTACATGGCCGCCGATCAGTCCCGCCGCCAGGTTACCCAGCGCGCTGGCGCAGAACCACAGCCCCATCATCTGTCCGCGCATTCTTTCCGGCGCCAGCAGCGTCATGGTCGCCAGACCGATCGGACTCAGGCACAGCTCGCCCAGAGTCAGCATCAGAATGCTGCCCACCAGCCAGAACGGCGACACGCCCGCCCCACCGTTGTTCAGCACGTTTTGCGCCGCCATCATCATCAGGCCAAAGCCCGCTGCCGCGCAGAGAATACCAATCACAAACTTGGTGATACTGCCCGGACGCACATTTTTACGCGCCAGCGCAGGCCACGCCCAGCTGAATACCGGCGCCAGCAGGATGATAAACAGGGCGTTGATCGACTGGAACCAGACAGCCGGGATCTCAAAATCGCCCACCATACGGTTGGTGTAGTCGTTAGCAAACAGGTTAAACGAGGTTGGTTTTTGCTCAAACGCCGACCAGAAGAAAGCGGCGGAAACCAGCAAAATAAAGCAGACCAGCAGTCTCGCACGTTCTTTGCGGGTCAGTCCGGCAAAGACAAACAGATAAATAAAGTACAGCGCCACGGAGGCGGCAATGACGTACACCAGCATGCTGGCGACCGCCACCGGATTGATAACGATCACCCCTTGCGCGATCAGCGTCACAATAATGGCGACGCCCACCGCCAGTGCGATCAGCCACGCGCCCACGCCGTTTTTCTTCGCCACCGGACTGTTCCAGGTGGAGTCCAGGCCAACTTCCCTGTCATAGCGTTTCATGGCCGGAACGGCAAACACGCGGAAGATGATCAGCGCCACCAGCATCCCGATCCCGCCGATGCCAAAGCCCCAGTGCCAACCGTGGGTTTTAATCAGCCAGCCGGAGATCAGCGGGGCGATAAACGACCCCATGTTGATGCCCATGTAGAACAGCGAAAAACCACCGTCACGCCGCGCATCACCTTTTTTGTACAGGGTTCCGACCATCACTGAGATACAGGTCTTGAACAGGCCAGAGCCCAACACGATAAACATCAGGCCGATAAAGAACAGGTTATCGCCCATCCAGGCGGAGAGCGCGATAGACAGATGACCCAGCGCGATCAGAATCGAGCCATACCATACCGCCCGCTGCTGGCCGAGCCAGTTGTCCGCCAGCCAGCCGCCCGGTAACGCGGCCAGATACATCGTCCCGGCAAAAATCCCAACGATAGCGGAGGCATTTTCGCGCGCCAGTCCCATGCCGCCTTCGTAAACCGTCGCCGCCATAAACAGAATTAATAATGGACGAATGCCGTAAAAGGAAAAACGTTCCCACATTTCAGTGAAGAACAAGGCGCCCAACGGATAAGGATGGCCGAAGAACGTTCGGCTTTCGTTTTTATTAACAGAGGAATGCATAATTTCTCCCGAAAGGGTGTGTCGTTTTGCTTGTAGACACTGAATTGCCGCCGGTCCTGAGAATAGTCAGGCCGATCATTACATTCAGCGAAATATTATTTAACCATTTGATAACCATGCGGCAGTTTTGTCTAGTGCCGAAGGGGGGACTTTAAGGCAAAAACTCGACAATCGTCTAGTTTTATAGATTTTCTGTTGGCAAAAACGGAAATGTGATTGACTTCCCTTTATCGCTCCTCGCTGCGTGGCTCCCCTCTCTGTTTTAAGACTAATCCCAGCGCCAGTGCCGACTATGCTTAATGTTTAAAAAACGTCCTTAGCGATTCAAACACGTTTTTCATTTTCCTTTTTTACCGACCGGAGGCCTGGCATGAGCAACCTAGGCAATAACCAGGGTGAGAATCATCTGCCCGTAACGCCGCCACCTGAAATCGTCCCCATCACCCTGAATGTCAACGGCAAGCCGCAGCAGTTGCACGTGGATACCCGCACCACCCTGCTGGATGCGCTGCGTGAGCATCTGCATCTGACCGGCAGCAAAAAAGGCTGCGATCATGGGCAGTGCGGCGCCTGTACCGTGCTGCTGAACGGTCGTCGCATCAATGCCTGTCTGACTCTGGCGGTGATGCACCAGGACGCCGCAATCACCACCATTGAAGGGTTGGGCACGCCCGACGCGCTGCATCCTGTGCAGGCCGCTTTTGTGCGACATGACGGCTACCAGTGCGGCTACTGTACGCCGGGTCAGATTTGCTCTTCCGTCGCGATGTTGCAGGAGATCGAAGAGGGGATCCCCAGCCACGTTACGCTGGATCTGGTCTCGCCGCCGGAAATGACCGCGAACGAAATTCGTGAACGGATGAGCGGCAATATCTGCCGCTGCGGGGCATACAGCAATATCCTTGCCGCCATAGAAGATGCCGCCGGGGAACTGAAGCCATGAAAGCCTTTACCTACGAGAAAGCGGCAACGCCCGCAGACGCGGCCTCCAGCGCCCGCCGTCATGGCAATGCGAAATTCATTGCGGGCGGCACGAATCTGCTCGATCTGATGAAGCTGGAAATTGAAACGCCCACCCACCTGATCGATGTGAACGGTCTGGATCTGGATCAGATTGAGGCCAGCGCCGACGGCGGCCTGCGGATTGGCGCGCTGGTGCGCAATACCGACCTGGCGGCTGACGAGCGTATTCGCCGTGATTACGCGGTGCTTTCCCGCGCCCTGCTGGCTGGCGCGTCGGGTCAGTTGCGTAATCAGGCCACGACGGCGGGAAACCTGCTGCAGCGCACGCGATGCCCCTATTTTTATGATACCCACCAGCCCTGCAATAAACGCTCGCCGGGCAGTGGATGCGCCGCGCTTGGCGGATTCAGCCGTCAGCATGCCGTGGTTGGCGTCAGCGACGCCTGCATCGCCACCCACCCCAGCGATATGGCCGTGGCGATGCGCCTGCTTGACGCGGTTGTCGAGACGGTGAACCCGGACGGCAACGAGCGCCGTATTCCCGTCGCTGATTTTTATCGCGCCCCGGGCGACACGCCGCATCTCGAAAATGTCTTACAGCCAGGCGAGTTTATCGTTGCCGTTACCCTTCCCCCTCCCGTGGGTGGGACGCATATTTATCGTAAGGTGCGCGATCGGGCCTCATATGCGTTCGCGCTGGTCTCGGTTGCCGCCATTGTGCAGCCAGACGGCACCGGACGCGTGGCGCTCGGCGGCGTCGCGCACAAGCCCTGGCGAAAGGCGGAAGCCGACGCACAACTGCCGCACGGCGCGCAGGCGGTGTATGACGCGCTGTTTGCCGACGCGCATCCCACGGTGGAAAACGCATTCAAGCTAATCCTGGCGAAGCGGACGCTCGCCTCAGTGCTGACAGAAGCGGGGGCATAAGCGATGAAATTTGAAAAACCAGCAGGAACCAATCCTGTCGATCGGATGCGCGTAGTGGGTCAACCGCACGATCGTATTGATGGCCCCAAAAAAACCACCGGTACCGCCCCTTACGCCTATGAATGGCATGATATCGCACCGGATGTGGCGTACGGCTATATCGTTGACGCCGCGATCGCGAAAGGCCGTATTATTTCGATGAATACCCAGCCCGCGCTGAACGCGCCGGGGGTATTCGCGGTGGTGACCGCAGAAAACGCCGGTCCACTCGGCAAGGGCGAGCGTAACGCCGCCTCCCTACTGGGCGGACCGGACATTGAGCATTACCAGCAGGCGGTAGCGCTGATCGTGGCGGAGACCTTCGAGCAGGCGCGCGCGGCGGCCTCTCTGGTCCAGGTTGAGTACCAGCGCGAGCCGGGCGCATACGATCTGGCAAAAGAGAAACCGTCGGTCACCACCCCGCCGGAGGATCAGCCCGATCAGGACGTCGGCGATTTCGCCACCGCATGGGCAACGGCGGCGATGAAGCTGGACGCGATCTATACCACGCCTGACCAGAGCCATATGGCGATGGAGCCTCACGCCTCGATGGCCGTCTGGGAAGGCGACAAACTGACCCTCTGGACGTCAAACCAAATGATTAACTGGGCGCATACCGATCTGGCCGAAACGCTGAACATCCCGCAGGAAAATATCCGCGTGATCTCGCCTTATATTGGCGGCGGCTTTGGCGGCAAGCTGTTCCTGCGCAGCGATGCCCTGCTGGCGGCGCTGGGGGCGCGAGCGGTGAAGCGCCCGGTCAAAGTCATGCTGCCCCGCCCGCTGATCCCGAACAACACCACCCACCGTCCGGCAACCATCCAGCATATTCGCATCGGCACCGATCGCGACGGTAAAATCAGCGCTATCGCCCATGACAGCTGGTCCGGCACCCTGCCCGACGGCACACCGGAAACGGCCGTTAATCAGACCCGGTTTCTCTATGCAGGCGCGCATCGTCATACCGGTTTGCGCCTCGCCAGGCTCGATCTGCCGGAAGGCAACGCCATGCGCGCGCCCGGAGAAACGCCGGGGTTGATGGCGCTGGAGATCGCGATCGACGAGATGGCGATCAAGGCCGGCGTGGATCCGGTTGAATTTCGCATTCTTAACGACACGCAGGTGGATCCGGCCAACCCGGATCGCCCTTTCTCGCGCCGTCAGTTGATCGCCTGTTTGCGCACCGGCGCTGAGCGCTTCGGCTGGCAACAACGTCACGCCACGCCGGGAGAAGTCCGCGAAGGCAACTGGCTGATCGGCATGGGCATGGCGGCGGGTTTCCGCGATAACCTTGTCGCCCCTTCCGGCGCGCGGGTGGCGCTGGACGCCAGCGGTACGCTGACCGTTGAAACAGACATGACTGACATCGGCACCGGCAGCTACACCATCATCGCCCAGACGGCGGCGGAGATGCTCGGCCTGCCGCTGGAAAGCGTCGACGTCAGGCTGGGCGACTCCGCCTTCCCCATTTCCGCCGGTTCCGGTGGACAGTGGGGCGCCAATACCTCCACCGCAGGCGTATACGCCGCCTGCGTCAAGTTACGGGAATCCATCGCCAAAAAACTGGGCTTCAACCCCGAGACGGCGGTATTTGAAGCAGGAGAAATCTGCGGCGACGGACGCCGGGTTTCGCTTCGCGAGGCGACAGCAGACGGTGCGCTGAATGCGGAAGATAAGATCGAGTTTGGCGATTTAGCGGAGAAATACCAGCAGTCCACCTTTGCAGGCCACTTTGTGGAAGTTGGCGTTGACGCCGCGACCGGCGAGATCCGGGTACGCCGGATGCTGGCGGTGTGCGCCGCGGGCCGCATTCTGAATCCGAAGACCGCCCGCAGCCAGGTGATTGGCGCCATGACCATGGGGATTGGCGCCGCGCTGATGGAAGAGCTGGCGGTGGACACGCGGCAGGGTTATTTCGTTAACCACGATCTGGCGGCGTACGAAGTGCCGGTACATGCTGATATCCCTGAGCAGGAGGTGATTTTCCTGGATGACACCGACCCGATCTCCTCGCCAATGAAAGCGAAAGGCGTCGGCGAGCTGGGGCTTTGCGGCGTCAGCGCGGCTATCGCTAACGCGGTCTATAACGCCACGGGCGTACGGGTGCGGGATTATCCGGTCAGACTGGATTCGTTGCTCAGTGAGCTGCCGGATGTGGTGTAAGGAGAGTGTATGCAGCAATCGCTTATCGGCCTGACGGACGCGCCGGGCAGGACGCCCCAGGCTGCCTTTCTGACCGATGATAGCCGGGATATTTTACGCTTTGCGCTGGAGGCGTTAGCGAACGGTATGGGGGCGGCGCTGGTGACGCTGGTCGACATCCGCGGCGGCGCGGCGCGTCCGCTGGGGGCGCAGATGACCGTACGCGAGGACGGACAGTATTGCGGCTTTGTTTCCGGTGGGTGTGTGGAAGGGGCGGTCGCCTTTGAAGCGATGGAGGCGATCCGCTGCGCTCAGGATCGCACTGTGCGCTACGGTGAAGGCTCGCCGTGGTTCGACATTGTGCTTCCCTGCGGCGGGGGGATTACCCTCAACATTCATACGCTGCGTTCGGCACAGCCGCTGCACGAAGTCTTGCATCAGCTTGAACGCCGCCAGCCCGTGACGTTGCGCTACTGCCCGACCTCACAAACGTTAGCCGTTCAGCCTGGTTACAGCAAAACACGCTGGCGCAACGGCGAATTTGCGCTGGGCTTTCGCCCCTGCGTGCGGGTCATGATATTTGGTCGCTCCGTGGAGGCGCAGACCACCGCGCTGCTCGCCGAAGCGGCGGGCTACGATGTGCAGCTTTGCGCCGACGCCACGCTTTTCCCGCCACCGGATGCCGATACGGCGGTACTTTTGCTCTGGCACGATCTTGACCGCGAATTTCCCGTTTTGCAGGCGGCGCTGGCGGCAAAGCCGTTTTATATCGGCGCGCTGGGCAGTTACCGCACGCACCAGAAACGGGTTGCCCGACTTTGCGCACACGGCTGGCGACAGAAGGATATCGCCCGCATCAACGCGCCTGTGGGCATTTTTCCCAAAGCGCGCGATGCCCGCTCGCTGGCGCTGTCAGTGCTGGCGGACGTGGCGGCGACGCGGCTGAAAAGCGAAGCATCCTGATGTCGTCGCCGGTGGTGATTGTTCTGGCGGGCGGAAAAGGCGAACGCTTTACCAGGGCTGGCGCCTCCGGGCATAAGCTGGATGCGCGGATTGGCGCGGATTCAGTGCTCGGGCATGTGCTCCGGGCGGTTGACGATGCCGGGTTGCGCTGGCACCTTGTCCGGCCCGCTGGCGGAACAAGCGGCATGGGGGTATCCATTACGCAGGGGGTTCACGCGACGGCTGAGGCGAGTGGATGGTTGCTCCTGCCTGCGGATTTACCGTTGATTCGTCCTGCGTCGCTGCAAGCTGTCGCGGCGGGGTTAGCGCAATATTCGGTGGTCGTGCCCTGGTATCGTCAGCAGCATGGGCATCCGGTCGGGTTTGGACGTCGTTGGCTACCGCAGCTGCTGGCGCTGTCTGGCGACACGGGCGCGAAGGCCATCGTGCATACTGCGCGTACGGAAAACGAGGTCTACGATCTGGCGCTGGACGATGCGGGTATCACGTTTGATATCGACACCCCCGACGATTTGCGGGCGGCCCGCCTGCATAGTCATACAGAACGGCGGTAACAGGGAACGCGCGCATCCTGCGTCGGGCCGTTATAGTCCGGCTGTTACATGGCCTGACCTTCACGCTGGATGATTATAATACCCCTATGACCTTATCTTTTATTTTCCTTGCCTGCCACACGGTATGCCGGAATAAGCCGCAACGAATTAACCCGGTCGCATAGCAATGCGCACTACGGCCTGGATGTTTAATTCGTTATTTAAAAATAAACAATCTTTCTCTATAGCATTCGTAGCCAGTCTGGATAATTGCGTTGACTTACTTGCCAGGCTAACACAGATGAAAAGATTATCCCGAAATGTTTTGTTTATGACTTTATTTACGCTCACCGCCTGCAGCGCGACGGGAGCAGATAAGATTGAACCAATCCGACAGATGCAAATTCCGCTTGTGCTACCGAACGATAGCGCGGCGAAAATACCTTTATCGCAACTTGCTTCGTTGTACCAGTACAATCATCAGCATATCTCTACGCTGTCGGCGTCGATAAAAACGCGTTATTTGCAGGAAGTGAAGCCGAAAGAGATATTTGAACACGATAATGACGTGCAGCGCGTTTACGCAGCGTTATCGAAACTGGAAGAGTTGCAGATGATGAATGAACATTACTTTACGGAGAGAAATGAGACGGGGTTACGCAAAATTGAAAACGCCCTGTCTCCGCTTATGCGTGGATAAAAAAAACCGACACGTCGTGTGTCGGTTTTTTTCATTTACGTGTCGCTGATTTCCACGACCACCCGGCGGTCCGGTGACAGACAGTTAATCAGTGTCTGCCCTTGCTGGCCGTCACACTGTGCGCCGGTGACGGATTCGCTTTCGCCACGACCCTCGGCGCGAATATTTTGCGCCGGGATCCCCAGAGTCATCAGCGCGTCGGCCACCGTCTGCGCACGGCGGGCGGAGAGTTCCTGATTATACCCCTCGCTGCCAGTACGATCGCTGTACCCTACTACTACGGTGGATTTATCTTTCGCAGGCTGCAGACCCGGGCTGTTATAAAGCTGACGAATGGCTGACTGGCCTTCCGCGGTCAACGTTGCCGAGTTGTAGTCAAACATCACGTCAGATTTCAGGTTGAAATGCCGCGGTTCCGGCGCGGGTGCGGGCGCGACAACCGGGACCGCCACGGCAGGCGCATCATCGTGTTGACCAAAGCGGTAGGTTACGCCGGCAGTCACGGAACTGACGTCACTGCTTACGCCAATCTGGTTGGCGTTGCCGACGTTGCTGACCCACTGGTATTCGACACGGCCAGCCCAGTTTTTATTGAAGGCGTATTCCGTACCGACGGCCGCCAGTGGACGCACGCCAGTTTCAAAACGGTTATGCCCGCTGACGTCAGACTCCGCGCGATAGCCCATCGCCCCTGCACGGCCATAAACATCCCAGTTATTCGTGACGGCATAGCTGGCTTTCAGAGACATTTGCAGACCCTGCGCCTTCAGTTTTGCCCCCGAGCCACCGTGCTGACCGGCGATCTGCATATTGCCTAAGTAGTCGTAACCGCCTTCCACCGCCAGCCACGGGGTGATTTGATAGCCGGTGTAAATCCCTCCGCCGACGTTATCACGATCGATATTAAAATGATTCGAGTCATTATTATTTTCGACCGCTTTGGCACCGGTTTTCGCATCAAAATAATGTGACCAGCCAAATTTTGCGCCGCCGTACCAGGTGCCCGCGTCCGCTGCCGCGAAGGCAGATGTGGCGCTGAACGCATTCGCGATAATTAAAGCTATTACTGTCTTTTTCATGTATTTCCCGTTTACCTGAACCTGAGTTAGATTCGTTTGCAAAGTGACTCAGTGGGCAAACGATATAACGAAAGTCGCAACGGGTTAATTCGTTTTCTGTTTAATTTTAAATTTTAAAAACTCTCGGGAAGATGACCCAGTTCAAGCAGATACCCCCCGCGCTTGAAGGTGATATATTTCCCCTGTTTGAGCGCAGAGAGGACGTTCAGTATACTGCTGCGCGATAAAAGCGTGCGATCCTGAATATAGTCAAGAATGGTGGTACGCATACGCGTTTCTTCAGGCAATAATATCATTTCATGCAGATGGTTACGTATTACCGAATAGGTACGTTGCTGCACGATCTGCGCATCGCGATATATCAGATATGCCGTATGGTAAGAGAGCAACGCCGCCACGTCTTCCCAGACGCCCTCCTGACGAAAGCGCGCCGCCGCCAATTGCGCATCAACACGCAGTACGGTGGAGACTGATTCTGTCCGCAATATATGACCTTGTGTCGGCTGTATCATTTCTGCGATTCCGAACAGGTGCGGTTCGTAAACCGTAACGATCAAAAGACCATCCGAAGCGCGAAGAATGGACAGTTCGCCCTCCAGCAGTAAATACATCTGCTGGCGGCCTTTATAAGTCCAGGTCATCCGTTTTCGCGGTGCAACGGTCAGTTTTTCTGCGACCGGCTCAATGATCGCCGTCAGGCGGGCGATGGATTCCTCGGGGCGAACGGGAGGTAAAACAAGCATGACGGATCCTTATCACTGAAAAGTGATGTCAGTATAGTCCAGTCGGGACGCGCAATAAGATAGTCAAAAATGTATTCATGCTTCGTTGTAAAAAGTCAGGGGAAAGAAATGACTGCCGGGATGACTGCCCTGCGTGATTATCTAACCCTACAGGAATTTATTTTCCTGAGGAGCATAAATGTTGTTTATTTTTAAATTTCGGACGCGTTACGCCGGTTAAATTGCTGTTCGATGATACGGTTTCCCCACTGGTCGCCCTGCCACTCTTTTTCAAGCCTGAAGCCAAAAGATTCATACAGCCGACGCGCCGCCGTCAGCTTATTAAAGGTCCATAAATGTACCGTATGGAAGCCTTTCTCATCACAAAACCGCATGGCTTCAGCCAACAGTCTTCGCCCGATGCCATGCCCCCGGCAGCCATCATCCAGAATGAACCAGCGCAGGTGCGCCTCTGTTTCAAGAAGAGTATGCACTGCCGAGGGCGAATAGTCGGTGGCCGCCAGCGTATTGGCCATAAATCCTAACTCACGAACCATCAGGCGAGAGGAAATGCGAATGTCTCTGACAACAGGTGAATCAATGTTCATTGAGTGCTCTCCGAAATTTAGTTGTGCTATACAACTATGTAGAGTGCGGTTGTCAACGAAGTTGTGATTGTGACCAGCCCCCAGTCTTAGATACGACCGTCAGTGAGTGATGTCGTTTTGCGTTGATGACGCGATAGGCTGAAACAGGCGACATATCCTTCTGAGTTAGCCGCCATTCCGCCAGAAAGAGCAGAATAACTCAATATCGGCCCGACACTTAGCTGCTACCTTAAGTAAGCATCATGCAAATGAGAGCAGTGGATATAAATCTCGCCTATCCGTGATGATCGCCTCAATTTTTTTAATAAAGAATACTGGTAATAATAAATACTTTTAGTCGAGCAATTAAGAATGGGTGCGATATTTCTTACGGACATACCGGAGAGGCGTTTACGTAACACGAATATTTCTTTCTCTGTTATCGGTACGACATCTTTCAGTACCACGCTTTGTCCATAAGACAGGCTATCCAGAGCAGAGACAAACGTCTTTATATCCTTGTCCTCAACCGACAGCAAGATCATATCTTTTTGTTTATTATGCCAATATTTCGCCAGTGAAGGCATGAAAAGATCAATAACCAACACAACCTTTAGGCCTGTCTTGTGCAGGTTTTCAAGCCAATCATCATGAATAAAGAAAATAACATTATCGATGCAAAAATTGACGAACAGGAATTCTTCTACTCGATTTATCACGTTTGTTTCGGTAATCAGATGGGCAAGAGAATAAGTGAACAGTGGATTATTATCTGGCCACACATTGAGGGTTATTGCCTCATGAGGTTGTGCTTTAAAATGTGTATCCATACCTTGTAACAACATACCCACCGGTAATATAAGATATTTTCCCCGGCATACCAGAAATCATCATAATGGCCTTCATAAATTGAAATGCCATTCCTTTATAACATTTATGAATCAGAGCAGACAGCAACCGTCAATGTTGATATCTGCTCTCTATTCATCAATGAAATATATTAAATTATGGACAACGGTACACCGCTCCGCTTAGCGTCACATTGGTTTGCTGACTTGAACCACTGCCATTGTAGGAACTGCCGGTTTGCCCTGCGCGTTGCGTTAGCAGCACAACAACATTTCCGCCCATTTTCCAGGCCTGATTTTTCATATCATTCCGCGCGCCTGTTTCGAGGTTACTGTTCGAGGTCCAGCCTCCGGTAAAAAAGTTGCCCTGGCTGCCAGTGATGTCGCCTAACCACGAACACTCTTTTCCAGGCTCGTTATGAGTCATACGAACCCGCTCCGCCCCCGAATGTAATGAGTTAGCGCTACAGGCGGTTAAAAACAACGTAAAAAGAGCTGGTAATATATATTTCATGGATAAACCTTAATTTCTTTAATATGATTTTACTTATCCCCACTCCCTGGGAGTACCATTTTTAAAAGCGATAGCCAACGCTTACGCCAAACGTATTGGCATCGACAGAAAAGAATTTTGACGCTTCCCAGGAAAGATCAAGCGATAGGTTGGTTAACGGGTTAAATATTACCCCGGCCCCGTATGCAAACGAATCATCCGTTGATTCGTATGAGTGAGTATTTTTCATTTTCATTCTCGCCATACCTGCGTTGCCATACAGGCTGATGTAATCATTAAAGCGATAAGTTGGGCCAAACATTACCGAACTATAATCAATGGTATCGGTACTCTCTTTTTTTAACTTTACTGATTGCCAGCTATAGTGCTCTATTTCGTGGCGAGTCGCCGTTAATGCACCAATAAAGCCCCAGCGTTCATCAAACTCGTAGCGATATTTTATATTAAAGCCATGAAGATCTTTGCTGTTCGAGCTTTTTAATGCGCTCAGATGTGTTTGAGCATACCCCATTGATACCGTATGTGTTCCACTAGCCATACTCTGAAATGAGGCTAACAGACCAAAACAAATAATTACAGCGCCACAAAGTCGCGTAGACATGGATAAATACTCCCTCTTTATCTTATTGAAAAAAGCATTAATTAAGGCCACTGAAACGACTTCTGATGTCCGTTTGCAGCAGCGAAAATATAGCTAATCAGAGCTGATAAAGTCTGGAAGAAGATCTTACAAAAATCATAATCACACACTGCTGCTTTTGAACAGAATCAGAATGATTGATTTTAAAGACATACATTTCAATAAGTAACAAAAGATGTGTCATCTTACAGCTTGTCACTCTCTTATCATACTGATACCGAGATGCCCAAGGGATTCCTGAGCAAATCAACTCGCTGTACATACGTTATAAATCTGACGATTAAGCGAAAAAAGATAGGTTTTCTCGCCAATGCGTTGAATTCGTAATTCGTTGAGGGCCCCTGGATGGAGCAGGCGAAAATAGGAGAACAAATTTCCGACATTGTCATCAGGAAATATTTTTACAGAATCGATCTCAAACGTAAAAAGATCGTCAGTGATGCGGCGAAGATTTTTCATGTAAACATCCCGATATAACAGGCTATGCTCATTATTTTCCTGTTTTACATCATGCTGTAACGTAATACGTTGCGTTTTGAAGTCGATGACAATATCCCCCGCAACGGTTATCCCCTTCGCCTGTATATTGCTTATCGTTTTAGTGGCACAGAAAAAATCGCCCGTAGAGGGATGACTGACAGCGTGTTTCTTTATTACCTGCACCCATAACATCACGGAGACGAGAATAAAGAATACTGTTAATATTCTTAATAACGTTCTTTTAGGGTAATGCATTTTGGCTCCGCTACGGTGAGTGGGTTGAGGCACTGGACGAAGATATGGGTATCCGGCACTCTGATGTAGTAAATATGACGCCCATTCTGCTTAACCACCGGAATAGTTAATTCAGAAAAAGCCGCAGCCACATCCCCGAAGGTCGTTTTATCGTTATTTACTTTATAAAAATAGTAACCGTCATGGGTAACGGGCGCTGAAAAGTAGGGATGGCTCTCCCACAAGCTGGCACCAAAACTCGCTATCATCAAAAACGCGGCCAGCGCCAGAAAAAGCCATTCTCTCCGGCCAGCTATAGATGATTTGTTGTGCTCATACGATGTCGGCGTTTCGTCGAAGGTTTCGGCTGAATGTTCCGCCGGTTCAGCGGGAGTTTGTAGGGAGGCCCCAGGCTTCATGAGCGTGATGGATAAAACCAGCTCAACGCCGACTTTGGGCCGCGTCACCACAGATGAGGACGGTAGGCCTATTTTGTCGAAAGTATTACGTAACTGATTGATGAGCTTATAATAGCTGGCATCAGATACTACAACGCCCTTACGCCCCCAGACCCAGCCGATTAAATCATCCTTTTTGAATAACCCCTTATAGAAAGCAAGCAGCAAATTCGTTTCGGATTCTGAAATGCTCATCGTTTTATCTGAGTGAGTCAATGACATACGCTCAGAATCAAATATCACGCGATTGTCGATAAGATACTTTCGCTCGCTCATGGCTTCTTCTGCAATTTATTCATTGAGTATCCGATTTTGCCGTTGTACAGCCTTGCCAGGCACTGAGTAAAAGCCTTACGGAACCTTCAGCGTTCATATTAACACAGGTCAGCTCCAGACGAAATTGGACATGTAATAGCCCTTCCGTTATCAACACCCGCCACAATGCCCGTACAGACCGGCCATTACACAGCTATTAGTGCGTATTCACCGCGTTGGTGCTGGTCGTACAAACATTATATAAATGTCTGTTCAACGAATACAGATATGCATTCTGACCGATTTGGACAATATTCAACTCATTCACCGTACCGGGTTGAAGGAGACGTAGCCAGGAAAACATATCTCCGGTTGAATCAGCAGAAAATTTATTTACTGAACTGACTTTAAATGTGAACGTTCTGACACCTGTTCGGAGTAATTTACTGATATGAACATCCTGGAATAAAAGTTTTTCCTTATGATCCGCCTGTTCAACTTCATAATGAATGGCGATTCGGTCTGACTCAAGATCCAGCACAAACGTACCACGCAGTTTCATCTTCATGGGTTCAATATAAACTATTGATTTAGATGTACAAATAAAATTATCCACATTTATAACATTTCGCTGAACATTCCACCCGTTTCTGCCAAATATCACGATCAGCGCCAGCGCAATGACCGTCATCGTAATCAGTACTGTTCTTTTATGGTTAAACATTTTGGCACCACGTTTTCAATCGGATTTAAACACTGAAATAAAAGATTGATATCAGGCTCCCTGATGTAATAAAGATAATGACCATTTTGCGGGCCAGGTTTTAATGTCATCGATGTATATGCGGCGATGACTTGCTTGAATGTCACTTTATCCGTCTTCATTTTAAAGAAAATATAACCATCAAACTCGCCAAGCAGGGTGAATGCCTTATCAGATTTATTCCGTGTTGTATCGCTGGGAAAAATAAAAATGAGGATAATACCTATCAGCAATACCACACCGCTGGTGCAACAAAGTGCTCGCATGTTTTTACATTTAACCATAAACCGGTGCGACAAAAGGGCACGGAATTTTATTTTCAGCGCCCCATCATCGTTTTGTTGCTGAAGGTCGCACATTTCATCAGCGGAAGTCAGCATTATCGATAACGATATTCCCACCCGGGGATGTGTAACAATATCAGATGCGTGAAGCCCCACCCGATTGAAGTTATTTCGCAGTTGATTGATAAGTTTGTAATAGCTCGATTCAGAAACGCATCCGCTGCGATTTTTCCAGACATAATTGATTATCTCTTCTTTTTTATACAATCCAAGCCAAAAAGCCAGCAGTAAATGGCACTCTGACTCGGAGAGCCTGACTATTTTCTCTTGTCGACTTAATGTCATTCTGGCGCTATCAAATAGCACTCTGCCGTCTAACAAAAATTTGGTAGCGTTCATTATCACTCTACTTTAACGATAGGGTTCCTTCGTTATCTCTATGAATAACCTCTTTCTGCTAATGATCGGCCCGGCGCGCTGAAGTGTATAACAATAATAAAATAAGATATTCCGTCACTGTACTGAATTTTTATTATTGATCAATCAAACAGCATTGTCCTCTCATTCAAATGCACCCTACGTTCAGTCTAAAAAGAAGTCAAACAAGTAAGAAAAAAGTAAGATTTATTCAGCTTGCAGTAAGCACTTTTCAGATCTTTTTCCATAAACTTTTCCTTAGCACAAAGACCTTGTTAATACGTTGCCAGACAAGGATAACAGCTCAAAGCATACAGAACCGGCAGCATTGTCAGGTCTGACTCGTCTGTCACTTTGCCTCAACGGGGCAATCCATATTATTCGCCGAGCTTTTTATGAAAGTAAGTAAATTATTCATCGCTATTGTCACATCAATGTGTGCAACCGGTGCCCCAGCTGCAACCATTAATGATAACCAAGCGTTAAAGATAGATTCATTATGGGAAGAGCCGTGGATATTTATTGGTGATGAGACTGACGGCACCCTTAATATTTCTAATGGTGGTGATGTTCAGGCTGAGCTTTTCCAAATAGGGATACACGGTTCAACAGGCACCGTCAATATAACGGATGGCGGCAGACTGAACATTATCAAATCTACTTACAGCGATCCTTTACTGGTTGGCGGTAAGTCAGATTCAAAAAATCCTGATGGTTATGGGGTACTGAATATTAGCGGACCAGGAAGTATAGTTACGATTGACAAAAAAAATCGTTCTTTACAGGTTGGTAAGGGAAACGGAAGCGGCGTGCTAAATATTACTCAGGGAGGAAAGTTATTTCATCACGGTTCGGACAATACCTGGAGCGGGATATGGATAGGTAGCCGAAGAACGCCGCAATCTACGACATCAGGACGTATCTATGTTGATGGTCCGGGAAGTGAGTTAGCAACCGCAAGCAGAATTATAGTCGGGACCTATGGGTCAGGCACGCTGATAACCACTAATAGCGGTAAGACGCATGCTGACGCGAATATTCAGGTCGGGAATGAGCTGGAAACTGCCGGCTATGATAATCTGCTTCAGGTAGCCGGGGCCGGCTCTGTCATCTCGACGGACGCGACGCTGATTGTAGGTTTGGATGGAACAGCCACAGCGATCGCCTCCGATAATGGTCTGCTAAGCGCCAGAGAAATTATCATTTCCAAAGGAGACAGGAAAGGAGAGCTTGCCGTTGGAGCAAGGGCCGGCGAGCAGGCTGTCGCCGCCGGAAATATTAATACCAAAGAGATTATTTTCGGCTTCAGGGAAGGCGTTCTGACACTTAATCATGCCAGCGCTTTATTTTCTCTGTCGGCGAATTTGAGTGGCAAGGGCCGCGTCAATATGTTGAACGGCCTATCCGCGCTTGCCGGTGATAACTCGAATTTTCATGGCTATTTTTCTATCGACTCTCCGGCCCGCCTCTTAATAACGGACCCAAAAAATATTGGCGCCAACACGGTATTGCTTAACGGCGGCACGCTGTCCATAGAGACATCTCAGCGCTGGCGTTTTCTGAACAAATTAACCGGAGACGGCGTGCTTTCCGTTAACACAAACGGCAACGATTTTGTTTTTGACTCATCTCGTTTGACCGATAACTTCCGGGGAACGGTGGCGCTTCAGGATACGGCGTTTTCGCTGGCCGAAACGAATGCGGCAGCGTTAAAAGACCTGTCGATGAAAATGGGATCGGGAAGTTTGGTGAAGGTTGGCGAGGGTCGGCAAACCCTGGGCGGGCTCACGTTTGAGGGGGGAACATTGCTTGTTGGTGAAGTTAACCCGGGTCAAAAAACCTCCCCTGCTACGGTACATACCACCGGCCAGCTGGATATTTCGGGTCAGGGAACCGTACAGGTAACGAGAGGAACCACCTTCAGTAATGACAGGCCAATGCCTGATACCCTTATTCCCTTACTGGAACAGGATGAGAGTAATATTCTTGTGCGACTGGTATCCAGTGACGGCGGCGTTATCGGTCACGGTGGTAACTTAACGTTAACTGACCAGAACGCCCATGCGATCAGTGATACCGCTGAAGCCGACATTACCCAGCATGGCGCCGTGGTTGCGAATGCAACTTACGACTATCGTCTTACCCGCGGTGACCGTGATGACGGACTGTACGTCAACTATGCTCTGACCAATGTCGATTTGATGGGTAAAGAAGCTGATGCGCTTATCCTCAATGCGAACGGAAAAGGCGGTAATTCGGCCGATCTCAGCGCCACACTCACCGGCGACGGCGATCTGACGATTGACAGCCAGAAAGGCCAGACGGTAACGCTGTCGAATCTGAATAATGACTATCGCGGCGTCACCAACGTGCGCAGCGGTAATCTGGCGATGCTGAACGATAACGTGCTCGGGAATACCCGCGAGCTGAAGCTGGCTGGCGACACCGGGTTTGATATGCGCGGCCATTCGCAAACCATCGCCACGCTCACGGCAGAAAACGGCTCTCTAACCCATTTGAATGGCGGCCAACTCACGTTGACCAACGGCGGTAAGGCATCAGGCGTACTGGCGGGTAACGGGCAGCTCAACGTTGCGGGCGGAACCTTATCTATCTCTGGTAACAATCCCGAGCTGCAAGCAACGACCGCGATAATGCAGGGCGCGAAGGTAGTGCTGGATCATACACTGGGGGCGGGTACAGGCAATATCGTGGCCGCGGGAACGCTGTCCGTCAGCTATGCCGCAGGCCGTCTCTACAATAGCCTTAGCGATGCCGGACAGGTTGAGTTAATCGACAGCGATGTCGTGCTGGCAGGGACTAATCGGGCATTCTCGGGGCAGTTCACCGTTAATACGGGTTCACAAATGACGGCGTTAACGGCTGACAGCCTCGGCGCGGCGGAAGTTCATAACAGCGGATCTCTGGTGCTGAACGGCGACAACAACTGGCGACTGGATAATACCGTTTATGGTTCCGGTCGCGTAATCAAGCTGGGGACCGGGACGATCGCGCTGGGTGACAACGCCGCCTGGACGGGCCAGACGGACATCAAGCAAGGTGGCCTGTTGCTGGGTAACAACGCGTCACCGGCGACGCTTGCCAGCTCGCAGGTGGATATCGCTAAGCCGGGAATGCTCGCCGGTATTGGCGGTGTAGCTGGCAATATCACTAATGCCGGGACGCTACAGGTGGGTGCCCACCATGAGGAGAATCATCGGTTTACGGTGGGCGGAGACCTTATCAACAGCGGTTTGCTGGCCACCGGGTTCAAAGGTCATCAGGCCGGTAACCAACTGGTTATTAATGGTAATTATACCGGCAGCAAGGGGTATCTCACGATAAATACCGCACTGGGTGATGACCATTCCGTTACCGATGAACTGGTGGTAAAAGGGGATACCCATGGTGAAACCACTGTGAGCGTAGTCAATGCGGGCGGCACAGGTGCGCAAACGCTGAACGGCATTGAAGTGATCCATGTTGATGGGCACTCTGACGGCGAATTTATCCAGGCTGGCCGTATTGTGGCAGGCGCTTACGATTACAGCCTTGGCCGCGGTCAGGGGGAGAACAGCGGCAACTGGTATCTGACCAGTGGTAAGACTAATCCAGACCCGGCCCCTACTCCAGACAGGCATGACGATCTGCGTCCGGAAGCGGGAAGCTACATCGCAAACCTTGCGGCGGCAAACACGCTGTTTGTGACTCGCTTACGCGATCGCCAGGGCGATACACACTATATCGACGCGCTGACGGGCAAGGAAGCCATCACCAGCCTTTGGCTGCGTAATGCAGGCGGTCACACCCGTCAGCAAGACAGCAGCAGCCTGTTGGAAATGCAGGCTAACCGTTATGTGATGCAGCTCGGCGGCGACATTCTCGAGTGGTCATCTGACAGCGCAGATCGTTTCCGTCTCGGTCTGATGGCGGGCTACGCCAACCAGAAAACTCGGGCCGAAAACCAGCGTAACGGCTACCGCGCCGACAGCCGCATCAGCGGTTACAGCGTTGGCCTGTACGGCACCTGGCTGCAAACGCCAGAAGGCGCCTATGTCGATACCTGGGCGCAGTACAGCTGGTTTGACAACACCGTCTCCGGTCACGGCGTTAGCGTGGAGGCGTATGAATCAAAGGGCTTCACTGCATCACTGGAATCCGGCTACACCTGGAAACTGGCGCAGATCGGCGAGCGTAATGCGCTGTACATCCAACCGCAAGCGCAAATCATGTGGATGGGCGTCAGGGCCGACGATCATCAGGAAGCTAATGGTACCCGCGTGAAAGGCCGGGGCGAGGGCAACGTGCAGACCCGCGTCGGCGTGCGTCTGTTCGGCAAGGGTCATAGCCAGCTTGACGATGGTAGGGCTCGTACCTTCCAACCATTTATTGAAGCGAACTGGCTTCACAACAGCAAAGAGTTTGGCGTATCGATGAACGGTGACAATATCAATCTGACGGGCACCCGCGACGTGGGCGAGCTAAAAGCGGGCGTTGAAGGCCAGCTGTCGAAGTATGTCTCCCTGTGGGGCACCCTCGGTCAGCAGGTTGGTGATAAGGGTTACAGTGATACAAATGCCGTGCTGGGGATAAGGGTGACTTTTTGACTGTCTGGCAAGGGGCGTTTGATTGGTAACGTCGCCGCGTATTAAATGCGGAGGCACAAATCTGTCCCACAGGGGACATTAAGGGAAATATGATAGATGGATAAGCCATTGATTTAATGGTGCCGATAATAGGAGTCGAACCTACGACCTTCGCATTACGAATGCGCTGCTCTACCAACTGAGCTATATCGGCCCTGAAAGGACGTGTCCACGAGCGTGAACACGGGGTAGAAGGTTAAAACTAACCGGGCGATGCGTCAATGGCCTTGCGATTCAAATGCCTATTTTTGCATCATCCGGTTGGTTTTACGCACGAATCGTATCGTCGCCGATGCCGATCCACTTGTATGTGGTCAGCGCCTCGAGCCCCATCGGGCCGCGGGCGTGAAGTTTCTGCGTGCTTACCGCCACTTCCGCGCCCAGGCCGAACTGACCGCCATCGGTAAAGCGCGTGGAGGCGTTGACGTAAACAGCGGAAGAATCCACTTCATTCACAAAGCGGTTTGCGTTGTGAATCGTACGCGTCAGGATAGCGTCTGAATGTTGGGTACCGTGTTCGCGGATATGCGCGATAGCATCATCAAGATCGGCAACGATTTTTACGTTCAGATCCAGCGACAGGAACTCATCGTCGTACTCTTCCGCTTTCACTGCTACAACGTGTGCCGGACCCGCGCTCAACGGCGCAAGCGCGTTAGCATCCGCATGCAGCGTTACGCCGCTTTCAGCCATCTGCTGACTCAGCGCGGGCAGGAAACGTTCGGCAATGCCCTGATGCACCAGCAGGGTTTCCACGGTATTACAGGTGCTTGGACGCTGGGTCTTGGCGTTGACGATGATATTCAGCGCCGGTTTAATGTCGGCGCTGTCATCAACAAAAATATGACACACGCCGATCCCGCCGGTGATGACCGGGATAGTCGACTGCTCGCGGCACAGCTTGTGCAGCCCGGCGCCGCCGCGTGGGATCAGCATATCGATGTATTTGTCCATCCGCAGCATCTCGTTCACCAGCGCGCGGTCAGGGCTGTCAATCGCCTGAACAGCGGCTTCCGGTAAACCGCAGGCGTTAAGCGCTTGCTGGATAACGCCTACGGTTACCGCGTTGGTCCGATACGTCTCTTTACCGCCGCGTAGAATGGCGGCGTTGCCGGTTTTCAGACACAGCGAGGCGACATCCACGGTAACGTTAGGCCGCGCTTCATAAATCACGCCAATCACCCCCAACGGAACCCGGCGACGCTCCAGACGCAGTCCGCTGTCCAGCAGCCTGCCATCCATCACCTCCCCGACTGGATCGGCCAGATGGCATACCTTACGCACATCGTCGGCAATCGCCTTCAGACGCGCAGGGGTGAGCGCCAGACGATCGAGCATCGCTTCGCTCAGGCCGTTCTCACGCGCTCTCGCCACGTCCTCGGCGTTGGCGCTAAGGATGATTTCCCTTTGCGCTTCCAGCTCGTCGGCGATTTTTTCCAGCACGCGATTTTTTTCACGGCTGGAGAGCAGCGCCAGTTGGTACGACGCGGCTTTTGCCGCCTTGCCCATGTGTTCCAGCATCTGTCTGCTCCTTAGCGGGTAATCATATCATCACGATGAACGGCGACCGGGCCGTATTCGTAGCCCAGAATCGCATCAATCTGCTGTGAGTGGTGTCCGGCAATGCGGCGCAGCGCGTCGCTGTTGTAGCGGCTTACGCCGTGGGCGATGTCGCGCCCTTCCAGATTACAGATGCGGATCACTTCACCACGCGAGAAATTGCCTGTCACGCTTTTAATGCCTTTTGGCAGCAATGAGCTGCCGCGCTCCAGAATGGCGGCGGTCGCCCCTTCATCGACGCTAATTTCCCCGGCAGGCGGCGCGCCGAAGATCCAGCGCTTGCGGTTTTCCAGCGGCGAGGCCTGGGCATGAAAACGGGTACCCACGGAGAGACCTTCCATTACGTCACCAATCACGCCCGGCTTGCTGCCTGCGGCGATAATAGTGTCGATACCGGCGCGGCAGGCGACGTCGGCGGCCTGCAGTTTGGTGCTCATGCCGCCCGTTCCCAGACCAGAAACGCTGTCGCCGGCAATCGCGCGCAGCGCGTCATCAATACCATAAACGTCTTTGATCAGTTCTGCCTGCGGATCAGTGCGCGGGTCTGCGGTGAACAGCCCCTGCTGGTCGGTCAGCAGCAACAGTTTATCCGCGCCCGCCAGGATAGCCGCCAGCGCCGAAAGATTGTCGTTATCGCCCACTTTGATTTCAGCGGTCGCCACCGCGTCGTTCTCGTTGATCACCGGAACGATATTGTTATCAAGCAGCGCGCGTAGCGTGTCGCGGGCGTTAAGGAAGCGTTCACGGTCTTCCATATCCGCGCGGGTCAGCAGCATCTGTCCGACGTGAATGCCGTAAATCGAAAACAGCTGTTCCCACAGTTGAATCAGACGACTCTGCCCTACCGCGGCCAACAGTTGCTTGGTGGCGATGGTGGCGGGCAGTTCCGGATAGCCCAGATGTTCACGCCCGGCGGCAATCGCGCCAGAGGTAACGATAACAATACGATGTCCTGCGGCGTGCAGCTGCGCGCACTGACGAACAAGTTCTACGATGTGGGCACGGTTCAGGCGGCGCGATCCGCCCGTTAGCACACTGGTGCCGAGTTTTACCACCAGCGTCTGGCTGTCACTCATGATTCTCTGCCGTTCAAAATAGGGAAAATGATATCAAACGAACGTTTTAGCAGGACTGGCCCCGGTTGCCAACAAGCAGCGCACAAAGCATGAAATTTTGTTGCGCAGGATCAGCAAGCGTAGCGGCAAAGTTTGACGGTTTTATTACCGTGATAAATAAAACCTCTTTTTTAAAATTATTCTGACTTTGTCATAAAACTTTCATTGCAGAACGATAAAAACCATCCTGTTTTTTTCACGGGGACACTCCCAATGAATAGTTGCGCGTTAGATAAATCAGGACTGAAAATGAAAAAGAGCACTCTGGCATTAGTGGTGATGGGAATTGTTGCATCGGCATCCGTGCAGGCAGCAGAAGTGTATAACAAGAACGGTAATAAACTGGATGTGTATGGCAAAGTGAAAGCGATGCACTATTTCAGCGATGATAATGCAAAAGACGGCGACCAGACCTATATCCGTTTTGGCTTTAAAGGCGAAACGCAGATCAACGATCAGTTGACCGGTTACGGTCGCTGGGAAGCTGAATTCGCCGGCAATAAAACCGAAAGTGAGAGCGGTCAGAAGACGCGTCTGGCATTTGCCGGTCTTAAATTTGGTGAGTATGGCTCGTTTGACTACGGTCGTAACCTCGGCGCGCTGTATGACGTCGCCGCCTGGACCGACATGTTCCCGGAATTCGGCGGTGACGGCCTGGCGCAAACCGATAACTTCATGACCAAGCGCGCCAGCGGCCTGGCCACTTACCGCAACACCGACTTCTTCGGGATGATCAACGGCCTGAATATGACCCTGCAATATCAGGGCAAAAACGAAAATCGCGACGTGAAGAAACAGAACGGTGACGGCTTCGGCACTTCACTGAGCTATGACTTCGGCGGCAGCGACTTCGCGATTATCGGCGCATACGCCAACTCTGACCGTACCAATGAGCAGAATCAGCAGGCGCGCGGCCAGGGGCAAAATGCAGAAGGCTGGGCGACTGGTCTGAAATATGATGGTAACGATATTTACCTGGCCACTATCTATTCTGAAACCCGCAACATGGCGCCAATCTCCGGCGGTTTTGCCAATAAAGCGCAGAACTTCGAAGCCGTTGCGCAATATCAGTTCGACTTTGGTCTGCGTCCGTCTCTGGGCTACGTGCAGTCCAAAGGCAAAGATATTGAAGGCGTTGGTGATGAAGATATCGTGAAATATATCGATGTCGGCATGACGTACTATTTCAATAAAAACATGTCCGCCTTTGTTGATTACAAAATCAACCAGATCGATGACGACAATAAGCTGGGCGTGAGCAGCGATGACATCGTTGCGCTGGGTATGACTTATCAGTTCTGATGATACATTGCCGGATGGCGTTTCGCGCATCCGGCATTTTTCGCTTTATGCGCTTAACTTCACCGGTTCATCGGCGAAATCGTCAGCAGGTTCCAGCGAAAGCTGTAGTGAGTTCAATAACTCACGCAGCTTCTCGTGAAATTCTCGCAGGGTATATTCCAGTCGCTCAACCACTTCGGTATCCTTAATCGGAACCGCCTTCCAGTCCCCCGCTTTGTCAAACAGACCAAACTGGTAACTGTAAGTGAAGCGATTTTCCTGTGCTTCCAGTTCCATCCACCAGCCCCAGAATTCGCGCAGCTCAGGCGCAGGCTTCACGTTGACGCAAACTGCCAGGCAATCGAAAAAGAATCGATTATCTTCGCACTTGCCTTCACGGATGTAAGGACCTAGCGCGGTAAACTTCTTAATCAACCTGCTCTTCGGGTGTCCACTCGGTAACGTCATTGCGATCTCCTGTTATGAAGCAACTGTTTTACCAAAACAGTAGAATTTAGCAAATTATTAACACAATCTCTTTTCAATCCAGTGCGTGATTTCCTGGAGCGCTTTGTCAAAATTGCGATACACCGGGTTAAACGGTATCTCTAAAAGTTTACCATCGGCGGATGAAGAGGTGATTAAACGCGACTCTTCCTCCGGACTGAACGGATCGTTCTTCCAGAAGCCCGACAGCATGGGCGTCGGGCAGCGTCTGCCGAGCAGTCCCTGCACCTTCAGCGAGTAGCGATTAAGCTCAACGCACAGCGCGTCGTCGGAGGCGTCGTGCATCCCCAGCCGGCTCGCCAGCACGTCAAGATACATTTCCGGTACGGCGCGCTGGCGTTGCACGTCGCTAAGCAACGCGTGTACAACCGGGCCGAGGCAGGCTACCGCTTTCAGACGCGGCGACTCAAGATAAGCGAGGCGCACCGCCACGTTCGCGCCAAAGCGGAAACCAAACGCCGCCACGCGGGTGTGGTCCACCCACGGTATGTTAGGCAACGCTTTCAGCACATGCTGATGCAACAGGCTGGAATCCTGAGTGAGTTTCCACTTCGACGAGAACCCTACCGACGGCATATCCAGCGTCAGCATGGCGATGCCGCGCGGGGCGAAGTAACGCTCATACAAGGTGTAATAATCAGTTTGCATGGCGTCGAGGCCGCCGCACATCAGTACGGTCGGGAACGGCCCGTCGCCTTTCGGCATATGTAAAAAGCCGGTCACGGGCGAACCGCCGGGAATAGCGAACTCCATTTCACGCAGCGTACCGGGCAACCGCTGCGCCGCCTCTTCATAAGCCCGGTTAGCCAACGCCTGCGCCTGCTCAGCCAGCTCGTCGCCTTTCAGATGTGGGTAGGCGGCAATATTATACAGCGTGGACGCATGCAGCCAGTGGCGACCGCTGCGTTCAGCGTCCTGCTCCTGACAAGCCTTCTGCTGCCAGTCCATCGCCTGTTTCGACCATTCATAAATCCAGTTGCCGCCGCGGTAGCCAACCACCGTATCGTACAGTTCAGCGTCGGTGCGCTCGGCTTCGCTCATGACGATGCGCGCCTGCACGTCGAGGATTTCCCACGGGTCCACGCCGCGCCAGATCCACATCAGGCGGTTAATCATACGGTACCAGTGGGGAACGTTTTTACCGTCCAGCGTGGATTGCACCGGCGACTGCGTACCGGCATTGAACCGACGAACCAGGGTCGACGTTTCAGGATGTTTAAAGCGGGGTTTGAACAGGGTTTCACTGAGGTTAGCCTGTGACATGCGTGCAGCCTCCTTAAATACTTACTGAGGCTTATTGTAACCTGTCATGGCGTAAAGAGAACAACGCCCGGCATTGCCAGGCGTTGAAACGTGCGGAGATTAGCGACCAGAAATCGGCGGAACGAAGACCACGCCCATATCCCATGGCTGCTCAATCCAGGTATCCTGCGGGATATCAATAACATAGTCGTCCACCAGCGGACGGCCTGCCGGTTTGGCAAAGATCGTGACGAAGTGGGCTTTCGGATACATTTCGCGGATAGCCACCGCGGTTCCACCGGTATCGACCAGATCGTCGATGACGATAAAGCCTTCACCGTCGCCTTCCGCGCGCTTGAGCACTTTCAGTTCGCGCTGGTTGTCGTGATCGTAGCTGGAAATGCAAACGGTATCGACATGACGAATACCCAATTCACGCGCCAGTAATGCGCCCGGTACCAGACCACCACGGCTAACGGCAATAATGCCTTTCCACTGTTCTGAAGGCATCAGGCGAGCTGCCAGTTTGCGGGCGTGAATCTGCAACATGTCCCAGGTGACGACGTATTTTTCGCTCATGTGAAGTGTCCCAGCCTGTTTATCTACGGCTTAAAAAGTGTTCGAGGGGGAAATAGGTTGCGCGAGATTATAGAGATCTGACGCAGCAAAAACCAGTGTTTCGCGGTATCCGCCCCTCTTTTTACGTGCTTTATACTACCCGCCGACAAAGAAAGTGGTATTCTCAACCGCATTGCGCAAGCCTGACTTGTGGTAATGATTAACCTGCTAACCCTGTGTGCGACAAGCCTGTTTGCCGTACACCGATGAGGAGACTCAACGTGTCTGAACTGTCTCAGTTATCACCACAACCGCTGTGGGATATTTTTGCCAAAATCTGCTCCATTCCGCATCCGTCCTATCATGAAGAACAGCTCGCTGAGCACATTGTTGGCTGGGCGAAAGAGAAAGGTTTCCACGTAGAGCGCGACCAGGTCGGTAATATCCTGATTCGCAAGCCCGCGACCGCAGGCATGGAAAACCGCAAGCCGGTCGTGCTGCAGGCGCACCTCGACATGGTGCCGCAGAAAAATAACGACACCGTACACGATTTCACCAAAGATCCTATTCAGCCCTATATCGACGGCGAGTGGGTAAAAGCGCGCGGCACCACTCTGGGGGCAGACAACGGCATTGGTATGGCCTCTGCGCTGGCGGTTTTAGCCGATGACAGCGTAGTCCACGGACCGCTGGAAGTGCTGCTGACCATGACCGAAGAAGCCGGAATGGACGGCGCGTTTGGTCTGCAGGCCAACTGGCTGCAGGCGGACATTCTGATCAATACCGACTCTGAAGAAGAGGGTGAGATCTACATGGGCTGCGCAGGGGGGATTGATTTTACCTCTAACCTGAAGCTTGAGCGCGAAGCCGTTCCGGCGGGCTTCCAGTGCGTTAAGCTAACCCTGAAAGGGTTGAAGGGCGGCCACTCCGGCGGCGAAATCCACGTTGGCCTCGGTAACGCCAACAAGCTGCTGGTACGCTTCCTCGCCGGTCATGCGCAAGAGCTGGATCTGCGTCTGGTCGACTTTAATGGCGGCACCCTGCGTAACGCGATTCCGCGCGAAGCGTTTGCCACCGTTGCGGTTGCGGCTGACAAGGTCGAGGCGCTGAAAGCGCGGGTCAATACTTACCATGCTATCCTGAAAAACGAACTGGCAGAGAAAGAGAAAAATCTCGTGGTTCTGCTGGAGACGACGACCAACGAGAAAGCGGCGCTGACCGCGCAGTCTCGCGACAGCTTTATTCGTCTGCTGAACGCGACCCCGAACGGCGTGATCCGCAATTCTGACGTCGCCAAAGGCGTGGTGGAAACGTCGTTAAACGTGGGCGTGGTCACCATGACTGACGACAACGTAGAAATTCACTGCCTGATCCGTTCGCTGATCGACAGCGGTAAAGACTACGTGGTGAGTATGCTGGATTCTCTCGGCAAGCTGGCAGGCGCGAAAACCGAAGCGAAAGGCGGCTACCCGGGCTGGCAACCGGATGCTAACTCGCCGGTGATGCATCTGGTGCGGGAAACCTATCAGCGTCTGTTCAACAAGACGCCGAACATTCAGATCATCCACGCAGGTCTGGAATGCGGTCTGTTCAAAAAACCGTACCCGGACATGGACATGGTTTCCATCGGGCCAACCATTACCGGTCCGCACTCGCCGGATGAGCAGGTTCATATCGAAAGCGTGGGTCATTACTGGACGCTGCTGACGGAACTGCTGAAAGCGATCCCGGCAAAATAAGTCGGTAATCCATACCGGATGGCGCTACGCCATCCGGTCGTCTATAACCCCAGCAGTAACTGCCGCTCCAGCTGCGGGTCAAGCAGCGTAACGTGTAATCCCACCAGGCGAACGCCTCGCCCTCCCCGTCTTTCGTCCCAGGTTTTACGCGCGGTAGAAAGTAAATCGTCTTTGTTCAACCGCGGCCAGACGTGTTCCTGGGTGGTTTGCTGAAAATCATTAAATTTTAATTTCACCCCCTGACGGGCGATTAATAAATCCGGTTTGACCTTTGCCAGACGGCGTTCAAGCTCGGGGTATAAGCGCTCGATGATCGCCTCACATTCCGACCAGTGATGAATATCTTCCGCCATCGTCCGTTCGACACCCACGGATTTTCGCAGGCGTTCGCTGTTGACGTCCCGCTCGTCAATTCCCTGACTGCGCTCCCAGATAATGCGTCCGAATTTGCCAAAGCGTTTTAACAGCGTCGCCAGGTCAAAATGCTGAATATCGCCGCAGGTACGCAGTCCCATACTTTCCAGTTTTGCCGCAGAGACTTTTCCCACGCCGGGGATTTTTTCCAGCGGCAGCGTTTCGAGAAATGCCGGAACGTCTGCTGGCGTGATCACGTACTGCCCGTTTGGTTTATTCAGATCAGAAGCGATTTTTGCCAGAAATTTTACCGGTGCGACGCCCGCAGAGGCGGTCAACCGCAGTTCGTTAAAAATGGTCTGGCGAATTTCCTGAGCGATAAGCGTCGCGGAGCCATGACAGTGGGTGCTGTCGGTGACGTCAAGATAGGCCTCGTCCAGCGAGAGGGGTTCAATGCGCGAGGTGTAGCGGGAGAAAATTTCGCGGATATGTTCTGACGCTTCTTTATACGCATCGAAACGACCGGGTAATAAGGTGAGGTGCGGGCATAACTTTAACGCCATTCCGGTGGGCATCGCGCTGCGCACGCCAAACTTTCGCGCCGGGTAATTGGCGGTGCTGATCACGCCACGCCGCTCCCGGCTGCCGCCAATGGCGATGGGAATATCGCGCAGCGCGGGGTTATCGCGCATTTCAACCGCGGCGAAAAAACAGTCCATATCAACATGTATGATTTTACGCATCGCCCCCTCCCACACACTGTTTAAGTATACAGTATTTTTAGGGAATGAGAAGTCAATGAAGAACCCATAATGTGGTGTCAAAAGAGATGCAATTAAAGAAATGTCTTAATTCGTTTTAGCGTAAAGTGTAAACACAACACGCGGGGCTTGCGAAAAACTGCCGTGGTGCTAATGTGAGCGCTTAAAATCCAGATTCGTCCGATTTTGGGTACTGATATTTGCCGTTCTGGCATGTGTAACCGTTTTATCAAGGAACAAGCAGTATGCGTAAAATCGCATTGTTTATTGCGATGCTTTTGATCCCGTGCGTGTCATTCGCCGGTTTGCTGAGTAGCAATAGCTCCACGACGCCGATCAGCAAAGAGTATAAGCAGCAGTTGATGGGTTCGCCTGTCTATATTCAGATCTTTAAAGAAGAGCGCACGCTTGATCTCTACGTTAAGATGGGCGAACAGTACCAGTTGCTCGACAGCTATAAGATTTGTAATTACTCCGGCGGTTTAGGCCCTAAACAGCGCCAGGGAGATTTCAAAAGCCCGGAAGGTTTTTACAGCGTTCAGCGTAGCCAGCTCAAACCGGACAGCCGTTTCTATAAAGCCATTAACATTGGCTTTCCTAACGCCTATGACCGCGCACACGGTTATGAGGGCAAGTATCTGATGATTCACGGCGCCTGCGTGTCCGTTGGCTGTTACGCCATGACCGACAGCGGGATTGACGAGATTTTCCAGTTCGTCACCGGCGCGCTGGTGTTTGGCCAGCCGAGCGTTCAGGTCAGCATCTACCCGTTCCGCATGACCGACGCCAATATGCAGCGTCACAAGTACTCTTATTACAAGTCGTTCTGGGCGCAATTAAAGCCAGGCTACGACTACTTTGAGCAGACCCGCAAGCCACCGACCGTTTCCGTTGTCGATGGCCGCTATGTGGTCAGCAAGCCGTTGAGCCACGAGGTGGTTCACCCGCAGCTGGCGTCAAACTATACGCTCCCCGAGACAAAATAACGCCCACTCGCCTGGCATGATCTTTTGCCAGGTTTCATTGCCCGTCAGCGGTTGAGTGGCGATCACCGAGACCACATCGTTAGGTGTGGTCTGCGAGCTGAAGTCAATTTCCACATCCTGATCCAGCAGCGTAGCGACGCCAAACGGCGCCCGACGCGTGATCCAGTACAGATTCGTTGAGCAGAACGCCATCACATAGCGTCCGTCTGACAGCAGCATATTGAACACGCCTTTTTCCCGCAGCCCCCCCGCCAGCGTCGCGATATATTTAAACACCGAGGCCATGTTGCCCGGCGTACGTGGGTAACGCAGGGTGAGCTTATGCAGCATCCAGCAAAACGCCTTTTCACTGTCTGTTTCGCCAACCGGACGGAAGTTGCCGGTTTCGAGAGATTTATAACCGCTAAGCTGCCCGTTATGGGCATACGTCCAGTTACGCCCCCACAGCTCGCGGGTAAAGGGATGGGTGTTCTCCAGCGCCACTTCGCCGCGATTCGCCTGACGAATATGGGCTATCACCGAGCAGGATTTTATCGGATACTCCTGTACCAGTCTGGCGATGGGTGAGTTAAAGCTGGGCTGGGGATCTTTAAATGTGCGACAGCCTTTGCCTTCATAAAAGGTGATACCCCAGCCGTCTTTATGCGGTCCGGTGCCGCCCCCACGCTGTACCAGCCCGGTAAAACTAAAGCAAATGTCGGTGGGCACATTGGCGCTCATCCCGAGCAGTTCGCACATATATCACCTCCACAACAGCGGGGGACCAGTTTGCCCCCCAGCGAAGCCTTACTTAACCATCTCTTTTTCGATCAGTTGGATCAGGATATGGATCACTTTAATGTGGATTTCCTGAATACGATCGGCGTAGCCAAAATGCGGCACGCGAATTTCGATATCGGCCGTTCCCGCCATTTTGCCGCCGTCTTTGCCAGTCAGGGTGATCACTTTCATGCCCTTTTCGCGCGCTGCGGCGATGGCTTTGATCACGTTGCCGGAATTGCCGGACGTGGAGATCCCTAACAGTACATCGCCTTCGCGCCCCACGGCTTCGACGTAACGAGAAAAGACGTAGTCGTAGCCAAAATCGTTGCTGACGCAGGAAATGTGGCTGACGTCAGAAATGGCAATCGCCGGATAGCCCGGACGGTTTTCACGGTAACGGCCGGTCAGTTCTTCCGCAAAGTGCATAGCGTCGCAGTGGGAGCCGCCGTTGCCGCAGGAAAGCACCTTACCACCCGCCTTAAAACTGTCTGCCAGCAGGACCGCCGCGCGCTGAATGGCGTGAATGTTGGCGTCATCTTTTAAAAAGTTAGCCAGCGTTTCCGCCGCTTCGTTCAGTTCGTTACGAATAAGATCCTGGTACATGAGGATATCCTTCAGCATGAATGTAAATGACAGAATGCAGTGTACCGGATAGCACCGGAAGCGAGAAGCACAAGCCTCGCTCATCCCCCGTCCTTTTGATTTTTCGTGCCGCGACAAACGGCAACAATGTGAGCTTCGTTGTAATTATTTTGTAAACACATTGCTAAAAGAATTTACATCCACTACAACCTAATCATCACAAGTGGTCAGACCTCCTACAAGCAAGGGAGCTTTTCGTTATGATGATTTTGAGTATTCTCGCTACGATTGTTTTGCTCGGCGCGCTGTTTTATCACCGCGTGAGCTTATTCCTTAGCAGCCTGATCCTGCTCGTATGGACGGCAGCACTCGGTGTGGCCGGACTGTGGAACATCTGGCTGTTGGTGCCTCTGGCCATTATTCTGGTGCCGTTTAACGTGACGCCAATGCGCAAGTCGATGATTTCCGCGCCGGTGTTCCGCGGCTTCCGTAAGGTCATGCCGCCAATGTCGCGCACCGAAAAAGAAGCCATCGATGCCGGGACCACCTGGTGGGAAGGCGATCTGTTCCAGGGGAAACCGGACTGGAAAAAACTGCACAATTACCCGCAGCCGCGCCTGACCGCAGAAGAACAAGCGTTTATTGACGGTCCGGTAGAAGAAGCGTGCCGCATGGCGAACGATTTCCAGATCACGCATGAGCTGGCGGATCTGCCGCCCGAATTATGGGCCTTCCTGAAAGAACATCGCTTCTTCGCGATGATCATCAAAAAAGAGTACGGCGGTCTGGAGTTTTCTGCCTACGCCCAGTCGCGCGTGTTGCAAAAACTGTCCGGCGTTTCCGGGATTCTGGCGATTACCGTTGGCGTACCCAACTCATTAGGCCCCGGGGAACTGCTGCAACATTATGGTACCCAGGAGCAGAAAGACCACTATCTGCCTCGCCTGGCGCGCGGTCAGGAAATTCCCTGCTTTGCGCTGACCAGCCCGGAAGCGGGTTCCGATGCGGGGGCCATTCCGGACACCGGTATCGTCTGTATGGGTGAGTGGCAGGGTCAGCAGGTGCTGGGGATGCGCCTGACCTGGAACAAGCGTTACATCACGCTCGCGCCGATCGCCACCGTACTGGGGCTGGCGTTTAAGCTGTCTGACCCGGAAAAACTGCTGGGTGGTGAAGAAGATCTCGGCATTACCTGCGCGTTGATCCCCACCTCGACGCCTGGCGTAGAAATTGGTCGCCGCCACTTCCCGCTGAACGTGCCGTTCCAGAACGGTCCAACGCGCGGCAAAGATGTCTTTGTGCCGATCGATTACATCATTGGCGGGCCGAAAATGGCCGGTCAGGGTTGGCGTATGCTGGTCGAATGCCTCTCGGTCGGCCGTGGGATCACCCTGCCGTCAAACTCGACGGGAGGACTGAAGTCCGTTGCCATGGCGACCGGCGCTTATGCCCATATCCGTCGTCAGTTTAAAATCTCTATCGGTAAGATGGAGGGTATTGAAGAACCGTTAGCGCGCATTGCCGGTAACGCCTACGTGATGGACGCAGCGGCGTCGCTGATTACCTGTGGCATTATGCTCGGTGAGAAACCGGCTGTCCTGTCGGCCATTGTGAAGTACCACTGTACGCATCGCGGTCAGCAGTCAATCATCGACGCGATGGATATTACTGGCGGTAAAGGCATTATGCTGGGTGAAGGCAACTTCCTTGCCCGCGCTTATCAGGGCGCGCCAATCGCGATTACCGTTGAAGGCGCGAATATCCTGACCCGCAGCATGATGATCTTTGGTCAGGGCGCGATACGCTGCCATCCGTATGTACTGGAGGAAATGGCCGCCGCGCAGAACAACGACGTTAACGCATTCGATAAGCTGTTGTTTAAACATATCGGTCACGTCGGCAGTAATAAAGTTCGCAGTTTCTGGCTGGGTCTGACGCGCGGCCTTACCAGCGCCTCGCCAACCAGCGACGCAACCAAACGTTACTACCAGCATCTTAACCGTCTGAGCGCAAACCTGGCGCTGCTGTCCGATGTTTCTATGGCGGTGCTGGGCGGTAGCCTGAAACGTCGCGAGCGTATCTCCGCGCGTCTGGGTGATGTATTGAGCCAGCTGTACCTGGCCTCGGCGGTGCTGAAGCGGTATGACGATGAAGGCCGTCATGAGGCTGACCTGCCGCTGGTTCACTGGGGGGTTCAGGATGCGTTGTATCAGGCAGAGCAGGCCATTGACGATCTGTTGCAAAACTTCCCAAATCGTCTGGTTGCCGGTCTGCTGAACGTGGTGATCTTCCCGACCGGTCGTCACTATCTGGCGCCATCGGATAAGCTGGATCATAAAGTGGCGAAAATCCTCCAGGTGCCAAACGCGACGCGCGACCGTATTGGCCGCGGCCAGTACCTGACGCCGAGTGAGCATAATCCGGTAGGCCTGCTGGAAGCAGCATTGCGTGACATCATTGCCGCCGAACCAATCCACCAGCGAATCTGTAAGGAGATTGGCAAAAACCTGCCGTTTACCCGTCTGGACGAACTGGCGCAGAACGCGCTGGCGAAAGGCTTGATCGACAAAGATGAAGCCGCCATTCTGGTCAAAGCCGAAGAGAGCCGTCTGCGCAGCATTAACGTGGATGATTTCGACGCCGATGCGCTGGCGACACAGCCAGTAAAGCTGCCGGAGAAGACGCGTAAAGTCGAAGCGGCATAACGCTTTCGCCTCATCGTTTAGCCCTGCTCCGGCAGGGCTTTTTATTGCCCCCGTTTCCTGAAACCTCGTGCTACAGTGTTTGGATGCTGTTCAAAAAGGAGTATCGACCATGCCTGCCCTGAAAATTACGCTGCTGCAACAATCGCTGGTGTGGATGGATGGTCCCGCTAATTTACGTCATTTTGACCTGCTGCTTGAACTGATGAGCGGACGCGATCTGATCGTTTTGCCGGAGATGTTCACCACAGGCTTTGCCATGGAGGCCGCCAGCAGCGCACTTTCTCAGGAGGACGTGATTGACTGGATGCGAGGCAAGGCGCGACAAACAAATGCGATGATTGCCGGTAGCGTAGCCCTGCCAGGCGAGACAGGAGCGGTAAACCGCTTTTTGCTGGTTGAGCCCGGAGGAACGGTACACTTTTACGATAAGCGTCATTTGTTTCGCATGGCGGACGAGCATAAATATTATCAGCCGGGTGACACCCGAAAAGTGGTCGACTGGCGCGGCTGGCGGATCCTGCCGCTGATTTGCTATGACCTGCGCTTTCCGGTGTGGTCGCGTAACCGAAACGACTACGATCTGGCGCTGTACGTCGCCAACTGGCCCGCTCCCCGTTCGCTGCACTGGCAGACGCTGCTGGCGGCGCGCGCTATCGAAAACCAGGCTTACGTGGCGGGATGTAATCGCGTCGGCACCGACGGCAATGGACATCACTACCGAGGCGACAGTCGGGTAATCAATCCTCAGGGCGAAATCATTGCGACCGCGGACGCCCACCAGGCGACACGGATCGACGCAGACCTGTCGCTGAGCGCACTGAAGGAATATCGGGAAAAGTTTCCTGCCTGGCAGGACGCGGACGGGTTTACGTTATGGTAAGAGATGTTGAAGCCATGCAAAAAACGACGAAAGCCTGAATCATTTCACGTCCGGCATCGCCTTCTGACGCATTTTATAAAGAGATGAATTACACCTACAAGCACTATTTTATCGATTCCCAGCGCAACTGGTGAAATCTTTATATTTGACCAATGCGTATGTTTGACCTCTTTGAATGTATATACAGAAAATATACATTGTCGTCATTCAATAACAAACCATAAAAGAAGACATCACTACCAGCCTGTACAGCAGGATTAGGAAGGACGCATTGTTAGTAACCATGTTAAGCATATTATTTCACACCAATAATCCAACAGTTTTTCAAATGGCCAGAACCTACTATATAGAGGCTGGAGTCCACCCCGAAAATAGAGTAATAAAATAGCCTGAATCACTTACATGGCAGACGCCTTCATACTAAAACAACTTAGGGATAAAACGTAGTGAAATCATATACTCCCTGGCACTCAAACTAAAAAGTAAATATATCTACGGCCCGATACATACCACAACAGCCCGGAAGAATCTAGCTTACCCCAGGCAATTCAAAGATAGATACTGAAGATGCTTTTCATACAACTTTTAGATATATTCATCATTCTAATATTATCTATTATCAAAAAGCAAATAGTCTAATTATACAATTTATGAATTTATTACAACTAATAACCAAATGCAGGAGTTATGTAGTTACATACCGTTCAAGAACTGGTATTGTATCCCGGATTCGCTGATGAAATAAGGATAAAAAAATCTGTGGTAAGCAGATAAAAAGAAAAAAAGAATCCCACCGGTTTGTTGCACTTATGGGGCTGTACTATGGCAGTGACCAGCATGATGTAAAGTATGTACGATATAAAAAACCATCTTATTACTATTTCATATTAAAAGAGAAAAACCTATAAATTTATCAAATAAAAAGCAAAGAGAATTTTATATGAATAAAAACATTCAAAGTGGAAATGATAAAGATAATGCTATAAGTGTCTTTATTAAATCACAAGGAGAGTATGAAGCTGAGGCTTTGAAAAAACTGACTATCACAGCTTCTGGTTTTATCAAACATGATAAAGTACGATATGATTTTGTGACAAATGTAGAAGCATTTATAGAAGCCCAACTCGAATGTATTAATGGCAATGGATCGCATGGAGAAAAAAATCTGGCTTTGAATTATTTGCAACAGGAACAAGAATATCTTGAGAAACAGATAATCTGGTTGCAATCTAAACAGGTAAAACCAGCAGCATTAGTTGAAGTAAGAATCATAAATGGCGTATTATCATATATCGTGAAAAGCATTGGTTTAATCGGTGGAATAATTCAGATGGTATCTGGAGGTTTCCTTATGCTTGCAGGTTCCCCAACAGTCGTCGGTTCAGCCGTCGGCGCTATGCTCTTTTTGCATGGAATTACAAATGTATGGGAAAATGGCCGCAGTTTATTTTTTGGAGATGACAATGCAACAGGACCTATGACATATATATATGGTGAGGTCGCCAATATATTAGGTTTTGACAGAACTTATGGAAAGTTAGCCTTCGCTGGAATCGATCTAGGTTTATCCGCAGTTGCATTATTCGGAACCAAGTTAGTACCAGACGCCTGTAGACTATTTCGTTATATCCCCTCAGATTATGAGATGGGTTTCCGAACGATGAGTGCTCTGGAATTGTCTGCTGAAATATTCCCTGATGCGGCAACATTATATTCCGGAACTCAAACCTATTTTTCTTTACCTGAGCCGATGCCTGAACCCCCTCCTCAACCGCTTATCCCATTTAATGATTATTAGTTGTAATGACATGTAATCATAACATATTCTGACTTCTGTATAATGTTTTTGATATAGAGAAAATCAAAATGAATGAAGATGAATTAATCAAAATAATGTATGAAAATAATTTTTCAAAAAAACAAATAAACAAATTAAAGAAACTCTCACAAAAATATTCAACCTCACTTTATGAGACAGTTTCTGAACTTGCACGTCGTTTCTTTCGCTCCTTATTCATGCATATTCTGACATTTATATTGGTTTTTCATTCATATATCCGCCTCAGTGAAGAGCATGGACACACTTTACAAAATATCTTATTTTCCATTGGGGTCTTATGCCTGGCATATGTAATAATAGATTTATTTGCTCCATTATCTCAGGGATACAAGGCCAGAAAAGTCATACAACAAGCCCAAAGAAAAGAGAACTCTAAATGAGTATATGCCTAGCCAAACCAATGATAACACCTGCTAATTATGAGTATTAATAATGAAGAACGATGATCCGTCTTATCAATTTGAACAGTACGCAGACAGGTATTTTTTGCTTGAATATTGTGCACATACATCCAAAAACAAACACAACGGACTTAAATAAAAAATCAATATATCTGGCCACTATAGCTGACATTAAAAATAACATTACGAAAAATACCAAGAGCCCTCGATATGTTATCTTTTCTGAAGTATGAAGGATTATATTATGTCGTTCCGACTTTAGGGTGAGATGTTGAAGCCATGCAAAAACGACGAAAGCCTGAATCATTGCTGATTCAGGCTTTCTGAATAGTGGCGGAACGGACGGGACTCGAACCCGCGACCCCCTGCGTGACAGGCAGGTATTCTAACCAACTGAACTACCGCTCCGCGTTGTGTTCCACTTGGGAACGAAGCGCATATTACGGATTGGTATGCACCTCGTCAACGCTTTTTCTCAAGTTTTTAATCGTTTGCTCTAAATTTCACCCGGACGGCGATTTTTACATCATTAACGGCCTGACTTACGCCCGCCAAAGGCAGCTTCCGCCCTTTTTCTCAACCAGGTCAAGACGCGATTCATGGGCGGCGACCTCCTCATCAGAGGCAAAAACAACGCGTAGTTTGCGAGCCTGACGCACAAGACGCTGGATTGTCTCTTCACCCTGTTGCTGCTGAGTTTCCCCTTCCATGGCAAAAGTCATCGACGTTTGTCCGCCCGTCATCGCCAGATAAACGTCGGCCAGGATCTGGGCATCGAGCAATGCGCCGTGAAGCGTACGTTTGCTGTTATCGATCTCATAACGCGAACATAACGCATCAAGGCTGTTGCGCTTGCCGGGGAACATCTTTCTTGCCAGCGCCAGACTGTCGGTAACTTTACAGAAGGTGTTGGTTTTAGGGATATCGCGATTGAGCTTCGCGAACTCGTAATCCATAAAGCCGATATCAAACGACGCGTTATGAATCACCAGCTCTGCGCCACGGATATAGTCGAGAAACTCATCGGCCACTTCGGCAAAGGTTGGCTTATCCAGCAGAAACTCATCCGCAATTCCGTGAACGCCGAACGCTTCCGGGTCCACCAGCCGGTCAGGCTTAAGATAGATATGAAAGTTATTGCCCGTCAGACGCCGGTTGATGACTTCCACCGCGCCGATCTCAATGATCTTGTGCCCCTCGTAGTGCGCACCAATCTGGTTCATACCGGTGGTTTCGGTATCGAGGACGATCTGTCGTGTAATTGCAGTGCTCATAGCGGTCATTTATGTCAGACTTGTCGTTTTAGGGTTCGATTCAATTACAGGAAGTCTACCAGAGATGCTTAAACAGGTAGAAATTTTCACCGATGGCTCCTGCCTGGGTAATCCCGGTCCGGGAGGTTATGGGGCGATTTTACGCTATCGCGGACGCGAGAAAACCTTTAGTGAAGGTTATACCCTCACCACCAACAACCGCATGGAGCTCATGGCGGCGATCGTTGCGCTGGAGGCGCTCAAAGAACATTGTGAAGTCATTTTAAGCACCGACAGCCAGTACGTGCGCCAGGGGATTACTCAATGGATCCACAACTGGAAAAAACGCGGCTGGAAAACGGCAGAGAAAAAGCCGGTAAAAAATGTCGATTTGTGGAAACGGCTTGATGCAGCGCTCGGCCAGCATCAAATAAAATGGGAATGGGTAAAAGGCCACGCAGGCCATCCGGAAAACGAACGCTGCGACGAGCTGGCGCGCGCAGCAGCCATGAACCCAACCCGGGAAGATGTCGGTTATCAGACAGAAGAAGCTTAGGCGTCCGGTTTGCGAAATTGCCGGGTGGCGCCCACGGCCTGGGGAATTCGCGCTTTGGTTTTGCTCTGTTTCATTGGGTTAAGCGTAAGCGGAATCGTGCGCTTACGCGCCACAATCGTCTGCATACAGCCCAATGCAGGAAGATGCGCGCTCAGCATTTTTCCGCCGTTCTTTTTCCACGGCAGCACATGAAAGCGGCTGTAATACATCACCTCAAAATTCAACAAGGACAGCCAGTCCAACTGGCGCATCAGCGTAAACATTCGGCTATTGTAAGGAGGTGACTTACGCAGCACAGGCACCAGCTTACGCAGCCCCATCAGGCTCACCGGGTTAAAACCGCTGAGCACCAGCCAGCCATCATCAATCAGTACACGATCGGCTTCGCGCAGTAGACGGTGAGGATCGTCGCACCAGGGGAGCGTGTGCGCCAACAGGCAGACATCGACCGATTTCGGGGCGAAAGGAAGATGTAGCGGATCGGCCTGAACCTGGACAGGCGAGCCTTTGGTCGACACATTGACCTGATGAGACACCGCGCAGGCTTCTGTGTTGATTTCTGCGCTTAAATTGCCCACCTTAAGCAGGTGAAATCCATACATTTTAGCGAACCACGGATTAAGCTGTTGTTCCAGCGCCTCACGATAGTACTCGCCCCAGGGCAAATCGCCCCAGCGATCGGGTGCTACAACTGTCTGAGGGTTCCTTGCCGGTTTCATCACAACCATCCGTTACGCATAGAGAGGTAATAAATGAATCTTAACAGTATTCCGGCGTTTGAGGACAACTACATCTGGGTTCTGAGTGATGACGAAGGTCGTTGCCTGATTGTCGATCCGGGCGACGCCGCGCCAGTCCTGCACGCCATTGCCGAGAATCATTGGCAACCCGAAGCCATTTTATTGACGCATCACCATAACGATCACGTTGGCGGGGTAAAAGAACTGGCGCAAAACTTTCCACACCTGGTGGTATACGGACCGGCAGAAACACAAAATAAAGGCGCTACGCATATCGTCAAAGAGGGCGATTCCGTGCCCATTTTGGGACATGAATTTAGCGTATTCGCGACCCCGGGTCACACTTTAGGACATATCTGTTACTTTAGTCATCCTTACCTTTTTTGCGGCGACACGCTTTTCTCGGGCGGTTGCGGACGGCTATTTGAAGGGACTGCCAGCCAGATGTATCAATCCCTTAAAAAAATAACCGCACTTCCTGATGATACGCTTGTTTGCTGTGCTCATGAGTATACGTTAGCAAATCTTAAGTTTGCTTTAAGCATTCTTCCGCACGATTCGTTCATAAATGATTATTATCGTAAAGTTAATGAGTTACGGGTAAAAAAACAAATGACACTACCCGTAATTCTGAAAAATGAGCGGCAAAATAATATTTTTCTGCGAACAGAAGATCCTGATTTAATTAATGAAATTAACAAAGAAACAATATTGCAACACCCTGAACAGCGTTTTGCATGGTTAAGGTCAAAGAAAGACACCTTCTGACAATTCCGGGTTGCCTTTTCAAAACTTCGCCGTTATGATCGGTCGTCTTTTAAGCAACTATTGACACACACATGAAGGCAAAAGCGATATTACTCGCCTCTGTCCTGCTCGTGGGTTGCCAGTCGTCTCAAAACGCAGGCAATGTCCAACAGCACGCACAGAGCCTTTCTGCAGCTGGTCAAGGGGAAGCAGGAAAGTTTACGAGTCAGGCGCGATGGATGGACGATGGGACGTCCCTCGCGCAGGATCAAGACTTGTGGGCTTTCATTGGCGACGAGCTAAAGATGGGAATTCCGGAGAATGACCGGATTCGCGAACAGAAACAAAAGTATTTACGCAATAAGAGCTATCTCCACGATGTAACTTTACGGGCAGAGCCGTATATGTACTGGATAGCCGGGCAGGTTAAGAAACGTAACATGCCGATGGAACTGGTACTACTACCCATAGTGGAGAGCGCTTTTGATCCTCACGCAACGTCTGGCGCCAATGCCGCAGGTATCTGGCAGATCATTCCGAGCACGGGACGCAATTACGGTTTAAAACAGACCCGCAATTATGATGCGCGTCGCGATCTTGTGGCCTCCACAACCGCAGCGCTCGACATGATGCAGCGTCTGAACAAGATGTTTGATGGCGACTGGTTACTGACCGTAGCGGCGTATAACAGCGGCGAAGGTCGGGTCATGAAGGCAATCAAAGCGAACAAGGCGCGTGGGAAATCCACCGACTTCTGGTCGTTGCCGTTGCCGCGTGAAACGAAGCTGTATGTGCCTAAGATGCTGGCCTTGAGCGATATTCTTAAGAACAGTAAACGTTACGGCGTGAGTCTGCCCACCCCGGACGAAAGCCGGGCATTGGCGCGTGTACGTTTGAGCAGTCCGGTTGAAATGGCGCAGGTTGCAGACATGGCGGGGATTTCCGTCAGCAAGCTGAAGACCTTTAACGCGGGAGTGAAAGGCTCCACGTTGGGCGTTAGCGGTCCACAGTATGTGATGGTGCCAAAGAAGCATGCAGAGCAACTGCGTGAGTCGCTGGCTTCCGGCGAGATTGCCGCCGTGCAGTCTACGTTGGTGGCCGATAACACGCCGCTGAACAGTCGTAGCTATACCGTTCGTTCAGGCGATACACTTTCCGGCATTGCTTCACGTCTCGGCGTGAGCACCAGAGATTTGCAGCAGTGGAATAAACTGCGCGGATCATCGTTGAAAGTGGGCCAAAGCCTGACGATCGGCGCTGGCAGCAGTGCACAGCGACTGGCCAATAACAGCGACAGCATTACCTATCGCGTGCGGAAAGGCGATTCGCTGTCGAGCATTGCTAAACGTCACGGCGTAAACATCAAAGATGTGATGCGCTGGAACAGCGATACGGCAAATCTGCAGCCGGGTGATCAGCTGACGTTGTTTGTAAAAAACAACGCTACGCCGGACTCCTGAAGGCGGTAATAAAAATAAAGGCACTGGATTCCCCCCCAGTGCCTTTTTTATTTATGCCGCTTTGTGGGCTTCAACCATTATCGTGTCGCTGCAGAATGAACCGTCGCCCTGTAAGTCGAAGTAAGCTTTGACTTCTGCCGAGGCACTCTCCTGATAAATACGGATCGCTTCCACCAGCGCTGCGGGAGTTCGCATTCTCGTAACCCATGAACGGAACTCCAGCGACAGACGATCGGTCAATAACGAGTCGGCCACGAAACTCGCCTCGCTGATCAACGACAGCCACTCGCCAGCAGAATAATTACGCACGTGAGAGGTGTCCCGCAACGCTTCAACGGTCTGTAACCAGATATCCCGTACCGGATGTCCTGGGGACATAACATCCATCACGATCAATACCCCGCCCGGCTTCAGTACCCGATTCACTTCCCGCAACGCCCGTCCGACATCATGCCAGTGATGTGCGGAGTATCGGCTGATAACCACGTCAAAAACGCCGTCTTCAAATGGCAAGGTTTCGGCATAACCCTGACGGGTAGTGATATTGCTAAACCCCTTCTCGTTTGCGGCGTGAGCGACAACATCGAGCATCTGAGAGGATAAATCATACGCCACCACCTCTTTGACGTTCTGCGCCGCGACGAAGCTGGCATGGCCGGCGCCACACCCCATGTCCAGCAAGCGGGCCTGCGGCAAAGAGAACAAGCGTGCTGCCAGACGCTGTAAGTCGCGTCCGGAGGCATGTACTGCGCTGGTTAAATAAGCGCTGGCCTGAGAGCCAAACTGTTTTTCAACGTTATCGTGGTGGGAGTGGGATGTCATTGTGCTGTCCTTTCGTTGTTGACAAGATAAAGGGCAGCACCGCGACAGGTCTGCCCCAACGGCAGACCTGACTCACCTTATTGATCAGGTTTGCCGGGACTGAATTCGACGAGTAGCGGATTGTGATCGGAAGCGCGCGTCACCAGTACGGAAGCCTCGCTGACGTTCAGACCACGGTAAAAGACAAAATCGAGAGGACGACCAAACGCCCGACGGCGCTGATCGTCAGTAAAGCGAACCTGCCGCAGGGACATCTCACGCGCAAAGCGATACAGCGCATTCATACGACGTCGGCTCCAGGCGTTAAAATCACCGGCCATAATCACCGGACCACTGTGATGCGCTATCTGGTCGCCGATGGGAAGTAACTGCTTACTGTACACATCAACCCCCAGACTAAAGTTCACTGCGTGAATATTCACGACCATCAGCAGTCGCGTATCCGGTAACGGATAGACCGTGACCAGTGCAGACTTGGCGAGACGCAGTATCGGCTCACGCTCGCGAAGAGGACAACAATAAACCGGATGCGCGGCTGACAGCGTCATCACCCCGGACGGGTGCTGCGGCAACACAAACGCCGGTACCTGATCGGCCGCCAGATAGTTAGCGGTCGCAAACTGGACTAGCTCCGGCGTGGTCTGAGCTTCCTGTAATAACACCAAATGCGCGTCTTTACCGAAATTTTTCAGCACCGACAGCCATTCGGCCCGCTGCTGCTTGAATATGTTCCACACCAGGATGCGTATCCGATCTTCACTGCTTAACGGCGCCCCGGCGGGTAATGCCTGGCCGATGCTCGAAAACGACCCGGGCGGCAATATCCGCTCAGCGGGTTGTCCGGCAACGTAGCGCATGGCATAGGTGTTTTTTCGCACTTTTAACTTTCAAACCTCTGTAACGTCAACCAGTCCGGTGTCGGACTGGTTCTTCTGTTATAGGGATTTTAGCTCACACTTTCAACGACCAATTACTGTTTGTTTGTAAGTAAGCGCTGACTTAAGCCACTTACCCCAGTGCGACCACGCGTTGCGGCTTGTCCATTCGGCCACTGACGCCAAGCAATAAAAAAGCGCCCAAAACAATCAGCGCGCCGATCCACGGCGTCTGCGCCAGCCCAACATGCTCAACCGTCTGCCCGCCGATCACCGATCCCAGCGCAATGCCAATATTAAAGGCGGCAATATTCAGCCCCGACGCGACATCAACCGCATTTGGGGTAAACTGCTCAGCCTTTTGCACGACATAGACCTGCAGTCCCGGAACATTGCCAAACGCGAAAATCCCCATCACCAGTATCGTTGCCAGCGCAGCGTAGTGCAGGGTGGCCGTGAACTGAAACACCATCAGCAGGAGAAACAACGCCGCAAAGATAAATTTTAGCGCGGGTACCGCACCATGCTTATCTGCCAGTCTGCCGCCCCAGATATTCCCCACCGCCACGGATACGCCATATCCCAGTAAGATCCAGCTCACCGCTGAGGGTGAGAACCCCGCAAGCTCCTGCATCATCGGCGCGAGAAAAGTAAACGCGGTAAAGACGCCGCCATACCCGAGCGCGGTAATGGCATAAATAAGCAGCAAACGTGGATGCGTTAATACGCGCAGTTGATCGCGGAGGGATGCTGCGGCGCGTCCGGGTATGTTCGCCGGAATCAATAGCTGGCTGCCGATCAGCGCGATAACGCCTAACAGGGAAACCGCCAGAAACGTTTCACGCCAGCCAACATGTTGACCGATAAACGTCCCCAGCGGCACGCCAGTGACCAGAGCCACTGTCAGCCCACCAAACATAATGGCAATGGCGGATGCCGCTTTCTCTTTTGGCACCAGACTGGTCGCGATGGTGGAGCCAACGGAGAAAAATACCCCGTGAGCCAATCCGGTAAGTAGCCGGGCAATAATAAGGGTGGTGTAACCCGGCGCCTGCCAGGCCAACAGATTACCCGCCGTGAACAATACCATCAGCGCGACCAGGAGCTGCTTACGCGGTAAGCGCCCTGTCAACGCGGTCAGCACTGGCGCGCCAATAGCAACACCCAGCGCATAGATAGAAACCAGCATCCCCGCCGAAGGAAGGGAGACAGATAACTGTTCGGCAATGGTCGGCACCAGCCCCACAATCACAAACTCGGTGGTACCAATAGCAAATGCGCTTATTGTTAGCGCGAATAACGCGAGAGGCATAAATTACTCCAGTTCATCACTATTCAGATGACACGCAGTATGCCGGGATGGTTTAATTACAAAAATATCCAAAATAACAATACAATTTTGCTTCAGAGGCAAAAATGAAAGCAACATCGGAAGAACTTGCTATCTTTGTATCAGTGGTGGAAAGCGGAAGCTTTAGCCGCGCAGCGGAACAACTTGGTCAGGCAAACTCAGCAGTCAGCCGGGCCGTTAAAAAACTGGAAATGAAGCTTGGCGTCAGTCTCCTAAACCGTACTACCCGTCAGCTCAGCCTGACGGAAGAAGGCGAACGTTACTTCCGGCGCGTGCAGTCCGTACTGCAGGAGATGGCTGCGGCAGAGACCGAGATTATGGAGACGCGAACCACGCCGCGTGGCCTGCTGCGCATTGACGCGGCCACGCCAGTCGTTCTGCACTTTCTGATGCCGCTGATTAAACCGTTTCGTGAACGTTATCCAGAAATTAACCTTTCTCTGGTTTCTTCCGAGACCTTTATCAATCTTATTGAACGGAAAGTGGATGTGGCTATCCGCGCGGGCACATTGACGGATTCGAGCCTGCGCGCCCGACCATTGTTTACCAGCTACCGTAAAATTATTGCCTCGCCAGAGTATGTATCGCGCTTTGGTAAACCCGAGACGGTAGAAGAGTTAAAGCAGCACCTTTGCCTGGGCTTTAGCGAACCGGTCTCGCTTAATACCTGGCCCATCGCCTGTCGCGACGGCCAGCTTCACGAAATTATATGCGGTATTTCATCGAATAGCGGAGAGACGCTTAAACAGCTTTGCCTTAGCGGCAACGGCATTGCCTGTCTGTCAGATTATATGATTGATCGGGAGATCGAGCGGGGTGAGCTGATTGAGCTCATGGCCGATAAACGTTTGCCGGTAGAGATGCCATTCAGCGCGGTGTATTACAGCGATCGCGCGGTGAGTACTCGCATTAGGGCGTTCATCGACTTTCTGAGCGAGCATATCAAAACAGCTCCCGAAGGAGCTGTCTGAAAGGGAGAAGGCACAGATCAGGAATTAATCCCACTGTGGCGCCAACCCCTCGGGACTGACCAGGCGATCGTTACAGTCCAGCGTGGCGATTGCGTGTTTATCTTCAGCATCCAGCTTCATATTCAGCGCCTGAAGATTACTCGCGAGGTTTTCCCGTTTTGTGGAAGAGGGAATGACTGAATAGCCTTCACCTATTGCCCACGCCAGGATCACCTGGGCAGGCGTTGCGCTATGCTTCGCTGCAATTCGGGAAATCACTTCATCATTCAGAGCCTTACCATACGCCAGGGTCATGTAAGAGGTGATATGGATGCCGTGCTGTTTTGCCCACTCAACCACTTTACCGTTTTGCAGATAAGGCGACAGCTCAATCTGATTTGTCGCGATATTATTAACGCCTACGGCGGCAATGGCTCTTTCCATCAATGGGATAGTGAAGTTTGAGATACCGATTTCACGAGTGAGTCCTTGCTCTTTCGCTTCCAGCAATGCCTGCATAAATTCTGCAACCGGAACAGCATCATTAGGCGAAGGCCAGTGGATCAGCGTCAGATCGACATAATCGGTACGTAGCTTTTTAAGACTCTCTTTCAGGCTGGGAATGAGCTTGTCTTTGCTCAGATTTTCAGTCCAGATCTTGGTGGTGATGTATAACTCACCGCGTGGAATGCCGCTTTCTGCAATCGCCTGCCCTACTGCCGCTTCATTGTCATAAATTTGTGCCGTATCGACAGCACGATAGCCCAGCGCGAGAGCTGCTTTCACGGACGCAATAACCACGTCATCCTTAAGACGAAAAGTACCTAAACCAAATGCCGGGATAACCATAAAATTCCTCATTAATTCTGTATGTTTGTAAACTTAAAGGATTATGACTTTCTGGTGCAGTTGGAAAAAGAGCGTAAAGCGCAGAGGATTTTTGCGAATTTGGCAATAATGGAACGGCAGGCAAAGAAAAAGCCCTGAGTGTTAACTCAGGGCTCTTAATAAG
>NZ_BBNB01000001.1 GCF_000759835.1 Citrobacter sedlakii NBRC 105722
GGTGGGGCTGGCGGGGGGAATAAACCTTTATCAATATGCGCCTAATCCATTAAGTTATATTGATCCGCTGGGTTTAAGTGGGGATAAGGTTAATGTATATAAAGATGCTCCTTATCATGGTGCAACTGATAATTCAGTAAAAAGCCGAGCACCAATAAATGGTCAGGCTGCATTAGATAATTCCATTCAAGTAAAACCAACATCACCAAGGCGCGTTGGTGTCGATATTTCCAACAATGAAATTGTTGTATTAGATAAAACTCGTTCTTTATCAGATCATGTAGATGAATATCATGGGCATGTACGTGATTGGGATGCCTTAGATAACAAGCAACAATCTGCTTTGATCAAGTCTGGTAAAACTACAAGAAAAGGAAAGGTTTGTGGTGGCTAAAGATAAGTTACATTTAGTGGAGTTGCTTAATTCTGGTGAACCAGAGAAAGTCGCAGATACACTGCTTTACATAGCTCATAATATAAATGATGTTGAATGGGCTGAAGAGCAGTTCATGAGAATGGCAAATAATCCTGATGAAGATATTAGCGGATTATCTTTAACTTGTTTAGGTCATATAGCAAGGATAAATGGACGGATAAATAAAGATGTGGTTATTCCATTTCTAAAAGAAAAAATGAAAGATTCAAGTGAGGTAATATCATCAAGAGCCGAGGATGCACTTGACGATATTAATATGTTTACTTAGTTTTATTAGCCGGGAAAGTATATATTTTCCCGGCTTTTTGCTATTTAACTCTCGTTCAGTACACTAAACACACCGTCTTTAATTCCCTTAACCACCTGTTTAGCCTGATAAAGCTGCTCGCGCAGCGCCTGCACCTCGTTACCGTCCGCCATCAGCACAATACACCCCTGCGAAATCTTCACGGTCACGCCGCGCCCGGTCTCAAATCCCGCTTCTGCCAGCCAGTCGCCCTTAAGGTGCAGGCTGGGACTACGCGAATATCCGGTAGGGACTTTGGTTTTACGGTTGGTGTGGGAAATACCAACATAGCCGACTTTAAGACGGCGCTGGGTTTTGGAAATGGTGACTTCTGGCGTAATATCGTGTTCAGCCATGATTAACTACCTCGAATAGCAGACGGAAGCGATCCACGCGGCGCAACGTTACGCGCAGACGCTGGAAGGGCTGCTTGCCAGTAATGAAAAGAGCTACATCACTCAGCTTCACCAGAATGCGCAGCGGCTGCTGCGTCCGCTGAACGTGGTGAACCCGTTCGCCAGTCAGTTAACGTTCATGTCGGACAAGACGCGCACCCGGCGCGACCATATGAAGTACCTGACGCTGATCCAGTCGATCGCGCTGTTGCACCAGTACCAGCGGGAGGTAAAGCGGGTTGAGCATCGCGGGCAGGTGGTGGAATACATCGAGGTGACGCGGGATGATATCGCACTGGCGAACCGTCTGGCGCATGAGATCCTGGGCCGCACGCTGGATGAGATGCCGCCGCAGACGCGCAAGCTGTTGCTGTTGATACAAACGATGGTGAACGAAACGGCGGCGGCGCATAACTGCAAACCCGGTGAGGTGCGCTTCACGCGGCGGGAGATCCGCGACTTTACCAACTGGAGCGACAGCCAGCTCAAGCTGCACTGCCAGCGGTTAAGCGAGATGGAATACCTGCTGATCCACGGCGGCAGTCGCGGCCACCTGTTGCAGTACGAACTGTTATGGGACGGCAGCGGCGACGGAGCGCACCTGTGCGGCCTGATCGAACCGGGCGAAAAGGTGATGTATGACTCACGCAAGTCTGGTTCAGCGGCGGGCAAGTCGGGGTTAAGTCTGCCCCATGTCGGGGCTAAGTCTGACCCGGAAAAACAGGCTGCAAGCTGCGCCGTTACTGGCGTTACCACCCCGCAAGTCGGGGTAGATGAAAAAGCACTGTTCCGGCAGAAAAAGAAAACGGTTCATCGTAGTCATAATGAGCGTCATGGCAACGCGATCCGGGACAGCCCGTAAAGCGGGTATGACTTACGCAAGTCTGGCCTGTAAAGGCGCAAGTCGGGGTTAAGTCTGCCCCATGTCGGGGCTAAGTCTGACCCGGAAAAACAGTCTGAAAGCCGCGCCATTACTGACCTTATCGCCCCGCAAGTCGGGGCGGCGCTAAAACCACTGTTCCACCGCTTTATCCTTTCTTCGTCGTACCGTACTGCAATCCCAATACTCAATCCCTGAACCTTAACAGGCCAATCATCATGACCAGACCCATACCACCGGGGCCGGAAGCCCTTTATCTTAGCCGCCAGAACGGGAACGCCACGCAGCGGCAGCATGTGATCGCGTGGCTGGAAAGCCTGTTATCCGCAGGCTACAGCGAACGCAGCATCGAAGGCTACCGCGAACGGGTACTGCCGTTCGTGACGTGGTGCGAGGAGCGCGGGCTGATGTACGCGCCGCAGGTGAGTCTGCCAGTGCTGGAAGGCTGGCAGCGCCACCTGCGCGTTTATCGCAAGGCTGACGGCAACACGCTGGCGGTGGGCGGCCAGCTAAACCGCCTGAGCGCGGTGCGCAACTTCTACCGCTGGCTGCTGAAACGCCACGTTATCCTGTACAACCCGGCAGAGCAGATCGAGCTGCCGAAGGAAGAAAAGCGGCTTCCGGCGTAGGTGTTCAGCGAGCAGGAAACCCGGACGGTGTTGCAGAGTCTGGACACGGAGAAACCGCTGGGTCTGCGCAACCGGGCGATACTGGAAATACTCTGGAGTACCGGGATCAGGCGTATGGAAGTGGCGAACCTGATGCTGGGTGACGTGGACTTCACGCGGGGCGTGGTGAACGTGCGGCAGGGCAAGGGGAAGAAAGATCGGGTGGTGCCGGTGGGTCATGTGGCGCTGGAATGGGTGATGCGCTACCTGCGCAACGTTCGGCCCCGGCTGGCGCAGCGGTTCGACAGCGGTCATCTGTTCATCACCTGGCACGGTAAGGGGCTGAATCGCGGGACGCTGACGCAGCTTGCCGGAGAAGCCATCCGGGATAAGGCGCGGATAGACAAGCCGGGCGCGTGCCACATCTTCCGGCACTCGATGGCAACGCAGATGCTGGACAACGGGGCGGACACGCGGCATATCCAGGCGATCTTAGGGCATGAAAAGCTGGAGACGACGCAGATCTACACGAAGGTGGCGATAGCGCCGTTGCAGCGGGTGCATGAGAAGACGCATCCGGCAGAGAAACGGCGGCGAAAGAGTGTTAAATAAACGTTAACAGCACCCATAACGACACCGGCAGGAACACGCCTTATCGGTAACCCGCAGTCAGATAACAGGAAATAGCCCGGATCCTGTAGGTCTGATAAGGCCTGCAAAATCCTCACGTACTACGTGAGCACCGGCGTTGCGGGAGAGTTAAGGAGGTTGAACGGAGGCCGGATCATTGCCGGACAGGCCGCAAAGTTAGCCGGCACTCTGCGAGGCCGCAGGGGACGGTGCAGGCAGACAGCCGCCGTCCATGACGGCTGCCTGCCCCCCACCACCGGCGTGCGCGGGGGTAAATGCCGTCCGGCCAGCGCGGGGCCGCCGCGCCCTCTGTGGGCCGGGTTGCTGGCCGGACGTCATTCAACATAACGCGGCATTACGCGAAACGGGCCTGAACGGCCCGCAACGCGTAACACGCATGATGTCGGCGCCGGGAGGCTCCGGTGCGCAGTTCCGGCCACGTTCGCGGGTGAAAGCCCGTTAAAAGAGGCTGTCGGCCTGCGGCCTCCGCTTAAAAGCGTTCATGCCCGCCCGGCTGCGTCTGGCTGCGGCGGCTCGCACTGCGTTGCTCGTTCTCGCCTCGCCAGCTTCCACCCCCCGCCCGGTCCGGCGTTGTCATTAAGAGCGGCGTCGTTCTGCGGCCACGGAGGGATGGCAGCGGTGTGGTCATGCAGGTGCATTGCCCTCTGCTGGCCACAGTGCCACAGCGACTAAAGGCGTCGGGCGCGGTGCCGTCTGTAATGGCGGTGGTTCCGGGCGGCGCGGGTGGAAGAGCGGCTAAGCAGGAAGGCGCGGTTGTCCCCGGAAGATCCGTCGCGCGCAGTGGGGCTCTCACTGTAAGAAGGTCGGCCTGCGCCTCCGGTCGTTATGCGGGGGCTACCCCCTCGCGCCCCTGTCAACCCGCGCCCGACCATGCAAACAAGTTGCATGGTCGTCACGGGTTAGCGTGCTCCATGGCTGAAGCACCGGCGTCGCCTGCGGGGATCTGGCGTGGTCAGCCGCTGCGCGTCTGCCCCCGCGACCGGTAATAAAACGCGTAATGCCAGAGGGTTGCGGTGCTGGTATGATGCGGGGCGGAGAAACGCAGGGAGTAAGGAAGATGTGTAATATAAACAGGTGGCTGGCCGTGCTGCTGATGCTCCTGACGCTGATCTGGTCGTCAGTGGCGGTAGCGTTCCCGGCAGAAAATGTGCTTCGGGGGTTCAATGTTGCGACATTGTTAAAAGTGGCAAATACTGAACTGGTGAAGGCAGATGTGGCGCGGGTTGCAGAGGCGCTAAAGTTACGACCGCCTCCGAATCGTTCCGATGACCCGGTGGGGCTGGCGGGGGGCATAAACCTCTACAGTTATGCGCCGAATCCGCTAAGCTGGATCGACCCACTTGGGTTATTTGGCTGTGGTCCAAAAGCGCAAAAGCATATTCTTCATGGTGATGGCCCCGGTAGTGGTGGTCATATGTGGCCAGGCCAGCCAGGTAAAACAACTTTCCCTCAGTCTTGGGATTCGAAAAAAATTATTTCTGAGATTGATGATATTGTAAATTCACCATCAACTAAGTGGTATGCCCAACAAGGAACGGGAGGTGCATTAACTAAATCAGGAAAAGCTGCTACTTGGGTGGCATGGGAAGTCAGAGATGGGGTGCAAATTAGGGTTGTTTATCAGCCAGCAAAAGGAAGGATAGTAACTGCATTCCCTAATAGTGGCCCTATTCCACGTTTACCAGGAGCAAAATGATGGCTACAGCTACTGGTATTAAGTTGAAAAAATTCGGTGAAGAATTTAACAATAGACTTTCCGAAGATGAATTGAATTATGCGTTGAGCTACATAGACTTTGGGGAAGAACCGTTGGCATTTGAAACGTTATGCGATTATATCTGTGAGGATGATATTGTCATAACGAAGAATGAATATGAACAAATTTGTATATTTAATTCATTATTTAATTACCCTTTGGAAAATAATATTTTTATTTATCTAAAGGGTTTAATTAAATAGTCATAAAGCCGGAAAAGAAATTAAATCTTCCCGGCTTTTTTATTGTTTAACTTTCGTTCAGTACACTAAACATTCCGTCTTTAATCCCCTTAACCACCTGTCTCGCCTGATAAAGCTGCTCGCGCAGTTCCTGCGCCTCGTTATTATCAGCGATAATGGTCAGGCACCCCTCCGTAATCCTCACCGTCACGCCGCGCCCGGTCTCAAATCCCGCTTCTTTAAGCCAGTCGCTCTTAAGGTGCAGGCTGGGGTCGCGTGAATATCCGGTGGGGACTTTGGTTTACGGTTTGTGTGGGAAATGCCGACATAGCCGCCTTTAAGACGGCACTGGGTTTTAAAAGGATGACTGAAACCGGATTGCTAAGGGAACAGGTACATATAACGATTTCATTTTCGCCTTTAACCCACACTCAAGATATAAATCGCTTGCAGGCAATAGCACATCTGAAATCGGGTACTCTCGAGGCGCCATCGTTGCTGGACGTAAGGTGATGTCATGGTAAAAAAAAGCCCATCGTGGGAGATGGGCAAAGACTACACACAGCAATTCGTTGTTTCACTCAGGGGATTTCCATGCTTATAAATCAATGTGTTGATCTATAACCGTGAGCTAATAGTAGGGCATGCGACGTTTTAGCGTCGATCAGATTCGTCTCAATAGTTTAAAAACTGTAAAGAATTTGCGACAGAAACCCGGAGAGTGGAAGCCGTAATAGGGGGGATGTGAAAAATTCAGCAGCCTATTAATAAGCAATGCTAAACATTCGGGCGACATCTGTCGCCCGAAAGAGAGTTACTTGTTGAGATCGTTGATCTCCGCCAGTTCTTCGAGGATTTCTTCTGGCTCATCCGTTGGCGGTGGCGCTTCATGTACCCACGCGGAGAACAGTCGCCAGGTAACCGCCAGCAGAACCGGGCCGATAAACAGGCCAATCATGCCGAAGGCGATCAGGCCGCCAATCACGCCAGAAAGGATCAGAATAAGCGGTAAATCCGCGCCCATACGAATCAGCACAGGGCGGATGACGTTATCAAGCGTACCTACCACGCAGCTCCATACCAACAATACGGTTCCCCAGGTGGTGTCGCCGCTCCAGTAAAGCCAGATAATGGCCGGAATCAATACCGGAAGCGGGCCAAGCTGGACGAGGCAGGAGAGGATCATCACCACCGTCAGCAACGTCGCATACGGTACGCCGGAAATCGCCAGGCCAATCCCGCCCAGCACCGCCTGAACCAGAGCGGTAACCACCACGCCCAGCGCCACCGCGCGGATCGCTTGTGCGGCGAGCAGCACGGCCGCGTCGCCGCGTTTGGCTGCCAGACGGCAGGCGAAATGACGAATACCCAACGCCACCTGTTCACCCCGCCAGTACAGCAGGGCGCTGAACAACAGCATCAGTCCGCAATGCATCATAAAACGGCCGATGTGCGCCGCTTGTCCGACAAACCAGGTGGTCGTTGCGCCAATATAAGGACGAACCTTCGCCATGATCGCCGCGCCGCCCATCTCCAGCAGGTTATGCCACCCGGCATACAGTTTTGCGCCAACCAGCGGAATGCTGTTCAACCAGGCAAGATCCGGCAACGTCATGTCGCCACCGGTTATGGCGTGGATCAGCGGGCCGCTACCGTCGACGATACTGTTCACCAGAAGTGCGACAGGAATGACGAATAACAACACCAGTAAAAGCGTCATGACCAGCACCGCCAGAGAACGGCGGCCCCAGAGTAATTTTTGCAAGCGTAGTAAAACCGGCCAGGTGGCGATAACAATCGTACCGGCCCAGGCAAAGCCCAGAATAAAAGGTTGAACAATCCAGAGACACGCCACAATCATGATGGCAAGGAACAGCACCGACAGCAGCACCTGCGCGATATCCCTGGGCTGACGAACATTGACCATAAACTCTTTTCACCTTTGTAGTGCGTCAGAACGTTGACGCGACGTGAACACGCGAAACGCATCACATAATCATGCGCAGTTTCAGCGCGTTTTAACAGGCGGATTCTGCCAGTATTTCTGTTGAGCGCATAAGAAAAAAATGTGATACAACAAATGAATCAACCAAGGCAAACGATAACCTCACAACACAGACCGCAGGAAAGGGTCAGAATAATGATTCCACAAATTTCTCAGGCACCTGGCGTCGTTCAACTGGTGCTCAATTTTTTGCAAGAGCTGGAGCAACAAGGGTTTACAGGCGATACGGCAACGAGCTACGCCGATCGTCTGACGATGTCGACAGATAACAGTATTTATCAACTTCTTCCCGATGCCGTCGTTTTCCCGCGTTCAACGGCGGATGTGGCACTGATAGCCCGAGTGGCCGCCGAACCGCGTTTCACCTCGCTGGTGTTTACCCCGCGCGGCGGCGGTACCGGAACCAACGGACAGGCGTTGAACCAGGGCATTATCGTGGACATGTCCCGCTACATGAGCCGGATCATTGAAATTAATCCGGAAGAAGGTTGGGTGCGGGTCGAAGCGGGGGTGATTAAAGACCAACTGAACCAGTACCTCAAGCCGTACGGCTATTTCTTTGCTCCGGAGCTTTCAACCAGCAACCGGGCCACCCTTGGCGGGATGATCAATACCGATGCCTCCGGACAAGGATCGCTGGTCTACGGAAAAACCTCCGATCACGTTCTGGGCGTACGCGCTGTGCTGCTGGGCGGCGATATTCTCGACACGCAGCCGCTGCCGGTAGCGCTGGCGGAAACGTTGGGGGAAAGTCATACCACCATTGGACGTATCTATCGCACGGTCCTTGAACGCTGCCGCGACAATCGCCAGCTTATCATGGATAACTTCCCCAAACTGAACCGCTTTCTTACCGGCTACGACTTACGGCATGTTTTTAACGACGACATGACCGAGTTCGATCTGACCCGAATTCTCACCGGTTCGGAAGGGACGCTGGCCTTTATTACCGAAGCCCGGTTGGACATTACGCCGTTGCCGAAGGTTCGTCGACTGGTGAACGTCAAATACGACTCTTTTGACTCCGCGCTGCGCAATGCGCCGTTTATGGTAGAGGCAAGAGCGCTTTCCGTCGAAACCGTCGACTCGAAAGTGCTGAACCTGGCACGAGAAGATATCGTCTGGCATTCGGTAAGCGAATTAATCACCGATGTGCCGGACAAAGAGATGCTTGGCCTGAACATCGTTGAATTCGCCGGTGACGACGAAGCGCTAATTGACGGCCAGGTGGCGGCACTGTGTGAGCGGCTGGACGGATTAATCGCCCATGGAGAAGCCGGGGTGATTGGCTGGCAGCTTTGCGCCGATCTGGCGGGCGTAGAGCGTATTTATGCGATGCGCAAAAAAGCGGTGGGTCTGCTGGGCAACGCGAAAGGGGCGGCGAAACCCATCCCATTTGCCGAAGATACCTGCGTACCGCCGGAGCATCTTGCCGATTACATTGCCGAGTTTCGCGCCTTGCTCGACGGTCACGGTCTGAGCTACGGCATGTTTGGCCACGTAGACGCGGGCGTTCTGCATGTGCGTCCGGCGCTGGACATGTGCGATCCGCAGCAGGAAGTGCTGATGAAGCAAATCTCCGATGAAGTGGTGGCGCTGACGGCGAAGTATGGCGGCCTGCTCTGGGGTGAGCACGGCAAAGGGTTTCGCGCCGAGTACAGCCCGGCGTTTTTTGGCGACGCGCTGTATGCGGAACTGCGTAAAGTGAAGGCGGTATTTGATCCGCAGAACCGCCTGAATCCGGGGAAAATCTGTCCGCCGGAAGGCGTGGACGCGCCGATGATGAAAGTGGACGCCGTCAAGCGCGGCACGTATGACCGACAGATCCCGCTGGCGGTGCGTCAAACCTGGCGCGGGGCGATGGAGTGCAACGGAAACGGACTGTGCTTTAACTTCGATGCGAAAAGCCCGATGTGTCCGTCGATGAAAATCAGTCTCAACCGTATCCATTCACCGAAAGGGCGAGCGACCCTGGTGCGTGAGTGGCTGCGTTTGCTGGCGGATCGCGGTGTTGATCCGGTGCGCCTCGAAACTGCGCTGGCGAATAAACGTCCCAGCTTACGCTCGCTGATCGCCCGGACCCGTAATACCTGGCACGCGGGTAAGGGTGAATATGATTTCTCGCATGAAGTCAAAGAGGCGATGTCCGGCTGCCTGGCCTGTAAAGCCTGTTCGACCCAGTGTCCGATCAAAATTGACGTACCGGAATTCCGTTCGCGTTTCCTGCAGCTTTACCATACGCGCTACTTACGTCCGCTGCGCGATCATCTGGTGGCGACAGTCGAAACCTATGCGCCGCTGATGGCGCGCGCGCCAAAGACCTTCAACTTCTTTATTAACCAGCCGCTGGTGCGCAAGCTGTCGGCAAAACACATCGGCATGGTGGATCTGCCGCTACTGTCGACGCCGTCGTTGCAGCAGCAAATGGTCGGACACCGTTCGGCCAACATGACGCTTGAGCAGCTTGAGGCGCTTAGCGATACGCAAAAAGCGAATACAGTGCTGGTGGTGCAGGATCCGTTCACCAGTTACTACGACGCTCGGGTTGTGGCGGATTTTGTACGCCTGATCGAAAAGTTAGGTTTCCAGCCGGTACTGCTGCCGTTTTCGCCAAACGGTAAGGCACAACATATTAAAGGCTTCCTGACCCGTTTTGCGAAAACGGCTAAAAAGACCTCTGAGTTTTTAAACCGTGTGGCGCAACTGGGGATGCCGATGGTGGGGGTCGATCCGGCGCTGGTGCTTTGCTACCGCGATGAATATAGGCTCGCGCTCGGCGAGCAGCGCGGTGATTTTCACGTACAGCTGGCCAACGAGTGGTTGGCGACAGCGCTGGCCCCGAAGTCTATGGGAGAAATCAGCGGCGAGCCGTGGTACTTCTTTGGCCACTGTACCGAGGTCACCGCGCTTCCCGGCGCGCCTGCGCAGTGGGCGTCAATTTTTGCTCGCTTTGGCGCGAAACTGGAAAATGTCAGCGTCGGCTGCTGCGGTATGGCCGGAACTTACGGGCATGAGGCAAAGAATCATGCCAGTTCCCTTGGGATTTATGAACTGTCCTGGCATCAGGCGATGGAGCGACTGCCCCGTAACCGCTGCCTGGCGACGGGGTATTCCTGCCGCAGCCAGGTGAAGCGGGTGGAAGGCACGGGCGTACGCCATCCTGTACAGGCACTACTGGAGATAATGGGATGATCTGGAAACGTGACGTCACACTCGACGCGCTCAACGCAATGGGCGAGGGCAACATGGTTGGGTTACTGGACATTCGCTTTGAAAAGATCGGCGCGGATACGCTTGAAGCCTCTATGCCTGTTGACGGCCGAACAAAGCAGCCGTTTGGTCTGCTGCACGGCGGCGCGTCTGTCGTGCTGGCCGAAAGCATTGGCTCCGTCGCCGGGTATCTCTGCACTGAGGGCGAACAAAAAGTGGTCGGACTGGAAATAAACGCCAACCATGTTCGTTCTGCCCGGGAAGGACGCGTGAAAGGGGTCTGTAGGGCGATACACACCGGTTCACGCCATCAGGTCTGGCAAATCGATATCTATGATGAGCAGCAGCGTTTATGCTGCTCATCACGCTTAACGACGGCTATTGTGTGACGTTGTCACCAAAAAAATGTGATCTATATTGCTTTTGGTCATTATTTGCGCAGCGGAAAGTGATACAATGTGCATGTTTTGACCATAAGCGAGGATGATATGACTAGCCAATTAGACCCGGCCCAACTGGCAATTGAATTTTTACGTCGTGATAAAACCGAGCTCTCACCAGCCCAATACCTTAAAAGACTGAAACAGCTTGAGCTGGAGTTTGCCGATTTACTGACGCTTTCTTCGACTGAACTGAAGGAAGAGATCTATTTTGCCTGGCGCCTTGGCGTTCATTGATTCAGCGATGTACCTCATAGCGAATGCCCCGGCCTCTGGTCGGGGTTATTTTTTGTCGGCGAATAAACGCCATTACCACGTCATTTCACCACTGTTCACCTTTGCGCTCAATGCCAGCGAGCTTTCATCTGCCAGTCCGGGCCACGCGGCCTTTACGGTTTTGATAACGTAAGCTGACCCTTTTTTCGCCTCCAGCGCGTGTTCAAACGTTTGCAGATAATTTTGGGTAAAGCGGATCGCCGTATCACCGGCGGGTCGTGCGCCGAGGTAATGACCCGGGATCACCTGAGTCGGCTGCAGGCTGCGCATTTCGCTCAGCACGTCGCGCCAGGCCGTACGTTGCTTTTCAGATTGAGTGTCAGCGGTCCAGACGTGGATCCCGGACGCGACGCCGGTACCGCCCAGAATCGCCCGATTTGCCGGGATCCAGACATAAGCCGCATAGTTGCCAGGATGGCGAAGTTCCAGTGTTTCTCCGTCAATGTGAAAACGCGTCGCGGTAGTGGCCTGCGGTACGGTGATGGTTTTCGGCACGCCGTCCTTCATCTGCGGTCCCCAGTATTGCAGCTTTGCGTCTTTCGTTTCCTGAATATGTTTGACCACTTCAGGCGTCGCCAGCACTTTTACCTGAGGATAGGCTTTCACAATCGGCTCAAGACCGAAGTAAAAGTCCGGATCGCCCGAGGTAATGACCACGGCTTTCAGCGACTTACCGCTGGCCTGAATCATCTTAAGCAATTTTTCGCCATCTTTAGTGCTGAACTGCGCATCAAACAAAATGGCTTCCGTTGGTCCGGATACCAGCGTGGAAGAGACCGGGAAAATGGCGTTCTCCTGAGGGTTATACACCTCAAGATGCAGTGGGGCGGCAAAGACCGGTGAAGCGAGCAGCGTCAGTGCCGTCAGGGTTTTTATTTTCATGACAGTAACCTTTTGCAGATGAAGTGTTGTCTTACGGCTACGCATTTTAAGCCAATCCCGATCTGTTAGAATTCCTTAAACAGGACATGCTGAGTTTCATAAAACGATCGGATGGAGGTAAAGTGGACAGAGTGATGGCGGCGACGGTATTTAATCACATCTGTGATTTAGGCAGTATGAGCGCCGCGGCGCGAGCGCTCGGACTTTCCAGACCGATGGTCAGCCGCTATCTTGAGGAAATGGAAAAATGGGCTGGCGCACGACTGATCCACCGTTCTTCACGCAGGCTCACCATCACGCCTGCTGGCGAAGAGGTCCTGCTAAAGACCCGCACGTTGGCGCAGCTTTCTCAGGGCATTGGCGCGGTTGCGGCGGGAGGTATGCCTTGCGGAACCTTGCGTGTCGCCTGTGCCCATTTTACGGCGATGCATATTCTTGCGCCGGTACTGCCAGCATTTTTAACCCGCTACCCGGATCTGCGGATTGAAGTCGAGATTAATAACCAGCCCGTGAGTCTGGTTGGGGAACGAATCGATCTTGCTATTCGTATTACCGACGCGCCGGAGCCGGGTACTATCGCTCGTCGTCTTGGCAGCTGTGAGTCAGTGCTTTGCGCATCGCCTGCTTATCTGAAACAGCATGGTACGCCACAAACACCGGACGACCTTACCCGTCATAACTGCCTTTATTACAGCGGGTTTGCCGGGAAATCCTGGCGCTTTCTTGATGCCTGCGGTGAGGCGGTTTCGGTCGCGATAAAAGGTAACCTCAGCGCCGGGATTTCCTCGCTTTTAGGCGAGGCGGCGTTGGCAGGAATGGGCGTGGCGTTGATACCGGAAAAAGAGGCGCGAGAAGGGTTAACAAGCGGTGCGCTGGTGCCTTTGCTGCCCGGGCATCAACCCCGGCCTTTGCCGGTGTACGGCTTGTATCTTTCCCGCGCGCACCAGTCGGCGGGGCTGCGACTGCTGCTGGACGCGGTGAAAGACATACTCTCAGTAAACTGAAGAAATTGATCCGCTATACAAAATGCGCGGATCGCAATTAGTGTTAAAACTGATCGCCGACGATATGAGAATATTCTTAAAGCCCCTTCAAGAGCTAAGCCATTGCGAGTGCCGGAGATAAGCGCCGGATGGGGCGGGAACCCTTAAGGCTGTGATGAACAGCCTTAAGGGTTTTTTTCTTTGCGACAATCACGCGCCACTGCCTATCCGTGAAATAGACATTTTCTATACATCTTTCCTTTTTTGACCACCCTGGTTGATGATTTTTACTGAACGCTTTATTTTTCAAAGAATTGCAGAAAACTCACTCTGACTTATATCCCGCGTAGCAAGGTCTATGCTTAATAAAAGCCGTTAAAAAGGGTGATTAAGGGGAATGCCCCTGCTGTTGAGGGGTTGAAGTGATAATCATTATCACTAACATGGTGTTATAGCCTGATGGCTCATTACGCGAGGTCATTCTATGGAATTGCATTCAGGAACATTTAACCCAGACGATTTTGCCTGGCGCGGATTAACGCTCACCCCTTCGGCGGCCGCGCATATTCGCGAACTGGTGGCCAAACAGCCGGGAATGCTGGGCGTGCGCCTGGGCGTTAAACAGACCGGCTGCGCTGGCTTTGGTTACGTGCTGGATACGGTCAGTGAGCCTGAAAAGGACGATCTGCTGTTCGAATACGAGGGCGCGAAGCTTTACGTCCCGCTTCAGGCGATGCCGTTTATCGACGGGACGGAAGTCGATTATGTCCGGGAAGGATTAAACCAGTTATTCAAATTTCATAACCCGAAAGCCCAGAACGAATGCGGCTGTGGCGAAAGCTTTGGGGTATAGGCGGTACTATGTCTCGTAATACTGAAGCAACTGACGATGTCAAAACCTGGACCGGCGGCCCGCTGAACTACAAAGAAGGTTTCTTTACCCAGTTACAAACTGATGAGCTGGCGAAAGGAATTAACGAAGACGTGGTGCGCGCGATTTCTGCAAAACGTAACGAACCAGAGTGGATGCTGGCCTTTCGCCTCAATGCCTACCGGGCATGGGTAGAAATGGCTGAACCGCACTGGCTGAAAGCCCACTACGATAAGCTGAATTATCAGGATTACAGCTATTACTCTGCGCCGTCATGCGGTCACTGCGACGACACCTGCGCATCACAGCCGGGAGCGGTTCAGCAAACGGGCGCCAACGCGTTCCTCAGTAAAGAGGTGGAGGCCGCGTTTGAGCAGCTTGGCGTGCCTGTGCGCGAAGGGCGGGAAGTGGCGGTCGACGCTATTTTTGACTCCGTTTCAGTCGCCACCACCTACCGGGAAAAGCTGGCGGAACAAGGCATTATTTTTTGTTCTTTCGGCGAGGCGATCCATGATCACCCGGAACTGGTGAAGAAATACCTTGGTACGGTAGTCCCCGCGAACGATAACTTTTTTGCCGCGCTAAACGCCGCCGTGGCGTCAGACGGTACCTTCATTTATGTGCCGAAGGGCGTACGTTGCCCCATGGAGCTTTCCACCTATTTTCGCATTAACGCGGAAAAAACCGGGCAATTTGAACGCACCATCCTTGTGGCGGATGAGGGCAGCTACGTCAGCTATATCGAGGGATGTTCAGCACCGGTGCGCGACAGCTATCAGCTGCACGCCGCAGTCGTGGAAGTGATCATCCATAAAGACGCCGAAGTGAAGTATTCCACGGTGCAGAACTGGTTCCCGGGTGATAACAACACCGGCGGGATCCTCAACTTCGTTACCAAACGCGCGTTGTGCGAAGGGGAAAACAGCAAAATGTCGTGGACCCAGTCGGAAACCGGCTCGGCGATCACCTGGAAATACCCGAGCTGTATTCTGCGTGGCGACAACTCGATTGGCGAGTTTTATTCCGTGGCGTTGACCAGCGGGCACCAGCAGGCCGATACCGGCACCAAAATGATCCATATCGGTAAAAATACCCGCTCGACCATCATTTCGAAAGGGATCTCCGCCGGACACAGCCAGAACAGCTATCGTGGACTGGTGAAAATCATGCCGACGGCGACCAATGCCCGCAACTTTACCCAGTGCGATTCAATGCTGATCGGCGCGGATTGCGGGGCGCATACTTTCCCGTACGTCGAATGCCGTAATAACAGCGCCCAGCTCGAACACGAAGCGACCACATCGCGTATCGGTGAAGATCAGCTGTTCTACTGCCTGCAGCGCGGTATCAGCGAAGAAGATGCGATCTCGATGATCGTCAACGGCTTCTGTAAAGACGTGTTCTCCGAATTGCCGCTGGAGTTTGCCGTCGAAGCACAAAAACTATTAGCTATTAGCCTTGAACACAGCGTCGGTTAAGGAAGTATCATGTTAAATATTAAAGAGTTACAGGTCAGTGTCGAAGATAAAGCGATCCTGCGTGGGCTGAACCTTGAGGTTCGTCCCGGCGAAGTGCACGCGATCATGGGACCGAACGGTTCCGGTAAAAGCACGCTTTCCGCGACGCTGGCAGGACGCGAAGATTATGAGGTAATCGGCGGTTCCGTCGCGTTTAAAGGTAAAGATCTGCTGGCGCTGGCGCCGGAAGAGAGAGCCGGTGAAGGCATTTTCATGGCCTTTCAGTACCCGGTGGAAATTCCCGGCGTCAGCAATCAGTTTTTCCTGCAAACGGCGCTAAACGCGGTGCGCAGCTATCGCGGCCAGGAGACGCTGGACCGTTTTGATTTTCAGGACCTGATGGAAGAGAAAATCGCGCTGCTGAAAATGCCGGAAGATCTGTTGACCCGCTCGGTCAACGTGGGTTTTTCCGGCGGCGAGAAAAAACGCAACGACATTCTGCAAATGGCGGTGCTGGAGCCGGAGCTGTGCATTCTGGATGAGTCGGATTCCGGGCTGGATATTGATGCCCTGAAAATCGTCGCCGATGGCGTGAATTCCCTGCGGGACGGCAAGCGCGCATTCATCATCGTTACGCACTATCAGCGCATCCTTGACTATATCAAACCTGATTTTGTCCACGTCCTGTATCAGGGGCGGATTGTGAAGTCTGGCGATTTCACTCTGGTCAAACAACTGGAGGAGCAGGGATATGGCTGGCTTACCGAACAGCAGTAATGCGTTGCAGCAGTGGCATCATCTGTTTGAAGCCGAGGGCGAGTCGCGTTCCACCCAGGCGCAACAGCACTTACAGCAATTACTGCGACTGGGCCTGCCGACGCGGAAACATGAAAACTGGAAATACACGCCGCTGGAAGGATTAATCAACAGCCAGTTCGTCAGCCGCTTCGCGGACATTGGGACGGCGCAGCGGGATGCGTTGGCGCTACAAATTGATGCGCTGCGTCTGGTTTTTGTTGATGGGAAATTCAGTCCGGCGCTGAGCGACAGCTGTGAAAATAGCGGCTTTGACGTTGCGATCAACGATGAGCGCCAGACGCTGCCTGACGCGGTGCAGCCGGAGGTGTTTCTGCATCTCACCGAAAGCCTGGCGCACAGCGTAACCCATATCCACGTTAAGCGTAATCAGCGTCCTGACAAGCCGCTGCTATTGATGCACATTACGCAGGGCGTGGGCGACGATGAGGTGAACACCGCTCATTATCGTCATCATCTGGAACTGGCGGAAGGGGCAGAAGCAACGGTCATTGAACATTACGTGAGCCTCAATGACGCGCGACACTTTACCGGCGCGCGTCTGACAATGAATGTGGCAGCCAACGCGCATCTGCATCACGTGAAGCTGGCGTTTGAAAATCCGTTAAGCCATCACTTCGCCCATAATGATATTTTAATGGCGGCGGACGCCTCGGCGCACAGCCACAGTTTTCTGCTGGGGGATGCGGTACTGCGTCATAACACCAGCACCCGGCTGAACGGTGAGAACACGACGCTACGAATCAACAGCCTCGCGATGCCGGTGAAAAATGAAGTCTGTGATACCCGCACCTGGCTTGAGCACAACAAAGGCTATTGCAACAGCCGTCAGCTGCATAAAACCATTGTCAGCGATAAAGGGCGCGCGGTCTTCAACGGTCTGATTAACGTTGCCCCGTACGCGATCAAAACCGACGGTCAGATGACCAACAATAATCTGCTGCTGGGTAAACTCGCCGAGGTGGATACCAAACCGCAGCTTGAGATTTACGCCGACGACGTGAAGTGTAGCCATGGCGCGACGGTGGGACGCATTGACGATGAACAGATGTTCTATCTGCGCTCGCGCGGGATCGGCCAGCAGGACGCCCAGCAGATGATTCTCTATGCCTTTGCCGCTGAACTGACGGAAGCCATCGGCGACGAGGCGCTGAAGCAACAGGTTCTGGCGCGAATCGGCCAGCGCCTGCCGGGAGGCAGAGCATGACATTTTCTATCGACAACGTGCGTGCGGATTTTCCCGTGCTTACGCGAGAAGTCAACGGTCTGCCGCTGGCGTACCTTGATAGCGCCGCCAGCGCGCAGAAGCCCAGTCAGGTTATCGACGCGGAGGCGGAATTCTACCGCCATGGCTATGCGGCGGTGCATCGCGGTATTCATACTCTGAGCGCCCAGGCGACGGAGCGAATGGAGAACGTTCGCAAACTGGCGTCGCTGTTTATTAACGCCCGCTCAGCGGAGGAACTGGTGTTCGTTCGCGGCACCACGGAAGGCATCAATCTGGTGGCCAACAGTTGGGGGCCGGAAAACGTTCACCGTGGCGATAACATCATTATCAGCGAAATGGAGCACCACGCTAATATTGTGCCCTGGCAGATGCTATGCGCGCGCGTGGGGGCTGAACTGCGGGTAATTCCGCTCAATACCGACGGAACGCTCCAGCTTGAAATTCTGCCATCGCTGCTGGACGAGAAAACCCGCCTGCTGGCCATTACCCATGTTTCGAACGTGTTAGGCACCGAGAACCCGATCGCTGAAATCACCGCGCTGGCCCATCAGTACGGGGCTAAAGTCCTGGTGGACGGCGCGCAGGCGGTCATGCACCACCCGGTCGATGTTCAGGCGCTGGACTGCGACTTCTACGTTTTTTCCGCGCATAAACTGTACGGCCCGACCGGTATCGGCGTGCTGTACGTAAAAGACGTCATCCTGCAGGCGATGCCGCCGTGGGAAGGGGGCGGCTCAATGATCGCTACGGTCAGCCTGACCCAGGGCACCACCTGGACGAAAGCGCCGTGGCGTTTTGAGGCGGGTACGCCGAATACTGGAGGAATTATCGGTCTGGGCGCCGCGCTGGAGTATGTCTCAGCGCTGGGGCTGGAAAATATCGGCGAGTACGAACAGAATTTGATGCATTACGCGCTGGCGCAACTGGCGGCGGTGCCTGACCTCACGCTGTACGGCCCGCTTAACCGGCTTGGCGTGATCGCGTTTAATCTCGGTCACCATCACGCCTATGATGTCGGTAGTTTCCTTGATAACTACGGTATTGCTGTCCGTACCGGACACCATTGCGCTATGCCGCTGATGGCGTTTTATCAGGTTCCGGCGATGTGTCGCGCGTCGCTGGCAATGTATAACACCCATGAAGAAGTGGATCGTCTGGTGACCGGGCTGCAGCGTATTCATCGCTTACTGGGATAACAGGGAGGCACTATGGCCGCGTTGCCGGATAAAGAGAAGCTATTACGTAATTTTCAACGTTGCGCGAACTGGGAAGAAAAGTACCTGTATATTATCGAGCTGGGTCAGCGACTGCCGATGCTGTCTGAAAACGATCGCGTTGCTGATAATAAAATTGAGGGCTGTCAGAGCCAGGTCTGGATTGTGATGCGCCAGAACGGGCAGGGAGTGATTGAGCTTGAGGGCGACAGCGATGCGGCCATCGTAAAGGGGCTGATTGCGGTGGTGTTTATTTTGTATCACCAGATGACGCCGCAGGATATTGTTAATTTTGATGTCCGCCCGTGGTTCGAAAAAATGGCGCTCACCCAACATCTCACCCCGTCCCGCTCCCAGGGGCTTGAAGCGATGATCCGCGCGATTCGCACGAAAGCTGCAACTCTTAGCTAAACTTAACAGACGCACGCTGTAAAATACCTGACAGGACGCAGGTGCGTCTTGTCAGGCTTGCAGGTTCGCGAGCCTCGTAGTCCGGATGCGGCATTCACTGCCGTCCGGCATCAACGCCAGGGGGGTGACATATGAAACGCGCGTCTTTATTAACACTTATGCTTATCGGCGCTTACAGTGCTTTACAGGCTGCCTGGGCGGTGGATTATCCACTGCCGCCGGCAGGAAGTCGTCTCATTGGTCAGAATCAAACGTATACGGTGCAGGCGGGGGATAAAAATCTCCAGGCCATCGCCCGTCGCTTTGATACCGCCGCGATGCTCATTCTGGAGGCTAACAATACCATCGCTCCGGTGCCGAAACCCGGTACGTTAATCACTATCCCGTCGCAAATGCTGCTGCCCGACGCGCCGCGTGAAGGGATCATCGTGAATCTCGCAGAGCTACGTCTGTACTATTACCCGCCGGGGGAAAATATCGTGCAGGTCTATCCTATCGGTATTGGTCTGGAGGGGCTGGAAACGCCGGTGATGGAAACGCGGGTAGGGCAGAAAATACCGAACCCGACATGGACGCCGACAGCGGGCATCCGCAAGCGCTCTCTTGAGCGGGGAATAACCCTGCCTGCGGTCGTCCCTGCCGGGCCGAATAACCCGCTTGGACGCTTTGCGCTGCGTCTGGCGCATGGAAACGGTGAATACCTTATCCATGGCACCAGCCAGCCGGACAGCGTCGGGCTGCGCGTCAGCTCCGGCTGTATTCGTATGAATGCGCCAGACATTAAAGCGCTGTTCGCTTCGGTACGAACCGGAACGCCGGTTAAGGTCATCAACGAGCCGGTGAAATACGCCGTTGAGCCGAACGGTATGCGGTATGTTGAAGTTCATCGACCGCTGTCGCCGGAAGAGGAACAGAATGTGCAGACCATGCCGTATGTTCTGCCTGCCGGTTTCACCCAGTTCAAAGCGATGAAAGAGGTCGACAACACGCTGGTGGACAAAGCATTGTACCGGCGCGCCGGGTATCCGGTAGCCGTTTCTTCCGGACAGACGCCAGCGGTGGCGGCAACCCCCGTGGTACAGTCAGCGCAGAATGGTGGGGTAACGCAAGAAACGCAAACGCAGTAGCAGGAAAGGCAAACGAAGGGCAAAAAAAATGGCGCACAATGTGCGCCATTTTTATTACGCAGGTACTATTACTTACGGTATTTAGTAGCCTGGTTGTCCAGACGCTGGTTAGCGCGAGCTGCGTCGTCTTTAGCAGCCTGAACGTCGGAACGCATTGCGTTCACGTCGTTGCTCAGCTGGTCAACTTTAGCGTTCAGAGTCTGAACGTCAGAAGACAGCTGATCGATTTTAGCGTTGCTGGAGCAACCAGCCAGCAGAGTAGAACCCAGGATTACCGCGCCCAGTACCAGTTTAGTACGATTCATTATTAATACCCTCTAGATTGAGTTAATCTCCATGTAGCGTTACAAGTATTACACAAAGTTTTTTAGGTTGAGAATATTTTTTTGATGAGAAGATGCTTATTTTTGATCGTTCGCTCAAAGAAGCATCGAAATGTCGGAATGTATCTAAAAAACTGAGGGAAAACAGGCTGCTTCCATCGGATTCGTCTTAGATAATCGGCAATTAGATAGTGAAATCCGATTTGCTTTTTTATTAATAGCGGCTATTGATGAAATAAAAAAAGCGCCGCGAGGGCGCTTTTTTAAACCAATTAATTCACTCAGGAATTATTACAGCACGTGAACAGAGGCGGTGTTAGTGGTGCCGCTCGGAACCAGCGCGCCAGAAACCATCACGACCACGTCGCCTTTCTGTGCCAGACCGCTCTGTTGGGCAACTTCTTTACCCAGGCGGTAGAAATCATCCGTAGAATTGATTTCTTTGACCAGCTGCGGCACAACGCCTTTACTGAGCACTAACTGACGTGCGGTCACTTCATTGGTGGTCAGCGCCAGGATGGTCGCATCCGGGAAGTACTTACGCACGGCGCGTGCAGATTTACCGCCCTGGGTCGCGACCACGATCAGCGGCGCTTCCAGTTTTTCAGCGGTTTCAACAGCACCACGGCACACGGCTTCAGTGATGCGCAGCTTACGGCTGTCGTTGTTGAAGTCCAGACGGCTGGTCATCACGCGGTCGGTACGCTCGCAGATGGTCGCCATGATAGAGACCGCTTCCAGCGGGTATTTGCCTTTCGCGGATTCGCCGGACAGCATGACGGCATCGGTTCCGTCGAGGATGGCGTTCGCCACGTCGCCAGCTTCTGCGCGGGTTGGGCGTGGGTTTTTGATCATGGAGTCGAGCATTTGCGTCGCGGTGATCACCACTTTACGCGCGCGGATACATTTTTCGATCATCATCTTCTGCGCAAAGATCACTTCTTCGACCGGGATTTCTACGCCAAGGTCGCCACGGGCAACCATGATGCCGTCGGACGCTTCGAGGATTTCGTCGAAGTTGTTCAGGCCTTCCTGGTTTTCAATTTTGGAGATGATCTGGATGTTTTCGCCGCCGTGCGCTTTCAGGTGCTCACGAATCTCAACCACGTCAGAGCGCTTACGGATAAAGGATGCGGCAACGAAGTCAACGCCTTGCTCGCAGCCGAAGATCAGATCCTGTTTATCTTTTTCCGCCAGGGCCGGCAGAGCGATAGAGACGCCCGGCAGGTTTACGCCTTTGTTCTCGCCCAGATCGCCGTTGTTCAGCACTTTACAAATCACTTTGTTGCCTTCGATGGCGGTCACTTCCATGCCGATCAGACCGTCGTCGACCAGTACGGTGTTGCCGACGGCGAGGTCAGCGGTGAAACCTTCGTAAGTTACAGCGACGATTTCGCTGTTACCCACAACGGATTTGTCAGTGGTAAAAGTGAAGGTCTGGCCTGCTTTCAGGGACACGTCGTTGCCGCCTTCCAGCTTGATGGTACGGATTTCCGGACCTTTGGTATCCAGCAAAATCGCGGCTTTCTTGCCGGTTTTACTCATGACGTTGCGCAGGTTCTGGATACGCTGACCGTGTTCTGCATAATCACCATGAGAGAAGTTCAGGCGCATGACGTTCATGCCCGCGTCCAGCATTTTGGTTAACATCTCTTCAGATTCGGTTTTCGGGCCGATGGTGCAAACAATTTTCGTCTTTTTCATGACAGTCTTAGTCTTTAAGTTGAGAAGGATATGGGAAGCTGGCTTCCGGCGCGCACCGCCAGGAAGCGAAACCGGTATTACGAAAGTGATGGTGCCTCGCTCTAAGGATAGGTGACATCGAAAAAGCGTGCAGAGGAATGTGTGCTTGTGTTTCAGCCCAACGGAAAGGGACGTTTTGTGTACGCTGAGTTTTACAGGCCAATGTGCTGAAACCATTCAAGAGACAGTTGGCGCGCATTATACGCTGTTTTTTTCCAAAAAGGAAAATGAAAACAGCGTTTCAAAATACATCTGGGCAGTTTCACAACAAACTGTATTTAAAGGAAACGTATTGCCCAAAATCATTCGCGCAATTTATGGTTCAGTTGCGCAACAATGAGATATTCCTCCTGGTTATAACCAAATTCTTTTTTATTCATTTCAATTTAAACCCGGACACCGCATCCATCAGCCCATCGTCGGTGTACAGACCCTGGCGGATGCCGGAATAGCGCTCCGGTTAGTTAATTGATTTTCTTTAGCTTTTTGTCTTCATTCGTCAGGTGTTATATGCTGTAAGCATGTAGCCTGCAACGGAGAGACAAAAATGGGAAACCTGACAAAAGATGATGAACTGTACCGGGAGATGTGCAGAGTCGTGGGAAAAGTGGTGCTGGAAATGCGCGATCTGGGTCAAGAACCGAAGCATATTGTCATCGCCGGTGTTTTACGTACCTCACTGGCTAATCAGCGTATTCAACGCTCTGAACTGGAAAAACGGGCTATGGAAACGGTGATCAACGCGCTGGCAGGATAATCCATATAATAAGGGATGGCGGCATCCCTTATCAAAATTACTGGAAATTTTAAGCAGCAATACTGTATCGAATGTCAAGAATATAATGCGTCAACGTTTAAACTGAGCATAACGCTATTTTTGGCTGTCAGAGTTAATATTGGGAACAGCTTCACAATTAATTTGAAAATAATGAAATGCCGCTTCATCTCATCTAAATGAGAATAAATATCACTTCTTTTTTATTATTTCTCTTCCCCAATTTAGTTGATAACGATCAAAGTTATACATACGGAATAAACCCATTATTTATTTCGCCTAACCCTAAAGGATTAGTAAGTTTGCATTAAATCATGTCATTTATTCGATTCGGTTATGGCAGGAACTTCAGCTGTGGGAGACAACGTCAGGGCGCTGTTTGACGTATGAGAAATTGGCCTGGTTACGGTTGTCAACACTGCGTTTACGAAGAGGATGCGAAATTAATGAACCAGGTTGATCGTCCAATATTAAATCCAGGTTTAACGCGGCTGGAATTCTTGCGTTTGACGGGAAAAGGTCTGGCGGGGCTAACCATTGCCCCAGCGCTGCTGTCGCTTTTTGGCTGTAAGCAGGAAGATGTGGACAGCGGCACCGTCGGGTTGATTAACACGCCGAAAGGAGTACTGGTGACGCAGCGTGCGCGTTGTACCGGCTGTCACCGTTGTGAAATTTCCTGCACCAATTATAACGATGGCGTGGTAGGGACCTTCTTTTCCCGCATCAAAATTCACCGGAATTATTTCTTCGGTGATGAGGGTGTCGGTTCCGGCGGCGGCCTGTATGGCGATCTGAACTATACACCGGATACCTGTCGCCAATGTAAAGATCCACAATGCATGAATGTTTGTCCTGTCGGGGCGATCACCTGGCAGCAGAAAGACGGCTGCATTGCTGTTGATCATCGACGTTGTATTGGCTGTAGCGCTTGCACCACCGCTTGTCCCTGGATGATGGCCACCGTCAATAGCGAAACGAAAAAATCGTCAAAATGCATTTTATGCGGTGAATGCGCCAATGCCTGCCCGACCGGGGCATTAAAAATTATTGAGTGGAAAGATATTACTGTTTGAGTCTTACAAAGGAAAACATTATGGCTAACGGTTGGACAGGTAATATTTTACGGGTCAATCTTACTACAGGCGATATTACCCTTGAAGATTCCAGTAAATTTAAAAAATTCATCGGCGGAATGGGCTTCGGCTATAAGATAATGTATGACGAAGTGCCTCCGGGTACGAAGCCTTTTGACGAAAGTAATAAACTGGTATTTGCGACGGGACCGTTAACCGGTTCCGGAGCGCCCTGTAGCTCTCGCGTGAATATCACATCGCTTTCCACATTCACTAAGGGAAATTTGGTTGTTGATGCCCATATGGGGGGCTTTTTTGCGGCGCAAATGAAATTTGCCGGTTATGACGCCATTATTATCGAGGGCAAGGCGGCGTCTCCTGTGTGGATTAATATCAAAGACGAAAAGGTGACGATCGAGAAAGCCGATTTTTTATGGGGGAAAGGCACTCGCGCGACCACCGAAGAAATTTGCCGCATGACCTCCGCGGAAACCTGCGTGGCGGCAATTGGTCAGGCAGGTGAAAACCTCGTTCCGCTCTCTTGCATGCTCAACAGCCGCAACCATAGCGGCGGCGCCGGAACCGGGGCGATCATGGGATCGAAGAACCTGAAAGCCATTGCGGTTGAGGGCACAAAAGGCGTAAATATCGCCGATCGCAAAGAGATGAAACGTCTGAACGATTATATGATGACGGAACTGATTGGCGCGAATAACAACCACGTTGTACCAAGCACTCCGCAAGCGTGGGCGGAATATTCTTCTCCAGCCTCGCGCTGGACGGCGAGAAAGGGGCTTTACTGGGGGGCCGCCGAAGGCGGGCCTATCGAGACAGGCGAAATTCCCCCGGGGAATCAAAATACCGTCGGTTTCCGTACCTACAAATCCGTCTTCGATCTGGGTCCGGCCGCAGAAAAATACACCGTCAAAATGAGCGGCTGTCACTCCTGTCCGATCCGCTGCATGACGCAGATGAATATTCCCCGGGTGAAAGATTTCGGCGTACCGAGCACCGGCGGCAACACCTGCGTGGCAAACTTTGTGCACACCACCATTTTTCCGAACGGGCCGAAGGATTTTGAGGACAAAGACGATGGGCGCGTCATCGGTAATCTTATTGGCCTGAACCTGTTCGATGATTACGGTATCTGGTGCAACTACGGCCAGTTGCACCGTGATTTTACCTACTGCTACAGCAAAGGGGTCTTTAAACGCGTATTACCCGCCGAAGAATATGCGTCAATTCCGTGGGATCAACTGGAGGCGGGCGATCCTCATTTCATCAAGGATTTTTATTATCGTCTGGCTCACCGTGTCGGCGAACTCAGTCATCTCGCGGATGGTTCATATGCCATCGCAGAGCGTTGGCAACTGGGCGAGGAATACTGGGGCTATGCGAAAAACAAACTGTGGTCCCCGTTTGGGTATCCGGTACATCACGCTAACGAAGCCTCCGCGCAGGTCGGAGCGATTACTAATTGCATGTTCAACCGCGACTGCATGACCCATACGCACATTAATTTTATTGGCTCCGGTTTGCCGTTGAAACTTCAGCGAGAGGTGGCGGCAGAGCTGTTCGGCTCTGAAGATGCTTACGACGAAACCAAAAATTATACGCCGATTAATCCGGCTAAAATCCGTTACGCCAAATGGACCCTGCTGAAGGTCTGTCTTCATAACGCTGTCACGCTCTGTAACTGGGTCTGGCCGATGACGGTATCGCCGCTGAAAAGCCGTAACTACCGGGGCGATCTGGATCTGGAAGCGAAATTCTTTCAGGCGGTAACCGGTGACGAAACCACCCAGGCAAGCCTCGATCTGGCCGCTGAACGTATCTTTACGTTGCATCGGGCATACACGGTGAAACTGATGCAGACCAAAGATATGCGCAACGAACACGATCTTATTTGTTCATGGGTATTCGACAAAGACCCGGCTATTCCGGTCTTTACTGAAGGCACCGATAAGATGGATCGAGACGATATGCGCGAGTCGCTAACCCTGTTTTATCAGGAAATGGGCTGGGATCCTGAGCTGGGTTGCCCAACGCGTGACACGTTGATTCGGCTTGGACTGGATGACGTGGCGGCTGACCTGGCCGCGCAGAATTTGCTGCCAGCGTAAGGAAAGCCTTATGAGCCATCTGGAGGAAGTCGGCGCGGAAGCGACGACGGACGTGGATCTCGAAAAACGGCAGTGGCTGCAGGCGCTACGTTTGCATGACGCGGATAGTGCGCCTGTTGAACCGGCAAGCCCCGCAGAGATAATGGCTGATTTTATTCGCCAGCATACGGCGGCAGGACAGCTTGTGGCGCGCGCACTGTTTCTACAGCCGCCGTATTCTATGGAAGAAGCCGAGCTTGCGCCATTATTGGCCGCTCTCGTTGAAGGGGTGGTGGGCGCGGATATCGCGTGTGTGCACGGCGCCCAGGAGGTTTATTTCTACTCAACGGGCAGCATGAGCGCCAACTATGCCGACATGTGTGTGCAGGTGCTGGAAAAGGATCTTTGTCGGGCAATCGCTCAGGCGGTGCGTTTTGAATGTCAGACGTATCCGCGCCCGTACAAGGTCGCTATGCTGGAACAGTCGCCTTACCACTTCGAGTCTGCGCAGATCGCCGCCGCGCTGGCGGCGATCGAAACACATCCCGACTATGCCGATATTCGCCCGGTGACGTCATCCAACGGCGTTCCGTATCTCTTTAGCGAGCGCTATATGCGTTATGGCAAAGCCTATGGGTTGTGCGAATGGCTGGAAGTTGAACGGTTTCAGAATCCCTGAATTCATGGATAGCGTGGCGAGGGCGACCACCGCATTAGAGGATAACAAGATGTCCTTCACTCGACGAAAATTTGTGCTTGGCATGGGGACGGTCATTTTTTTCAGCGGACCGGGCCAGTCGCTGCTGGCGAATACGACACAAGGCGGAACGGCGCGCTATGTCATGATCCACGACGAAACGCGCTGCAACGGTTGTAACATTTGCGCCCGCGCCTGTCGCAAAACCAATCATGTTCCTGCGCAGGGAAGCCGCTTATCGATCGCGCACATCCCTGTCACCGAGGATGAAAACGAAACCCTGTATCATTTTTTCCGCCAGTCTTGTCAGCACTGCGACGAGGCGCCGTGCATTGACGTCTGCCCAACCGGCGCGTCCTGGCGTGATGAGCAGGGGATTGTTCGCGTAAATGCGTCACGCTGTATTGGTTGCAGCTATTGTATTGGCGCCTGTCCGTACCAGGTGCGCTATCTGAATCCTCACACCAAGGTGGCGGATAAATGCGATTTTTGCGCAGAGTCGCGACTGGCGAAAGGGTTCCCGCCCATCTGTGTCTCGTCTTGTCCGGAACATGCACTGCTCTTTGGACGCGAAGATAGCCCTGAAATCCAGCGCTGGCTGCAGGACAATAAATATTATCAGTATCAGCTTCCTGGCGCAGGCGAGCCTCATCTTTATCGTCGGTTCGGTCAACATTTGATTAAGAAGGAAAATGTATGAACGCGTCGCAGAGTGCCGAACAATTTCACGCCCAACTGGCGAGCTACGTGCCGCTGTTTTCCCCGGAGTACTGGCCAGTCTGGCTGGTTATAGCGGGCGTGTTGCTGGTAGTGATGTGGCTGGTGCTGGGGCTGCACGCCTGGCTTCGTTTTCGCGCCGTTCGCAAGGTCGCGGCCGCGCATGGCGAGAAAGTTTATTTGTATTCAAAAGCGGTGCGCTTGTGGCACTGGTCTAACGCGTTATTGTTTATCCTTTTGCTTGCCAGTGGGCTCATTAACCACTTTTCGCTGGTCAGTCCGTTGGTGACTAAAAGTGTGTTGGCGGTACATGAAATCTGTGGATTTATGCTACTGGCATGCTGGGTGGGCTTTGTGTTGATTAACGCCCTGGGCGGCAATGGTCATCATTATCTCATTCAGCCGCATGGCTGGTTGGCGAGAGCGAAGAAACAAACCCGTTTTTATCTGTACGGTATTTTACAAGGAGATGCGCACCCGTTTCCGGCTACGCCACGGGCGAAGTTTAACCCGTTACAGCAGGCAGCTTATGTCGGGGTGATGTACGGCTTGCTGCCGCTGCTGTTATTGAGCGGTCTTCTTTCGCTGTATCCACAGGCCACAGGGGATGTCCTTCCCGGCGTACGCTATTGGCTGCTTCAGGCGCATTTCGCGCTGGCCATCGTCAGCCTGTTTTTTATCTTTGGACATCTGTATCTGTGCACCACGGGACGAACGCCCGGGGAGACATTCCGTTGCATGGTCGATGGCTATCACCGGCATTAACCGATGATTGTGACGCGAGAGGATTTACGCAACTGGCGGGTTGGAAAAGTGATGTACCGCTGGTTCCTGCGGCGTTTTCCGGAAGGCGGCAGTTATGCTGACGTACATCGTGCGTTAAGCCGTGACGGGTATATCGACTGGGCAAACAGCCTGGTGGAGTACGCCTGGTCACGCTGGATAGACGAAGAAAACTTTGTCCGGCAGGATATTTTCGCCATGTCCTCACCGATGCTGCCTGACGTCGTAACGAGTGGTCGGCAGATTGCCAACGCCGCGGATAACGCCCGTCTGGGATGCGCGGACGATAACATGAAAATCGCCAGTGTGGGTTACGCGGCGCAGATCGCCAGTGCGGGCGACTGTGTGCGGCTTGGCAGCATGGGCTATAACAGTCATATCAGCAGTTCGGGCGATCGCGCCAGAATCGCAGCCGCGGGAAACTCCACGCGAATTAGCAGCGCAGGTAACGGCACGCGTATCGCCAGTAGCGGGATGCGCGTTCGGGTCAGCGCGGTGGGAGAGAGAAGCCATATTGCCAGCAATGGCGATCTCACGCAGATCGTCAGCTTCGGCGCCAGCGCCAGAATTGCCAACAGCGGCGACAATGTACACATTATCTGCAACGGCGACAACGCCGTGATAGCCAGTACAGGCGTGGTCGACGCCATTGTGCTTGGGCCAGGCGGGTGTGCGGCGTTGGCTTATCATGACGGTGAGCGAATGCGTTTTGCGGTGGCCGTGGAAGGTGAAAAAGGAATTCGGGCAGGGGTGAAATACCGTCTCGACGATACGCATCAGTTTGTCGAGTGCTGAGTCACTCCTGACAGATATGCTGATGCAGCAGGATGTTGGTCGGATAGCACGTTACGCTGCTATCCGACGCAACCGTGTTACTATCGGGCGTTTTCCGACCCTGATATTACGTCGCTTTTTATGTCAGATTTTGCACGCATCGCCGCAGTCATCATCGGCGATCACCGATTCTGCTTTTTTGTCCGCATCTTCCAGACGTTCCGCGTTGCGCGTTTGTGCTTCATCCAGTCCGTCAAACACCAGATTGTCGAGATCAATTTCCATTACTCACCTGCATGATTTCATTTTTGAGATGCGACCAGTATAGGACAAGAATGCCGGGGGTTGCATGTGCAAAATCTGCGATGTTATCGATCGAAGAAATAGAGACGGCGGCGAACGCGGCCTGCCGGGGACGAGACGGTTTTCGCCATCGCCGCACCGATTTCCGCGTATGCGGTAATGCCGCCACGGTGTAAAGTGCGGACGTAACGATACCGGACGATTGCTATTCCTTCGCGCATCCTCTGCCATACTTACTTTTGTTCAAACCGGAACGGGAGTGAAGATGATTATACTGTGTAAAGCCTGCGGCACATCATATGACGACAGCCAGCGTAACGTAGCGCGCTGTCCTGTTTGTGATGATGAACGGCAATATGTGCCGGTATCAGGGCAGGAGTGGACGGATTTTGACGCGCTGGTGTCCAGCCACGCCAACAAATGGCGTCAGGTCACACCGTCGCTTTTTACCCTCAAAACGGTTCCCTCATTTGCGATAAACCAGCGGGCGTTTCTGCTCAGAACGCCCGCGGGGAATATCCTTTGGGATTGTATCGCCAATCTCGATCCGGCGACCCGGACGTTGATTGCCGCCCTGGGCGGTCTGCGCGCCATCGCCATTTCGCATCCGCACTACTACACCACCATGCAGGACTGGGCGGCAGAGTTTAACGCCCCGGTTTATCTTCATGCCGACGATCGGCGCTGGATCATGCGCGACAGCCCGTTTATACAGCGATGGGAAGGCGACACTCTCGACGTGCTGCCGTCCGTGACGCTGCTGCGGCTCGGCGGCCATTTTGCAGGCGGCACCGTCCTGCACTGGCGAGAGGGCGCCGGAACGATCCTTGCAGGCGATATTCTTCAGGTCACACCCGGCGCGAACGCCGTCTCCTTTATGTGGAGCTACCCCAACATGCTGCCGCTGTCCGCAGCTTGTGTCGCGGCGATTGCCCGGCGACTGCAAGACGTTTCATTTGAACAGCTGTACGGCGCGTTTGAAGGTCAGGACATTACGGCTCATGCGCATGAGATTGTGCTGCGCTCGGCAGAGAAATATCTCTCCTGTCTGCAATAACACCAGACGTTTTTGCAACATTGCCAGCACGCGTTGGGAGCGAGCTTATGAAGAAAAAACAGAAGTGGTACAGCCAGGCGGTGATCTATCAAGTCGATACTTCACTCTTTTATGATGCGAATGGCGATGGCTTCGGCGATATTGCCGGGATCGCTGAAAAGCTGCATTACATCCGCAGTCTTGGCGCGACAGCCATCTGGATCACGCCGTTTTACCTTACGCCGTTTCGCGATGAAGGCTACGATATCGCAGACCATCTGCAACCGGATCCTCGTTTTGGGGTGATTGCTGATGTGATTGAGTTTATCGAACAGGCCCGGGCGCTGGGCCTGCATGTGATCATCGAACTGGTGATTCAGCATACCTCTTCTGAACACATGTGGTTTCAGGAGGCCAGACGCAGTCCCGATTCGTTCTATCGGGACTTTTATTTGTGGGCCGATACCCCCCCGGAAAAAGACGATCCGCCCATGTTTCCAGGGGTGGAGGAATCCGTCTGGCGCTGGGATGAACAGGCTCAACAATTCTACCGGCATATGTTCTATCGTCATGAGCCCGATCTCAATCTCACCTCAAAGGCGGTTATCCACGAAATCGAAAATATCGTGCGCTTCTGGCTGAAGATTGGCGTGTCTGGTTTTCGCCTCGACGCGGCCTCTCACTTAACCAAACAGGCCGGAGGCGGTAACGACAAAAAGGGGTACTGGATCCTTGAGCAGTTGCGCGGGCTGATAGAAAGCGTGAATCCGGAAGCGATCCTGCTGGGCGAAGTTGATGTTGCCCCGCAAGCGTATCGCAACTACTTCGGCAAAAACGATCGGCTGCATATTGCGCTGAACTTTTGGGTGAATAAATATTTTTATGTCAGCCTGGCGGAGAAAAAAGCACTGCCGCTTGCCGGGGCGCTCAGTAAGATGATTGTGCCGCCGGATGGCTGCTGCTTTGCCAACTGGCTGCGAAATCACGATGAGCTGGATCTCGAGGGGATCGGCGAGGTAAATAAGCAAAAGGTGCTGGACGCGTTTGCCCCTGACGAGGATATGTATGTTTACCAGCGAGGGTTACGCAGACGGCTGGCGCCGATGCTGTCAGGGAATATCGAACGGCTGGCGTTTTGTCACGCGGTGCTGTTGTCGCTGCCTGGTGTACCGGTGATCCGCTACGGTGATGAAATTGGAATGGGTGACGATCTTAGCCTGAAAGAGCGCTATTCGGTCAGAACGCCGATGCAGTGGTCGGCAGATAAAAATGGCGGATTTTCCACTGCGGATACGTCGCGCTTATTCAGACAACCGATCGCGTCCGGCCCGTGGCGCTATAAAAAAGTCAACGTAGAGCGGTCGCAGCTAAGCCGCCATTCTTTGTTGCACCGGGTGCGTCATATGGTGAATATTCGGGCGGAACTGCATGAAATTTGTCAGGCGCCGTGGAAGATTATTCCGCTCAAACAGGAGGCCGTGTTCGCCATTCTTTACCATGGCGAGCAGCGTGATGTTCTGGCGCTGGCCAATTTCAGCGAAAAGCCGGTTAAGGCAGCGCTAAAAAACATTGCGGACGGCTACTGGGAAGCCTGCCTGGCAGACAAGGGGTATGACGATACGCTTCGGGGCGGGAAGGCCGTGCCGCTCCTCCTGAACGGCTACGGCTACCGCTGGTTTTCCCGTCGGCGCGATTAGCGTTTTTTACGCCGCGCTATCAGCCCGATCACCAGCGCAAGGGTGGTCAGCGCGGCGCCTGCGGCGAGCTTACCGGGGAAGTCAGATGACAGGGTGAACGCGCGTGTTTTTGCGCCTTCGCTGAATTCACCGTGAGTGGGATGATTGCCCCGTCGGGGCGTGTAGAGAATGTCCGCACTGTCATGGGGACTGGGATCATCGGTAAGCTGGCCTTCCCAGGCTTTCTTTACCATCAGCCGGTCGAGCCAGCGGGGAAAGAAAAACTGGCCGACGATTGACTGTACGGTGCTTTTCCCAACCCACAGTTCGCGAACCGGACGTTTCACCACGCTAAATACCGCTTCTGCGGCGACTTCGGGCTGGTACACCGGTGGCACGGGCTGCATCGCCGCGTCCATTTTGTTGCGCGACCAGCCAAACTGCGGGGTATTCATTCCCGGCATTTGTACCATCGTGATATGCACCTTGCTGTGCTCATGCATCAGTTCGGTGCGTACGGCGTCAGTAAAGCCGCGGATGGCCGCTTTGGCGCCACAGTAAGCAGACTGAAGGGGAATCGAGCGGTAGGCTAACGCGGAACCGACCTGGATGATAATGCCTCTGTCTCGCGGCGCCATCATCGCCAGCGCCGCGCGGGTACCATTAACGAAGCCCAGATAGGTCACTTCGGTGACGCGCTGAAACTCTGCGGGGGTGATTTCCCGAAACGGTGACAGTACCGTTGTCATGGCGCTGTTAACCCACACATCAATGGCGCCCAGCCGACTTTCAATCATTTCCGCTGCGTCGTGAGTGGCATTGGCTTTGGAGACATCGACGCTAATACCCAGCGTTTTCACGCCATATTTTTCGCACTCCTCACAGGTTTCCTGAAGACCTTCGTCATCTCTGGCTATCACCGCAACGTCATATCCAGCCTGTGCGAAACGCACAGAGATTGCTTTTCCTGCTCCGGCGCTACCTCCGGTAATAACCACAACAGACATACACACCTCTCATCCGCAAAACGCGCCAGTGGCGACAGACATGACTTAACATGTAGTGCCTGGTTGGCTGTCTGTCTATCTGATGCGAGGTTTAAAGGACGGAAAGGAAAATGCACAGGAAAGAGAAGAAAGGGGGCATAGCCCCCTCTGGATGCGTCATTTACGCCACGTGGCTGTGGTTTAACTGGCTTAGCGGCACGTTAACATCAAAGACTTTGGCGATGACTTCATTGACACCAAGATTCTTTAAACGCGCGCTATGCTTTTCCAGATACGCGAGGGCGGTCTCTTCGCTTTCAAAAAGGTAGATGCCGCCAGCCTCTTTATTTTGTTCACTTTCAGTCCATACTTTCCAGATAAAGCCGGGTTCCTGGTTAATGGATTCGGCCAGTCCGCGCAGTTGTTCCGTCATTTCCTGCCCGAACGGGCCGTTAAACGCAAAGTGAAGCTGTAATAATTTGGCCATCGTACTCTCCTTTTGAAAAGACCATCATAACGCTATTTCTCAGCCTGCAAATGCTCAACGTGAAGAGGATTGTCCGAGCCTGCGACCTGTACCGGCGATCGTACCACCAGACTTGGCAACGCCAGCTCCACCTCTAGCTCATTCAGCGCTTCAATGATACGAATATTAATCTCCTGCTGTATATCCATATATTTGTTGTAGTCGGCTGTGTTCACAATATGCACGACTTCAAAGGTCAGGCGATCCTGATTAAAGGCGAGAAAATGCGCGCGGTCGAATTTCGTTTCGCCGACATCCTCAATGATTTTTTTTACCGTATCGCCAATCAGGCGCAGCTTTTCAGGCGGCGTGGAGGTGGCGACGCCAAAGGTAAAAACAATGCGGCGCGTTTGCATGCGCTTGTAGTTGTGAATGGTTTGCTGCAGCAGTTGCGCGTTGGCGCAAACAATCTGCTCGCCGCTGAGGCTGCGGATACGCGTTGTTTTCAGACCAATATGCTCAATTGTCCCTGCGACGTCATTGAACACCACGAAGTCGCCAATCTCGAAAGGCTTATCAAAACCAATCGATAGCGAGGCGAAGACGTCGCTGAGAACGGTCTGCACCGCCAGCGCGATGGCGATACCGCCAACCCCGAGACTTGCTACCAGCGCGGTAATATCCACCCCAGCGTTTGCCAGAATCGACAGCAGCATCATGGACCAGACAACCACGCGCAGAATCATCCCAAGAATAACCAGGGTGACCGGATTTTTATGCGTACCGGGCGCGTGTAGCAGATGGCGCATCCACGACTGTACCCCCTGATCCAGCCAGATGGCGATTTGAATGGCGATCACGAGAAACCATGCGTGGCTCAGGCTTGCAAACAGCCGATCGGGGAGGGCGACGAAGCGCAAACTGAACAGGAATGCGGCAAAGAAAATCAGCAATTTGCTGGTTCGCTTTAACATGTCAAACACGATCACCCGTAACCCCGGATGCTTAATCTCCTTGTGATCGCGACGCTCAATGGTTCTGTAAATGAAATTCAGCAGCCAGTTGATGAGCCAGTAGGTGATTAAGGTGACAACGAAAACGATGCCAAGATTGATCCAGAATGTCGCTGACATTAGTACAGTAACGACGTTAAGCCGTGCCAGATACTCCATCTTACCTCCCATAACAAAACGTTAACGGTAAAGTATAGACAGCATAGACCGGGTGGCACGGATCCCCGGGCAATTCGCCTGTTAACAGAATTTACTGAAAGACGGTAAGCCTGCTGAACATCGCCCGCGGGGGAAGCAGGACGCGGCGGCTGTTATGAAACAGCCGTTAGGGCTGTCTCAGACAGTCGAATAAGGATCGTATGGCGGGGCTAAAGGCGACGTCGTTTCGGTAGCACAGGCACAGCCTGCGCAACGCCCAGCCATCACGTAGCGCAACGATCGCAAAAGGATAGCGGCTCTGATAACGCGCGGCGATGACGGCGGGAAGAATCGCCACGCCGGTGCCGTGCGCCACCATCTCGCATAATCCCTCATAGTGATTCAACCGAATGCGGATATTAAGCGCCAGGCCAGCATGTGCTGCGTTTTGTTCAATATGGCGTTGCAGGGCACGAGTGGAATAAAGCGCCACCATTGGCGCCGCAATAATATCCACGAAAAAAAGCGCCTCCTTATCCGCAAGCGGATGCGTTAGCGGGACGATCAGCACGAGCGGATCCTCCGCGACGGGCTCCCGTTTGAGCATGCCGGCGGCCACGGCGTCTGAAACAATGCCGACATCTGCCTCACCTGACAGTAAGCTGCTGACAATATCGGTGCTGGTTCGTTCTTCGGTTTCGATATGTATCCCCGGATGGGAGGCCAGCCAGGCGGCGAGTTTACCCGGCAGAAATGTGGTCAGCGCTGAGCTGTTAGCATAAAGGCGAAGCGTCTCCTGATGACCCGCGGCAAGGGCGACCATTTCCTCGCGCAACCGCCGATGTTGCTCAAGGATGATGCGGGCATGGCGTTCCACTGCCTCTCCTGCTGTCGTTAATGAGATCCCGCGCGGATGACGCAGCAACAAGGGCATTCCAGAATTTCCTTCCATTTTTCGGAGTCGTTCGCTGGCGGACGCCAGTGCCAGGTTGGCTGCAGAGGCCCCGCCGGTGATGCTGCCGGCATCCACGATACAGATAAACAATTGCAGGTCGGCCAGATCAAAACGCATTTATTTCCGCCTTCGGTTTTTCCGTAGTTGCCGAGGAAAATACCGCATTGTGGCGGCTCCGGCCAGATGTTCCAATGCCGCTCTGTTCAACAATGTGGGCCAGCAAGATGAATGAACCCCTTTATTTGTATTGTTTCCTGATATTTATTGCCGCAGGCTGGGTTAAAGGTGTGACTGGCATGGGGTTGCCGACGGTGGCGATGGGGCTGCTTGGTACGGTTATGCCGCTGGCTGAAGCGGCGGCGCTTCTGGTTATCCCTTCGCTGGTGACGAATCTCTGGCAATTGTTTTCGGGGCCTATCTTACAAGAGGTATTGCGGCGTCTCTGGCTGATGATGATGTTTATCGTCATCGGCACGGTTGTGGGGTCGTTTCTGCTGGTAAGTATTCCGCCGCAGTGGGCAGGCGTTGGCCTGGGCGTCGCGCTTATCATTTACGCCAGCTATGCGCTATGCCGTCCTGCAATGCACGTCTCAGCGCGGTTAGAACGTCGGTTGTCGCCTGTCATGGGAATGGTCACTGGCTTTGTCACCGGCGCCACCGGTGTCTTTGTCATGCCCGCCGTGCCATGGCTTCAGTCGCTGCGTTTCGGGCGTGATGAGTTGGTTCAGGCGTTGGGCCTCTCGTTTACCGTCTCGACGATTGCGCTAGCTGCAGGACTGTATCTGCATGATGCTTTTCATGTCAGGCAACTGTCCCAGTCGGGGATGGCGATTATCCCCGCTCTCCTTGGGATGTGGCTGGGACAAAAAATTCGGGCACGGATCGGCCTGCGGCTGTTCAGGCTATGTTTCTTGCTGTTTCTGACAGTGCTGGGGCTGGAGATGATCTCACGTCCGCTACTTGCGTGATCCGCCAAAACGGATATTCCAGTAAACCTGACGGTTTTTTCGACGGAGAGTCTGCTTTTCAGCGAAGTGGCGAGTAAGAAACCGGTAGCGTGATGGAGATCGCAAAATTCCGCTTTGACGTATTGAAAATCAACGCTACGGACATATATGAAAAACGGGTGAGGGTAAACAACACCTGCCCGTAAGACATGAACTTTTTGAATATTTTCTTTACTGTTCAGGAGGTACATGATGACGCTCAGAACGTTTCCCGTATTACACGATCTCTCCGACTCTCTGTTTGCGGACCGCTTTAACCGCATCGATCGCCTTTTCAGCCAACTAACCGGCAGCACGCCGTTGCCCTCCACGCCTTCGTACAATATCCGGCGGCTGGAGGATAACCGCTATGAGCTCACCCTCAGCGTGCCGGGTTGGAAAGAGAGCGAGCTGGAAATTGAAACCGTCGGCGGTCAGCTAAATATCAGCGGTAAACGTGAAGAGGAGAAAACAGAACACGGCGAAGAGGGATGGATCCACCGGGGGATCAGCCGCAGCGACTTCCGCGCCAGCTACAGCCTGCCGGAGCATGTCAACGTCACCGGCGCGTCGCTGGAAAACGGTTTGCTGACAATCGCGTTGCTACAGGATATACCGGAAGAGGAGAAACCTCAGCGTATCGCCATAAACGCGAACCCGGTGCTTGAACATAAGCCGTAATCGTTAACTGACGTTGTTTTACGCCCGGCGCATGTCGGGCGTTTTTCATCAATGCGGTCTGATGCTAACGCGACACGGAAGCGTGAGGAGAAAAACAGAGTGAGCGTAAAGAAAGAAAAAGAGAGAAAGTAACGGGAATAACAGAGAGATAGCTGAATGGTGCGTCCGAGTGGACTCGAACCACCGACCCCCACCATGTCAAGGTGGTGCTCTAACCAACTGAGCTACGGACGCACTGTACAGAAAGATGGTGCGTTCAATTGGACTCGAACCAACGACCCCCACCATGTCAAGGTGGTGCTCTAACCAACTGAGCTATGAACGCAACGTTGTAGGTGACAACGGGGACGAATATTAGCGGCAGAGATGGAATGAGGCAAGAGGGAAAGGGTTATTTTCTTTCGGTTTTCGCTCGATTGCGGAGGAAGTGCGCAAAGTGACGAGAGAATAGCCGCCAGAAGGCGGCTATTGCAGATTTAACGCGCAGCGCGCTGAAGAATAACCGTCGAGGGCTGACGCTGCAGGAAGCGCATACGCAACATCATCATAATGGCGGCTGACGTCAGACCAATAATAAAGCCCATCCAGAATCCCGCAGGACCCATACGGTCCACCACCAGATCGGTCAGCGCAAGGATGTAACCGCTGGGTAGACCCAGGACCCAGTAAGCGACAAACGTGATATAGAAAATCGAACGCGTGTCTTTGTAACCACGCAGGATGCCGCTGCCGATCACCTGAATAGAGTCAGAAATCTGGTAGATTGCCGCCAGCAGCATCAGTTGGGCAGCCAGTGTCACCACCTCAGGATTATCGTTATACAGCAGGGCGATCTGCTCACGCAGCGATACGGTGAAAATGGCGGTGATGCAGGCCATGCAAACGCCCACACCGATCCCGGTACGCGCCGCGGTTTGCGCATCCAGTGTCGAACCTTGCCCCAGACGATAGCCCACACGAATGGTAACCGCTGCCGCAAGCGACATCGGTAGCACGAACATCAGCGAACTGAAGTTGAGCGCAATCTGATGGCCTGCCACGTCGACAATGCCCAGGGGGGACACCAGCAGCGCCACGACCGCAAACAACGTCACTTCGAAAAATAAGGCCAACGCGATGGGCAACCCCAGTTGTACCAGGCGTTTCATCACTACGCCATCGGGCTTACTGAAGCGTTCGGCGTTCCGAATGTCACGCATGGAGCGAGCGTGTTTTACCCACGAAATCATGGCTACAAACATCACCCAGTAAACGGCCGCTGTCGCCACGCCACAACCGACGCCGCCCAGTTCGGGCATCCCGAAATGGCCATAAATAAACACATAGTTCACCGGAATGTTGACCAGCAGGCCGATAAAACCCATCACCATCCCCGGTTTGGTTTTTGCCAGACCTTCGCACTGGTTACGCGCCACCTGAAAGAACAGATACCCCGGTGCGCCCCACAGCAGCGCGCGGAGATAGCCGACGGCTTTATCCGCCAGCGCAGGATCGATGTTATGCATGGCGCGGATAATGTATCCGGCGTTCCACAGCACAATCATAATGGCAACCGAGACAAAGCCTGCCAGCCAGAAACCCTGACGGACCTGATGGGCGATGCGCTCGCGTCGGCCTGAGCCGTTAAGCTGCGCGATAACCGGCGTTAGCGCCAGCAGCAGTCCATGGCCAAATAAAATGGCCGGCAACCAGATGGAGGTACCAATCGCCACTGCCGCCATGTCGGTAGCGCTGTAGCCTCCCGCCATGACGGTATCCACAAAACCCATTGCGGTTTGGGCGATTTGCGCAAGAATCACCGGTATTGCCAGAGCCAATAACTGACGCGCTTCGCTAATATACTTCTGCACGTGAACACCTATATTTTGTTGTTATAAGAGAGACTAAAAAAGCCGCCAGCAAGGGCAGCAAGAAGAAGATGCGGGGAAATTTCAGTCTATTGTAGCGAGGAATGGATATTTCTCCAGTGAAAAAACAGGCGCGGGGGGCGCTTCGCTGGCAACCTGATTTTCCAACTGCTATTGTGGCAGGCAGAAATGGTTGAACTGAATTTGGGAGTTGCAGTTATGTTTACGGGTATTGTGCAGGGCACCGCCAGAGTGGTGTCTGTTGATGAAAAACCAAACTTTCGCACCCATGTCGTGGAATTACCTGAATACATGCTGGACGGGCTGGAGACGGGCGCGTCGGTCGCGCATAACGGCTGTTGTCTGACCGTGACCGACATTAACGGCAGCCACATCAGTTTTGATCTGATGAAAGAGACGTTGCGTATTACCAATCTTGGCGAGCTGAAAGCGGGGGATCGGGTAAACGTTGAACGTGCGGCGAAATTCAGCGATGAAATTGGCGGTCATTTGATGTCGGGTCATATCATGACCACGGCAGAGGTTTCTAAGATTTTGACCTCAGAAAATAATCGCCAGATTTGGTTTAAAGTTCAGGATCCGACCTTAATGAAATATATCCTCTACAAAGGATTTATTGGCATTGACGGGATCAGTCTGACGGTAGGCGAAGTGACCGCGACGCGCTTTTGCGTTCACCTGATTCCGGAAACGATTGAGCGCACAACGCTTGGCAAGAAAAAGCTGGGCGCGCGGGTGAATATCGAAATTGACCCGCAAACCCAGGCGGTGGTTGATACGGTAGAACGGGTACTGGCGGCGCGGGAAGCGGCGACAGTCCGGTCGACAAGCGAAGCGTAACCCGTAAAGCCCCTGTAGCAGAACAGGGGCTTGGTACTTAACGGGCCACCCGCAAACCGTTTTCTACGCCGCGTGAGAACACGACCTGCCACAGCTGAATATCCCGCGCGCGGAACGCGCCCGCACAGGCATTCAGATAATAGCTGAACATCCGTTTGAAGCGCTCGCTGTAGTTATCGGCAATATCAGGCCATGCCGCGAGGAATCGCTCATACCATGCCATGAGGGTTGTGTCATAGTCCGCGCCAAAGTTATGCCAGTCTTCCATCACAAAGTGCGATTCACTGGCATTCGCGATCTGGCGAACCGAAGGCAAACAACCGTTCGGGAAAATATACTTATTGATCCACGGGTCGACGTTATTGTCGGTTTTTTTCGAACCGATGGTATGCAGCAGAAAAATGCCGTCCGGTTTTAAATTCCGATCCACCACCTCGAAATAGGTGTTGTAATTTTTCGGGCCGACGTGTTCAAACATCCCGACCGAGACAATGCGGTCAAACTGATCGCGTAAATCACGATAGTCCTCAAGCAGGATGGTGACATCGAGTCCGGTACAGCGCGCCTGCGCCATTTTTTGCTGCTCAGCGGAAATCGTCACGCCGACCACGCTGACGCCGAAGTGGGTCGCCATATATTGCGCCAGACCGCCCCAACCGCAGCCGATATCCAGCACGCGCATGCCGGGACGTAATTGCAGCTTTTCACAAATCAGTTGGAGTTTGGCTTGTTGTGCCGCCTCAAGCGTTCCGGCCTCTTTCCAGTATCCGCAGGAATATTGCATATACGGATCGAGCATTCGACTAAACAGATCATTACCCAGATCGTAGTGTTCTTTGCCGACAATCCAGGCGCGTTTTTTGCTTTGTAAATTAAACAGGCGAGCGCCAGCGATGCGGAGAGTATCTTTGAAATGATGGGGGAGTTGATTTTCCAGTCCGGCGCGAAGGACTTTGCTAAAAAACATGTCCAGGCGATCGCATTCCCACCAGCCATCCATATAGCTTTCGCCCAAACCGAGCGAGCCCTGCTGTAATACGCGTTTAAAAAAACGGGGGTTATTGACGCGGATATCAGCGGGGGCTGGACCGTTGATGGCTATGCCTGCGCGGCTTAATAATTCGTTGGTGATACGGTACCAGTCGTCATCCGGTACGTTAACTTCTTCTATACACGATGAACTCATAGCTTCTCCATCACTGGTCGGTGATCAGAACCTTAAAACAGCGTAGACGCTTTTTGGCTTTGTGAGAAATCTCACGGAAATATTCCGCGAGTCTATAATCCGACGTAGAACAGAGGAAGGGAGAAACCCTTGCCGAAAAGGCCATCCATGGTGAAGCGGGAACGCTCCGGTTCCCGTTAACACATAATTATTATCGTATTTTTAACAACCGAAATTTAGTATAGGCCTCAAAAACCGATGATACAACCAAAAATTGTTAGCTTCCTAACGAATAAAATATATTAGCGTTATCAATGGGTCTCGCCGTGGGCCATCTCCGTATTGTCCTGCTGACGTTCCACAATACCCGCCTGCGCCTGCATTTTGTAACCCAATGCCGCCAGCACCACGGTGGCAAGCATAACGCTGGTGGTGGTGAGAAGTGGGGTGCTGATTAACCACGAAACCACCAGACTTGCCAGGAAGCATAATCCCAACTGAAGCGTATTCTGCAATGCCGCAGCGCGCCCCGTCGCCTGGGGAAACGGACGTAACGCCTGGGCCACGACTATCGGGTAGATCGCGCCGTTCGCAATCGCCATGACGCAGAAGGGGATCAGCACTTCCGTCAGCGAGACGTGATTCAGAAAACCCACGCCCCAGGTGGCGACAACGCTTAGCGCGTAGAGGACCAGCAGCCAGGGAAGAAGCTGCTGCCCCTGCCATTTTTGCAGCGCTGCGCGACACCCATAACCGCCAACCAGAAAGGCGATGGTCTGCGGCACATAGCTCAGGCCAATGACCGCCGGACTATAGCCCATTTCGCTCAGGATAAACGGCGAACCGGTGAGCCAGGCAAAGAAGCTGGCAGAGCAGGCCGCGTAGATCAGCACATTGCCACGATAAGCCCGGGTACGCAGCAGCGTCGCGAACGTCAGCTTATCCTGGCCATCCTTACGGGCGTTTTGAGTCGGTTTCAGACGCAGAGCGGGTAGCATCAACACCAGGGTAATCGCGAACAGGGTGGCGAAAATCGCCTGCCAGGAAAAATGGGTCAGGATCCAACTACCTAGCAAGGGCGCCAGCGCAGGGGAAAGGCCCACTAACGGCATTATGGTCGCAAAAATGCGGTTAATCTTCTGCGAAGGATAATAGTCCGTTACCAGCGCCTGCCAGATCACGGTTGCGGCGCAGACGCCTACCGCCTGCACAAAGCGTAAAACCAGCAGTGCGGCGGCGCTTTCTACCCACAGCATCCCCAGGCTGCCGAGGGCAAAAATGGCTAAACCTGACAGCAGGATCGGTTTGCGTCCATAGCGGTCTGAAAGCGGTCCCCACAGCAGTTGCGCGACGGCAAAACCTGCTAAAAACAGGCTGAGGCTGGCGCTGACCGCCGACGCGGGCGTTTGCAGGTCGGATTGAATGGCGGCGAAAGCGGGGAGATACATGTCGGTGGCCAGAAAGCCCAGTACGCTCAGTCCCGCCAGCCAGACTAAAAACCCTTTTCCAGGTTGCATCGCTGCTTGCATAGTTGTTCTCTTATTTTAATGAATTATCTTCGCGCAGAGTGTAGGGAGTGTCTTTCTCCTTGTGAAACGGTAATATTTGGTTATTGCATTCAAAAATTTTGCAGGCAGATTATGTGGTCAGAATATGCGCTGGAAGTCGTCGACGCCGTTGCGCGTAACGGCAGCTTCAGTTCAGCGGCTCAGGAATTGCACCGGGTGCCTTCTGCGGTCAGCTACACGGTACGGCAACTGGAAGAGTGGTTGGCGGTCCCACTGTTTGAACGCCGCCACCGTGACGTGGTGCTGACGCCCGCCGGGGCCTGGTTTTTAAAAGAAGGGCGTTCTGTTATCAAAAAAATGCAGGACACCCGGCAACAGTGTCAGCAAATCGCCAATGGCTGGCGCGGGCAGTTGCCTGTTGCGGTGGATAATATCGTGCGTCCGGAACGGACCCGCCAGATGGTCGTCGACTTTTACCGTCATTTTGATGATGTAGAGCTGCTGGTTTTTCAGGAAGTTTTCAACGGCGTCTGGGACGCGTTGTCCGATGGTCGGGTGGAGTTGGCCATTGGCGCGACGCGCGCTATTCCGGTGGGCGGTCGCTATGCCTTTCGCGATATGGGAATGTTGAGCTGGAGTTGCGTGGTGGCGCGTTCCCATCCGCTGGCGAGCATAATGGGGCCGTTGAGCGACGACACGTTGCGAAACTGGCCGTCGCTGGTGCTGGAGGATACCTCCCGAAACCTGCCCAAACGCGTCACATGGTTACTGGATAATCAACGCCGTATGGTCGTGCCGGACTGGGACTCTTCCGCAACCTGTATCAGTGCTGGATTGTGTATTGGCATGGTGCCGACGCATTTTGCCAAACCTCGTCTTAACACGGGGCAGTGGGTTGCGCTGGAGCTGGAAAATCCTTTCCCGGATGCCGCCTGCTGTCTTACCTGGCAACAAAACGATACCTCGCCGGCGCTGGCGTGGCTGCTGGAGTATCTGGGAGACAGTGAAACACTGAACAGAGAGTGGCTGCGGGAGCCTGATGAGACTCCCGCAGGCGCGACTTAACGGCGGTAGTCGCGGAACGGGCCGTCCGCAACAGAGCGACGTTCAATCAGTCGCGGGTGGACTTCGATCGACTGGGATTCCTCGCGCTTATTGACGATACGGTCTAACAGCATATTAAACGCCGTTTCACCCAGAGAATCCTTCGGCTGATGAATAGTGGTTAACGCTGGCGTAAAGAAGCGCGCGTTTCGCACGTTGTCATAGCCGATCAGCGAGACATCCTGCGGGACGCGCAGACCCATTTCATCGGCAGCACAGAGCGCGCCCATCGCCATGATGTCGCCGCCGCAGAATACCGCTGTCGGACGGTGTGACTGCGACAGGATTTGCTGCATTGCGCGGTAGCCGGACTCCGGCTCAAAATCGCCCTGCACAATCCAGTTTTCCGGCACGTTGATCAGCGCTTCTTCCATCGCTTTCATAAAGCCAGCCAGACGGCCTGCGCCGGTGTTCCGCTCCAACGGACCGGGAATCACGCCGATTTCACGATGTCCGCGCTCTACCAGGTATCGGCCTGCCATATAGCCGCCTTCAAAGGCGTTATCGATCACCGTGTCCGTGAAATCGGCTTTGGCTTCGCCCCAGTCCATCACTACCATGGGAATGTGACGGTATTCTTCGAGCATAGAAAGCAGAGGTTCCGGATATTCTGAACACATGACCAACAGGCCATCCACGCGTTTTTGCGCCATCATCGACAGATAGGCGCGCTGTTTTTCCAGGTTATTCCACGCGTTGCCGAGGATGAGGGTATAACCCTTCTGGAAACAGTTTTTTTCAACGGCTTCTATAATTTCGGCAAAGTACGCGGCTTCGCTGCTGGTCGCCAACAGGCCGATGGACTTGGTATGGTTGACCTTCAGGCTTCGGGCGACGGCGCTGGGGGAATAGTGCAATTCTTTGATTGCCGCCCACACCGCGTTACGCGTTTCTTCTGCAACAAAACGCGTTTTGTTAATAACGTGTGATACGGTTGTAGTGGAAACGTTTGCTCGTTTCGCTACATCTTTAATTGTTGCCATTACATCTCACTCCAGACCCAACCTGAACAGTAAAATACGCTAAGTAAACGTTTGCCTTTACACACCCTGATCGCAACATCAGGGTTGCGGCACGCCGGGAAAACGACACGGAACGTCAGGAAGGGGTCAATGGCCGGTACGCTAAACAAGTAAGCGTCGAATTTTGGCTGATCTTAACGAAAAGGGGAAGTGTTAAAAACAGATATCACCCTAAATCGTGGGAGATTTTTGCTTTCAAGTGTGTAAAAATGCGCTATATCACTTTTTGTGTGGGAATAAAAAGGAGAAAAGTTGATGAGCACCGATCTGAAATTTTCATTAGTGACCACGTTTATTGTTCTGGCTCTGATCGTGGCAGGTGGTTTAACCGCAGCACTGCACTGATTTACCGCTGAGGGAGTGTCGCTCCCTCACATTCCCTTCGCCAATTGTTATCAAAAATGCAAAAGTCTTTTGTAAATTTGTTAACTTCTCTTTTTTTGTGATTGATGTCATGCTTTTGGCTTTTCTTGTCCACTGCGTTTAAGCGCGAACAGGCGGAGTCATTACCGTATGAAAATAAATTACCCTTTACTGGCGTTGGCCATAGGCGCGTTCGGGATCGGCACCACTGAATTTTCTCCCATGGGATTATTGCCGGTCATCGCTCGCGGCGTTGATGTGACGATTCCCGCCGCAGGAATGCTGATCAGCGCTTATGCCATTGGGGTGATGGTCGGCGCGCCGTTAATGACGCTGCTGCTTTCACATCGTGGACGTCGCAATGCGCTGATCTTTCTGATGGCCATTTTCACCGTGGGCAATGTGCTTTCCGCTATCTCTCCTGATTACACCACCCTGATGCTCTCTCGCGTTCTGACCAGTCTGAACCACGGCGCCTTTTTTGGGCTGGGCTCCGTCGTGGCGGCAAGCGTGGTGCCAAAGCATAAGCAGGCCAGCGCGGTGGCAACAATGTTTATGGGACTGACCATCGCCAACATCGGCGGTGTTCCGGCTGCCACCTGGCTCGGTGAAACTATCGGCTGGCGAATGTCGTTTATGGCGACCGCCGGGCTGGGCGTTATCGCGATGGCGAGCCTGTTCTTCTCCTTGCCGAAGGGCAGCGCTGGAACGCGTCCGGAGGTAAAAAAGGAGCTGGCGGTGCTGATGCGTCCGCAGGTGTTGACGGCGTTATTAACCACTGTTCTGGGGGCTGGGGCGATGTTTACGCTGTATACCTACATCGCGCCCGTATTGCACAGCATTACGCATGCCTCGCCAGCGTTTGTCACCGGTATGCTGGTGCTGATTGGCGTTGGGTTTTCCATCGGTAATTATTTTGGCGGAAAACTGGCTGACCGTTCGGTGAATGGCACCCTGAAAGGTTTTCTGTTGCTTCTGATGGTGATTATGCTGGCGATCCCCTTTCTGGCGCAAAATGCGCTGGGGGCAGCGATCGCTATGGTGGTCTGGGGAGCGGCGACCTTCGCGGTGGTGCCTCCACTGCAAATGCGGGTGATGCGTGTGGCGCACGAGGCGCCGGGCCTTTCTTCGTCAGTGAATATTGGCGCTTTCAACCTGGGTAATGCGCTGGGCGCTGCCGCGGGCGGGGCGGTCATTTCCGGCGGTCTGGGCTACGCTTTTGTTCCGGTTATGGGGGCGATCGTGGCGGGGCTGGCGCTACTGCTGGTGTTTATTTCCGCCAGAAAACAGCCGCAGACAGAGTGCGTCGCCAGCTAAAACGGCAAACTCTTTAATGCCCAACGCACGAATGTGCTGTCGGGCATTTTTCAGTTATGCGGCAAAGTTTTTCGCCACAAACGCCCAGTTAACCAGCGCCCAGAAGTTTTCCAGATAACCCGGACGCGCGTTACGATAGTCAATGTAATAGGCGTGTTCCCATACGTCGACGGTCATTAACGGCGTGGCGTCTGTGGTGAGCGGCGTCCCCGCGTTAGACGTGGACACGATAGCCAGCTTGCCGTCTTTGTCTTTAACCAGCCAGGTCCAGCCGGAGCCGAAGTTCTTGATCGCGGCATCGGTAAACTGGGCCTTGAAGTCGGCGAAGCTGCCAAACGCGGCGGCGATAGCGTCAGCCAGTTCACCCGTGGGTTCCCCACCGGCATTCGGCGCCAGGCAATTCCAGTAGAAGGTGTGGTTCCAGACCTGAGCGGCGTTGTTAAACACGCCCCCCTCAGAGCTCCGCACAATCTCTTCCAGCGATTTGCCTTCTAATGAGGTGCCTTTGATCAGGTTATTCAGGTTTGTCACATAGGTCTGATGGTGTTTGCCATAGTGGTATTCCAGCGTTTCAGCGGAAATATGCGGCGCAAGCGCATCTTTGGCATACGGTAATGCAGGTAATTCGAACGACATTGCTTCTCTCCTTATTATTAATATTGATTCGCACAATAACCTTATTGTACGTAAGGATAGGGTAGCAAATTGAAAGGTGTGGCAAAAGAAGAACTTACCCTGTTGTGTAACAACAGGGTAAAGTTTTAGCGAATGGTTTTCGGCGTCATCACCCTGCGGGCGCCGACATAATGGCGCTGCCAGTAGTCTTCGCTAAGAGAGGTGATTTGGATTTCCTGACCGCTGCGTGGCGACTGAATAAATTTGCCGTTACCGACGTAGACTCCAACATGATCGGCTGTGCCGCGACCCTGGGTACGGAAGAACACCAGATCGCCATTTTTCAGCTCACCCCGTTCGATCGGCGCCGCATCACGCAGGTGATACATCTCGTTTGCCGTGCGGGGTATGCGGAATTTAACCAAATCCTTATAGGCGTAATAGACCAGACCGCTACAGTCGAAGCCAGTACGCGGCGATGTACCGCCCCAGCGGTAGGGTTTACCAATCTGGCTCATCAGTTTATTCATTGCTGTACTGGTGGCTTTTTGGACTTTTAACTTATGCGCGTCCGCAAGGGTGCTGGCCGCTGCGCTTTTCACCTTCACGCAGTGTGGCTTGCGGCCTTTGCGTGGCGTGCATTTTTCCGTCCAGCTCACGACGGCTGTCTTCGGAACGCCAGATTTTGTGCGGCGACTGGTTGTTCGGGAGATTTTGCTGGAGGGGGTTACACGTTTTTTGCTGGCCGATGCCGTTTTCACTGCGTTTTTAGCGGTTGTTTTTTTTGCGGTGCGTTGGGAATTTTTCGTGGTCTTTTTCGCTGTTGCGGTGTTTTTTTTCTTGTCTGCGGTTTTCTTGCTGTGAGAAATATCAGACGTTGTCCTGGCCTGCCGGGAAGCCTGGGCCACGGACATAAAGGAAATCGTTGTAAACAGTAAAGCACAGAGCGTGATGGAGAGTCGGTTAATCCGCGCCACTGAGCATTCCTCGGTTAAGGCAGGCGCAATCATGCCTGCATGTGATTTACAAAACCTGATGATTCTAATCTATAGCATTGAAGAAAGTTAATAGCTTTTATTGTTAAAAAAAGTGTTCCGCGCATAAGTGCTAAAAAAAGCAGCAACCAAAGGTAAATTTGCTTATTCAATAGACAATTGGCTGAAAAGGGCGGCCTGAACAGTGATTTGCAATGCAACTTAAGGCTTCAGACGATAAAATAGTAAAGCGTAATGAAAATGTTATTTTCCGATGTCGGCCTGAGCCGCTACAATGTCAGACGACTGCCGTAAAAGAAGTTAAGGAAGCAAGACAATGAGCACCACTATCGAAAAAATTCAGCGCCAGATCGCTGAAAACCCAATCCTGCTGTATATGAAAGGTTCGCCAAAACTGCCAAGCTGCGGGTTCTCTGCCCAGGCTGTGCAGGCGCTTTCTGCCTGTGGTGAGCGTTTTGCTTATGTCGATATTTTGCAGAACCCGGATATCCGCGCCGAACTGCCGAAGTATGCTAACTGGCCAACCTTCCCGCAGTTGTGGGTTGATGGCGAACTGGTTGGCGGCTGCGACATCCTGATCGAAATGTATCAGCGTGGCGAATTGCAGCAACTGATCAAAGAGACCGCGGCGAAGTACAAGTCTGAAGAATCAGATACCGAGTAAGGTGACGCCTGCGGGATTGAGGTGACAGGCTGGAGAAGTCGCCAACGCGCGGCCATCCGGCACTCACTAAAAAAGCGACCGAAAGGTCGCTTTTTTACGTACGGCGTTAAGCCTCGGGCATGGCCAGCGGCCAGCCGCCCAGTCGTTTCCAGCGGTTGACGATTTCACAAAACAGCACTGCCGTACGTTCCGTGTCGTAAAGCGCCGAATGAGCCTGCGTGCCGTCAAACTCCATACCTGCCGCCAGACAGGCTTTCGACAGAACCGTTTGGCCTAGCGCCAGTCCGCTGAGGGCGGCAGTGTCGAAAGTGACAAACGGATGAAAAGGGTTGCGCTTTAGCGAGGCGCGCTCGGCCGCCGCCATCATAAAGCTGTGATCGAACGTAGCGTTATGCGCCACCATGATCGCGCGGTTACAGCCGCTGTCTTTAATTCCTTTCCGCACCATTTTAAAAATGGCGTGCAGGGCGTCATATTCACTCACCGCGCCACGCAGCGGGTTGCTGGGGTCGATGCCGTTAAACGCCAGCGCTTCGGGCTGCAAATTCGCGCCTTCGAACGGTTCGACATGGAAATGCAGCGTAGTGTCCGGCATCAGCCAGCCCTGTTCATCCATTTTCAACGTGATGGCGGCAATTTCAAGCAGCGCATCGGTTCTGGCATTAAACCCGGCCGTTTCAACATCAATGACGACAGGGTAAAAACCGCGAAAACGGTCGCACAGACCGGTAAGTTGAGCGTTATCGGACATCGGGGTCTCTTAAATACAGAAAAAATGCAGCGCGTAGTATGCCAAAAAAAGGCGCTCATTGCAGTAAAACTGCGGGCGCAGAGAAGCCGCGCCCGGAAGGGATTAATTACCCAGACCGCGACCGGCGTCTTTTTCTTCGATCAATTCGATTTTGTAACCGTCCGGATCTTCAACAAACGCAATCACGGTGGTGCCGCCTTTTACCGGACCCGCTTCACGCGTGACATTACCGCCGTTCTGGCGAATCCGCTCGCAGGCTTCCGCTGCGTTATCAACGCTCAGCGCAATGTGACCATAAGCGGTCCCCAGTTCATAGCGATCGACACCCCAGTTATACGTCAGTTCGATCACCGCTTCGTCACTCTCTTCACCGTAGCCGACAAATGCCAGAGAATATTTGTACTCCGGATTTTCGCTGGTACGCAGCAGTTTCATGCCTAAAACGTTAGTGTAAAAGTCGATAGAACGCTGCAAATCGCCGACGCGCAGCATGGTATGAAGTAAACGCATTGTTTATCCCCTTAAAAATGGTCAATACATTCAAAATGTTGTTTTAGTATAGCGGCGTTTTCGCGCCGCTATCAATGGAGGAATGCCGCAGGCGGGATCACAGCGTCGGGTAATCGGTATAACCTTCCGCGCCGCCACCGTAGAAACTCTCGCTGCGCTGCGGGTTCAGCTCGGCTTTACGTTGCAGTCGGGTGACCAGATCCGGGTTGGCAATGTAATCGCGACCGAACGCAACCGCGTCGATCAGGCCTTTTTCAATGAGGGTTTCCGCTTTTTCACGGGTGTATGCGCCAGCGCCAACGATGGGACCCTGGAAACGCGCGCGTACTTTTTCGCGGAAGGCTTCAGTATAAGACGCGCCGCCTGCCCAGTCCGGCTCGGACATATGCAGATAAGCGATGCCACGTTTACCCAGTTCTTCGATCAGATACAGCGCATCTGCTTCTTCGTTGGGGCCATTGTCCACGTTCTGGAAAGTACCGATAGGGGAGATGCGAATACCAATACGGTCAGCGCCCCATTCCTGAATCCCCGCATCCACAACCTCAAGAACCAGACGCGCGCGATTTTCAACGCTGCCGCCGTACTGGTCGGTACGGTGGTTAGACGAAGGTGAAAGGAACTGATGCAGCAGATATCCGTGGGCGGAGTGCAACTCAACGAGATCGAAACCGGCTTCGCGGGCATTGGCGATGGCCTGGCGGAAATCATTCACAATACCCGGGATTTCATGGGTTTCCAGCGCGCGCGGCATGGAGGTGTCAACGCGGATCGCATTGCCGTTTTCGTCACGTAGAGAGGTGCGCGTCCCGGCGCTCAGCGCGGAAGCGGAAACCGGCGGCTGCCCTCCAGGTTGCAGGCTGGCATGAGAAATGCGCCCGGTGTGCCACAGCTGTACGGCAATATGCCCGTTTTCTGCATGAACGCCGGCAGTTATTTTTTTCCACGCGGCAATCTGCTCGTCGCTGTGCAGACCCGGCGCGCCCGCATAGCCTTTCGCCTGGGCGGAAATTTGCGTCGCTTCGCTGATGATGAGACCGGCGCTGGCGCGCTGACGGTAATATTCTGCCATTAACGGAGTCGGGATGTCGCCAGGCTCAATGCTGCGCAGACGCGTCAGCGGGGCCATGAATACACGGTTAGCTGCGGTGATCGCACCCACCTTCAGTGGGGTAAACAGTTTTTCAGAGGACATAATGGCTCCAGTGATGAATAGACCGGTCGTCTAGTGATTGAGTAAATAAAAACGCCTGTTAACCCTCAGGCGTTGTGATGATACGTCGCACATGCGCCAGCGCGTTTTCGAGCGGCATGGCGCTGCGCGAAATCTTGGCCTGTAAATTCGCGCCCAACCAGAGCGCGTAAAGGATTTGCGCCTGTTGTAACGGCTCGCCGGGAAATGTCAGACAATGGCTTTCGCGACCCTTTTCCAGCGCATGGGCAAGAATGGCGATAATATTACTCGCGCCTTTGTCCATCGCGGAACGCATGTCTTCAGACAGATCGCACACCTCAGCGGACAGTTTTACCGTCAGACAACCACTGATGGTCCCCTGCTGACGAAACTGGTTCAGCGTTTCCTGATAGTAAGCCAGAATGCGGTCACGGTAATTTCCGGCGCCCGTAGTAAAGTGCTCCGTCAATCGCTGATGATAAGCGGCAAAATGGCGCTCCAGCATCGCGACGCCAAAAGCTTCCTTGGAGCGAAAATAGTGGTAAAACGAGCCCTTTGGCACTTCGGCGGTCTTCAACAGTTCGCTAAGGCCCATCCCGGTAAATCCGCGCTGCATGCACAGATGCTCGCCGGTGGCCAGTAAGTGTTCGCGGGTATCGCATTCAGTATGCTTGTTCATAGGGCAAAGTGTAATAGACCAGTCGGTCTAATGCAAGCCGGGTTGCCAGATAGCAGGTTTCCGTCTTCAATAGTGTGTACAGGCGAAAGATGAGGAGGGGATGTGGCAGAGCAGTTAGAATTTTTTCCCGTCCAGAGTCCGTGTCGCGGCATCTGTCAGTCCGACGAGAGGGGATTTTGTCGCGGCTGTTTTCGCAGCCGTGACGAACGCTTCAACTGGCAGAAAATGAGTGACGCCCAGAAGCAGGACGTGCTGAGGCTGTGCCGCCAGCGCCTGCTGCGTAAATTGCGCGCAAACAAACCCGCAGAGCCTGAAGAACCGCAACAGCCTTCACTCTTTTAACCGACGAATTGTATATACTCGGAACACTTTATTTCACGAGGAAGCAGTTATGGTTCAGCGTACGACAATTGCGCCGCAAGGCCCGACCTTTTCCCGCTTTGTGATGGGCTACTGGCGACTGATGGACTGGAACATGTCCCCCCAGGAGCGAGTAAGCTTTATCGAGCAGCACCTGGAACTGGGTATCACCACCGTCGACCACGCGGATATTTATGGCGGCTACCAGTGCGAGGCGGCCTTTGGTGACGCGCTGAAGCTGGCGCCGCATCTGCGCGAGCAAATGGAGATTGTCACAAAATGCGGTATCGCCACCACCGCGCGAGCAGAAAACGCCCTCGGCCACTACATCACCGATCGTGACCATATCGTGAAGAGTGCCGAGCAGTCGCTGGTCAATCTGGCCACCGATCGTCTGGATCTGCTGCTGATTCATCGTCCCGATCCGCTGATGGACGCCGACGAGGTGGCAGAAGCCTTCCAGCATCTGCACCAGAGCGGAAAAGTACGTCACTTTGGCGTGTCAAACTTTACTCCCGCGCAGTTTACGCTGCTGCAGTCCCGTTTACCGTTCACGCTGGCAACGAATCAGGTGGAGATTTCTCCGGTGCATCAGCCGCTGCTGCTGGATGGCACGCTCGATCAACTTCAGCAACTGCGTATTCGTCCGATGGCATGGTCGTGCCTCGGCGGCGGTCGTTTATTTAACGACGATGCGTTTCAGCCGCTACATAATGAGCTGGCGGTAGTGGCGGAGGAGCTAAACGCAGAGACGATTGAGCAGGTCGTGTACGCCTGGGTGCTTCGTTTGCCATCGCAGCCGCTGCCAATTATCGGTTCCGGCAAAATTGAGCGCGTCAGGGCCGCCGTGGGATCGGCGTCGCTGAACATGAGCCGTCAGCAATGGTTCCGTATTCGTAAAGCCGCGCTCGGGTATGACGTGCCGTAATCGCTAAATATTGGATTTTCCGTCCAAAATTGCGTCTCTGGTTTACACTTAAGCCAAATGCACACAAAACGGAGGTCCTATGAAACGATTAAGTCTGGCCGTGTTAACCCTGTTAGCGTGTACCGGGGCGCAGGCCGCCAGTGAGAAAGTGGAAATGAATCTGGTCACCGCACAAGGCATTGGGCAATCCATCGGTGAGGTGACCATTAATGAAACCGATAAAGGGCTGGAGTTTACGCCGGATCTGAAAGCGTTGCCGCCGGGCGAGCATGGTTTTCACATTCACGCGAATGGCAGTTGCGAACCGGCGATGAAAGACGGTAAAGCATCTGCCGCAGAAGCCGCGGGCGGGCACTTCGACCCCCACCAAACCGGCAAGCACGCCGGGCCAGACGGTGAAGGGCATTTAGGCGACTTGCCCGTGCTGGTGGTCAACAACGAAGGGAAAGCCGTTATTCCTGTGACCGCATCACGCCTGAAATCCCTTGATGAAATCAAAGATAAGGCGCTGATGATCCACGTTGGCGGCGATAATATGTCCGATCAGCCAAAACCGTTGGGCGGCGGCGGGGCACGGTTTGCCTGTGGTGTCATCAAATAATCAGGTTGTCAGCGTTCCTTCTGGCGGCGCCTGCTCGAGTTGTGACAGCGAGCAGTGTAGCCGCCAGAGAAGAGCGGCCAGTTCCTGCGCGGCAGGCTGCGGGTGACGCGAAAGCGTTTCGCAGATGCGCAGCAGTTCCGCCAGGGACGCCGCCAGCGGCCGCTGTTGTACGCCGCGCTCGCTCATCACGTCACGCAACAAAGCGATACAGATATCTCTCACCCGCGACAGCGGATCGGAGCGCGATTCCCAGGCGCGCAGCTGCCAGACAACGTGTGAACAGTTCAGTAACACCACTCCCCATCGCAGAAGCCAGCGCCTCGCCAGCGCGTCCTGGCTGTTGCTTAACTGGCTGATGTGGTGATAAGTCAGCGACTCAAACTCATGTTCGCTGAGCGAGGGACGACGGCTTAACTGATCGACAAAATCGCGACGCAGCGCGCGGATATGCCGCCGGCTTTTACGCGCATCAGAACCGGGACGCAGAATGGCGAATGCCAGCCATGACAGGGCGACGCCAACAATTTTGGCCGTATTATCGTTAAGGAAATCGGCAAAGTCATAAACGGGCGGGTTCGTCACCGCGATAAATGAGCCCATAAATACAATCAATTGTCCCCACAGGCCCGCCAGCTTTGGCATTTGCAGTTTGAACAGTTGCATGGTGACGAGTAACGGAAACAGGAACAGCAAAAATTGCCAGAGATCGCTGATCTGAACCATCAAACCAAACTTCACCACAAAGCTGAACAACGACAGTAACACCAGCGTACGCATCAGTAGCGACAGCGATTTAAACGGTGTCGCCACTACCGAATAGAGCACACAACTGATGGCGGCCAGCGTGAGCGCCCCCGAGCCCGATTCCCACTGCGCGCCGATACTCCACGCGCCGATAGCCATTAGCGTAGCGAAGGTGCGCAGGCCGCTCCAGATAGCCTCCGCGCTGTCAGTATGGCGCGCAAGGGCTGGGACCCGCGGGATGCGGATGTGCGCCTGTAGCGTGTCTGTTTCCAGAAGCCGTAGCTGGCGGCTGCTTTGCAGATAAAGACGGCAAAAGTAGCGCAACCGCTGCCAGAAGGCGACGTGACGAAAATCTGATCTATCTGGCGGTGCAAGCGGGGCAAGGATCCTGGCGACGGTATAGCTGTCAGTTTGCGGTCGGGCCAGGGCGAGCAGTAGCGCCTCAATAATCTCCCGGCTATTGGCGGGCGGATTGGGCCAGTTCAGCAACATTCTTCGCAGGCTGGAGATGACGCTGGTGAGACGCAGTTGCTGGTGCAGCAGGGCATTAAGCAGCGCGTTCTGTCGACGAAAGCGGTAATGGCTCCAGAACGCCTGGATACGCAATAAGTTCATCGTCAGTATTTGCCCGATCACCCCTTCGTGAGCGGCGCGAATGGCATCGGTTGTGTCCGGTTGCCACAGCAAACTCGCATGTTCCAGCAGGCGCGCATGCATCTTCTTCAGCGCCGTCAACAGGGCGGTGCCGTCTGAGGTACTGGGCAGGATCATCATCATCATGCCGCCGCATAAAATCCCGACAATCACTTCGCAGACTCGCGCCTGGGCGATATCCCACAGTTGGGTTATTTCGACAATGTTTACCATTGGAAAGGCGATAATCGCCGCCGTGTAGCCCGCCAGTTGAAAGGCGTAAGCGACATTATTGCTGAAATACGCGCAGGCCCAGGTACAAAAGCCGATCCACGCCGCCATGCTAAGCAGAAAAAGCCATGGTTCATTAAGGGTGTGCCCGGCGAGAATCAGCGCAGCGGTAGCGCCAAGCAGGCTCCCCGCGATACGGCCCAGGCTTTTACTGATCACGCCGCCCACGGTCGGGAAGCTGACAACCGCAGCGGAGGTCATCGCCCAGTAGGGTTCATCGAGATTCAGGTAATAGGCAAAGGTCAGCGCCAGGCACATGGCAAGGGTGTTACGCAGCGCATAGCGCCATTGTCCGGCGGTGGCTTTCAGCCATGGCGTATTGCGCAGGGAGAGACGAGGGAGCGTCATTTACTGCCCAATCGCCACACTGCAGGTGGTGCCAGAGACAAGCGTCAGGTCTTTCGGCAATGCGTTAAATTCAATCCGCACTGGCACCCGCTGCGCCAGCCGAACCCAGGGCACATTGGGTTTAATGTCTGGCACCAGACCTGAATCACTTTCTACGCTCTGGTCGTAAATAGCACGACCGATACTGGAAACGTGACCCTGTAACTTTACGTTGCCGCTATAAAGCGTTATTTGCGCAGGCGCGCCAGGACGAATGTGACGTAATTTGGTCTCTTCAAAATACCCCATCACGTAAAAAGAGTGGCTGTCGACCAGCGCAAACAGCGGCTGTCCGGTGGCGGCGAAATCCCCCGTTCGGGTGGAAAGGTTGGTGATCCAGCCGGAAACCGGGGCGCGTACTTCCGTCTGACTGAGCTGCCACTGGGCCTGCTTCAGCGTTGCCTGGGCGACGCCAACGCTTGCTTGCATGGCTTTGACATTCAGGTTAGCCGTGTCAAGCTCCTCGGCGGAGATTACGTTACGGGTTAAATGGCGACGGCGGTTGGCTTCGTTATTGGCTTTAGCCAGATCGGACTGTGCTTTTGCCAGTTGAGCTTGCGCATTGAGCTCTGCGATATGAAAAGGTGTTTTGTCGATGCTGAACAGCAGGTCGCCGGCGTGAACAAACTGGTTATCTTTCACTTTCAGGTCGACGATCGCCCCGGATACCTGCGGGGTAACGCTGACCTGTTCGGCTCTGACTTTACCGTCACGCGTCCAGGGAGACTGCATGTAATAATTCCACATCCACCAACCGGCGAGCACCGCGGCAGTGGCGATGACGATCGTCGAAAAATATTTTAACGTTTTAAGTGACATAATCAGAACACCACCAACAATAACAGGCCAGCGCAAACGCACAGGGCAAAAAGAGAGAGATCCAGCAACAAAGGATGCCAGTATTCGCCGGAATAGAGGCGGTCGCGCAGAAGGCGATGAATGAACAGCCACAGGATAAAGCCCAGCGCAAAGGCTTTGAAAAGGGGAGGGAAATAAATGGATGCGCCAATCACCATGTCTTGTAAGGGCATTCCCGTTGCATTAAGTGCGATGGTCACAGCAAAAATCCTTTGCGTCAGGTCGCGTTACTACAGGTTTAGCAAAAAAAACCTCAGAACGCGCTTTTTTCGCGTAATGTCTGAAAAATATGTCAACACGTAAGCAAATGCAGCAATACATTTGTTTTAGGAATGCAAATGCTGCACACTATTCTAAAATCAGTATAATATCTTAGCAAGCTAATTATAAGGAGATGAAATTGGAATCGCCATTAGGTTCTGATCTGGCACGGTTGGTGCGCATTTGGCGTGCTTTGATAGACCACCGTCTTAAGCCTCTGGAATTGACGCAGACACACTGGGTAACGCTGCATAATATTCACCAATTGCCGCCCGATCAATCACAGATTCAATTGGCAAAAGCGATCGGCATTGAACAGCCATCACTGGTACGTACGCTGGATCAGCTCGAAGAAAAAGGCCTGATTTCACGACAGACGTGCGCCAGCGATCGTCGGGCAAAACGTATCAAGCTGACTGAAAAGGCTGAACCGCTGATTGCCGACATGGAAGCGGTCATCAACAAAACGCGTGGTGAAATTCTGGAAGGGATTTCAACGCAGGAAATTGATCTGCTGATTAAACTCATCGCCCGACTTGAGCGCAATATTATCGAGTTACAGTCGCGAGACTGAGGTGGGGAGACGTGTGGCCAGCCCTGACCACACGTAATTCGTTTAGCGCGGAGAGACGGTAACCTGACGACCGTTGCTTGCCAGCACCACGCGCTGACCCGCAGAGAAACGGGTGTTACCCTGTTTCTGTACGACCATGATGGTATTTCCATCATCCTTACGGATTTCCAGTTCCACGCCCTGGGTTTTATTCATCGCACCCTGAACGCTCTGGCCTGCGACGCCGCCGGCGACTGCGCCTGCTGCGGTAGCCAGAGAACGGCCCGTACCACCGCCAACGGTGTTACCCAGGAAACCACCGAGAACCGCACCCCCGATCGCACCGATCACGTTTTCATCGTTACCCGCCTGAATCTGAACCGGACGAACGTTTACGATGGTACCGTAAGTGACGTTCTGCACTTGTTTTGCTTCCGAAGCGGTATACACATCACCTGAAAGGCTATCGGTGTTAGCACAGCCCACTAAGGACAGGCCAGCCAGTGAAACGATCAGCACACGTTTAATCATTTAAAATCTCCTGTTCACCATGAAACGCCATCCAGGCATCTCCCATGGTTCAATTATATGGCATTTGTGCGTTTGAGGTCACATATTCTGTCCAGACTAAACAGAAATCATAATAACAGGCTCGTTAACCAACTTTAAACGAACTATTCAGTCAGTTTATTAAACAGGACGCTATACGGAATTTCGGAACAAAACGTTAATGAAGCGTAGCATTGCCCGCGGGTTTATGATGGAGTGTGACGCAAAGTCAGGCTTAATAAGGAACAGGTATGAAATCGGGCCGCTATATTGGCGTGATGTCAGGCACCAGCCTCGATGGTGTTGACGTGGTACTGGCGACGATAGATGACACAATGGTGGCGCAACAGGCGAGCGTGAGCTGGCCGATGCCCGTCGCGCTTAAACATGCGATTCTCGACATTTGCCAGGGACAGCCCCTGACCCTTTCCCGGTTAGGCCAGCTTGATGTGCAACTTGGCCAACTCTTCGCTGACGCGGTTAACGGACTGCTTGCTCAGGAAAAGCTTCGCCCTCAGGACATTGTGGCGATTGGCTGTCACGGGCAAACGGTATGGCATGAGCCGACGGGCGCATTCCCGCATACGATGCAGATAGGCGATAACAACCAGATTGTGGCGCGCACCGGTATCACGGTGGTGGGCGATTTTCGCCGTCGGGATATCGCGCTGGGCGGACAGGGCGCGCCGCTGGTCCCTGCTTTTCATCAGGCGCTGCTGGCGCATCCGACGGAGCGGCGAATGGTGCTCAATATCGGCGGAATCGCCAATCTTTCGCTGTTGATACCGGATCAGCCGGTGCGCGGGCATGACACCGGGCCCGGCAATATGCTGATGGATGCCTGGATCTGGCGGCAGTGTGCGAAGCCATATGATAAAGATGCTGAATGGGCGCGCGGCGGAACGGTAATCATTCCTCTGCTGCAGGCGATGCTCAGCGATCCGTGGTTCGCGCTGCCTGCGCCGAAAAGTACCGGGCGGGAGTATTTCAACTATGGCTGGATAGAACGTCAACTGGCGGCCTTTCCCGGCGTGAAAGCGCAGGACGTACAGGCGACGCTTACCGAGCTGACCGCGGTGACAATTTCTGAACAAGTGTTGCTGAACGGGGGTTGCGACCGTCTGATGGTGTGTGGCGGAGGAAGCCGCAACCCGCTGTTGATGGCGAGGTTGGCTGCGTTACTGCCGGGAACGGAAGTGACCACCACCGATACCGCGGGCGTCAGCGGTGATGATATGGAAGCGTTGGCTTTCGCCTGGCTGGCGTGGCGAACGGTAGCCGGACTGCCGGGTAATTTACCGTCGGTGACCGGCGCGCGTGAAGCGAGTGTGCTGGGCGGGATTTTTCCGGCTAACCCGCGAACTCAGAGTTAACTGAATTTTTCTGGCGGCGTCTGACGTTACAATCGGAACATTAGGGAGGGTATTTTCACCCTCCATGACCAGGAAAGTCTTCAGGATACGGCTATGAAAAAACTCTTACTCCTCTGCCTTCCGCTTATGCTGTCAGGCTGCAGCGTCTATAACCAGTTTGTCGAGCGGATGCAAACGGACACGCTGGAATACCAGTGCGACGAAAAACCGCTAACCGTTAAATCGAATAACACCCGCCAGGACGTTAGCTTTATTTATGATAATAAGCTGCTGACTCTCAAGCAGGGCGTATCAGCCTCCGGCGCGCGGTACACCGACGGCATTTATGTTTTCTGGTCGAAGGGCGACAGCGCCACCGTTTATAAGCGCGACCGCATCGTGTTGAATAACTGTCAGTTACAAAACCCGAAGCGTTGAGATTTTCAACAGGGCGGCGCACAATAGCGCCACCCACTGACAATCCGTAGCGAACACCATGTCTGATAACGACGAATTGCAGCAAATCGCGCACCTGCGCCGTGAATACACAAAAGGTGGCCTGCGTCGCCACGATCTCCCCGCTGAACCATTAACCCTTTTCGAACGCTGGCTGGCTCAGGCATGTGAAGCCAGACTGGCCGATCCCACTGCGATGGTCGTCGCTACGGTCGATGAAAATGGCCAACCGTACCAGCGTATCGTCCTCCTCAAGCACTATGATGAAAAAGGGCTGGTCTTCTACACCAACCTCGGAAGCCGCAAAGCGCATCAAATTGAAAATAATCCGCGCGTCAGCCTGCTGTTCCCGTGGCATATGCTGGAACGTCAGGTGATGGTTATCGGTCAGGCAGAACGGTTGTCGACGCTCGAAGTGATCAAGTATTTCCACAGCCGTCCGCGAGACAGCCAGATAGGCGCCTGGGTCTCTAAGCAGTCCAGCCGAATTTCCGCACGCGGGATCCTCGAAAGCAAATTCCTTGAGCTGAAACAGAAGTTCCAACAGGGCGACGTACCGCTGCCCAGCTTTTGGGGCGGATTCCGCATCAGCATCGAGCAAATGGAGTTTTGGCAGGGTGGTGAGCACCGTCTGCATGATCGCTTTCTCTATCAGCGTGAAAATAACGCGTGGAAAATTGATCGGCTCGCCCCGTAAACCCCGAAAATGTTGTTTTAAGCGCTAGCGCTGCGTGCCCCGGCGCTTTATTCTATAGAGCTTTCGCGTCTGGCGAAAAGTCGTGTACCGGCAAAGGTGCAGTCGTTTTATACATGGAGATTTTGATGGCAAGCAGTAACTTGATTAAACAATTGCAAGAGCGGGGGCTGGTAGCCCAGGTGACGGACGAGGAAGCGTTAGCAGAGCGACTGGCGCAAGGCCCGATCGCGCTCTATTGCGGCTTCGATCCTACCGCTGACAGCTTGCATTTGGGGCATCTGGTTCCCTTGTTATGCCTGAAACGCTTCCAGCAGGCTGGTCATAAGCCCGTCGCGCTGGTTGGCGGCGCAACGGGTCTGATTGGCGATCCGAGCTTCAAAGCCGCCGAGCGTAAACTGAACACGGAAGACACCGTTCAGGAGTGGGTAGACAAAATCCGTAAACAGGTTGCGCCGTTCCTCGATTTCGACTGCGGCGACAATTCCGCCATCGCAGCGAACAACTATGACTGGTTCGGCAACATGAACGTGCTGACCTTCCTGCGCGATATCGGTAAACATTTCTCCGTTAACCAGATGATCAATAAAGAAGCGGTGAAGCAGCGCCTGAATCGTGACGATCAGGGTATCTCGTTTACCGAGTTCTCCTACAATCTTCTGCAAGGTTACGATTTTGCCTGCCTGAATAAACTTCACGGCGTGACGCTGCAAATTGGCGGTTCGGACCAGTGGGGCAACATTACTTCCGGTATCGACCTGACCCGTCGTCTGCATCAGAACCAGGTGTTCGGGCTGACCGTTCCGCTGATCACCAAAGCCGACGGCACCAAGTTTGGTAAAACCGAAGGCGGCGCAGTGTGGCTGGATCCGAAGAAAACCAGTCCTTACAAATTCTACCAGTTCTGGATCAACACCGCCGATGCCGATGTGTATCGCTTCCTGAAATTCTTCACCTTTATGGATATTGAAGAGATCAACGCGCTGGAAGAAGAAGACAAAAACAGCGGCAAAGCGCCTCGCGCCCAGTACGTGCTGGCTGAGCAGGTGACGCGTCTGGTCCACGGCGAAGAAGGTCTGGTGGCGGCGAAACGCATCACCGAGAGCCTGTTCAACGGGACGCTGAGCGATCTGAGCGAAGCGGACTTCGAACAGCTTGCGCAGGACGGCGTTCCGATGGTTGAGATGGAAAAGGGCGCGGATCTGATGCAGGCGCTGGTGGATGCCGAGCTGCAGCCTTCTCGCGGTCAGGCGCGTAAAACTATCGCCTCGAACGCGATCACCATTAACGGCGCAAAGCAGTCCGATCCGGAGTATGTCTTCGCGGAAAGCGATCGTCTGTATGGCCGCTACACGCTGCTGCGTCGCGGCAAGAAGAATTACTGTCTGGTGTGCTGGAAGTAACAATAAGTCAGCAGGGGCGTGGGAAACTACGCCCCTTTCTTTTTTCAGGGTTGTGGTAAGCAAAAAATGAAGAATATCCTCGCCATCCAGTCCCATGTGGTTTTTGGACATGCTGGCAACAGCGCTGCGGAATTCCCAATGCGCCGCCTCGGCGCCAACGTCTGGCCCCTCAATACGGTACAATTCTCTAATCACACGCAGTACGGCAAATGGACGGGGTGTGTTATGCCACCGTCGCATCTGAGCGAAATTGTGCAGGGTATCGCCGATATCGATCAGCTCAAACGCTGTGATGCAGTGCTGAGCGGTTATCTGGGATCTGCGGAGCAAGGTGAGCATATTCTGGGGATCGTCCGCCAGGTGAAAGCGGCGAATCCGGCGGCAAAATATTTTTGCGACCCGGTCATGGGACACCCGGAAAAGGGCTGCATCGTGGCGCCAGGCGTCGCTGAGTTTCACGTTCGTCATGCGCTCCCCGCCAGCGACATCATTGCGCCTAACCTGATTGAGCTGGAAATCCTGTGCGAACATGCGGTGAACAGCGTAGAAGACGCTGTCGCGGCAGCCCGTGAGTTAATCGCGCAGGGTCCACAGATTGTCCTGGTGAAACATCTGGCGCGCGCAGGCTTCAGCATGGAACGTTTTGAAATGCTGCTGGTAACGGCAGAAGAAGCCTGGCACATCAGCCGTCCGTTGGTCGATTTCGGCACGCGCCAGCCGGTGGGGGTTGGCGACGTCACCAGCGGTTTGCTGTTGGTAAAACTGTTGCAGGGAGCAACCCTTCAGCAGGCGCTGGAACATGTCACCGCGGCGGTGTATGAGATTATGATCGCGACCCGGGAAATGCAGGAATATGAACTGCAGGTGGTGGCGGCGCAGGATCGTATCGCCAGACCAGAGCACTATTTCAGCGCGACCCGCTTATAAGCGGTTGTCGTAACGTAGGCCGGGTAAGCGTTAGCGATACCCGGCTACACAGCCAGTCCGGCTATTTCAACCCTTCCGCCTTAAGCGCCGCGGCAATGGCCGGACGTTCTGCCGCTCGCTGCATATACCCTGCAATATGGTTTAAGCTCGCCATATTCAGCTTCACCGCACTTGCCCAGCGCAGTACGGTAAAAAGATAGGCGTCGGCAATGGTAAATCGCTGACCGCAAATCCACTGACCCTCTTTGAGTGATTCATCGACGTATTGCAGTTTTTTCTCCAGCAAAGCGCGGACGGCGGGTTTGTACTCTTCTGGCGTATCCGGGCGAAACAGCGGCGTGAAGCCTTTGTGCAGCTCAGTAGCGATATAGTTAAGCCATTCCAGCGTCTTATAACGTGAAATACTGCCCACCGGCGCCAGCAGTTGGCGATCCGGCACGCTGTCTGCGAGATACTGCATGATCGCCACGCCTTCCGTCAGCAAAGTGCCATCGTCAAGCAATAGCGCCGGAACTTGCCCTTTTGGGTTAACCGCGAAAAAGTCATCGCCGTTTTCCAGCCGCTTTTTCATCAAGTCCACCCCTTCAAGGGTGAAATCTTTGCCGCTCTCGCGAAGGGTAATATGGGAAGCAAGAGAACAGGCGCCTGGCTTATAGAACAGTTTCATCGGTTACTCCTTTCAACTGAGGTTTACCGTATCCTAGTGCGAGAGCGAACAAAAAAAAAGCCGCTAACGCAAAGTTAGCGGCTCTCGTTTGTGTTTCCCAACGTCTTACGCGGTAGCGGTTTTAGACGCTTTCTGGTCGTTGTTGTCGTCCAGGGTCATGCGGTTCAGCTTCGGCGCAGTAAGCAGCATCAGCGCTGCAATAACGGCGGTAGCCACACCAATCTGCAGGAAGACGCGACCGTATACTTCGAGAGACATCAGCGGGTCGGTAACGTTTTCTGGTACAGCCATCATGTTCGCGACGTAACCGCCGATGATATTCGCGCCAGCGGTCGTCAGGAACCAGCTCCCCATGATGAAGCCCATCAGACGCTGCGGAACCAGTTGCGCCACCATCGCCAGACCCAGACCGGAGATCATCAGTTCACCGATACTTTGCAGGCCGTAGCAAATAATCAACCAGTTAACGGAGACGATGCCTGCGTCGGTGGCGAATTTCGCACCCAGCGGCAGCACGAGGAACGCACCGGAGCAGAGCACCATACCCAGCGCGAATTTCATCGGCATCGGCAGGGTGTCGCCCATTTTGTTATAGATAGCGGCGAGGATCGGGCTACCGATGATGATCCAGAACGGGTTCAGCGCCTGATACTGTTCCGGCTCGAACGCGATACCCAGAATGGAGTGCTCAACGTTACGGATCGCGAAGAAGTTCAGCGAGGTTGGCATCTGGCTGTACAGAACGAAGAAGATGATCGCTTCCAGCATCAGAATGAAGGCGACAATCATTTTGCGGCGTGCCGCGCCCTGCATGGAAAAGGCTTCTTTCGCAAAAATAATCACGATACCGAGGGCGATCACGCCCAGCGCCATGCGCGCGATTTCCTGGTTGTGAAGCAGCCAGGTCGCAACGGCGATCAGCGCGACAACGCCAACAATGGTCAGCAGCAGGTTGCGATAGTTGACAGGCTCGAAGTCAGGTTTCGAACCGTAGTTTTTCACCCAGCGCTGGCAGAAGGCGAAGTTAACAACGGTGATCAGCATACCGACAACGCTCAGTGCAAACGCGGTGCTCCAGCCGTAACGCGCAGCCAGCCATGGGGTCGCCAGCATGGAGAAGAATGAACCGATGTTGACGGACATGTAGTACATGGTAAATGCGCCATCAAGACGCGGGTCATCTTTGGCATAGCAGGTAGACAGCAGGGAAGACGGGTTGGCTTTAAACAAGCCGTTACCCACTGCAATGGCTGCCATCCCCATATAAACGATCCCGGCATCGTGACCGGACCAGGCGACCAGCGCATAACCAATAGCCAACACGATCGCACCAAGCATAATCACGCGCTTGGTGCCCAGTACTTTATCCCCTAACCAACCACCAATGGCAACCAGACCGTAAACCAGGGCGCTAAAGGAGGAGAACAGGGTGATAGAATCCGCTTCAGACATACCCAGTTGTTTAACCAGGTAAACGGCCATGATCCCTTGCAGGCCGTAATAACCAAAACGCTCCCAGAGCTCAATCGAGAAGATGAGATAGAACGCTTTCGGTTGTTTGAAAGCGTTCAGACTGACGCTTTCCGTTGGTTTATTGTTTGCAGTAGACACTTATACCTCTTTTTTTACATCCCATATTAACGGGGGTGTTCTGTCACGTGATGCGTCTTACGCAGCCGTGAAATTGTTATAGTGGGAGGGGAAACGGCAAGTAATGTTCACTATCTTGCACTTCCAGACAAGTCCTTTGTAATAATCTGTTACATATATCTGAAGTGGTGAATTCATCGGGCATGAGAAATGTTATCCAGCGTTAAATTTCTTTAATCGTAAAAAGGCAGATTTTTACGCTAATGAGGAGGGCGTGAAAGGGACCTGTGGCAATATGTTCTGCTATTTGACGATTAAGGCAGTGATATAGGCCAATATCTGAAAAATAGCCAGTGTATTGTATTGTCAATAAAAGTTTTGATCGGAGCATTTGCAGCTGAATTTAACCAGATTGAATAAAATAATTTACATAGGGTTATCAGTTTGATCGCGATCACAATTGGATAGAAATTTTTGCTATCAAAAAAATGATTAACCTGGATAAGTGTTTAAACACCCGGATATTCCATTAGGGTCTGGATGTCAGGCGATAGGATTGTCGGCAACGAACCGGACATGGAGAGGATAACAGAGGGTTATGACGGGGCGGGCTGACGCCCCGGTCGGTCAAAAGTCGACTTTGTCTTTGTATTCGCAAAGATCTTCAATAATGCAGGAGCCGCAGCGCGGTTTACGCGCAATGCAGGTGTAGCGGCCATGCAGAATCAGCCAGTGATGGCAGTCAACTTTAAACTCTGCGGGAACCACTTTCAGCAGCTTTTCTTCTACCTGCTCAACGTTTTTACCTGGCGCGAACTGGGTTCGGTTACAGACGCGGAAAATATGCGTATCTACGGCGATGGTGGGCCAGCCAAATGCGGTGTTAAGCACGACGTTAGCGGTCTTGCGACCAACGCCCGGCAGAGCTTCCAGCGCAGCGCGATCTTCGGGAACTTCACCCTGATGTCTTTCCAGCAAGATACGGCAGGTTTTGATGACGTTTTCGGCCTTGCTGTTAAACAAGCCGATTGTCTTGATGTATGACTTAACGCCCTCCACGCCAAGCGCGAGCATGGCGGCAGGGGTATTGGCGACCGGGTAAAGCTTCGCGGTGGCTTTATTAACGCTCACGTCGGTGGCCTGGGCCGACAGCAGGACCGCGATCAACAGTTCAAAAGGCGAATTGAAGTTCAGTTCCGTTGTCGGGTGCGGATTGTTGTCACGCAAGCGGGTTAAAATTTCCAGCCGTTTCGTTTTGTTCATGAGGCATTCCCTGTTTCGCCAGAGGGCAGTTCCGTTGCGACCGCCACGCTGGCGCGGCGTTTTTTCATTTTCTCGTCAATAAGGTATTTCACTGCCAGCATCAGGCCAAGCCCAATGAAGGCGCCCGGCGGCAACATCGCCAGCAGGAAAGGGGAATCGGTGTGGAAAATTTCAATCCGCAGCACTTTCGCCCAGCTTCCCAGCAGGCTGTCCGCGCCGTCAAACAGGGTGCCGTTACCGAGGATCTCACGCAGCGACCCCAACACGAACATCGCGCCAGTGGCGCCCATGCCGATAGCGAAACCGTCAAGCGCCGAAAGCGCCGGTCCTTTCTTCGCCGCAAAAGCTTCCGCACGGCCCACCACGATGCAGTTGGTCACGATAAGCGGAATAAAGATGCCTAACGACTGGTAAAGGCCATAGGCATAGGCGTTGATCAGCATCTGCACGGCGCTCACTACCGACGCGATGATCATGACATAAATCGGGATACGAATTTCCGCTGGCGTCCAGCGGCGCAACGCTGAAACGGTCAGGTTGGTGAGCGTCAGCACCAGCGTAGTGGCAAGTCCCAGGCCCAACGCATTGGTTGCCGTTGAGGTCACCGCCAGCAGAGGGCATAAGCCCAACAGCTGAACCAGCGCGGAGTTGTTTTTCCATAACCCCTGGACAATAACGTCTTTGATTTCGCTCATGGTCTATTCTCCACAGGCGGGAAGGTGTGAAAGTTGCGCGGGCAACGTTTGTGCATAAAGTCCAGCGCGCTTCACGGCGTTAACCACTGCGCGAGGCGTAATGGTCGCGCCAGTAAACTGGTCAAAGTCGCCGCCATCTTTTTTTACTGCCCAGCGACTGTCGTTTGCGCCCTGGATCGATTTACCGCTGAAATGCGTGATCCAGTCTGACAAGCGTCGTTCGATTTTATCGCCCAGCCCTGGCGTTTCGTGATGTTCGGTAACCCGCGTGCCTAAAACCGTGCCGTTGAAGTCTGCGCCAACCAGCAGTTGAATCGCGCCGGAGTAACCATCAGGCGCCGTCGCTTCCATTACCGCCGCGACGGGAGTGCCGTTTTTCTCGGCGATATAAACGCGGTGCTCGCCTTTCCCCAGCGCCGGGGCGCTAACGATGAAACAACGGTTCTGTAGCTGATTGTTATAGCGATCGGCGGGCAGCACCTGATCAAAAAGCGCTTTTTGCTGGAGAGCGGCCTGCTCGTCGATGGTCGTTTTGGTCATCATATTGATGGCGGCGGTCAGTCCGGTTGAGCCTGCTGCAAACAGCGCCAGCGTGATGCCATGTTTACGAATCGTTTTCAGCATGGATTATCCTTTGCGATGGCCATACACCCGCGGACGGGTGTAATAATCGATCAGCGGAACCGTAATATTCGCCAGCAGCACGGCGAAGGCTACGCCATCCGGATAACCGCCAAAGCTGCGGATGAGCCAAACCAGCAGCCCCGCAAGCGCGCCGAACACCAGACGACCCCGATTCGTGGTCGAGGCCGTTACCGGATCGGTCAAAATAAAGAACGCGCCGAGCATGGTCGCACCGGAAAGCAGGTGGATTGACGGTGAGGCCAGGGCGTCGGGGGCGAAAAACCAGCCCAGCGTTGCGCAGACACTTAACGAGAGCAGAAAGCTGACCGGAATATGCCAGCGAATCGCTTTTTTCCACAGCAACCAGACACCGCCAGCCAGCCATGCCAGATTGACCCACTGCCAGCCCACACCCGCAAACGCGCCGCGGTAAATAGGGTATTGCTGGATCTGGTCAACAGAGCGCCCCGCATGCAGCGCAGTTTTAAAGGTATCCAGCGGCGTGGCCTGACTGATCCCGTCAATGCCCATCCGCAAGCTATTCATATCGTTACCGCTGGCGGTATGACCGGTCAGGATCACCTGAAGCGCATCCAGCAGGCCTGGCGATAGCGCGGCAATCTCATGTGGCGGTAGCCAGCTTGTCATCTGAACGGGGAAGGAGATGAGCAGGACAACGTAGCCAATCATTGCCGGGTTAAACGGATTCTGACCCAGGCCGCCATACAGCTGTTTGGCGATAATCACGGCGAAAACGGTACCGAGCACCCCCATCCACCAGGGGGCCAGCGGCGGAATACTGACGGCCAACAGCAATCCGGTCAACACAGCGGAATTGTCTTTTAAAACGGACAGAACCGGCTGTTTACGCAGTCTGAGCACCGCGGCTTCTGCGAGAACGGCGCTGATGCCTGCAAGCACAATCTGAAAAAGCGTGCCCCAGCCAAAAAACCATAGCTGTGCGGCAATACCCGGTACGGCGGCGAGTAAAACCAGCAGCATAATGCGTGATGTCTGACGCTGGTTATGCGTGTAGGGAGAACTTGCGATTCTGAATACCATTTATTCCTCGTTGACAACCTGCTGCTGAGCGGCTTTTTTGGCTTTCGCGCGGGCAATGGCGGCTTCAACCGCCGCTTTACGCGGATCGACCGGTTCGGCGGGCGAGGCCTGTTGGTCCGTTGCCTGCTGCGCCAGCTTACGCGCTTTCGCGCGGGCAATGGCGGCTTCAACCGCCGCTTTACGCGGATCGACCGGTTCGGCGGGCGCGGCCTGTTCGTCCGTTGCCTGCTGTGTCAGCTTACGCGCTTTCGCGCGGGCAATGGCGGCTTCAACGGCCGCTTTACGCGGGTCCACCGGTTCGGCGGGCGCGGCCTGTTGGTCCGTTGCCTGCTGTGTCAGCTTACGCGCTTTCGCGCGGGCAATAGCGGCTTCGACCGCCGCTTTACGCGGGTCGGTATCCGTGGTGACACTATTTTCCGCCTGTTTTGCGCGCGCCTGAGCCTTACGCGCTTCCCGGGCGGCAATGACCGCGCTGTTATCCGGTTTTTCCCCGGCCTGGATGATAACCGGCTGAGTTGCCTGAGCTTGTTTTTGTTTCACTCGCGCAAGGGCTGCAGCGATGGCGTCCTGGTCTTTCGCCGCTGGCTGGACCGCCGCTTTTTTATGGCGCTCAAGGCGTGCCGCTTTTTCGCGTTCCAGACGCGCCTGACGTGCTTCAAATCGCGCTTTGGCTTCCGCCGCCCGTTTTTCTTCCTGGCTTATGGCGTTCAGTTCGGCTTTTTCCTGACGGAAATATTGCACCAGAGGAATATTGCTCGGGCATACCCATGCGCAGGCGCCGCATTCAATGCAGTCAGCAATGTTGTGCGCGGTGGCTTTATCATGCTGCTGCCCTTTACTGAACCAGTAAAGCTGTTGCGGCAGTAGATCGGCCGGGCAGGCGTCCGCACAGGCGCTGCAGCGAATACAGCCTTTTTCTTCCTGGGGTTCGCCCATTTCGGTTGCGGAAGGCGCCAGCAGACAGTTAGTGATTTTGACCACCGGCACATCGAGCCAGGGCAGAGTGAAGCCCATTAGCGGGCCGCCCATGATCACCATTTGATCGGCTGAAGGGCAGAATCCCGCGTCGTTCAGAAGATGACGCACCGGCGTACCCAGTCGCGCCCAGACGTTGCCGGGGCGACTGACGGCTTCGCCTGTCAGCGTCACCACGCGTTCGGTAATGGGTTCACCATCAATTACCGCACGTTTAACGGCATAGGCGGTACCAACGTTTTGCATCAGCACGCCGATATCGGAAGAACGACCGCCGTGGGGCACCTGTTTGCCGGTCAGGATCTGGGTAAGTTGTTTCGCGCCGCCTGAGGGATATTTAGTGGGGATCACGCGCAGGGAGATGTCATGAGCGTCGGCCAACACGGCGCGCAACATCGAAATGGCCTGCGGTTTGTTATCTTCAATACCAATCAGAACCTCGCGTGGCTGGAGGATATGCGCAAGGATGCGGATCCCCTCGACGACCTGCGCGGCACAGTCCTGTATCAGGCGATCGTCAGCGGTAATGTAAGGTTCACATTCCGCCGCGTTGACGATCAGCGTTTCGATTTTATCGCCGCCGCCCTGCAGTTTTACGCCGGTTGGGAAGCCCGCGCCGCCAAGACCCGCAACGCCATACTGGTGGATGCGGGTGATTAATTCTTCGCGACTATGCGAGGTGTAATCCGACCAACCATCACGCTCAATCCAGCGGTCTTCGCCGTCGGCATCGATGATCACGCTCAGTTCAGCGAGGGCGGAGGGATGGGCGGTGGAGTGCGGGGCAATTGCCGCTATCGTACCGGAGGTGGGCGCATGTACCGGCAGCATTTTTCCGCGCCCACGGGTTAACGGCTGTCCCCGCAATACGTGCTCACCGACAGCAACGCACAGTTCGCCCTCGGCGCCAATGTGCTGTTTTAGGGGAATAACGAAGCGCTGCGCCAGGGGGACCTGACGCAGCGGCGTTCCGTTGGACTGCGATTTCATTTCTGGCGGATGAATACCGCCATCGAAATCCCAGATCTTATTTTTTCTGAAAGCAGAGAATAACTTAAGCATGTTGTTCCACGGGGATAATGCGCACGGGGATCGTGTTTAAATCCCACTTCCAACTGTCAGGCGTCTCGGCGACCGGGCGCAGTTCGATACACTGTGTCGGGCAAGGATCGACGCAGAGATTGCAGCCGGTACAGAGATCGCTCATCACCGTGTGCATGGCGCGCGTCGCACCGACAATCGCGTCAACAGGGCAGGCCTGAATGCACTTCGTGCAGCCGATACAGTTGGCTTCATCAATTACGGCCAGCATACGCACAGGCGCAATGGCCTGTTCATCGCCGTCTATCGGCTGCGGATCGACATTCAACAATTCAGCGATTTTAAGCATCACCGCTTCGCCGCCGGGCGCACAGCGGTTGATTTTCTCACCTTGGCTACCAATAGCTTCCGCGTAGGGACGACAGCCGGGGTAACCGCACTGCCCACACTGGCTTTGCGGTAAAATTTCATCAATTTTTTCGACGACCGGATCATCTTCCACCGCATAGCGGCGGGAGGCATAGCCCAGAATGGCGCCGAACACCAGGCCCAGCAGGCTCAAGGCGGCAACGGCAATCCAGAAAGCATTCATTACAACTTCACCAAACCACTAAAGCCCATAAAGGCCAGAGACATTAACCCTGCCGTGATCAGCGCAATCGCGTTACCGCGAAAGGGGGCAGGGACATCCGCCACGGCGAGGCGCTCGCGAATGGCGGCAAACAGCACCATGACCAACGAAAAACCGACGGCGGCGGAAAATCCGTACAGCGCCGACTGCAAAAAAGTGTGACCAAGGTTGATATTCAGCAGCGCGACGCCCAGTACGGCACAGTTGGTGGTGATCAACGGTAAGAAAATCCCCAACAGGCGATAAAGCGCCGGGCTGGTCTTACGCACCACCATTTCGGTGAACTGGACAACAACCGCGATAACCAGAATAAAGGCCAGCGTGCGCAGATAAATCAGATTGAGCGGAATCAGGATCCAGGTATCAATCAGCCATGCGCAGATCGAGGCCAGGGTCATCACGAATGTCGTTGCGAGGCCCATCCCCATGGCGGTTTCCAGTTTTTTGGACACCCCCATAAACGGACAAAGCCCCAGAAACTTCACCAGTACAAAGTTATTGACCAGCACAGTTCCGATAAACAGCAGCAGGTAATCAGTCATATTTCGGCCTGAAATAAAAAAGCCGCCTATTATCTGACAATCTACAGCAGGCGACAACAGGTTAACTGTATGGTTATTACGGGTTCACGAAAGTCGATTTCACGCGCGCAGAGCGTTTGAAATAGGGCACCAGCAGTGCTGCCGCCAACAGCGGAAACAGCAGTTGACGTACGGCAAGAGCATCGGGCACGGGCGAAAAGGCAAAGGATTTGATCGCCAGCAAAACCGACACCAGCAACCAGACAATATAGTGCTTTGGCACACAACGTCTGCGCTTAAAGAAAGCAATCGTCAACCACAGGGTGTAATACCACATGGCGATCGCGGTAAGAAAAGAAACGCCCCATAAAACCAGATTGCCCCCGCTTTGTTCTGACAACATTCTGAACGTTTGCGGCGTTGCGAGCGCCGTAGCGTAAAGAAAAAGGGCCAGCGAAGCACTTAACAACGCGACTAAAAGCCAGGCCAGTGGGCCAAGTAACCAGCCTCCAATGCGTTGTGCCGGGGTTGTGGTCATAAAATCTCCGGAATTGCCAGACGTACCGTTCTTTTTGGGGCGGTTATTATAAAGCTTTTGCTGGCAAGCGCTACTTTCTTATTGGACGTAACGCCAGACGGACTTTGGCACCTGACCCACATCAAACAGTCGACCGCCGGATACCAATTCCGCGCGACGGTGATCGGCAGCGCGATACATATTGATGATGTCCCGATCGTCGGTAAGCGTGTAATGGAGATGGTCGAACAACTTTTCCAGACTTTCAAGTGAACTAATTTTGCGGAATTTTAATAAATAATCCTGAACGGTCATAAACAGGGATCCCTAATATAAAAATAATGCCTATTGAGTTGCGAACGTAAAAAAAATAAACAAACGATCCCTGACCAGCTCGCCCGGGATACCAATGCAAAATAAGTGATTTCTTAACAGCTAAAGCTGTGCCAGACGGCACTGGCCAGAAGGTTATCCTGCTTCATTGAAACTGGCAATATGCGCAGGCGCGGTAAGCGGCAGATTTACCTTTTTCAGATACTTTTTCAGCCTTTTCTGTATTTAGAAGCCCGTTGCTGAACGCCAGACGACGCAAGCCGCCTGGCGGGAGAGCATCATTTTTTCTGAACGACTGCGGTTTGCTCTGGCGGCTGGTAATTATCAATATGATTAGCCACGCCCAGCAGCACCACGGAAAATGCAAGAACCACCCAACCCGTTAATTCGATAATACGATTGATCACTGACGACATTTGCTTTGATTTATCCTTAAACACAGACGGCGAATTTTACTTAGCGAAAGTTAAGCCAGCAAGGGTTTCGGGAACGGTTTCAGTCACTTTATTACCCCGGACGGCGCTTAAATGACGGTTGTTTGACTTAAGTTAACTCTTCGCCTTTCTGCTGCGGGGCGAAGTAAACTATTGTTAGACGATTATGGATAGTGTGAAATGGTCACAGACTGAAACGAGAGGCAACATGATGAGTGACAATATCCGCGTAGGATTGATTGGCTATGGATACGCCAGCAAGACGTTCCACGCGCCGTTAATTGATGGTACACCCGGTCTGGAACTGGCCGTCATTTCCAGCAGCGATGCAGCCAAGGTGAAGGCGGACTGGCCTGCCGTGGCCGTTGTCTCTGAGCCAAAGCATTTGTTTAACGACCCCAATATTGACCTGATTGTCATTCCCACCCCTAACGACACCCATTTCCCGCTGGCGAAAGCCGCACTGGAAGCCGGTAAGCACGTGGTGGTTGATAAGCCTTTTACCGTGACACTGTCACAAGCTCGCGAACTGGATGCGCTGGCGCGCAGCTTTGGACGGGTGCTTTCCGTCTTTCATAACCGCCGTTGGGACAGCGATTTTCTGACCCTGAAAGCGATGCTGTCAGAGGGCGTGCTGGGGGAAGTGGCCTATTTTGAGTCTCACTTTGACCGCTTCCGCCCGCAGGTCCGCGATCGCTGGCGCGAACAGGGCGGGCCAGGTAGCGGTATCTGGTACGATCTGGCGCCGCATCTGCTGGATCAGGCAATCAACCTGTTTGGTTTGCCGGTCAGTATGACCGTCGATCTGGCGCAACTGCGTCCGGGGGCGCAGTCAACCGACTATTTTCACGCCACGCTCTCTTATCCCCAGCGGCGGGTGATTTTGCATGGAACGATGCTGGCAGCGGCGGAATCGGCGCGCTATATCGTACACGGTTCGCGGGGGAGCTATGTGAAATATGGCCTTGACCCGCAGGAAGAGCGGCTGAAAAACGGCGAGCGTCTGCCACAGGAAGACTGGGGCTACGACATGCGCGACGGCGTGCTTACCCGCGTGGAAGGCGAAACGCGCGTCGAAGAGACCTGGCTGACCGTTCCGGGGAATTATCCGGCGTATTACGCCGGGATCCGCGACGCGCTGAACGGTAATGGAGAAAACCCGGTACCTGCAAGCCAGGCGATTCAGATTATGGAATTGATTGAGCTTGGTATTGAGTCGGCTAAACACCGTTCGACGCTGAGTCTGACGTAAGATCTATCTGCCCGGCGGCGCTATCGCCCGCCGGGCAGGCTTATGCAGTAGGCCGGATAAGGCATCACCGCCATCCGGCACCGTCCTTTACGCTGCCGCCACTTTTTCGCGCAGCGCCTGTTTTTCCTGCGCACTCAGAAAAGCGATTTCCAGACCGTTGATCTGCGCCTGGCGAATCTGTTCGCGCGTCAGACCCGCAGCCGGCGCCGCGACGGTATACTCATGAATAATATCTACGCCCTGTACTGCCGGATCGTCCGTGTTCAGACTGGCCAGTACGCCGTGCTCAAGGAAAGTTTTCAGCGGATGCGCCGCCAGCGATGCCACGGTGCTGGTCTGTATATTTGATGTCAGGCAGGACTCAATTCCGATGCGCTGCTCCGCAAGAAAGTCCATCAACGCAGGATCCTCAACGGCTTTCACGCCGTGTCCGATGCGCTCTGCGCCCAGCTCACGAATTGCCTGCCAGATGCTTTCCGGGCCCGCGGCTTCTCCCGCATGAACGGTAATGCGCCACCCGGCGTCACGGGCCCGGTTAAAATGCGACAGGAACAAACTGCCCGGAAAGCCCAGTTCATCTCCAGCGAGATCCAGCGCGGTGATCTGATCGCGGTGCGCCAGAAGCGCCTCGAGCTCTTGCAAACAGGCGGCTTCGCCAAAAGTGCGGCTCATGATGCCAATCAAACGCGCCGACACGCCGAAGGCTTCGCAACCTTCGCGTACACCCGCGATGACCCCTTCCACCACGCCCGCGATCGGGAGGTTATGCGTCATGGCCATATAACCCGGAGAAAATCGCAGTTCAACGTAGTGCAGGCCATTTCGGGCGGCATCTTCAATGTTCTCGAACGCCACGCGGCGGCAGGCCTCCAGGGAGCCTAATACTTTGACTCCCCAGTCCAGCTTAGAGAGGAAACTGACCAGATCGGGTTCCGTCGCGGTCACCTGAACATGGGGGATCAGCGTGTCGAGCGTCTGGGCTGGAAGCGTCAAATTGAACTGGCGACCAAGGTCGAGGATGGTCTGGGCGCGGATGTTGCCATCCAGGTGGCGATGAATGTCAGTTAACGGCAGGGAAGTATCAATCATGGTCGCACTCATTATTTGAATAGAAAAGTGCGCGCTATTATAAAAACAAATCCCGGTGAAAAGCTATGTTGCGCAATGATTAATTTCATTGCGCAACGGTGCGTTAGCGGACGGAACGAATCGCCTTTATCAGACCGGAGACGCCTTGTTCAAGTTTCGAACGCGGGCAACCGGCATTTAAACGCACAAAGCCGCGACCCTCATCGCCATAGGTGAAGCCGGGCATAATGGCGATTTTTTGCTGATGAATAAGCGCAGACTGCAACGCATGATCATCAATCTTCAGCGAACGCAGATCGATCCACGCCAGATACGTTGACTGCGGCGGTTGCCAGGCCAGTTCCGGAAAGGCGCCGTTAAGCGTATCGGCAACATAACGCAAATTATCCTTCAGGTAACCGCGAAGCGCATCCAGCCAGGGCGCGCCTTGCTCGTAGGCTGCGATGTGCGCGGTCAGCGCCAGGACGGCAGGCGACGACAGACCATCGCGACCTTTTAGCGCATTGAGATAACGAGTGCGGCTCTGTTCATCTTGTATCAGGCCATACGCGCCAGTAAGCGCCGGAATATTGAAGCTCTTCGAGCCGGAGGTAAACAGCGCCCAGTTGCCGCTCGCCACGTTGCACCAGGGAATGTGCGGCTGTTCTCCCCACACCATGTCCATATGAATTTCATCGGAAATAACCCGAACGCCGTGGCGCTCGCACAGCGCCGCCATGATCTCCAGTTCACCGCGCGTCCAGACTTTACCGGTCGGGTTGTGCGGGCTGCACAGCAACAGAATTTTACTCTCCGGTCGCGCCAGCGCCGCTTCCAGTTTATCCCGGTCGCAGATCCATCCCGCACGGGGGGTTTCCAGGGCGACGGGAATCACGGTGCGCTGATTGCCCTCTATAGCTTTGTAAAAAGCGTCATAGGCAGGCGTATGGACAACCACGCCGTCACCCGGCGCGGACCACTGGCGAATTAATTCCGACACCATATAGATCACCGAGGGGCCATACACCAGCGAACCGGTGTCGATCTCGGTGTTGTGTCGTTGATCGAACCAGGAGGCGATGGCGCCGAGAAACGCATCATTTTGCCAGCGGCTGTAGCCCAGTACGCCGTGAGTGAGGCGCTGGTGCAGCGCCTCCAGGATACAGGGCGCCGTCGCGAAATCCATATCGGAAATGGTAAACGGCAGCAGATCGGCAGAACCAAAACGGTCGGCAACGTAATCCCATTGGGTGCACCAGGTTCCATGCCTGTCAACAACGGTTGAAAAATCGAACATAGCGTAGCCCTTATGCCTGAACGGTATTCATCAGACCCGCCATTTCGTCTTTCACCGACTGAACCTGCGGACCAATGACCACCTGCAAATTATGCTGATTCAACTGAACCACCCCAATGGCGCGGTTGTCCTTGAGCGCCTGGACGTTCACAAGCGACATATCCTTCACCGACAGACGCAGGCGGGTAATGCAGTTATCGAGGCTGACGATATTATCGGCACCGCCCAGCGCCGCCAGAATGGCTGGCACATTATAGCCCGATTTACCCGGCGCGCCGGCAACGGCTTTTTCTATCGTGCTGGCGATGTCACTGTCGCGACCCGGCGTTTTCAGATTAAAACGGGTGATGGCGAAGCGGAAAATGACGTAGTACACCGCGAACCAGATAGCGGCTACCACTGGCACCAGATACCACTTGGTCGACAGGCCGTGCAGAATACCAAACACGACAAAATCGATAATATTGCCGTCAGTGTTACCGATGGTCACGCCCAGCACCGACATAATGGTGAAACCCAGACCCGTCAGTAACGCGTGAATCACATACAGTACCGGCGCAACGAACAGGAATAAAAATTCCAGCGGTTCCGTGGTGCCGCCCACGACGCACGCGATCAGGCCAGAAATCAACAGTCCTTTGATTTTATGGCGATTTTCAGGCCGGGCGCAGTGATACATCGCTAATGCGGCTCCCGGTAAGCCACCAAGAAACGCGGGCATTTTACCCTGTGAGAGGAAGCGGGTTGCGCTTTCAGAGAACCCCTGTGTGGTAGGGCAGCTCAACTGCGCCTGGAAGATAGTCAGGGCGCCGCTCACCGTATGACCGCACACTTCCTGGGTACCGCCTGCGTCGGTAAAGCGAATCAGCGCAACCAGAATGTGATGTAAACCAAACGGTAACAGCAGACGTTCGCCAGTACCAAACAACATGGGGCCAAAGTCGCCCGCGCTGTTAATCATATGACCGAGTCCGCTGATGCCCATCGCAAATACCGGCCAAACCAGTGGAATGACCAGACCCACCAGGCCCATAACCACGGAAGAGATAATCGGCACAAAGCGGGTCCCGCCGAAGAATGCCAGCGCATCCGGCAGACGAATATTGTGAAAACGTTCGTGCAGCATCCAGACGATAATACCGGCGATGACCGCGCCGAGGATCCCGGTGTCGATGGACGGGATCCCGAGGATATTCTGGATGTTATTGGCTTTCAGCACCGCCGGGTCGGTGGCGGGCAGAATGCCTTTTGCGGTTAGCCAGAAGTTAACTGCAAGGTTCATCACCGCATAGCCGACAAAACCGGCGAACGCGGCGACGCCTTTGTTTTCGCGCGCCAGACCTAAAGGAATCGCGATGCAGAACATGACCGGCAGGAAGCTAAAGGCGAATGAACCGACTTTGCTCATCCAGGTGAAGATCGCCTGCAGGACCGGATTGCCCAACGCCGGAAGCAAAGTGAGCACATCGTGGCTGCTTAGCGAACTGCCGATGCCCAGCATAATGCCGCAAAACGACAGTAAAGCGACGGGCAGCATGAAGGTTTTGCCCAACTGCTGGAAAAATTCCCATAACGTGATTTTGGGTGCTGTTTTTGCCGTCATCTAACGACTCCTTGTGAAAATCCATCGGTAACGCGTAAATTTGAGCGGAAAGATAAAACGTTTTACCTTATTTTAGTGCGGCGAAAGTCACATTATCGAAGGATAATAGGGCGTATAAATATAAGTGATTGATAAAACGTTTTATCTGTCACGTTAGCAGGGGAGTTTGTTGTTTCCATGGCTATAGCCAAAAAAATCACTATCCACGATGTGGCGCTGGCGGCGGGGGTGTCGGTCAGTACGGTTTCGCTGGTGCTCAGCGGTAAAGGACGTATTTCAACCGCCACCGGCGAGCGCGTCAATGCGGCGATCGAAGAACTGGGCTTTGTGCGCAACCGTCAGGCTTCCGCGCTGCGGGGAGGACAGAGCGGCGTTGTTGGGCTGATCGTTCGTGATTTATCCGCCCGGTTTTACGCGGAGCTCACCGCGGGCTTGACCGAAGCGCTGGAGTCGCAGGGACGGATGGTCTTTCTGCTGCATGGCGGACATGACGGCGAACAGCTGGAACAGCGTTTTACGATGTTACTGAATCAGGGTGTCGATGGGGTGATCATCGCCGGCGCTGCGGGGAGCAGTGAGACGCTACGCGTGTTGGCGGAAGAAAAGGGCATTCCCGTGGTGTTTGCCTCCCGCGCCAGCTATCCCGACGACGTGGATACCGTGCGCCCCGACAACATGCAGGCGGCACAGTTGCTGACGGAGCATCTCATCCGCCACGGCCATCAGCGTATTGCCTGGTTAGGCGGGCAAAGCTCCTCTTTGACCCGTGCCGAACGCGTGGGCGGCTACTGCGCCACGCTGTTGAAATATGGTCTGCCGTTTCACAGTGACTGGGTGCTGGAGTGCGCCACCAGCCAAAAACAGGCGGCTGAGGCCATCACCACGTTGCTACGACGAAATCCGACCATCAGCGCCGTGGTCTGCTATAACGAAGTGATCGCCATGGGCGCGTGGTTTGGCCTGATGCGCGCCGGTCGCCAGAGCGGCGAGGTCGGCGTCGATCGTTACTTTGAACAGCAGATTTCACTGGGGGCGTTTGCCGACGTTCCGGAAAACGCGCTGGATGATTTGCCTATTGTCTGGGCCACAACGCCGGCGCGCGAAATGGGGTATTCCCTGGCGGAACGCATACTGCAACGCATCGGCCATGATGACGGACACACCCGTAACCAGACGTTATCGGCGCGGCTGGTGATACAAAAATAAACCCCTCAGACGAGGGGTTCAGAGTGGGCCTTACGGCTGCGTCGGTGCGTCTGGCACCGGCAATGACGCCATGCCGAACAAGCCGACAAATTCTTCCAACGGCATTTTATTCCCGTTCAGCGTCACCTGGCCGTTAGCGTACTGCAGGCTGCTGCCAATGGTGTTGTCTTCCAGGGTGGTCACGCGGAACATCTGCCCCATGGCTGACAGACCTTTGACCTGCTGTGTAGCCAGTTTTTCCGCCTGCTCCTGCTGGTAACCTTCCAGTTTGGCAATCTGCGTCATGAACTCAACGGCCATATCCATGGGGATGGCTAATTTGCCGTCAAGTGATTTCACCGAACGGTCGACTTCATCGGCCAGCGTCTTCGGCTCGCCCTGCGCGGTTGCCGGGTCTTTCAGGAACAGGGACAGGTTGAAGGTGGTTTCACCTTTTGCATTTTTCCAGCTCAGCGGCGCGACCGTCACCACCGGTTCACCTTTCATCAGCAGCGGCAGGGCGCTGAAGAACGCCTCGGTCACTTTTTGCTGATAGAGTTCCGGGTTATCTGCGATTTCCGGCTGTGTCAACAGCGCCTGGGTTTGCGCATTATACTGCTGGCTAAACTGATGCCATGCTTCGCCGTCTATCTGGCCCACTTTCAGCGTCAGCTTACCGCTACCCAGATCCTGATTCTGCACTTTCAGGCTGTTAAGCGAATAATCCAGCTGGCTGTTAATGGTTTTGCCGTCGTTGACCAGATCGGTTTTGCCGTTAATTTCCATACCTTCGAGCAGCGCCATCTCTTTGCCTTCTACAGAGATCGCCATTTTATCGAGGGTCAGTTTCTGATCGCCAACGCGCTCGCCGAAGCTCGCGAGGGTGCTGGAACCTTCGGTCTTAAGATTGTTGAAGGTGAACTGAACCTTCTGACCATATTCGTTTACTGCGTTCACCAGACCACTCTGCGCTTCACCGGAAAGCGACACCTCTTTGCCTTCTTTGTCGGCGTTGAAGATGAACTCGCCGCCGCTAAAGGCAACTTTATCGGTCTCATTCTCGTAATTCAGCGGCTTCACCGCCATCACCGAACGCGTATCGCCGCTGTAGCTTATACGGGAGTTGATCTCAAAGGGGGCTTCACCTTTGGCGAGATCAAACAGCGGCTTGCTGACGTCGTTATTTTGCAGGGTGGTTTTCACCGAGGCCATTGACGGGATGAGATTCAGGGTTTTTAACTGCGCGAAGGGGAAAGGACCATGATCGACAGACTCATTGAAAACCACGCTCTGGCCCGCTTTCAGCCACGGATTTTCTTTGCCGGCAACCGGCTTAAGCACCAGTTGCAGCTGGCTGCTGAACACGCCGCGCTGATAGTTTTGATAGCCAAGTTCCACATTCGCCTGCGGCGCGCTGCGCTTAATTTGCTCATTGGCCTGACTGACCATCTCAGAAAGATGGGTTTCCAGCTTCTTACCTGTGTACCATGCACCGCCCGTCCAGACGATACCGAGTGCGACGATGACACTCGCAGCTACCAGCGATTTTTTCATATTGTTTATCCATAAAATGAAACCAGGCAGCCCGGGCCGCCTGGAGAACGCAAAGACCTCTTACTAGCTTAGCAAGAGTTGTTAAAAAATTCAGTAAGTTGCTAGAACTTGTTGTAGACCCGCGCTAAACGGCCCACGCCACTGGCCATGATCGGCGACTCCGCAGCGCTGATGAACGCAGACTCGCCGGGCTTCAACACCAGACGCTGCTCGCCTTTGCTGAGCACAGCTTCGCCTTCCACGCAGAACAGAATCGCCGCGCTTTGCTGCGCGACGGGCGTTTCCTGCGCGGACAGGTCGTGCAACGAGAAGGCGAAATCATCTACCGGAATCGGGAAGTCCAGTTCCGCACCGTTTTTCTCCGGCGTTGTTAACAACTGGTTGGCTGGCTTAGCGTCGAATCTGACGTTGGCGACCAGTTCCGGAATATCGATATATTTTGGCGTCAGTCCGGCGCGCAAAACGTTATCGGAATTGGCCATCACTTCCAGCGCCACACCCTGCAGATAGGCATGCGGCGTTTCAGCGAACAGGAACATGGCTTCTCCCGGATTCAGTTTCACCACGTTTAACAGCAGCGGCGAAAACAGGCCGCTGTCATCAGGGTAAAACTCGGCGATAAGACGAATCGTCTGCCACGGTTCGCCTTGCTGATTTTCCAGAGCGGCTTTCAGAATCGCCAGCGCGCGGGATTTTTCTTCCCCCTGCATATTCAGCAGACCGGCGAACAGTTCACTCAGCCGTTTAGCATTGGGGTTTTCCAGAAAATGCGCGATAGCGGTGTGAGCGCCAGCGACCGGTTGCAGCAGGGAGACGATCTCAGAGAACTCGCGAAATGCGTTCATCGCCAGGAACGGCGTCAGGGCAAAAACCAGCTCTGGCTTATGGTTCGGATCCTTGTAGTTGCGCTCGGCGGCATCCAGCGGGATCCCGGCGGCATTTTCCCGGGCAAAGCCTGTTTCAGAATTACGTTTGTTCGGATGCACCTGAATGGACAGCGGTTGTGCGGCGCAAAGGACTTTAAACAGGAAGGGCAGCTCTCCAAAACGCTCAGCAACCGCATCGCCCAGCAGGGTGGATTTATGCTTTTCGATGACGTCACGTAGCGACACGGTTTGGCCGTTAGCATCAACCACCTGAGAGCTGCTTTTTGGGTGCGCGCCCATCCACAGCTCCGCCATCGGCTGCTGCTGCGGGTTAGCTATGCCGTAAAGCTCCGTCAGCGCCGTTTTACTGCCCCACGCATAGTTCTGCACCGAGTTGATAAGTTTTTGCATTTCAATGCCCTGTTTCAATTTTAAAATGAGGTGGAAATGAATGCGGTTATTAAACCAAGAAACCCGCGGGATGTAACCTGTGCACGCAAAAAGTCGTACTTGTCTCAGTTTTTGTTAAAAAATTGTGTAGGATAGTGTAACTCGCTTTTAACGAGGGCAAAGGAACATCTGCCCTGAAGCCTAAGATAATCAGACCGAGCAGTAAGTGAGAGATCAATGTCAAACAAACCCTTCTTTTATCAGGATCCTTTTCCCCTTAAAAAGGATGATACCGAATACTATCTGCTGACCAGTGAACACGTTTCCGTGGCCGAATTTGAAGGACGAGAGATCCTGAAAGTCGCGCCACAGGCGCTCACGCTGTTGGCGCGCCAGGCCTTCCACGACGCCTCGTTCATGCTGCGCCCGGCGCATCAGCAGCAGGTCGCCGATATTCTGCTTGACCCACAAGCCAGCGAAAACGACAAGTACGTTGCGCTGCAGTTTCTGCGCAACTCCGACATTGCCGCGAAAGGCATTTTGCCGACCTGCCAGGACACCGGTACAGCGATTATTGTCGGCAAAAAAGGGCAACGCGTGTGGACTGGCGGCGGCGATGAGGCTGCGCTGGCGCGCGGGGTGTATAACACCTATATTGAAGATAACCTGCGCTACTCGCAGAATGCCGCGCTGGACATGTATAAAGAAGTGAATACCGGCACAAACCTGCCAGCGCAGATTGATCTTTATAGCGTGGATGGCGATGAGTATAAATTCCTCTGTATCGCCAAGGGCGGGGGATCGGCGAATAAAACGTATCTGTATCAGGAAACCAAAGCGCTGCTGACGCCGGGTAAACTGAAAAATTATCTGGTCGATAAAATGCGCACGCTGGGCACCGCGGCCTGCCCGCCATACCACATCGCGTTTGTTATTGGCGGCACGTCTGCCGAAGCAAACCTGAAAACCGTCAAACTGGCCTCTGCGAAATATTATGACGCGCTGCCAACGGAAGGAAATGAACACGGTCAGGCTTTCCGTGACGTTGAGCTGGAAAAAGAGCTGCTGGTGGAAGCGCAAAATCTGGGGCTGGGCGCGCAGTTCGGGGGCAAATATTTCGCTCATGATATCCGGGTGATTCGTCTGCCGCGTCACGGGGCGTCCTGTCCGGTGGGGATGGGGGTTTCCTGTTCCGCGGACCGTAACATCAAGGCGAAGATTAACCGCGATGGGATCTGGATCGAAAAACTGGAGCATAATCCGGGTAAATATATTCCCGAGGCGCTGCGCAAAGCAGGCGAAGGGGAAGCGGTGCGCGTTGACCTGAACCGCCCGATGAAAGATATACTGGCGCAACTGTCGCAGTACCCGGTTTCCACGCGTCTGTCTCTGAACGGAACCATTATTGTGGGGCGTGATATCGCCCATGCCAAACTGAAAGAGCGTCTGGATCGGGGCGAAGGCCTGCCGCAGTATGTGAAAGATCATCCCATCTATTACGCCGGTCCGGCGAAAACACCGGAAGGGTACGCATCGGGCTCGCTCGGCCCAACTACCGCAGGTCGGATGGATTCTTACGTCGATCAGCTTCAGGCCGCCGGCGGCAGCATGATAATGCTGGCGAAGGGGAACCGCAGCCAGCAGGTCACCGACGCCTGTCACAAGCACGGCGGTTTCTACCTCGGCAGTATTGGCGGCCCGGCGGCGGTGCTGGCACAGGGCAGCATCAAGAGCCTCGAATGTGTGGAATACCCGGAACTGGGCATGGAAGCGATCTGGAAGATCGAAGTGGAAGATTTCCCGGCCTTTATCCTGGTGGATGATAAAGGAAATGACTTTTTCCAGCAGATTCAGACGTCGCAGTGCGCACGCTGCGTGAAATAACGTCAGCCGCCCTACGGGGCGGTTTTTTTCGCACGAACCACCAAACGACGGTTACGTCATCGTTAATACTCATAAGACCGCAAGCAAGTGGGCAATGTCGAACATAACCTCATCAACGCATTAAGTAAGGAGAAGGTAATGGTAACGGTACGCCGCGAGAAAGATTCGATGGGTGCAATTGATGTCCCGGCAGATAAACTGTGGGGCGCGCAAACCCAACGTTCACTGGAGCATTTTCGTATTTCGACCGAAAAAATGCCCGTCGCGCTGATCCACGCGCTGGCGCTCACTAAGCGTGCAGCGGCAAAAGTTAACGAGGATTTAGGGCTGCTCTCGCCGGAGAAGGCCTCTGCCATTATGCAGGCCGCCGACGAAGTGCTGGCAGACAAACATGCCGATGAGTTTCCGCTGGCTATCTGGCAGACCGGTTCCGGTACGCAAAGTAATATGAATATGAATGAAGTACTGGCGAACCGGGCAAGCGAGCTGTTGGGCGGGGTGCGCGGAATGGATCGCAAAGTGCATCCCAATGATGACGTCAACAAGAGCCAAAGCTCAAATGACGTTTTCCCGACGGCCATGCATGTGGCTGCGCTGCTGGCGTTACGTAAGCAACTTATTCCGCAACTGACGATATTAACTCAGACCCTGCGCGAGAAATCCCACGCCTTCGCCGACATAGTCAAAATTGGTCGTACCCACCTACAGGACGCCACGCCGCTGACGCTCGGTCAGGAAATCTCCGGCTGGGTGGCAATGCTTGAGCATAACCATAAGCACCTGGAGGCCAGCCTGTCGCACGTGGCGGAACTGGCGCTTGGCGGCACCGCCGTTGGTACAGGTCTGAATACCCATCCTGAATATGCGCGTCGCGTGGCCGATGAACTGGCGGTGATAACCCAGGCGCCGTTTGTTACCGCACCCAATAAGTTTGAAGCGCTTGCCACCTGTGATGCGCTGGTACACGCTCACGGCGCGCTGAAAGGGCTGGCGGCCTCACTGATGAAAATCGCCAATGATGTGCGCTGGCTGGCTTCCGGTCCGCGCTGCGGCATTGGTGAAATCGCTATCCCGGAAAACGAACCGGGCAGTTCGATCATGCCGGGCAAGGTTAACCCGACACAATGTGAAGCGTTGACGATGCTGTGCTGCCAGGTGATGGGCAACGATGTGGCAATCAACATAGGAGGGGCGTCGGGAAACTTCGAACTCAACGTTTATCGCCCGATGGTGATTCATAATTTCCTGCAATCTGTGCGTCTGCTGGCCGACGGCATGGAAAGCTTTAACGCCCATTGCGCGACAGGGATTGAACCGAACCGCGAGCGCATCAACCAGTTGCTTAACGAGTCGCTGATGCTGGTCACCGCGCTGAATACCCACATCGGTTATGATAAAGCGGCAGAGATCGCCAAAAAAGCGCACAAAGAGGGGCTGACGCTGAAAGCCGCCGCTCTGGCGCTGGGCCACCTCAGTGAAGAGGAGTTTGATCGCTGGGTGCGGCCAGAGCAGATGGTCGGCAGCATGAAGCCGGGCCGTTAATCCGCCACGTACAGGTGCAGCCGGGGAATCATCAACCGTAGCGGCTGCGCCTGGGGTTTAAAACGGTGCTGAACGTTATCGGCATCGTAATTCAGCAGTTCGCCGATGTCGGGCACACCCGCGCCGTTATCCGTGCTGATTAACGCAATCAGTGGGGTCGGGCAGGCGTGTTGCACCTGCTTCTGTTCCCCTTTATACCAGACCCTGGCGATGGGCTGGACCTTGACCGGACGCTTAATTTTCAATTTCGCCCGCTGCGGTAGCGCGGCGATATCCTGGTATTCACGCTCCAGCTTTGCCTGCCACTCCTCGCGGGTCCAGGGATGTACGCTACGTGGGGTGTTGAGGCTTTTTTCAAGCTGGGCCAGTACCTCGTCGCGGGTGAGATTCTTGATGATATGTTTATTCGCCCAGCCGAAGCGCAGCGTCGCCGGATCGTTAATCATCGTCAACGCGCGGTAGGCATTGAGCGTGATCAACCCGGGTAAATGACGATGCACCCATTCAAATCGCGCTGCAGAGGGTAAGCCTGACTCCACGGTAACGATATATTCGAAGGTGGTTTTCAACTGGTTTATCTGTTCAACCTGACGCTGTAACGCCTGCTGACTGGCGTTATCCACCCGAAAGCAGATCACGCCGGGCAGACGAACCGCCGCTTTGCTGCTGCGCTTCTCCGACTGCTGCTGAATGAACAGGTGGCGATAATGCGCTAACGCCAGCGACAGCGCTTCTTTACCCAGATGCTGTTTGACCGCAATGGTCTCCAGCGGGTTATGCTCATCTTCTTTACTGATCTCCGGCAGGGAAAAAACGCGGGCAATCGTCAGGGGTTGCTGGCTGAGCGCTTCCGTCAGCGCCGCGAGCGCCTGCTCCATCTGACGAAACGTGCTGTTCAGTCGGTCGACAAGATCGTAGCGTGCCATGATTGATTCTCATTAGTTACAACATACTTTTTTATAGCACAACTTTTCGTCGGCGGCTACCGTGCGGTCGTCGTCAGGCAAGGGATTCTTGCGCGATGGGGGACCGGAGAGGCCAGCTAAAACGAAATTGCGCGCCGCCAAGGTGGCTCACGCCGCAGCTCACCGTCCCCCCCATCGCCATCGCGATGGAGTGGACAATGGCGAGCCCAAGACCGCATCCACCGGTGGCGCGATCGCGGCTGGGGTCCAGGCGCACAAAAGGTTCGAACACCTTTTGCCGGGCATCGGGCGCGATGCCTGGGCCGTCATCCTCGACAATCAACGTCGCGAGGTGTCCGTCCCGCAGCAGGCTAATTTCAACGGTCGTTTTGCAGTAACGCAGTGCGTTGTTGAGTAAGTTATCCAGAACGCGCTCCAGCAGACGCATATCCAGTGCGCCGTAGTGCCCGCGAACGACCTGAGAGAGGGTTAGCGTGCGTTCCGGAGTGACGCTCTGTACGTCTTCAATGTGGGACGTGATCCACGCCGGGAGGTCCGGTTCGCTAAGGTGCAGTTCATTTTGCGGCCTGTCGAGACGGGCATAAGTTAATAGCTCCTCGATCAGCGACTCAAGCTGCCCGATGTCACGATTAAGCGCCAGCGACTCCTGGTGGCTGAGGTTTTCGCTCATCTCCAGCCGATAGCGAAGACGCACCAACGGCGTGCGCAGTTCATGGGCAATACCGTCAATCAGCTGTTTTTTACTGGCGATCAGCGCAGTGATGTTGTCAGCCATCTGGTTAAAAGCAATGCCCAGCCGCTCAAAGCTGGAACCGCTGTTGAAATTCAGTCGCTCGCCCAGATGACCTTTACCGAAACGCTGAGCCGCAGCTTCAAGTCGCAGCATGTCCTGCCAGTGAGGACGCATCCAGATAAACACCGGCAGGGCGAGTGAAATGGCGATGATCGCCATCAGCGCGATGTCCAGCAGGCGCATCTGATGCAGGTAGTAGAGATAGGGCACCGGACCGACGGCCAGCACGTAGTGGCTGCGCGGAATACGCTGAATAAAGGTGTACTGATCGTCCAGCGCAATAATGTCGCCGCTGCGAAGGCGCTCCATTGAGGACGCGTCCAGCCGGAAGTGGGTCAGCGGTTCAACGCGTAAGTCGAAGGAGAGATTGAGATCCATCTGTTTGATGGTCTTACCCCAGTCACGGGGCGGGATCTCCCGCAGTTCACTGCGCATCAGGTACAGTGAGCTTTTCATCAAATCATCCAGCGACTGCCTTCCGGCGCGCTCGGCAGTGAATTTGTAGACCAGGCCAACCAGCAGGGTCATTACCAGAAAGCAGACAAACAGCAGGAGATAAAACTGCACAAAGAGTTTTTTCATTCCATTCTCCACTCAGTATGCGGTTTCATCATCCCAGGCATGGGGCGCAAACAAGTAACCTTTGTTTCGCACGGTTTTTATGCGATAGGGTTCCGTGGCGTTATCACGCAACTTTTTGCGCAGACGTGAAATTGCGACGTCCACGCTACGATCCAGTCCGTCGTAGCTGACGCCGCGCAAATTTTTCAGCAGCGCATCGCGATCCATAATCTGTCCGGCATGGGTCGCCAGTTCCCATAACAGTTCGAAATCGGCGGTGGAAAGGGAGACTTGTTCGCCGCCCAGCGACACTGAACGGTTAATCGGATCGACCCTCAGCGAGCCAAAGCGTAAAGGGTTGTACGGCGTCGCGCCGCCGCTCTGAATGCCTTTCGCCAGAGTGGCGTGTTCGCTTTGACGTAAATGCAGGCGCAGGCGGGCGAGTAGCACGGCAGGGGGCGTCGTTTTCAGTATGTAGTCGCAGGCGCCCATTTCCAGCGCAAGGATGTGATTCATATCGCTGTCGAGAGAGGTAAGCAGCACAATCGGTCCCTGCCAGCGCCCCTGAATATCACGACACAATGTCATACCGTCTTTGCCGGGAAGCATGATGTCCAGCAGGACCAGATCGGGCTGCACTTCCAGAATACGCGCTTCCGCCTTATCACCGCGCGGCTCAACCACTACGTCAAAATCGTGTTTTGCCAGATAAGCTGCGATGAGCGCGCCAACCTCAGGATCGTCTTCGACAAATACAATTGTGTTCATGCCATTATTGCCAGACTAAAAACGCCAACATACACCGCGGCGCCGCCGCCTTCCATTAATCTTTCCTAAACGGAAGCGCTTCCGTTATGCTAACAGCCGATGTTATTGATGTGTTAAGGCAAGGCAATGGGACTCCTAATAAAAGCCGCTCTCGGCGCGCTGGTAGTGGTAGTGATCGGCTTACTGGCAAAAACGAAAAATTATTATATTGCAGGGTTAATTCCGCTATTTCCCACTTTCGCATTGATCGCGCATTACATCGTCGCCAGCGAGCGCGGTATCGAAGCGTTAAGAACCACCATCATATTCAGTATGTGGTCGATCATTCCCTATTTCGTGTATCTTCTGTCGCTCTGGTATTTCACCGGGGTGATGAAGCTACCGATGGCGCTCGGCGGGGCGGTTATTTGCTGGTGCCTGAGCGCCTGGCTGCTGATTTTTTGCTGGGTCAGGCTGCACTAACGCAAATGGCGGCCGCCGTCGACGGCAAAACTGCGGCCAGTCACGAAGCAACTGGTCAGCAGATAATCGATTAAATCGATCACCTCTTTTTCACCCGGCGCCGTTTTCATTAACGATTTATTCAGCGCCTGCTGACGGTATTCCGCGTCGTCGCCCTCATTAAATAAAATGAGCGACGGGGCGATAGCGTTCACTTTTACTTCCGGAGCCAGTTTGCGGGCAAAGGAGCGGGTCATGTTGTCCAGCGCGGCTTTACTGGCGGCATAGGCGATATGTTTATCGCTGCCGCGCTCCACCACGTAATCGGTGAAATGAATAATGTCGCTGGCGGCATGACCGTGACCGCGCAGCATGCCTTCAAGAGCGTGGTTGAGCAGATAGGGCGCATTGACGTGGATCTGTAGCATGCATGCCAGCACGTCGGTCAGGGGCGTACCGGGTTTTTCCGCCATCCATGCGCTGGCGTTATGCACGATTGCCCGTAACCCTGGGGCGCTTTCTTTCACGTTGTCAGCAAAAGCTAACACGCCTTCATTGGTGGAAAAATCGGCCTGAATACAGAGTGCGCCCGCTTTCGCCAGTCCGTCAATCGCCGGATACGGGGTACGATAGCTGACGATTACCGGCTGTTGCTGATGAATAAAATGCCAGGCGATGGCCAGTCCAATGCGGCGTCCGCCCCCGGTGATCAGAATCGGCAAAGGGTGTTTGTTTCCCATCGAAAGCTCCTTATGCGCCTGCAAGCCAGGCAATTCGCGTTAAACGATGGGATGACAATTACCCCACCAACAGCCAGGTCGCCGGAACCGCGGCAACCAGCAGCAGTCCAATCAAAATCAGTTCCTGACGATTCAGAACAGTATCATGTGTATGCGTTTTACGCGCGTACAGGAACACCAACAGACCCGGCGCGTACAGAACCACGGAAAGCAGCAGGTGCATCGGGCCCGACGCATACAATAACCATAAGCCATAAATGCAGGCTCCGACACCCACGGCCTGGTGCAGGGGACGCGTTGCGATTTTCAGCAGGAACGCGCCAACCAGAAAATAGGGCACCAGAATCATTTCTGATGCAATGGTCAGCAGGGTGTTGTAGTCGGAACCTGTGAGCCAGATCAGCACCAGACACACCTGAACGCAGATGTTTGTCAGCCACAGCGACGCCGACGGCGCGCCCTGGGCATTCTGGCGCGCGAAAATACGTGGAAACGCTTTATGGGTCGAGGCCAGGAACGGCACTTCGGCGGCCATAATCGTCCAACTGAGGTACGCGCCGCAGACAGAAACAATCAACCCGGCGGCAATAATAATTTCGCCCCACGGTCCCATCATCTGCACCATCAGACCCGCCATCGACGGGTTACGCATTTCAGCCAGATCTGGTCGCGCAACCACGCCCAGCGAGAGCAGGGTGACCAGCAGATAAACGCTAAGCGCAGCAAGTACCGCCAGTAGCGTGGCGCGACCGACGTCCTGTTTGTTGCGGGCGCGGGCTGACACCACCACCGCGCCTTCTACGCCGATAAAGACCCAGAGGGTAATCAACATGGTGTTCTTCACCTGTTCCCAGACAGGAACGCCCAGCGCTATGCCGGTGAAGTCGAGGTTAAACGTATCCAGACGGAACGCCATTATCGCTAACACGACGAATAACCCCAGCGGCAACAGCTTGGCAAGCGTCGCTACCAGGTTGATGCTCGCGGCGGTCTGTACTCCGCGCAGCACCAGAAAATGGACCACCCACAGCAGAACCGAGGCGCCGACGATCGACTGCCAGGTATTGCCATCGCCAAACAGGCGAAGTGCGGGGGTGTCAGTAAAGAAACTGAGCGCTGAAAACACGATGACAAGATAAGAAACGTTTGCGATAACGGCGCAAAGCCAGTAACCCCAGGCGGAGCAAAAACCGATCAGCTCACCGAAGCCTTCGCGGGCATAGGTGAAGATGCCGCCATCCAGGTCGGGACGGATACGGGTCAGAATCAGCATGGCGAACGCCAGCAGTAAAATACCCGCGCCGGTTATAGCCCAGCCAATCAGCAGAGCTGACGGGCTGGCAACAGCGGCCATGTTTTGCGGCAGACTGAACACACCAGCGCCAAGCATCGAGCTTAAAACCAGCGCAGTGAGCGCGCTCAGTCCCAGTTTTTTTTCCATGATTATCCAGTTTCAAAGGAACGGTGGAGAATAATTATTATGGCAAAACGCATAAAAATGGTGAAAGCCACTAAGGCGCGGGATTTTACGGAGAGAAGGGACTGTATGCAATGTTCGCGGAAAGATTTGTGACTGATTGTGCGAAAAGTCGGCCTGATGGTGTTAATCACTCTTGCCCGGCAGCGCTTTCGCGTACCGGGCCTGTGGGAACTTACTTATACAGATCGGCGCTGATGGTCATATTATTACCACGTTCCTGCCACTGGCGGGTGATGTGATAATACTTGGCGCCTTTCTTCGCCGCACGCTTCGCGACCTGATAAGAGACTTCGGTCATGTTGCTGTAGTTACCGGTGAACTTGATGCTGTCAAACGGCACCATCATTGCCGCAGTGGCCTTGTTCAGTTCTTCGACTTTGGTACCATCCGAAAGTGTGACGGTGTAACGTCCACCTTTGGTTGACTGGGTTTCAAAGAAGCGGCCTACTTCCGCGCTCGGCGATGCGGTGGTGGCTACGCCCGGGATCTCAACGTTCTTCGCGGCGGCGCCGCCCGCGGCCAGCGCTGCGCGTCCAGCGTCAGAATCGGCAGGGATGGCATCCGGGCTCTGAACGATACGTTTTTTCGCATCTTCTTTATAAATAAACGCGGTAATACGCTGGTTGCCGCCCTGGTTCGCATCAACCTGACGCACGATATAGAAGGAGTAGGCGCCTTTTTCTTTCGCCGCTTTGGTTATGGCGTCATTCACTTCCGGCTGGCTGCGGTAGAAGCCCTGGACCGTTACGGTATCGTACGGTTCCAGCAGAACAGCCTGAGCTTTCGGTAACTCCACTACACCGTTAATTACGCGATTTTTGCTGTCTTCCGCTTTTTCCGCGTCGGCTTTGTAAAGGTCGGCCACAACGCGCCAGTTGCCGCTGTTACCAAAATCGGAGGTGTCTACCACATAAAAAGAGGCGGCGCCTTCTTTATCCGCGCGGCGATTGACGGCTTTGACCGCATCGCCAATCGCGTTAAAACGGCCCGTGACGACAACGCGGTCATAAGGTTTCAGTGCAGCCGCTTGCTCTGGCGTCAGTTCCGTTGCTGCGTTCGCAGAAAAAGCCGTCGCAGAGAGCAGTGCGGACGCCAGGAGAGTGTTCTTAAGCTTCATAAAAATAATCCTTCGCCTTGCGCAAACCAGGTACTGGTATTGTTATTGACTAGAAACGTGGCTGATTATTGCATTTAAACCTGGTGAATGTCTGCGTCATTTTTCAATCAACATAACGAATGCGGTCACAAGGCCGATAACAAAATGTGATATGTCGAAAAAATGGGCGCTTCGCGACCTAAACTAATGAACAGACAGAATTTCATAAGTTAATTTAATGTTAATTAATTGATCTGCGATGGCGCTAAATCATGTTTTGCCGCTTCGCTTGAGCGAATTATGGGCCTTTGGCAAGGATTTGAAGGTCATTATCCCGGCCAGAGGGCTGAATCGTTCATATTTTGCAGATTACCTAACAAATACTGATTTTTGGCGCTAGATCACAGGCGCTATTTTCAGTACGTTATATGGAGTTTGTTACTGTTTTATTGAGCCGGGGTAAGACTTTACCTCCCGCGTGAAATTGCGTGCGCAACTTCACGATCACTGACAAACCATCATCAAAAATAACGATGGAAGGGAACATTATGCGAATTGGCATACCAAGAGAACGGTTTACCAATGAAACCCGAGTCGCAGCCACGCCGAAGACGGTGGAACAACTGCTGAAGCTGGGTTTCACCGTCGCGGTAGAGAGCGGCGCGGGTGGACTGGCAAGTTTTGACGATAAGGCTTTTGCTGACGCGGGCGCTGACATTGTGGATAGCAGCGCAGTCTGGCAATCCGAGGTGATTCTGAAGGTCAACGCGCCGCAGGACGATGAAATTGCGTTACTCAACCCGGGCACCACGCTGGTGAGCTTTATCTGGCCGGCGCAAAATCCGGAGTTAATGCAGAAGCTTGCCGAGCGTAATGTGACGGTCATGGCGATGGATTCGGTGCCGCGCATTTCACGCGCCCAGTCGCTTGACGCGTTAAGCTCGATGGCAAACATTGCGGGTTATCGCGCGATCGTTGAGGCGGCCCACGAGTTTGGTCGTTTCTTTACTGGTCAGATTACGGCCGCAGGGAAAGTCCCGCCGGCCAAAGTGATGGTGATCGGCGCCGGGGTGGCGGGGCTGGCCGCGATTGGCGCGGCGAACAGCCTGGGGGCGATTGTCCGCGCTTTCGATACCCGTCCGGAAGTGAAAGAACAGGTCCAGAGTATGGGCGCGGAATTCCTCGAGCTGGATTTTAAAGAGGAAGCGGGCAGCGGCGACGGCTATGCCAAAGTGATGTCCGAAGCGTTTATTAAAGCCGAAATGGCGCTGTTCGCCGCGCAGGCGAAAGAGGTGGACATCATTGTTACCACCGCGCTGATCCCCGGCAAACCTGCGCCGAAGCTGATCACCCGTGAAATGGTTGATTCAATGAAGGCGGGCAGCGTGATAGTGGATCTCGCGGCGCAAAATGGCGGCAATTGCGATTACACCGTTGCAAATGAGGTGGTCACTACCCCGAATGGCGTGAAGATTATTGGCTACACCGACCTGCCAGGGCGTCTGCCGACGCAGTCCTCTCAGCTGTACGGCACCAACCTGGTTAACCTGCTGAAACTGCTTTGTAAGGAAAAAGACGGCACGATCAATGTCGATTTCGACGACGTTGTGGTGCGCGGCGTGACGGTCGTGCGTGACGGGGAAATTACCTGGCCTGCGCCGCCGATTCAGGTTTCCGCGCAACCTAAAGCCGCTGTGAAAGCCGCGCCGGAAGTGAAAGAGCCGGAGAAACCGGCGTCGCCGTGGCGTAAATATGCGCTGATGGCGCTGGCGATTATCCTGTTCGGTTGGCTGGCTGATGTCGCGCCAAAAGAGTTCCTCGGTCACTTTACCGTATTCGCGCTCTCCTGTGTGGTGGGTTACTACGTCGTGTGGAATGTCTCCCACGCGCTGCATACTCCGCTCATGTCCGTGACCAACGCTATTTCCGGGATCATCGTGGTGGGCGCGCTGTTGCAAATTGGCCAGGGCGGCTGGGTGAGCTTCCTCAGCTTTATCGCGGTGCTGATTGCCAGCATTAATATCTTCGGTGGCTTCACCGTGACTCAGCGCATGCTGAAAATGTTCCGGAAAAACTAAGGGGTAACACATGTCTGGAGGATTAGTTACAGCTGCATACATTGTTGCCGCGATCCTGTTTATTTTCAGCCTGGCGGGGCTTTCAAAACATGAAACGTCCCAACAGGGAAATAACTTCGGTATCGCCGGGATGGCGATTGCGCTGATTGCCACGATCTTCGGCCCCGATACCGGCAACGTCGCCTGGATCCTGGTGGCGATGATCATCGGTGGCGCGATTGGTATTCGTCTGGCGAAGAAAGTCGAAATGACCGAAATGCCCGAGCTGGTGGCGATTTTGCATAGCTTTGTTGGCCTGGCAGCGGTGCTGGTCGGCTTTAACAGTTATCTGTATCACGAAGCGGGCCTGGATCCGGTTCTGGTGAACATCCATTTGACGGAGGTGTTCCTGGGTATCTTTATCGGCGCGGTGACCTTTACCGGTTCCGTTGTCGCGTTTGGTAAGCTGCGCGGGAAGATCTCTTCTAAACCGCTGATGCTGCCGAACCGGCATAAAATGAACCTCGCGGCGCTGGTCGTGTCTTTCCTGTTACTGCTCGTTTTTGTCCGTACCGAGAGCGTCGGTCTGCAGGTGCTGGCGCTGCTGGTGATGACCATCATCGCCCTGGCGTTTGGCTGGCATCTGGTGGCCTCCATCGGCGGCGCGGATATGCCGGTCGTCGTTTCAATGCTGAACTCCTATTCGGGCTGGGCGGCGGCGGCGGCGGGCTTCATGCTGAGCAACGATCTGCTGATTGTGACCGGGGCGCTGGTTGGTTCTTCCGGTGCGATACTGTCATATATTATGTGTAAGGCGATGAACCGTTCGTTCATTAGCGTCATTGCAGGCGGTTTCGGCACCGATGGTTCGTCATCTGGTGGTGACGAAGAAGTCGGCGAGCACCGTGAGATTAGCGCGGAAGACACCGCAGAAATGCTGAAAAACTCGCATACCGTGATCATCACCCCCGGCTACGGTATGGCGGTGGCGCAGGCGCAATATCCAGTGGCGGAAATCACTGAGAAGCTGCGGGCACGCGGCATCAAGGTCCGTTTCGGTATCCATCCGGTCGCCGGACGTTTGCCTGGCCATATGAACGTTCTGCTGGCCGAAGCCAAAGTGCCTTATGACATCGTGCTGGAAATGGATGAAATCAACGATGATTTCTCTGACACCGACACCGTGTTGGTGATTGGCGCTAACGACACCGTCAACCCGGCGGCGCAGGACGATCCGGGCAGCCCAATTGCCGGCATGCCGGTACTGGAAGTCTGGAAAGCGCAGAACGTTATCGTCTTTAAACGCTCAATGAACACCGGTTATGCAGGCGTACAGAATCCGCTGTTCTTCAAAGAGAACACCCATATGTTGTTTGGCGATGCCAAAGCCAGCGTGGATGCGATTCTGAAAGCGCTTTAAGATATGGGGCGCCTGATGCCACTGTGTTTATCAGGCCCACCGATCTCCTGACGGCCTCTGCGGAGGCCGTTTTCTTTTACTGGTTTACGCTTTATTCACATCGCTAAGCAGAATGGCGATGCTCTGTCCGGCAACGGTTTGTTCAAGGGCAATCTTCACGATAATCGTCAGCGGCACTGAAAGCAGCATGCCTACCGGGCCCAACAGCCAGCCCCAGAAAATCAACGACAGAAATACCACCAGCGTCGATAGACCAAGTCCCCGACCCATAATGCGGGGTTCCAGAATGTTACCAAACACGAGGTTAATCATCAGATACCCCACCAGTACGACCAGCGCGTCGTACAGACCGCCAAACACCAGTACCTGCGCGATTGGCGGGATCGCTGCCAGCACGGAACCGATATTGGGAATATAGTTTAGCGCAAACGCCAGCAGTCCCCAGACGAACGCGAAACGCACCTCAAGCGCTGCCAGCATTGCCCACACCACTAAGCCAGTGACAATGCTGATGGCGGTTTTAAGCACCAGATAATGCGACACGCTGTCAATCGCGCGCTGTATTGCCGCCATGCCTTCCACCGGGCGGGTCATTATCTGCTGGAATTTCGTGGGCAGTTGCGGAACCTCCAGCAGCATAAATACCACCGTCAGCAGAAGCAGAAAAATCGACGACATGGCATTGGACAACTGCGCCAGCAGATTGGTCACCAGCGTCATCGCCGCATTCGGATCGATATACTTCACCAGTTCATCAACGGAAACGCCAATGCCTAAACGAACCAGCCAGGGTTCGAGATTTTTTAGCGGAACGACCAGCGAGGAACGATACTGCGGCAATGTGCGCGCCAGTTCGTTTAAAGAGGTTCCAAGATAAGCCAGTAGCAGCACCATCGCCATCACGATGATTAACACCAGTATTGAAATGGCCATCACGCGCGGAACGCGCAGTTTTACCATCCGCTGCACCAGCGGATTGAGTACCACAGCAAGAAATATCGCCAGAATAAACGGGACGATAATATCCGCCGCGAAGCGAATGCCGGTAAGAATGATCACCAGCATGCCGAGCATAATAACGATCTTTAAACCGTTCAGCGTAATGATTGGCTTAGCCATGCGTTTTCCTGAAATTTTTGTCTTGCCGGATATAATAATGTGATTTCTGTCGCGTCGTCCTGGCAGAAATCAAACGGGGAGGGTAAAGAAGTGAAAAGGTTTTGAGTTAATTCTTAGGCTGTGGTACAAAGCAGGCGTGTTCAACTACCGAGGACAATTATCATCCGCGATGACGAGAAGCAACACTGCGGATAATTGTAATATTATGGACAATATGTTCAGGACGTTTTTTTCCACCCAGACTCTTTTACGCACGTCTTCCTCTTTCCTGCTTGCCGGTGAGCAGCACTGGCGCAACGCGCTTTAGTCCCTTTCTTCTGCTTACGCTCGCGTCATGCGCTGAGCTGACTGTTTTTATTTTCAGGTTTGCTGCCTTCAGCAAGCCCAATGGATTATATTCTCAAGCAGGAGAAGCATCATGTTTTACTGGATTTTATTAGGCCTGGCCATTGTGGCAGAAATTACCGGGACGCTGTCGATGAAATGGGCAAGTGTTAGCGATGGCAACGGCGGATTTATTTTGATGCTGGTGATGATTACGTTGTCATATATTTTCCTCTCATTTGCCGTAAAAAAAATCGCCCTCGGCGTCGCCTATGCGCTGTGGGAAGGTATTGGCATTTTGTTTATTACGCTGTTCAGCGTGCTGCTATTTGACGAAGCGCTCCCGGCGATGAAAATTGCGGGGTTGACGATGCTGGTGCTGGGGATTGTGCTGATTAAATCCGGCACCCGTAAGCCACGCCGCACAACGAAGGAGGTGAACCATGCAGCAGTTTGAATGGGTTCATGCCGCGTGGCTGGCCGTGGCGATCGTACTGGAAATTATGGCTAACGTCTTTTTAAAATTCTCTGACGGTTTCCGGCGTAAATTCTACGGTATTCTGTCGCTGGCCGCCGTATTAGCGGCGTTTAGCGCGCTCTCCCAGGCGGTAAAGGGCATTGACCTGTCGGTAGCCTACGCGCTGTGGGGCGGTTTTGGTATCGCCGCGACGCTGGCTGCCGGTTGGATTCTGTTTGGTCAACGTTTGAACCCTAAAGGATGGATTGGCGTTGCGCTACTGCTGGTCGGTATGGTGATGATTAAACTTGCCTGATGTTTGCCGCCCGCCTCGCGCGGGCGGCGTTGTCTTATGGCTGTTCAGCCAGCGCATCCAGCTTATCGCGAAAGCCGGTCACCGAAATGGCGCGATTATCGGCCCGCCAGCGGTCTTTAGCCGCAGGGGCTGAACTCTGTACGCCAATGAGCTGCCAGCCCGTCGCCGTTTTAAGCATCAGAGGAGAACCGCTGTCACCGGGAAGGGTATCACACTGATGCGACAACACCGCCTTTTGCGCCCAGCCGGTGACGATACAGTCCTGATGGGAATAAAGCGTGTTGAGATGATCTTCCGGATAGCCTGACTGGGTGACTTTACGTCCGGCTTCTTTCAGCGCTGCGGTCAGGGCGTCTTTATCCCCGTCGAATAAAGGTAATGGCGTGATGCCAGAGGGGGGATAACGCAGTACGATCAGACCAAAATCCCATGATGCCGCGGCAGGGGGGACAATCCAGCCATCGCCATCGGCTTTCAGACGCTTACCCAGCCCCGGATCAACCCGACCTTCAATCCCGTGAATTTCGTAACGCCAAATCCCTTTTTTGGACACAAAACGCAGCACGACGGCTTTATCCGGTGTGCCTCTGGGCGGGGTTAATAAACAATGTCCGGCAGTGAGCGCCAGGTGTGGCGAGATAAGCGTGGCGGTGCAAAGATTGCCGCTGGCGGTTTCGAGTTGGCCAATCGCATCCCACGGCGCATCGGTTGGATCCTCAACCGGAACACGATCGTCCTGACCGAAAAATAGCGTTTTGACTTCACTGGTATCGGCTTGCGCGTCAGGTTTGTCCGCATACGCCATACCCGATGTAAAACAAAACGAGCCCAGTAATACAGCAACGGTTTTACGCATATCACACTCTGGTGGGTAATTATGATTATTAAAAGAAAACCCTCAGTAAATACTATAGACGTAACGACGGAGAAGTGAGAGGAAAATCAGCGAACTACGATCAGGCGAACCAGAAGCGGATAGCGATAAGCGCGCAGAAAATTAATGAAATAAGAATGACCTCAAAACGATAACGACCCACGCTGAAGCCCTCCGAAGAAAGGCGCTGAACAGGGCGTCCAGCGCCAGCATACGTTAGCGCAAAGGGGCGCGCCGACGTTTTAACGGAAATTATGCTGCAGGCTGGGCAGCCGGTTTAGCGGCTTGATGCGTGGCGGTTTTTTTGCTGTGCTTTTTAGCCGCTTGCGCTTTTTGCTCTGGCGCTTTCTGTGGGGCCGCTTTGTGATGCTTTTTAGTATGAGTGGTTTTCGCCGGAGCGCTTTGCGTTGCCGGAGCGGGAGAGGTTGCCGTCTCTGCCGCAAACGCGGCGGAAGACAGACCCATAGCAGCGGCAACAACCAGAGCTAATACGTTTTTCATTTTCATACCCTCGATTTGGTTTTTCATTCAACCCCACTGCGGGGCCGTTGAAAATACTTTATCGCTGATAATCGAGGACGTCCGTGAGTCATTGGTATCGGCGTGTAACCCTATGTACAGCGCCAACCGAAATAATTCTACCAGGTCAAACGTGCAGACGGCGATGCAGGCGCAGACCGACAACAATCGCCAGCACCAGCATAATAGCGATAAACCCACCGACGCCGTTCCAGCCGTAATTGTGCCAGAATACGCCGCCCAGCGTCCCGGCGATGCTTGATCCTACATAGTAGCTGAACAGATACAGAGACGACGCCTGACCTTTTGCGCGGCGGGCGCGCGGACCGATCCAACTGCTTGCCACTGAGTGGGCGGCGAAAAATCCAGCGGAAAAGAGCAGCATACCGGTGAAAATCAACCAGAGTGAACTGAAGAGGGTCATCAACAGGCCAACCAGCATTACGCCCGTAGAAACCACCATGACCGGACCTCGCCCGTAGCGGACGGTCATGGCGCCCGCCTTCGGCGAACTCCAGGTGCCGGTCAGGTAGGCGACCGACAGCAGGCCGACCACCGCCTGACTCAGTTCCCAGGGGGGCAGCATCAGCCGATAGCCAATGTAGTTAAACAGGGTGACAAAGGATCCCATCAACAAAAAGCCTTCCGCGAACAGCAGCGGCAGCCCGCGGTCACGCCAGTGCAGGCGAAAGTTGATAAACAGCGACTTAGGCCGTAAAGAGGTCGGGCGGAAATGGCGCGATTCCGGCAGGATTTTCCAGAACATCAGGGCTGACGCGAGAGCGAAACAGCCAATCGCGGCCAGCGCAATACGCCAGCTGAAAAAGTCTGTTACCACACCGCTGATCAAGCGCCCACTCATTCCGCCGATGGAGTTTCCGCTGATATAGAGCCCCATGGAAAAAGCGACAAAACTGGGGTGAATCTCTTCGCTCAGATAGGTCATCCCAACCGCCGCCACGCCGCTGAGCGAAAGACCAATCAGCGCACGCATGATCAGAATGCCGTGCCAGCTTGTCATCAGGGTTGACAGCAACGTACAGCAGGAGGCCAGCAGCAGGGCGGTAACCATTACCGGCTTACGGCCAATCGCGTCTGACAATGGACCGGTAAACAGGAGGCCAACGGCCAGCATTCCGGTAGAGATCGACAGTGAAATACTGCTACTTGCAGGCGACACGCCAAATTCGTGAGAGAGCACGGGAAGAATAGGCTGTACGCAATAAAGCAGGGCAAAGGTCGCCAGACCTGCCGAGAACAGCGCCAGCGTGACGCGCATGAAGGAGGATGTCCCCCGTTTGATAAACTGAACCGGCTGAGAAATGCGCTGTGGTTCAATGTCGCCTGCCGACGCGTCACTGACCGTAGTTGTACGACTCACTTGAAATCCTTGCTCAATAGCCCCGTGACGAAAAGGGACGGGCGCAACCCTGACGATCAGGGTAGGAAAATCTCAATATTCTGTCTAATATATTAATTATCTCAAATAATATGTTAAAGATATGAATATTGAGTTACGTCATCTGCGCTATTTCGTTGCTGTTGCAGAAGAACTTCATTTTGGACGCGCCGCCGCCCGTCTGAATATTTCGCAGCCGCCGCTAAGTCAGCAAATTCAGATGCTGGAACAGCATGTTGGCGCCCGACTGCTGGCGCGTACCAATCGCAGCGTGGCGCTGACCGCGGCGGGCAAGCAATTCCTCGCTGACAGCCGTCAGATCCTCGCGCAAGTGGACGATGCCGCCGCTCGCGCGGCGCGGCTCCATCAAGGAGAAGCGGGGGAGTTACGCATCGGCTTTACCTCCTCTGCGCCGTTTATCCGCGCCGTCTCCGATACGCTGTCCCTGTTCCGCCAGCATTATCCTGACGTGCACCTTCAGACCCGGGAGATGAATACTCGCGAGCAGCTCACGCCGCTTGGCGAAGGGGCGCTGGAGTTGGGGCTCATGCGCAACACGCCGCTACCGGAAACGTTACAATACGAAGTGATCTTGCATGAACCTTTAATGGCCATGATTCCGCGCGCGCACCGACTGGCGCAAAAGCCCGTGGTGACATTAGCGGAACTGGCAAAAGAGCCGTTTGTCTTTTTCGACCCGCATGTCGGCACCGGCCTTTATGACGACATTCTCGGGTTAATGCGCCGTTATAATCTGTCTCCGGTCATTACGCAGGAGGTGGGGGAAGCGATGACCATCATCGGCCTGGTTGCCGCAGGTTTAGGCGTCTCCATTCTTCCGGCGTCGTTCAAAAAGGTGCAGCTTAATGAAATGTGCTGGGTGCCGCTGGCGGAAGAAGATGCCGTTTCCGAAATGTGGCTGGTCTGGTCCCGCCACCGTGAACACAGTCAGGCAGCGATCCGTTTTCGCCAGCAGTTACTTCAGGCAGTGAGAAGCGCTTAAATTAATTTAATAACGGCTAAAAATGTGCGGTAAATCACACGGCTAAGTAAAAAGTTGACGTTGCGTATTGAAGTACTTCACCATAGCCTACAGATTATTTCGGAGCGCGAAAATAAAGGGAGTCAGAGGTGGTTGCTGATAGTCAGCCTGGGCACATCGATCAAATAAAGCAGACCAATGCGGGCGCGGTTTATCGCCTGATTGATCAGCTGGGGCCGGTATCGCGTATCGACCTTTCTCGTCTCGCGCAGCTTGCGCCAGCCAGTATCACCAAAATTGTCCGTGAAATGCTGGAAGCGCATTTGGTTCAGGAACTGGAAATCAAAGAGGCCGGAAGCCGGGGCCGACCCGCGGTAGGGCTGGTGGTGGAGACCGAGGCCTGGCACTATTTATCTCTGCGTATCAGCCGGGGCGAAATCTTTCTCGCATTACGCGATCTCAGCAGTAAGCTGGTCGTCGAAGAGTGTCTGGAACTGCCGCTTGACGACGAACAGCCGTTACTCGAACGTATCATCACGTTGATCGACCAGTTTTTCATCCGTCATCAGCAGTTGCTCGAACGCCTGACCTCTATCGCCATTACTCTGCCCGGCATTATCGATACCGAAAATGGTATCGTGCACCGGATGCCCTTTTATGAAGATGTGAAAGAGATGCCGCTGGGGGAAGCGCTTGAACAGCACACCGGAGTGCCGGTGTACATTCAGCATGACATCAGCGCATGGACGATGGCGGAAGCCCTGTTTGGCGCGTCTCGCGGCGCGCGCGATGTGATTCAGGTGGTCATTGACCATAACGTTGGCGCAGGGGTCATCACCGACGGGCATTTGCTACACGCAGGGAGCAGTAGCCTGGTGGAGATCGGGCACACGCAGGTCGACCCTTACGGTAAACGTTGCTACTGCGGCAACCACGGTTGTCTGGAAACCATCGCCAGTATCGAGAGCGTACTTGAGCTGGCCCAGCTTCGTCTGGGGCAGTCGATGAGTTCCACGCTGCACGGGCAGCCGCTCACCGTGGATTCACTGTGTCAGGCCGCGCTACAGGGCGATCTACTGGCAAAAGATATTATCGCGGGCGTCGGGGCCCATGTGGGGCGCATTCTGGCGATCATGGTGAATTTATTTAACCCGCAAAAAATACTGATTGGCTCGCCGCTGAGCAAAGCCGCTGATGTGCTGTTTCCGGCCATCGCAGACAGCATTCGGCAGCAGGCGCTACCCGCCTACAGCAAAAATATGGTTGTCGAGAGTACGCAGTTTTCTAATCAGGGCACCATGGCCGGCGCCGCACTGGTAAAAGACGCGATGTATAACGGTTCTTTACTGATTCGTCTATTACAGGGTTAACATTTTTGATTTGATCTACCAAAATTTGCGCTAACGCAAGCTGAGCTATTCTGGCATACCTTAGACTTTCTCTACTGTATTATTTTCCTGGCTTATATTTTCGAAGCATAACGGTGGAGTTAGTGATGCTGAAGCGTTTCTTTATTACAGGTACAGACACTTCTGTTGGGAAGACGGTGGTTTCCCGCGCATTACTACAAGCGTTAGCGTCGGGTGGTAAAAGCGTGGCTGGCTATAAGCCTGTCGCCAAGGGCAGTAAAGAGACCCCGGACGGTCTGCGCAATAAAGACGCGTTGGTGCTGCAGAGCGTCTCTACGCTGGACTTGCCCTATGAAGCGGTGAATCCCATCGCGCTCAGCGAAGATGAAAGCAGCGTCGCCCACAGTTGTCCCATCAATTACACCCTGATTTCTGACGGGCTGGCCAGCCTGACTGAAAAGGTCGATCACGTTGTGGTAGAAGGCACCGGCGGCTGGCGCAGCCTGATGAACGATCTGCGCCCGCTCTCCGAATGGGTGGTTCAGGAACAGCTTCCGGTACTGATGGTGGTGGGCATTCAGGAAGGGTGTATCAACCATGCGCTGCTGACAGCCCAGGCGATCGCCAATGACGGCTTACCGCTGATCGGCTGGGTCGCAAACCGCATCAACCCGGGCCTCGCGCACTACGCCGAAATTATCGACGTGCTGAGCAAAAAACTGCCCGCGCCGCTGATTGGCGAGCTGCCTTATCTGCCGCGCGCTGAGCAGCGTGAACTGGGTCAGTACATTCGCCTGTCAATGCTCGGCAGCGTGCTGGCGGTAGATCGAGTCGTGGCGTAAGGTTCGCGACAGCACCGAGGCCAGTACACAGGCCATCAACAAGCCGGGGAGCAGTCGATACTCTCCGGTCATTTCACAAATCATCAGCGCCGACATAACGGGCGCATGCGTTGTCGCTGCCAGCAGCGTCGCCATTCCCGTTAAGCCTAACAAGACCGCCAGTTCGTCGGAACCGGGAAGCCACATTCCCCAAAGGCGTCCAACAAACATCCCTACGGCCAGGCCGATAAACAGCGTCGGGGTGAATACGCCGCCAGGCGCGCCGGAACCGCTGCTGGCCAGCACCGCGAGCAGCTTGCAAAGAAAAATCCCCGTGACAACCGCCATCAGCGGCGGCGAAAGCAGAAATGACTGCACCACGCTGTAGCCGTTGCCCCATACCGTTGGCGTGAGCAGGGAAAGTAAGCCGACGATGAGCCCGCCCAGCGCCAGCTGCCACGGCGGTGACAGTCTGAGCAGAAGAAATGCGCGGTGGCTGGCAGACATCAACCCCATCAACAGGGGACCGCAAAGACCGGCAAGCAGGCCTGTGCTGACGATCAGTCCGTACTCGGTAAGATGCAGCGACCGCGACAGATGAACCGTGTAGAGCACATCGTTACCCCCGTTCAGCGCATGGGTGATCAGCAGCGCTACCACGGCGGAAACAACGACCGGACCGAGCGACGCCAGCATCAACGTACCAAACAGGACTTCCGCAATAAACAGGCTGCCCGCCAGCGGGGCGTGATACGCGCTGGCCATACCTGCCGCCGCGCCGCAGGCGATCCACAATTTCCACTCGTGCTGAGGCGCGAACCGGCGGGCAAAGCAGGAGGCCGCCAGCGCGGCCAACAAAATCATCGCCCCTTCACGACCAATCGCGCTACCGCTGGCGACCACCAGTAGCGAAGCCAGGGATTTGATTAAGCTCGCGCCATAATCAAACCGACCGTCGGTTTGCAGGGCTTCCATATAGTCAGTGGGCGCGTGCGGTCGCAACTGGCTGCGCTTTTGCCATCCCCACAGCAGCAAACCGGCCGCCAGTCCTCCCAGCGCTGGCGTCAGGACGCGTCGCCAGGGCGACAGACCCGTCGCGGCGTTGACCAGACTGCCGCTGTCATTGCTGAGAAATACCCATTCCAGCAATAGCATCGCATGACGGAAGCAGGCGACCGCCAGCGCGGCGAAGATGCCCACGAGGGCGGCAAAGCACAGACGGCGAAACATGGCGCGTAGATCGGGCCAGGCATGGAGACGATGCATAAACGGTCACAGGAAGTCTGAAACCGTCTATTTTGCGGGGAAAAGTGCACAGAAGCAAAAGCCGTGAGTGCGAAAAGGGGGAGCCTGATCAGCAACCCTCTGTCAGGCTACGCGGTTAATGACTGTCGTGGATGTTCAACGCCCGGCGGGTGCGTCCCGAACTCAGGTAATCGGCAATATAGTCCTGGGAAATTTCACCGTTGTAGCGGCCGTCTTCATCGACAATGGGCATCCAACTGGTGTTACTCTCGTACAGACGCGACAGCACGATACGCAGGTTATCTTCCGCCTTTCCGGTGATGCGGAAGGGATGAATGATATCCGAACAGACCCCGGTGGCGTTCCGCGCTTCCCGGCGCTTAACGAAGCCCACGGGTTTTCCGTCGGCATCCACCACGGTGATCGCGCGAATATCGTTATCGTCCATGATGGCAAAGGCCTCCTGCAGCGGGGTAGTGGGACGTGCCGTCAGCGTCGGCTGCTGATCGGTGACATCCCCCGCTGAAACCAACAGCAGACGTTTAAGCGTTCGGTCCTGGCCGACAAACGAGCCGACAAACTCGTTAGCCGGCTTCGCCAGCAATTCATCCGGGCTGGCGCACTGGACGATTCGTCCCTGCCGGAAAACCGCGATCCGATCGCCGAGCTTCAGGGCTTCATCAATATCATGACTCACCAGCATAACGGTCTTTTTCAACGCGCGCTGCATTTCCAGAAACTGGTTTTGGATCACTTCCCGGTTAATGGGGTCAACGGCGCCAAACGGTTCATCCATCAGCAGTACTGGCGGATCGGCTGCCAGCGCGCGGATCACGCCGATACGCTGCTGCTGCCCCCCGGACATCTCTTTTGGATAGCGGTGGAGGAATTTCTTCGCATCCATTGCCACCATATCCATTAACTCCTCCGCGCGTCGTTGACAGCGGGCCTTGTCCCAGCCCAGCATCCTCGGTACCACGGTGATGTTCTCTTCAATCGTCATGTTCGGGAACAGGCCGATTTGCTGGATCACGTAGCCAATATTGCGGCGCAAGGTGACAGTATCCATTCCGCTGGTGTCTTCGCCGTTGATCAAGATATTACCGCTGCTGGGCGTGATCAGGCGGTTAATCATTTTCAGCGTGGTGGTTTTGCCACAGCCTGACGGCCCCAGCAGAACGCACATTTCGCCTTCCGGAACGTTCAGATTAACGTTATCTACCGCCTTCAGCGGTTGGCCCTTTTTCTGGGAAAATTGTTTGGTGAGGTTTTCCAGTTTTATCATTATCGAATCCCCTTTGGTGTCAGAACGACCTGCAGGCGATGCAGTAGCCAGTCCAGCACAATCGCTAAAATACAAATCAACAACGCACCGGCGATCAACATGCGAATATCGCTGCCGCCGATACCGTTTAATAACAGTAAACCCAGACCGCCCGCGCCAATCACGGCGGCGATCGCCATTACGCCGATGTTCATGACCACAGCGGTGCGAATACCGCCAAATATCACCGGCAGCGCCATCGGAATTTCAACCCAGCGCAGGCGCTGCCAGAAGGTCATGCCGATACCGCGACCGGCCTCGCGCAGCCCCGGCGGCAGACTGTCCAGCGCCGTATGGGTATTGCGCACGATTGGCAGCAATGAATAGAGGAATACCGCGGTAACGGCGGGTAACGCGCCGATTCCCTGACCGATCAGCGAAAAGAGCGGGATCATTAAGCCAAACAGCGCAATAGACGGGATGGTGAGCATCAGGGTCGCGAAGCTGAGTACCGGCGTGGCCAGCCATTTGTGGCGAACAATCAGCACGCCCAGCGGTACGCCAATCACTATTGCCAGGCCGACGGCCAACAGCACCAGCCATAAATGCTGGAAGGTAAGGCTGGCGAGATAGCCCGCGTTATCAATCATGAAATGAATCGTGTCCATATTGGCTCCTTACAGCAGCTTTTTCTGTTGCAGGAATTCACGCGCGACCTGCTGAGGCGACTGATGATCGATATCCACTTTCGCATTGAGCGTACTTATTACGTCGTTGTTCAGTAGAGCGGAAAGGGTATTCAGCGCCTCTTCCAGTCCCGGGTTGGCATCAAGAATCGGTTTGCGCACCACCGGGGTGACCGCGTAGCTGGGGAAAAAGCCTTTGTCGTCTTCCAGAACTTTCAGATCGAACCCTTTTACTCGCCCATCGGTGGTATACACCAGCCCTGCGTCAACAAAACCATCGCGAACGGCGTTATAGACAAGACCAGGATCCATCTGCCGGATCTGTGGGCGGTCCAGATTCATCTGGTAAGCCTGCTGTAAAGGTTTCATACCGTCGCTACGACCGGCAAATTCAAGGTCGAGGCCCAGTAGCCAGTTTTTATCCGGATCGGTCTGGCGAATGTGGTCAATTTTCGCCACCATTTGGGACATCGTGGTGATGTTTTCCGCCTCGGCGCGTTTGCGCTGCATGGCAAAGGCGTAGGTATTATTCATATCGGCGGGTTTCAGCCAGACCAGACCTTTCTCTGCATCCAACCGCTTCACCGTGTCGTAGGACTCCTGCGGCGTCATCCGTTTATCGATACGGTTGAAAATGATCAGCGAAGTGCCGGTATATTCCCAGGTCACATCAATCTGGTTGTTGACCATGGCGTTACGCGAAATCACGGCCGCAATATTGGTGCGAGGCTCAACCTGAAAGCCTTTCTTTTGCAGATACAGCACCGTCATCGCCGACAGAATGTGCTGCTCGGTAAAGCCTTTCGTGGCGAGGACGATCGGGGCGGCTTGCGCCTGCGCGCTGAAAATCAGCACATAGGCAAGCCAGCCCAACAGGTGTCTTTTAATCTTCATTTAGCGCTCCATGTTCTTATCATTGTCTTCATGCCGTGTGCGGACTCAGGGCCCGGCCAAGCCATGCGAGCAGGCTGTCAAGGATCAGGGCGAAAAGCGCCGTGGCGGTCGCGCCCAGAATAAGCGTCGGGAAGTCGTTCAGGTAAATACCGGGGAAGATCAGCTCGCCGTAGCTGCTGGCGCCAATCAGAAAGGCCAGCGGGGCGGTACCGACGTTAATGGCCGTGGCGATCCGGATCCCTGAAAGCATGACCGGCCATGCGTTCGGCAATTCCACCTGCCACAACCGCTGCCATTTGGTCATGCCAATGCCGTTCGCTGCTTCAATCAGCGAGGCGGGGACGGAGCAGAGGCCTGCGTAGGTGTTACGAACGATGGGCAACAGCGAAGCCAGGAACAGCGCGACGATCGCAGGAATATCGCCGATGCCGATAATCACCATGGCGAGCGCCAGCACAGCCAGCGGAGGCAGGGTGTTGCCGACATTAAAGATCTGCATGACGTATTCGGCAATGCCTTTGGCGGCTGGACGACTCAGTAAAATGCCGCTGGGGATCCCCACCAGCAGAGCCAAAAACATTGAACTGAACACTAAAAAGAGGTGCTGTTTACCGAGATACAGCAGATCGACCTGTCGGGCCTGAAGCGTGTCGAGGCCGACTCCCCAGACCACCAGCGCCAGCACAATGATAATGGCGAAAGTGAAGGCGGCGACGCGTTTTAACGCGGAAGTGTGCATTGCGGTGTGTCTCCCTGTTTGCATGCGTTATGGCAGCGGGTTGCCGCTGCGTGTTGTTATGCCATGTATCGGCAGGGTGTTTTGAGCTATAGCAACAGGGGGAGAAGGCCGCCAGTCAGACGGCGTAAAAAGTGAACCAGGCTGCTGATCTGTAAGGGGGATCAGGCCTTATGGCGCAACGGGTGGTTCGCTCTGTAAAGAATTGTCTTAAAAGCGGCAATGAAAAGTGACGTTGTCACAATCGTGTCGGGCCGGAAGCGCCATCCTTCTGCTTTCCGGCCAGCGTAAAGTGAGGATTTATGCTCACCGATACAGTTTTTTCACGGCCACCGGGACGATCAGCGTCGACTGCCAGTCGGCAAGGGTCAGACGCGCCAGCTCGCCGACGGCCTGGTAAAACGGATGTCCGGCATTGTCGATAAAAACATCGAGAAAGCGCGACGACCATGGCAACAGATGCCACGCCAGCAGTTCGGCGCACTGCATATGGCGCCCGTTTTCTGCCAGCCAGGCGGCGAGAAGCAACAAGGCGCCAAAATGATCTTCCGGCTCATTTTGCTGCATCGCAAAGTGAATCCCGTTGTCGCGCATCCACTGGCGCAGGGCCAGCGTGGAATCACCAAACAGCACATTTTCACGATCCAGCCAGACGGAACCCCACGGTGGCGAAGGCAGCGCGTAAGGTCCGACAAACAGACGCTGCCATGCCTGCGCCAGCGTTTCTTCCGCGTCGCGCTGAAGCAACTGACCGAGAGGCGCAAGCTTATGTGTGGGCAGCGGCCACTGGGCCTGCCACTCTTCTGTTTTTAATAATGCGACCAGCGGCGCGGCCTCATTGCTGTCCGGCGCATAGTAAAACAGCGCGCCCAGTACCCGCGCCGTCATGGCGAAATCGTCACGTTGCGTAAATTCAGTCATTAACAGTATCCAACAATGCAGGTGTATTGCACGATGCGTGCATCAGTGGGCGAGAGTGTACCTGTTCAGGCGCGGCGGGTATTAATCCAAATCAAAAGGACGTTACCCACCAGGAAAGGCGGGTAACATCGGGTCGCATTATTGCGGTTCGGCGCTGGCGCCATCCTGCGAAGGCGCAGTATTTGCCGGTGCATTGCCGCTGCTGGTGCGGGTATACAGAATTTTGTGGGTGTCGTTGGCGCAATGTCCGACGACCTGGGAATCCGGCTGGTCAGCCTGATCGTTTGGCACAATGCTGAGCGTAAAATTCGCTTCCGGCACGCCATTATTAATGATGCGCTGTTCAATATCGCTTTTAACGCGTTCGCACGAGTTCGGAACCGCAAAAACCAGCGGGGACGCGCTCAACAATAAACACGTCAGTATTCCTCGGGTGACTTTCATCATCTGCTCCTTTTATGAGATGCGCTAAAATAAGCATAGCACCCTTAGTGTAAATAACTGTATTTGCTAATATGATTGGGAATCATCCATGGTTGACGGGGAATGTGTGAAAAAACAGTGCCTTTTTTTGCTTTGCGGCCTTGTGCTGGCAGGATGCGACAATAACACGCTGCCGCTTTCTTTTACGCCTGAAATGGCCAGCTTCTCAAATGAGTTCGATTTTGACCCGCTGCGGGGCCCGGTGAAAGACTTCAGCCAGACATTACTCAATGAAAAGGGCGAAGTGGCGAAACGGGTAAATGGCTCGCTTTCTGAGGAAGGCTGCTTTGATACGCTGGAGTTGCACGACCTGGAAAATAATACCGCCGTTGCCCTTGTTCTGGATGCTAACTATTACCGCGACGCGGAAACGCTGGAAAAGCGGGTGCGCCTGCAAGGGAAATGCCAGCTAGCGGAGCTGCCCTCTGCGGGTGTGGTCTGGGACACCGATGACAATGGGTTTATTGTCACCGCCGTTGGTAAAGAGATGAAAGTACATTATCGCTATGATTCCGAAGGGTATCCACTGGGTAAAACCACCGTGACGAAAGATCAGACATTATCGGTGGAAGCGAAACCTTCATCAGACCCGCGTAAGAAGCTCGACTATACGGCAGTAAGTCTGCTGAACGATCGCCCGTTAGGCAATGTGAAGCAGACCTGCGACTACGACAGTCACGCCAATCCTACGGATTGCACGCTGGTGATTATCGATCAAAGCGTCAAGCCTGCCGTTGAGCATAACTACACCATTAAAAATACCATCGATTATTACTGACCTTGCCGCGCAGCGTTACTGCGCGGTCGGTTTCAACATGGCGGGTGCGGACGTTTTCAGTTCCGTCAGATACTGATGCTGGAAAATACACATTCGTATGGTGTTGCGGTATTCGCCGTTGATGAAAAACTCATGGATTAGCTCGCCTTCCACCATAAAGCCCAGCTTACGGTAGATATGAATCGCTTTTTCATTTTCTTTATCAACGATTAAATACAGTTTATACAGGTTAAGTACGGTAAATCCGTAGTCCATCGCCAGCCTGGCCGCGCGTGAGGCAAGTCCTTTACCCTGAAATTCCGGGGAAATAATGATCTGAAACTCGGCTCTGCGGTGGACGTGGTTAATCTCCACCAGTTCAACCAGTCCGGCTTTCTGGCCATCGCACTCCACGACAAACCGGCGTTCACTTTGATCGTGAATGTGCTTGTCGTAGAGATCCGACAACTCAACGAATGCCTCGTAAGGTTCTTCGAACCAGTAACGCATTACGCTGGCGTTATTGTCGAGTTGATGGACGAAACGTAAATCTTCACGCTCCAGCGGGCGCAACTTTACACTGAGGGCGCTTGTCATACCGATTCCTTAGCGTCTTTTCGCATCACGACATTAAGGCGCGATAACCCGGCCTGTACGGCGGTCCAGACAGCGCAGGGTATTCGGTTCCCAGTACGCATTGAGATTAGCGCTTTGCTCACAGCTGTCGCGGTTATCAAAAGCGGCATCTGCTTTGTCCCACTCTTTTTCAGCGCGTTTATTCACTTTCTGGCGCAGATTGCGCGTGTCATTCCATTGTTCTTTTTGCATTGCCGCTTGCTGACGGCTCAGCGCGCTGTCGCCGGACTCGATCACCAGCCTGCTGGTCTCAGCCTGAGCAGACGCGGTATACACGACAGCACCAAGCAGCAGCATTGCCGTCAGGCCCAGACGCTTGCTAAGTGTAATGTTCATGGCAAATTCCTTTCATGAGTGGGGTATAAAATCATCACTTACAGGCAAATTCTACACTAATCACGGCGCAGGGCATACCCGCCTGAAGGTCATGGATAAGCGACGACGATTATCGCGTATCATGATTTAACCTCAGCTCAATAAACGACAACCATGATCAAAACGACACTTCTTTTTATTGCCACGGCGTTGTGTGAAATCGTCGGCTGCTTTTTACCCTGGCTCTGGCTAAAACGCGGGGCAACGATCTGGCTGTTGGTTCCCGCTGGCATTGCTCTGGCCCTGTTTGTCTGGCTGTTGACGCTCCATCCGGCTGCCAGCGGACGCGTATATGCCGCCTACGGCGGCGTCTACGTATGTACTGCGCTCGTATGGTTACGCATAGTGGACGACGTGAAACTTAGTCTTTATGACTGGACAGGGGCCGTCGTTGCGCTGTGTGGCATGCTGATCATTGTTGCGGGATGGGGACGGACATAGATCGCTTTTTTGTGATCGCCCGTCGGTTTTTTGATCACCATGCTTGTATGGTAGTTCGGGAATGAATAAATTTCTTGCATCACTAATTTGATGTAAGGAAAGCGCATGGAAAGTGTCGTTATTCAGCAACCCAATAATCTGGTGATTGAACAACGGGAATTACCCGAACCGCGAAAAGGAGACGTTCGCGTTCGGGTTAAACTCGCCGGAATATGCGGATCGGACAGTCATATTTATCGCGGTCATAATCCGTTTGCGAAATATCCACGCGTTATCGGTCACGAAGTTTTTGGTGTGATAGATAAAGTGGGCGAGGGCGTAGATACGCGCCGTATTGGTGAACGTGTGGCGCTGGATCCGGTTATTAGCTGCGGGGAATGCTATCCCTGCTCAATTGGCAAACCCAATGTTTGCACGTCATTAGTGGTATTAGGCGTGCACCGGGACGGCGGTTTTAGTGAATATGTGACTGCGCCAGCCAGGAATGCCTACGTTATTCCGGAGACGATCCCCGATCGTCACGCCGTGATGGTTGAACCTTTTACGATTGCCGCAAATGTTACCGGACAGGTTGAGCCGACAGAAAATGATATTGCGCTCATTTACGGCGCCGGTCCGATGGGGTTAACCACTTTACAGGCGTTAAAAGGTGTTTATAACGTTGGCACCGTGATTGTGGCCGATCGTATTGAAGAACGTCTGGCGATGGCAAAAACATGCGGCGCTGATGTGATCCTGAATAATAGCGAGCTTACACTGCAATCCTGGCTCGAAGAAAAAGGAATCAAGCCGACCCTGATTGTTGACGCGGCCTGTCATCCAGCCATTCTCCCGGAAGCCATTGGCCTTGCGTCACCTGCGGCGCGTATCGTGTTAATGGGTTTTTCCAGCGACCCGTGCGTGATTACGCAGCAGGGCATTACCGGTAAAGAGCTTTCTATTTTTTCATCGCGACTGAATGCGCACAAATTTCCCACCGTCATCGAATGGATTGAAAAGGGATTTATCGATCCCGAAAAGTTAATTACTCATCAGTTTGACTATCACCATATTACCGACGCCCTTGAAATATTCGAAAAAGATCAGCGTCAGTGCTGCAAAGTATTACTGACCTTTTCTGCATAACAGACGAACAATGCGGTAAATGCCCGATTCGTCGGGTATTTTGTGGTACGCATCTCCTTTTCAGAGATAGCTAATATGAATACATTAAAACATGAAAGAAGTACGCAGGATCTGGTGCGCGCCGCCGTTTCAGGTTGGTTAGGCACTGCCCTGGAATTTATGGATTTCCAGTTATATTCTCTTGGCGCCGCGCTGGTGTTTCATGAGATATTTTTCCCGGAACAATCCGCGGCTATGGCGCTTATTCTGGCGATGGGCACCTACGGCGCAGGGTATATCGCTCGTATCGTCGGCGCTTTTATATTCGGCAAAATGGGCGACAGAATAGGGCGCAAAAAAGTGCTCTTTATCACCATCACCATGATGGGCATCTGCACCACCTTAATTGGCGTTTTGCCGACTTACGCGCAAATCGGAATTTTTGCGCCAGTGCTGTTAGTCACTTTACGTATTATTCAGGGACTAGGCGCGGGGGCGGAAATTTCTGGCGCCGGAACCATGTTGGCGGAATACGCGCCGAAAGGGAAACGCGGAATCATTTCATCTCTGGTGGCGATGGGCACCAACTGCGGTACGTTAAGCGCCACGGCGATCTGGGCGGTGATGTTTTTCGCTCTTGACCGTGAAGCGTTGCTGGCCTGGGGATGGCGTATTCCGTTCCTCGCAAGCGTAGTGGTCATGATCTTCGCCATATGGCTGCGTCTGAACCTGAAAGAAAGTCCGGTGTTTGAGCAGGTCAACGAAGGTGAAACCACCGCAGCCCCGACGGCAGCAGATGTTTCTCTGGGCGCGATGTTTTCCAGTAAATCGTTCTGGCTGGCAACGGGGTTACGTTTTGGGCAAGCCGGTAACTCGGGATTGATCCAGACGTTTCTTGCCGGTTATCTCGTCCAGACGCTGTTATTCAACAAATCGATACCCACGGATGCGCTGATGATAAGCTCGATTATCGGTTTTATCACTATTCCGCTTCTGGGCTGGCTGTCAGACAAATACGGTCGCCGTTTACCCTACATTTTGTTAAACATCTCGGCCATCATTCTTGCTTACCCGATGCTGTCGATTGTCGTGGATAAAACGTACAGCCCCGGGATCATCATGACGGCGCTGATTGTCATTCATAACTTTGCGGTGCTTGGCCTGTTTGCACTTGAAAATATCACCATGGCGGAGATCTTCGGCTCCCGTAACCGCTTCACCCGCATGGCGATATCGAAGGAGGCCGGGGGGCTGGTCGCGGTGGGGTTCGGTCCGGTACTGGCGGGCATTTTCTGCAACATGACCGGCAACTGGCTGCCGATCCTGGTGATGATCGTTATTTATTCCCTGATAGGCCTCATTTCCGCACTACTGATGCCGGAAGTCTGCGATCGCGATCTGCGTATTCCTGAGGATGCGGCAGAGGTTACAGGCAGTAAACAGAGGCTGCCCAGCGCCAGCCGCATTTAACCCCTGCGTTCAAAGCGGTTACGTATTCACGGACCGCTTTTTTTGCGCATCGGCACAAACCCCACGTCAGTGGACGCTGATTTTTGTGATCTCAGTGGAGAAACAGGTTTGTTATACTTGTATGGTAGTATGCGTAAGGCATAAATTCTTAATATCACCACATAGAGGTAGGAAGAAAAATGAAGATTGTAGGGGCTGAGGTTTTTGTCACCTGTCCGGGACGTAACTTTGTCACGCTGAAAATAACCACCGAAGACGGTATCACCGGACTGGGCGATGCCACGCTGAATGGACGCGAGCTTTCTGTCGCGTCGTACCTGAAAGATCATCTCTGCCCACAGTTAATCGGTCGCGATGCGCACCGTATCGAAGATATTTGGCAGTTTTTTTACAAGGGGGCTTACTGGCGTCGCGGCCCGGTAACGATGTCTGCCATCTCTGCTGTCGACATGGCGCTCTGGGACATCAAAGCCAAAGCGGCAAACATGCCGCTGTATCAATTGCTCGGCGGCGCGTCCCGCGAAGGGGTGATGGTATATTGCCACACCACCGGACATACCGTTGACGATGTGCTGGAAGATTACGCTCGCCATAAAGAGATGGGCTTTAAAGCGATTCGCGTGCAGTGCGGCGTACCGGGGATGAAAACCACTTACGGTATGTCCAAAGGGAAAGGGCTGGCCTACGAACCCGCAACCAAGGGACAGTGGCCGGAAGAACAGCTCTGGTCTACCGAGAAATACCTCGACTTCACACCGAAGCTGTTTGCAGCCGTTCGCGACAAGTTCGGATTCAATGAACACTTACTGCATGACATGCATCATCGCTTAACGCCGATTGAAGCGGCGCGTTTTGGAAAGAGCATCGAAGATTATCGTCTGTTCTGGATGGAAGACCCGACGCCTGCGGAAAACCAGGAATGCTTCCGCCTGATTCGACAACATACCGTTACGCCGATTGCTGTCGGTGAAGTCTTTAACAGTATCTGGGACTGCAAGCAACTGATAGAAGAACAGCTGATCGACTATATCCGCACCACCATCACCCATGCAGGCGGCATTACCGGAATGCGCCGCATCGCCGATTTCGCGTCGCTTTATCAGGTTCGCACGGGCTCCCACGGGCCGTCCGATCTCTCTCCGGTGTGCATGGCTGCGGCGCTGCACTTTGATCTCTGGGTGCCCAACTTCGGCGTTCAGGAGTACATGGGATATTCAGAGCAAATGCTGGACGTTTTCCCGCATAACTGGCGTTTTGACAACGGTTATATGCACCCGGGCGACAAACCGGGACTGGGCATTGAGTTCGACGAAAAGCTGGCGGCGAAATATCCCTATGACCCCGCTTATCTGCCGGTCGCCCGACTGGAAGATGGCACATTGTGGAACTGGTAAAGTAAACCTAAACGACAAGGAAGTTGCTCACCTCTGATCCAACGAAGGTAAACATGTATGGTTAGTTCGGTTGATATTAAAAATAATGTTGATAGCAAACCTGTGGTCCGTCGTGTTGCTTCCGCTTCAGCAATTGGTACCGCTGCGGAATATTATGATTTTTTTGCTTATGGCACCGCTGCTGTCCTGTTTTTTGGGCATCTTTTCTTCCCCAGCGACGATCCGTTAATCAGTACGCTGGCCGCATTCGCCACCTATGCCGTCGGTTTTTTAGCAAGGCCGCTGGGCGGTATCGTTTTTGGTCACATTGGCGATAAAGTAGGGCGTAAAAAAGCGCTCGTCATTACGATTTTGATTGTGGGACTGGGGACGTTTTGTATTGGATTATTGCCAACCTATGAAAAAATTGGCGTATGGGCTCCTGTATTGCTGATTTTCATCCGCGTTCTACAGGGATTCGGCGTGGGAGGCGAGCAGGCCGGTGCGGTATTGATGACCGCGGAATACGCGGAGCCCAAACGCCGCGGCTTCTTCGCCAGTTGGGTCCAGATTGGCGCGCCGGTTGGATTTCTGTTACCGATGGCGCTTTTTGCCTTACTGAACGCGACATTATCCCCAGAAGCTATGATGGATTACGGCTGGCGTATCCCATTCTTGTTGAGTCTCCTGTTGGTTATCGTCGGCCTGTTCATCCGTTTGAAGATTGATGAGTCCCCCGTCTTTGCGCAGATTCGTGAAACTAAGGCGGAGGAATCACGTCCGTTGGTTGAGGTTATCCGGGATTTTCCTGGTATTGTGGTCAAAGGGGTGTGCGCAAAGTTAATTGAAGCCTGTACCTTTGCGATGTTTACGGTGATCGTTCTGGCCTACGGTAAAGCCAATAATCTGGATGCCAACATCCTGATGGAAACAATGATTGTGGCAGTGGTGTTGGAAGTGTTAGCGATTCCGCTGATGGGGGCGCTGTGTGACAAAATTGGCCGCAAACCGGTTTATATCATCGGCGCACTGATTCAGGTCGTAATGATTATTCCGTTCTTCCTGGCGATTAATCAGGATAACTTTTGGTTAACGCAGTTAGTGATGATTGTTGTCATTAGCTTTGGTCACAGCATGTGTTATGCCCCTCAGGCGTCATTTTTCCCCGAATTATTCCCGACGCATATTCGCTGTAGCGGTATCGCACTCATCTGGCAGTTAGGGTCACTGATCGGCAGCGGCGTACTGGGGCTGGTGGCGGTTAAGATCCTGCAGATGACAGGTGGACATTATTACGGACTGGCCAGTTACGTCATTGTACTCGGCATTGTATCGGTGATAGGTCTGCTCATGATGCCGGAAACGGCTCCCCAACGTCTGAAACATGAATATCAGGACTGGCATAAACACGGTTAAGCCGCATGGAACGTGAAAGGCCGCGTAACGGCGGCCTTAAGACGGTTTGTCAGCGCATCTCGCATGCTGTCACATAACTTAAAAATGATGTTATACCAATTAGCGAAAGCTTAATTCAAATCAAAACATACAACCATACAGGCGTTACTCTGAAACGGTCCTGATTTCATTCCAAATAGGTCATACAATGCAAAACAAGCTCTTAACGGCAAAAGCGACGTTACCTGGCTACGATCGCAACACGTTGATTCCGCGTATCGTTCATCTCGGCTTTGGCGCGTTCCATCGTGCGCACCAGGGCGTTTATACCGACATCCTGGCGGCTGAACACAACAGCGACTGGGGATACTGTGAAGTGAACCTGATCGGCGGCGAGCAGCAAATTGCCGATTTGAAACAGCAGGATAACCTGTACACCGTGGCGGAAATGTCTGCCGATGCCTGGACGGCAAGAGTGGTTGGCGTGGTGAAGAACGCGCTGCATGCCCAGGTGGATGGACTGGAAGCGGTGTTCGCGGCAATGTGCGAACCGCAGGTGGCGATTGTTTCACTGACCATCACCGAAAAAGGGTATTGCCATTCTCCCGCCACCGGGCAGTTAATGCTGGATCACCCAATGATCGCAGCCGATCTCCGGAATCCTCATCAGCCTAAAACTGCACCGGGCGTGGTGGTTGAAGCGCTGTCGCGACGCAAAGCGGCAGGGCTGCCCGCCTTCACCGTTATGTCCTGCGACAATATGCCGGAGAACGGACACGTCATGCGAAACGTGGTCACGGCCTATGCCCGTGCGGTTGATGCGGCGCTGGCAGAATGGATCGCGCAACACGTGACGTTCCCGTCGACAATGGTTGACCGCATTGTTCCGGCAGTGACCACCGAAACGCTGGATAAAATCGAACAACTGACCGGCGTGCGCGATCCGGCGGGTGTCGCGTGTGAGCCGTTCCGTCAGTGGGTGATTGAAGACAATTTCGTCGCCGGGCGTCCACAATGGGAAAAAGCAGGCGCTGAACTGGTTGCTGACGTTATCCCGTTTGAAGAAATGAAGCTGCGTATGTTGAACGGTAGCCACTCTTTCCTCGCTTACCTGGGGTATCTGGCGGGCTATCAGCACATTAACGACTGCATGGAGGATGAACATTACCGCATTGCGGCCCGCGGGCTGATGCTCAATGAGCAGGCGCCAACGCTAAAAGTGCAGGGGGTTGATCTGACGCGCTACGCCGATCTGCTCATTGAGCGTTACAGCAACCCGGCGCTGCGCCACCGTACCTGGCAGATCGCGATGGATGGTAGTCAGAAGCTGCCGCAGCGTATGCTGGACTCGGTGCGTTGGCACCTGGCCCATAATAGCCGTTTCGACCTGCTGGCGCTGGGCGTGGCGGGCTGGATGCGCTATGTCGGCGGTGTGGACGAACAGGGGAAGGCGATTGAAGTCAACGATCCGTTACTGCCGGTGATTCAACAGGCGGTGCAAAGCAGTGCGGAAGGGGAAAGCCGCGTTGAGGCCCTGTTAGGGATTGAGGCGATCTTCGGAAACGAACTGCCACACGTGGCGTTGTTCACCAACGCGGTGAAAGAAGCCTACCAGGCTCTGCTGGCGGAAGGGGCGAAAAAAACCGTGGCTCGCTATGCTGCAAATCTGAAGTAACAGCAACGCGGTTGCCGGATGGCGCTTTGTTTATCCGACCTGGGATTTTCAGCCAAACTCAGACCAGGCCGGAAAAGTGAAACGCCATCTGGCATTCACACCATCAGTTCATGCCAAGACGAATCAGTTCGACGGGCGCAAACTTACCTTCACAACCTTCCACTTCCACGGTTTTTTCGCGACGGATTTGCGCGGCGTCCAGACCCTCTGTCGCGATAGCTTTAATGCGACCGGTGACGCCGGTACCGCTGATCATGACGCGGCTGCCGGTGGTGATTGCGTTACGGTTACGATCGTATGTCATCATGGTGTTTTCTCCTTTCTAACTTACCGTCAAAGCCCGTGGGCTCTGGTCCCACGTAACGGGCGCTATATAAATACGCTCATCAGTCCGGAGTTTTTTTGTTTTTGATCAAGCTCACATCTTTTTTGATGCAGACGTGCAGAGGTGTAAATGTGAAACCTCACCCCTGGAGGGTGAGGGAGAGGAATTATTCTTCAGTAAACCAGTCGCTGTTTTCCTGACGAATCAACTGCACCGACTCGCCAATTTCCTGCAAATGCTGCGTCATCGCGTTTTCAACCGCATCGGCGTCATGCTTCTCCAGCGCCGCAAAAATATCCAGATGTTGACGAAGCAACATCTCCGGCGGCGAAACGTGATCGAGGCTCATGTAGCGCACGCGGTCAATAGTCGCCTTGATGTTTTCGATGGTGTCCCAGGCCAGCTGGCAGTCGGCAATCAGCGCCAGTTTCTGATGAAAGTCATCGTCCAGTTCAAAGAAATCATTGAGCTGCTTACGCTCAATGGCGATGCGCTGCTGGTTGAGATTCTGCTCAAGCTGATAGCACTGGCTGTCGGTCATCATCGCTGCCGCGCGACGCGCGACCGCACACTCAATGGCCTGACGGACAAAGCAGCCGTTTCGTACCTGTGATAAAGAGATTTTATTGACGTAGCTGCCGCGCTGGGGACGGATCTGGATCAATCCGTTTTCCGCGAGTTTAATGAAGGCTTCGCGTACCGGCTGGCGTGACACATCAAAGCGAACCGAGACCTCTTTTTCTGATAACGGCGTGCCTGGCGCGATCAGGCAGTGCACGATATCACGACGAAGAATGCGATAAATCTGCTGATTTACGGGCTGTGTAGGGTTGAGTTGCGTTTCGACGGTCATTCGCTCTTACTTTTTAGAAAGTTAACCCACAAATACTACCACTTTTTTGTGATGCGCTATACCCGGCCCGCAGGCCGGGAGAAGAAATTAGCCGCGATGTACGCTCAGTCCGGCGAAGGACTGGGTGACGGGCATCATTTCTACCGTATTGATGTTGACGTGAGCAGGTAACGTCGCCACCCACCAGACCGCTTCCGTTACATCTTCCGGTGTCAGGGCGGTGGTATTTTCATACGTTTTCCCCGCTTTCTGATCGTCGCCCTTAAAGCGCACGTTAGAAAACTCTGTGCCGCCGACCAGACCCGGTTCGATGTCGGTCACGCGGACGGCGGTGCCGTGCAGATCGGTGCGCAGATTCAGGCTGAACTGACGAACGAAGGCTTTAGTCGCCCCGTAAACGTTGCCTCCGGCATACGGCCAGCTCCCGGCGGTGGAGCCGATATTAATGATATGGCCGCGATTGCGTTCAACCATGCCAGGCAGGACCGCGCGGGTCATGTAAACCAGGCCTTTATTGTTGGTGTCGATCATGGTTTCCCAGTCTTCAACGCTGGCGTTGTGCGCCGGTTCCATCCCCAGCGCCAGCCCGGCATTGTTGACCAGCAGATCGATCTCGCGCCATTGCGCAGGCAGCGACGCCAGCATTTCCTCGATGGCCGCGCGGTTGCGCACGTCCAGTTGCGCAGTCAGGACGTTTTCGCCCAGCGACTCTTTTAGCTCCAGCAGGCGTTCCTGGCGACGGCCAGTGGCAATCACTTTATGCCCATTCTCAACAAAACGACGTGTAATACATTCACCAAAACCTGCGGTTGCTCCGGTTACTAAAACGATCATCTCACTGTTCCTCAACGCTTTTTACGTCGTACTACCATAGCACGCGATCAACGCTGGCGGGTAATGCTCGTTAACAGGATTGCGGTCTTTTCCACGGAAGCCTACTCTAGTGAACAAATCGTTTTCAGGAGTGAAAGATGTCGTTAACGAATCCGTTCTTTAAACCGAGCCTGCTACCGTATCAGGCACCCCAATTTGATCAGATAGAAATCGCGCATTATCGCCCGGCCTTTGACGAAGGACTGCGCCAGAAGCGCGCTGAAATTGCCGCCATTATTGAAAACGATGCCGCGCCAGACTTTGACAATACGGTCGTGGCGCTGGAGAAAAGCGGCGAGTTGCTAAGCCGGGTAACCAGCGTCTTCTTCGCCATGACCTCCGCGCACACCAACGAAGAATTACAGCGGCTGGACGAAGCGTTTTCAGCTGAACTGGCAGAGCTGGCGAATGATATCTGGCTGAACGCAGCGCTGTTTTCTCGCGTCGACAGCCTCTGGCAGCAGCGCGCCTCGCTGCAACTGGATAGCGAGTCGCGACGGCTGCTTGAGGTGCTCCATCAGCGTTTTGTCCTCGCGGGCGCAAGGCTCAGCGATTCAGACAAGGCGCAGCTCAAAGCCCTCAATACCGAGGCGGCGACCCTGACCAGTCAGTTTAACCAACGACTGCTGGCGGCCAATAAGTCCGGCGGTCTGGTGGTGGATTATGCTCTCCAGCTCGATGGGTTGAGCGACGTTGAAATCGCTGCTGCCCGCGACGCGGCTCAGGAGAAAGGGCTGAATGAAGGCTGGCTGATCCCTCTGTTGAACACGACGCAGCAACCGGCGCTCAGCGCGTTACGTGACCGCCAGACACGGCAGAATTTATTTACCGCCGGATGGCAGCGGGCTGAGAAGGGAGATGAAAACGATACGCGGACGATCATTCAGCGGCTGGTCTGCCTTCGCGCCGCCCAGGCGAAACTGTTAGGGTTTGCGGATTACGCGTCGTGGAAAATCGCCGATCAAATGGCAAAAACGCCGGAATCGGCGCTGGCTTTCATGCGCGCCATTGTCCCGGCGGCGCGTCAACGCGCGCAGAATGAACTGGCTGATATTCAGAAGGTCATCGACGAGGAACAGGGCGGGTTTACCGCCGAGGCCTGGGATTGGGCGTATTATGCCGAGCAGGTCCGGCGTGCGAAATACGACCTCGATGAGTCTCAGCTTAAGCCGTACTTCGAACTCAACACGGTACTTCACGAAGGGGTGTTCTGGACGGCGAACCAACTCTTTGGCATTACGTTTGTTGAACGCTTTGATATTCCGGTGTATCACCCGGATGTCCGCGTCTGGGAGATCTTCGACCATGACGGCGTCGGGCTGGCGCTGTTTTACGGTGATTTCTTCGCGCGCGATTCGAAAAGCGGCGGGGCATGGATGGGCAATTTTGTCGAGCAATCAACGCTCACTGATAGCCGCCCGGTCATCTACAATGTCTGTAATTATCAGAAGCCAGCCGCCGGACAACCCGCGCTGCTCTTTTGGGATGATGTCATCACCTTATTCCATGAGTTTGGCCATACGCTTCACGGTCTGTTCGCCACACAACGCTACGCCACGCTGTCTGGTACGAATACGCCGCGTGATTTTGTGGAGTTTCCGTCGCAAATTAACGAGCACTGGGCAAGCCATCCCGGAGTGTTTGCGCGTTTCGCCCGCCATTACGCCAGCGGGGAAAAAATGCCCGAAGCGTTACAGGAGAAAATGCGCAGGGCAAGCCTGTTCAACAAAGGTTATGACATGACCGAACTGCTCAGCGCCGCACTGCTGGATATGGGGTGGCACAGTTTACCCGGCGCATGCGACGCGCAGGACGTCGGCGATTTTGAAGCGCAGTTGCTGGCTGCAGAGGATCTCGCCCTGCCTGCCGTTCCCCCGCGCTATCGCAGCAGTTATTTTGCCCATATTTTCGGCGGCGGCTATGCCGCAGGGTATTACGCCTATTTATGGACGCAAATGCTGGCAGATGACGGCTATCAATGGTTTGAGGAGCAGGGCGGGTTGACGCGCGAGAACGGGCAACGTTTTCGTGACGCGATTCTCTCACGCGGCAACAGTGAAGACCTCGACCGCCTTTATCCGGCCTGGCGGGGAAGTGAACCCACCATCACGCCGATGCTGAAACATCGCGGGTTGGCGTAACAAGCAGGAGGTGCCCGTCAGAGGGCACCGCTCATTTTTAATCCTCAAGCAGACGCAGCAACTGGGCAAGAGCAAAACGAACGGCCTGATCCAGCACCTCTTCGCACTCCCCGCTAAATTGTTGCACAACGGTGTAAACCGCGCCGTCTATATCCCAGGCAAACCAGACGGTGCCCGCAGGCGTTCCGTCGTCACCGCCTTCCGGGCCGCCGTAGCCGCTTATCGCGATACTGATATCAACATCGGCGTGTTCGCGCGCGCCCGTCGCCATTTCCGCCACGACCGCCTCACTGACCGCAGTATGTATTTCCAGCGTGCGTTCCGCCACGCCGAGGATCCTTGTTTTCGCTTCATCGGTAAAGGTGATAAAGCCGACGCCGTAAAATGTCGGCGTATCCTCGGCTGCGCAGAGCGCCGATCCCAGCTTTCCGCCGGTACAGGATTCCGCTGTTGTCAGGCGTAATTGTCGTTGACTGAGCAACGTGCCGAGGCGGTTTGTCAGGGCGGCGACAGTCTGGGTATTTTGCAGCGTAATAATTTTATTTGTCGGTATTGGCATCATGATTTTTCAGTCTCTGGAATAATAGAAATTTGTCCGTTTCTTTCCAGTATGGCATATTTAATTTCCTTCATTTCCAGAATGCCATGATTCTGACGTGCGGCGAGCATAATATCGTCACACGACACGCTGACTTTCTGCAGTTTTGTCTGATTAGCGGCACCGTGAGCCACCAGAATAACGGGCGCACCATCAATAAGATTTTCTGCGCCGGGTATTTTCTTTTTCAGATAGCCAAACAAAATATCAACCACCACAAGGGTGATAATGGTTAGCATGGCGCCGGTAACGGAAAAATCTTCTCCCAGTAAAGCCTGTTGTGTCGCTTCGCTGATTATCAGCAACAGGATCAGATCAAAACTCGTCATTTGCATGAGCGTCCGTCTACCGGCAATTTTAATCACGATCAGCAAAATCAGGTAGATGGCGATCGCTCTGAGAACCATGTCCATACGCGTCTCCTACGGATAAACGAATTGAGAAATCACTTTTTCCGCCCCGGAATTGGCCGAAAGAGTGGTCTGAAAAAAGCCGGGTCGGAGCGGTTTAACCGTTAGCCAGACGGTGGTCTCCGCGTTTGGCGTTGATGCGTACTCCATGACCAGTTGATGGTTGACGTTGCGCATGCTGTCTGGCTCAGGGGTGATGGTTTCTATCTGGAAGGAAGCGGTAAAATCCTTGCCTAATTGCAGCGTAAGTGGGCCGGAAGGTGGGGAAGGCAAGCTAATTTTGAGCGTGTCATCTTTCATCAGACGTCCGAATTTTTCATATTCCACCTGCAACTTCGGGTTATCGGCAACGAGTTTGCTGCTGCTAAAGTAACCGCTGGAAAATAAACCGCTCAAGGCCGCGATAATAATTAACAGCAAACATGTAAAGCCGATTCGTCTGAATTTATCTTCAAAGTTAAGCGCCTTACGACTTTCTTCAACAAACGGAATAGGGTGTTTGGTATCGTCAGAACCGGGCATAGTCTACCTGCCTGTAAATTGAGGTTGCCGTACCTGCTTGATTTCACACCAATCTACTCCTCAGCAGGACGCTAATTTGTAAAATTTAAAAATAGCAACCAGACTTAATAAGTCAAACCGAACGCCGAAAGGGGAAAAAATGAAATTTAACATTATCGTATTAACGAGTGTTCTTATAATGCCTTACGCGTTAGCGGCTGATGAAGGTGGGTTAAAAAAAGATGCTGCGCCGCCACCGCCTCACGCGATTGAAGATGGCTACCGGGGAGCGGAGGATGCTAAAAAAATGACGATTGAATTTGCTAAAACGATGCATGATGGGGCTACGGTCTCTCTGCGAGGCAATCTGATCGACAAAAAAGGCAATGATACCTACGTGTTCCGCGACAAATCGGGGCAAATCGATACGGTGATCCCTGCGTCCGTATTTGATGGACGTGAAGTGCAGCCGGACCAGATGATCAATATCAATGGCAGCCTGGACAAAAAGTCGACGCCGCCGGTCGTGCGGGTAACCCGTCTACAAAAATAGGACACGCTTAGTCATGTCGGCGGAGGTCAAGGATTAAGACAACGCTGACATTCAATACGTCAGGTGACTGATGTACAATGCGGGCTTCTTTTTCTGGAGCCCGTCCTCACTATGTCCGCTTTTTCTTCCCTCATGCTCTCTGTTTCGTCATCGCCGTGGCATACGATGACTGTACGGGCGGCGGGTTGACGATGAATCCGGGCAAGCCGCTGATCCTCGCCTCGATCTTTTTAATGTCCGCCTGCGGAAACAGTACGCTTTCTCAGATGGATATGCCTGCGCAAAAAAGCGCGCAGGCTGTGGTGGGCTATTACGCGCGCGGCATCGACCCAATGGTTACCCGATACATGCAGGAAAAGCAGGTATCCGGCATGGTTGTCGCGGTGATCCAGCATAACGGGCCGGTAGAATTTCACTGTTATGGTGTTACCGACGCGCGTCATCGATATCCCATTACACCAGACACCTTGTTTGCGCTGGGTTCGCTTAGTAAAGGGGTAACGGCAGAAGTGTTAACCATGCTGGTTCAACAGGGCGTGTTTAGCTGGGACGACACGCTGGAACAGCTTTTACCCGTTAACACGCCGCTCAGTGACGATGCGAAAAAGATCACGTTGTTACAGCTGGCGACCCACACGTCGGGCTTACCCAGACAACCTATCGATCTATTGACGCTGGAAAACGTGTTGCGCTATTTCAGCACTGGCGAAAACTTTTATACGCAGCTGGACAGTGACGATGTGCTACGTTATCTCGCCGATTTCAGCGCGCCGGACGCGCGAATACCGCAGTATTCGAATATTGGCTATGCCTTACTGGGCTACAGTGTGCAACGTAAAACCGGGGAGACCATCCAGTCGCTGGCAAACCGGCTACTGTTTCAGCCGCTGGCGATGAATAACAGCAGTTTCATTCCGGCGCAGCTTCAGGCATACCCTTATCGCGCCCTCGGTCACGCAGGCGATCAGCCAAAGTTTATATCGCGTGGTCATCTGACGCCGGATTGGGTGTTTAAAAACAATATGGTGGGGGCGGCAAGTTTGTACAGCAGCGCCCGCGATCTGGCGACCTATGCTCGCGCCCACTTTGCCCAAGGTCAACCCGTCGCGCTCAGCGCGGCGTTCGCCGAGGTTTCGCGCGTTTATTTCGCTCAGGAAAAAGAGGCGGCAAACATTGCATGGGTGAGTGATACGTTACCTGACCGTACCATTACCTATCAGGTTGGTTATATTGGCGGCTATTCGAGCTATATTGGCTACGACAAGAAAAATCAAAATGCAGTGGTGGTTTTGCAAAACAGCTTCAACTGGAGTAATTACTTTGGACACGCCATTTTGACAAAATTAGAAACGCGACCGGCGGACGGGTAAATCTTCGCCGTTTAACTTCCATTGAGAAAAGGCGTGGTAAGTTGGCTGTGATTCGTTGTTGAGCAAGGAATCGCATGACAACGAAAAGAGTAAAAACAATCTATCCATGCAAGCATTCACCGTCGGTTATCCGGCGGTTTTTTTTATTGGCGACAGATAAAAAAGTGGCCCCTTGTGCTGTAATGCGACAAGGGGCCTTCGCGGTGCAGGATTATCTCCGTTCATTAGTCATCCCATTTGTGGCTGAAGTACGCGGCGAGAAATCCGGAAAACAAGATAATTCCCAGAACTGCCATAAATACGTTCATATTTCCCAGCATGTTTGCCTCCGTTTATTTGATTGTGTGTGTCCTCGCTTACCTTAATTTCGGTTGATGACAGAGATATTAGCAGCTCTAATCTAAACAAGAGCTGAATTAAGTGATTATTTCCCGATAAAAGTAAATTTTTAACGATATTGCGAGAGAGGGGCGACATAAGTATGTCGAAAAGGGTGGCGCAATCACGCGGCGTTGCTGCAGGCAACATAGGACTGGCAGTGAAAAGCATGACAGGCGGCACTTCCGGATGGGCGAACGTAACCTGCGCCTTAGCTTTCCCGCCGACGGCAACCTGAATTAATTTCAACAGGCATGAATTTTTCTCGTTTGCCCGACGGCCTGTGGTATGTCAGTTTGGACGTATAGCCATCCAGAAGTCTTAATGTTTAAATAAGAAACTATCACCTCCGGTAATCATTGCCGGATGACAAAGGAGATCGCATGCAAAGACAACAGGCCCCGTTTCGTGCAGAAGTCGTTGGGAGCTTTTTACGCCCGGATGAAATCAAACAGGCTCGCCAACAGTATTCCCGCGGGGCGTTAAGCGCCAGTCAGCTGCGCGCGGTTGAAGATGAAGCGATACGTCACGTGGTAGAGCAACAGTGCGCCTGCGGCCTGCACGTTGTGACGGACGGGGAATTTCGTCGTGCCTGGTGGCATTTTGATTTCTTTGACGGACTGCAGGGCGTAGAGCGTTACGACGCAGCGCAAGGTATTCAGTTCAACGGCGTTCAGACTAAAGCCCACGGCGTTCGCGTCACCGGGAAGCTGGCGTTCGGCGATCATCCGATGCTGGAGGATTTTCGCTATCTGAAAAGCATCAGCGGCAATGCGCAGCCGAAAATGACCCTCCCCAGCCCCAGCGTATTGCACTTCCGTGGCGGGCGTAAGGACATTGACGCGACGGTGTATCCACACCTCGATGCTTATTTCGACGATCTCGCGTCCACCTGGCGTGATGCTATTCACGCATTTTATGCTGCCGGGTGCCGCTACCTGCAACTGGACGATACCGTATGGGCTTACTTATGTTCCGATGCGCAGCGCCAACAGATCCGTGAGCGGGGAGACGATCCGGACGCCCTGGCGCGCATCTATGCCGACGTAATTAATCGCGCGTTGCGTGATAAGCCCGCTGATATGACGATTGGCTTGCATGTCTGTCGCGGTAATTTCCGGTCTACCTGGATTTCGGAAGGAGGCTACGAGCCGGTCGCTGAGATCCTGTTTGGCAGCGTGAATGTGGATGCGTTTTTCCTTGAATACGATAACGATCGCTCCGGTGACTTCGCGCCGCTGCGCTTTATTCGCCCTGGCCATCAGCAGGTCGTGCTGGGACTGATCACGACCAAACACGGCGAACTGGAAAATCCGCAAGGGGTGAAAGCGCGCCTTGAGGAAGCCGCACATTATGTCGACAAGGCGCAAATCTGCCTGAGTCCGCAGTGTGGTTTCGCCTCGACTGAAGAAGGAAATACGCTGACGGAAGCCCAACAATGGAGCAAAATTAAACTAATCACCGAAATTGCCCGGCAGGTCTGGTAAATTGCTTCATGACTGAGCACGACGCTGCACGCTCGTAATGCAGCGCTGTGCCATTGTGGTTCATTACCCCTTTATATCGCGCCACTCAGCGCGTTTTTTTCTCCTTCGCCGTTCTGGCATCTTTTTTGCCTTATTCCTCCTGAACGTCATTTTTGCGCCGTTTTGTTTGTCGGATCGCACAGCATCTTTCTTTTCAGGAGTGAAACTATGCAGCGTCGTACATTACTTAAAGCTTTTGCCCTCTCTGCCTCGGTGGTTGCCATGGGGCTTAGCTTCAGCGTCCAGGCCGCCGACACCATTAAAATCGGCATTATGCATTCGCTTTCCGGCACTATGGCGATATCGGAAACCCCGTTGAAAGACGTTGCGCTGATGACGATTGAGGAAATCAACGCAAAAGGCGGGGTATTAGGGAAAAAACTGGAACCGGTGGTGGTCGACCCGGCGTCCAACTGGCCGCTGTTTGCCGAAAAAGCGCGGCAGTTGCTGAGCCAGGATAAGGTGGCGGTCGTGTTTGGCTGCTGGACCTCCGTTTCCCGAAAGTCAGTGTTACCGGTGTTTGAAGAACTCAACGGCCTGCTATTTTATCCGGTACAGTACGAAGGCGAAGAGATGTCGCCGAATGTTTTTTACACCGGCGCCGCGCCTAACCAACAGGCTATTCCCGCCGTCGAGTATCTGCTGAGTGAAGATGGCGGTAGCGCTAAACGCTTCTTTCTGCTCGGTACCGACTACGTATATCCGCGTACCACCAACAAGATCCTGCGCGCTTTCCTGCATTCAAAAGGGGTGGCAGATAAAGATATCGAAGAGATTTACACCCCGTTTGGTCACAGCGATTACCAGACTATCGTTGCCAACATCAAAAAATTCTCCGCTGGCGGCAAAACGGCGGTGGTCTCCACCATTAACGGCGACTCAAACGTACCATTCTATAAAGAACTGGCTAATCAGGGGCTGAAAGCGACCGATGTACCGGTTGTGGCGTTCTCGGTTGGTGAAGAAGAACTGCGCGGTATCGATGCCAGGCCGCTGGTCGGCAACCTTGCCGCCTGGAACTATTTCGAGTCCGTCGATAACCCTGTAAACCAGAAGTTTGTCGCCGACTACCGCGCCTACGCGAAAGCGCACAATTTACCGAACGCCGGGACGGTCGTTACAAACGATCCGATGGAGGCCACGTACGTCGGCCTGCACATGTGGGCGCAGGCGGTTGAGAAGGCCGGAACGACCGATGTTGATAAGGTCCGTGCGGCGATGGCAGGACAATCCTTCCAGGCGCCATCAGGCTTTACCCTGACGATGGATGCCGCCAACCATCATCTGCATAAGCCCGTGATGATCGGCGAAATCGAAGGCAACGGTCAGTTTAATGTGGTGTGGCAGACTGAAGAACCAGTCCGCGCCCAGCCATGGAGTCCCTTCATTGCCGGTAACGATAAAAAATCAGAGCAGCCGGTGAAAACGGCGAGTAACTGAGACGACGCCCTCCGGCGGGAGGGCAGGATAACGGGAGAACAGGACATGAAAGCCATGAGCTTTATTCACGGTGTCGTGCTGGCGCTGGGGTTGATGCCGTGGTTGGTTCAGGCCAGCGATGCCGACACGTTTGTCGCCGCCAGCCGCAACCAACAGGCGCAGTTGCTGGAGCAGTGGACGGCGTCGCCTGAACCGCAGCGGCTGCCGTTGCTGGCGGCATTAAGCAAGGAAAGTGTGCTGCTTGACAGCAAAAAAAGGGCTTTCACGCAAAACGGGACACAGTTGACGACGCTGGGCGCAGCCAGTACGCCAACCGGCACACTTAAAAAGCTGCGCTTGACTAACCGGTTGCGTAATTTGGTGGCTGGCGCGCTGGCCACGCATCAACTTATAAGTGACAGTGTCACAGAAAGGCGCGCCGCCGCCACGGCGCTACAGCGCGGCGCGCAGCCTGCCATGCTGCCGCTTATCCAGCAGCGTCTGGCCGCAGAAAGCGATCCCGTTGTGACATCGCGTCTGACCGGCGCGCTGGCGAGTCTACAACTGACCAGTCCTTCCGCGGACGTTCGTCGTCAGGCCATTACGCTGCTCGGCGATTCCAGCGATCCGGAAATGCAGGCGCGTCTGCAACCCTTTACCGACCATGCGCACGAGCCTGACGCCAGCGTACGTGAAGCGGCAACTGAGAGCGTGACGCGGATTCAACATCGTATGGCGACAGGCGAACTGCTCGGGCAGGCGTTTATGGGATTGTCATTAGGTTCGGTGTTACTGCTGGCGGCCCTCGGCCTGGCGATAACCTATGGCCTGCTCGGGGTAATCAATATGGCCCACGGTGAAATGCTGATGCTTGGGGCTTACTGTACGTGGATGGTGCAACACCTGATGGCGCAGTTCATGCCGCAGTGGCTGGCGCTGTATCCGCTCATCGCGTTACCGGTAGCCTTTCTGTTCACCGCCAGCGTGGGAATGATTCTCGAACGTGGGGTGATCCGCCATCTTTATGGTCGTCCGCTGGAGACATTGCTGGCGACCTGGGGTATTAGCCTGATGCTGATCCAACTGGTGCGCATGACCTTTGGCGCACAGAACCTGGAAGTGGCGAATCCGGCCTGGCTGTCCGGCGGCGTGCAGGTGTATGCGAACCTCGTACTGCCGTGGAACCGGATAGTGGTGTTTGGCTTTGCGCTGCTGGTGGTGGTCTTTACCTGGCTGCTGCTCGCTAAAACGCGGCTGGGGTTACGGGTACGGGCGGTGACGCAAAACCGCAGCATGGCGGCCTGCTGCGGCGTCCCGACGGGCAGGGTGGATATGCTGGCGTTTGGTCTGGGATCGGGCATTGCCGGCCTGGGCGGCGTGGCGTTGTCGCAGCTTGGTAATGTCGGACCTGAGCTGGGGCAAGGCTACATCATCGACTCCTTTCTCGTGGTGGTGCTGGGCGGCGTTGGTCAGCTTGCTGGCAGCGTGGCGGCGGCGTTTGGCCTCGGGGTATTTAATAAGATCCTTGAGCCGCAGATGGGGGCGGTGCTCGGGAAGATCGTCATTCTGGTGTTGATCATTCTGTTTATCCAGAAGCGACCCCAGGGATTGTTTGCCTTAAAAGGGAGGGTGGCTGACTAATGACTATGCCAATGACCTTAACGCTGGCGCGCAAAGCGCCGCGCGCCAGCCTCGTGACAGGTTCGCTTGTCCTGCTAATGCTGGTGACGCTGCCGTTTCTGGCGCTGCTGCCTGCCGACCACCCGCTGGCGATATCCGTCTGGACGCTTACGCTTGCCGGCAAAATCCTCTGCTATGCGATTGTGGCGGTGGCGTTGGATCTTGTCTGGGGCTATGCCGGTATGTTGTCGCTCGGACACGGAATTTTCTTTGCCTTGGGCGGGTACGCGATGGGGATGTACCTGATGCGCCAGGCCGCCGGGGAGGGATTACCGGCGTTTATGTCTTTTCTTTCCTGGACCGAGCTGCCGTGGTTCTGGTGGGGAACGCAACATTTCGCCTGGGCGCTGGCGCTGGTGGTGCTGGCGCCGGGCGTGCTGGCGCTCATCTTTGGTTACTTTGCGTTTCGATCGAAGATCAAAGGCGTCTATTTTTCGATCATGACGCAGGCGTTGACCTTCGCCGGGATGCTGCTGTTCTTTCGTAACGAAACCGGCTTTGGCGGCAACAACGGTTTTACTGGCTTCACGACCCTGTTGGGACTGCCGATCACCGCCACCAGCACGCGAATTGGGCTGTTTCTGGCGACGGTGCTTCTGCTGGTGCTGGCGCTGTGGCTGGGATTCGCGCTGGCGCGGAGTAAATTTGGGCGCATCCTGACCGCCGTTCGCGACGCAGAAAATCGGCTGATGTATTGCGGTTATGATCCGAAGGGCTTCAAGCTGCTGGTCTGGACGCTTTCCGCTGTGCTTTGCGGGTTGGCCGGTGCGCTTTACGTGCCACAGGTCGGCATCATTAACCCCAGCGAAATGTCGCCAACCAACTCCATTGAGGCCGCCATTTGGGTTGCGCTGGGTGGACGCGGTTCGCTGATTGGGCCGGTGACTGGCGCGGTACTGGTTAACGGGGCGAAAAGCCTGTTCACCGTCATCATGCCGGAATACTGGCAGCTGTTTCTCGGGTTAATTTTCATTGTTGTCACCTTGTTTTTACCGCGCGGCGTGATTGGCCTGTTTCGTAAAGGAGAAAAATAATGCAGCCAGACGAAGGGCTTTTCACCCGCCAGGTGCCGGGCGATCGCTATCGCCAGCAAACCGACCCGGTATTACAGCTGGAAAACATCAACGTCAGCTTTGATGGCTTTAAGGCGCTTACCGATCTCACCCTGAACATTGGCGTAGGAGAACTGCGCTGCATTATCGGCCCCAACGGCGCAGGAAAAACCACGCTTATGGACGTAATTACCGGTAAAACGCGGCCCCAAAGCGGAAAAGCGTTGTATGACCAGTCGACGGATCTGACGACGCTGGATCCCATCGCCATTGCCCGCCAGGGTATTGGCCGCAAGTTTCAGAAACCCACGGTGTTTGAAGCTCTGACGGTGGCGGACAATCTGGCGCTGGCGATGAAAAGCGATAAATCGGTGTGGGCGTCGTTGCGCGCCACGCTAAACAGCGAACAACATGATCGGATCGATGAAATGCTCGGGCTATTGCGGTTACGGACTGAACGCGGGCGTCACGCCGGGCGGCTCTCTCATGGACAAAAGCAATTTCTGGAGATTGGCATGTTGCTGGTACAGGAGCCGCACCTGCTATTACTCGACGAACCCGCGGCAGGGATGACCGATGCGGAAACGGAGTACACCGCGGAACTGTTCCGGACGCTGGCGGGAAAACATTCATTGATGGTGGTGGAACACGATATGGGCTTTGTCGAAACCATTGCCGATCGCGTCACGGTGCTGCATCAGGGACGCGTTCTGGCGGAAGGCAGTCTGCGCGACGTGCAGGCCAATGAACAGGTCATTGATGTGTATCTCGGACGCTAAGGAACGCAAATGCTACAGGTAAATGAACTGAATCAATACTACGGTGGAAGCCATATCCTGCGCGGCGTGTCCTTCGAGGCGAAAATCGGCGAAGTGACCTGTCTGCTGGGGCGCAACGGCGTGGGTAAAACGACGCTGCTGAAATGCCTGATGGGGCTGATCCCGGCGCGCACCGGTACAGTCACCTGGCAGGAAAAAAACATCACCCATCGCAAGCCGCATCAGCGGGTGCAGGCGGGCGTGGCCTATGTGCCGCAGGGGCGAGAGATCTTCCCGCGCCTGACGGTGGAAGAGAATCTGTTACTGGGACTTTCCCGCTTTTCAGGGCGCGAGGCGAGAACGGTACCGGAGGATATCTATGCGCTTTTTCCGGTTCTGCATGAGATGAAGCATCGCCGGGGGGGCGATCTCTCCGGCGGACAGCAGCAGCAGCTGGCACTCGGACGCGCGCTGGCGAGTCGTCCACAACTGTTGATCCTTGATGAGCCCACGGAAGGTATCCAGCCTTCGGTGATAAAAGAGATCGGTCAGGTCATCAGCCAGCTCGCGCGCCGTGGTGATATGGCGATACTGCTGGTCGAACAGTTTTATGACTTTGCCGCCGAACTGGCGGACCAGTATTTGCTGATGTCGCGGGGCAGCATTATTCAGCGCGGGCGCGGAGAAAACATGGAAACGGAGGGGGTGCGCGGGCTGGTCGCAATCTGATACCGCCCGCAGGTGATTAACACAGCGCAGGCTGGCTCCAGGGTCCGGCGCGCATGCCTTTCAGCATCAGCGCCCAGGCGACGACGATCGCCACCATCAGCACAGCAAACAGCGTCCAGGCGGGGAAGGCTGTTAGGATCACGCCGCTGGCGAGGGGGTTGACCGCCGCCCCGAGCCAGCCCAACGATTGCGCAGAAAAATAGCTGGCCTTCATGCCCGACGGCGCGATGTTATCGATCAACATATATTCGCCCGGCGCATAAATGACTTCGCCAAGCGTGAAGATTGCGGCGGCGATCCCCCAAAGCAAGAGACTTTCTCCGGCGATCATGAAACCGGCGAGACCGATGACAAAGCAGACGGTCCCGAAAGCCATCAGGGGGCGAATATTGCCGGGCGTCAGTCGGCGGCCAACGGCATATTGCAAACCGACAACCACCGTCGCGTTAACGGGCAGGACGACAGCCACCACGTTCTCCGCAAAATCGCCGTCTGCGACCACCATGACGTACTGAGAGATACAGGACGCGAATGCGCCGCTGACGAATGACGCGAGAAACGCTGACAGCGTAAACCAGAACAAGGCTTTATCCTGGAGCAGTACAGACGGCGACCAGGCCACGCGGGTATCTGCCTCAGCGCGCGCGGTCGAACGGTTAACCAAAAGCTGTATAAACACCAGCGGGAAGGCGGAACAGATTGCGGCAAGCCAAAAGGGCAGATTAATGCTTTGCATCACCAGTAATGTGCCGAGCGGCGGCCCGACGGTCCAGCCGATGTTCAGTACCGTGTAGTTAAGCGAGAAAATCTTCGCCTTCGCGGCGGGTGACAGGTTATCGGCAAACCAGGCCTTCAGAACGGTAGCAAACACTGAGTAAGCGCAGTTAATTAGCGCGAACAGCAGCACGACCAGCACCACGTTATGTACCAGCGGTATAGCGATAAAACCGAAGGCAAAGGCGGAGATTGCCAGCAGCATGTAGCGCTTTTTGTCGAACTTATCCGCAAGAATGCCAAAACCGAGGCTAAAGATAACGCCGATGGTTAACGCAATGGTCATGGCATAGCCGATCACGTCCACGCTCAGATGATACTGGCGATTCAAATAGATGGTCATGAAGGGCAGCGTTGCGCCGCGACCAATCGTCAGTAACAGGGAAGAAGCAAGTAAAGCCAGGGTGGATCGTCTTAGCGTTTTGTTCATGTCTATGCCCGACAGTGGGTTCTCGTTTCGTTATATTTTTGTGCTCAATGACTTTTAAGGAATAGCACGGCAAAAATGTGATGTATAGCGGATAAATTGTTCGATCGTGCACTGTTATCCCTACCAGAATTAATGATCTGTTGCGTGCTAATGTTTTACGCTACTTTAACTTGTTTACAAAAATTTAATATTTCAGGGCGGTGGTATGTCGCGAAAAGACGGACTGTTAGCATTACTGGTCGTGGTGGTCTGGGGGCTTAACTTTGTGGTGATCAAAGTGGGTCTGCACAATATGCCGCCGTTGATGCTGGCGGGGTTACGCTTCTTGCTGGTGGCTTTCCCTGCGATCTTCTTTGTTGCGCGGCCTAACATTCCGCTCACGCTGCTGCTGGGATACGGTCTGACGATTAGCTTCGGCCAGTTCGCGTTTCTGTTTTGCGCCATCTATTTTGGTATGCCTGCCGGGCTGGCGTCTCTGGTGCTGCAGGCACAGGCCTTTTTCACCATCGTGCTCGGCGCGTTTGCCTTTGGCGAGCGTTTACAGGGCAGGCAAATCGCCGGGATCGCGCTTGCTGTATTCGGCGTGCTGGTGCTGATTGAAGCCAGCCTCAACGGTCAGCACGTGGCGCTGTTCGGCTTTATGCTGACGCTGGCGGCAGCCTTTTGCTGGGCCTGCGGCAATATCTTTAATAAAAAGATTATGCAGCATGCGTCGCGACCGCCAGTGATGTCACTGGTGGTATGGAGCGCGCTCATTCCGATTATGCCATTCTTTGTCTCGTCATTACTGCTTGATGGCGCGCCCCACATGATCCAGAGCCTCGTCGACATTGACCTGACGACGATCCTGTCGCTGGTCTACCTGGCGTTTGTCGCCACAATTGTGGGTTACGGTATCTGGGGCACGCTGCTTGGGCGTTATGAAACCTGGCGCGTGGCGCCGCTGTCGCTGTTGGTGCCGGTGGTTGGCCTGGCGAGCGCCGCGGTATTGCTTGACGAGACGTTGAGCGGACTGCAATGCCTTGGCGCGGTGCTGATTATGGCGGGACTCTACATTAACGTGTTTGGTTTTCGCTGGCGCAATATCGCGCAGGTCAGGGGATAGCAGACGCAGAAAAGCCGCATGTTTCCATGCGGCTTACCGGTCAGAACGTCAGTTGCCAACTGACCATCACTTTCTGATCGCTGCTATGGTCAGACACATTGGCGCCGTAACCCACGCCCCAGGCCATATCGCCTTTATGCAGCGTCATGCCTAACTGTCCGGCAAAGGCGGTTTTATCAGTGATGTTCGCCGTAATGGCGTCTGTCGCGCTGATGCCCTGGGCTCGGATCCGTGTGTCAGAATGGGTATCGCCTGCACGGGTGATGACCGCGACATCCGCCTGGGTGGACAGATCCCATCCTGAATCCAGGGCGAAGGTTTTACTCAATTTTACCCCCGCCGGGAACTGCCAGATGTTCTGGGTTTCTTCGTCCGTTTTAAAGACCGTTTCATGATTCGCGTTCCGTGTAGTAAAGCCTTTGGTTTTAAGCTGGTTGTAACGTACGCCTGCATAAGGAATGACATTTACAACCTGATTTTCAACGCGGTACTCGGCGGTTAAGCCTGCGGTCAGCAACTGTGAGTCTACATCGCCATTCAGTTTGCGCCCCTGATTCGTCCAGCCGGGCAGATCCTGTTCGATATCGTTACTGTTCGCGCTAAAGCCGATATCCGCGGTGACGTTAACCGCATCACGACGCCAGTTCTGGTACAGCGAAACGCCCCAGAAATCGAAGTCGTTATGCGTGGTGTTGAAGTCGCCGGAAGAATCAGTGTTACCACGACCGGCATGGGCGGCGATCCCGGTGCGCATTGGTCCAATCGCGGAGTCCCAGGCCCCTTCACCGCCAAGCATCACGCCGTAGTAGTCGGTATCAAAGCCATAGTCCGCCTGTCCGGCAGAAAAGTCGCGCGCCCGCTGGTTGCCGTAGAGGGCCTGGACCCAGACGGTACCGTCTCCGGCGGCGAATTCAGGATGAGCCAGCGACATGCGTTGCTGTATCGTCCGGGATGCGGCAAGTCCGGTTGCCAGCGTCGTGGCCTGAACCCCTGCGGCGACGGCCAGTTGCGCGGCGCTGTTAACGGTGTTTACCACCTCCTGGACGCCAATATGCGGGCTTTCTACCGCCTGTGAAAGGAAGCGCAATCCCGCAGCGCCACTTTGCGTGTCGTTGATGCCCTGAGCGATCATGGTATCCAGCGCATGTGTTGTCACCACGCCGGGCAGTACGTCCTGGGCCGCTTTTGCGACTGTGGTGACAATCACATCGCCTTCCTGCCAGGTGGTCTTCGCGCTCAGCAGTTTATTGAGGATCAGGTTATTGTCCTGCCAGCCGGAACCGGCGATCTCTATGTTGTTGAAACCGTGCGCAATCGTGTAGTTCTGATTCGCTTTGGCGTCTTTAACATACAATTGCGCTGAGGAGGCCACATCCAGGTTGCCGTCGGTGGCGTTCAACGCGGCGTTACCGCGCGTTGTGCTTTCGCTGTTCACTATCAGCAGTGACTGTTCGCCAAACTGCGCCCGGTTCAGCGTTGCGGCATAGTCAGAGGACGGCTGGCTGAGCGAACCGTCCACCCGTATCCCCCCCTGAGAGGCGATGAGGGTTTGCGGCGTTGCGATAGCCAGCGCTGCGGTGACGCCGGTTGGCGACCATGCCAGCCCGGTGCTGGCGAAGTCATCGATCGCCGGTTGCAGGCGGGTGTCGCCCAGCACCAGCAACGCGTTTTGCCCGACCGTCAGACGGCCGTTAACGTTCTCCCCGCCAAACGCGGCCTGAGACGCCGTGTCGATGGTGGCGTTCTGTTGCCATTGAGGGTCGATGAAAACGCTGGCGCCGTGGAGATCCACCTCGCTGGCAATCAATTTGCCCGCAGCAGCATCGTGACCGACAAAGATTTTCGCCTGGCTGAGTCCGTCAGCGTCGGCGGTGGCGAGAAGTTTCCCGGCGTCGAGAGTACCGTCAACGGCCATTGCGCCGCTGCCGACCAGCTCGACGTTCGCGTGCAGTACAGCCTGATTCCCGATACTGATTTCCCCCTGGCTGACGATCCCCGACGCGGCGGCGCTGGTGACCGTATGATCGCCGGACACCACGTTCAGCGCGCCATCCTGACCAATATTCAGCTGTCCGCGAAGGTAATCAGTGGTATTCGCGGTGGCCAGCGTACCAAGATTCAGGCTTCCGCTTTCCACGTCAACGTTAACCTCCGCGTCGGGATTACCCGCCACGCTGATCAGCGAGCCGCCAGATGCGCCGGTCAGGGTTAACGACTTCCCACCAACGATAGCGACGGAAGCATCGCCTGCGCCTTCAAGACGCAGACTGGCGGCGCCAAAGCTGTTGGCGACAGCGATTTCCTGGTTTGACATCGCCTGTGCGCTACCGACAACGACCCGGTTTTTGTCCGCCACGACGTCGACGTTCGCGAGAACTGCGCCAGCGGTGGCGGCGTCAGTCACTGTCGCTTCGCCGGTGACGGTGTCGTTATTCATCAGTTGCCCGGTCATGACAAGCGAGGCGCCGGACTGACTGCCAAGCAACTGGTTAACCGACTTCAGCCACGCAAGTTGGTAGGTGTCGTCAGTCAGGGTCAGGGTACTCTCGCTCAGGGTCAGGCGACTGCCGGTCTCATTAAACTGCGTTGCGCCATCAACGTTGGCGACAGTACTGAACAGTTGGCTGGAGTGGGTTTCCAGATGACTGTTTTGGGTCAACTCCAGCGACGCGCTGTCGCGCAAAGAGAGGGAATCGGCAATCAGCCTGGCCTGGTTAAAAATCAGTTTGCCGGCAGAGAGGGCCACGGGGGCGTTAATCACGCCACCTGTTACCTCCAGCAGGGTTCCAACGTTATTGTCGCTAAAACCGCCGCCGAGGGTGGTGGTGGCGCGCACATTGAGTTTACCGAAGCGGCTGAATTTATCGCCCTGCAGTTGAGTCATCGATTCCATGAGCGTCAGGGTGCTGTTGGCGTTTCCATATAGCTGTCCGCCGACCTGGGCGTTATCGAGAATCACATTGCCACGCACAATATCCCCGTCTTTTAACGTCACGTCGCCTGAGATCTGGCTGTCTTTAAGCAGCAGATCCACTTCGCCGCTAAGCGCGCTGGCGTTAACAGAGCCGGTCAATCCGGAGCCCACCAGACCGACGGAGGTGGTTGTAGCCGTGTTCAACAGCAGATCGCCGGTCATCTGACTGGCCGTCAGCGCTGCGTTGAGACGGTCGCTGGCGGCCAGTGCGGTTATGCCTGTCACCTGGCTGTTTGCCAGCGTCAGGTCGAGGGTCTTACCTTTGGCGATATCAATAGCATTTGCGGCAGTGGTGGCCTTTAGGGTGCTGTCATCAACCGTCACCGTATTCAGACCGCCAGTCGCGGCAATTTTCAGCGAGCCGGTTAGCTGGCTTTTGTTTTTCAGCGTGACGCTGTTGGTTTTATCGGTATTGCCGCCGGAAATAAGAATCGCATTTTCATTAGCTATTGCTGCATCGCGGGTATCGATCGCACTGTTATCTACGGCAATGGTGATATCGTCTTTCGCGTAGGCGACGTTGATATTGCCTTTGTTAATCGCACTGTCGCTGACCGAAATACTATTTTTTCCTGCGCTGCCGGTCAGGATCCGGCCATTCAGCACACTGCCGTTGCGGATGTCGATGGTGTTATCGCCGGTATCGTAATACGAGAGGTAGATCGCCGAACCGCGGGCGTAATATTTACTGCGCTGGGGCGCTTTCTGCGTCTCGTCATAATCCGTATTCGCATTAGCGCCATTCAATGTGGATTTATCCACCGTGATGATCGTGTTGGTTTTATTTGTGAGATTCCCACCCGCTTCCAGCCAGTCAACGGTAGCGTTATTTACCAGGTGAATTCCCGCTGTACCATTTTTACTGGCGTTAATGTAATAACCGCTTAAATTTGCGCCATCGACGACCAGATGCTGAATGTCGTTTGCGCTACGCGATGATGTACCGCTGGCGAAATAGACGTTTTGTGTTTGTGCCTGGGCATTGATGGCCGCCTCCTGGGTAGGCAGCGTAAGATACCAGGCAGTCGGTGTCGGCTTAACAGGGGAGGTCATCTGAAATTCTTTCAAATTACAGATCCCGTCCGTGTACGTTGTGCAATCAGCAGCTGCGGGCGCGGCAAAAAGCACCATGCTACTGCCGACAATCAGGCTAATACTTTTAGCCAGAGGGGTAAGGCTTAATTTATTTTCCATAATATTTGCCATCCAGTTGCTGAGGAACCTTGAAAAGTAGTGAACCAGGAAACTATTTACCCTTAGTTACATTTCGAAATTTAGCAAACGACGAGAATGAGTGATATAGGACGTCAGATTACGACTTAAGAAAAATCCTAATGTTGGCATAACACTTTGTTTTATATGGTGCTTAAAATTAAATTCATCACCAAAACTGTGCGTGGTAGCACATTTTGTTACTCCGGGATTAAGAATTATCTTATACTGCCGGGAGCCTTCTGATTTGCGGGCCATTTAAAATATGCTGTAAATAGTTTTATAAAAACCATGTCAAAGGAATGGAAACGTGATTGTTGTTATCACATCGTGTGGATACTTTAAGAAAGGATTTGGCTATATTATTGAAGAAATCAGAAGAGAGCATCATTCATTTTCAGAAGTCCGCTATGTTAATCATATTCGCGAGATTCACAAAAAAAGTATTGCTAAGATCAAAGCCATTATTGTGGACTATGGCGAAAGCAATACCCAACTGTTGAGTGAATTGTTCGATTTTAAATCTCACTATCCTGAGAGTTATATCGTATTGATTACCCGAGAGCGGTGCTACGAAAGCACCATTGATAATATTATTATCAATTCAATCTCGGAATTCAGTATCGACTGTAAGGCTGTGATCAAAAAAATCAGCAGCTTTCTGGAGAATTTTAAAGAAGGAAATCAAAAAATCGTCATTACCAAAAACATGAAATTGTATCATCTGGAAAAGGAAGCCCAGCTGTCACAAAAAGAGGTGAGTCTGCTGCCTTACATCATGTTTGGTAAGAAGAATAAAGAAATTTCGCGACAGTTTAATCTGAGCGAAAAGACCGTTTGCCATCATCGCAGGAATATCTACAAAAAATTCGCGGTGGAGAATCTGGCTGGACTGTATCACAAGATTGAGGAGAAGGACTAAAAAAGCCCCGCGCAGGCGGGGCAAGACGAATCAGAGTCGGTGCCGGTTGTAATAAGGCACGCCCAGTTCGTCGGACTTGTCGCTTCCCGTGCCCATATGGTTCAGATCGAACGGTGACTGTTCCTGAGCGGTTGGAATCAGCATCGTGTCGCGATTATCTGATGTCGAAAGCTGGGCGGGTTGCTCTGCAACGCTCTGGCCGGAAATAACCAGCAGCAGGGCCAGCATTACAGAAGACAACAGTTTCATGATTTCCTCGATTACGTCGTTTACAGGCGATTTTAGCTACAATGGTTTAGCGGGTGCAGATACCGTGATTCCCCGTGCATATTGGTAATACGGTATTTATGCGGCGGAACGTCGAAATAGTTTTTGAAGGTCCGGGTCAGCGTTTGCTGCGACTCGAAACCGTAACGTTCGGCCAGGTATAAAATAGGCTCGTTACTTTCCTTTAATTTCTGCGCTATTTCCGTCATCTTACGGCTGCGGATGTACTGACCTAACGAATGGCCGGTCTCTTTTTTAAACATCCGCTGCAGGTGCCATTTGGAGTAACCTGAACGCTCAGACACTTTTTCCAGTGAGAGCGGCGATTCCAGGTTATCTTCGATCCAGTCCAAAATGCTATGAATGGTGATAGCGTCAGTATTGCGTCTGGACATCGTCATACCTCTTTTTGTTTTTACGGCAGAACTTTCTTGAGCAAATACTCAAGCGTTGCCACTTCGTCAGCCGTTAGGTTTTTTGTTAATTCCTGGTGCAGGTCTTGCCCTACTAATTGATGACATTGCTCACATATTGCCGCGCCGTGTTCGGTCAGTGTGACCAACACGCCGCGCTTGTCATTCGGGTTAGGGTGTCGGTCGACCCAGCCTTTACAGACCAGACGGTCGAGCATTCGCGTTAGCGCGCCAAGATCGACGGACAGCACTTTTTTCAACTCAACCGGGGTGATACAACCTGCGCAGCGAATCGAGCAAAGCACCTTAAACTGCGATGCCGTGATATCCAGCGGCGAGAGGTACTCGTTCAGCAGGCGATCTTTTTTCTGATTAACCATGTAGATCAAGCGACCCAGCGGAATGATGTCGTTGAATAAGTCACTGGTGCTTTTCACAATGGTTGCCCTGGCAAGTATTTAGTTACGGCAGATAATATTGCCCAGGCAACTATAAGTCAAACGAATGAATTGGCCGATCACACGATTTGCTAAAAGCCGTTTTGCGTGATCTGCATCACGTTCAAATATGTTAATGATAATTAGACATTATGAGTTTTTGACGCTCATGAATGCTTACAGCCGCGGAATGGCGAAGGAGACGGGTTTCCACTTATACTTGCCGCCAGACGATCGAAACAGGAACTGAAGCCATTATGATGGAGTTGTTTAAAGCGATAGGACTGGGGCTGGTGGTGATTCTGCCGCTGGCGAATCCGTTAACGACCGTAGCGTTATTTCTTGGCCTCGCCGGAAACATGAACAGCGCAGAGCGCAACCGCCAGTCGCTGATGGCCTCGGTTTATGTGTTTGCCATCATGATGGTGGCCTACTATGCCGGTCAACTGGTAATGAATACGTTTGGCATCTCCATTCCCGGTCTGCGTATTGCCGGTGGGTTAATTGTGGCGTTTATTGGTTTTCGGATGCTATTTCCGCAGCAGAAGGCGCATGAATCGCCGGAAGCGAAAAGTAAGTCGGAAGAGCTTGTTGATGAGCCCACCGCTAACATCGCCTTTGTGCCGCTGGCAATGCCGAGCACTGCAGGTCCGGGTACGATTGCGATGATCATCAGTTCGGCATCCACGGTACGCCATGGCGCCGATTTCCCGGACTGGGTGATTACCGTTGCGCCGCCCATTATCTTTGCCGCCGTCGCCGTGATCCTCTGGGGCTGTCTGCGCAGTTCCGGCGCCATTATGCGTCTGGTGGGTAAGGGCGGTATTGAAGCAATTTCCCGCCTGATGGGCTTTTTGCTGGTTTGTATGGGCGTGCAGTTTATTATTAACGGCGTTCTGGAAATTATTAAAACCTACCCCTAATGCGCACGTCATACCGTCCTGGTCGGTCCTTCCGGTCAGGACGGATTCACGCTTTATCAGCTATGCTGAGGTTGTTCTTCCAGCGAGACAGGCCATTTCCGAAAAATGATGATCGACCAAATCAGCGCGGCCAGCGCCGGGACGGCGCCGACGTACCCCACGGACGACATTGAGCCGTGCAGGCTTACCTGATTGCCCAGCAGCGCGCCAGCGCCAATGCCGATATTGAAGATGCCAGAGAATAACGCCATCGCCACGTCGGTGGCATCGGGCGCCAGCGCCAGCACTTTTACCTGCATCCCGAGACCAATCACCATAATGGCAATCCCCCAGAAAATACTCAGGACGGCGAGATGCATTTCGCTGCCCGCCGCAGGCAACAGCAGCAAGAGACATACCGTCAGCAACATGATTGCGACGCTAATCAGCGCCGACGCGTGCTGGTTGCCTAGCTTACCAAACACGACGCTGCCAATAATGCCTGCTCCGCCCAGCACCAACAGCAGCACGGTAGCGAAATTGGCGCTCAACCCGGCGACGGTCTGAACAAACGGTTCAATGTAACTGTAAGCGGTATAATGAGCGGTTACCACGACAACGGTCAGTAGATAAAGGCTCACCAGCGCCGGCCGGCGAAATAACAGCGGCAGGCTTTTTAACGAGCCGGAATGTTCACTGGGTAATGTCGGCAACAATTTTATCAAACAAACGAGGGTGACCAACGCGCCCATACCGATCGCGAAAAATGTGGTACGCCAGCCAAAATACTGACCGACAATGCGTCCGATCGGCAGGCCAAGCACCATCGCCAGCGCGGTGCCGGTGGCGATTAAGCTCAGCGCTTGCGCGCGCTTCCCGGCGGGGGCCAGACGGATCGCCAGTGAGGCGGTAATCGACCAGAAGATCGCATGCGCAAAGGCGATACCGATACGGCTAAGCACCAGCACGGTGAAATTCCACGCCAGAAACGACAGGACATGGCTGGCAATAAACAACACGAACAAACCAATCAACAGCTTACGTCGTTCGACCTGGCTGGTCAGCAGCATGAACGGCAGCGACATCAGCGCCACGACCCATGCGTAGATGGTCAACATAATCCCGACCTGGGCGGTTTGCATATGAAAGCTCTGCGCGATATCAGACAGCAGACCGACAGGGACGAATTCCGTGGTATTAAAAATAAACGCTGCAATGGCAAGCGTAACTACCCGTAGCCACGCGACCTTGCGGGAAACAGTGTGAGTTGTCATAGAAATGAGTCGGGTTAGTTGCGAAAGGATGAGAAGGCGATCTTAAAACGTTTATTGGCGAAAAGACAATCATTTTGTGATTCAGATCTCCTTTTACTGGATAAGTGACGTTGTCACATAAAAGAGATTGACGCTTGTGAATATTCTGTATTTATGCCACTTTGCAAGAAAGCAATGACAGACGGGGCAACGGCATGAAAGAGATTGATTTTTATCTGGTTGATGCGTTCAGCGATAGCGCATTCGGGGGCAATGCCGCGGCAGTTTGTCTGCTTGATGACTGGCTGCCTGACGCCATCCTGCAGAAGATGGCGCAGCAGCATAATCAATCGGAAACCGCCTTTATCGTCCGCCAGCAAAGCGGTTTTTCCCTGCGCTGGTTTACCACCCGTAATGAGGTTAATCTTTGCGGCCATGCCACGCTTGCCAGCGCGCATGTCATTTTCAGTCACCTTAATTATCCTGATAGTAGACTTCATTTTGATACGCTTTCCGGTCGTCTGACCGTTGAGCGTTGCGACGAATGGTTAACACTGGACTTTCCCGCTGGCGCGACCGAAGAACAGACGCCGCCGCCGGAAATGCTTCGCGCGCTGGGAATAGAACAGTATCTCCACGCCCGCAAAGGACGCGCCTGGATGATTGAGCTGGCAAGCCGTCAACAGGTGGAGTCGCTCACCCCGGCGATTGGCGCAATGCGACCCGGCGAACATAAAGTCTCGGTAACCGCGGCAGGTGACGGCGAATATGATTTTGTGAGTCGCTTTTTCTCCCCTGGCGAGGCGGTATGGGAAGATCCGGTCACGGGCTCTGCGCATACGATGCTCATTCCGTACTGGGGCGCAAAGCTCAATAAAACGCAAATGCTTGCCCGTCAGGTCTCCGCTCGCGGCGGCGACGTGCGCTGCGAGTGGCGAAACGATCGGGTACTGATGGGCGGAAAGGCGAGAACGTATTTAACGGGTAAGATTATAACGGGTTAACCGGGGTCAGTTTGGATATCGAAAATGATCGTACGTTAAGGTTGTTTTTTGACCTTTCTACTTTCCACTGTGCGCCAAATACGGACGCTATTCACCCGTTCATGTCCCGGCCTTGTGTTAAATATCCTCTTTACCCCTTAAATTCTCAAGGCATCAATCACCGCTCGTAAAGCAGGCGACACATTACGATGTGGATAATAGAGGAATGATCCTTCCAGACGCTGACTATAACGTTGTAGGACTCTGATGAGCGTCCCCGATTCTAAATCATCGGAAACCAGTTCTTCGGGGACATAAGCCAGCCCTAATCCTAGTCTGGCGGCTTTGGCTTCCATATAACTGTCAGCGAAAGCCCATTGTCCCTGTGGCCGATGGGTGATTTTTTTACCCTCCTGATGGAGTTCCCAGTCATACAAACTGCCGTCGCCGAACTGGTAGGCGATGCAGGGATGAACCACTAAATCCTCCGGGGTGTGCGGAAACCCGTAGCGACGAAAGTGTTCTGGCGCACCGACAACGGCCATCTCCATATCGGGAGAGATGCGCACTGCAATCATGCCGCTGCCAACTTCTGGCCCCAGACGTACGCCCGCATCGAACCTCTCTGTAATGATATCTACAAACCGACTTTCACTGATGAGTTCCAGCCTGATATCAGGGTAGCGCTGCTTAAACACCGCAAGCTTCGGCAAGAGCACTTTATCGATAGCGTGCTGGCTGGCATTGATGCGCACTAAACCCGATGGAGTCTGGCGGTAGTGGGCCAGCGTGGCAAGCCCCATATCAAGTGCATCGAATCCTGACTCGACGGTGCGGTAGAGCTGCTCACCGGCATGGGTAAGCGATAATTTCCGTGTCGTGCGAACAAGAAGTCGGATACCCAGCCGATCTTCAAGTTCACGTACAGAGCGGCTTATTCCTGATTGCGCCAGGCCAAGACGCTTTGCTGCGGCGGTAAAACTCCCTTCCCGAACAACCAGCATAAAAAGGTAGAGATCGTTGTAGTTTTCTCGTTTTGCCACCTTTATACCCTCGTATCATCATCACTATTCATAACAACATGGTATTAATTTTAGCAATTTTTAGCCTCTAATCAGCACTAATTATGCTGATTATAATATTCGCATTGCAACAAAGCACAGCAGAGTTGTCCGTATGAAACCTGTTTTCTAAAACGTTTTCAGGAGTATTTTGATGACCATTTTCACCAAAAAACTAACGGCCACGATCCCCGCCATGCTGCTATGTGCGTCATTAAGTGGAGTAACGACGATGAGTTATGCTGACACATCCAACCCTAACAGCCCCGTTTCGCTTATCAATACGTGGGATAAAACCTTTGCCGAAAGTACCAAGGTCGATCACCGTAAGGTGACCTTTCAGAACCGCTACGGGATCACTTTAGTTGGGGACCTTTACGTGCCGAAAGAGCGCGGCGAGCGTAAGCTGGCAGCTATTGCCATAAGCGGACCTTTCGGTGCGGTCAAAGAGCAATCCAGTGGCCTGTACGCTCAGACGTTGGCTGAAAAGGGATTTATTACTCTGGCTTTCGACCCTTCATATACGGGCGAAAGCGGCGGCCAACCGCGTAACGTCGCGTCGCCGGATATCAACACCGAGGATTTTAGCGCGGCGGTTGATTTCCTGGGGCTGCAAAAAGAGGTGGATCGCAACCGTATCGGCCTGCTAGGGATTTGCGGCTGGGGCGGCATGGCCTTAAATGATGCCGCGATGGATACCCGCGTTAAGGCCGTGGCGACCAGCGTTATGTATGACATGAGCCGCGCGATGGGGCATGGCGTGGGGGAGGGTAAAGACCGCTACACGACCGCCGATCGTCGTACCGTATTGCAGTATCTGAATGCCCAGCGCTGGAAAGACGCCGAAAACGGCACTGTCGCTCCCGGCGGACATGATATTTATGTCGACGAGAAGGGCCAGGCAACCACTTCTGAGCGTATTTTGCCGGAAACCTTGCCTGCTAATCCGAACCCGGTTTTAAAAGAATTCTTTGATTATTACCGCATGCCGCGTGGTTTCCATGAGCGTTCGGTCAACTCAACCGGCGCATGGAATGCGACAATGCCTCTGTCGTTTATGAATATGCCACTGCTGAGTTACGCCAATGAAGTGACTATCCCGACACTCATCGTGACCGGCGAAAAAGCCCATTCACGCTATTTTGCGGAAGATGCCTTTAAGGCTATCGGCAGCAAAGAGAAAGAACTGGTGATTATTCCGAATGCAAACCATGTAGATTTATACGACAACGCTGCGGGTAAGATCCCATTTGCTAAATTTGAACAGTTCTTTGAGACCAACTTAAGATAATCCACTGAGCACACGTTGCCGGGCCATCCGCTATAGGCGGATGGTTTTTAACTGACTGATACTCAAAATAATATGTCATCTTGCACTCTCGTTTGATGCCGTTATTCCTTGAATAACGGCATACCTACTGCGCCTGAATTTACCCGGAACGTGATAAAGAGAAGTTAATAATGTCTGTATTAAATCCTGCATCGTCATATTCAAAACCACATGCTTACTGGGGCGGTATCTTTGCTATGACGCTCTGCGTTTTTGTGCTCATTGCATCTGAATTTATGCCAGTCAGCCTGCTTACGCCCATAGCCCGCGATCTGAATGTTACGGAGGGGGTGGTGGGGCAAGGTATTGCCATCTCTGGCGCACTGGCGGTGCTTACCAGCCTGACGATTTCTCGCATCGCCAGAGATCTGAATCGTAAATATCTTCTGCTGGGGCTGACAGTGTTGATGGCTATATCAGGAATTACTATTGCACTGGCGCCCGGTTATCCGATTTATATGCTGGGGAGGGGGATGATTGGTATCGTCATTGGCGGATTCTGGTCAATGTCGGCGGCAACTGCGATTCGGTTAGTGCCGTACCACCAGGTTCCCCGCGCCCTGGCGATATTTAACGGCGGAAACGCGCTGGCTACCGTTGTGGCGGCACCGCTTGGTAGCTACCTGGGGGCAAACATCGGCTGGCGAGGCGCCTTTTTGTGCCTTGTCCCCCTTGCAATAGCCGCGTTCATCTGGCAATGCGTCAGTCTGCCATCAATGGAAAGCGCGAAAGAACAAAAACCGCAGAGGTCTGTGCTGCGCCTGTTCCGCGTTTCTGTTGTACCCGTGGGTCTGCTAGCCTGTGGGCTGTTCTTTACTGGGCAGTTTGCCCTGTTTACCTACGTGCGGCCTTTTCTGGAAACCGTGACCGGAGTTAATACTTCCGGTCTCTCCCTGATTTTGCTGTCCATTGGCGTGGCTGGTTTTATCGGCACCATGCTCGTGTCAACCTTCCTCAATGCCAGGTTTTACCCGATATTAATCACCATTCCGTTACTTATGGCTATCATTGTCGGCTTATTGCTTCTGACCGGACAACGCCCGTGGACAGTTGCCTTATTGCTAAGCCTGTGGGGGATGTTTGCAACGGCAGCGCCAACGGGATGGTGGACATGGATAGCGCGAACGCTGCCCGAAGATGCTGAAGCGGGTGGTGGTCTCATGGTTGTTGTCATCCAGCTCTCAATTGCGCTTGGCTCAACGGTCGGAGGGCTTGTGTTCGACAGTATGGGATGGAAAAGTACTTTTTTCCTGAGCGCAGTGTTACTTCTTGGGGCGGGAGTGATGACAGTTCTCACATCCCGCCAAAACACAGATACAAAGAATCACCTTAACCAAACTGACCCCTAACCCGGCGTTGAAGTCCCTTTCAGGAGCGTGATGAACGCCTCCAGCTGGCGCGTCATGGCGCCGCGCCGCCATATCAGCCAGGTGGTAAGCCACCGCCACTCTTCTGGTAACGGCCATGCCTCCACCTGGTGATGACCGGGCATACTTTCCAGCATACTGCGGGGGATCAGCGCAATCCCTGCACCGGCGATCACGCAGGCCAGCATGCCGTGATATGACTCCATTTCATGGATTGTGCCCGGCATGGCCTGGTCGTCGTGAAACCAGCTTTCGAAATGCCGACGGTACGAGCAGTTGGCGCGGAAGGCGAACAGGTTGCTTCCATTGACATCGCTGGCGCGCGATACCGGCGGATGACCGTGTGGCGCGACCACCATCATTTCTTCCTTATACACAGGAATGCCTTCCAGTCCCGGGTGGGGAACGGGACCGTCAATAAACGCGGCGTTAAGGTGACCTTCCAGTACGCCATCAAGCATTTTTCCGGAAGGGCCGGTCGCCAGCGAGAACTGAATTTTAGGGTAACGCTGGTTAAATTCCGCCAGCGTCGCCGGAATGCGTACCGCGGCGGTGCTTTCCAGCGAACCGAGGGTAAAAAGGCCCTGCGGTTCATCGCCTGCCACTACCATTCGCGCCTCGTCGACCAGCGCCAGGATCTGCTGACTGTAGCGCAAAAAGTTATGCCCGGCGGGAGAAAGACGCAGGCGCTGGTTTTCGCGAATAAACAGATCGACGCCAAGATCGGCTTCAAGCTGGCGTATCCGGGTGGTCAGGTTCGACGGCACGCGATGCACCCTGGCCGCAGCCTGCGTGATACTGCCCGTTTCGGCCACTGCGTTAAACATTTCCAGTTGCGTCAGGTCCATAGTTTTCTCATTTTGTGAATACCCTGCTCAATATTATTCATTTTAAGGAAAGAGTAAACGCGTCCATGATGATGATAAAACCAACAATGGAGAAACCCTGTGACGATTTCATCTGCAACACATGCCATTTCTGTTAATCCCGATACTGGCGAACAGCTGTCCGCGTTACCGTGGGCCAGCCAGCACGATATCGAGCGGGCTTTATCGCTTGCTGAGCAGGGCTTCGCGACATGGAAGCGCACCAGTGTGGCGTTTCGCGCGCAAAAGCTGCGTGATCTCGGTCAGGCGCTGCGTGTTCATGGTGAAGAAATGGCACAGTGCATTACCCGTGAAATGGGCAAACCTGTTAAACAGGCGCGCGCCGAAGTCGCTAAGTCAGCGGCGCTTTGCGACTGGTATGCAGAGCACGGTCCGGCGATGTTGGCGACCGAGCCGACGCTGGTGGAAAATCAGCAGGCGGTGATTGAGTACCGACCGCTCGGCACCATTCTGGCGGTGATGCCCTGGAACTTTCCGCTCTGGCAGGTGCTGCGCGGGGCGGTGCCGATTTTGCTGGCGGGGAATGGCTACCTGTTAAAACCCGCGCCATGCGTGACGGGCTGCGCGCAAATCATCGCGCAAGTGTTTGCGGAAGCGGAGATCCCGATGGGCGTTTATGGCTGGTTGAACGCCGATAACGCTGGCGTCAGCGCTGTCATCCAGGACCGACGAATTGCCGCTGTGACCGTCACGGGAAGCGTTCGCGCCGGCGCGGCAATCGGCGCTCAGGCCGGGGCGGCGCTGAAAAAATGTGTGCTTGAACTGGGTGGTTCCGATCCGTTTATTGTCCTTAACGACGCCGATCTGGATTTGGCGGTGAAAGCGGCGGTGGCCGGACGTTACCAGAATACCGGGCAGGTTTGCGCGGCAGCGAAACGTTTTATTATCGAAGAAGGGATTGCCGATACGTTTACCGAACGTTTTGTGGCCGCTGCCGCGGCGCTGAAAATGGGGAATCCGCTTGACGAGCACAACGATCTTGGCCCGATGGCGCGTTTCGATCTGCGTGACGAGTTGCATGAGCAAGTACAGGCCACGCTTGCGCAGGGGGCGCAACTGCTGCTGGGTGGTGAGAAAATGGCCGGAAAGGGGAATTATTACCCGGTGACGGTGCTGGCTAACGTCACGCCTGAAATGACCGCGTTCCGTGAGGAATTGTTCGGGCCGGTTGCCGCCATTACTGTAGCGAAAAATGCTGAACACGCGCTGGAACTGGCCAATGATAGCGATTTTGGCCTGTCTGCGACCCTTTTTACGGCGGATGAGGTTCGCGCCAGGGAAATGGCCGCTCGCCTTGAATGCGGCGGCGTCTTTATTAATGGCTTCAGCGCCAGCGATGCCCGCGTGGCGTTTGGAGGCGTGAAAAAGAGCGGTTTTGGTCGCGAGCTTTCTCACTTTGGCCTGCATGAGTTTTGCAACGTCCAGACGGTGTGGAAGAACCGCGTTTAATCCCGCTGCGTTAGCTAACCTGTCTCAGCCGGGTAGCACTGCCTACCCGGCGTCTGCGTAATCCAATTCGACCTGTCATATTTCTGCCATAGTTTTGTCATTTACGCTTCGTAGACTCGCGTATAACGTGTTGATACTGAAGAATATTATGAACTTAACTCAAATTTTACGCCGTGTTGTCCGCCGTCAGTTTGGCCTGCTTACCGGCATTTTTTGCATAATTGCGCTATTCAGCGTGCTGCAGGTGACCTCCACGCTGATGCTGTCATTTTCCGTCAGTCAGGCGCGGGAGAACGAACAGCACAATCAACTGGCGCTACGCCAGCAGGCAACGCTGGAGGCGTCGCGTATCGCGTTGCTGACGGCAAGCGACCTGCTTAACCGCGCGGGATTGTACTTTATGCAGGATGCCGCGACAGGCTCAGAAGGAAGCTGGCAAGCGCTTATTGATGAGGCAAGGCTGGCGCTTCAGCAGTCCGGCGCGGCGTGGGACGCCTGGCGAAAGATGGATCCGCGTGCGGATACCGATCTGGTGGAAAGCTATCAGCGCTTCAGCGGCGGGATAGCGGAGCAGGTGGAGGGATTAAGCGAAACACAATCGATCGATGCCTTCTTTGCGGTGCCGGTACAGGCATTCCAGGCCGATTTCAATGAGAACTATAGTCGGGTGCAAAAGGTTAACGCACAAGCGAGAGAGCAAGGACGCCAGCAGTTGCTTGATCGCTTGCTTAACCTTCAGCGCCTGTTCTGGGCGCTGCCTGTCATGCTGCTGGTAATTGCGGTCGCCGTGTGGTGGGGAATGTCACGCTGGGTTATTACGCCGCTGCGTCAGCTTATCGGGCATATTAATATTCTGGCGGCAGGCGATCTTTCTCTGATAGTACCCGCGGTGCCGCAGTTTAATCGTGAAGTGTCACAGCTTTCGAAACGTATTGGCGCAATGCAGCAGGGACTGCGCGAGCTTATTCAACAGGTGAGCGATGCGACGGCGGCAATGGCGGATAACATCGATCGACTGGCGCAGAACAATCAGCGGCTGTACCAGCAGTCCGCCCGGCAAAGCGAAGAACTGAATAACGTCACGGCGCAGGTGTCTGTACTGGAAAATTACGTTGAAGATAACAGCGGGATCGCGCAGCGGGCAAATCAGCGCGCGGAAGACGCGCGGACGATTGCTGCCGGCGGAGACAGAATGATGGATACGGTCAACCGTTCGATGCAGGCGATTGTCGATCGCTCTTCAGAAATGCGCGGGATTATCGCGCTTATCGATAACGTTGCGTTCCAGACCAATATTCTGGCGCTGAATGCGGCAATTGAGGCGGCACATGCCGGGGAGCAGGGGCGAGGCTTTGCGGTCGTCGCCAGGGAAGTGGGGTTGCTGGCGCGTAAGAGCAGTCAGTCAACGCAGGATATCCAGGCGCTGATCCATCATTCGCTGGAGGTGATTGAAGAGGGTTCCGATGCGGTAAACCATCTGGAAAAAAACCTTCAGCAGGTGATGGCTCTGGTGGATAACCTGGGCGCGTCGTTAAAGGATATTTCTACCGCCACGCTGCATCAGGGTAGCCGCATTCATGAGATGACGCGTCAGTTGCAGGCGCTTAACCGGGCGGCGAGCGATACGCGGGAGCTGGTGGATACCGCGTCGGCATCCTCACAGCAATTGCATGCGGAGTCACATCAGTTGATCAACGCCGTGGCGCGATTTCGCCTTCCGGCCTGACGTGACACATTTCGCTCTGCTATACTCCCAGGCCTTTTCTGACTGGCAGGCAAGGAGCAGACGGTGGCAATCGCCCTGGACAATTCAATTTTAGAGACCATTCTGGCTGAGGTTCGTCCACTGATCGGCCAGGGAAAAGTGGCTGACTACATCCCTGCGCTCGCCTCCGTTGACGGCGCCCGGCTGGGCATTGCGATTTGTACCGTTGACGGTCAGCGCTGGCAGGCGGGGGACGCGACTGAACGCTTTTCGATTCAATCTATCTCTAAGGTGCTCAGTCTGGTGGTCGCGATGCGCCACTATGCGGAAGATGAGATCTGGCAGCGCGTCGGAAAAGATCCTTCCGGTTCGCCGTTTAACTCGCTGGTGCAACTGGAGATGGAGCAGGGGATCCCGCGCAATCCGTTTATCAACGCGGGCGCGCTGGTGGTCTGCGATATGTTACAGGGGCGGCTGAGCGCGCCGCGTCAGCGCATGCTGGAAATTGTCCGTGCGCTGAGCGGCGTTTCGGACGTCGGTTACGATACGGTGGTCGCTCGTTCTGAATTCGAGCATTCCGCCCGTAACGCCGCTATCGCCTGGCTGATGAAGTCCTTCGGTAACTTCCATCATGACGTCACGACGGTGCTGCAAAATTACTTCCATTACTGCGCGCTAAAGATGAATTGCGTTGAGCTCGCGCGGACCTTTGTCTTTCTTGCTAATCAGGGAAAGGCGTTTCACCTTGATGAACCGGTGGTGACGCCTTTACAGGCCCGGCAGATCAATGCGCTGATGGCGACCAGTGGAATGTATCAGAACGCCGGCGAATTTGCCTGGCGCGTCGGCCTACCGGCTAAGTCAGGCGTCGGCGGCGGGATCGTGGCGATCGTTCCCCACGAAATGGCAATAGCCGTCTGGAGTCCTGAGCTGGACCCGACCGGTAATTCGCTGGCGGGCATCGCCGCGCTGGAGCAACTGACAAAGCGGTTAGGTCGTTCGGTGTACTGATGAATACATTTGATTCCCTGTTTGCACGACTTTCCCGTTCAACGTTTCGCTCCCGTTTTCGTCTCGGGCCGAAAGAACGGCAGTACTGCTGGGATAAAGGCGCAGAGGTTATTGACCAGCACGCCGCAGACTTTGTGGCAAAACGTCTTGCGCCCGCCATTCCGCTGAACGACGGCAAACAAACCCCGATGCGCGGGCATCCCGTTTTTATTGCCCAGCATGCCACGGCGACCTGCTGTCGCGGCTGTCTTGCTAAATGGCATGCGATCCCGCAAGGCGACGCGCTGACTGAAGAGCAACAACGTTATATTGTTGCGGTTATTCATCACTGGCTGGTTATTCAAATGAATAAAACCTGATAATTAACGGCGTAGTGTAAAACCGTGAAATTGCCAGGGTTTATTTTATTCCAGCCGGGAAAATAACAGGTTAACGCTGCCGGTAATGACTATCTTTGAGAATAATTCATGCTATTCTCAAAATATTACCATTACGCCGCAGAGATAATTGCCCCCGGCAGTGATATGGACAGAGAGTTAATGCAATCACTTCCCATTCCTTCTTTCCGCCTGTTTCAGGAAGATCGTCCACTGCGTAATGCGGTCGCGGTATTTGCGTTCACCACACTGTTCTATTTTATCGGCGCAGAGCTGCGCCTGATTCATGAACTGTCGCTCTTCTGGCCGCTAAATGGCGTACTGGCCGGGATTTTTGCTCGCTTCGTCTGGTTAAACCGACTGCATTATTACGCGGTAAGTTATGTTGCGATGCTTGGCTATGATGCGCTCACCACGCAATGGGGTTGGGTGTCGTTGGTGATTAATCTCTCCAATATGGTGTTTATTGTTATTGTCGCCCAACTGGTCATTCGTGATAAACGACTGGGGAAAAATAAATATCAGCCGATTAGCGCTTTACGCTTATTTAATTACTGTCTGATCGCCGCATTGATCTGTGCCCTGGTCGGCGCGACAGGATCGGTAGGCATTGATCGTCTTTCTTTCTGGCCGTTGTTTGCTGACTGGTTTAGCGAGCAATTTTCAACGGGCGTGTTAATTATCCCCTGTATGTTGACTCTCGGCATGCCGGGCGTCGTTACACGCTTCAAGCCGGAACAGATGATGCCGGTTATCGCGCTGATCGTCTCGGTGTTGGCCTCGGTGATCATTGGCGGAGCAGGGAGCCTTGCCTTTCCCCTTCCTGCGCTTATCTGGTGCGCCGTACGCTATACGCCTCAGGTGACCTGTCTGTTAACTTTTATTACCGGTGCGGTGGAAATCGTGCTGGTGGCAAATTCAATTATCGATATCGCCGTTGCGTCGCCATTCTCGATCCCGCAAATGTTTTCCGCGAGGCTGGGGATTGCCACCATGGCCATTTGCCCCATTATGGTTTCAGTTAGCGTAGCGGCAATTAATTCCCTGATGAAGCAGGTTTCTTTACGCGCCGATTTTGATTTTCTGACTCAGGTTTACTCGCGCTCGGGCCTTTACGAGGCGCTGAAGCGGCAGGATGCGCCAGCAACGCAGCATTTTACCGTTATGCTTCTGGACATCGATTTCTTCAAGAGCATCAATGACAGCCACGGTCATGAATGTGGCGATCGGGTGCTGCGGGTGTTTGCTCAACAACTGCACAAAATTGTTGGCGGCAAAGGACTCATTGCCCGCATGGGCGGCGAAGAATTTGCTGTGGTCATGCCGACACTGCATCCTGAAGAAGGAATGCGTATCGCTGAAACTCTCCGTAAAGCCGTGGCGCTACAACCTTTCAACTGGCAACAGCAAAGCGTCTATCTGACGGTCAGTATTGGTCTGGGGAACGGCAGGGTGGCAGGACGCACGCTGACGGAGCTTTTCAACACGCTGATGGTGGAAGCGGATGAGTGTCTGTACCGCTCGAAGAGAGAGGGGCGTAATCGTACCAGCGCTCGCCAGGCTGACCTGGCGATACTGTCGGAAAGCGACCTGGCGTAAGACGTCATAACAAACTGCTATGACCGGCATGTTGTGTTATCACAATGTTAAGTGCATGGTATCAAGGTCTACTCAAGGAGCCCTTATGATGCCATTACCCCCCTGTATGTTATTGAGCGCTGAGACACTTCTCGCGCGACAGGATGAACTCAGTGATCTTCTGACTGACTGCGTCAATCGCGGCGCGTCGGTCAGTTTTCTTTCCCCTTTCGATCGTCAAAAAGCGAATGTTTTCTGGAACGATGTCGCCCAAAGCGTGGGCAGAGGCGAGCGACAGGTTCTCGTTATTGAAAATCAGCAGGGCGTGATTGTCGGCACCGTGCAGCTCATTACCCGGCAACCCGAAAACCAGCCTCACCGGGCGGATGTCGCTAAACTGCTCGTTCACTCTTCGGCGCGGCGGCAGGGACTGGCCCGCCATCTGATGCAGGCGCTTGAAACGTGCGCACGGGAACAGCGTAAAACACAACTGGTGCTGGACACCGCCACCGGTAGCGACGCCGAGTTGTTCTACCACTCGTGCGGGTGGCAAAAAGCGGGTGTGATACCTGATTATGCGCTGATGCCTGATGGAACGCTGACCGGCACCACAGTTTTCTACAAAGCGCTTTGATTTATCGCTATCACTTGATCAAAACGGGGTTTTACTGGCGTAAAGTTTTGCTAACCTGTTCTACCAATTTAATCATGTTGTATGACTAATCGAAAGGGAACCCATTGTGAAAACTCTAAACCGTAGCGATTTTCCCGGTGCCCACTATCCTGAACGCATCATTCAGTTTGGTGAAGGTAACTTTCTGCGCGCCTTTGTTGACTGGCAGATCGATCTGCTCAATGAACATACCGATCTGAACGCCGGTGTGGTGATTGTACGTCCCATCGACAGCGCTTTCCCGCCATCGCTCAGCACGCAGGATGGGCTTTATACAACAATCATTCGCGGCTTGAATGAGCAGGGCGAGGCCGTCAGCGATGCGCGTTTGATTCGTTCAGTGAACCGTGAGATCAGTGTTTATGGTGAGTACGATGCGTTCCTGAAGCTGGCGCACAACCCGGACATGCGTTTTGTCTTCTCTAACACCACCGAAGCGGGCATCAGCTACCATGCGGGCGATAAGTTCGATGATGCTCCGGCGGTGAGCTATCCGGCGAAGCTGACGCGCCTGTTGTTTGAGCGCTTTAGTCATTTCAACGGCGCGCAGGATAAAGGCTGGATTATTATTCCTTGTGAGTTGATCGACTATAACGGCGACGCGCTGCGTGAACTGGTGCTGCGCTATGCGCAGGAATGGTCACTGCCGGCGGCCTTTGTTACCTGGCTGGATGAGGCTAATGTGTTTTGCTCGACGCTGGTGGACCGTATTGTGACGGGTTACCCACGAGATGAAGTGGCACAACTGGAAGCTGAACTGGGTTATCACGATGGCTTCCTGGATACCGCCGAGCATTTCTACCTGTTTGTTATCCAGGGACCGAAGACCCTGGCTTCCGAGCTACGCCTCGACAAATACCCGCTGAATGTTTTAATCGTCGATGATATCAAGCCTTATAAAGAGCGTAAGGTAGCCATTCTGAACGGCGCGCACACCGCGCTGGTTCCGGTCGCGTTCCAGGCGGGTCTGGATACGGTCGGCGAGGCGATGAATGATAGCGACATCTGCGCTTTTGTGGAAAAGGCTGTCTATCAGGAAATCATTCCTGTGCTTGATTTGCCGCGTGATGAACTGGAATCGTTCGCCAGCGCGGTCACCGGACGTTTCCGTAACCCGTACATTAAGCATCAGTTACTGTCGATCGCTCTGAACGGCATGACGAAATTCCGCACCCGTATTCTTCCGCAACTGCTGGCAGGGCAGAGGGCCAACGGTAAATTACCGGCGCGTTTGACGTTTGCTTTAGCCGCGCTGATTGCCTTCTACCGCGGGGAACGTAGCGGTGAAGCGTATCCGGTGCAGGATGACGCGCACTGGATCACCCGTTTCCAGCAGCTCTGGAGCCAGCATGGCGATCGCCAACTGAGTACGCAGCAACTGGTTAGCGCCGTTCTGGCCGCAGAGGAACACTGGGAGCAGGACCTGACCAATGTCCCAGGACTGGTGGCGCAGGTGACCAGCGATCTCGACAACATCCTGAGCAAAGGCATGCGCGAAGCGGTAAAACCGCTATGCTAAAATGAATGTGCGATAAGATTGACCCGGCGAAGGCCGGGTTTATTGTTTATGATCATTAGTTACAACATACAATCTATTTTTATACCCGTCGATCTGTGACTCCTGAGTCGTTAACAATCTGACAGATATAACATGGCCCGTTTCAAGAAAGTTGTAAGTTTGATCCAGATCACGTTTAATAACGGGATTCGCTTCTTTTCTGAAAACCGTCATGATTGTTCGTCCTCAACAGCATTGGCTACGCCTGATATTCGTCTGGCATGGCTCCGTTTTAGCTAAAATCTCTTCTCGTTTACTGCTGAATTTCCTGCTTTCCATCGCTGTTATCATCATGCTTCCGTGGTACACCATGCTCGGTATCAAGTTCACGCTTGCGCCGTTCAGCATCCTTGGTGTGGCCATCGCGATATTTTTAGGGTTTCGCAACAACGCCTGCTACGCACGTTACGTCGAAGCGAGACAACTGTGGGGACAGTTAATGATTGCCTCACGGTCGCTGTTGCGGGAAGTCAAAACCACACTCCCGGACGACACGCAGTCTGGAGAATTTGTTCGCCTGCAAATTGCCTTTGCCCATTGTTTGCGCATGACGCTGCGGCGAAAACCGCAGGCCGAACCTCTGGCGAAATACCTCAACGCGGAAGATCTGAAACAGGTCTTCGCCGCACACTCTCCGGCAAACCGCATTCTGCTGCTGATGGGGGAGTGGCTGGCTGTTCGTCGGCGCGACGGACGTTTGTCTGATATATTATTTCACAGTTTAAACAATCGGTTAAACGATATGTCAGCGGTGCTGGCAGGATGCGAGAGAATCGCCAATACGCCGGTGCCATTTGCGTATACGTTGATCCTGCATCGCACGGTGTACCTGTTTTGCATCATGCTGCCGTTTGCGCTGGTTGTTGACCTGCATTACATGACGCCGTTTATCTCGGTACTGATCTCCTATACCTTTATCTCCCTGGATGCGCTGGCGGAAGAACTGGAAGATCCGTTCGGTACGGAAAACAACGACTTGCCGCTTGATGCTATCTGTAATGCCATCGAGATCGATCTGCTTCAAATGAACAATGAAACAGCCATTCCCGCGAAGCACGTTCCGGACAAGCACTATCAACTGACATAACCTTCCTGGCTGTATCGTTGTTAAACGCGGCGCGCGCTCGATCGTTATGTCAGGCGACGGGCGACCATGAACAGTCGTGGGAATGCCAGCAGTATCTGCCCATCTTCCTGAAGCGGGTACTGCTCCTGTAACAGCGCGTGATAGCGGGCAAGATAGCGTTTTTGCGCTGGCTCATTAAGATCCTGTAACCAGGGCCGCAGCCCGGTCGCACTGACCCAGTCGATTATCGCCTGATGGGATGGCATTTGGTGGTAGTAGGTTGTGCGCCAGATATCCACCTCGCAACCGGCTTCGCTTAGGATATCGTAATAAGCGTGAACGCCAGGAAGCGGCTCGCGTCCGCGGTTGGGATAATTTTGCTCATAAGCCACTTCGCGCATCAGAACATGCGACGGCTCCAGCGTATTATCGGGCATTTGTACGGCCAGGACGCCATGTGAATTAAGCAAAGAAACGAGGCGGGGGAACAGCGTGTAGTGATCGTCGATCCACTGAAGCGAAGCGTTGGCATACAGCACATCAGGCGCTGTGGCAGCATGAAAGTCGCGAATATCGGCTTCGATAAACTGACAATCCGGCAACGCTTTTCGCGCTTCGTTCAGCATCGATGGTGAGCTATCCACGCCAACGATCGCGGCATCTGGCCAGCGATGGCGGAGTAGAGCGGTGCTATTGCCCGGTCCACATCCCAAATCGACAACTGACTGGACGTGCTCATGCGTTACTCTCGTCAACAGCTCTGCCGCAGGCCGCGAACGTTCGGCGCCATATTGCATATAGAGCGAAGGATTCCAGTCGGACATTGGCAGTCTCCTGTAGATGAGATGAGTGATTGATGTTTGTTCCTATACTTAAACCCTGGACCTTTATCTGAAATTGTCAGCCCTTCATTCTGTAATTTTATACGCTTGTTAAAAATAATCGGCGTTAAGATGACAGAAAGAGATGATCTGAAAAATTTTCAGACGCTATCCCTGGCGCGTGCCTCATTAATAAGCTGGCTGAGCTTTTCCCGCTGGCACCCATTTTCATCGAAACTGGTGGGTGCCAGCCACTTTTCATAGGCAACGCGCAGCGCAGGGTATTCGCTGTCAATGACTGAGTACCAGGCAGTATCACGGTTACGTCCGTGGTAAACCAACGCCTGCCGGAAAATACCTTCAAACCGGAAGCCAAAACGCTCCGCAGCCGCCCGGGACGGGGCATTCAGCGAGTCACATTTCCACTCAAAACGACGGTAGCCGAGGTCCTTAAACACGTGGCGCAAAAAAAGCGCCATCACCTCGGTAGAAATGCGCGTGCGCTGCATGTGTCGTGAATACGTCACGCTGCCTATCTCAATTACACCGTTGCAAGCGTCAATCCGCATAAGGGCAACCGTACCCACCGCCTTGCCACTGGTGTAATCAATCACGGCGTAATGCATCGGATCCGTCTTTTTTTCAATATTCAGCAAATAATCGCGATAAGAATCAAACGTTTCAAAAGGCCCTGAAGGAAGATAGGTCCAGTCACGCCAGTCAGGCGCTTCGCGATAGGCCGCATAAAGCTCTGCCGCATGGCGGGCGGTGTTGATACGCTCAAGTCGGCAGTAGCGTCCTTCAAGGCGTCTTTCGTCAGGGAAAATGGCACCTTTCCAACCCGTAAGCTCCACGCCTACCGGTTGATTAAAAGTATTTAGTCTCTGTGTCATGACTATTGTCTGCTCCTCAACCAATAAATGTTACCGTCGCGGGATCATGACGTTCTTGTGGTACTCTTGAAAGGTCCACAAGATCTATTTTTTACAGGTCCACGATACATGTTTGATATTACCGAGCCCCTGAAGCCAGATGCCATCAGCCCGGACGGCAGGCCGGTATCCCTGCAGAAGCAACTGACCGAACGTATACAGCAGGCGATACTGAGCGGTTACTTGCCTGCAGACACCAGGCTGATGTCCTCCCGCGCGCTGGCGAAAGAGCTCGGCATATCGCGAAACACCGTGGTGAATGTCTATGAGCACCTTGCGGCTGAAGGGTATATTCTGGCTGACAGGCAGGGCACGCGCGTGGCGCCTGTATCCGGCCTGGCCAGTAAGGCCACTGCACCAATGCAATCCAGACCCGGTACCGTTCAGCTTGCTACCCGTCTGACTCCCTTTATCACTAATCCATTGCAACCGGAGTCTGATGCGTTGCTATCTCCCGGTATGCCCGCGATAAAAGAATTTCCGATTACTGTCTGGCGTCGCGCCATCGAGCGGGCAAACCGGCAGTTTATGCCTCGCATGCTGGGTTATGGCGCTCCAACGGGCGAGTACGCCTTGCGTGACGCTATAGCGACGCATCTTCATGTTGCGCGAGGAGTCCGCTGCGATCCGCACCGGATCGTCATTACAGAAGGTGCCAGGCAGGCGCTGGAACTCTGCGTGACCCTGCTCACAGATCCGGGAGACACGGTCTGGATGGAGGAACCTGGCTACCGGGGCGCTAAAGCGGCATTTTCTGCAGGTAATCTGCACATGGAGATGATGAAGGTGGATGGGGAAGGGGTATGTATACCGGAGGATGCCTGGCAGAACCGTGTGCCAAAACTTATCTACCTTACACCTGCTCATCAATATCCCACCGGCGCCGTCTTATCTGTTTCACGAAGGCTGTCGCTGATTACACAAGCTGCCAGGAAGGACGCCTGGCTGATTGAAGATGACTATGACGGCGACTTCAGGCACTCCGGTGGCCCAATTGCCAGCATGCAGGGCCTTACGGAAGACGCACCCGTGTTTTATATCGGCTCGTTCAGTAAGACAATGTTTCCGTCGCTGAAGCTCGGTTATGTGGTATTTCCGGCGAACGTGATGAAGCAGGCCAGCATGGTGCTGAATGAAATTATGCGGAGTGGTCAGCAGCTTCAGCAACTTGCCCTGGCAGACTTTATGAAAAGTGGTGAGTTTGGTCGTCACCTGGGCCGTATGCGCCGACTTTACCGTGAGCGTCAGCGGATCTTGCGGCAGGCCCTGACAGAACATTTTTCACCGGAACAAGTGCTTGGCGGGAAATCAGGTATGCATCTGACGCTTTTGCTTGCACCTGGCTCCGACGATAAGAAAATTGTCTCACTCGCACGTCAGCATGGCATTGGCGTTCAGGCCTTTTCTTCATACAGCGTCAGCAACGATGCCGCCGCAGGGTTGGTTATTGGCTATGGAAATACGCCAGCGGAGGTTATCCCAGAGGCTGTTAGTGTGCTGGCAGCCCTAAGCAGACAGGAACGTCTCTTCTGAACGTCCTGAAGCGAAAAGTATCTACGAGAAATTTCTTTCATGATGAATATCCCGGCGTCATGTATAGCCACAGAAACTCCTCATCAGGAAAAGTGAGTTATCGACCTGGTCGGATAAAATGACCCACATATAGACGCTAGTATTGAGCTAACAAAACCTTGGTGCGCATAATGTATATTATGTTAAATCAATCGGAACCTGTTAAAAGACGTGTTAACGCGCTTGGATTGGTGCATGTTAAAAAAAACTCTACACATGTATTACTACATTGCTTTGTGATGTATAGCACTGCGCAAGAGGTAATGACATTGCAACCCGTTTGATCCCTTCCCTGTCGTGACGCTGCGCGAATTCTGCAGATTTGCCCCCGTTATCCTGCACAGGATTTCACGCAGCACACCGCGCAGGCGTAAAAAAACCGGCCATTGTGACCGGTTCGTTGCGTCGCGTTTCGACTCAGTGGATTTTCCCCTGGGCCGCAGCTTTCTCTGACTGACGTTCGGCTGCTCTGACAACGGCCATAAACGCTTTAACACCCGGATCCACATCAGGCGACAACATGCGCATAATTGATTTGGAATTCCTGCCGACCTCGTCAGAAATCGCAGGATAACCGCACGTGACCTTAATCAGCGTGCGCAGCATACCTTTGGCGACTTCGATTTCACCGGACAGTATTAATTCGTGTATCTCCTGGATAATCTGAACACGCGACCCGATGTCCTCTTTAAGCAGGTTTTCCCACATTTTTTCGATGTCATGCGCGGCCATGTTTTTTACTCCTCAGATAGTCAGCGCGGTATTTTTCGGCGGCGTCCAGATCGTTATTTTGCCGATCCTTGAAACCGGCACACAGTAAAATGACAATTTCGTCGCCGTCCTGCATCAGATACACACGCAAACCGGCGCCCCAGTTTATCCTGTATTCACCGATACCCGGTCGGCCAGATAACCATTTCACTGACGATGTGTTCCCGCTCCGTAATCGCTCAACCGCCGTAAAAACTTTTGGAATTGCGGCGCGGTTTTTAGCCAGCCATTTTTCAAGTGGGCTGACGTCGTGCTCGTCCGTGTAATACTTGATATCCATTGATACCCCTCCGTATTTGATTGATGGTAACGAATTCGTTACCACATGACAAGAGGGTAAAAAAAGCCCATGCGCTAACACGGGCAGAAAAGCAATGGCAATGATAATGGCTATACAACAAATACCGTTAAAGAACTTTTAAGATCCCGTCAAAGCCTCGTTCCCGCCTCACCTACCAAATCATTCGCGCCGTTATCTTGACTTACCCTCGAATCAGACCACAATAATTTCACTTTCGCGCTAACCGGCAACGGACGTATATGGATATCAGTTCTCCTCGTTTTCTTCCTTTATTTCGTATCAGGACTTACACGGCTGCAATCGCGTCGGCGCTTCTGCTGGCTAGCTGCTCTTCTACACCACCCGCCTCGCTGGTAACGCCGCCATCAGCAACGCCTGCTTCGCCCGTGAAACAACAAAAGTTGAACGAACCCGTTCGCGGCGTCTGGCTGGCGACGGTTTCCCGTCTCGACTGGCCTCCCGTCGCGTCAGTCACTGTCAGCGACGCCCGTTCGCGTATCGCCATGCAGCAAAAAGCGCTAACCGATAAGCTCGATAATTTACAGCGGCTCGGCATCAATACCGTATTTTTTCAGGTAAAACCTGACGGTACCGCGCTTTGGCCCTCAGCGATATTGCCCTGGTCAGACATGCTTACCGGAAAAATTGGCCAGGACCCCGGTTACGATCCGCTGCAGTTTATGCTTGACGAAGCGCATAAGCGTGGGATGCGGGTTCACGCATGGTTCAATCCTTATCGCGTCTCGGTTAATACCCGACCTTCTACGGTTGCCGAACTGAACCGCACCGTGTCACTGCAGCCCGCCAGCGTTTTTGTCCTTCACCGTGACTGGATCCGTACAGCGGGCGACCGCTATGTTCTTGACCCGGGGATCCCGGAGGTTCGCGACTGGATAACCAGTATTGTGGCGGAGGTCGTGAAAAAATACCCGGTTGATGGCGTTCAGTTCGACGACTATTTCTATGCTGAATCACCGGGATCTGCGCTTAATGACAGCGTGACCTTCAGGCGCTACGGTGAAGGGTTTCATACCAAAGCCGACTGGCGACGGCACAATACGCAGCAGTTAATTGAACAGGTGTCGCGCACCCTCCGACACATTAACCCGGACGTAGAATTTGGAGTGAGTCCGGCAGGGGTCTGGCGTAACCGCTCACACGATCCCGCCGGTTCAGACACCCGGGGCGCCGCGGCGTATGATGAGTCTTACGCGGACACGCGCCGTTGGGTGCAGCAAGGTTTGCTGGACTACATCGCGCCGCAGCTGTACTGGCCCTTCTCTCGCGACGCCGCGCGCTATGATGTGCTCGCCAAATGGTGGGCGGATGTGGTGAAGCCTACGAAAACCCGACTTTATATTGGCGTGGCGTTGTATAAGGTGGGCGAACCCTCGCGTAACGAGCCGGACTGGACGGTAAACGGCGGCGTGCCGGAACTGAAAAAACAGCTCGACCTGAACGACTCGGTTCCGCAAATCAACGGCACAATACTGTTCAGGGAAAACAACCTTAATCAGCCGCAAACGCAGCAGGCCGTTCATTATTTACGACAGCGTTGGGCAAACCTGAGTGGTCACCCGTCAAATAAAGAAAAGATGTAGCGATTCAGGACGGCGATGAATGCAGGGCAATGCTATACCCCTGCTCTCGCCAGCTCGCCAGTTGTTCTTGCTGGCGCGTGGTGGGCGCTTTCCCAATCCAGACAAAAATATCCTGACCGGGGAACATTTCCGGGCGCGGCGATTCCAGCGGCTCCGGCAGCACGTGAATATTCCAGCCCTGCTGCGACAAACGCCAGCCTTCCAGCCAAAGACGTGTCCGGTCTTCACACTCCCATGACAGCAGATAAGCCTCTTTATCAGCCTGAGCGCGTAACGCATTCAGGCGCGTGATCGCATAGTCGATCAGCACCCCATCCAGCAGACTGCCCATAACGCGTGCGGTAGCCTGCTCAAGATTAAGTCGTTGACGCATCGGAACAAAAATATGATCGATCACATCATCAACCGGATAGCTGGCGCCCAGTTCATCAATGCGTACGCGCAGTTTGTCGGGACTGACACGACGCAGCGTGACCATCATCTCTTCCTGAAGCGATAACCAGCCGTCGTGTTGCGCAGTCTGGCTGCCTTCAATCAGCGCTTTAACCTTACTCACCGGCACGCCGCTTTTGATCCAGCGTTTAATCTCTTCGATACGTCTGATGTCATCTTCGTCGAACTGACGGTGACCGCCTTCGCTGCGCTGAGGTTTTAATAATCCATAGCGTCTTTGCCAGGCACGCAACGTAACCGGGTTGATTCCGCATCGTTCGGCCACATCACCAATACTGTAAAAAGCCATAGCATCCCTCTTACTGCAAAGCTGTACTACCATGTATAAGTTAACCAAACCCCCTGCGCTGTACAAATCAAATTTTCCTGTACAAGCAGGGATTTGTGAATTTATTCCCAATTCTCAGTAAGATGGAACAACAATTTTTTAACCTGGCATTAAAGATCGGCAGCCCTTTCCGGCCATGCAATCGGCGAGACACCTCCTAAAGATGGACGGGCGAACAGATAGCCCTGGAACTGACTGATACCGGCTGATTCCAGCCACATCCACTCTTCCGCCTTTTCGACGCCAACCGCAGAAATCGCTATTTCCAGCGACGAGCAGCATTTGACGATCGCTTGTACAATGGCCTGCCGGGGCCCGCTTTTGTGGACATCCATAATGAGCTCCCGGTTAATTTTTATGCGATCCGGCTGGAACTGCGACAGCAATAACAAGCCCGCAGACCCGGCGCCAAAGTGGTCAATCGCCACGCTAATTCCGGCACTTTTGAGTAGTCTGACAGAGGCGGTAAATTGCTCAAGCCCCGAGATCACTTCGCGTTCTGTGAATTCAACCGTCACTTGTTCCGGCACCAGGCCGGAACGCTCAATGGCGTCCAGCAACGTTTGTACCGCGTGGGGAATATTGACCAGCGTCATAGGCAACACATTCACCGACAGTGAATATCGCTGCAAATTCAGCCTGCCCGCCAGCGCAAAGGCCTGTGTTTTACTGTGCAGATCCGCTTCGTAAAGTGCCGTCCCGGTAAGCCCGGCGAAATAACGTTCTGGCCCCTGTCCGTCTGGCGTTCGCAGCAAGGCTTCCAGCGCGACAATCTCCCGGGCGAAAGGATCGATTAATGGTTGAAAGGCAAAGCAACATTCTGCGTGGGTATCTTCTTGCACACTCTTTTCCCTGCTTACACCTTCGGCAATAAATTCCCAGGTATTTGCCGGTGGAATGGCAAAATAATTTTCCTTTTCGGTCGCTTCTATAAAAGTGCGAAAGAATTTCAGCGGTCGGTCGTTAAACGCCAATTGATACCGGGTGGTACCTTTATCGAGTACGTGTTGCAAAACGTCATTTTTGGCAAATTCGCGCAGGTCGAAAAGCTCCATTCCCACTTTACCAAAGCGGCGTGACGGCCCATAGTCACGCAATAACTCTACCAGATTATGATGCCTCTCATCGTTGATGATGTGTTGATAGATCTGCTGAACGCCCTCCTCTGGCCCTTCAAGCAGTTGAAAAAAATGTTTTCCGTTAAACAACAGGATCCCGGTGACGTTGGCCTGTTCGTTTTTTACCTTTGCTGCTGCCACCATTTTTTCAAGAGAGATTAGAGAAAAAGTGTCGCAAATATGACTACGGTAGATAACCGTTGTGAGCATGATGAGTCCAGATATACAGGAGGGAACATAAATACCCTACCAGAACCGTGCCTTCCCGTCTCCAGAAAACTCACTTTACGCTAACAATATGTTCACAAAGGAAAATGTTACATTCCTGTTGTCTATATATTGGCATAATTTACCCGATTCCCGCCTAAAAATGTTGTACAGCTATTGATAGCTTAAATTGTAAATTATTGATTTTAATTTATTGATTTTAAACAATTAGCACAAAAAGCTAAAAATTAGTATGCTATTTTGTACGCATTCTATGTACACATTTTCTATATTTGTATAACTTAAATTACAACTTTGTAGATTATTGAAACAAATGGGAGTCACACATGCATCACAACATCAACATGTCCGATTCAGCGAATGCGATTGCCCAGTACTTCAATAAAGCTAGCCTGCCGACTCAGCAGGAAACCCTGGGTCAACTTGTGGTGGAAATCCTCACCGACGGCAAGAGCCTGAACAGGAAGTCGCTTTGTACTAAATTGCTGAGCCGCCTTGAAAAAGCGAATAGCGAAGCGGAGGAACACCACTATCACACGCTGATTGGTCTGCTGTTTGATCGTTAGTGGAGGTTAACGCCAACGCCAGTGTCAGCGTTGGCAACCAGAGATGCGGTTATGAACAGAAGTGAAGAATATGAACGACTGACGGATGAAATCATCGGTGAAGCGGTATTAACGCTGCTGAAAAGCCATGGTCCCATTAGCACCCAGGCACTGATCGTGACGCTGGGAAATATGAAGGCCAACGCGGGAGACAGTAAACGACAAGAGGCCATACAAAGCGTCATTACTGAAGTCACCGCCATGGCGGCCAGAAAGCGTCAACGCGCGCGCCGACCAGATTCACATGCAGGACGACGGGGCAACGTGCTTGAGCTGTTTGGCAGTCGCCAGTCAGACAGCACAAAAAAAATGCACTAACCAACGCCATTTTACAACTTAACGGTGAAAGCACATGAGACAAGCGATGCTTAAGCAGACCGATTTTTACGCAGTTCTTCCAGATACAGCAATGTCCGAATTTTTCCGCAACGCAGGCGCCCGTCTTGCCGAGGAGTCAGCGGTACTGGCGACCGCTATCAGCAGCATTATGGCTTCTGATGGGCATATCACCAATAAAGCGATTATTTTATGGCTGGTCCAGGCACTGGAAACTACGGACAGCGTGGTACAGGCTGATGTGTTACGGAAAACATTGGAAATTGTCGTTGGCTACACCATGGATGATATTTAAGGTTTACCCTCTGTCTTTCTGGCCCATCCTGACACGCTGTCCCGTTGCAGGATGGGCTGTGAACATTACGGCTTTTGTTGATTTTGCTCAGCCTTACCAAAAGAGCGCGTCATGCCATGACCATGCTCCCCCGCGCCGCTGACCCTTTTTAACTGTATCACTTGCCCTTTCTCCCAGGCGTTGGCGCCTTGTGCTACCGGATGCGCCACAATATCCCGCCGCTGTTGTTTAATTTCTTGCGTATTAATACCCAGTCGACGGTCCCGATCGGCTAATAGCGCCGGGTCCAACTGCCCGTCGCCGGTAAAGCCCATCATCAACGCGGGGATCCCCATTGGAAGTGTTTTATCGCGATCGGTATGCCACGTATGCCAGGTTTTGCCGTAGGTGTTGACGATTTTGCTCATCAACGCTTTGTCCGCGACGGCGGGAAGACCCGGCGCCACCAGGCTGCCGGACTTCACTTCATACTGATGGCTGTGCCAGAGTTTTTTTTCCTCTGGCGGCAGCGTATTGAATAACCGCTCGCTAATGATGTATTCAACGCCCATCAGACGCGCGTCTTTGGTATTCCCGTCGTAGATCACCGCCTGCATCACTTCATCATTAAGTACAGTGACATAATGATGCGCTTCCATCTGGCCATTTTTATCGCCACTGTAGAAATGGAAGCCATCCAGATAGGCGCTGATGGCCTCGATCGGCGGCCGGGACTGTATCACTTCCGCCCCGGCTTCCAGCGTACGCAGGCTTGCAGACGTTTCTTTACCGGGTATCGGCGTCTTCGGCGGGGTCGTGTTCGCCCCGCAGGCCGTTAATAACGCAACCGATGCTGCAATGCATAACCCTTTTTTCACTTATGGCCTCCTGAATAATGCGATGCTGCGTCCGGCAAGTTCATAATCCGTTTCATTTTCGATAATCAGTCCCTGTTCAGGGTCATTAGCCGTGTTCAGTTCCAGTACCCAACCGCCATCCCCCGTTTGCGGGATGCTGAACGGCACGCTACATTCGAAGGGATTCAACAGAAGCAGAACCTCGTGCCAGATCCCGTCTTCGGTCTCGAGATCGGGACGACCGATATACACGCCAAGCGTGGAGCCTTCATCCCACTGCTCCGGCTGCTGTAGCCCGCCCCCGGCATTAAACCACTGGATAACCATGCCATCGCGCCAGTTTTCCCGACGCAACAGCGGCTGCTGTTTCCGCAGTTCAATAAGGTGGCGCGTAAATTCCCGCAATTGTTGCGCCGACTCCGGCAAACTTTCCCAGTGGACCCAGGAAATGTCGCTGTCCTGGCAGTAGCCGTTGTTATTCCCGTTCTGGCTGCGGCCAAACTCATCACCGGCCAGCAGCATCGGCGTACCGTGGGACAGCAGCAGCGTGGCGAGGAAATTACGCTTTTGCTGTTCGCGCGTGGCGTTAATGACGGCATCATCCGTGGGACCTTCCGCGCCATAATTGCATGACCGGTTATCGTTATGTCCGTCGTTATTGTCCTCGCCATTCGCCTCGTTGTGCTTCTCGTTATAGGACACCAGATCGTTCAGGGTGAAACCGTCATGCGCGGTAACAAAATTGACGCTCGCCCATGGCCGCCGCCCTCGCAGGTCATAGAGATCGCCGGAGCCAAGCAGACGTGCGGCAAAATCGGTAGAAACGTTGTCGCCCTTCCAGTATTCGCGCACTGTATCGCGGTATTTATCATTCCATTCTCCCCACCCTGGCGGGAAACCGCCTACCTGATACCCGCCCGGTCCAATGTCCCAGGGTTCACCGATCAGCTTGAGTTTCGACAGCACCGGATCCTGCATCATCGCGTCAAAGAAGCCGCCGCGCTGATCAAAACCCTCCGGTTCGCGACCGAGGATCGTCCCGAGATCAAAACGGAAACCATCGACGTGCATCGCTTCCGCCCAATAGCGCAGCGAGTCCATCACCATCTGCAGCACGCGGGGATGAGAGGTATTAACGGTATTCCCCGTCCCCGTGTCATTAATATAATAACGATGCTGATCCGCCAGCGTGCGGTAATAGGAGAAGTTATCAATACCCTTAAATGACAGCGTCGGCCCCAGCTCGTTACCTTCCGCGGTGTGGTTATACACCACATCCAGAATGACCTCGATACCCGCATCATGATAGGCGCGCACCATGTCGCGAAAGCCTTGTATGCCGCGCGGACCGTAGTAGCGCGTCGCCGGAGCGAAAAAGCCCAGCGTGTTATATCCCCAGAAGTTTTTCAGACCTTTGTCCAGCAGATGCTGATCGTCCGGAAACCAGTGAACCGGCAGCAGTTCGACGGAGGTAATGCCAAGACTTTTAATGTAATCCACGCTTGCCGCATGGCCCATCCCTTCAAACGTGCCGCGCAATTCTTGCGGTATCGCGGGATTCAGCCAGGTGAAACCTTTGACGTGAGTTTCATAGACAATGGCGCTGGGCCAGGGAATATCCGGGCGACGGTGATCCTGCCAGTCGAACGCATTCGGGTCGACAACCTTACATTTTGGCGTAAACGGGGCGCTGTCGCGGGTGTCAAAGCTAAGATCCTTTTCTTCGCTTTCCAGATCGTAAGCGAAATGCGCCTCATTCCAGGCGATATCCCCCACCAGTTCCCGGGCATAAGGGTCTATCAACAATTTATGGGGATTGAAACGGTGCCCGTTCTCTGGATCAAAAGGCCCGTGAACCCGATAGCCGTACAGCGCCCCGGGTTCCAGACCCGGCACGTAGCCGTGCCAGATCTCATGCGTAAATTCCGGTAAGGTCAGGCGGGCAATTTCGTTTTGTCCGCTCGGATCATACAGGCACAGTTCTACGCGCTCGGCATGGGCGGAGAAAAGCGCAAAATTAACCCCCTGTCCGTCGTAGTTTGCCCCTAACTGCTGGCTGTGCCCTGCTGTGATATCAAATTGTTTACCTTTTGCTTTTGCCATTATCCATTTTCCCTTTCTGCACTCGTCTGTTCAGACGGGTGTTCGCGTAAAACAGCAATAAGTGGATGACCGGGGAGTTGCGCGACGTCAAGCGTGGCGCCGACATCGACCGTCTCGTGATGAAAGACGTCTTCATACTGACGATTCGCCAGCCGTGCGGGCAACGCGATACGGGTATCTGCCCACAGCGTGCCGCCAGCAGAGGAGAGTTCGCCCTCTATGCGATGGAATACCCAGCGTGGCGCCACCACCACCAGCGCGTTTTTTTCATCTGCTCTGGCATAAGCAATGACGTGCTCCGCGTTGTCCCCCTCGGCGTCGAGCGGCAGATAGTCGCCCTTGCGAAACAGCGTGGGAAACCTTTGTCGCAGATGCAGCAGAACGGCGGTCACATACTGATTCACCTGACCATTCATCCAACACGCTTCCTGCGTAAATACGCGGCTGTCTGCTTGTGCGAGCTGGCGGGCCAACAGGGCAAAGTCCGGCAGGCGACGATTATCCGGGTCAACCAGACTGAAATTGAGCGCCTCGCTGCCCTGGTAGATATCCGGCACGCCGGGGGCGGTCAGTTTAATCAACGTCTGGGTCAGGCTATTCACCAATCCGGCACGAATAAACGGCTGCAACGCAGCGTGAAAATCCTGCAAAAACAGCGTGTTTTCTGGTGACAGCATATGCCGGGCATAATCCAGAACCGCCGTTTCGTAGGCCTCGTTAGTATCCACCCAGTCCGTCCGCAGCTTGGCTTCGCGTAGCGCTTTTTCCACAAATTCAAGGAATCGCTCCTCAAGCGCCTGCAAACCGTTCGCGTCATCCGGACGGAATACCGCGGGCCATACCCCCGCCAGCGCCTGATAGAGCATCCAGGTATCCGCCGCTTTGGGCGCGGTGCCGTCATTGAGAAACCGGACATGGGTCTGGTTCATTTGCCGCCATCGCGCCAGATGCTCCGCCCAACGCGCCGGCGCCTCGGTCAACGTGTATAACCGGGCGCGGGCGTCTTCGCCGCGTTTGGTGTCGTGAGTCGACGTGCTGGACAGCGCATCCGGCTGTAGCCGCATACGGGACTGCATCTCCTGATGAAAGCGCGTGAGTGAGAAAAAGCGTTGAACGGGCTCTGCGCCAACTTCATTTAGCGCCAGATCCATGTTCTGGCGAAAGAACAATGTGTCCTCTACCGATTTGGCCATTAGCGGGCCGGTGAGCTGCTGGAAGCGCGTGCGGAAGGTCGCCGCCGTGGTCGTCAGGCAGGCGTCATCGGCACCGACCAACAACCGAGAGAAAAAACCAAGCGCCTGAGCGTCCGGGGCAAACTCACTGGCGCTCAGCTGTGCGGTGACATGTCGCAGCAGCTCGCGATCCGCCGTGCTGAATCCCTGCGCGGTGCCATACGTTCTGTACACCGGAAAGGCAATCAGCAGTTCTCGCAGCGCGCCGCGCAGCGTCTCGTCATCAATATCGACGCGCTGTTGACGGGCCAGTTCGCTTGCCAGTTTCAACAAGCGGGCAAATTCGCCGGCAAAATTACGCTCTATCATCAGGACCCGCGCCTTACGCAGTTCAGCGCGCATATCCACCTGCTGACCGACTGCATCCTGCCAGACGCGTCGGAGATCGCCCAGCGCGCGATCGTCCACCAGCACTTCGGCCAGAGCCGCAATAAACTCATAGCCGGTGGTACCCGAAATCGGCCATTCCTGCGGTAATTCCTCCCCGCGGGCAAGAATTTTTTCAACGGTGATATAGCACGCCTCACCGACCTTTTGACGTAAACGCTGAAGATAGGCCTGCGGATCGGCAAGGCCGTCAATATGGTCGATACGCAATCCGTCCACAGCGCCGTTTGCCACCAGTTCAAGGATCAGTTGATGGGTGTCATCAAATACCCGATTGTCCTCCACGCGAACGCCAACCAGTCCAGTGACTTCAAAGAAACGGCGATAGCTCAGATTTGTCGCGGCCTCGCGCCAGGACATCAACCGCCAGGGTTGCCGTTGGTGCAAGTCGGCAATAGCCTGTTTATCGGTCATCGCCAGCACATCCGCTTCATTTCCCTGCCAGGTTGACGGATCCAGTGGGTAAAAGGCGTCATAATAGGCCAGCGTCGGTTTACCCGTTTGCGGATCCGCTTTGATGCTGATCTCCCCTTTTTCCAGGACTTTCTCAAAAGTGTCGCCAAGGAACGGTAATGTCAGTCGCTGTGTCCAGTCGATATCGAAATGGCTGGCGTAAGCGCTTTTCTCTCCGTGTTCAATAACGTCACGCCACCAGCGATTTTCCAGCGAACTGGCCATATGGTTAGGGACGATATCGAGGATCAGACCCATTTGCGCAGCGTGAAGCGCTTGCACCATGCGATCAAATCCTTCCCGCCCGCCGATGGTAGGATCGATCTCATTACAGTCTGTGACGTCATAACCGTGGGTCGAGCCCGCTGTCGCCGTAAAAATTGGCGAGGCATATAAATGGCTGATCCCGAGCTTTTTCAGGTACGGTATCCGTTCGCTAACGGCGTCAAAAGTCATGCCGTTGCGAAACTGAATTCGGTAGGTCGATGAAGGGATCATGGTAAAGTTTCTCCCTGTGCGAATCGGACGACAATGGCATTTGGATTAAGACGCTCGCTGGCTTCCGGCCAGGCGAAAACCGTTTTCCCCGGCATTTCCGGCAGCACCACTGGCACATCGCCAATATTGAACGCCAGCGACAAAACGCCTGTCGGGAAACGCCAGCGCACAGCAACAAAACCAGGGGCAGTCTGCACCACTTCGCCTTCACCGCCGCGTGCGGTTTTCAGCAGCGGGACGATAACGCGCCGGCGTCTGCTCAACAGATCCCGGGTGAAGGTCAGCCACGCTTTTCCTTCTTCATGCTGCATTTTTTGCCAGTCGAGTTTCGCGCGCTGGAACGTCTCAGGCGCATTGGGATCTGGTACGTTCTCGCCTTCATGTCCGGCGTGTCCGGCAAATTCCTTCGCCCTGCCTTCACGCACCGCGCGCGCAAGATCGCCATGGAAATCCGTAAAAAATAAAAAGGGATGCGTTTCGCCGTATTCCTCGCCCATAAACAGCAGCGGAATATGTGGCGACATCAGGAGCGTGGCAAGCAGTACCCGTGTTTTCTCGGCTCCCGCCAGCGTAATCAGCCGTTCGCCCTGCGCACGGTTACCAATCTGATCGTGATTCTGAATAAAATCGACAAAGGTAGTCGGTGGCTGCTGTCGACTGCTAACGCCGCGCGCTTCTCCGCTAACGGCGGACATTTCCCCTTGCCAGGCGAACCCTTCGCTCAGTACGCGGGCAACATAGCGTTCGGGCTGAGTGGCGAAGTCGGCGTAATACCCGTGATTTTCCCCGGTCGCCATGACGTGAATGGCGTTATGGAAATCGTCGTTCCACTCACCGGAAAAGAGTGGCGTCGCGCCATCTTCAGAACGCGGATGTAAAAACAAGACATTACGGTTGTCTTCGGTGGTGAGATGTATCGGCCGGTCGCTAATCTCACGACGGATACGTTCGGCTATCTCTACCAGCAGATGCGGTTGCGCGTCATCTTTGATCTGATCGATGGCGTCAAAGCGCAATCCGTCAAGCTGATACTCCACCAGCCAGTACAGCGGCGCGTCAGCAATATAGCGGCGTACCGCGTCGTTTTCATAGGCGATGCCGTTACCCCACGGCGTCATGCGCGCGGCGTCGAAAAAGTTCTCAGATAACAGCGGCAGGTAGTTACCTTCCGGCCCAAAGTGGTTGAGCACGATATCAAGAACCACCGACAAACCGTAACCGTGTGCGGCATCAACAAAGGCTTTAAAATCGTCTGGTGAACCGTAGGCGGAATGCGGCGCATACAGCAACGTGCCGTCATAACCCCAGCCGCGTTGACCGCCAAACTGCGAAACCGGCATCAGTTCAATGACGGTAACGCCCAGTTCCGCGAGATACGGAAGTCTGGCGATTGCCGCCTGGAATGTCCCTTCAGGCGTAAAGGCGCCGAGATGCAGCTCATAGAACACCGCTTCTTCCCAGCGACATCCCTGCCAGTCAGTGTGTTGCCAGCAATAGGCCTCGGGATCGACGACGCGCGACGCGCCGTTCACATCGTCACACTGCGCACGCGAGGCCGGATCGGGAATTGCCGTCCCGTTGTTCAATACAAACTGATAAGGCGTTCCCGCCTTGACGCCGTTAACCTGGCACTCAAACCATCCCTCTCCGCTGGCCGTCATTTCATGGTTTCGATCGTGAATACGGAGATACATCTTTTCCTGACTCGTCGCCCAAATGCGAAAGCGAACGACATCCGCGGCCACAAATTCACACCCCCAACTTCTAATAAAGGATTTTGAACTCATACTGTCGCCCCATTAGACCCGTTTCATCCTCGGGTGAGTTTTATGCAGCAAATACCCCTACCGTTGCTGTATGAAACAGCATACGCAGAACAAGCATAGACCAGCTCTGACGATTGCGAGGTGACAGTGTCACGTATGAAGCGTTTTTTCTGACTCGCGCCCCCCTGAAAAGCGGATCGATAAACGGGGTTTACGCAGGTGTTTGATATTTCTTTCAATGAATAATGACGAACGTTATTTCCTGAAATCAATACGCGAGGGATAGACTAAAATAAATACGTATAAACCATGATGGCTTTTGGTTTTCATTTTGTCTTTTATTCACGCAGGCGCAAAAGGTTATTCATCTAAAAACAGACTAAAAGAACGGGCTTTTTATTGCTTATGGTGATAACGCCGGATTTTCAGGCTTTGCCTGCAGATTTGTATAAAAATATCCCTTAAGTCATGACACTCTTTCTTTCATATGATGATGCTACATTACAGGTGTGACGTATTATTTAATTCGATCTACTATCCATAAAACTGCGAAGACGCCTGTCCCGTGTCTTTCGCGAACGACCGTAAGGATCTGCCTGATGGAGATGTATCTTAAAAGAATGAAAGACGAATGGGTCGCGTTGGTTGAACAAACGGATCCGCATATTCGTAAACTGGCTTCTGAGATTGCGATTCACCACGCGCACACCCTGAGCATCGAGTTTTATCGTATTGTGCTTGCCGACCCACATGCTGAAGAATTTTTAAGTAATGAACAGGTGGAGCGGCAGCTAAAACACGCGCTGGAAAAGTGGATTGTCGATGTGCTCTCCTGCACTAGCGGTGACGTTGATGAGTTAATCAAAGTGCAACATACGGTCGCTGAAGTTCATGCCCGAATCGGGATTCCCGTCGAACTGGTGGAAATGGGTTTTCGGGTTCTGAAAAAATTGCTCTACCCGATCATCATAGACAGTCACCATGAGGCGACAGAGAAACTCCTGATCTACCATTTTTCTATTAACAGCATCGATCTGGCGATGGAAGTCATGTCCCGGGCCTTCTCTTTTAGCGAAAGCAGCGCGGCAAAAGAAGATGAAAACTATCGTATTTTTTCCCTGCTGGAAAATGCCGAAGAAGAAAAAGAGCGCCAGATTGCCTCACTGCTCGCCTGGGAAATGGATATTATCTATAAAATTATGCTCGACGCCGACTTTGGCAACAGTCTGCCGTTAAGTCAGGCGGATTTTGGGTTGTGGTTTAACCATAAAGGGCGTCACTATTTTAGCGGCATCGCTGAAGTGGGCCATATTTCCCGACTGATCCAGGATTTTGACGGCCTGTTTCATCAAACCCGGGGAACCGCAAAAGCGCTGAACAATAAAGCCTCGCGGGTAAAGTTCCTTCTGCAAATCCGCAATACCGTTTCGCAAATCATCACTCTGCTTCGCGAACTGTTTGAAGAAGTTTCGCGCCATGAAGTGGGAATGGATGTATTGACGAAGCTACTCAATCGCCGGTTTCTGCCCACCATTTTTAAACGCGAAATCGCCCACGCCAATCGTGCCGGAACGCCGCTTTCCATTCTGATTATTGATGTGGATAAATTTAAAGAGATTAATGACACTTGGGGACACAATACCGGTGACGAGATCCTGCGGCGCGTTTCCCAGGCCTTTTACGACAACGTGCGCAGCAGTGACTATGTTTTTCGCTACGGCGGCGATGAATTTATTATTGTGCTGACCGAAGCCACCCAGACCGATACCCTGCGCATCGCGGAGCGTATTCGCAGCCGCGTTGAGAAAACCAAAATTAAGTCTCCTGATGGTGAAGCGATCCCGCTTTCGCTTTCCATTGGCGCGGCGATGTTTAACGGCCACCCCGATTATGAACGCTTAATTCAGATTGCTGACGAGGCGTTATACATTGCGAAAAGGCACGGCAGAAACCGTGTTGAACTCTGGAAACCAGGCGCCTGAGTGTTTTCCGGACGCAGAGGTAACACATGAAGCTAACCGACGTTAAAAGCACCGGAGACAGCATTTTCATTCCCGCGCTTGAGCAAAGCATGATGGGCGCCGTGCTGATCAACGACAACGACGAAGTGCTGTTTTTTAATCCGGCGGCGGAAAAGCTGTGGGGGTACAGCCGTGATGAAGTGCTCGGGAAAGGCATTTCGATGCTTATTCCCCGGGATTTGCGCGCGGTGCATCCGGACTATATTCGCCATAACCGCGAAGGCGGGCAGCCGCGCGTCGTCGGCATGAGCCGGGAACTGCTGCTGGAACGCAAAGACGGCAGCAAAGTGTGGACCCGCTTTGCGCTGTCGAAAATTAGCGTGGAGGGCCGGATCTTTTATCTGGCGTTTGCCCGTGACGCCAGCGTAGAAATGGAACAAAAGGAGCAAACGCGTCTGCTGCTGTTAGCCGTCGACCACCTTGATCGTCCCGTTATCGTTCTTGACCATGAGCGGCGCATCGTCCAGTGCAATCGCGCCTTCAGCGAAATGTTCGGATACAACATTCAGGAGGCGTCAGGCCAGTTGCCGGACAGCCTGCTCCACATTCCCGAAACGCCGTCAGATAATCGTCTGCGGCTGCAACAGTTGCTCTGGAAAACCACCCGCGACCAGGACGAGTTCCTGGTCATTACCCGTTCCGGCGAGGAAATCTGGATCAAAGCCTCCATCAGCCCGGTATATGGCAAAGAAACCGATCTGCCCAATCTGGTGATGACCTTCTCTGACGTCACGGAAGAACGGCAAATTCGCCAACTGGAAGGCAATATTCTTGCGGCGATGTGCGCCAGCCCGCCGTTCCAGGAAATGGGAGAAATCATCTGCCGCAATATTGAAGCCGTTCTCAGAGACACCCACGTCTCGCTGTATGCGCTAAAAGATAGCGCCCGGCATTTCTGGGCCTCATCTTCTGGAAAAGCGGCGCGCAAAAACCTCGACGTCTGGTCGTTGACGATCCGCCAGCGCGACGGCTCCCCCGCCGGTACGCTGTTAATTAAAACCGTTAAAGGAAAAGAGACCAGCGCCTTCATCCAGCGGGTTGCCGATATCAGCCAGCATCTGGCCGCGCTGGCGCTTGAGCAGGAAAAAAGCCGACAGCAGATTGAGCATTTGCTGCAGTTTGACCCGTTCACCGGTCTGCCTAATCGTAACCATCTGCATGCTTATCTCGATGAAACCACCTGCGAAGAGCCTCTGCGCTCGCCGGTGGTTTTTCTGATAGGCGTGGATCATTTTCAGGACGTGATAGACAGCCTGGGCTACGCCGTGGCCGACCAGGTGCTATTGCAGATCATCAATAAGATCCGTGAACGGCTAAGACCCGACCAGTACCTCAGCCGAATTGAAGGCACCCAGTTTGTGCTGGTCAGCCATGACAGTGAAATGAGCAACATTACGCACTTCGCCGACGAGCTTATTAGCATTGGTAATGAAGCGACGCTGTTTGACGATAAGCCCTTCCCGTTGACGTTTAGTATTGGCATCAGCTATGAAGCGGGTAAAAACCGTGATTACCTGCTGTCGACGGCGCACAATGCAATGGACTTTATCCGCAAGGCAGGCGGTAACGGCTGGCAATTCTTTGACCCGGAGATGAACCGCGCGGTTAGAGAACGCCTGCGGATGGGCGCAGCGTTAAAAAGCGCCATTGCCAACAACCATCTGCGTCTGGTCTATCAGCCGCAGATTTTCGCCGAAACCGGTGAGCTTTACGGTTTCGAGGCGCTGGCCCGCTGGAGCGACCCGAAGCACGGGAATGTTCCTCCAGGCCGCTTTATTCCGCTGGCGGAAGAAATTGGGGAAATCGAAAACATCGGACGCTGGGTGGTTCGGGAAGCCTGCCGTCAGTTGGCCGAATGGCGCGCGCAGTCGCTGACCATTCCCACCTTATCGGTTAACCTCTCGGCCCTGCATTTTCGCAGCAATCAATTGCCCAACCAGGTGTCGGAAGCGATGCTGGAATTCGCCATACCGGGCGAACAGCTGACGGTGGAAATCACGGAAAGCATGATGATGGAGCAGGATGAAGAGATCCTCAAACGCATCACGGTGCTACGTGATATGGGCGTTGGGCTGTCGGTCGATGATTTTGGCACCGGCTTTTCCGGTCTGTCACGGTTGGTCAGTCTGCCCGTGACCGAGCTGAAAATTGATAAATCGTTTGTTGACCGCTGCCTGACGGAAACACGGATCCAGTCGCTGCTGGAAGCCATTACCCGTATCGGACAAAGTTTAAATCTGGTGGTGATCGCGGAAGGGGTGGAAACCAAAGAACAGTTTGAATTTTTACGTTCGGTCAGATGCCCAGTGATTCAGGGATATTACTTCTCGCGTCCGGTTGCGGCAGAGGAGATCCCAGGGTGGATGAACAGTACGCTTCCCGTCAGCCTCTGATGCGACCCGGCGGCACGTTTTCCGCCGGGCCTGAAGCACTGCCATAGATTTAAGGCAGCGTAAAAGAAGAGACCTGCTTCGCCAGTTGATCCGCCTCAGCTTTCAGAATTTGAGTACGCGCGGCGGCATCGTCAATCAGCGACGCGTTTTGCTGCACGGTTCCGTCCATTTCGGTCACCGCCAGCGTCACTTCCGCCACGCCCTTACGCTGTTCTTCCCCGGCCACACGAATTTCGCCCATCAACTGACGAACCTGACGGACGTGCCCCACCAGCTCCTGTAGCCGATCTCCCGCGTGATGGATTTGCTGGCTACTGCTGTCAACATGTGAAACCGACTCGTCTATCAAGGCTTTGATCTCCTGAGCCGCCGTTGCGCTACGCTGTGCCAGCGTGCGAACTTCCGAGGCAACGACGGCAAAGCCCCGTCCCGCATCCCCGGCTCTCGCCGCTTCCACCGCCGCATTGAGCGCCAGAATATTGGTCTGGAAAGCGATACTGTCGATTACCGACACAATTTCTACCATCCGCCCGGACGACGCGCTGACGTTATCCATAGTGGAAATCACCTCGTGCATCACATCGCCACAGCGGTTGGCGGTCTGCGCGGTATTTTCCGAAAGCTCATCCGCCAGTGCGGTATTGGCGGCATTCTGCTGTACCGTGGCGTTAAGCTGCTCCATTGCGGCAGCGCTCTCTTCCAGCGCCGCCGCCTGTTGCGTGACGCGGGTGGACAGTTCGGTGTTGCTGTCAGCGAGGCTTGTGGCTGTACTGGCGACCACTTCGCTGCTTCCGCGTACCGTGACCAGGATTGCGGCGATTTTATCGACAAAGAGATTAAAGGCTTCAGCGATAGCGGAAATCTCGTCTTTACCTTTTACCGCCAGACGACGCGTAAGATCGCCTTCCCCTTGCGCAATATCATCCAGCGCTTTGCGGGTATCATCCAGACGGGCAATCAACCGGCGCACCAGCAGCCACGCGCCCAACAGCAGCAACGCCATCAGCGGGATCAATACCACCAGAACGTCACGCATCATTTCCTTTGCCAACCCGACAATCCGTGCTTCTGGCGTAACCAGTCCGACCACCCAGCCGGTATCCGCCATTGGAAACAGCATGACCCGCGAAGCGGCGTTAAGAATGCCGTCGTGCTCCAGCGCGACGGACGCAGTGCTGGTCTTCGCTACGCTGAGCGAGCGTAACTGGCTGGCGACAGGCGCGAGCCATGGCGAGGCGTTGACCAGCTCACTGACGGTTTTAAATTGTTGCTGCTCGATCGGTGGGAAATAGAGGATCTGCCCCTGCTTATCCACTACAAAGGCATAACCACCGGTGTGACCGCCCTCTTTCTGCATAAAGCGGGCGACGTTATCAAGGCGTATATCCGTGGTGGCAACCCCGGCGAACTGACCCGACAGCAGATAAGGCACACTGCAGGTCACCATGTTAATCCCGGAAATGGCGTCCTGATAAACGTCAGACCACAGGCAGTTTTCCGCAGAGCGTCCTTTCGCCTGTTGATACCAGCTTTCGTTATGGTACCCATTACCGGTAGCAGCGTTATATTCATCCGAATACACCAGCTTATTATCGGTATTACGCGCCCAGAAAAAACTGCGTCGCTCCAGGCCAGGCGTAAAAGCGTTCGGCTCCGGCCAGATACCGCCTCCGGTAATAATGCTGTCGCTGTCGATGCCCAGTAACTGCGGAGCAACGGTGCGATACAGTGTTTCATCATTGGGCAAGACCTCTGCCAGACGCGCCAGGCTGACAGTTTCCCCCTCTACCCGTGACAGGACGGTACTGAGCTGGCGCGTCAGGCCATGTCCTGTCTGCTCTATTAGCGCAGTGTTAATCTCCACAACGCGAGGCTGACCTCGCCAGAGCATAATCACCACAATCACCAGCGTCGTAACAATCAGCAGCACGATCCCGCCGAGCGTCAGGCGCGTGGAAATACGTGACGGATACCAGTCCATACAAACTTCCTTATCATTCAGGCTAATTTGTATTCAGTATCGGCACGCCGGAGAAGAGCTTTATTATTTATTTCCGGGATGAAGATGATTGACATGTGACGTTGTCACAAATAACAAAACCCAGCACTCTGGCTGGGTTTAAATAACGACTCAGATTTATTTGCTTAATTCTTTTTTGATTTCGTCTTTGATTTTTGTTAATTCGCTCTGAGGATGTTTTTTGCATATTTCGACAGCAAGCGGCACCGCCGTGGTGACGGTTTCGTCAAAGGTCACGTAATCCCCGCCTTTAAAATCTTCATCTTCGTTCAATACCCAGAAAGCCACGGGCGCCATGGTTTGCGGGTTCAGGTCAACAAACTCCTGGCAGCTCATCCCCCTGGGGGTAACGTCTGTTTTTGTGTTACTGGTCGCCGCATTGACGCTGAGACTGGTTAACAGCGCTGCCGCTAAAATACCTGCTGTCGCGAAGGAAAATGTGTTCATTATTCTTACTCCATTTATGAGATCAATAATCTCTACATGCGCGCTTAAACCGTTAATGTAGAACGAAAGAAATAATACCCTTCACGAACATGAAATAAATATGCGCTCTGATGTTATGGCTATTTTTTATATTTTTGGATGCTAATCCTGCTGTTTGCAAAGAGGCGGCTCTCCGTGAACTACCCCGCCGGGCAACCGGGACTAACCTGACGCTTAACTATATGCCTTCTTCAACGTATCTAACAATGCCTGGGCGGCGGTAGAGAGCTTATGATGGGCCGATCGCAGCACGCCCACTCTGCGTTCGATCACCGGACCGTCCAGTTCCAGGCACACCGCGCCAAGCTCGGTCATCTGCGTACGGCAGAGCGCGGGCACCGCGCTACCGCCGAGGCCGTTTGCCACCAGACGCCCCACGGTAACCAGTTGATGACTTTCCAGCGCCACCTCCAGCGGGCGGCCGCTTTGCGCCAGTTGTTCTTCCAGCATCAGACGCACAGCCGAAGGACGCTGGAGAGCGATAAAATCCAGGCTCAACAGCTCGCGCCAGCAAAGCCGTTCCCGCGTCGCGAGGCGGGAATCCGGCGGGACTATCGCCACAAAGCGGTCCAGACCGAGCGGGGTAAAGTGCAGATGCCCGGAATAATCCGGTTCGAAGGCAATCCCCATTTCCACCCGCCCTTCACTTACCATTTCAATCACCTGTTCATTGATCACATCATGAACGGTAACGTTGATCCCGGCGTAGCGGTCACGAAAGGCTTTCAGCACCGGCGGCAGGACGTTCGCCGCAAAGGACGGCATCGCCGCTACCGACACTTTTCCCCGCTGGAGTGTAAAGCGCTGGCGCATGGCTTCTTCAGTGTTATCCCAGTCGGCAATAAGCTGACGCGCCATCGTCAGCAACGTTTCCCCTTCCTGGGTCAGCGTGACTCTCCGCGTTGTTCGCAACAGTAATGGTCCCCCCAGCGATTCCTCCAGACCTTTGATCGTCAAACTCAGCGCGGGCTGGGATATATTCAGCCGTTCGCTGGCGTGGGCGAAATTCAGAGTGTGAGCTACCGCTAAAAATGCGCGTAACTGTTTGATGCTCATTCTCATTTTGCGCCCCATTAACTGTTTGAATACATTTAATTAACATCAAATTGATAAAAAAACCAAATGAGTGAGTCACAAATTTAAAATTAACAAATCATTTTCCGCCCCTAATGATGTCGGCAAGGACAACTGGAGGGGCAATGATATGTCTGGACTGGATAAACGCGTCGCTACGTATCAAGAGGCGCTGGACGGGATCACCGACAACATGACGCTGCTGGCGGGCGGCTTTGGACTCTGTGGTATACCGGAAAACCTGATTGCCGAGGTTCGCCGTCGCGGGGTTCAGGGACTGACAGTGGTGTCAAACAATTGCGGCGTCGATGGCTTCGGTCTGGGCGTACTGCTGGAAACACGCCAGGTACGCAAAGTGGTGGCCTCTTACGTCGGTGAAAACGCCCTCTTTGAACAACAGGTACTGAGCGGCGAACTGGAAGCGACGCTGACGCCCCAGGGCACGCTTGCGGAACAGTTACGCGCAGGCGGCGCGGGGATCCCTGCTTTCTTCACCGCCACCGGTTACGGTACGCCAGTGGCCGAGGGTAAAGACGTGCGGGAGTTCAACGGTCGCCCGTACATTATGGAACGCGCGATTACCGGTGATTTCGCGCTGGTTAAAGGCTGGAAGGCCGACTGGTACGGTAACGTTATCTATCGCCATACCGCGCAGAATTTCAATCCGCTAATGGCTGCCGCCGGACGCATCACGGTCGTCGAAGTCGAAGAAATCGTCCCCCCTGGCGAACTTGATCCTGCCGCGATTCATACCCCTGGCATCTTCGTCGATCGCCTGATTCAAGGCCATTTCGAAAAACGCATTGAGCAACGCACATTACGCCGCTAAGGAGACAGAACATGTTAACCCGCGAACAAATGGCTATGCGCGTCGCCCGGGAACTGCGCGACGGCTATTACGTCAACCTGGGGATTGGCATCCCCACCCTTGTCGCCAACTACATCCCCGAGGGCATGGACGTGATGCTGCAATCGGAAAATGGACTGCTGGGAATGGGGGCGTTCCCGACGGAGGACGAACTGGATGCCGATATGATCAACGCCGGAAAACAGACCGTCACCGCACGCAAGGGCGCGGCGATTTTCGACTCAGCGCAGTCGTTCGCCATGATCCGCGGCGGACACGTTGACCTGACCGTGCTGGGCGCGTTTGAAGTTGACGTTAACGGCAACATCGCCTCATGGATGATCCCCGGCAAGATGGTGAAAGGGATGGGCGGCGCGATGGATCTGGTCGCGGGGGCGGAAAACATCATCGTGGTCATGACCCACGCGTCTAAAAGCGGCGAATCCAAGCTGCTTCCGGCCTGCACATTACCGCTCACCGGCGTCAGTTGTATCAAACGTGTCCTCACCGACCTGGCGCTGCTGGACATTGCCGATGGCCGCTTCATCCTGCGCGAACGTGCGCCAGGCGTGAGCGTCGAGGAGATCGTCGCGAAAACCGCCGGCAAGCTGGTTGTGGCGGAAAACGTGCCTGAAATGCAGTTCACCTGAGGAGATGACCATGCAGGATGTTGTTATCGTTGCGGCCACCCGCACGCCCATTGGCAGCTTTCACGGCGCTTTAGCCCCGCTCCCGGCGGTAGAACTCGGCGCGTGCGTCATTCGCGCATTGCTGGAGAAAACCGCCCTGCCAGCCGATGCGATCGACGAAGTCATTTTCGGGCAGGTACTGACCGCAGGCTGTGGACAAAACCCGGCGCGGCAAACAGCCCTCCGCGCCGGACTGCCGGTCACGACGCCGGCGGTGACGCTGAATCTGGTTTGTGGATCGGGATTAAAAGCGGTGCTGCAAGCGGCTCAGGCCATTCGCTGCGGTGATGCGGAGATTGTTATTGCAGGCGGACAGGAAAGTATGAGCAACGCCCCCTACCTTCTGGACGGCGCACGGACGGGGCTGCGCCTCGGCCACGCCAGCATGAAGGACAGCGTGGTACATGACGGCCTTTGGGACGCGTTTAATGACTACCACATGGGCATCACTGCCGAGAATCTGGCAGAGAGGTTTGTCATTAGCCGTGAGCAACAGGATGCGTTTGCCCTTCGCTCACAGCGAAAAGCGACGCTGGCGCTCGAGGCTGGTTACTTTAGCGCCGAAATCACACCGCTAAACGTTCCGCAGGGTAAGAAACCGCCGCGACGGGTTGAGCGAGACGAACAGCCGCGTGCGGACACACAGGCTGAGAAACTGGCCCAACTAAAACCGGCCTTTCGTCCGGGAGACGGGACGGTTACCGCCGGGAACGCCTCGTCGATTAACGATGGCGCCGCCGCCGTGATGCTGATGAGCGCCAGCCGCGCCGCGGCGCTGAATTTACCGGCGCTGGCGCGCATTGCTGGCTACGCCGTTTCTGGCGTCGATCCGGCGGTCATGGGGATCGGTCCTGTTGAGGCCTCGCAGCAATGCCTGCAACGCGCGGGCTGGACGCTGGCGCAAGTCGATCTGATCGAAGCGAACGAGGCCTTTGCCGCACAGGCGCTGGCGGTCGGTCAAGCACTCGACTGGGACGAAAGCAAAGTTAACGTTAACGGCGGCGCTATCGCGCTCGGTCATCCGATTGGCGCGTCCGGCTGCCGCATTCTGGTCACATTGCTGCACGAGATGGCGCGACGCAACGTCGGCAAAGGACTCGCAACCTTGTGCGTCGGCGGTGGTCAGGGTGTGGCGCTGGCGGTGGAACGCACCAGAGGGGATCGCCATGCAAACTAACCGTTTCGCTGTCCTGGGCGCAGGACTGATGGGCGTAGGTATCGCCTGCCATTTTGCCCGTTCCGGGCATGAGATTTGGCTGTACGACACCGACAGAGCACGTACTGCGGAAATAACGTCCGTTGCTGGCGAGATCCTGGAGGAATTGATCGCGGCCGGGCAGTTTTCCGCGGCAGATAAAGCCACTGTCCTGTCCCGGCTGCAGGGGACCACATCGCTTGCCGATATTGCCGCTTCATCGCTGCTGATCGAAGCCATTCCCGAGCGCCTTGAACTTAAGCACGCGCTGTATGCGCAGCTGGAGCAGGTTATCGATCCGCAGGCCATCATCGCCAGCAATACCAGCGGGTTGCCGCCGGACGCGCTGGCGGAAAAGCTTCGCCATCCACAGCGCTTATTGATCGCCCACTTCTGGCATCCGCCGCATTTTATCCCGCTGGTTGAGATTGTACCGGGCAGCGCAACTGCGCCACGGTATATGCAGGAGGTTCAGGCGCTGCTGAGCGGTATGCAACTGGAAGCCGTGATCCTCGATCGCGCCGCGCCGGGCTTTGTCGGCAACCGTCTGCAGTTTGCGCTGTTGCGCGAAGCGCTGCATATCGTCAAAAGCGGCATCGCCAGCCCGGACGTGGTGGATCGGGTGATGCGCGCCTCATTGGGTCGACGTTATGGCATGGTCGGCCCGCTGGAAGCGGCGGACATGACCGGACTCAACACCGTTCAGGATATCTGCCGCCATCTGCTGCCGGAACTGGCTAGCGGCAGCGACATGATGTCGCTGGTCGCGGATATCGTCGCCAACGGTGACACCGGGATGCGCAGCGGCCAGGGGTTTTACCGTTGGGACGAGACGCGAAAAGACAGTATCCGCGAACGCAGACGGCATCAGCTGCGTTTTGCCCTGAAACCGTAACTTCTCTTTCTGTACCCCACAATAACAACGATACCGAGGAGTCATGATGAGTGTGTTAATTGCCCTGGCCGCGTTGGGTCTGCTGATGCTGGCAGCCTATCGCGGTTACAGCGTTATCCTGTTTGCGCCTATCGCGGCATTAGGGGCGGTCTTACTGACCGAGCCTGCCGCTGTCGGCCCGGCCTTTACGGGCCTGTTTATGGAAAAGATGGTTGGCTTTGTAAAGCTGTATTTCCCCGTTTTCTTACTGGGGGCGGTGTTTGGCAAGCTGATTGAACTGTCCGGTTTTTCGCGTTCAATCGTTGCCGCGGCGATCAATCTGCTTGGACGGCGTCATGCGATCCCGGTGATTGTGCTGGTCTGCGCCCTGCTGACCTACGGCGGCGTGTCGCTGTTTGTGGTGGCTTTCGCCGTGTATCCTTTTGCCGCCGAACTGTTTCGCCAGAGCCAGATACCCAAGCGACTGATCCCCGCGACGGTGGCGCTGGGCGCATTCTCTTTCACCATGGACGCGCTGCCGGGAACGCCGCAGATCCAGAACATCATTCCGACCAGCTTTTTTGGCACCAATGCCTGGGCCGCGCCGTGGCTTGGGTTGATCGGCTCCCTGTTTATCATTTTTGTCGGGCTTTTGTACCTTGAGCGCCAGCGGCGAAAAGCGCTAGCCAGGAATGAAGGTTATGGTACCGAGCTGCAAAACGAACCGGAAACACCGGACAATATCAATTTGCCCAATCCCTTCGTCGCCATTTCACCGCTGATCCTGGTGGGCGTGCTCAATCTGCTGTTTACCCGCTGGATCCCGGTCTGGTACGGCAGCACTCACCAGCTTGACCTGCCCGGACTGGCTACGCCGGTGACGACCGAAATCAGCAAGATAACCGCCATCTGGGCCGTTGAGGCGGCGCTGGTCTCAGGGATCCTGATGGTGGTGATTTTCGGCTATCGCAATATACAGGGGCGTCTGGCGGAAGGCAGCCGAACCGCAGTAGGCGGCGCGATCCTGGCGGCCATGAACACCGCGTCCGAATATGGCTTTGGCGCGGTGATCGCCGCCCTTCCCGGTTTTCTGGTGCTGTCTAACGCGCTGGCGGCCATCCCCGATCCGCTGTTGAATGAGGCAATCAGCATCACCACCCTCGCCGGGATTACCGGTTCCGCTTCCGGCGGGATGAGTATTGCGCTGGCGGCGATGTCAGATACCTTTATTGCGGCGGCAAACGCCGCCAACATTCCGCTGGAAGTGCTTCACCGCGTGGCGTCAATGGCCAGCGGCGGAATGGACACCCTGCCGCACAATGGCGCGGTCATTACCCTGCTCGCCATTACCGGGCTGAGCCACCGTCAGGCCTACGGCGGAATATTCGCCATTACGATCATCAAAAGCCTGGCGGTACTGTTTGTGATTGGTGTGTTCTATACCACCGGAATTGTCTGAGGAGAATGCGATGACTTTGAACGGAAAAACGGCGCTGATTACCGGCTCCACCAGCGGCATCGGGTTGGGCATTGCGCAGAGCCTGGCAAAAGCCGGGGCACGGATTATCCTGAACGGCTTTGGTGATGTTGAGGCCGCCAAAGACGCCATTGACGCCTGTGGCGTCAGCGCGGGCTACCACGGCGCAGATCTCAGCAATGCCGGACAAATTGAAGAGATGATGCGCTACGCCGAACGGGAATTCGGCGGCGTGGATATCCTGATTAACAACGCCGGGATCCAGCACGTCTCGCCGATTGAACATTTTCCCGTAGAGAAGTGGAATGCGATTCTCGCCATTAACCTCTCCTCGGTTTTTCACACCACGCGTCTGGCGTTACCCTCTATGCGCGCCCGAAACTGGGGCCGCATCATCAATATCGCCTCGGTGCATGGGCTGGTGGCCTCAAAAGACAAAGCGGCCTACGTCGCGGCCAAGCACGGCGTGGTGGGGTTCACGAAGACCACCGCTCTGGAAACCGCGCAGACCGGCATAACCTGTAACGCGCTCTGTCCAGGATGGGTGCTGACTCCGCTGGTACAACAGCAGATCGACAAACGCATCGCGGAAGGCGCAGACCCCAGTGACGCGCGGGAAGCGTTATTAGCGGAAAAACAACCCTCGCGGGCGTTTGTCACACCCGAGCAATTAGGGGAACTGGCTCTGTTTTTATGTTCCGAAGGCGCGGCCCAGGTTCGCGGCGCGGCGTGGAATATGGATGGAGGGTGGGTGGCGCAGTAATGCGGTTTGGCGTCGCCCGGAGACGTTTTGTTTACCGGGTGACGCCCCGTCACCCGGTAACAGGGCTTGTCAGGCTTTCAGCTGATAATCGAGGGTGATTTCCGCTTTCAGCACCTGAGACACCGGGCATCCCGCTTTGGCTTTCTGGATAATGCCGTCAAAAGTTTCCGCATCAATCCCTGGCACGCGCACTTCGCTGTGCAACGCGATTTTGGTAATTGCAAACCCGTTATCCACTTTGTCCAGTGACACATCGGCAGTGGTATCAATCGCCTCTGGCGTAAAGCCCGCTTCACCCAGCATCAACGAAAGCGCCATAGAAAAGCACGCCGCATGCGCCGCGCCAATCAGCTCCTCCGGATTCGTGCCCTTTGCGCCTTCAAAACGGGTATTGAAGCCATAAGGCTGTTGATTCAGGACACCGCTTTCGGTAGAAACAGTGCCTTTTCCACGTTTAATGTCGCCTTCCCAGTGTGCCTGACCTTTTTTATGGATTGTCATTGCTGCTCTCCTGTTGGCTCAAAAATGCAAGTATAGACCATGGCTGGCAGGTCTGATGGACTATTCAATAAAATTCAGAATACGATTAAAATGAAAAATAACGCTTGCCCCAATACCATATAGATTATATTTACAGGCATATTAAATATATATTAAAGCGTGATGAACGCGAATTAAAACCCTTTTAAACACCGGCAAATCAGAGAGTTAAAATAGTTTTATTATCTTCCAGGACTTTTCTGAGCTACAGCGATAAAAATATTTGCCATTCTGAATGTGAATTAAATTTCTGCGAGCCGTACTTATAAATACACCGACACGGAGGCATCCTATGTTTACTTATTACTCAGCAAATACCTCAAACGCACAACCGGCTTTGGTTCATGCTATTGAGCAAGGTCTCCGCGCAGAACATGGCGCTGTCACCGAAGATGACATTTTAATGGAACTGACCAAATGGGTGGAAGCCACCGACAATGACATCCTCAGTGACATCTACCAGCAAACGATCAATTATGTGGTCAGCGGCCAGCACGCTTCTGCATAAGGTGCTATGCTGATACCGCAACCTAAGGGGTTACGTTTCTTTCGCATTGGCGAATTTGTCCTTAAAACTTGGAACAGGATTGAGGAGTTAAAATGAAATCGAACCGTCAGGCCCGTCATATTCTTGGACTGGACCATAAAATTTCCAATCAGCGCAAACTGGTGACGGAAGGCGACACGTCCAGCGTGGTGAACAACCCTACCGGCAGAAAGCGTCGTCCGGATAGCAAAAAGTAACCGCGTAGTCAGAATCTGATGATAAACACCATCGCAAAAGCGATGGTGTTTTTGTTTCCAGGGGGCATGATGCTTTATACTCGGTGTCCGATGCCCTGGTTGAACGGCACAGTATTATAAAAGGAGCCAGGGACGGAAATTCAAAAAAGAGTGAGTGACATGGAAACCAAAAGCAAAAAAATGCGTTCCCTTTATATTCCTTACGCTGGCCCGGTACTGCTGGAGTTCCCCCTGTTAAATAAAGGGAGTGCTTTCAGCATGGAAGAACGTCGTAACTTCAACCTGCTGGGGTTACTGCCGGAAGTGGTCGAGACGATCGAAGAACAGGCTGAACGCGCGTGGATCCAGTATCAGGGATTCAAAACCGAAATCGACAAGCACATCTACCTGCGCAACATTCAGGATACCAACGAAACCCTATTCTACCGCCTGGTAAACAATCATCTTGATGAGATGATGCCGGTTATTTATACCCCGACAGTCGGCGCGGCATGTGAACGCTTTTCCGAGATTTACCGTCGCGCCCGCGGCGTTTTTATCTCGTACCAGAACCGTCACAACATGGACGACATCCTGCAAAACGTACCAAACCACAATATCAAAGTTATCGTGGTGACCGACGGCGAGCGGATTCTGGGCCTGGGTGACCAGGGGATCGGAGGGATGGGCATTCCTATCGGTAAGCTGTCGCTGTACACCGCCTGCGGCGGCATCAGTCCGGCGTATACCCTGCCTGTTGTGCTTGATGTGGGTACCAACAACCCGCAGTTGCTCAACGATCCGCTGTATATGGGCTGGCGTAACCCACGCATCACCGACGATGACTATTATGAATTTGTCGACGAATTCATCCAGGCCGTTAAGCACCGCTGGCCGGATGTGCTGTTGCAGTTTGAGGATTTCGCGCAGAAAAACGCAATGCCGCTGCTGAACCGCTATCGTAATGAAATATGTTCCTTTAACGACGACATTCAGGGTACTGCGGCGGTGACCGTCGGGACGCTGATTGCCGCCAGCCGTGCGGCAGGCAGCCAGCTCAGCGAACAGAAAATCGTCTTTCTCGGCGCAGGCTCCGCCGGTTGCGGCATTGCCGAGCAGATCATTGCCCAGACTCAGCGCGAAGGCCTTAGCGAAGAAGCCGCGCGGCAGAAAGTGTTTATGGTGGATCGTTTTGGTCTGCTTACCGATCAGATGCCGAACCTGCTCTCCTTCCAGACCAAACTGGTGCAGAAGCGTGAGAATCTGAAGACGTGGGACACCGACAGTGAAGTGCTGTCGCTGCTGGATGTGGTGCGTAACGTTAAACCGGATATTCTGATTGGCGTCTCCGGGCAAACCGGTCTGTTTACCGAAGAGATCATTCGCGAGATGCACAAGCACTGTCCGCGCCCCATCGTCATGCCGCTGTCAAACCCGACTTCACGGGTGGAAGCCACGCCGCAGGACATCATTACGTGGACCGAAGGTAACGCGCTGGTCGCGACCGGCAGTCCGTTCGCGCCGGTCGTCTGGAAAGATAAAGTCTTCCCTATCGCCCAGTGCAACAACGCTTATATCTTCCCGGGCATTGGTCTGGGGGTTATCGCCTCAGGCGCGTCGCGTATTACCGATGAAATGCTGATGTCGGCCAGCGAGACGTTGGCGCAGTACTCGCCGCTGGTGCTTAACGGTGAAGGTCTGGTGCTGCCGGAACTCAAAGATATCCAGACGGTATCCCGCGCCATCGCTTTTGCTGTCGGCAAAATGGCGCAGCAGCAAGGCGTGGCGGTGAAAACCTCTGCCGAAGCGCTGCAACAGGCTATCGACGACAATTTCTGGCGCGCGGAATACCGCGACTATCGCCGCACCTCTATCTGATGTTTTGCCCGGTGGCGCTTGCGCTTACCGGGCCTACGCTTTTGCCTTCAGAAATTTTCTACAGATAAAAAAAGGCGCGACCGCAGTCACGCCTGTTGGACTATGAGGGGATTAACGTAACCCTTCCTCACTCTCTTTTTTCGCTTCGGCTTTCTCGATCTGGCGATACCAGCGCGGATGGTGTTTCTTCGCCCAGCGACGACTCACCTTTCCTTCAATCATCCCCTTGATCGACCCTTTCACCCAAAATGCCATATACATATGGATAAGGATCGCGTGCATCAGGATGATGCCGGCAGCGGCATGGATCAGCAGACTGTAACGCACTACCTGCATCGGGAAATACTGCGCGAAGTACGGGCGCCAGATGATCACGCCGGTGACCAGCAGCACAAAAATCATGCTCATGATCGACCAGAACATCATCTTCTGCCCGGCGTTGTATTTGCCGACATCCGCCACTTTGTGTTCGTTGCCTTTCAGCACTTCCACAATGTTTTTCAGCCACGGAATGTCTTTCTTATCCGGAATGTTGTGGTGGACAAAACGCACAAACATGAACATCAGGACGATAAAGATCGCCACGCCGAAGAACGGGTGCAGAATGCGTCCCATCTGCGGCGTCCCGAAGGTCTGCGTCAGCCATTGCAGGGTCGGAAAGAAAAACGAAATCCCCGACAGCGCCACCAGGAAGAAGCAAATGACCACCGTCCAGTGACAGGCGCGGTCGATAAACTTCGTGCGCACAATCATTTTCGACTTACTCATGATGCTCCTCCTCGTCATCGTCCACTTCTTTGTTCGGGCCAATACCAATGTAGTGATAGATAAGCCCGGCAAAGGTGGCGATAAAGCCAGCGGCAGCTAACGGTTTCAGCGCCCCTTTCCACAGATTGATTGAGGTGTCGACCTTCGGCTCATTCGGCAGACCATGATACAGCTCCGGCTGGTTCGCGTGGTGCAGCACGTACATTACGTGCGTCCCGCCGACGCCCTGCGGATTGTAGACGCCTGCGTGTTCATAGCCGCGCGCTTTCAGCTTCTCGACGCGCTGCTCGCCCAGCTCCAGCATCTCTTTCTTGGTGCCGAAGTGGATTGCCCCGGTCGGACAGGTTTTCACACAGGCCGGTTCCTGACCCACGCTCACCCGATCGACGCAAAGCGTACATTTATAGACGCGGTTATCCTCTTTATTGAGGCGCGGCACATTAAATGGACACCCGGCGATGCAGTAGCCACAGCCGATGCAGTGCTCTGACTGGAAATCGACGATCCCGTTGGCGTACTGGATGATCGCGCCGGCAGACGGGCACGCCTTCAGACAGCCCGGATCTTCACAGTGCATACAGCCGTCTTTGCGGATCAGCCATTCCAGTTTGCCGTTCTGCTCGGTTTCGCTAAAGCGCATCACCGTCCACGACTTGGCGCTGAGATCGGCGGGGTTGTCGTACACCCCGACGCAATGGCCCACCTCATCACGAATGTCGTTCCACTCTGAACACGCCACCTGGCAGGCTTTACAGCCTACGCAGGAGGAGACATCAATGAGCTTGGCGACTTCAGCCTTGTAATCACGCGCCCGTGGGGGCGGCGTGATGGAGTTGGTTGCGGACTGTTTGATAATGTCCTGCGTTTCCAAAGACATATGCTAGCCCCCTTACGCCTTCTCGATGTTAACTAAAAACGCTTTGTATTCCGGCGTTTGCGAGTTTGAATCACCGACGTTTGGCGTCAGGGTATTGGCGATATAACCTTTACGCGCCACCCCTTCAAAGCCCCAGTGCAGTGGGATCCCAACGGTTTCAACCTGCTGACCGTTCACGTTCAGCGTACGCAGGCGGCGGGTAACAACCGCTACCGCACGGATAAACCCACGCTTGCTGCTCACCGTAACGCGATCGCCATTGGCGATGCCTTTGGCCGCCGCCAGCGTTTCGCTGATCTCCACGAACTGTTCCGGCTGCGCGATGGCATTCAGCAGCGCGTGTTTGGTCCAGGTGTGGAAGTGTTCGGTCAGACGATAGGTTGTTCCCACATACGGGAATTTATCCTTCTTGCCTAAGCGCAGTACGTCGTCTTCATAGATGCGAACCACCGGGCTGGAAACCACGTTCGGATGCAGCGGGTTGGTCCCCAGCGGCGTTTCCATTGGCTCGTAGTGTTCCGGGAACGGCCCTTCCGCCAGTTTATCCAGCGCGAACAGACGCCCAACGCCCTCCGGCTGCATAATGAACGGACCGGTTTTGCTTCCCGGCGGCGCGGTGTTGAAGTCCGGGATATCGTTCCCCGTCCACTTCGTCCCGTTCCACTGGATCAGCATTCGCTTCGGATCCCACGGTTTACCGTTGATGTCCGCCGATGCGCGGTTATACAGTACGCGGCGGTTCAGCGGCCACGCCCATGCCCAGCCCAACGTATTACCCAACCCGGACGGATCGGCGTTATCGCGGTTGGCCATCTGGTTGCCCTGCTCGGTCCAGCTACCGGTGTAGATCCAGCAGGAGGAAGACGTGGTGCCGTCGTCACGCAACTGCGCGAAACTGCTCAACAGTTGCCCTTTCTTCGCAATCAGCGCGCCGTTGGCGTCATAGAGATCGGCCAGCGCGTAGCCGTTGTTCTCTTTCGCCACTTCTTCCGATTCCGGATGATCCGGCTGTTTGTAGCTCCAGCGCATTTTGAGCAGCGGTTCTGCGCCTTTACCGCCTTCTGTGCGATACATCTCGCGCAGACGGTGGTAAATACCCGCCAGAATTTCGCCGTCGTTACGCGCTTCACCCGGCGCGTCCTGCCCTTTCCAGTGCCACTGCAGCCAGCGACCGGAGTTGGCAATCGAACCATCTTCTTCTGCAAAGCAGGTGGATGGCAAACGGAACACTTCAGTCTGAATCGCTGCCGGATCGACGTCGTTCGACTCGCCGTGGTTCTGCCAGAAAGTCGAGGTTTCGGTCACCAGCGGATCGATCACCACCATGTACTTCAGCTTGCTCAGGCTGCGGACCACTTTGTTTTTGTCCGGGAAGGACGCAACCGGGTTAAAGCCCTGGCAAATGTAGCCGGTGACTTTTCCGCTATCCATCATATTGAAATATTTGATAACGTCATAAGCTTGGTCCCACTTCGGCAACCAGTCGAAGCCCCAGTTATTCTCTTTTTGCGCGTCGTCGCCATAGAATGCTTTCATCAGACTGACGGCAAACTTCGGATAGTTGCTCCAGTAGTTCACCTGATCGGCCTGGGTCGCTTTAGGCGTGTTGGCGTCAAGCCAGCTCTGCCAGTCGCCGTGCTTTTCGGACGGCAGCGTCAGATAGCCAGGCAGGCTGGTAGACAGCAGACCGAGATCGGTTAAGCCCTGAATGTTGGAGTGACCGCGCAGGGCGTTAACCCCGCCGCCTGCCATCCCCATGTTGCCGAGCAGCAGCTGAATCATCGCCATCGTACGGATGTTCTGTGCGCCGACGGTATGCTGCGTCCAGCCCAGCGCGTACAGGAACGTGGTGGTTCTGTCGGCGGCACTGGTGGAAGCCAGCACTTCACAGACCTTCAGGAAGTCAGCTTTCGGTGTACCGCAGATGTTTTCCACCACGTCCGGCGTATAGCGGGAAACATGCTGTTTCAACAGGTTCCATACGCAGCGCGGATGCGTCAGCGTGTCGTCGCGTCTGGCATAGCCGTTTTCATCGAACTGGTAGTTCCAGGACGACTTATCGTACTGCCTTTTTTGCGCGTCGTAACCGCTGAACAGTCCATCTTCAAAAGCAAAATCATCACGCACCAGCAGGCTGGCGTTGGTGTAATGCTTAACGTACTCCGCGTTGATTTTGTTATTTTCGATCAGGTACAGCAACACGCCGGACAGGAACGTAATGTCCGTGCCGGAACGAATCGGCGCGTAAATATCCGCTACCGAGGCTGTACGCGTAAAGCGTGGGTCAACAACAATCAACGTGGCGTCATTGTTGTTTTTCGCTTCCATCGCCCAGCGGAATCCCACCGGATGGGCTTCAGCGGCGTTACCGCCCATCACCATCACGACGTTAGCGTTTTTAATATCGACCCAGTGGTTGGTCATCGCACCGCGACCAAATGTTGGAGCAAGACTTGCTACCGTTGGTCCGTGTCAGACGCGCGCCTGGTTGTCGACAGCCAGCATGCCGAGCGAGCGCACAAACTTCTGCGTCAGCATGCCGGTTTCATTACTGGCGGCTGAGGCGCACAGCATCCCTGTTGAAAGCCAACGGTTAACCGTAACGCCCTGCTCGTTCTTTTCAATAAAGTTGGCGTCGCGGTCAGCTTTCATCAGTTTTGCAATGCGGGTAAACGCTTCATCCCAACTGATGCGTTGCCATTTATCGGAACCCGGCGCACGGTATTCCGGATAGCGCAGACGGTTTTCACTGTGAACATAATCCAGCAGGCCTGCGCCTTTTGGACACAGCGCACCACGGCTTACCGGATGATCCGGGTCCCCCTCAATGTGATAAATCGCTTCCTTCGCGTTTTTAGCTCCATCCCCCAGGCTATACATTAATAGCCCGCAACCCACGGAACAGTATGTGCAGGTGTTTCGGATCTCTTTCGCGCGCAATAGCTTATAATTTCGCGCCTGAGCCAGTGCCATTTTTGGGGTGAATCCCAGCGCTGCCACTGTGGTTCCGGCCATACCGCCCGCGCAGATTTTAAAAAACTTTCTGCGGCTGACGTCCATTGCTTTCCTCTTTTTTCCAGAGTGAGATACCCGCCATCTTTCTTCCTGCACGAAAGCAGGGTGAAAAATGTCGCGTATAAACTTCCGCGAGGAAACTAACAGCAATAACCTTACGCATATTGCGTCAAATCAATAACGAAACGCTTCCGCTACTAAATAGTGCCTTTTGCCGGTTTTATATACCACCTTAGTGGTAACTCGTATGCGCATTGACCTGGCATCCTCCGCTAAAAAAGTGCTATATATTTCAGCTTATTTTTTTGCAGGGTTAGGGAAACGGCAAACAGAATGACAAGACAAAAAGCAACGCTCATTGGACTTATCGCGATCGTGCTGTGGAGCACAATGGTGGGGCTGATTCGTGGCGTAAGTGAAGGGCTGGGGCCAGTGGGTGGCGCGGCGGCAATCTATTCCCTCAGCGGGTTGCTGCTGATTTTTACCGTCGGTTTTCCCAACATTCGCCGTTTTCCTGTGCGCTATTTGATTGCCGGTAGCGTTCTGTTTGTCAGTTATGAAATTTGCCTTGCGCTTTCGCTTGGCTATGCGGCGTCACGTCATCAGGCGATTGAAGTCGGCATGGTCAATTATTTGTGGCCCAGCCTGACTATTTTGTTCGCCATTTTATTTAACGGACAAAAAACCAACTGGGTGATTGTTCCTGGGTTGCTGCTGGCATTGGTCGGCGTCTGCTGGGTACTGGGCGGTGAGAATGGACTGAATCCCGCCGAAATTATCAACAATGTTACAACCAGTCCGCTGAGCTATTTTCTCGCCTTTCTCGGTGCGTTTATCTGGGCAACCTACTGCACAGTGACCAATAAATATGCACGTGGCTTTAACGGCATTACGGTTTTTGTTTTGCTCACAGCGTTGAGCTTATGGGCGCATTATTTTATGACGCCGCAGCCTGTAATGGTCTTTACCACGCCGGTGGTGATAAAACTGTTTTCCGCCGCCCTGACGTTAGGTTTTGCTTATGCCGCCTGGAACGTGGGTATTCTGCACGGAAATGTCACCATTATGGCGGTGGGCTCCTATTTCACGCCGGTGCTTTCCTCTGCGCTCGCAGCCGTACTGCTGAGTGCTCCGCTCTCTTTCTCTTTTTGGCAAGGCGCGGTGATGGTCTGTGTGGGGTCGTTGCTGTGTTGGTGGGCGACCCGCCGGGCGTGAACGTCATCACAACTGGCGACCGCTTTTTCTCTGTCTGGCAACCTTTTTGAATTTGGTTTAGTCTTTATTAAGATTAAACCAAAATATTTCCTCGAATTTAGCAATCTGTTAAATTAATGATACTAAAATGATGCTTAACTATTAAATTCCTGCCTGTCAAATTCATTTATCCCGATATAGTTAGCCTGCGTAATTTACCGCAAAATAACCACTTCATCGCACATTGTTAGCCTAATAAATATTTCACTTAAGCCTAATCCCATTTGTAACTAATTTATTTCAGGATATTAAGGAGATCTGGATCACACATCTGTAAATATCCAGCAATAAGATGAAACTTATTATTGAATTGGTGCTACTGCGTAATTTAAAAATAGCTTGCCATTGATGAGAAGCCTCGTTTAGCAATGGTTTAGGAAACACATTAAGAAAATTATAAGGATTATCTAAAATGAAACTTAAATTAGTCGCAGTGGCAGTGACCAGCCTGTTGGCAGCAGGCGTTGTTAATGCAGCAGAAGTGTATAACAAAGACGGCAACAAACTGGATCTGTACGGCAAAGTTACCGCTCTGCACTACTTCTCTGACAATAACGGCGATGATGGCGACAAAACTTACGCACGTCTGGGTTTCAAAGGTGAAACACAAATCAATGACCAACTGACCGGTTTCGGCCAGTGGGAATACGAATTCAAAGGCAATAACTCCGAATCTAACGGCACCAAAGGTAATAAAACCCGTCTGGCGTTTGCCGGTCTGAAATTCGGTGAGTACGGTTCTTTTGACTATGGCCGTAACTATGGCGTCGCGTATGACGTTGGCGCATGGACCGACGTTCTGCCTGAGTTCGGTGGCGACACCTGGACCCAGACCGACGTGTTCATGACCCAGCGTGCTTCTGGCGTGGCGACCTACCGTAACACCGACTTCTTCGGTCTGGTTGACGGCTGGAACTTTGCCGTTCAGTACCAGGGTAAAAATGGCGCCAGCGACGAAACGAACAACGGTCGTTCTAAGCTCACCGAACAGAATGGCGACGGCTTTGGTCTGTCTACCAGCTACGAGTACGAAGGCTTCGCCGCAAGCGCCGCTTACGCGAAATCTGACCGTACCGATTCTCAGACTGCGGGTGACAACGTGTTCTACGCTCGCGGCAAGAACGCAGAAGTGTGGGCTGCGGGTCTGAAATATGACGCGAACAACCTGTACCTGGCGGCAACCTATGCAGAAACCCGCAACATGACCACCTTTGGTGATGTAAACGGTATTGCTAACAAAGCGCAGAACTTCGAAGTGGTAGCACAGTACCAGTTCGACTTCGGTCTGCGTCCGTCCCTGGCTTACCTGAAATCCAAAGGTAAAGATATCGGCGGTTACGGCGACCAGGATCTGGTTGAATACGTTGACGTTGGCGCGAGCTACTACTTCAACAAAAACATGTCCACCTACGTTGATTACAAAATCAACCTGGTTGACGAAAACAACTTCACCCGCGCTGCTGGTATCTCCACTGACAACATCGTTGCTGTGGGTCTGACCTACCAGTTCTAATTCATTTAGAATTGAGCGGTATAGAAGCCAGCCCACGTCGGGCTGGCTTTTTTTACCGATGCATAAACCGGTCATAAGGAGTATGCCGTGCAAACCTATACAGGACGTTGTCTCTGTGGGCAGAGCCATTTTACCGTTGATATCGAATCGCTCGATGTTTACGCTTGTCACTGCACGCTGTGCCAGAAATGGTCAGGCGGCATTGCAATGTACCTGGAGGCCAGCGGTCATCCGATGATGGATCCCGACGCGCCTGAACCGGCCTTTTTTACCTCCTCCTCGCGGGGGGAACGCTACTTCTGTTCCGGCTGCGGCTGTCCGCTGTGGTTTAAGCTCACCGATACGCTGCGCTATTTTATCCCCTGGACGCTGCTTGAACTGAACGAAGGCGATCGCCGTCGTTTGATCCTCGCCGCTGAAATCTACACCGAAACCCAACCCGCGTTCTGGCGGCTGACCGGACAGTACGCCCGGTTAAGCGGCAAAGAGGTCGAAGCGCTGGACAGCCTGTGCCAGTTAACCCACTAAACTAGTCGCGGTTGACGTTTGCGAGGCTAAACCACATACCCACCGCCAGCAGAATCAGCATACTGCCGGCGCTGCTTAGCGCCACGCTGTGTGACCAGGTAAACGCCTGTTTCGCGGCATCAATAATGTGTTCTCCCAGCGCGTCAGGCAGCGTCTGCGCCAGTTGCACCGCTTCCCCCATCGACGACGATGCGCGGGTCATTTCTTCGGCGTTCAGCCCTTCCGGCAAGCTAATCGAGGCAGAAAAGCTACGACTCAGTAACAGACCGAAAATGGCGATGCCCAGTCCAGCGCCCAGCTCATAGGCCATTGTCTCTATCGCCCCTGCCGCTGCCGCTTTCTCGCCCGGCGCCGCGGCCATAATGGCTGCCGTTGACGCCAGCAGCGCGCTGGCAGCGCTAAATCCCAGCAGCGCCATCAGTGCCCAGGCCTGCAGTCGCTGTGTGCTGAAATCAGTCATCGCCAGGCCATAAAAACTCAGCGCACTCAATGCCATACCTACCGTCGCCACGCTGCGTAGTCCAAATCGGGACACCAACATACCGGCGATGGGGCCGCTGAAGCCGCTGGCAAGCATGACAGGTAACATGAACAACCCCGCCTGATACGGTGTGAAGCCATGCACAAACTGCAATTCCTGCGCCATTAATAGCTCAAAACCGACCAGCGTGATCATGGCGGTCATCGCCATCACTACGCCGCTTAAAATGATGCGATGCGTAAACAGCCGCAGGTCGATCATCGGACGCGAGGCCGCAAGCTGGATACGGATAAACTGTATCAGCAGCAGCGCGCCGCTAATGACGGTTAAGGCAATTGCGCCAATGGCGATATGCCCTTTCAACGCGGTCTTCGCGCTGTAAACCAGCAATAAGATGGCCATAATCAGCATGATGGCGTGCCCCAAATTCAATGACTGATCGCGGCGTCCCGTCTGACGCGGCACATAGCGCGCGGTAAGGGTCAGCACAACCAGTACGACAGGCACGTTGATCAAAAATACCGAGCCCCAATAAAAGTGCTCCAGCAGTATTCCCCCCACCAGCGGCCCGAACGCAGCGCCGCCGGAACCTACCGCCGCCCAGACGCCCAGCGCCATATTACGATGGCGTGCGTCGCTGAAGGTCGCGCGGATCCCGGCAAGCGTTGCCGGAACGATCATCGCCGCACCGATCGCCAGAATGGCGCGCGTGGCGATCAGCCAACTGGCGCTGTGTGCGAATGCGGCAGCGAGCGAAGCCAGACCAAACAGGCCCCCGCCAAGTAACAGCAAACGTTTAAAACCGATGCGATCGCCCAGCGCGCCCATCGGCAATACCATCCCTGCCATCACCAGCGAGTAAATATCAATGATCCACAGCAGCTCGTTACCGCTGGCGCCCAGCGTCATACTCAGCGTGGGAGCGGCCACATGCAGCACCGTCGCGTCGATAGCAACCGGAATGTAGACCAACACAATAATCACTAACGTTAACCACTGACGAAACATAACGCTTCCCTTAAGACAAACTGGACACGCGTCCAGATTTACCGATCCTACGGAAAATTGAACATATGTCCAACTTTTTATTGAGCGCCGTGATTATCTGAATTCGTGGGTATCAGGGAAAGCAAGACAGGAAAAAAGCGCCATCCGACCAGCCAGCCGGATGGCGAGAATAAACTCAGCCCAGGTCGCCCCCAGCCACCGGCAGGATCACACCGGTGATATAGCTCGCCTGGTCGCTTGCCAGAAACAATATCGCCTGCGCCTGTTCTTCAAGCGTGCCATAGCGGTGCATCAGGCTGCTGTCCAGGGTCTGATCCACAACCTGCTGATACCAGATTTTTTCCTGCGCGGTGGGCGTTTCGGTATTACGCGGCGTGACACGCTCTGGCGCCTCTGTTCCTCCCGGCGCCACGGCGTTTATCCGGATCCCCTGGTGGCTGTATTCCATGGCAATGGAGCGGGTTAAGGCGTTGACCCCGCCTTTCGCTGCCGAATAAGGCACCCGATTCACCCCAGATGTCGCTACGGACGATACATTGACAATGCTGCCAGTCCCCTGTTTCAGCATCCACGGCAGCACAGCACGACAGCCCCACAGCGTAGGAAACAGAGAGCGGCGGATCTCCTTTTCGATCTGCTCTGGCTGATAGTCGGCAAAAGGCCGCGCCCAGATCGTCCCGCCGACGTTATTAATCAATACGTCTATACGACCAAAATGTGCAACGCCTGCTCCGAAGGCCTGTTCGGTACTTTCCCACTGCTCAAGATCGGCCTCCAGCGCCAGCACCTGAACGCCCTCAGCGGTGAGTGTCGCAGCCAGTTCATGAACGTGACGGGAACGATCGATCAGTAACAGCGTTGCGCCCTCTTTTGCCGCCTGCTCTGCGGTCTGGCGACCAATCCCTTGCGCCGCGCCGGTAATCGCGACGACTTTAGTGTGAAATCGCATCCTGTTCTCCTTATGCCGCGGCGCTTTGACTGGCGATAAACTTCTCATACCAGAATCCGGCGGGATCGATTCCCCTTTCCCGCAGCGTAGCAGCGACCGCGTTGACCATCGGCGGCGGCCCGCACAGGTAAATATCCACATCCCCCTGATTCAGCAAGGCGTCATTGAGATACGCGGTGACATAACCCCGCTGCGGACAGGCGCTGTCGGCATCCGCAACCACCGGTAGCCAGTGGAAATTGACCAGCCCCTCGCGAAATGCCTCCAGCCGGGCCGTTTTGACAAGATCAATGTCATAAGTCACGCCATACAACAGCGTCACCGGACGCTGACTTCCCTGCGCCGCCAGCGCTTCCAGCATGGAGAGCATGGGCGCCAGCCCGGTTCCGCCCGCCAGCATCAACAACGGACGCTCGCCGCCGCGCAGATAAAAACTGCCCATCGGGCCGCTGAGGGTCAGACGGTCGCCAGAACGTGCGCGCTGGGTCAGCCACTGGCTCATCAGCCCGCCCGGCACATTGCGGATCAAAAACCGGCATTCGCGGTTATCCGGCAGCGAACTGAATGAATAGGCGCGCACCTGGTTCGTGCCGGGAACCTGAATATTGACGTACTGTCCCGGCAAAAATGCCAGCGGTTCATCGGCGTCTATCACCAGTTCAAACGCCGTAGCCGACAGGGCGTCCACTGCCCGTACCGTCGCGTCCAGCGTCGTAAGCCCGGTTTTACACTGCGCGGCGGCAACAGGCACATCGATCACGCAGTCGCTACACGGCACCATCTGGCAGGTCAGTACCTGTCTTGCCTGGGCTTCATCGTCGCTCAAAGCGTCTTCGATGAAATCGTCACCGAGGGCATATTCCCCACTGGCGCAATGACATTTACAGGTGCCGCAGACGCCATCTGAGCAATCCATTGGCAGATTAACCTTCTGCCGGTAAGCCGCATCAAGCACCTTTTCGCCCGCGTTGCACTGAATAAAACGGGTGATGCCGTCCTCAAAATTAAGGGCAATCGTAAAACTCATAAGCACCTCTTAAATGTGATACACGTCAATCACCTGACGGATATAGTCATTGTTCAGCCGCACTGTTTTACGCACAATTTGCGGGACGCCGCTTTCTTCAATCAGCGTGCAGTGCGTCGTGCCAAAATACGCATCGGTATGCTGATACCGGTGGCTGTAGGTCACCCAGTTGTAGCGCACCGCCAGGCCTTCCGCCGTTTCGCCCAACAGTTCGACATTCGCGATCATATGTGTGGTACGCGGTTCCGGCGTGCTGGCGCCGGACCGTTCCGTTTTGATGCGATACACCCGATCTTCCAGCCCCTCGCGGTTCGGGTAATAAATAAGCGAGATTTCACGTTGCGGATCGCGGGTCGGTTTATCATCATCTCCCCACGCGGGCATCCAGAACACCACGCCGGGGCTATAGCAGTTCAGCCACGCATCCCACTGGCGATCATCCAGCAACCGCGCTTCGTAATACAGAAACTGACGCACCTGTTCCAGGGTTAACATCAGACTACCTCCACGCGTTGGGTGATCGACTGCTCGTAACGTTGCCGCTCTTTTTCGACTGCCGCGAGCATCACGTTTTGCCAGTGATGGTGATGCGCGATGTACAGCGCCTCGTCTTCGGACTTCACCCCGCTCAACAGTGGCGTAAAACCGGCGTGACGGGCGTGCTCGTCCGGACCGTCGACCCAGTGCAGCGCGCCGCGGCTCAGATCGCTCCAGGCCAGATTTTCCCCCAGGTATCCACGCTGGCAGGCGCTGAACTCTTCGAGATCGTCAGGGGTTCCCATACCGCTGACATTAAAGAAATCCTCGTATTGACGAATACGTAGCGCCCGCGCTTGATCAGATTCCCCTTTTGGCGCGAAACACCAGATCGTGACTTCCGTTTTGTCTACCGCCAGAGGACGAATAACGCGAATTTGTGTCGAAAACTGATCCATCAGATAGACGTTGGGATACAGGCATAAATTGCGGGTTTCGTTGACCATCTGGTCCGCTCGCCGTTCTCCGAATGTCGCCTGAAGCCGCGCCCGATGATCATAAACCGGGCGCACTTCCGGGTTGATGGCGCGCGTCCAGAGCAGCATGTGGCCATTTTTAAAGCCATAGCCGCCACCGAGGCTTTTTGACCAGCCGTTGGCGTCCACCGCGCGCGTACCGTCCGCTTCATAGTTGCGTCGCGACATCGTCGAGGCATAGTTCCAGTGCACGACGCTGACATGGTAGCCGTCGGCGCCGTTTTCCGCTCCCAGCTTCCAGTTCCCTTCGTAGACATAGCTGGAAGACCCCTTCAGCACTTCCAGCCCTTCCGGCGCCTGGTCGACAATCAGATCGATGATTTTCCGTGTCTCGCCAAGATACTCCTCCAGCGGTTGTACCTCGTCATTGAGGCTACCGAATAAAAATCCACGATAAGACGCAAAGCGTGGCAGGGCTTTTAAATCATGCGATCCGTCCTGCTTAAAAGAGTCTGGATACCCGCCGGTACTTTCATCTTTCGCCTTAAGCAGCTTGCCGTTATTACTGAACGTCCAGCCATGAAACGGACAGGTAAACGAGTTTTTATTTCCGGTTTTACGTCGGCATAACATCGCCCCGCGGTGCGCACAGCTATTAATTAACGCATGGAGGGTCTGCTGCTTGTCGCGCGTAATAATAACGGGCTGGCGGCCCAGCGTCAGAGTATAATAATCGCCGGGTTGCGCGATCTGACTTTCATGCGCCAGAAATACCCAGTTGCCTTCGAATATATGCTTCATTTCAAAATCAAATAATTGGCTATCGGTAAAGATGGAGCGATGACAGCGATAAATATGGTTTTCCCGATCGACAATTAAGGCCTGAGAAATTTTATCTTTTAATGCCGAGAGCGTTTTTTGCATGTGTCTGGTCCTCCTGCATCATTCAGGATTAAGCGTTCAGTGAATCTTTATTGGGCGGTGAATTATTCCAGCGCGCGCAGGCGAGTAATACGCTGTTCTTCTTCGGCGCGCTGCGCCTTGCAGAGCGTAAAGTCGAATCGCACCTCGGTATGTTCTCCTGCCAGTTGACGCTGCGCAATTAATGCGGGATCGGTAACCTTCACCGGATCGGCGATCAGACCATCGCGAGTGGCAAACGCAAAATCGTCCCACAGGTAGCGATCGCCATTAAGGTTAATCTGGCTGGTAAGGTGCTTAAAGCCCGGCGCAGAGACAAAGAAATGGATATGAGCAGGTCGGTTACCGTGGCGGCCCAGACGATCGAGTAACGCCTGGGTAGGGCCATCAGGAGGACAACCGTAGCCGGAAGGCAAAATACTCCGCACGCTGTAGCGTCCTTCCGCGTCGGTGCGAATACGGCGACGCAGGTTATATTCGCTCTGGCTGGGGTCGAAAAATGAATAGTTGCCGAGCGTATTGGCGTGCCAGATGTCCACGATCGCGCCTGCGACGGGGTGTCCCTGCACGTCTTTTACTTCACCGTACAGCCACATGACTTCTCCGTCGTCCAGACCGTCATCCATCCGGTCATGCCCGTCAGCCAGCGGCGCGTTTGCAACATACAGTGGCCCTTCAATGGTGCGTGGGGTTCCCGTTTCGGATGACTGGCTGGCTTCGATCGCTTCCTGGCGCAGATCGAGAAAGTGCTCCAGACCCAATCCGGCCGCCAATAACGCCGCTTCCTTACGTCCGCCAAGTTCATGCAGATAATTCACCGCATGCCAGAATTCTTCCTGTGTCACATTGTAGTCGTCAATTAATGTACAGATATTCGTGAGCAAGCGATGAATAATCGATTTAAAACGTTCGTTTCCATCGGTCGAGTTTAATCCGGCGCTTTCACGCAATAAATCCTGAACAGTGTGTTGGTTGATAAATGAATGGCTCATAATATTTCTCGCTTCTTATTTTCTGTAGGGTCATACCAGAACGATTTCCGGCGTTCGGCGTAAGGATTATTTATCGCTGTCATGAATCGACGACGGGTGGCGACACAGCGCTTCCACATGAATCTCCATGAAAGGATAAAGCGGCAACCCCATAAGTATTTGATGTAATTCTTCAGCATCCTGAACATCGAAAACGCTGATATTGGCGTACAGCCCTGCGACGCGCCAGATATGGCGCCATTTCCCTTCCCGTTGTAACCGTTGGGAATACGCTTTTTCGCGGGCTTTCATCTCTTCTTGTTCTTTAACCGGCAGTCCGTACGGAATATTGACCGTCATTTCCACTTTAAATAGCATGTTGACCTCCTGTTATTCCCGCTGTGCGCGGGCATAAAAGCGTAATTTATCCTCATCCAGTTCCACGCCCAGTCCGGGCGTTTGCGGCAGCGCCACGTGGCCATTCGCGAAAGACAGCGGTACGCAGACAATGTCATCCTTCAGGAGCAGCGGCCCAAACATCTCCGTTCCCCACGGTAATGACAACGTCGACCAGGCGTGCAGCGACGCGACAGTGCCGATCGTTCCTTCCAGCATGGTGCCGCCATACAAACTGATTCCGGCAGCCTGCGCGACGTGCGCCAGTTTCAACACGCTGGCGGGACCACCCGCTTTGGCGATTTTTAACGCCCAGGCGCCGCTAAACCCCTGCTGTGCCAGACGGTAACCGTCAAAATGGCTGGCGACGGACTCATCGGCCAGAATGGCGGCGTCAGTTTGCTGACTCAGGCGTACCAGCGCCGCGCTGTCCTGCGCGCTGACCGGTTGCTCAATCAGATCGACCCCCATCGCCGCCAGTTCCCGACAGCCTTTCGCGGCGACGGTCGCGTCCCATGCCTGATTGACATCTACCCGAATGCTGGCGCGATCGCCAAGCGCCTCGACAATGGCCCGCGTGTGGCCAAGATCGTCATCAAGCGCATTGGCGCCAATTTTCAGCTTAAACGCCTGGTGTCGACCTTCCTCCAGCAGTCGCTGCCCTTCGGCAATGTCGTTTGCGGTATTCCCGCTTGCCAGTGTCCAGAGTACGGGCAGCGCAGTATTCAGCGCGCCGCCCAGTAGCGCAGAAACGGGCAACCCAAGCGCTTTTGCCTGCGCATCCAGTAGCGCCGTTTCGAGGGCCGATTTCGCAAAAGTATTGCCCTTCACGGCTGCGTTCATCCGCGCCGTCAGCACATTGAGATTATCTGCGGGCTGACCTTTGAGCAGCGGGGTCAGATAATGGCTAATCGCAGACTGGATTGCCTCCGGACTCTCTACGCCGTAGCTCAGCCCGCCGATGGTTGTCGCCTCTCCCAGGCCCTGAATGCCGTCCGAACGGGTGATACGCACGATAACCAGACTCTGACAGCCCATCGTGGTCATCGATAATTTATGGGGGCGGATGGTCGGAACATCGACCAGCCAGCTTTCAATCTCTTCAACGGTTGCGCTCATCATTTCTTCCTGAGAATGCGTGTCATAACTTTTGCGATCGTCATCAATAACGAACGGTGACGGTGCTTTTGACAATAGGGGTCAGCCGGGAAGTGGGTCAACGGCGATAATCGAAATGGTGTGCGATTATCGGCGCGAATGTTACATTGAAGTTAATAATGTGATCCCCGTGGGAAAACGGGGATATTCCGCCTTCCGTCCCCGCACGCGAGGTATAGTGAGTGCGCTATGGCTTCGAATTGCAGCGGAGAGGAATTCAATGAGCGATGAACATCAGCCGACGATCGGCACGCGACAGGCCGCATCGGACCCGAATTTCATGCTGTCGCTGGCGCGCGGTCTGGCGGTACTGAACGCCTTCACCCCGCAGCGTCAGCGCCTGACCATCTCACAACTCAGTCAAAAGACGCAGATTTCACGCGCCGCGGTCAGGCGTTGTCTGTACACTCTCGCCGCACTTGGCATGGTGCACACGCCTGATGGCCGCAGCTATGAGCTGCTTCCGCGCGTTCTGGCCGTAGGCCATGCCTATCTGGCCGGTACGCCGCTGGCGAAAGTGGCGCAGGCGGCATTAGATGATCTTGCCAGAACGCTCGGCGAGTCGTGCTCTGCGGCCACGCTGGACGGCGACAACGTGCTTTACATCGCCCGGGCAGCCATGAACAATTTGCTCAGCGTCGATATCGGGCGCGGGAGTCGTTTACCGGCGTGGGCTACGTCAATGGGACGGGTACTGCTAAGCGCGCTGCCGGAAGAGCAGTTAGAGGTGACACTGTCACGAGCAAGTTTACTGCGTTATACCCCGTATACCCTTTGCGATCGTTCTGCGCTACGCGATGAAATCAGACGGGTGCGGATGCAAGGGTACGCGCTCGCCGATCGTCAGATCGAAGTGGGCTTATGCTCGCTGGCGGTACCGCTGCTTTCGCGTAGCGGCACCCTTGTCGCCGCGTTAAACGTCGGCGTACCGGCTTCATCGATGAGCGCCGACGCACTAAAGCTAAAAGCCCTCGCGCCCTTGCGTCGCGCTGCGATGGAGCTGTCGCTTAAGCTATAAACTGCCGTAATTGAACAGGCGTCCAGCTTTTTGTTACACTGCCATTTTTCGGGAAGATACAGGTACATATGGGCTATCTGCATAAAGATGAGCGTCGTGAAGTGATTTTGCAGGCGGCAATGCGCGTGGGGCTGGAAGACGGATTTAAAGCCATGACGGTCCGACGTATTGCCACCGAGGCGAAAGTCGCCGCTGGTCAGGTACATCATCACTTTACCTCTGCCGGCGATCTGAAATCGCAAGCATTTGTGCGCATTATCAGTACGTTGCTTGACGCAGACGTCCCGGGCGAAGATGCCAGCTGGCGCGCGCGCCTGCATGCTATGCTTGGCAGCGACGACGGCGGTTTCGAACCTTATATCAAACTCTGGCGTGAAGCGCAGATCCTTGCCGACCAGGACGCGGATATCAAAAGCGCCTACCTGCTCACTATGCGCATGTGGCATGAAAAGACCACGGCCATTATTGAAGGTGGACTGGCAGAAGGGGAATTCTCGACGGCAGATGGCCCTGCGGATATTGCCTGGCGTTTGATTGCCCTGGTGTGCGGCCTGGATGGCATGTATGTGCTTGGTCTTCAGGAAATGGCGGATCCCGCTTTTGAACGTCATCTGGATCGTATGATCAGCCTGGAGCTGTTTTCCTGAACCGTAGATGTAAAAACAGTACATCTTTTGTTTACATTTAGTAACACTTAAGCAACTTTTTCTTCCCCTTCGCGCCGCCCGGTTGCGCGTTTTCTATCTATCCTTTCATCAATATTCCTAAAAACATCAATAAATTCTAAAAAGGGCGAATGCACAGCGTGCGTTATGCGCCCTTTGGCCTGCTTTTTTATTTTTTTATGAACGACATGTGCATGCGAGGGGCAATATGGCGCTACAAAATGAGAAAAATAATCGTTATCTCTTGAGTGACTGGAAGCCTGAAAATCCCGCTTTCTGGGAAAATAAAGGAAAACACATCGCACGACGAAATCTCTGGATTTCAGTGGCTTGTCTGTTACTTGCCTTCTGTGTCTGGATGCTTTTTAGCGCGGTGGCGGTCAATCTTAATAAAATTGGTTTTAATTTCACCACCGATCAACTGTTTTTATTAACGGCATTACCCTCTCTCTCTGGCGCAATATTACGCGTCCCCTACTCCTTTATGGTGCCTATATTTGGCGGACGTCGCTGGACAGTTTTCAGCACCGCGATCCTGATTATTCCCTGCGTCTGGCTCGGTTTTGCCGTTCAGAACCCGAATACCCCTTTCGGGGTGTTTATTATTATTGCGCTGCTCTGTGGATTTGCCGGGGCCAACTTTGCTTCCAGCATGGGCAATATCAGCTTCTTTTTTCCAAAGGCGAAACAGGGAAGCGCGCTGGGCGTTAACGGAGGGTTGGGCAACCTCGGGGTGAGCGTAATGCAGTTGGTCGCGCCGCTGGTGATCTTCTTGCCCCTTTTCACCTTCCTCGGCGTGCAGGGCGTTCCGCAGCCTGACGGCAGTCTGCTCTCCCTGGCGAATGCCGCGTGGATCTGGGTGCCGCTACTGGCTATCGCCACTGTCGCCGCCTGGATGGGCACCAACGATATCGCCAGTTCAAAAGCCTCCATCGCCTCGCAGTTACCGGTGCTCAAGCGTTTTCATCTTTGGCTGCTCAGCCTGCTGTATCTGGCGACCTTCGGCTCGTTTATCGGTTTTTCAGCAGGCTTTGCCATGCTGTCCAAAACGCAGTTTCCGGAGGTCGACATTCTGAATCTGGCGTTTTTCGGCCCGTTTATCGGCGCACTGGCGCGCTCTGCTGGCGGTGTGATTTCCGATAAGTTCGGCGGCGTTCGCGTGACGCTGATCAACTTCATCTTTATGGCGCTGTTTTCCGCGCTGCTGTTCCTGACATTGCCCGGTACAGGTTCAGGAAGTTTTATCGCCTTCTACCTCGTCTTTATGGGGCTATTTTTCACGGCGGGCCTGGGCAGCGGCTCCACCTTCCAGATGATTGCCGTGATCTTCCGCCAGCTCACCCTTTACAAAGTCAAACTTCGCGGCGGCACAGATGAGCAGGCGCAGCGTGAAGCGGTGACCGATACCGCGGCGGCATTGGGCTTTATTTCCGCCATTGGCGCGGTCGGCGGCTTCTTTATCCCGAAAGCCTTTGGTACGTCACTGGCAATGACCGGCTCCCCCGTCGGCGCCATGAAAATTTTTCTGGTGTTCTACATCGTCTGCGTACTGGTGACCTGGCTGGTCTACGGTCGCCGCAAACCCACACAACAATAACAACATATTCATCGCTGTTATCAGGCCGGAGAAGGCGCTTGCCCCATCCTCCGGCTTGCAGAACGACGGCAACATTATCGAAGCAGGAGAAATGTCATGAGCAAGCTGTTGGATCGCTTCCGCTATTTTAAATCTAAGGGCGACACCTTCGCTGACGGTCACGGTCAGGTGATGCACACCAACCGCGACTGGGAAGACAGTTATCGTCAACGCTGGCAGTTCGACAAGATTGTGCGTTCCACCCACGGGGTGAACTGTACCGGCTCCTGTAGCTGGAAAATTTATGTGAAAAACGGCCTGGTCACCTGGGAAGTCCAGCAGACCGACTATCCGCGTACCCGTCCGGATCTGCCCAACCACGAACCGCGCGGTTGCCCACGCGGGGCCAGCTATTCGTGGTATTTATACAGTGCCAATCGTCTGAAGTACCCGTTAGTGCGCAAGCGCCTGATCGAACTGTGGCGCGAAGCGTTGACCCAGTGCAGCGACCCGGTACTGGCCTGGGAATCGATCATGAACGACCCGCAGAAATGCATGAGTTACAAACAGGTGCGCGGGCGTGGCGGATTTATCCGGTCCAACTGGAAAGAGTTGAATCAACTGATCGCGGCGGCCAACGTCTGGACGATAAAAACCTACGGTCCGGACCGCGTTGCCGGATTTTCGCCGATCCCGGCCATGTCGATGGTGTCCTATGCCGCCGGAACCCGTTATCTCTCGCTGCTCGGCGGGACCTGCCTGAGCTTCTATGACTGGTATTGCGACCTGCCGCCTGCATCGCCCATGACGTGGGGCGAACAGACCGATGTGCCGGAATCCGCCGACTGGTACAACTCCAGCTACATCATTGCCTGGGGATCAAACGTCCCCCAGACCCGAACCCCGGACGCCCACTTCTTTACCGAAGTCCGCTACAAAGGCACGAAAACCGTTGCCATTACGCCTGACTTTTCGGAGGTCGCCAAGCTGAGCGACCAGTGGCTGGCGCCGAAGCAAGGCACCGACAGCGCGCTGGCGATGGCGATGGGCCACGTCATTCTCAAAGAGTTCCATCTCGATAACCCCAGCGACTACTTCCTCAACTATTGCCGCCGCTATACCGACATGCCGATGCTGGTTTTGCTGGATGCGCGCGAGGATGGCAGCTTCGTTCCGGGCCGCATGATGCGTGCGTCCGATTTGGTCGGCGGTCTCGGCGAAGCCAACAATCCGGAATGGAAAACCGTGGCATACAACAGCGTCGGTGAGTTAGTTGCGCCCAACGGCTCAATTGGCTTCCGCTGGGGTGAAAAAGGCAAATGGAACCTCGAGCCGCTGGCGGCAGGCCACGAAACCGAACTGACACTGTCGCTGCTCGGTCAACATGACGAGGTCCTGGGGGTGGCGTTCCCCTATTTCGGAGGGAACGAAAACCCGCATTTCCGTAGCGTGAAGCAGGAACCGGTGTTGGTCCGTCAGTTGCCAGTGAAACGCCTGACGCTTGCTGACGGCAGCAGTTGTCCGGTGGTAAGCGTCTATGATCTGGTGCTCGCCAACTACGGCCTCGATCGTGGGCTGGACGATGCGTACGGCGCGAAAGATTATGCGGAAGTGAAAGCCTATACGCCCGCCTGGGCGGAACAGATCACCGGCGTACCGCGTTACCATATTGAAACCATTGCCCGCGAATTTGCCGATACGGCGCATAAAACCCACGGGCGTTCGATGATTATCCTCGGTGCCGGCGTTAACCACTGGTATCACATGGACATGAACTACCGCGGAATGATCAACATCCTCGTGTTCTGCGGCTGTGTCGGACAAAGCGGCGGCGGCTGGGCGCACTACGTCGGCCAGGAAAAACTGCGTCCGCAGACTGGCTGGCTGCCGCTGGCCTTCGCGCTGGACTGGAACCGTCCGCCGCGCCAGATGAACAGCACCTCATTCTTCTATAATCACGCCAGCCAGTGGCGTTATGAGAAGCTCACTGCGCAGGAGCTTCTCTCACCGTTAGCCGACCCGGCGAAATTTACCGGCCATTTAATTGACTTCAACGTGCGGGCTGAGCGTATGGGCTGGCTGCCGTCCGCGCCGCAGCTCAATCTTAACCCGCTGACGCTAAAAACCCGTGCGGAAAAAGCCGGTCAGTCACCCGTGGATTACACCGTGCAGGCGCTGAAATCGGGCGATATCCGCTTTGCCTGCGAACAGCCGGACAGCGGCAATAACCACCCGCGCAACCTGTTTGTCTGGCGCTCGAACCTCCTCGGCTCATCCGGCAAAGGGCATGAATACATGCTCAAATATTTGCTCGGGACCGAAAGCGGCATTCAGGGTGAAGCGCTCGGCTCTAGCGAGGGGATTAAACCGGAAGAAGTGGAATGGCAGTCTGCCGCCATTGAAGGCAAGCTGGATCTGCTGGTCACGCTCGACTTTCGCATGTCCAGCACCTGCCTGTTCTCCGATATCGTGTTGCCGACCGCCACCTGGTACGAAAAAGATGATATGAACACGTCGGATATGCACCCGTTTATTCACCCGCTGTCGGCGGCGGTGGATCCCGCGTGGGAATCGCGCAGCGACTGGGAGATCTACAAGGGCATCGCTAAGGTCTTTTCCGAGGTGTGTGTCGGCCATCTGGGTCAGGAAACCGACGTGGTGTTGCAGCCGTTGCAGCACGACTCCCCGGCAGAATTGTCGCAACCGTTTGATATCCTCGACTGGCGCAAAAACGAGTGCGATCTGATCCCCGGCAAAACCGCGCCCAACCTGGTGGTCGTGGAACGCGACTACCCCGCCACTTACGAGCGCTTCACCTCGCTCGGCCCGCTGATGGATAAACTGGGCAACGGCGGCAAGGGCATCACCTGGAATACCGAGGCGGAAGTCGAATTCCTCGGTAAACTGAACTATACCAAGCGCGAAGGCCCGGCTAAAGGCCGACCGCGGATCGACACCGCGCTGGACGCGTCCGAAGTGATCCTTGCGCTGGCGCCGGAAACCAACGGTCAGGTGGCGGTGAAAGCGTGGGAAGCGCTCGGCGCGATGACCGGGCGCGAACATACCCATCTGGCGCTGAATAAAGAAGATGAGAAGATCCGTTTTCGTGATATTCAGGCGCAGCCGCGCAAAATCATCTCCAGCCCCACCTGGTCCGGTCTGGAAAGCGAACATGTCTCTTATAACGCGGGTTACACCAACGTCCACGAACTGATCCCCTGGCGCACCCTTTCTGGCCGCCAGCAGTTGTATCAGGATCATCAGTGGATGCGCGCATTCGGTGAAAGCCTTGTCGCCTATCGACCGCCGATAGACACCCGCAGCGTCAGCGAAATGCGCGAGATCCCGCCCAACGGCTTCCCGGAAAAAGCGCTCAACTTCCTGACGCCCCATCAGAAATGGGGCATCCACTCTACGTATAGCGAAAACCTGCTCATGCTGACGCTGTCACGTGGGGGACCGATTGTCTGGATAAGCGAAACCGACGCCCGCGAGCTGGGCATTGAAGACAACGACTGGATTGAAGCCTTCAACGCCAACGGCGCACTGACCGCTCGCGCGGTGGTCAGCCAGCGTGTACCGCCGGGGATGACCATGATGTATCACGCCCAGGAACGCATCATGAATATTCCGGGGTCAGAAATTACCGGGATGCGTGGCGGTATTCATAACTCGGTAACCCGCGTCTGTCCGAAACCCACACACATGATCGGCGGCTACGCTCAACTGGCCTATGGCTTTAACTACTATGGCACCGTCGGCTCTAACCGCGACGAGTTCATCATGATTCGAAAAATGAAAAATATCGACTGGCTGGATGATGAAGGTCGCAATCAGGTACAGGAGGCGAAAAAATGAAAATACGCTCACAGGTTGGGATGGTGCTTAACCTCGATAAATGCATTGGCTGCCACACCTGCTCTGTCACCTGTAAAAACGTCTGGACCGGACGTGAAGGGATGGAATACGCATGGTTTAACAACGTCGAAACCAAACCGGGTATCGGGTATCCGAAAAACTGGGAAGACCAGGAAGAGTGGCAAGGCGGCTGGGTTCGCGACGTGAACGGTAAAATACGCCCGCGCATGGGCGGAAAAATGGGCGTCATCACCAAAATCTTCGCAAACCCGGTTGTGCCGCAGATAGACGACTACTATGAGCCCTTTACTTTTGACTATCAGCACCTGCACAGCGCGCCGGAGGGTAAACACCAGCCGACCGCCCGCCCGCGCTCGTTGATTGACGGTAAGCGGATGGACAAAATTATCTGGGGGCCAAACTGGGAAGAACTGCTTGGCGGCGAGTTTGAAAAGCGCGCCCGTGACCGTAACTTCGACAAGATCCAGAAGGAAATGTACGGGCAGTTTGAAAACACCTTCATGATGTATCTGCCCCGCCTTTGCGAACATTGTCTGAACCCAAGCTGCGTCGCCACTTGCCCGAGCGGCGCGATCTATAAGCGTGAAGAAGACGGCATCGTGCTGATCGACCAGGACAAGTGCCGCGGCTGGCGTCTGTGCATTAGCGGCTGCCCGTACAAAAAAATCTACTTCAACTGGAAGAGCGGCAAGTCTGAGAAATGCATCTTCTGCTATCCGCGCATTGAGTCCGGGCAGCCAACCGTGTGTTCTGAAACCTGTGTTGGGCGCATTCGCTACCTCGGCGTGTTGTTGTATGACGCAGACCGCATCGAAGAAGCCGCCAGCACCGAGCATGAAACCGATCTGTACGAGCGTCAGTGCGACGTGTTCCTGAACCCGAACGACCCGGCGGTGATTGAAGAGGCCTTGAAACAGGGTATTCCGCAGAACGTGATCGACGCGGCGCAGCGTTCCCCTGTCTATAAAATGGCGATGGACTGGAAACTGGCGTTGCCGCTGCATCCGGAATACCGCACCTTGCCGATGGTCTGGTACGTCCCGCCGCTGTCGCCGATTCAGTCTTACGCCGACGCCGGAGGGCTGCCGCCGTCAAATGGCGTACTGCCGGCGATCGAAAGCCTGCGCATTCCGGTGCAGTACCTTGCGAATATGCTCAGCGCAGGCGATACCGGCCCGGTGCTGCGCGCCCTGAAGCGCATGATGGCCATGCGTCATTACATGCGTTCGCAAACAGTGGAAGGCGTGACGGATACCCGCGCCATTGAGGAAGTGGGCCTGAGCGTCGAACAGGTTGAGGAGATGTATCGCTATCTGGCGATCGCCAACTACGAAGACCGTTTCGTGATCCCGACCAGCCATCGCGAGATGGCGCGCGACGCCTTCCCTGAGCGCAACGGCTGCGGCTTTACCTTTGGCGACGGCTGCCACGGTTCCGACACCAAGTTCAACCTGTTCAACAGTAGCCGCATTGACGCCATCAACATCACCGAAGTGCGTGATAAAGCGGAGGGAGAATAATGCAAATCCTCAAAGCGATCGGTCTGTTGATGGAATACCCGGATGAGTTTCTCTGGGAATGCAAAGACGAAGTGCTGGCGATGGTGCGTCACGACGCGCCTGCGCTCAACGGCTTCGCCACCGACATGCTCAACGCCCCGCTGCTGGATAAGCAGGCCGAATGGTGTGAAGTCTTTGACCGGGGCCGCGCCACGTCGCTACTGCTGTTTGAACATGTCCACGCCGAGTCCCGCGATCGCGGCCAGGCGATGGTCGATCTGATGACCCAGTACGAGAAAGTGGGTCTGCAACTCGACTGTCGCGAACTTCCCGACCATTTGCCGCTGTATCTCGAATATCTCAGCATTTTGTCGGAAGCCGATGCGCGCGAAGGTCTGCAAAACGTCGCGCCGATTCTGGCGTTACTGGGAGGGAGGCTGAAACAGCGCGGCGCCCCGTGGTATCAATTATTCGATGCCCTGCTGAACCTCGCCGGAAGCCCGCTTTCAAGTGACAGCGTCACGCCACAGGTAACGCAAGAAAGCCGTGATGACACTCGTCAGGCGCTTGATGCCGTCTGGGAAGAAGAACAGGTGAAGTTTATTGAAGATAACGCCACAGCCTGTGACAGCTCACCGTTACACCAATATCAACGACGCTTTAGCCAGGACGTGGCGCCTCAGTACGTCGACGTCAGTGCGGGAGGCCCGAAATGATACAGTACCTGAACGTCTTTTTTTACGATATCTACCCTTACATCTGCGCGACCGTTTTTTTTCTCGGTAGTTGGCTGCGGTATGATTATGGTCAGTACACCTGGCGCGCCTCGTCCAGCCAGATGCTGGATAAGCGCGGCATGGTGGTCTGGTCGAACCTGTTCCACATCGGCATACTCGGCATTTTCTTCGGCCATCTTTTCGGCATGTTGACACCGCACTGGATGTACGCCTGGTTTTTGCCGATCGCGGTCAAACAGCAAATGGCGATGGTTCTCGGCGGCGTGTGCGGTGTACTGACGCTCATTGGCGGCGCTGGTTTGCTCTGGCGTCGTCTCACCAACCAGCGCGTCCGCGCCACCTCGACCACGCCGGACATTATCATCATGAGCATCCTGCTGATCCAGTGCCTGCTTGGGCTGAGTACTATTCCGTTTTCAGCCCAATATCCTGACGGCAGTGAAATGATGAAGCTGGTTGGCTGGGCACAGAGTATTGTCACCTTCCGTGGCGGCTCGTCAGAAATGCTTAATGGCGTTGCCTTCGTTTTCCGCGTCCATCTGGTGTTGGGGATGACCATTTTTCTGCTGTTCCCGTTCACCCGTCTGGTACACGTCTGGAGCGCGCCGTTTGAGTATTTTACCCGCCGATACCAGATAGTCCGTTCTCGCCGATAAGTTTTTTCGCCCGGTAGCGCCTCGCCTGCCGGGTTTATTTCCTTAAGTATCATTCTCTGTTTCCTTAACACGGCGGCGCTGTATTTAAGAAATGACGAAGATTTGCGTGCCACAGTTTAAAATTCTCTTAAATACTTTAAATACCGCATCTCTGACCAGCACTCGGCGCCCGCCCGAGCCATTAATGCTGGTGACGAGTTAAAATCATTTCATTTGCCTTCGCTTAAGCAGAATTAGACAATTTTCCTGCCGTTCTACCTTTCTTTCTATGAAATAAATAACAGACGCCAGGACTGGTGTCTTATCTACGCATTACTCAAGGATACTGGAATTTATCTATGAAGATACCTGCCTTATCACCCCAAATTAAACCCAAAAAAATTGCTTTATTATTAAGTGCATTATTAGCCACTACAACCTTTTCTGCTTTTTCCGCGCCAGTAAAATATACTCTCGACGCCAGCACGCCCAGCGACCAACGCACGGTGAATATCACCAATGGGGATGAAATCTCAAGAATTGATATTAACGTTGCTGATGGTCGCGTTGATTTCGCCGACAATATCACAATGAACAGTACCGGCGTAGTTAACGCAACAGGTTCCCGAAACGTCTGGTTCGCTTACCTTAAAGCCGGTGAGATAAATCTGGGTAATCATTTTACCCTTAACTTCGACCCGCGCTCGAATGGGACCTATTCGACTTCCGATGGTATTGCCCTGTATGGCACCGGCAAACTGACCGCCGAAAATTACACCTTCATTAACATGAATGACAGCGAAGAATCGAACGGGCTGTACGTTGGCGATAATGCCCGGGCCGACCTGAAAGGCCTGACCACCATCAGAGGCGGCGGTATCAGCGCCGGATCGCAGGGGATTTTAAACGCCGAGAATATTGATATCGCGTATACCCGTCCCGGCATCCGTGAATCTGGCGACTCAACCGATACCGGCATGGCGTTATGGGGCGGGAAAGTCACCGTCACCGGTAACACCACCATTAATATTGTCTCCCCCACCTTTTATCTGGAAGGGATTCGCACATATACCGACCTGGAGTTGGCCGGACATACGGATATTCAGTTAACCAGTAATTCAACTGACCGCTACTCTGATGTCACAGGCATTCTTATTTTCGACTCGTTCACCAGTTCCTCCCTGAGCGGTAAGCGTGTTTTCAACGATGTCAGTATCAAAATTAAAAGCACCACCGAGGAAGGCTACGCTGATGGCCTGACATACCTCGGCGGCAACGGTAAACATACCGATCTGATTATCAATAAAATTGATATTGATAGCTCGGGAAATGATATTGTCCGCGGTATTTATTTGTGGGGTGACGATCCCGCTGAGACGGCTACGCATCGTATCAACGATGCGAAAATAACGTTATCCGGCAATGATAAGGCAACGCTGTGGGGCTTTTTTAGCGCCAACGTGAATCAGGATGACGGTATCGTGCAATGGGACGCCGATACGATCGTCGGCAACATCGCCATTACCTCTAAGGGGGGTAAAGAGTCATATCTGCTTTATCAGGCGGACGCCCTGTTTACTGGCGATGTCATTTTAGGTGATCGGAACGCCTATGAGTCTGTCGCCGATACGCTGTACTCCATTTATGGACGCTGGGGTTCAACGGATATCACTAACAATAATAAGCTGGTTGCATGGGGTAAAATGCTGGTCCGCGGCGACCATGCGATTAACATTGTGTCTGGCGATAACTCCTACATTTATGGCGACACGGCTATTGAAGAACAAGGTTCCATCAATATGGAACTGAATGGTAGCAACAGCCGCTGGGATATGGTTGCCAACTCTACACTGACCACGCTGACCCTGAACGACGCCACGCTGAATTTCATGCCTGGCGACACCGCCTCCCGCACGCTGACCCGCGACGCGGCAACGTTCAAAACCCTGACGGTGAACGGTGATTACGCCGGTAATAACGGTAATCTCGTGATGAACACCCAACTGGGCGATGATGCATCACCCACCGACAAGCTGGTTGTGCAGGGCAATACCTCCGGTAACACGAACGTGACGGTGCTGAACGCGGGCGGCGCAGGCGGCCTGACAACGAACGGTATCGAACTGATCAGTGTGGCGGGTAATTCTGACGGCGTGTTTACCCAAAACGGACGTATCGTGGCGGGTGCCTATGACTACACCCTGGCGCGTGGTGAAGGCCAGAACGACAAGAACTGGTATCTGACCAGCGCGCTATCGACAGAACCGCAACCAGAGCCGCAAGAGCCGCTGGCGCCTGTTGATCCGGTAGAGCCTTCCCCAACCCCGCGCGAAAACGCGGTGCGTCCGGAGGCGGGTCTGTACGGCATGAACCTGCAGGCGGCGAACACGATGTTTAACACCCGTCTGCACGACCGCCTGGGCGAAACCCACTACGTCGACGCCCTGACCGGTGAGAAAGCGGTGACCAGCCTGTGGCTGCGCAACGTCGGTGGTCATACCCGCCAGAAAGACAGCAGCGGCCAGCTGGATATGCAGGCCAACCGCTATGTGATGCAGCTTGGCGGCGACATCGCCCAGTGGTCTTCCGACAACACTGACCGTTTCCACCTTGGTCTGATGGCGGGCTACGCCAACCAGAAAGCGCGGGCGGAAAACCAGCGTAACGGCAACCGCGCCGACAGCCGCATCAGCGGTTACAGCGTCGGTCTGTACGGCACCTGGCTGCAGGACAACGCCACCCACGAAGGCGCGTATGTCGATACCTGGGCGCAGTACAGCTGGTTTGACAACACCGTTTCCGGTCGCGGCGTCGAATCCGAAGAGTACGACTCAAAAGGCTTCACCGCGTCGGTGGAATCCGGCTACACATGGAAACTGGCGGACATCAGCGAGCGTAACGCGCTGTATATCCAGCCGAAAGCGCAGGTCACCTGGATGGGCGTAAAGGCGGACGAACACCGCGAAGCCAACGGCACCCGCGTAACCGGTCACGGTGACGGTAACGTGCAGACCCGCGTCGGCGTGCGTCTGTTCGGCAAGGGCCACAACAAACTGGATGACGGTAAAGGCCGCACCTTCCAGCCGTTTGTCGAAGCGAACTGGATCCACAACAGCAAGGAGTTCGGCGTGTCGATGAACGGTGACAACGTGAATCTGGACGGTACCCGCAATATCGGCGAGCTGAAGGCCGGTGTGGAAGGCCAGCTGACAAAGAACGTCTCCCTGTGGAGCAACGTCGCGCAGCAGGTCGGCGATAAAGGCTACAGCGACACCTCGGCGATGCTCGGCATTAAAGCGTCGTTCTGATAAATACGGCCCGGTGGCGCAATGCTTCCGGGCCTGTGACTTACTTCCCCGCCTCCGGATGCGTATCAAACGCCGCCATCACCCTTGCCAGTTCAGCTTCACTGATCCCATGCTTTGCATCGTCTACCCCGAGCCCAAAACGATCCTGGAGTAAGACATACAGTGACGCGACGTCCGGACAGTGAATCTGCTCAACCGCGTGCCCGTGTTCATAATGGGTAAAGTAGAAATTGGTGAGCGTCAGCTTGCCGCCATCAGGCAAATGACGGCACATCAGCAAATGATGGCGAAAATGCGACTGCGGCCAGTGAGCAGACCAGAAGTTGCCCATCACATAATCGCTCTGATGCTGAGTAACCAGATCGAAACGGTACATCGACTGCCAGTGCGTGTGATGACGAAATTGCAAAATCCAGTCTTCGCCTTCCTGCAACAGTCGGTACTCACCGTGCGGCGTCTGCTGTGGGATGTCCGCAAGCAGGCGAATCGGCGCAGTCAACGTCTGTCCGCCAAAACCAACATCCGCGATCCACGCTTCGCCGTCCACTTCGACTAACAGCAGACGATGGGTTCGCGGCGGCAGGCTCGGCGGATTCGACAGCACAACCCGCCCCAGCAAGCTGCGAACGGTAAACCCCAGTTCGCGTAAGACCCGCTCGAATACGCCATTTTGCTCAAAACAGTAGCCGCCACGGCGGGCGCCGATCAGTTTCTCCGCCAGCGACTGTTCGTCCAGCTGCATTTCGCGCGGCAGCAGAACGTCCAGGTTTTCAAAAGGAATGGTACAGTTATGCTGTAAGTGCAGCGCCCGCAGCGTCTCAAGCGTGACGTCGGTCGGCCCGGACCAGTTCAGGCGGGCGAAGTAGGCATTCAGGATGGGGGTCATCGGGGTTCCTGCGGTGATCCGGTAAGGTGCGAAAGAGTATAAACGATGGATCCCGAAAGAGACGCCACTTATTGTGCAAATTGGCGCCCAGCCACTTATCATTAATACTCAGAAAACACGTTGCGAGACAACCCGATGAGTCGATTCCGCCCTGTCGAATTACGCCACGCCAGCCGCCTGCTCAATCACGGTCCCACGGTGTTGATCACCAGTCGCGACGACGCCAGCGCAAGACGCAATATCATGGCCGCCGCCTGGTCAATGCCGGTTGAATTTGAGCCGCCTCGTATCGCGATAGTGGTGGATAAATCAACCTGGTCACGCGAGTTGATTGAGCGCAGCGGCCTGTTCGGCATCGTCATACCCGGCGTAGCGGCGACCAACTGGACATGGGCTGTCGGCAGCGTTTCCGGGCGCGACGAGGACAAGTTCAACTGTTATGGTATTCCGGTGGTAAACGGCCCGGTGCTTGGCCTGCCGTTAGTCGAAGAAAAATGCCTTGCGTGGATGGAATGCCGCCTGCTTCCCGCCACCGCAGCCCAGGAAAAATACGATACTCTGTTTGGTGAAGTGGTTTCTGCCGCTGCGGATGCGCGGGCGTTCACGGAAGGCCGCTGGCAGTTCGATGACGATAAACGTAATACCCTGCACCACCTCGGCGCGGGTACGTTTGTAACCAGCGGTAAACGCGTCACTGCGGGCTAATTACGCCTTTATTACCGTCACGCCTTTCGCCCGCATGGCGGTGATCCAGCCGTTATCGGTGTTATCTTCCACCACGACGGTGTTGATCAACGACACATCGCCAATGGCGAAGGGCGAGGCCGTATTGATTTTTTCCGGTGAAGCCAGAACGATGGTTTCCGCCGCCCTGGCGGAAAATGCGCGTTTGATGCACGCTTCTTCGTAATCGCCCGTGGTTAATCCCACTTCCGGGTGGATCCCTGTTGCCCCCATAAAAAACAGATCGGCCTGAATATTGCGGATACCTTCCACCGCCGCCGCGCCAACGGTAACGATGGAGTGTTTATACACCCGACCGCCAATCAGAATGATTTCGATGAGAGGATGATTCACCAGCTCCAGCGCAATGCCCGGACTGTGCGTGACTACCGTAATGTTGAGATCGTCCGGCAGACAGGCAATCAGCTCGGTGGTGGTCGTACCGCCATCCACAATGACCACCTGGCCGTTTGAGATAAGCGTCGCGCCTTTCTGCGCCAGTCGTTTTTTAGCATCGGTTTTGAGCGTTTTTCGCTCCACAAACGTACCAACGGCGGAAGAGGCAGGCAGCGCGCCGCCGTGGACCCGCTGTAAACGCCCTTCTGCCGCCAGCTCCCGCAGGTCACGGCGAATGGTGTCCTCCGAAACCGCAAAACGGCTGCTGAGCGATTTTGACAACACCTGTCCTTCTGCGGCGAGCAGATCGAGAATCAATTTTTTACGCTGATCGGTAAGCATCGGTTTATTCCTGGTTTTGCACGATAACTCTTGATCGTGCACGAATATGCTGTTTATGATGCCTACTCTACAAACGCAGGGCCTCTCAGGCAACAAAAACGTGCAGAAATACGCAATTCTGCGCACTCTTTTTCTTTAGTGAGGACATGATGACAGCACAACTTATCTTGATCGCCGGACCGTATCGCAGCGGTACAGACGGTAAACAGGCATTGATTGATGCGAATTTGCACCGTCTGGAAGCCGCCGCGCTTGCCGTCTACCAGCGCGGGCATATCCCGGTGATTGGCGAATGGCTCGCCTTGCCGCTGGCGAAAGCGGCGGGTTCAACCTCGCTGGGCGATGACATCAGCGAAGCGATGCTTTATCCGGTCGCACATCGGTTGATCACCCGCTGTAACGCCATTTATCGTATTCCCGGCGCTTCCCGAGGCGCGGATAAAGATATCGAGATCGCCCGCCAACTGGGACTGAACGTCTACACCACTCTGGAGGCTATTCCGCAGGCCTGATGATAAATTGTGCAGATATCAATCACCTGCCGGTATCTGCACCGCCTTGCCGTCCTTGCGAAGCCCACTATAGTTAATGTTGCATTACCTCAAATTTCCACGCCAACCCTCCGTTGTGCATGACATACCTAAAAGCCTATTCGCCATTCTAAAGAGAGGTTATTCAATGCAACTCAATACCATCGCCAGAGGCTTCATCCTCGCTGGGATGCTGACGTCATATTCCCTGCCCCTTCTGGCTGTCGAAGCGCCGAAAGACGCCACAGCCGCCACCCAACAGGCCAATAACGCGCTTTATAATCAACTGCCCTTCTCGGATAACACAGACTTTACCGATGCGCATAAGGGCTTTATCGCCCCGATACCGCAGGAGGTAATCAAGGGTGAACAAGGCAATGTGATCTGGAACCCCCAACAGTACGCGTTTATTAAAGAAGGCGATAAAGCGCCGGATTCAGTCAACCCAAGCCTCTGGCGTCAGGCGCAACTGATTAACATTAGCGGCCTGTTTGAAGTGACTGACGGGGTATATCAGATCCGCAACCTCGATCTGTCCAATATGACGATTATCGAAGGAAAAGAAGGTATTACCGTTGTTGACCCGCTGGTTTCAGCGGAAACGGCAAAGGTCGGCATGGATTTGTACTATAAGAATCGCGGAAACAAACCAGTTGTGGCCATCATTTATACCCACAGCCACGTTGACCACTATGGCGGCGTGCGCGGCGTGGTGGATGAAGCGGATGTGAAGTCCGGCAAAGTGAAAATCTACGCGCCCGCAGGTTTTATGGAAGAAGCGGTGTCGGAAAATATCATGGCTGGTAATGTGATGAGCCGCCGGGCCAGTTATATGTACGGCAACCTGCTAAAGCCTGATGTCAAAGGCCAGGTAGGCGCGGGACTGGGCACCACGACGTCTGCAGGTACCGTCACGTTGATCGCCCCGACCCACTACATCACCAAAACAGGGCAAAAAGAGGTGATTGACGGCCTGACCTACGATTTCCTGATGGCGCCAGGCTCTGAAGCCCCTTCCGAAATGTTGTGGTATATCGAAGAGAAGAAAATCATCGAGACCGCCGAGGATGTCACCCACACGCTGCATAACACGTATTCTTTGCGCGGCGCCAAAATTCGCCAGCCGTTGCCGTGGTCAAAATACATTAATGAAGCGCTCAATTTATGGGGTGATAAAGCCGAAATTATCCTCGCCCAGCATCACTGGCCGACATGGGGTAACGACAATGTCGTGAAACTGCTGAAGAGCCAGCGCGACCTGTACCGCTATATCAACGACCAGACCCTGCGCATGGCGAATCAGGGGCTCACCCGCGACGAGATCGCCGCTAACTTTACACTGCCGCCGTCGCTTGCCCACACCTGGGCGAACCGCGGCTACTATGGTTCCGTCAGCCACGACGTCAAAGCCACTTATGTGCTCTATCTCGGCTGGTTTGATGGCAATCCGGCTACCCTTGATGAGCTGCCGCCGGAAGAAGCGGCGAAGAAATTTGTCGAATACATGGGCGGCGCGGATGCCATTCTGCAAAAAGCGAAGCAGGATTACGATCAGGGGAATTACCGTTGGGTTGCGCAAGTGGTAAGCAAAGTGGTTTTTGCCGATCCGAATAATCAGGCGGCAAGGAACCTGGAGGCGGATGCGCTCGAACAGTTGGGTTACCAGGCGGAATCGGGTCCGTGGCGTAACTTTTATCTGACTGGCGCACAGGAATTGCGTAATGGCGTGCAAAAAATGCCTACGCCTAACACCGCCAGCCCGGATACCGTGCGGGCAATGACGCCGGAAATGTTCTTTGATTATCTCGCGGTTCACATCAACGGTGAAAAGGCGGCGGATGCGAAAGCAGTGCTTAATATTGACTTTGGGGAAGACGGCGGGAAATACAAAGTGGAGCTGGAAAACGGCGTCCTGAACCATACCGCAAACGTTGAAGATCCGCAGGCAGACGCGACGATCAGCCTGTCGCGCGACGCACTGAATCGCATTGTGCTAAAAGAGGAAACGCTGAAAGAGGCCACGGACAAAGGTGACGTAAAAATCACCGGCAATGCGGAAAAACTCAACGAACTGCTCGGCTATATGGATAAGTTCGAATTCTGGTTCAATATTGTCACCCCGTAATCAGCGTATGCCCGGCTCACTGCCGGGCATCGCTTTCTCCGTTTCCGCACTTATACAATTTCATTGCGCTTAAGCACCTGACGTAACGTCGGTAACTGGCAAACCGCATCCGCTATCGCGCTGATATTGGGCGTGTTGTCCTGAAACCAGTCGTGTCCCGGTCCCCATGTGCGCATCACGCAGAGGTAGCAGTCCAGCAGGGTTAACTGCTCGCCAAACGCATACGGCTCAGCGCTGAGCTGGTCATTTAGCCACAGATAGAGCGATTTACGGTATTCGATAACGTTTTTTTTCAGCGCTTCTGGCGCTTGCGGCGACCAGCGTTCAGGGTAATCGGCAAAGGTATAGGTCGGATAGACGTTAGCGACCAGCCAGATCAGCAAACGTTGAAACTGCTGTCGTTCCGCACTGCCAACAGGGGGAGCCAGTTCGGGACGGCGGTCGAGGACCATAAGCGCGATGGCCGCCGTTTCGCTCATTACCTCGCCGTTTTCCAGCGTTAGCGTCGGCACCTGACACAGCGGATTCAGCTTTAACAGTAAATCGCGCTGCGGCCCGTCGCGGTCAAATCCGCTGACATCAACGAACTGATAGGGAATGTCCGCCAGCGTAAGCATCAGCTCGCTAATCGCCGAACCCCAGCCCGGCGCGCCGTAGATCTTAATCATGCTGCCTCCACCCGGTTAAAAGAGTAAGTGTAGAGTAACCTGGCAGATGCCGCCCGTAGCCCGATCCGGCGCGTTGCAGGTGCGCATTGCTTATTTATTACGCAGACTGACCATTCGTATTCGTATATTTTGCGCCGTTTATTATTTGCAGGTAGGATGCTTCGCCGGTGGTTTTATCCGTACACAGAATGACGGGAAAAATTTACCGCGTCGCGGCGGCTGTCGCGACAACAGTATTCTCACTTAGACAGGTAACAGGAAACGGAATGAATACACAAGACACCACGGCGTCGGCGCAGCACGCGGCGAAACGACGCTGGTTGAATGCCCATGAGGAAGGCTATCACAAAGCAATGGGCAACCGTCAGGTTCAGATGATCGCCATTGGCGGCGCCATTGGCACCGGGTTATTTTTAGGCGCGGGCGCACGCCTGCAAATGGCCGGTCCGGCGCTGGCGCTGGTTTATCTCGTTTGCGGGATTTTCTCGTTCTTTATCCTTCGCGCGCTGGGCGAACTGGTTCTCCATCGCCCTTCCAGCGGCAGCTTTGTCTCTTATGCCCGCGAATTTCTCGGTGAAAAAGCCGCTTATGTGGCCGGGTGGATGTATTTCGTCAACTGGGCGATGACGGGAATTGTCGATATCACCGCCGTGGCCCTGTATATGCACTACTGGGGCGCGTTTGGCGACGTACCGCAATGGGTCTTTGCTCTCGGCGCGCTGGCCATCGTCGGCACCATGAACATGATTGGCGTAAAATGGTTTGCCGAAATGGAGTTCTGGTTCGCGCTGGTGAAAGTGCTGGCAATTGTGATCTTTCTGGTGGTGGGCACGGTCTTTCTGGGGTCCGGCAAACCGCTGGACGGCAACGCCACCGGTTTTCATTTGATCACCGATAACGGCGGATTCTTCCCTCACGGCCTGCTGCCCGCGCTGGTTCTGGTGCAGGGTGTCGTCTTTGCGTTTGCCTCTATCGAACTGGTCGGCACCGCCGCCGGTGAGTGTAAAGATCCGCAGACCATGGTGCCTAAAGCCATTAACAGCGTGATCTGGCGTATCGGCCTGTTCTACGTGGGTTCCGTGGTGCTGCTGGTTCTGCTGCTGCCGTGGAATGCCTACCAGGCCGGACAAAGCCCGTTCGTCACGTTCTTCTCAAAACTTGGCGTGCCCTATATTGGCAGCATCATGAACATTGTGGTGTTGACCGCCGCGCTCTCCAGTCTGAACTCCGGCCTGTACTGCACCGGACGGATTCTGCGCTCAATGGCGATGGGCGGCTCCGCCCCGAAATTTATGAGTAAGATGAGCCGCCAGCATGTGCCCTGGGCGGGCATTATGGCGACGCTGGCGGTGTATGTTGTGGGCGTCTTCCTCAACTACCTGGTGCCTTCCCAGGTTTTTGAGATCGTCCTCAACTTCGCCTCGCTGGGCATTATTGCGTCGTGGGGATTCATTGTGGTGTGCCAGTTGCGCCTGCGCAAGGCAATCAAAGAGGGCAAAGCCGCCGATGTCAGCTTCAAGCTGCCGGGCGCGCCGTTCACCTCCTGGCTGACGCTGCTTTTCCTGTTAAGCGTACTGGTGCTGATGGCGTTTGACTATCCGAACGGCACCTATACCATCGCTTCCCTGCCGCTGATCGCCATTCTGCTGGTTGCTGGTTGGTTTGGCGTTCGTAAACGCGTTGCGGAAATCCATCGCACTGCGCCATAAAAAATGACAAAGGCCTGACCGACGACGCCGATCAGGCCTGCTTTTCAACGGCGTCGACTAATCCGCTTCGATAAGCTGCGCCACGTCATTCCTGTTGATTTCCCGTGCATTCCCGTCCTGATCGGTATAGCGGGTCATTCCCGTCTCTTTATCAAGCTGCGGTTTTCCCTGCGTGACGATGGTTTGCCCGCTTTTGGTAGTCATAACGTAATTCGTGGAGCAACCTGCCAGCGCGAACAGCATCACGCCAGCGCAAAGGCAGAACAGTGGCTTTTTCATAGCATTCCCAAGTGATTCATTTAACCGAAGCGGGACAGTGTAATTCCCTGGGCTTATTCAGGCTATCAGCGGGATGTAACGAGGCGTATCGGTGGGTATGGGAACGTGAATGGAGGGGTTTCCCCCTCCTGCGGGTTTACAGCGCAATACGAATCACGTCGTCTGGCTGCGTGGCTTCTTTTTCGCGTGTCGACTTCTGCTTCACACTCACGTACAGGGTCTTGCCGTCTGCCGACAGCGCCAGACTGTTCGGGAAGGTCGGCGTATCGAAGGTTTTCACTACCTTGTAGCTTTTCGCGTCAATCACGCTCACTTTACCGGCCTGACGGTGGGTGACGTAGGCTTCATTACGCGCCGGGTTAAACAGCACGGCCAGCGATTCCGGCGCAGCGACTTTCGCCAGCACGTTGCCGTTGCGGGTGTCGACAACCAGCACTTCCGCCGCTTTCGAGTCGGTAATAAACGCGCGGTGACCGGCTGTGTCCAGGCTCAGATTAATAAAGAAGTGCTCTTTACCGTCATCAAGCAGTTTCTTACGGCTGATGATGTTGTTCGTGGCGGTATCGATGGTGATCAGCTCGCCGTCCGCATTGGTGGTGTAAAGACGCTTCGCGCCGCTGTCGATAGCCAGACCCGTGCTCATTTTACCGGTGTTTTCAATGGTCGCTTTCAGGGCGATCTTTTCGCCGTCCACCACCCAAATCGCGCTCTCTTTGCCAATCCCGCTGATATACACCGTATTCGTTGCTTCATCGGCAACCAGCTCACGCGGCTGCAGCGGACGGACATCTTCGGAGCGTTTGCGGGCGTCCAGCACCAGTCGTCCTTTCACTTCGCTGGTCTTCGCATCGATGGCAGTGACCGCGCTATTCACCGTGTTACCAAACCACAGCGTCTGGGTCGCGTTATTAATGGTGGCGCCAAACGGTTTGAGATCGTTGTGAATGATCTGCGTCACGTCCAGCGTGACCGGATCGAGACGATAAACAATACCGCCTTTATCCAGCTTGCGACTTTGCGAGGTGGCGAGCCACAGCGCGTTTTCCTGTTGGCTGTAGGCCATTTCGTAAGCGCCCTTGCCCACGCCTTTACGCAGCATCTCTTCTGCCGCCTGAGTGCTGAACGATGAGGCAACCAGCAGTGAACCTAACAGTAAAGCACCACGCAGGCGCGGGGAAAACTGATGACGAAAATGCATGACGACTCCCTTTGATATATCGCTATTTTGCTGCTTCACATCGCTTCGCTGAGCAAGATCATGGTTTTGCTCTCTTTTATAAATGGGAATGGTAATCATTATTTGTCAGAAAGTGGAGCACTTCTTCGCATCCTGACTACAATCTTCTTAATTTCTCCATTAATTCTTAACGCATTGTGCCGTTAAAATTTTCAAAATTTTACAAACGAATTAACATGTAACTTACATACCTATGGGTACGTTCACTTTAACTGGCCTTTTTTCATGAAGATTATTTCCATACGATATACCGCAGTTCCCGCTCTGCTCTTTCCACTCGTGTTCTCTCCGCTGGCCGCAGCGGACAGCGAAGCCGATGAACAAACGCTGATTGTCAGCGCCTCACCCCAGGCCGTTTCTGAACTGGATACCCCCGCCGCCGTCAGCGTGGTCGAGGGCGAAGATATGCGCCGGGCGGCGCCGCGCATCAATCTTTCCGAATCCCTGACCCGCGTGCCGGGCCTGCAGGTGCAGAACCGACAAAACTATGCTCAGGACCTTCAGCTTTCTATCCGTGGCTTTGGGTCGCGTTCAACTTATGGCGTGCGCGGCATTCGATTGTATGTTGACGGCATCCCGGCAACGATGCCGGACGGCCAGGGGCAGACGTCAAATATCGATCTCAGCAGCGTGCAAAACGTTGAAGTACTGCGCGGTCCCTTCTCCGCGCTTTACGGCAATGCTTCCGGCGGGGTCATGAACGTGACGACACAAACCGGACAACAGCCGCCGACCATCGAGGCAAGCAGCTATTATGGAAGTTACGGCAGCTGGCGCTACGGGTTAAAAGCGACCGGCGCGTTGGGCGATGGCACCCAGGCTGGCGATGTGGACTACACGGTGTCGACGACCCGTTTTACTACCCACGGCTACCGCGATCGTAGCGGCGCGCAAAAGAATCTCGCCAATGCGAAACTGGGCGTGCGTCTCGACGAGGCAAGCAAGCTGAGTCTGATTTTTAACAGCGTCGATATTAAAGCTGACGATCCCGGCGGCCTGACCGAAGCCGAATGGCGCGATAACCCGCAACAGTCGCCGCGCGCGGAGCAGTATCACACGCGTAAAACCATCAAGCAGACGCAGGCCGGACTGCGCTATGAACGACAGCTTAGCGCCCAGGACGACATGAGCGTGATGATGTATGCCGGGCAACGTGAAACCACCCAGTATCAGTCGATCCCGATGGCCCCTCAGCTCAGGCCGTCCCATGCGGGCGGCGTTATCTCGCTGCAGCGTCATTACCAGGGCATCGACAGTCGCTGGACGCACCGCGGGGAACTGATTGTACCCATGACGTTTACTGCCGGGCTGAACTACGAAAATATGAGTGAGAACCGTAAGGGCTACACAAATTACCGTCTCACTGACGGCGTACCAGAGTACGGCCAAAAAGGCGAGCGCCGCCGGGACGAGCGCAACCTGATGTGGAACGTCGACCCCTACCTGCAGACGCAGTGGCAACTGACCGACAAACTCTCCCTTGATGCAGGCGTGCGCTACAGTTCGGTCTGGTTCGACTCTAACGATCGCTACGTGACGCCGGGCAACGGCGACGACAGCGGCGATGCCAGCTATCATAAATGGTTGCCAGCCGGATCGCTGAAGTATGCCGTGACGGACGCCTGGAACCTCTATCTGGCAGCGGGCCGCGGTTTTGAAACGCCGACCATAAACGAGCTTTCCTACCGTGCGGATGGGCAAAGCGGGATGAATTTCGATCTTAAACCTTCCACTAACGATACGATAGAAATTGGCAGCAAAACCCGTATCGGCAACGGACTGCTGACGGCGGCGCTGTTCCAGACCGACACGGACGACGAACTGGTGGTGGATTCCAGCAGCGGCGGTCGGACAACGTATAAGAATGCGGGCAAGACCCGGCGTCAGGGGATAGAACTGGGGTGGGATCAGCGTTTTGGCGAAAACTGGCGCGTCAACGCCTCCTGGACCTGGCTGGACGCCACCTACCGTAGCAACGTCTGCAACGACCAGAACTGCAACGGTAACAGGATGCCGGGGATCGCCCGCAACATGGGTTTTGCGTCCCTGGGTTATGTGCCGGATGAAGGGTGGTATGCCGGAGCTGATGCCCGCTACATGGGGGATATTATGGCTGACGATGAAAACACCGCCAAAGCGCCCTCTTATACTGTCGTAGGGCTGAATACCGGATATAAAATCAACTACAGTAATCTGACGGTGGATGTGTTCGGGCGCGTCGACAACCTCTTTGACAAAGCGTATGTTGGCTCGGTCATTGTGAATGAATCGAACGGCAGATACTACGAACCTGCTCCGGGGCGAAATTTCGGCGTGGGTGTTAACCTCGCATGGCGTTTTGAATAACCTGCGTAATAAAGGTAGTCATAGCGGGGAGATTCCCCGCTAAATTTAAGCAGTACTTAATTAAGGTATTGTCGTTTAACGATGGCGACATTTTTATTGATGATGTCGATTAAACAGTCGCGACTGGCCTCTTTATTTCCTTGGGCAATAACCTTAAATAATTGATGGTAATGATCGACACTGTGTGGATACGCGCCCTCTTTTTCCAGATCATAGAGAAAATGCAGGCTTGGCCCCATTTGTACCCACAGCTGTTCGATCATTTCGCACAGCGTCGGCATGTTGGCGAAGTGATAAATTTTGAAGCGTAACGCCCGGTTTGCCCGCAGTCGCTCGGCTACCGAGCCTCTTTCATGCGCCTGCTGATACGTCGCAAGCAGCGCCTCCAGGAGTTCCATCCGTTCCGGCGTGATCCGCCCCGTGGCTTCCATAACCGCCATCCCTTCCAGTTCACAGCGAATACGGATGATTTCCGCGAATCGCGCCATATTGATTTCCGGCACCATGAAGGCTTGCGCGGGCGCAATGGTTAACGCGCTGGCAGACACCAGACGTAACAGCGCCTCACGCACCGGCGTGATACTGATCCCCAACTCCTCAGCAATATTTTTGGTAATTAATCTGGCGCCAGGCTTCAGCTCGCCCAGACTTAATCGATCTTTTAATCCTCTTTCAACGTGTGTTGTCAGACTGATGTGCTGCGACTTTTCCGTACCAGGCATTCTATTTCTTCACCTCATCATATAGCCAATCGCAATTAAACCTGAAAGATTTAATTGTTTAAGATTTCGCCTGGTGAAAAAATAAAACGACAACCGTGATCATTTACCCGCGTTATTTTAACGGCCCTGGCAATTTAAATTGCCTTGCACGCGGTGATTTAATTAAAGCCGGAAATTTAAAAACTGCCCATTTTTTTATGGCGGCCAGGGCCGCCATGTTTGTCAGTCATCTTCCGCGACGCGAATCACGACTTTGCCAAAGTTTTTACCACTCAACAGACCGATGAAGACCTCTGGGGCGTTTTCCAGTCCTTCCGTCACCTGTTCACGGTAATGAATCTTACCTTCTTTAACCCAACGTCCCATCTGCTGTTGGAACTCATGAATACGGTGACCATAATCCTGCGCAATGATAAAACCCTGCAGACGAATGCGTTTCTTCAGTATCGTCGCCATCAGCAGCGGCAGTCTGTCCGGCCCGGCGGGGAGTTCTGTCGCGTTATAGCCGCTGACCAGACCGCAAAGCGGGATCCGCGCGCAGGTATTCAACAGCGGAAGTACAGCGTCGAAGACTTTACCGCCGACGTTTTCATAATAGACATCAATCCCCTGTGGACAGGCATTTGCCAGTTGCTCTGCAAAGTCATCCGCATGGTGGTCCAGACAAACGTCAAAACCCAGCACTTCAGTGGCATGACGACATTTTTCCGCGCCGCCGGCAACGCCGACCACACGGCAGCCTTTGATCTTGCCAATCTGCCCCACCGTCGCCCCGACTGGACCGGTTGCGGCGGCAACCACCAGCGTTTCCCCCTCTTTCGGCAGACCTATATCCAGCAAGCCCATGTAAGCGGTGAAACCGGGCATCCCCAATACGCCGAGTGCCCAGGATGGCTGTTCAGGATCGTTGCCGAGCTTCACCAGCCCCGCGCCGTCGGAAATATCATAATCCTGCCAGCCGCTGTAGCTCAGTACCCATTCACCAGGCTTGTAGTCTGGATGGTTTGACGACACGACGCGGCTCACCGTTCCGCCGACCATGACCTCACCCAGCGCGACCGGCGGCGCGTACGACGGTTCGTCGCTCATTCGTCCGCGCATATACGGATCGAGGGAAAGGTAAACCGTGCGCAACAAAACCTGGCCTTCGCCCGGGGTGGCGACCTCGTCCTCTTCAAGACGGAAATTGTCCGCCACGGGCGCGCCATGGGGTCGGGAAGCTAAAACCCAGCGACGATTACGGTGTTCTTGTTGACCCATGATGTTCTCCTCAGCGTTTGGCATGAATCCATCAATAGTAGCAGGCCGCGCCTGTCTTTAACGTCCCGCGAGGTTTAAACGCACAACGAGGTAAACGCAGGTTTGCGCTGTTTCATTGATAAAACGGCAATCATTGGGCGGCCCCAGCTCAAGACAATCGCCCGCTTTCATCTCGTGGCGGGTTTCACCCTCAACGAACACCAGTTCCCCGTGCTGAAGCCAGATCAACTGCCGCGCCTGTACATAGGCTGAGGCGGGCATCGGGATATCACTTCCTGCGGGAAGCTCAATTTGCACCAGATCGAGAGGCAAGTCGCTGTGTGGCGAAACGTGGCGGCGCAAATACTGGCTCTGCGGATCGTGCCAGACGGGTTGATCCGCCGCACGCAGCAGTTTGCCTTCCTGCATTTCGGCGCGCGCAATCAGCGTTGACATACTGATGCCAAAGGCGCCGGAAAGCCTGCCGAGCAGCGTCGCCGTCGGGCTGCTTTCCGCACGTTCGATTTTATGGATCATCGCCCGTGAAACGCCCGCGCGTTCAGCCAGTTCAGTCAGCGACCAGCCGCGGGATTCTCGCTCAATGCGAATTCTTGCACTGATGCGTTGATTTATGCTGTCTTCAATAGTATTCATATCGTAATACTATAGTGAACATTTCCTGAGGTTCAAGATGCTTATTCGATTCGCGAGCAAAGAGGATTGCGGGGATATCGCAGCGATCTACAACCACGCCGTATTACACACGGCGGCGATCTGGAACGATCAAACCGTAGACGCCGATAACCGCATGGCCTGGTTCGAAGCGCGTCAGTTGCTGGGGTATCCGATGCTGGTAGCTGAAGAAAACGGTAAGGTGACGGGGTATGCCTCCTTTGGCGACTGGCGCAACTTTGACGGATTTCGCCACACGGTGGAACATTCGGTGTACGTTCACCCGGATCATCAGGGGAAAGGAGTTGGACGCCAGCTATTGAGCCGCTTGATTGAGGAAGCGCGCGCCTGCGGCAAGCACGTGATGGTCGCGGGCATCGAGTCGCAAAATCAGGCTTCGCTGCATCTTCATAGCACGCTCGGGTTCAAAATCACCGCGCAAATGCCGCAGGTAGGGACCAAATTTGGCCGCTGGCTGGATCTGACATTCATGCAGCTTCAGCTTGACGATCGTCTGCAGCCGGACGCGCGCGGATGAACACATCGCTGACGCTCGCCTTTCTGATCGCCGCGGGTATCGGCCTGGTGGTGCAAAACACTCTGATGGTGCGCATCACCCAGACCTCTTCCACTATTCTGATCGCCATGCTGCTGAATTCGCTGGTCGGCATCGTGCTGTTTGTCACTCTATTGTGGTTTAGGCAGGGTATGGCGGGATTTGGCGAACTGGCCTCCAGCGTTCGCTGGTGGACGTTAATTCCTGGTCTGCTGGGTTCGTTTTTCGTGTTTGCCAGCATCAGCGGCTATCAGCATGTGGGGGCGGCGACCACGATTGCCGTGCTGGTCGCCAGTCAGCTTATCGGCGGACTGGCGCTGGATCTCCTGCGCAGCCACGGGGTACCGCTGAGGGCGCTGATTGGTCCGGTTTGTGGCGCGGTGATGCTGGTGGTGGGCGCATGGCTGGTGGCAAGACGTTCGTTTTAACGACCGCCCTGCCGCCATCTGGCCCATCACAGGATCGTGCCGCCTTTTGTCAACTGCTCGCGGCGCGCTTCGGCGTCTTCTTTATGCTGCCGGCCATGATGCGCGATGGCGATTCTCAACCGTTGCTGCTGGGTGTAACGATCTTCGCGGCTTAATTCGCCATCGTCGCTCAGGGCGATCAACAGCGTGTTCATCTGGGCAATAACGCTTTCCGCAATCGCGGCATCAACGCGGGCGCTAACCTCATCCAGGTGCGACATAGCTTCTCCTTTTCAACAGACTGATGAAACCTTCATCATACGCTGAAATCCGTTCGCTTGCGGCATTTAATCCGTAATGCATATCCGTCAGTTTCCCTTAAGTCTTTTTCACAACGTCAACCCCTCTATGGCGGGATAATTCGCCCCTTTATGCCTTTCTTCCACCGTTTGCTCGCGTTATGACGCCGTAAAGTAGATGCGTGAAAAAGTCTTAAGGACCCTAACGTGGCAAAAACTCTCTTGCGCAGCGGCAATCTTGATGACTATCAGGCCGTCGGCGGTGGCGGCCAGGCCGTCTTTGATTCAGCGCTGCAAATTCGTGAAACACTCCGGCTGCGAAAGCAACTGGCGATGGTCGATTGTCTCGCCATTCCGCAAATTAACGACAGCGGTGACCGGGTGGACTGGTATTCTCCTGTAGAAGGCCAGGCCGTTGCGTGGAAAGCGGCTGACGTTGATGCGCGCCGTCGCGCCCTCCGCACGCTTTCCGCGACGCTGGACAGCGCCGCTGCCCTGAGCCGCAAGAGCCTGCAATCCGGAAAAACGGCGTTACAGCTTTTCGGCTCCTTGCTCGAAAAAGCGGTACAATTTCCCGGTGAAAACCACGTCTTCCTGGTGGATGGGAAACCGGTTATCACCTTCTGGGGTTTTATCAACCTTAACGAAAACGTGCGTGACGATGTGCTGGCATGCCTGTATCTCGAAGATTCGCCCGAAGCGGCCATTCACGCTGACCCCGTCCCTGCAGAAGAAACCGCGCCAGAGAACGCTTTTCCCCATGCGGATGAACCACTGCTGTCAGTCCCCGTCGTGCCGGTAACTCCGCCCGTCTCTGATACCATCAGCCCGCTAGTCGCGCCGTCCATCGTGGCGGAGGAAAAAGCGTCCGCGAAACCGGCGCGCCGACTGCCGCTGTGGAGCGTGCCGGTTGCCGCCGTCACCATTGCCGTGCTTGTCGCGCCGCTGCTCTGGCACGCGCAAACCCCCGCGGTCGCGACGGAAAGCGTCAGTGCGCCGCAACCCGCAATGCCTGCTCTGCCGGAACTGACCGCCACGCTACCGCTGCAGCAGGCGCACGTTATTCCGGAGGAGAAAAAGACCCCGCCCGCCGACGCGCCGGTGGTCATTGCTGCGATACCGAAAGACGCGCTGGTCATGGAGGCTAATCAGGTGAAGGCCGGTACGACCCGTTTTCTCAACGGTCGCTGGCGCGTAGTAATGGAGGTGAAAGACCCCGCGACCGGGAAAGCGCCCTCGTTGCGCTATCAGATCCAGAATAACAAAGGGACAGCGCGGCTGGTGCATGGCGACAGCATTGTTTGTCGCGCCGAGCTTTTTTCCGGTCTGCATCAGAGCGGCGAGCTCATGATCAAAAGCCGTGGAAATGCGCGCTGCGCCGATGGCTCCCGCTATCCGATGCCGGAAATCACCTGTAAAGCCGGGACAAATGACGTCGCCGCCTGTACCGCACGCTTCGACGGGCAAGCGGAGATTCCGTTGACGTTTAAAAAGATAGGTGCCTGATCTTATGCTGGTGAATTTGTGTGATTACAAACAGAGCGTCACGCTCATCGCAAACAGCGGCGTTCAGTTTCTTGACTTCGGCCTGACGCCGCAGGAGTCGGCACATCATGGCCGTTTTGTGCGGAAAACCGCTAACGGCCCGCTGCTGCGTCTGGACTACGATCTGGTAAACGGTCGCTACACGCTGCCGGCGCGTCCGGGAATGCAGCCAGAAGTGGTTAAACCCGAAAGCACACAGTCGCTACAGTACTCGCTTGCGGTACTGGACGGCGTCTGGCTACCGCTGCCGTTCCTGCGCTTCAACCCGCCGCGCACCTTTGTTGAGGGTCCGGATAACTGGGCGCGCGTGCAGGTTCGCAAACTCGCCTTACCTGACAGCGCAGGTCATACCCACCGCGTTACGCTCGCGCTCGACAGTCAGTTGAGCGATGCGACTCCCTCCGCGCTCGCCCCCAGTGAAAACGATGTACTGAACGGTACCCGCTTTGCGCTGGCCTGGCGCGATGACGAAGTGGCTGATTTTCTCGATCAGACGTGGATTGATGGCTGGCTGCGCGAGGTGTTTTTGCATCATGTCAGCCAGGTGGAAAACCGTCCGGAACAGGCCATCAATCAGGCGCTGCGCAGTTTTGAATATCAGGCGCACTGGCTGAATCTGCTGGCGTTACTCGGCGAACAGCTAACGGTGCCAGAGGTCAGGCTGGTCACAGAGACGCTGAGCACTCCCGCGATTCCGGTCGATTTGATCCTTGACGTTGGCAATACCCACACCTGCGGCGTGTTGATTGAGGATCACGGCGATGCCAACGACGGCCTGCGCCAGACGGCAGAACTGCAGGTGCGATCGCTGAGCGAGCCGCAGTTTTTGAACGATCCGCTGTTCACCAGTCGCCTTGAGTTCTCGGAAGCCCGCTTCGGCAAGCAGCATTTTTCCGTCGAAAGCGGACGCGAAGACGCGTTTATCTGGCCGTCGATTGTCAGGGTCGGCGACGAAGCGCGTAAACTGGCGATGCAACGAACCGGAACCGACGGCAATAGCGGTATTTCCAGTCCCCGCCGCTACCTGTGGGATGAAACGCCGGTACTGCACGACTGGCGCTTCAGCCAGATGAACAGCAAAACCCAGCGTGAACCCCTCGCGACCGCCTTTCCGCTGATGAATCTGATGAATGACGACGGCCAGCCGCTGTACGCGCTGCCGCAGGATGAACGCCTGCCGGTATTCTCCCCGCAGTACAGCCGCAGCACCCTGATGACCCATATGCTCTGCGAGATCCTCGCCCAGGCGCTGGGGCAGATCAACAGTGTGGCGACCCGTCTGCGGCTGGGGTTTCCCGCATCGCCCCGCCAGTTGCGTACGCTGATCCTCACCCTGCCCTCGGCAATGCCAAAGCAGGAGCGGGAGATCTTCCGCCAGCGTATGTTTGAAGCCATTGCCCTTGTCTGGAAAGCCATGGGGTGGCATCCGCAGGACGACGACTTTAGCAGCCGTAAACAGCAGGAAAAAAGCCGGGTGCCAGTGCCTGAGATCCAGATGGAATGGGACGAAGCCAGCTGCGGGCAACTGGTGTGGCTGTATAACGAAGCAATCTCCCATTACGCCGGACGTAGCGAAGCCTTTTTCCGCACAATGGCGCGTCCGGACCGCCAGCCCGAGCCGGGCGAAAGCAAAGGCCGGGCGCTGCGCGTTGCCTCGATTGATATTGGCGGCGGCACCACTGACATGGCGATTGTTCACTATCAGTTGGACGACGGCGTCGGTACAAATGTTAAAATCACCCCGCGCCTGCTGTTTCGCGAAGGATTTAAGGTCGCAGGCGATGACATGCTTCTGGATGTCATTCAGAGATGCATCTTACCGGCGCTGCAAACCCGGCTGCAGCAGGCAGGCGTTACCGATGCCGCCGCCCTGCTCGCCACGCTGTTTGGCGATTCCGGGCGCATAGATACCCAGGCGGTGCTGCGCCAGCAAACGGCGCTTCAGCTGTTTATGCCGCTGGGGCACGCGGTGCTTTCCGCATGGGAAAAGTGCGACATCAACGATCCGCTGGCCGGGGTGCATGCCACCTTTGGCGAGCTGTTACCTCAGCGCCCAACCCGCAACGTCATGAACTACATTCAGCAGGCCGTCGACCATGCGCTGCCGCCCGGCACGCCAGCGTTCGATGTGCTTAGCGTGCCGTTACAGGTGCAGTTCAGCCAGTTGCAAGAGGCGATGCTGGCCGGGCAATTCACCCTTACGTCGCCGCTGCATGCGGTGTGCGAAGCCATTTCGCACTATTGCTGCGACGTGCTGCTGGTGACCGGCAGGCCCGCCTGTCTGCCTGCGGTGCAGGCGCTGATCCGCCATCTTCAACCTGTTCCGGTCAACCGGATCGTATGGATGGATAACTACCGGGTGCATGAATGGTATCCGTTCAACCAGCAGGGACGGATCGGCAACCCGAAATCCACTGCCGCCGTCGGTGCGATGTTGTGCAGTCTGGCGCTGGATCTGCGTCTGCCGCGCTTTAACTTTAAAGCAGCCGATATCGGCGCCTGGTCAACGGTACGCTATCTCGGCGTGCTGGATAACACCGTCAACATCCTGCGCGACGAAAATGTCTGGTATCGCGATATTGATCTGGATAAACCCGGCGAAAAGCTGGATACCCGCGTCCACTTTCCGTTGCGTGGTAACGTGACGCTCGGTTTCCGCCAACTGGCGAACAGCCGCTGGCCCGCAACGCCGCTCTATACGCTGAGCATCAACTCCGCCGAACTGGCTAAAAATATTGCCGGTGACGGTGTGCTGAACGTACGGCTTCAGTTGCGCGGCGGCAGCAAAGAGAACGGTCCCGAATCGTTTGTCCTCAGCGACGCCTGGTTACAGGACGGCACGCCCGTTCCGGCGGATGCCCTGACCTTAAAATTAAATACCCTGGCTGACCGTCGACACAGCGGCAGTCATTACTGGATCGACAGCGGGAGCGTGTACCTGAAATGAGCAAAACGTTAACCCTTTCTCAGGCCGCTATTGCCTGGGTAGAGCGCACCCGCCGCTACGCCGTCACGCTGGATGCCGAAGCAGACGCGCTGTTGACGCAGCTTCACGCCGCGAACGCCACGGAGATTGCGCTGGAAACCGCCCGTCAGTCACGCGCCTGTATCGGGCTGTACGGTTATTCCCAGTCAGCGAAAGCCCATTTACTTTCCGCCCTGTGCAGCAGTGGAAACGGCAGGATGAATGTGGTGATGCCGGACCGCTATTTCGACTATTTCAGCCATATTAACCCCGGCCATGCCGCCGCCAACATGGCGCTACGCTTTACGCGGCAGGCCAGTTCGCCCGATGACGAGTGGCCGTTACGTCTGCGGCTTCTCGCCGAAGCCGAACTGGTGCAAATCTTTATTACGATGGCCCACACGCAGCCAGCATGCCGCCAGGCAGAAAAAGCGATGATTGAATCGCGTCTCGAAAAATGGCGGTCGCTGCGCCAGCGTCATCCCGTCCCCGGCGTTACGGCGGCGGAAGTCGCCACCGTCGCCCGCTTCTGTCGTCAGTGCCGACCGGCTTCTCAACAACAGATTGACGATGCGCTCTGGCATCAGTTCGCGCTTGTGCTTCCGTATGTTGATCTCACTACCCGCGCCAGCATCTGGTCGCTGCTGTGGGGCGAACAGCCGGAACTAACGCAGCAGTGGCTGGCGCTGGCGCATGTGCTGCAACAGACCGGTAACGCTGGCGAAGTTGCTGCGCCGCTCAGCCTGCTGGTCGATCAGTTTGGTTTACCGTCCGAGCGTTTTATTACCCAGGAAGCCCATGCCTCACCGGAAGCGCAAAATGACGTGGTGGTGCATCCCGTGGTGGAAGGCGCGCTGCTGGCGGCCGTGAGCCTGCCGCAAGATCCCCTTGCGTTGCTTACCCGCGAGCTGGTGCTGAGCGTGGAGGACGGCGTACTTGACGAGGTCGATCTGCTGGATATTCCGCTGGCGCCCGTCACCTCTCCACAGCCCTTATGGCAGGCTAAACTCGGCTGGCTGCTTGAGCACTATCGTCAGCAGCGGCAGCCTGACGTGTTAGTCATCTGCAATGCCACCGCTAACCGCACGCAAACGCCCGCTACCGCCAGGCGGCTACTGAACTGGGTCCACGAAACCCAACCCTTGCGCGACACAGCGCTACCGGGCGTAGTATGGGCGATCACCCCGCAGGACGCGCGCTTTGTAAGCGGAGAGAATCTGGATGAAACCATCCAGCAACTGATGGGCAATCCCGGTCAGCACTGGGGCACCCTTCAGGCGCTGGATAAAAACAGTCTGCAACGATTGATCGAATGGCTGTCCCACGCCACGTCGTTCCCCCAGCGGCAAGCACGCATTGAGGCGCTTCATGCCCGGCATCGGCAGTATCTGCGTGAACTGCTGTGCCTGCTGCCTGACAACCTGTCCAGCGCCGAAACGGTTGTCCGTGAATTACAGCAACAGGCAGCACATCACGGCGATCTGCTGGATGGCCTTGTTCCCGAGGTGCAACAGTTTGAGAGCCTGCTCCAGATACGCCAGCCGAGGGAAGAAAAGGTTAGCGGGCTGTTCAACGACGCTGTCGATCTTTTTGCGGAGGTTCACGACGCGCCTCAAACGGTTGGGGGTAATGATACCGGCGACCGGGCGCACAAACTGTGGATCAACCATCTTCGCCAGTGGAGCCGCGACGACAGCAATGCCACACGTTTAGGTCTGAAGCCCGCCACGCTCAGGCAGGTGGTCGCAATACTGATCGCCGCCAGCTACCGCTTGCAGCTTGCGCAGCAGTTACAGCAAATTGTGCAACAGGACGAGAACTGCGGCGCGCAGTTGCACGCCAACATCGCCAACTTTGTCGCCTGGCTCGGTTATGCCGACGTTGAGGAAAGCGAACGCCCTGCCAGTCGAATGGCCAAAGGCGAGACGATTTTCAGCGCGGCAAAACGTCCACCTATGGCACGCCTGACAGCGTTAAACGACCGGCCGGTACATGCCGCCAGCCGCTACGTCTATGACTGGCTGGTGGCGCTGTATACGCGCGCGCAGGAGAACAATGGATTCAGCCATCCACATGAAGTGACGCCAGAGGATAAAAACGCGCTGAACACGCTGTTGAATGGGGGACAATAACAGGCAGGAGGTGCATCACCGCCCTCCTGTTCAGCCGTGTTAAAACAGCGAAAACAGCAATGCGACCGGGAAGCTCATAGGCCAGGTCGCTCCCACCAGAAAGGCGCTCAAAAAACGGATACGTTTTTTATCGTGCGATAAAAACCAGGTGATGAGAAAAGTCAGTGCGGCCATTACCGCATAAAAAACGAGCATTTTTTGATACAAAGACATTGACGGGACATCCGGCCAGAGAAGTGAAACGCGCGCAATATGCTCTTTTTTTTGATGTACATCAAGTTTTATCGCTCTGGTCTGGCGCTGTTCCGATTTTGTCGCTGCCGATGAATAACCCCGGGTTGTCCTATTGCGCAATTTGCGATCCCGAACTATACACAAAGGGGTAATAACTCAGGGTGGCCTAAATGAATGTCTCAAGCAGAACTGTCGTAGTGATCAATCTTTTTGCTGCCGTCGGACTGGTAACGCTTATCTCATTGAGATTTGGTTGGTTTATTTAATTTTTACATCCCTGCGGCGCAGACTGGCAGAGAGATTTTTCTCTCTGCCTGCAACGTACGATCTTTTCCCGCCCGTTCGATCCCGCACTGATCATAAAGGCTATGAATGTTTAACCATGACGTGACGAATAACGGTGTAATCTTCAAGCCCATACAGCGACATGTCTTTCCCATAACCTGACATTTTCTGCCCACCGTGCGGCATTTCGCTGACCAGCATAAAATGGGTGTTTACCCACGTACAGCCATACTGGAGCCTGGCGCTAACCCGGTGCGCGCGCCCAACATCCTGTGTCCACACCGACGAGGCCAGACCGTACTCCGAGTCGTTGGCCCACGTCAGCACCTGTTCCTCGTCGTCAAACGGCGTCACGCTCACTACCGGGCCGAAGACTTCCCGCTGCACGATTTCGTCCTCCTGTTTGGCCCCCGCCAGCAGCGTCGGCGCAAAATAATAGCCGGGACCGTCCACCTTCTGTCCGCCGGTAACCACCTTAATGTGTCCAAGCGCTTTGGCCCGTTCGACCGCTTTTGCGACCCGCTCAAGGTGCGCCAGTGAACTCAGTGGCCCCAGTTCAGTAGAGTCTTCCTCCGGCGCCCCCGTTTTCAGGCTGGCAACCGCCGCCCCAAGTTTCTCCACCAGCGCGTCATAGATCCCCTTTTGCGCATAGATTCGGCAGGCGGCGGTACAGTCTTGTCCGGCGTTATAAAAGCCGAACGTACGCACGCCCTCGACCACGGCGTCAATGTCGGCATCATCAAACACGATAACCGGCGCTTTGCCGCCCAGTTCCATGTGTGTACGCTTAATGGCGGGCGCGGTATGACGGATAATGTGTTCGCCAGTGGCAATCGAACCGGTTAACGACACCATGCGCACTTTTTTATGCCCGGTCAGCAGATCGCCAACCGTTTTACCACGACCAAACAGCACATTCAGCACGCCCGCCGGAAAGATATCTTTGGCCAGTTCGGCAAGTTTGAGCGCGGTCAGCGGCGTGATTTCGGAGGGTTTTATCACCACGCAGTTACCGGCTGCCAGCGCAGGCGCCAGTTTCCACGCGGCCATCATCAGAGGATAGTTCCACGGCGCAATTGAGGCGACGACACCCACCGGATCGCGCCGGATCATAGAGGTGTGTCCTTCCAGATATTCCCCGGCAGCCATACCGTTGAGACAACGAGCGGCGCCGGCAAAGAAACGGAACACATCGACAATCGCCGGGATCTCATCATTGAGCGCGCAATGCAGCGGTTTCCCACAGTTGCGGGACTCCAGTTCGGCAAAAACCTGCGCGTTCTGCTCTATCGCGTCAGCCAGCGCCAGCAACCGTTCACTGCGCGTTTTAGGCGTCGTTTGTCCCCATTCGCTGAACGCCCTGTCGGCTGCGCGAACGGCGGCGTCAACCTGCGCAGGAGAGGCTTCGGCTATTTCCAGAAGCACTTTGCCCGTCGCCGGATTATAGACGGGCTGCCTCTCGCCTTCACCGCAGACCAGCTCGCCGTTAATCAGTAAGAGATGTTGCATAGCATTTTCCCATGTCATTGTTTATTTACCGTTTCCGGCGACGCTGTCACGACAGTCGTACCGCGGAATGTTGTTCTTTCCACAGAATAGTCGGCGCACAGAAAGCCCACCGCCCAGAGAGAAGAAATTTGACCAGGATGTGACGTAACGCGCATTACGTCGCGGACAAGGGTAAAGAGTCTCTCTTCCCTAATATAGACAAGGCGTTAGCGAGCAAAAGGAAAATTGACGGGTATTGATATTTCCTATGAATGACAGGCAAAAGCAGGCTCATGGATAATCAGAACCTGTTTTACACATTACGACGCGCTATTTCAGCTGTTCGCGAATAAGCTGACCGAGTTGTTTAACGGCGCTCTCCTCTCTTTCCCCCCACTGCCAGGCGGTGTTGAAGCGGAAAAAACGTTTCCAGGTGTCCGAGGTGGAAAACATTTTCCCGGGAGCGATACTGATTTGGTGCGCCAGCGCCTGCGCGGTCAGTTCTCCTGCATCCATTGATTCCGGCAGTTCGAGCCAGAGAAAATAGCCGCTGTTGTTATGATGGAACTTCACGTCGGCAGGCAGGTGACGCAGCAGCGATTGCCAGGCCTGTTGTTTGCGCTCAGCAAGCTGACGGCGCAAGCGTCTAAGATGGGCGTCATAGCGACGGGTAGACAGGTAATCGACCAGCGCCAGCTGCATGGGCGAACTGGTCGACAGCGTGCTCATTAATTGAAGGCGCTGAATAGTGCGGGCGTGCTTGCCGGCAGCCACCCAACCAATGCGAAAGCCCGGAACCAGACACTTCGAGAATGAAGAACAGTGCAGGATCCGGTCGCTGCGATCCCAGGCTTTGGCGGGTAATGGTTTTTCGCGGCCAAAGTAGAGTTCGCTGTACACGTCATCTTCAATCAGCATCACATTATGCTTGTCAAGGAGCGCGACTAGCCGCGCTTTTTTCGCCGGACTAAGCGTAAAGCCAAGCGGGTTCTGACTGTTGGTCATCAACCAACACGCTTTTACCGGATAATCCTGTAACGCCTGTTCCAGCGCCGCGAGATCGATCCCCTCTTTCACGTCGGTCGCCACTGACAGCGCTTTAAGCCGCAATCGCTCCAGCGCTTGCAGCGCGCCATAGAAACAGGGGTTTTCCACAATCACCCAGTCGCCGGGCTCGGTGACCGCCTGTAAGCTCAGATTAAGCGCTTCTAACGCACCGGCGGTGATGACAATGTCATCCGGCGAGACGGTTATGCCCTGCTGGGCATAGCGACGGGCGATGGCATGACGCAGCTCTGCGTTGCCAGGCGGCAGATTTTCGAGCACGCTCATGGCGGTCGCGGTTTTGCTCACCTGCGCCAGCGAGCGGTTAAGCTGCTGGAGCGGAAACAAGCGCGGATCGGGAAACGCCGAGGCGAACGGCATGACCGAGGCATCACGGCTGGCCTGTAACATCTCAAAAATAGAGGTATTGATGTCGACAGCCTCGTCACGCATCACCTGGGCTGGCTGCACGGTCGGCTGGAGAATCGGGCGTGGCGCGACGTAATAGCCGGACTGCGGACGCGCAATAATTCGCCCCTGACTTTCCAGCAGTTGGTAAGCATGTCCGACGGTCATGAAGCTCATGCCGCTGCTGGCGACCTGTTCGCGCAGAGACGGCAGACGATCGCCGGGTTGCCAGACGCCAGAGGCGATCTGTTCGCAAAGTTGTTCAGCCAGACGCTGGTATTTTTTCATTCTGGTTTCTCGTCGGTCAATGCAGGTGAGCCTCGCAGTGTATAACAGTGAATAAAATTCACAACGATTTGCAAACTGTTATGGTTAAATATGCCTGTTCTGTTTCTGCCCCTCATTGCCTCACACGCCTAGAATTGCGCTGAATCAATTTTTAGTGCGGAGTCAGGCATGTTTGGTCTTGATGCGTTTCACCTGGCAAGGATCCAGTTCGCCTTTACGGTTTCTTTTCACATTATCTTTCCGGCGATCACCATTGGGCTTGCCAGTTATCTGGCGGTGCTGGAAGGCCTTTGGCTAAAAAGCAAAAATCCGGTCTGGCGCTCGTTGTACCTTTTCTGGTCAAAAATATTCGCCGTCAATTTCGGCATGGGCGTGGTTTCCGGTCTGGTGATGGCCTATCAGTTCGGCACCAACTGGAGCGGCTTTTCGGAATTCGCAGGCAGTATTACCGGGCCGTTGCTTACCTATGAAGTGCTGACCGCTTTCTTCCTTGAAGCCGGATTCCTCGGGGTGATGCTGTTTGGCTGGAATAAAGTCGGTCCGGGTTTGCATTTCTTCTCAACCTGCATGGTGGCGCTTGGCACCCTCATTTCCACCTTCTGGATCCTGGCGTCTAACAGTTGGATGCAAACGCCGCAGGGGTTTGAGATCGTCAACGGCCAGGTTGTGCCCGTGGACTGGTTCGCCGTTATCTTCAATCCTTCGTTCCCTTATCGCCTGCTGCATATGTCCGTCGCCGCATTTCTCAGTAGCGCGCTGTTTGTCGGCGCTTCGGCAGCCTGGCATCTGCTGCGCGGCAACACAACGCCAGCCATTCGCACGATGTTTTCCATGGCGTTGTGGATGACGCTTATTGTCGCGCCGGTGCAGGCGTTAATCGGCGATATGCATGGGCTGAACACCCTGAAACATCAGCCAGCTAAAATCGCCGCGATTGAAGGTCACTGGGAAAACCCGCCGGGTGAGCCCACGCCGCTGCTGCTGTTTGGCTGGCCGGATATGGAACAGGAACGCACCCGCTATGGACTGGCGATCCCGGCGCTGGGAAGCCTGATCCTGACGCACAGTCTGGATAAACAGGTTCCGGCGCTAAAAGAATTCGCCAAAGAGGATCGCCCTCACTCGACGATCGTGTTCTGGTCGTTTCGCATCATGGCCGGCCTGGGCATGTTAATGGTCCTGCTGGGGCTCTGTGCGCTCTGGCTGCGCTACAGGCAGCGCCTCTACACCTCGCGCCCGTTCCTGCGCTTTGCGCTATGGATGGGACCCTCGGGGCTCATCGCCATTCTCGCGGGCTGGGTGACCACTGAGGTCGGACGCCAGCCGTGGGTGGTGTACGGTTTACAGCGTACTGCCGACGCGGTGTCGGCCCACGGCGATTTACATATGAGCATTTCGTTGCTCGCTTTCTTTGTTATCTACAGCTCTGTCTTTGGCGTCGGCTACAGCTACATGATTCGCCTGATCCGCAAAGGGCCGCTGGAAGATGATTCCGCGCCGCCGACGGGCACACCCGCCAGGCCGCTTTCCGCCGCCGTCCTCGATTCTCAACATGAGGCACATCGCTAATGGGTATAGATTTATCGGTTATCTGGTTTGTGATCATCGTCTTCGCCACGCTAATGTATATCGTGATGGATGGATTCGATTTGGGTATTGGCATTCTGTTTCCTGTCACACGAGACGCAGAGGATCGTGATGTGATGGTCAATAGCGTCGCGCCGGTATGGGACGGTAATGAAACCTGGCTGGTGCTGGGCGGCGCGGGGCTGTTTGGGGCTTTCCCGCTGGCCTATGCGGTTATTATCGATGCGCTGACCATTCCGTTGACGCTGATGCTGATCGGACTGATTTTTCGCGGCGTGGCCTTCGAGTTTCGCTTCAAGGCCACGCCAGCCCACCGCCCATTTTGGGACCATGCTTTTCTCGGCGGGTCGATTCTGGCTACCTTCGCACAGGGGATCGTGGTTGGCGCAGTGATCAACGGTTTCCCGGTGACCGGTCGCCGCTACAGCGGCGGGCCGTTCGACTGGTTAACCCCCTTCACTCTGTTCTGTGGCGTCGGACTGGTCGTTGCCTATGCGCTCTTAGGCGCAACCTGGCTGGTGATGAAAAGCGAAAATCCGCTGCAGGATAAAATGCGCAGCGTCGCGAAAAAACTGCTGCTGGCCCTGCTGTTGTCAATCGCGATAATCAGCCTCTGGACACCGTTAGCGCATCCGGCGATCGCCGACCGTTGGTTTACGCTTCCCAACCTGGGTTATCTGCTGCCAGTTCCGGTGCTGGTGATCGCGTTCAGCGTCTGGTTATGGCGCACACTAGGTCGTCCGGAAAACCACACGTTCCCGTTTGTGCTGACGCTCGGGCTGATCTTCCTTGGTTTCAGCGGCCTGGGCATCAGTATCTGGCCGCACATTATTCCGCCTTCGGTTACCCTCTGGCAGGCAGCCGCCCCCGCCCAGAGTCAGGGGTTTATGCTGGTCGGTGCGCTGCTCATCATTCCGGTGATTTTGGTGTACACCTTCTGGAGTTACTATGTGTTTCGCGGCAAAGTGCAACATGGCGAGGGGTATCACTGATGCAACATTCTCTCTGGAAACGCCTGATGTGGCTGGTCATCCTTTGGGGCGGCAGCGTGTTGGCGCTGGCGGCGGTGGGCATGTTTTTTCGCCTGCTCATGACCGCGGCGGGGTTTAAAGCGCATTAAGCGGACACCTCGCCGGATGTCGGCTTTGGGCCAGGCGTTAACCGGCGGAAATAAATACCGACACAAAGGCCCGGTAAACGCCACCGGGCTGATGTCGCAAAGGATTAAGGTTTACGCTTCGGCAGCGTTTTCATCAGATCTTCCGGACTGACGGAACCCACCACGCTGCCCGGCAGCGGCATTTTAAGAATGTGATTTTTAATCTTGCCGATAACGTGCATTTCACACGGGCGACAGTCAAATTTCAGCGTCAGCACCTCATCACCGTTGACCAGTTGCATTGGCGTCGCTTTCCAGCTTTTGATGTTACCTTTCGCCTGTTTCGGGCACAGATTAAAGGCAAAACGCAGGCAATGCTTGGTGATCATCACAGGCACATCGCCCTTTTCTTGATGCGCTTCATACGCCGCGTCGATCAACTGTACGCCATAACGATGGTAGAACTCACGCGCCTTCTGGTTATAGACGTTTGCCAGAAAACTCAAATGCGTCTGCGGGTAGACCGGCGCGGGATCTGAGACCGGTTTGCGCACGCCGCGTTTGTAGCGGGCAAGTCGCGCCTTATCCAGCATCTCAATGGCTTCCCGACGGAACGCGTTGAGCAGCCCGTTTGGCACAAACAGCGCACCGGGTAGGTTAACCTGAATGTCACGCGCGTAGTAGAGCGTCTGCCCCAGCTTCGCCAGCCCGTCCTTGAGGTTACTCAGCGCTTTTTCAGCGTTGTTGGCGTCGTCAAACTGACCGTCCAGCGTGTGCGTTACGCTCACCCCTTCCTCGCTGGTTAACGTCAGGATCAGCTGTTCCTGCCAGCCGCCGAGTTCGATATCCACCGCTACCCGCCGCTCGCTGGAGGTTTTGGTTAACGCCTGCTGCCAGTTATGATCGAGATTACGGTTCAGTGGATGTCGCGGGCGCACTTTGTGCAGGTCGGCAGGCATCTCGTTCGGCCAGACGCGATAACTGTTTTCCCCGGTTTTTTCGACAGTATTGGCACGAAAACCAACCACCTCACGTTTGATCAGTACGTTCAGGCCATCGCCGTTCGCCAGTGGTTCACTGGCTTCAACATCAAGGTGATCTTTCGCCACTTTCAGCACTTCGCCAACGGGTAAGCCGATGAATTTTGGTGAGTCAAAGGCGCCAATATCGCCTTTGCGCGCATTGACAAAATAATCGGTGCTGCCGCGATGGAACGTTTTATCCGTGGACGGGATAAAGAAATGCTCGGTGCGACCGGAAGACGCGCGCGCCAGATCGCTGCGCTCTTCAATGATCGCATCCAGCATTTGCCGATAGTGGGCGGTGATATTTTTTACGTAACTCATGTCCTTATAACGCCCTTCAATTTTGAAGGAGCGTACACCTGCATCAATTAACGCGCCGAGGTTAGCGGTTTGATCGTTGTCTTTCATCGACAGCAGATGTTTCTCGTAAGACACAACCCGGCCCTGATCGTCCTTCAGGGTGTACGGTAAACGGCACGCCTGGGAGCAGTCGCCGCGGTTGGCGCTACGTCCGGTCTGGGCGTGAGAAATATAACACTGGCCGGAATATGCGACGCAGAGCGCGCCATGCACGAAAAATTCGAGAGTGGCATCGGTCGCCTGATGAATCGCCTGAATTTGCGCAAGGCTCAGCTCGCGCGCCAGCACAATCTGGGTGAAACCGACGTCAGCCAAAAATTTCGCTTTTTCGACGCTACGGATGTCGCATTGCGTGCTGGCATGCAGTTCAATCGGCGGAATGTCAAGTTCAAGGATCCCCATATCCTGAACGATCAGCGCGTCGACGCCGGTCTGGTAAAGATCGGTAATCAGGCGCTGGGCGGGTTCCAGCTCATCGTCATGAAGAATGGTGTTCAGCGTAACAAAGATTTTCGCGCCAAAGCGATGGGCAAACGGCACCAGTTCGGCGATATCTTTCAGGCTGTTGCTGGCGTTATGACGCGCGCCGAAGCCGGGACCGCCAATATAAACGGCGTCCGCGCCGTGTAAAATGGCTTCGCGGGCGATGGCGGTGTCACGTGCCGGGCTTAACAATTCAAGGCGATGTGGGTGCTGGCGCATAGCGTTGTTTTTATCCAGTAGCAGCAAAATGGCGGCTATTGTAGTCAGAAGCGCGGCATTGCGAAATAGTTTTCCCGCTTAACTGCGCGGGTAATGAATCAGCGAATGAAAATGGACTGTTTGCGCGCTGGTGTTGCGATAGGCATGGGCGTGATCACCGGCGAAACGAACGCCTTCTCCGGTTTTGATCGTCCGCCACTGCGCGTTAATACACATCTCCAGCTCGCCATAGATCACCACGACGTGCTCAATTACCCCCGCCTCGTGCGGCGTGGATTCGCTGAGCGCGCCGGGCGCCAGAAGAATGGAAAAATGGTCGAAGCAAAGTTCCGGATCCCACGGAAACAGCGGCGTCACCACCATTTCCTGCTGCTGAGGATCAAACGTCGGCAAAGGCGTCGATTCCGGCGGTGAAATAAACGTAGAAAACGGGACATTCAGCCCGGTGGCGATCTTCCACAGGGTCGCCACGGTCGGGCTGGATTCGTTCCGTTCGATCTGCCCAAGCATGGCTTTCGACACCCCTGTCGCGTCCGCCAGGCGCGACAGGCTCCAGCCGCGCTGGGTGCGCAACGTTTTCAGCGTGCTCGCCAGATACTGTGTGAGATTGTCCATACGCGTTCTCCCAAAAACAGCAGCTTACCACTTGTGCGCTATAACGCTCAAATGGTAGATTCAAGCGACCGTTATAACGCACAAGAGGTTGCTATGCGCGCTTTCTCGCTTCCGCTACCGACGCTTCTGTCAGGGTTTGTGGCGGTCCTCATCGGCTATGCCAGCTCGGCAGCTATTATCTGGCAGGCCGCCGTGGCCGCAGGCGCCAGCGCCGAACAGATCGCCGGCTGGATGACCGCGCTCGGCATCGCCATGGGCGTCAGTACGCTGGGCCTGTCACTGTGGTATCGCGCTCCGGTATTGACGGCATGGTCTACACCTGGCGCGGCGCTGTTGGTCACGGGCTTGCAGGGGGTAACGCTGACGGAAGCGGTTGGCGTGTTTATCGTCGCTAACGCGCTGATTGTCATCTGCGGAATAACGGGTCTGTTTGCGCGCATGATGAGGATTATCCCCCACTCGCTCGCCGCCGCGATGCTGGCTGGCATTCTGCTGCGTTTTGGTTTGCAGGCCTTCACCAATCTGGAGGGCCATTTGATGCTGTGCGGCAGTATGTTGCTGGCCTGGCTGGCGTTAAAGCGAGTTGCTCCGCGCTATGCCGTCATTGCCGCACTGTTCACGGGCGCACTGGTGGCATGGCTTGAGGGCGAAGTGGTGACCCGTACGTTGAGCGTCGCTCCGGTTATACCGACGTTTATTGCGCCTTCGTTTTCTCTGGCGCACGCGTTAGGCGTGGCGGTACCGCTATTTCTGGTCACAATGGCGTCACAGAATGCGCCCGGCGTAGCGACAATGAAGGCCAGCGGCTATGACGTGCCTGTTTCACCGCTGATCGTGGTGACGGGCCTGCTGGCATTGCTGTTATCGCCATTTGGCGTGTATTCCATCTGCATTGCCGCCATCACAGCGGCAATCTGTCAAAGTTCGGATGCGCATCCGGATGCGTCAAAGCGCTGGCTGGCGGCAGCGTCAGCCGGGGTGTTTTATCTTCTGGCGGGGATTTTCGGCAGTTCGATTACCGGCATAATGGCGGCGCTACCGGTGAGCGGCGTGCAGATGCTGGCAGGATTAGCGCTGTTAAGCACCCTCTCCGGCAGTCTGTATCAGGCGCTGAACCATGACGCGGATCGCGATGCGGCTATCGTCACGTTCCTGGTCACCGCCAGCGGTGTGACGCTGTGGGGTATCGGCTCGGCATTCTGGGGGCTGATGGCGGGTGGTGTCTGCTTCGCCACGTTAACCTTCTCCCGCCGCGCGTAGCTGCGAGGGTGTTTTCCCCGTCACCTGCTTAACGCGGTTGCTGAAATGGCTCGGGGAGCTGAACCCGCAGGCCAGCGCAATGTCGGTTAACGGTTGACGGGTGTGACACACCAGTTGCTTCGCCAGCGCCATGCGTCGCTGCATCACATACTGATGCGGCGCCATTTTCATCGACTGGCGAAACATACGGGCGAAATGAAATTCGCTGAGCGCCGCCTCGCGGGCTAAGTCGGCAAGTGTCAGCGGTTCCGCCAGATGGGCATCGATGTACGCCAGCACGTTGCGCAGCGTCACGGGCGCCAGTCCGCCGGTTACGGTAGGCAGGCGCCACTGGACGTTGCTGTAGTGCTGGATCAAGTGAGTCATCAACAGCGACGAGGCCGCGCTCAGCGTCAGGTGATTGGCGGGCTGCTGCCAGTCGTTACCGAGAAAAAACTGGCGATAGACGGCGGTGATACCCGGGTCGTTGCCAAATAACCGTTCTTCGAGTGTGAAACGGTAAGGACTTTTGTCCCACACTTTTTCGCCCACTTCGCGCAGGTGCACATCGGTGCAGTAAAGATGCACAAAGGATAAGTCGTCGCGAATATCCCACGTCGATTCGCTCTCTTTTGGCATCAGACAAAACCGATCCGGCCCGCCGCCGTTTTCCCAGCCGCTGGACGTTTTGTGATAACTCTCATAGCCATCCTCAATGTACAGACTGAGGGTGTGATGATCGCAATATTGCGTAATGGTATCGCGCTTGTTCGACCAGGCCGCCAGCTGGACGCCAGAATGCAGCGCGACTGACTCATGCAGCACAGCATTATGTTTGCGCAGGTTTTCAAACGCATCGTAGGACCGGGACATATCACCATATCGACAACATTTAGCAGATCCTCAGTCTATCGCAGGTTGCCGCGCTTACCATGCCCTCAAAGGAAAAAAGCGCAAGATTTTGCAAGTGTGGCGCAAGGGGATGAAAGCGCATTCCCGGCAATTTTGTGACAGTGAGTCATCGTTTGATAAGAGGTAAAACGTGATGAATGCATTGTTGTACTGTCTGGTGGTAATGATTTGGGGCACGACGTGGATCGCCATTTATCTGCAACAGGGCCCCGTGGCCGCCCCGGTGTCTATCTTCTGGCGTTTTGCCGTAGCGACGGCGCTGATGATGGTCATTCTTCTGGTACGGGGCAAACTGCGCAAACTGACGCCCCGCGACCATCTGTTCTGTCTGTTGCAGGGCGCGTGTGTCTTTTGTTTTAACTTCTGGTGTTTTTATACCGCCGCCGCGTGGATCAACACGGGGCTGGAATCGGTGATTTTCTCTATGGCGGTGCTGTTTAACGCAGTGAACAGCTTTATTTTCTTCGCACAAAAGCCGCCAGCTCGCTTCTTTGCCGCTGCCGCGCTGGGACTGACGGGGATCGTGACGCTGTTCTGGCAGGATCTGGTCGGCAGCGGCTTTAGCCAGGAACTGCTCTGGGGAATTGGACTTAGCGCACTGGGCACCTTCGGCTTTTCACTCGGTAATATGATCAGCCTGCGACATCAAAAGAACGGGCTGGAAATCATGACCACGAACAGTTGGGCAATGCTGTACGGTACGCTTTTGATTGCCATCATCGCCCTGCTGCGCGGCGACAGTTTTATGCCGCAGTGGACCGTCAGTTACCTGGGCGCCCTGCTGTATCTGGCGGTTTTTGGTTCGGTGATTGCTTTTGGCGCTTATTTCACCCTGGTCGGGCGTATCGGCCCCGGCAACGCCGCTTACAGTACGCTGCTGTTTCCGCTGGTCGCGCTGTCGATCTCCACTTTCTACGAAGGCTATGTCTGGCAGATGAATGCGGTCGTGGGGCTGGCGCTGATCTTACTGGGCAATCTGGTGATGTTCGCAAAACCGCCAGCGCTTTTGCGTCGGCGGCTGGCGTAGTCACAGCGCCATCGGGCGATGGCGCGAGAAGAACGGCGTTATTTCTGGCGAACTTCAAACATGGTGGCGTCGGTGGCCATGTTATCCACGACCTGCTTAAGCGTTTCAAACGCCATCGGCGTACTTTCGTTGTTCAGATCTTTCCCTTCGCCCTGGCGAACCACTTTAATAACAGGCTTGTTGGTCGCCGCGTCGATTAACTCGCCTTCAAAGTAGAGATGGGTGTCCATGGTACGGTGTCCCGTCGCCATTTGCGTTCCGGCAACCAGCAGCGCAACCGGCACCACTTCATAGAACTGCAACCCTTCTTTGCTGGCGTCAACACCGGTAATGGCGCCACGGAAGATCAGGCTACGCGGGCCAGGCGTGGTCACCAGCGGTTTACGCTGCGCAATGGCGCCTTTCATTTTGGTGTTAGTGTAATTCAACAACTCGTCGAGGACCTTCTGACCGACCTGCGTGTTCGGCTTGGGTACCGGGTAATACGTGATGGGCGTCCAGACAACGCTGTCGTAATTGGCGGCATTATAGTCAGGATCAACCCAACGCAGCACCGGCTGTCCTGATGCCGATGTCGTTTCCTCGAGGCTGGAGTAATCCTTTAAAAAGCCAGAATATTTTTCCGGTTGTGTGATTTTTGACGCACAACCGGATAAGGTCAGTAACCCTGCAAGCATAGCAACGCTGAAAAAAGTACGAGTACGCATGAAACGATCCCTTAAATGTGCACATATGCATGCGCAATAATAGCAAAGGGAAATCATTTATGTTGCATTAAAAATGGTAAGTAAACCACACTTTACCGACCCTTTTTTGTCCAGAAATAAATGGCGTACTCATCCTTCCGGCATCACGCCATTTTGCGAGCTAACAGGGTGGCAAAACGCAGCTTAATCCGGTTGCCGTTCGCATCGGTACGATGTAGCTCACCAACATCTTCATTGTATTTCAGCTGCTCCCAACCTGCGTAGTAGTCGCGCAGTTCCCCTTCCCTGAAGGCAAACGGAAAACCAACGGTGCAGGGGTAGTCTGCCGTATCCATCGCCGCGACGATCAGGTTATACCCTCCCGGTTTAGTACAACGCTGCATGTTAGCGATGAGCCCCGGGATCGTGTTGGCCTCAAGGAACATCAATACCACGGTCGAGAGGATAAAATCGTACTCGCCGTCAAAACGTAGAGCATTAAGATCCACCACGTTGGTTTGCAGATTCTCCAGCCCTTCGGCTGCTTTAATACGCTCAACATTCTTGATGCTCATCGGGTTTTTATCCCATGCGGTCACATCAAAACCGTTCGCTGCCAGATACAGACTATTACGGCCATTGCCGCAGCCCAAATCCAACGTTTTACCCGGCTTAACCACCCTGACAGCATCCAGCACTTCAGAATGGGTGCGGGTTAAATCATATTTTTCAGTAAAGTAATGTTCGTCGCGAAGGGTCATTTTTTATCCTCAGTTTTTAACAGCGCCGAACGTTCAGTGCGGATAAGCAGTTTACCTTCCACCAGTAACGCGAACGTACGGACCAGCAATAATGCAATAATAACATTCGTAAAGATGAATAAAGGCACGGCGAGGCTGTGGAAAAAACCGGACTCGCTGGCATGACCGAGATGCAGCCCTGTCGTGGCCAGCGCTGACACGCCGAACGAGAAACTCCAGAAGGAGGCATTAAAGGGTTGTGACAAATACCACGGCATCAGCCGCAGCATAAAAAGCAACTGAAGCAGGCCATAGCCAAACAGCATCTTCGCCAGCGTATCGCTTTCGCCGCCGTTAACGCTAAGCCAGGCGCTACAGGCCACCAGCGCGGGCGCCAGTTGAATGCCAAGAGATGTCCGCAGTACGGTGGGGAGTTCTCCGGCGCTACGCAGGCGCTGCAGGATCACCGGCTCAAGGCTGAGCCACGAAAAGACCCCCGCGCCCAGAAAGACCAGACCGGCATCGGTATAACCCAGCGCGCCGCAGGCCATCGCGCTGATAAAATTATTGGCGACGGTCGGCAGATACAACCCCGGCGTGGTGGCCTCTTGTGGATGTGCGCCGCGCCACAGCCCCGCCGTTTGCCAGGCGGCATAGGCCAGTTGGATCACCACGCCTATGCTGAACAGCGCCACCGCCAGCGGCCGGCTCCAGGGAACAAACCCGATAGCGACCAGCATTGTGGTCGCCGGAAACAGGCTGACAAAACTGCTCATGACCGGATGGCGAATTTCCGCAATCACGCTGTGCGGAAAACGCACCAGCCGGGTCATAAATGCCAGCGTCAGCAGTCCCCATATCGCCATCGCCAGGATCACCAGCGCGTCGCCAATCCAGTGGCTGACGGCCCAAATATGACTGGCATAGCGCCAGGCAAAGCCCATCCCAATAGTCCCCAGCACCATGCCAAAATAGCCGGCGGGCAAATTCAGAACACAATCACCTGCTTTTTCTTTACGCATTTTGTTTAATTTATAAAGTATATTTTAAATGCATTTTATGTAATTTCTCTGCGTTTAGCCAGCGACGTAAAATTTGCTACGGTTATAGTGAGCGAAACCACGGATACCTTGTATGCAAAAATACCGCCTTGATGAGACCCCGCGCGCCTTCAGCTATCAGGAAAACGATCGGAAACAGCATGTCCTTTTGCGCCAGATTATCGCCCTGATTGACTTCAACGATGTCAAAGCCGGCGATGTCGGCGGCTGGCTCGATCACGAAAGCGCATTGTCTCAGGAAGGCACGTGCTGGATCTACGATGAAAATTCGCTGGTTTTTTCTGGCGCTAAAATCAGCGGAAACGCCCGCATCACCCAGCCCTGCGTCATTCGCGACGGCGCACGTATTGGCGATAATGTCTGGATAGACCACGCGGAGATAAGTCACGGCGCTGAAATAAGTGACAACGTCACTGTTCAGGCGTCCACCGTACGCGGTGAGTGTCGGTTGTCCGGCGATGCACGCATTCTGCACCAGTCAGAAATTTTTGCCGCGCGGGGAATGACGACCGAATGCGATCAACTTTTACAGATTTACGATCGTGCCACGGTCGCTCATTCTCAGATTGTACATCAGGCGCAAATCTATGGGGACGCCATTGTCACCCATGCGTTTATCGAACACCGGGCCGAAGTGTTTGATTTCGCGCTTGTTGAAGGCAACGCTGAAAATAACGTCTGGTTGTGTGATTGCGCCAAAGTATACGGCCACGCGCGCGTCATCGCGGGTTTCGAGGAAGACGCGATCCCCACTCTACGCTACAGTTCGCAGGTTGCCGAACAGGCGACGGTAGAAGGCAACTGCGTGCTCAAACATCACGTAATGGTGGGTGGAAAGGCGCGACTGTGCGGCGGCCCGATGTTACTTGACGATCACGTGTTGATTGAGGGCGATGCGCGTATTAACGGCGAAGTAGTGATCGAAAATCACGTGGATATTGGCGGTTCAACCGTTATCGAGGCTTCAGGCGATGAGGCCATTCATCTGCGTGGCCCCAAAGTCTACCAAGGCGAGCAGTATATCACCCGCACCCCGCTGGTTGGCTCAGTCTGATGACGCGCTGATAATACGGGCATAAAGGTTCACGTCGTCATAGCGGCCGTTCAGGTATTCAGCCTGTTTCAGACAGCCTTCCAGTTCAAAGCCGTTGCGCCGGGCAACCTGATTACTGGCGTGATTGGCCACCCGACATTTAATCACAAAGCGCCTCACCTCGCCGCGCTCAGCGTAGTGGCGCATTAGCGCCTGAAGCGCGCGTGACATCGTGCCTTTTCCCTGATGCGACTCATCCAGCCAGTAACCGATATATGCAGCTTTATTTAATGGCTCAATCTGATTAAACGACAGTACGCCCACCAGTTCATCGCCGGCCATAATCATGTACATTTTCGCATAGCCGCGTTGATGCAACAGGATATTCCCCTGCACGCTTTTACGCGTGTCTTCTTCCTCGCGCACTGACGCAGGCCAGTTCAGCGACTGCTGCAGCCAGGCGCTGTTTTTGCGCACCAGCTGATGCAGTGGCGCAATATGATGCTCCGCAACCGCCTGCAGCTGCAGGTTCTCGCCCGCGTTGATTGTTTCTGTCATATTGACTCCTGTTTTGCCGTACCGCCGCCCAGCATTCTGTTTAGCAGATTTTTCAGCGGTAATGCAAACACTTAGCCAAAACAAGAAGGGCCTCCCGATGCGTGGGAAGCCCTTTTCAGAGAACGGGAGCGGTTATACCTGACTCTCGTTAGCACTCTCTTTCTGTAAGATTTTGAGCATATCGTCCTTTAGCTGGAGTTTCTGTTTTTTAAGGCGAACGACTTCGAGATTGTATCCCCGACCATCGGCGCCTTCCAGCCTGGCTATTTCGTGATCAAGGTTATTGTGCTTTTCGAAAAGAGACAGAAAGCGAGGGTTCTCGGTTTTCAGTCGGGAAATCAGATCTCTGTATTCTGGAAACATACGCTCTCCCTGTTAGTGAACAAACGCGTGTATAAGAAATACACATCTTCAGCTTACTCATTTGAGTCAGGGAAAAATGCGAACGGGATCGTGTTTAGTTCTTGTACAGATATTTCGGGGAAACGCTGACGCCCCTTGCCTTGCAAAGGGCGTCGCGAGGATCAACGCATCACGCGATCATCGACATAGCGACGCTTGTCCGGCGCGGGAGGAAAATACTGATACAGCCAGGTTTCGCTAATCGCCTCGCCCTGGCAACGCAGGAACACGCGCATATCCACCGGTTCGGTCGAATCAGAGGTAGGATACCAGTCAAACTGGATGCGGTAGCCGTCGAACGGTTCGACGTAGAGAATTTCAATCTGCTTCGCTTCGCCGCTGGAAAGCGTAATCACCGGCTCAATGCCTTTAGGCGCCGCAGCTTTCAGATCGCCGCCAACGAAATCAATGGCAAAACGACGCGCCCATTTTTCCGGATAATGCTCGCCCGGTGCCCAGCCTTCCGGAAATCCGCCCATACCGGTACGGGTAGCCATCACGCGCGCCAGCGGCGAACGAACCGGCGGCTGCGCGCTCCAGTACAGTCGGTATTTGTACGTCAGTTCATCTCCCGCCTTGATCGATTTTTCCGGCTGCCAGAAACAGACCACGTTATCCAGCGTTTCGCCCGTGGTCGGGATCTCCATCAGCCCGATGGTGCCCTTGCCCCACTGGTTACGGGGCTCCACCCACAGGCTCGGACGCTTGTTGTACCAGCCCATAATGTCCTGATAGTGGCTAAAGTCCCGATCCAACTGCAGCAGACCGAAGCCTTTCGGGTTGTTGTCGGTATAGGCGTTAAACTGCAATTTTTGCGGGTTGTTCAGCGGGCGACAGATCCATTCGCCGTTGCCGCGCCACATCGCCAGTCGGTCAGAGTCGTGGATCTGCGGATGAATGGTATCGCACATGCGGCGTTCGTTATTGCCGCAGCTGAACATGCTGGTCATCGGCGCAATACCCAGTTGTTTGATGTCCTTGCGGGCGTACAGGCGATTTTCAACGTCCATGATCACCTGGCTCTTCTCACAGTGGATCACGAATTTATAGGCGCCGGTAATGCTTGGGCTGTCTAACAGCGCATACACGGTAAACGTGGTGGCCCCCGGCTTCACTGTATCAAACCAGAAAGCGGTAAAGTCCGGGAACTCCTCTTTCGTGTCGGTGTAGGTGTCAATCGCCAGACCACGGGCAGACAGGCCGTACTGATAGGTATCGTCCACCGCGCGGAAATAGCTGGCGCCAAGGAATGACACGACGTCACGTCGCGCCAGTTCGGGCGCTTTGAATACGCGGAAACCGGCAAAACCGAGGTCGGTTTGGCCCTCAAGCTGTTTAGTGTCCACGCCCGCGTCGTTATATTTGAACAGCTCCGGGCGGAAGTGGATTTCACGCGCCATATGCGTGGCGGCGTCGACAGAGAACATGCGCACCCGGCGACGGAAGCCCATCCCCACGTGGAAGAACTGAGCATCCAGTTGGCGGCCCTCGACGTTATTCCACAGCGACCGGGCGGCGTCATACTGAATGCTGTTGTAAGCCTGAGGCGTCAGATTCGCCAGGGTGTCCGGCAACGCGCGTGGCGCGCCGCCCCACGGTTTCTGCGCGAGATCGTGGGCCATGGATTGCAGCACCGAATAATCAAACCGCACAGTTTGCCCGTCGGCGATATCTGATTCGGCCGCGTATGCGGCGCGGGTAAAGAGTGAAGCAATACCGCCGGTACCGCACACGGCGGCCATTGCCATTGAACCTTTAATAAATCGTCTGCGATTCATACCTGAAAATCAGTCCTTCTGGTCTCGTGAATGGTCCCGCGCTGGCGCTCGACAGCGGCAAGAGGAAGCATAATTCTGACCGCTCACTCTAGACAAATTTCATTAATAATCCAATTGTTGGCCGCTGATTATCTGAGCAAAACGTAAAATATTTTCTGTCGATCGGAACTGACTGATTCCCATGTAAACTTGCTTCTCGCGACCTTCAACTTTTGCAAAGCTAGTCGAGACTGACGTGTTGGGTCATGACTCGCTTAAACAGCGCCAGACGCGCGCGCATAAACCGGTTTTCAACCTTGAAACCCGCTCGCTTGTTCAGGCCGATTCGCAGCAGCCGGTCGCGTCCTTTGATACAGGCAGGCCAGCGTACCGGGCCGTGAAGCGTATCGCAGGTACGGCTGGCGTGACGGGCAAAGTTGACCCAGTAGTCGGCGACCTGCGCGGCGAAGGCCAGATCGTTTTCATTCACGTAGTCTCGCGCAGGCTCGGCGAGCGTGAGGGTATCAAACACATAAGGCACCTCGTTGCCATGCCACGCGCCGTTGGCGTAGGTATCGTGCTCGGCTTCCGCCACATAATCGAACCAGTAGCGCCAGCAGGGTTCTCCTACCCGCTGCTGCGCCTGCATCACCACATAGCCGAGCGCGGTAAAGGCCATGTCGCGACACACCTGACGCCCCAACTCTTCGTCCCCTTTCACGCCGGGATAGAGCAATTTAATCAGGCCGAGACCCAGCCTGCGTTCGCGGCGCAGTTTCTGGATTTGTTCAGCCAGATCGACGCCGAAAACGGCCATCACACTCGCTTCGTCACTGTTGGAACCGATCATCAGCGGGACCGGATGCTGCTTCGCCGCAAAAAAGACATCCAGCATCGGTTCGGGCAACACGGCGTCGCCAGAGATCGGCGTCGGGGCGATTTTGTACGGCGCGCCGAGCGGCCAGAAAGCCTCTGCCGGAATCGCACGCAGCTGTTCAGCCGTCGCGTTTTGCAATCCGAAGTGCCCCGCCAGCGCAATACCGTTTTCAAGGGCAATCTCGCGCGGCGTATCCGGTAAGGTGTAACCGCTCTGCACAATCGCTTTGTGAAACAGGCCGTTGCCCTTAGGCGACGCCAAAAGGGAAAGTACGCTGCGCGCGCCTGCGGATTCACCAAACAGCGTCACGTTCTGCGGATCGCCGCCAAACGCAGCGATATTTTCCTGTACCCAACGCAGCGCGGCGATTTGATCGAGCAGCGCAAAATTATTCACGCACTCATCGCTTTCCCCTTCCAGCGCCGGATGAGCGAAAAAGCCCAGGTGACCCAGACGGTAATTGACGGTGACGACCACAACCTCGCGCTTCGCCAGCGCAAGGCCGTCATACGGTGGAAGGCTTGCAGCGCCCAGGGTATAGCCGCCGCCATGAAGCCAGACCATCACTGGCAGCGGTGCGCGCCGCCCGGCAGGAGACCAGACGTTAAGGTAGAGACAGTCTTCGGAGAACGCGCCCGGATCGCCGCCGCCCAGCGCTTTACAGTATTCGATGTCCTGCCAGCTGGCACGGGAAAACGTATCAGCCTGACGCGTACCGGACCAGGGAGTGACCGGCTGCGGCGCGCGCCAGCGCCGTTCGCCGACCGGCGGCGCGGCATAGGGAATACCGCGCCAGATATGAATGTCTTTCTCAACGACACCGATCAGTTTTCCCTGTACGGTATCGGCCAGCGGAATAGTGGGATTTACCATGTCCATGTTTACCCGGTAATTGCAAATTCCTACAGCATACCTTGATTAAAGCAGGCCGCAACGCCGTTTACTGCGCTCCTCCGCCTCCTGGTACAGCGTAAACTCGTCCAACACCGGGCATCCCAGCGCCTGCTCAAACGCGTCGCGGCTGGCATTACCATGACGGCGCGCCTGGGTTTCATTTCCCAGGTTTGACTGGAAAATGCCCGCTGCGCTGACCGGTAAAAAATCTTCGTAGGTAATGGGCTGCGCCGCCACCCAACCGCGTTCAATGTGGGGCTGCGGGTCGTCACCAGGGTGAATGGCATGACGATGCGCTTCGCCCGTCGGCGTCAGTCGATAGCGAAACCAGGCCAGCCCTTGCTGGCGCAACAGGAATTCGCTGTCAGGAAATGCTTTAAACACCTCCTGCAAATGCAATTGATGCGTCAAATTGTCTTTCCCGGTCCCGGCGCGCTGGAGCAGCGCGTCATAAAGCTGCCGTCCTTTGACGGTCAGCGCCACCCCACGCTGCTCAATTTCGCCAAAGCGCGCGGTATGTGTGCCCTGCTTTTCGCCAGCAAACAACACGGGTTCTTCCAGCGCTTTAAAGCTGGTCTGGCGCAGCAGGATCGGCACGTCGCGACGCGGCGGGCCTTCAATCAGTATTTTGGGTTCGATACCGCATTCCGGCATCATCGCCTGTACACGGTCAATATCCAGCGTGCGCGGCGTGAGATGATTAATATGGCAGCCAGGAAAACAGACCACGTCGGCAATCAGCCGGTGCTCATTATGCAGCGCCAGATAGGTTTGCGCGTCCACGGTAGCATGACGGTGCCAGCGGAACGTTTCCAGCGCTTCCTCGACGAACTCCTGCGCCTGTGCCGCGTCGAAACCGTTTTGCTTGTCCCAGACATCAAGCAGTTCCCGGCAACGCGGCGTAAAAATATCACGTTGGGCGAGGATTTCCGCCGCGCGCTGACGTAACGCCGCATTTTCAATCAGCTCCAGGCGAAGCAGCGAAGTAAAGACCCGGAAAGGGTTTCGCGATAACGAGGCGTCATCGACGGGCCGGAACGCCGTCGAATGCACCGGTACGCCAGCCTGAGAAAGATCGTAATAGCTGACCGGAAACATGCCCATGATCGCAAACATGCGCCGTAACGTGGAAAGTTCCTCTGCCGTCCCGACGCGTATCGCCCCGTGCCGTTCTACGTTCAGACGGGCCAGTTCGTCGGCGTTAGCCAGTTTTTCGTGCAAGGTGGGGTTATTTTCCAGTACCGCCAGATTCACATCAGCGACCAGTTCGAGCAGCGTGCCGTACTGCGGAACTTCCTGCTGGTACATCGCTGACATTGCTTGCGAAAAATGTTCCCGAATCTCATCTGCCGTGATGCTGTTCGCCATAATGTCATGTCTCCAGTGAATGTTACCTGGAGTGTAGAAAAGGCCGTTCATTCCGTGGGGAAGAATTTACAAAGTGTGATCCCGCCGAAAATCGGCCCGTCGCGTTGCGCCCCCCCCTTCTATAACTCACGGCTATGTAATAATCGACATAAATTCACTTTTAATTAACATTGTATTTACAGAAACTCTGACAGGCGACCTGAAAACAATAATTCTCTTACCCGTACAGGAGCTCGCTATGCAAGATAACCGTTTCGCCCGCGAGGTCATTCATCGCGACTACAACAGCCATCCGCCGGCCTTTGCCCCTGGCTACAAAACCAGCGTGCTGCGTTCGCCGCGCAATGCGCTGATCTCTTTGCAAAACTCATTATCGGAAATCACCGGTCCGGTATTCAGCGATAGCGATCTGGGTCCGCTGGACAACGACCTGATCATGAATTACGCCAAAGACGGTTTACCGATTGGCGAACGTATTATTGTCCACGGCTATGTTCGTGACGGCTTCGGTCGTCCGATGAAAAATACGCTGGTTGAAGTCTGGCAGGCGAATGCGGGTGGCCGCTACCGCCACAAGAAAGATCAGTATCTCGCGCCTATCGACCCCAATTTTGGCGGCTGCGGACGCGTGTTAACCGATGAAAACGGCTACTATTTTTTCCGCACCATCAAACCAGGTCCCTATCCGTGGCGTAATCAGGCCAGCGACTGGCGTCCTTCGCATATTCATTTTTCACTGTCCGGCGATGCCTTCGCCCAGCGTCTGATCACCCAGATGTATTTTGAAGGCGACCCGCTTATCAGGCAGTGTCCCATTGTCAGAACCCTCAACAACGACGACGCTGTTCGCACCCTGATTGCCGAACTGGACACACACGCCGCCGTTCCGCTGGACTGTCTGGCGTACCGTTTCGATCTGGTGCTGCGAGGCCAGCGCGCCACACTGTTTGAAAACCGGACTCAGGGGGTCGCACGATGAAAGATTATTTACCGGAAACCGCCTCACAAACGGCGGGACCGTATGTGCATATTGGGTTAGCGCCGGACGCGGCAGGCTTTCAGATCTTTGAGAAAAACGTCAGCGCCACGCTGACCAACAGCCATACCGAAGGTGAGCGCATTACCCTTGAAGGCCGGGTGATCGACGGTTCCGGCACACCGGTGCGCGATGTGCTGCTGGAAATCTGGCAGGCCAATGCCCACGGACGGTATAACCATCCAGCCGACCATCAGGAAGATAAGAAACTTGACCCTGATTTCCGCGGTTGGGGACGCGCCTGTTCCGACTTCGACAGCGGCGTCTGGCGCTTTGAAACCATCAAACCGGGATGCGTCGTCGGGCGTGACGGCAGGGTCATGGCGCCGCACGTTAACCTGTGGATTGTCGCCCGGGGCATCAATATTGGCCTGCACACCCGGGTGTATTTTGCCGATGAACCTGAGGCGAACCAGCGCGACCCGGTGCTAAACCTGATCGAATGGGAAGTTCGCCGCCAGACGCTCATTGCCCGGCGTGTTCAGCGCGGCGACGAGACGGTCTATACCTTTGATATTCATCTGCAGGGCGAAAAAGAAACGGTCTTTTTTGACGTTTAACGGTAGCAGCGGGCTGGCGCTTCAGCCCGCTGACGTTTTGCATCAGGCCAGATGCTTCTCCAGCCAGGGCAACATCTGTTTCTTACGACTCAGCATACCCTCGACCGTCACGGGCTGCGACAGCGCCGGCTGATGTGAACCGGCAAACCACAGCTGCGAATGCCCGGCGTTAATATCGGTCAGCATCAGCGCCACCAGATCCGCGCCGTTGCGGGTAGCGTATTCCGCCATCTCGCCTCGCAGGGCTTCCAGCACGCCGGATACCTGATCCAGAGAGTAAAGCTCGATCTGCGCGACGCTGACCTGCAACCCATGAAGAGTGAAGCGCTTGATATCCTTTTGCAGAAGCGCGCTGGCGGTTAAGCCTTCCACGCTGGTTTTCGCGCTTAATAATCCCTCACTAAAGGCGCTTAACGTCACGCCTGCCTGTTCCGTCAGTTCGGCTACCGCCTGACGATCGTCGTCAGTGGTCGTGGGCGATCTTAGCGTGACAGTGTCACTTAACAGGGCGCCCAGCAGTAATTGCGCTTGCGCGGAGGTGACTTGCACCCTGTGCTGCGGCGTCATTAACTGCCACAGCAATGTGGCGCTGCTGCCAACCGGTTTAATCCACACCTCCGGCGGCAGGCGGGTCATTAGCCCGCCCAGTCGGTGATGGTCAATAATGCCAACAACATTGCTGGACTGAAGGGTTTCCGGCCCTTGTGATGGCTCCGTAAAGTCCACCAGCCAGACGTCAAGCCCGGTAAGCGGCAGGGTCAACAACGGCGGCATGTCCAGCCCCGCCTGTTCGAAGATAAAGCGGGTTTCGCGATTCGGTTCGCCGAGACGCCAGGCCGTGGCCGGTAAGCCGCGCATCTGAAGCCAGCACGCGGTCATATACGCCGAGCATATCGCATCGCTGTCTGGATTAAGGTGGCCTATGACATGAATCATTTTCCCCTCCGCAGAGAAATCGCTGTTACTTAAATGAGTTAAATGTTAATTATATTTTGCAATCAAGTTATCAAAAACAAACAACTTTACTTGTCACCGGCACGGCTCTGTTTTTAACATCGCTTATGGAAAAAAATAGTTTGTTCAGTCAGCGCATCCGATTGCGCCATCTTCATACATTTGTCGCTGTCGCTCAACAAGGAACACTGGGGCGTGCAGCCGAAACCCTTAACCTCAGCCAGCCCGCGCTGTCAAAAACGCTGAACGAGCTGGAGCAGTTGACCGGAACCCGCCTGTTTGAACGCGGGCGACTTGGCGCCCAACTGACCCTTCCGGGGGAGCAGTTTCTGACCCATGCGGTAAAAGTGCTTGATGCGCTCAATACGGCCGGACAGGCGCTAAACCGTAAAGAAGGTCTAAACAATGATGTAGTGAGAATCGGCGCGCTGCCCACCGCTGCGCTGGGTATCCTGCCTGCGGTGATTGGCCCGTTTCATCAACAGCAAAAAGAGACCACCCTGCAGGTGGCCACCATGAATAACACTATGCTGCTGGCGGGACTGAAATCCGGCGAGATTGACATCGGCATTGGCCGGATGTCCGATCCGGAACTGATGAGCGGCCTGAATTACGAACTGCTGTTTCTCGAGTCATTAAAGCTGGTTGTCCGCCCCGGCCATCCGCTATTGCAGGAAAATGTCACTCTCAGTCGGGTCATGGAGTGGCCCGTGGTGGTGTCGCCGAAAGGCACCGTGCCACGGCAAAACGCCGAGGCGTTATTGCAAAGCCAGGGCTGCAAGTTGCCCACCGGCTGTATCGAAACGCTTTCGGCCTCGCTGTCGCGCCAGCTTACCGTCGACTACGACTACGTGTGGTTTGTGCCATCCGGGGCGGTGAAAGAAGATCTGCGCCAGGCGACACTGGTCTCCCTGCCGGTGCCGACCCAGGGCGCGGGCGAGCCCATTGGTATTCTTACCCGCGTGGACTCAGCGTTTTCTTCCGGCGCGCAAACGCTGATAGGCGCGATTCGTAAATCCATGCCGCTATAAACGCAACCGCCTGGCCGGATGGCGGCGTGAATGCGCCCTATCCGGCCCGTGGTTGATAACCGTCAGAAGGTTTCCCAGTTGTCTGTGCCAGCCGTGACCGGCGTCGGAACAGGTTCCGGCGCGCGGCGGGCCGTTATCGTCCGCGTGACGCCGCTTCCGCTCTGTAAACGAAACGCGCCTACGGCTTCCGTCAGTCGTGCGGCCTGCTCCTCCAGTGACGCGGCGGCGGCAGAAGCTTCTTCCACCAGTGACGCATTCTGCTGAGTGACTTTATCCATCTCGGAAATCGCCTGGCTTACCTGGACGATGCCGCGACTTTGTTCATCCGACGCCGCTGCAATCTCCAGCATGATATCGGTCACCCGTTTCACCGCGTCGACAATATCGGTCATGGTGTTCCCCGCCGCCACCACTTCGCCAGACCCCTGATCGATAAGACGCACCGATTCGCTGATCAAGCCTTCTATCTCTTTTGCCGCCTGGGCGCTACGGCTGGCGAGTGTACGCACTTCGCTGGCGACAACGGCGAACCCGCGTCCCTGCTCACCGGCGCGGGCGGCTTCAACCGCCGCGTTGAGCGCCAGGATATTCGTCTGGAACGCAATGCTGTTAATCACGGCGGTAATTTCGGAAATCTTCTTCGAACTGGTGGAAATATTGCCCATTGTCTGCACGACGCCGGACACCATCTGGCCGCCACGGCTGGCTTTACCAGACGCGTCTTCCGCCAGTTTACTGGCGTGGTGCGCATTGTCGGCGTTTTGTTTTACCGTCGCGGTCAGTTGTTCCATGCTGGCGGCGGTCTGTTCGATTGCCGCCGCCTGCTCCTCGGTACGCGACGACAAGTCGGTATTGCCTGCGGAGATCTCGCTCGTGCCGCGATAGATTTCCTCTGCCCCCTGACGCACCGCGCCGACGGTGTTTACCAGCGAACGCTGCATCTGCTGCAAATGGCGGCTCAGACGGCCAATCTCGCTGCGACCTGTCGGCTCATCCTGCATGGTGAGATCGCCCGCCGCGATTTGCTCAATGCGCTGGGCGGCATGTTGTAACGGACGAATCACGGTGCGACGCAGGACGATAAAGGTCATCAGCGTCAGCACTAACGCCAGCGCAAAGGCGCCAATCATAAACATTACCCCTAAACGGGTGCGTTGATGCGCCTGCTCGCTTAAGTGTGTAGCGCGCGCCGTGCGTATCTCAATGGCCTTCAGAAGGATTTTGTTGTAGTTGGCGTCAAGCTGCCGCGCCTGTTCGCTTTCGTGATTAATGATAGCTTCGAACATGCCGTTTTTGGCGTATTTCAGCATAGGCTGTAGACCGGCCAGGTATGCCTGAAAACTGCTGTTCAGATCGCCATCCAGCGCTTCATCAGCAGGGGTTTTCACCGCCCGCGCCATATAGGTATTAAACCCATCTTCAGACTGTTTAATCCGCTTTTCCGCCGCCGCGATATTCGCTTTCATGTCGTCCATTTCGGCAATACGGCTTGCCGCACCGGCGTGGATCATGTTGATCCGCGCGGTACGCAGATGGTTAGAACTGTTTGATAACCCCATTCGCACCTGAATTTCATCCGTGACATCGCGCTGATCGCGGTCAGCCTGCATCAGAAAATAACCGGCCAGGCCGGAGCTCAGCGCGAAAAGTAAAAGGATGCCACCGAGAATGGAGGAAAACAGCGGAACCAGCCTGATTTGATGCAGGAAGCCCAGCTTATGCGGTGCTTGCATCGATGATGTGTTGTCCATGACCGTCGACTCTCTTATTGGATTTATGCGTGATACACGCCCGTTAGATAGTCATCGGCATTCAGGAAGGTTTACTTATCGCAAAAAGCGCTGACTTCGTCACACTTTGACAACATTTTTGCTAAAGAAAGGAGAAATGCCAGCGGAGGCTCCGCTGGCAAAGGGATTACTTATCGCCGAAATGGATAACGGTACGAATCGATTTGCCTTTATGCATCAGGTCAAAGGCCTCGTTGATTTGTTCCAGCGGCAACCGGTGCGTAATAAACGGATCCAGTTGGATCTTACCCGCCATCGCCTCTTCTACCATCCCGGGCAGTTGCGTACGCCCTTTTACACCGCCAAACGCGGAACCGCGCCAGACACGGCCAGTCACCAGCTGGAACGGACGCGTTTTGATCTCCTGACCCGCACCGGCTACGCCAATAATGATGCTCTCGCCCCAGCCTTTGTGGCAGCATTCCAGCGCGGCGCGCATGACGTCGACATTACCGATACATTCAAAGCTGAAATCCACCCCCCCGTCGGTCAGGTCAACAATCACGTCCTGGATCGGCTTATCGTAGTCCTTCGGGTTAATAAAGTCGGTCGCACCCAGCTCGCCCGCCAGGGTGAATTTCTCCGGATTCGTGTCAACGGCAATAATGCGCCCGGCTTTCGCCTGAACCGCCCCCTGAATGACAGCCAGACCAATTCCGCCAAGCCCAAAGACCGCAACGGTATCGCCTTCTTTTACCTTCGCCGTGTTGTGGACGGCACCGATACCGGTGGTCACGCCACAGCCCAACAGGCAGACTTTGTCCAGCGGTGCCAGGGGATTAACCTTCGCCAGCGAAATCTCGGCGCACACGGTGTATTCACTGAAGGTGCTGGTGCCCATATAGTGATAAATGGGTTCGCCTTTATAAGAGAAACGGGTAGTACCATCCGGCATCAGACCTTTACCCTGCGTGGCGCGTACAGCCTGGCACAGGTTGGTTTTTCCGGATTTACAGAATTTACATTCGCCACATTCTGCGGTGTAAAGCGGAATAACGTGATCGCCGGGTTTCAGGCTGGTGACGCCTTCCCCCACCTCGACCACCACACCGCCGCCTTCATGGCCGAGCACGGCCGGGAACACGCCTTCCGGATCGTCGCCGGACAGGGTAAACGCATCGGTATGGCAAACCCCGGTATGGGTAATCTTCACCAGTACTTCGCCTTTTTTGGGCGGCGCAACGTCAATTTCAACAATTTTAAGCGGTTGACCAGGGCCAAAAGCAACTGCAGCACGTGATTTCATATCTCTCTTCCCTATTATTGCGAGGTGATGTGTTTATTTTAGATAAGCGCGAAGAAGGTGACCGATTTCCGCCATTCGCACAGCACGCTGGTCCGGCGTGGTTTCTCCACTCACCAGTTCATCTTTGAGATGGATTTCAACCATTTCGCCCATCAGACCATTAGACGCACCGCGGACAGCGGCAATCTGTTGCAAAATAGCCAGACAAGGTTCGCCAGACTCCAGCGCGCGTTCGAGCGCATCAACCTGCCCTCGTATGCGCCTGACGCGGGTCAGGATCCGTTTTTTATCTTCAGGTGAATGCGGCATAGGCCCTCCTACATACTATAGGGGGGTATAGTAACAGGTACAGGCTATCATTGAAATAAAGAGATCCCTGAAAGACATAGGCCCCGGTTGATCTTTTTCTCCACCGGGGCCGAAAGGTACAGCAGACAATATCAAAGCCAGCATCTTACATAGCGCACGCCAGACCCCGCGCGTTCGACGATCAGCGTCCGTTTTTATCCCCGCTTACGGGGCATCATGCGCAGCAACGTATTGTCCTTCCACATATAGTGATGCATCAGCGCGGCGGCGGCGTGTAACGCAATGACCAGGTAGCCCAGGTTCGCCAGCACAATATGCCAGGATTTCAGCATAGCCACGGCATCTGGATTGGCCTGAGCCGCATGCGGCATCACCATCCCAAACGCGAACCACGGATTTCCGCGGTTATACATCATCATCAGGCCTATCACCGGCAACGCGATAAACAACAGGTAAATGATCAGATGCCCAAGATGCGCCAGGCCGGTCATCATCGGCTTAGGCTTTGGCTCAATCGGCGGCGCGGGGAATTTCAGTCGAACGACGAGCCGCGCGACCATCAGCGCCAGTATGCTCATCCCACATGAAACATGCACCATATTGATAACCGGACGGTAGCTGCGAGGGAACAGCCCACGAAACTCCATCGCGCAGTACGCCACAATCACCAGTAAGAATACCAGCCAGTGAATTCCAATCTGCAGGCCTGAATACTTATTGCCCATAATACGTCCTGAGTAAATTCGTAAAGCGTCAACATAGCGAGCTTTTGTTAAAAATTCATTAACTTTTCTTCATCGTTTTTCAGTCAGTTAGGCTTAACGGCAAGAAGTGCGATTGCTCATCCCGCCAGAGTGAACTAAGCCTGGAAAGGAAAAAGAGACCGCACTGCTACATCCTGACAGGAGTAAACCATGAGTAAAATTGGCATTAACGGTTTTGGTCGTATTGGTCGTCTGGTACTGCGTCGTTTACTGGAGGTCAAAAGCGACGTCGATGTCGTCGCCATTAACGATCTCACCTCGCCGAAAATCCTCGCTTATTTGCTGAAGCATGATTCCAACTATGGTCCTTTCCCGTGGAGCGTTGACTTCACCGAGGATGCGCTGATTGTCGATGGCAAAGAGATTGCCGTGTATGCGGAGAAAGACGCGAAAAATATCCCATGGAAGGCCAAAGGCGCGGAAATTATCATTGAATGCACCGGATTTTACACCTCGAAGGAGAAATCTCAGGCGCACATTGATGCCGGGGCTAAAAAAGTGCTGATTTCCGCCCCCGCTGGCGACATGAAAACCATCGTCTATAACGTTAATGATGACACGCTGCAGGCAAGCGATGTGATTGTCTCGGTCGCATCCTGCACAACTAACTGTCTGGCGCCAATGGCTAAAGCGCTCCACGACAGCTTTGGCATTCAGGTGGGCACCATGACAACCATTCACGCCTATACCGGCACCCAGTCACTGGTCGATGGTCCCCGAGGAAAAGATCTGCGCGCCTCCCGCGCGGCAGCGGAAAACATTATCCCCCATACCACCGGCGCGGCGAAAGCCATTGGTCTGGTGATCCCGGCACTGAGTGGCAAGCTGAAGGGCCATGCTCAGCGTGTCCCGGTGAAGACGGGCTCCGTTACGGAACTGGTCTCCATTCTGAATAAAAAAGTCACCGCCGAAGAGGTGAACAACGCACTGAAACAGGCCACCGATAACAACGAATCTTTTGGTTACACCGACGACGAAATCGTCTCATCGGATGTTATCGGCTCGCACTTTGGCTCTGTGTTTGACGCCACTCAAACAGAGATTACCGAGGTGGGCGATCTGCAACTGGTGAAAACCGTGGCCTGGTATGATAACGAGTATGGATTCGTCACCCAACTCGTTCGTACGCTGGAAAAATACGTTACGCTTTAACAACAAGGCGGAGAGGCTCCTCCGCCCTTTTTTCTTCTGCTCGCCTGCGCTGTGAATACCCCGGCCTTTACGCTACGACTGGAGATAAACCACCTGCGTTTGCAGATACTCGTTCAGTCCGTGCTTACCGTCCGCGCCACCGATACCTGATTTGCGCCAGCCCGCGTGGAAACCCTGCATGGCTTCAAAGTTCTCACGGTTGATGTAGGTTTCGCCGAACCTGAGTCCCTTGATAGCTTTCATCGCCACATTGAGATTCTGCGTATAAATCGACGAGGTCAGGCCATAGTCGCTGTCGTTCGCCATAGCCAGCGCGTCATCCAGCGTATCAAAGACGACGACGGGCAGCACCGGACCAAAAGTCTCTTCATGCATGATCGCCATCTCCTGGCGCACATCCACCAACAGCGTCGGTGGATAGAAGTAGCCTTTCCATTCCACCGCGTGACCCCCAAGCACCACTTTCGCGCCTTCTTCAACCGCACGCGTCACTTTTTGCGCCACACGTTCCAGCGCAGCCGCATTAATCAACGGTCCCATCGCAATGTCGTTACGCTCGGCGGGATTGCCAAACTGAACCGCTTTCATCGCGTCAGCCAGACGCGTGACAAACCGATCGTAAATGCCTTTCTGGACATACACCCGCTCGGCACAGTTACAGACCTGCCCGCTATTAATGATGCGAGAATCAACAATCGCCTTCACCGCCAGCGCCAGATCCGCATCGTCCATAACGATAGCTGGCGCTTTGCCCCCCAGTTCAAGGCATACTTTGGTGATGTTCTTCGCGGCGGTGGCCATAATTTTTTCTCCCGCCGTCACGCTGCCGGTCATGCTGACCATCGCCACCTTAGGATTCCCCGCCAGCTCCTGTCCGACTGTTTCACCACGACCGAGCACAAGGTTAAAGACGCCGCGCGGCAAACCAATATCATCGACGATCTTCGCAAAAGCGATGGCATTATTCGGCGTAAACTCGCTCGGCTTGATCACGATGGTATTGCCCGTGAGCAACGCGGGCGCCAGTTTTCGGGCGATCAGGAAGAACGGGAAATTCCACGGCAGGATACCGGTGGTCACGCCCAGCGCGCGCTTAAACAGCAGTATATTCTCGCCGGGACGATCGCTTTGCAGAATCTCGCCCTCGTAACGGCGCGCCCACTCGGCCATATAGTCAAGATAATCGGCGGTAAATGACACTTCCACCTCCGCCAGCTGTTGGATCTTGCCGCCCTCGGCAACAATCAGCGCGCTGATCTCATTAGCTCGCTCGCGGATGCCAGCGGATATTTTGCGTAACCATCCTGCGCGTTCAATGGCCGGCAGCGCTTCCCAACCGATCTGCGCCCGTTCTGCCGCCTCAATCGCTTTACGCGCATCTTCCGCCCGCCCGTCCGGGATACGGGAAATCACCTCTTCCGTCGCCGGGTTGATGACATCAATCCAGGCTTCTCCGTGCCAGGTCACAAACTGTCCGTCGATATACATAGGATGTTGTACGGGTACTGACATGCGCTACTCCTGTGATTGAAATGTTTTTAACAAGTGAAATTGTTGTTAATAAACATCAATCATGCCGTCAGTATTCCAACTGGTGTTTTGATAATGTGAGCGGCCTCATAAAAGAGGCCGCTCAGGGGCAAAGAACGCCGCTGGCAAGGGCAGCAAAAATGCCCGTTTGGGAGAAAACAAGGCTAAACGGGCAGGGTTCAGCGCAAAGCGCGATCGCTGAGGGCCGCATAGAGTGCTTCATCGTCGTGCAGCGTTTGCCATGCGGCTTCCACGTCCGCCGGAAAATCAACGTGAACAATAAAGTCGCGACCGCAAGGTCCGTAGCCCGATTCGTCGTTACGCAGGCGTGGTATTTCGCCCGCCACCAGCGCTAAATAACGCTCAATGGTCCATACGCGATCATCAATGTTGGAAAAAGCAAGACCGTCGTCATGCCGGCAAAGCAGCGGTGTGAAGCCAGGATGACTTAACCAACGCGGCGCATCCGGGTTGTCACGGGTTACCCGGCGAAACGTCGCAATAGTGCGCCGCTGCATGGTGGGGTCCTGAACCACAATCGCCGTATTGATGGGATCGGTGGCCTCGGTAAGCAGGCTGACGCTAAAACGGGCATTTTCACCGCAGTTAGTGGAACGTTCTTCCAGCCAGATTTTATCCGCCGGGATCTGCCAGAACTGGCGTGCGATATCTGCAAGGATAGCCGCTTCGGTGCGTCCGGTGGTACGAATCGTATTGTAACGGGGATGCTGCGCAATGGCGGCATACAGAAAGGTCGTTGAGTGCCCGATCCCGCCGGTAATCAACAGTGGAATAGATTGCTCTTTCGCGATGCGGCAGGCGGCATCAATGGTGGGGATCACGGCATTACCGGCAAGCACGACGCAGTCGGCCGGATAAGCCGCACCGCCGTGAAAGTCATCCTGCGCCAGCCACTGCCCTACAGTATTAATCGCCTCAAGGGAGGCGTCGGAAATGTTCAGGAACGTTCGCATAGTGGGCTCCTCCTCTTTCTCAGCAGCCTACCGCAGCCCGACAGGATAAACAGCAGATCTCTCTGAAAGGTTAAGCGTTAAATTTCGCCGCTTTTTTTGTCACATTCATGAAATAACCAGAAACGTCTAAAAACGTATCGGTTGCACCTGTCGATTATCCTGTTTTTAAGCCGTTTAATAAATCATCCCTGTCATATCTTCTGCTCTCACAGAAAATTCGCCTGGTAAATTGCCTTATTTTTGGCGCATGTCTTTCGCCTCCCTCTTGTCAAATGTAACCAATCTACCTAGTTTGATTAACAATTTCACAACCAACCGACTGTTTCAGGTTGCACCTTCCGCACCGCCAGGTGTCACCTTTTTCTACTCTCTGGCTGAGGTTTAACGTCAATGACAACGCATGAAAGTAGCACTGCCATTCTGAAGAAAAACAAAAAAGTCCTCATCGCCAGCCTGACCGGCAGTGCGATTGAGTGGTTCGATTACTTCCTGTATGGCACCGCCGCCGCGCTGGTGTTTAACAAGATTTTCTTTCCGATGGTTGACCCGGTTATCGGTCTGATCCTCTCGTATCTGTCTTTCTCTCTGACCTTTTTCATTCGCCCGATCGGTGGTGTTGTCTTTGCCCATATCGGCGACCGGATTGGCCGTAAGAAAACGCTGGTCTTAACGCTGTCGCTGATGGGCGGCGCGACGGTGATGATTGGCCTGTTGCCGACCTACGAGATGATTGGTATCTGGGCGCCCATTTTGTTGATTCTGATGCGTATCATTCAGGGAATGGGGATAGGTGGCGAATGGGGCGGCGCGCTGCTGCTGGCCTATGAATACGCGCCGGAAAAACGTAAAGGCTTTTTTGGCAGTATTCCCCAGGCGGGGGTCACCATCGGCATGCTGATGGCGACGTTTATCGTGTCGTTAATGACGCTGTTCAGCGAAGAGGATTTCCTCTCCTGGGGATGGCGCATCCCGTTCCTGCTCAGTTCCGTACTGGTGCTGCTGGGGCTATGGATCCGCCGCGATATTGACGAAACGCCGGATTTTCAGAAAGTGAAGCAATCCGGACAGGTCGCCAAAGCGCCGCTTCGCGAGACGCTCACCCATCACTGGCGTGAAGTGCTGATCGCCGCAGGACTCAAAGTGGTAGAAACCGCGCCATTTTATATTTTTTCGACCTTTGTGGTCAGTTACGCGACGACAACGCTCACCTACCAAAAGTCGCAAGCGCTGGAAGCCGTTACCCTTGGCGCGCTGGTGGCTACGGTAATGATCCCGCTGATGGGCCTGTTGTCGGATAAAGTGGGCCGTAAACGGATGTATGCCGTCAGCGTCTGCCTGCTTGGTCTGTTTATCGTGCCGTGGTTTCTACTGCTCAATACCGGCACGACCTGGGGAATCGTACTGGCGACGGTGGTGATGTTCGGCATTCTCTGGGCCCCCGTCACCGCGGTTCTCGGCACGCTCTGCTCAGAAATTTTCAGCGCTAACGTTCGTTATACCGGGATCACCCTGGGTTACCAGATTGGCGCGGCACTGGCTGGCGGCACTGCCCCGCTTATCGCGACGGGTCTGCTGGCGAAATATAACGGCGACTGGGTGCCGGTGGCGTGGTATTTGCTCGTCACTGTCGCTATCTCCCTCACCGCCATCTTCTTTGCAAGTCGGGTAAAACGGTCTTCTGCTATTCACGCTCAGCCGAACGAACTGTAATAGTCATAAGCCTCACCCGGTATTTGCCGGGTGAGGCGCTACGTTCACGTCACAGTGCAAACAATTACCCGTTTATCTGCTCCATCGCCTGTAAAATACGCTTATCTGAAATCGGATAAGGCGTACCGAGCTGCTGCGCGAAGTAACTGACGCGCAGCTCCTCTATCATCCAGCGGATCGCCTTCACATCTTCATCTTCACGTCGCGCAGGGGGCAATTTATTGAGCCACTGCTGCCACGCCTGCTGCACGCTCTCTACTTTCAGCATTTGGGCGCGGTCGCGGTGCGGATCGACAGCCAGCTTCTCGAGCCGTTTTTCGATCGCCTGTAAATAGCGCAGCGTGTCGCCGAGACGTTTGAAGCCGTTTCCGGTGACAAAGCCGCGATACACCAGCCCGCTCATTTGCGCTTTAATATCCGACAGCCCCAGCGCCATCGTCATGTCCACGCGCCCTTTCAACCGCTTGTTGATGGCAAACACGGCAGTCAGGATCTGCTCAACCTGCTTTGCTATCTCCACCACGGTGTCGTTCAGTTCGGCACGCACCTTTTCGTGTAACGCGGTAAAACCTTCCTCTGTCCAGACCGGGCCGCCGTTGGCGTCGATCAATTTGTCTACGCCACAGGAGATACAGTCGTCTATCAGTTCCAGCACCTTCCCATACGGGTTGAAGTACAGACCCAGCTTAGCTTTGTTCGGCAGCTTCTCGTGCAGGTACTTAATGGGCGACGGTATGTTCAGCAGCAGCAAACGCCGCAGGCCGGACCACATTGCCTGCCGCTGTTCCAGCGGGTTATCGAACAGTTTGATCGCCACACTGTCGCGCTCGTCCACCAACGCTGGCCAGGCTTTGACCTTATAATTGCCGCGTTTCTGCTCGTAGCTTTCCGGAAGCTGGCCAAAACTCCAGATATGCAGGCCGCTCTGTTCGATACCGTCGTCCGCCACGGCAGACAAGGTTTCCTGAACCTTGCCCTTCAGCGCCTCTTTCAGCGCCGTTAACGAACGTCCTTCCTGCAGTTTTTTGTTCTTCTCGTCGACAACGCGGAACGTGACTTTCAGATGATCGGGCACCTGTTCCCAGTGCCAGTCTTCGCGGTCAACCGTCACGCCGGTCATGCGGCGCAGCTCACGCTCAAGGGCCTCCAGTAGCGGCAGTTCGAGCGGGGTTACACGGCCTAAAAACGCCTCAGCATAATTTGGCGCAGGGACAAAGTTGCGCCGTACTGGCTTCGGCAGCGACTTGATCAGCGCAATCACCAGCTCACGGCGCAGGCCGGGGATCTGCCATTCAAAACCGCTCTCGTCCACCTGGTTCAGCAGCGGCAGAGGGATGTGTACCGTCACGCCGTCGGCATCCGCGCCCGGTTCAAACTGGTAGCTCAGGCGCAGCTTCAGATTGCCCTGATGCCAGAAGTTGGGATAGTCCAGCTTGCTGATCTTTTCCGCCCCCTCTTTGATCAGCATGCTCTTTTCAAAATTGAGCAGGTCTGGCGTTTCCCTGCTGACCTTTTTCCACCAACTGTCAAAATGACGCGCCGAAATCACGTCATGGCTGATGCGCTGGTCGTAGAACTCAAACAGCGTCTCATCATCCACCAGAATGTCGCGGCGACGCGATTTGTGTTCCAGCTCTTCGACCTCAGCACGCAGCTTCAGGTTATCGCGGAAGAATGCGTGCCGCGTTTGCCAGTCGCCTTCGACCAGCGCGTGGCGGATAAACAGCTCGCGACATAACGCCGGATCGATCTGGCTGTAGTTCACCTTGCGGGCGGCGACAATCGGTAAACCGTACAGGGTGACCTTTTCAGTCGCCATCACTGCGCCCTGCGCCCGCTCCCAGTGCGGTTCACTGTAAGAACGTTTAATCAGGTGCTGGGCAACAGGCTCCACCCAGTCCGGATCGATTCGCGCCGCAATACGGCCCCACAGACGGCTGGTTTCCACCAGTTCTGCCACCATCGTCCATTTTGGCGGTTTCTTGAATAAACCAGAGCCGGGGAAGATGGAGAAACGCGCGTTGCGTGCGCCGGTATATTCCTGCTTGTCGGCATCCTTCATCCCGATATGCGACAGCAGCCCGGTAAGCAGCGCAATATGAATTTCACGGTATTCCGCCGGTTCGCTATTGACCGGAATGCCCAGCTCTTTCACCACCTGACGCAGTTGGGTGTAAATATCCTGCCACTCGCGCACCCGCAGGTAGTTGAGGAAATCCACGCGGCACTGGCGGCGGAACTGGTTCGATGACAGCGCCTTCTGCTGCTCGCCGAGATAATTCCACAGGTTTACGAATGCCAGAAAATCGGACTCTTTATCGTGGAAACGACGATGTTTTTCATCCGACGCCTGCTGCTTGTCCATTGGCCTTTCGCGCGGGTCCTGAATGGAGAGCGCGGAGGTGATGATCATCGCCTCGCGCACGCAGCCGTGTTTTTGCGCTTCCAGCACCATGCGCGCCAGGCGCGGATCCACCGGCAGCTGGCTGAGCTGGCGACCCAGCGGCGTTAGCTTATAGGCGTTCGCCTGTTCGTCAGTCGTAATCGCGCCCAGTTCTTCCAGCAGGCGCACGCCGTCCTGGATATTGCGCTTGTCCGGCGCTTCGACAAACGGGAACGCGGCGATATCGCCCAGTCCCAGCGCGGTCATTTGCAGAATAACCGACGCCAGGTTGGTACGCAGAATCTCCGGATCGGTAAACTCCGGGCGCGACAGGAAATCGTCCTCGGAATAAAGACGAATACAGATCCCTTCCGAGACGCGACCGCAACGCCCCTTACGCTGGTTAGCGGAAGCCTGAGAAACCGGCTCGATAGGCAGACGTTGTACCTTTGTACGGTAGCTGTAACGACTAATGCGCGCGGTGCCGGGGTCAATGACGTACTTAATACCCGGCACGGTGAGCGAGGTTTCCGCCACGTTGGTCGCCAGCACAATGCGCCGTCCGCTGTGGGACTGGAACACCCGGTTCTGTTCGCTATTGGAGAGCCGGGCATACAGCGGCAGCACTTCCGTATGGCGTAAATTGAGCTTATTAAGCGCGTCGGCGGTGTCGCGGATTTCGCGTTCACCGCTCATAAAGATCAGAATATCGCCGGGGCTTTCACGTCCCAGTTCCTCTACCGCATCGAAAATAGCCTGTAGCTGGTCGCGTTCGGTATCGTCCGCCTCTTCTACAATCGGGCGATAGCGCACTTCCACCGGATAGGTCCGTCCTGACACCTCTATAATCGGCGCATTGTTGAAATGTTTTGAGAATCGCTCCGGATCGATAGTCGCGGAAGTAATGATAACTTTCAGGTCCGGGCGACGAGGCAACAGCTCTTTCAGATACCCCAGAAGAAAATCGATGTTCAGGCTGCGCTCGTGCGCTTCATCGATAATGATGGTGTCGTACTGCATCAGCAGACGATCCTGCTGGATTTCCGCCAGCAGAATACCGTCGGTCATCAGCTTAACCATCGTGTTATCGCTGACGTGGTCGTTGAAACGCACCTTATAACCGATGCAGCCGCCCGGCTCCGTTTGCAATTCTTCAGCAATACGGTTCGCCACGGTACGCGCAGCCAGACGGCGCGGTTGCGTATGGCCAATCAGCCCTTTAACCCCGCGCCCCAACTCCATGCAAATTTTCGGTAGCTGGGTGGTTTTTCCCGACCCGGTTTCCCCGGCCACAATCACCACCTGGTGATCGCGAACCGCTTCAAGAATGGCCTGTTTTTTCTGGCTAACCGGCAGGTTTTCCGGATACACGATCGCCGGACGTGACGCTTCGCGTAGCACGACTTTACCGGCTGCCTGTTCGATCTCTTTTGCCATTTCCTGGTAAATGGCCTGTTGTGCATCAGGATTTTTAACCTTCTTCACGCCGTGGAGGCGGCGAGCAAAACGCTGGCGATCGCGCAGCATCAACGCATCTAACTGCTGTTGCAGGAGGTGGAAGGTTAATTTTTGTTGTTCTGTCATAAGGTTAGATGGCAGTGCTCTGCCTGGTTAAATCTCTTTAAATTGATAGGTATAGAGTACCACATCAGCGCATGTTGTGTGTCGTTCAATAAATTCGAACATAGGCTTCGATATATTGCGCTATCTCTGTGGCAGGATTGTGAATAAAGTGTCAACACGCAACGGGGCACAGCCCATTCAAACACCTATAAGGAAACACCCATGAGCAAGGTATTAGTTCTTAAATCCAGTATTCTGGCAGGGTACTCTCAGTCTGGTCAGTTGTCTGATTATTTTGTTGAACAATGGCGTGAAAAACATCCCGCTGATGCCGTAACCGTACGCGACCTGGCGGCAAACCCTGTTCCGGTTCTGGATGGCGAACTGGTCGGCGCTCTGCGCCCGAGCGATGCGCCGCTGACGCCGCGTCAACAGGAAGCGCTGGCGCTGTCTGATGAGCTGATTGCTGAACTGAAAGCCCACGACGTAATCGTCATTGCCGCCCCGATGTACAACTTTAACATCCCGACACAGCTGAAAAACTACTTCGATCTGATCGCACGCGCTGGCGTCACGTTCCGCTATACCGAGAAAGGGCCGGAAGGTCTGGTCACCGGTAAACGCGCCGTGATCCTCTCCAGCCGCGGCGGTATTCACAAAGATACCCCGACCGATCTGATCGCGCCATACCTGAAAGTGTTCCTTGGATTCATTGGGATCACCGACGTGAACTTTGTGTTCGCCGAAGGAATCGCCTACGGACCGGAAGTGGCATCAAAAGCGCAGTCCGACGCGAAAGCCGCTATCGACAGCGTAGTAGCCGCGTAAGCGCTCACCTCCCGCTGCGGCGGGAGGTGTTCATTTTGGCTGATAACTCAGATACCCCACCACACCGCGACTCGCGCCATCACTGGGATGATTCACCCCATCGGTTACCTCAACCGGTGAAAAGTCAAAAGGCGAGACGTCTTCAATACAGGCCACGTTCACGCCATACTGATCCGGACTGGAACGGCGCTGGTGAAAGGTGTAGATCCCGCAGACTGAACAAAAATAATGCTTCGCTTCGCCAGTATTAAACCGGTACTCCGTGAGCTTATCGCGCCCGGTGAGGACGTCGATACCGTCGAGCGGCGCAGAAACCACCACGGCGCCGCGCATCCGGCAAAACGAACAGTTACAGCGGCGCACGGTGTGAAACCCGTCGCTAAGCTGAACGGTAAAGGTGACCGCGCCGCAGTGGCACTGAGCAGAATATTTTTTTGTCATCATGTTGTCCCGCAATGAGTCGATAACGCCGTTGCAGTGGACAGTATAGAAACAAACGCTCAAGACAACGTGCCTGATAGCGCAAAACGGTGCGCTATCAGCCAATTTGCTTTATTGCGAAAGCGTCAACAACTGCGCCCGGAGGTTATCCATGAACGCGCGCTTGTCGGGATCCGCATACATCGCCCCGCCAATGGACACATCGATAAACAGCGGCAGCGGTATCCGGTTGCCCTTCGCCATTACCCGTTCGGTTCCGGTCAGCCAGACAGGAATAATCGGCACCTCCGGAAAACGCTGGCTCAGATGCCATAACCCGGACTTCAGCGGCGCCAGCTTTCCAGGCTCGCCGCGGGTACCTTCCGGAAACAGAATCAGCGTCTTGCCTTCTCGTAGCGCCTGTTCGCAACGGGCCAACGGGTTAGCGTCGCCGCCTTTACGCATCACCGGGATAATGTTGAGAATATTCAGCGCAAACCAGGCCATCCACTTATTACGCAGAAAATAATCCGCCGCGGCAACCGGATGCACCTGACCCTGACGACGTAAAGAAAACAGCGAAAGCAGCGCAAACACGTCCATATGGCTGTTGTGATTCGCCACAATAATCGCCGGACCGTGTGTCGGCAGACGTTCCCGGTGCCGGACACGCAACCCCAGCCATAGCCAAATGACCGGCCAGACAACACAAAGAGTAAACAGAGTACGAAGTAGTCGCGTCATGGTAGTTAAAAGTAAAAATAGCGGATGAAATGAAAGAAGACCGGCGCAGTGAAGATAAGTGAGTCCAGCCTGTCGAGAATACCACCGTGTCCGGGCAAGAGAGTGCCGCTGTCTTTGACGCCACAATCCCGTTTGATCGCCGACATCACCACGTCACCACAAAACCCCGTCACGCCGATAATCACCCCGGCAAGCAGCGCCATCGCCCCGCTCATTGGTGTCAGTAACGGCCCTAACAGCAGGGCAACCAATGCCGTTGTCGCCACGCCGCCCAGCAATCCTGCCAGCGTTTTATTCGGACTGACCGTCGGCGTGACCTTAATGCGCCCGAACGACTTACCCCAGATGTACTGCGCAACGTCGTTAAATTCCGTCAGACCGACCAGAAACAGCACCAGTAGCGCGCCGGTCTGTTTGCCATCAGCAGGAAGCACCAGCAGAAAAGCCACATGGCTGAACGCAAACACGGTGGTCATTAAACTCCAGTGCAGTTGGGAAGCGGTACGCAAAAAGCCCTGCGTGTCGCCGGCGATCACCATTCGCGCGGGAAGGAATAAAAAGACATATACCGGAATAAACACCACAAACATGCCGTACCAGCCACTGCCGATAAACCCGTAGTTAACCGGAATAGCGATAAACATCCACAACAGCGGCATACGGTCAGCCTGACGGGACGGCGCCAGGGTCAGAAACTCTTTCAACGCCATAAAGCTGACCAGCCCGAAAAAGGTCAGCGCCAGCCAGGCAGGACTCAGGATCGCCAGCGAAAACAGCACCACGATGACCCACCATGTGCGAATGCGTAGCGTTAATTCGCGCCAGTCTTTCTCCGGACGCAGCGTAACCAGTAGCACATTAACCACGCTTGCCGCCAACAGCAGCGCGAATACCGCCGCCAGGGATGTCTCCAGCATCATCACTTCGCCACCTCGACCCGCAACGCGCTGCGACAGCGATTACCCGCCGTCCACAGCAGCAGAAGGATGGCGCCACACCAGACGGCGTTATTCCATGTCGCCAGCTGTGGCCACAGCGTCAAAAGCAGTCCCCAGCAGCCAAACAGCAGCGCGCGATCGCTTTTGCCTAACGGACCCGCGTAGCTGCGCACGCCGTTAATGGTTTGCGCCAGCACGCCGCAAAATTCCGTCATTGCCGCACAGAACAGCATCGCCACAACCAGCATTGGGTTACTGTCCGGGATCAGCATAAACGGCAGATAAAGCGCGAGGTCGGAGAGGACATCGCCGGTTTCATTGAGAATCGCACCCAGCCTTGACTGCTGATTGCACTCTCGCGCCAGCATGCCATCCAGCGCATTAAGCGGCATGCGCACAAAGAGCACGACTGGCAGGAGGACCAGCAGTTCCAGACGGGGGAAACACACCAACACGCCGCCCGTCAGGAATGAGAGCGCCATCGCGGCAAGGGTAATGTGATTAGCCGTCACGCGGTGTCGGTGCAGCCAAAACATGAGGGGACGCAAAAGCGCCTGAAAAGCGGGCTTAATTTGATAGAGGGTCATTATCATTCCCTGATAATTAAAAAGTCGCGTAATAATGCCTGACTTTATCGATTGATGCGCCATCGCCCCCTGCTATCAGACAACATTTCAGAATTTATCAGTTATTTCCGCAGCCACTTACCGTTGATTCCCTGCACGTACTCGCCCGGACGGGCGCGCTCAACCAGCTTTTGCCCGGCCATTTTCGCGACCTCCTCTACCGGAATATTGTGGCTTTCAGCAAGCTGCTGGTAGCTGACGCTTCGCGCCTGGTTGATCTCTTTCACCAGCGTCCGGGTTTCGGCATCCTCTTTCAGCGCCACGAGGTAGCCGTTCAGGGTCTCCCCAACCCGTCCTTGCGTTCTGGCCTCATTGAGGGTCAGCGCCAGCGCATTTCCGCTCAGCAGGCTGAGAATCAGCGTCGTCAGAAGTAATGTTCGTTTCATCCTAACCTCAGAACAAGTCGCTACGTGATTTGAGCAGGCTTTCTACGTCTTTATCCACTTTGATGTGGATCTCATGCTCAATCCTGACATTCATGTTGATAGTGATTGGCTCTTTTGGCGCCGCGACTTCAATGCGCGGCGTACAGCCCGTCAATACCCCTGACAGGAGTAGCGCCAGCATGGCTGTCATCATTTTCATTGGGAGTCCTCACATTCCTTGCCTTCCGGGCAGTGTTTCAGGGGCAGCGTTGCGTTCTGTTCAAGCCATGCCTGTAGGTTGTCGCCAAAGCGCAGACTGCGCCAGAGCGCAAATACATTTTCTTCGTGGGTGTAGTTGAGATTGACCGTCCCCGACTTACCTTCTACGCGACTGTTGCCGGTGATGGCCGCCTGCATGGTCAGTACGCCGAGATTGTCTAAATTGATTTTGGTCCAGGAATGGGCGATCTCCATGTAACGCAGCCAGTTGATCGCCGCGCCCGCCGCCATATTATCCTTCACCACCGCATCGGCGGTGTCTTTGTCGATGCGCAGGGTCATTGGACCCGGATTCGTTAACCAGCCGTCTTTAATGATCCATTTTTCATTATTCAGCCACAGTGGGAGCGCGCCGCTGACCGGGCCGGACAGGGCAAATTGCTTGGGATTCACTGCGCTTATCAGCTCGCTGGACGAAATATTTTCCACACGAATCAACGCCGGGCCATGCTGCGGCATACGCAACTGCTGCATCCTCACCTTACCGCCCAGCACGTCGACGCTGACGTCGGTGAGTAACAGCGGCTCCTCTTCACGCCAGGGGTACGCGCCCTGCAGATCGGCGCTGAGATTGGTAGCTGTCACCTGATTGACCACTTCGGCGATCCGCAGCGAAACCGGTCCGCGCGTACCCAGTTGCCACGTACCGTTGCCAAAACGGAATGGCAACACGAAATCCACACCGTTGATCTGGTTGTCGGGCATCCATGCGCTGCCGCCTTTGAGCACACCGTGGCCGCCCGCTTCAAACCCTTGTTCCGGCGCGGCAGAGAACGCGACCTGGGCGTAGAGCTCGCCTTCGCGCAGAGTCATTTTCCAGTCTGGCGGCACCAAAGGTTGAAACACCGTTAGCGACTGCTGCGGCCACCAGGCCTGTCCGCGCAGACGAATGCCGTCCCAGCGTCCGTTAACCCGAACCGGCCCAATCGCCCCGGCATGTAAATCGCCTTTGAACTGGAACAACGTCGGATCGCTACCGTCAACGCTGAACTTGAGCGTCGACGGCGGCAACACGCTGCCGCCCGAAAAATGGGTTTCGCCAGCGTCGAGCGAGAGCGCGCCGCTAAACCGCGGCTGTGCTTCATCGCGCACCCACTGAACCGGCTTGTCGAGTATCAGCCGCGGGGAGTCGATCGTCATGGTGCCGTATTGAAGCTGATTAAAGCCAGTGGAGAGATCGGTCAGGGTGATGACCTTATCGCGCCATTCCCCTTTTCCCGCCACGTCCCAGGCGGCATGCATAGGGGTAAAACGGCCCTTCCCCCAGTAGCGCCACTGCCAGCGCCCTGCATCCGGCAGGAAATCGTTCGCCAGACCGTCGAGATGCAGCACAAAGTCACCCATTTGATTTTCATGCGCGCGCAAAATGGCCTGCAGACGACCGTCCACGCCGCGCTGCGTCACCGTCACCCCTGCCAGCGGCCAGCGAATCTCATCAATGTCCAGCGAGTCGATGACCCGCCCGCGCGAACGCAGCAGCGCGCCAGGCTCAAAGGCCAGTTGCGGATCGCTCAGGCTTCCGCTCAGTTGGGCGGGTAGCCTGGCGTAAAAAATCAAATCGTCCTGCTTCGCTTCGCCGGTTAACTGAAGCGGCATCGCGCTATTATCCATGCTGAGTTTGCCTGGGCCAAAGGTCAGCACCGCGTTTCCTTTGCCCGCGTCGCCCTGGGTAAGGACATTAAGGCGACCGCTAATCAGCGCCCTTTCTGTCCCCTCCTGCCAGTTATCAACCTTAATGCCCAGACGCCCGCTTAAGGGAAAATCCTCATACGGCCACGTCCAGCGGCCGTCGCTGATGGAGAGTTGCTGAGACGTAAGGCTCCACGGCAGGTCGAGCAACGGCTCATGCTGCCCGCGCGCCATCACGATCAGTTGCCCCGTATTGTCACGCCATTCCAGTTCCGCATCCACCAGCGAAGGCGCCTGCGGCAGAGTCAACGTCGCAACGCTATGACCGCTTGTCGGCAGCCCATCCGGCACCAGCGGCATCGTGAATTCACCAACCAGTCTGACGGGCGGCTGCCCTTCAAACGCCGTCACGTCCAGTTCACTCACGGACAGCATCTGGCCGCGCAGTTGCGCCCGAAGGGTGACCTTTTCCCCCTGATAGCGCACTTGTTGAACCGACGGGGTAAGCGAAAGGTTCAGTTTTCCCTGCCATACCTGCCAGGGAGAAAGCGCCACATTGTCGATAGTGACCCAGGTATTCGGCAACATCGCCTGCCACTCGGCAAGGGTGCGAGGCGCGGCGGGCGACGACTCGCTTTGCGGGAGTTTAGCCAGGCAGGCGGAATCAAGCTGAAGGGTTTTAATCGTAAGCTGCCAGCGGCTGGGATGGGAAATGTCCGCATGGGTGACGCGCGCCAAAGGACATTCACCGACTAAATATGTCATCTCAGGAATATGCAAGCCCTGACGCGTCAGGCGTGGGCTTTGCTCAAAGGCTATGCGCGTCCCGAGCGGCAGCCAAATGCCCGCCAGCGTTGGGACCCACCACCCAAGCGTCATCACCAGCGTCAGCGGTATGAGGATAACCAGCAAAGCGATCGCCAGAACGGCTTTGTATTTACCCTTCATGGGCAGTTAATATCCTGATTTAGCATTAAATTAAGCCGAATAAGGCCACTATTGTGTCATGTTTGCCGAAACATGCCCAGTTTAAGGATAGATGCTCTAGAATTATTCATTATATGTATCACTTTCAATACTTTTTTATATTTTGTAAAATAATTTGAATTCAATACGTGTGATTCAACATCACTGGAGAAAGTCTTATGAAACTCGCCGTATACAGCACTAAACAGTACGACAAGAAGTACCTGCAACAGGTTAACGAGGCTTTTGGCTTTGATCTTGAATTTTTTGACTTTTTGCTGACGGAAAAGACAGCGAAAACCGCCCATGGCTGCGAGGCCGTCTGTATTTTCGTAAACGATGACGGAAGTCGACCGGTACTTGAAGAGCTGAAGAAACAAGGCGTTAAGTTCATCGCGCTGCGCTGCGCGGGTTTCAACAACGTCGATCTTGACGCGGCAAAGGAGCTGGGTTTACAGGTCGTGCGCGTGCCGGCCTATTCGCCGGAAGCCGTCGCTGAGCACGCCGTTGGTATGATGATGACGCTGAACCGTCGCATTCACCGCGCTTATCAGCGCACCCGCGATGCTAACTTCTCGCTCGAGGGCTTAACCGGTTTCACTATGCACGGTAAAACAGCCGGGATCATTGGTACCGGTAAAATTGGCATTGCCGCTCTGCGCATCCTGAAAGGTTTTGGTATGCGACTGCTGGCGTTCGATCCCTACCCGAGCGCTGCTGCGCTTGAGCTGGGGGTGGAATATGTCGATCTCGCCACGTTGTTTGCCGAGTCGGATGTGATCTCCCTGCACTGCCCATTAACGCCGGAGAACTATCATCTGCTTAACCACGCGGCCTTTGACCAGATGAAGGATGGCGTGATGGTGATCAATACCAGTCGTGGAGCGCTGATCGACTCCCAGGCGGCTATTGAAGCGCTGAAAAATCAGAAAATTGGTTCGCTGGGTATGGATGTTTACGAGAACGAACGCGATTTGTTCTTTGAAGATAAGTCTAATGACGTCATTCAGGATGATGTGTTCCGTCGGCTTTCCGCCTGCCACAACGTCCTGTTTACCGGGCATCAGGCCTTCCTCACGGCGGAAGCGCTGACCAGCATTTCAGAAACTACGTTGCACAATTTGCAGCAGTTAATGAACGGTGAATCGTGCCCTAACGCCCTGTTTTAACGCTCATCCCTCCCACGTTTGGGAGGGGTTTTCAGATTTTCCCCAAAGCCATATTCGGTAAGATCGTTATTCTGTTATTGATTGTTAAGATTCAGAGAGTTGATATGAAGAAGGTAGTCGCGCTGGTTGCGCTGAGCCTGCTGATGGCAGGTTGTGTGAGTAATGGAAAAGTGTCTGTCAGCCGCGAGCAGCTACAGCATCATCGCTTCGTGCTGGAAAGCGTGGACGGAAAACCGATCGCGGCAAGCCAGCAGGCTCCCGAGCTGAGCTTCGGAGAAAAGATGACGATCTCAGGCAAGATGTGTAATCGCTTCACCGGTCAGGCCACGCTGTCAGATGGCGAGCTGAAAGCCAAAAATCTGGCAATGACGCGGATGATGTGCGCCGACCCGCAACTTAATCAACTGGACGCCACGCTGAGCGCCATGCTCAGCAAGGGTGCACAGGTAGACCTGACCGCTAACCAGCTTACGCTGGCGACGGCGGAACATACTCTGAGCTATAAACTGGCCGACTTAATGCAGTAGTATCAATAACTACCACAGCTTCCCGCGGCGAGAGATTGTTCGCTACAGCGTTTGCCGTTGGGAAGCGCGCACATACCAATGGCAGAACCGTCCAGTTGACGGGCGACAGAGAGCGATCCCCCTATCATGGCGCAATTGGCCTCGCCGGAGCTGGTCATCGCCGCTCTTAACCCCGGAGCGACATGCGCCGCCGTCGCCTGCTGAACAGGTTCATTGTCACTGCTGCACGCCGACAATAATAACGCGGCACATCCTACCCAAAACGCTGCGCGCATTTCTCTCCCCTTATCTGCTGAAAGCCAAACGAACCGCACTAATAATAGGCATGCGAAGCTGTCGCGTCGAGAGTCAACGCGCGCATTTATGCGCCGTAGCCGCATTTTATCGCGTTATTCGTGCGGTTTTTGATCTCACGCGGCCCCACGAGCCTTAAACACTCACCCGACGAGCGGTCACATAGCGCGACTGCCAGTATCGGTTTGAAAGATGTGACAACGTCACACCTTCCGAACTGGATGCATGAATAAACGCATCATTTCCGATATAAACCCCAACATGATGGACGTTTGGTTTCGTTTCGAAAAACACCAAATCACCGACGTTAAGTTCATTCTGATGTATCCGACGACCGATATGACTTTGCTCACGGGCAGTCCGCGGCAAGTGTTTATGAATCGTCGAGGCAATAATACGACGCGTAAAGGCGGAGCAATCAATGCCACGGCGGCTGTCCCCGCCCCAGCGGTAATGTGTACCCTGCCACTGTGCGAATTCACGCATAATGCGTTGTTTAAGCTGTTTGTTGTTACGCTGAGCTGACGACCGATTTACGGAATTATCAGCATAAGACAACGTAGAAAAGGTATTGAAGCCCCAGTCTTTGGCCTGAATTTTAACAAACGCAAAAGACGATGATGAGGTAGATATAAGTAAAGCAAGCAAAAATAAACGAATCATAATTTAATCAAAACAAGTAATTACATTATCACATCCTGACTTTTTCGCGCACAAAGAAGATTCACGTTATTACGTGTAAATAATATGTTTAAATTGCGTGTATCCGCAACTGGCTGGTTATTATCACTGTGCTAACAGCAAAAAATAACAAGGCTTTCCTGCCCAGTTCTGCACCCAGTGTAGAGACAGCAGACCTAAAGCCAAACTTAAATCATCTTATTAAGAACAGTCATATCCCAAGAGAACGGCAAGGATAATAATTTTCTTAAGAAATTTCTCAAAGAAAATTACGGTCCAGTTTTGGACCTCACTTAAAAAATAAGATAAAGCTGTTAAACCCACGTTAATAAACAATCGACTTTTTGATGACAACGTAAAAATATATTGCACACCTTGCCCCCGGAAAAATAAAAACGTGGGCATCATCGGGGTTAAACAAATATTAAATTTCCGATCTTGTTTCGCGATCTGTGTGTCAATTTGTGCACTCGAAAGCCGCATAACTTCAAGGGAATACAGGAAAGTCCTATACTGAAAAGATAACTATCGGGACGCCATGCTGTAGAGAGCGTCTTTCAATTTGCGCAATGTAAGGGTGTCATATGATCACAATTGACGGTAATGGCGCGGTGGCCTCCGTAGCGTTCCGCACCAGTGAAGTTATCGCCATCTACCCCATAACGCCCAGTTCAACAATGGCTGAACAGGCGGACGCCTGGGCGGGGAACGGGCTTAAAAACGTCTGGGGAGATACCCCGCGCGTGGTCGAAATGCAGTCTGAAGGCGGCGCGATCGCTACCGTGCACGGTGCGTTGCAAACCGGGGCTCTGTCGACCTCCTTTACGTCCTCCCAGGGTCTGCTATTGATGATCCCGACGTTGTATAAACTGGCGGGACAGCTTACTCCGTTCGTACTGCACGTCGCCGCCCGTACCGTGGCGACACATGCGCTGTCTATTTTCGGCGATCATTCCGACGTAATGGCCGTCCGCCAGACCGGCTGCGCCATGCTGTGCGCGGCCAGCGTTCAGGAAGCGCAGGACTTCGCGCTGATCGCCCAAATCGCCACATTGAAAAGCCGGGTGCCCTTTATTCACTTTTTTGATGGTTTTCGTACTTCGCATGAAATCAACAAAATCGTGCCGCTGGCTGACGATACGCTGCTGAACCTGATGCCACAGGCTGAAATCGACGCCCATCGCGCCAGAGCGCTTAATCCGGAGCATCCGGTGATTCGCGGCACGTCGGCAAACCCGGATACGTACTTCCAGTCGCGGGAAGCGACAAACCCATGGTACAACGCGGTTTACGACCATGTTGAGCAAGCGATGAATGATTTTGCCGCGGCGACGGGTCGTCAATATCGCCCCTTTGAATACTACGGTCACCCACAGGCTGAACGCGTGATCATCCTGATGGGGTCGGGTATCGGCACCTGCGAAGAGGTGGTCGACGAACTGCTGACGCGCGGTGAAAACGTTGGCGTGCTGAAAGTACGTTTGTTCCGCCCGTTCTCCGCACAACACCTGCTGCGCGCTCTGCCAGCGTCGGTACGTTCGGTCGCCGTACTCGATCGTACCAAAGAGCCGGGATCCCAGGCAGAGCCGTTGTATCTGGACGTCATGACCGCGCTGGCGGAAGCCTTTAACCGCGGCGAGCGTGAGACACTGCCGCGCGTTATCGGCGGACGCTACGGTCTTTCTTCGAAAGAGTTCGGCCCCGACTGCGTGCTGGCGGTCTTCACTGAACTGAGCAGCACGCAACCAAAATCGCGTTTTACTGTGGGTATTTACGACGATGTGACCAATTTGTCATTGCCGTTACCGGAAAACACCCTTCCCTCCAGCGCCCGGCTGGAAGCGCTGTTTTACGGACTGGGCAGCGACGGCAGCGTCTCGGCGACCAAAAACAACATCAAGATTATCGGTAACTCGACCCCCTGGTACGCGCAGGGTTACTTCGTCTACGATTCGAAAAAGGCCGGAGGTTTGACGGTTTCGCATCTTCGCGTCAGCGAACAGCCGATCCGTTCCGCCTACCTTGTTTCGCAGGCCGACTTTGTTGGCTGTCATCAATTGCAGTTTATCGACAAATACCCGATGGCAGAACGTCTCAAGCCTGGCGGGATCTTCCTGCTCAATACCCCCTATAACGCCGATGAGGTCTGGGCGCGTTTGCCACAGGAAGTCCAGGCGGTGTTGAATCAGAAAAAGGCGCGTTTCTACGTCATTAACGCCGCGAAAATCGCTCGCGAATGCGGTCTGGCCGCACGCATCAACACCGTCATGCAGATGGCCTTTTTCCATCTGACGCGCATTTTGCCTGGCGACAGCGCGCTGGCTGAACTTCAGGGCGCAATCGCCAAAAGCTACAGCAGCAAAGGACAGGATCTGGTGGAGCGCAACTGGCAGGCGCTGGCGCTGGCCCGCGAATCGGTTGTTGAAGTGCCGCTACAGTCGGTGAATCCGCAAAGCGCCCACCGTCCACCGGTCGTTTCGGACGCAGCCCCTGATTTTGTCAAAACGGTCACCGCCGCGATGCTCGCCGGACTCGGTGACGCGCTTCCGGTCTCCGCCTTACCGCCGGACGGTACCTGGCCGATGGGCACCACGCGCTGGGAAAAACGCAATATAGCCGAAGAAATTCCAATCTGGAAAGAGGAACTGTGCACTCAGTGTAACCATTGTGTCGCCGCCTGCCCGCATTCGGCGATTCGCGCCAAAGTCGTGTCGCCACAGGAGATGGAGAACGCCCCAGCCACTCTGCATTCGCTGGACGTGAAATCTCGTGATATGCGTGGCCAGAAATATGTGCTGCAGGTCGCTCCGGAAGATTGCACCGGCTGCAACCTGTGCGTCGAGGTGTGCCCGGCGAAAGATCGCCAGAACCCGGAAATCAAGGCGATTAATATGATGTCCCGCCTTGAGCATGTGGAAGAAGAAAAAGTGAACTACGACTTTTTCCTCGCTCTGCCAGAAATTGATCGCAGCAAACTTGAACGCATTGATATTCGTACTTCGCAGTTGATCACCCCGCTGTTTGAATATTCCGGCGCCTGTTCCGGCTGCGGCGAAACGCCGTATATCAAGTTGCTGACCCAGCTGTACGGCGATCGCATGTTGATTGCCAACGCCACCGGGTGTTCATCCATTTACGGCGGTAACCTGCCTTCAACGCCGTACACCACCGATGCGAACGGACGGGGGCCGGCATGGGCTAACTCGCTGTTTGAGGATAACGCCGAATTCGGTCTGGGATTCCGTCTGACGGTCGATCAGCATCGCGTGCGGGTGATGCGCCTGCTGTCGCAGTTTGCCGAACAGATCCCAACGGCGCTCTACGAGGCATTGCACGCCGAAGCGACACCGGACGTTCGCCGCGAACAGGTTGCCGCCCTGCGCCAGCATCTGCAAGATGTCGACGGTGCGCGCGAGCTGGTCGCCGATGCCGATGCGCTGGTTGAGAAATCAATCTGGCTTATCGGCGGAGACGGATGGGCTTACGATATTGGCTTCGGCGGTCTCGATCATGTGCTGAGCCTGACCGAAAACGTCAACATTCTGGTGCTGGACACGCAGTGTTATTCCAATACCGGCGGCCAGGCGTCAAAAGCCACGCCGCTTGGGGCTGTCACAAAATTTGGCGAACACGGCAAGCGCAAGGCGCGTAAAGATCTCGGCGTCAGCATGATGATGTATGGTCACGTTTACGTCGCGCAGATCTCGCTTGGCGCGCAGCTAAACCAGACGGTGAAAGCCATACAGGAAGCGGAGGCGTATCCAGGACCGTCGCTGATCATTGCCTACAGCCCATGTGAAGAGCACGGCTACGATCTGGCGCTGAGCCACGACCAGATGCGTCAACTGACGGCGACTGGCTTCTGGCCGCTTTATCGTTTCGATCCGCGTCGCGCGGATGAAGGCAAAGTGCCGCTGGCGCTTGACTCTCGTCCACCGTCAGATGCGCTGGCGGAAACCCTGCTTAACGAGCAGCGCTTCCGCCGTCTTAATGCGCAGCAGCCCGAGGTCGCGGAGCAACTATGGAAAGATGCCGCCGCGGACCTGCAAAAACGCTATGACTTCCTGGCGCAACTGGCGGGGAAAGCAGAAAAAGCGAACAGTGAATAACGGCCTGGCGGGATTCACCTGGAAATAAAAAAAAAGCCCGAACATCGTTCGGGCTTGTCAGTATGTTTGCTGGTAAATCAGTACGTTTCGCAATGGACCAACAAAAAGCAGAGTTTGACAATAAAGGCATATAACCCGCGCAGAATATCGCATCAAATTTAACTTGTATAATTTTTATTTTATATATTTTTGGTTAATACATTCACGCTAATTATTACTGTTACCATAGAATTATTTAATTAAGGTTTTACTTAAGACGTAACAATTCATACTTATCTCTTTACGGAACTTCTCCTTTAGCATGCTTTTACTCCCCTTAAGAGGGAGTCACAGGTAAATAATAAACGAAAGGATTATTTCGATGAAAAGAAAAGTACTGGCTCTCGTAATCCCTGCCCTGTTAGCCGCTGGCGCAGCGCATGCCGCTGAAGTCTATAATAAAGACGGCAATAAATTAGATCTCTATGGCAAAGTAGATGGTCTGCATTATTTCTCTGACAACAATAAGTCTGACGGCGATCAAACGTATGTTCGTGTTGGCTTCAAAGGCGAAACCCAAATTAACGACCAACTGACCGGTTACGGCCAGTGGGAATATAACGTACAGGCGAATACTACGGAAGGCGAAGGTTCAAATTCCTGGACCCGTCTGGCATTCGCGGGCGTAAAATTCGGCGACTATGGCTCATTCGACTACGGTCGTAACTATGGCGTACTGTACGATGTGGAAGGCTGGACCGATATGCTGCCGGAATTTGGCGGCGACTCATACACCCAGGCTGACAACTTTATGACCGGTCGTACAAACGGCGTCGCAACCTACCGTAACACGGACTTCTTCGGCCTGGTAAACGGACTGAACTTTGCGCTTCAGTATCAGGGCAACAACGAAAACCAGAACGGTCAGGAAGGCACCAATAACAACGGCCGCGATCTTCAACACTCCAACGGCGACGGTTTCGGTATTTCGACGACTTATGATATGGGCATGGGCTTCAGCGCTGGCGCTGCTTACACAACCTCTGACCGGACCAACGAGCAGGTTAACGCTGGCGGCAAAGTGGCTGGCGGCGAAAACGCGGATGCCTGGACTGCGGGTCTGAAATACGATGCCAACAACATCTACCTGGCGACGATGTATTCTGAAACCCGCAACATGACCCCGTACGGCGATGACGGCGTAGCGAACAAAACGCAAAACGTGGAAGTGACTGCGCAGTACCAGTTCGACTTTGGCCTGCGTCCGGCGGTGTCTTTCCTGATGTCTAAAGGTAAAGACCTGAGCGGCCAGGGTAACGACACCAGTAAAGATCTGGTTAAATACGCTGACGTCGGCGCGACCTACTACTTCAATAAAAATATGTCGACCTATGTTGATTATAAAATCAACCTGCTGGACGAAGACGACAACTTCTATGCTAACAACGGTATCAACACCGATGACGTTGTAGCGCTGGGTCTGGTTTACCAGTTCTAAGCTCTTCAGCCCGCTGGCGACGGCGGGCTATTCTCTGCGCTAAATCTCCCTGTCCTTCTCTGTTGCGCGCTTTGCTGTGCTGACACATGCATACCATATAATTAAAATCATAAATATGTGATGCCAAAATGTGACCATCGTCGTTATACTTACCGAGCTAAAAGGCGTTACACTTTATATGGATACATTAACAGGAGGTTTTTATGAGCAGAACGATTCTGGTACCTATCGATATTTCAGACTCAGAATTAACTCAACGGGTGATTTCCCACGTTGAAGCCGAAGCAAGGATTGACGATGCGCAGGTGCATTTTCTGACCGTGATTCCGTCACTGCCTTATTACGCATCGCTGGGCCTGGCCTACTCCGCAGAGTTGCCCGCCATGGACGATCTGAAAGCTGAAGCCAAATCTCAGTTGGAAGAGATGATAAAGCAGTTCAATATCCCGGCGGACAGAGTCCAGGTACATATTGCTGAGGGTTCGCCAAAAGACAAGATTCTGGAAATGGCGAAGAAATTGCCGGCGGATATGGTCATTATTGCCTCGCACCGTCCGGATATCACCACCTACCTGTTAGGGTCGAACGCGGCGGCTGTCGTGCGTCACGCTGAATGTTCGGTACTGGTGGTTCGCTAATCCTTTCAGCCCGCACCCCGTTGCGGGCTTTTTCTTCTCTTACCTGCCCCCTGCGTTTTGCCTGTTAAATGTGCTGACATTTTTCTCGCTAATCCGTACCATACGCTCCACGGTTTTTATATCAGACAGCGTCCGCGGATCCTTCGGCGTGATGTCGCCCCCTCTGATGCCACACAATGAATTGAGCCTCTATTACATGTCGCAAAATCAAGAAATGAGTAAGAAAGAGCAGTACAACATCAATAAATTACAGAAGCGTCTGCGCCGAAACGTGGGCGAAGCCATTGCCGATTTCAACATGATTGAAGACGGCGATCGCATCATGGTTTGTCTTTCAGGCGGCAAAGACAGCTATACCATGCTGGAGATTTTGCGCAATTTACAACAAAGCGCACCGATCCAGTTCTCGCTGGTGGCGGTGAACCTCGATCAAAAACAGCCCGGTTTTCCTGAGCATATTCTTCCTGAATACCTCGAGCAACTCGGCGTGGAGTACAAGATTGTTGAGGAAAACACCTACGGGATCGTAAAAGAGAAAATTCCGGAAGGCAAAACCACCTGCTCCCTGTGCTCGCGTTTGCGCCGCGGTATTCTTTACCGTACCGCTACGGAGCTGGGCGCCACCAAGATTGCGCTTGGACACCATCGCGACGATATTCTGCAAACCCTGTTTCTTAACATGTTCTACGGCGGAAAGATGAAAGGCATGCCGCCAAAGCTGATGAGCGACGACGGTAAACATATCGTGATCCGTCCGCTGGCCTACTGCCGGGAAAAAGATATTGAACGTTTTGCCGAGGCGAAAGCGTTCCCTATCATTCCTTGTAACCTGTGTGGTTCACAGCCGAACTTACAGCGCCAGGTGATTGCCGACATGCTGCGCGACTGGGATAAACGCTACCCGGGTCGCATTGAGACCATGTTCAGCGCCATGCAGAACGTGGTGCCGTCTCACCTGAGCGACATTAACCTGTTTGACTTCAAAGGGATCAGACACGGCGCAGAGGTGGTAGACGGTGGCGATCTGGCGTTCGATCGCGAAGATATCCCGCTACAGCCTGTAGGCTGGCAGCCAGAAGAAGATGAACATCAGCTTGCTGAGCTACGGTTGAATGTGGTTGAGGTGAAGTAAGCGTCGTTTGACGCTTTTACCCTGCCGGATAACGGCTTTGCCGTATCCGGCGTTAACGTCAAAGGGCTTACTTCAACAGGCGAACCCGACAGGACTTCCCTTTAATTTTCCCGTTCTGTAACTGTTTCCACGCCTTATGCGCCACCGCCTGACGCACCGCGACGTAGACATGCGCCGGGTGCACGGTAATTTTTCCAATGTCCGCGCCGTCCAGTCCCAACTCGCCAGTTAAAGCGCCCAGCACGTCGCCAGGACGCATTTTGGCTTTCTTCCCGCCGTCAATGCATAGCGTGGTCATATCCGCCTCGAGCGGCATTAGCGTCACGTTCGTTGGCGCATCCTGCCAGTTCAGCGTTAACTGCAACATTTCCGAAAGGATATTGGCTCGCTGCGCCTCTGCTGGCGCGCAAAAGCTGATCGCCAGACCGCTATTCCCGGCGCGGGCCGTTCGACCAATACGGTGCACATGGACCTCCGGGTCCCACGCCAGCTCGTAATTGACGACCAGTTCCAGAGACTTAATATCCAGCCCGCGCGCTGCCACGTCCGTGGCGACCAGCACGCGTGCGCTGCCATTAGCAAAACGCACCAGCGTCTGATCGCGATCCCGCTGTTCCAGATCGCCATGCAGCGCCAGCGCGCTTTGCCCCGCTGCGTTCAGCGCATCGCATACCGCCTGACAATCTTTCCTGGTGTTACAGAACACCACACAAGACTTTGGCTGGTGCTGGCTGAGTATTATTTGCAACAGCGGAATTTTGTCCTGGGGAGCCGTTTCGAAGAACTGCTGTTCAATGGCCGGAAGCGCATCAACCGTATCGATCTCAATGGTTACCGGATTTCGCTGAACGCGGCTGCTGATCGCGGCAATCGCCTCGGGCCAGGTCGCCGAAAACAGCAGCGTCTGGCGTGACGCAGGGGCAAAGCGAATCACCTCATCAATGGCGTCGCTAAACCCCATGTCCAGCATCCGATCCGCTTCATCCATCACCAGCGTCGAAAGCGCATCCAGCGAAACCGTGCCTTTTTGCAGATGGTCCAGTAGCCGTCCAGGTGTCGCCACGATGATGTGCGGCGCGTGCTGGAGAGAGTCGCGCTGCGCGCCAAAGGGTTGGCCGCCGCACAGGGTCAATATCTTGGTATTCGGCAGGAAGCGTGCCAGACGGCGCAATTCCCCCGCGACCTGGTCGGCCAGTTCACGCGTCGGGCATAACACCAGCGACTGGGTTTTAAACAGAGCGGCGTCGATATGCTGTAAAAGCCCAAGGCCAAACGCCGCCGTTTTACCGCTGCCGGTTTTGGCCTGAACCCGAACATCCTGCCCGGCCAGAATCGCCGGTAGCGCGGCGGCCTGAACAGGCGTCATCGACAAATAGCCCAACTCGTTGAGGTTATCGAGCTGGGCGGCGGGCAGAACGTTCAGGGTTGAAAAAGCGGTCACAATTTAATCTCGCGGTAACGACTCACAGTCAGCAGGCGCGTATCCTCGCAGATCTGCGCCTGTGATGCGACAATTTAATCGGTTCTTCATCAGGCGGTGGGTCAGGCATGGGCTGCGGACGCGGCACCGGGTCAGGAACAGGAACCGGATCGGTCGGTACAGGATCGGAAAAACGAATTTCCAGTTTCAGTGACACCATCAGACGAGTCATTTTTGCCTCCGGTAGATCGTGGGCTCCCTTTTAGGGTAGTCGTTGATAACCTGCTGGCAAAAAAAAGCCGACTTATTTAAGTCGGCGTCGTACGAATCAATTGTGCTATGCAGTAATTCAAAAAAGGAAGTAAGACAATATGGAGCGCAACGCCCATCGCTTGACGTTGCATTCACCTGCGAGAATGATATTGCCGCGAACGGGCGCGATGTTTATTGACTTCGCTCAATTTTAAAGCCGTTTTAGCAGAAGAAATCTCTTAAAAGCCCCGTTTTTACAACCATTTACTACGATGCAACCATAAAGTAACACCACCAATCACAACCACTAACAGAATGCAAAAGATCGAAAAACCAAAACGCCATTCTCCCCCAGGAATACCCCCCAGATTGACGCCAAATAGCCCGGTCAGAAAGGTGCTGGGCAAGAATACCATTGCCATCAGCGACATCGTATAGGTCCGACGGGCCAGTGACTCTTGCATGACCTGCGCGATCTCATCCGCCATTACGCCGGTACGGGCGATACAGGCGTCGATCTCATCCAGTCCGCGGCCCAGCCGGTCAGCAATATCCTGCATCCGGCGCCGCTGGTCATCGCTCATCCACGGCAAACGCTCGCTGGCGAGCCGCGCATAGACGTCACGCTGGGGGGCCATGTAGCGTCGCATGACAATCAGTTGCTTACGCAGCAGCGCAAGAAATCCCCGCGGCGGTATTTGCTGATCGAGCAGGTTGTCTTCGAGGTCGATGATCCTGTCGTGCAACTGTTCAATAAATTCGCTGGCATGGTCGGTTAACGCATCACAAACGTCCACCAGCCAACCGCCGCAGTCAACGGGACCGGTGCCTTCCTGCAGATCGCTCACCACGTCATCCAGCGCCAGCACTTTACGCTGGCGGGTGGAGACAATCAGCCGTTCATCCATGTACAGACGCATCGCCACCAGCTGGTCCGGACGTTCATCGGTGCTGCCGTTAATGCAGCGCAGGGTTATGAGCGTTCCTTCTCCCAGACGGCTGACGCGTGGGCGTAGGCTTTCCCCTGCCAGCGCGTCCCGAACATTGTTTGGCAGTAACGGCGTTGTGGCCAGCCACTGCGCGCTGTCGGGGTGCGTATAGTTAAGATGTAACCAGCAGGGATGCGCGCTGTCGATAAGATCGTTATCCTCCAGCGGCTTCACCCCGCCTTTGCCATCCAGCAACCAGGCAAACACCGCATCCGGCACACTCACTTCCGACCCTTTTATGGCTTCCATTTCGCCTCCCCTACGTCGCGCTTTTCTGGTTAGTCTAGCTATCGGCGTAGGTTAAGCAACTTCTCGTTATCCCATAATGCTGATATTTATCATGAAAACCTGGGCTGCCCGTGCTGTTGCGCCGACGTAGTGGTGGCAGATAAACGAAACTGCTGCGTCTTAGACTGCAACTCAACCACCTGCCGTTTCAATACTGCAGAAGAACCCGTTAATTCCTCTACCATCAGCGCATTGCTCTGGGTAACACTTTCCAGTTCGCTCATGGCCTGCGATATCTGGTTGATGCCTTTTTCCTGCTCCACGGTAGTGGCAGAAATTTCATGCATGAGCTGGCTTAATTGCCCTGCGCCCTGGACGATGATCTGCATATTTTTTTCTGTTTCGCTGACCACCTCCGCCCCCTGCCGAACATTTTTATGGGTTTCTTCAATCAGCATTTTTATATTTTTCGCCGCTTCTGCGCTTCGGTGCGCCAGATTCCGGACCTCTGTCGCCACCACGGAAAATCCTTTTCCGTGTTCACCCGCGCGTGCCGCTTCTACGGCAGCATTTAACGCCAGAATATTGGTCTGAAAAGCAATATCGTCAATCAGCGTAATGATTTCCGTCATCTGCTGCGCGCAGTGCGCGATGGATTCCATATTATGTGAAACCTGCGCCATTAATTCGCTGCCGTGATACGCGCACTGTTTTGACGTATCGGCCTGATGATTGGCCAGACGGGTGTTATCAGCATTATTACGGGTGCTCGCCGCCATTTCTTCCATACTGGCCGCGGTCTGAATCAGTGAGGACGACTGCTGCTCGGTTTTCACCGAAAGTTCCGCACTGCGGGCGGCGAGCTGTTCAGACAGCGACAGCGCGGTGTGAGAAGAATGGCGGATCTCACGCACCAGCGTCGCGATATTACCCGACAGGCTGTTAATTCCGGGAATGAGTCTTCCCGCACAGTTATTACCAAACGCAGGGATTATCACCCCCAGATTTCCGGCGGTAACTTCGGCAATACTTCGCTTAACCGTGTTGATCGGCGTGACAAGATATATTGTCATATACCACCATAAAAACAATAACGCTGTCAGCGAGATCACATTCGTTAAAACAACCAAGCGGATATTTGATGAGAAAAGTATATGAACAATATTGAATAACAGGAAAACGCCTACCAGGAAGCCAATAATAAACGTTCTGACACTCATGTTTTTTAACATTTCAGATCCGGGAGAAAATACATTGCAGGTGAATAGTTATATAGCATCAGGAAACACTATTTTCATCTGCTTTTCACATTGCGCCAACATTTACGATATACCATGGATAATTTCACTAAACGCCACTCCCCATCACCTTAATTTGCAGTAAGGACGCATAAAACACGGACAATCTGCTATTTACTCCTTTCCGTTGTTTTATACTTAAGCCACGCAATATCTCTGCGCAGATAATTTCATCAGCGCTTAACTGTTTAGTTTTTACTATTTTTAATTCCGCTTCTGTTTTTGCCTGCAGACAGCGATCCCCGTACGGCCATTTCAGCGCTGCTTTTTTTAGGCGTTGCCACGCCGTTTCCTCATGCGTAAGAGTGAAACCCTGCTAGATTAAAACTTGCGCACTTATCTGGCTCGCATATTGCCGCCGTCTCGCCACGCTTGCTTCTTGTTCTGTTTTTTTGCGCTTACGCAACATGTCATGATTAAAAAACAGGATCCATAAAAATGACCCACAACTTTAACGCTCTGGATTTATTGACCCTGCCTGTCTGGATCGTCTTTCCGCTCACGGGGGAAATGTTGTTTGCTAATCGCGCCGCCGCTGCGCTTATGCCGGAAAATGACTTCAATCAACTGCGTCAGGGCGCGTATTCTGTTCATGCGCGCCGCCAGCTCGCAGATTACATCACCGATTTACGCAGCCGCCGGGATATTATCGAAATCCTGACCGTAAGCCGTGACAATACGCCGGGCACCCTCTCGTGCCGTCTTTCGTTAAGACAACTGCCTGACGATCGCGAGGTGATTCTGTTTGAAGGGATAGATATCTCGACCGTTCAGGGGTTAAAAGCGAGCCGTTCGGTGGCCTACCAGCGCAAAAAACAGGGATTTTATGCCCGTTTTTTTCTGACCAACACCGCGCCTATTCTGCTGATTGATCCCTCGCGCGATGGACTGATTGTCGATGCCAATCTCGCGGCGCTCAATTTCTACGGTTACAGCCTTGAGGCGATGTGTCAAAAGCATACCTGGGAAATTAATATGCTGGGACGACAAATCTTACCCATCATGCATGAAATTGCCCGGTTGCCCGGCGGCCATAAGCCATTACATTTTGTGCACAAGATGGCGGACGGCTCTCCCCGTCATGTCCAGACCTATGCGGGGCCAATCGAAATCTACGGCGATCGCTTGATGCTATGCATTGTCCACGACATTACCGAACAAAAACGGCTGGAAGAGGCGCTGCACTATGCGGCATTACACGATGCGCTGACCGGTTTACTTAATCGCCGCCAGCTTTATCTCCTGACTGACCCCGAACAGAGAACCCCATTTTCCCTGGCGCAGGATTACAGTCTCCTGCTCATTGATACTGACAGGTTTAAGAGCATTAACGATATGTACGGGCATTTAAAGGGTGATGAAGTACTCTGCGCGCTGGCGAACTGCCTTCAGCAGAGCGCGCGCCAGGGCGATCGGGTTTTCCGTTGGGGCGGCGAGGAGTTTATTCTGCTGTTGCCGCGCACGCCGCTGGATGATGCGCTTTTACTGGCGGAAGCGATTCGCGCGTCGGTGGCAAAGCTCACGCTGTTGGGCCTGCCGCGTTTTACGGTGAGTATTGGCGTGGCGCAACATGAACCAAATGAAAGCCTTGATGACCTGTTTAAACGCGTTGATGCTGCCTTATACCGGGCCAAAAACGCAGGGCGCAATCGGGTACTCGCAGCCTGACAGAGACATTTCCGGCGACGCTTCAGGTCGCCGGCAGCGTGTCTTACAGACCGGCGGCATCACGCTCATCGAAAACCTGCTGCGCCAGATGCAGCGTAGCGTTGGCGGCAGGTAAACCACAATAGAGCGCGGAATGCATGATCAGTTCTTTTAGTTCTTCCCGCGTCACCCCGTTATTAAAAGCAGCATGCAAATGCATCTTCAGCTCCGCTTCCCGGTTGAGCGCTATCAGCATCGCAATGGTGATGAGGCTGCGCGTATGGCGTTCCAGCCCGGGGCGGCTCCAGATGTCTCCCCAGGCATAGCGGGTAATAAAATCCTGAAAATCGGCGTTAAGCGAGGTCAGGTTTTTCACGGTGCGATCGACATGCGCATCGCCCAGTACGCTGCGACGCACCTTCATGCCTTGTTCAAAACGGTCTTCATCCTGCATTCTGTCCTCCCAGAAATGACAGCAGCGCCGCGTTCACCGCGTCTGGCGCTTCAATCGTGGATAAATGCGACGCCTTCACCACGACCATCGTTGAACCCGCAATGCGCTGGTGCATATACTGCGCATCGGCCACGGTGGTCACCGGATCGTCATCTCCGGCAATAAGCAAAACCGGGCGCTGAATGTCGGCTATCTCGTCACGCATATCGGCGGTCGCCAGCGCATCACAACAGGCGGCATAGCCTTGCGCAGACGATTCTACGAGCTGCTGACACAGGTCGGCCACGGTCTCTGCTGACGCCAGACGAAACGGCAGACTAAACCAGCGCTCAGGCGCGCTGGCGGCAATCGCGGAAAGCCCGCTGGCGCGGACCTGCTGCGCCCGGTCGCGCCAGCCGGCTTCATTACCTATCCGCGCCGCGCTGTTTATCACGGTCACACTGCGCATTCGTTGCGGCTGATGGCATGCGAGCCATAAACCGGTCAGCCCGCCCATTGAAATACCGCAAAAATGTGCTGTCGGGATGTCCAGATGGTCCAGAAGCGCAATTACATCCTGCCCGAGCCGCGCGAGGTCAGTTTCTCCCCGTTTACGCGTTTCGCCGTGTCCATGCGTGTCGTAACGCAGCACCCTGTAATGCGCGGTTAACGCCGCCATCTGCGGTTCCCACATGGTCAGCGTCGTACCCAGTGAATTCGATAACACCACCACCGGGGCGTTATCCGGCCCTTCAATCTGAAAGTTCAGTTCCATGCCGCCGCTCCTCATAGCGCGAAAGTACGCGCTGGACAAAGTGTTCTGCGCTGCCTGTGGCCTGCGTCGGGTCAAGCAGCGCTGTTAAACGAGATTTATCTACATGCGCGGTCACGCGTGGTTCATCGACCAACACCGACAGCAGAGAACACCGCTTTTCGATTGCACGATGGCAAAGATCTTCCATCAAATGATGCGCTTCTTGTTTACCGACAAACGCTGCGAGCGCCAGGGTCACCGACTCTGCCATCATCAGGCCATGCGTGATCTCCAGGTTCTCAAGCATCTTTGGCGGGCAGACCTGCATCCCTTCAACCAAGTGTTGCGTTTCCTGCATCGCGTGACCGACCAGCATGATGATTTCCGGCAAGACTTCCCATTCGGCCTGCCAGCCGCCGAGCGCCCGTTCATGTTGTTGAAGCTGACTGCTGTAGAGGGTTGCCATTAACCCCGGCGTTCGTTGCATCGCAGTCAGAATGGCGGCGCAGCTTACCGGGTTACGCTTATGCGGCATAGTGGAGGAACCGCCACGTCCGGCGGTAACGGGTTCGCTCACCTCCGCCACTTCGGTCTGCATCAGCAGTGCGAAATCCTGAGCGAATTTGCCCAGCGTTCCGCCGATCCCGGCATACCACGCGGCCACTTCCAGCATACGATCGCGCTGCGTATGCCAGGGCGTATCCGGCAGCGTAAGGGCCAGCTCCTGCGCCAGACGCGACGCCACCGGCAGCGCGTCCTGCCTGAGCGACGCCAGCGTGCCCGCCGCGCCGCCGAACTGGACCACCAGCACACGCGGAAGCAATTGCTGTAAGCGCTCCTGCCAGCGTAATAACGCGTCGAGCGTTCCGGCAAGTTTCAGACCCCACGTCACCGGCAACGCCTGCTGCATCCAGGTCCGTCCCGGCATGACGGTTTGCTGATAACGCGATGCCTGGCTGGCAACGGTATCCACTAACCGTGCGAGATGCGCACGGGTTGCGTTCAGCGCCGCGCGCAGTTGCAGCACCATCCCGGTGTCAATAACGTCCTGACTGGTAGCGCCCCAATGTACGTAGCGCGCCGCGTCAGGATCATCGGCTTTTACCTGTGCGGTTAACTGTTTGACTAAGGGGATTGCCAGATTTCCCGCCGCGCGCGCCGACTCTGCCAGCGTATCCGCATCAATACGTTCTGCGCGACAGGCACGGACGATCGGCCCGGCGGCGGCGACAGGGATCACGCCGCAAGCCGCCTGCGCCCTTGCCAGCGCGGCTTCAAAGTCGAGCATCCCCTGGATCACCTGCTGCTCTGAGAATTCTGCCGTCAGCGCCGTTCCGCGCATTAACGGGGTTAACAAATGCATTTCTGCTCCTTAAACCCTTTCGATTATCAGCGCGATGCCTTGTCCAACGCCGATACACATCGTGCAGAGACCATAACGCCCACCGGTTCGCTGTAGCTGATACGCTGCGGCCATCGCCAGCCTTCCCCCGGATGCCCCTAGCGGATGCCCCAGCGCAATTGCGCCGCCATTCGGATTCACCTGCGCGGCCTCATCAGGCAAACCCAAATCGCGCATGACCGCCAGCGCCTGAGCGGCAAACGCTTCGTTAAGCTCAATGACGTCCATTTGTGCAAGCGTTAATCCGGTCAGCGCCAGCACCTTACGTACCGCGGGCGCGGGACCAAAGCCCATAATACGCGGCGCGACGCCTGCCGTCGCTACGCCAACAATGCGCGCCAGCGGCTGCAATCCCTGCTGCGCCATTGCCTGCTCGCTGGCGATAAGCAGCGCGCAAGCGCCATCATTAACCCCGGAGGCATTGCCTGCCGTCACCGAGCCATCAGGCCGCACGACGCCCTTCAGTTTTGCCAGCGCATCAGCCGAGGTGGCGCGTGGGTGTTCGTCGGCGCTGAATATCCGCGGCTCGCCCTTTGGTTGTGACACTGTCACAGAAACCAGCTCCCGGTCAAAAAGCCCCTGCTCCTGAGCCGCCGCTGTACGTTGCTGGCTGCGCAGGGCAAACGCATCTTGGTCGGCCCGCGAAATGGCAAACTGTTGTGCGACGTTTTCTGCCGTTTCTGGCATCGAATCCACACCATATTGCGCCTGCATTTGCGCATTGATAAAACGCCAGCCAATGGTGGTATCTTCCATTTTCATGCTGCGGCTAAAGGCGCTTTCCGCCTTCCCCATGACAAACGGCGCGCGCGACATGCTCTCGACGCCGCCAGCAATCATCAGCTGCGTCTCTCCGCTCTTGATCGCCCGCGCGGCAATGCCTATCGCATCAAGACTGGAGCCGCAAAGCCGGTTCACCGTGCTGCCCGGCACGCTTTCCGGCAAACCCGCCAGCAGCAACGCCATTCGTGCCACGTTACGGTTATCTTCCCCTGCCTGATTCGCACAGCCGTAGATCACATCATCAATCGCCGCCGGATCGAGATTCGGATGGCGCGCCAGCAGAGCTTTCAACGGAATGGCCGCCAGATCGTCCGCCCGTACGCTCGCCAGCGTCCCGCCGAAGCGACCAAACGGCGTGCGCACCGCATCGCAGATAAATGCCTGATTCATCTTAGTTCCTTATGCGCTTTGCGCCAGCTGTTCAAACCCCAGCGTCACCGGCGTGATACGCTGCAGCTCTTCAAAAGAGAGTCCGTTGAAAATTTCCCGCGCCACGGGGCCTTTTTCGGTAATGTCGATCACCGCCAGATCGGTGTAAATACGACTGACACATCTCATTCCGGTTAACGGATAGGAACAGTGCTCTACCAGCTTACATTCTCCCTCGCGGGTTAAGTGATCCATCATCACGAACACCTGACGCGCGCCGATCGCCAGATCCATCGCCCCCCCTACCGCCGGGATCGCATCGGGCGCGCCGGTGCTCCAGTTCGCGAGATCCCCTGATGCAGAAACCTGATATGCCCCCAGTACGCAGATATCAAGGTGACCGCCGCGCATCATGGCGAACGAATCGCCATGATGGAAATAACAGCCGCCCTGCAGCAGGGTGACATACTCTTTTCCGGCATTGATCAGTTCGGGATCCTCCTCACCCTCCGCAGGCTTCGGTCCCATGCCGAGCAGACCGTTTTCGCTGTGCAGGAAGATTTCTTTGTCTGCGGGCAGGTAGTTGGCGATCCGCGTAGGCAAGCCAATACCAAGATTGACGTAAGCCCCTTCGGGAATATCCTGCGCCACGCGTTTCGCCATTTCATCCCGTGATAATCTTTTCATTTTTCCTCCTCAGGCACGCAGCGCTGTTTCTGCCAGGTTTTCCAGCGAAAATACGCGCTGGACAAAAATGCCCGGCGTAATGATATGTTCAGGATCGAGTTCGCCCAGCGGAACCAGTTGATTCACTTCGACGATAGTGGTGTGCGCGGCCGTCGCCATGATCGGTCCAAAATTCCGCGCCGCTTTGCGGTACACCAGATTTCCCCAGCGGTCAGCCCGGTGCGCTTTAATCAGCGCGAAGTCGGCTTTTATCGGATATTCAAGCACATAGTTTTTACCATCAATGCAGCGGGTTTCTTTACCCTCCGCCAGCGGGGTGCCATAGCCCGTTGGGGTATAAATTGCGCCAATTCCGGCACCGGCTGCCTGGATCCGCGCCGCCAGATTCCCCTGCGGCACCAGCTCCAGCGTCACCTCTCCGTTACGGTATAGCCCGTCAAAAATCTGCGAGTCCACCTGGCGCGGAAAAGAGCAGATCATTTTACGCACCCGTTTCGCTTTCAGCAGCGCCGCGAGCCCCACTTCGCCGTTACCCGCATTGTTGTTGATGATAGTGAGATCCCGGGCCCCCTGGTCTATCAGAGCGTCAATCAGCCGGGTGGGCTGCCCCGCCGTACCAAATCCACCAATCATGATGGTGGCGCCATCCGGGATCCCGGCAATGGCCTCCTCCAGCGAAGGCACACTCTTATCAATCATCTGGTCGCTCCTTGTTGTACGTATTTCGCACGTTTTAGCGTTGTTCGCACAAAATGTGACCCACTTAACGAAGCCAGGCAAGGGCGATAATCGAAATATGGTGCGATAATCGAACGATGTGTATATTTGTGCGAAGAATGTGATCGATGGCGAACAATGAGGGGAAAACAGTGGAAAAACATCCGGACGATCGTCTGAGCAACGAAGCCGACCCGTTTAAGGGCGACCCGAATTTTATGGCCTCGCTGGCACGCGGGCTGGAGGTGATTCAGGCGTTTACGCCGCAGCGCCGGGTGATGTCGATATCGCAGATCAGCCAGAAGACCGGCATTCCGCGCGCAGCGGTACGCCGCTGTCTGTATACGCTCGGTAAACTGGGGTTTGTCTATGCTGAAGACGGTAAAAATTTTGAACTGCGCCCCCGGATCCTGGCGCTGGGGCATGCTTACCTCGCCTCGACGCCCCTGGCGCGCGCCACGCAGCCGGTACTCAAGCATCTGAGCGATATGCTCAATGAATCCTGCTCCATCGCCACGCTGGACGGCGACGATATTCTCTATATTGCCCGCGCCTCCAGTTCGCGGATCATGACCATCGATCTGGACATTGGCAGCCGCCTGCCCGCGTGGTCTACCTCAATGGGCCGCGTACTGTTAAGCCACCTTTCGGAAGATAAACTGAATGATATGCTGGGAAGAATCACCATGATTCGCTACACCTCGCAAACCGTCGATTCTGTTTCAGCCCTGCGCGCGGAGCTAAAAAAAGTGCGGCAACAGGGCTACGCGCTTAACGATCAGGAACTGGAGATGGGACTACGGTCAATTGCCGTACCGTTAATTAACGCCCAGGGACAGGTACAGGCAGCGTTGAATGTGGGCGTCCATGCCGGACAGGTTTCCGCGGAGGAACTGCGGACCCGGGTACTGCCAGAACTGCAAAAAGCCGCGCAGGAGCTGTCGCTGTTGCTACATTAACGGCTGCGTTTGGCGTGGCGTTCCCAGTTCTCCTGTTTTGCCTGTGCGGTTTTACGCAGCGCCACGTAACAGGCACCGCTGCCGCCGTGATGCGGCAGCGCCGTACAGTACGCCTGCACATCATCAAATTCGGTCAGCCAGCGCGCCACATAACTGCGCACGATATTCGCGTGCGAGTGATCGTCCCGCCCTTTACCGTGAATGATGAGCACATTACGTAAGCCATCCTGCAAAGACTGGAGAATAAAGCGGAACAATTGCTGGCGACAGACTTCCACCGGCTGGCGCAATAAGTTCAGGCTGGCCTGCTGACCGTATTTTCCGCCACGCAGTTTATCGAGCACGCCCTGCTGTAGCCCCTCGCGGCGAAATTCCAGCGGTTGCGCCAGCGGGACAATGTCCAGAAAACCGGTGGTGAGGAAATTATCAAGCTGCAGCGTGTCGATACGCTGCGGCTTACGCGCGTTGCGCACCGGCTGCCAGTGAACGTCTGTACAACGTTTGAGAGGCTGGACATCCTCCATGGCGTCAAGAAACAGCGCTTTGTCGTCAAGGTTCATGCTTCATCCTCCCGTTTTTAAGACAACCGTTATCATAACCGTCCCCCTGAATAGCGACAATGGTTTACAGAAGTTTCCAGTAAGCGACGATGAATCCATGTTTGTCCGTGCTATCAGCGCAGAATTTTAACGGGTGATACACTCCCAGTTTATCCGCAATTAAACTATCTGATTTAACTTATGATTTTTTAAAATCAATCACTAATACCGGCTGGACCCCCAACACCGCTCTTGCTATAAGTCATTACCCGCATTCAGGAAAACATCCGGGATTACTTAAGGAAATACTGCTGTGTGTACTGTAGAGTCTGGCGATGTCGACAGACTCTTTTTTTTATCCCAAATCAGGGGTATAGCGGCATGGAAGTTCGCCATGCTAGATTGATGACGGCTAATTAGCGGTACTGATACGAGGCGTCGAATGCTGACACTACTGGAAGATAAAATTGCGACCCCGCTGGGACCATTGTGGATCCTCTGCGACGAACAATTCCACCTGCGCGCCGTGGAATGGGAACAGCATAGCGACCGAATGGAACAACTGCTGGATATTCATTATCGGGCCGGGGGGTATTCCCGCATCCCGGCGAAAAACCCCGGCGGGCTGGCCGATAAACTGGCTGACTATTTTGCCGGGAATATCGATGTGATTGACACTCTCCCCACCGCAACCGGCGGAACGCCCTTCCAGCGCGACGTCTGGCAGATGTTACGCACCATTCCAAAAGGACAGGTGATGCACTATGGTCAGATGGCGGAACAGCTTGGTCGCCCCGGCGCGGCGCGCGCGGTGGGCGCAGCCAATGGCTCGAATCCCATCAGTATTGTGGTGCCTTGCCATCGCGTCATTGGCCGAAATGGCGCCCTGACCGGCTACGCTGGCGGTGTACAGCGCAAAGAGTGGTTACTGCGTCACGAAGGCTATTTGTTACTCTGAGTCCAGGCAATTCGTGCCTTCTTGCTCACACTTTTGCGTAAAGATGCCTCACTCAAGGTGAGGTTTTTCAACAAGATAGAAATATTTCCCGCTCACTTTCCGGAATTATCCGCTATTGCGCTCTGCTCAGACTTACGTGCCCACCAAAAAGATGTTAAAATTGACAAATATCAATTACGGCTTGAGCAGACCTATGATCCCGGAAAAGCGAATTATACGGCGCATTCAGTCTGGCGGTTGTGCTATCCATTGCCAGGATTGCAGTATCAGCCAGCTTTGCATCCCGTTCACACTTAACGAGCATGAGCTTGATCAGCTTGATAATATTATCGAGCGTAAAAAGCCGATCCAGAAAGGGCAAACCCTGTTTAAAGCAGGTGATGAGCTGAAATCGCTCTACGCCATTCGTTCCGGTACGATCAAGAGCTACACCATTACCGAACAAGGTGACGAACAGATTACCGGCTTCCACCTCGCGGGCGATCTGGTTGGCTTCGACGCTATCGGCAGTGGCCATCACCCGAGCTTTGCACAGGCGCTGGAAACCTCAATGGTCTGTGAAATCCCGTTTGAAACGCTGGACGATCTGTCAGGCAAAATGCCCAATCTGCGTCAGCAGATGATGCGCCTGATGAGCGGCGAAATCAAAGGCGACCAGGATATGATCCTGCTGCTGTCAAAGAAAAACGCGGAAGAGCGCCTGGCGGCATTTATCTATAACCTTTCTCGTCGTTTTGCCCAGCGTGGCTTCTCACTGCGCGAGTTTCGTCTGACCATGACCCGCGGCGATATCGGTAACTACCTCGGCCTGACTGTCGAAACCATCAGCCGTCTGCTGGGGCGTTTCCAGAAAAGCGGCATGCTGGCAGTAAAAGGCAAATACATTACCATCGAGAACAGTGAGGCGCTGGCGGTGCTTGCCGGTCACACGCGTAACGTCGCTTAATCTTTCCGCAACTTCTCCAGAAACCCTTCTGTCGAATCGCTAAATTTTCCTGATTTATTGATCTGACAGAAGGTTCTTCCCTGTTTCATTTCTCGTTATTGGGTTACTCTTTTAGTTACAGACTGCGGTGACAGTTGTAAGGAGACCCTGTATGGCTATGTATCAAAACATGCTGGTGGTTATCGATCCGAATCAGGACGATCAACCTGCGTTACGGCGTGCGGTTTATTTGCATCAACGGATTGGTGGCACCATAAAAGCCTTCCTGCCGATCTATGACTTTTCATACGAAATGACGACCCTGCTGTCGCCAGACGAGCGTACGGCAATGCGTCAGGGCGTCATCAGCCAGCGGACCGCATGGATCCGCGAACAGGCGAAATACTATCTCGAAGCAGGCGTTCCGATTGACATTAAAGTGGTCTGGCACAACCGTCCCTTTGAAGCCATCATTCAGGAGGTCATCAGCGGCGGACACGATCTGGTGCTAAAAATGGCCCACCAGCACGATAAACTGGAAGCGGTGATCTTCACGCCGACCGACTGGCATTTATTGCGTAAATGTCCGAGCCCGGTATGGATGGTCAAAGACCAGCCGTGGCCAGAAGGCGGGAAAGCGCTGGTGGCGGTGAACCTTGCCAGCGAAGAACCTTATCACAATGCGCTGAACGAGAAACTGGTTAAAGAAACCCTGCAACTGGCCGAGCAGGTCAACCATACCGAAGTGCATCTGGTTGGCGCCTATCCGGTCACTCCCATCAACATTGCTATTGAACTGCCCGAGTTCGACCCCAGCGTGTATAACGATGCGATTCGCGGTCAGCACCTGTTGGCGATGAAGTCTCTGCGCCAGAAATTCAGTATCGACGAAAAAGTCACCCACGTAGAGAAAGGATTACCGGAAGAGGTGATCCCGGATCTGGCTGAACATTTGCAGGCGGGGATTGTGGTGCTGGGCACCGTGGGGCGTACCGGTATCTCCGCCGCGTTTCTTGGCAATACCGCGGAACAGGTTATCGATCATTTGCGCTGTGACCTGCTGGTCATCAAACCCGATCAGTATCAGACTCCGGTAGAACTCGACGACGACGAAGACGATTAACCGTAAGATTAATAAGCGAAAGGCCCGAATGTCGGGCCTTTTCTTTTACGGTTTGTCATCCCCACCGAGGAAGTAAATCCCCAGCGGTATCGCCAGTAAAATCGTAAAGACCAGGCTGTAGACACAAATCATCGACGACTGGATGACGTACATTGATGTCGTCCAGTCCGCCAGCGGTATGTCGTACTGCTCAATCACCCCGCCAATGGTCGCACGCGTGACGACAGTCGCAGCGATGATGAATACGCCAAGCAGGCAAAGCAGGAATTTTTTTCCTCTCGCCGTCTTAAGCTTTCTCATGATCATGACGATCTCCTTCTGTAAGTGAAAGCTCCGTTACTTGTGCGTAACAATACCATGACATTGTGCTAAAGTCTGCTGTCATGTTCCGTCTCTTTACATTACATCCCTGTCAAATATTCAGTTTGGTTACAAACAGTCTGTCCATAATTGGATAATTTGAGCATTGCTATCCTATTTTCTACCCTCCAGAATAATCACTATCGGGGTGAACTTTTCATTAAAGTTGTCTCACATGTAATCTTATTTATGTCTATGGGTGATTGGGTATGGCGGAGATTTTTATTCAGGGCGACGATCATTACGCCCGAGTAGCCGTTGAGCATTTGGTAGCAAAAATAATAAATCATAATTCAAAAGCGTTAAATCCCGGTGCCAGCATAGCGGTTTTCATCTTTGAAAAATCGTGGATTGACGTATCAGAACTGAAAGCGCTGACCGCGTGTAATGCGGAACGTATTTTAATTATTGGCAATCCTCAGCTGTTAAATTTTTTGTCACTGAAAGTGGACGATCGCAAGATGTTCTATTGTGAGATCAATATGCCCCTTGTAACCATTGAAGCCAGACTGGCTCTGCTGTTACGTAAAAGAAAAATTGCTATCCCTTTGTGCGAGGTGAGAAGCCCCAAAGAGCCACAAAAGATGCTCAACTGGAAGGAATTCATGATCATTTCACTGTATATCAGCGGCATTTCCGTCAGGGGAATCGCAGGCGTAATGCAACTGGACAGTAAAACGGTTTATACCTATAAAAGTCTGGCGATGCGCAAAATGGGACTGCGTAATAAAGTGAGTCTGGTCAGGCACTGGTGTCACTATCATTAATATACCGCCTCAGTGATTTTTCACTGAGGCGTGCTTGCATGTCATCCAAATATGAACGCCTCTTTTTTCCGCGCCTGAAAATGGATGAAATTCATTATTAAACTGTTATTCTTTTGTGCTCTTACGACACGTTTATTACGCTTAGCTGACGAGCGATTAACGGAAACCGCTTCTGTTTGCGCTGTCGGTATTATTTTTCTTGCATCGTTAACTCTGCAAACGGATTCATTTGATAATGAAGGAGTGCGGCGCATTGCACGACTGTGTTACCTGTCTGTAGAAACAGGTGCGAGCGCTTGCGCCACTCTCTGTTGCGCGGCATGGGCAATCTGTGCCGCGACTGGCATGGCATCTCCCTGCCGGGGCGGGTACCTGAATAGCCCCTGTGTGACCAGTCAGAAATGCCATGCTTACATTCAGTGCTTCACGATATACATCGTCCGGCTGTAGGCCACATCTTCCGGGTTGGCGATCGGATACCCCTTCAACCAGGGTTTGATTAGCCGTCCGTTGGTATACTGATAAATCGGGGCGATGGGCGCTTGTTCCATAAGAATTTTTTCAGCCGCATTGTAATCGGCGTTACGCGCCTGGGCCGTATTTTCCAGCGTGGCCTGGGTAAGCACTTTGTCATACGCCGGGTTATTGAAGCGCGAAATATTGCCGGAATGGGTCGACGTTAGCAGCGACAAAAATGTCGACGGTTCGTTGTAATCGCCAACCCAGGAGGCGCGAATAACGTCAAAATTGCCGGTGTTGCGGCTGTCGATATAGGTTTTCCATTCCTGATTTTGCAATTTTACCTCTACGCCGAGATTTTTCTTCCACATCGAGGCCACTGCGATGGCAATCTTCTGATGATTTTCGGAAGTGTTATACAACAGCGTCAGCTTGAGCGGTTTCTGCGGTCCGTAACCCGCCGCGCGCAACAGCGTTTTCGCCTGCGCATTCAGCTCTTCCTGGCTCATTTGTTCGAATGGCGACGGCTCAGGTGTAAAGCCTGCGGTGACATCCGGCGTGAAACGCCAGGCCGGTTTTTCGCCCGTTCCTAACACTTTCCCGGCCATAATACGACGGTCAATGGTCATGCTCAGCGCCAGACGCACGCGGGAATCCGCCGTAGGGCCTTTTTGTGTATTGAACGCGTAATAGTAGGTCCCCAGTTGCGGTGGTGTATAAACCTGACCGGGAATGTCCTTAAGCAGCTTTTGATACATGTTTTTCGGAAAGGACTCGGTGATATCAATATCCCCTGCCAGATAGCGTTTTGTGGCGGCGGATTCCTGATTGATTGGCAGAAAAGTGACCTTTTGCAGGACCGTTTTCGCATTGTCCCAGTATTGCGTATTCGGCACGACCACCAGCTTTTCGTTCACCACCCTGTCCTTCAGCACGTAAGCGCCATTGCCGATAAGATGACCCGGTTTGGTCCAGTCCTTCCCACTTTCGACGTTGGCTTTTTGCACCGGATAAAACGCAAAATTTGCCGTCAGATTGGCGAACCACGGCAGCGGTTTATCCAGCTGGACTTTCAGCGTACGGGCATCCACGGCGCTAACGCCGAGTTTGTCCGGCGTCGCGTTGCCATCAATAATCGCCTGCGCGTTGTTGATGCCTGCCAGCGCCGCGAACCATGCGAAAGGAGAAAGGGTCTTCGGGTCAACCAGCCGTTGCCAGCTGTAGACAAAATCCTGCGCGGTGACAGGTGTACCGTCAGCCCAGCGGGCGTTCTCACGCAGGGTAAATGTCCAGATGCGGTTATCGTTGCTTTTCCATTGAGTGGCGACGCCGGGGATGATTTCCCCCTTTTCGTTCTGATTCACCAGCCCTTCATAAAGATCGCGGATGACCTGGATCTCCGGCAGCCCTACTGCTTTCGCCGGATCGAGCGTTGCCGGTTCGTCTTTGATATGGCGAACCAGCTCCTGTTTCTCTGCCAGTACCGTACCGCCGGGAACCTCCGCAGCCCAGGAGTAAGAGATGCTGCTTACCATCAGCGCACAACAGGTGACTGCAACAGAGTGCTTCATACGATTCCCTCAAAACGGCTTATCATTAATGGCGTAATTATTTGTTTCGCCATAGGGAAATGCAAATACCTTCCGGCAAAAAATTGATATCACGACCAAATATCCGGACGCGTGAAATCAATTTGATTATCGGCAAAAATTGCACAACACTGCGAAGACAATCCTCAGCAATCCGAGACGCTTATGACCGTTACCCGCCCACGCGCCGAGCGCGGCGCATTTCCGCCCGGCACTGAACATTATGGTCGATCGCTGTTAGGGGCCCCGCTGATCTGGTTTCCGGCTCCGGCGACAGATCGTGAAAGCGGTTTAATCATTGCGGGAACGCACGGTGACGAAAATTCGTCGGTGGTTACCCTTTCCTGCGCGCTGCGCACGCTGACGCCGTCGCTGCGCCGCCATCATGTGATCCTTGCGGTGAATCCGGACGGCTGTCAGTTAGGGCTGCGCGCCAACGCCAACGGCGTCGACCTGAACCGCAATTTTCCCGCCGCGAACTGGAAAGCCGGGGAAACGGTCTATCGCTGGAACAGCGCCGCCCCTGAGCGCGATGTGGTGCTATTAACGGGAGACCATCCGGGTTCAGAGCCGGAAACGCAGGCGCTTTGCCAGCTCATTCATCAGATTCATCCCGCGTGGGTGGTGTCGTTTCACGACCCGCTGGCCTGTATTGAAGATCCTGCCAGCAGCGAGCTGGGGGAATGGCTGGCGGAGGCATTTTCCCTGCCGCTGGTGACCAGCGTGGGCTATGAAACGCCCGGGTCTTTCGGCAGTTGGTGCGCGGACCTGAATTTGCATTGCATCACTGCGGAATTCCCGCCGATCTCAGCAGATGAGGCCAGCGAGATCTACCTCCAGGCGATGTCCAGTCTGCTGCGCTGGCACCCTAAAGATGCAATTGTCCTGTCGTAAAGTGCAGCGACGGCTCCACGTCAACGGCCAGCCAGGTGGGGCCATCGAGATCGGCATACGTGACCTGCGGCGTGAGCGGTAGCGCCGCGCCGATCGCCCGCGATGTACAGAGCATACAGCCCAGCATCAGCGAAAAACCCTGCGCGCGAGCCTCTGTCGCCAGCGCCAGCGCCTCGGTCAGTCCTCCGGTTTTATCCAGTTTTATGTTGATCATTTCATAGCGTCCGCGCAGCGCCTTGAGACTGCTGCGGGTATGGCAACTCTCGTCGGCACAGAGGGGTAAAGGATGGATAAAATTCTCCAGGGCAACGTCATCCTGGGCCGGGAGCGGCTGTTCAAGCATGGCCACACCGAGATCCGCTAACAGTTGGCAGCGCGCCGCCAGGCCTTCCGCACGCCAGGACTCATTGGCATCGACAATAAGCGTCGCCTCCGGCACAGCCGAACGAATCGCCACCATCCGCTCGCTAATCAACCTGTCATCCAGTTTCACCTTTAACAGTCGCGCGCCCGTTTCCCACAGTGCCGCCGCGCTGGCGGCCATCTGTTCTGGCGTACCGATCACCACCGTTTGCGCCGTGGTGATCTCCGCGTCCAGCGTAACGCCGACAGCGTCGGCAAGCGTTTGCTGCTGCTGGCGAGCGCTAAGATCCCATAACGCGCAGTCAACGGCATTACGCGCCGCGCCAGCAGGAAGCACCTGCTGAAGTGCTTGCCGGGTCAGTCCCTTTTCCAGTTGCGGAACGATACTCATGATTTGCGCAAGGACAGACGCGTCGCTTTCGCCGTAGCGCGGATACGGCGTGCATTCCCCGATCCCTCTCACGCCATTTTCTTCCAGTTCAACCACCACCACCCGCGCTTCACTTCGGCTGCCGCGGGCAATCACAAAGGGAGTGTGTAACGGCCAGGCTTCCTCGTATACCTTTACTGCTCTCATCTTTTCTCCTCATGCGAAAACGTGGTCGTTTGTGCGTTACGCAGAAATAGCGTTTGCTGTGTTATCGGCTGTTGGCATAAACTAGCTACGACGTTAACTATATGTAAACAGGAAGATAACCATGTCACAAACCGTTCATTTCCAGGGCAACCCGGTTGCAGTCGCCAACGCCATTCCACAAGCGGGTAGCAAGGCGCAGCCTTTTACCCTCGTGGCAAAAGATCTGTCCGACGTCGCGCTGAGCCAGTATGCGGGCAAGCGTAAAGTGCTGAACATTTTCCCGAGCATCGATACCGGCGTTTGCGCGGCATCGGTACGTAAGTTTAACCAACTGGCCACCGAGATCGAGAATACCGTTGTGCTGTGCGTGTCTGCGGACCTGCCGTTCGCCCAGTCTCGCTTCTGCGGCGCGGAAGGCCTGAGCAACGTTGTTACGCTTTCTACCCTGCGCAACCCTGAGTTCCTGAAAAACTACGGTGTAGAAATCACCGATGGCCCGCTGAAAGGCCTGGCTGCGCGTGCCGTGGTGGTGATTGATGAGAACGACAACGTGATTTTCAGCCAACTGGTAAACGAAATCACTCACGAGCCTGATTATGCTGCGGCGCTGGACGTGCTGAAAGCATAATTGCCAACGGGTGCGCCGGATAGCGGTTGATGCTTAATCCGGCCTACCGGCGCCCCCACAGGCCTGATGCGGATAACGCAATCAGGCCTTCCAGAGCGATTCCCCTTCCCCTTTATTCTTCACCCTTCTTCTGGCTCAGCCCATATTCCCGCAGCTTATTGGCGATAGCCGTATGCGACACGCCCAACCGTTTTGCCAGTTTACGCGTACTCGGATAGTTACGATAAAGCTGGGTTAACACCGAACGCTCAAAGCGGCTGGTGATTTCATCCAGCGAACCTTCCATTGCGTCTTCGCCTACCGCCACGGCGGAGGCGTCGTAATCCGGCAATAAAATATCCTGCGGCCGCAGTTCATAACCCTCAAGCTGGGTCAGCGCGCGATAAACGGCATTTTTAAGCTGTCGCACATTGCCCGGCCAACCGTAACGGGTCAGGACTGTGCTTAAGTCGGCAGAGAGTTTAGGACGCGGTACGCCCTGCTCGTCGGCAAAACGCGCCACGAACAATTCGGTCAACGGCATGATGTCCTGCGGGCAATCGCGCAGCGGCGGCAGATTCAGGGTCAACACGTTAAGACGATAGTAAAGATCTTCCCGGAACACCCCTTTCTGCACCAGCTCAACAAGGTTTTTCTGGGTAGCGCAGATCACACGTACGTCAACGTGCACTTCGTGATCTTCTCCGACACGGCGGAACGTGCCGTCGTTCAGGAAGCGCAGCAGTTTAGTCTGCATCCGCGGCGACATCTCGCCAATCTCGTCAAGCAGGACCGAACCGCCGTTCGCCTGTTCGAAAAAGCCTTTTTTGCCTTCCGGCGCGTGACCAAACAGCTCACTTTCAACGGCGTCCTCGGGGATCGACGCGCAGTTGAGCGCCAGATAGGGTTTCCCCGCGCGCGGGCTGGCCTGATGGCAAGCATAGGCAAACAGATCTTTTCCCGTACCGGTATCGCCGGTAATCAGCAGCGGCGCGCTGAGGGTCGCCAGCTTACGCGCCTGCTCTACCACATGTTTCATTTTGGCGCTGACGGCGATGATCTGGCTGAACGCGCTGACGTCCTGCGTCGCCAGGTTTTGCAGCTGGCGGCCCATACGGATGGTCGAGCGTAGCATCACTACCGCGCCGGTCAGCATCTGCTGCTCGGTTTCGCCCTGCAGATACACCGGGGTGATTTCCATCAGGAAATTCTGGCCGTTAATGACCACGTGCTCGTTATGCGAATTTTGCGGATTTCCCTCCAGCCAGCGCTGAAAGTTAAAACCGTTGATCAGTTGGGCAGCGGTATGATTGCGCATCCGCTCCAGGTTGAGCGCAAAAAGTTGACAGCTTGCCGGGTTCGCCATGTCGATTTTGCTTTTCAGATCGAGCGACAGAACCGGTTCCGGCAGGGCTTCAAGCAGCGCGCTCAGCGCCAGATGCTCTCGCTCAGAAGGCATCCACGGCACCGTTCGCACGTCCGTCACGCCGGATATACGGCGAATCTCCGCCATCAGGCTGCTGAAGTGATTGAACTCCAGTTCGGCAAAATTGAGGTAAATTCGCCCAATCGGATCTATCTCTATACCGCGTAAATCAATGCCGCGCAGCACCAGCAGGTCGAGTAATTCACGGGTCAGACCAAGACGGTCTTCACAAAAGACTTCCAGACGCATGGGGAGAACCTTCACCTGAATAAAGAACGTTAAATAAGATGATAAGCCAGGATTCGGATAGCAGGAAGGATTCTGTCAACAAATATTGACAGCATGATGGAAAAACAGGCGTTTCGGCGTAAAGATACGCGGTCAACGCCTGTCTGGTCAGGATTTTTCCCGGGCAGCGGCGTTTTTCTGCAAGGTCTCTTTCACCTGCCCAATAAGCTGACGACGAAAATCGCCCAGTCGCGGTTTATCATCCTCCATCCACGGCAGCGGGCGGCAAAGTTCCATCGCTTTGATGCCCAGACGCGCGGTCAGCAGTCCGGCGCCAATGCCCTGCGCGGCGCGCGTGGATAAGCGGGCGGCAAGATCCTGCGACATCCAGTCCATACCGACTTCTCGCACCAGTTCGCTGGCGCCGGCAAAGGCGATGTTCAGCAGGACCAGACGGAACAGACGCAAACGGCTGTAATAGCCCAGCTCAATGCCGTACAGCGCGGCGATACGGTTAATTAACCGCAGGTTACGCCAGGCGATAAACGCCATATCCACCAGCGCCAGCGGACTGACGGCGATCATCAGCGTAGACTCCGCCGCCGAACGGCTGATTTCACGTCTTGCCTGCGCATCCAGCACCGGTTGCACCAGATGCGCATACAGGCTGACGATCTCACGATCGTTCTGGGTCTCGTGTATCGAGGCGTACCACCGCTGTAGCGCCGGATGTGATTGATCGATTCCCGCCTGCCGGGCCAGCTTTTCACAAAACGCGCGGGCTTTCCCGGTTCCGTGGCTGTGCAGCAGTTCCCGGGCGTCGTCGCGTTCGTGGGCGCGCTGGCGTAAGCGCCACAGACGTCGCCATTCCGTCGCCACAGAACCCACGCCCGCGCCGATAATCAATGCGCCGGCAGCGCACCCACCCAGCGCCACCCAGTCCTGAGTTTGCCAGGCATTGAGCGTCCACTGGACACCCTGGCCCACGACGCTGGCGCCAAACAGCGCCAGCCCGCCCATGACCATTTTGCGCCACAGGCTGCGTTTTGGGCGCAATGCTGCGTCAATCACCGCTTCGGCTTGCCCTTCTTCTTCCAGCGGTTCGTCGATGTTAGCCGGAGCGAAGCTTTGCGCCTGCGCCTCGCTAAACGTCTGCTGCGCCCTGAACATCGGATCCTGCTCCGGCTCAAGTGGACCGGCGAAATCGATACGCGGTTTTAACGGCTCGCTCATCGCAATTTATCTCCTATTAAAAATTCCAGCGCGGCATCCAGGCGAATGTGCGGCAGCGGTTTGTCGACATCCATTTTTTGCGGACGAAACGCCTCAAACTGAAAGCCCTGACTGTCCCAGAAAGCCTGCCCGGGCAGACGTGCGGGCACCTCACCTGGGTAGACAGTCAGCGGCGCGCCATCGCTTAAGCGATTCCCCCGCAGGGCCGGGATTTTTTCGCCGTTCACGTCAATCAGCCCGCTGGTGGTTGCCTGAACGGAAGCCAGCCCCAGACAGTCCATACTGATCCCCTCAAAGGCCGCGTTCTGCCAGGCGTCCTGAATCAGCTGTTGTAGAAGCGAGACCATATTGGCGTGCTGGTCGAGTGTCACGTGGTCCGCTTTGGTCGCCGCAAACAGCAGCTTATCAATCACCGGCGAAAACAGCCGCCGGAACAGCGTGCGTTGACCGTAATGGAAGCTTTGCATCAGTTGCGTTAAGGCCAGACGCATATCATTGAATGCGTGTGGTCCGCTGTTCAGAGGTTGCAGACAATCAACCAGGACAATCTGGCGATCGAAACGCAGGAAATGATTTTTATAAAACCCCTTTACGACCTTTTCGCAGTAATAATTGAAGCGTTCGCGCAGCATGCCGGCGTTGGTGTGTTTATCCGCCTGCGCCAGTTTTGACTCTCCCCAGGCATCGACGTCCGGCCACGGGAAAAACTGCAGCGCCGGCGCGCCGGCCATATCACCGGGCAGCACGAAACGGCCGGGCTGGATAAAATGTAGCCCTTCCTGCTTGCACTGGTGAAGGTAATCAGTCCAGGCGGCGGCAATCTCCGCCAGCCGATTTTCATCGGCCTGCGCCAGGGGATCCAGCCCTTCGCTGAGCTTGCGCCACGTCGCCGACCATTCTGCGCGCTGCCCCTGAAGCAGCCCGGTCATTTGCCGCGACCAACTGAGGTAATCCTGCGCCAGCATCGGCAAGTCGAGCAGCCACTCCCCCGGGTAATCGACAATTTCCAGATACAGCGTTGATGTGTCTTTGAAATGACGCAGTAACGAGTCATTGGATTTGTAGCGCAGCGCGAGGCGAATTTCACTGACGCCACGGGTTGGCGTCGGCCAGGTCGGCGGCTCGCCATACAGCTGCGCCAGCCCTTCATCGTAGGTGAAACGCGGAATGCCGAAATCACGCTGCGGCACCCGTTTTACGCCAAGCAGGCGTTCTTCACGCACCGCACTGAGCAAGGGCAAACGCGCCCCGGCATGAATGTTGAGCAGTTGGTTAACCAGCGCGGTGATAAACGCTGTCTTTCCGCTCCGGCTCAGTCCGGTAACCGCCAGGCGTAAATGCCGGTCGACGCCGCGATTGACCAGCGCATTGAGTTCATTGGTGAGTCTCTTCATCGCCATCCCGTTATGCCTGAAGGCCAGAAAAAATTATAACGTATACCGGTTATGATGGGGGCAGGTTATTGATTATCAAGCGGCTGTGGACGGGGCGTCGGCTTCATATCAGTTCGTGTCTTATCTGTTCTTATTACGGCTCGAGTATTAAGAACAGAAAAAACACTCAGAAGAACATTATCAAATTATATTCACACCATATTTACTGTTGGCAAAACAAAAGTAACACTCCGTATACACGGCATATTTTAATATTCATAGACGAATATTTACATATCATGATATAATACGATAGAAAAAACGCAGATTATTAACCTGCAAGTAATGTAAATAAATTTTCGAGGAGCGAATTCCAGTGGGACGTAAATGGGCCAATATCGTTGCTAAAAAAACGGCTAAAGACGGTGCAACGTCTAAAGTATACGCAAAATTCGGTGTGGAAATCTATGCTGCAGCGAAACAAGGTGAACCCGACCCAGAATTAAACTCATCTCTAAAATTCGTTATTGAACGTGCGAAACAAGCGCAGGTTCCAAAACACGTTATCGATAAAGCCATTGATAAAGCCAAAGGTGGCGGAGATGAAACGTTCGTCCAGGGACGTTATGAAGGCTTTGGACCCAATGGTTCAATGATTATCGCTGAAACGTTGACGTCAAATGTTAATCGTACGATTGCGAATGTACGCACGATTTTCAATAAAAATGGCGGGAATATCGGGGCGGCAGGTTCTGTCAGTTATATGTTTGACAATACCGGCGTGATTGTATTTAAAGGAACAGACCCTGACCGTATTTTTGAAATTTTGCTTGATGCTGAAGTTGATGTTCGTGATGTCACCGAAGAAGACGGAAACATCGTTATTTATACTGAATCCACAGACCTTCACAAAGGCATTGCAGCGTTAAAAGCGGCTGGAATCACTGAATTCACAACAACATCATTAGAAATGATCGCTCAATCAGAAATTGAACTTTCACCAGAAGATTTAGCAATTTTTGAAGGGCTTGTTGATGCCCTTGAAGATGACGATGATGTTCAAAAAGTTTATCATAACGTTGCAAATCTCTGATCCTAAATGAGTTAGGCAGCAGCATTTCCAACCGGGTGGTTGATTATAAAATAACCCTCAAAATCCAGCGCAGGCACCTTTTTCACTAAGCATCGGAGCGATGTAGAAGGTGGTGCCCGCAAACGCTATAAACAGATCGTGGTATCCTTTTCATGGTGATCCTGGTGTAGTGGCAGGTTTCATTCTGCGTGGGCTGTGGGTCATCTATACTTTCGATGATTTTTCCCTTAACCCGGAGAACACCATGCTCGAACTTCGCCCTGACTGCGAATGCTGCGATCGCGATCTGCCGCCAGAATCAACGGAAGCCTTTATCTGTTCGTTCGAATGTACCTTTTGCAGTGATTGCGTGACTCAGCGGCTTCACGGCAGTTGCCCGAACTGCGGGGGGGAATTGGTTCGACGTCCGGTACGTCCCGCAGCGGCCCTGTTGCAATATCCGGCCTCAACGCAGCGCCGTCATAAACACCGGGCGTAAAACCTTCCTGTTTCAGGTCAGGTTGTTGATTATCCAACACGTTATGTTGTCAACGACTGGCTAACTCCATAAGATGGGTGGCATTAACTCTCTGATGGAGTTCCTGAATTATGTCGCCCACTATTTATGATATTGCCCGCGTTGCGGGTGTGTCGAAGTCGACGGTTTCCCGAGTACTTAATAAGCAAACCAATATATCGCCCGAAGCGCGGGAAAAAGTCCTGCGCGCCATCGACGAATTACAGTATCAGCCCAACAAACTGGCCCGCGCCCTGACCTCCTCTGGCTTTGACGCCATTATGGTCATTTCCACCCGCTCCACCAAAACCACCGCCGGAAATCCGTTCTTCTCTGAAGTGCTGCATGCCATTACCGCCAAGGCCGAAGAAGAAGGTTTCGACGTGATTTTGCAGACGTCACGCAGCAGTGAAGACGACCTGCAAAAATGTGAGAGCAAAATTAAGCAGAAAATGATCAAGGGCATTATTATGCTCAGCTCGCCTGCGGATGAGTCCTTTTTCGCGCGGCTGGATAAATACGATATTCCGGTGGTGGTTATTGGCAAAGTGGAGGGTCAGTACGATCATGTCTATTCTGTCGATACCGATAATTACCGCGACAGCATTGCGCTAACCGATGCGTTGATCAACAGCGGCCACCGGCTTATCGCCTGCCTGCACGCGCCGCTGGATTATCACGTTTCCGTTGACCGGGTGAATGGCTATAAGTCCAGCCTTCAGGCACACCATTTGAAGATCCGCGATGAGTGGATTATCGACGGCGGTTACACCCATGAATCCGCGCTATGCGCCGCCAGGGCCTTGCTGAGCCAGAGCACATTACCGGATGCCGTCTTCGCCACGGACAGCCTGAAATTAATGAGCCTTTATCGTGCGGCAGCGGAATTGAATATTGCCATTCCGCAGCAGCTCGCCGTGGTGGGCTACAGTAATGAAATGCTGTCATTTATTCTGACGCCGCCGCCGGGCGGTATTGATGTGCCAACGCAGGAACTTGGGGAAGAAAGTTGCGCCTTGCTGTTTAAATTAATTCGCGGCAAAAAGGGTCTGCAACATATCACCGTCACGACCCAAATCGCTCTTGCGGGATCGCTGGCGTAAAAACGGGGCGTATTCTGCCCCGTGAGTGAGTGCGTTATCCATAACGCCTGTCAGCGCTGCGCCGCCATCCGGCCGTGCGTTGACAATTAGAAAGCGTAATTCACGCCAACACCGGCGTAGTGGAAATGATCCCGCTCGCCTTCATCGTGATCCTGCCATTCAAACGCATATTCCAGCGTCATGGATAATCCATTCTGGAAATCATAGGCGTACAGCATACCGAGACGGTTGAAATCATGACCTTCGCGTTCGATGTCGTCCTGCCAGTCCCAGTTGCTCCAGCGATCAAGACCAATACGGGTGTATGGCGTCAGCGTGGTGTTGCCTAATGCTACCGGTAGATAGGCGCGAATTTCCTGCGTCGAGAATTCACCGTTGTTCCGCGACTTGTCGATATTGAAACCGCGCTCAAGGTAATAATTGGTCACCAGGGAGAACGTTTCGTTAATATTCCATGTAAAACCCGTCTCCGTTTCGACGCGGCTGTCGGAATAACCGGTTGTCGATAAATCATTAACGAACTGATACAGGGACAACCAGCCGCCAAAGCGCACGTTATCGCTAATCTTAATATCCCAGTCCGGCGACACTTTCCAGCGCTGCATATTCGCAGTGTCTTTACCCGGTTCATTAACGTAGTGATAGCCGTAATTACGGAAACCGCCGGTCAGACCAAAATTGACGTCGTCGCTTTCCAGAAACTGATAACGCACTTCCAGTTCCGGGCGGTCAAACCAGGTGCCGCGCTTACCCGCGCTGTAATCAACCGGCCCTTCCTGATAATACGCCAGCGAGATTTTCCACGGCCCGTTGGCGGCGTTGAAATAGACGGAGGGCTCAGCCAGTCCGTCCATATCTTCACCCTGGCCTTCGACGTTTTCGATTTCATACATGGCGCCGACATTAAAATGCCAGTCATTATTTTCTGCAGCCTGCGCGCAGGCCATTCCTGCGCACATCAGCAGCGCAGTAGAGGACAGTAAGGTTTTCATTATTATTCCTTGTATAAATACAGATAAATAAAATGAGCTAAAGCCAGGAGAACAGGTTCTCCCGGCAAGTTTTCTCGTTAAATAGCGAATTCAGTTTCTGCGTCAAAGAAATGGCATTTCGCCATATCAAAATGAATGGTGATATTGTCTCCTGCGTGATAATCATTAACCGCTCCGGCACGGACCACCAACTCGTCCCCCCCAATGGTGGTGTACAGCATAAATTCCGCGCCGGTCAGTTCTGCGACGCTTATTTTTGCCGCCACGCTATTTTCCTGTTGCGACTCGGGATGAATATCCTCAGGACGAATACCCATCACCACCGCTTTATGTTCGTACCCTTTTGCTCTCAGCCCCTGTAATTTGTCTTCCGGAATGGTTAATTTCAGGGTTTCGGTTACAAACTGATTGCTGTCGATCGCGCCGCGAATAAAATTCATTGCCGGTGAGCCAATAAATCCCGCGACAAACATATTTGCCGGGTGGTTATAGACCGTTTTCGGCGCGCCCACCTGCTGTACTATCCCGTCTTTCATAATGACGATACGCGTCGCCATGGTCATCGCTTCCGTCTGGTCGTGCGTCACGTAGATCATGGTGGTGTTCAGCTTCTGGTGCAGCTTGCTGATTTCCGCGCGCATCTGCACGCGCAGTTTGGCATCGAGGTTCGACAAGGGCTCATCCATCAGGAACACCCCGGCTTCACGCACAATAGCGCGTCCTAACGCTACGCGCTGACGCTGACCGCCGGATAACGCGCCCGGTTTGCGCTTCAGATAGTCCCGCAAGCCAAGGATCTGCGCCGCCCAGTTGACGCGTTCATCAATAATGGTCGGGTCAATCTTCTGCATTTTCAGCCCAAACGCCATGTTGTCGTACACGGACATGTGCGGATACAGCGCGTAGTTCTGAAAGACCATCGCGATATTGCGCGATTTTGCCGGAACATCGTTCATCCGTTTGCCGTCGATCAGCAGATCGCCAGCGCTGATCTCTTCCAGTCCGGCAATCATGCGCAGCGTGGTGGATTTACCACAGCCTGACGGACCGACAAAAACGATGAACTCTTTGTCTTCGATCTCCAGGTTAAAATCTTTCACTACATGAACCTGGTTGTCGTAAATCTTCTGAATATGTTGCAACGAGAGCTGTGCCATAGTGATTCCTTTACTTGTCGTGTTGCCAGAAAGCCGATAAGCACGGCCACGTCAGAGAGTCTGTCGCCGGAAGCAGCAAACCTGCGCCCGTCAAGCCCGAGCCAATGCCTACCGAGCGCATGCCGCTGGCATTGATCGCATCGATTCCAGCCTGTGCGTCTTCGATTCCGATACAGGCCTGCGGCGGTATGCCGAGTCCCTGACACGCGGCGAGGAAAATCGCTGGGTCCGGTTTGGAACGGGCTACTTTTCCGGCATCGGCGCAATAATCAAAAAAGTGTTCAATTTCCAGCGCCCTGAGAATGGTGGGGGCGTTCAGGGAGACTGATGCCAGGCCAATTGCTATCTGTCGCGCGCGCAGTTCGCCGAGCAGTTCACGGATCCCCGGCAGGATGGAATCGGCGGTTAAATCGCGCAGAGAGTGAACGTAAAGCGCATTCTTACGTGCCGCCAGCGCCTCGCGCGCCTGCTCGCTGAATTCCCCCTCTTTCCCGCCGTGACGTAAAATACGCAGCAATGACTCCCCCCGACTTATCCCTTTCAGGGTGTCGTTAAATTCCTCGTCGATCGCGATCCCGATGTCTGCGGCGACCTGTTGCCAGGCAAGGAAATGCAGATGCGCGGTGTCGGTGATCACCCCATCGAGATCGAACACTATCGCCTGTAGTTTCATTCACCCTCCTTTTGTGTGGTAGCGGTCCCATTGGTGGGCAAAATAAAGCCAGCGAGGGAACAGGTCTGCTCACCGTTAACGGTCAGCGCCGTCCCGTTCAGCCATAGGGTCACCGGACGAGTGCTACTGATACGCGCTTCCTGTCTCGACAGCGAAATGCGCAGTTCGCTTCCCTGCCACCGAAGTGGAAAGGTCAGTTGCCGCCAGGCGTCTGGTAACGCAGGGTTAAGGTGCAACTCGCCTTCGCGTACGCTTAATCCGGCGAAGCCCTGGATCGCACCAAGCCAGATCGCTCCCGTTGCCGCCGCATGAATGCCGTCATCGCAGCTGTGCGGATCGTCACCAAGATCGATTAGCGTCCCTTCTCGCCAGAAACGGTAACCTTGTTCGGCATCGCCACAGCGCGCGGACACAATACCGTGAATCGATTTGCTCAATGAGGAATCGTGAATCGTTCGCGGTTCATAGAAGTTCAGGTTGCGCAGGCAGACGTCGGTCGAAAACCGCTCAGGCAGCATGTAGGTCAACATCACGACATCGGCCTGTTTGAGGATCTGCATCTCGTTGACTTCCGCCCGCGAATAATCGAGCAGAATAGTCTGCTTGCCCGCTTTCGCCTTATATGTCGTGAGATCGATGACGGGCTTACTCAGGAAGGTGTCATCCTGCGGCAGTACGCCGTCCTCCCCTGCCTCCGGCAGCCATAGGTGCGCGAGAAAATGCGCGGCGCGATGAAGAAACGCCTCATCCGTGCAGCCAAAGCGGCGGGAAAAACGCAGCGCCTGGGCAACGTTGTAATGCGCCATGTAGTTGGTGAACGCGTTGTTGTTGACGTGCTCGGTATATTCATCCGGGCCAATCACGTCATGAATTTCCAGCCGTCCGTTGACGTCTGTCGCACGACTCATCCAGAACCGCGCTGTTTCCTGGAGCAGCGTCAGCCCTTCGCGTGCCATAAACTGGTCATCGCCCGTTGCCTGCCAGTAAGCGACCACCGCCCATGCGATATCAGCGACCAGGTGATGTTCCGCCAGCGCGGAAGCCACCTTCTGACGCAGCCCGGTCCGGATGTTAATGGCCGCGTATTCCGGAGTCTCTTCTTCGCCGCTGCGGGCACTCTCCCAGGGAAACAGCGCGCCATGCCAGCCATTGCGCCGCGCTTTTTCACGGGCGCCCGGCAGGTTGTGCCAGCGGTAGCGCAGAAGATTGCGCGCCACTTCCGACTCGGTAAACAGGTGGAACGGCAGTAAAAAGACTTCGGTATCCCAGAACACATGGCCTTTGTAGCCTTCGCCGGTCATGCCTTTCGCACCGATGCTGCTGCGCTCGTCATGGGCTGGCGTCATGCTTCGCAGATGATAGAGCGCAAAATCCAGCGCCCGCTGATCCGCATTGTCATGGCTGGCGACCTCGACCCGACAGCGCTGCCACCAGTCGCCCCAGTTGGCGGCGGACTCCGTCAGTAAGGCCTCATAACCCTGCAGCGCGCAATTTTCCAGCGCGCGTCGTCCCTGGCGGGCCCAGGTATCCAGTGACAGATTGCGACTGCTGGTCCACTCAATCCAGGTGAACTTTTCCAGCGTCAACCGTTCGCCCTGGGCGACCTGCGCGGTGTTATGCTGCAACAGGCGACGCTCTTTCGCCGTAAAACAGGACTGCACCTCGCCCTGCACGCGACACCAGGTCGAGACAGAAATATCGCTGCGGCCATCCTGGGTGGAATAAATGCCTTGCAGAAGATGCTGGCCAAACACCCGCACCTGCGTTTCATCCAGATGCTGGCGGCCATGGTTGGTCTGAGTGGCGTCGATGCCGGTGGACACAGATACCGTCGCCGCCGCGTCCAGCGGCGTGATGGACAGTTGCATCGCCACCAGCGGCAGTTGCGTCACGGAAGCGAAGCGGCGGCTCTCGATGGCGAAACGCGCGCCGCCGGGCGCGCGCCAGACCAGTGCGCGCGTCAGCTCGCCACAGCTAACATCCAGTTCGCGCCGCCAGCTTTCAATCGTGCCGCTAAGCAGGGAGAAAATGTCCCCGTTCAGCTGAATATCGACGCCAATCACATCCGGCAGGTTCACCAGTTCATTGATTTCCCCCTTGCCGGCCCGGTGATAAAGTCCGGCAAGATACATCCCGCGCGTCTGCTGCGTGTAGCCTTCTTCGTGGCTGGCGCGGATCCCCAGATAACCGTTGCCTGTCGCCATCAGCGAGGCGTATTTATTCAGGCTGTGCGGGCAAAAACCCGGATCGGATAACATCACTGGTTTACTCATAATTCAACGCACATCCCTGTTTCGGCAGATTCATACAGCGCCGCGACCAGCTGTTGGATCACAAAGCCCTGCTCGGCGTCGGCGATGGTGACCGGTTCACCCTGAACGTGGTTCACGAAAGCTTCCATACTGCGATAATGGCGTTGATCATCGGCGCGCTCCCGCTGCGTCAGAATAGTCAGTTCGCCGTTGTGATCGGTGTAGACCTGCGCCGGGAACAGCGTTGCGCCTGCTTTATCGCCGCAAAAATTCACATTCATTATTGATTGTTCAGGAATATTCAGTGCAAAAGAGGTTTCGAGGCGCAGAATACTGCCGTTATGAAATTCAATGGTGCCGAATAGCGAATCTTCCACGGTATAGGTCTTGGGATCCCATTCGCCGAACTGGCCGTTATTTTTCCGGGTGCCGATCTTCTGAAAGCTGTGCGCGGTAACGCGTTTCACCAGCGGGAATCCCAGAACGTACATTGCCGCATCCAGCATATGTACGCCAAGGTCGATCAACGGACCGCCGCCCTGGAGCGCTTTATTAGTAAAGACGCCCCAGCCGGGCACGCCGCAGCGGCGCAGCGCTCTGGCATTGGTAACATAAATTTCGCCGAGCACGCCTGCCGTCACCTGCTCGCGTAACAGTTGCGTGTCGAGAGCAAAACGGTGATGGAAATCATACGCCAGTACTTTGCCCATCCGGCGCGCGGTATTGCACATTTCCAGCGCCTGTTCCGGGGTCATGGCCGGGGGTTTTTCGCACATCACGTGGCAACCGGCTTCCAGCGCCATCATGGTATGTTCATAGTGAAAACGGTTTGGCGAACAGATACTCACGATATCCGGCTTTACGCTTTGCAGCATGCGCTGCGGATCGTCCCAGACCTGCGCATGACCGTATTTTTCTGCCAGCGATTGTGCCTGAGACAGGCGGCTGTCACAGACAGCCACCAGTTCCAGATCCTCGCGGGTGCAGTAGTACGAAGCATGAACCTTATCCGCTACCTGTCCTGCGCCAATAATGGCCACACGCAGCGGGGAGCTTGTCATTGCACTTTTCACGGAAACCTCTTAGCAGGTACGCAACCAGGCCAAAGACTGACGGTAGGCTTCCGGCAGGTTATCCGCCCGGACGCGCCCTTCGTACACCACATAGCCCTGATACTGATCCGCGCGCAGTTGGTCGAACAGCATTTTGAAATTCAGCGTGCCGGTCCCCGGTTGATAGCGGTGGTTGTCAGCAATATGCACGTGCCCCAGCAGGTCGCGGTTATCGTGCAGCGCCTTCGCCATATCGTCTTCTTCAATATTCATGTGGTAGAAATCACCGATGATCTGCACGTGCTTCAGGTCGTTCTCCACGATGTAACGACGTGCATCCGCCAGCGTGTTGATCATGTGATCCTGATAGCGGTTAAGCGGCTCCAGATAAACGACCGTCCCGGTGCGTTCTGCCACTTTGTCGAGATAACGCAGTGAATCGCTGACCATTTTGCGGTCGCCTTCCAGGCTGCGCGGCGAGGTCATCGGCGGCAGACGGAAGGTGAACATTCCCCAGGCTGCCGGGACGATGATCCCTTGCCCGCCGACTTCAGCCAGCGCTTCCAGAATGCGCTCAATCTGCTTAAGACCGTTCAGACGACGCTCTTCAATAAAGTCGCCAATCCAGCCGTCGTAGCCGCCGCAGGCCGTGGTCACCGGCAGGCCGGTTTCTTTGATTGCCGCTTTGACTTCGTCGAGGTTGTTGACCAGCAGTTTGCCGTCGATTTCGAAGCCGTCGAAGCCCATCTCTTTGATATAACGAAACTTCTCCAGAATGTTTTCCGGAAAAAATGCCTGATTCTGCGTTCCAATTTTCATTTTTGTCGTCCTGTCCCTTAAAACGTCACGCCCATTTTGATGCTCTTTTCCGGATGTCTGTCGACGTACTGCATATAGCTTTCCGGGCTGTCTGCGAACGTCACCACCGGGTCGATCAGGTCTTCGCAGTTCAGATACCCATTCATCAGCAGTTCCCAGCAGGTTTCTTCGATACGTTTACGGCTCCAGCGCGGATAGTCCGGATTCGGTTCGCTACAGGCGCGCGAGAAGACGATTTTGGCGTTGTTGAAGTGCGCTTCGCGACCGAGGTTGAACCCTTCGGCGAATGGTTTCGCGAAAGCGACGTAGGAGATAGTGCCACCGTAGGCCAGTCCGCGCAGCGCGGACTGCAACGCGTCAGCATAACCGCTGGTTTCGATGATCACATCAGCGCCCTGCTTACCGGTCAGCTTTTTGATCTCCATCCCCACGTCGGTGCCGATTGGGTTAAGGCAGAAATCGGCGCCATGACGACGGGCGATATCACAACGATGGGCGATCGGGTCAACGCCAATCACCACGGACGCGCCCGCTTTTTTCGCCAGTTGCACCGCGATCTGACCAATGGCGCCGAGCCCGACGATCACCACGAAGTCGCCCACACGCACGTTCGCATCGCGCACGCCGCTCATCGCAAACTGCGCTGGGTCGTAACACACGGCATTTTTCCACGAACGACCTGCCGGCATTTTGCGCAGCTTGTAATTATTCACTGCATTGATGATGACCGTTTCGGACAACGGACCGTAGCCGCAGACGCTGTCGCCCACCGCATAGTCGGTGACGCTGCTGCCGCATTCGATAATGTCGCCAACGATCATATTGCCAAGCTGGAACTTGCCAAATTCGATACCTCGCGGCGCGCCTTCCGGACGCGGCATAAACATCTGCCACTCACCGTTGAAATCTTCGTCAATAAACGGGCTGGCGGCGCGAAAGTCGACCACTTCCGTACCGTGCTTCGGCGCGCCAAAGCGCACGCGGATCCGCACCTCATGAGCCTCAATAGCCCGGTCTTCATATTCCACCAGTGCCGCCACGCGCGGCGCTGTTGCGACTAACTTTTTCATCTACAACTCCTTGATTAAAAACTGGCCGCCTTAGCCCTTCACGCCACCAGCGGTCAAACCACTCTTAATAAAACGTTCGGAAAGCGCATACATAATGACGACAGGCAGTGCCGTCACCAGCGACGCCGCCATCATGCGTCCCCAGATGTAATCTGGCGTGCTGAACAGGGTGTTCAGTCCCACCGGCAACGTGAAGTTGCTGGCGCTGGAGAGGAAAATGGAGGCAAACAGATAGTCGTTCCACGCCACCATGAAGCAGTAGACAAAGACCGACACCAGCCCCGACATCGCCAGCGGAACGGTAATACGGAAAATAATTTGCAGACGGTTCAACCCATCCATCATCGCCGCTTCTTCGATCTCATCCGGAATGGTGTCGAAGTAGCTTTTCAGCATGAACACGGCGGTCGGCAGGGTCTGGGTCACCATTGTGACGATCAACGCCATTTCGGTGTCGTAAATCCCGAGCGCGGTGATGATCTTGAACAGCGGCACCACCAGCAAAATGCCGGAGAACATGTACACTGTGTAAAAGCTGGCGTTGATGGTCATCCGCCCTTTAAAGCGCAGGCGGGAGAGCGCATACGCGCCCAGCGTCCCCAGAAACACGGCCACGACCGACGACACCACCGACACCACCAGGCTGTTGCGGAAGTAATCGACAAAAGGAAAAATCAGCGGGTTAAAAATGTCGACATAGTGTTCCAGCGTCCACTGCTGCGGCAACAGCGTCGGATGCAGCGAAATCGCCTCTTTCGCGCTTTTGAACGACGTCATCAGCATCACGAAAAAAGGAAACAGCGTGATAATAAGAAAGACGATCAGGCCGCAGTAAAAAACGACACGTCCGAGTTTGCGTTTATTTGTTGCCATTGAGGTTCACCCGTTTTCTGGTCAGCAAAATGACGGCGAAGATAATGATGAAAAGCACCACCGAGATCGCTGCCGCTTTCCCTAAGTCATTAAAGGCAAAGGCCGTTTTGTAGAGATAGACCCCGAGAATATCGACCTTGGTGGTCAACAGATACACGTCGGCGAACATGTAGAACATCCAGATGGTGCGCAGCGTAATCACCGTCGCCAGTACGGGCATAATCGCTGGCAGCGTGACAATGCGAAAACGTTGCCAGGCATTAGCGCCGTCCATTTCCGCCGCTTCGTACAGTGACTTATCAATGGTCTGCAAAATCGCCAGAAACGAGATAAACGCATACGGGAAGTAGCGCCAGATGGCGAACAACACCACCAGCACAAAACTGCTGCCGGGATTGTCGAACCACAGCGGCGCCTGATCGTAGAGATGCAGCAGATCCACGCCGAGATAGTTCACAATGCCGTAGCCGTTGTTGAACATGTACTTCCAGGCGAACACCAGCGAAATCGACGGCGTCACGTAGGAGAGGATCACCAGTGAACGCGCCGTCTTGCGCAGGCGGAATTCACGGTTGAAGAACATCGCTACGCCCAGCCCGAGCACGGTACTGCCTGCCACCACCAGCGCGGTGTACCACACCGTCATCCACAGCGAATGCCAGAATCCGGGATCGGAAAGGATGCGAATGTAGTTGCTCAACCCCACAAAGGTGGCGTCGATGCGCGGGTTTAGCGGCAAGCGCAAAAAGCTGATTTCGATGTTCGATATCATCGGCCAGGCCACCAGGCCGCCCAGCAGCAACAGGCTGGGCGCCAGGAGCAGCAGCGCAAAAGGCATATCGGATCGACCTGAAAATAATCGGGTCATAACTGCGTTCCTCTTAGCCATTAACGCTGCTCAATCAGGGTATCCAGTTTTTTCTGGCTTTCCTGAAGCGTTGAGGACAGATCAGCTTTGCCGACTGTCACGTTATGCACCATCGAACTGACGACACCGGATCCCGTCACATCGCCCATACGGGTAAAGTTTTTGTCCCCTACCGCGCCAAACACCTGAATGTTCGGCAGTTCCGCAATCAGTTGCCCCGGCAGCTCGCCTAGCGCTTTGATGACGCCGTTGTCCTGCCAGGTTTTGGTGCCCACCACCGCTTTGTTCACCGGCAGCGCCGCGCCCGGCGACATCATCACCCAGTCGGCGATGTTGTCGGCTTGTTCCATGAACGCGACAAATTTCTCGGCCGCTTCGGTTTCTTCTTCTTTCTGGCCGCTGGTAATGGTCAGCGAAGTCAACATGCCGTAAACCGCCGACGTCTCTTCGGTTGGCACCACAAACCCGATGTTCTGCGGATCGCCCTCCTTCATGATGGCTGGCAGAATATACGTCGAATACATCGCCATTGGCGCGGTGCCGTTCATGAAAGCGTCTTTCACCTCCATGATGTCGTTGGAGCCTGGCATGGTATTGGCTGCCAGATCGCGGTAATAGCTCAGCGCACGGGTCATCTCCGGCGTGTTGAGCGTGATGTGTCCCTCAGCGTTAAACACATTCGCTTTATTTGAGAGCGCGAACTGGGAGAAAGACTGCTCGGTCAGCACGCTTTCCGCGGTGGGCAACGCGATGCCATATTTCTTATGCGCCGGATCGTTCAGGGTCTGGGCGACATTCAGCAGATCCTGCCAGTTTTTCGGTTCGTTGAGTCCGGCGTTAGCCAGCACGTCTTTGCGATACCAGATGCCGCCGATCCAGGCGCTCACCGGCACCCCGGTCCACGCGCTGCCGTCTTCAGTGCGGACAATCCGCAGCACCCCGTCATAAAAAGCATTTTCGCCCACGGTCTGGATGACATTCGTCACCGCTTCCCGGTCAATGAGCTGCTCTTTGTCCATCACTTTCGCGTAGTCATGGCTGGTTTCGATCACTTCCGGCAGTGACCCGCTTCTCGCAAGCGTAATGACCTTTGTGTTATAGGCGTCTTCTTCCACCGGAACCTGCTTCACGGTGATCTCAGGATTCGCTTTTTCAAACCGTTCAATAAGCGTAGTAATAACGGCCTGACGCTCCTGTTCGACAGACGAGTGCATAAATTCAATCGTCACATGGTCGGGTTTATCTTCCTTACAGCCTGAAATCAGGGCGCAGGAAACCAGTGCTGATAACAGCACAATTTTTGTTTTAAGCATCAGATGTTCCTTTTATTTTTTAATCCACATAACCTGCCAGGGTTGCAGCGTTAATGTTTCGCCGGAAACCAGGGTTTCCGTCATTAAATCGATGCCGGAGTTTACCCCCGCGTCAACGGTCTGAATGCAATCACTGAAGTTAAATAAAGCCGTGATTTTTTCGTCGGTATTCGCCGCGCGAACGATTTTCATTACCGCAGGCGTAATACTGCAAATGGTAAAATCACTTTCCGGATGGAAGGCGTGATTATTTCGGCGAATCTTCACCAGCCGCGATAAAGATTGATATACCTGATGACGCAGCGAATCCTCTGCCATTAATTCATTTTCAATCGCTTCTCGCTGATATTTCTTACGGTTAATCGCCCGGTTATAACCTAATTTTTCCACGCCTTCGTAATCATTACGTGAGCCGAGAATACTTTGAATATAGATGGCCGGCACACCCGGAAAGGTCAATAACAACGCATGAGCCAGCATAAATTTCGCCAGACGTTGTGAATCGCTGCTGTCGCGCGAACTTAACGCATCCATGTAGGTGACATTGATTTCATACGGGCTGCGCGTACCGTCCGGGTTATTCTTCCAGTTAACCAACGCCCCTTGTTTTTGCAGGTCGGCGACTAACGCTAAAATATCGTCTTCCGGCAGCAATCCGCGTAGCGGATTCAGACCAATGCCATCGTGAGAGGCAAGGAAGTTAAACCAGGTGGTCTGCTGTGACGGCAGCGTCAGCGACTGCGCCCACTGACTGAGCGCGCGGGTGTCCTGGCGGTGCACGGCGTGCAGAACCAGCGGCGGCAGCGAAAACTGATAGACCATGTGGGCTTCGTCCAGCCCGTTGCCCAGATAGGAAATGTTGTCTTTATGCGGAACGTTGGTTTCCGTGATAATTGCCGTGCCAGGCGCGACGTCATCGGCGATAGCGCGAAACAGCTTTATCAACCGGTGGGTCTTTTCCAGATGAATGCAGCTTGTGCCCGGCGTTTTCCACATAAAGCCTACTGCGTCGAGACGCACATAATCAGCCCCGTGTTCAAGGTAAGTCAGCAGCACGTCGACCATCGCCAGCAATACATCCGGATTGGCATAGTTGAGGTCGATCTGATCTTCGCTGAAGGTGGTCCATAAATGACGCACGCTATTATCTTTCAGAGTAAACGGCGTCAGCAGCGGTAATGCGCGCGGACGCGTGACCGCGCTCAGATCGGTCTGCGGATCCATTTCAATAAAGAATTGTTCAAATCCCGGCGTCTGCTGTAAATAATGTGCGAACCACTCGCTTTTCGCCGACATATGATTACAGACAAAATCAAACATCAATTGACAGGATTTATTTAACGCCGCGATATCCTGCCAGTCCCCTGTTTCTTCGGCGACCTTATAATAATCGATGACCGAGAAACCATCGTCAGAAGACCAGGGATAAAAGGGCAGCAGATGGACATGGGAGAATATTGACGCCAACCACCGGGAATAGAACCGATTAAATGTAGGCAGTGGTTTTTCTTTTTCACTGTGAAATTGGTCGGCGTAAGTAATCAACACCACATCGCTTTCATCCCAGTGTGGTTTACGCTTTTTCGTAATAACCTTTCGCGCGTTTTCTATTCGCGCGTTGAGCATTTCATCATGACGATGCGTCCATGAATCTTCACAGACAAAACTGAGGCATTCCTGAATTTTGTGCTTCACTTGATTTTTCCGTGGTAGCGGTCCCATGACGCAAGAGACTACTCCCGGTAAAATTAGCTGTCAATGCAGGACACGGGGTTTTCGCGGCGAAAAAAAACCATTTTGGCAGCCCAAAAATCGTATTTGTGAGCTGCCGCAAATTAATTTTTAAATTGTGATTTATTTGTTACGGACCGGGCGGCCCGTAATCGACAGGATTAATTTTTGGAATAACGTTTTGATATTTTTGCAGCCATCCGGCTTAATAAGGGTTCAAGCGCGAGCGCCAGCAACATTTTCAGCGGACGACGGGCGACGGACTTCACTGCCCAGCCCGCCACACCTGCCGGACCGTAACGCAGCGCCGTCAGAAGTACCAGCTTACCTGCTATTTTCATACCGGGTTTCACCTTTTGCCCGGCGCGTTGCCAGCGATTATTCATCTTAGCCCTCACTGAATTCATTACAGCTGACGGAAACGGCTACGTAACGTAAACGTATCCGAGGTGACATAGCGCTCCATCTCACGCAGGCGCTTCTCCCCCGCCGCCAGCTCTTTATCAACCGCGTCCAGCAGTTCTCCGCTGGTAGGCTGGTTTTCGACTGCGGCCAGGTTGTCCGGCATCGGATCAAGCACAAAAGACAGCACGATGTAGGCAACCAGGGTAAAGAATGCCAGACCAAAAAAGATCGACAGCACCACCAGAATGCGCACCAGTTTCACCGGCACGTCGAGGTATTGCGCGATGCCCGCGCACACGCCGCGTACCATCCCTTGTTGGGGGATGCGCCATAATTTTTTGTTCAGGTTAATGCCTCCCATTAACGTTCCCTCCAGTTCGGATGTTCCGCGTCAAGAATCGCTTCCAGCGCCTGAATACGTTCACGCATTCGTCTGGCGTCGTCGGTAAGTTGGACTAAACGCTGTTGCTCGCTCTGCGAGAGTTCGCCGCGACCGGAACGGTTGCTGTAATGCAGCCATAACCAAATCGGCAGCACAAACAGCACGAAAATGGTTAGCGGAATGGCCAGAAATAGCGCGCTCATGTGTACTCCTTACAGGTGATGAGCGGCGGCGCGTTCGGGCGCCGCCAGGTATTATTATTGCTTGTCTTGCTGCATTTTGGCTTTCAGTTGCGCCAGTTGCTCGCCGATCTCATCATCGGCTTTCAGGTCAGCGAACTGCTGGTCCAGCGTCGGTTTCTTCCCAAAGCTGTGGCTTTCCGCTTCAGCTTCCATTTGATCGATGCGACGTTCAAAAGATTCAAAGCGCGCCATCGCTTCATCGATCTTGCCGCTGTCGAGCTGGCGGCGAACATCGCGGGAAGAACTGGCCGCCTGATGGCGCAACATCAACGCCTGCTGGCGGGCGCGGGTTTCGCTGAGTTTATTTTCCAGCTCGCCAATCTCTTTCTTCATGCGCGTCAGCGTATCTTCCACCAGCGCCACTTCCTGCTCGAGCGTCACGATCAGATCGGTCAACTTCTGTTTTTCGATCAGCGCGGCACGCGCCAGGTCGTCTTTATCTTTACGCAGCGCCAGCTCCGCTTTTTCCTGCCACTCGGTCTGCTGCGCAGTGGCCTGCTCAATACGGCGGGATAGCTGTTTCTTTTCTGCCAGCGCGCGAGCGGAATTGGAACGAACTTCAACCAGTGTGTCTTCCATCTCCTGAATCATCAGGCGAACCAGCTTCTGCGGATCTTCCGCTTTTTCAAGCAGCGCGTTGATGTTGGCGTTCACGATGTCGGCAAAACGAGAAAAAATACCCATAATTCAGTCCTCATATTTTTTGATGTCGGGCGATGCCCTGCTGAATGTGTAATACAATCCTCGTGCCAACTTTTTAACTCACTGAAATACCAAGTAACGTACAGTTTTACCTCGGCACAAAAACAGCGTAAAGTGGTGAAATACACCAACAAGTGGCGAAATTCATCATGGCAGAATACAAAGACAATCTTTTAGGTGAGGCCAACAGTTTTCTCGAGGTCCTCGAACAGGTTTCACGTCTGGCGCCACTGGATAAACCGGTCCTGATCATCGGTGAACGCGGCACCGGTAAAGAGCTTATCGCTAACCGCCTGCATTATCTCTCTTCCCGTTGGCAGGGGCCGTTTATTTCTCTCAATTGCGCCGCGCTCAATGAAAATTTGCTCGACAGCGAACTGTTCGGTCACGAAGCTGGCGCATTTACCGGGGCGCAAAAACGGCATCCCGGTCGCTTTGAACGCGCCGATGGCGGGACATTGTTTTTGGATGAGCTCGCCACCGCGCCGATGCTGGTGCAGGAAAAGCTGCTCCGCGTCATTGAATACGGTGAACTGGAGCGTGTCGGCGGCAGCCAGCCATTACAGGTGAACGTGCGGCTGGTCTGTGCGACCAATGCCGACCTACCGGCGATGGTGAAAGAAGGCACATTCCGCGCAGACCTGCTGGATCGCCTGGCGTTTGATGTTGTGCAATTGCCGCCTCTGCGCGAACGGCAGGCCGATATCATGCTGATGGCGGAACATTTTGCCATTCAGATGTGCCGTGAAATACGCCTGCCGTTATTCCCTGGTTTCACCGACCGCGCCAGAGAAACGCTGATGACCTACGCCTGGCCCGGTAACATCCGTGAATTAAAAAACGTCGTTGAACGTTCTGTATACCGTCATGGCACCAGCGACGCGCCGCTCGATGAGATCATTCTCGATCCGTTCAAACGTGAGGAAAACCGCCTCCCGTCACAGACTGACGCTCCCGCGTCGGTCCCCTCCCTGCCCCTGGATTTGCGCGAATATCAGCAACAGCAGGAAAAAAACCTGCTGCAACTGAGCCTGCAGCAGGCGAAATTTAATCAGAAACGGGCGGCTGAACTGCTCGGTCTGACCTACCACCAGCTGCGTGCGTTGCTTAAAAAGCATCAGATTTAGCGTTTTCACGGCGAATTTGCGCAGTTTTGCGTCAGTTACCTACAGCCATTTTTACCTGACGGGCCGAAGTGCGATACACTTTGCAAATCGAATCTCAAAACCTTAAAAATTATTTTTTAACGCCCCTTAGAAATCAACATTTCATTATTAAAAATAGAGTTATAATAATTAACACGAAGACAATGCGAGTCATTTTAGTGCCCCTTTTCCTGCCCCAATCGCGTTTCCCCCCCACACAATCCACCCTTCGAAACTCTCAATTTTGCACAAAAATCCGCCAGGGTTTATATATTTCAAGTTTTACATTTTTTATATGAATATCAAAAAGCTATACGTCAAAGCTATAGCATTTAGTGTGCTGCACGTTCGAATAATAACGTGTTTATTACTATTTTTAACAGTAGAAATGGAGTTTTAAGAATGGCGATACCAGCCTATCTCTGGCTGAAAGACGATGGCGGTGAGGATATTAAGGGTTCGGTAGACGTAAGGGATCGTGACGGAAGTATCGAAATCATCGGCTTTAATCATGGTGTTTTGCAGCCTACAGATAAACACACTGGTAAGGCGACCGGTTTGCGCGCTCATTCCCCGTTTTCTTTTGATAAAGAAATAGACTCTTCCAGCCCGTATCTTTACAAGGCCGTTACCACAGGTCAGCGGCTAAAATCCGCTGAGGTTAAATTATATAAAATTAACGATGCCGGACAGGAGGTCGAGTATTTTTCAGTCCTGATGGAGGGAGTAACGATTGTGAGCGTTTGTCCGATAATGCTCGATGTCAAAAGCCCTGATTATGAGAGACATAATCACATTGAACTCGTCGAATTGCTATACGAGAAAATCACCTGGCGCTTTGCTGACGGAAATATTATTCACTCGGATAGCTGGAATGACAGGAAAACCGCATAGGAGCAAAAATATGGGTTGGAAATATGAGCAAAGCACGGGGAAAATGTACAAGGACGGAAAGTTGATCGAGACTGGCTATTCCGGTGCGCTGACAAACAAAAACAATCCGGATCGTCAGCATGTTAAGGGGTTGGGTCCACTCCCTCGCGGGACATATAAAATCACGGGGCATTCTAATTCAAAAGGCCCGGTCACTATTATTCTTGAACAAACATCGGCTGAAAATTTCGGGCGTTCGGAATTCAGAATACATGGCGAACGCAAGCACGGTCCGGCAGGATTCGCCTCTGAGGGCTGCATTATTATGTCGCTCTCAACGCGACGAAATATTCTGCGTGACGGGGGAAGTATAGAGGTGGTGCGATGAGGCTGCGGCTTGCTCTGCTACTGTCGGCCTGTCTTTCATTTCCGGCGCTGTCGAAAAGAAGCGACTGGGATAAAATCGTAAGTGGTGTTGCCAGCGGGGATCCGGCAAGTCTGGAGCAGATTGCATCACTCGCAGCGACGGCAAATGCAAAGCAGGCGCAGGAACTGGAGGATGCCCTTGCAAGCGCGCTCACATCAAACACACCTGGCGCGTTACGGGCATTGCAAAAAATTGATGCACATGACTGGCCGCACATGATTGGCAGCAATCTTGTCTGCACCGTCCCAACTGAAAGAACCGTTGAAGAAATTGACGTTTTTTATATGCGAACGCGTAGTGCGCTACTCAGGACTTTCGAAGGTGCACAGTGCCTCTGGATACTGGAGGCATCGTTTGAAGAATGGAAAGGTGATCAGGCGCGACAGCGGAGATAATTATCGCCCGGCAGGCCGGGCTTTACTGTCAATTCCGCGTTTATGTTTACCCTTTGCCGACCCACAAGGCTATTTCAGACATGAGGGCCGAACGTTCCGCAATCTGGCTTTCGCAGGCAGTTTCTGCGTTAACCGCGCATTGCAAAGCAAAGGTTTCAATAGAAAGTTCCTGTATGGTGCGTTTGGGTGTCTCTCTCAACCCGAACGATCCGCCATTTTGACATAACCAGGCGTTCAGGTATTCGGCGGCATCCGCCATATCAATCTCGGCATACTTACGCGTGTTGGTTGCTGTCTGCAAAAGCCTACTTATCGTTTATTGCGAGTCATATGGGGCATGAGAATGCTAAGATGGTTTATGAGGTATAGTCAAAATGGATAGCCGGTATGAATGCTGATCAGGTCGCGATGCTGAACGCGCGATTGCCAACACGTCTGCCCCATGATGCCCCAAAATACAAACGGTAATAGCAAATGTTATTAAATATTAGTAAGATAGATACTTTATATATAATCCCTTAAAAATTATGCGCCTGGTTATATCGTCTCTGATCGTGATGGCTGGACTCCTGCGTGGTCAGGCTGCTGCTGCGCCTGAAGCGCCTTCGCATGAAGATATCCGCGACAGCGGCTTCGTTTATTGTGTCAGTGGGCAGGTCAACACCTTCAACCCTCAAAAAGCGAGCAGTGGACTGATCGTCGACACGCTTGCCGCGCAGTTATATGACCGACTGCTGGACGTCGATCCTTATACCTATCGCCTGGTGCCGGAGCTGGCGGAACGTTGGGAGGTGCTGGATAACGGCGCAACCTACCGTTTTCATCTGCGCCGCGACGTCCCGTTTCAGAAAACAGCCTGGTTTACGCCAACCCGTAAGCTGAACGCCGACGACGTGGTGTTTACCTTTCAGCGCATTTTTGATCGCCAGCATCCATGGCATAACGTCAACGGCGGCAACTTCCCTTATTTCGACAGTCTGCAGTTTGCGGATAACGTCCAGAGCGTCCGCAAAATCGACGGTAATACCGTGGAGTTTCGCCTGGCGCAGCCGGACGCCTCGTTTTTATGGCACCTCGCCACCCACTATGCGTCGGTGATGTCCGCGGAATATGCGGCGCAGTTAACGAAGCAGGATCGTCAGGAGTTGCTCGACAGGCAGCCGGTCGGCACCGGGCCGTTTCAGCTGTCGGAATACCGCGCCGGCCAGTTCATTCGTCTGCAACGGCACGACAGTTTCTGGCGCGGCAAACCGTTGATGCCACAGGTAGTCGTGGATTTAGGGTCCGGCGGTACTGGCCGCCTGTCGAAGCTGCTCACCGGCGAATGTGATGTGTTGGCCTGGCCCGCCGCCAGTCAACTGACAATTCTGCGCGATGACCCCCGTCTGCGCCTGACCCTGCGTCCGGGAATGAATATCGCCTATCTGGCGTTTAATACCGATAAACCGCCGCTGAATAACCCCGCGGTCCGCCATGCGCTGGCGTTGTCGATCAATAACCAACGTCTGATGCAGTCAATTTATTACGGCACAGCGGAAACGGCGGCTTCTATTTTGCCGCGCGCCTCGTGGGCCTATGACAACGAGGCTAAAATTACCGAATACAATCCAGCGAAATCTCGCGAGCAGTTGAAAGCGCTGGGGCTGGAAAACCTCACCCTGCATCTGTGGGTGCCGACCAGCTCTCAGGCATGGAACCCCAGCCCGCTGAAAACCGCCGAACTGATTCAGGCGGATATGGCGCAGGTCGGCGTGAAAGTGGTGATTGTGCCGGTTGAAGGGCGTTTCCAGGAGGCGCGGTTGATGGACATGAATCATGATCTGACATTGTCCGGCTGGGCGACCGACAGTAACGACCCGGACAGTTTTTTCCGTCCGCTGTTAAGCTGTGCGGCAATCCAGTCGCAAACCAATTTCGCCCACTGGTGTGATCCGACGTTTGATCGGGTACTGCGAAAAGCCCTGTCATCGCAACAGCTTTCCGCCCGCATTGACGCCTACGATGAGGCGCAAACGATTCTCGCCAAAGAGCTGCCGATTCTGCCGCTGGCCTCTTCGTTGCGTCTGCAGGCCTACCGTTACGATATTAAAGGGCTGGTGCTGAGTCCGTTTGGCAACGCCTCGTTCGCGGGCGTTTCGCGTGAAAAAACCGTTGAGGTGAGTAAACCATGATTATTTTCACCTTACGCCGCATCCTGTTGCTGATGGTCACGCTTTTTTTCCTGACCTTTATCGGCTTCAGCCTGAGCTACTTTACTCCACACGCGCCGCTTCAGGGCGCGTCGTTGTGGAATGCGTGGGTCTTCTGGTTCAGCGGTCTTCTTCACTGGGATTTTGGCGTATCGAGCATTAACGGACAGCTGATCTCTGAACAGCTTAAAGAGGTGTTTCCCGCCACGATGGAGCTGTGTACGCTGGCGTTTGGCTTCGCGCTGATGGTGGGGATCCCGGTAGGGATGCTGGCGGGCATCACGCGCAATAAATGGCAGGATCGACTGATTAGCGCACTCGCCCTGCTCGGCTTTTCCATTCCCGTCTTCTGGCTGGCGCTGTTGCTGACGCTGTTCTTTTCGCTGACCCTCGGCTGGCTGCCGGTATCTGGTCGTTTTGATCTGCTATACGAAGTGAAGCCCGTCACCGGGCTGGCGATTGTCGACGCCTGGATTTCTGATTCGCCCTGGCGCGACGAGATGATCATGAGCGCGCTGCGCCATATGGTGCTGCCGGTGTTAACCCTGGCGGTCGCGCCAACCACGGAAGTGATCCGCTTAATGCGCATCAGCACCATCGAGGTATTCGACCAGAACTACGTCAAAGCCGCCGCCACGCGCGGTCTTTCCCGCTTCACGATCTTGCGCCGTCATGTATTGCACAACGCGCTGCCGCCGGTGATTCCTCGCCTTGGCCTCCAGTTTTCCACCATGCTGACGCTGGCAATGATTACCGAGATGGTCTTTAGCTGGCCGGGGCTGGGGCGCTGGCTGATTAATGCGATACGCCAACAGGACTACGCGGCGATCTCCGCAGGAGTAATGGTGATAGGATCGCTGGTCATTATCGTCAACGTGATTTCTGATATTTTGGGTGCTATGGCTAACCCTCTGAAACATAAGGAATGGTATGCCTTACGATAGCGTTTATAGCGAAAAGCGCCCGCCAGGTACGCTGCGCACCGCGTGGCGGAAATTTTATGGCGATGCCACGGCAATGGTTGGCCTGTACGGCTGTGCGGGTCTGGCGCTGCTGTGCGTCTTTGGCGGTTGGTTTGCGCCGTATGGTATCGACCAGCAATTCCTCGGCTATCAACTGTTGCCGCCGTCCTGGTCCCGCTACGGCGAGGTGTCGTTCTTCCTCGGCACCGACGATTTAGGACGGGACGTGCTAAGTCGCCTGTTAAGCGGCGCGGCGCCGACAGTGGGCGGCGCGTTTATCGTTACCGTGGCGGCGACGCTTTGCGGCCTGCTGCTGGGGGTGATTGCGGGAGCGACCCACGGCCTGCGCTCCGCCGTGCTGAACCATATTCTTGATACGCTGTTGTCGATTCCGTCACTGCTGCTGGCCATTATCGTCGTGGCGTTTGCAGGACCGCATCTGGTTCACGCCATGTTTGCCGTCTGGCTGGCGTTGCTGCCCAGAATGGTACGTTCGGTTTACAGTATGGTGCACGACGAACTGGAAAAAGAGTACGTTATTGCCGCCCGCCTCGATGGCGCATCCACGCTGAACATTCTCTGGTTTGCCGTACTGCCTAATATCACCGCCGGGTTGGTGACGGAAATCACCCGCGCGTTGTCGATGGCGATTCTGGATATTGCCGCGCTCGGTTTTCTCGACCTTGGCGCGCAACTCCCCTCTCCTGAATGGGGCGCGATGCTTGGCGATGCGCTGGAGCTGATTTACGTTGCGCCGTGGACAGTCATGCTGCCCGGCGCGGCGATCATGATTAGCGTTCTGTTGGTCAACCTGCTTGGTGACGGCGTACGCCGGGCGATTATTGCGGGGGTCGAATAATGCCGTTACTGGATATCCGCAACCTGACCATTGAATTCAAAACCGGTGATGAATGGGTAAAAGCCGTCGACCGCGTGAGCATGACCTTAAGTGAAGGCGAGATCCGCGGGCTGGTGGGTGAATCTGGCTCCGGTAAGAGTCTGATCGCCAAAGCGATCTGCGGCGTCGCCAAAGATAACTGGCGCGTAACCGCTGACCGTATGCGCTTCGACGATATCGACCTGCTGCGCCTCTCTCCGCGCGAACGGCGCAAGCTGGTGGGACATAACGTCTCGATGATTTTTCAGGAGCCGCAGTCGTGTCTGGATCCGTCAGAACGCGTCGGTCGGCAGTTGATGCAAAATATTCCGGCCTGGACCTATAAAGGCCGCTGGTGGCAACGTGTCGGCTGGCGCAAGCGTCGCGCCATTGAACTGCTGCACCGCGTTGGGATCAAAGATCATAAAGACGCCATGCGCAGCTTCCCGTATGAGCTGACCGACGGCGAGTGTCAGAAGGTCATGATTGCCATCGCGCTGGCTAACCAGCCGCGCCTGCTGATTGCCGACGAACCGACAAACGCGATGGAGCCGACCACCCAGGCGCAAATTTTCCGTCTGCTGACGCGTCTGAACCAGAACAGCAATACCACCATTTTGCTGATCAGCCATGACCTGCAGATGCTCAGCCAGTGGGCAGACAGAATTAACGTGCTGTATTGTGGGCAGACGGTGGAAACGGCGCCAAGTAAAGAACTGGTGACTATTCCCCATCATCCTTACACCCAGGCGCTGATCCGCGCCATTCCTGACTTTGGCAGCGCGATGCCGCATAAAAGTCGTTTGAACACCATGCCCGGGGCGATTCCGTTGCTGGAACAATTACCGATAGGCTGCCGTCTGGGGCCGCGCTGCCCGTATGCGCAGCGAGAATGTATTGAAACACCGCGTCTGACCGGAGCGAAAAACCATCTCTACGCTTGTCATTTCCCGCTGAACATGGAGAGAGTGTGACATGGTTGAGACCCTGCTCGAAGTGCGCAACCTGAGTAAAACCTTTCGCTACCGCACCGGCTGGTTTCGTCGCCAGACGGTAGAAGCGGTAAAACCACTCAGTTTTACCCTGCGTGAACGCCAGACGCTGGCGATTATCGGCGAGAACGGTTCCGGTAAGTCGACGCTGGCGAAAATGCTGGCGGGAATGGTCGAGCCGAGCGGCGGCGAACTGCTGATCGACGATCACCCGCTGAAATTCGGCGATTATTCGTTTCGCAGCCAGCGCATCCGCATGATTTTCCAGGATCCGTCAACGTCGCTTAACCCGCGTCAGCGGATTTCGCAAATTCTCGATTTCCCACTGCGTCTGAATACGAATCTGGAGGCGGAGCAGCGGCGTAAACAGATCATTGAAACCATGCGCATGGTCGGTCTGCTGCCCGATCACGTCAGTTATTACCCGCACATGCTGGCGCCAGGGCAAAAGCAGCGTCTGGGACTGGCGCGCGCGCTGATATTACGCCCGAAAGTGATCATTGCCGATGAGGCGCTGGCGTCGCTCGATATGTCGATGCGCTCGCAGTTAATAAACCTGATGCTGGAATTGCAGGAGAAACAGGGTATCTCTTATATTTACGTCACCCAGCATCTTGGCATGATGAAGCACATCAGCGACCAGGTTTTAGTGATGCATCAGGGAGAAGTGGTGGAGCGCGGCAGTACCGCTGATGTGCTGGCTTCACCGCTCCACGACCTGACAAAGCGACTGATTGCCGGTCATTTTGGCGAAGCGCTCACCGCGGATGCGTGGCGAAAAGACCGCTAAAACGGCTTCATGCAGTGGTCGGATTAACTCTCCCGGCGTCTCGTGTTAGAATCGCCGCGTTTTAACGACGCCCCGTCCCTTTACGCGGCTGGGCGCCACAACAATAACATAAGGATTTAAGCTATGGGTTTTCTTTCCGGTAAGCGTATTCTGGTCACCGGTCTTGCCAGCAAATTGTCCATCGCCTACGGTATCGCTCAGGCGATGCATCGCGAAGGCGCAGAGCTGGCGTTCACCTACCAGAACGACAAACTGAAAGGCCGCGTGGAAGAATTTGCCGCACAACTGGGTTCGAACATCGTCCTGCAGTGCGATGTGGCGGAAGATGAAAGCATCAATGCCATGTTCGCTGAACTGGGTAAAGCATGGCCGAAATTTGACGGTTTTGTTCATTCCATCGGTTTCGCTCCGGGCGACCAGTTGGACGGCGACTATGTCAATGCGGTAACCCGTGAAGGCTTCAAAATCGCCCATGACATCAGCTCCTACAGCTTCGTGGCGATGGCGAAAGCGTGCCGCGCTATGCTGAATCCGGGTTCTGCCCTGCTGACCCTTTCCTACCTTGGCGCAGAGCGCGCGATCCCGAACTACAACGTGATGGGCCTGGCGAAAGCCTCTCTGGAAGCCAACGTGCGTTACATGGCGAATGCAATGGGTCCGGAAGGCGTGCGCGTAAACGCCATCTCTGCGGGTCCGATCCGTACACTGGCGGCTTCCGGCATTAAAGACTTCCGTAAAATGCTGGCGCATTGCGAAGCGGTTACCCCGATTCGTCGTACCGTCACCATTGAAGATGTCGGTAACTCCGCCGCATTCCTGTGCTCCGACCTGTCCGGTGGTATCTCCGGTGAAGTCGTTCACGTTGACGGCGGTTTCAGCATCGCCGCGATGAACGAACTGGAACTGAAATAAGCTTTCAGCCTTCCTGTGGGCGGCGTTCTGCCGCCCATGAACACGTTCTGCCCGGCAATATACCTTTTTGATCTTTGTTATCACGTAACAATCTTTTTCCCCTTCCCCCGCTTACGCCAGGATAAAGCAGCAAAAACGATCCGGCGTGAGGTAGCCACGACGAGTCCGGGTCGCCACATACAGACCAAGGAACGCCCATGGAACAACGCCAATTCAACGGCAAAAACCAGTGGTATCATGAGACCCAGTCCAGCACCTGGCCGCAGGACGTTTTGCCACTTGTGCCGGAAGCGGCTCACGTAGAAGACCGCTTTTTGCTGGATTTGACGATTCCCGACGTGATGCAGCATTCTTTTCACTCCTGGCTGCAACCCGCCCGCCAGTTGGCGAACGAACTGTTTCCCGATCACGTTCCACTTACCCGCCTGCATACCTTTAGCGCTTATGAACGCATGAGCACCGCCTTAACCGTGGCGCAGGCGTGTGGCGTACAGCGCCTATGTAATCATTACGCCGCGCGCCTGACGCCGCTGCCGGGTCCGGATTCGTCGCGTGAAAGCAATCATCGGCTGGCGCAGATCACGCAGTATGCGCGTCAACTCGCCTGCTCACCTTCGGTGATCGACCAGCGTGCCCGCCAGCATTTAGCCGACGTCGGCCTGTCCGCCTGGGATGTGGCCCTGTTTAATCAGATCATTGGCTTTGTTGGTTTCCAGGCGCGCATGGTGGCGATTTTTCAGGCCTGGTCCGGTCAGGCTGTGCGCTGGATACCCGGCCTCAATACTCAGGCCTTTGCCGCTGAAGGCCTGTTTCAGCGGGAAAAGAGCGTGTGGGTCGCAAACCCGGATCTGGTGAAACTGCGCTACGCCAGCGCGGAGCAAGATGAATATCCGTCGCATGATCAACCACAGCCCGCGCTACAGATGCTCGCCCCTGCTCTGGCGCACCAGCCGGTACTGCTGACACTGCTCGGCAAATTGCTGCACAGTTCGCTTCGTGCGGATACCGCAGAGCATAACTTCGCGGCGCTGCTGGCCGCGAGGATAAACGGTAGCGCAAGCTGCTTCAATGAGCAGGCGTTGCCGCCGCGCATCTCGCCAGAGACTCTCACCATGCTGCGCCAGAGCGAACATGAGATTGAACGCTGGGAGCGACAACATCCGATTGAGCGACCCTTGTCTCAGGCGCTACAATTACTGACGCGCGCGCCAGACCGCTTTAGCGCCGCACATTTCACCCCGCTCGTCGAGCGCGGCGCGTCCGTCATTGAGGCTATCAACCTGTTGGGGTGGTGCGGTTTATGCGGATGGCTGAATCGCCTGAAAATCGCGTTGGGTGAGACACATTAACCTCGGCAAAGAGATAAAGAGCGCTTGCCGCACCAGGTAGTTTCGCGTAAAACTGTCAGCCGCTCTTTTGGCCACGAAAATAGACAAATATGTTTCAGGACAACCCGCTGCTAGCGCAGCTTAAACAGCAACTGCATTCCCAGACGCCGCGCGCCGAAGGGGTGGTAAAAGCCACGGAAAAAGGCTTTGGCTTCCTGGAAGTCGATGCGCAAAAAAGTTACTTCATCCCGCCGCCGCAGATGAAAAAAGTGATGCATGGCGACCGGATTGTCGCGGTGATCCACAGCGAAAAAGATCGCGAGTCCGCTGAGCCGGAAGAACTGGTTGAACCCTTCCTGACCCGCTTTGTCGGAAAAGTTCAGGGCAAAAACGATCGCCTGTCTATTGTTCCGGATCACCCGCTGCTGAAAGATGCTATCCCCTGTCGCGCCGCGCGTGGCGTAGAGCATGACTTTAAAGAAGGTGACTGGGCGGTCGCCGAGATGCGCCGCCATCCGTTAAAAGGCGATCGCACCTTCTATGCCGAGTTAACCCAGTACATTACCTACGCAGATGACCACTTTGTGCCGTGGTGGGTAACGCTGGCGCGCCACAATCTGGAAAAAGAAGCCCCGGACGGCGTAGCCACTGAAATGCTCGACGAAGGCTTAACGCGTCAGGATCTGACCGCCCTGAATTTCGTCACTATAGACAGCGCCAGCACCGAAGATATGGATGACGCGCTGTATGCCGAAGAACTGGCTGACGGTAAATTACAGCTGACCGTTGCGATTGCCGACCCGACCGCGTGGATCGCTGAAGGTAGCAAACTGGATAACGCTGCGAAAATACGCGCGTTCACCAACTATCTCCCAGGGTTCAACATCCCAATGTTGCCGCGTGAACTCTCTGACGATCTCTGCTCGTTGCGTCCGCGCGAAGTCCGTCCGGTGCTGGCCTGCCGTATGACCATTGCGGCGGATGGCGCCCTTGAAGACGATATGGTTTTCTTCGCGGCGACCATCGAGTCAAAAGCCAAACTGGCCTATGACAGCGTCTCTGACTGGCTGGAAAACGCCGGTAGCTGGCAGCCTGAAAGCGACGACATCGCGCATCAAATTCGTCTGCTGCAGCAAATTTGCCTGCGTCGCGGCGAGTGGCGCCATCACCACGCGCTGGTCTTCAAGGACCGTCCTGATTATCGCTTTATTCTGGGTGAAAAAGGTGAAGTGCTGGATATCGTCGCAGAGCCGCGCCGCATCGCCAACCGTATCGTTGAAGAAGCGATGATCGCCGCCAATATATGCGCCGCCCGCGTTCTGCGTGACAAACTGGGCTTTGGCATTTACAACGTGCATACCGGTTTTGATCCGGCGAATACGGAAGCGCTGTCGGCGCTGCTGAAAAATCATGACGTCCATGTCGATCCGCAAGAAGTGTTGACCCTTGAAGGTTTCTGCAAACTGCGTCGCGAACTGGATGCACAGCCGTCCGGCTTCCTCGACAGCCGCATTCGTCGCTTCCAGTCCTTCGCCGAAATCAGCATTGAGCCGGGTCCGCACTTTGGTCTGGGTCTTGAAGCGTATGCGACCTGGACCTCGCCGATTCGTAAGTACGGCGATATGATCAACCATCGCCTGCTGAAAGCGGTCATTAAAGGTGAAACCATTGCCCGTCCGCACGACGACACCACCGTGCAGATGGCGGAGCGCCGTCGCCTGAACCGTATGGCGGAACGCGACGTTGGCGACTGGTTGTACGCCCGTTTCCTGAACGACAAAGCCGGCACGGACATCCGTTTTGCGGCTGAAATCATTGATGTCAGCCGTGGCGGTATGCGCGTTCGTCTGGTGGATAACGGCGCGGTTGCCTTTATTCCGGCGCCGTTCCTCCATGCCGTCCGCGACGAAATGGTTTGCAGCCAGGAAAACGGCACCGTACAGATTAAAGGCGAGACCGTGTATAAAGTCACGGACGTGATCGATGTGACCATCGCCGAAGTGCGGATGGAAACGCGCAGCATCATCGCCCGTCCGGCCGCCTGACCCTGAGTTTTCACACGGCCTTTCTGAATAAGAAAGGCCGTTTGCTGGTTTTCGCCTTCCCCTCTTAACACCTTTCCTGTGCCACGCGATCAACGCTATCGGGATATATTTTCCGCCTCGCCTGTGCTTTTTCCCGGTTCTGAATTACAAATGAAGAGATAGATAAAACAAGATCTGCAGCGACGGTAAACCCTGTATTTATCGCGGTTAACCTTTCCATTGCGAAGTTCGGGCGGTCAAACGGGATGGTGCGCAACATGAAAGAGAGTCGGGAATCCGCGACGTTGTATCGTTTTCTGGGCACACACTGTCCTTACTGGCGCTTGTCAGATGATGCCGACATTCTGCATTTATCACTTACCGAAGCCGCAGAACATGATGAGGCGCTTGCGCTCGCCCCCGGGCAGGCCGCACGAATTCGCGAAATGACCGTTATCACGTCCAGCCTGTTGATTACGTTACCCCTCGAGAGCAGCGAGGTGCAGATACATCTGGTGGGTCGGAAAATCAATAAGCACGAGTGGGCAGGCAGTGCCTCAGCCTGGCATGACACGCCCTCCGTCGCGCGCGATCTGGCTAAGGGGCTGTCCTTCGCCGAACAGGTGGTTTCAGAAGCGAATTCGGTCATTGTGATCCTTGACAGCCGCGGCAATATTCAGCGCTTCAACCGCCTGTGCGAAGAATATACCGGACTTAAAGAGCAGGATGTCATTGGTCAGAGCGTCTTCAGGCTGTTTATGAGCCGCCGTGAAGCCGCTGCTTCGCGGCGCAATATCAGCGGCTTTTTTCGTAACGGAAATTCTTATGAGGTCGAACGGTGGGTAAAAACACGCCAGGGTCAGCGTCTGTTTTTATTTCGCAATAAGTTCGTCCATAGCGGTAGCGGGAAGAATGAAATATTTCTCATTTGTTCAGGTACCGACATTACCGAAGAGCGGCGCGCCCAGGAGCGTCTACGGGTACTGGCGAATACTGACACTATCACCGGACTGCCTAACCGCAACGCCATCCATGAGCTGATCAACGACGCTGTCGGGGATGCGCACGCAGGTCAGGTCGGGATCGTGTATTTTGATCTGGATAATTTTAAAAAGGTGAACGACGCTTATGGGCATATGTTCGGCGACCAGCTATTACAGGCGGTCTCCCTGGCTCTGCTGAGCTGTATGGAAGAAAACCAGTTGCTGGCGCGGCTGGGCGGCGACGAATTCATTCTGCTTGCCACCCACACCTCTCAGGGGGCGCTTGAGGCCGTCGCGTCGCGTATTCTGACCCGCCTTCGCCAGCCCTTTCGCATCGGTCTGATCGAGGTCTATACCGGCTGCTCCGTGGGCATCGCGATGGCGCCCTTACATGGCGAGGACAGCGACAGTCTGATCCGCAATGCCGACACCGCCATGTACACGGCTAAAGAAGGGGGCCGCGGTCAGTTCTGCGTCTTCTCACCGGAAATGAATGAGCGGGTCTTTGAATACCTCTGGCTCGATACGCATCTGCGCAAAGCGCTCGAAAACGATCAGCTACTGATCCATTATCAGCCAAAGATTACCTGGCGCGGTGAAGTACGCAGCCTTGAAGCGCTGGTGCGCTGGCAGTCGCCGGAGCGCGGTTTGATTTCGCCAGGAGAATTTATCTCCTATGCCGAGGAGTCGGGACTGATTGTACCGCTTGGACGGTGGGTACTGCTCGACGTGGTGCGCCAGGTGGCAAAATGGCGCGATAAAGGCATTCACCTGCGCGTGGCGGTTAATATTTCGGCGCGTCAGCTTGCTGACCAGACGATTTTCACCGACCTCAGACAGGTTTTACACGAGCTGAATTTCGAATACTGCCCGATCGACGTTGAGTTAACGGAAAGCTGCCTGATTGAAAACGAGACGCTGGCCCTGTCGGTCATTGAGCAGTTTAGCCAGTTGGGCGCTCAGGTACATCTTGATGATTTCGGTACCGGCTACTCGTCGCTTTCACAACTGACGCGTTTTCCGATTGACGCTATCAAGCTGGATCACATGTTCGTCAGAGATATTCATAAAAAAACCGCTTCCCAGTCCATGGTACGCGCCATCGTCGCCGTGGCGCAGGCGCTCAACCTTCAGGTCATCGCCGAAGGGGTGGAAAGCGCCAAAGAGGACGCGTTCCTGACTAAAAACGGTATCAATGAAAGACAAGGATTTTTATTTGCAAAGCCGATGCCCGCCGCAGCATTTGAACGCTGGTACAAACGCTGGCGCAATAAAACACAGCGCTGACCGGCAGGAAATCACGCCGTATCTGCCTGTTATGGCAGAATATATCTTGATATCGGTTATCCTACCGCGGCGTAATTTTCCCTTCTCTTTTGTCGCCATTTTTTGCATCATTGAATCCATACTCTTACTTACGAAGGATCCCCCATGTCAGATATCGACGCCAAACGGGTTGCCGAACGTATTGATACCGTGCTGGATATCCTGGTTGCCGGCGACTACCACTCCGCCATCCACAATCTTGAAATACTTAAAGCGGAATTACTTAGCCTGGCGCAGGATGAAAGCGGGTCATCGCCAGGCAAACCCAAAGCGCCGTGGGAGATCTGACCTTTACGCGCGTTGTGAAAGCGGTGGCGACCTGAGCGAGCCATCGCCGCCTGTTTTTAAAACCCGGTAAACATACCTCAATTAAAACGAATACTATGAATTCCCGACAACAATCGATTTTGCAGATGGTGATCGATAAAGGCCAGATGAGCGTTTCCGAACTGGCAAAAATCACCGGTGTTTCTGAAGTGACCATTCGCCAGGATCTCAATACCCTGGAAAAGCAAAGCTATTTGCGTCGTGCCCACGGCTTCGCGGTTTCACTGGACAGTGAAGACGTCGAAACAAGGATGATGACCAACTTCACCCTTAAGCGTCAGCTTGCCGAGTTTGCCGCTTCACTGGTAAATCCCGGCGAAACGGTATTTATTGAAAACGGCAGCAGTAATGCCCTGTTAGCGAGAACGCTGGCCGAGCAAAAAAATGTCACCATCATTACGGTAAGCAGTTATATCGCTCACCTGTTAAAGGAGACGCCTTGCGAGGTTATTTTGCTTGGCGGCATTTACCAGAAAAAAAGCGAAAGCATGGTCGGCCCTCTGACCCGCCAGTTCATCCAGCAGGTCCATTTCAGTAAAGCGTTTATCGGCATCGATGGCTGGCTGGCAGATACCGGGTTTACCGGACGCGATATGATGCGTGCGGATGTAGTCAATGCAGTACTGGAAAAAGGTTCGGAAGCCATTGTTCTGACCGACAGTTCGAAATTCGGCGTGGTCCATCCCTATACTCTGGGACCCGTTGAGCGCTTTAGTCGGGTCATCACTGATTCCGGCATCAGTGGGGACGATCGCCTGCTGATGGAACAAAAAGGGTTGCATGTAAATATTGTTGAGGCTTAGCGCATCGGTGGGCAAATGATTTGTCGCTGCAAATCATTTGCGCTTGAGACAATTCCGACACCTGAATTAAGACTATTTACCTGTTGCCTGCGGACAGACGAGGTAAAATTATTATTAGCGATATAACAGGAAGTGACTATCACCTGCGTGATATTACCCTGCGCAATAAAGTTTCACGAATGTTCTTCGAAGACTGGATATGTAAACTATAGTTAAAAAGAACTAACTTTCGTGAATCGTTAATTCAGGAGAAAGTATTATGTTAGTAACGAGCAAAAAAATGACCGCCGCGGTTCTGGCAATTACTCTGGCAATGTCTCTGAGCGCCTGCTCTAACTGGTCCAAACGTGACCGTAACACCGCTATCGGTGCGGGTGCCGGCGCATTAGGCGGCGCAGTGTTAACTGATGGCAGCACGCTTGGCACGCTGGGCGGTGCCGCTGTTGGTGGTGTTATCGGCCATCAGGTAGGTAAATAATCGTAAAATATCTACGGTTGACCGGCTCGATATAATAATACGATTATCTTTTCTGGTCTGAGCTACACATTAGTAAACGATTAATTATAAAGCCACGATATTTCTGTCGTGGCTTTTTCATTATCCGCCTGCCAGTTTGACCATCATGCCTTTGGCTTCCAGCAGCGTTTTAATTAAATCACGTTTGTCGCCCTGAATTTCTATAACGCCCTCTTTAACCGCCCCGCCACAGCCACACTTTTTCTTTAGCTCAGCGGCCAGTTTGTTCAGAGCTGCATCATCCAGATCAATGCCGGTAATCAGACAAACCCCTTTGCCCTTCCGGCCACTGGTCTGGCGCTGGATACGAACAATGCCATCGCCTTTTGGACGTACGGGGGCGGTTTTCGGCTCATTAATCCGCCCACTGTCTGTTGAATAGACCAGCCGGCTGTTCGAATCGTTCATTTACTCCCCCGTCTTCAGTGATGCATTGATCGCCTTTAATGTCTGCGCCGGATCGGCGGACTGAGTAACAGGACGACCGATGACCATAAAATCCACCCCTGCGGCTAAAGCCTGTTCTGGCGTCATAATGCGGCGCTGATCGCCTGCGTCGCTACCCTGCGGCCGAATCCCCGGCGTGACCAGTTTAAACGCGCCACCAAACGCCTGTTTGAAGCGCACCGCTTCCTGCGCGGAACACACCACGCCATCCAGACCGCATTTCAGGGTCAACGCCGCCAGACGCTCCGCGTGCTCGGCAGGCGACAGCGTCACGCCAATATCGGCCAGATCGCTGGCTTCCATACTGGTCAGCACAGTCACGGCGATGAGCAATGGCGCATCTTTGCCCAACGGCAACAGCGCCTCGCGAGCGGCGGTCATCATTCTCGCACCGCCCGACGCATGGACGTTTACCATCCACACGCCCAGATCTGCCGCAGCGGCAACCGCATGAGCGGTGGTGTTCGGGATATCATGAAATTTCAGGTCGAGGAAGATATCGAAGCCACGCTGCTGAAGGTCGCGAACCAGCTGAGGGCCAAACAGCGTGAACATTTCTTTACCGACCTTCAGGCGACAGTCGCGCGGATCGATACGGTCAACAAATGCCAGGGCTTTGTCACGGTTATTATAATCGAGAGCGACAACCACGGGAGAATCAGTAACAGCGCGGGATGTAGATGATGCAGTAACCGTCATAACCAGACCTTTTGCGAGGGGGAAAATGGGTAAACGGCGTGCATTCTACCTGCCGAAAGGCGAAATTAACAGACGCCTTTTACTCCTCTGTAACGCCTCAGCGCAGCGATGCCGGAGGAGTGGCAAGTAAAAGCAGAAAAGTATGTTGTAACTAAAGTCGATTTTTTTTAATAATTACAGACCGTCAAGGCCGCGTATTGGCTTGATCGTTGACCAGGCGCGACAGGACGGACAGTGCCAGTACAGCGTATACGCGGTAAACCCACACTTCGAACAGCGGTAGCGCGGCTTACTGCGCACCTGCTCGCCCACCATGTCGCGCAGCACCATCAGGCTCTCTTTTGCGCGCCCCTCTTCCGCCTCATTAAGATGGTAGTCCATAAGCTTATGGAAAACGCGCATCGTCGGATGGCGCTGCAGTTGACGGGTAATATAGACCTGCGCGGTATCGTGACCTTCCCGGGCTTCAAGAATATCGGCAAGCATCAGCTCGGCAGCAGCGCCGGTGTTTTCTTCAACTGCGCGACGCAAAAATTCCGCCCATTCGTCATTTTTGCCCAGTTGCTGGTAGCATGTCTGCAGCATTTCCAGCGTTTCGCTGACCAGTTCTTTATCCTGCGCAATGACCCGCTGGAGAGACTCCACCGCCCTGGCGTAGTCGCCCTTCGCCATCCAGATGCGCCCCATCATGATAGACACCCTGGCGCTGTTTTTGTCCGCAGCGGCGCCCTTTTTCAACAGCGCCATCGCCCGGTCCATGTCGTCGCTGCCCATTTGCTGCAACGCCAGTTCACAATAGAAATGGGCAATTTCGATCCGCTGTTTATCCTTGCCCAGCTTCACCAGACGCTCTGCAACGTCGATTGCCTTCTGCCAGTCGCTGGTGGCCTGATAAATCTGCAGGAGTTGTTGCAGCGCGCTGACACGAAAATCCGTTTCGTCGGTCAACTGATTGAACATATCCTCCGCCCGGTCGTACAACCCGGCGGCCATGTAGTCGCGGCCCAACTGCTGAACGGCCAGCAAGCGCTGTTCATAGGTCAGCGAGGCGCTTTCCATGAGCGTCTGGTGGATACGAATAGCGCGGTCGACTTCGCCACGGGAGCGGAACAGGTTTCCGAGGGTGAGATGCGCTTCAACGGTGCCGGTATCCTCTTTCAACATATCGAGGAACAGATCCACCGCTTTATCCTGTTGGTTGCTCAGAAGGAAGTTAACCCCCGCGACATAATCGCGAGACAGACGGTTAGCCTCCTCCTGTTTTGTTTGTTGCGCACTTCTGCGGCCCATGTACCAGCCATAGACGGCCGCGACAGGCAACAGCAGAAACAACAACTCCAGCATAAACGATTATTCCTTCACGACCGGTGTACCCGGCGCGACCACCACGTCAGTGGCAGGCGTAAGCTGGTTTTCCAGGCGTTTAATTTTACGTTCAGCGCGCGCTAAGGAAACACGAACCCGCAGCCAGAAAAGGCCGCAGACCAACCAACCGATAGCGAAACCAGCGGCGAACAACACAGCCAGCAAGGTAGAGATACGGTACTCCCCCTGCGCCAGCAGGTAATTAAACGTCACCTGCTGATCATTCTGCGCGCCTAATGTTACCGAGATAACAAAAATCGCCAACACCAGTAAGAAAATGAGTAAATATTTCACATTACTTCCCGTTATGTGGTTTAAGCGAATAAATCGTGTTCAACGTTTCGCATTTAGCCTTTTAAATTACCATTTTCACGGCGTGTGCGAAATGGAAAAGCGTCAGGCCATACAGGGATTTGAGGGCTAATGACGGAAATTCAACCGCGATCAGCTTTCCTGCTCACGTTGCGCAATCTCCTGCTCTTCTTCCGGCGGCGGCGTAAGCGGGCCGCAAATCCGCTGCGCAAGCCAGGTCGCGACGGTTACCAGCGCCCATGAAATCAGCGTTGCAACCACCAAATCACGCGGCCAGTGCATCCCCAACAGCAGGCGACTCCCCATTACCCCGGTTGCCCAGACCAGCAGTATCGCAATCGTGACGGTACGCCTGCGCGGCCACAACAGGCCCACAGCCAGTAGCGCCCAGCTTGCGGCAAACATGGTATGTCCGGAAGGAAATGCGAAGCCGGTCTCTTTTTGCCAGTGCTGACGCAAAAACAGCGGAATATTCCCCTGCGTCGCGAGCTGCTCCTTCACCAGATTCCCACGATCCTTACGTTTTAAAGTGTAGAACTCATCGACCGGTATATTGTGCGTTTTTTCCAGCCAGATAACGAAAGGACGCGGCTCCTGGGCTTTCTCTTTAACCCACGACTTAACACCCTGCCCCACCAGGATCGCCGCTGCGAGAATAGCAAAGAGCATCACCGCTGCCTTAAGACGAAAACGCAAGCACCACAGAAACCAGGCGCAGAGAATAACGTGCGTGATGATTCCCCAGGGTTGAGTTACCGTTTCGGTTATCCAGTACAGCGTTTTCAACCACCCGCCACTGTGATCCGGCTGCCAGCGCCATCCAGAAACCCATACGGCGATGGGCATAACCAGCAATAATCCCGCACCAGTTGCAGTACGTTTTGCAATCGACAGCATGAACACCTCTTTTAACGATAAGTTTCATAATCATAACTGAAAAAAGCTCAGTACGGGAAAATTGACAGATTTGTGCCATTCCCCGCCCGATTACACGGCAGCGATTAGGTGAACGCCGTCGCCTTATGGCAAAATAAACGCATAAGCCAACAGGCAACGGCACGCCATTACGTGCCAGCATTATCTGGAGAAACACATGCAGCTTAAACGAGTGGCAGAAGCCAAACTGCCAACCCCATGGGGCGATTTCCTGATGGTGGGTTTTGAAGAACTGGCAACCGGACACGATCACGTAGCGTTAGTGTATGGTGATATTTCAGGCCTGACGCCGGTTCTGGCGCGTGTCCATTCAGAATGCCTGACAGGCGATGCTCTGTTCAGTCTGCGCTGCGACTGTGGTTTCCAGCTGGAAGCGGCGTTGGCGCATATTGCGGAAGAAGGCCGTGGGATCCTCCTTTATCACCGTCAGGAAGGACGTAATATTGGTTTGCTGAATAAAATTCGCGCCTATGCGCTGCAGGATCAGGGCTATGACACCGTAGAAGCCAACCACCAGCTGGGCTTTGCCGCCGACGAACGTGATTTCACCCTTTGTGCGGATATGTTCAAGCTGCTTGGCGTCGATGAGGTTCGTCTGCTCACCAATAACCCGAAGAAAGTGGAAATCCTCACCGAAGCGGGAATCAATATTGTGGAACGCGTACCGCTGATCGTGGGGCGTAACCCGAATAATGCCCATTATCTGGACACCAAAGCTGCCAAGATGGGGCATTTGCTGGATAAATAACCCGATGCGTTGTCACTGCCTTGCGGGTAGCCGCGGGTGACGCACATTGAAAAAGCCTGCACGTCACATGCAGGCTTTTTAGTTTTTACATCAGCATGTTACGAATAACATAATGCAAGATGCCGTCGTTCTGGTAGTAGGTTAACTCGGTGGCGGTATCGATACGGCAGCGACACGGTATGACTTCTTGTTTACCGTCCGGACGCGTGAACGTCACTGGCACCGTGGCGCCCGGTTTCAGGTTCTGCAGATCCGCGATGTCGATCGCCTCTTCCCCAGTCAGTCCCAGGGTCTTACGCGTGACGCCCTGCGGGAATTCCAGCGGCAGAATCCCCATCCCGATCAGGTTAGAACGGTGAATTCGCTCGAAGGACTCAGCGATCACCACGCGGATCCCCAGCAAACGCGGCCCCTTCGCCGCCCAGTCACGGCTGGATCCGGAACCATACTCTTTACCCGCAATCACCGCCAACGGCGTGTTCTCTTTTTGATACAGCATCGCCGCATCATAGATAGACATCACATCCGTTCCAGGCAGATGCCGCGTCATTCCGCCTTCCACCCCGGGCACCATTTCATTGCGGATACGAATATTGGCAAACGTGCCGCGCATCATCACTTCATGGTTTCCGCGTCGCGATCCGTAGGAGTTGAAGTCTTTCCGCTCAACCCCATGGCTTTGCAGATAACGACCTGCCGGGCTGTCCGCTTTAATGCTCCCCGCCGGGGAAATATGGTCAGTGGTCACGGAATCGCCGAGCATGGCCAGAATCCGTGCGCCGCGAATGTCGGTGACCGGCGCCGGTTCCGCCAGCATCTCGTCAAAGAAGGGCGAGAGCCGGATATAGGTAGAGTCATCCTGCCAGCCGTAGGTGTCAGAGCGTTCGACAGGGATCCCCTTCCACTCTTCCGTTCCTTCAAACACTTCCGCATACTCTTTACGGAACATTTCTGAGGACACCAGTTCCACCGCACGAGCGATTTCCTGCGCCGACGGCCAGATATCTTTCAGATACACCGGATCGCCTTTGCGATCGTGGCCCAGCGGATCGGTAGCAAGATTGATATTCATATTGCCCGCCAATGCGTAAGCCACCACCAGCGGCGGCGAGGCCAGCCAGTTGGTCTTCACCAGCGGATGGATACGCCCCTCAAAGTTACGGTTGCCGGAAAGCACAGCGCCTACGGTTAAATCGCCTTGCTTGATGGCCGTTTCGATAGGCTCCGGCAGCGGCCCCGAGTTACCAATGCAGGTCGTACAGCCGTACCCCACCAGATTAAAACCCAGTTCGTCCAGATACGGCGTCAGTTTCGCCTTCGCCAGATAATCCGACACCACTTTCGACCCGGGCGCCAGCGACGCTTTTACCCACGGCTGGCGTTTCAACCCCAGCGTAACCGCTTTTTTCGCCAACAGGCCGGCGGCCATCAGCACGCTCGGGTTGGAGGTGTTAGTACAGGAAGTGATCGCTGAAATGACCACCGCGCCGTCCGGTAACTGATATGGCTGACCGTTCAGCACATATTCGACTGGCTTGCGGTCTTTTTGCGCGGTGTTCAGTTCCAGCTCGCTGCTGGCGGCAAACGCTTTTGGAACATCGCCGAGAGCGACACGATCCTGAGGCCGTTTCGGCCCGGCAAGGCTGGCTTCCACGTCGTTCATATCCAGCGCCAGCGTGCTAGTAAATACCGGCTCGTCGCCAGGATTACGCCACATGCCCTGCGCCCTGGCGTATTTCTCTACCAGCTCAACCTGATCTTCCGTCCGACCGCTCAGACGCATGTAGTCAAGCGTGACGGCATCAATCGGGAAGAAGCCGCAGGTGGCGCCATATTCTGGAGACATGTTGGCGATGGTGGCGCGGTCCGCCAGCGGCAGTGAATCCAGACCGTCGCCATAGAATTCGACAAATTTACCGACCACGCCGTGTTTACGCAGCATCTGCGTGACAGTTAACACCAGGTCGGTCGCCGTGATCCCTTCACGCAGTTTGCCGGTGAGCTTAAAGCCCACGACATCCGGGATCAGCATCGACACCGGCTGTCCGAGCATCGCGGCTTCGGCTTCGATACCGCCGACGCCCCAACCGAGCACGCCGAGACCGTTGATCATGGTGGTGTGGGAATCCGTACCGACCAGAGTATCCGGGTAAGCGACCCATTCACCGTTTTGCAGCTCGCTCCAGACCGCTTTGCCGAGATACTCAAGGTTCACCTGATGGCAGATCCCCGTTCCCGGCGGCACCACGCTGAAGCGGCTAAACGCCTGTTGCCCCCACTTGAGGAACATATAGCGTTCATGGTTACGCTCCATTTCAAGGCGCACGTTTTCTTCAAATGCGTCATCGTCGCCGAAATGGTCAACGGTGACGGAGTGGTCAATCACCAGATCGACAGGCGACAGCGGATTCACTTTCGCGGTATCGCCGCCAAGGCGTTTAACCGCTTCGCGCATTGCCGCGAGATCCACGACGGCGGGCACGCCGGTGAAATCCTGCATCAGCACGCGAGCCGGACGATAAGCAATTTCGCGGTCAGCATGGGCATTTTTCAGCCAACCTGCCAGCGCCTGGATATCTTCTTCGGTAACAGAATCACCATCCTGCCAGCGCAGCAGGTTTTCCAGCAAAACTTTGAGCGACTTGGGCAGACGGGTGATATCGCCCAGTGATTTTGCAGCCAGCGGCAGACTGTAATAATGGTAGGTTTTGTCTTTGGCCTGCAACGTGTCCTTACTGGCTTCTCGTAGGGTTGACGACATAGCTCCTCCTTTATGACGGGGTTGCGATGCCCTGAATCTCCTCAGGGTGAATATTAAAGATAACACAAACAAGCTGTAACGTTTTGATAACAACCCAAATGGATAAAAGAGGAGAAACCTTGCAGAGAGGCGACGTTGCAGAAAACAAAAACCTCGCCGCAGCGAGGTTTATGGCCATGATCGAACAGGGATGCCAGATAGCGTTTAGCGTCTCTGGCGTTATCGTTAACGGGCAACGATCCAGATCAGTTCAGCCCAGAAGAGCAGCGATACGGAAAATGCGCCCATCCAGGACCAGTATTTCATGTTTGAAGTAAGCATAGGCTACACCAACTTTTATCTGACACGTTATGTTGAGTCATTCTCAACGTCTTATTGCTGTGGTGTAAAAGAAAAGGCATTGCGCCTGTTAATAGCGTGCTTAAAATTGCGCGCTAATTAAGAATGGTGTCGATTATTGTTTTCGTTTATCGTCTTCAGCAAAGGAATCAATAAATGCCTGCTGCTGTTGCGTGAGTTTCCAGTTTTCAGGGCTTGTCTTCACACGCACGCTTTTGCTTTTCCGGGTATTGTCACAAGGCTGACATGTCGGTAGCGACGTGTGTTGCTGTCCGCGAACCCTCATCTTTACCCCCAGGCGTTCCAGATCAGCAGGCCGACGACCAGCCAGAACAGCGCTGAGCCCAGAAAAACCGCAAGCCACGCTTTGCGTTTCAGTTCAGGGTCCCGACGTGGTTCCTGGTTTTCAGACGGCATTGCTAACCTCATACAATCGACATCACTTATCATTCTGGCACCAAACAATCGGTACAATTAATCATCAGATGAGACAAATCCTAATCAAACTTTAGTCAAAAATCCAGTGAATTTACGAATCGTTTGCCGTGAATAAATCAATCTTTTGATCAAAAATAAATAATTGAAATACGAAGTTTGCGGGGCGGGTAATAAGACACTACTTTATGAGGCATTAACCCTGGCAATACCAGGGTTAATAATTCCCGAAATTAAGAATAAAAGAAAAATGTGATTTAATTAAAACTTTCGCTGTTTCTTGCTGATAAAAAATCCCGAAACCAATATCCCGTTTGATTACTTCTCCGGCAGCTTTATATCTTTAAACATGGCTTCAATCTCTTCATTCGAACGTAATGCCACCGCGGTATCAACGACGTCACGCGTCAGGTGTGGCGCAAAGCGTTGAATGAAATCATACATGTAGCTGCGCAGGAAGGTGCTGCGACGGAAACCGATCTTTGTCGTGCTGTGGCTAAAGACATCATGCGCATCGACGCGCACGAGATCCGGGTCGGAAACCGGATCTACCGCCATGCTGGCAATCACCCCAACGCCCAGCCCCAGACGAACGTAGGTTTTAATGACGTCGGCATCGGTGGCAGTAAAGACGATCCGTGGCGTCAGCCCCGCCCGGTTAAATGCGGTATCCAGCTCGGAGCGTCCGGTAAAGCCGAAGGTATAGGTGACAAGCGGATACTGCGCCAGCTCTTCAATCGAGACCGAGGCTTTATTCGCCAGCGGGTGTTCAGGCGTCACCACAATCGAACGGTTCCAGTGATAGCAAGGCAGCATCACCAGATCGTCATACAGATGGAGGGCTTCGGTAGCGATGGCGAAATCGGCATTACCTTTAGAGACGGCTTCCGCAATCTGAGTCGGCGATCCCTGATGCATATGCAGCGATACGCGTGGATAACGCTCGATAAACCCTTTTATCACACCGGGTAGCGCGTAGCGTGCCTGGGTATGGGTGGTGGCGATATAGAGCGAGCCTTTATCCGGCCAGGTATGTTCACCGGCAACCGACTTGATGGCGTCAACCTTCGAGAGCACTTCACGTGCGATGCGGATAATTTCCTGCCCCGCTGGCGTCACCTGGGTCAGATGCTTGCCGCTACGGGCAAAAATCTGGATGCCCAGCTCGTCTTCCAGCATCCGCACCTGCTTACTGATACCCGGTTGTGAAGTATAAAGTCCTTCCGCAGTTGAAGAGACGTTCAGGTTGTGATTAACCACCTCAACAATGTAGCGAAGCTGCTGTAATTTCATGTTAAACCATCCAGATTAGCGCCATCAGGTCATCGTCTTTACGCAGCGACACGCACTGCTAATACGATTTAATAATAAAAAAGCCGTTAACTATAACCACTATATCATTTATAGCATTGGTGTATAGACAGGAAGAAAAATTAATAAGAAAGGAATAAAAAAACAGGGTCGCAAACACGACCCTGTTATAGATGGCTGTCCCGGAGGTTTATCCGTTGCGCAGCTGCGTAACAAACCTGTGGAACGTGACCCGCTTGCAAGCCCGGTAAACAGCAGCGCTACCGGGCAATTAACAGGGAATTACTTCTTCCCTTCAACCCATTTACCGTCAACGAAGAACGCAGACCAGCCGGTCGCCTTCCCGTCTTTTTCCGCCGCAACATACTGCTGCCTGGTTTTGCGGCTAAAGCGTACCAGCGTTTTGTTGCCTTCCGGATCCTGCTGCGGCGCGTCGGCCAGATAGCGCAGTTTTTCCGGCAGGCGATCGCGGAAACGATACAACTCTTCCACCAGCGGCGCGCGCGTTTCGCGGGATTTCGGGAACGTATTGGCAGCAAGGAAAACCCCGGCCGCGCCGTCACGCAACACAAAATACGCATCCGACTTTTCACACGGTAGTTCAGGCAGCGGAACCGGATCTTCTTTCGGCGGCGCCACTTCACCATTACGTAGAATTTTACGCGTATTCTTACACTCATCGTTGGTGCAGGCCATGTACTTACCAAAACGCCCCATCTTCAGGTGCATTTCGGAACCACATTTCTCACACTCGACGATCGGGCCGTCATAGCCTTTGATGCGGAACTCGCCCTCTTCAATCTCATAGCCGTCGCAGGTCGGGTTGTTACCGCAGACGTGCAGCTTACGCTTCGGATCGATCAGGTAGCTGTCCATCGCCGTGCCGCACTTCTTACAGCGACGTTTGGCGCGTAACGCATTCGTTTCCGCGTCATCGCCTTCCAGCACGTTCAGCACTTCGTTTTCCGGCACCAGGTTAATGGTCGTTTTGCAGCGCTCTTTCGGTGACAGCGCGTAACCGGAGCAGCCGAGGAACACGCCAGTACTGGCCGTACGGATCCCCATTTTGCGGCCACAGGTCGGGCAGTCGATGCTGGTCAACACCATCTGGTTCGGACGCATACCCCCTTCTTCCGGATCTTTCTCCGCTTTGTCTAACTGCTGAGTAAAATCACTGAAGAAGTGGTCCAGCACCGCTTTCCATTCCGCTTCATGGTTAGCCACCTGATCCAGGCTGTCTTCCATTTGCGCGGTAAAGTCGTAGTTCATCAGTTCGCGGAAGTTTTCTTCCAGACGATCGGTAACGATTTCACCCATTTTTTCCGCGTAGAAACGGCGGTTTTCAACGCGCACATAGCCGCGATCCTGAATGGTTGAAATGATTGACGCATACGTAGAAGGACGACCAATACCGCGTTTTTCCAGCTCTTTAACCAACGAGGCTTCGCTAAAGCGGGCCGGTGGCTTAGTAAAATGCTGAGCCGGAACCAGTTCAACCAGAGACAATTCGTCACCTTTGTTCACCGCTGGCAGCGTACGGTCTTCATCACCTTTACGCAGCGCCGGCATCACTTTTGTCCAGCCGTCGAAGCGCAGGATACGTCCACGCGCTTTCAGGCGGAAGTCACCGGCGCCGACGGTCAGCGTGGTGGAATCATACTGGGCTGGCGTCATTTGACAGGCGACAAACTGACGCCAGATCAGCTGATACAGCTTCTGCGCGTCAGATTCCATATCCTTCAGCGAGTCGGCCAGAACCGACACATCGGAAGGACGAATCGCTTCATGCGCTTCCTGTGAGTTTTCTTTACTGGCGTACTGATTCGGTTTCTCAGGCAGATATTTCTTGCCAAAGTTGTCGCTGATATAACCGCGAACCATGTTCACCGCGTCCTGGCTCAGGTTGGTAGAGTCAGTACGCATGTAGGTGATGTAGCCTGCTTCATACAGGCGCTGGGCCATCATCATGGTTTTCTTCACCCCAAAGCCCAGACGGGTACTTGCCGCCTGTTGCAGGGTGGAGGTGATAAACGGCGCGCCGGGTTTACTGCTGGTCGGTTTGTCTTCACGTTCGAGAACGGTATAACGCGCTTTTTCCAGCAGGCTAACCGCGGCATGCGTCTGCTCACGGTTAACCGGGCGGAATGGTTTGTCGCTCTGGTGAGTCACCTGTAACGGTAGCGCATCGCCGGATGGCGTGTTGGTATTGGCGTCGATCTCCCAGAACTCTTCCGGAACAAACGCTTTGATTTCGCGTTCACGCTCGACAACCAGACGCACTGCGACAGACTGTACGCGACCGGCAGAAAGGCCGCGGGCGATCTTTTTCCACAACAGCGGGGACACCATATACCCCACCACGCGGTCCATAAAGCGACGCGCCTGCTGGGCGTTAACACGATCGATATTCAGTTCGCCGGGCTTCTCAAACGCCTGACGAATCGCATTTTTGGTAATTTCGTTAAACACCACGCGACTGTAGCGCGCGTCGTCGCCACCGATAACTTCCCGCAGGTGCCAGGCAATGGCTTCCCCTTCGCGGTCAAGGTCGGTTGCGAGATAGATGTGGTCGGCTTTTTCAGCCAGTTGTTTTAATTCAGAGACGACCTTCTCTTTACCAGGCAGCACTTCGTAATGCGCGTCCCAGTTGTGCCACGGGTCAACGCCCATGCGATTGACGAGCGCGCCACGTTCATCCTTTTTAGGCTTCTTAGCCGTTTTGGTGGAGGTAGAGTCGGCGCTCTTTTTAGCTGCTGAGCCACTGGTCGGCAAATCACGGATATGACCCACGCTGGACTTAACCACGTAGTCACTACCCAGATACTTGTTGATCGTTTTGGCTTTTGCCGGGGACTCAACGATGACAAGAGCTTTACCCATATTCACCTTTACCTAATTTGATTCTTCCAGGAATGCGTCGCACGTTGATTCACCTTCCACTGGCGACGAGACACGGATATGGTCCCTGCGTCTGCGGATATCAACCCCTTGTACTGACTCTGTGCACTAAATAGTCAGGTGACTGAGTTAACAGGTTTTTTCGCACATAAGCGCTATAGCACGACGGAATTTCGGTCGAATGTCAAGCAAATCTGTTGCCAGATTGACGAAAGCGTCACACTGTACCTGATAAAATTCGTTACGCAACTTTATTAGCATGCAAAACCAAAACTCGCCAGTCAGCGAAGGTTGACAAGACCCTGGACTTTATCAGCGAATATTTGCCCATAAGCGGCGCCCGGCGTAGACTAATGTTCTTGTTTAAGGAGTAAAAAATGCATAAAGAGACGCAACCGATCGATCGCGAAACGCTGCTGAAAGAAGCCAATAAAATCATTCGTGAGCATGAGGACACGCTGGCGGGGATTGAAGCCACCGGCGTAACGCAGCGAAATGGCGTGTTAGTCTTCAGCGGGGAGTATTTTTTAGACGAACAAGGCTTACCGACGCCGAAAAGCACCGCCGTGTTTAATATGTTTAAACATCTGGCCCATGTGCTTTCTGAGAAATATCACCTGATTGATTAACCCTGGCGCAGTGAGGCCGGTTGGCGCTGCGCATATCGCCATTCAGGGCGAAACAGCGCCAGCCGGTACGGGATGTTTACATCAGGGGTTTTTGTCCGCGCTGCCACCAGCGCATCAGTAAGCGGTCAGCGCTTTCCGCCGCGCTGCCGGTGAAACGGTCCATTAGCTTTTTGCGTTGCAGATAGCGCACGTTCAGCACGTCGCGTCCTTCCATCAGGTTCAGGATCACGTCATCGCTGGTATTGATTTCATCAATAAGCCCCTTCTCCAGCGCCTGCTCACCGTACCAGTGCTCTCCGGTGGCCACCTGTTCAATGTCCAGAGTCGGACGCATACGATGGACAAACGCCTTAAACAGCTGGTGTGTTTCGTTTAAGTCTTCACGGAATTTCTGTCGCCCTTCTTCGGTGTTTTCTCCTAACAGCGTCAGGGTGCGCTTATACTGTCCCGCAGTGTGAAGTTCAATATCAATGTCTTTGCTTTTCAGAAAACGGTTGAAGTTAGGGATCTGCGCGACCACCCCAATAGATCCTATGATGGCAAACGGCGCAGAGACGATCCTGTCCGCCACGCAGGCCATCATATAGCCGCCGCTTGCTGCCACTTTGTCGACCGCAATCGTCAACGGGATGTTTTTATCGCGCAAGCGCTGTAATTGCGACGCGGCCAGGCCGTAGCCGTGCACCACGCCGCCAGGGCTTTCCAGGCGCAAAACCACCTGATCCTGCGGTTTTACCACTGCCAGCACCGCCGTCACCTCTTCACGCAAGGCGTTAACTTCGTGAGCATCCATACTGCCTTTGAAATCAAGCACCCAGACGCGCGGCTTGTCGGTGTCCCGCGTTTCGTCTTGTTTTGCTCTCGCCTTTGCCGCTTTCGCTTCCTGCTTGCGCTTTTTCTTTTGCGCTTTATGCCACAGCTTTTGCTGATGACCGTCGAGCAGCGCCATCGCCAGGTCATCCTTCATCTCCTGATACTGCTCGCTGAGATTGGTCACCCGCAATTCGCCACGCTGACGTTTGCGCTGGGCAACGTTCACAATAATGGCGGCAATAGCGGCGACAGCAACAACAATGGTGATGATTTTGGCAAGAAATAGCCCATATTCAGACAATAATTCCACACGACCCACCTTGGTTAAATAACTTTGCTTCGGCTCAGTGTACAACAGGCGTCATGCGTCGTCTCGTTGGATGTCGCGAGGGAAAAAAGTATGACAAAGTGTTCATTTTAAGGCGTTATCGCCCCAGGCTGATTGAATTATGGCGGAGATTCAGGCATAAACCCGAAAAGTCAACGAGAAGCAGAGCGGCCACGCATGTCGCCGAGGAGTAGCCATGCATTATCAACCCAAACACGATCTTCTTCAGGGCCGCATTATTCTGGTCACCGGGGCCAGCGATGGCATTGGCCGTGAAGCCGCCCTGACCTACGCCCGTTTCGGCGCAAGCGTTATCCTGCTTGGCCGCAATGAGGAGAAATTACGCCACGTCGCAGGCCTGATTGCCACTGAAACGGGCAGCCAGCCGCAGTGGTTCACGCTCGATCTGTTAACCTGTACCGCCGCAGACTGTCACCAGCTTGCACAGCGCATTGCCGGACAGTATCCGCGACTGGATGGTGTGCTGCATAACGCGGGATTGTTAGGGGACATCTGTCCCATGAGCGAACAGGACCCACAGGTCTGGCAGCAGGTTATGCAGGTCAATGTCAACGCGACGTTTATGCTCACCCAGGCGTTGCTTCCTTTATTACTCAAGTCGGATTCCGGATCGCTGGTTTTCACCTCGTCCAGCGTGGGCCGCCAGGGACGAGCGAACTGGGGGGCCTATGCCACGTCCAAATTCGCCACCGAAGGGATGATGCAGGTGCTGGCTGATGAATATCAAAACCGTTCCCTGCGCGTTAACTGCATCAATCCTGGCGGTACCCGCACAAGCATGCGCGCCAGCGCTTTTCCGACGGAAGATCCGCAAAAACTCAAAACTCCCGCCGACATTATGCCGCTGTATTTGTGGCTGATGGGCGACGACAGCCGTCGTAAAACCGGCATGACCTTCGACGCCCAACCGGGCCGTAAACCAGGAATCGCGCAATGAGTGAAGAACGCTATCAGCAGCGCCAGCAGCGGGTAAAAGACAACGTTGACGCACGCGTCGCCCAGGCGCAGGAAGAGCGCGGCATTATTATCGTGTTTACCGGTAATGGTAAGGGGAAAACCACCGCCGCGTTCGGTACGGCAACCCGCGCCGTCGGGCATGGTAAAAAGGTGGGCGTCGTACAGTTTATCAAAGGCACCTGGCCGAACGGCGAACGTAACCTGCTTGAACCTCATGGCGTCGAGTTTCAGGTGATGGCGACCGGATTTACCTGGGAAACGCAAAACCGCGAATCAGATACCGCCGCCTGTCTGGCGGTATGGGAACACGGTAAGCGGATGCTGGCGGACCCTACGCTGGATATGGTGGTTCTCGACGAACTGACCTATATGGTGGCCTATGATTATCTACCACTGGATGAGGTGATTACGGCGCTGAATGACCGACCCCATCAGCAGACGGTGATCATTACCGGGCGCGGCTGTCACCGGGATATTCTCGAACTGGCCGATACCGTCAGCGAACTCCGTCCGGTGAAGCATGCCTTCGAAGCGGGCGTCAAAGCTCAGATGGGTATTGATTACTAGGTAAAGGAACCGGAAGGCGACGTAGCCGCCCTCCGGCATAGCGACAGGCAATCAGCCGTTATTGTTCCGTCCACCTGAACGACGACCGCCGCTCATTTGGCTATGACGCTTCACCGCACGACGAATCTGATTGGCCTTCATGCGACGACGGTCTTTTTCTACCGCCACTTTTGAAGTGGTTTCCGGCGGCAGTTCTACCAGCTCACGCAGATAGTTTGTTTGCGCCAGATCCAGCTCGGTCCAGCCGCCACGCGGCAGGCCTTTTGGCAGCGGAATATCGCCGTAGCGTACGCGGATAAGACGGCTTACCTGCACACCCACCGCTTCCCACAGGCGGCGCACTTCACGGTTGCGTCCTTCAGTCAGGGTGACGTTATACCACTGGTTAATGCCTTCGCCTCCGCTGAACTTGATGGTTTTGAACGCTGCCGGACCGTCTTCCAACTGAACGCCACGGCTGAGATCGCGAATTTTCGCGTCATCGATCTGGCCAAAGACGCGGACCGCATATTCACGCTCGACTTCACGGCTCGGGTGCATCAAACGGTTCGCCAGTTCACCGTCGGTCGTAAACAGCAGCAAACCGCAGGTGTTCACGTCCAGTCGTCCTACCGCAATCCAGCGCGCGCCGCGCAGCTTGGGTAAACGGTCGAACACGGTCGGACGCCCTTCCGGATCGTTGCGGGTACAGAGTTCGCCTTCCGGCTTGTAGTAAGCCAGCACACGGCAGATTTGTTCCGCGGACTCTTTTACCGAAATCAGGTGCCCATCGATACGGATCTTCAAACCCGGGGTAACGTCAACGCGATCGCCAAGCGTCGCGATCTTGCCGTCAACACTCACGCGGCCTGCTTCGATAATGGATTCGATTTCACGGCGAGAGCCGTGGCCGGCGCGCGCCAGCACTTTTTGTAACTTTTCGCTCATAGAGCTTCCTTCAGGTGTCGCCTTCACAGGCGTCGAACAGGAGAATTAACGGCGCCGTTAAGCGCCATTTAAAGGCCGCGTAGTATACAGAGTTGCGACCTTATAAGAAAGGTTTAACGTCTCCAACCCCTTCACGCAACACCACGGGCGCATCGTCGGTTAAATCAATCACCGTGGTCGGCTGCTGTCCCAGATAACCGCCGTGAATAATCAAGTCCACCTGTTTTTCGAGGCGGTCTTTGATCTCTTCCGGATCGGACTCGGTAAATTCGCTGCCAGGCAGCATCAACGAGGTAGAGAGCATCGGCTCGCCGAGCGCCTCCAGCAGTTCAAGTGCGATGGGGTTCGACGGCACGCGCAAACCAATGGTTTTGCGTTTTTCCTGTAGCAGGCGCCGCGGCACCTCTTTCGTTCCTTTCAGAATAAAGGTGTAATTCCCCGGTGTGTTGTTCTTGATCAGGCGAAACGCCACGTTATCGACAAACGAATAGGTCGACAATTCCGACAGGTCGCGACACATCAGAGTAAAGTTATGGCCGTCCGGCAGCTGGCGAATTCGGCAAATGCGCTCCATCGCCCCTTTGTCTTCAATTTTACAACCAAGCGCGTAGCCGGAATCGGTAGGATAAACAATCACCCCGCCTTTGCGGACAATTTCAACGGCCTGGTTAATCAGGCGCTGCTGCGGGTTATCAGGATGGATATAAAAAAACTGACTCATACTTCCCTCACTGTGGTGTTCTGTGGCTGTTCCCACAACTGCCAGACGCCTTCCACGCCAGCCGGCAGCCAGAGCTTACGTCCCAGCTCTATCCACGGGCACGGCTGATGAAAATCAGACCCTTGCGATGCCCATAGCTGATGCTGACGGGCAAGGGTGGCCAGTTGCGTTCGCTCGTTGGGAGACTGCTGACACTGCGCAACCTCCATCGCGTCGCCGCGATGGTCAGCAAAATGCGCCACCAGTCTTTTCAGCCACTTGGCGCTAAGGTTATACCGCCCCGGATGAGCCAGCACCGCCTTACCGCCGGAATGATGAATGACATCAATAGCTTGTTCTATTGTACACCACTGCGGCGGAACGTATCCGGTTTTCCCTCGCGCAAGATACTTTTTGAAGACATCGGCCATGGTCGTCGCTTTGCCGCACTCCACGAGGAAGCGGGCAAAATGCCCCCGTGTCACCGCGCCACCGTCAGCAAGGCGCAGCGCCCCTTCCCATGCGCCGGGAATGTGGGCTTTCTCCAGACGCTCGGCAATGCGCTTTGCCCGCTGCTGACGGCGTTCGGTTTGTTCCGCCAGAAACGCGCACATCGCCGGGTGGGCGATGTCAATATTCAGGCCAACAATATGGATCTCATGATTCTCCCACAGCGTGGAGATCTCAACGCCGGGGATCAGGGTCAGCGGCAGGGCTGATCGTGAAATTTCTTCGCTTGCCGCCGGGATCGCGGCTGTGGTGTCATGGTCGGTAATCGCCAGCGTGCCAACGCGCATCTCGACAGCCCGGTGGACTAATTCTTCCGGCGTCAATCGTCCGTCGGACGCCGTGGTATGGCTGTGCAGATCGTAAATCACTGCGTAATTCGTGTCGCTCAAGGCGAACTCCCGTCTTCATATAAATGGACTTGCCTGCGCATCATAACGGTTTCAGCAAATTAACTGAAATCAGGTATTGACAATATGCCATCGAACTAGTTAACTAGTACGAAAGTTCACTTAGAAAAGGGTATCACAATGCAAGCATGCTTCATTCTTCACGGTTGGTGGCGCACTTCCTGACTTCGGGCAGTGTACTTGTGCATACTAACCGCACCCAGATACCCGGCCCGCCTGCAAGCGGGCTTTTTTTTGAGCAAAATTAATGAGAACAACAATGCAGACATCAAAACCTACACTTGAGCTGATTACCTGCGACGCCGCGTACCGCGAGAACCCCACGGCGTTGTTTCATCAGGTTTGCGGCAACCGGCCAGCGACGCTGCTGCTGGAATCCGCCGATATTGACAGCAAAAACGATTTAAAAAGCCTGCTACTGGTTGACAGCGCGCTACGCATCACCGCAATGGGTGACACTGTCACGTTACAGGCATTATCCGCGAACGGCGCCGCGTTGCTGAACCTGATGGATACCGCCCTGCCCGCAGGCGTGGAGAATGCCCCGCAGCCGGATGGCCGCCTGCTTCGCTTCCCTTCCGTCAGCCCCTTACTCGATGAAGACGCCAGGCTGTGCTCACTGTCGGTCTTTGACGCGTTTCGCATTCTGCAGACGCTGGTGACCGTTCCGGCAGAAGAACGCGAAGCCATGTTCTTCGGCGGCCTCTTTGCTTACGATCTGGTCGCGGGGTTTGAAGATTTACCGCAGCTTGAGGCAAATAACCGCTGCCCGGACTACTGCTTCTATCTGGCGGAAACACTGATGGTGATCGACCATCAGAAAAAGAGCACCCGCATTCAGGCCAGCCTGTTCACCAGCGATGACAACGAACGGCAGCGGCTTAACGCGCGTCTGGCGCATCTGAGCCAGCAGCTCAACGAACCCGCGCCGCCGTTACCGGTGGTCTCCGTGGCGCAAATGCGCTGCGAGTGTAATCAGAGCGATGAAGAATTTGGCGCCGTGGTGCGCACGATGCAAAAAGCCATTCGCGCTGGCGAAATTTTCCAGGTCGTGCCCTCCCGTCGTTTTTCGCTGCCCTGCCCGTCGCCGCTGGCAGCCTACTACGTGCTGAAGAAAAGCAACCCCAGCCCGTATATGTTCTTTATGCAGGACAATGATTTCACCCTGTTTGGCGCCTCACCTGAAAGCTCACTGAAATATGACGCTACCAGTCGTCAGATTGAAATTTACCCGATTGCCGGTACACGTCCGCGTGGCCGTCGCGCTGACGGTTCGCTGGACCGCGACCTCGACAGCCGTATTGAGCTTGAAATGCGCACCGATCATAAAGAGCTTTCCGAACACCTGATGCTGGTGGATCTGGCGCGTAATGACCTCGCTCGCATTTGTACGCCGGGCAGCCGCTATGTTGCCGACCTGACTAAAGTCGATCGCTATTCATACGTGATGCACCTGGTTTCCCGCGTCGTCGGCGAGCTACGCCGCGATCTCGACGTGCTGCATGCGTATCGCGCCTGTATGAACATGGGCACCCTGAGCGGCGCGCCGAAGGTACGGGCCATGCAGCTGATTGCCGACGCCGAGGGACAGCGACGCGGCAGCTACGGCGGCGCCGTAGGCTATTTTACCGCTCACGGCGATCTGGATACCTGCATCGTGATTCGTTCGGCCCTGGTTGAAGACGGGATCGCCACCGTGCAGGCGGGTGCCGGCATCGTGCTGGATTCGGTTCCGCAGTCTGAAGCCGATGAAACCCGTAATAAAGCGCGCGCGGTTCTGCGTGCCATCGCGACCGCGCATCACGCACAGGAGACGTTCTGATGGCTGATATTCTGCTGCTCGATAACATTGATTCATTTACCTATAACCTGGCAGATCAGCTGCGTACCAACGGCCATAACGTAGTGATTTACCGTAACCATATCCCGGCTCAGACCCTGATTGACCGCCTCGCCACCATGAAAAATCCGGTGCTGATGCTCTCTCCGGGGCCGGGCGCGCCGAGCGAAGCGGGCTGCATGCCAGAACTGCTGACGCGTCTGCGCGGTAAACTGCCAATCATTGGCATCTGCCTTGGGCATCAGGCGATTGTGGAAGCCTACGGCGGCTATGTCGGTCAGGCCGGTGAGATTCTTCACGGTAAAGCGTCGAGCATTGAGCACGACGGGCAGGCGATGTTTGCCGGCCTGAGCAACCCGCTGCCAGTGGCGCGCTACCATTCGCTGGTGGGCAGTAATGTCCCGGCGGGGCTGACCATTAACGCGCATTTTAACGGCATGGTGATGGCGGTCCGTCACGATGCTGACCGGGTCTGCGGTTTTCAGTTCCACCCGGAGTCAATCCTCACCACCCAGGGCGCGTTGCTGCTCGAACAAACGCTGGCCTGGGCGCAACAGAAGCTGGAGCCAACCAATACGCTGCAGCCTGTTCTGGAAAAACTGTATCAGGCGCAAACCCTGAGCCAGCAGGAAAGCCATCAGCTTTTCTCTGCGGTCGTCCGCGGTGAACTGAAACCAGAACAGCTGGCGGCGGCGCTGGTCAGTATGAAAATTCGCGGCGAACATCCGCTGGAGATTGCCGGTGCGGCCACAGCCCTGCTGGAAAACGCCGCCCCGTTCCCGCGCCCGAACTATCCGTTCGCGGATATCGTGGGGACCGGCGGCGACGGTAGCAACAGCATTAATATTTCTACGGCCAGCGCGTTTGTCGCGGCGGCGTGTGGCCTGAAAGTCGCTAAACACGGCAACCGCAGCGTATCCAGTAAATCCGGGTCGTCGGATCTGCTGGCCGCCTTCGGCATCAACCTTGACATGAATGCCGACAAATCGCGCCAGGCGCTGGACGAGCTCGGCGTCTGCTTTCTGTTCGCGCCGAAATACCACACCGGTTTCCGCCATGCAATGCCGGTACGCCAGCAGTTGAAAACCCGTACGCTGTTTAACGTGCTCGGCCCGCTGATTAACCCGGCGCATCCGCCCCTGGCGCTGATCGGCGTCTACAGCGCGGAACTGGTGCTGCCGATCGCCGAAACGCTGCGCGTGTTGGGTTATCAGCGCGCGGCGGTGGTGCACAGCGGCGGCATGGACGAAGTGTCCCTGCATGCGCCGACGATCGTGGCGGAACTCCATGACGGCGAAATCAAAAGTTATCAGCTCACCGCGGAAGACTTCGGCCTGACGCCGTACCATCAGGAACAACTGGCGGGGGGAACGCCGGAAGAAAACCGTGACATTCTGACACGCTTGCTACAAGGTAAAGGCGAAGCCGCGCACGAGGCTGCTGTCGCCGCAAATGTCGCGATGCTGATGCGACTGCATGGTGAAGAAGATCTGAAAGCTAATGCGCAAACTGTCCTGGACGTTCTGCGCAGTGGTTCCGCTTATGACCGAGTCACCGCACTGGCGGCAAGAGGGTAAATGATGCAAACCGTTTTAGCGAAAATCGTCGCAGACAAGGCGATTTGGGTAGAAGCCCGCAAACAACAACAGCCGCTGGAGACATTCCAACAGGATGTCCAGCCGAGCACGCGCCATTTCTACGACGCGTTACAGGGGGCGCGCACAGCCTTTATTCTGGAATGTAAAAAGGCCTCTCCGTCGAAGGGCGTGATCCGCGACGATTTTGATCCGGCGCGCATTGCCAATGTGTACAAGCACTATGCGTCGGCGATTTCCGTCCTCACTGACGAGAAATATTTCCAGGGCAGCTTCGATTTCCTGCCGCTCGTCAGCCAGGTCGCGCCGCAGCCGATTCTGTGCAAAGACTTTATCATCGATCCGTACCAGATTTACCTTGCGCGCCACTATCAGGCCGACGCCTGCCTGCTGATGCTGTCGGTACTCGATGATGAACAGTATCGCCAGCTTGCCGCCGTCGCCCACAGCCTGAAAATGGGGGTGCTGACGGAAGTGAGCAACGAAGAAGAGCTGGAGCGCGCCATTGCGCTCGGGGCGAAAGTGGTCGGCATTAATAACCGCGATCTGCGCGATCTGTCGATTGATTTAAACCGTACCCGCCAGCTTGCGCCGAAACTGGGTCACGGCGTGACGGTCATCAGCGAATCAGGTATCAACACCTACGGTCAGGTCCGCGAGCTCAGCCACTTTGCTAACGGTTTTCTGATTGGCTCTGCGTTAATGGCATATGACGATCTCAACGCCGCTGTGCGTCGCGTCCTGCTGGGGGAAAATAAAGTCTGCGGGCTGACGCGCCCGGAAGATGCGAAAACGGCTTATGAGTCGGGCGCGATCTACGGCGGGTTGATTTTCGTTCCTACCTCTCCCCGCTTCGTCACTGACGAACAGGCACAGCAGGTGAAAGCCGCCGCGCCGTTGCAGTATGTGGGCGTGTTCCGCAACGCTGAAATCGCCGACGTTTGCGACAAAGCGAGTCGACTGATGCTGGCTGCCGTCCAGTTGCATGGCGGCGAAGACCAGGCTTACGTTGATGCGCTACGCGCCGCGCTGCCTGCACAGGTGCAGATCTGGAAGGCGCTGAGCGTTGGCGAAACGCTCCCGGCGCGGGATTATCGGTCTGTCGACAAATACGTGCTGGATAACGGCCAGGGCGGCAGCGGCCAGCGTTTCGACTGGTCGCTATTGCAGGGGCAGGCGCTGGATAACGTTCTGTTAGCAGGTGGGCTTGGCGCAGATAACTGCGTCGAGGCCGCGAAAGCCGGCTGCGCCGGTCTTGATTTCAATTCAGGTGTAGAGTCACAGCCGGGCATTAAAGATGCACGCCTTCTGGCATCGGTATTTTCGACACTGCGCGCATATTAAGGAAAAGGACATGACAACATTACTTAATCCCTATTTTGGTGAATTTGGCGGCATGTACGTGCCGCAGATACTGATGCCCGCGCTGCGCCAACTGGAAGAGGCGTTCGTCAGCGCGCAAAAAGACCCGGCGTTTCAGGCCCAGTTTACCGACCTGCTGAAAAACTATGCGGGTCGTCCCACCGCGCTGACGAAGTGCCAGAACATTACGGCGGGCACCCGCACCACGCTGTATCTGAAGCGCGAGGATTTGCTGCACGGCGGCGCGCATAAAACCAACCAGGTATTAGGCCAGGCGCTACTGGCAAAGCGAATGGGCAAAACCGAGATCATCGCGGAAACCGGCGCCGGACAGCATGGCGTTGCGTCGGCGCTGGCCAGCGCGTTGCTCGGCCTGAAATGCCGCATCTACATGGGCGCGAAGGACGTTGAGCGCCAGTCGCCCAACGTGTTTCGTATGCGTCTGATGGGTGCTGAGGTCATTCACGTTCACAGCGGTTCCGCGACGCTGAAAGATGCCTGTAATGAGGCGCTGCGCGACTGGTCTGGCAGCTACGAATCCGCCCACTATATGCTCGGCACTGCGGCAGGTCCGCATCCTTTCCCGACCATTGTACGCGAATTCCAGCGCATGATCGGCGAAGAAACCAAAGCGCAAATCCTAGAAAAAGAAGGACGTTTGCCGGACGCCGTTATTGCCTGCGTTGGTGGCGGTTCCAACGCTATCGGGATGTTTGCTGACTTCATTAATGAAACCAGCGTCGGGTTAATTGGCGTTGAACCAGGCGGTCACGGGATAGAAACAGGCGAACATGGCGCCCCGCTTAAGCATGGCCGCGTCGGGATTTACTTCGGTATGAAAGCGCCAATGATGCAGACTGAAGAGGGTCAGATCGAAGAGTCTTACTCAATTTCCGCGGGTCTGGATTTCCCGTCGGTGGGGCCGCAGCACGCTTATCTGAACAGCACCGGGCGTGCCGATTATGTGTCGATTACCGACGACGAAGCGCTGGATGCGTTCAAAACGCTGTGCCGTCATGAAGGGATTATCCCGGCGCTGGAATCCTCCCACGCATTGGCCCATGCGCTGAAAATGATGCGTGAGAACCCGGAGAAAGAGCAACTGTTGGTGGTAAACCTCTCCGGACGCGGCGACAAAGACATCTTTACGGTACACGATATTCTGAAAGCGCAAGGGGAAATCTGATGGAACGCTACGAAACGCTGTTTGCACAACTGAACGATCGCAAGGAAGGCGCCTTTGTCCCCTTCGTGACTCTCGGCGACCCCGGCGTGGAACAGTCGCTCAGCATTATCGATACCCTGATAGAGGCTGGCGCTGACGCGCTGGAGCTGGGGATCCCTTTCTCCGATCCGTTAGCCGATGGCCCGACTATTCAGAGCGCAACCCTGCGCGCTTTTGCCGCAGGCGTTACGCCAGGCCAGTGTTTTGAGATGCTGGCGGCCATTCGCGCTAAGCATCCAACGATCCCGATTGGTCTGCTGATGTATGCGAATCTGGTATTCAGTAAGGGCATTGATGAATTTTATGCGCAGTGTGAAAAGGTCGGCGTGGATTCGGTACTGGTTGCCGATGTGCCGGTAGAAGAATCTGCCCCCTTCCGTCAGGCTGCGCTACGCCACAATGTCGCGCCAATTTTCATCTGCCCGCCCAATGCGGACGATGACCTGCTGCGCCAGATTGCCTCCTACGGTCGCGCCTACACTTACCTGGTGTCTCGCGCAGGGGTGACCGGGGCCGAGAACCGGGCGGCGCTGCCATTGCACCATCTGGTAGAAAAGCTGAAGGAATATCACGCTGCGCCTTCCCTGCAAGGTTTCGGTATCTCGGCGCCGGAACAAGTATCCGCCGCCATTGACGCCGGTGCGGCAGGTGCGATATCGGGTTCAGCGATTGTAAAAATCATCGAGAAAAATATCGACACTCCTGAGCAGATGCTCAGCGAACTAAAAACCTTCGTCAGCGATATGAAAGCGGCCACCCGCCGTTAACACATTGCAGGCCGCCAGATTCATGCTGGCGGCCTGCTCCGTTGCGTGACGTCAACGCACTCAAGCCATGAACAGGTTTCCATAACTTTTCCTTCAGTCTGCTGTAATAGCAGGGTTTTTTGGTTGGTTACGCCTCCCGTCTGCTGCCTACAGCCGCGTTTATACGACCTGCACCCTCAAAAAATCTGCATCAATAGAAAATTTTCCTTCATGGATTTTGAACACCCACGGTTTGCCAGGAATAATCCTAAAGCCCTGAGCCCAGACAACGCTTAAACGTCAGTTAGCCGCAGTTAACGTAAGTTTATGTCAGCATTACGTTTATCATTAACATAACCACACATTATGGTAACGTAAGTTATTAGTTGAAAGGTTAACGATATGTCGCTAAGCCACTCATTTTTAACGGGCTACTATTAAATAATTAATATCGCAGCAAAATTATTTTCACCGCAACCAGAACAGCCGCTTAAATTTGACTATCTGCTGATAGCGACTAATTTTAGAAGGGTGACGACAACGGTCACAAATTAACATTTATATATATTAACGAAACAGGAGAAATAACATGGCCGAACATCGTGGTGGTTCAGGAAATTTCGCCGAAGATCGTGAAAAAGCATCAGAAGCAGGCCGCAAAGGCGGTCAGCATAGCGGCGGGAATTTTAAAAACGACCCGCAACGTGCTTCTGAAGCAGGTAAAAAAGGTGGCCAGAATAGCCACGGCGGAAATAAATCCGACAAATCATGATTTAATTGTTTCCACAACAACATGATTTCTCGAAGCATGCTGCGAGTCTTCGGGCTCGCAGTATTAATCTCAGGAGAATACCAATGAATATGAAGACTGTTGAAGACGTTTTTATCCATCTACTTTCAGACACCTACAGCGCAGAAAAACAATTGACTCGTGCTCTGTCGAAATTATCCAGAGCCGCCTCTAACGAAAAATTAATCCAGGCGTTTCAGGCTCACCTTGAAGAAACGCAGGGTCAGATTGAGCGTATCGATCAGGTCGTTGAATCTGAAGCCGGTATTAAAGTGAAGCGCATGAAGTGCGTGGCGATGGAAGGCCTGATTGAAGAAGCGAATGAGGTCATTGAAAGCACTGAGAAAAACGAAGTGCGTGACGCCGCCCTGATTGCTGCTGCGCAAAAAGTTGAACACTACGAAATTGCAAGCTACGGCACTCTGGTAACGCTTGCCGAACAACTGGGCTATACCAAAGCGGTCAAACTGCTTAAAGAAACGCTGGAAGAAGAAAAAGCCACTGATTTAAAACTTACCGATTTAGCAATTGGTAATGTGAATAAAAAAGCCGGAAATAAATCCTGATAATTTTATTTCCTGTTTTTAACCCACGCTGCTTTTAATTATTTTCTGAGGACATAACCAATGAATGCGATTGAACATTATCATGACTGGCTTCGTGACGCCCATGCTATGGAAAAACAAGCCGAATCCATGCTCGAATCAATGGCGAGCCGCATCGATAATTACCCTGACTTGCGTGCAAGAATTGAACAACATATTAGCGAAACCAAGCATCAAATTACGGTTCTGGAAGGTATTCTCGACCGCAATAATATTTCCCGCTCGGTTATCAAAGATTCAATGAGTAAAATGGCTGCGCTTGGTCAGTCTATCGGCGGTATGTTCCCTTCCGACGAGATCGTGAAAGGGTCAATTAGCGGCTACGTTTTTGAGCAATTCGAAATTGCCTGCTATACCTCCCTGCTCGCAGCTTCGCAAAAAGCAGGCGATACCGCGTCTATTCCTGCCATTGAATCCATCCTTAATGAGGAAAAACAAATGGCTGACTGGCTGATTAAACATATTCCTGACACAACAGAACAATTCCTGCTGCGCTCTGAAGCAGACGGCGTAGAAGCGAAAAAATAAATTATTATCAGGAGGCAGAATGTTTCGACACGTTAAACAACTTCAATATACGGTGCGAGTCAGTGAGCCTAATCCTGGTTTAGCAAATCTTTTGCTGGAGCAATTTGGCGGCCCTCAGGGCGAACTGGCTGCTGCATGTCGTTACTTTACCCAGGGGCTGGGTGATGATGATGCAGGACGCAAAGAGATGCTGATGGACATAGCGACCGAGGAACTGAGCCATCTGGAAATCATCGGTTCGCTGGTAGGCATGCTGAATAAAGGCGCAAAGGGCGCGCTGGCTGAAGGTACGGAAAACGAAGCCGAGCTGTATCGTTCCCTTACCGCTAACGGCAACGATAGCCACATTACTTCCCTGCTCTATGGCGGCGGCCCTGCCCTGACCAACTCCGCAGGCGTGCCGTGGACAGCGGCTTACATCGACACAATTGGCGAAGTGACCGCCGATTTGCGATCCAATATCGCTGCTGAAGCACGGGCAAAAATTATTTACGAGCGGCTGATTAACGTCACAGACGATCCCGGCGTTAAAGACGCGCTGGCGTTTCTGATGACCCGTGAAGCTGCGCACCAGTTGTCGTTTGAAAAGGCGCTGTACTCAATTCGCAATAACTTCCCGCCGGGTAAATTGCCGCCTGTGGAGCAGTACACCAACGTGTACTACAACATGTCTCAGGGTGACGATCCGCGCGGTAGCTGGAACAGTGACGAGAACTTTGAATATGTTGCCGAACCGATGCCAGCCGTTGACGGCGGTGACGGTCTGGCTACCGTCAAACTGACGAAACAGCAGCAAACGCTGTTAAAAGCGATGGCGGAAAGAACCAAGTCCGATCCGTCGGCTGACCCGCTCACCGGTGCAGAACTCGGTCAAGGCGAGCCGCAGGAAAAGCAGTAATAGCGTGAAGAAATAATTCCGTGTGTGTCATGTCCTTATTGACCCCGTAAATACGGGGTCTTTTTTTATGGCATCAGAAACGATAACCGGCGGAGAACATAAATACCCACGGGTCGAGACGAATGTTGTCATTGTATCGGCCTGCCGGCAGTACTGCGCCGTTGGATTTATATTTCGCTTCGGTATCAATATCCATGTACCAGACGGACATGTTGATCAACCAGTCGCGATCGATTAGATAATCCAGCCCAACCTGTCCTGCTACGCCCCATGAGTCCTTCAGACTCAGATCGGATAACCCCGCTTCCTTTCCATCATCATTAAATTTGGTATCAAAGAAAGTGGTGTAATTCACACCTGCCCCTACGTACGGGCGCAGCTTGCTGCTGGAATCGCCAAAATACCATTGCGCCATCAGTGTTGGCGGTAAATGGTGAACGGTTGCGATATCACCGGTCGCCTGCGTGCCGACCTTATGGCGGAACGGTGTCGCCGCCAGTAATTCAACGCCGATGTTATCGGTTGCCATGTAAGTAAAGGTCAGGCCGAGTTGGGTATTGTTACTGACGTTAAAACCGCCCAGATGGCCTAATGTGCCGTCTGCGCCTTCTGTCGGACGAACCGTCGCCGAGCCTGCCCGAATAAAAAACTCGCCAGCTTCATGCGCATAGACGCCGCCAGAGAGAAGTGTACTTACTGCCAACGCCGCCACTGTTAACTTTTTCATATCCGCTCCATCGTTATGGTTATAACTGCGTGACGAATATACCTACATTGGAGTAATGAGTGATCTAACCTGGATCACATTACGTCGTGTAATTTAACATTTATTGATCCAGATTAATTTAGAAGTAGCATTCAAAATCCTGGTTATTGTCATTCAGATCAAATTTGAAATATTTTCATAAAGTGAATATCTTTTGAGCAATCGTCAAAGCCAGCGCCTGTTTATTGCTTCCTGCTTTACAAAGATATGCTTTTCCATACAACCGTTGATGCTGCCACTGCGCCTTTATCCAGGGTACAATTGCCCGCTTAATAACACCTGCAAAACTCAAGGAGAGTGCATGTCTATCACGGCGAAGTCCGTATACCGTGACACCGGGAATTTTTTCCGTAATCAATTTTTAACCATCCTGCTGATCTCGCTGCTGTGCGCGTTTATCACGGTGGTATTAGGGCATGCCTTCTCACCCAGCGATGCGCAAATCGCGCAGTTGAGTGAAGGGGATCATCTGGCCGGGAGCGCTGGCTTGTTCGAGCTGGTGCAAAATATGACGCCAGAGCAGCAGCAGATCCTCCTGCGTGCGTCGGCGGCGTCCACGTTCTCCGGCCTTATCGGTAATGCCGTCCTCGCCGGTGGCGTGTTGTTAATGATCCAGCTCATTTCCGCAGGCCACCGCGTGAGCGCGCTGCGTGCTATTGGCGCCAGCGCGCCGGTGCTGCCAAAGCTGTTCATTCTGATTTTGCTGACCACGCTGCTGGTGCAACTGGGGATTATGCTGATTGTGGTGCCCGGCATTCTGCTGGCCATCGTATTGGCTCTGGCCCCGGTGATGCTGGTGCAGGATAAGATGGGCATATTTGAGGCCATGCGTAACAGCATGCGTCTGGCGTGGGCGAACATGCGACTGGTGGCCCCGGCCGTCATCGGTTGGCTGTTGGCAAAAACGCTACTGTTGCTGTTCGCATCGAGCTTTGCCGCCTTTGACCCGAACGTTGGCGCGGTGATCGCAAATACGTTGAGCAATTTGATCTCTGCCGTATTGCTCATCTACCTGTTCCGTTTGTATATGTTGATTCGCCAATAACCCCTTACGCGTCGCAGGCCTTTTCGCCCGACGCTTTTGATTACGGAAATGAACAATGAAGCAGTTTCTCGATTTTTTACCGCTGGTGGTCTTCTTTGTTTTTTACAAAGTCTATGACATCTATGCCGCCACCTCCGCGCTGATTGTGGCAACGGCCATCGTGCTTATCTACAGTTGGGTTCGCTACCGCAAGGTAGAGAAAATGGCGCTGATTACTTTTGTTCTGGTCGCTGTGTTTGGTGGGCTGACGATCTTCTTCCATAACGATGAGTTTATTAAGTGGAAAGTCACGGTCATTTATGGCCTGTTTGCCAGCGCGTTGCTGATCAGCCAGTGGGTAATGAAAAAACCGCTGATTCAGCGCATGTTGGGTAAAGAACTGACGCTGCCGCAAGCAGTGTGGTCGAAGCTCAACCTCGCGTGGGCGGTGTTCTTTATTCTGTGCGGCCTCGCGAATATTTATATCGCGTTCTGGCTACCGCAAAATATCTGGGTGAACTTTAAAGTGTTTGGCCTGACCGCGCTGACGCTGATTTTTACCCTGCTCAGCGGCGTCTATATTTATCGACATATGCCGCAGGAAGACAAATCCTGAACCGCTTTTGATGCCAGGCCTGAAAGCCTGGCTTTTTTTCTCCCCTCCCGGTATCACCTGTTCTGCACTTTTCCTTTGTTATCGATCCATAAATTGGGTGAATCATGAAGATATTGTGGAGATTGCCTTCCCGATATTGTAATGAGAATGCTTATCATTGATATTCCGTATCGCGTTTTTAACAATAGGGATGTCCGTTGATGATTTCGATAATAAAAAGCTCTCCGCGCCCTCTGGCGCTCTTGATTGCCGCAGCATTGAGTGGAAATGCGTTCGCTGCAGACGACGCGATGAATGACGGTGAAACCATGGTCGTTCAGGCCACCGCCGAAGAAGCCCTTAAGCAGCAGCCAGGGGTGTCTGTCATTACCGCCAAAGACATTGAAAAACACCCTCCCGTTAACGATCTCTCCGATATTATTCGCACTATGCCGGGGGTTAACCTGACGGGTAACAGCGCCAGCGGCAGCCGGGGCAATAACCGTCAGATAGACATTCGCGGTATGGGTCCGGAAAACACCCTTATTTTGATTGACGGCGTACCGGTAACGTCCAGAAACTCGGTACGCTATAGCTGGCGCGGCGAGCGGGACACCCGGGGTGATACCAACTGGGTGCCTGCGGAAATGGTTGAGCGCATTGAGGTTCTGCGCGGCCCGGCGGCGGCACGCTACGGCTCTGGCGCCGCTGGCGGCGTGGTGAATATCATCACCAAACAGCCAACAAACGACTGGCACGGCTCGCTTTCTCTCTATACCAACCAGCCCGAGAACAATAAAGAAGGCGCGACCAAGCGCGCAAACTTCAACCTGAGTGGGCCGCTCATTGACGATGTACTGACGATGCGCCTGTACGGAAACATTAACAAAACCGACGCCGACGCCGCGGACATCAATACCCAACAAAACGGCTCCTATGCCGCCGGACGTGAAGGGGTACGCAACAAAGATATTAATGCCCTGCTCTCCTGGAAACTGACGCCGCAGCAGATTGTCGATTTTGACTACAGCTACAGCCGCCAGGGGAATATTTACGCAGGCGACACCCAGTACAGTAACAGCAACGTCAGCCCTAATGGTCTGGTCAACACGCTATACGGTGAAGAAACTAACCGGATGTACCGTCAGTCATGGGGCTTAACCCATAACGGGATCTGGGACTGGGGACAGTCAAAATTCGGCGTCTATTACGAAAAAACCCATAATACGCGGATGCAGGAAGGCTCGACCGGGAAAGTGGAGGGAATGATCAATAATACCGATTACTCCACCAGCCGCCTGGAGTCGTATCGTTCTTCTGGCGAACTGAACATTCCGGTCTTCTGGCTGGTCGATCAAACCCTGACCCTTGGGGCCGAATGGAGCCGCGATGAACTAAACGATCCGGCATCGATGCAGGCGACCAGCGCATCCGGCGTGCAGATTGGCAATGTCTCCGGCGACGCTTCTGACCGTAGCACGAAAAACAGCGCCACCCTGACCGGTATTTATCTTGAAGATAACATCCAGGCGCGCCCAGGAACGGACATCATCCCGGGGATCCGCTTTGACTATCACAACGACTTCGGCAGTAACTGGAGCCCCAGCCTGAACATGTCCCAGGAGCTTGGCGACATGTTTAAGCTAAAAGCCGGGATTGCGCGGGTCTTCAAAGCGCCAAACCTGTATCAGTCCAGCGAAGGCTATCTGCTGTCCACACGCGGCAACGGCTGCCCGAATAATATCGCCACGGGCAGTTGCTACCTGCTGGGCAACCCGGACCTGGATCCGGAAATCAGCATCAATAAAGAGATCGGTCTTGAATTTAACTATGACGGCTGGGATGCGGGCATAACCTGGTTCCGTAACGACTACAAAAATAAGATTGTTTCGGGAACCGACATCATCGGCTACGCCTCTAACGGCAACAACATTCTGCAGTGGGAAAACGGCGGCAAAGCAATAGTCGAAGGTCTGGAAGGTAACGTGGTGATCCCGCTGCTGCCGGACACCCTGAGCTGGCGCACCAATGCGACCTACATGATCAAATCGGAAAATAAGGACACCGGTAACCCACTGTCGGTTATTCCTAAGTACACGATCAATACTATGCTCGACTGGCAGGTTAACGATAAATTCTCGACAAACCTCCAGTGGACGCAGTATGGCCGTCAGAAACCGCGTGAGTACGCCGAAACGCGTAACGAAACCGGCGCAATGTCGGATAAAGAAATCGGCGCCTACGCGATTGTCGGCATTGGCGCGAATTATCAGATGACAAAGAATCTGCGACTTAATGCGGGCATCAGTAACCTGTTCGATAAGCAGATTTATCGTGAAAACGACGGCGCGTCGACCTACAACGAACCAGGCCGGGCATATTACGCTGGCGTCACCATGTCATTTTAATCTCTCCAACGCCCGCCTCGCGGGCGTTTCCCCTCTGTTATCCATGCGAAAATCATAGTAGCATCGCGGCTGGAATTTTTTCTCTCTACTCGGTTTTACCATGACAACAACAACTAACGTCCCTCAGGGCGAACTGGTTTTACGCACACTGGCCATGCCCGCCGACACAAACGCCAATGGCGATATTTTTGGCGGCTGGCTGATGTCACAAATGGATATTGGCGGCGCGATTCAGGCGAAAGAGATTGCTCATGGCCGCGTGGTAACCGTCCGCGTGGAAGGAATGAGCTTTCTGCGCCCGGTAGCCGTGGGCGATGTCGTGTGCTGTTACGCGCGCTGCGTGAAGCGCGGAACCACCTCGGTGAGTATTAATATTGAAGTCTGGGTGAAAAAAGTGGCGTCAGAGCCCATTGGCCAGCGCTACAAAGCAACCGAAGCGCTGTTTATCTATGTTGCGGTTGATCCGGACGGAAAGCCGCGCCCGCTGCCGGTGCAGGACTGATATCGGAAACCTGCCTCAACAGTGCCGGAGGACGGTGTACTGTCTTCCGGCTGCGGATTTATACGATTCATTACTCGATCTGTGTGGTGCCGTTCAGACGGAAGACAATATTGACCACCAGCCCGGAACCGGGTTTACCCGCTTCGTAGCGCCATCTGCGCATCGCATTCTTCACTTCACGCTCGAACATATTGGCAGGTTGGGCAGAAAGAATTTGCACATTGTCCACCCGACCGTCTGCAGTCACATCAAATTTCACCTTCACCCGCCCTTCAATACGTAACGCCTGCGCGCGCGCCGGATACTGCGGCTGATTACGGCGCAGGGCGCGGGGTCCTGACGGCACGGCGACAGCAGGTTTGCTGGTTGCCGCCGCGCTACGGGTCGTCGGACGCGCAGACGCGTTAGTGTCAAACGGTGATGCCGGACGCGGCTCTGCAGGCTTAACGTCCCGTTTCGGCTGCTCCTCGACCTTTTTCACCGGCTTCGGTTTGGGTTTCGGTTTTGGCTTTGGCTTGGGTTTCGGTTTTTCGATCACCACCGGCGCTTCTTTTGGCGGTTCGGGGGTAATTTCAGGTTCCGGCTCGGGTTCAGGCTCAACGACCGGTTGCGGCGGCGGCTGAACCGCCTGAGGCGGTTCCAGGTCTGCCGGAGAGACCATCGTTACGGAGATAGGCTGCGCAGGCGCGGGCAGTTCAATAACCTGATGTACCGAGGTATATAAGAGTCCCGCAACCAGCGCGCCATGAATGGCAACAGAGAGCAGCGTCGGCCAGGGGAAGCGACGAGGTAAATCAAGGGTCATTGAAGTCATAATCGTTTCAGTTGAAAAACCAGACCTCAATTTTAAATGCAAATAGCAATCATATTCAATAAGGCATCACGGTCGGCGGCATTTAAAAACCAAATTCTGGCGAAAAAAATCCTTGCTAACGCTGTGGCCTTAACAAAGCTGACATCTTTGCGTTGCAGTCAGGTGACCTTTCCAATAACGTATTTACACACTCGATCTGCCTGTTTGCGTCCCATGACGTTTCTGATTAAGGAGCCTTATACGTGCTTTATGTTATCTATGCTCAGGATCACGCCGATTCGCTGGAAAAACGCCTTTCCGTCCGCCCTGCTCATCTGGCGCGTCTGCAGTTGCTTCGCGATGAAGGTCGTTTGTTGACCGCAGGTCCAATGCCCGCGGTCGACAGCAACGATCCGGGTGCGGCGGGTTTTACCGGCTCAACGGTCATTGCAGAATTTGATTCACTGGAAGACGCGCAAAAGTGGGCGGAAGCCGATCCGTATGTGGCCGCCGGGGTGTATGCCCAGGTGTCGGTTAAGCCCTATAAGAAAACGTTTTAAACCGCGGTTCTTTGGGCACCGCAGGCGGTGCCCGTGTTGCTCAGACGCTGTGGATCGCAAACAGCAGCGCGTTACGCTGATGGTTGAGGATACACTTTCTGATTGAGTGGATCCGCATATTGCGACGTGACTGCCCTTCAAGCCAACGCGCTTTTCGGCGACTGGCCTGACGCAGCATACGCCAGCGTCCCACTTCCGTTCTACTCCGCTTCATGTGACTTACTCTTACAGTGCAAGAGTCTGCATTATACGCCTCGTCGCCAGGCAGGCTAGCGCTTTTCCCGCGTTTTTATTTGCCAGATTAATCCTGACGCGTAAACTCTTAACAATGCGCTTTCAAAAGGATTTTTAAACTATGACAACCTTCTACACGGTGGTGAGTTGGCTGGTCATTCTGGGCTACTGGGTGCTCATTGCCGGTGTAACATTACGTATATTAATGAAACGACGCGCGGTGCCTTCCGCCATGGCCTGGCTGCTGATCATTTATATACTGCCGCTGGTCGGGATCATCGCTTATCTTTCCGTTGGAGAACTTCACTTAGGCAAACGTCGTGCTGAACGCGCGCGGGCAATGTGGCCTTCCACGGCCAAATGGTTAAACGATCTCAAATCCTGCAAACACATTTTCGCCGAAGAAAACAGCAGCGTGGCGTCCTCGCTGTTTAAACTTTGCGAACGTCGCCAGGGCATTGCCGGCGTCAAGGGCAACCAGCTCCAGTTGCTGACCGACACCGACGATGTGATGCAGGCGCTGATCCGGGACATCCAGCTGGCGCGGCATAACATCGAGATGGTGTTTTATATCTGGCAGCCAGGCGGCATGGCCGATCAGGTTGCGGAGTCGCTGATGGCGGCCGCGCGTCGCGGCATTCACTGCCGTCTGATGCTCGACTCTGCTGGCAGCGTGGCGTTCTTCCGCAGCCCATGGGCGGCGATGATGCGTAACGCCGGGATAGAAGTGGTTGAAGCGCTCAAGGTTAACCTGCTTCGCGTCTTCCTGCGGCGCATGGACCTGCGTCAGCACCGTAAAATGGTGATGATTGACAACTACATTGCCTATACCGGCAGCATGAATATGGTGGATCCGCGCTACTTCAAACAAGACGCCGGCGTCGGCCAGTGGGTAGACTTAATGGCGCGCATGGAAGGTCCGGTTGCGACTGCGATGGGCATCGTTTACTCCTGCGACTGGGAGATCGAAACCGGCAAGCGCATTTTGCCCCCGCCGCCGGACGTCAATATTATGCCTTTCGAGCAGGCCAGCGGTCACACGATCCACACCATTGCATCCGGCCCCGGCTTCCCGGAGGATTTGATTCATCAGGCGCTGCTGACCGCCGCGTATTCCGCGCGTGAATATTTGATCATGACGACGCCCTACTTCGTGCCCAGCGACGATTTGCTGCACGCCATCTGTACCGCCGCCCAGCGCGGCGTGGACGTCAGCATAATTCTTCCCCGCAAGAACGATTCCCTGCTGGTTGGCTGGGCCAGCCGTGCGTTCTTTAGCGAACTGCTGGCGGCAGGCGTCAAAATTTATCAGTTCGAAGGCGGCCTGTTACATACCAAAAGCGTCCTGGTGGACGGTGAGCTGAGTCTTGTCGGTACGGTCAATCTGGATATGCGCAGCCTGTGGCTGAATTTCGAAATCACGCTGGTGATCGATGATGCCGGATTCGGCGGCGATCTCGCCGCGGTGCAGGACGACTATATCTCCCGCTCGCGGTTGCTGGATGCCCGTTTGTGGGTAAAACGCCCACTCTGGCAGCGGATTGCCGAGCGACTGTTTTACTTCTTCAGTCCATTGCTGTAAAACGTGCCCAATAGTGGGTAAACAGGTAGTCATTATGGATATGGATCTGAACAATCGCCTGACTGAAGATGAAACGCTTGAGCAGGCTTACGATATTTTTCTCGAACTGGCGGCCGATAACCTCGACCCGGCAGACATAATTCTGTTCAATTTACAGTTCGAAGAACGCGGTGGAGCGGAATTGTTTGATCCGTCTGAAGACTGGCAGGAACACGTCGATTACGACCTGAATCCTGATTTCTTTGCCGAGGTAGTGATTGGGCTTGCCGACAGTGAAGACGGCGAGATTAACGATATTTTTGCCCGCGTTCTCCTGTGTCGCGAAAAAGACCATAAGCTCTGCCATATTCTCTGGCGCGAATAACCCTCCGTCATGCCGGAAAGCCGCCCGCTTTCCGGCGTTCTTCCCTTACCCCGGTAATTTACTGCCACAGTGGTTGCAATACCGCGCGCTGTTTTCGTGCTTGCTTTGCTGGCAGTGCGGACACTTGCGCGGCTGATTATCCTTTTGAAACGCGGTACTCATATGGGTAGTAATTAAGCCGGTTGGGATAGCAATCACCGAATAGCCAATCAGGATCAACAGCGAGGCAACAATCCGCCCAAGCGGCGTATGTGGCGTGATATCGCCATATCCGACGGTGGTGACCGTCACTATCGCCCAGTAGACAGAAGCGTTCAGCGTAGTAAAACCGTATTTCGGCCCCTCGATGAGATACATCAGCGTGCCGAAAATAATCATGACGATGGCGATAAAAGAATAAAACAGAATCAACTGATGCCGCGCGCTGACAATTGCCTGCCAGAATACGCGCAAAGAAGGCATAAAGCGCAGCAGCTTTAAGATACGCAATACGCGGATCGCCCGCATGGCGCGCCAGGCAAAGACATAATTCAGGCTGATCTCCGGCCATAGCCACATAACGTAGAGCGGCAGTATGGTGGCTAAATCAATTATTCCCCAAAAACTGAACACATATTTTGCCGGGTTCGGCCAACTGATCAGACGCAGCAAATATTCGACGGTGAAAATGAGCGTGACGAACAGTTCCAGCCAGACAAAAAGATGCCATTCGTCATAGGTCAGGTGATACTGGGTTCCCAGTCCCGATTCGACAAAAATAATGACCACGCTGATCAGCGCAAACAGCGCGCACAGACCTTCAAAGCGCCGCCCCGAGCGGGTATTCAGATCAAATAAGGTGTGGTAAAGACGACGCCGAATCGACGATAAAGAAAGTGACACGGTAACCTCACAATAAAAAACAGGGCTGACGTGATATCAGCCCTGGCAATTATAACGGGTCTACTTTCAGGCAGGAAACAGCATGTCGGAAACTGCCTTCCAGCACCGGGCGTGTTTTTGCGCACTCCGGCCCGGCGATCGGGCAACGGGTGCGAAATACACAGCCGGAAGGCGGGTTAATTGGCGAAGGCAATTCCCCTTCCAGCAGTTGGATGGTCTTGTTTTTTTCCCGATCGGGATCGGGGATCGGCACGGCAGACATCAACGCTTTAGTATAGGGGTGCAGCGGGTTGTGATACACCTCATCGTAGGTCCCCAGCTCTACCGCATGCCCCAGATACATCACCAGTACGCGGTCGGAGATATGCTTCACCACCGCCAGGTCATGGGCGATAAATATCAGCGACAACCCCATCTCACGCTGCAATTGTTGCAGCAGATTCACCACCTGCGCCTGGATGGAGACGTCGAGTGCCGAAACCGGCTCGTCGCAGATAATGAGCTTCGGCTCCAGGATCAGCGCACGCGCAATACCGATACGCTGGCACTGACCGCCGGAAAACTCGTGCGGGTAACGGTTGATGAGATTTGGCAGCAACCCCACTTTCATCATCATCGCCTTGACCCGTTCGCGTACGTCCTGCCGCGGTAGCGCCGGATGATAGGTGCGCAGCGGTTCAGCGATAATTTCTCCGATGGTCATGCGTGGGTTCAGCGACGCCAGTGGATCCTGAAAAATCATCTGGATATCGCTGCGCACGTTGCGCCACTCTTCCGCTTTCATACCCAGCAGATCTTTTCCCAGCCAGGCCACTTTGCCGTCGGTCGCTTTCACGAGACCAATAATCGCCCTTGCGAAGGTCGATTTTCCACAGCCTGACTCCCCCACGACGCCCAGCGTTTCGCCTTCGTACAGCCGCAGCGTCACGCCATCCACCGCCTTCAGCGTTTTTGACGGCTGCCAGAACCACTGCTTGCCGTCTTTAATCGCGAAATGAACCTTCAGATCGGCAATTTCGAGGAGGACTTTACGTTTTTCATCTACAGCATTCATACCAGTTCCTCCACCGGTTTAAAGCAGGCGCGCAGGCGACCCGGGCTGAACTCGTCGAGCGGCGGCGCGTTGCTGCATATCTCCATCGCGTAGGGACAGCGCGGCTGAAACGGGCAGCCTTTCGGCAAACGCAACAGGTTTGGCGGGTTGCCGGGAATCGTTAACATCTCTTCGCCTTCGCCATCCAGACGCGGCACCGCGTTAAGCAAGCCGATGGAATAGGGGTGAACGGGACGGTAAAAGACGTCGCGCGCTGCGCCGTACTCCATAGTGCGCCCCGCGTACATCACCAGCACTTTGTCGCAAATACCCGCCACAACGCCAAGATCGTGGGTAATCATAATGATTGCCGTATTGAACTCCCGCTTCAGATCATTGAGCAGGGTCATGATTTGCGCCTGCACGGTCACGTCCAGCGCGGTAGTCGGTTCATCGGCAATCAGCAGTTTTGGTCGACACAGCAACGCCATCGCGATCATGACGCGCTGGCGCATGCCGCCGGAAAACTCATGAGGAAACATTCTCATGCGCTTGCGGGCTTCCGGCATTTTGACGGCATCCAGCATTCGCACCGACTCTTCAAATGCCTCAGCTTTGCGCATTCCTTTATGCAGCATCAGCACTTCCATTAGCTGCTCCCCAACGCGCATATAAGGGTTCAGCGAGGTCATTGGGTCCTGGAAGATCATCGAAATTTGCTCGGCGCGCAGTCTGTTCAGTTCCCGTTCGGGTAGATTAAGGATCTCACTGCCATTGAACTTTGCCGATCCGCCAATCCGGCCATTGGGGGCCAGCAGCCCCATCAGCGCAAACGCGGTCTGCGATTTGCCTGAGCCGGACTCGCCGACAATTCCTAAGGTTTCCCCGGCACGCAAGGTAAAGTTCAGATCGTTTACGGCAGTGACGTCACCGTCCGGCGTACTGAAGGTCACGCGGAGATCCTGTACGTCCAGCAGTGCGTTAGCCCGTTGCTCCGCGAGCGGCGCGGTTGCTGTTTCAATTACGCTCATGGCTGCGCTCCTTAACGGTCTTTCGGGTCGAGGGCATCACGCAAGCCATCGCCAATAAAGTTAAAACAAAACAACGTCACCACCAGGAATCCTGCCGGAAACAGCAGCAACCACGGCGAAACTTCCATTGAGTTCGCGCCGTCGCTTAATAACGCGCCCCAACTGCTCAGCGGCTCCTGGGTTCCCAATCCCAGGAAGCTAAGGAAAGATTCAAACAGGATCATGCTTGGCACCAGCAGCGACGCGTAGACCACCACCACCCCAAGCACGTTGGGCACAATGTGGCGGATAACGATATTCGTCGTGGAAACGCCGCCCACCTGAGCGGCCTCGATAAACTCTTTACGCTTCAGGCTCAGCGTCTGACCGCGCACGATACGCGCCATGTCCAGCCAGGAGACCATGCCGATAGCCACAAAAATCAGCAGGATATTTTGTCCAAAGAAGGTGACCAGCAGGATCACGAAGAACATAAACGGGAAGGAGTTGAGGATTTCCAGCAGGCGCATCATCACCGAATCCACTTTGCCGCCGAGATAGCCGGAAAGCGAGCCGTATAGCGTCCCCACAATCACCGCCACCAGCGCAGCGGCGATCCCCACCATCAGAGAAATACGTCCGCCAATCGCCACGCGCACTAGCAGGTCGCGACCGGACGAGTCAGTGCCGAAATAGTGTCCGGACTCAACGTCCGGCGCGCTCGACATCATTCCCCAGTCGGTATCAAAATAGGTGAACGATGACAGCATTGGCGCCAGCGCGACGAACAAGGCAATAATGACCAGAACAACCAGACTGGCAACCGCCGCACGGTTATGCATAAAGCGTCGGCGGGCATCCTGCCACAGGCTGCGCCCTTCGACCTCCAGCTTTTCACTGAAATTCTCCAGCGCCTCGCTGTTTTTCTTACTTAACATCATCGCGAGCTCCAGTCTCAGTAACGGATTTTCGGGTCGATCACGGCATACAACACATCGACAATCGCATTGAATACGATGGTTAACGTCCCTACCAGAATCGTCAGGCTTAGCACCAGCGAATAGTCACGGTTCAGCGCGCCATTCACAAAAAGCTGGCCGATGCCAGGCAGGCCATAGATAGTTTCAATGACCATTGAGCCGGTGATGATGCCGACAAAGGCCGGTCCCATGTATGAAAGCACCGGTAACAGCGCCGGTTTCAACGCATGGCGAAAAATGATGCGTCGCATCGGCAGCCCTTTCGCCCGTGCGGTGCGAATGAAGTTGGAGTGCAGAACTTCAATCATCGAACCGCGGGTAATACGGGCGATGCTGGCGATATAGGCCAGCGATAAGGCGACCATTGGCAGGATCATAAATTTCAGCGCCCCGCCATTCCAGCCTCCGCCCGGCAGCCAGTGCAGCGTGATGGCAAATATCATCACCAGAAGCGGCGCGACCACAAAGCTCGGGATGACGACGCCGGTCATTGCCACCCCCATCACCATGTAATCCCAGCGCGTATTTTGCTTAAGCGCCGCGATAACGCCCGCGCTAACGCCGAGGATCACCGCTAACAGGAAAGCCGCCGCGCCCAGTTTCGCCGAAACCGGGAAACTCGACGCCACCAGATCGTTAACGGTGTAATCTTTGTATTTAAATGAAGGACCAAAATCCCCATGCGCCAGTTGTTTCAGATAGCTGAAATATTGGGTCATGATGGGGTCGTTGAGATGATATTTCGCTTCGATATTCGCCAGCACCTCTGCCGGCAATGCGCGCTCGCCGGTGAAAGGACTCCCCGGCGCCAGACGCATCATAAAGAACGAAATGGTAATAAGAATAAATAGCGTCGGAATCGCTTCCAGACAGCGGCGTAAGATAAATTTCAACATTGCCCGTACCTTCTGGCGTGTGCCTTTATACCTCGCCATGCTGAACGTGTGCAGCGAGGTAGTAATAGTCGACGATAAAAGACACAGTGGGGCACGCTATTCTGCCCCACCCTTTGCCATTAATGCTTGATAATATACAAGTCTTTAACGTGAATATTATCCATCGGGTCTTTACCGGTGTAACCCCCTACCCACGGTTTAACCAGGCGAGCGTTGACATAATAGAACACCGGCACTATTGCAGAGTCTTTATCCAACTGCTGCTCGGCTTGAGCATAAAGTTCAGAACGCTGCGCGTCATCTTGTGCATTCAGCGTATCGGCAATGATCTTGTCAAACGCCGGGCTCTTATAATGCGTGGTGTTGTTCGAACTGTCAGACAGCACCATATTCAGGAAAGAGGTCGGCTCGTTGTAATCCGCACACCAGGCGGCGCGGGAAACGTCATAATTCCCCTGATGACGCGTATCCAGGAAGGTTTTCCACTCCTGGTTTTCCAGTTTCACGTTGACGCCTAAATTTTTCTTCCAGATAGACGCGGCGGCAATGGCCAGTTTCTTATGGAGATCGGAGGTGTTGTACAGCAAGTTAAAGGTCAGCGGTTTATCGGCGGTATAACCGGCTTCAGCCAGCAGTTTTTTCGCTTCTTCGTTACGTTTTTCCTGCGTCCAGCCAAACCATTCCGGCTCCACCAGTTTCGCCCCGTCGGTATACGGCGGCGTAAAGCTATAGGCTGGCAAGTCGCCCTGGTTTTTCACTTTGTTGACGATGATATCGCGATCCAGCGCCAGCTTGAGCGCGGTACGCACGCGCACATCCGTAAACGGGGCTTTCTGGTTATTGATTTCGTAATAGTAGGTGCATAAATACGGGTCAACGTGTACTTCGTTCGGGATCTCTTTCTTCAGCTTCTGAAACAGTTCAATCGGCATGTTGTTGTAGGTCATGTCGATTTCACCGCTACGGTAGCGGTTAACATCAGTGACTTCTGAGGAGATCGGCAGGTAGGTGACCTGATTAATAACGGTTTTGGCGTTATCCCAGTATTGGGGGTTACGCTCAAGGACGATACGCTCGTTAACCACCCAGTCCTTCAGTTTGTAAGCGCCGTTACTGACTATATTCGCTGGCTGCGTCCACTTATCACCGAATTTTTCAACCACCGCCTTCGATACCGGAGAAACGGACGAGTGCACCAGCAGCTTATAGAAATAAGGCACCGGCTCGCTCAGCGTCACTTCAAAAGTATGATCGTCGAGGGCTTTAACGCCCAGATCGGTCACCGGTTTTTTACCGGCGACGATATCGTCAATATTCACGATATGTCCGTACTGCAGATAACTGGCATAAGGCGAAGCGGTGTTGGGATCGGCCAGACGCTGCCAGCTATAAACGAAATCCTGAGCGGTCACTGGGGAGCCGTCGGACCATTTTGCATCTTTACGCAGATGGAACGTCCAGACTTTAAAGTCTTTATTGTCCCACTTTTCCGCCACGCCGGGAGAGGGTTTGCCCTCTACGTCGCTTATTATCAGCCCTTCGAACAGGTCGCGGCTGATGTTGGATTCCGGTACCCCTTCGATTTTATGCGGATCGAGAGACTGAACTTCCGAGCCATTATTGCGCACCAGCGTTTGCTTTTCCGCCAGCTGCACGCCTGCGGGAACGACCGCAGCCATTGCCGCATTTCCGGCGAGGAGCGCAGAGAGAACCCCTGCGGCCACTAAACTTTTTTTCGTGTTGGTCATTGTGTTTGTACTCCCTCATTATAATTACTGGTTTTATTACCAGCCTGTTAATCCCGCTAAGGATCCCTGATCAGCCCCGGAGACTTTCTGCTGTCAGGTGCTTTACTGCCTGCTATCACCGACTTTATTTATTCTGGCGATTCGAACGACCGCCTTACGTCGATTCTTTTTGCGCGCCTCCCCTGTCAGAAACGCGCGCCGTATTCGGGCAAAAAGCGTGTTGATATTAATTCTCATCAACGCACATTCTGCTGAGAAATAGAGTGTCGGAAAGTAACAAATGCGTTTCTCGTCCGCCAATACAATTTACAGATTTGTTAAGCAATTCTCTTTTGTAGAAAAAAAACCGCCCCAAAAGAACGTATCAAAACCGCGAATTAACGCATAACTTACTGTTAAATAACATGTAATCTATAATTAACTGATTTTGACATCCTGCGCTTTCACCCATGAACTCAAATGCACAAAAAATTAACAATTGTTTATTATTTAGCACATTCATCTGAGAGGTCATTGAAATAACTAATAACATTTCAATAATCCTTCATCAAGTCCCGGATTGTGATGTGAAAAAATTTACACCTTGTGCACCAGCCTTTTGTAGAGAATCTCTGCTAAATCAATGCAATAAATAAATGGTATCTATACCGCAGACGAACGACTGCAGTACAAGCGCAACGGAAAGTGAAAATAATGACGGGAGAAAAACGGAGCCATTAATGCTCCGCCTATTCTTTCATTTGAAAGGTATTAACTTAACAGACCGGGGAATATCGCCTTAATACCGGTAACGATAAATTCGATGCCCAACGCCATGAGCAGCAGACCCATAATACGCGTAATCACGTTAATTCCGGTTTGCCCGAGGACCCGGACCAGCCACGGCGCCATGCGAAACAATCCCCAGCAGCAAAGCGCGAAGAGCGCAATGGCAATAAAGAAGCCAAACAAATACATCAGGCTATGGTAGCGGGTTCCCCAGACGATAGTGGAACTGATCGCCCCCGGCCCCGCCATTAACGGCAGCGCCAGCGGCACGACGCCCACGCTTTCCCGAATCGCCGTTTCTGATTTTTCCTGTTTGTTCTGTTTATCTTCCCCCAGCTTACCGCTGATCATCGACATGGCGATGGTCACGACAAGAATGCCGCCAGCAATACGGAATGAGTCGATAGAAATGCCAAAGACCTGGAGAATGCCATCGCCAAGGAACAAAGATGTCCACAAAATGATGGCAACGGACAGGTTCGCCGTCAGGTTGGTCTTATTACGTGCCGCCGCCGTCTGGTAGCTGGTCATGCTGATAAAGACGGGGATAATCCCGACTGGGTTCACTAACGCAAATAACCCTATGAAAAATTTAAAATAAACAGGAAAATCAAACAGCGTTTGAGTCACGGTTAGCTCCGCAGCGTTAGCCGTATAAAGTTAATCAAAGAGTAAAGGGTAAAAACCGTGCTGAAGATACGCCTTTTCACAGCACTTTTCACCTGCTTCACGCAAAATTGCTCCCTTTCCTGAGTGTTATTAATATGTATTAATTATGCTAACTTAAAGAGCATTCACCTATACAATTAATCAACACTTAACGTTTAGCGCTAAAATGCCCTGCTGAAAGGTGTCAGCTTTGCGAAATTTTGATCTGGATCACGTAATCGCTACTCAGAAGTGAGTAACCTTGCTTACGCCACCTGGAAGTAACGCGTTAGAGTTAGATGACGCTGACGTATAAGCTCTTTTAGTAAATCAGAGCGAACTGGACGTTAAGTAACCATTTGATTTTTCGGTTGTTATACAAACTTATGCCCTCTGTCTATACTCACGTATCGCGCAGATGATTTACTAAAAAAGTTTAACATTATCAGGAGAGCATTATGGCTGTTACTAATGTCGCTGAACTTAACGCACTCGTCGAGCGCGTCAAAAAAGCCCAGCGTGAATATGCCAGTTTCACTCAAGAACAGGTCGACAAAATCTTCCGCGCCGCCGCTCTGGCAGCCGCAGATGCCCGTATCCCCCTCGCCAAAATGGCCGTAGCCGAATCCGGCATGGGTATCGTTGAAGATAAAGTGATCAAAAACCACTTTGCTTCCGAATACATCTACAATGCCTATAAAGATGAAAAGACCTGTGGTGTGCTGTCTGAAGACGACACTTTCGGGACGATTACCATCGCTGAACCGATCGGTATCATCTGCGGTATCGTACCGACCACTAACCCAACCTCCACAGCTATCTTCAAATCGCTGATCAGCCTGAAGACCCGTAACGCCATCATCTTCTCTCCGCACCCGCGTGCCAAAGACGCCACCAACAAAGCGGCGGATATCGTTCTGCAGGCGGCCATCGCTGCCGGTGCGCCAAAAGATCTGATCGGCTGGATCGACCAGCCTTCGGTTGAGCTGTCCAACGCCCTGATGCACCACCCGGACATCAACCTGATCCTCGCGACCGGCGGTCCGGGTATGGTGAAAGCGGCCTACAGCTCCGGTAAACCGGCCATCGGCGTGGGCGCGGGTAACACGCCTGTTGTTATCGACGAAACCGCCGACATCAAACGTGCCGTTGCGTCCGTGCTGATGTCCAAAACCTTTGATAACGGCGTTATCTGTGCGTCTGAGCAGTCTGTCGTTGTTGTTGATTCTGTTTATGATGCGGTTCGCGAACGCTTCGCCAGCCACGGCGGCTACCTGCTGCAGGGCAAAGAGCTGAAAGCCGTTCAGGACGTTATCCTGAAAAATGGCGCGCTGAACGCCGCTATCGTGGGTCAGCCAGCGTATAAAATCGCTGAACTGGCAGGCTTCTCCGTACCGGCAACCACCAAAATCCTGATTGGCGAAGTCAAAGTGGTTGACGAAAGCGAGCCGTTCGCACACGAAAAACTGTCCCCGACCCTGGCAATGTACCGCGCGAAAGATTTCGAAGATGCGGTGGACAAAGCCGAGAAGCTGGTGGCAATGGGCGGTATCGGTCATACCTCCTGCCTGTACACCGACCAGGACAACCAGCCGGAACGCGTCGCTTACTTCGGTCAGATGATGAAAACCGCCCGTATCCTGATCAACACCCCGGCTTCTCAGGGCGGTATCGGCGACCTGTACAACTTTAAACTCGCACCGTCCCTGACGCTGGGTTGTGGTTCATGGGGTGGTAACTCCATCTCTGAAAACGTTGGTCCAAAACACCTGATCAACAAGAAAACCGTTGCTAAGCGAGCTGAAAACATGTTGTGGCACAAACTTCCGAAATCTATCTACTTCCGCCGTGGCTCCCTGCCGATCGCGCTGGATGAAGTGATTACCGATGGCCACAAACGTGCGCTCATCGTGACCGACCGCTTCCTGTTCAACAACGGCTATGCAGACCAGATCACTTCTGTGCTGAAAGCGGCTGGCGTTGAAACCGAAGTGTTCTTTGAAGTGGAAGCTGACCCAACCCTGAGCGTTGTACGTAAAGGCGCTGAACTGGCCAACTCCTTCAAACCAGACGTGATCATCGCGCTGGGCGGCGGCTCCCCGATGGATGCGGCGAAAATCATGTGGGTGATGTACGAACATCCGGAAACCCACTTCGAAGAACTGGCGCTGCGCTTTATGGATATCCGTAAACGTATCTATAAGTTCCCGAAAATGGGTGTGAAAGCGAAAATGATCGCCGTCACCACCACGTCCGGTACCGGTTCAGAAGTGACGCCGTTTGCGGTGGTAACCGACGACGCGACCGGTCAGAAATATCCGCTGGCAGACTACGCGCTGACGCCGGATATGGCGATTGTCGACGCTAACCTGGTGATGGATATGCCGAAGTCGCTGTGTGCGTTCGGTGGTCTGGATGCGGTGACTCACGCCCTGGAAGCCTACGTTTCCGTGCTGGCGTCTGAGTTCTCTGACGGTCAGGCGCTGCAGGCGCTGAAACTGCTGAAAGAAAACCTGCCGGCGTCTTACAACGAAGGTTCGAAAAACCCGGTTGCCCGTGAACGCGTACACAGCGCCGCGACCATTGCCGGTATCGCGTTTGCTAACGCCTTCCTCGGCGTGTGCCACTCCATGGCGCACAAACTGGGCTCCCAGTTCCACATTCCACACGGTCTGGCGAACGCCCTGTTGATCAGCAACGTTATCCGTTATAACGCCAACGACAACCCGACCAAGCAGACGGCATTCAGCCAGTACGACCGTCCGCAGGCGCGTCGTCGTTATGCTGAAATCGCTGACCATCTGGGTCTGAGCGCACCGGGCGACCGTACAGCGGCGAAGATCGAGAAACTGTTGGCCTGGCTGGAAAGCCTGAAAGCTGAACTGGGTATTCCGAAGTCTATCCGCGAAGCCGGCGTTCAGGAAGCAGACTTCCTGGCTCACGTTGACAAGCTGTCTGAAGATGCCTTCGACGACCAGTGCACCGGCGCTAACCCGCGCTACCCGCTGATCTCCGAGCTGAAACAGATTCTGCTGGATACCTACTACGGTCGTGAGTTCAGCGAAGGCGTAACCGCAAAAGCTGAAGCCGTTGTGGCTCCAAAAGCTGACAAAAAAGCGAAGAAATCCGCCTAATTGCGGTTCTGCGAAAGCATACTAAAAGCGGCCTCTGATGAGGCCGCTTTTTTATGGCTGATCCACGACTGCACACGCTATGCTCACAAGAATGCCGTCAGGGCTCCTCAGTCGCCCTCTGCGGGCAGCTTAACGGTGGCAGTGACGTTCCTGTATCGCCGTCAGAGAGCCTTCTTCCAGCGCCTCTTTATAATGTTTACGGCAAACGGAGACATAGCGCTCATTGCCGCCAATCACCACCTGCTCCCCTTCATTATACGGTCTGCCCGCCTGGTCAAGGCGTAATACCCTACTCGCCTTACGACCACAGAAGCAGATCGTTTTTAATTCAACCAGCTTATCTGACCATGCAAGCAGATACTGACTGCCCGTAAACAGTTCACCGCGAAAATCGGTGCGCAAGCCGTAACACAGCACCGGAATGTCGAGTTGGTCAACAACTTCCGATAATTCATAAACCTGCTGGCGAGTTAAAAACTGACATTCATCAACCAGCACACAGTGTATCGGCTCGCGCGTATTATCAGCGGCAATCTCTGCATACAAAGATGACTGTTGATTAAACAATTTGGCAGGAGATGACAACCCTATACGCGAACTGACTTTTCCTGCGCCAAAGCGGTCGTCTATTTCCGCGGTATATACGACGGTGCGCATCCCACGTTCCTGATAATTGTAGGAAGATTGCAGTAAGGCAGTCGACTTACCTGCATTCATTGCTGAATAGTAGAAATATAGCTGCGCCATCGGCCACAGACCCTCACCAGAGTGAATAAAGACGGGGCCGAGTGTACCATAATTTCCCGTTGTTCAGCGTCGGATAGCACGTTAACGGGTGGCGGAATGCACGCTTCCGCCTTCCGCGCGTTCACGTTGCGACGGCGACCGTAAGGAAAATACGAATTAACAATTGAACAAACATCAGGCGACAAATCCCATTGTTGCGATATTGCAGACGCGATATACATCAATAGCGCTTATCAACGCCAGCTAAATGGAAACCCTGTACTTATTGTTACTGTTCTACATAACTCTTGCAAAGTAATAGCGTATAGCCCCGTGGGAAACTAATACAAAAGGTTGAAATCTCTGAATTGCGTAACTATTTCGCCACATAAAATGTGAGCTGAATCCGTCCGCCGTCGGGTAAAAAAAGGAGTAACCGCTCTGCCAATAAGCTCTTTTTTGTGCGTTCCTTCAAGAAAATTTTAAGTTCGGATATTAATTGGGGGCAAAAAATAAAGCGCAATTTTGAATTCCTTACATTCCTGGCTATTGCACATCTGAATTTAACGCTCTATTATTAGCTCAACAAACCACCCCAATATAAGTTTGAGATTACTAAAATGAGCGAAGCACTTAAAATTCTGAACAACATCCGTACTCTTCGTGCGCAGGCAAGAGAATGCACCCTGGAAACGCTGGAAGAAATGCTGGAAAAATTAGAAGTTGTTGTTAACGAGCGTCGTGAAGAAGAAAGCGCGGCAGCGGCTGAAGTTGAAGAACGCACTCGTAAACTGCAGCAATACCGCGAAATGCTGATTGCTGATGGCATTGACCCGAATGAACTGCTGAATAGCATGGCTGCGGTTAAATCCGGCACTAAAGCTAAACGTGCAGCACGTCCGGCTAAATATAGCTACGTTGACGAAAACGGCGAAACCAAAACCTGGACCGGCCAGGGCCGTACTCCGGCAGTGATCAAAAAAGCAATGGAAGAGCAAGGTAAACAGCTGGAAGACTTCCTGATCAAGGAATAATCGGTATTTACTTGCCTGAAATCCCGCGTCTCGCGGGATTTTTTTTGCCTGTAATTTCCCAAAATCCCCAGACGCGGAGCATAAAAAACGGCGCTGGAGTGCCGCGCCGCTTAATCACGTTAATTATAACGTCCGGTTACCGCTTAATACCCACTTCGTCTTCAAGCCAGGCCTTAAATTCGCTACCCAGAGAATTATGGCGGATACCATATTCCACAAACGCCTGCATGTAGCCTAATTTATTGCCACAGTCATGGCTCTTGCCTTTCATATGGTAAGCTTCAACGGTTTCTTTTTCGATCAGCATGTCGATTGCATCGGTCAGCTGAATCTCGTCACCGGCTCCCGGAGGCGTTTTCGCCAGCAGTGGCCAGATATCTGCGCTCAGGACATAACGGCCCACAATCGCCAGATTAGACGGCGCGACGTCCGCTTTCGGCTTCTCTACCACGCCAACCATCGGAACGCTCTCGCCCGGGGTTAATTCAACGCCTTTGCAGTCTACGACACCATAAGCGGTTACGTCATCGACCGGTTCCACCATAATCTGGCTATTACCGGTTTCGTCAAAACGGCGAATCATTTCGGCCAGGTTATCCTGAGAAAGATCGGATTCGTACTCATCCAGAATAACGTCCGGCAGAATAACCGCGACAGGCTCGTTGCCCACGACGGGATGCGCGCACAATACGGCATGACCTAACCCTTTTGCCAACCCCTGACGTACCTGCATAATCGTGACGTGCGGTGGGCAAATAGACTGTACCTCTTCGAGCAGCTGACGCTTAACACGTTTTTCCAGCATCGCTTCCAGTTCAAAACTGGTATCAAAATGGTTTTCGATCGAATTTTTCGAAGAGTGAGTCACCAGCACAATTTCAGTGATGCCCGCAGCAATACATTCGTTAACGACATACTGAATTAATGGCTTATCAACCAGCGGCAACATCTCTTTCGGGATCGCTTTTGTCGCCGGTAACATCCTGGTTCCTAATCCCGCTACCGGGATAACGGCTTTTTTGACTTTCGAGTTAATGGCAGCCATTTAAATTCTCCTGGACTGTTCATGTATTGAACGTGTTCATCAATCTGTACCGCATCGAGTATATCAGCACTGACAGAAGCCTCAGGTCCGAAAAGGATGCGCATGCGTATAATTAAGACAAATACGTATAAAACTGGCGCCGATAGTAACACCGGCAGAGAAAGGCAGGGTAAAGCAATTTGCTTGCGCCTGCCCGATTGTTCATTCCGCAGACAACATAAGACGCAACCTGCCGCCTGCTCCCCAAATTTGACATTGCCACGACTCGCAGCGCTGGCTAATTTGGTTGAGATAAGTATTTCCTAACGTCCCAAGCGGAACGCCATTACTGATTTGTACATTATGTGAGCCGGTATTTAATGTTGCATTCAACCCGGCAGAAACCAGTATCAGATTTTTAATCCCGCTATGGTAATACCCCACCAGCAGCGGAAATTGACCGGGTAAATTGGCCTGGCGGAGCAGATGGTTCACCTGTTTTAGCACTGCGCCCAATTCAGGCAGGCGTTGATTCTGATGCCCGAGCTGCTCCTGCAACAGACCATTAAATAAGGCCCGCAGGAGTAATGCCGCCAGTACGCCATTATCCCCTGCGCGTGTTACGTCCAGACAATAAAAAGCCAAATCGTTGTCCGACAGCGGCGCGATATCCAGAACCAGCCCCGGTTTATCCGCTGAGACTAACTGCCGGTAATTCACCCGGCAGCGAGAAATAACCTGCTGCACCGGCGGCTGCAGCTCCTGCAGTAATTTTCTGGCGGCAGTCGGATCGCCAACCATCGCATCCCAGTCGCGGAACAGCCTTTCTTCTTCTTCCACCCGAGAATTGAACATATTGGGATAAAGACAGGCGAAGACGGTTTCGCGAAGACGATTGAGATCCTTTACCGGCTTTAGCAATACGTCATCGACCCCCAACCGTAGCGCCTTAGCAATATCGGCCATATTTTCCGTCGCGGAGATAACCAGTATCGGCGTCTGGTCCCCACGGTTACGTAATTGCTCGACAAGTTTGAGTCCGTTCATTCTCGGCATCGCAAGATCGCATATCATGAGATCGGGCGTGAATTCATCAAAACGCTCCAGTGCCTCAACCCCATCACTCGCCAGTGCCGTTGTCGCTCCCAATGAGGAAAACCACGAATCCAGAAGCGAGCGAAATACCGGCTCATCCTCAACGATAAGAATCTGTTTCCCGACCAATGGCTGCGTCATGTTCTCTCCCCTGACTGGCTTTGATCAATAGTGGCATGGTATTGCCACACCTGCCTGTCAGAATTTGCTTAAGTGTAGATAAAAAAGATGCGTCAAACTTCAGCACGCACCAGAGGTAATAGTTCGTCCATCTTTTTTTCCACCGCAAGCCGCCCTGCTTCAATGGCGGCATGGGCACGATGAAAATCCAGTGTGGATATTTGTGGACAGAACGGTTGTATTAATATGTCAGGCGGATCGCCCGCCATGCGGTTACGCTTAAGACGATTTTCCAGAATCTGGATAGACGTCGTCATGATTTCCATCGCGGTTGGCGCGGACACTACTCGTCGTGCCGTCATACTGCCCAAACGTTCTTTTAAGCGCGCACGCCAGGACAGGCCTTCAACGTCAGTCTCAGCGCCGTCGCCGTTGACATTGGGTGAGAGGAGATCTTGTTGCATCAGGTGCGCATCGTGCTGCAGATCAACGGCAATCACGATATCGGCGCCCATGGCGCGGGTCAGTGAAACAGGAACGGGATTCACCACACCGCCGTCCACCAGCCAGTACCCCTTGTGTGCGACAGGAGACATCAGACCAGGAATACTGCAGGAGGCCCGTACCGCAAGATGCAGATCGCCTTCGGTAAACCACAGTTCGCGACCGGTACTGAGGTTAGTGGCGACTGTGGCGAAACGCCGCGAGCACTGTTCGATAGTCTCCACCGGCATGATATTACGATAGTGATTGAACACGCGCTCGCCGCGCAGCAGTCCTCCCCGTCGCCACGAGAGATCCATCAGGCGAAGGACATCCCAGTAGCTGAACGAGCAAACCCACTTTTCCAGCGCAGGTAATTTATCACTGGCATACGCCGCGCCGACTAACGAACCGATGGAACAGCCGGCGACGATGTCAATATCAATGCCCATGTGCCTGAGCGCTTTGATGACACCAATATGTGACCAGCCCCGCGCCGCACCAGACCCCAGCGCCAGACCTATTTTCATCTTTCTCATGTGACCTACAAACTTCCCCTGGCTTTCGAGCGTAGCAACATCTCCATCGCTCAGTTAACATAGCGCCACCTGGACTTTTTATCCGCTGTTTTTTTATCAGGGAGACTATTCGTGTCACAGCTTTGTCCCTGCGGTAGCGCTGTCGAGTATAGCCTATGTTGCCACCAATATGTGTCTGGCAAGCAAGTTGCGCCCGATCCGTCACATCTCATGCGTTCTCGCTACTGCGCTTTTGTGATGAAAGACGCAGATTATTTAATCAAAACCTGGCATCCGGACTGCAATGCCGCGGCGTTCCGCGATGAGATAAGCGCCGGGTTCGCCAGTACCGAATGGCTCGGCTTAACCGTGTTTGAACAGAGCGGCGCCGAAAGCGATGAACTCGGCTACGTCAGCTTTGTCGCCCGTTTTCGTGAAAACGGCAAAGCGGGCGTCATCCTTGAACGTTCTCGTTTTTTAAAAGAAAACGGTCGGTGGTACTATATAGACGGCACACGCCCACAAATTGGACGAAATGACGCCTGCCCCTGCGGATCAGGTAAAAAATTCAAAAAATGCTGCGGTCAGTAACGCCCGACAGCATTCCTTATGCAAACATTCTCAACAGGATTACCGCTGCAAATGCATTCATTACAACGCAAAGTGCTTCGTACTATTTGCCCGGATCAAAAGGGCCTTATCGCGCGTATTACTAATATTTGCTACAAGCACGAACTGAACATTGTGCAGAACAATGAGTTCGTAGACCACCGCACCGGACGTTTTTTTATGCGTACCGAACTGGAAGGCATTTTTAACGACGCCACGCTGTTGGCCGATCTCGACAGCGCATTGCCTGAAGGCTCCATTCGCGAGTTGAATCCGGCAGGACGTCGTCGTGTGGTGATTCTGGTCACGAAAGAAGCGCATTGTCTGGGCGATCTGCTAATGAAAGCCAATTATGGCGGACTGGATGTTGAAATTGCCGCTGTGATAGGCAACCACGAGACCCTGCGTTCTTTAGTGGAGCGTTTTGAGATTCCTTTCGAGCTGGTCAGCCATGAGGGTCTGACTCGTGAAGAGCATGATAAGCAGATGGCGGACGCCATTGACGCGCACCAGCCGGACTACGTCGTGCTGGCAAAATATATGCGGGTACTCACGCCAGCGTTCGTTGCGCGTTTCCCGAACAAGATCATCAATATTCATCACTCGTTCCTGCCTGCCTTTATCGGCGCGCGTCCGTACCACCAGGCCTACGAGCGCGGCGTAAAAATCATTGGCGCGACAGCGCACTATGTCAACGACAATCTGGATGAAGGCCCTATTATCATGCAGGACGTAATCCACGTGGATCATACCTATACCGCGGAGGATATGATGCGCGCGGGTCGAGACGTAGAGAAGAACGTGCTGAGCCGCGCGTTGTATCAGGTACTGGCCCAGCGCGTCTTTGTGTACGGTAACCGAACGATCATTCTTTAATCGGCAGCGAAATGAATTGGTTACCTTTGCGTCTTTACGGGCAAAAATCAGGCAACCAGTTCATTTTTGTCACCGGAATGCTTTACAGTGGCGCGTCATTTGATATGATGCGCCCCGCTTCCCAAAAGGAAGCAGGCCAGTAAATGCTTTACCCCGTGGTGGGGTTCCCGAGCGGCCAAAGGGAGCAGACTGTAAATCTGCCGTCATCGACTTCGAAGGTTCGAATCCTTCCCCCACCACCATTTCCGAGCTGTATCTCAAACGATGAATTACCCCTGGTGGGGTTCCCGAGCGGCCAAAGGGAGCAGACTGTAAATCTGCCGTCACAGACTTCGAAGGTTCGAATCCTTCCCCCACCACCATCACTTCCAAATATCCCAATACTACCCTAAAGCACAATGCCTTATGTTCTTCCATTGCGGGGAAGGATGAGAAGCGTCGACTAAGGTTCGATTCGAGCGCAGCGAGAAAGCGTTGCCGCAGGCAACGACCCGAAGGGCGAGGCGCTATGCGCCGGGTAATCCTTCCCCCACCACCATTACTTCCAAATATCCCAATACTACCCTAAAGCACAATGCCTTATGTTCTTCCATTGCGGGGAAGGATGAGAAGCGTCGACTAAGGTTCGATTCGAGCGTAGCGAGAAAGCGTTGCCGCAGGCAACGACCCGAAGGGCGAGGCGCAGCCGCCATCCGACGCTTTCACTGAAAACAAAAAACCCTGCCGGAGCAGGGTTCAGTACGAGAAATTAGCACATCAGCGACGTGCACGCACAATCTGGTATTTGCGCGTCAGGTACTCTACCGGCGCGCTCCAGATATGCACAAGACGGGAGAACGGGAACAGCAGGAATAGCGTCATCCCGAGTACCAGGTGCAGACGGAAAATAAACGCCACGCCGTCAAGATGCGCCGAGGCGCCACCGTGGAAAGTCACGACAGACTGCGCCCAGCCGACCAGCTTCATCATCTCGCTACCGTCCATATGCTGAGCGGAGAACGGTATCGTCAGCAGCCCCAGCGCGCACTGAATCACCAGCAGCGACAGGATCAGAATATCTGCGCCAGTGGTCGTTGCCCGTACGCGTGGACTGAACAGACGGCGTTTCAGCAGCAGTACGCCGCCGACCAGGGTCATCAGGCCCGCCGCCCCGCCACCGATCATCGCCATCTTTTGCTTTACGTCGACGGGCAGGAAGGATTCATACATCCAGTGAGGCGTTAACATACCGAGAAAGTGACCGGCAAAGATCCCCAAAATGCCGAAATGGAACAGGTTAGACGCCAGGTTCATCCCCTTGCGATCCAGCATCTGGCTGGATGCGGCACGCCAGGTGTACTGACCATAGTCATAGCGTAGCCAACTGCCAATCAGAAAGACCGACCCGGCGATGTACGGGTAGATATCAAAGAAGAACATATTCAGGAAGTGCATTATTGCTGTCCTCCGGTGGTGATATTCAGGTATTGCGGCGCGACGGCGCCAGCAAAACGACGTTGGTGAGCAGCGATTTCCGACTCGCCGCAGCCCTGATCGGCAAAGAATTTCACCTGCTCTTCTTCCCAGACCGCATCAAGCGCCTGCGGCGTATCGTCGCGCACTTCATCCGCAATTTTTTCGGCGACTTTGTCGCTGTCGATGGTGGTCTTCGCCAGCTTCAGCAGCAGGTCGAACAGCACCGCATAGCGGCTTTCACGCTGTTGCAAGCGCGCGCTCAGCAACGCCAGAATCGGCGCGATATCCTGCAAACCGCCCAGCGCCTCGTTTTTCGGCAACTGCGCCAGGTATTCGAGATACAGCGGCAGATGATCCGGCAATTCGCGGCTGTCGAGTTGCAACCCGTGCTGCTCATACTGCGCCATCAGGTCAACCATCGCCTGACCACGATCGCGTGACTCGCCGTGCACATGTTCAAACAGCAGCAGCGACGTAGCGCGCCCGCGGTCAAACAGTTCGCTGTACCTGGCCTGCACATCCAGCATGTCCTGTGCGGTTAAATCACGCAGGAAAACGCTGAGCTGATGCGCATCCTCTTTATCGAGGTTTTCCGATGACGCGAGTGCTTCGTAAAGCTCCTGCTGATGCTGCCACAGGGCAGCATCAGGGTACTCGAGCAGACGCGAAACAATGACGAGTTCAATCATTGGTGCGACTCCGTTTTGCTGGTCACATCGATGGCATCAATGCGGCGACTGTTGAACAGGTTGAACTTGCTGTCAGAACCGTGGCAGCCGTCGCCGAAGGTAAAGCCACAGCCGCTTTTCTCCGGGAACGCATCACGCGCCAGTTCACGGTGGCTGCTCGGCACCACAAAACGATCTTCGTAGTTAGCGATCGCCAGATAACGATACATCTCCTGAGCCTGCGCTTCACTTAAGCCCACTTCTTCCAGCGCGCGGGTATCCGCTTTGCCGTCTACGGTTTCCGCACGTTTGTAATGACGCATCGCCAGCATACGTTTCAGCGCCAGCAGCACCGGCTGGGTATCCCCTGCCGTCAGCAGATTCGCCAGGTACTGAACCGGAATACGCAGGCTCTCCACGTCCGGCAGAATACCGTTGCTGCCCAGTTCGCCCGCATCCGCGGCAGACTGAATCGGCGACAGCGGCGGCACATACCAGACCATCGGCAGCGTACGGTATTCCGGATGCAGCGGCAGCGCCAGCTTCCAGTCCATCGCCATTTTGTACACCGGCGACTGCTGCGCCGCGTCAATCACGCTCTGCGGCACGCCGTCTTTCAGCGCCTGTTCGATCACTGCCGGATCGTTCGGATCGAGGAACACATCAAGCTGACGCTGATACAGGTCCTTCTCGTTTTCGGTGCTGGCGGCATTCTCAATCGCATCGGCGTCGTACAACAGCACGCCGAGGTAGCGGATACGACCGACACAGGTTTCAGAGCACACAGTCGGCTGACCGGCTTCGATACGCGGGTAACAGAAGATGCACTTCTCTGACTTGCCGCTCTTCCAGTTGAAGTAGATTTTTTTGTACGGGCAGCCGGTGATGCACATACGCCAGCCGCGGCACTTGTCCTGGTCGATCAGCACGATGCCGTCTTCTTCACGCTTATAAATGGCGCCGCTCGGACAAGTCGCCACACATGCCGGGTTCAGGCAGTGTTCGCACAGACGCGGCAGGTACATCATGAAGGTGTTTTCGAACTGGCCGTACATCGCCTTCTGCATGTTTTCGAAGTTCTGGTCTTTGGCGCGTTTTTCAAACTCGCCGCCCAGAATCTCCTCCCAGTTCGGGCCGCTGGTGATCTTGTCCATCCGCTGGCCGGTGATCAGCGAGCGCGGACGGGCGATCGGCTGGTGTTTACTTTCCGGCGCGTTGTGCAGATTCTGATAGTCGTAGTCAAACGGCTCATAGTAATCATCAATGCCCGGCAGATGCGGGTTGGCGAAAATTTTACCGAGCAGCATCGCACGGTTACCCATGCGCGGCTGCAGTTTGCCGTTGATTTTACGGATCCAGCCGCCCTTCCATTTCTCCTGGTTTTCCCAGTCGTTCGGGAAGCCGACGCCCGGTTTGCTTTCCACATTGTTGAACCAGGCGTATTCCATGCCTTCACGACTGGTCCAGACGTTTTTACAGGTGACCGAGCAGGTATGACAGCCGATGCATTTATCCAGATTCAGCACCATGCCGACTTGTGAACGAATTTTCATTTTACGCTCTCCTGTACCTGGTCATTGCCTTCGCCATCCAACCAGTTAATGTTCTTCATCTTACGTACCACCACAAATTCATCGCGGTTAGAGCCGACGGTGCCGTAGTAGTTAAAACCGTAGGCCAGTTGCGCATAACCCCCGATCATATGGGTTGGTTTCGGCGTAATACGGGTAACCGAGTTGTGGATCCCGCCGCGCTGCTGCGTGATTTCCGAGCCCGGCAGGTTCACGATACGTTCCTGCGCGTGGTACATCATGGTCATCCCCGCAGGCACGCGCTGGCTGACGACTGCGCGCGCGGTCAGCGCACCGTTGCTGTTAAACACTTCGATCCAGTCGTTATCTTCAATCCCCAGATCTTTCGCATCGATTTCGCTCATCCAGACAATCGGACCGCCGCGAGAGAGCGTCAGCATCAGCAGGTTGTCACTGTAGGTGGAGTGGATACCCCACTTCTGGTGCGGCGTCAGGAAGTTGAGCGCTTTTTCCGGGTTACCGTTGGATTTCTCGCCCATGACCGCTTTCACCGAACGGGTGTCGATTGGCGGACGGTAAACCAGCAGGCTTTCGCCAAAATCACGCATCCACTGGTGATCCTGATACAGCGACTGGCGACCAGACAGGGTTCGCCATGGAATCAACTCGTGAACGTTGGTGTAGCCGGCGTTATAGGACACGTGCTCATCTTCCAGGCCAGACCAGGTCGGGCTGGAGATGATCTTACGCGGCTGCGCCTGAATATCGCGGAAGCGAATTTTCTCTTCCTCTTTATTTGTCGCCAGATGCGTATGGTCACGACCGGTAAACTCGCTGAGCGCCGCCCAGGCTTTGACCGCCACCTGACCGTTGGTTTCCGGCGCCAGCGTCAGGATCATCTCTGCGGCATCAATCGCCGTGTTGAGCATCGGCTGGCCTTTCGCCGGCCCCTCTGCCTTGGTGTAATTGAGTTTGCGCAGCAGATCCATTTCACTTTGGGTATTCCACGCGATGCCTTTACCGCCGTTACCGATTTTCTCCATCAGCGGGCCGATAGAGGTGAAACGCTCATACGTTGCCGGATAGTCGCGCTCCACGGTCATGATGTGCGGCGCGGTGACGCCCGGAATCAGATCGCATTCGCCTTTTTTCCAGTCCTTCACGTCCAGCGGCTGCGCCAGCTCGGCGGCTGAGTCATGCTGGATCGGCAGCGTGACGACGTCCGTTTCCTGGCCGAGATGGCCGACGCAGACCTCAGAGAATTTTTTCGCGATGCCTTTATAGATTTCCCAGTCGCTTTTCGATTCCCAGGCCGGGTCGACGGCGGCGGAAAGCGGATGAATAAACGGATGCATATCCGAGGTATTCATGTCGTCTTTTTCGTACCAGGTCGCGGTCGGCAACACGATGTCGGAGTACAGACAGGTGCTCGACAGACGGAAATCCAGCGTCACCACCAGATCCAGCTTGCCGTCGAGGCCATTGTCCCGCCATTCGACTTCTTCCGGCTTCACGCCGCCCTGCTGTCCCAGATCTTTCCCCTGAATCCCGTTTTCAGTACCGAGCAGATACTTGAGCATGTACTCATGGCCCTTACCGGAAGACCCCAGCAGGTTGGAGCGCCAGATAAACAGGTTACGCGGATGGTTTTTACCGTTTTCCGGCTGTTCGGCCGCAAAGCGAATTGAGCCGTCTTTAAGCGATTTAACGGTGTAATCGACCGGCGTCATGCCTGCTTTTTTAGCTTCTTCTGCGATGGTCAGCGGGTTGGTGCCCAACTGCGGCGCCGACGGCAACCACCCCATACGCTCAGCGCGCACGTTGAAGTCGATCAGATGCCCGCTATAGCGGGATTTGTCCGCCAGCGGCGACAACAATTCCTGCGCGGTGACCGTCTCGTAGCGCCACTGGCTGGAGTGATTGTAGAAATAAGAGGTGCTGTTCATATGGCGCGCAGGACGCTGCCAGTCGAGCGCAAAGGCCAGCGGCTGCCAGCCGGTCTGCGGACGCAGTTTTTCCTGGCCGACATAGTGCGCCCAACCGCCGCCGCTCTGGCCGATACAACCGCAGAACACCAGCATGTTGATCAAACCGCGATAGTTCATATCGAGGTGATACCAGTGGTTCAGCCCGGCGCCAACAATGATCATTGAACGACCGTGGGTTTTATCGGCGTTATCGGCAAATTCACGGGCGATGCGCACGATGTGCGCGCGTGGGACACCGGTGATTTGCTCAGCCCACGCCGGAGTGTACGCTTTAATGTCGTCGTAGCTGGTCGCGCAGTTGGCGTCGTTCAGGCCACGCTCCAGACCATAGTTGGCCATCGTCAGGTCGTACACGGTGGTGACCAGCGCAGAGGTGCCGTCCGCCAGTTGCAGACGTTTGGCCGGCAGTTTGTGCAACAGAACGTTTTCCAGTTCAACTTTGTTGAAATGTTCTGTGCCTTCCCCGCCAAAGTACGGGAAGCCAACTTCGGCGATCTCGTCCTGGCTGCCCAGCAGGCTCAGTTGCAATTCTGTCTCAGCGCCGGTCGTCCCATCGCGCTGCTCGAGGTTCCATTTGCCTTTTTCGCCCCAGCGGAAACCAATTGAGCCGTTCGGCGCCACCATGTCGCCGTTGCTGTTCATGGCGACAGTTTTCCACTGCGGATTGTTTTCCTGGCCCAGCGCATCGACGAGGTCGGCGGCGCGCAGCATACGGCCTGCGGCGTAATAACCGTCGCGCTCTTCCAGCATCACCAGCATCGGCATGTCGGTGTAGCGACGCACATAGTCAGTAAAATACTGGCTCGGGTTGTCGAGATGGAATTCGCGCAGCATAACGTGGCCCATCGCCAGCGCCATCGCCGCATCGGTGCCCTGCTTCGGCGCCAGCCATAAATCACAGAGCTTGGCGATTTCAGCATAGTCCGGCGTGACCGCAACGGTCTTGGTGCCTTTGTAGCGCACTTCTGTAAAGAAGTGGGCATCCGGAGTACGGGTCTGCGGAACGTTGGATCCCCAGGCAATGATGTAGCTGGAGTTATACCAGTCGGCGGATTCCGGCACGTCGGTCTGCTCGCCCCAGGTCTGCGGAGACGCCGGAGGCAGGTCGCAATACCAGTCGTAGAAGCTCAGGCAGGTGCCGCCTATCAAAGAGAGATAACGCGCGCCAGAGGCATAAGAGACCATCGACATCGCCGGGATCGGCGAGAAGCCCGCAACGCGGTCCGGGCCGTAGGTTTTAACGGTATAGACGTTCGAGGCAGCAATCAGTTCATTCACTTCCTGCCAGGAAGAACGCACGAAGCCACCGCGACCGCGCGCCTGCTTGAAGCTTTTTGCTTTGTCGGCGTCTTCAATGATGGATGCCCAGGCATCAACCGGATCGCTGTGCAGTTTTTTCGCCTCACGCCACATCTTCATCAGACGTTTGCGCATCAGCGGATATTTCAGTCGGTTAGCGCTGTAGAGATACCAGGAGTAGCTCGCCCCACGCGGGCAGCCTCGCGGCTCGTGGTTCGGCATGTCGGGACGGGTACGCGGGTAATCGGTTTGCTGGGTTTCCCAGGTCACCAGACCGTTCTTGACGTAGATTTTCCAGCTGCATGAGCCGGTGCAGTTCACCCCGTGCGTTGAACGCACGATTTTATCGTGCTGCCAGCGGCTTCTGTATCCATCTTCCCAGTCCCGGTTAGTTTCGAGAAGCTGGCCGTGCCCATCGGCAAAGGTTTCGCCCTTCTGCTTGAAGTAGCGAAACCGATCCAGGAATTTACTCATCGGTTCTCTCCTGTGGGAGCCTGACGGCTCTCTGATAAATCGACATTGCTTAATTGCTGCTGACGGTAACGCGCTGAAAGGACGTGGGAATTGATAACGATCAAGGCAGACCGGGAACAAAACGACGGGTAAATTTGGTTATACCCCTTTGGGGGGATTTAACAAAAATATATAACATTATGTTTTTAATGAAAATATTTTCAGGCAATACTACGCTAAATGTTAAATTTTACCGGCGTGGGTATTAAGGGGTATGCCCCCTGCATGACCCCTTTACGCCGATGTAACCGACAGGCTAAGCGTCTAAAAATACATCAGTATGTTGTAACTAATTGCAGGATAAAAAAAGCGCGGTCTAACACCGCGCAAAGGATAATCAATAACGACTTTTTTATTTATTGGAATGACGCCCATATACCAGCCAGGTGATAACCACGCAGGCGATATAGAAGAACAGGAACACTTTCATTGCACCAACCGGCGAACCGGTTAACGCCAGCGATGTGCCGAACGCTTTCGGGATAAAGAAACCGCCAATCGCGCCAATGGCCGAGATAAAGCCCAGCGCTGCCGCCGTGTCGGTAGCCGCTTCTCGCATCGCTTTCTCTTCCGAACCGCCTTCCGCTTTTACGCGGTCCATCGTCAGCTTACGGAAAATCACCGAGATCATCTGAAACGTTGAACCGCTCCCCAGCCCGGCAGTCATGAACAAGGCGAGGAACACCACAAAGAAGGCGATAAAGCTGCCGCCGGTACCGTTTGTGGGCAGCGTCAGGAACAACAGACCGCTGAATATCGCCATCAGCACGAAGTTCACCAGCGTGACGCGGGTACCGCCGAGACGGTCGGAAATAGCCCCGCCCGCCGAGCGCGCCAGCGCGCCAATAAACGGCCCAAAGAAGGCGTAATGCAGAATCTGTACATCAGGGAACTGAGTTTTCGACAGCATCGCAAACCCGGCAGAAAAGCCGATGAACGAGCCAAACGTCGCCAGATACAGCAGGCTCATGATCCACAAGTGGCCGCGTTTCAGGACCGGTAGCTGCTCTTTCAGAGACGCTTTGGAAGTCGCCAGTTCATTCATACCAAACCATGCGGCCAGGGTGAAAATGGCCAGGAACGGCACCCAAATCCACGCGGCGTTCGCCAGGTACAGCTGCGAACCGTCGGGTTGTTCAACACCGTGACTGCCGAAGAGGGCGAAAATGGACAGCGAAACCACCAGCGGCGCAACCAGTTGCATGACGCTCACGCCCATGTTGCCGAGACCACCGTTCAGACCCAGCGCGCCACCTTGCTTCTGTTTTGGAAAGAAAAAGCTGATGTTCGCCATACTGGAGGCAAAGTTAGCCCCGGCAAAACCGCACAGCAGAGAGATCAGAATAAAAGTGCTGAACGGCGTGGAGGTATCCTGTACCGCAAATCCTAACCATACGCATGGCACAATCAAAATCCCGGTGCTGAAGGCGGTCCAGCGGCGACCGCCAAATACTGGCACCATGAAAGAGTACGGCACACGCAGCAGCGCGCCGGAAACTGACGGCAACGCAGTCAGCATAAACAGCTGATCGGTGGTGAAGTTAAATCCTACCTTCGGCAAATTGACCGCCACAGCACTGAACAACATCCATACGCAAAACGCCAGCAGCAGACAAGGGACGGAAATCCACAGGTTGCGGCTGGCGATGCGATGACCCCGTTGCGCCCAGAATGCCGGATCTTCCGGACGCCATTCTGTAATTACTGCTCCAGATGCCCTTTCAGGGACGGATGAATGACTCATAGACACCTCTGATACTCGATTTAATGTCTGCCACCTTAGGGTTTACGGGATTTGGTAAGTTGATATAAATCAAAGGAAAAGCCGTCATTCTGCGGCCCAAAAAATGATGATCACCCTAAGTGAGTAGCGCGTATCGGTAAAAAATATGTGGTTTTTCACCATACTGAGTCACCCTACTCCCTCCTTCGCAAAATCCCTGCCACTCGCGGCAATTAAGAGGTAACTCGTTTTAGGTATGGGTATACTCCAGGTGATAGCCGAGAATAACGCCACTGCCCGCCCTCGCCCGCAGTATCGTCATTCATTGGGGTCACGACTCCCCGCAGCCAGTGACCTGAAGGAAGAAGGTTTTATGCTTAAACGTTGTCTCTCTCCGCTCACGCTGGTCAACCAGGTAGCGCTTATCGTCATGCTCTCCACGGCTCTTGGGATGGCGGGAATGGCTGTTTCCGGCTGGCTGGTACAGGGCGTTCAGGGCAGCGCCCACGCCATCAACAAAGCCGGTTCGCTGCGCATGCAGAGCTATCGCCTGCTCGCCGCGGTGCCGCTACAGGGTAACGATCAGAAATTGCTGGACGAGATGGAACAGACGGCATTTAGCCCGGAGCTCACCCGCGCCGCGCAGCGCGACGGCCAGCAGGCGCAGCTTAAGGCCTTACAGGCATACTGGCGCAGCGAGCTGTTGCCCGGTCTGCAACAGGCCAACAGCCGCGAGGCGGTCGCCGCTGACGTCGGACGCTTCGTTACCGGTCTGGATAATCTGGTTTCGGCGTTTGACCATACCACGGAAATGCGTATCGAACGCGTGGTGATGGTACATCGGATGATGGCGATTTTTATGGCGCTGCTGCTGGTCTTTACCATCATCTGGTTACGCGCGCGCTTGCTTCAACCCTGGAAACAGCTGCTGTCGATGGCCCGCGCCGTCAGCCATCGCGACTTTACCCAGCGCGCACGCATCAGCGGACGTAACGAGATGGCAATGCTCGGCGATGCGCTGAACAACATGTCTGACGAACTGGCGGAAAGCTATTCAGTTCTCGAGCAGCGGGTAAAAGAGAAAACCGCCGGGCTGGAGCAAAAGAATCAAATCCTTTCGTTCCTCTGGCAGGCAAACCGCCGTCTGCACTCGCAGGCGCCGCTGTGCGAGCGGCTCTCGCCGGTGCTGAACGGACTGCAAAACTTGACGCTGCTGCACGACATTGAGCTGCGGGTTTATGACCAGGAAGATGAAGATAATCATCAGGAATTTACCTGTCAGTCTGACAGTAGCTGCGACGACAAGGGCTGCCATTTGTGTCCGCGCGGAACATTGCCAGAGAGTGACGGCGGCATGACCCTGAAATGGCGTCTGACCGACACCCACACCCAGTACGGCATTCTGCTGGCAACCCTGCCGCCGGGCGGACACCTGAGCCACGATCAGCAGCAACTGGTCGACACGTTAGTCGAACAGCTTACCGCTACGCTGGCGTTGGATCGTCATCAGGAACGCCAGCAGCAGTTGATTGTCATGGAAGAGCGTGCAACCATTGCGCGCGAACTGCATGATTCCATTGCCCAATCGCTGTCCTGTATGAAGATGCAGGTCAGTTGTTTGCAAATGCAGGGTGACACGTTACCGGAAAGCAGCCGCGAGTTGCTGAGCCAGATCCGCAATGAACTGAACGCCTCGTGGGCGCAATTGCGCGAACTGTTAACCACTTTCCGGCTACAGCTGACCGAGCCTGGACTGCGTCCTGCGCTGGAAGCCAGTTGCCAGGAATACAGTGCCCGCTTTGGCTTTACGGTAAAACTGGATTACCAGTTGCCGCCCCGCCTGGTGCCGTCGCATCAGGCTATTCACCTGCTGCAAATTGCCCGCGAAGCGTTAAGCAACGCGCTCAAACATTCGCAGGCCGATGAAGTGGTCGTCACTGCGGCGCTAAAAGGTAAGCAGGTGAAATTAACCGTCCAGGACAACGGCTGCGGCGTGCCTGAAAACGCCGAACGCAGCAATCACTATGGCATGATCATTATGCGTGACCGGGCCCAGAGCCTGCGCGGTGATTGCCGGGTGCGCCGTCGCGAGACGGGAGGCACTGAAGTCGCTGTCACCTTTATTCCCGAAAAATACTTCACTGAAGTGCAAGGAGATACCCATGAATAATCCGGAACAGGCAACCATCCTGCTCATCGACGATCATCCGATGCTGCGGACCGGCGTCAAACAGCTTGTCAGCATGGCTGCGGACATTACCGTGGTCGGCGAGGCCAGCAATGGCGAACAGGGTATTGAACTGGCGGAATCGCTTGACCCGGATCTGATCCTGCTGGACCTGAATATGCCTGGCATGAACGGTCTGGAAACCCTCGACAAGCTACGGGAAAAGGCGTTGTCCGGCCGTATCGTGGTGTTCAGCGTCTCAAACCATGAAGAAGACGTGGTCACCGCGCTCAAACGCGGCGCGGATGGCTACCTGCTAAAAGATATGGAGCCGGAAGATCTGTTGAAGTCCTTACAGCAGGCCGCCGCCGGCGAAATGGTGTTGAGCGAAGCGTTAACGCCAGTGCTGGCCGCCAGCCTGCGCGCCAACCGCGCCACTTCTGACCGCGACGTGACCCAGCTTACCCCGCGCGAGCGCGATATCCTGAAGCTCATCGCCCAGGGTCTGCCAAATAAAATGATCGCCCGCCGTCTGGACATCACCGAAAGCACGGTAAAAGTTCACGTCAAACATATGCTGAAAAAAATGAAGCTGAAATCGCGTGTAGAAGCCGCAGTATGGGTGCATCAGGAACGCATTTTCTGATTACTCCTCCGGGAGCAGTCGCCAGCGCGGATCGTCATCCGGCATCGCCATAAACGGCTCCGTCAGCGCAAGCGTGATCTCATTGGAGGAGACACGCTGACCTTTTTCGTCTTCCACCACCACCGACAGCCGCCAGCGGTTGGTCGCCCCTTCACTGCTGTCCCATGCTGGCATAATGATCGTCCAGCCATCAATGCTGTCAGGATCAGACCCGGAGGTCAGGCTCAGCGCCTGGGTATCGCCCTGCCAGGTCAGGTGGCGCACCCCGTGCAGACTGCGCACCTGGAGTTTCAGCGCTACCGTTTCTCCGGCATGCAGATCCCACGGCGGCGTCGCCAGAAACACGCTCAACGTTTTGCGCTGACGATATTCCATGGTAGGCAGGTTGTTACGCTGTGGATTGTCATAGCGACTGCCGCGCAGTGATTGACTGGCCGCCACTTCGCTGGCTGACAATTGCTTTTTCAGCGGTACGCCGAAGCGATAGTTGAGGTTCAGACCAAGATTGTTCTGGCTGACGCCGCTCTCGCCCTGCTTGTGCTGGGCGGTCACCGTGACCAGCGGCACCGGGGTGTAATTGAGCCCCAGACTCACCGCCACCGGATTATGGTAGCCCGTCCCGGAGTCAAACAGATCGACGCTGTCGCCAAAATATTGTTCCACACTGACCCGGGTATTGAGGTGCTGGTAGAACGGCATACGCATTTCCGCGCTGAGGTCATATCCGCGCGCCATCCGCTGTTCCAGCGTATCCGTGTGCGTCTGCCAGGAGGCGAACGGCTGGTAATAATTCGCGGACAGGCGTAAATATTCTCCCCACGCTTCCGCTCCCAGCCCTGCGCGCTGCAGGTTCTCATCGAGAAGATTGTCGTAAAAGGTGTTATAGCCCAGCAACCAGCCGTCGCGCGCCCAACGCTGTCCGATACCGACATTGCTCACCAGCCCATCGTCCTGTTGCGTCAGGCCCAGTTGACTCCATGTGAGGTAGCGGGTGTTATCCTGCCAGGGGATAAACCAGCTTCCGCGGCTACCGTTGAAATTGCCTTCGTTGTCGACCTGAACATTGACGCTGGCGTTGCCCCACGGCGACAGCCAGGTTTCCAGTTGCTGGTTCACCTGCTCGCTGAGGGCGTCGCGCACCTGTTCGAAGGCGAACTGTTTCGCCTGCTCGCCCGCATCCAGGCCGTTATCGGTCATACTTGCTTCGCCAAAGGCCTTCATCATTTCCGCGAAATGCTTTTCCCCCTCGTTTGACGTTGGGGTCATTCCCAGGTCGGGCAAACCATCCTGATTATTGTCGAACGGATTCTCGGCCTGATGGATAAACGTAGATTGCGCGCAGGCGTGACCGCCCGCCAGCAGCAGGAACAGGGAGAACAGCGTGGGATGAGAAACAAAACGGCTCAAATCAGCGGCGGCTTCTTACGTCTATCGATCAATAAAACACGGTAAAAGCCTATCCGATTTTTCGCCGTTTTGCAGGCTTTCTCACACTTTCAGGATAATCCTTACGCTTTGCAGGGAAGCATCCGCGCCAGAATCGCTTTTAGCTCCGGTACGCAGGAGCCGCAGTGCGTACCACAGCGCAGGCTTAACCCCAACGCCGCCACCGAGTCGCAACCCTGACCTATGGCCTGAGCAATGGTTTTCTCCCCGACGCTAAAGCAACTGCAGACGATCACCCCCGGATCGGCTTGCTCGCCGTCAGCGTTTCCGCTCAGCAGCGCATGGCGCGCCCTGGCGGTTTCCGGCGGCTGGCGAAAAGCGGAGACGATCAGCGCCTCATCAAGCGCAGGCAGTACCGTTCCTGACCAGAACCCGGACATCAGCCTTCCCTGATGCCAGGCGAGCAGATGCTGCCCGTACGGCGTCGTGGCCCGCTGTATCTGCCAGCCCTGCTCAGTGTAGTGATTTTCCAGCCAGTCGGTAACGGGACGATCGGCAGCCAGCGTATAGCGCAGCCCGCATCGCGTGGCTTTTCGCCAGCGGTGAACATAAGGCGGTAGCGTCAGCAGATCGCGGCAGAACAACTCCCCCTGCCAGCGCGGCTGCCACGGGGTGATACGCACCGCCGTCTGTTTGCTTTCCGGCTGACCGGAATGCGGGTCACACACCGGCGCGACCAGCGCGTTCACCCTCCCCTGACGGGCAAACTGATTGTTCCAGTGCATAGGTGCAAAAGCGCTCCCCTCGCGCTGACCGGGGTGTATCATCACCCTTGCGACCATCACGCCGCGCGGCGAATGGATCCGGCACAGAGCGCCGTCAACAAGCTGAAGTCGCGCGCCATCCTGCGGCGACAGCTCGACGGTCGGTTCGCTGATATGCTGCATCAGGCGTGGGACATTTCCGGTGCGGGTCAGCGTATGCCATTGGTCACGAATGCGCCCGGTATTGAGCACCAGCGGATACAGCGGATCGCCGCAGGTATTCATGCCCTGCGGCGCAACCGGCACCATCCGCAGACGCCGCCATGCCGGCGGCGCGTCTTGCGTGCGGCTTACCGGCCAGCGTACAGGCGTCAGATCCTGCCACTGTTCACGGCTGAGTGCCGCCAGCGCGCCGATATCGAATGCCCGCTCACCGTTATTTTCAAACCCGGAAAGCGCCGCATGTTCGCGAAAGACCTGCCACGCGTCCTGCCAGGCAAATGCGCTGGCGAATCCCAGTCGTTTCGCCATTTGCGCCACAATCCACCAGTCGGCGCGCGCTTCGCCGGGCGCGGGTAAAAACGCCCGCTGGCGCGAGATCCGCCGTTCGGAGTTGGTTACTGTGCCGTCTTTTTCCCCCCACGCCAGCGCCGGAAAACGGATATGCGCATAACGGCTGGTATCCGTCTTTTCCATTACCTCAGAGACAATCACCAGTGGGCACGCCGCCAGCGCCTGACATACCGCATGGCTGTCCGGTAGCGACACCGCAGGATTGGTGCCCATGATCCACACCGCTTTGACCTCGCCGCTGGCGATAGCCGCAAACAAATCGACCGCCATCAGCCCGGGCGTTTGCGCCAGGCGCTCCGTCCCCCAGAAACGGGCGACGCGCGACACGTCAGCGGGTTCAAAATCCATGTGAGCGGCAAGCTGGGTCGCCAGTCCGCCGACCTCGCGACCGCCCATCGCGTTTGGCTGTCCGGTCAGCGAAAAGGGGCCGCAGCCTGCGCGGTTGACCTTTCCGCTGGCGAGGTGAACGTTGATAATAGCATTACACTTGTTGCTGCCGCTGGCCGACTGGTTAATGCCCATGGAGTAAAGCGTGATGGCGGTCCGGGCGCTGAGAAACCAGTCATAGAAGGTGGCGACGGTCTGCCGTTCCAGCTCGCAATATTCCGCCACCCGCGCCAGCGGCCATTCGTCAGCCAGCGCCAGCGCCGCCTGACCATCGACAAAGTCGCTGTTCGCCAGCCCACGTTGCTGAAGCGCGTGGAGCAGACCGACAAACAGCCCGCCGTCGCTGCCCGGCGCGAGAGGAAGATGAAGGTCGGCGATGTCACAGGTGGGCGTACGGCGCGGATCGATCACCACCACCCGCATCGACGGGTTGTCGGCCTTTGCCTGCGCCAGGCGCTGGTAGAGTACCGGATGCGTCCAGGCGGCGTTTGAGCCGACCAGGATCACCAGTTCGCTCTGCTCGACGTCCTCGTAACTGCACGGCACCACGTCTGCGCCAAAGGCGCGTTTGTAGGCGGTTACCGCCGACGACATGCAAAGTCGGGAGTTGGTGTCGATATTAGCGGCGCCGATAAAACCTTTCATCAGCTTGTTCGCCGCGTAATAGTCTTCGGTAAGCAACTGACCTGAGGCATAGAACGCGACCGCCTTCGGACCGTAACGGTCAATAATCGCCTGCAGCCGATGGCCTGCGGTATCCAGCGCCTGCTGCCAGTCGGTGACTTCGCCGTCCACGGTCGGGTGCAGTAAACGTTCCGCCAGCCCGGTGGTTTCGCCGAGTGCTGCGCCTTTCACGCACAGCCGCCCATAGTTTGCCGGATGCGACGGATCGCCTCTTACGGTGACGCCCTTTTCGCTTACCTCGGCAATGACCCCGCAGCCGACGCCGCAGTAGGGACAAGTGGTTCGGGTTTCGCTCATGATGCCTCCGCGCGCAGCAGCAGCGCCTGATTGCCGACCCACACCGTCCCGCCTTCCACTTTCACCGGCCACGCGCGTACCATCGGTTCGCCGCTGTCGCACTGACGGCCATCGCGCAGGCGAATACGCTGTTTATACAGTGGTGAAATGACGATCGGTTCGCCGCCGGCGTCGCCCAGAATGCCGCGGGAAAGCACGTTGGCGTCGCTGCCCGGCTCGCGATCGTCCAGCGCGAACACCGTTTCGCCAAAGCGGAACAGCGCAATCTGCCGCTCACCCAGTCGCGCGCCGACGCCCAGGCGTTCCGGGATCGCCTCAACGGCGCACACCGCCTGCCAGGGTCGCTGGTTTTCCTCCTGCGGCTGGCTGATGAGGGTTGACCGGAACAACGCCAACTGCTGCGGGTCGTTCAACGTGGTTTGCCACTCACACTGGTAGCTTTCCACCACGCGCGCCATCTCCTGCTCCAGCTCGTCGGCAATGCCGAGGCTATCGTTGAGGATCACCTCGCGGAGGTAAGCAATGCCGCCTTCGAGATTATCCATCCAGGTACTGGTACGCTGTAAGCGGTCGGCCGTGCGAATGTAGAACATCAGAAAGCGATCGATGGTGCGTATCAGCGTGTCGCTGTCCATATCGCTGGCAAACAGATCGGCGTGACGCGGTTTCATGCCGCCATTGCCGCACAGGTACAGGTTCCAGCCCTTATCGGTAGCAATAACCCCGACATCTTTGCCCTGTGCTTCGGCGCATTCTCGGGTACAGCCGGACACCGCCATTTTGATTTTATGTGGCGCGCGCAGCCCTTTATAGCGATGCTCAAGCCTCACCGCCAGTCCGGTGGAGTCCTGTACGCCGTAGCGACACCAGGTCGAGCCAACACAGGATTTCACCGTCCGCAGCGACTTGCCGTAGGCGTGCCCGGTTTCAAATCCGGCGGCAATCAGGTCGCGCCAGATATCCGGCAGTTGTTCCAGTCGCGCGCCAAAGAGATCGATGCGCTGACCGCCCGTGATTTTGCTGTACAGCCGATAGCGTTTGGCGATCTCGCCCATCGCGATCAACCCGTCAGCCGTCACTTCTCCCGCCGCCATTCTTGGCACGACCGAATAGGTGCCGTCTTTCTGAATGTTGGCGAAAAAACGATCGTTGGTATCCTGTAGCGGCCTGTGCGCAGGCTTCAGCAGATAGTCATTCCAGCACGAGGCCAGCACCGAACCGACCAGCGGCTTACAAATTTCGCAGCCGTGGCCCTGTCCGTAGCGACTAATCAATTGCTCAAAGGTATGGATCCGGTTAACCCGCACCAGGTGGTAGATCTCCTGACGCGAATACGAAAAGTGTTCGCAGATATCCTTTTTGACCTCCACGCCCTGAGCGGCAAGCTGATGTTCCATCACCTGTTTAACCAGCGCGCTACAGCCGCCGCAGCCAGTCGCCGCCTTGGTGCACTGCCTGATCGCGGGGATATCGGTTGCGCCCGCGCTGACCGCCTGGCAGATATCCGCTTTGCTGACGTTATGACAGGAGCAAACCTGCGCGCTGTCCGGAAGCGCCGCCACGCCGAGGGCAGCAGGCGCGCCAGCGGAAAGCGCAGGTAAAATCAGCGACTCCGGCCGGGCGGGAAGCGCAATCCCGTTCAGCATCATCGGCAACAGCGTGGCGTAGTCGCCCACGTCCCCCACCAGCACACCGCCGAGCAACGTTTTGCCGTCGGCGCTAACGACGATTTTTTTATAGATTTGCTCAGGACCGTCGGTCCACTGGTAGCTTTTTGCGCCTGGCGTGCGGGCCTGCGCGTCGCCAAACGAGGCGACATCCACGCCCAGAAGTTTCAGTTTGGTGCTCATGTCCGCGCCGCTAAAACACGCCGACTCCTGCGCCAGTCCGGCGGCAACCACTCGCGCCATCTGATACCCCGGCGCAACTAGTCCATAAATCCGCCCTTCCCAGAGCGCGCATTCGCCAATGGCGTAGATGGCGTCATCAGAGGTCAAACACCGGCTGTCTATGCGGATCCCCCCGCGTTCACCGACGGCTAATCCGGCGTCGCGCGCCAGCGCATCCTGCGGGCGGATCCCGGCAGAAAAGACCACCATATCGGTTTCCAGACGCTCGCCATCGGCAAAATGCAGGATCAGACCGTCCGCCGTGGTCACAATCCCGGTGGTCGCTTTCGCGGTGTGCACGCCTACGCCCAGCGCGTCGATTTTCTCGCGCAACATCGCCGCGCCAGCGTCATCCAACTGTACCGCCATCAGGTTTGGCGCAAATTCAACAACGTGCGTTTCCAGCCCAAGCTGGCGCAGCGCGTTTGCCGCTTCCAGCCCCAACAACCCGCCGCCGATCACAACCCCACGACGCGCCGCTTTGGCCTTCGCCGCAATGGCGTTCAGATCGTCCAGCGTGCGGTAAACAAAGCAGCCAGGCGAATCATTGCCCTTGACCGGCGGCACGAACGGATACGATCCGGTAGCCAGCACCAGCTTATCCCAGTGGGTTTCATGACCGCTGGCGGTACGAATTATCCGCCTCTCCCTGTCGATAGCGACGACGCGCTGCGACAGTCGTAATTCAATGCCGTAGCGGATAAAAAAGTCCTCCTCCACCAGCGACAGCGACTGCGCGCTACGTCCGGCAAAGTATTCCGACAAATGTACCCGGTCATAGGCGGCGTGACGCTCTTCACCGAATACCACAATCTGATACTGCTCATGCAGGTTGCGGCTTACGCACTGCTCAAGGAAATGGTGGCCTACCATTCCATGTCCCACAACGGCCAGCGTCGGTTTTGTCATCGTCTTCAGTCCTGCAACCGTCGGTTGCGTGTCAAAGTGGTCGAATAACCAGTCAGGATGTGCCGTCGCGCGCTGCGCCAGCAGTTCGGTAAACGGCGCGGCGCTGCGGCAATCGCCCATCAGTAACGCGCCGGCAAGTTTGCCGCCACGAATAAGCAGACGCCGATAATGTCCGCTGAGTGGATCAAGGCTGGAATACACCTCGTCGCCGGGAAGGGTTTCCACCGCGCCTGCGCTGAACAGGTCAATGCCGGTCACTTTCAGGCGGGTTCCCGACTCCTGCCAGCGAAAACCGTCCTGCGGCGCGCCACAAAGACGGGCCGCCAGCACCGCCGCCTGCGCCAAACATGGCGCGACCAGCCCCCATGTCTGACCGTTGATTTCACAGCACTCGCCCATGGCGCTGACATTCGCTATGTTGGTACGTAACTGCGCATCAACAACAATGCCGCGCTGGCACGCAATGCCGCTTTCCTGCGCCAGACGAATATTGGGCTTCACGCCGGTGGCGATAATCACCCGATTTGCCGCCAATACCCGCCCGTCCTGTAGCGTCACGGTCTGTTCTGCAATACGCGCGATGCCGGATGAAAGGAAACAGTGGATCCCGCGGGTGGTGAGTTGCGCTTCCAGTAGCGCACTGGCCTGATGGTCAAGCTGTTGTTCCATAAGACGATCTGCCCGGTGCACCAACGTGACGTTGTCACACGAATAGCGTAACGCCGCGGCGGCTTCTACCCCGAGCACCCCGCCGCCCAGTACTATCGCGGGGCCACCTGCCTGACAGATCTTTTCTACATCCTGGACGGTGCGGAACGCCGTGACATGCGCCTGGTCAGCCCCCTCAACCGGCGGGATAAAAGGGTCGGAACCGGTGGCAAAAACCAGTTCATCCCAGTCCAGGGTGCGCCGGGTGGTGGTAAGCGTTCTGGCGTGGACATCGACGGCGATCACCGCCTCCCCGTTCAGTACCGTAATACCGTGGTCGCGATACCATTGCGGCGCGTGCAGCACCGTTTCAGCAAAGGGCTTTTCGCCACCGAGCACCGGCGTCAGCAGGATGCGGTTGTAAGCAGGCTGCGGCTCATCGCCAATCAGAGTAATGCGATACGGACGCCGTTCGTCGGCAACGAGTATTTCCACCAGTCGGGTGGCCGCCATACCGTTGCCGATAATCACCAGTCGCGTCATCTGCTCCTCCTTACGCCGCCTTCGGCTGTTTTTCGTAGAGGAAATGGAGCACCCGCTGACGCAGGTTGTGATAACGGCTGTCGTCCGCCAACTGCACGCGATGGCGCGGGCGCGGCAGATTCACCGCTAAAATCTCGCCTACCGTCGCCGCCGGACCGTTGGTCATCATCAGCACACGGTCAGACAGCAGTACCGCCTCGTCGACGTCATGGGTAATCAGCACGATAGTGGTGTTGAGCGACTGCTGGATGTGCATCACCGTGTCCTGCAAATGCGCGCGGGTCAGTGCGTCAAGCGCGCCGAACGGCTCATCCATAAGCAGCACTTTCGGCTTCATCGCCAGCGCCCTTGCGATCCCCACGCGCTGCTTCATGCCGCCGGAAATTTCGCCGGGGTGTTTGCGCATGGCGTGGCCCATCTGCACGCGGGCCAGATTGTGTTCGATCCAGTCGCGCCGCTCGGCTTTGCTCATGGTGCGACGAAAAACCTGATCCACCGCCAGCGCCACGTTGTCGAAACAGGTCAGCCACGGCAGCAGTGAATGATTCTGAAACACCACCGCCCGCTCCGGCCCCGGTCCGGCAATTTCGCGGTTATCGCAAATCAACCCGCCTTCACTGGGCAATGTGATGCCGGCAATAAGGTTCAGCAGCGTGGATTTACCGCAGCCGGAGTGGCCGATCAAACTGACGGTTTCCCCTTCGTGAATGTCAAAGGAGACATTTTGCAGCGCCAGAAACTCGCCGCTGGCGGTTGAAAAGCGTTGGCTGACCGCCTGTATCTGTATTAACGGTTTCATGTTTGCCTCCTATTTATCCTGCCAGCTAAAACGCCGCGCCATCAGCATCAGACCCTGCTCCAGCAGCAGGCCAACCACGCCGATGATCACGATAGCGATGAGAATGTTTTCCACATTGAGGTTGTTCCACTCGTTCCAGATCCAGAAGCCGATACCCAGCCCCCCGGTCAGCATTTCGGCGGCGACAATCACCAGCCAGGCGATGCCGATAGACAGTCGAACGCCGGTCAGAACGGCAGGCACAACGGCGGGGAACAGAATGCGGCGCATGATCGTCCACTCGGACAGCTGTAGCACCCGGGCGACATTGAGATAGTCAGCGGGAATGCGCCGCACGCCTTCTGCGGTGTTGATGACCATCGGCCAGATCGAGCAGATAAAAATGGTCCAGCTTGAGGCGGGTTCCGCTTTCTGAAACAACAACAAGCCGATAGGCAGCCAGGCCAGCGGACTGACCGGGCGCAGCAGCGCGATAAGCGGCGAAAACATGTTTGAGAAGAAGGTGAAGCGGCCAATCAGAAAGCCCAACGGGATCCCGACCAGCGCGGCAAGGCCAAAGCCCGTCGCCACCCGCTGTAACGACGCCAGCACGTTCCAGCCAATCCCCATGTCGTTGGGTCCGCCGTTGTAAAAGGGGTCGGCGAATAGCGTCAGCGCCGACTCAAGGGTGCTGAGCGGCGTGGGAAAGCCTTTACTGTTGATGGCCGCCAGTTGCCAGCAGAACAGCAGAAGGCCGATTCCCAGCCCCGCCGGCACCGTTCGCTGCACCCCATGACGCAACCAGCCGGAAAGCGGAGACGCGCGCCTGCGGACCTGTACCGGCGGCAGGACGACCACGTCGGCCACGACGGGTTCAGCCACTTTCTTTTGTGTGTTGTTCTGCATATCAGACTCCCATACGGTTAAGCGAGAAACGGGTGGCGTAGGTTTCCGGCTCGCGCCCGTCCCAAACGGAACCGTCCAGCAGCGTGCTGCTGCGCAACAGGCCAGAAGGCGCGGTTATGCCGCCGCCAATGGCGGTGGCGGCGTCACGCCAGATGTCGGTACGGTTGACCCGTGCGGCAATGGCGGCGTAGTCGGGCGCGTCCTTCAGCAATCCCCAGCGACGGAATTGGGTCAGAAACCACATGCCGTCGGAGTGCCAGGGAAAGCTCACTTCACCCTCCCGGAAGAAACGCATCGGATGCGGATCCTGCCAGCGACGCCCTGCGCCGTTGTCGTATTCCCCCAGCATGCGCCCGGTCAGATACTGTTCTTTGGTATTCAGCCACGCCCGACGAGAGAGGATCTGCGCCGTTTCGCGCTTATTCCTTTCCGACGCGTCAATCCAGCGCGAAGCCTCCAGCACCGCGCTGACCAGCGCCCGCGCGGTATGTGGGTTCTGTTGCACCCATGCGCGGCGCGTGCCGAGCACTTTTTCCGGATGATCGGGCCAGATCGCCTGCGAGGTAGCGGCGGTAAACCCGATCCGATCGTTAATCGCCCGTGCGTTCCACGGTTCGCCGACGCAAAAACCGCTCATGTTTCCGATGCGCATGTTCATCACCATTTGCGGCGGTGGAACAACCACAGTCCGGACATCGGTAAACGGATTAATCTCCGCGCTGGCAAGCCAGTAGTACAGCCACATGGCGTGGGTGCCTGTCGGGAAGGTATGCGCAAAGGTAAACGTACCGGGCGCCTGCGCGGCGATCCTCTTTTTCAGCGCCGCCGCATCGGTGACGCCCTGCGCCTGTAATTCCGCAGAAAGCGTGATCGCCTGACCGTTCTGATTCAGCGTCATCAGGTTCGCCATCGGCTGCGCTTTGCCGGCTATTCCCAGTTCAAGCCCGTACAGCAGGCCATACAGCACGTGGGCGGCGTCCAGTTCGCCGGAAACCAACTTGTCGCGCACAGCTGCCCAGCTGGCTTCTTTGGTGGGTACGAGGGTAATACCGTACTTTTTATCAAAGCCCTTCAGGGCGGCGATAATCACCGGCGCGCAGTCAGTCAGCGGAATAAATCCCACTCTCACTGTCGCCTGCTCGGGCTTGTCCGACCCTGCCGCCCAGACCGCTGACATCGCCCCCGGCAGCAGGCAGGTTGCGCCCAGCACAGCGCTGGCCTGAAGCAGTCGCCTGCGCGTTAACGAAACCGTGTTGTTCTCCATATCCGCTCCCCATGGCAAAAAAAAGCGCCCGGCAATGCCAACGCATTGCAGGACGCCTTTATCCTCAAAACGAACAGACCGCCGTTGGTCCGTCGCTAAAATGTCTGTAATACGATTTGCAATTCAGATGCCAACTTTGCAGAGGCCTGTCTGGCGGACAAACGGTGTAGTGTGTCGCCGCGCTGCACCGCAAACAGGCAACGTTTGCCCATTCACCGTGCAGCGTGTCTTAGCGCGCGCTTTGCATCAGCGATTTCACGGTGAGCACTGCGCGGGCGATATCCACCATTCGCTGGTTTTTATCCATCGCCATTTTGCGCAGCGTTTGCCAGGCCTGTTCTTCGCTGAGCTGCTGGTGATTCATTAACACGCTTTTCGCTTTATCAATCACCTTGCGCTCTTCCAGCGAGTCCTGTAGCGAAGCCAACTGCCCACTGAGCTGCTCCAGCTGTCGCGCCTGCTGGCGCACCACCAGCAGTAACTGTTTATCGCGCCGCAGCGAGAAGGTATCCGCGGCGGCGTCGTTGAGCCAGCTTTCCAGCGGCAGTGCGCACTCTTGCTGGTTCAGTCGACGCTCTACCGCGTTCATCAACTCAGCAATCAGCATTTCTTCGATAGCGCGCAACTGCTCGAGGCGCTGAGTCTGAAGGGTAAACCAGCGTAACGCGCTTGTGCCGTTGTCGGCGTCAGGCTGGCGGGTACAGGCATGCCGTCGCAGTTGTTCGACCGCCCCTTCCGCCTCGCCATACTGGTGGAATTGATGCACCACCGCCGGGGACGCCAGTGAAAGAAAGGTATCAAAGCAGAGCTGCTGACCATCGATGCGATCAACCAGCTCCTGACGCATCTGCGGGCTAAATTCACCGTGGGTGAAGCCTATCGCCCCCAGCGCCCGCTCCTGGCCAACCAGCTCTTTTCCCTGCATAAAGCTGTACAGGGCGACTAAACCTCCGGCGACGTGCGGATGATCGATACTGTCGTTAAGCTCCGGCACGATACTCAGTAAATGGCGTAACAGTCGGCTGTACTGTTCCATCGCCTGTAGCGCGGGCTGATTGCGTCCGCTGACGCTATCGCGCAGCGCCGGTAATTGCTCAAGACACCATACCGCGCTGGCAATGCGATGACACAGCGCGCTGTTGGCTGTCGGCAAATAGTCCTGTAACAGGTGCTGCAACCGCCGGTGTTCCTCATCCACCAGCGCCCGGCTGGCACGGATTTCTGCCACATACAGCGTGCCTTGCGAGCATAACCAAATGTTGGAAGCCCCGCGTTCGCACTGTAGCATATGCACCAGATGGCTGATGCGCGAGACCAGTTTTCCGGACTGCGCCAGTTGCCGAAGCTGCGTGTTTTCAAGCTGGCGCGCGTAGCGGAACCATTGCGTCGCCCCTGGCGTTTCCACGTTTGTCATCATGTCAGCTCTCCCGGATAACAGATTTAGTCAGGAGTAAGCAATATCCATGCCCCTTCAGACAACAGGAGTTAAAATGCAAAAGATAGTGATCGTCGCCAACGGTGCGGCCTACGGAAGTGAGTCCCTGTTTAACAGCCTGCGTCTCGCCATTGCGTTACGTGAACAGTCGCCCGAACTCGACCTCCGACTGTTTTTGATGTCAGATGCCGTCACGGCAGGACTGCGCGGCCAGAAACCGGCGGAAGGGTATAATATTCAGCAGATGATTGAGATCCTCACCGCCCAGAACGTACCGGTGAAGCTGTGCAAAACCTGCGCCGACGGGCGCGGGATCACCGATCTGCCGCTGATCGACGGCGTGGAAGTCGGCACGCTGGTGGAGCTGGCGCAGTGGACGCTGGCTGCCGATAAAGTACTCACCTTCTGACGGTTGCGCAGCCCGGCTTGCTGTAACGACCGGGAATTGCCGAATTTAATCTTCCCGTGGCGCATTTCCCGCAAAAGTAAGTGCGCCCGATCACGCTTTTTCGCCCGATTTTGTCATTTTTGTTTAATCGTTATGCCATTATTTGATCAAAATCAGCATTCCCCGACTCACTCTTTGGTGTTATGCACTGAGTGAAATGTGAACAACATCACGCAATACTTCCGCGAGGAAGTGGGTTGTTTTCAATAACGGGGTGAAAAATGGCATTAGTGAAAGCAAGTCTGAAGTTATTTGGTGGGGATACCGTAGTGGTGCGCTGCTCGGAGCGTTGTCACATCCACCTGATGAGCGAGAAAAAACACGTCAAAGACACGCAGACCGACATTTTAAGCGTGCAGGATCGTGATAACGCGTGGTTGACCGTCCCTTACACCGGCGTCTGGAATGTACTAATCGACAGTCACAGCCAGTCGCTGGAACATTCCATCAGCTATATCGCAGCCTGATAATTATAAGCCCGGCCGCGCTGACGCTGACCGGGCAAAATAACCTGGCGCTACGCGAAGCCGGGACGCATTACCCCTTCGGGCAGCGTTTCCTCTAACAGCCCCCGCACGTTCGCCACCAGATCGTTCAGACAATCATCCTGCATGCCCAGCTTCTTCAGCTCTAGTTCCAGCGAAAACAGATACTGCGCATTGGTGCCAAGCGGACCGCTGGCTTTGGCGATCAGCGGCGCAACCACCTGCGCGCGCGTGTCCGACTCATACAACGGATGACGCGGATCCATAATAAACACCAGCGCGTTCACCGTGCGACCATCGTCCAGCGCCAGCTGACACCAGGTTGGCAGGTAACAGCCGGTGATCATTTCGCGCTTCCATAGCAGAGTCAATTCTTGTTCAAGCGAGATATCCGACAGGCGATAGGCCACGCCAGTGGTGCGTCCGCCCTCTTTCAGTGCAAGCATCCGCCCAGGCTGGCAGGCAGTCCCGCGTCCGGCGGTCAGCTTCAGGCAAAAGGCCCGGTGCCAGCCCACCAGCGTACCGGTACACGACTCATCGAACTCCAACGCCGGGTTCCACATCAATGATCCATACCCGAAGATCCACACCGGTCCGTCGTCCGGTCGGCAGGCCAGCGTCGCCGCAAGGGACGCCGCACGTTGCTCTGCCGACCATAAGAGTGATTCTTCAATAGCGCCAAATGCCGTTTTGCAATCGGCATTCATCAAGAAATCACGCGTTAACACCTTACACCTCCGCCACTGCCTACTTCCCTGCGACAACTTTTGACGCCTTCCGGGCCTTTTAACTGCTCATTTTGAAACCAACAGCAGGACAATATGCAATTCGCGGGCCGCTTGCAAGGCGGCGACAGGGTCAGGCAGCACGATTCGCGAAGCGACTGAACACGGTCATTTTGTTAAACCTTACATTTGAAGCGCTTATGATTTTTTATGCCATTTATCATCATCGCCCTTTTCATAATCATTTTTGACCGCCGCCCACGCAACCTTGTGCGCTGTCTCTTCGCGGCTGGCGTCATCCCGCCGATCTGCTTTGTCTTTGTACTGATCCCAGGCGCTGTTAAAAGCCTCTTTATAAATATCCTGAGCATGAGCGGGTAATACATTCTGTACGCTGTCCGGCAAATCTTTTTTCGATTTATACGGCATGGTTGCCTCCTCTTTCGGCTAAACCTTAAGTGTGGTCAACGCCCCTTTATTTCGCCACCCAGGTGGATGTTTTGCTAAAACACTTTATCTAACTCACTGTTATTGAATTATTCTATAAACAAAAGCGCTTCTTTTTATCGTTTCACAATTAAAACGGTGAGTTGGGGTAAAATTTCGTAAAAATGCCCCTACAACCTTACGTTTTCTGTTATTTTTTATCATCTTTATTACATTTATAACGACAGTTTGCCTGCAGCACTTTAATGGAGAGTATGAATGACACATGCACAGGAGGCGGTGAAAACCCGCCACAAGGAGACATCGCTTATTTTCCCGGTTCTGGCGCTGGTAGTGCTGTTCCTGTGGGGGAGCAGCCAGTCACTACCAGCGGTGATCGGTATTAATATTCTTGCCCTGATTGGGATTTTGAGTAGTGCGTTTAGCGTGGTTCGTCACGCCGATGTATTAGCCCACCGCCTCGGTGAGCCTTACGGCTCGCTTATCTTAAGCCTGTCGGTAGTTATTCTTGAAGTCAGCCTGATATCGGCATTAATGGCCACCGGCGACGCTGCGCCAACGCTGATGCGCGATACGCTTTATTCCATCATTATGATCGTCACCGGCGGCCTGGTCGGTTTTTCTCTGCTGCTCGGCGGACGTAAATTCGCCACGCAGTATATGAATCTCTATGGCATCAAGCAGTATCTGATTGCTCTGTTTCCGCTGGCCATTATTGTGCTGGTCTTTCCCATGACGTTGCCCGGCGCCAACTTCTCCACCAGTCAGGCGCTGCTCGTGGCCCTGATTTCCGCGGCGATGTACGGCGTGTTCCTGCTGATTCAGACCAAGACGCACCAGAGCCTGTTTGTCTATGAGCATGAAGACGAAGGCGATGACGACGATCCGCACCATGGTAAACCCTCCGCACACAGCAACATATGGCATGCGGCGTGGCTGATTGTACATCTGGTTGCCGTGATCGCCGTGACTAAAATGAACGCGAATCCGCTGGAAACCTTGCTGACGGAAATGAATGCCCCGGTGGCGTTTACCGGCTTCCTCGTGGCGCTTCTGATCCTCTCCCCGGAAGGGCTTGGCGCGCTGAAAGCGGTGCTGAATAATCAGGTACAGCGGGCGATGAACCTGTTCTTCGGCTCGGTGCTGGCGACCATTTCACTGACGGTACCCGTCGTGACGCTGATTGCGTGGGCAACAGGTAACGAGCTGCTGTTCGGCTTAGGCGCTCCGGAAATGGTGGTGATGGTGGCCTCTTTGCTGCTGTGCCAAATTTCGTTCTCAACGGGAAGGACGAATGTGCTGAACGGCGCGGCGCACCTGGCGCTGTTTGCCGCCTATCTGATGACCATTTTCGCCTGACGGCCCAGCGACGGCCGGGCCGATGTTTCGCGACATCGCCTGGCCTGAGGGTTAACGACTGCTGTATCACCCATTAACCGACTGTAATCATTAATCTATTTTCGCAGTTAAATTGCCGAACCGTCACAAATTCTTCACGCATGCTCCCTATACTCCGCGCCTGTTAACGTTAACAGACAAGGAGTTTGGTCATGAAAGCATCCCTGAGCCCGCTTACAGCACTTGTTCTTTTCACCTGCGTCAACGCGCAGGCTGCAGATCTTTTACTCAATACCCCACGTCTAAGCGGTATCGACAACTTCCGCGATATCGCCGGGCTAACCACCGCCTATACCACCACCCATAACGGCGTGATGCACGCGGGTGTATTCTATCGCTCAAACGCCCTGACGCCGACAGGAAACGATTTGGCGGCACTGGAGGATCTGCAGGTCACCACGGTCGTTGATTTGCGCTCCCCGTCAGAAATCACCGCTCAGGCCGACACACTGCCGGCGGGCAGCCGTTATGTCGCCGTCGATTTAATCGGTAATAACGGCGCCTTCGTCATCGATCTCAACAATATGAACGTCAGCGACATCGACAAAATGATGCAGGACGGCGAGCGCAGCTTCGTTACCAGCGACTACGCCCGTCAGGGACTGGGCAAGGTTTTCCGCGAGCTTGCCGCCGCAGATGACGCCGCCCTGTTCCACTGCACCGCGGGCAAAGATCGTACCGGCTGGGTCAGCGCCGTGCTGCAAACCATCGCGGGCGTCAGCGACAGGGATATCATGGCAAACTATCTGGCGACCAACGACTACACCGCCGATCGTATCAGTGCGACGCTTGCCACGATGCCGACATCCATGCGCGATACTTACGGCGCGCTGATGGGCGTTCGCGCCAGTTGGCTGCAGGCCGGGCTGGATAGCGTTATCGCCAGCTACGGGTCGATGGACAACTATCTGAAAACGGGCCTCGGCCTCGATCAGGCGACGATCTATGTACTGCGCGGCAAAATGGTGCGCTATCAGACGCTGCCCGGCGAATCCGGCTTCAGCGGCAACTCTGCGCAGGGGGCGTCGCTGCTGAACGCCCTGCAGGACTCCCCGCTGTCGGGACGTGACACGGCATATAACTACTATCTGCAAAGCGCTATCGATCAAGGCTCCCTCGGCGGGGTTGAAAAACAGATTGGCGGACAGGTTTTCGCCGACGCCAGCAGCTATCTGCTTCGCCAGCCGTCACGCCTGTACGATGCGCTCGCCCCGGTGATTTCCGCCCGCGGCCTTCAGGACGAAGAGTCTCAGGTCTGGTTGCAGGGGCTGGCGACCTATCTGGGAACGGATGCGAGCAGTGAAGCCAGCTCCAGCAGCGAACACAGTTGGGGAACGCTGGTCGGCGTCACTCATCGCTTCAACGCGCGCAGCGCGGCAAACGCCTCGATTGGCTATGGCGACGGCAGTATCTCTTCGGCAGGCGGCAAGGTGAAAACCCATACCCCGACGCTGGGACTCGGCGCACGCCACGCGCTCTCCTCGCTGGACAGCGGCCCCTGGGTCGGTCTGCAGGGCAGCGCCGGGTATATCGACTACCAGAGCGACCGCCGTCTCGGCGGCGGGCTGGGCGCCGCATCGGGCGATACCCACGGCCAGTTCTACAGCGGACGAGCCTCTCTCGGCTGGTTCAGTACCGTTTCAACGCTGACTCTCGACCCGGCCATCGGCGTGCAGGTGACGCATTTAACCCTCGACGGCTTTCGTGAACGCGGCAGTGAAGCGGCGCTTGACGTGGATGGGGTGAACCAGACGCAAACCAGCCTGACGGCTGACTTAGGGATCGGGATATTGCCGCAGCAGGTGGGAAACTGGACGCTGAAACCGGGCATTGCGCTGGGCTATGAGCGGATGCTGAATGATAAATCGACGAGCAGTCATGCCACGCTCTATGGGCTGGGCGTCGATCAAACCTCGGCCTTCGGCAGCAAAGCGCTTTATAAAGCGGGCCTGCAGCTGAGCGCGACCTTTAACACTATCACCGTCGGCACTCGGGTGGATTATCTCACCGCCGATACGCACAGCGATGATGGCGTCGCGGGCCAGCTCAACGTGGCGATAGCCTTCTGACGGCGCCCGTACTGAATACCGCAATGCCGTTCACGTCAGCGGAACGGCATTGCGCTTGCGGTTTTCTCTCAGCGAAACTCAGCTCTCGGTATCCAGTTCGTCGAAACTTTTCACCAGCGAGTCAATCGCCTTCATCTGCGCCAGGAACTGTTCCAGCTTCGCCAGCGGCAGCGCGGACGGACCGTCACATTTAGCGTTGTCCGGATCCGGATGCGCTTCAATAAACAGACCGGCCAGACCCACTGCCATACCGGCACGCGCCAGTTCGGTCACCTGACCGCGACGACCGCCGCTTGCCGCGCCAAACGGGTCGCGGCACTGCAGCGCGTGCGTCACGTCAAAAATCACCGGGCTGTTACCGGACACTTTTTTCATCACGCTGAAGCCCAGCATATCCACGACCAGGTTGTCATAGCCGAAGTTAGCGCCGCGATCGCAAAGAATAACGTTATCGTTACCGCCTTCGTGGAACTTATCCACGATATTTCCCATCTGACCCGGGCTAACAAACTGCGGTTTTTTCACGTTAATCACCGCGCCGGTTTTCGCCATCGCTTCCACCAGATCGGTCTGACGGGCGAGGAACGCCGGCAGCTGAATGACATCCACCACATCAGCAACAGGCTGCGCCTGGCTCGCTTCGTGAACGTCGGTGATCACTTTTACGCCAAAGGTCTGCTTCAGTTCCTGGAAAATTTTCATCCCTTCTTCCAGGCCAGGACCACGGTAAGAGTGGATAGAGGAACGGTTGGCTTTATCAAAAGAGGCTTTGAACACGTAAGGGATACCCAGCTTCTGGGTTACGGTTACGTAGTGCTCACAAATGCGCATCGCCAGATCGCGGGATTCCAGCACGTTCATGCCGCCAAACAGCACGAACGGCAGATCGTTCGCTACCTTGATGTCGCCAATGTTAACCACTTTTTGTTTCATAGGATCGCCTTAATGGTGAGTAAGAGTGTCGATAAATTAATGCAGAACAATTTGCTTGTGCGAGATGTTATTAATCTGCGCACGAATCATTTCGCTGATCGGGTCTTCCGGACACTGTTCAACGAAATAGCTTAAATCGGTCAACGCCACGTGTTCACATTCCAGTTGCGCATAGATTAATCCCCGGTCGCGTATTTCATACGGATCTTCCGGATTAAATTGCAGCAACGCTTCACTGGTCCGCAGCGCCAGTTCCATCTGCTGTTCTTCCATCAGAGAGGATTTCAGCGTGTCGAGCAGTTTGCGAATAACTTCCGCGTTATCGGCTTCGTCCAGATCTTCGTTAAACAGTTCCGCGACCGGACTGATATTGCCTTTCAGCCAGACTTCCAGCGTATGCTCATTCAGCGTTTCGCCGTTGAAGGGATTAATCAGCCACATTTCCCCTTCCAGCGACTCAATGCGCAAAATAAGCTGCGTCGGGAAAATGACCGGCACCAGCGGTAATGACAGGCGGTTGGCGACCCACAGTAAGATCGCGCCCAGCGACACCGCGCTGCCCTGACGGTTTTTCAGGACCTGGTCAAGCCATAATGCATCGGACAAACGGTAGACGCCGCGGCTGTCAGTAAAGCCCCATTCGCCGTAAAAAAGTGCCAGCAATTTTTCCAGTTGCTCATCCTGAGACAGGAGCTGGCTAATTTCTTCTTGCGCCAGGCTGACCAGACGTTCCAGCTCGTCGTAGACAGTTTGTGAGGGAAAATCCAGGCGGATAGCTTCCGACGCCAGAATCATTCCGTCGCACAGTGGCGCTTTATTAAATTCGAAATCAGCTAACGATCTCATGACTTACCCCAGTAACGATATTTTTGTGGTGGCGAGTTTAACGATGATGTACAGCGCCACCAACGCCAGCGGAAACGCGATCCACCGCGTCTGCCGACTGCGCGCCCGACGGTAATCAAGCGCGATAAAACCCAAAACGATGTAAATGATAACGCCAAACAGCTTCTCAGTCAGCCATGAGCCCTGTTCGGTGAATGGCAGGATGTGCGTTTTAGCGATTAAGCCGATACCGCTGAGTAACAGGAACGTATCAACAACGGGCGGTACAACTCGCGTCCAGCGGGCATCAGCCTGCGGAGAATGGCTTTCCCGCCACCAGAAACGCAGCACAAACAGGCTGACTGAGAGGGCGATGCTCAGCAAGTGGAGGGTAAGCAAAAGCGTAAAACTGCTCACGGCCGCCAGCGTCCCAGCGTCACCCGCTCGTTATCGCCGTAGTCCCGGCAGGTCTCCACGTCGTGATAGCCCGCGCGGACAAAAGCGTCGCGCACCGCTGTCCCCTGCTGCCAGCCGTGTTCCAGCAGCAACATGCCCTCCGGCATCAGAACGGCGCGCGCACGTTCGATGATGTGCTTGATGTCCGCCATCCCCTGATCGCCCGCGACCAGCGCCGTCAGCGGCTCAAAGCGAACGTCGCCCTGCGAAAGATGCGGATCCTGCTCATCGATGTACGGCGGGTTGCTGACAATCATCTCAAACTGGTTCCCGGCTAAAGCGCTGAACCAGTCGCTTTGCAGGATTCTGACGTTTGTGATGGCGTGTCGGGTGGCATTTCGCTGCGCCAGTGCAACGGCCTCCGGCATCCGGTCCACTGCCGTGACATCGCAGTCAGGGCGCTCGGAAGCCAGCGCCAGCGCAATCGCCCCGGTACCGGTGCCCAGATCCAGGATCCGGCATGATGCAGCAGGCAGACGCGCCAGAGCCTGTTCAACCAGACATTCGGTATCCGGGCGCGGGATCAGGGTGGCTGGCGAGACAAACAGCGGCAGCGACCAGAATTCCCGTTCGCCGATCAGATGGGCGATCGGTTCGCCACGGCGACGGCGCGCCAGCAGCGCAGCCAGTTGCTGGCGCTGGGCGTCGGTTAATTCCGTTTCGCCAAACGCCAGAATCCAGGTGCGCCCCTTGCCGGTGACATATTCAAGCAGGATCTCGGCGTCACGACGTGGCGAATCGCTTTCCTGTAGCTGGCTTATGGCTTCACGCAACCAGTGTTGAAAATTCATTATTCCTGCTCGGATAGCGCCGCCAGTTGGTCAGCCTGGTATTCCTGCACGATGGGCTCGATCAGCATATCCAGCTTGCCTTCCATCGCTTCGTCCAGGCGATACAGCGTCAGGTTGATACGGTGGTCGGTGACCCGCCCCTGTGGAAAATTGTAGGTACGGTTACGGTCGCTGCGATCGCCGCTGCCTAACAGGTTTCGGCGGGTGGAGGCCTCTTCCTGCTGGCGCTTCGCCACTTCCGCCGCGCGAATACGCGCGCCGAGCACAGAGAGCGCTTTCGCTTTGTTTTTGTGCTGCGAACGTTCATCCTGGCACTCCACCACAATGCCGGTCGGCAGGTGAGTAATACGGATCGCCGAGTCGGTGGTGTTAACGTGCTGACCGCCCGCCCCTGAGGAGCGGAAGGTATCAATGCGCAGATCGGCCGGGTTAATATCCGGTAGTTCTGCCTCCGGCAGTTCCGGCATCACCGCGACGGTGCAGGCGGAGGTATGGATACGTCCTTGTGACTCCGTTGCCGGTACGCGCTGGACGCGATGACCGCCGGACTCAAACTTCAGTCGCCCATAGACCCCGTCGCCGCTGATTTTGGCGATGATCTCTTTATAACCGCCGTGTTCGCCTTCGCTCATGCTCATGATCTCTACCCGCCAGCGACGGGTTTCGGCGTAGCGGCTGTACATGCGGAACAGATCGCCGGCAAACAGCGCCGCTTCGTCGCCGCCGGTGCCGGCGCGCACTTCGAGGAACGCGTTGCGCTCGTCGTCCGGATCTTTGGGCAGCAGCAAAAGCTGGAGCTGCTGTTCCAGTTGTTCACTTTTGTCTTTTGCTTCGCGCAGTTCTTCCTGCGCCATTTCACGCATTTCAGGATCGTCGAGCATCATCTGTGCCGTTTCGATATCTTCCTGAACCTGTTGCCAGTCCGTAAAACAGCGAGAAACATCGCTTAATTGTGCATACTCACGCGACAGCGCGCGAAAACGTTCCTGGTCTGCGATGGTTCCCGCATCACCCAGCAACGCCTGAACTTCCTCATGGCGTTCATGCAGGGCTTCCAGTTTGGCAACGATAGAAGGCTTCATAGGCGTAAATGCACCTTGTAAAAAAAGAGGGGTGTGCTGCTACTCCAGCCCGAGGCTGTCGCGCAGAATATTCAGGCGTTCGTCGTCCCCGTCACGGGCAGCCTGCTGTAGAGATTTGGTTGGGGCGTGGATCAAGCGGTTGGTCAGCTTCCAGGCCAGATCCTGCATAATCGCCTGGGCATCGCCGCCCTGCTCCAGCGCAGCCAGCGCTTTGGCGGTCAGCTCGTCGCGCACCTGTTCAGACTGGCTGCGGTATTCGCGGATGGTCTCGCTGGCGCCTTGCGCGCGCAGCCAGGCCATAAATTCGCTGGTTTCCTGCGCCACGATGGTTTCGGCTTCCACGGCCGCGGCTTTACGCTGCGCCAGGTTATGCGAAATGATGCTTTGCAGATCGTCAACGCTGTAGAGATAGGCATTCGCCAGCTTGCCGACTTCCGGCTCGACATCGCGCGGGACAGCGATATCCACCAGCAGCATCGGCTGGTTGCGGCGGCTTTTCAGCGCGCGCTCCACCATCCCTTTGCCAATGATCGGCAGCGGGCTGGCGGTGGAACTGATAATAATGTCCGCCTCCTGCAAACGCGCGTCGATGTCGCTCAGCGCGATGACCTCGGCGCCGACTTCATCGGCCAGCACCTGCGCCCGTTCGCGAGTGCGGTTAGCGATGATCATCTTCTGCACCTTGTGTTCGCGCAGATGACGCGCCACCAGCTCGATGGTTTCTCCTGCGCCGACCAGCAGCACGGTGACAGTAGACAGTGATTCGAAGATCTGCCGCGCCAACGTACAGGCGGCGAAGGCGACGGATACCGCGCTGGCGCCGATGTCGGTTTCAGTGCGCACGCGTTTCGCGACGGAGAAGGATTTCTGGAACATGCGTTCCAGCGCGCTGGCGTTGAGGTGGCCTTTCTGCGAATCGGCAAAGGCTTTTTTCACCTGGCCGAGGATTTGCGGTTCGCCGAGTACCAGCGAGTCGAGCCCGCTGGCGACGCGCATCAGATGGCTAACGGCGGCGTTATCCTGATGCCAGTAGAGGCTGCTGCGCAGATCGTCTTCGTTAAGGTTATGGTAGTCGCATAACCAACGAATCAGCGCCTCCTGCAAATTGTCCTGCTCTTCAACGCTGAGATACAGCTCTGTACGGTTACAGGTCGACAGCACCACCCCACCCTGCACCATAGGCTGCGCGAGCAGGCTGTCCAGCGCCTGATCGAGCGTGTCCGGCGAAAACGTTACACGTTCTCGCAGCGATACAGGTGCCGTTTTATGGTTAATGCCGAGCGCTAAAAGGGTCATGTCTGCGGGAGTAGTACCAGCGTTGATATGGTTAGTCTGCTCGCATCATACAGGATGCGCGTAATCAATAAAAGAGAGCGCCCCCTTTTGGAGTAATCGCTTAACGCTTAAATTAAGATAACGTGAACGTAGACGATATACCCGCGCGGCGCTAGCATTAAGGGTTATTATTGCAACGTATCACAAGGATTCGTCATCACTATGACCCTGCCTGACTTTCGCCTGATCCGCCTGCTTCCGCTGGCAAGCCTGGTACTCACCGCCTGTACGATCAACGCGCCAAAAGGACCGGGCAAAAGTCCCGATTCCCCGCAGTGGCGACAGCACCAGCAGGCTGTGCTTCAGTTAAATCAGTACCAGACCCGCGGGGCGTTTGCCTTTATTTCCGCCGATCAGAAGGTCTATGCCCGCTTCTTCTGGCAGCAAACCGGCCAGGACCGCTATCGCCTGCTGCTGACGAACCCGCTGGGCAGCACTGAGCTGGAGCTGAACGCGCAGCCAGGTCACGTTCAACTGGTGGATAACAAGGGCCAGCGCTATACCGCCGAAGACGGCGAAGAGATGATCGGCAAGCTGACCGGGATGCCGATTCCGCTGAACAGCCTGCGCCAGTGGATTCTGGGCCTGCCGGGTGACGCTACCGACTATAAACTTGACGATCAGTATCGCCTGCGCGAAGTGAATTACCGTCAGGATGGCAAAAACTGGAAGGTCGTTTACAGCGCCTATGACAGCAAAACGCAACCGGCCATGCCTGCCAATATGGAACTTTCGGATGGCGACCTGCGCATCAAGTTGAAAATGGATAACTGGATTGTGAAATGATGACCCACTGGCCATCCCCGGCAAAACTGAATCTGTTTTTATACATTACCGGCCAGCGCGCGGACGGTTATCACACGCTGCAAACCCTGTTTCAGTTCCTCGATTACGGCGACACGATCGACATTACGCCGCGCAGCGACGGCGAGATTCGTCTGCTGACGCCGGTAGACGGCGTGGCGCATGAGGATAACCTGATCGTTCGCGCCGCGCGTTTGCTGATGAAAACAGCCGCGCAACACGGTCGTCTGCCGACCGGCAGCGGCGCGGATATTCGCATCGACAAGCGTCTGCCGATGGGCGGCGGACTCGGCGGCGGTTCCTCTAACGCTGCGACGATCCTTGTGGCGCTTAACCACCTCTGGCAATGCGGCCTGTCGGTGGATGAACTGGCGGAACTGGGGATCCAGCTTGGCGCGGACGTCCCGGTATTTGTTCGTGGCCATGCCGCCTTCGCCGAAGGCGTGGGAGAAATCCTCACGCCGGTTAATCCGCCCGAAAAATGGTATCTGGTGGCGCATCCGGGCGTCAGTATTCCGACTCCGGCGATCTTCAACGATCCGGATTTGCCCCGTAACACGCCAAAAAGGTCAATAGAAACGTTATTAAATTGTGAATTCAGCAATGATTGCGAGGTTATCGCAAGAAAACGTTTTCGCGAGGTTGATGCCGCGCTTTCCTGGCTGTTAGAATACGCGCCGTCGCGCCTGACTGGTACAGGGGCCTGTGTCTTTGCTGAATTCGATACAGAGTCTCGTGCTCGCCAGGTGCTTGAGCAAGCCCCGGAATGGCTCGAAGGCTTTGTGGCGAAAGGCGTCAACCTCTCCCCTTTGCATCGGGCGTTACTCTAAATCATCCACGTTTCAGGAAGATGGCGAGATGACGAATCACCAGCCGCGTACTTCAGTATGTGACGGGTGTGAAGCATTAGAGCCAACATACATGAGAGAGGAATGATGGCGAGTAAGCCGGGCAAGCTGAGTTTCGGTGACAACGTCACCCTGTTCCAGACGTTGCATCGCGCTCTTTAATACACCGCATGGAGAGAATCCTGCCTGGCCCGCACAGTTTTTGGCAGATTCTTTCCACCAATGGACGCATGCCTGAGGTTCTTCTCGTGCCTGATATGAAGCTTTTTGCTGGTAACGCCACCCCGGAACTAGCACAACGTATTGCCAACCGCCTGTACACTTCTCTCGGCGACGCCGCTGTAGGTCGCTTTAGCGACGGCGAAGTCAGCGTACAAATCAACGAAAATGTACGCGGTGGTGATATTTTCATCATCCAGTCCACTTGTGCCCCCACTAACGACAACCTGATGGAATTGGTCGTTATGGTTGATGCCCTGCGCCGTGCTTCCGCAGGCCGCATCACCGCCGTTATCCCTTACTTTGGCTATGCGCGCCAGGACCGTCGCGTCCGTTCCGCACGTGTGCCAATCACGGCTAAAGTTGTCGCGGACTTCCTGTCCAGCGTCGGCGTGGACCGCGTCCTGACCGTTGACCTGCATGCTGAACAGATCCAGGGCTTCTTCGACGTACCGGTTGATAACGTATTCGGTAGCCCAATTCTGTTAGAAGATATGCTGCAGCTGAATCTGGATAACCCGATTGTGGTTTCTCCGGATATCGGTGGCGTCGTGCGTGCCCGCGCTATCGCTAAGCTGCTGAATGACACCGACATGGCGATCATCGACAAACGTCGTCCGCGTGCAAACGTTTCTCAGGTGATGCATATCATCGGTGACGTTGCGGGCCGTGACTGCGTGCTGGTTGATGATATGATCGACACCGGCGGTACGCTGTGCAAAGCCGCAGAAGCCCTGAAAGAGCGTGGCGCAAAACGCGTATTCGCTTACGCAACGCATCCGATCTTCTCTGGCAATGCAGCTAACAACCTGCGTAATTCCGTGATTGATGAAGTCGTCGTCTGCGATACCATTCCGCTGACCGATGAAATCAAAGCGCTGCCGAACGTACGTACGTTGACCCTGTCGGGTATGCTGGCCGAAGCGATTCGTCGTATCAGCAATGAAGAATCCATCTCTGCCATGTTCGAACATTAATCGAACCCGGCGCAAAAACCCGCTGCGGCGGGTTTTTTTGATGATGAATCAGCCCGGTAAGCGGCAACGTTTTTGGACGATGCACACGGCCTGTCATTTCAGAACTTCCGCTACGGCGGTTTTTTTATCTTTAACCACTATTTGTATGACTTATGCCTCCTTCACCTGCCATTTAGTTGACAGATGATGCGCTCATGGATGAAACATTATTGTGAACAGAATCTTTTCCTCACATGTGATGCCTTTCCGCGCCCTCATCGACGCTTGTTGGAAAGAAAAATATACCGCTTCACGGTTTACCCGTGATCTCATCGCCGGGATAACGGTCGGGATTATTGCGATTCCGCTCGCAATGGCGCTGGCTATAGGCAGCGGCGTCGCTCCCCAATACGGTCTCTACACCGCGGCGGTTGCAGGTATTGTCATTGCCTTAACCGGCGGCTCGCGCTTTAGCGTCTCTGGCCCTACCGCCGCCTTTGTGGTGATCCTCTACCCGGTGTCGCAACAGTTTGGGCTGGCAGGCCTGCTGGTCGCGACCCTGATGTCCGGCATATTTCTGATCCTCTTTGGCCTGGCCCGCTTTGGCCGCCTGATCGAATACATTCCGGTTTCCGTGACGTTAGGCTTTACGTCAGGGATTGGTATCACCATTGGTACCATGCAAATCAAGGACTTTCTGGGTCTGCAGATGGCGCACGTTCCCGAGCATTATCTGCAGAAAGTGGGCGCGCTGTTTATGGCGCTGCCAACGATCAACCTCGGCGACGCCGCCATTGGCATCGTGACGCTGGGCACTCTGATTTTCTGGCCACGGCTGGGTATTCGTCTGCCCGGTCACCTTCCGGCTCTGCTGCTGGGCTGCGCGGTGATGGGGATAGTTAACCTGTTCGGCGGTCATGTCGCAACCATCGGTTCGCAGTTTCATTACATCCTCGCCGACGGTTCTCAGGGCAACGGGATCCCACAGTTGTTACCTCAGCTGGTGCTGCCATGGAACCTGCCGGATTCCGATTTTACGTTAAGCTGGGACTCGCTGCGCGCCCTGCTGCCTGCGGCTTTTTCAATGGCGATGCTCGGGGCTATCGAGTCGCTGCTGTGCGCCGTGGTGCTTGACGGAATGACCGGCACCAAGCACAAAGCCAATAGCGAACTGATAGGACAAGGGCTCGGCAACATTGTCGCGCCGTTCTTTGGCGGGATCACCGCCACCGCCGCGATTGCCCGTTCCGCCGCAAACGTACGCGCTGGCGCGACGTCGCCGATCTCCGCCGTCATTCACGCGATTCTGGTGATCCTCGCGCTGCTGGTGCTGGCGCCGCTGCTCTCCTGGTTGCCGCTGTCGGCGATGGCCGCGCTGCTATTGATGGTGGCGTGGAATATGAGCGAAGCGCATAAAGTGGTGGACCTGCTGCGCCACGCGCCGAAAGACGACATTATCGTGATGCTGATGTGTATGTCGCTGACGGTACTGTTTGATATGGTGATCGCCATCAGCGTGGGCATTGTGCTGGCATCCCTGCTGTTTATGCGGCGTATCGCGCGTATGACGCGCCTGGCGGCGGTTAACGTAGACGTGCCGGAGGATGTGTTGGTGCTGCGCGTAATTGGCCCGCTGTTTTTTGCCGCCGCTGAAGGGCTGTTTACCGATCTGGAATCACGTATTGAAGGCAAGCGCGTTGTCGTACTGAAGTGGGATGCAGTACCTGTGCTGGATGCGGGCGGACTGGATGCGTTCCTGCGCTTTGTCAAAAGGCTGCCGGAGGGATGCGAACTGCGGGTGAGCAATCTTGAATTTCAGCCGCTGCGCACCATGGCGCGCGCCGGCATCCAGCCGATTCCGGGACGCCTGGCGTTTTTCCCGAATCGCGACGCCGCCCTGGCGGATTTGACATAAATAAGCAAAAGCCCGGTGGCGTTCACGCTTACCGGGCCTCCCTTTCTTGCCAACTGTCAGACCGGAGACGACATTTGGTTCGCTATCCGGCAATCAGCGTTAACTATGACGGCGATTGTCGTTACGGCGGCAACGTTTATCGTAGTGGCGTACCCACCAGTAGCGGTCACAAACTTGTTCATGCCCGCCAACACGTGCCCCTGCAAGCCAGAGAATGGCGCCGACGAAAATACTCAGCACTGCACCATGTGCGAAAAATTGTGGCAGGTTAAATTGCGGCAGTTGGTTTAAAATTGAATAACCAACGCCAACAACCATCACCACTAACCCCAACCCCATTAGCACATTACCGAGTAACGAAGCGTTTTTGCGTTTCATATGTCACCTCCGGAACTTTTGGGTTGTTTCAGGGAATACCCCTAATCCTTATGTGTAAAGTATAGACAACACGCACCATTCTGAGTGCGGGAGCGATCACAAATACAACGTCACATTCAACAAAACTTTACAAATAAGCCCCTGAAGCCCTTGACTTTCTAATAGTCGACAGCGGCAACTATTCATTTCCCTCTTCTCTGACGCTGTTTTTTGTCAAGCGGGGCTGCAGACAGTACACTACGCGCCAGTGATTGACCTATGCAGGATAGAAAACGTGACGATTAAACTGATTGTCGGCCTGGCAAACCCCGGCGCGGAGTATGCAGCAACACGACACAATGCGGGCGCATGGTACGTCGATTTACTGGCTGAGCGGCTGCGAGCGCCGTTACGCGAAGAGCCGAAGTTCTTTGGCTATACGTCCCGGGTAACCGTTGAGGGTGAAGATGTTCGCCTGCTGGTGCCTACCACGTTTATGAACCTGAGCGGGAAAGCGGTCAGCGCGATGGCCAGTTTCTATCGCATTAATCCTGATGAGATTTTAGTGGCGCATGATGAGCTGGATCTGCCGCCAGGGGTTGCCAAATTTAAGCTGGGCGGTGGGCATGGCGGTCATAACGGCCTGAAGGACATTATCAGCAAACTTGGCAATAACCCTAACTTTCATCGCTTACGCATCGGAATTGGCCATCCGGGCGATAAAAATAAAGTTGTCGGCTTTGTGTTAGGAAAGCCACCGGTCTCTGAACAGAAGCTGATTGACGACGCGATTGACGAAGCGGCTCGCTGTACGGAGATTTGGTTTAAAGACGGTCTGACCAAAGCGACAAGCCGCTTGCATACCTTTAAGGCACAATAAACCGGGATGTGCGGCATTTTTGCCGTACGCTGTGTATAATAGGCAAAGTTGTTTTCATTTCTACAATCTGTTTTCTGTAACAGGTTGATTATCAAGTTATTAAGGTGATTTAAATCATGGGATTCAAATGCGGTATCGTTGGTTTACCCAACGTCGGGAAATCCACCCTGTTCAACGCGCTGACCAAAGCCGGTATTGAAGCGGCCAACTTCCCGTTCTGTACGATCGAACCGAATACCGGCGTCGTACCGATGCCTGACCCGCGTCTGGATCAACTGGCTGAGATCGTTAAACCGCAACGAATTCTGCCGACGACCATGGAGTTCGTGGATATCGCGGGTCTGGTAAAAGGCGCGTCCAAAGGTGAAGGTCTGGGTAACCAGTTCCTGACCAACATTCGTGAGACCGAAGCGATCGGCCACGTCGTGCGCTGCTTCGAGAACGACAACATCATTCACGTTGCAGGTAAAGTTAACCCGGCGGAAGATATCGACGTTATCAATACCGAGCTGGCGCTGGCGGACCTCGATACCTGTGAACGTGCGATTCACCGTGTGCAGAAAAAAGCGAAAGGCGGTGATAAAGACGCTAAAGCCGAACTGGCGGCGCTGGAAAAATGTCTGCCGCACCTGGCCGAAGCGGGAATGCTGCGCTCTCTGGATCTGACCGACGAAGATAAAGCGGCAATCCGCTACCTGAGCTTCCTGACTCTGAAACCTACCATGTACATCGCCAACGTCAACGAGGACGGTTTCGAGAACAACCCATATCTGGATCAGGTTCGTGAAATCGCAGCGAAAGAAGGCTCTGTGGTTGTTCCGGTTTGTGCTGCTGTTGAAGCCGATATCGCTGAGCTGGACGATGAAGAACGTGACGAGTTCATGCAGGAACTGGGGCTGGAAGAACCGGGTCTGAACCGCGTGATTCGCGCGGGCTATCGCCTGCTTAACCTGCAGACCTATTTCACCGCTGGCGTGAAAGAAGTCCGTGCCTGGACTATCCCTGTCGGCGCAACAGCCCCGCAGGCGGCAGGAAAAATCCATACTGACTTCGAAAAAGGGTTTATTCGCGCGCAGACTATTGCGTTTGATGATTTCATTACCTATAAGGGCGAACAGGGCGCGAAAGAAGCCGGTAAGATGCGCGCCGAAGGTAAAGATTACATCGTTAAAGACGGTGATGTGATGAACTTCTTGTTCAACGTCTAACGGCATTGATGCATCAGGAAGCGCTAATTCCTGTTCATTCACACTCTGCAAAATCCACGCCTTAGCGTGGATTTTTTTGGATGATTGCCCTGACAAAACACAACGTGAGGGATGGCAGGTTCATTAAGTTCGGTAACAATATCAGTGGCGTACTTACATCCGATTGTCGCTTATTGCTGACCTTCTGCTCAGTTAGCTTGTCCGCATTGTGCCAGAAACGGTCTATCAATCTAAGATCGAACCGCAGGAGCCGGGATATTAGTATATTGTGTTTATGTGGGAACAATGAGCTGTAATCTTGGATAACGTTCCAGCCATCGCTTTGTCGTGACCCGTTGTTTAAAAGAGTCCAATTTATCAATTTCAAATGCAGGAGTCGGCCGTAAACGCAATTCAAATAAGTCAGAAAGTCCATAAGGCGCACAAATATCAAGACCTTTCTTCCCCAATCTGACGGCTACAGCAGTTGCCGTTTCAGGCCAATGCAGTAGAGCATTTCGTGTTGATGTATAGGGATGATCACCGTTACGTTTATGCATTCTGGCTTGATTCTTCACCGACCAATCTAACGAAGGCACTTGTTGCCTAAGCCTGTCTTCAAGGTAACGATCATGTTCTGGGCTACAGTGCTCTGAGTCAAACCAGACTATATCCACATCACCAGAAACAGGACTTGGGCCATACTCATGTAATTGATCCCAAACTGCATCTCGCACAAACCCAGCCCCAATCCAGCCATCATTGAGTTCAAGTGCCCGAACAGCATCAAGAACCTTCATTCTGACAGGGTCAGTTGACAATATTTTCTGCAGTGACTTTTGGTATTCCATTTTTACCTCTACTGGAAATAGTAGCCCATTGGTTTAAATACCTTCATCTTCCCCATCCATGTCCGCTCCTCGTTCAGTGCAGATCTTAAAACCTTTCCGGCAACCTGTTTCGGAGCAGAAGCAGTCTTTATGGCAACCAGGTTTGCAGGCACGTTAATCAACAATAAACAGCGTTGCGCCTGTCGTTGTGCTGGATTGATGCCGCTCAGCGTTATCGCCAACCTGATAACTCATTCCGGCCTTCAGGACAAATTCTCGTCCATCTTCCAGCACGGTTTTTAACTCGCCTTCAATGCAGAAAAGGATATGCCCTTTTTGACACCAATGGTCCGCAAGGTAGCCAGGCGTATACTCAACCATACGTACACGGATTTGATTGGGTTTGTTACCAAAGTATTGTGTACGCCAGTAAGCGATGCCCGTTTCTCCAGGGTACTCTGTTCTTTCAACTTCGTTCCAGTTCGTGGTGCCAAAAGCAAACGCATCCATCTTCATTGTGTTGGTCCCCGTGGGAATACAAATTATCTGTCAACGGAATAAAGCGACATACACACATTACACGTCATGCTGACGCTTCGCTTCATTTTTCACATGTATGTCCATTTCGCTGGCCCCGTGTTCCATCCAGTCAACAACCTTGCCTCCCGCCCCGGCAATGGCGATATGCGACATGGCCATCTCAGGAGCAGCGCCATGCCAGTGTTTCACGCACCAGCCCCCACTCCCGGAAGTCAGAATGTTATCGTTATGTATGCAAAGGCAAAGCAACTGAAACAATACCTACCTTAAATTGCAGGCCGCGCTTCGGTCTCGGGAAAGAGAATCAAACTGCGCACTGCCGTGTCATGATAAGGTGTGAGTTTTCCGGATATGCCGTGAGGTTGACGCTATGCAAAAAATTGATTTCTACATGATAGATGCCTTTGCCAACACCACCTTTGGCGGTAATGCCGCGGCGGTCTGCCCGCTTACCGAATGGCTGCCCGATGAGACACTTTTAAAAATGGCGAAGCAGCATAATCAATCGGAAACCGCTTTCTTTGTGGTCAACGACAAGGGTTTTACGCTGCGCTGGTTTACCACTCAGGGGGAAATTAATCTGTGTGGACATGCCACCCTTGCGGCGGCGCACGTCATCTTCGAACATCTGAATTATCCTTATGCGACCATTCACTTCGATACCCGATTTGTCGGGCCGCTGACCGTCACCCGCAGCGGCGAGTGGTTGACGCTGGATTTTCCGGCCTGGCAGACGGACCCCGTCACGCCACCGCCTTTATTGCTCGAGGCATTAGGCATTACGCAGTACACAGAAGTGCGCGCCGCACGAGATTATCTGGTGGTCCTGGAACATCAACGCGAGGTGGAAGCGCTGTGCCCTGATATCAGCGCCATGCTGCCTCTTGAAAAAATGGTGTGCGTCACCGCGCCCGGTGCCGGGGAATACGACTTTGTGAGCCGTTTCTTCTGCCCCGGTGAAGCGGTTGCAGAAGATCCGGTCACCGGTTCAGCGCACACCATGCTCATCCCTTACTGGGCTGAAAAATTGCATAAAACGCAGATGCTCGCGTATCAGGGGAGTGAACGCGGCGGCGAACTACGCTGCCAGCTAAAGGGGGATCGGGTTTACATCGGTGGGCAGGCAACGACCTATCTGACGGGCAAGGCGCTGTTGCGCTAAAACGGAGAAATGCTGCCCGGCATTCTTTCCGGGCAGTAACGCGTCACAGTCCTTTCAGTAACTTCTCAACGAACTCAGGGACCACCTGGCTTGCGGGGCCGTAATACTTCTCATCGAATTCGCTGCCGACCTGACTGGGCTCAAGGTTCAGCTCAACCGTGTGCGCGCCGTGCAGTTTCGCTTCGTGGACAAAACCTGCCGCCGGATAAACGTGCCCGGAAGTGCCAATGGCGATAAAGACATCCGCCATGGCCAGCGCCATATAGATCTCATCCATGCCAATCGGCATTTCACCAAACCAGACGACATGCGGGCGCAGCGGCGCCGGAAACTGGCAGCAATGGCATTTATCGTCCGGCGTAACGTCACCGGTCCACGCCAGAATCTGCCCGCTCTGCGAACAATGCACCTTCAACAGCTCGCCGTGCATATGAATAATATTATGATTACCCGCCCGTTCATGCAGATTATCGATATTTTGCGTTACCAGCATAAAACGATCGCCCAGCGCCTCTTCCAGCTTCGCCAGTGCGAGATGCGCCGGATTCGGCTGAATTTCAGGCTGTTGCAGCTGTCGACGACGCGCATTATAGAATGACTGCACCAGCTCCGGGTTACGGGCGAAGCCTTCCGGCGTCGCTACGTCTTCGACGCGATGTTCTTCCCATAAACCGTCCGCCGCGCGGAAGGTGCGAATTCCGGACTCCGCAGAAATGCCAGCCCCTGTAAGCACTAATACTCTCGGTTTCTCCATCACTTCCGGCACCACTCTGTCTCTGAAAAAGATCCGCTGACGCAGACGTTCGCGTAGATGGCGTTTGTTTTTACGAAATCGACTTAACCGATGACCCCGACGCGACAGCATAGCAACCTCTATTGATTAATCGGTAAGATGTAAGAAGGCCGCACCGCGCATTCCGCCCGCGTCGCCGTGACGCGCACGTTCAATACGCGGTACGCGTGCGACAGGCAATAAGTGGCGCGGCAGTCTGTCTGCCAGCTGCGTGGTGACGGCGGTAAAATTCGACAGGCCGCCGCCAATAACCACCAGATCCGGATCGACAATCGTCAGGATATTTCCCAGACAAACGGCCAGTAAGTCCAGATAACGTTCAACATGCGCCCGCGCCTGTTCGTCGCCCTGCTCCCACAGCGCAATGATTTCAGGCGCCTCCAGCGGTTGATGATAATAATGCTGATACAGCCAGGCAAATCCCCGCCCGGAAAGATAATTTTCAATGCAGCCCAGTTGACCGCAGCCGCAGCGACGCAACGGAAAGTCGAACCCCATCAGCGTGAGGGCATCAACCGGCAGACGCATATGCCCAAATTCGCCGGTAATATAACTGCGGCCAGTGATCGGTTTTCCGTTAAGGATCAAACCACCGCCTACGCCGGTGCCGAGGATCAATCCCATCACCAACGGATATTGGGTGAATTCATCGTCCCAGGCTTCAGATAGCGCAAAGCAGTTCGCATCGTTATCGAGGCGAACATCACGGTCAAGACGCGCGCTAAGGTCGGCACGCAAGGGTTTGCCACTGGCGGCGGGAACGTTCGCGGCATACAGGGTGCCATCTTCAGTTTCCGGCATGCCCGGAATACCAATACCGACCGATCCTTTGACGCCAAAGCGCTGGTCAGCTTCCGCCACCAGCTGACATACGGCGTCTAAAAAGGCCGCGTAACCGTCGCGTGGCGTAGGTATACGTTTTTCCCACTGGAGTTTGCGCTGGTTGTCAAACACGCCTAACGCAATTTTTGTACCGCCAATATCAAACCCGTAATACATTGCCGCTCCTTGTCTTTTTTCTTTTGGCGTTACTGGCCGCTGAGCACTCTTGCCGGGTCAATATTGCTGGCGCGCCGCGCCGGATACCAGCTTGCTAACAGGCTCAGCAACAATGCCGTGACCAGTACGTAAATCACATCCAGCCAGTGCAACTCCGATGGCAGGAAGTCAATAAAATAGATATCGCCGGAGAGGAACTGATGGCCGATCAGTTTCTCAATGCCGTTGATAATTGGGGTCAACTGAAGCGAAACCACCACGCCAATCACCACGCCAATCAGGCTACCAAACAGTCCCGCCAGCAGGCCGTACCAGACAAAAATGGCGCGAATAAGGCCATCTTTCGCCCCCAGCGTTCTTAATACCGCAATATCGCCGCTCTTGTCTTTAACCGCCATCACTAATGTTGAAACAATGTTAAAACAAGCCACGCCGATCACCAGCACCATCGCCAGATACATAATCGCGCGGATCATCTGGATATCGCGGTACATATAGCCGTAAGTGCCAATCCAGCTCTTGATGTAAACGTAGCTGTTGGTGACTTCGCCCGCGGCGCGAACCAATTTGTTCGCGTTAAAGACGTCGTTAACCTTCAGCGCAATACCGGAAACCGTGTCAGGCATGTCGAGATACTGCTGGGCATCCGCCATCGGGATCATTGCAAAGCTGTGATCCAACTGACCGCTCAGTTGCAGGATGCCGGCAACATGCAGGCGGACGCGTTTTGGCTGCATCAGTTTATGATCGGCACTGGCGTTGGGGATCATGATCGACACCCAATCCCCCTGCTTCACTTTCAGCGCATCGGCGACGCCTTTGCCAATGATGATCTGTTGTTCTCCGGCCTTAAAGCCGGACCAGGCGTTATTCAGCACAAAGGACGGTAGCGCGCTCAGCCGCTGCTCCTGCTGCGGATCGACGCCTTTGACCTGGATGGCGCGCAGATTGGCTCCGCTTTCCACCAGACCGGTAAAGTTGATATAAGGGGCCGCCGCCGTGATGCCCGGCACCTTCTGCACTTTTTCCAGCGCATCGCGCCAGTTGTTCCATGGCTGATTGACGGCCTCGATTTCACCGTGCGGCACCACCGCCAGAATGCGGTTATTCAGCTCACGCTCGAAGCCGTTCATCGCGCTTAAGCCAACGATAAGCACTGCCACGCCCAGCGCAATGCCGATGGTGGAGATCACCGAAATCAATGACACCATACCGCCACGCCGACGTCCCCGGCTAAAGCGCAAACCAATCAATAACGATAAAGGCGACGCCATTACTCCGCCCCCATCAGGCTCAGTTCCACGGTCAGGCGTCCGTCACGCATTTCCAGTTGGCGACTCATGCGCTTTGCCAGGTGCAGATCGTGCGTGACCACCAGAAACGCGGTGCCCTGCGAACGATTCAGTTCCCCGAGCAACTGGAAAATGCTGTCCGCATTGCGCGCATCGAGGTTACCGGTCGGTTCATCCGCCAGCACCAGACGCGGGTTATTCACCAACGCGCGCGCGATAGCCACGCGCTGACGCTCACCGCCGGAAAGTTCAGATGGACGATGGTTCGCACGATGATCCAGCCCTACCGCTTTCAGCATCTCACGCGCCCGCTGGTCGATCTCCGACGGCTTTTTCTTGCCGATCAGCAGCGGCATCGCTACGTTTTCCAGCGCGGTGAAGTCCGGCAGCAGGTGGTGAAACTGATAAATGAAGCCAAGTTTTTGGTTTCGCAGTTCCGCTTTCGCCGCCGGGGAAAGTGTGCTCATCGGCTGGCCGCTGAAAATCACATCGCCAGAGGTCGGCGTATCCAGTCCGCCCAGCAGATGCAGCAGCGTACTTTTGCCGGAGCCGGAGCTACCGACAATCGCCATCATCTCTCCTTCGCCCACGCTGAAGCTGACATCGTGCAGCACGTCGGTCTGCACGGCGCCTTCCTGATAGCGTTTGCACAATTTGTTGCATTGCAACAGGATCTTATTCATAACGTAAAGCCTCAGCGGGTTGAGTGGCGGCAGCGCGCCAGGAAGGATAAAGCGTAGAAAGCAGCGCGATGGCCATGGCCACTAGCGCAATCACAATCACCTGTAGCGGCTCGATCGCCACCGGCAGCGAAGCGCCATCCAGCAGCACACCGATAACCGGCATCAGGTTGTTTAACTGACTGGCAAGCAACGCGCCAAGCGCCGCCCCCAACACTGCGCCGATAATCCCGGCGCTGGCTCCCTGCACCATAAAGACCATCATGATCTGGCGCGGCGTCAGCCCTTGCGTTTGCAGAATCGCCACTTCGCCCTGCTTCTCCATCACCATCAAACCCAGCGAGGTAATAATATTAAACGCCGCCACCGCCACGATCAGGCTAAGCAGCAGTCCCATCATGTTCTTTTCCATCCTTACGGCCTGGAACAGTTCGCCCTTGCGCTCGCGCCAGTCCTGCCATTTCGTGCCTTCCGGCAGCGTCTGCTGACTGAGAGAGTCCACCTTCAGCGGCTCGTTAAGCCATAAACGCCAGCCGGTAATGTTTCCCGCCGGATAGCGCATCAAACGCGACGCATCCTGAATGTTGGTCAGCATCTGATAGCCGTCGACTTCACTGTTCGCCGCAAACGTGCCAATGACGGTAAACAGACGCTGGCTCGGCAAACGCCCCATCGGCGTGAACTGGCTGGCTGAGGGCACCATCACGCGGATTTGGTCGCCGCGATTAACGCCAAGCTGCCCCGCAAGCTGTTCGCCGAGGATGACATTATACTTACCCGGCTGGAGATCGGTTTGTCTGACATTGACCAGATACGGCGTCAGCGGATCGTTTTGCGCCGGATCGATACCCAGCATTACGCCCACCGCCACGCTGCGCGCGCTTTGCAGAACCACATCGCCGGTGGTCAGCGGCGCGACACGGCTCACGCCGTTGAGCTTGACGGCGTTTTCCGGTAACTGGCCGGGATTCAGCGAGCCTTGCTCAGCGGAAAGAATGGCCTGCGGCATCAGGCCCAGGATGTTATTTTGCAGTTCACGTTCAAAGCCGTTCATCACTGACAAAACCGTGACCAACGCCATCACCCCAAGGGTAATGCCGATGGTGGAAAGCCAGGAGACGAAGCGACCGAAGCGGTCTGCTGCACGCCCACGCATGTAGCGCAGGCCGATGAATAGAGCGACAGGTTGGTACATGAAATCCGTCTGGTTGCGATTAGCAAAGTCACGAGTATATAAGCGAAAGCGGAATGGGTAAACGTCTGAACCGTAAGTGTTCGTCAGCGTACCCGCGAGAGGGGATGAGAAATCGATATGCTAAATATATTCTTTCCCCGGCGCGCTTACCGTTCTGATCTTTCTCCTGAATCATCCAAATGAAGAATATTACGCATGACGATACCGAGGGCGATTCAATTTGCTAAAGAGAAACGATCGCGGATAATAAAGAGCATTGCTTATCAGACGTATACCTAAAAGAGATTCTGACAACCGAATGCCTGAACAACAACGTTACACGCTGCCCGTCAAAGCGGGCGATCAGCGCCTGCTGGGCGAACTGACCGGGGCTGCCTGCGCCACGCTGGTGGCGGACATTGCTGAACGCCATCCCGGCCCCGTCGTACTCATCGCCCCGGATATGCAAAACGCCCTGCGCCTGCATGATGAAATCCGCCAGTTTACCGACCAGATGGTGATGAACCTCGCGGACTGGGAAACGCTTCCTTACGACAGCTTCTCGCCGCATCAGGAAATCATCTCATCACGCCTTTCCACCCTGTATCAGTTGCCTTCTATGCAACGCGGCGTGTTGATTGTGCCGGTGAATACGCTGATGCAGCGCGTCTGCCCGCACAGTTATTTGCACGGCCATGCGCTGGTAATGAAAAAAGGTCAGCGATTATCGCGCGACGCCCTGCGCGCGCAGCTCGACAGCGCAGGCTATCGGCACGTTGATCAGGTCATGGAACACGGCGAATACGCGACGCGCGGCGCGCTGCTGGATCTCTTCCCGATGGGTAGCGAACAACCCTACCGTCTGGATTTCTTTGACGACGAAATTGACAGCCTTCGCCTGTTTGATGCGGATACCCAGCGCACGCTGGAAGAAGTGGATGCCATCAACCTGCTGCCAGCGCATGAGTTTCCGACGGATAAAACCGCCATCGAGCTGTTCCGCAGCCAGTGGCGCGATACATTTGAAGTGAAACGCGACGCTGAACATATTTATCAGCAGGTCAGTAAAGGCACGCTGCCTGCGGGGATTGAATACTGGCAACCGCTGTTTTTCAGCGAACCGCTGCCCCCACTGTTCAGTTACTTCCCGGCCAACACCTTACTTGTCAATACCGGCGATCTGGAAGCCAGCGCCGAACGCTTCCAGGCCGACACGCTGGCGCGTTTCGAGAACCGGGGCGTTGACCCGATGCGCCCGCTCCTGCCGCCAGAATCGCTCTGGCTCCGCGTTGACGCGCTGTTCTCGGAACTGAAGCGCTGGCCGCGCATTCAGCTTAAAACGGAGCACCTGCCGGACAAAGCGGCCAATACCAATCTGGGTTTCCAGCAATTGCCCGATCTGGCGGTACAGGCGCAGCAAAAAGCGCCGCTTGACGCTTTGCGCAAATTCCTCGAGTCGTTCACGGGTCCGGTTGTCTTTTCCGTGGAGAGCGAAGGCCGCCGCGAGGCGCTCGGCGAACTGCTCGCGCGAATTAAGCTCGCGCCGAAGCGCATTCTGCGTCTTGATGAAGCAAGTGGTAACGGGCGCTATCTGATGATCGGCGCCGCGGAACGCGGGTTTGTCGATACCCAGCGCAACCTGGCGATGATTTGCGAAAGCGACCTGCTCGGCGAGCGCGTGGCGCGTCGCCGCCAGGATTCACGCCGCACCATTAATCCGGACACGTTGATCCGTAACCTGGCCGAACTGCATACGGGTCAGCCGGTGGTTCATCTGGAACACGGCGTTGGTCGTTATGCCGGAATGACGACCCTGGAAGCGGGCGGCATCAAGGGTGAATATCTGATGCTCACCTACGCCAACGACGCCAAACTGTATGTGCCGGTCTCCTCGTTACATCTCATCAGCCGCTATGCAGGCGGAGCCGAGGAAAACGCGCCGCTGCATAAGCTTGGCGGCGACGCCTGGTCCCGCGCGCGGCAAAAAGCAGCGGAAAAAGTCCGCGACGTGGCGGCGGAGCTGCTGGATATTTATGCCCAACGTGCGGCGAAAGAAGGCTTTGCCTTTAAGCACGACCGCGAGCAGTACCAGCTATTTTGCGACAGCTTCCCGTTCGAGACCACGCCCGACCAGGCCCAGGCCATTAACGCTGTACTCAGCGACATGTGTCAGCCGCTGGCGATGGACCGTCTGGTCTGCGGCGACGTGGGCTTCGGCAAAACCGAAGTGGCAATGCGCGCGGCGTTTCTCGCCGTTGAAAACCATAAGCAGGTGGCCGTTCTGGTGCCGACCACCCTGCTCGCCCAGCAGCACTTCGACAACTTCCGCGACCGCTTTGCCAACTGGCCGGTGCGTATCGAAATGCTGTCCCGCTTCCGTAGCGCCAAAGAACAGGCGCAGATCCTCGAACAGGCGGCTGAAGGGAAAATCGATATCCTGATCGGCACGCACAAGCTGCTGCAAAGCGATGTCAAACTGAAAGATCTGGGCTTATTGATTGTCGACGAAGAGCACCGTTTCGGCGTGCGTCATAAAGAGCGTATCAAAGCGATGCGCGCCGACGTCGATATTCTGACCCTGACCGCCACGCCCATCCCGCGCACGCTCAATATGGCGATGAGCGGGATGCGCGATCTGTCGATCATTGCCACCCCACCGGCGCGACGGCTGGCGGTGAAAACCTTCGTCCGTGAATACGATAACCTGGTCGTGCGCGAGGCGATCCTGCGTGAAATCCTGCGCGGCGGCCAGGTCTATTACCTGTATAACGACGTCGAAAACATCCAGAAAGCCGCCGACCGCCTGGCGGAACTGGTGCCGGAAGCGCGCATCGCGATTGGTCATGGGCAGATGCGCGAGCGCGAACTGGAACGGGTAATGAACGACTTCCACCATCAGCGCTTTAACGTGCTTGTGTGTACCACGATTATCGAGACCGGGATCGACATCCCGACCGCCAACACCATTATCATCGAACGCGCGGATCACTTTGGACTGGCGCAGTTGCATCAGTTGCGCGGACGCGTGGGCCGATCGCATCATCAGGCGTACGCCTGGCTGCTGACGCCGCATCCGAAAGCAATGACCACCGACGCGCAAAAGCGTCTGGAGGCGATTGCGTCACTGGAAGATTTGGGCGCGGGCTTTGCGCTGGCGACACACGATCTGGAAATTCGCGGCGCGGGCGAACTGCTTGGCGAAGACCAGAGCGGACAGATGGAAACCATTGGCTTCTCGCTGTATATGGAACTGCTGGAAAATGCCGTCGATGCGCTAAAAGCCGGACGGGAACCGTCGCTGGAAGACCTCACCAGCCAGCAGACAGAAGTCGAACTGCGAATGCCGTCGCTGCTACCGGATGATTATATCCCCGACGTCAATACGCGCCTGTCGTTCTACAAGCGAATCGCCAGCGCCAAAAGCGAAAACGAGCTGGAAGAGATCAAAGTGGAGCTTATCGACCGCTTTGGTCTTCTGCCGGATCCCGCGCGTAATCTGCTGGATATCGCCCGTTTGCGTCAGCAGGCGCAAAAGCTGGGGATCCGCAAACTCGAAGGTAACGAGAAAGGCGGCACCATTGAATTCGCCGAGAAAAATCACGTGAACCCGGGCTGGCTTATCGGTCTGCTGCAAAAGCAGCCTCAGCACTTCCGCCTCGACGGTCCGACCCGCCTGAAGTTTATGCAGGATCTGACGGAGCGGAAAACGCGTATGGACTGGGTGCGTCAGTTTATGGCGCAACTGGAAGAAAACGCGGTCGCGTAATAACCCGATGCCGGATAAGGCGAAACCGCCGTCCGGCATGATCTCCCCCGCCTCGCAGATCTTTACAACTCTTTGCACTTCCCTTGCATTTCAGGACATGCCAACCCGCCATAATGATCGTTGGCGTCTTTTATTCCAATAACCCTTTGATTTATGATGATAATGAAAACTCTGCGACTTTCCCGCTGGCTGGCGTTTGTCACGTTTGCCGCCAGCATGGCGCTTGCGCTACCTGCGCAGGCGAATACCTGGCCACTTCCGCCGCCCGGCAGCAAACTGGTGGGCGAAAATAAATATCACGTTGTCGAAAACAACGGCGGTTCCCTGGAGGCCATTGCGAAGAAATACAACGTTGGATTCCTGGCGCTGTTACAGGCAAATCCCGGCGTTGACCCCTACGTGCCGCGCGCTGGCAGCGTGTTGACCATTCCGCTGCAAACCCTCCTGCCGGATGCGCCGCGCGAAGGTATCGTCATTAACCTTGCTGAACTGCGCCTTTATTATTATCCACCGGGTAAAAACGTGGTCACGGTTTACCCTATCGGCATTGGTCAACTGGGGGGCGATACGCTTACGCCCACCATGGTAACCACTGTTTCCGACAAGCGCGCGAATCCGACCTGGACGCCGACGGCCAATATTCGCGCCCGCTATAAAGCACAGGGGATCGAATTGCCTGCGGTTGTCCCTGCCGGGCCGGATAACCCGATGGGTCACCACGCGATTCGTTTAGCCGCCTACGGCGGCGTGTATCTGCTGCACGGCACCAACGCCGATTTCGGCATCGGAATGCGGGTCAGTTCCGGCTGCATTCGCCTGCGTGATGGCGATATTGAAACGCTGTTTAAGCAGGTTACCCCGGGAACCAAAGTCAACATTATTAATACGCCGATCAAAGCCTCAGTCGAGCCAGGCGGCGTACGTCTGGTTGAGGTACATCAGCCGCTGTCAAAAAATATTGATGATGACCCGCAGGTTTTGCCTATCGTCCTGAACAGCACATTGCTGGCATTTAAAGATGCCGCGCAAACCGATGCGCCACTGATGCAGCATGTAATGGATGTCCGCTCCGGCATGCCGGTCGACGTCACTCGACATCACGACGTTAAACAGCAATCCCTGTAAGCCTGAACGAAAAAGCCCCGCTGAACCGTAGTTCAGCGGGGCTTTTTTGTGCAGTGGCAAATCTTAATCAGGCATTAATGAGGGGTTAATGCTTATTTGTAAATTACCGCGGTACCGTGCAGCGTGTTCGGGCCAGTAACCGAGGTAATGCGGAAAGATTTCGCCCCCATTTCATCTGCTTTTTGCGCCAGTTGTTCTTCCAGAGAACCCAGGTTAGTACCTGCGCTGGCAGAGATGGTCCCAACTTTTTGCTGGCCGTCAGGCGTAGATTGCACTTCAACGGCAGCGAAGCTGGCGAATGAAAGAGAGCTGAGTACAGCAGCAGCGATGAGGGCTTTGACGTTTTTCATAATAGTAACCTTTTGCAGATGAACGGGGTCGTAAGCATTTACTTAACGATCGATAGGTAAATGATAGATGTGATCCAGGTCACACGTCAACTCTTTTTTATAACGGTCGTTATATAAATTAAAAAGCACTTATCTTTCATGACAATGCAACGTAATTATTTTTCACAGGAATGCGCTGGAGACTGGACGGTTTTATTTTTATAATGGTTATTCATTAAACCCAGACAGGTACACCGGCATCATGACAACTGACTCGACAGGTTGTGTAAAAAAAAGCCGTGGCCGACCAAAAGTGTTCGACAGGGAAGCCGCGCTTGATAAGGCCATGACACTCTTCTGGCAGCACGGTTATGAGGCGACGTCGCTCTCTGATCTTGTTGAAGCGACAGGGGCGAAAGCCCCCACGCTGTATGCAGAATTCACCAATAAAGAAGGACTGTTTCGCGCGGTGCTCGACAGGTACATCGCCCGTTTCGCCGCAAAGCATGAAGCGCAGCTATTTTGCGAAGAAAAAAGCGTGGAGGCCGCGCTGGAAGATTACTTCACCGCCGTGGCGACCTGTTTTACCAGTAAAGACACCCCGGCGGGTTGTTTTATGATCAACACTTCCGCGACGCTTTCTGCCGCGTCACGGGATATTGCGCATACGGTGAAATCACGCCACGCCATGCAGGAGCAAACGTTGACCCGTTTCCTGCAACAGCGCCAGATGCGCGCAGAGATCCCGACGCAGTGCAACGTACAGCACCTTGCCGAATACCTGAACTGCATCTTACAGGGGATGTCGATCAGCGCCCGCGAAGGCGCGTCGTTTGACACACTGATGCAGATCACCCGTACCACTCTTCGCCTTTGGCCCGAGCTGTTAAAAGCCTGATTGATCCTGCTGACCGGGGAATGCGTTTCCCGGTCCTTCTCTCACCTTTCCCCTACAATCAGTAATGTTTTCACCGGGTTAGACTCAAATTTCTTAAAATATTATTTGATAATAGAAACCATTATCAGCAATATTCGCATTTGATTTTCTATCTGTTTCACAATGTAACAGCCGGAGCCTGCCCGGCAAGAAGAACACCACTTTTACAGATATTTTCAGAAGGGAATGCGAATGAATAAGCGTCTTTGGGTGCTCAACCCAGTCCTGCTTGCGTTAACCCTGCCTGCAACGGCAGCGACGCAAACAGAAGAAGAAAACCTCATCGTCAGCGCTAACCGGAGTCAAAAAACGGTGGCGGAAATGGCGCAGACCACCTGGGTGATCGAGGGTCAGGAAATTGAACAACAGGTTCAGGGCGGCAAAGAGTTTAAAGATGTGCTGGCGCAGTTGATCCCCGGTATTGATGTCAGCAGCCAGGGACGAACCAACTATGGTATGAATATGCGCGGGCGCGCGCTGGTCGTGCTGATTGATGGCGTACGCCTTAACTCTTCGCGTACCGACAGCCGACAGCTGGACGCCATCGATCCGTTCAACATTGCCCACATTGAAGTGATTTCCGGCGCGACGTCGCTCTATGGCGGCGGCAGTACTGGCGGCCTGATCAACATCGTGACCAAAAAAGGCCAGCCGGAACGCGAAGTGGAACTAGAACTGGGTGCTAAATCGGGCTTCAATAACAGTAACGATCGTGACGAGCGCGTTGCCGCCGCGGTCAGCGGTGGGACGGATCGCGCCTCTGGCCGTCTCTCTGTCGCCTGGCAGCGCTTCGGCGGCTGGTACGATGGCAACGGCGATGCGCTAATGCTCGACAATACGCAAACCGGCTTGCAGCACTCCGATCGTCTGGATGTGATGGGTACGGGCACAATTGAGATTGACGACAACCGTCAGCTACAGCTGGTGACCCAATATTATAAAAGCCAGGGCGATGACGACTACGGCCTGTATCTGGGCGAAAATATGTCTGCCGTCACTGGTGACGGTAAAGCCAGCACCCGTAGCGGACTCAGTGCCGATCGCATCCCCGGAACAGAGCGTCATCTGATTAGCCTGCAATATTCAGACGCCGACTTCTTCGGTCAAAATTTGGTCAGCCAAATTTATTACCGTGATGAATCGCTGAAATTTTATCCCTTCCCGTCGCTGACCAGGGGCCAGGTCACCAGCTTTTCTGCCTCGCAGCAGGACACCGATCAGTACGGCGCCAAAATTACCCTCAACAGTCAGTTGATGGATAACTGGGAACTGACCTGGGGTGTCGATGCGGATCACGAGACCTTCGACGCTAATCAGAAATTTTTCGACCTCGCATGGTCGCTTCCCTCCGGCGGCATGGACAACCGTACGGCCTATACCACCGGACGTTACCCCGGCTACAGCATCACTAATTTCGCGCCGTTCCTGCAAAGCAGTTATGACATCAACGATATTTTCACCCTGAGCGGCGGCATCCGCTATCAATGGACTGAAAACCGGGTTGATGATTTCATCGGCTACGCGCAGCAGCAGGGGATCGCCAATGGGCTGGCGAGTTCTGCCGATGCGATACCGGGCGGCAAAACCGATTACGATAACGTCCTGTTCAACGCCGGGCTGCTTGCGCATCTGACCGAACGCCAGCAGGCGTGGTTCAACTTTTCCCAAGGCGTCGAATTGCCGGATCCGGGGAAATACTACGGTAACGGCACCTATCAGTTGGTAGGCGATCATTACCAGCTTCAGCGCAGCGTAAACGTCGCTGACTCGCGTCTGGAAGGGATCAAAGTCAACTCCTATGAACTGGGATGGCGCTATACCGGCGACAGTCTGCGTACGCAACTGGCGGCCTATTACTCTACCTCCGACAAATCCATTGTGATTAACCGCAGCGATATGACCATTCGCGTGGAACCTGACGACCGCCGGATTTACGGCGTGGAAGGCGCTGTGGACTATTTCATTCCTGACAGCGACTGGAGCCTCGGCGCAAACTTCAACGTACTGAAGTCTGAAGTGAAGCAAAACGGGAAATGGGAAAAATGGGATGTGACGCTGGCCTCGCCGTCAAAAGCCACCGCCTGGGTGGGTTGGGCGCCAGAGCCGTGGTCATTGCGGGTGCAAACCCAACAGTCTTTCGATCTGACGGATGCCAGCGGTAATAAGCTGGATGGATACAATACCGTTGACGTTATCAGCAGTTATCAGCTCCCGCTGGGTAAACTGACCTTCAGCATCGAAAACCTGCTGGATGAAGACTACACCACCCTCTGGGGACAGCGCGCGCCGCTGCTGTACAGCCCAACCTACGGCAGCCCATCGCAGTATGAATACAAGGGCCGCGGGCGGACCTTTGGCCTGAACTACGCGTTAACTTTCTGATAAAAAAAGCCCCTCAGCCTGAGCGAATGAGGGGCTAATCAGCAGAGTACAGCTTTTTTATGCTTTGTTATTCAGAATCAACTGGCCGTTGTTATCCAGCGGAATTTGTGTACCCGGATCTTTATCCATCCGGATTTTGCCCTGCTGATCGCCGATCTTGTAGGTCACGTCGTAGCCGAGCATTTTTTCCGATTTGTCATAGACGGTTTTGCAACGCTGCTGCGTAGAGGTGTAGGTGTCGTTTTCCTGCATTGATCCCTGGATCTGGTTACCCGCGTAACCACCGCCCAGCGCCCCGACAACAGTGGCGACATCTTTACCACGGCCCCCGCCAAACTGATGACCAATCACTCCGCCAGCCACTGCGCCAAGAACAGAACCGGCGATGCGGTTTTCATCCTGGACAGGTCTGCGGTGGGTCACCGTGACGTTACGGCACTCCTGACGTGGGGTCTTAATGGTTTCTTTGATAGGTGTTGCAGAAACCACTTGCGCATACTGCGGGCCGCGATCAAAGACGTTCAGACTGGCCACCGCCGCCACGCCCAGCGCAGCAGCTACGCCAATCCCTATACCCGCCAACATTGATTTATTCACGGGAAATCCTCCTTCTTTGCTATTGGTAACAATATTGCAACTAAAGCAAGCAGAAGCCCATCAGATTGCGGATGAAAATATCGTGGGTTGACCTTAAAACAGCATGATTCAGAGAACTCTGAGGAGAGCGACAGGAATATTCAGTGTGCAGAACGGCGCAGACGCTCAGCGCCGCCATTGGCGACGCTGAGCGGAAGGTAATTAATGCAGCTTCAGACGCGGACGGATAACGCGGTTAATACTGCCCACCAGCATCATCAACCCGGTTTTGAAGTAACCGTGCAGTGCAATCTGGTGCATCCTGTACAAAGAGATGTACACGAAGCGGGCAATGCGCCCCTCGATCATCATCGAACCTTTGGTCAGGTTCCCCATCAGACTGCCAACGGTAGAAAAGTTAGACAACGAAACCAGCGAGCCATGGTCTTTATACTGGTATGCCTTCAGCGGTTTACCGTTCATTTGCGCCAGAATGTTATTCATCGCGCAGGTCGCCATCTGATGCGCAGCCTGGGCGCGCGGTGGAACAAATCCGCCTTCCGGACGCGCGCAGGAAGCACAGTCGCCAATCGCATACACGTCAGGATCGCGGGTGGTTTGCAGCGTGGGCTCCACCACCAGTTGATTAATACGGTTGGTTTCGAGACCGCCGATCTCCTTCATGAAGTCCGGCGCTTTAATCCCTGCCGCCCAGACCATCAGGTCGGCTTCAATGTATTCGCCGTCTTTCGTGTGTAAACCGCCCGCGTCGGCGCTGGTCACCATTGTCTGGGTCAGTACGCGGACGCCCAGTTTGCTCAGTTCATTATGCGCCGCGCCAGAAATGCGTGGCGGCAGCGCAGGCAGGATGCGCTCGCCCGCTTCCACCAGCGTGACGTTCAGCGCTTCGTTGGTCAGCCCTTTGTAGCCATAGCTGTGCAATTGTTTCACTGCGTTATGCAGTTCAGCCGAAAGCTCAACGCCGGTTGCCCCACCGCCGACAATGGCGATATTCACCTTGCCGTTCGCGCCCAGGTTCGCGGAGTATTTCAGGAACAGGTTGAGCATTTCCTGATGGAAACGGCGCGCCTGATGCGGGTTGTCGAGGAAGATGCAGTGCTCTTTCACGCCCGGCGTGTTGAAATCGTTAGAAGTACTGCCCAGCGCCATCACCAGCGTGTCGTATGCGATTTTGCGCTCCGGCACCAACAGTTCGCCTTTCTCGTCGCGCAGTTCGGCAATGGTAATTGTTTTGGCCTCGCGATCGATATCCATTACCGACCCCAACTGGAACTGGAAGCCGTGATTCCGCGCGTGCGCCAGGTAGCTCAGCGCATCCACGCCTTCATCAAGTGACCCCGTCGCCACTTCGTGCAGCAGGGGTTTCCACAGATGGCTATGGTTTCTGTCAACCAGCGTAATCTTCGCTTTTTTCTTGCGGCCCAGTTTGTGCCCCAGTTGCGTAGCCATTTCCAGCCCGCCAGCACCCCCACCGACAATCACGATCTTTTTCAATGGTGTAGTCAACGCGACCCCCTTAAATGATTAACCAATTGTTAATTAAAAGTTATTAACATAGCCTTTAATTAACAACAGGTTACGACAATGAAAATGTTCTTCGAGAGTGAGAATAACACATGCGGTGCATTGGTCATACCAAAATTGATGTGCATCAAGTTTTGATGCTGAAAAGATAGACACCTTCTGCCATTTCGCCAAAAAAAAAACCAGCCCGAAGGCTGGCGGTCAGGACGCGCATACGCAGTGGTTGACGGTCAACCCAGCGTTTTGAACGCTTTGATTCGCTGCAGATGGGGGGAAATATTCTTGAACTTATGCGTCTGTTCTTCATCCCATACAATTTCGTAAAAATGGTGCAGTTCTTCAGAAGAGCGCTGACTGTCAAGCGCTTCGTCATGACGGGAAAGAATCACCAGGCAGCGGTCGCGGTTCTTTTCACGGAAGTTCGTCACGCATTTGGTGGCGATATCGGCGTATTCTTCCGGGCGGTCGATTTTGCCTTCCATGTTCTCATACGGGAACAGGTTCGGATTAAACACCACCTGACGGATGTCGCACAGAAAGCCGATGCGTTCGGCCCAGTAGCCTCCCAGACCCACACCGCAAATCAGCGGACGATCGTCAACGTTAAGCTGCAACATTTTGTCCACTTCCTTCAGCAGATGTTGCATGTCATGTTTCGGATGCCGCGTGCTGTAGCTGATCAGCCTGACGTCCGGGTCGATAAACTGCAACTGCAACACTTTTTCGTGGTTACCCGGGCTGTTAGAGTCAAAACCGTGTAAATAGATAATCATCGCACCCTCACCAAACTTGCGTTAATGACCTGCTTTTTCTTCCTGCCAGCGTTCGTGTAACTGGTTGAGCTGCGCGCTGACCTGTTTCCAGCGTGCCGAGTCCATCAGTTCCTGACGAGAAAATGAACCTTTATGATACAAACGTGTAACACGTTCTGCTTTGATCGGCGACAGATTATCCAGCACGCTGACCGCACCTTTACGATTATTGCAGACCAGGATCATATCGCAACCTGCATCCAGCGACGCCTGGCCGCGCTCGGCATAGCTGCCCATGATCGCCGCCCCTTCCATCGAGAGATCGTCGGAGAAAATCACCCCGTCAAAACCCAGCTCCTGACGCAGGACCGTTTTCAGCCAGTGCGACGAGCCGCTTGCCGGACGCGGATCAACCTCGCTGTAAATCACATGCGCAGGCATAATCGCATCAAGTTTGTTGTCGGTAATCAGCGAACGGAACACGGACATATCTTTAGCGCGAATTTCCGCTTCCGGGCGCGGATCGGTCGGCGTCTCTTTATGCGAATCGGCGGTCACCGCGCCATGACCCGGAAAATGTTTACCGGTGGTTTTCATGCCCGCGGCATGCATCCCGTCGATAAAGCGCGTCGCCATCGCCAGCGCTTTTGCCGGATCGGCATGATAGGATCGCTCGCCAATCGCGGCGCTGATATGCCCGACATCAAGTACCGGCGCAAAACTGATGTCGATATCCATTGCTATCATTTCGCTGGCCATCAGCCAGCCTGCGTCTTCCGCCAGTTTGCCGCCCTCTTCCATCCCGTGTAGCGCGGCAAAAGACTGAGCGGCAGGCAGTCGGGTAAAGCCTTCGCGAAAGCGCTGTACGCGGCCGCCTTCCTGATCCACCGCCACCACCAGATGATTGCGCGACGCCGCGCGGATCTGGCGCACCAGTTCGCGCAGCTGCGCCGGATCGTGATAATTACGCGTGAAGAGGATCAAACCACCGACCAGCGGATGGGCCAAAATTTCCCGTTCTTCCGCATCCAGTTCAAACCCTTCGACATCCAACATAACTGGACCCACACTGCTCTCCTTAATCCTTCGTTAAAAGCTGCCGCCAGGTTGCGTCGGCCAGCCCGATAAAGTGTTGTTCGCCGGTCTGTCGCCAGCGGTATTCATACCAACCTGCCTTCAGCATCTGTACCCACGGATCCCAGCGTCGGACCTGCTGCCACAGGCTTTCCGGCGACATATTGCCGCGCACCGCATAGTCGTTCACCAGTTGCCGGCGCCGGGCCACATCGTCCACCCACACCGCCGCCAGCTCAAGCGCGATATCGCCGTCCCCGGCGTACTCCCAGTCGATTAACTTCAGCCCCGACTCAGTGTGTACGATGTTCCCGGCGTGGACATCCATGTGCAGTGGCGCCAGACGCAGCGGTTGTGGCTCCCCTTGCTGACGCAAACGTTTTAACCGCCTCAGCCAGCGCGGCGTTCTGCGTGATGGATCGCTGCCTCGCCAGTACTGTTCAAGCAGCGGCAGAAGGTGAATACGCCAACCGAATCGCGGCTGCTGATGCAGATGATACAGCAAGCCCGCGAGGTCGTCGGTATCCGGCAATTGCGATCTTACCTCGCCGCGCAGATAGTCCACCGCCATCCAGCCGGGAATATACAGGCGCGGCTTCGGCGCAAGACGTTCAGGTAGGCGATTAAGCGCACGGTACTGGCGCAAAAATGGGTATCCGCGCGCATCGGGATCGTGATGGCGGCGAAGCACCAGACGCGTTTCGGCGCGGGCCAGGATAACGCTCCCGCCGCTGAGACCGGTCTGACCGTCAGCAACGGGGCGGTAATGCGGAAAGAAGCGCGACAAGACCTCGTCGCGCGACAGCGCGTTATTGTTGCTGAACGGCACCTTTACCTGACCAGATTATCTCGCCAGTTTGTACCAGCATTAATTGCATTTGCAGCGATGGCGCATTGACGTTGCCGGCGGCGCTGGAATACAGCACATAGTGCGCGCCAACGTTGCGGGCAATACCAATGGCTTTACTGCGCGTTCCCAGGCTGTCCTGCGGAGAAAGGCCTAACTGCTGTTTCGCCATCGACAACTGCTGGGCGGAGACCAGCGTAAACTTGCCGTTGTTAGCCAGCGCGTTGCGCAGGGTTTCCGTGGCGTCGCTCGCGTTCAACGACCCGTTTGTCCGGTTGTTGACGCTGTCCACCAGCAGCACGCTGCCCGAGGTTACGCCATCGGCCTGCAGCATTTTAGCCACCATCGGCTGCATGGCGCCATTCCAGTCGTAGTGACGAACGCGGGGCGCAGGCGCCGCCGTCTGATCTTCATGCTCAATTGGACCAGGCTGACCCGGGATTTCCGGCACAGAAGGTACGACAGGCGCAGGCTGCTGAGGCTGCGCGGGCTGCTCCGGCACCGGTTTGACTTCTTCCACTGGCGCAGGCTCACGCTGCGCCACACAGCCGGAAAGCACTATCGCCAGCCCGGCTAACAGTGCATAGCGACTCAATTTACTCTTCAAGATTCACCCCTTACAAAAAAAGATAAAGTCTGACTTTGTGCGCCCCCAGATAATTGGCGCTGCCATAAAGCGTGACCGACGAACGCGCCGGAACTGTCACGCTGCGTGGCGCTTCCAGAGGATGCATTTCTAATCCTCTGGCGTCATACCAGTAAAAACGATAATGAACGGTAACGGGCTCTTGCCTTTCGTTGTACAGCACTGAAGACGCGGAAGGCTGAAGATCAGAGGTCCTCAACGACGGCGGCTGCGCCGTGATCCCCGCAGCCAGCAGCGTTGATTCCATCACCAGAGACTGCTCGTCGCTGACCGGTATTTCAGGATGCGAACGACACCCCGCCAGCAGCAGCAGTCCCAGCGAAAGCGCAAGGCATCCTTTTTTCATCATTACAGCCCTTTATGCGCAAGCATAGGCCCCAGCGCGCGGCCCCCCAGCAGGTGCATGTGGATGTGATACACCTCCTGGCCGCCGTGACGGTTAGTATTCATAATCAGGCGATAGCCATCTTCTGCGATGCCTTCCTGCGCAGCAATTTTCGCCGCTACGGTGATCATCCGTCCCAGCGCCTGTTCATGCTCGGCAGTGACATCATTGACCGTCGGGATCAGAATATTGGGGATAATCAGGATGTGGGTGGGCGCCTGCGGTGAGATATCCCGGAATGCGGTAACCAGTTCATCCTGGTAAACAATGTCTGACGGGATTTCACGACGAATAATTTTGCTGAATATAGTTTCTTCTGCCACGACGTTTTCCTTTTCTTAAAATTGCCATGCGTGATGCCATGCTACGCTGAGCCACACTGCCAGTATAGAGTATGATCGACTTAAAGCCGCTCTTTCAACCTTAAGCCACGATTTCTTAAGCAAAAAACGCGCATCGCCGTACAGGTTCTCTGCTTTCCCCTCCCCGCGACGTCTAAAAGTTCTGAAACAAGATTTCAGAAAGCCTGTAACCTCTGTTTACACAGTGAATATGAATGCGTATATTTCGCATTTGCATTTTCATGCGCAATGATAAGCCAGACAATAAAAAAGGGTTCATCGCCGCCCCGCGCAGCCTGAATCACTATCTTCACTATTAAGGGTTTTCTCATGTCTTTCATCACACACCGCAGGGACGAACAGCGCCAACCTGCCGCAACCCCATCGTTGCTGGCAGCCTGTATCGCAGTGGCAATGATGCCCTCCGCAAGTTTCGCAGCTTCCGTTACCGAAGATACCGTCATTGTGGACGGTTCCGTCCCGGACATTTCTGATGCCAGCGATGAACACGATTACAGCGTAAAAACCACCAACGCCGCCACGAAAATGGCAATGACGCAGCGCGATATTCCGCAATCGGTAAGCATCGTCAGCCAGCAGCGTATGGAAGACCAACAACTGCACACTCTCGGTGACGTGATGGATAACACGCTGGGAATTAGCCGAAGCCAGGCGGATTCAGACCGCAGCAGCTATTATTCGCGCGGGTTTGAGATCGACAATTATATGGTCGACGGTATTCCTACGTACTTTGAATCGCGCTGGAACCTCGGTGACGCGTTGTCCGACACCGCGCTTTTTGAACGCGTGGAAGTGGTGCGCGGCGCCAACGGTCTGATGACAGGAACCGGCAACCCGTCGGCCTCCATCAATATGATCCGCAAGCATGCCACCCGTCGGGAGTTTACGGGAGATGTTTCTGCGGAATACGGCAGTTGGAATAAACAGCGTTACGTGATGGATCTGCAAAGTCCGCTTACGGATGACGGAAATGTTCGCGCGCGCGTCGTGGCCGGTTATCAAAATAATGACTCATGGCTGGATCGCTACACTAGCGAAAAAACCTTCTTCTCCGGTATTCTCGACGCGGATTTGGGCGAGACCACCAGCCTGGCGGCAGGTTATGAATATCAAAAAATCGATGTGAACAGCCCGACATGGGGCGGCCTGCCGCGCTGGAACACCGACGGCAGCAAAAATAGCTATGATCGCGCCCGTAGCACAGCGCCGGACTGGGCTTACAACGATAAAGAGATCAACAAGGTTTTCGTCACACTCAAGCAGCGCTTTGCCGATACCTGGCAGGCAACAATGAATGCCACTCACTCTGAAGTGAAATTCGACAGTAAGACAATGTATATCGATGCGTTAGTCAATAAAGCCGACGGTACGCTGGTTGGCCCTTACGCCAGCTATGGCCCCGGTTTTGACTACGTAGGCGGTACCGGCTGGAACAGCGGTAAGCGTAAGGTCGACGCGGTAGATCTGTTTGCCGACGGCGGCTACGACCTGTTTGGTCGTCAGCATAACCTGATGTTCGGTGGTAGCTACAGTAAGCAAAATAACCGCTATTTCAGTTCGTGGGCGAATGTTTTCCCGGACGAAATTGGCAATTTCGCTGACTTCGACGGTCATTTCCCACAAACACAATGGACGCCGCAGTCGCTGGCCCAGGATGACACCACGCATATGAAGTCGTTGTATGCCGCGACCCGTGTTTCTCTGGCTGACCCGCTGCATCTGATCCTCGGCGCGCGCTACACTAACTGGCGTATCGACACCCTGACCTACAGCATGGAGAAAAACCATACCACGCCGTATGCCGGTCTGGTTTATGACATCAACGATAACTGGTCCACCTATGCCAGCTACACATCGATCTTCCAGCCGCAGAACAAGCGCGACAGCTCGGGTAAATACCTTTCCCCCATCACCGGAAATAACTATGAGGTGGGCCTGAAATCTGACTGGATGAATAGCCGTCTGACCACCACCCTGTCTCTGTTCCGCATCGAGCAGGACAACCTTGCTCAGTCCACCGGTTCACCTATCGCCGGTAGCAACGGAGAGACCGCGTATAAAGCCGCGAACGGCACCGTCAGCAAAGGGGTTGAATTTGAGATCAACGGCGCGATCACCGATAACTGGCAGATGACCTTTGGCGCAACGCGCTACCTCGCTGACGATAACGAAGGTAATGCGGTGAATCCGTATCTGCCGCGCACGTCGGTCAAACTGTTCACCCGTTATCGCCTGCCGGCGATGCCAGAACTGACCGTTGGCGGCGGCGTTAACTGGCAGAACCGCGTCTACAGCGATACCGTCACGCCATACGGCACTTTCCGTGCGGAACAGGGCAGCTACGCGCTGGTGGATCTTTTCACCCGCTACCAGGTGACCAAAAACTTTTCGTTGCAGGGTAACGTGAACAATCTGTTTGATAAAACCTACGACACCAACATCGAAGGGTCTATCGTGTACGGCGAACCGCGTAACGTGAGCATCACCGCCACGTATCAGTTCTGATATAGCTGCCGGACCCTGTTCGGCTTTTCATACGCACCGTTCAGGATGTAAAAAAGGCAGCCATGCGGCTGCCTTAGTTCTCCCCAACGTCTTACTGCTTAGCTGTTACGGATATATTCATCCATTTCCGTTTTCAGGTTATCGGATTTTGTACCGAAAATCGCCTGAACGCCAGAACCCGCAACAACCACGCCTGCCGCACCCAGTTTCTTCAGGCCAGCCTGATCCACTTTCGCGACGTCAGCCACGCTGACACGCAGACGGGTAATACACGCGTCCAGGTTGGTGATGTTTTCTTTACCACCAAATGCCGCCACCAGTGCCGGAGCCATTTCGCTGGTCGCGCCCGCTTTCGCGTCGTCAGTGCTGTCTTCACGACCCGGCGTTTTCAGGTCCAGCGCCTTGATCAGAACGCGGAAGACGGTGTAGTAAACGATCGCATAACCTGCGCCGACAATCGGGAACAGCCACAGTTTGCTGCTGTTACCGGACAGGACGATAAAATCGATCAGACCGTGCGAGAAGGAAGTACCGTCACGCATACCCAGCAGGATACAGATTGGGAACGCCAGACCGGCCAGGATCGCGTGGATAATGTACAGGATCGGCGCAACGAACATGAAGGAGAACTCGATCGGCTCGGTGATACCGGTCAGGAACGAGGTCAGCGCTGCGGAGATCATGATACCGCCCACTTTCGCGCGGTTTTCCGGTTTAGCCGAGTGCCAGATGGCGATAGCCGCCGCCGGCAGACCATACATTTTGAACAGGAAGCCGCCGGACAGTTTGCCCGCCGTCGGGTCGCCCGCCATATAGCGAGGAATGTCGCCGTGGAAGACCTGACCTGCCGCGTTGGTGTATTCGCCGATCTGCATCTGGAAAGGAACGTTCCAGATATGGTGCAGACCAAACGGCACCAGGCAACGCTCAATGAAGCCGTAGATACCGAACGCCACAACCGGGTTCTGGTAAGCCGCCCACTGCGAGAACGTCTGGATAGCCGTACCGATAGGCGGCCAGATAAAGGAGAGGATCACGCCGGTAAAGATTGCCGCCAGGCCGGAGATGATTGGCACAAAGCGCTTACCAGCAAAGAAGCCAAGATACTCAGGCAGCTTGATGCGGTAGAAACGGTTGAACATGTACGCCGCAATCGCACCGGAGATAATCCCCCCGAGAACACCGGTATCCGCAAGGTGTTTTGCTGCGATCTCTTCAGCCGGTAAATGCAGAACCAGCGGCGCAACCACGGCCATGGTTTTCACCATGATGCCATAGGCAACCACCGCCGCCAGAGCAGACACGCCGTCGTTGTTGGTAAAACCAAGCGCGACACCGATAGCGAAAATAAGCGGCATGTTTGCAAAAACAGAACCGCCTGCTTCTGCCATGACATGCGAGACAACGGCTGGCAGCCAGCTGAAGTTTGCGGAACCGACGCCCAGCAGGATACCTGCGATAGGCAATACGGATACCGGCAGCATCAGCGATTTACCGACCTTTTGCAGGTTAGCAAATGCATTCTTAAACATAATTAGGAGTGCTCCTGAGTATTGGTGTTTTTCTACGTTTTCACGCATTAGCAAGGGGGGAGAGCCTCGCCGTGGACAGGGCATCTAAGCGCCCTTTATTTATTACACAGAGTAAAATAAATCAGCTTATTTTTGTTTGACGACCATCACGTTTCAACTCCGCCCGGTGCCATAAGTTGCACATTTTGACAAAAATCGTTTCATAATGTGTCAAGCTGTTCATTCACCGCCCAGTTTGTGGCGGTGAACTTTACTCGCTTTGCTGATTAATTACGAGCTTTAAAAAAACTCGCTTAAGAGGCGGATTGCAGGCGGGACGCGTCGATATGGAACAGGCGGGCAAAGTTATCGGTGGTGATTTGCGCCAGTTCTTCAACGGCAACACCCTTCAATACGGCCATGTATTCCGCAATATCACGTACCATTGCCGGCTGGTTCTCTTTGCCACGGTGCGGAACCGGAGCGAGATAAGGAGAATCCGTCTCCACCAACAGGCGATCCAACGGCACATAGCGTGCGGCATCGCGTAACTGCTCGGCGTTACGGAAGGTCACAATACCGGAAAAAGAGATATAAAAGCCTAAATCCAGTAATTTACCCGCCGTTTCTCTGTCTTCAGTAAAACAGTGTAGTACGCCACCGCAATCCGTCACCTTTTCATTACGCAGAATCGCCAGCGTGTCGGCGCGGGCGTCACGAGTGTGCACAATCACCGGTTTGTTCAGCTCACGGCCAATCTGAATATGATGAATAAATGACGCCTGCTGACGAACCTTCGTTTCGGGGGTGTAATAATAGTCCAGCCCGGTTTCCCCCATCGCCACAACGCCCTCTTCTGCCGCCAGTCGCCGCAGTTCTTCCACTTCGAACGGCTCATCCTGGTTAAGCGGATGTACGCCGCAGGAGAACACCACGTTATCGCGCTCACCCACCAGCTCGCGCATCGCGCGGTAGCCTGGCAGCGTGGTCGCCACCGCCAGACAGAACTTCACATCGCGTGCGGCGGCTTTCGTCAGCACATCGTCCACGTCCTTATGCAGAGATTGATAATCCAGGCCATCAAGATGGCAGTGCGAGTCGACTAAAAACATAATGTCTCTCTTAAAGATGGGAAACTGGCAACACGGCGCCAGGTTGCAGGTAATGCTCAATTTGTAAAAGGAGATCGGTTAAGACCAGTTCACGGTTTATTGCCGTCATACTGAGCAACTGTTCACGGCAATGGCAGACGGCGCTCAGGATCGCCTGGATCCGGTTTGTAGACAACTGCCCGGCAAGCATTGCCACCAGCTCTCCGGCATCCGCATTGGTTAACCATGTCGCCCCATGCTGGCGCTTCAGCGCATCCATCAGCAGGGTCGCCAGCCAGTGTAGTCTCGCGGGCGCATGCTCATGATTCAACACCGGCAGCAGGCTGTACCAGTCACCGCCGGGCACGCTGCCTGAAAGCGCCTGGCACAGCGCTTCGCGTTGCGCCCAACCGTCGGATTGCAGTAATGCCAGCGCCGCGCCCGGCGAGCCTGCGCTCAGGCGCAGCGCGGTCAACAGCGACGTTTGTGACACCGTCACTTCTCGCGCGAGCCACGTGATCGCATAGTTTTCCGCAGGTGGCGCAAGGTGATGCAAACGACAGCGGCTGCGCAACGTCGCCAGAAGACGCGCAGGTTCCCGCGTAGCAAGAAAGAACCACGTTTGCTCAGGCGGTTCCTCCAGGGTTTTAAGCAAGGCGTTCGCCGCGGCATCGGTCAACAGCGCCGCGTCGGGGATCCACACCACTTTCGCCCCGCCAAGACGCGCCCGCTCGTAGAGTTTCTCCCCCACTTCGCGAACCGCGTCGATGCCCAGCACGTTTTTCCCTTTTTCCGGAAACAGGGAATAATAGTCCGGATGCGTGCCCGCCTGCATCAGCTGGCAGCCACGGCAGTGGCCGCAGCTTTTATGACCGTCCGGCTGCTGACAGAGCAGAAATCGGCTGAGCGCGTAGATCAGGGCATCATCGCCCATTCCCGGCAGTGCCTGGATCAGTAGCGCATGGTGACCCCGTCCTTCCTGATAGCTTGCTACCAGTTTTTCAAAGTCCGGTCGTAACCATGGATACCATTTCATGCGCCCTGCTCCTTCACCCACCCGGTCACAGTGGTACGAATAGCATTCATTACAACGTCCAGCGGCTGCGTCGCATCAATCGTGCGAATGCTTGCATCCTGGGCCGCCAACTCCAGATAGCGGGCGCGGGTGCGATTAAAAAAGTCAAAAGACTCCTGCTCAATACGGTCCAGCTCGCCGCGCGCGCGCGCGCGTTTCAGCCCAACTTCAGGCGTAACATCCAGATAAAGCGTCAAATCCGGCCGGAAATCGCCGAGTACTGCGTCACGCAGTGTGGCAAGCATCTGCTGATCGATACCGCGTCCGCCGCCCTGGTACGCCTGGGTGGAAAGATCGTGACGGTCGCCAATCACCCACGTCCCTTTTGCCAGCGCGGGTTTAATGACCGTTTCCACAAGCTGGACGCGCGCTGCATAAAACATCAGCACTTCGGCTTTGTCGGTGATGATCTCATCGCCGACAGATTTGATGTCCAGCACCAGACTGCGCAGTTTTTCCGCCAGTTGCGTGCCGCCCGGCTCGCGGGTAAAAACCATGTCGCGGATGCCGAGCTGTTCGAGCGTCTCAACCACGATATTTCTCGCGGTCGTTTTACCGGCGCCTTCCAGCCCCTCGATGACGATATACTTACTGCGCATTTTTTTCCTTAAGCACTTTCAGGTAGTCCTGCACAGACCGGTTATGGCTGGCAAGATTGGTATTAAACGTATGGCCCCCTTTGCCGTCGGCGACAAAATAGAGATACGGCGTTTTGGCCGGATGCGCCGCCGCCTTCAGCGAGGCTTCGCCCGGCATGGCGATCGGTCCTGGCGGCAGCCCGGTGATGGTATAGGTGTTATAGGCCGTCGGGGTTTCCAGATCTGCACGTGAGATCTTGCCATTATAGCGCTCACCCATCCCGTAAATCACCGTAGGATCGGTCTGCAGTCGCATTCCGACGCGCAGTCGGTTGATAAATACCGACGCAACCTGATCGCGTTCGCTGGCAACCGCCGTCTCTTTTTCGATGATCGAGGCCATGGTGACCAGTTGATTCTGATCTTTATACGGTAACCCCTCCGCGCGGCCTTCCCAAACCTCATTAACCACTTTCACCATTTTTTGACGCGCGCGCTTAAGCAAGGCCACATCGGTTGTGTTGGCGGTGTACATCCAGGTATCAGGCCAGAACCAGCCTTCGAGACCGTCGGTTTCTTTCAGTTCGAGCGCCTTCGCCACGCTCGCGTAGCTATCGTCGGTCAGGGTATGCTTAACATAAGGCGCATCGCGCAACTGTTTGAGATAGTCGCTAAGCCGCATCCCTTCCACAAAACGCAGCGGAAATTGTGCCTCTTTTCCGCTTTCCAGCAGTTGCAGCATCTCCCGCACGGTCATTCCTGGCGTTAAGCGATACGTGCCCGCTTTGAAGTGCGAAAGCGCCGGTTCAACGCGCAGCAGCCACTGAAATACCCGGGGGCGGTTCACAACCCGGTCGGCATACAGTTGCTCACCGAGCGCCAGACGACCCGTTCCCGGTTTGAGGGTAAAAATGGTTTCTTCTTTAATCAGGATCTTGCTGTCCGCCAGTTGGCGAACCTTCCACAAGCCCACTCCCCCAGCAATGCCTAATACCACACCCAATAAGAGGACAGCGTATAACAATTTTTTCATGACTAATTCGGATACTCACACAGTGGGGCCAGGAATTCATAGAGCGCGCGTGAAGAGAACGGCACAGCGTCAAAAGCGCAGACAGGAATAACCGGCATCAGCGCGTTACAAACCACGATTTCGTCAGCGCGGCGGACATCTTCTTCACGGGCACTGGTTTCGACAACCCGAAAAGACGATTGTGCCAGTTGCTGCAAACAGAATTGTCGCATTATGCCGTTGACACCTGCCAGATCGAGACGCGGTGTATAGACCACATTGTCTTTTCGCCAGAACACATTAGCCGCACAGCATTCCGTAACCCAACCTTCGCTGTCAAGAACCAGCGCCTCATCCGCCTCCGTCTGCTCAAGATGAGAACGAATCAGGACCTGTTCAAGACGGTTAAGATGTTTGATCCCGGCAAGCAGCGGGTTGCGACCAAGACGAACCGGGCTGAGAGTTAGCGTGATTCCTCGATTTCGCCAGTCATCGAAATGCGTCGGATACGGCGAAACGGACAGAATCCGGGTAGGCTGCGAGCAGTTTGCCGCGCTGTAGCCTCGACCGCCGCTGCCGCGGCTGATGATCACCTTCAGCACGCCACGTGAATGCCCCATGGCAAGCGTGTTCATTTCACGCTCAAGCTCATCCCAGAACTCAAAGGCGATCAGCAGTTTATTACAGGCATCCTGCAAACGCCGGAGATGCGCAGCCAGATGGCAAAGCTGACCGTCTAAAATACGTACGGTAGTAAAGCAGCCATCGCCAAACTGTATTGCGCGATCGCTTGCAGCAAGCGATTCCTGTTCACGACCATTTATCAAGAACATAGTGGCTCCTCATCGGTGGCCCGTTAGTGTGGCAGGATGACGAGTGCAGGACAAGGGAAGAAAACGCAATAAAAAAGGCCCGACGAGCGGACCTTTAAGCAACAACGGACAGGCGGTTAGATCTTTTTGAAGATCAAAGAACCGTTCGTGCCGCCAAAACCGAAGGAGTTACACAGCGCATACTCCATTCCACTGACCTGACGCGCTTCGTGCGGAACGAAGTCCAGATCGCAACCCTCATCCGGATTATCCAGGTTAATGGTTGGCGGAACAGCCTGATCGCGCAGCGCCAGGATGGAGTAGATGGATTCTACCGCGCCTGCCGCACCCAACAAGTGACCGGTCATGGATTTGGTAGAGCTGACCATCACACGGCTTGCCGCTTCGCCAAAGACAGACTTAACCGCCTGCGCTTCAGCTTTATCGCCTGCCGGGGTAGAGGTCCCGTGCGCGTTGACATAGCCAATCTGGCCCGGTTCAATCGCCGCATCACGCAGTGCGTTGACCATCGCCAGCGCCGCGCCTGCGCCATTTTCCGGCGGCGACGTCATATGGTATGCATCGCTGCTCATCCCGAAGCCAACGACTTCAGCATAAATTTTCGCGCCGCGTTTTTTCGCATGTTCATACTCTTCGAGTACAACCATCCCGGCACCGTCGCCGAGCACAAAACCGTCACGCTCTTTATCCCACGGACGGCTTGCCGCTTGCGGGTTGTCGTTACGTGTGGACAACGCACGCGCTGCGCCAAAGCCCCCCACGCCCAGCGGCGTACTGGCTTTTTCAGCACCGCCCGCAACCATCGCGTCCGCGTCGCCGTAAGCAATGATACGTGCGGCATGACCGATGTTGTGTACGCCTGAGGTACAGGCGGTTGCGATAGAAATGCTTGGCCCACGCAGGCCATACATGATGGTCAGGTGGCCTGCCACCATGTTAACAATCGTCGACGGAACGAAGAATGGGCTGATTTTACGCGGTCCACCGTTCACCAGAGAACTGTGGTTTTCCTCAATCAGACCGAGACCACCGATACCGGAACCAATAGCGGCGCCAATACGGGTTGCGTTCTCTTCCGTTACTTCAAGGCCAGAATCCTGCATGGCCTGGACGCCAGCGACAATTCCATATTGAATGAAGGCATCCATCTTGCGCTGTTCTTTACGCGAGATGATGTCATCACAGTTAAAATCCTTTACTAAGCCAGCAAATTTCGTTGCATAGGCGCTAGTATCGAAATGGTCGATCAGGCTGATGCCACTCTGACCGGCAAGGAGAGCTTTCCAGGTAGACTCTACGGTATTGCCGACAGGAGACAACATGCCCAGTCCGGTCACAACTACACGACGCTTAGACACGGTTGTCCTCCAGGGAGGGAAAAAAATTCTAGTGGGACAAAAAGATAAAACTCAGGCGGTCGAATGACCGCCTGGAGATGTTCACTTACGCCTGGTGGCCGTTGATGTAATCAATGGCAGCCTGAACGGTGGTGATTTTCTCAGCTTCTTCGTCCGGAATCTCAGTATCAAACTCTTCTTCCAGAGCCATTACCAGCTCAACGGTGTCAAGAGAATCTGCGCCCAGGTCTTCAACGAAAGAAGCATTGTTGGTAACTTCTTCCTGCTTAACGCCCAGCTGTTCGCCGATAATTTTCTTAACGCGTTCTTCGATAGTGCTCATACTCTTAAATTTCCTATCAAAACTCGCTTTCGCGATGGTTTTCGTAGTGTATAAAATGTTGAAAAATTTGCAACTAAATCCCGGCAGGTCTTACCACGATTTTACGCTATTTTGCGGCTTTTCACCCAAATAACGCAAATATTTTTCTACGCATTTTCCTTCAGACTGCTCCAGCCTGGCCGAATTTGCGTAGCTCGTGGTCAAACCATATACATTCCGCCATTGACGTGCAGGGTTTCACCAGTGATGTAACCCGCCTCGTCAGAAGCTAAAAATGCAACCGCGCTGGCAATTTCTTTTGGATCGCCTAAACGACCCGCAGGTACTGCCGCCAGCGTACCCGCACGCTGCTCATCGGTCAGCGCACGCGTCATGTCCGTTTCAATAAAGCCCGGAGCAACAACGTTTACAGTAATGCCGCGTGACGCAACTTCGCGCGCCAGCGATTTACTGAAGCCAATCAGACCTGCTTTCGCCGCAGCGTAATTGGTCTGACCCGCATTTCCCATGGTACCAACCACAGAACCGACAGTGATAATACGTCCATGACGCTTTTTCATCATAGCGCGCATTACCGCTTTTGACAGGCGGAAAACAGATGAAAGATTGGTTTCGAGAATATCGTTCCACTCATCATCTTTCATTCGCATCAGCAGATTGTCGCGAGTGATACCGGCATTATTGACCAGGATATCGACTTCACCAAATTCTGCGCGAATTTTTTCCAGAACGGATTCGATAGATGCAGGATCGGTCACGTTCAACATCAGACCTTTGCCTTTCGCACCTAAGTAATCGCTAATGGCCTGAGCGCCATTTTCGCTGGTCGCTGTACCGATAACGGTCGCGCCACGGGCAACGAGCGTCTCTGCAATAGCGCGGCCAATACCGCGACTTGCACCGGTAACCAGCGCGATTTTTCCTTCAAAACTCATGGTTTTCCTCTTTTATTGCTCAAGCGCCGCAGATACCGCCGCCGGTTCATTCAGCGCCGAGGCGGTCAGGGTATCGACAATGCGTTTCGTCAGACCGGTGAGGACTTTACCCGGACCGACTTCGTAAAGGTGTTCCACGCCCTGCGCGGCCATAAACTCAACGCTACGGGTCCACTGAACCGGGCTGTACAGCTGGCGAACCAGCGCATCACGAATCGCGTCAGCCTCGGTTTCACATTTCACATCCACGTTGTTCACTACCGGCACTGTCGGCGCGCTGAAGGTGATTTTCGCTAATTCAACGGCCAGTTTTTCCGCAGCGGGTTTCATCAACGCGCAGTGCGACGGTACGCTTACCGGTAGCGGCAACGCACGTTTCGCGCCGGCAGCTTTACACGCGGCGCCCGCGCGCTCTACCGCCTCTTTGTGCCCGGCGATAACCACCTGTCCCGGCGAGTTAAAATTCACTGGCGAAACTACCTGGCCTTCCGCCGCGTCTTCGCAGGCTTTAGCGATGGAAGCATCATCCAGACCGATAATAGCAGACATGCCGCCTGTGCCTTCCGGTACCGCTTCCTGCATAAATTTACCACGCAGTTCCACGAGACGCACCGCATCAGCAAAATTGATGACGCCCGCGCACACCAGCGCAGAGTATTCACCCAGGCTATGACCCGCCATCAGCGCAGGCGCTTTACCGCCCTGCTGCTGCCAGACGCGGTACAGTGCGACAGACGCCGCTAACAGCGCAGGCTGAGTCTGCCAGGTTTTGTTCAATTCTTCCGCTGGCCCCTGTTGAGTCAGCGCCCACAGGTCGTAGCCCAGCGCCGCTGAAGCTTCAGCAAACGTTTCTTCTATAACCGGATAGCTTGCCGCCATATCGGCCAGCATCCCAACGGTCTGCGAACCCTGTCCAGGGAACACAAATGCGAATTGCGTCATGTTTAAATCCTTATACTAGAAACGAACCAGCGCGGAGCCCCAGGTGAAACCACCGCCGAAGGCTTCAAGCAGAACCAGTTGCCCGGCTTTGATACGTCCGTCGCGCACGGCTTCATCCAGCGCGCACGGTACGGAAGCCGCAGACGTGTTGCCGTGACGGTCCAGCGTGACCACAACGTTGTCCATCGACATACCCAGTTTCTTCGCCGTCGCGCTGATAATACGCAGGTTAGCCTGGTGAGGAACCAGCCAGTCGAGCTGCGAACGGTCCAGGTTGTTGGCCGCCAGCGTCTCGTCAACGATATGCGCCAGCTCGGTTACCGCCACTTTGAACACTTCGTTACCCGCCATCGTCAGGTGAATCGGGTTGTCCGGATTCACACGATCGGCATTCGGCAGCGTCAGTAATTCACCGTAGCTGCCATCCGCATGTAGATGGGTGGAGATAATGCCCGGCTCTTCGGATGCGCCGAGCACAACCGCGCCTGCGCCATCGCCAAAAATAATAATAGTGCCGCGATCGGTCGGATCGCAGGTGCGAGCCAGCACGTCGGACCCGACGACCAGCGCATAGTCAACGGCGCCGGATTTCACGTACATATCGGCCACGCTGAGCGCATAGGTGAAGCCCGCACAGGCCGCCGCGACGTCAAACGCCGGGCATCCTTTAATGCCCAGCATGCTCTGGATCTGGCATGCCGCGCTGGGGAAAGCATGAGTTGCTGAGGTGGTCGCCACCACTATCAAGCCAATCTGATCTTTATCAATGCCCGCCATTTCCAGCGCCCGCTGCGCTGCGGTGTATCCCATCGTTGAGACGGTTTCATCCGGGGCGGCAATATGGCGCTCACGGATACCTGTGCGAGTGACAATCCACTCGTCAGAGGTATCGACCATTTTTTCCAGATCGGCGTTAGTCCGCACGTGTTCAGGCAGATAGCTGCCAGTACCAATAATCTTCGTATACATGTACGCTCAGTCACTTTTTGGTTATATACCGCGGATCAACAACGACGAAGAGGCCGGGCGCGTTAGCCACACCGCTGTCAGTGTGGCTGCGATGTGTCGCCATGACCCACGTCCCGCCGTTCGAATCCAGTCGGGTATACAGATTCCAGGCGAGCGGCAATTCGCTGAGGAACTTGTCGCTGCACCGCCTGCACTGCCTGTTCAATCGCGACTGTGAAGGCTCGCTGATTGGCCGCACCATGACTCTTAATCACCGTGCCGCGCAATCCTAACAGACAGGCGCCATTATACTGGTCGGGGTTGAGGTGACTGAATCGCCTCGTCAGGCTTTTTTGTAACCAACGTTTTACTATCAGCAGCCACCACGACCGTTTTTTACCCTCACCCTGAGATTTCAGCAGTGAAAGGAACATTCTGACAACCCCTTCCATCGTCTTTAATGTGACATTGCCTGTAAAACCGTCACATACCAGCACATCCGTTTTTCCCGTCAATAATTCATTGGCCTCGAGATAACCGATGTAATTGATGGAGGAGATCGTTTTTAGCACAGCCGAAGCGTCCCGAATACTGTCGAGACCCTTAGTTTCTTCTTCGCCGATGTTGAGCAAGGCCACGCGAGGGTTATCAATGCCAACCACTTCTTCCGCGAGCACCGAGCCCATAATCGCAAACTGCACCAGCATCGTGCTGTCGCAATCGACGTTAGCCCCTAAATCCAGGACCACCGTCTTCCCTTTTTGCTGATGCGGCAACACCGTGACCAGCGCGGGACGCTCAATGCCGTCCAGCGGCTTGAGCAATAATTTTGCCAGCCCCATCAGCGCCCCAGTATTACCGGCGCTCACACAGGCCTGCGCTCGCCCTTCTTTCACGAGTTCCAGCGCCACCCGCATGGAACTACCGCGACTGGCGCGGATAGCCTGCGAAGGCCGGGCATCACTGGCGATAACTGACTGCGCAGGGATAATCTGCAGACGCGAACGTTGTTCAAAGTCAGCTTTAGCAAGTAATGGCGTGATTGTATCGGGATCCCCGACTAAAAGAAGTGTGAGTTGTGAATTAGAATTCAGTGCCTGCAATGCTGCAGGCACTGTCACGGAAGGGCCGAAATCTCCCCCCATGACATCTAACGCCAGGGTTAGACGTGTCAAGGTATCTTCGCCGCCTGGTTTGGTCATTCCCCGCCTGAACGGGGAAATTCCTCACTAAGCTTCATCACGCGAATAACGCGTGATTACTTAGCGATGACCTTGCGACCGCGGTAGTAACCGTCGGCGGTGATGTGGTGACGCAGGTGTTTTTCACCAGAGGTTTTGTCTACAGACAGGCTGGTGACTGCGGTCAGCGCGTCATGGGAACGACGCATGCCACGTTTGGAACGGGTTGGTTTATTCTGTTGTACGGCCATGGACCTTACTCCTCAATTACTTACGCTTTAAGCTGGCTAATACGGCAAATGGGTTTGGTTTTTGCGCTTCATCAGGCAGTTCCCCAAAGACCATGTCCGCCTCGGACACTTCACAGTGTTCAGAATCATGCACCGGAACTACCGGCAAGGAGAGGATGATTTCATCTTCAACCATTGCAAGCAGATCGATTTCACCGAATTCGTTAACCTCAATCGGCTCATACGCTTCCGGGAGTGCTTCAGCCTGTTCGTCAGAACGAACCGGACTAAAACAATACGTTGTGTGAACCTGATGGGTAAACGGCTTACCGCAACGCTGACATTCGAGCGTGACCGAAACCGCAGCGTCGCCGGTAATTACGGCGAGACGTTGGTTGTCGATAGCGAACGACATCGAGCATTCCACATCACTGTCCACACTGACCACAGAATCGGCGACGCGCTCTACCAGATCGGAAGTATAGATACCTTCATAATCGAGGCGTTTTTGAGCCGTACGAACCGGATCCAGAGTCAGGGGTAATTTTACCTTTTGCATAGGGCGCGCATATTAACTTTGTAACGTCATATAGTCAAAGAAAAAGGCAGCCTGCGGTTGCCTTTTGCCAATAATTCGCACACATTGCGGTTAACAGACTTATTTTCGCTCAGCAGACGCCCTGCTTGCGCGTCTGAATGACGAAAGACATAGTTTAAAATGGGTCTCATCAATACGCTATATCTGGTAGAAAAAATATGCCTAATCTTATTCTCGCTTCCACATCGCCCTGGCGTCGCGCCCTGCTGGAAAAACTGGCGATCCCCTTTGAATGCGCCGCGCCGGACGTTGACGAAACGCCGATGCCTGGCGAGAGTCCCCGTCACCTGGTCAGTCGTCTGGCGAAAGAAAAGGCGCAGTCGCTGGCCCACCGCTTCCCTGCTCACCTGATTATTGGCTCCGATCAGGTATGCGTGCTGGATGGCGAAATCGCCGGCAAGCCGTTAACAGAAGAAAAAGCCTGCCAGCAGTTGGCGAAAGCCAGCGGCAACATCATCACCTTCTATACGGGGCTGGCGCTGTATAATTCCGCGACCGGCCATTTACAGACGGAAGTGGAACCGTTTGACGTCCATTTTCGTCATCTGAGCGAAGCAGAGATAGAAGACTACGTGCGCAAAGAGCGTCCGCTGCATTGTGCCGGGAGTTTTAAAAGCGAAGGACTGGGCATTGCGCTGTTTGAGCGCTTAGAGGGTCGGGACCCCAATACGCTGATTGGCTTACCGCTGATCGCCCTGTGCCAGATGTTGCGTCGGGAAGAGATGAACCCGCTGAAAGCCTAACGCAGTGAAGCGCCTGATGGCGCTTCACTTTCAGACCCGCGGAAAGGCGCGGGAGGCAAGCGTCATCTGATAAAACACGTCAGCGACGCGATCAGAATCATTTACGCAATGTCTGGAGACATCTTTTTAACTGCTCATCCATCGGCGCCTCAATGCGCAGTATCTCCCCCGTTCCCGGATGGGTAAACTTCAGCGCGGCAGCATGCAGGAAGAGGCGCGAAAGTCCGGTTCCCGCCAGTTGCTTGTCAAATTCGCGGTCGCCGTAGCGATCGTCAAACGCAATCGGATGCCCGGCATACTGGGTATGCACGCGGATCTGGTGCGTACGGCCGGTAACCGGGCTACAGCGCACCAGCGTGGCAAAGGCATAACGCTCTTCAACTTTAAAGCGGGTTTCTGAAGGCTTACCTTCCTGACTCACACGGACGATACGCTCGCCGCTTTGCAGGATGTTCTTTAATAGCGGCGCCTGCACGTTTTTCACGTGCGATTGCCACTGGCCGCGAACCAGCGCCAGATAGTCTTTCTGCATCCCTTTCTCACGCAGTTGCTCATGCAGCGAACGTAGCGCCGAGCGCTTTTTCGCCACCAGCAGCACACCAGAGGTGTCGCGGTCGAGGCGGTGCACCAGTTCGAGGAACCGCGCCTCCGGACGCAGAGCGCGCAATCCTTCAATCACGCCGAAGCTCAGGCCGCTACCGCCATGCACCGCCGTGCCCGAGGGCTTATTGAGCACCAGGATATGGTCATCTTCGTACAGGATGACATCGGCCAGCGCCGCCACCTTTTGCAGGTGTGGCGACACGGCGTCGTCTTCCCGCTCGGCCACGCGAACAGGCGGGATACGCACTTCATCGCCCGCTTCGAGTTTATATTCGGGTTTGATGCGTTTTTTATTCACCCGCACTTCGCCTTTGCGCAAAATGCGATAAATCATACTTTTCGGCACGCCTTTTAACTGCGTACGCAAAAAGTTATCGATGCGTTGCCCTGCTTCGTCAGCGGAAATAGCAACAATTTTTACGGATGGAGTCTCTGTTTTCATGGGGGCCGATTCTAAATAGCGGCAAGGATTCGCGCCACTCATTTTTCTATGCTTATATTTATCTTTATCTGCCGCCGCACAGCGTATTCATCACAGATTTGGTGGTTATTAAACCAATCACCGCGGATAAGTGAAAAAACTGTGAGTAAGTGGGAGATAAATGGTAAAAGTCATCTTGCTATAACAAGGTTAGCAGTGGAATAATGTCACCGTTTCCGTGTCAAAACTTGTTAGAACAAGCAATTTTACGGAATGACCCATTTTGCCCGAACGATCATCCACGCAGCAATGGCGTAAGACGTATTGATCTTTCAGGCAGTTAGCGGGCTGCGGGTTGCAGTCCTTACCGGTAGATCGGATCTTCTCTGGAGAGTAACACCCAGGCAGTTCCCCTGATAATTGCGCTGTGTTTCCGTATGAAATACAGGCAACCGACACTCTGCGCCTCTTTGAGCTGACGATAACCGTGAGGTTGGCGACGCGAATAGACACGAGGCCATCGGTTCACACCCGGAAAGGCGATACTCTGCCCGCAGCTTAGTCGTCAATGTAAGAATAATGAGTAAGTTACGATGAAAAGAATGTTAATCAACGCAACTCAGCAGGAAGAGTTGCGTGTTGCCCTTGTAGATGGGCAGCGTCTGTACGATCTGGATATTGAAAGTCCTGGACACGAGCAGAAAAAAGCGAACATCTATAAAGGCAAAATTACCCGTATTGAACCGAGTCTGGAAGCGGCTTTTGTTGATTACGGCGCTGAACGTCACGGTTTCCTCCCGTTAAAAGAAATTGCCCGCGAATATTTCCCCGCCAGTTACAACGCGCATGGTCGTCCCAACATTAAAGATGTGTTGCGCGAAGGTCAGGAAGTCATTGTTCAGATTGATAAAGAAGAACGCGGCAACAAAGGCGCTGCGCTGACCACCTTTATCAGCCTGGCGGGTAGTTATCTGGTGCTGATGCCAAACAACCCGCGCGCGGGCGGCATCTCTCGTCGTATTGAAGGCGACGATCGCACCGAACTGAAAGAAGCGCTGGCAAGCCTTGAGCTGCCCGACGGCATGGGGCTTATTGTGCGCACCGCAGGCGTCGGCAAGTCTGCCGATGCGTTGCAGTGGGACTTAAGCTTCCGTCTGAAGCACTGGGAAGCCATCCAGAAAGCAGCGGAAAGCCGCCCGGCGCCATTCCTGATCCATCAGGAAAGCAACGTGATTGTTCGCGCGTTTCGCGACTACCTGCGTCAGGATATCGGTGAAATTCTCATCGATAACCCGAAAGTGCTTGAACTGGCGCGCCAGCATATCGCCGCGTTGGGTCGTCCGGACTTCAGCAGCAAAATTAAACTGTACACCGGTGAAATTCCCCTGTTCAGCCATTACCAGATCGAGTCGCAAATTGAGTCCGCGTTCCAGCGTGAAGTGCGCTTGCCGTCCGGCGGTTCCATTGTAATCGACAGCACCGAAGCGTTAACCGCTATCGACATCAACTCCGCTCGCGCCACCCGCGGCGGCGATATCGAAGAAACCGCGTTTAACACCAACCTTGAAGCGGCCGATGAAATCGCTCGCCAGTTGCGTCTGCGCGATCTTGGCGGCTTGATTGTTATCGACTTCATCGACATGACGCCGGTTCGCCACCAGCGCGCGGTGGAAAACCGTCTGCGTGAAGCGGTGCGTCAGGACCGGGCCCGCATTCAGATCAGCCATATTTCGCGCTTTGGCCTGCTGGAAATGTCCCGTCAGCGCCTGAGTCCGTCACTGGGCGAATCCAGCCATCACGTTTGTCCGCGCTGTAGCGGTACCGGCACCGTTCGTGACAACGAGTCGCTGTCGCTGTCCATTCTGCGCCTGATCGAAGAAGAAGCGCTGAAAGAGAACACTCAGGAAGTTCATGCGATTGTTCCAGTGCCGATTGCGTCCTACCTGCTTAACGAAAAACGTACTGCCGTTAACGCGATTGAAACGCGTCAGAACGGTGTGCGCTGTGTGATCGTCCCTAACGATCAGATGGAAACGCCGCATTACTCCGTACTGCGCGTACGTAAAGGCGAAGAGACACCAACCCTGAGCTACATGCTGCCAAAACTGCATGAAGAAGCGATGGCGTTGCCGTCTGAAGAAGAGTACGCCGAGCGTAAACGTCCGGAACAGCCTGCCCTTGCGACTTTTGCAATGCCGGATGTTCCGCCTGCGCCAGCGCCGGCGGCTGCCGAACCGGTGGTCAAAACTGCCGCGCCGAAAGCCGCAGCCGCACCGGCTACGCCTGCAGAACCGGGTCTGCTCAGCCGCTTCTTTGGCGCGCTGAAGTCGCTGTTCAGCGGCAGTGAAGAAGCGAAGCCTGCAGAGCAACCCGCGCCAAAAGCGGCAGAAAAACCGGAACGCCAGCAGGATCGTCGTAAACGTCAGAACAACCGCCGCGACCGTAACGATCGCAGCGAGCGCCGTGACAACCGCGATAATCGCAGCGAACGCGGCGACCGTTCAGAAAACGGTGAAAGCCGTGACGAGAACCGCCGTAATCGTCGTCAGGCCCAGCAGAATACCGAACGCGATAGCCGTCAGCAGTCCAGTGACGTGGCGGAAAAAGCGAAGGCAGGCGATGAGCCGCAACAGCCGCAGCGTCGCGAACGTAATCGTCGCCGTAGCGAAGAAAAACGCCAGGCCCAGCAGGAAGTGAAAGCGCTGAATCTGGACGAGCAGCAGACTCAGGATACCGAGCAGGAAGAACGTGTTCGTCAGGCGCAGCCGCGCCGTAAACAACGCCAGCTGAGTCAAAAAGTGCGTTACACCGACAATGCGACGGAAGCGGATGCGGTAAGTACGGCAGCAAACGAAGATACCGTTGCCGCGCCGATCATGGCAGAGACCGCGCCTGCGCAGAGCACCGAGCTGGCAAAAGTCCCGCTGCCGGTCGTTGCCGAGGTTGCTCAGGAGCAGGAAGATAACGGCGACGCGCGTGATAACGCCGGTATGCCGCGTCGCTCCCGTCGTTCTCCACGTCATCTGCGTGTAAGCGGTCAACGCCGTCGTCGCTACCGTGACGAACGCTATCCGCTCCAGTCACCCATGCCGTTGACCGTTGCCTGCGCATCGCCGGAGATGGCGTCCGGTAAAGTGTGGATCCGCTACCCGGTGGCCCGTCCTCAGGATATCGAGCAGCAAGAGCAGGAACTCGGGCAGGTTCAGGCGCAGCCAGCGGTAACTGAAGCGCAGGCCGTAGCCGCTGCCGTTGAGCCGCTTCAGGCCATGGCGGAGACCGTTGCCGACGCGCCTGTTCAGCCGCAGGATGCGGTGGAAACGACGCATCCGGAGGTGATTGCCGCCCCGGTTGACGAACAGCCGCAAATCATTGCCGATGCCGATGCGCCCGTTGCTGAAAACGTCGCCGCTGAAGCAGAGCCGGTCGCCGAAACGCAGGAGACTTCGCCGGTCGCAGAACAACCCGCCGATGTCGTGGTCGTTGAGCCTGAAGCCGTGGCGGAACCGGTTGCCGTTGAGCCTGAAGTCATTGCCGAACCGGTTAACGAACAGGACGTTGAAGCACAGGACGAAGTGGAAGTGGTCGTTTCCCCTGCGCCTGTTGCCGTCCAGGTTGAAGCGGCAAAAGAGGAAAAACCTGCCGTTGTCGCCGCGCCGGTTGAGCACAGCCACGCTACCGCACCGATGACCCGCGCACCTGCGCCGGAGTACGTGCCGGAAGCACCGCGCCACAGCGACTGGCAGCGTCCTGCCTTCGCCTTTGAAGGTAAAGGCGCCGCTGGCGGCCACAGCGCGACGCATCACGCGTCTGCGGGTCCGACCCGCCCTCAGCCTGTCGAATAACAGGCGGACTGTCTGAGAAAGCCGACCTCCGGGTCGGCTTTTTTATTCCCCCTGCGGTTGGCGCATTCCCGCCAGTTCTGGCATCACCTCTTTCATTAATTCCAGGAAACGGCGCAGTCGGGAAGGATAATAACGCGCCCACGGATAGACCAGATGTACCGGTAACGGCGCAGCCTGCCAGTCGGCAACCAGTTCAACCAGACGCCCGCTGGCGATATCTTCTTCCACCGTCCAGCTGGAGACAATCGCAACGCCCAGCCCTGCCAGCGCCGCATTGCGTGCGACGTAAATACTGTCAGTACTCAGCCGTGGCGTAATCGGGAAGCTCACCGGTTGGCGACTAATCTGATGGCTCAGCGAGACGTTATGTTGATAGAAAGTGTTGAGCGCGATCCAGGGCAGCGCAGACAACTGATGCGGTTCGCTGACAGGATCAAATTCCGCCAGTAACTCTGGCGTCGCCACCACGCTACGCGGCACTTCCGCCAGCAGCACCGACACCGTGGCCGGATCAACCTCTGCCCCCACCCGAATAGCGCAATCAATGTTGTCGCTCAGGAAGTCGACCGTTTTGTCGTTGAGCATCCACTCCACTGACAGATTCGGGTAACGGGCCAAAAAATGGAGTAACGGCGTCAGGAGCTGCTGCTGGCCGAAAGCATGCGGCGCGCGTACCCGCAGCGTACCTACGGGTTCGTCTTTCGCCGCGTTAAGCCCGTCCTCAAGCGCCAGCCAGGCGTCAATGATGTGTTTCGCGTGCTGATAACCGCGCTCGCCGTCGTCTGTCAGCTTCATTGCATGAGTGGTACGTAACAACAGTTTGACGCCCAGCATGGCTTCAAGCGACTGTAAACGACGGCTGATAGTGGCCTGGGTGGTATTTAACTGTCTTGCCGCTGCCGAGAGCGATCCGGCTTCGACAATACGCACAAACGTCCGCATCAGCTCCACCCTGTCTATACGTTCATTTTTTAGCATGTGCTTTTTACCCATACGTTAAACGTATAACTGTTTTACCATTTCGCCTGCTACCCGGCCACGGCGTATGAGAGAAAAATAGCCTCACACCCGTCATTGAGGACAGCAGTATGAACACACCTTCCCGTTGGCTTATTTTAGTACTGGCGCTGGGCGCCGGATTTAGCGTTGCCGCCATTTATTATTCCCAGCCGCTGTTGCCGTTAATGGGGGAAGATCCTGGCATGAGCATCACCGGCATGGGGTTGGTTCCCACCCTGACGCAAGCCGGTTACGCGTCAGGCATTCTGTTTTTATTGCCGCTGGGCGACCGTTTTGACCGCCGGATGTTGATTCTGATAAAGAGCGTCGTCCTTGCCCTGCTGCTACTGATCTGTAGCGTGAGCGAATCCGCCTCTTCCCTGCTGCTGGTCAGCCTCCTCATTGGCATGGCGGCCACCATGGCGCAGGATATTGTTCCGGCGGCGGCGATCCTGGCGCCGGAAGGGAAACAGGGAAAGACCGTAGGCACAGTGATGACCGGCCTGTTGTTGGGGATCCTGCTGTCACGTACCGTCAGCGGCCTGGTGGGCGAAGCGTTTGGCTGGCGTGAGATGTATCAGCTTGCCGCTGTCAGCATCGCGCTGGCAGGTCTGCTGCTATGGAAAGCGCTGCCGCCGTTTGCCGCCCACTCCACCCTGAACTATCCGGCGCTGTTAGGCACCATGGCGCAGCTATGGCGGCGTTACCCAACCCTGCGCCGGGCGGCGCTGGCGCAGGGTGCGCTTTCTGTCGCCTTTAGCGCCTTCTGGTCAACGCTTGCCGTGATGCTGGCGGAACACTACCGGATGGGCAGCGCTGCGGCGGGCGCGTTCGGCATCGCCGGCGCGGCAGGCGCGCTGGCGGCCCCGCTGGCAGGCCATCTGGCGGATAAAATGGGCGTGGAGAAAGTTGCGCAACTCGGCGCGCTGTTGGTGACACTCTCTTTCGCCGTAATGTATGCCTTACCGTTTCTGTCCGCGCCGGGTCAATGGGTTCTGATCGCGCTTTGCGCCGTCGGGTTCGATCTGGGGCTGCAGTCAAGCCTGGTGGCGCATCAGAATCTGGTGTACAGCCTTGAGCCTCAGGCCCGGGGTCGCCTCAACGCCCTGCTGTTCACGGTCGTGTTTATCGGTATGGCGCTGGGGTCGGTGGTCGGCAGTCAGGTTTACGCGCGGGCAAACTGGCCAGGTGTCGTGACGCTGGCAACGCTATGCGGTGCCGTTGCGCTGGCTATCCGCATGACGGCAAAACGCCAACCTGCACAGCCGCAGACAGAACGCTAAAAAAATGCCCGCCCCGGGGTGTACTGGAGCGGGCAGACAAAACATACCCAGTTTCTTGATATGTTTCAAAACGTGCGGTTAACGGTTGAGCTGAAACAGCGACATTCCCTGCATGTCTGTAAAGGCTTTATACGAGGCCTGCAGCGCCGCCTGTTGCATAACGTACGAGGAGATCGCCTCGTTCCAGTCAACGTCGACCAGATTACTCATCTGCTGCTTTTGTCCCAGCGCGCGGTCGCTGCCTAACGTGTCGAGAGAACTGAGTTCGCTCAGTTGCGTACCCAGCTCCGCCCGTACGCTCAGCACATTGTTCAGTGAATTTTTCAGCCCGCGGTTGGTTTTATCAATCACCGCCTGAGCTTGCTCTTTCAACGCTTCATCGTCGCCTACCGCGGTATTGAGCGAGTCGATGGCTGAGTCCAGCATTCTGAACAGGTTCGTTTCGGATGGTTTACCGTCAGGCTCCGGTACCGCGTTGCTGGTAATGGAATTGAAGATGTCGCTGCCAATATGACCAATGACCATCGAGCGCGCCGAGTCCACCTGCTGCTTAATGCTTTCGGTGCCGCCGTTATAGGTCCCGTCCGCCTGCGCGAACGGGGGCGTTTCGGTTTTATAGCCAGCAAAAATATAGCGACCATTGCCGTCGGTGCTGTTCGCCAGGTTCATCAGCTGATCGCGGATCCCCTGCAGATCGGTTGCCAGCGAGGCACGGTCGTCGTCGCTTAAGGTGCCGTTTCCCGCGCTGACAATTTTCTCCTGTGCCGTCTGAATCGCCGTTGTCACCTGATTCAGCACGTTTTCTTCCAGCGAGACCTTCTGCGTGGCAAAAGTACGGGCCAGCGCGAACTGGCTGTTTTGCGCCTGCGCCTGTGAAAGCACCACGGCCTGGGATGCCGCAATAGGATCATCTGAAGGATTAATAACCCGCTTCCCCGACGACATCTGCTCACCGTATTTCATCCATTCGGCCTGAGCATTGGTGATACCACGCATGTTCTGCTGGTACATCATTTGGGTACTGATACGCATGAGTTCCTTCTCCCTTAGCGGATGTTCAACAGAGCATCAAACAATGAGTTCGCCGTTTGCAGCACCTGGGCATTGGCAAGATAGTACTGCTGAAAGCGCTGCAGGTTGCCATACTCTTCGTCAAGGTTGACCCCGGAGATCGATTGCTGTTGTCGGGTCAACTGCGTAACCACATCGTTCTGAGTGGTGCTGCTGGTTTTCAGCGTCGCAGTTTTACTGCCAACATCGCTCACCAGGGTGGCATAAGCGTCGTTAAACGATTTTGACCCGCCCACGGTGGTGCCGTCGTTTTGCAGATCTAACAGCGCCTGGCCGTTACGGTTATCGCTCGCCCCTGACGTGGCGTCTTGCGCCATGGCGATTTGCGATTCATTGGTCACCTTAACGCTCATATTCATAATGGCGTCGCCGACTGGCTTCAGCGTGAAACTGTCGTTAGCATTCGCCCCGGTTCCCACCGTCACTTCCAGACCGTCAAAGGTCAGTTTTCCATTGGTGGCGGTCGCTTCAAAGCGGGTATTATCGGCCAGGCGAGTGATTTGCCATTTTGCCCCGTCGTAGACCATTTTATAGTCGGTTGCCTGTACCGCTGAGGCATCGGTCACCGCAGCGCTCACGGCTGCGCTACCGGTATTCTTGTCGTTTTTCAGTACTGCCGGGCTGCCGATGGTAAAGAAATCCGTATTGGTATTGCCATTGGCGTCATAACCCTTGCGGTGCTGCTGGTTAAATGCGTCCGCAAACGCCAGCGCCAGCTGTCCCAGCGTGTTACGCGTCTTGTCGAGTTCTTCGGTACGGAAGCTGAGCAGTCCCCCCAGCGAACCTGTTGAAATCAGTTTTTCCGGAATTTCAATATTCCCGGCCTGCTCGTCAACATACGCCACGGTAATACGCGACGGATCGGCATGGGACGGAACCGCCGCCAGTTGACGCGCATTACTGCCCTGTACCAGCGAATAGCCGTTCGCCATTGTGATGTTATAGGTGCCGCCGTCCTGCACGCTGACTTCCACGCCAACCAGTTTATTCAGTTCGCTGACCAACTGGTCGCGCTGGTCCAGCAGATCGTTCGGCGATGCCCCGCCGCCCACGCCGGTCAGACGCGAAATCTGGTCGTTCAGACTGGCGATTTGCTTGCTGTAGTTATTGATCTGATCGACGCTGGAGGTAATCGAAATATTGATCTGTTTGTCCTGGTCGCGCAGGTACTGGTCGGTGGTCTTAAACTGATTCACCAGACCGTTCGCCTTGCCAATCAGCGTCTGGCGCGCCGCCGGATCTTCGGCGTTGCTCACCAGCGTTTGCAGACTGGTGAAAAAGTCCTGCATTGAGGTCGAAATGGAGCTGGTTTTGCTCGCCAGCAGGTTATCGATTTTCGACATCTGCTCGTAACGGGTCGTCAGGCCACTGCTCTGGTTCTGCGCGGCGCGCAACTGATTAGTAATAAACGCATCGTATTCGCGCTGTACACCGGACACATACACACCGTTACCTACCCAGCCGCCAGCGCCCAGCGTGCTGTTGGCCTGCGCCATAATCGTGGTTTGTCGGGTATATCCCGCCACGTTATAACTGGAAATATTATTACTGGCAGTATTCAGCGCCGCCTGGGCTGCATTCAACCCGCTCATGGCGTTATTAATCAAGCTGGACATGGAGGTTCCTTTTAATCCTTCAGTTACAAACCATTATCGGCAGCAGGTCGCGGGACTTGAGCCATTTAGAAGAGATTGTCGAGATTTGCGCTGTAGGCATTGCTTACCTTCTCGCTCATCGACTTCAGCTGTTGGATCATGGTGGTCAGTTTACGCGCGTAGTGGGGGTCGGTCGCATAACCGGCTTTCTGTAGCGCCTGAGCGCCCTGCTCGGCCGTGGCGGCCGTCGTAACGGCGGCATAGCGCGGATTGCGGGTGAGCAGACCGACATAATCCGACAGCGCCTCCAGATACGAACTGTAAACGCGAAACTTCGCCTTCACCTTTTTCGCTTCGCCATTCTCATATTCGGTGGTGGTGATTTCTGTCACCGGCCCTTTCCAGTTGGCGGACGCCTTCACGCCAAACAGGTTGAAGCTCGGTTCGCCGTTCTCGCGGCGAATTTGCCGCTGCCCCCAGCCAGACTCCAGCGCCGCCTGCGCCAGAATCAGATGATGCGGCACGCCGCTTTGCTCGCTGGCCAGTCGCGCCGGCAGCGAAAGCTGCGCCAGAAAATCTTTGCTGTCGCCGGAGAGCGGTTCGTCGCTGCTGACCGGCGCTTTCGGCATTGCCTTGCTCACCAGTTGGGTCAAGGCCTGATGTTGATAGCGGGTCACCGTTTCCAGCGGGAATTTCATCGGTACCTGCGGCACCTCTTCCACCGGTTGCGCCTGCCCCTGGGTCATCTGTTTAACCATCATTTCCGCCAGACCCAGCCCTTTACCGGCGGTCATCTGTTGGGCGATCTGCTGGTCGTACATGCTGGTATACAAACGCGTCTGATCGCTGCTGAACAGGCCATCCTTCGGCAGCGCTTCACGCATGCTTTTCAGCATCATTTGTACAAACATCCCCTCCACCTGGCGCGCCACCGGACGCATGTTCGCCGCCGGGTCCTGGCCCGCTTTGGCCTTCAGATCGTTCAGGGACTGCGCGTCCCAGGCAGCGCTGGCCAGCAGTTTGCTGTCGCTAATCATCAGATAATTTCCAGTTTGGCGCGCAGGCAGCCCGCGCTCTGCATCGACTGGAGGATCGACATCAGATCCATTGGCGTCGCGCCCAGCGCGTTGAGCGCCCGCACCACGTTGTTCAGGTTGGCGCTGGACCGCACGCTTTGCAGGGAGCCGCCGCTCTGGCGCAGGTCGATCTGCGTCTGTGGCGTCACCACCGTTTGCCCGCCGCCGAACGGTGTATCCGGCTGGCTGACGTTCGCCTGACGGTTAACCGTTACAGAGAGATTCCCCTGAGCCACGGCGCAGCTGTCGAGGGTCACTTCACGATTCATCACCACCGAGCCGGTACGTGAATTGATCACCACCTTCGCATCCTGCGGGGTGACGTTGACCTCCATGTTCTGAATATCAGCGAGGAAGCGGACCTGCGAACTGCCGCCGCTCGGCACCCGCACCTGAATGGTTCGTGCATCCAGCGCGGTGGCGCTGCCAAAACCACGGGCGCGGTTGATGGTGTCCGCGATCTGCTGGGCCATCGTGAAATCTTCATTATTAAGCTGCAGATTCAGGGTATTACCCGCCCCAAACTGGCTGGGCAGCTCGCGCTCGATAATCGCCCCGTTGGTGATGCGCCCGCCGTTAAGCTGGTTCACCTGCACGCTGCTGCCGCCCGCGGAGGCGCCCGCGCCGCCGACCAGAATGTTCCCTTGCGCCAGCGCATACACCTGGCTGTCGACCCCTTTTAAGGGGGTCATCAGCAGCGTGCCGCCCCGCAGACTTTTTGCGTTACCCAGCGAAGACACCACCACGTCGATGGTTTGCCCCTGACGACCAAACGCCGGGAAGGTGGCGGTCACCATGACTGCCGCCACGTTTTTCAGTTGCATATTGGTGCCGGTTGGCACCGTGATGCCGAGCTGGGAAAGCATGTTGTTCAGCGTTTGGGTGGTGAACGGCGTCTGGGTGGTCTGGTCGCCGGTACCGTCCAGCCCTACCACCAGCCCGTAGCCAATGAGCGAGTTTTCACGTACGCCCTGTACGCTGGTGAGATCGCGAATACGATCGGCATGAGCCAGCGTGGCGGCGAGAACCAGGACCAGTCCAACTACAGATTTAAACATGGAAGACCTCGCTTACATCGGGGACAGGTTAAGGAAGAAACGCTGGAGCCAGCCCATATTTTGCGCTTCGTTGATATAGCCGTTTCCGACATATTCGATACGGGCATCCGCCACCTGGGTTGACGGAACGGAGTTACTGCCGCTAATGGTGCGTGGATTAACCACGCCGGAGAAGCGGATGAATTCAGTCCCCTGATTGATGGCGATCTGTTTTTCACCCACGACATGTAAATTACCGTTGACCAGCACCTGATCGACGGTCACGGTCAGCGTGCCGCTGAAGGTATTGCTGGCGTTTGCCCCTCCTTTACCGTTAAAGGTGTTACCGCCGGACGCTTCTACGTCGGCACGGGCATTGCCAAACAGTCCTTGCAGATAACGCGGCACGGTATCAAAACCAAAGTTGGTTTTGCCGTCGCGGCTGGCGTTCGCCGACGAGCTTTTACTGGCGCTGACGTTTTCCTGCAATACGATGGTCAGCGTGTCGCCAATATTACGCGGGCGACGGTCTTCAAACAGTGGCTGATAGCCATAGTTGATGGGCTGCGCGGACTGAAAAATCGAACCATTCGCCACCGGCGTCGGTCCCGGAACAGGCTGGGCCGAGGTCGCGCCCTGTACCAGCGGCGTGGAAGGGATCCAGGCGCATCCTGACAGCGAAACCACCAGCAGGGCCATGATCGGGTAAGCGTGCGCAGCGTTTTTTTGCATTGCCTTTATCTTCTGAAACCGGGAGCCGGTGACGCTTTCGCCTCACCGGGCATCACCTTAGAGTTGCGTCAGTTTTTGCAGCATCTGATCGGTCGTTGAGACCGCTTTGCTGTTGATTTCGTAAGCGCGCTGAACCTGGATCATGTTGACCAGTTCTTCCGCGACGTTAACGTTTGAGGTTTCGACATAGCCCTGATACAGCAAGCCCGCGCCGTTCAGCCCCGGCGTGCTCTCATTCGGCGCGCCGGAAGACTGGGTTTCGGTGTACAGATTTTCGCCGATACTCTCCAGGCCGGTGTCATTCATAAAGGTGGTCAGGTTGAGCTGCCCCACCTGCACCGGGGCTGCCTGTCCCTGCTGGGTCACGCTGACAACGCCGTCGCGACCAATAGTAATGCTCAGCGCGTTCGCCGGAATGGTGATCGCAGGTTGAACCTGGAAGCCGCCCGCCGTCACCAGTTGACCATTCTGGTCAACCTGGAACGAACCGTCGCGGGTGTACGCCGACGTGCCGTCCGGCAGCATTACCTGAAAGAAGCCCTGACCTTTAATCGCCACATCTTTACTGTTGTTAGTCTGCGACAGGTTGCCCTGGCTGTGCAGGCGTTCGGTCGCGACAGGTCGTACGCCGGTACCGATTTGCAGACCCGAAGGCAGGGTAGTCTGCTCGGAAGACTGTGCGCCAGGCTGGCGAATCGTCTGGTAGAGCAGATCTTCAAATACCGCGCGCTGGCGTTTAAAACCATTCGTGCTGACGTTTGCCAGATTGTTGGCAATCACATCCATATTGGTTTGCTGCGCGTCCAGGCCGGTTTTGGCGATCCATAATGAACTGATCATAAAATGTCCTGTATTAACTCATCGACAGCAGTTGGTTAGCGCGCCCGGCGTTGTCATCCACGCTGGTGATAACCTTCATCTGCATTTCAAAACGTCTGGCGTTGGCGATCATGTCGCTCATCGCGGCCACCGCATTGACGTTACTGCCTTCCAGTACCCCTGACATGACGCGGATCGTCGGGTCAGCCTGCAATACCGGACCACGGGCGGCCTGAGTCGCGGCGGTCAGACGGAACATTCCGTCGTCGCCGCGCTGTACTTCATTCCCTTCAGCCTTTACCAGCTTCAGACGTCCTACCGGGGCCACCGTGTTCGCCGGATCGCCCGGATTCAGCGCCGAGATAGTGCCATCGGCGGCAATGGTTATCTCCGACCCTTCAGGCACCGCTATCGGCCCGGCTTCGCCAATTACCGGATGCCCCTGAATAGTCAACTGACCGGTGGGGCCCACCTGAATATTACCGTTGCGGGTATACCCTTCGCCGCCGTCGGCGGTTTGCACCGCCAGCCAGCCGTCCTGCTGCAGCGCCACGTCCAGCGGACGCGAGGTGTAGTCCATTTGGCCCGGCGTCATGTTCGCCCCCGGCGTGGAGGCCGTTACCAGCGTCCGGGTGGGCAGCGACAGCCCTTCAACCGGAACCGCTCGCAGTGCGGTAAGCTGGGCGCGGAAGCCCGGCGTCGAGGCATTTGCCAGGTTGCTGGCCGTTACCGCCTGCTGATTCAGGGTCTGGCTCGCTGCCCCCATTGCGGTATAGATTGCGTGATCCATTAAGCTATCCCGTCAGGCGCTTAGCGCAGGTTAACCAGCGTATTGAGGATCTGATCCTGGGTTTTGATGGTCTGCGCGTTCGACTGATAGTTACGTTGCGCGACGATCATGTTCACCAGTTCTTTACTGAGATCCACGTTCGAGGACTCCAGCGCGCCGTTGGTCAGTTTGCCGAAGTTACCCGTGCCCGCCGTACCCAGCAGCTCGACGCCGGATGCCTGGGTCGCCGCCCAAACGTTATCGCCCTGTGACGACAGCCCTTCGTTGTTGGCGAAGTTCGCGAGCACGATCTGCCCCAGCACCTGCTTTTGCTCGTTGGAGTAGTTGCCCACCACGGTACCGTCGTCGTTAATCTGGTAGCTGACCAGGTCCCCCGGCTTGTAGCCGTTCTGGGTGGTGGCAATGACGTTGTTCGCACCGGTGTTCTGCTGCATGGAGTTCTGCAGGCTTAAGGTGAATTCCGCCGGGTCCGCGCCGTTTACCGTGCCGGAGGTGATCCGGAAGGTTGGCGTGGCATTCGGCGTGCCGCTCAGCACCCAGTCCTGGGCCGGTACGCCAGCGTTTGGGGTATATTCTTCTACGTTATCCAGTGCGCCGTTCTCGTCGAACTTCATCTGGGCGGCTTTCACCAGCGGCGAGTTGGCTACGCTGGAATCCTGAGTCCAGACGTCCCAGGTGTTATCGCCGGTTTTCACGTAAAACACATTGATGTCGTGCTGGTTGCCCTGGCTGTCGAACACGGTCAGCGGCGCGCGCTTGTTATAGCTGTCAGCATCGGTCGGTGAAAACGGCTTGTTAGCGGGCACTTTATCTGACGAGTTGAGGTTAATCTGCATCGCCGCGGTATCGGTACTTTTCGCGCCCATCAGCGTGTTCGGGATAGTAATCGGCCCCGGGTTCGCCCCTTGCTGAATGGTCGGCGGCGTGCCGGCTGCCGGGTAACCTGTCAGTTGCATCCCCTGCATATTCACCAGATTACGGTTTTCGTCCAGTTTGAACTGGCCGTTGCGGCTGTAGAAAACGGCGCCGTTGCTGTCCACCAAACGGAAAAAACCGTTCTGGCTGATGGCGACATCAAGGCCGCGTCCGGTATTGGTGGTGGTGCCGTCGGTAAAGTCCTGGGTGATACCCGCCACTTTTACCCCCAGCCCGACTTTGGAACCGGCGAACATATCCGCAAACGAGGCGGTACCCGATTTAAAACCGTACGTGGCGGAGTTAGCGATGTTGTTACCAATGACATCGAGGTTGGTGGCTGCGGCATTCAGACCGCTAACCGCTTGTGAAAAGGCCATGTTGACTCCTGATAAGTGAGAAGGCTTAAATGATCTGCCGTACTTCGTCGAGGGTGGTGGTTCCGTAAGTGCCGAGATCGAGCGTATTGCCGCCGTTACTGCGGATCACCCCTTGCACCAGCGCAAACTGCAACGGCTGCGCCACCAGTTGCGTCGCGCCGTTGCTGGCGTTGATCGCCACGTTATACGAACCGTTTGGCGCCGTGGTGCCGTCGGTCAGTGTGCCGTCCCAGGTAAAGGTATGAACGCCCGCTTTCAGCGCGCCGATCTCAATAGTGCGCACCACTTTACCGTCTTTATCGGTGATCGTTGCGGTGACTTTATCGGCGGACTGCTGTAGCTCAACGCCAAACGGCGTGGTCGTGGTGGTCGCGCCCTCTTCCGTTCCCTTGCCCGCCAGAATCGTGGTGCCGGGGATCATCACCCCGTGACCAATCAGCGCGCTGGCCTGCAGCGACTGGCTGTTATCGATTTGGCCCGAAATAGCGCCCAGCGTGGTGTTAAGCTTTTCGATACCGCTGACGGTACTGATCTGCGCAAGCTGAGTGGTCAGTTCGTTGTTCTGCATCGGATTGGTGGGATCCTGGTTTTTCAGTTGCGCCACCAGCAGCGTCAGAAAGCTGCTTTGCAGATCGGAAGCGTTGCTGCCGGTCAGCGAGCTGCCGCTACCGGTACTCTTCACACCGGTGTTAGTCGGATCGTTAACGTTTACCGCGATAGACATTGCCGTCTCCTTTACTGGCCAAGTGTCAGCGTTTTAAGCATCATGCTTTTAACGGTGTTGAGAACTTCTACGTTTGCCTGATAGCTGCGGGAGGCGGACATGGTGTTGACCATTTCGCCCACCACATCCACGTTCGGCATTTTCACGTAGCCATTGGCGTCCGCCAGAGGATTACCCGGCTCATAGACCAGCTTGTCCGGCGCCTGGCTTTCAATCACGTTGGACACCTTCACGCCGCCCGTCGGCGCACCGGGCGCCGCATCCACCTGAAAAACCACCTGCTTCGCGCGATACGGCTGACCGTCCGGTCCCGTCACGCTGTCGGCGTTCGCCAGATTACTGGCCGCCACGTTGAGGCGCTGGGATTGCGCCGTTAAGGCCGAACCGGCGATATCAAAAATATTCAGCAGCGCCACGGATTAGTTCCCTCCCTGTAGCACGTTCATCATGCCTTTAATCTGTCCGCTCAATGCGGTCAGGCTCATCTGGTATTTCAGGCTGTTATCTGCAAACTGCGTGCGCTCGCGGTCCATATCAACGGTATTGCCATCCAGCGACGGCTGGTCGGGAACGCGGTAAAGCAATTCCGTAGACGGTGACGAGAAGGTCTGGGCGGGAATGTGCTGCGCAGAGGTCAATGCCAGGGAAATGCCGCTGGTTTCCGGCCTTCCCCGCACCATGACTTTTTTTAACTCACTGGCAAAATCCATATCGCGCGCCTGGTAACCCGGCGTGTCCGCGTTCGCGATGTTGGCAGCCAGTACCTCCTGCCGCTGCGCGCGCAGATTCAGCGCTTCCTGTTGAAAACGTAAAGCGGCATCGAGCTTATCGAGCATATCTCCCCCGCGGATGACAAAATTCAGCCGACAGCTTAAATCCCATTACGCGCGCGTTATCGCCGGAATAAACGCAAAATGCGTCGCTATTTATTGCGTTGATGGTTGCGTCACACGGGTAGAATCCTGTCATTGCTGAAACAGCGGGAGATGACAATGCAAACGTTAAAGCGTGGAATAGCCCTGGCGGCGCTGTTGTTCAGTCCTCTGACGCTGGCGCAGGATTTAAACGCCCAGTTGACTGACTGGTTTACCCAGCGGCTGGCCGGGTTTAGCGATGAGGTGGTTGTGACACTTCGTACCGCGCCGAATCTGTTGCCACGTTGTGAATCCCCTGCCTTTAGCGTAACCGGCAGCGCGAAGCTATGGGGAAACGTTAACGTGCTCACGCGCTGCGCCAACGAAAAGCGTTATTTGCAAGTCAATGTGCAGGCGACGGGAAACTATGTGGTCGCCGCGGGGCCCGTTGCGCGTGGCGGCAAGCTCGGACCTGCCAGCGTCACGTTAAAGCGTGGACGGCTGGATCAGTTGCCTCCGCGCACCGTGCTGGATATCAATCAGATTCAGGACGCGGTCAGCCTGCGCGATCTCGCGCCTGGACAACCGATTCAGCTTACGATGCTGCGCCAGGCCTGGCGAATCAAGGCCGGTCAGCGCGTGCTGGTGGTTGCCAGCGGCGAGGGATTTAGCGTTAATGCCGAAGGGCAGGCGCTGAACAACGCCGCGGTAGCCCAGAATGCGCGAGTGAGGATGTTATCGGGTCAGGTCGTCAGCGGTACCGTTGGTCCTGATGGGAATATTCTTATTAACCTGTAATCAGTTAAAGATTTTGTGGCGGCTGCCGATAGTGAAGAAACATTTGATGATAGCTGGCCGCGACAGCGTAGCCCCTCGATGAGGATGATAAAATGAGCATTGACCGTACCTCACCATTGAAACCCGTTAGCACCGTGCAACCGCGTGAAACCAGCGATACGCCGGTACAAAAGACCCGTCAGGAAAAAACCTCGACGGCAAACAGCACCAGCGTGACGTTAAGCGATGCTCAGGCCAAACTGATGCAGCCCGGCGCCAGCGATATCAACATGGAGCGCGTTGAAGCGTTAAAAACGGCGATTCGCAACGGCGAGCTGAAAATGGACACAGGCAATATTGCCGACGCGCTGATCCGCGAGGCGCAGAGCTATCTCCAGAGTAAATAAACGTATGACTCGTCTGGCAGAAATACTTGACCACATGACGGCGGTACTCAATGACCTGAAAAGGGTAATGGATGCCGAACAACAACAGCTTTCCGTCGGCCATATTAACGGTAGCCAGCTGCAGCGGATTACAGAAGAAAAAAGTTCTCTGCTGGCGACCCTTGACTACCTTGAACAGCAGCGACGCATTGAGCAGAATGCCGGGCATGGCGGCGATGACGATGTCAGCGCGCGCTGGCAGGCGATTACCGAAAAAACACAGCATCTGCGCGACCTGAACCAGCATAACGGCTGGCTGCTGGAGGATCAGATTGTTCGCAACCGACAGGCGCTCGACGTGCTGAAACCGTATCAGGAACCGACGCTTTACGGCGCGAACGGTCAAACTGCCTCAGCCCACCGCGGTGGGAAAAAATTCTCTATTTAGCGTTGCCCGATGTCGCCCGACGTTTCAGGCATTCGCAATGACGATCGGCACAGGCCGGAAAAGGCGGAACGCCGCCCTCCGGCAATGACCACCATTACGCCGTCCGGCGCGCAAACTCTTTCACTTTAAAGCCCAGCACCGCCAGCGCGGCAAAGTAAGCGGCAGCGCCAGCCACCACCACCGCCATCAGGCGTAGCAGACGCCACGGCATCGTGCCCTGGGACCATTCCGGCATGATGTGCAGCATTCCCACCAGCACAGCGGACATCACCAGCACCGCAATGACCAGACGCGAGAAAAAGCCCAGCCAGCCCGGCTGCGGCGTAAAAATGTCCTGCTTGCGTAACTGCCAGTACAGCAGGGAAGCATTGAGGCAGGCGGCAAGACCGATCGAAAGAGACAGCCCCGCGTGCTTCAGCGGGCCAATAAACGCCAGGTTCATCAACTGGGTCATGATCAACGTCACAATCGCGATTTTAACCGGCGTTTTGATGTCCTGACGAGAGTAGAAGCCCGGCGCCAGCACTTTTACCACGATTAATCCCATCAGCCCCACCGAATAGGCTATCAACGCTTTTTGCGTCATCAGCGCGTCAAAGGCGGTAAATTTACCGTACTGAAACAGCGAGACGGTCAGCGGCCCGGAGAGGATCCCCAGGGCCACCGCGCTTGGCAGCGCCAGCAGAAAGCACAGACGCAGCCCCCAGTCCATCAGGCGGCAATACTCGTCATGATTGCCGCTGGCAAAACTTTTCGACAGCGACGGCAGCAGGATGGTCCCCAGCGCCACACCCAGTACGCCGGACGGAAACTCCATAAGGCGATCCGCGTAGTACATCCACGATACCGATCCTGACGTCAGAAACGAGGCGAAAATGGTGTTGATAATCAGTGAAATTTGGCTGACCGACACCCCCAGGATCGCCGGCCCCATTTGTTTGACTACCCGCATCGCCCCCGCATCGCGGAAATTAATGCGCGGCAGTACCAGCATGCCGATTTTCTTCAGGTGAGGCAGTTGGTACACCAGTTGCAGCACCCCGCCTGCAGTCACCGCCCACGCCAGCGCCAGTACCGGAGGGTTAAAATAAGGCGCCGCGAACAGTGCGAAGCCGATCATGCTGATGTTCAGAAAGGTCGGCGCAAACGCCGGGATCGAGAAGCGGTTCCAGGTATTGAGGATCGCCCCCACCAGCGAGGCCAGTGAAATCAGCAAAATATAGGGAAAGGTGATCTGCAGCAGTTTGGTGGTCAGCGCGAATTTATCGGCAGTATCGGCAAAGCCAGGCGCGGTCACCATGATCACCCACGGCGCGGCCAGCATCCCGAGGATTGTCACCACCGCCAGTGCCAGCGTCAGCAGTCCCGACACATACGAGACAAATACCCGGGTCGCATCTTCGCCCTGCTTACTTTTGTATTCCGCCAGAATCGGCACAAAAGCCTGAGAAAATGCGCCTTCGGCAAAAATGCGGCGTAACAGATTAGGTAATTTGAATGCCACAAAAAAGGCGTCGGTCGCCATACCTGCGCCAAAGATTCTGGCGACAATCGCATCACGCGCAAAGCCAAGCACGCGCGAAAACATGGTCATTGAGCTGACGGCCGCCAGCGATTTCAATAAGTTCATTTCTTGTTATTCCACACCCTACGGCAAAACGCCTGCAGTGCAGGCGTTGGAAGAGGCGCTTAGTCTACCGTGATTATGCTGAATTACTACCGGCAGTTGTGACAGATGATTATTCGCTCATCGCCTCGCGCCAGAGCTTTTCCACTACCCGCTGGGCCAGGATCGCCTGCTCGCCAGCGGTTTCCGGAACCGTCTGATTCTGCACGCATTCGATAAAATGACGCGCACAACCGGCGAAACCGCGCTGTTCAAGGGTGCTCTGCCAGCCGGGAATCGGTTTATGCACCACCCCCTGCCCGCGCTCCTCGCGCCATTCGCGCATATCGGTAACATCAATCAGGCCGCCGTCGGTCACCGCCTGCACCCATTCCCGCTGGCTTCCCGCCCGACGGTGCATACTGGTGGTGATGTGGAGTCGGCTGGTGGCGAAATGGTGTTCCGCATACAGCATTTCGCCTGCGTCGTTGGTTTGCAGACTCCCGCTGCTGAGCGCGGCAGTCCCGCCCGCCAGCCACAGCGCGGTGTCGACAACGTGCAGATAATCATCGAGCAGGGTGAACCGCAGGTCGTGTGGTCCCACGCTGTCGGTACGGTGTTTATCCATGCGCAGCGAAGCGGCGTTGCCGAGCTCCGCTTTCAGTTCGCGGTACAGCGGTGCAAAGCGGCGGTTAAAGCCAACCATCAACGTGAGCTTTTTCTCCGCCGCCAGCGCCACCAGTCGCTCAGCATCACGCAGGTTCTCAGCCAGCGGCTTGTCGACACAGACATGCACCCCCGACTTCAGCAATTCACTGACGACCGCATAATGGCTTGCGGTGCTTGAGTGGACGAAAACCGCGTCGCAGTCGCTTGCCAGGCTGGTCAGCGAGCCAGCGTAAGGGATGCGCCAGCTTGCACAGATTTTCTCTGCTTTTTCGCGCGATGGCGACCACGCAGCCTGGAGCGTCCAGTCTGCGGATGCGCCTAAAACCGGCAACCAGGCTTTTTGCGCGATGCCGCCCAATCCAACCACCCCGATGCGTAATTTTTTCACGTTACTCCCCCAGGTGCGCCAACAGTGACTCGAGTCGTTGCCTGAGCTCCGCAACCTCACCTTCCAGCGCCTCTACCCGCGCCAGCAGATCGCCTGACGCCGCAGAGACGCCCGCGTCGCTCGCCAACGCCTGTTCATCCACTTCGCCGCAAAACAAATGCATGAAACGGCTTTCGCGCTTACCCGGTTCACGCGCCAGACGAACAACGTAAGGGCCATCCTCGCGCGTCGCCAGTTGTTCCAGCGTGGCGTCCACTTCAGCCATGTCGCTAAACTCATACATCCGCGAGGCGCGGCTACGCAATTCCCCTGGCGTTTGCGCCCCGCGCAGCAGCAACGTCGTGACCAGCGCCACTTCCGCCGGGCTCAGCTTCAGGTTACCGAATTCGGAATTACAGAAGCGCTGTTCATATTTGGTGACGCGATTGCCAAAACCGCTCACCGTGCGCAGGAAGTGACGTTTAACCAGATTATCAAGCTGTTCCTGCACCTCGTGTTCCGACAGGTTCATCACCGGTTCGCGGTTGGTCTTCTGGTTACAGGCGGTGACCACGCCGTTCACGGAGAGCGGATACTGTTCTGGTGTCGTGACCTGTTTTTCCAGCAGGCAGCCAATCACGCGGGCTTCCGTGGCGGTTAATTCGTATTTCATTATTTTCTCCTCACCGTCCGGGGGTCCATTCCGTTGTCGTTAACGCCGTCAGCACGTGGTCGCGCCACTGCCCGTCAATCAACAGATAATCTTTGGCGTAACCCTCTTTCTCAAAGCCGAGTCGCGCCAGTAAATCACCGCTGCGTTTATTGTGCGGCATGTAGTTTGCCATAATGCGATGAATATGTTGCGTGCGCTGCATATAGCGAATAGCGGCGCTGAGCGCTTCAAACATCAGCCCTTGTCCCTGCCATTTTTGCGCAATCGAATAGCCCAGATAACAGGCATGAAATGAACCGCGGACCACGTTTGAAAAGTTTGCCACGCCGATGATCTCTTTTTCTTCCGGGTCAAGCAGCGCAAAGTAAAAGGCAGAGCCCTGCTTATGAAATTCGCTAATCATACTCAGCCGTGCCTGCCATCCGGAAGGATAGCAGTGGCTTTCATCGCGAATCGGTTCCCAGGGCTTTAAAAAATGACGATTTTCCGCGTAATAGTCCGCCAGACGCCAGGCATCACGCTCATGCACTAAACGCACGACCAGACGGTCAGTGGTTAAGCGCACTTTTGGCACGTTACTGCGATAGCCAAACATAGATATTTCAACTCCTTCCCGAATCGTCATGACACCCTGATTCACTTACTATACCTGTGCAAAACCGCCCTGTGAAAAGCACGATTTGCCATTATTTGAATTATTCCTGCATTTTGATAAAAACTCTCTATCAAGACGGACTTTTGATAAAAAAATATTGTCCCGGTCAGGGGTGGGCAAAAAGAGAGCAAAGCCGCAGAATAGGATCCTCTTCGCTCTGTCTACTCGGAATATTGAGAGTATTTTCCCGGGAGGGGAAAATGTCGCGCACCTCGCAGGCCAGGAACCTGGGTAAATATTTCCTGCTCATCGATAACATGCTGGTCGTGTTAGGCTTTTTCGTCGTGTTCCCGCTGATCTCCATTCGCTTTGTTGACCAAATGGGCTGGGCCGCCGTCATGGTCGGGATTGCCCTGGGTCTGCGTCAGTTCATTCAGCAGGGACTGGGCATTTTTGGCGGCGCGATTGCCGACCGTTTTGGCGCCAAGCCCATGATCGTCACCGGTATGCTGATGCGCGCCGCCGGGTTCGCCACTATGGGAATTGCCCATGAACCCTGGCTGCTGTGGTTTTCCTGCTTTCTCTCCGGTCTCGGCGGGACACTTTTCGATCCGCCCCGCTCTGCGTTGGTGGTTAAACTGATCCGCCCGCAGCAACGCGGTCGTTTTTTTTCACTGCTGATGATGCAGGACAGCGCAGGCGCGGTAATTGGCGCGCTGTTAGGCAGTTGGCTGTTACAGTATGATTTTCGTCTGGTGTGCGCGGTAGGCGCGGTGCTGTTTGTTTTATGCGCGGGCTTTAATGCCTGGCTGCTGCCCGCGTGGAAGCTGTCGACTGTGCGTATTCCGGTGCGTGAAGGGATGCGCCGCGTACTTAATGACAAGCGCTTTGTCACCTATGTGCTCACACTGGCGGGCTATTATATGCTGGCGGTTCAGGTCATGCTCATGCTGCCGATAATGGTCAATGACATAGCCGGTTCACCGGCAGCGGTAAAATGGATGTACGCCATTGAAGCCTGCCTGTCGCTGACGTTGCTCTACCCCATCGCCCGCTGGAGCGAAAAACGTTTTCGCCTTGAGCACCGGTTGATGGCCGGGCTGCTGCTGATGTCACTCAGCATGCTGCCTGTCGGCCTGGTGAGCGATTTACAGCAGTTGTTCACCCTGATTTGCACCTTTTACATTGGTTCGATAATCGCTGAACCGGCGCGGGAAACGCTGAGCGCGTCGCTGGCGGATGCCCGGGCGCGCGGCAGTTACATGGGCTTTAGCCGTCTTGGTTTAGCCATTGGCGGCGCGATAGGCTATATCGGCGGCGGCTGGCTGTTTGATATGGGAAAATTGCTCCAGCAGCCAGAGCTGCCGTGGATGATGCTCGGCATTATTGGCGGTATCACCTTCCTCGCGTTAGGCTGGCAGTTCAGCCATAAACGCACACCGCGAGGTATGCTCGAACCGGGCGCCTGATTTGATACCTGCTCGCGTCTCCTCCATACTGACAAAGAACCGACAGTAAAATGGAGGAGAAACGTGAAGCTTTATATTTACGATCACTGCCCTTTCTGCGTCAAAGCCCGCATGATTTTCGGCCTCAAAAACATTCCCGTCGAACTGAACGTCCTGGCCAACGATGACGATGCCACGCCGACCCGTATGGTTGGTCAGAAAATGGTGCCGATTCTGCAAAAAGACGACAGCCGCTATATGGCGGAAAGCATGGACATTGTGCATTACGTCGACAACATTGATGGCAAGCCGCTGCTGACCGGCAAGAAGGTTCCGGCTATTGACGAATGGCTGCGTAAAGTGAACAGCTACGCTAACCATCTGCTCCTGCCGCGCTTTGCTAAATCAGCCTTTGACGAATTTTCCACGCCATCAGCCCGTCAGTACTTTACGCAAAAGAAAGAGGCAATGATCGGCAGTTTTGCCGACCATCTGGCTCACTCTGCGGGGCTGACGAAAAAAATCAGCGACGACCTCCGGGCGCTGGATAAGCTGATCGTTCAGCCCAACGCCGTCAACGGCGAACTGTCCGAAGACGATATTCAGCTTTTTCCCCTGCTGCGCAACCTGACGCTGGTGGCAGGCGTGAACTGGCCGACGCGTGTGGCGGACTATCGCGACAATATGGCAAAACAGACACAGGTCAATCTGTTATCATCCATGGCGATATAACCTTCGCTGGCGGCGGCATCGTTTCGCATGTCGCCGCTATTTTCAGTTTTTTCTACTGGCGCGGTTTGTGCCGGTAACACATGCTGCTCAGGTCAGGATTTTGACAATGGCAACATGTCGAGGAACCTCATGAAGACGATTTTTTTTGCCGCTGCGCTGATGGTTGGCGGCCTGCTGGTCGGCTGTAACCAGCTCACGCAGTACACGGTAAGCGAACAGGAAATTAATCAGGCACTTGAAAAACATAACAATTTTTCTAAAGATATTGGCTTACCTGGCGTCGCCGACGCCCATATCGTGCTGAATAATCTGGCGAGCCAGATCGGTCGCGAAGAACCGAATAAAGTCACCCTCACCGGCGATGCGAACCTGGACATGAATTCGCTGTTTGGCAGTCAGAAAGCGACCATCAAGTTGAAACTGAAAGCGCTGCCGGTGTTCAACAAGGATAAAGGCGCCATCTTCCTGCAGGAGATGGAAGTAGTGGATGCTACCGTCACGCCGGAGAAAATGCAGAGCGTCATGCAAACGTTGATGCCCTATCTGAATCAGTCGCTGCGCAACTATTTTAATCAGCAGCCGGCTTACGTACTGCGTGAAGACGCCAGCAAAGGCGAGGCGATGGCGAAAAAATATGCCAAAGGCATTGAGGTGAAACCGGGCGAAATCATTATCCCGTTCACGGACTAAATGACAAGGGCGCTCCGGCGCCTTTTTTTACGTGCAAACGAAAACGTTTCCGCTTATCCTTTGTGTCCGGCAAAAATGACATTCCCCAGCCGGAGCATATTGATGACAGCACCCTCCCAGGTTTTAAAAATCCGCCGCCCAGACGACTGGCACCTTCACCTTCGCGATGGCGACATGTTGAAAACGGTCGTGCCGTACACCAGTGAAATTTATGCTCGCGCCATTGTGATGCCGAATCTCGCGCCGCCGGTCACCACGGTGGATGCGGCTATCGCCTACCGTCAGCGCATTCTTGATGCGGTGCCTGCCGGGCATTCATTTACCCCGCTGATGACCTGCTATTTAACGGACACGCTGGATCCGGATGAGCTGGAACGCGGCTTCCGGGAAGGGGTGTTCACCGCGGCAAAACTGTATCCGGCAAATGCCACCACCAACTCCAGCCACGGGGTGACCTCCGTCGACGCCATTATGCCGGTGCTGGAACGGATGGAAAAACTCGGTATGCCGCTGCTGGTCCATGGTGAAGTCACCCACGCGGATATTGATATTTTCGACCGCGAAGCGCGTTTTATCGAGACCGTCATGGAACCGCTGCGGCAGCGGCTGCCCGCGCTGAAGGTAGTCTTTGAACATATCACCACCAAAGATGCCGCCGACTATGTCCGCGAGGGTAACGAACTGCTGGCGGCGACAATTACACCCCAACATCTGATGTTCAACCGCAATCATATGCTGGTGGGTGGGATTCGCCCTCACCTGTACTGCCTGCCCATCCTGAAACGTAACGTTCATCAGCAGGCGCTGCGTGAACTGGTTGCCAGCGGCTTTGCGCGCGCATTCCTTGGAACCGACTCCGCTCCCCACGCACGGCACCGCAAAGAGTCGAGCTGCGGCTGCGCAGGCTGCTTTAACGCGCCGACGGCGCTGGCGAGCTATGCCACTGTCTTTGAAGAGATGAACGCGTTAGCGCATTTTGAGGCATTTTGTTCACTGAACGGACCGCGCTTTTACGGGCTGCCGGTTAACGACACTTTTGTTGAACTGGTACGCGAAGAACGGCTAGTGCCGGAAAGCATCCATGTTGCGGATGACACGCTGGTGCCGTTCCTCGGGGGTGAAACAGTACGCTGGTCCGTTAAAGCATAAAAAAATCAGCGCCGCCTGTTGTCAGTGGGTTATTTTAACTGTATAAATAACCAGTATATTCAACAGGGGGTCATTATGCGTATTGAAGTCACTATTGCAAAAACTTCTCCGTTGCCAGCAGGCGCTATCGACGCGCTGGCTGGCGAACTCTCCCGCCGTATCACCCATCATTTTCCCGATAACGACGGAAACGTCACCGTGCGTTATGCCGCCGCGAATAATTTGTCCGTGATTGGCGCGACAAAAGAAGATAAACAGCGTATCAGCGAAATCCTCCAGGAAACCTGGGAGAGCGCGGACGACTGGTTTATTACCGACTAAAAAAGCTGTGCTGTTGTGTGTTTGCCGGGTCGCCCCGGCTTTTTTTACCACGCCATCTTTCCTGAACCGATAAACGGTTATAATTTCACCTATACTCAAAATAATTGGACAACTTACTTAAAATTAATGAACAAGATGGTGATTAATTCCCCACAATATTCCTAAAAAGGAGAAATTTATCCTTTCCCCCCTTTAAATTTACCGTGAATACCCTTATTTATTGATATACTGAAGTTGCTTCAGATAAAAACGCATTGAACCTCGAAAACCGTTGTCTTGTAACACGAATTAGGGGGCATGATGGAAAAAAATAATGAAGTCATTCAGACTCATCCGCTTGTGGGATGGGACATCAGCACCGTGGATAGCTATGATGCGCTGATGCTGCGTTTGCACTACCAGACCCCAAATCGCCCTGAAACGGACGGAACGGAAATAGGCCAAACGCTCTGGTTAACCACCGATGTTGCCAGACAATTCATTTCGATCTTAGAAGCAGGTATCGCCAAAATAGAATCTGGCGATTACCAGGAAAATGAGTACCGTCGTCATTAACGAGACGGTGATGACCACTCACAAAAGGCACCTTCATGGTGCCTTTGCCGTTTCTGGTTTGTATCACATGGGTTGTATAACGGCGTTCACTTAATTACCCTGCCCCTATCGCGACAGCAGAGAGAACCCCATGAATTACGATTTAATCATCATTGGCAGCGGCTCCGTCGGTGCGGCCGCCGGTTATTATGCCACTCGCGCCGGGCTAAACGTGCTGATGACGGATGCCCATATGCCGCCGCATCAGCAAGGCAGCCACCACGGCGACACGCGACTGATCCGACACGCTTACGGCGAAGGCGAGAAGTACGTGCCGCTGGTGCTGCGCGCCCAGGCGCTTTGGGATGCGCTTTCCACCCATAGCGACGAGCCGATCTTTGTCCGTTCCGGCGTCATTAATCTTGGCCCGGTCGATTCCCCATTTTTAGCAAACGTCGCTCACAGTGCGAAACAGTGGCAACTTAACGTCGAGCATATGGACGCTGCCGCTGTCATGGCGCGCTGGCCGGAAATCCGCGTTCCGGATGACTATATTGGTCTGTTTGAAGCAGACTCCGGATTTGTCCGTAGCGAGCTGGCTATCGCCACCTGGATACGCCTGGCGAAAGAAGCTGGCTGCGCACAGCTGTTCAACTGCCCGGTCACGGCAATCCGTCATGACGAAGACGGCGGCGTCACGGTTGAAACAGCCGACGGCGAGTACCGCGCGAAAAAAGCGCTGGTCAGCACTGGCACCTGGGTGCGCTCGCTGCTCCCCGAACTGCCGATCCAACCGGTGCGCAAAGTCTTCGCCTGGTACCAGGCTGACGGACGCTACAGCGGTAAAAACAACTTTCCGGCGTTTACCGGGGAACTGCCGAACGGCGACCAGTATTACGGTTTCCCGGCAGAAAACGACGCGCTGAAGATCGGCAAGCACAACGGTGGTCAGCGTATCCAGTCAGAAGATGAGCGTACACCGTTTGCCAGCGTCGCCAGCGATGGCGCAGAGGCGTTTCCGTTTCTGCGTAACGTGCTGCCCGGCATTGGTTGTTGTTTGCATGGCGCCGCCTGTACTTATGACAACTCGCCTGATGAAGACTTCATCATCGACACCCTGCCTGGTCACGACAACACGCTGATTGTCACCGGTCTTAGCGGACATGGTTTTAAATTTGCCCCGGTCCTCGGTGAGATCGCCACCGATTTCGCGCAGGATAAACCATCCGGTTTTGACCTTACGCCATTCCGGCTGTCTCGCTTTACGGCATAATTCCCCCATGGCCTCACCCTGAGGCCATTTTTATGTGGTGAACAACATTATGCGTCGTCTGATTCATTACCTTGCTAACAATATTCGCGAACACCTGGTGCTCTACGTTATTTTGTGGTCACTACTGCTCGTTCTGGATATTATTTATATCCTGTTCTTCTAAGCGCGATGCTTGACAATTTTTGACAAAAGCTGAAGTGAAGCGGATTCTCATTGGGATTTTTTGAACGATATCCTTCCTCTCATGACGCAGCTCTGCGGTTATAAAAAAGCATTCTGCGCGAATTCCTTGATTGATTCTTAAAAGTTAAATCAAAATTATTGATTGAATTTAAAATAACGCCAGGGTTGTTATTTTTTAGTTGCAATAATGTCTATTCCACGCCATTTTCATTCAATCCCGAAATATTAAATGGTGTGTTTATGCAGTTATCAAATACTCCTCAACGTTATGGTTATCTCTCCGTTGCGCTGCACTGGCTCACCGCCGTGGTGGTCTACGGGATGTTTGGCCTTGGATTGTGGATGGTGTCGCTCAGTTATTACGATAGCTGGTATCACCAGGGGCCGGAACTGCACAAAAGTATCGGCATTTTGCTGATGTTCGGTCTGCTGGTGCGCGTCGTGTGGCGTGTTATCTCGCCGCCGCCTGCGGCGCTGCAAAGCTATTCTACTCTCACCCGTATTGGCGCAACGCTGGGTCATATCACGCTGTATCTGCTGCTGTTTGCCATTGTCATCAGCGGTTATCTGATCTCAACCGCTGACGGCAAGCCGATCAGCGTATTCGGCTGGTTTGAGATTCCGGCGACCTTCGCCGACGCAGGCGTCCAGGCTGACCTCGCCGGTAGCGTACATCTCTGGCTGGCCTGGACGGTTGTCATTCTCTCCGTTCTGCATGGCCTGATGGCCTTCAAACACCACTTTATCGATAAAGACGACACCCTGAAACGCATGTTGGGGAAATCGTCATCTGACTATGGAGCTCAAAAATGAAAAAAAGCCTGCTGGGTTTAACCCTCGCCTCTTTGCTGTTTACTACCGGTTCCGCCGTGGCGGCCGACTATAAGATTGACAAAGAAGGACAACATGCCTTTGTTAATTTCCGTATTCAGCATTTAGGCTACAGCTGGTTGTACGGGACGTTTAAAGACTTTGACGGCACCTTTACCTTCGATGAGAAGGATCCTACTGCGGATAAAGTCAATGTCACCATTAACACCAATAGCGTTGATACCAACCACGCCGAGCGTGATAAGCACCTGCGCAGCGCTGATTTCCTGAACGTGGCGAAGTTCCCGCAGGCCACCTTTACCTCCACCAGCGTGAAGAAAGACGGCGATGAACTGGATATCACCGGTAATCTGACCTTAAACGGCGTTACCAAACCCGTCACCCTGGAAGCGAAGCTGATCGGTCAGGGGGATGACCCGTGGGGGGGAAAACGCGCAGGCTTTGAAGCGGAAGGCAAAATTAAGCTGAAAGACTTCAATATTACTAAGGACTTGGGTCCGGCATCACAGGAGGTAGATTTGATTATCTCCGTGGAAGGCGTGCAGCAAAAATAAACCTGGCGGGAAGCCCGATGGGGTTACGCTTGTCGGGCCTGAATAATGGCAATCCAGGATTGGCCGGATGAGGCGTTCCATCGCCATCCGGCCAGGGTCATTCGGCAGGGTCTGGAATACCGAGAGCGGTATTCAAACGGCCACGAGACTTATTGAAAATCTTATTGCCATTTTCACGCCCCGCGCGGCGGCGACGTTGTTCGTCTTCCGGCAGTGCGCTCTCTTCACAGCACAGCTCGCTGCAGCACCCCTTAAACTTCTCTGCGCAATCCGGGCACTGAATGAACAACAGATGACAACCGTCGTTTTTGCAGTTGGTGTGGCTGTCGCACGGCGCGCCGCACTGGTGACAGTGCGCAATCACCTCATCGGAAATACGCTCACCCATACGCTCGTCAAACACGAAGTTTTTACCGATAAAGCGCACCGGTAATCCCTGCTCGCGGGCTTTACGCGCATATTCAATAATACCGCCTTCAATGTGCCACACCTTATTAAAGCCATTATGCTTCATCCAGGCGCTGGCCTTTTCACAGCGAATCCCACCGGTGCAGTACATCACAATCTTTTTATCTTTGTGCCCCTGCATCATCTCAACCGCTTTTGGCAACTGCTCGCGGAACGTGTCAGCCGGGATTTCCAGTGCGTTCTCAAAGTGGCCCACTTCGTACTCATAGTGATTACGCATGTCGATAAACACAGCGTCCGGATCGTCAAGCATGGCGTTCACCTCGGCAGCCTTGAGGTAGTCCCCGACGTTGCTGGCGTCAAAGTCCGGATCCTCAATGCCATCAGCCACAATGCGGTCACGCACTTTCATGCGCAGAACCCAAAAGGATTTGCCGTCATCATCCAGTGCGATGTTCAGACGCAGCTCCTCCAGCGCGGGATCGAAGGCGTACAACTGCTGGCGGAAGCGCTCAACCTGACTTTGCGGCACGCTGATCTGGGCATTGATCCCCTCGTGAGCCAGATAGACGCGACCAAAAACGTTCAACGACGTTAAGGTTTGATACAGCGCATCACGGGTGGCCTGGGGGTTTTCAATGGTAAAATATTTATAGAATGAGATCGTCGTGCGGGGTTCAGTTTCCGCCAGCATCCTGGCTCTGAGCACATCATTGGAAATGCGGTTGTGTAACACTGGCATGGTGTACGGTTCCTGCAATAGGTGGAAAACAAAATCGGGCGGCATCATATAGCAATCGCTGCCAATTTACATCCACACATTTTGCGCTACATTTCATGCTTCACGCTAAAAAATTCACAACATTTGTTCTTTTTGTCACCACTCTCAGGGCGCAAATTTTTGCTGGACGCGAAAAAGTGCGACAATACAGTTAATTGCCCGTTTTACGTTCACTACAGGAATGAGATGACGAATTTACCTAAGTTCTCCGCAGCATTACTGCATCCACGGTACTGGTTAACCTGGCTCGGTATTGGCGCACTTTGGTTGGTCGTGCAGTTGCCCTACCCGCTGATCTATCGTACAGGACACGCGATGGGACGTCTGGCGCTTCGCCTGATGAAGCGCCGTGCGAAAATTGCGTATCGCAATCTTGAGCTCTGCTTTCCGCAGATGAGCGAGCAGGAACGCCACGAGATGGTGGTCAAAAACTTTGAATCAGTCGGCATGGGTGTGATGGAAACCGGCATGGCGTGGTTCTGGCCCGATCGCCGCGTATCACGCTGGACGGAAGTGATCGGTATGGAACATATTCGCGACGTTCAGGCACAGCAACGTGGCATTCTGCTGGTGGGGCTGCACTTTCTGACGCTGGAGCTGGGCGCGCGGCAGTTTGGTCTACAGGAGCCAGGAATTGGCGTTTACCGACCAAACGATAATCCGCTGATTGACTGGCTGCAAACCTGGGGCAGGATGCGCTCCAATAAATCTATGCTCGATCGCAAAGATCTGAAAGGCATGATCAAAGCGCTGAAGAAAGGGGAAGTGGTCTGGTACGCCCCGGATCACGACTACGGCCCGCGCGCCAGCGTGTTTGTGCCGCTGTTCGCCGTCGACCAGGCCGCCACCACTTCGGGCACCTGGATGCTTTCGCGCATGTCCAACGCCTGCCTGGTGCCGTTTGTGCCGCGACGGAAACCTGACGGTAAAGGGTATCAGCTTATCATGCTGCCGCCGGAATGCTCGCCGCCGCTGGATGATGCGGAAACCACCGCCGCCTGGATGAACAAAATTGTGGAAAAGTGCATCATGATGGCGCCTGAACAATATATGTGGCTGCATCGCCGCTTTAAAACGCGCCCTGAAGGTGTTCCTTCCCGTTATTGAGTGTTCTTTTCGCAGCCCGCTATGGGCTGCCTTTCCCCCTCTTTTAGCTTTAAAAGCGCCTCACATTGCAGGGTTCACGGGTCCGGAGCATACTTAAGTCACGTTAGAATAAATTGTTTTTTCATCCTGCGCTGCCGCGCAACAAACTGCGGATCGCTATGTCACCCTCTGATACACCAATAAACTGGAAACGCAATCTCACCGTCGCCTGGCTCGGCTGCTTCCTGACCGGCGCCGCCTTCAGCCTGGTGATGCCCTTTCTGCCGCTCTACGTCGAACAGCTCGGCGTAACGGGCCATAGTGCGCTGAATATGTGGTCCGGCCTGGTGTTCAGCATCACCTTTTTGTTTTCCGCCATCGCCTCGCCGTTCTGGGGAGGACTCGCCGATCGCAAGGGCAGAAAGATGATGCTGCTGCGTTCTGCACTGGGCATGGCGATCGTCATGCTGCTGATGGGCATGGCGCAAAATATCTGGCAGTTTTTGGCACTGCGCGCCCTTCTGGGTCTGCTTGGCGGGTTTATTCCTAACGCCAACGCGCTGATCGCCACCCAGGTGCCGCGCAACAAAAGCGGTTGGGCGCTGGGCACGCTGTCAACCGGCGGCGTCAGCGGCGCGCTGCTCGGCCCGCTGGCAGGCGGTCTCCTTGCCGATCAGTATGGCCTGCGTCCGGTGTTTTTTATCACCGCCAGCGTCCTGCTGGTCTGCTTTCTGCTGACGCTGTTTTTTATTCGTGAAAACTTCACGCCCGTCAGCAGGAAAGAGATGCTTCACGTTCGTGAGGTTGTCGCCTCGCTGAAAAATCCCAGACTGGTGCTCAGCCTGTTCGTCACCACGCTGATTATTCAGGTCGCGACCGGCTCTATTGCGCCAATACTGACGCTATACGTACGCGAACTGGCGGGCAACGTCAGCAATATCGCGTTTATCAGCGGGATGATCGCCTCGGTGCCAGGCGTTGCGGCTCTGCTCAGCGCTCCGCGCCTGGGTAAACTGGGCGACCGTATCGGTCCGGAAAAAATCCTGATCGTCGCGTTAATTATCTCCGTTTTGCTGCTGATCCCAATGTCTTTCGTACAGACGCCGTGGCAGTTAGCGATCCTGCGCTTTTTACTCGGCGCCGCAGACGGCGCGCTGTTACCCGCAGTACAAACGTTGCTTGTCTATAATTCGACCAATCAAATCGCCGGGCGCATCTTCAGCTACAATCAGTCATTTCGTGATATCGGTAATGTGACCGGGCCATTAATGGGCGCGGCGATCTCCGCCAGCTACGGTTTTCGCGCTGTCTTTCTGGTCACGGCGGGCGTGGTGCTGTTTAATGCCGTTTATTCCTGGTACAGTTTGCGCCGTCGCGCCGTGTCGCGCGTGACTGGATGATTTTTCAGGATTCATCCTTGCAAAATCCCAGAATCAGCTATTCTTTCCCTGAATACTTCATCGCATTAAAGGGAGAAACATGATGACTATGTACGCAACGCTGGAAGAAGCCATTGACGCCGCCCGTGAAGAGTTTCTGGCTGACAATCCAGGCCTGGAACAAGATGACGCCAGTGTCCAACAGTTCAACGTGCAAAAATATGTGCTTCAGGATGGCGACATCATGTGGCAGGTTGAATTTTTTGCCGACGAAGGCGAAGAAGGGGAATGTCTGCCGTTGCTCAGCGGTGAAGCCGCGCAAAGTGTTTTTGACGGCGATTATGATGAGATTGAAATCCGTCAGGAATGGCTGGAAGAAAATACGCTTCACGAATGGGATGAGGGTGAGTTTCAGCTTGAGCCGCCGCTGGATACCGAAGAAGGTCAGGCTGCGGCCGATGAGTGGGACGCGCGTTAATTAATCATAGGGACCGTGATGCATGTCGAGCGGGAGCAGCAGGGTGTCAAACACCAGCGAGAACGGCAGATCGAGTATGGTAAGGTAGCGCCAGGCTGAATCCCGCACGTCCCATTGAACACCCGGATAGTACTGCCCCTGTCCGGGGATGGTCCGGCTGATGACGCTACCGCATCCAGACAACAGCATCACCATCATAGCCACCGCAATGACGCACATAATCTCCCTCCACCCTTATTCTTCGTGGAAAAAAATACCGGCGCAAGCCGGTATTTAACACTGCATGATGCCGGATACGCGAAGCAGCATCCGGCAACAGCGCATTACGGTTTACGTAGCGCCTGCGGGTTAAGCGTAATCCCCTGATAGTAATTCACCCAGGAGGAATATCGCTCAGGTGAATTCCACACCCGATAATGCAGACGCGCCATCGTCACCGGATCGCTCAACAGCACCAGACGGCGGTCGCGGTTGAGTTTTTCCGGCGTTTCGTTCAGCGCCTGCTCAACGTGGCGGTCACGGGCGATCTCCAGCACCTGGCTGGCGCGGTGACGCGCGGTCGCCATTGCGGTGGCGAGGGCGTTAAACGACGGGTTAAACACCGCATGCATAAAGCCATCATCCAGCGAACGGTTACGGTTCATCACCAGGTACTTATCGGTATCGACCAGCACCTGCGGCGGTGAATACTCCTCGGGGATCAGGAACAGCTTCCAGCGTTTGGTGCGCAGACCGACCGTCGAACGGCTGGATATCACCGACACGAACGGCGACAGGATCAGCGAGAACACAATCGGCGCCAGCCAGAACAGGAAGCGCAGATCCAGCCACGCCATGCCCACCGCCCAGACCAGACCGAGCAGCAGTTGCGAACCGTGGCGCATAAACGCCTCGCCCCACGGGGTAGAGTCATCATCACGCTGCGGCGAGTTCCAGACCACTTCCCATCCCAGGAAGGCGCTGACCACAAACACGGTATGGAACAGCATACGCACCGGCGCCAGCAGCACCGAAAACAGCACCTCAAGCAGCAGCGACAGCGTGACCCGAATAAACCCGCCGTATTCTTTGGTGCCTTTGCACCAGATAAGCAGAATACTCAGCAGCTTCGGTAAGAACAGCAGCACCATCGTGGAGGCAAACAGCGCAATCGCCAGTTCCGGACGCCACTGCGGCCACACCGGGAACAGCTGACGCGGTTGCAGGAAGTATTGCGGTTCCGTCAACGCGTGCACCACCTGAAGGGCCGTTGACAGCGCCAGGAACATAAACCACAGCGGCGCCGACAGATACGACATCACCCCGGTCAGGAACACGGCGCGATGCACCGGGTGCATCCCTTTTACCAGGAACAGACGGAAGTTCATCAGGTTGCCGTGACACCAGCGGCGGTCACGTTTCAGTTCGTCAAGCAGGTTCGGCGGCAGCTCTTCATACGAACCGGGTAAATCGTAGGCGATCCACACGCCCCAGCCTGCACGACGCATCAGCGCCGCTTCCACGAAGTCGTGAGACAGAATGGAGCCCGCAAACGACCCTTCGCCCGGCAGCGGCGCCAGCGCGCAATGCTCGATAAACGGCTTCACGCGAATAATGGCATTGTGGCCCCAGTAGTGCGATTCCCCCAGTTGCCAGAAGTGCAGACCGGCGGTAAACAGCGGTCCGTAGACGCGCGTCGCAAACTGCTGGCAGCGGGCGTACAGGGTATCCATTCCGGAGGCTTTCGGCGATGACTGGATGATCCCGGCATTCGGGTTCGCTTCCATCAGACGCACCAGCCCGCTGAGACACTCCCCGGTCATGACCGAGTCAGCATCCAGCACCACCATATAGCTGTACTGGCTTCCCCAGCGACGGCAGAAGTCGTCAATGTTACCGCTTTTACGCTTCACACGACGACGACGGCGACGATAGAAGATCTGCCCTTCGCCCTGCACTTCGGCAATCAGCTCCATCCACGCCTTTTGCTCTGCCACGCAGATATCGGGGTTGTAGCTGTCGCTCAGAATGTAAACGTCGAAATGCGCCGCGTTGCCGGTCGCCTTTACCGACTCCCACGTCGCCCGCAGACCGGCAAAGACGCGGTCCACGTCTTCGTTACAGATCGGCATAATCAGCGCGGTACGGTGTTCAGGGTTCAGCGGCTCATCGCCAACCGTGGACGCGGAAATACTGTACTTATCGCGGCCAATTAACAGTTGCAGGAACCCCATCAGCGCGGTCCAGAAACCCGCGGATACCCAACAGAACAGCACCGCGAACAGGATCAGGATCCCGGTTTGCAGCACATACGGCAGCAGCTGCATAAAGGAAACCCACAGGTCCTGCCCGACCATATCCATCGGATTGATCAGCGCCCAGCCCTGATAAGGAAGAATGGTCTTCATATACCAAGTGGCGACGACGGTCTGCGCCAGGGTCAGCAGTAGCAAAATGTAGCGACGAATCGTACCGACGGTACGCCATTTCTGCTCGCTTTCCTGCTCCTCTTTGGTCAGACGAGAAAGGTAGCGCGGCGTGACGTCACGGCCACGCAGACGATCCCAGAAGCGTCCAACCGGGTTAGTGCGCCACGGGTCGGGAAACATAGACGAACGTTTGGCTTTCGGCATGGCCTGGAGCTGATCGCGTCCTTCATCGTCTTTTATCAGTTGCCCTTCCGGCAGCGAATTCGGCCAGGCCTGCTCCAGGCGCGCTTTCACAGACCCCTGCGGTGAATCGTCTTCTCGCGAGTAACGGCGATGCTCGGCATCCAGCGCTTCATGCACTGCGCGGATGTCAGTGTTCGGCAGCGCCGCTTTCTCGATGTCCGAGAGCGGCATTGCATCAATGTACTCAGTTGTCTTATTCATTGGCAGGTAACTGGTAGCTCCAGGTTTCACTCAGCGTCTGGTCGGCGTTGACCAACGCCGCACGCATTTCCGTGGTTTTCTTCGCGTCTTTCACTTTTACGCGCAGCGTCAGACGCCACCCCTTGGTAACCGGGTTATAACGCACGGTATTTTCTACGATCTCGCCGTTGTCGCCGATGCTGGTTTGCGCGGTAACCGGGGTATCCTGCGGCAGCTTTTTCATGTCGGTGCCGGCAAAATCCACGATAAACGCGATGGTGCCGTCAGGCTGGCGAATGAGATTCGACTGTTTGACGTCGCCGGTAGAACGGCGCGTCTGCTGCACCCACGCGTTATCCGGCGCATGAAGTTTGTCTTCATCGCGGCTGAACGTCAGGGTGTATTTGAAGTTCATCTCTTTGCCCGCTTCAGGCAGTTGATCCGGAGTCCAGTACGCCACGATGTTATCGTTGGTTTCATCGTTGGTCGGAATTTCAACCAGCTCAATTTTCCCTTTGCCCCATTCGCCTTTCGGCGTAATCCAGGCGCTCGGACGCAGATCGTAGCGGTCGTCGAGATCTTCAAAACGGGAGAACTGGCGACCGCGCTGCAGCAGGCCAAACCCCTGCGGGTTCTCCATCGCGAAGCTGCTCACCGCCAGATGTTTAGGGTTGTTCAGCGGACGCCAGATCCATTCGCCGTTACCCGCGTGTATCGACAATCCGTTAGAATCATGCAGCTCCGGGCGGTAGTTGGTGGTCGGCGACGGCTGGTTCGGCCCAAACAGGAACATACTGGTTAACGGCGCAACGCCCAGTTTGCCGACTTTGTCGCGCAGATATACTTTTGACTGGACGTCGACCACGGTGTCGCGCCCAGGAATGATGACAAAACGATAGGCGCCGGTCGCACGCGGGGAGTCCAGCAGCGCGTAAATGGTCAGGCGTTTGTCCGTCGGTTTTGGACGTTCGATCCAGAACTCACGGAAACGGGGAAATTCTTCGCCTGAAGGCAGCGCGGTATCAATCGCCAGCCCACGGGCAGACAGGCCATAAACCTGTCCGGCGCCCAGTACGCGGAAATAGCTCGCGCCAAGCATGCTGACGATTTCATCGTTTTTGTCTTTGCTGTTGATCGGGTACAGCACTTTAAAACCGGCGAATCCGAGATCCTTTACCGTGTCTTTGTCATGCTGTACGTTGCCAAAATTGAAGTAATCCGGGCTGTATTTGATTCTTTTAACCGTCGTCGCGGTCACTTCGTTGATTTTGACAGGGGTGTCGAAGTACATACCCTGGTGGTAGAACTCGAGCTTGAATGGGGTCTTGATATTGCTCCAGTAGGCTTTATCGCGATTAAACTGGATCTGCTGATAGTCCGCGTATTTCATATCGCGGAAAACGGAGGGCAAGTTGCTTTTTGGCGCCTCATAGCCTTTACCGGCTAAGGATTGCGCTTGTTTTGCGACGTCATCGATGGTGAAAGCCCAACCAGACGTGGTGGACAACGCGAACATGACGGCTGCACCCAACCAACGCATTTTCATCATTTGTGGTTTATGTTTCATAATAAGTAAGCACTTCCCCCTTTGTGTGCTTATATCGATCCGATCTATTTTAATGGATAATCAGGCATTAGGACAACTGAATCCCTGTATTGTTCAGCACGCTGGCTCATGCTTTAAGCATCCGTCTGAGCCTTTTTCACTTTGCGTGCTTATCCTGGAGACAGGCTGCTGTCCTTCGTGTAGGGTTGCCCCCGAATGTAACTATTATTCGTCTTAGGGATAAGGCGATTAGTCTGAGAATCTGAGAATACGAAACCTCTATGAATTCCGTACCCGCGCAGCGTGAATATTTTCTTGACTCCATCCGCGCCTGGCTGATGTTGTTGGGTATCCCTTTCCATATCTCGTTAATCTATTCCAGCCACACCTGGCACGTGAACAGCGCCGACTCGTCATGGTGGCTCACCGTGTTTAACGATTTTATCCATGCATTCCGTATGCAGGTTTTTTTCGTTATTTCAGGGTATTTTTCATACATGTTATTTTTGCGTTATCCGCTTAAACGCTGGTGGAAAGTGCGCGTTGAGCGGGTCGGCATTCCCATGCTGACCGCTATTCCGTTGCTGACGCTGCCGCAATTTATTATGTTGCAATATGTGAAAGGGAAAGCGGAAAACTGGCACACGCTCTCTTTGTATGACAAATATAATACGCTGGCGTGGGAGTTAATTTCACACCTGTGGTTTTTACTGGTTCTGATAATATTAACAACCGTAAGCCTGTGGCTATTTAGTCTGCTGCGCAATAAATGGACAGCGGCGAATAAAATTCGTCTCACCACCCTTTCGATGTCAAAACTGACGCTGATCTTTTTATTCACCGGAGTCGGTTATGCGGCAATCAGACGAACGATTTTTAGTGTTTATCCGTCGATTCTCAGTGATGGCATGTTCAATTTCGTCGTCATGCAAACGCTATTTTATGTGCCTTTCTTTCTCCTCGGCGCGCTGACGTTTATTTCGCCGGAACTCAAAGCGCTGTTCACCAGGCCGTCTCGGGGCTGCACGCTGGGCGCAGCCTTCGCCTTCGCGGCCTATCTGTTGAACCAGCGCTACGGCAGCGGCGACGCCTGGATGTACGAAACGGAGTACGTGATCACCATGGTGATGGGACTGTGGATGGTTAACGTGGTGTTTTCATTAGGGCATCGCTTACTCAATTTTCAATCCGCCCGTGTGACTTACTTTGTTAATGCTTCGTTGTTTATCTATCTGGTGCATCATCCGTTGACGCTGTTCTTTGGCGCGTATATTACCCCGCATATCACCTCCAATCTGCTCGGGTTCCTTTGCGGGCTGGTATTTGTGATAGGTATTGCGCTGGCGCTCTACGAAATTCATTTACGCATACCGCTGCTGAAGTTCCTTTTTTCGGGTAAGCCTGCGGTAAAACAGAGTAAAAACGCCAGCGTGGCGAATTAAAACCCGCCCGGTTACAGCAGCCATTCGACAGGCAAAATGGTCGCCAGTCGCACCAGAACCCGCTTCCAGAACCCGGTTGCGGGTTCTTTTTTTAGCACGACTTCCCGGTCGTTCTGGTGGTCGACCCAGTTAATGCGCCCCCAGCGATCGAGGCGCAACTGCCAGGCGGCGTTGCGCTGGCTTTCAGTAAAGCGCTTATGAATCAGGGTCGCCAGCGACTCGCTTTCGATAACAAATCCCATCTCGGTATTCAGCAGCGTCGAGCGCGGGTCAAAATTGAGAGAGCCGATGAACACGTTGCGCCCGTCAATACTGAAGGTTTTAGCGTGCAGGCTGGAGCCGGAATTACCGGTCAACCCCCGATCGTGCACCACCGTTTCGTGCTCCCGGGTAGGCTTGAGTTCGTACAACTCGACGCCATAGCGCAACAGTTTTTTCCGCCAGCGGGCGTAACCGGCATGGACCACGGCAACATCATTGGCCGCCAACGAGTTCGTCAGAATCGCTATCCTGACGCCTTTTCTCACCAGTTGCAGCAGTTGAGCGACACCCGCCCGGGTCGGCACAAAATAGGCGGATATAATGTCAATCCGCTCCTCGGGCGATCCCATCACGTCGAATAATCGCTGCGGCAACAGCGAGTGACGCTGCGCTTTTCCCTCTCCTTTTGCCGGATCATCGCTAAGCAGCCGGGTTTTCGCCCAAATCAGCGGGAGAGAGGCGTGTTCAAGCTGCGACATAAACTGGCTGGTTTCCAGCTTATGCAGATAACGGCGCGTGATCTCATCGTTATACCAGGATTCCGGAAGCTCTATCCGTTCAGTGATCTCTTGCTCGGAAAGCGAAAGCACAGACTTGAGCGTCGAAACCGATCCGCAGCGCCAATAGCGCTCGAAATCATCGGCAACATCCTGCACCACCGGGCCAATAGCCATTACGTCGAGATCGGAAAACAGCGGTTCCTGCCCGGCGCCAAAATAGGCATCGCCAACGTTACGCCCGCCGACCAGCGTCACAACGCCATCCACGGTGAAGCTTTTATTATGCATCCGGCGGTTAAGTCTGGCGAAATCGGTCAGATAGCCCAGCGCCCGCAGCATGCGAAAGGAGAAAGGATTAAACAGGCGGACTTCAATATTCGGATGGCCGTCAAGCAGTTGCAGCGTATCGTCAAGGCCAGGCGTGTTGTTATCGTCCAGCAGCAGGCGGACGTGAACCCCGCGTCTCGCCGCCGCCAGCAGGACTGCGAACAGGAGTCGCCCTGACATATCATTTTCCCAGATGTAATACTGGATATCGAGCGTACGCTCCGCCATTTCGGCCAGCCGATAACGGGCGGCAAACGCATCAAGGCTGTCGTCCAGCGCCAGGATGCCGCACTTCCCCGGATGACGCTCACATACAGGGATAATGGCATACGCGAGCCGGGTCAACTCATTCGTCGCCTTGTTGGGTGAGTAAACGCTGGTAAAGTCGGGTAGTTTCTTCGTCATAACAGACAAAGTATATCTGCTCCGGTGAAGCGCGACGGGTGATGAAGTCTGAAACTGTGTTCACCGCAATTTCTGCCGCCGCCGCCCGTGGATAGCCATAGACGCCAGTGCTGATGGCCGGAAAGGCAATCGACTGATACCCATTCACCAGCGCCAGATTCAGACTGTTGAAGTAAGCGTCGTGCAGCAGTTGCGCTTCATTATGTTCACCGCCGCGCCAGACCGGGCCGACCGTATGTATCACCGCCTTCGCCGGTAGACGTCCTGCAGCGGTAATGACCGCGTGTCCGGTTGGACAATCGCCCTGCTGTTGCCGGACCTTCATGCAGGCCTCCAGCAGTTCCGGACCGGCTGCACGGTGAATGGCTCCATCAACCCCGCCGCCGCCCATCAGCGACGCGTTAGCGGCGTTAACGATCACATCAACAGCGACGGTGGTGATATCGCCGTGAATAACATGAATACGCGTTTCCATAGGTTCTCCTTGCAGAACGTTCTTTTTCAAGTGTACAGCAGGCTACCCAGTGAAATCGCCTTTTTCGTGCAGAGATTCCGTTGTCATTGTTAACGGTAATTGATGTTCATCACCGCGAGCGTTTTGTTTTTATCAATGTACTGCATGTTGACAGACGCGATCTGTTTAAAATGGTGAGGGGCGTTGATCAATTCCTGTGGTGAATAGTACTGAGTGTGGATTTGCCCTCCGCGATTGCAGGACAGCGCAAAGCGGTGTTGAACGCGATCCACCTCGCATGGCGGCTCGACAATCTGACCGGTAAAACGTATGACGCCCCCCTGGTGGTCTGCATCAGCTATCGCGACGGCGGAAAAGAGAGAAAAGAGACTAAGAGTTAAAACGGTTTTTAGTACAGTGACAGAAAGCTGCATCGTAATTTCCTCAATGATCATTCATCCTTGAGGGTTATGTTTTCCCTTACTGCTGCGATTGCCGGGTACGGGAGTAACGCCATCTGCGTTACTCTATTCATAGTCCAGCAAACTCACCTCCGCCACTCAAAAATGTACAAATAATCAGCAATTTATGACGATGTCGCAGAGGGCGGCCATTGTTGTGATAAATGCAGTGACTGTCCGTCAGAAACAGTAACAACTATTTTAACGGTGTCCTGTGGTGAAATAGTTAAGCTCAGTTTCGTCAAATCAATGGCTTGATTAGCTGGTAAAGAAAGCGTCTTTTTTTGCGTTGACTGGCTTCGCCCGGCGAGGCCTTCCCGAAGGGTCAAAATTTGTATCTGGCAGAGACAGGGTTGCGTCAATGTGACCTGCGGAATAATGGTGTACATCTCGCCTTGCTGATGGGTGGAAAAGGTGATCTGGCTGGACAAGGCGGCCAGAAGAAGAACCGTTTGCATAGAGACCTCGCAAAAAAAACAGGGCTTACGCCCTGTTTATTGTTCAGCGACTGGCTGAATCAGTATTGGTTGGCCGTCGCGTTGTTGCCAAAGCCAGCCTGTGACACCAGCACGCTGGAATCAGACGCCGTCTGGTTCACCAGCGCAGCGTTCTGCCCACCATACTGGCTGACAGTAATATCCGAGTTTTTGGCGTTCCACTGATCGATGGTCGCGTTGTTACGGAATCCACTCTGGGTCAGATCGATGGTGCTGTTGTCAGCCCCCTGGCCGACGTCGGCGCCGTTAGCAACGCCATTTTGATGAATAGTGGTATCCGATTTACGCGCATCGCTTTGCAGAGCAAGCGCAGCGTTATTCACCCCGGACTGATAGATGCTCAGGGTCGATTCCGGGCCAGAGCTGTTACCGTTGCCGCCGCCGTGATTACCGCCGCCACCCCATTGTGGAACGGAACCCGCCAGCGCACTGCCAGAAACGACGATTGCTGCAAATGCTGCCACTTGTACAAGTTTCATGGTAAACCCCCATCGGATTGATTTAATTGCCGCTCAGGTATTAGCGTTGAGTCACGCGAATAGCCATATGCGACTGTCTCTGCACAACAACTGCTGATTTCTGCGTACCGTATTGCGTAATATTCGCTTTATTACCCGAGCCTTTCTGGATAATCATCGCGCTATTGCCGTATTGATTTTGCGAAATACTGGCATCATTGCCCTGTCCCGTCTGATCGATATAAGCAATGTTATACGCACCGGACTGTTCCACCTTTGCGCGGTTATTTCCGCCTTCTTGCGAAATAACCGATAAAAGTTTAGATCCCTGCTGGCGTATCTTTGCATTGTTCTCCGTACCGACCTGACCAATTATGGCAGCCTGATTAAATGAAGATTTGCTTAATTCATTCACCGCAAAGTTATATTCCGAACCAGCTAAGTCATAACTGGTCGCGGTGGCAATCCCAGGCGCGCCCAGCATTGTTAATATCGCAAATAAGACTGTCTTCTTCATGTTATCACCCTGGACCTGGCGTTATATCAATTCAATAATACCCGCAGGGATTATTGTTAACGCCAAACCTAATTTGTTAACGCCGCGTTACGATGAAGAGTATGTCCGGGGAAACATTTTAAATAACTCACCCACCAGTTGTATTTTGTTATCCTCGCTCACACCAAAGTATGAATTCGCATTGCGTCGGGTGTTTTGCTCCGTAGATTATTTTTTGCTTCATTTCGGCACCCTGAATGGTGCTGGCATTCATCGCTCTGGTGATCCCATTACTGGCGTTGTAAACCGTTAGGCGCAGAAAAAGCTGAACAAGTCGTACAGGCCCGCCGTTTTTCTGTGGTTTACGTTGATCGGCAAGCGCGATCGTCAAAATGGAATTGACGCAGAGAGAAAAAATCCGTCATATCCGAATTAATATCATTATAAAACAAAGTATTAAGTTAATTTGTATGATTTTTTAAATGTGTGCAATTATTTTCCCCTGTACAACTTTCCTCTCAATTCTGAACGTATAATTCAGGACTAAATCATAAATTAATATATAATTTTACATCTTGTTACACGTTTAACACTTGCTTTAAGATTTGTAATAGCTAGATTGAAATCCAGCAGTCATTCATTGGTATTACTATTTTGTCCCATTCGGGCTGATTCTACTCTTTTTCTACACACAGCAGTGCAACATCTGTCAGTACTTCTGGTGCCTTCAATTTTTATCAGGCAGCTGTCAGATGTGCGACTAATAAAAGTGGGGTTTCATCATGTTTAATGAAGTCCATAGTATTCATAGTCCTACATTATTGTTAATAACCAAACCTTCCCTGCAGGCAACAGCTTTATTGCAACATTTAAAGCAGTCGCTGGCGATAAACGGGAAACTGCATAATATACAGCGTTCTCTGGAAGATATTTCGTCTAACGGTATTGTGTTAGTGGATATGATGGAAGCGGATAAGAAGCTTATTCACTATTGGCAGGATAATTTAAGCAGGAAAAACAACGCGATAAAAACGCTCTTATTAAACACGCCTGACGAATATCCTTTCCGGGATATCGAAAGCTGGCCGCATATTAACGGTGTGTTTTACGTCTCCGACGATCAAGAACGCGTGGTGCACGGTCTGCAGTGTATTCTGCGGGGCGAATGCTATTTTTCGCAGAAACTGGCCAGTTACCTCATTACCCATTCCGGTCATTACCGCTATAACGGTACCGAGTCAACGCTGCTAACGCATCGTGAAAAAGAGATCCTCAACAAGCTACGAATTGGCGCTTCTAATATCGAAATCGCCCGCTCATTGTTCATCAGTGAAAACACGGTGAAAACGCATCTTTATAATCTTTTCAAAAAGATAGCTGTTAAAAACCGGACTCAGGCGGTGTCGTGGGCAAACGATAACCTCAGGCGATAGCCCATGAAACGCGCAATAACCTGGCTGATTATCGCACACCTTTTGCTTGCTAACGCGAACCTACAGGCTGTTGAAGTGGAAGTGCCCGGCCTGATCACGGACCATACCGTTTCGTCTGTCGGGCACGATTTTTATCGCGCATTCAGCGAAAAATGGGAAAGCGAGTATACAGGCAATTTAACCATTAACGAGCGTCCCAGCGCGCGCTGGGGAAGCTGGATCACCATAACGGTTAATCAGGACGTTATTTTTCATATTTTTTTATTTCCAACGAAAAGAGATTTTGAAAAAACGGTGGTCTTTGCCCTTGCGCAAACGGAAGAAGCGTTAAACCGTCGGCAAATAGATAAAACGCTATTGAGCACCAGCGATTTAACACACGATGAATTCTAAATAACTTTCTTGTCCGGAGGCTGTCATGTCTGTCAAACATGCAGTAGTTGCATTCATGCTTATTTCACCCTTAAGTTGGGCCGGAAATATGACATTTCAATTCCGTAATCCCAATTTTGGTGGAAACCCTAATAACGGTTCTTTTTTACTGAACAGCGCACAGGCGCAGAATTCATACAAAGACCCAAGTTATGATGATGATTTCGGAATAGAAACGCCGTCCGCGCTGGATAATTTCACGCAGGCAATTCAGTCGCAAATTTTAGGTGGCTTACTTACCAATATCAATACCGGTAAGCCCGGAAGAATGGTGACCAACGATTTTATTGTGGATATCGCCAACCGGGATGGGCAATTGCAGCTAAACGTCACGGACCGAAAAACAGGCAAAACCTCGACCATCGAAGTGTCAGGTTTACAGTCGCAATCCACCGACTTCTAGGCATTAGCCGCGTAAGGAATTCATCATGCAGCGCTTAATAATTTTGATCGCCGTGACATTGCTCAGCGGGTGTTTAACCGCGCCGCCAAAAGAAGCGGCGAAGCCGACATTAATGCCCCGTGCGCAGAGCTATAAGGACTTAACGCATTTACCTGCGCCCACCGGCAAAATCTACGTCTCGGTCTATAACATTCAGGATGAAACCGGTCAGTTTAAACCCTACCCGGCCAGTAACTTTTCCACCGCGGTCCCCCAGAGCGCCACTGCAATGCTGGTAACGGCCTTAAAGGATTCCCGCTGGTTTATCCCGCTTGAGCGCCAGGGGCTGCAGAATCTGCTTAACGAACGCAAGATCATTCGCGCCGCACAGGAAAACGGTACCGTCGCGATCAATAACCGGATCCCGCTTCAGTCGTTAACCGCCGCGAATATTATGGTTGAAGGTTCGATTATCGGCTATGAGAGTAACGTAAAGTCGGGCGGCGCGGGGGCGCGCTATTTTGGTATTGGCGCCGATACGCAGTATCAGTTGGATCAGATTGCCGTGAATCTGCGGGTGGTTAACGTCAGCACCGGCGAGATCCTCTCCTCTGTTAATACCAGCAAGACGATTTTGTCTTATGAAGTCCAGGCGGGCGTATTCCGCTTCATTGACTATCAGCGGTTGCTGGAGGGCGAAATCGGCTATACCTCCAATGAACCGGTGATGCTGTGTCTGATGTCAGCTATAGAGACCGGCGTCATTTTCCTGATAAACGATGGCATCGACCGTGGGCTTTGGGATTTGCAGAATAAAGCGGAGAGGCAGAATGATATTCTGGTGAAATATCGACATATGTCGGTACCGCCAGAGTCATGATGAACATTTCACTGTCGGATGACAGCGCAGCGCCATCAGGCGCTGCTCATTTACTGATGACCGTTTGCACATTCTGCCTTTCGCGGCGCGAAGCCAGCCACAATCCACTGTTTTTCATCGCGAAGCCAAACAGCAGCCCCACCGCCAGCGAGGGCAATACCAGTCGCCAGTCGCCCTGTCCGGCAAACGTGGCGCAAGCGCCAATAAAGGTTCCCGGCACAAACGACAACAGCACCTGCCTCGCCTGGATGCACATCAGAAACGCCACGACGCCAGTCATGACGTAGCCAACGATCTCAAGATGCGGCGTCAGTGCGCTGCCGTGAATAATGACCAACGCCCACACCACCCCGCTTAACAGCGTTGAGGCCGAGATAACGAGGCCTTTCAGTCCGCCCTGCGGGCAGGCAAAATAGGCTGTACAGCCCAAAAAACCGGCCCAGCTCAGTAAACCAAGAGAAACGGCCACCCATCCCCAAATCCCGGAGAGGATGCCCGTCGTAATTGCAATACAGAGAAGTATGTTCATGCCGCGCATCATAGCAGAAAACGACATGATGAATGAGATCGCGCACACAAATCATGCAACAAGATTCGTACGTTACAAAACCAAAGTGATTTAGATCACATTACTCGTCAGACTCTTCCTCTAATTCATCCCACATCGCACCGATAGCGTCACGGGTAAGGGGCGCCATTGTCCGCCAAAACGGGGTAGCCGCATGGGCTTCCACTTTCCCCAGAAAAGTGCCGCACCACGGCAGGATATAATCAGCGAACAAGGTTTCCAGCGCTTCGCTTTCATCTTCCGCTGATTGATCTTCCAGCCATGAGGCCGCCAGCAGCAGAGTTCCAATATGATCGGCGGGCGTATCAGCAAGCGGCATCCCGCGCGCAGACAAAAATGCGCGCACTTCCGCTTCCGTTGCCCCTTCTACCCATGCGCTACGGTATGGCGGCACCGAACACTCCGAGCCGACAAACAGCGCGTTATAATCCGCCGCCAGCTGCGACATGTCGCAACTCTTCTGCAAACGGCTTAACAGTTCGTCCTGCTCAAGCGGCCAGTTAGCCGACAGCTTGCCCTCGCGAATAAGGGTAAAAAGCGGAACCAGCAACGGATCCTGGGGTTGGCGGTAATACAACGATCCCAGCACGCGGCACAGGATAGAAAACTCGTTCATCAAATTCGTCCAGTCAGTGGTAATTAAAGGTCTGCAAACTCTGGAATGGGCGCCATTCCGCGGGTCTCAAGGAAATTCAGCAACCGTCTCGGCGTCACGTTTAAAATGCGCTCTTCAGGGAAGCCCACATCATCCAGGATCTTACGGCACTCACCGAAGTCGCCCATGGTAAAAGCGGTATGGGAATCGGAACCCAGCGCAACCCAACCTCCGGCATCGCGTACCGCAGCAGCCACGGCGCGACAGTTGGCTTCGCTGCCCTTCCGGGAGTGCAGGAAGGAGGAGTTGTTAATTTCCAGCGCCACCTGATACTTTGCCGCGGCTTTGGCGATGGCGGTGATATCGACCGGATATTTTGGGTTACCCGGGTGACTAATGATATGCACCACACCGCTGGCCATGGTGTTGATCATTGCCTGGGTATGCGTGGCTTCATCATGTGGCGCAAAAACCGGCTCATGAAACCCGGCGATGATCAGATCCAGTGAAGTGAGCATGGGGCCGGTGCAGTCAATTTCACCGTCGACATTCTTGATATTCGCTTCAATGCCTCGCAGGATCCCTACCCCATCCACCAGCCGCGGCCAGATACGCATGTTGATAAAATGCCAGTGGTGCGGCGCATCCGCCATATCCGGGCCATGATCGGTGATCGCAAACAGCTTCAGCCCCTGGCGTTTCGCCTGCGCGATATAATCACTGAGGGTACTGTAGGCATGGGTGCTGGCAACGGTATGCATATGCAGGTCAACGGGATACATGTCTCTCTCCTGTAGTCATTTTTCGACAAGGATAGCAGGAATCGCCCACGTTTATTAGCGTTAACCCGGCGCAAGCCGGGCTGGCGTTAATAACCTCGCGTGCGATCGACCTGTCCGCTGACCGCTTCGCCATTTTCGAGGTGCTGAATAGTGCGCGAGATATACGCGACGGCTTCCGCCGGACGTGTCACTGCAGCCACATGCGGCGTCATTGCCACCCGGGGATGCGCCCATAGCGGGCTATCGGCAGGTAGCGGTTCACGACTGAACACATCGAGCATGGCGCCTTTCAATTTTTCGCGGTTCAGCGCGTCTAACAAATCGTCTTCATTGACATGCACGCCCCGCGCGAGGTTAAGTACATAAGCGCCGTCCTGCAATTGATCCAGCAGTTCGCCATTAATAATGCCGACCGTTTCTGCGGTATTGGGCAACAGGTTGATTAACACGCGCGTCTGGCTGAGAAACGCGCCAAGCTCTTCTGTTCCGGCAAAGCTCTCCACGCCTGGCCAGGATTTGCGGCTGCGGCTCCAGCAGCGTAGCGGAAATCCCCAGACCTGCAGGCTTTCGGCGACTTTCGCCCCCAGCACGCCTGCCCCCATGATGCCGACGGTAAATTCCTCGCGGCTGTATTCCGGTAGCGGTTGCCACTGGCGCTGATTTTTTAGCGCCTGGTAATCGTCAAAACGTCGGAACCAGTGCAGCACCTGACTGACCGCATATTCCTGCATTTGCAGGCCCATTCCGGTATCTTCCAGGCGAAATAGCGGGATTGCCGGGTCAAGCATGTTGGGATGGGCTTTGAGTTTGCTGAGTATTGAGTCCACTCCCGCTCCGAGTGCAAATACCGCCTTCAGTCTGCGACCTTCAAGCATTTCGACAGGCGGATGCCAGACCAGGGCGTAGTCCGCCGGATCGTTATCGCCCGGTTTCCATGCCCTCACTTTTGCGTTTGGGATAGCGTTTTCCAGTGCGGTGATCCACCAGGGGGTATCAAACGTAGGGTGATAAAAAATGATATCCATACTGACTCCTGCGGGTTGTTGTGCGGCATCGGGCGCACTTATTATCATCGTTTTCAAAAGGATGTTCAGCATAGCAAATTCCCGGACGCTGGCAAAAAAAGCAGTTTCCGCTCAATTAAGCTGCATGTTGGTGGAAGTTTGTGTAAACGCACGGTTTTTGCGAAAAGTTGATTGACGCAGGCGCGGTATTTCCCTAAATTAGCGCCCGTTCCGGTAACGCGGAGCGACAATTTGGTGAGGTGTCCGAGTGGCTGAAGGAGCACGCCTGGAAAGTGTGTATACGGCAACGTATCGGGGGTTCGAATCCCCCCCTCACCGCCATATTTGAGAAAGAGCCCGTACGAAAGTATGGGCTTTTTTTCGCATATGCACATTCCGGGGGGATGAGAACCCCCGACCGGGGTCGACAACGGGCGCAGCCCGTTGGACAGACCGGACGCGCAGCGAACGGGCTGCCCGCAGGGCGAGCGAAGCGAGTCAATCCCCCCCTCACCGCCATATTTGAGAAAGAGCCCGTACGAAAGTATGGGCTTTTTTTTCGCATATGCACATTCCGGGGGGATGAGAACCCCTGACCGGGGGGCGACAACGGGCGCAGTAAGCTCCCGCCATCTTCAGGGAAAACACCGCACACCTGATAAGGGTGACGCCATCAGGCGTCACTCAGCAGATTTAAGGCATTTCCGGCGGGGTGATACCAAAATGGTTCCAGGCCCGCACCGTCGCCATTCTTCCGCGTGGCGTACGTTGCAAAAAGCCCTGCTGAATTAAATACGGCTCCAGCACATCTTCAATGGTTTCGCGCTCTTCACCGATTGCCGCCGCCAGGTTATCGAGCCCGACCGGACCGCCAAAGAACTTATCAATCACCGCCAGCAACAGCTTGCGGTCCATATAATCAAACCCTTCCGCATCGACATTCAGCATGTCCAGCGCCTGGGCGGCAATATCCGCTGAAATCGTGCCATCATGCTTCACTTCGGCGAAATCACGGACGCGTCTGAGCAAGCGGTTGGCAATACGCGGCGTACCGCGCGCGCGTCGCGCGACTTCCAGCGCCCCGTCATCGCTCATCTCAAGCCCCATAAAGCGAGCGCTGCGGCCCACAATATGCTGAAGATCGGGCACCTGATAAAACTCAAGGCGCTGGACGATACCAAAGCGGTCGCGCAGCGGCGAAGTCAACGATCCGGCGCGGGTCGTCGCGCCAATCAGCGTAAACGGCGGTAAATCGATTTTGATAGAGCGCGCTGCAGGTCCTTCACCGATCATAATGTCCAGCTGATAGTCTTCCATCGCCGGGTACAGCACCTCTTCCACCACCGGCGACAGTCGATGGATCTCATCGATAAACAGCACGTCATGCGGTTCCAGATTGGTGAGCATCGCCGCCAGGTCACCGGCTTTCTCCAACACCGGGCCTGATGTGGTACGCAGGTTCACGCCCATTTCATTCGCCACGATATTCGCAAGCGTGGTTTTGCCAAGCCCCGGCGGTCCAAAAATCAGCAGATGGTCAAGCGCGTCGCCGCGCAGTTTCGCCGCCTGGATAAATATCTCCATTTGCGAACGCACCTGCGGTTGACCAATATATTCATCCAGTAATTTCGGGCGAATGGCACGATCGGCCACCTCTTCTGCAATGGTGGCGCCTGCCGAAATCAGGCGATCTGCTTCTATCATCCTTTACCTCATAACGCGGCGCGCAGGGCTTCGCGGATCAGTGTTTCACTGCTGGCGTCCGGGCGAGCGACTTTACTCACCATACGGCTGGCTTCCTGAGGTTTATAGCCCAGCGCCACCAGCGCCGCAACCGCTTCCTGCTCGGCGTCTTCCACCGCCGGGCTGGCCGGAGAGGTCAGCACCAGATCGGCCGCAGGGGTAAACAGATCGCCGTGCAGACCTTTGAAACGGTCCTTCATTTCGACGATCAGGCGTTCGGCGGTTTTTTTGCCAATGCCGGGCAGCTTCACCAGCGCGGCGGGATCTTCACGCTCGACGGCGTTAACGAACTGCTGTGCGGACATCCCGGAGAGAATTGCCAGCGCCAGTTTTGGCCCCACGCCGTTGGTTTTAATCAACTCTTTGAACAGAGTACGCTCTTGCTTGTTGTTGAAACCGTACAGCAGTTGCGCGTCTTCGCGCACCACAAAATGGGTAAAGACCGTCGCTTCTTTTCCGGATTCCGGGAGCTCATAAAAACAGGTCATCGGCATATGCACTTCGTAACCGACGCCGCCCACTTCAAGCAACACCAGCGGGGGTTGTTTTTCCAGAATAATGCCTCTGAGTCTGCCTATCACATTACGCTCCTGCGTTGGGGCCGAAAAATAAAGCTGTATCATAAAAAAAGGCTGGATAGATATCCAGCCTCATTTGTCATTATCGCAAGCGACCTCGCGCAAGATTGAGACGCGACTCGCTCATTTGCATCGCATTCTGACTGACGTGGCAGTGAGTGATGGCAATTGCCAGCGCATCCGCCGCATCGGCCTGTGGATTGGCCGGGAGTTTCAGCAAGGTGCGCACCATATGCTGCACCTGGCTTTTTTCAGCGCTACCGATGCCCACCACGGTCTGCTTCACCTGGCGCGCCGCATACTCAAATACCGGCAGCGCTTGGTTGACCGCTGCGACAATCGCCACGCCGCGCGCCTGCCCCAGCTTGAGCGCGGAGTCCGCATTCTTCGCCATAAACACCTGTTCAATAGCGAAGTAGTCTGGCTGAAACTGGGTGATGATTTCCGTCACGCCCGCGTATATCAGCTTCAGGCGCGACGGAAGGTCGTCCACTTTCGTACGGATGCAGCCGCTACCGAGATAGGTCAGCTGTCTGCCGACCTGACGAATTACGCCATAGCCGGTCACGCGAGAGCCCGGGTCAATACCCAGTATGATGGACATCACGCGCCTCCGGTGGTAACGGGATTAAGCCACATCATTCTAAGGTAGCTGCAACCTCATCAGAGATTTCACCGTTGTGGTAAACTTCCTGCACGTCGTCACAATCTTCAAGCATGTCGATCAGACGCAGCAGTTTTGGCGCGGTTTCCGCATCCATGTCCGCTTTGGTTGACGGGATCATAGACACTTCCGCGCTGTCCGCTTTCAGACCCGCGGCTTCCAGCGCGTCACGCACTTTACCCATATCTTCCCACGCGGTGTAGACGTCAATCGCGCCGTCGTCGAAGGTCACCACATCTTCCGCACCCGCTTCCAGCGCCGCTTCCATAATGGTGTCTTCATCGCCCTGCTCAAAGGAGATCACGCCTTTTTTGCTGAACAGATAGGCCACGGAACCGTCGGTACCCAGGTTACCGCCGCATTTGCTGAACGCATGACGCACTTCCGCAACAGTACGGTTACGGTTGTCAGACAGGCATTCCACCATGATTGCCGTACCGCCAGGACCGTAACCTTCATAGATGATGGTTTCCATGTTGGCATCATCATCACCGCCCACACCGCGGGCAATCGCGCGGTTCAGGGTGTCACGGGTCATGTTATTGGACAGCGCTTTATCAACCGCTGCGCGCAGACGCGGGTTAGCGTCCGGATCGCCACCGCCCAGTTTGGCAGCCGTCACCAGTTCACGAATGATTTTGGTGAAGATTTTACCGCGCTTAGCATCCTGCGCCGCTTTACGATGTCTGGTGTTGGCCCATTTACTATGACCTGCCATAAATATTTCCTCAAAAAGCATGCCTTTTCAGGCGATGTTAATTACAAATTCTTCAATCGCCTGCCGGTTGCTCCACGACTTGGTGAGCGCCGCCGCCGCGGGCGCATCAAGCCACTGGTAGGTCAGGTGTTCGGTGAACACAATCTGCCGCTCATGCGGCAACGCAAGGCAGAACCAGGATTCTGTATTGCGCGCCACGCCCGGCGCATAGCGATGACGTAAATGTGAAAAAATCTCAAACTCCACCGTGCGCTGACAGTCGATTAAGGTCAGTTGCTCAGCGGCAACGTCAATGGCGACCTCTTCCTTTACTTCACGCACGGCGGCTTGCGACGCGGTTTCACCGTCTTCAAGGCTTCCGGTTACCGACTGCCAGAAATCCGGGTCGTCGCGTCGCTGCAACATCAGCACTTTCCCGGTGTCTTTTGCATAGATTACGACTAACACCGAGACAGGCTGTTTGTATGCCATATCAGTTTTTCTCAGCCTTTTTGACCACGTCGATACCCAGCTCAGCCAGCGCTGCCGGGTTCGCGAAGCTCGGCGCTTCGGTCATCAGACAGGCTGCGGCGGTCGTTTTAGGGAAGGCAATAACGTCACGAATATTATCGGTACCGGTCAGCAGCATGGTCAAACGATCCAGACCAAATGCCAGACCCGCATGTGGCGGCGTGCCGTATTTCAGCGCATCCAGCAGGAAGCCGAACTTCTCACGCTGTTCCTGTTCGTTAATCCCCAGAATGCCAAACACGGTCTGCTGCATTTCGCCGTTATGAATACGTACGGAACCGCCGCCCACTTCGTAACCGTTAATGACCATGTCGTAGGCATTGGCGACCGCATTTTCCGGCGCGGCTTTTAGCTCAGCGGCGGACATGTCTTTCGGCGAGGTGAACGGGTGGTGCATTGCGGTCAGACCGCCTTCACCGTCGTCTTCAAACATCGGGAAGTCGATCACCCACAGCGGCGCCCACTTGCTTTCGTCGGTGAGATTCAGATCTTTACCCAGCTTCAGACGCAGCGCGCCCAGCGCATCGGCCACCACTTTCTTGTTGTCCGCGCCGAAGAAGATCATATCGCCATCCTGAGCGGCTGTGCGCTCGAGGATCGCGTCAACAATTTCCGCGTTGAGGAATTTCGCGACCGGGCTGTTGATGCCTTCAAGTCCCTTCGCGCGCTCATTGACCTTAATGTAGGCCAGACCTTTTGCGCCGTAGATCTTGATGAAGTTACCGTAGTCGTCGATCTGCTTACGGCTCAGCGCCGCGCCGCCGGGTACGCGCAGCGCGGCTACGCGCCCTTTCGGATCGTTCGCCGGGCCGGAGAATACCGCGAATTCGACGGACTTCAGCAGATCGGCAACGTCCACCAGCTCCATCGGGTTGCGCAGATCCGGCTTGTCGGAACCGTAACGGCGCTCGGCTTCCGCAAAGGTCATAATGGGGAAATCGCCCAGATCCACGCCTTTCACGTCCAGCCACAGGCTACGTACCAATGCTTCCATCACTTCACGCACCTGTTCGGCGGTCATGAAGGAGGTTTCCACATCGATCTGGGTAAATTCCGGCTGACGGTCAGCGCGCAGGTCTTCGTCGCGGAAGCATTTCACGATCTGGTAATAGCGGTCAAAGCCGGACATCATCAGCAACTGCTTAAACAGCTGTGGCGACTGCGGCAGCGCGTAGAATTTGCCTTTATGCACGCGGGACGGGACCAGGTAGTCGCGCGCGCCTTCCGGCGTGGCTTTGGTCAGCATCGGCGTCTCAATGTCGAGGAAGCCGTGATCGTCCATAAAGCGGCGCACCAGACTGGTGATTTTCGCGCGGGTCTTCAGACGCTGCGCCATTTCCGGACGGCGCAGATCCAGATAACGGTACTTCAGACGCGCTTCTTCTGTGTTGACGTGGTTTGAATCAAGCGGCAGCGATTCTGCGCGGTTGATGATAGTCAGATCGGAGGCCAGCACTTCAATTTCGCCGGTGGCCATCTCGCTGTTGACGTTTTTCTCGTCACGCGCACGCACGGTGCCCGTCACCTGAATGCAGAACTCATTACGCAGTTCAGAGGCCAGCTTTAATGCGTCCGCACGATCCGGGTCGAAAAAGACCTGCACGATGCCTTCACGATCGCGCATATCGATAAAGATCAGGCTGCCAAGATCACGACGACGGTTGACCCAACCACACAGAGTCACCTGCTGCCCCACGTGGGACTGACGGAGCTGTCCGCAATATTCTGTACGCATGAGATATCCCTTAATAAGCCGCAGGCTGTTTTGTCGCAGCTTTAACTGTATGTCACAACTGGATGAAAAAAGGCGGCTATTATACTGGAAATTCCGCCTGACGATAAGTCCGCTACAGACTGTACGCGTGTTTCGTACGCGGGTATTGCGTATTCTCACAAAAAATAACAAAAATTGTCGTCCGTCACACGGGCAATCGCGATTAAGGTGTAACGGAATTTTGAATTTCGACGGGAGTTATCATGCTGCAACTGAACGCAAAAACCACCGCCCTGGTGGTCATTGACCTGCAGGAAGGGATTTTACCCTTCGCTGGCGGCCCGCATTCCGCCACTGACGTCGTGACGCGCGCTGCCCGCCTGGCGGAGGCGTTTCGCGCCAACGGTTCGCCGGTGGTGATGGTTCGCGTTGGCTGGTCCGACGATTATGCCGAAGCGCTTAAACAGCCCGTTGACGCCGTGGCGCCCGCGCACCCGCTGCCGGAAAACTGGTGGACGTACCCGCAGGCGCTGGGTAAAGCCGAAAGCGATCTGGAAGTGACCAAACGCCAGTGGGGCGCTTTTTACGGGACCGACCTTGAACTGCAACTGCGCCGTCGGGGTATCGACACTGTCGTGCTGTGCGGTATCTCCACCAATATCGGCGTAGAATCAACCGCCCGCAACGCGTGGGAACTGGGTTTCAGCCTGATCATCGCCGAAGACGCCTGCAGCGCGGCCAGCGCCGAACAGCATCAGGGCAGCATGACCCACATCTTCCCGCGTATCGCCCGTGTGCGTAGCGTGGACGAGATCGTTCGCGCCTTATGATATACATCGGCCTGCCGCAATGGTCGCACCCCAAGTGGGTGCGGCTGGGGATCAACGGTCTGGAAGAGTATGCCCGCCACTTTAATTGCGTGGAGGGCAATACCACCCTGTACGCGCTTCCCAGGGCGGAGATTGTCGAACGCTGGTACGCGCAAACCACGGATGATTTTCGCTTCTGCTTTAAGTTTCCGGCGACCATTTCGCATCAGGCGGCTCTTCGCCACTGTGATGATCTGGCGCATGCGTTTTTTAGCCGCCTGTCCCCGCTGGAGACGCGCATCGGGCAGTACTGGCTGCAGCTTCCCGCGACCTTTGGCCCGCAGGACCTTCCTGCCCTCTGGTCGTTTCTCGACGCGCTGCCAAAGGGCTTCACTTACGGCGTCGAGGTTCGTCATCCGGAATTTTTCGCCAAAGGCGACGCGGAACAGTTGCTGAACAGCGGTCTGCATCAGCGCGGCGTTAACCGGGTTATTCTCGACAGCCGACCGGTTCACGCGGCGCGCCCACACACCGAAGCCATACGCGACGCCCAACGCAAGAAGCCGAAAGTGCCGGTTCATGCGCTGGTGACGGCAAACACTCCGATGGTGAGATTCATCGGCAGCGATGATATGGCGCAGAATCAATCGTTTTTCGCCGACTGGCTGACGAAGCTGCCACGCTGGGAGCAAACCACTACGCCGTATCTTTTTTTGCACACCCCGGATATCGCGCAGGCGCCGGAGCTGGTCGACACCCTGTGGGAAGATTTGCGCGCGGTGTTGCCAGTGATCGGATCAGCACCCTCCATCCCACAGCAATCTTCTCTTTTCTGAAATTGCCCCCTATCATAAGGGCGTGCCATCTGCCAAAAAGGGACATTGTATGGTAAGCGCGCTATATGCCGTACTAGGTGCGTTGCTGTTGATTAAGTTTTCATTTGATGTCGTCCGTCTGCGAATGCAGTATCGCGTTGCCTATGGCGACGGTGGTTTTAGCGAACTGCAGAGCGCCATTCGTATCCATGGCAATGCGGTAGAATATATTCCGATCGCGATGGTGCTCCTGCTGTTTATGGAAATGAACGGCGCAGAAACGTGGATGGTGCACCTGTGCGGCATCATTCTGCTTGCCGGTCGGCTGATGCATTACTACGGTTTCCATCAGCGGCTGTTCCGCTGGCGTCGGTCAGGCATGAGCGCCACCTGGTGCGCGCTGTTGCTAATGGTGCTGGCGAACCTGTGGTATATGCCGTGGGAGTTGGTTTTCTCCCTGCATTAGCGCACAATACGCCCCTTTATTTTTCCCGGATTTTTACGTTATGTCTCACCGCGACACGCTTTTTTCTGCGCCAATCGCCAGTCTGGGCGACTGGACCTTTGATGAACGGGTAGCTGAAGTCTTCCCGGATATGATCCAGCGCTCCGTTCCCGGCTATTCCAATATCATTTCGATGATTGGCATGCTCGCCGAACGTTTTGTGCAGCCTGACACGCAGGTTTACGACCTGGGCTGCTCTCTTGGCGCGGCGACGCTCTCTGTGCGGCGTAATATTCAACATCAAAATTGCAAAATCATCGCCGTCGACAACTCTCCGGCAATGATTGAACGCTGTCGCCGTCATATTGACGCGTATAAAGCGCCGACGCCTGTGGACGTGGTGGAGGGCGACATCCGCACCATCGCCATCGAAAATGCCTCAATGGTGGTGCTGAATTTTACCCTGCAATTCCTTGCGCCAGTTGAGCGCCAGGCGTTGTTGGATAAGATTTACCAGGGGCTGATGCCGGGCGGCGCGCTGGTGCTGTCGGAAAAATTCAGCTTCGAAGATGCGAAAGTCGGCGAGTTGCTGTTTAACATGCACCATGACTTTAAGCGCGCGAATGGCTACAGCGAGCTGGAGATCAGCCAGAAGCGCAGCATGCTGGAAAACGTGATGCTCACCGACTCGGTCGAAACCCATAAGGCGCGTCTGCGCCAGGCGGGTTTCGAACACAGTGAACTCTGGTTCCAGTGCTTTAACTTTGGTTCCCTGGTGGCGCTGAAAGCTGAGGTTCCGGCATGATCGACTTTGGTAACTTTTATCAACTGATTGCCAAAAACGCGCTTTCCCACTGGCTGGAAACCTTGCCCGCGCAGATTGCCGCCTGGCAGCGCGAACAGCACGGCCTGTATAAGCAATGGGCCAACGCGGTGGCGTTTCTTCCGGCCCTGACGCCTGACAGGCTGGATCTGCTGCACAGCGTTACGGCAGAAAGCGAAACACCGCTTACCCCGGGCCAGCTCAAGCGTATCGATACCCTGCTGCGCAACCTGATGCCATGGCGCAAAGGTCCATTCTCTTTGTATGGCGTGAACATTGACACCGAGTGGCGTTCAGACTGGAAATGGGATCGCGTTCTGCCGCACCTGTCCGACCTGACCGGGCGGACTATTCTCGACGTGGGCTGCGGCAGCGGTTATCACATGTGGCGCATGATTGGCGCAGGCGCGCATCTGGCAGTCGGCATTGACCCGACGCAGCTGTTCCTGTGCCAGTTCGAAGCGGTTCGTAAACTGCTGGGCAACGATCAGCGCGCCCACCTGCTGCCGCTCGGTATTGAACAGTTGCCCGCGCTTAACGCCTTCGATACCGTCTTTTCCATGGGCGTGCTGTATCATCGCCGCTCGCCGCTGGAGCATCTCTGGCAGTTAAAAGATCAGCTGGTGAAAGACGGTGAACTGGTGCTGGAAACGCTGGTGGTCGACGGTGACGAGAACACCGTGCTGGTACCGGGCGATCGCTACGCGCAGATGCGCAACGTCTACTTTATTCCGTCTGCGCTGGCGTTGAAAAACTGGTTAGAGAAGTGTGGTTTTGTCGACGTGCGCATCGCTGACGTCTGCGTCACCACCACAGAAGAGCAGCGCCGCACCGACTGGATGATCACCGAATCGCTGGAGCAGTTCCTCGACCCAACCGACCACAGCAAAACCGTGGAAGGCTATCCGGCGCCGATGCGTGCGGTGTTGATTGCCACGAAGCCGTAGTATTTTGCCGGGTGGCGACTACGCCTTACCCGGCCTACTCGTAGCTCGTTTTCGCCAAAATAGTTCAGGTTGCAGCAAGGCGGCCAACGCAGCGGCAGCCTGAAATATGCAGGAGAAAAAAAGGCCCCTGTTAATGGCAGGGGCCTGGTACGAGCAAGCATCATATTGGGCGACATGATGCAACGGTAAAAATCATTTGGCCTGATGGCGAGCAATGATTCCTTTCATTTCAGCAACCGCGGCGCCGTCAACCACATAGCGGGAGTATTCGTCCGCCTGCTTATCGGCTGACATTGACAACCCTGGGTTGCGATAACGCATCGGCGAGGGCTGTGTCGTTCCGGCTGAGCTGTGTACTTCCCGTACCCCGGCATCAAGGAAACGCTGCAGATTTGCTGCACGAACCCCTGCTCCGGCCATAATGATTGGAACATCGGCGTGGGCAATAAGTTCCAAAATTATTGATAAACCTTGCGCCGCATCTGATTTTTGTCCCGAAGTCAGCACTCTGGCGACGCCCAGTTCCGCGAGATTGTTAAGTGCTTTTAATGGATTAGCACACATGTCGAAGGCGCGATGAAATGTCACGGCCAGCGGCCCTGCCGCCTGCATAATTTGCTGCATACGCGGCATGTCGACGTGGCCGTCCGCATCCAGCACACCGATCACCAGCCCCGGGAATCCCATCTCCCTCACCTGTCGCACGTCTTCAAGCATGGCGGCGAACTCCCCTGCGGAATAACAAAAATCGCCGCCGCGCGGACGGATGATAGGATGAACAGGGATCGTCACCTGTTGGCGAACCGTACTCAGCACGCCCAGCGAAGGCGTTAAGCCCCCTTCTTTCGGCGCGGCGCAAAGCTCAATACGATCCGCGCCGTTTTGCTGCGCGATGCGCGCGCATTCCATGCTGTAACAACAGATCTCAAGTAATGCCATTGTCACTCCTGCTGTTCGCTTGCCACGATCGCTTCAATTGACCACGGGTGGAATTTAACGGTGACGTGACCGTCGGTAACCGCCAGAGTCGGATTCGGTAGACGCTCATGCGCGCCTTTCGGCGAACTGGTTTTAACGACAATCCCCGGCTGGCTCAGTCCGTCATCGGCGAGCAGCGCCAACGCACGCGCGTTCAGGGTATCCGGCTCTCCCGGCAAAACGATTTCGATATGCTCCCATCCTTCGTGGGGATAGCGCTTATCGCCCGGCCAGGGCAGCTCAACAACGCTAAATGCCCAGTGCGCGACGCAGACGGGCTCATCCAGTTTAAACAGACAAATCGGTCGGCCATTGATGATATTTTCCGACAACAGTTTGCCGCATTGTTCAAAGCCTCGCCGCCAGCGTTCCGCAGTGGCGTTTTGATGACAACGCAAAGAGATATGGTCGGCATCAAGCGACGTAATATCCAGACCGAGGCGAGTGGAAAGTTCCGTGAACGCCCGCGTGAATCGCGGGAGGTCGGCGGAAATATCATGCAGTTCGTCGAGGGTTTGCCAGTTCGCCATAATGTCAGCTCTTAACAGGTTTCAAAGCCGCTAATTTACTCTGTTGGTCCGACACAACCAACCGCAGATTGCGGGATTTGCCGAATGCATGGTTATGCACGCTTTTATCGCTTATTTTCTGCACGTTGTTCAGGCCGCGCAGTGCTGACGCAAGGGGCCATTTGCAGTATACTCCCGCCCTTGATTCTTAAACTGCGGCGGTAAATTTCAACCCGCTTCATCAACGTAAGGTATTCAGGTGAATATTCAGGCTCTTCTCTCAGAAAAAGTCAGTCAGGCCATGATTGCCGCAGGCGCGCCTGCGGATTGCGAACCGCAGGTTCGTCAGTCAGCAAAAGTACAGTTCGGCGACTATCAGGCCAACGGCATGATGGCGGTGGCGAAAAAACTGGGCATGGCGCCGCGACAACTGGCCGAGCAGGTGCTGACTCATCTGGATCTCAGCGGTATCGCCAGTAAGGTTGAAATCGCTGGCCCGGGCTTTATTAATATTTTCCTCGACCCCGCGTTTCTCGCTGAAAGCGTGGAGCAAGCGCTGACCTCAGATCGCCTCGGCGTAGCGAAGCCGGAGAAACAGACCGTGGTGGTCGATTACTCCGCGCCAAATGTCGCGAAAGAGATGCATGTCGGCCACCTGCGTTCCACCATCATCGGCGACGCCGCGGTGCGTACTCTTGAGTTTCTTGGTCATCATGTGATTCGTGCGAACCACGTAGGCGACTGGGGCACTCAGTTCGGGATGCTGATCGCTTATCTGGAAAAACAGCAACAGGAAAACGCCGGTGAAATGGCGCTGGCGGACCTCGAAGGTTTTTATCGCGAAGCCAAAAAACACTACGACGAAGATGAAGCCTTTGCCGAGCGCGCGCGCAGCTACGTGGTAAAACTGCAGGGCGGCGACGACTATTTCCTGCAAATGTGGCGCAAGCTGGTCGACATCACCATGTCGCAGAACCAGATCACCTACGATCGCCTGAACGTCACGCTGACCCGCGATGATGTGATGGGTGAAAGCCTGTACAACCCCATGCTGCCGGGCATCGTGGCCGATCTGAAAGCCAAAGGTCTGGCCGTCGAAAGCGAAGGCGCCACCGTGGTATTCCTTGATGAGTATAAAAACAAGGAAGGCGAACCGATGGGGGTTATCATTCAGAAGAAAGATGGCGGTTATTTGTACACCACCACGGATATCGCCTGCGCCAAATACCGTTATGAGACCCTGCATGCTGACCGCGTGCTGTATTACATCGACTCCCGTCAGCATCAGCATCTGATGCAGGCATGGACTATCGTCCGTAAAGCGGGCTACGTTCCGGATTCCGTCCCGCTGGAGCACCACATGTTCGGCATGATGTTGGGTAAAGACGGCAAGCCGTTCAAAACCCGCGCCGGCGGCACCGTCAAGCTGGCCGATCTGTTGGATGAAGCGCTTGAGCGCGCCCGCCGTCTGGTGGCGGAAAAGAACCCGGATATGCCCGCCGATGAGCTGGAAAAACTGGCGAACGCCGTCGGTATCGGTGCGGTGAAATACGCCGATCTGTCGAAGAACCGCACCACCGACTATATCTTTGACTGGGACAACATGCTGGCCTTTGAGGGTAACACTGCGCCGTATATGCAGTATGCCTATACCCGCGTACTGTCGGTGTTCCGTAAATCTGGTCTGGATGAGCGCGCCCTTGCCAGCGCGAGAGTGGTGCTTAGCGAAGATCGCGAAGCGCAGCTCGCCGCGCGTCTGTTGCAGTTTGAAGAGACGCTGACCGTTGTCGCGCGTGAAGGGACGCCACACGTCATGTGCGCGTATCTGTATGATGTCGCAGGTCTGTTCTCCGGTTTCTACGAACATTGCCCGATTCTGAGCGCAGAGAACGACGATGTGCGCAACAGCCGACTAAAACTGGCGCTGCTGACCGCTAAAACCCTGAAGCTGGGTCTCGATACGCTGGGTATCGAAACCGTAGAGCGGATGTAATTCCTTACGAGAATGACGCTGGCAAAATAAAAGGTTACCAGCAGAATAAACCCGGCTATCGCCGGGTTTTGTTTTTACTTCTGAATCAGAAATATTTCCGCAGATATTCCGTCAGGCACAGCATCGCCATCGCCTGGCCATACGGCATAGAGGTGAGCGGGATCGCACGATAGAAATCGAGATTGCTGCCCATTCCGGTCCCGAAGGAGGTCTGCAACAACTCCCCTTCCGGCGAGATATTCTGCACAATGCCGCGAATGGCTTTTTCCGCAACCCCGGCATATTCCGCGCCAACATAACGTTTACGTACCGCTTTCAGTATGCCGTAGGCAAAACCCGCGGTCGCAGACGCTTCCAGGTAGGACTGCGGATCGTCCAGCAACGTATGCCACAGTCCGCTTTCATCCTGGCATTTTGCCAGCGCGGCGATTTGCGCCTTCAGAACCTGCACCAGATAACGACGCACCGCATTGTTTTCCGGCAGATCGACCAGTTCCAGGAAATCCGGGATCACAATGGTCAACCAGCTGTTGCCGCGCGCCCAGCGGGCGTTGGCAAAGTTATGGTGCCCGTCATAATTCCAGCCGTGGAACCACAGGCCGGTTTCCCTGTCCATCAGGTTTTGCACGTGTAGCAGGAACTGATAGGTTGCCTCTTCGACATATTCCGGCCGGTTGAGCAACTTGCCAATTTTCGCCAGCGGTAACACCGTCATCATCAGCGTATCGTCCCACATCTGCTGGTGGTTCTCTTCCGCCAGCGTGATATGCTGCATTCCGCCATGGTCGGTACGCGGCATTTCATTCATCGCCCATTCCGCCCAGCTGTCCAGCCAGGGCAGGTACGCCGGATTACGCGTCTCCTCATAGCGATACGCCAGCGTTAAGAACGGCGCCATGGTGTTTACGTTCTTGGTGGTGGCGCCTTCCGCAAAGCGGTCGGCGAACCAATTGTCGATAATGTCGCGCATCGACTCATCACCGGTCTGCTGATAATACTGATACATTCCATACAGACCGACGCCGTGCGTCCATTCCCATCCTGCCCACCCTTTTGTGTCAATCACACGTCCGTCATCCAGGCGTAGCAGGAATTGGCCAGTCTCGTCCTTGATGTTGACCAGATTGTTCGTCACCGTCTGAATCAAACCCTTCAGCTCTTCCCGGGAGATAAAACGCTCCGGCTGTCGTAGTAACGCGCTATGTTTGACGGGCCAAACTTTCATATTTCTAACCTCTGTTATAAGTCGAATTCAACGTTGCTGCCCGCTTGAGCGAGGGTGCAGCAGGTTTATTACGATTCAGGTAACCAATATTGTTGTTACCCCAAAGTGATTCATACGGCAGACCCGACAGCATCTCGACGGTGGCGCGCGCCTGCGGCGTGATGTTCTCCGGCATCGCCCGGCCCGACTCACGCATTTTCGCTGTTTCTTCGCGTAGCGTGCTGTGGGTTTGCAAATTCAGTTTAAAACGCAGAGAGACCAGGAAACCGCAGGCCAGCACTAGCAGCGTACCGCAGCTGAGGATTAACAGTATGGTGTGGCTGACCGCCTCCGGCTGGGTGCTTTGCCCGGAAACGAAACCAGACGTCTGCATGACAATCCCCACCAGCATGACCGCTCCAGCCTGCGAGGCTTTGCGCGTCAGGGTCATGATCCCGGCGAAGATCCCTTCACGACGCTGACCGGTAATCACTTCATCCACATCGGCAATGTAGGTGTAGGTGTTCCACGGCACATAGTTAATCCCCCCACGCCCCAGACCAGCAATGGCGGACACCAGCAGCAACAGGGAATAAATATCGCTTAATCCGGCGTAATACAGCAGGGCATACGAGAGTGAGCTAAGACCAAACAGCACCACCACCATCCGGTAAGAAGGCGCAGGTCCGAAGCGGATGCACAGCGGGATCATGCCGATAACCGCGATAAACTGGAAAATCGCCATGGTGCCAAGCAGGTTTGACGCCATCGACGCTTCCTGCATCAGGACGAACACCACGTAATAGGTAAAGACCGCGTTGAAAACATCCTGCGCGATGTAACCGCCCAGATACATGCCGAGATGCTGGCGGAAAATTTTAATCCGCAACGTAGAGCTCAGCTCAACAAACAGGCGGCGCATGCTCTGGCTGAACGTCAGGCTTTTTTTCTCTTCTTCCGCGCGTAGCGCTGCTTCCGTCCATTCCTCGCGCGGACGCTCCCAGGTGAAGAACCAGACGAACGTCAGCATCAGGGCGCACAGCACCGAGAACACCAGGCTAGCGTAGAAAAAGGAGATGGGGTTGTCTTTGCCAAACGCGGTCAACAGGATACCCGGCAGGAAGGAAGCGAGGATCGCGGACATCTGCGCCATGGAAATACGCGCGCCGGAAAATTTGGTTTTCTGTTTGAAATCATCGGTCATTTCCGGCACCAGCGTTTCATATGGCACCAGGATCATGGTGTAGACGATATCGAAAATCAGGTAGGTCAGCAGGTAGTACCAGAACCCCATATCCCCCACCCACATTAATGAGTAGCTAAAGACACATGGGATCCCCAGCAAAATAAAGAATTTACGGCGGCCAAAGCGTTTACCCAGCCAGGTTGAGCCGAAGTTGTCCGTCAGAAAGCCCATCAGTGGGCTGACGACTGCGTCCAGCACCCTCGCCGCCGCAAAGATAAACGTCGCCTCTATGGGCGAAAGACCGCAAAACGTCGTATAAAAATACAATAACCAGGCGGCTGTGAGCGCCGTAGTGCCTGCACCTAAAAAATCGCCTGAACCGTAGGCTAAATAATTCGCCAATCCAATTTTACGTGTTTTCATTGCCGTTAACCCTGCAATCAGTTGGGGGACTCCGACCTGTGGCTACGCCAGAGGGAGTACTTACACGGCTACAGTAAAAGCTTACCAGGCGGGATACCTTTTCGTTTTTGCCACCTGTCCTGGCGAAATGGCAAAAACGCAAAGAGACCGGCAACGCGTGTCACCGATTTATAAAACAGCGTTTCTTTTGAATCAAAAGAGGGGGTCAAAAATGCGAGTCAGGCAGCAAATTACGTTGCCGCCTGATGAGGAGATAACCGTTAGCGGTAGTTCACAATTACCTGATTGCGCTGTACTTTTAGGGCGGGAATCAGACGGCCGCCACCGGGCACTTCCCAGATAAAACGCAGCGGCTCCACGGCGGGCACGTTGCTAAAAGCGGTGGTTGTCCCACTTTGTCCATCAAGCTCGACGCAGCGCGACTGGGAGCATAAGCGCACCCGCAAACCGGCGGGCGTCGGGCCATTCAGCTCATAACGCCAGGCCACCAGGGTCATCAGCCCGGACACCGGCTGACCAGCGGAAAGCGGCGCCGAGGAGGCGGATTCACCGCGATGGTTTAAGGTAATGCCGATGCTGCTGGCCTGCCATGCGCCTTCCCCGGCGGCCTGCGCCGCCAGCGGGAACAGCAACAGCCAAAGAAGTCTGCGCATTATTTACCTCCAATGGTTGCGGTCATGCGAATGTTACGATTGTCGGAAAGCTCCATGTTCGACAGGACAACCAGCTGCGGCAGACTGCGACGCAGAAAGCGCGACAGCAATGGGCGCAGCGCATGGTTGACCAACAGCACTGGCGGCGCGCCAAGCATCTCCTGACGAGACAGCGCCTCTTGCGTTTGCGCCAGCAGGCGATCGGCCAGCCCAGGCTCCAGACCGCCGCCGCCCTGCAACGCCTGCAACAACAAGCGTTCGAGCGCCGTATCCAGGCCAATAACGCTGACTTCATCGCTACCGGGGAACCACTGCTGTGTAATTGCGCGCCCCAGCGCCACGCGCACCACGGCGGTAAGTTCATGGGGATCATTTTGCAGCGGCGCATGTTCCGCCAGCGTTTCAAGAATGGTGCGCATATCGCGGATCGGCACTTTTTCATCCAGCAGATTCTGCAGCACTTTATGCAGCGTGGTCAGGGTGACCACGCCGGGGACCAAATCTTCGGTCAGTTTCGGCATCTCCTGGGAGACGCGATCCAACAACTGCTGCGCTTCCTGACGGCCAAACAGTTCGGCGGCATATTTGCCGATCAAATGGTTGAGGTGCGTCGCCACAACGGTACTGGCTTCCACCACCGTAAAGCCCTGGATCTGCGCCTGTTCTTTCAGCGCGCTTTCGATCCAGATTGCATCCAGGCCAAACGCCGGATCCACGGTTTGCTCGCCTGGCAGCGTACCCGCCGCGGTTCCCGGGTTGATTGCCAGCCAGCGCCCCGGATACGCGTCGCCGCTGCCAATCTCCACCCCTTTCATCAGAATACGATAGTGCGCCGGTTGCAGATCCATATTGTCACGAATGTGCACCACTGGCGGCAGGAAGCCCATGTCCTGGGCGAATTTCTTGCGGATACTGCGGATGCGCCCGAGTAACTCGCCATCCTGCTGGAAATCGACCATCGGAATCAGGCGATAGCCCACCTCCATACCGAGCGAATCTTCAAGCTGGACGTCGTTCCACGTCGCTTCCACCACCGAATTGTTTTCCGGCATTTTTACGGGCTGCGGCTCGCTGGGCGCCTTTTGTTCCCGGCCACGGATCCACCAGGCCAGCCCCAACAGCGCCGCCGTAAACAACAGGAAAACGAGGTTTGGCATGCCCGGCACCAGCCCGAGCAGGCCCAGAACCCCTGCGCTGAGCAGCATGACGCTGGGGTTGCTGAAAAGCTGCCCCACCATCTGCTCGCCCACGTCCTGATCGGTACTGACGCGGGTGACGATCACGCCCGCAGCGGTCGAAATGACCAGCGCCGGGATCTGCGCCACCAGGCCGTCACCGATAGTCAGCAACGTATAACTTTCCGCCGCATCGCCCATGCTCATGCCATGCTGCAACACACCGACCAGCAGACCGCCGACCACGTTGATCACCATGATCAAAATACCGGCGATGGCATCGCCGCGAACGAATTTACTCGCCCCGTCCATTGAACCATAGAAGTCCGCTTCCTGGGTCACTTCGGCGCGACGTTTTTTCGCTTCATCTTCGCCAATCAGTCCGGCGTTGAGGTCGGCGTCAATCGCCATCTGCTTACCCGGCATGCCGTCGAGCACGAAGCGCGCGCCAACCTCAGCGATACGCCCGGCGCCCTTGGTAATCACCATAAAGTTGATGATGACCAGAATGACGAACACCACGATCCCAATGGCGAAATTGCCCCCCACCAGGAAATGCCCGAACGCTTCGACCACCTTCCCTGCCGCCGCCGCGCCGGTGTGTCCTTCCATCAGAATGATACGGGTGGACGCCACGTTCAGCGCCAGACGCAGTAAGGTAGTGAACAGCAGGATGGTCGGGAAGGCGGCGAACTCCAGCGTACGCTGGGTAAACATCGCCACCAGTAACACCATGATCGACAGCGCAATGTTAAAGGTAAACAGTAGGTCGAGGATAAACGCGGGTAGCGGAAGTACCATCATAGACAGAATTAACAGGATGAGGATCGGCCCGGCAAGGATCTGCCATTGCGTGGTTTTCATGTTGTTGGGCAGGCGCAACATCGCGACCAGATTAGCCATCGGTAGTCTTCTCGTTCATAAAATCCAGTGACTCAGGCACCGGAAGATTTGCAGGTTGTGGTGGACGTTCCCCGCCAGCAAGACGCCAGCGTTTAAGCTGCCAGACCCAGGCCAGCACTTCCGCCACGGCGGCGTACAGTTGACCGGGTATTTGCTGACCAATTTCAGCATGGCGATAGAGCGCTCGCGCCAGCGGCGGCGCTTCAAGCGTGGGGATTTTGTTTTCAGCGCCAATCTCGCGAATGCGCAGCGCCACCAGTCCCGCCCCTTTGGCGAGCACTTTCGGCGCGCTCATTTTGTTTTCGTCATACTGTAACGCCACCGAATAGTGGGTGGGGTTGGTGACAATGACATCCGCTTTGGGCACGTCGCTCATCATGCGCTGGCGCGCCGCCGCTCGCTGCATCTGACGGATACGCCCTTTCACGTGCGGGTCGCCTTCGTTCTGTTTGAATTCATCGCGGATGTCCTGACGCGACATGCGCAGCTTTTTCAGGTGACTGAAGATCTGAAAGATCACGTCAAAGGCGACCATCGGGATCACACCGAGCACCACCAGCAATGCGCAGAGTCCGACGAGATCCAGCGCGTTACCCATCGCCGTAATCGGCGATTCCGCCATCAGGCGCATCATCTCCGGCCACTTATGCCACAAATAAAGCGCTGTCACGCCGCCCACCAGCGACGATTTCAGTATCGCCTTCAGCAACTCCGCGCCGGTCTGCGCGGAGAACATACGCTTAATGCCCGGCAGCGGGTTAAGTTTGGAAAATTTCGGCTGTAGCGATTTGCCGCTGAACACCAGCCCGCCGAGTAGCACCGGCGAGATCAGCGCCACCAGCACCACGCCGGTGATAAGCGGCAGCAGCGCGATCATCGCTTCTTTTATTAACAGGATGATTTGCCCGAGGATCAGATTGGGGTCATTGACCATGCTGTGATCAAATCGCAGCCCCGCCGACAGCATTCCCGACAGGCGCCTTGCCAACGACGCGCCGCCAATCCAGAGAATGCAGACCCCCACTAACAAAATCAGCAGAGAAGTCAGCTCCCGGGATCGGGGGATTTGCCCTTCCTCCCGCGCTTTTTCCAGTCGGTGGGGTGTGGGGGCTTCTGTTTTGTCGTCGTTCTCTTCAGACACGCATCAGATCCTGGATGGGCTTATGAGCGAGAATGATGCCAGAAGCGCCTGCCGCCAATGGGCAGAGTAAACGGCAAAAAAGGTCGGGTTTATGCCGTTAAGGAGGATAAGCGGATAGCAATGCAGTCGCAGCTAATCTGTCATTCAGCCCGATGGCAGGACGCCATCGGGCGGCCAGGTTAAAAACCGAGGCTGTCCAGCAGGTCGTCTACTTGATCCTGGCTGGCGACCACGCCCGCCCGGGTCGTATCCACCTGCGGACCGTTGAGCAGACTGTCGTTTTCACGCTTCGGTCGTGCGCCCTGCTCCGGAATATTCTCCAGCAGCACCATCAACAGTTGACGTTCAATTTCCTGGATGACATCCATCATGCGCTTGATCACCTGACCGGTCAGATCCTGGAAATCTTGCGCCATCATAATGTCGAGCAACTGCGCGTTAGTGAAGCTGGTGTGTTCCGGCACATCGCTCAGGTATTTGCGCGTGTCGGTCACCAGTTCCCGGGCGTCTGCCAGCTCGATCGGGTTTTCAAACCACGCGTCCCAGCGCTTGCTTAACGCTTTCGCCCCTTTCTCCATTTCGTCCTGGTGCGGCTGTGAAGCTTCGACGCTGTTCAGCGCACGCTCGGCGGCCTGGGCGGTCATCTGCACCACATAGTCCAGACGGTCGCGGGCGTCCGGAATGGCTTCTGCCGCTTCGGCGATGGCCTGGTCCAGACCCAGCTCCCGCAGGCTGTCGCGCAGCATACGGGTCAGGCTGCCAATGCGCGCAATAATATCCCCGGCAGAGTGTTCATCTACGGGTTTCATGGTTGGTTGCATCATTGTCCGCCCCTTACATGCCCAGTTTCTCAAAGATTTTGTTGAGTTTCTCTTCCAATGTCGCGGCGGTAAACGGCTTCACCACGTAGCCGCTGGCACCGGCCTGCGCTGCGGCGATAATGTTCTCTTTCTTCGCTTCCGCCGTCACCATCAGTACCGGCAATGAAGACATGCCGCCGTCTGCGCGAATGGTTTTCAACAGTTCCAGACCGTCCATATTCGGCATGTTCCAGTCAGAGATGACAAAACCAAAGCCGCCCATCTGCAGTTTATTCAATGCGTCCACGCCGTCTTCGGCCTCTTCGACGTTGTTAAATCCCAGTTCCTTAAGCAGGTTACGCACGATGCGACGCATGGTGGAAAAGTCATCCACAACCAGAAACTTAAGCTCTTTGTCCGCCATAAAAAATTACTCCTGAGTCAAATACGTATTGCCTGTCCGGCACTGATTTTCGCCAGCATCTGCTGGCTTACCTGGCTGAGATCGACCACTTCGCTCACGCCACCCATATTGATGGCCTCGCGCGGCATGCCGAACACCACACAACTTGCTTCATTCTGCGCAATCGTCCAGGCGCCCGCCTGGTGCATCGCCAGCATTCCGGCGGCGCCGTCGTTGCCCATCCCCGTCAGGATCACCCCCACGGCGTTGCGCCCCGCGTGTTTCGCCACCGAATGAAACAGCACATCCACAGACGGCCGGTGCCGGTTAACCGGCGGCCCGTCATGAATTTTGATTTGATAGTTTGCCCCGCTGCGCGCCAGCTCCATGTGCTTATCGCCGGGCGCGATGTAGGCATGTCCTGGCAGCACGCGCTCGCCGTCCTCCGCTTCTTTCACGCTGATCTGACACAGTTTGTTCAGACGCTCGGCAAACGAACGGGTAAAACCTGGCGGCATATGCTGCGTAATAATCACTGCCGGGCAGGAAAGCGGCAGCGGCTGCAACACGTGACGAATCGCTTCGGTGCCGCCCGTCGACGCGCCAATGGCGATCAGCTTTTCTGAACTGAGCAACGGCCCGGCTTTCAGGGTCGCTGGCGCGGCCAGTGGCTTATGCGCGCCCAGCCGCGCGCGCGACGCGGTGCGCACTTTTTCGGCAATCATCTCGCTGTAGGCCAGCATCCCTTCGCGGATCCCTAACTGGGGCTTGGTGACAAAATCAATGGCCCCCAGCTCCAGCGCGCGCAACGTCACTTCGGAGCCTTTCCCCGTCAGCGATGACACCATCACCACCGGCATCGGACGCAAGCGCATCAATTTTTCAAGAAAATCGAGGCCGTCCATCCGCGGCATTTCGACGTCCAGCGTCAAAACGTCCGGGTTGTATTTTTTGATTAAATCACGGGCAACGAGCGGATCGGGTGCGGTTGCCACCATCTCCATATCGCTATGGCTGTTGATAATTTCAGTCATGATTTGGCGCATTAGCGCGGAATCATCAACCGATAACACCCTGATTTTACTCATGCTTTATCCTTACTCAGCGCATACACCGTCTGTCCGCGCAGGCTAAAGTCGCGCACGAGGTTGCTAAAGTTCTCTGAATGCCCGGCGAACAGCAGGCCGTCAGGCTTAAGGAGGGGAACAAAACGGCGCAGAATGTCCTGCTGCGTCGTTTTATCGAAATAGATCATCACATTGCGGCAGAAAATCGCATCAAACGGCCCCGGTACGTTGTACTGTTTGTCAAGCAGGTTTATCCCGGCGAACTCCACGTGACTTGCCAGCTCCTGGCGCACGCGCACCAACCCTTCATGGGGGCCGGTGCCGCGCATGAAGTAGCGCTGCAGCTGCTGTGGCGACAGGGTTTTTAACTCATCAAGCCGATAGATGCCGCTGCGGGCCTTTTCCAGCACTTCGGTATCGATATCACTGGCAAAGACCCGCCAGCGCCCTGGCGCTGTGCCTAACGTATCGGCCAGCGTAATGGCGATACTGTAAGGTTCTTCACCGGTTGACGCCGCCGCGCTCCACACCCGGTATTCGCCATTGCAACGGCGGGCGTGCTCAGCCAGCACCGGAAAGTGGTGACCTTCGCGAAAAAAGGCGGTCAGGTTGGTGGTCAACGAGTTGATAAAAGCCTGCCATTCCGCGCTGTTTTGATTCGCTTCCAGCATGCTGAGATAGCGACCAAAATCATCCAGCCCCAGCGTACGCAGACGGCGAACCAGGCGGTTATAAACCATATCCCGCTTATGGTCCGCCAGCACGATCCCCGCGCGCTGATAGATTAACTGACATATCCGACGAAAGTGCGCGTCGGACAGCGCGAGGCGCTGTGTCATCTGTAACAATAATGACGTTTGCCCGTTGGGCAGAGATGATGTCATAGCGCCTTCTCAATCACATTCAGGATACAACGGGCGCCGCCTGCTGCGGCGCCGATTCTTGGTGTGTTACAACGTGTTTATTTGCCGTCAAAATGTTTCCCAGTGGGTGTCGGGTTCAGCGCCGGGTGATGCCTTCTGCGGCTCGCGAGGCGACGGCGCAGAGGCGCGTTCTTCTGTTTTTTGCGTGGTATAAGGGCGAGCGGCGAGACGAAACGCCGACACCGCTCTGGTTAAGCGACTGGCCTGGTCTTCCAGCGCGGCGGCGGCAGCGGCGGACTCCTGCACCAGTGCGGCGTTTTGCTGCGTCACACGATCCATTTCCGACACCGCCAGCGCCACCTGATCGATACCGCGGCTTTGCTCGTCGGACGCCGAGGCGATTTCCCCCATGATGTCAGTCACCCGGGTCACCGCGTTAACAATGTCATTCATCGTGTCACCCGCGCTTTCAACGAGCACCGAGCCGGTATCCACGCGCGCCACTGAATCTTCGATCAGCGCTTTGATTTCTTTTGCCGCCTGCGCGCTGCGGCTGGCGAGATTACGCACCTCTCCGGCAACCACGGCAAAACCACGGCCTTGTTCACCGGCGCGCGCCGCTTCAACCGCCGCGTTCAGCGCCAGGATATTGGTCTGGAACGCAATGCCGTCGATCACGCTAATGATGTCGGCGATTTTCTTCGAACTGTCAGCAATGTCGTGCATCGTTTTAACGACGTTATCCACCACTTTTCCGCCGTGCTGGGCCGTTTCCGAGGCGCTCTGCGCCAGTTGCGACGCCTGGCGGGCGTTGTCGGCGTTCTGTTTCACGGTGGCGGTCAGTTGTTCCATGCTGGCGGCGGTCTCTTCCAGCGCCGAAGCCTGCTGTTCGGTTCGCGAAGAGAGGTCGGTATTACCAGTGGCAATCTCGCTGGTGCCGGCATAGATGGCGTCGGACCCTTCCCGCACCTGCGTGACGGTTTCAACCAGCGAACGCTGCATGTGATCGACGCTGTCGGCCAGTTCGCCAATCTCATTGCGTCCGGCCACGGTCAGGGTAGTGGTTAAATTGCCGCTGGCGATATCACGGATATGCGCAATGACGCGCCCCAGCGGGTTCAACAAGGTGTGACGGATGCCGTACCACACCACCACCAGAATCAGCGCCAGCACGACCGCGAGAATGGCAAGCTGCCACTGGGCGAACTGATAATCGCGGGCGCTTTCGTCAAAGGCCTGGCGGTAAAGTTTTTCGCTGACGCTGGCATACTTGCCCAGCGCTTCGCCGAGCGCGTTTTGCATTCCCTGAGTCGGCTGGGCAAAGTAGGCGTCCATGTTGCCGCTTTCCAGAAACTGCACCAGTTCGGTTAACGCCGCAAAGTAGGCCTGGTACTTCGCCTCCACCTCAAGACTGGCTTCTTCCATGTCAGGCAGCGGACTGATCGCTTTAAATGCCTTATAGTGCACCGCGGCCTGCGCGAGGGTATTTTTCGCATTCTTCAGCAATTCGGTTTTGGCGCTGCTTTGCTGGTTCGCCGCATCCATCATCATGCGGGCGGAAGAGCGGCTAAGGTTAATACGCGTTTGCAGCATCAGATCCCATGTTGAGGTCAGTTCGCTTTGCTGCTGGCGCAGATCGTTTGAGATAACAAAACTGGTCTGGTTCTGCTGTAAAGATGAAAACAGCAGCCCCCCGGATACAAGCTGTAGCAGTGCGAAAACCCCAAGCACCATCATCAGCATTGTGACAACGCGGATACGGTTAAACATAAGGCACCTTCCTTAAAACGAGTTATCAACGTTATCGGCAACCCGGTTGAGAACTTTACGTTTGCGAAAGGGAAAAACAGATCAGAAGGCGATATCCACAACCACCGTGTCGGTGTAGGTCCCGGCGGGCGGTGTGGTCTGCGTGGTTAACACTCTGGCGGTGTAGTTGTAGGTGCGCAGCAGGCCGTCGCTGCTAAGAGAAGACGACGCGCTGCTGGCCCAGCGATCGCCGCCGACGCTTCCCCAGCGGCTGGTGGTGCCTGCCTTATAAATTTCATAGCTCAGACGGTTATTACCGCTTGCCATGTTGCGTACATTGCCGTTGGCATAGCTGCCATTATTGATGCCTACCGTGTAGGCGCTGCCTTTGGTACAGGTGATCGCCACCGCCTGCGAGACGGCGGGAAAATTGTTCACCAGCGGCGCGCTGCCAAAGTTCACGTTCGGCGCAGTAAGGGTAATACAGTCATTGGTGACGGTCAGGTTTACCTGCAGGTTAGCCGCCACCGTGCCGGTTTGCGCGGTAACGCATAAGCCAAGCGCCCCCACCTGGCAGACATTAAAATAGACGCTGAAGTTAAGCGTCACCTGATACGGCCCGGCGCTAACGTTCTGGCCCGTAAGGGTGCGGAAGTAAAGCGGCAGGGTAAAGCGTGAAGAGCCTAACAGCGCCAGCAATGAACTGCCGCTCCAGGTGTAGCTGCCGCCAATCGGGATCTCACTGTTGCTGGCGCAACCGGACTGCGCGCACATGCGTACCGGAATGGCATCCGTCACCGCTGCGTTATCGCTTCGCCTGAGAGCCGCTCTGTTGCTGACCGAAAGCGTCGCGCCAGTATAGGTCAGAGTGATGGTATCGTTGTTCAACAATCCCAACACCACGTCGCACTGGACCACGAGATTAGCGCTGGTGGCCTGCTCGCTGCTGTTCACGGTAAAAGATGACACGCTGCCAAACGCGCCGCTGGTGGTGGTGACGGCACAGGCGGCCCAGGCCCCCGGCGTAACCAGCAGAAACAGGATCCCCCACAACGCCCGTCCCATCATGGCGCCCCCTTACGGCAGACCAGCGGCCCGTAGGTTTGCAGCTTATGCCCGGGATTAGGCGCAAGAGTGAATATGGCCGTGCAATGCTCTCCGGCCGGGGTTATCGCCCGGAGTCGGTTCACCTCGGCAAGATTTTCCAGCCAGACGATACCCTCATATCCCACCACCGCAGGCGCACTGTTGTCGCGCAGCACCTGGCTTGCCAGCGGCAGCGGCTGCCCCTCTGCGTCGTGCAAAATCACGCTGGCCACCCGCTCCTGTTCCATTGGGAAATCGACCAGATAACCGCTCTGACGACGTAGCGCGACTTTGCGCTCGGTCTCCTTCAGGCGGGTATCCGCGGGCAGGTTGAGGGTATTAATGCTGTAGCTCGCAGGATAATAAGCGGATACGCCGCTTATCAGCAAAAAGCCTTTCTCATTGGTTTTGCCGACCGGTTGATTCTCATAGTTCACCGGCACTTCAGGCTGACCGTCAGTACTGACCACCACAAATGCATCGTTGATTTTATTGGCGGCGAAAAGCTGATTTTCCATCAACACCAGCGATCCCATCGCCTCTCCCCACCAGGTCATGGCGTTGCTTTCGCCGTATGCGCCCCCCTGTAATTCAACGTTATTATTGCGCCAGCCCAGCGTCGCCTGCTGGTAGTTTCGCGCCTGGGTCTGTCGCGCCCACGCCAGATTCCAGCTGAACCCGCCGTCCGTCGGCATCGAGTGGTTATAGTTGATACGCTGCGTCTGCCCGGCATCCGGCGTTTTCTCGGCGCTCAGCGCCACGCTGTCGCGATCGCCCAGTGGAATTTGCACCGACATTGCCAGCGTCCAGTCACCCTGCTGATTGTCACGACTGGCAGCCAGATAGATACTGCTGCTTCCCCATAAATTGCGGCTCCAGGAGAGATTGAGCAGCTCCGTTTTTTGCGCGTCGAAGCTGCGGATGCCAATCCACGCCGCGCCAATATTGCCGAAGGTTCCCATATTAACGGTTAACGAATACTGATCGCTGCGCTGACTTAAAGAGGCCAGCGGGCGGTTGTCGTCATCCACCAGCGCGGTCTGGTCATATAACGCCAGGTTGCCGAAACCGCGCTCGCGGCGGGAATGTTGCGTGGCGACACTAAAGGCTGCGGTACTGTATTGATACCCCCAGTTAAGCTGATTACCGTGGTGACCGCGCATTCTGCTTTCCGTCCATGCGCCGTTCACAACGCCAAAGCGGCCCACTTTCACCAGTGCGCCCACACCGCCCAGCGCCAGTTCTTCGGCGCCTTCGCCATGACCTTCAAGCGTCAGAGCGTCATTGACGCCATAGCGATAGCTCGCGCTGCCCACCACCGGGCCGTAATCAAAATTATCAATACCGTAATTGCGCCGCAGGCTGCCGAGCGTAACGGCATCATCGCTGACGCCCGATTTCAACAAATTGCTGGCGACATAAAACGGTAAGGTGGTGCTGCCCTGTCTGCCAAGCGCGTCACGGGTGACCAGCACCGCGTCTCCCGCACCGTTTATATAAGGAAGGTTCGTCAGCGTAAACGGCCCGGGCTGCAGCTCCGTCGACCCCGCGCGATAACCGTTGATGAACAGATCCACAGCGGTCGGCACCGCGGCTTCACCGGAGAATGCCGGTAGCGGCCAGGTCACCAGATCCGGACGCAGCGAGAAGTCGCGTCCCCAGGAGATCCCGCCGACGCGGACGCTGTTGCTCCAGCTCAGGGCGTCAGTAATCACATCCCCCACCTGCCACTGGGTCGCATTTTCCTCATGAGTTGCGGTAAAAACCGTATCGTAACGCACATAGCCATCCTGCCAGTCATCGTCCCCCGCCAGATTTTGCCGCACGTACCCGGTTGAAGAGAGCGACCCCGCATCGTTAAAAAAACGCAGCTCATGCCAGACGGAGGCCTGGCTGTCGCCATCCTGGGTACTGCTGGCGTATACGTCGTAATTCAGCAACGCCCCGCTGCCGTTTCTCGCCACAGACGCCGGGGATTCACCGCCAAACGGCGTGCTGCGTACCGGTAACCATTCGCGCGGCACGCTGAGCAGCAGTCGCTGACCGCTGCTGTCGTAATCCACTTTCACCTGCGTCATCCGGGAGAGATTCACCTCCCCCGCCGCCAGTTGTTCGGCAGGCAGGCCAGCCTGTTGCAGATCGGCGCTGGCGACAAAGAAGTCGCCGCCGCGCCGGGTTACCGCCACCACCTTTTGCGTCTCGTAGTGGTTAACCACCAGCGCCAGATGAAAAACCGCCTGCCGATCGAGCGCGCGCGCATCCGGTGGCGGCGGCAACACATCATCGCCGCTCCCGGCGCGGCAAAGCCCGCTGGTGGTCAGTATGGCCGTCACAAACACGCCGCTCAGTTGGCGGGACCAGACAACCATTTGCCGTCCTGCGCGTTGATTGCCGCGGTTAATCGGTCCGGACGGGTTGCGCCAGTGGGTAACGGCCAGCGGCGGAAACTCCCCGGCAACACATACCCGAGCAGCCCCTCGGCCATCGTGTGTTGAGACCCGCCCTGTTGCAGTGACACTTTGCTCAGCCGGACATGCACGTCACTGTCATTGCGCACTTCCAGCTGTGGTTGCCCTTCGCTGCGCACCACCCGCCAGTGCAGTTGCGAAGGCTTCACCTGCGCGTGATGTTCCCCTTGCGCCCAGGTCTGCACCCCCTGTCCGTAAACAAACAGCGGTAGCGAATAGCGCATCTGCACCTTCAGTCCCATCTGGGGTGTACTGACGGGCTCCGGCTGGGGGATCTCGTCCACGATGATCCGGTAAGCCTGCTCCACACCGGCAGGAACGGTCGTCTGTTTAATCAGGCGAATGAGCTGTTTACTGCCTTTTTCGATACGGACAATCGGCGGGCTGGCGACCACCTCCTGCTGCGCCTTATAGCGTTCATATCCATTTTCCTGCTGCCAGCGCACAATGCGTACCTGCATCGTCGTGGGCGTGTCGCCCTGATTCTGGATCCACAGTTCGGTGGCATTATTCTCCGCCGCCAGCCAGGGATCGATGGGCCACAGCAGTATTGTGGCGGCGCTGTTGGCCCCGGGTGAGACCAGTGCTGCCGTGAGTACCGACAACAGTCCGAACGATGCTCGCACCTTCATTTCACTTCTCCCTTCGCTACCATGACAAGGTCACCGTAAGCTGATCTGAATAATTACCTGCCGGGCTAAAACCCGTTAAAAACGCGACGCCAAACAGCGGTAGCGCAATATTGTTACTGTTGGTATAGGTGACAGAGACCGGCTGGTTGACGCCAATCTCACTGTTCGCCGCCAGCGAGGCGGTACGGTACAAACGGTACCCCACGCGCTGCGTCCCGCCGTCACGCTGCATATTACGCACCGTACCGTAATAGCGTCCGCCATCCACCGTCATGCTCAGCGCCACGCCTGGCGTACAGGCCAGCGCCAGCGCGGCGTTTGGCACAAACTGGGCGTTCACCTGACGGTTCTCCACGCCGCTGTAGCTGCCAAAGTTCAGATTCCCCATCGCCGCTCCGCTCCCCGTGGTAACCGAACAGCCCGGCACGATGGTGGCATTCACCTGAAAGGATTGCGTGGTAATGGCATAGGCCGGGAAAGCCATCAGCGCGAGAACCGTCAAAAAAAGACGTCGCTTTCCCCCGCCTCCCCACAGGAAGCGCCTGAACCGTGTTCTCATTTAAAGTGACGTATCAGTAAATAACGCTGACGTTGATGGTGTCCGTGTACGTACCGGGAACCACGGTCACGCTGTTACCGCCGCCCTGGATCCGACCGAAGATCGTATAGTTATCGACCCCGGCTGTAGTGGAGACTTTAGGAATAGGAGTATTGTTAGCGATCACGTTATTGAAGCCGCTGTCGCTGTAGAGGCTGTACGCCACGCCCTGAGTGGTATTCGCGGCGTTCACCAGATAACGGGCTGGCGTTCCCGGCGTACCGACCACCGAGCCCGGCGCGGAAGAATTGGTATTACCGGTAATCTGTACGGTGTAGTCGGTAGTGGTGCACTGGATACCAAAACTGTTGCCCCCTGCGGCGCCGGTGAGCTGGGTGGTCAGTTCAGAAAAGGTGGCGGGATGCGTCCCGAAATTCAACGTACCAAAGTTGATACCGTTCTGACTGGGCGAGCCGTTTATCAGGCAGCCATTGGTTAACGTCAGTGACACCCCGACCGTGCCGCTGCTGGTTACCGCCATCGTCGAAGGCAAGGGAACAAGAAAAATGCCAGCTATACCCAGGAACCGAGAAAATGTGTTCATGACTCCACCTCCGAAATACCGTCACGTTGACGAAAGCCAGCACCGACGTAGCGAGAAAGTTCGCACACGTTCAGAAAACAAACCGATAATCAGAAATTTAGTTTACGGCGCGGAAAACAACCACTGGCGTTACGCTTGTTCATACAGAGGGGTGATTGACGTAAAAACAGCATATATATCAGTCCATTAACTTTCATTACATCTCATTTACCCTGCTCCGTCGAAGGATATATTCATTCTTATGCGATCCAGATCACGAAAACGCCCTTCGAAGAACACAACAAAATGCGTAATTAATAAAAAATAGTTGTAAGCCGGGCGGGAATACGCCAATTTAGGTAGTAAATAAATCTTCACCAATAAATTCACAAAACAAATATATCGCTGATAACAAATTGTTAAATTCAGCCCGAGGGATTTTCAGTGGCAAATGCAAATAAACTCACGATATTCATCGTGATTTTCATGCTGGCAGGCATTGTGTCAGGCGCGGTTATTCACTCCTGGACATCCGAAAGCGTGATTACCGCCTGGGCAGAGAACATCACCCTTCTTACCGATATCTTTTTGCGCCTGATAAAAATGGTCATTGCGCCGTTAGTCTTCAGTACGCTGACCGTTGGCATTATGCGTCTGGGCGAGACCGCCACCATCGGGCGCGTGGGCGGTAAGGCGATGATCTGGTTTATCAGCTCCTCGATACTGTCGATTCTGGTAGGGCTGTTTATTGTTACCCTTGAACAGCCCGGCAGCGGCCTGAACCTGACCATTCCCAAAGACGCGGTGGAAACCGGTCTGGCGGTGGGCGGTATGAGCCTGAAAGGCTTTCTGTCACATACGATCCCCACCAGCATTGCCGAAGCGATGGCGAATAATGAAATTTTGCAGATCGTGGTGTTCTCAATGTTCTTTGGTATCGGCGGCGCGTCGCTGGGCGAGAAATTCAACGCCCCACTGGTTGCCGCGCTGGATGTGGTTTCGCATATTATGCTGAAGGTGACGGGCTACGTGATGTATGTGGCTCCACTGGCGATATTTGCCGCGATTTCTTCGGTGATCGCCACCGAAGGAGTGGGGATTTTACTCAACTACGCCTCGTTTATCGGCGGCTATTACGTCGCCATTCTGATGACCTGCCTGGTGCTGTTGGCCGCGGGTTATCTGGTGCTGAAAAAAGAGGTGTTCCGGCTGGTCAGTCTGCTGAAGGAACCTGTGCTGGTCGCCTTTACCACCAGCAGTTCTGAAGCCGCTTACCCGAAAACCCTGGAGTTGCTGACCAAATTCGGCTGCTCGCGCAATATTGTTTCTTTCGTTTTGCCGATCGGGTATTCCTTTAATCTGGTCGGTTCGATGGTGTACTGTTCGTTTGCGTCGATGTTTATCGCCCAGGCGTACAATATTCACCTGTCGTTGGCTGAGATCAGCGTGCTGATGCTGACTCTGATGCTGGCCTCAAAAGGGATTGCCGGCGTTCCGCGTTCGGCGCTGGTAGTGCTGGCGGCAACCATTCCGAGCTTCAATATCCCGGTGGCGGGCATTTTGTTGCTGATGGGTATCGACCATTTCCTCGACATGGGGCGTTCCGCCATCAATGTGTTAGGTAACGGCATTGCCACCGCGATGCTGGCGCAGGATGAAGGATTACTGACGGAAAGCGAAAAAAAAGTGGCAGAGCAGGAAGTTAACGCATAACGGTTTATGCTGGCGGATACCGTTGATACGCAGGCCCGGAAGCGGCATCACCGCCGGGCCTGCGCCTCTTACGCCATATGCGAGGCGGCAATATCCAGCAGCGCCATTTCGTCACTGTTCAGCAGTTTTTCAATATTCACCAGAATCAGCATACGTTCGCCCAGCGCGCCCAGTCCCGTCAGGTATTCCGTTGACAAGGTGACGGCAAACTCCGGCGCAGGACGAATCTGTTCCGCGGTCAGCGACAGCACGTCGGAAACGCCATCAACGACAATGCCGACCACGCGCTGCCCCAGGTTAAGCACGATCACGACCGTGTTATCGTTGTACTCAACGTCACCCTCGCAGAACTTCACGCGCAGATCGACGATTGGCACGATCACACCGCGCAGGTTGGTCACTCCTTTGATAAACGCAGGGGTGTTGGCTATCCGGGTAACCTGATCATAGCCGCGGATTTCCTGCACTTTCAGAATATCAATACCGTATTCTTCGTCTCCCAGCGTAAACACCAGGAACTCCTGACCTGACGGCTCGCCGGCCAGTTTGGTTACATTAGTCATACCGGTCATATTTTTCCTTTCTCACTCAATCAGGCGGCGGTGATCGCCATACGTTGTTCGCGATTTAAACTCTGCAGGGCAGAGACATCCACAATCAGCGCGACGCTACCATCGCCGAGGATCGTCGCGGCGGAAATCCCCGGCACTTTGCGATAGTTGCTTTCCAGGTTCTTTACCACCACCTGGTGCTGACCAATCAGCTGATCAACCAGCAGCGCGTAACGGCGACCGCCGCTTTGCAGGATCACCACAATGCCCTGGGTGGCCTCCGTTTTCGCCCCTTCAACGTCGAAGACTTTCCACAGTTCCACCAGCGGCAGGTATTCTCCACGCACTTCCAGCACGCGCTCGCCACCGGCCAGCGGATGCAGATCGTCCTCGCGCGGTTGCAGCGATTCCATTACCGCATTCAGCGGCAAAATAAAGACTTCATCAGCGACGCGAACGGACATGCCGTCGAGAATCGCCAGCGTCAGCGGCAGCAAAATACGGATGGTGGTACCGGCGCCCTGTTTCGACTGGATCTCCACATGGCCGCCCATCTCCTGGATGTTACGTTTCACCACATCCATGCCCACGCCGCGACCGGAAACGTCGGTCACCTGCTCGGCGGTAGAGAAGCCAGGGGCAAAAATCAGCATACCGACTTCGTCATCGGTCATGTTTTCGTTTACCGCCATCCCCTGGGCGATCGCTTTTGCGAGGATCCGCTCGCGGTTTAACCCCGCGCCGTCGTCGGTCACTTCAATGCAAATGTTGCCGCCCTGATGTTCCGCGGACAGGATCAGATTTCCGACCGCATTTTTACCGGCCTCAAGGCGTTTTTCCGGCAGCTCGATGCCGTGGTCGAGACTGTTGCGCACCAGATGCGTCAGCGGATCGATAATGCGTTCAATCAGACTTTTATCGAGTTCGGTGGAGCTGCCCACCAGCGTCAGTTCCACTTGTTTGCCGAGCTTGCCCGCCAGATCCCGCACCAGACGCGGGAAGCGGCTGAAAACGTATTCCATCGGCATCATGCGAATCGACATCACCGACTCCTGCAAATCGCGAGCGTTACGTTGTAACTGCCCCATGCTGGTGATGAGATCGCCATGATTAACCGGGTCAAGTTCGTTCGAACGCTGGGCCAGCATCGACTGAGTGATCACCAGTTCACCCACCAGGTTGATGAGCTGATCGACCTTCTCCACTGCCACGCGAATGCTGGTCGATTCGCTGGCGCGCGCGGGCTTTTCGCGCTCCGCACGTCCGGCATGCGCGTCGGCCGCGGGCGATTTAACGGCCGGGACCGCAGCGACAGGCTGCGCAACGGCGGCGGGCTGTTCAGGCGCGACCGCAGGGGTGTTCGGCGCGACGACTTTTTCGAAGGAAATCTGATCGGCTTCGATCACAAAGCACAGCACTGCCACCACATCCTCTTCGGCGACACCGCCGTCCAGGGTGGCGGCAAGCGAATCGGCGCCTTTCACCACGTCGGTTAAGGTGCTCAAATTGCCCAGTTCTTCCTCCAGCAGATCAATCTCACTGGCTTTCAGGCGGGACAGATTAATGCGCAATTTTTCTTCTACTGTTGGCGCGCCGCCCTCATCAGGCGTTGTGTCCACGACGCTCAGCCGGGCGTTTGCCACCACCGCAGGCGCGGTTTCGCCCTTCGCTTCCAGCGCCAGCTGGCGCAATGCATTGCAGATATATTCGAAGCTAGCGGCATCCGGCTCCTGGGAGCTTTTATAGGCGTCGAGCTGTTCCTGCATAATATCTTTCGTTTCCAAAAACAGGTTGATAATGTCGGTGTTGAGCTGCATTTCACCACGGCGCGCTTCATCCAGCAGGTTCTCCATCAGATGGGTCGTTTCCTGCAAAATGGTGAAGCCGAATGTTCCGGCGCCGCCTTTAATGGAATGCGCGGCGCGGAAAATGGCATTCAACTGCTCGGCGTCCGGCGCGTCGGGCGCAAGGTCGAGCAGGTGTTGCTCCATGTCAGCCAACAACTCGTCAGCTTCATCAAAAAAGGTCTGATAAAAATCGCTAATATCCATGCTCACGCTATCACCTCGGATTGGCTGGTGGCGATGTGGGAACGCTTACCTGCGGTGCCGCCGCAGGCTGTTGTAATACACTTACCGGCTCGTTCTGGCTTTCAGCGTTTTCATGCAAAATTGACTGTTCAGCCTGTTTATTCAGTACCAGCAGGCTGATCCGGCGGTTAATGGCGTCATCGGGGCCGCGATCGCTCAGGCGCATCGTGGCGGCCATCCCCACCACCCGTAACACTTTTCCATCATCCAGACCGCCCTGCACCAGTTCACGCCGCGACGCATTCGCGCGGTCGGCGGACAATTCCCAGTTGCTGTAGCCTTTCTCCCCGTTGGCATAGGGAAAATCATCCGTATGCCCGGACAGGCTGATTCGGTTTGGAATCCCGTTCAGCACGGGCGCGATCGCCCGCAGAATGTCGCGCATATACGGCTCGACCTCGGCACTGCCGGTTTTAAACATCGGGCGATTCTGACTGTCGATAATCTGAATACGCAGCCCTTCCTGCACCAGATCGATCTTCAGATGCGGACGCAACGCCCGCAGTTTCGGGTCGGATTCAATCAGCTGATCGAGGTCGCCGCGCAGTTTGCTCAACCGGTTTTGCTCCATCCGCTTCCGTAATGCCTCGATGTCAGGCTGTTTATTCACTTCTCCCTGTTGTTGGGTGAAGTCATCACCACCGCCGGGAATCGGGCTCTGGCTGTTGGCGATCCGGTTGCCGCCGGTGATCGCCGTCGCCAGCGGCGTACGGAAATATTCGGCAATTTGAATCAGTTCTTTAGGGCTGGAGATGGAAATGAGCCACATCACCAGAAAAAAGGCCATCATGGCTGTCATAAAATCAGCGTAGGCAATCTTCCACGAACCGTGAGCGCCGCCGCCGTGCCCTTTATGTTTGCGTCGTTTGACGACGACGATAGGATGGGACTGATTCTTCATGCGTCCTCAGTCGTCGTCTGCTGATTAGGGTTTCTGACCGCCCGCACGTGCTCTTCCAGTTCAATGAATGACGGGCGCTCGCTGGAATAGAGGGTTTTGCGGCCAAATTCGACGGCGATCGGTGGGGCATAGCCATTCAGATTTGAAAGCAGCGTAATCTTGACGCACTGCATCATCTTGGTGGTCTCGGCGCTTTTCTGACGCAGCACGCTGGCCAGCGGCGAGATGAAACCATAGGCAAGTAAAATACCGAGGAAGGTGCCGACCATCGCGTGGGCGATCAGCGCCCCCAGTTCGGCAGCGGGCCTGTCGGCGGAAGCCAGCGCGTGAACCACCCCCATCACCGCGGCGACGATACCAAACGCCGGTAGCGAATCGCCCATCAGCGCCAGGCTGTTCGCCGGAACTTCCGCTTCGCTTTCGTGGGTTTCGATCTCCTCGTCCATCAGCGCTTCAATTTCGAAAGTATTCATATTGCCGCTAATAATCAGACGCAGGTAATCGACAATAAAATCCAGCATGACCGCATCGGCAAGAATGCGCGGATAGCTGGTAAAAATTTCACTCTCTTTCGGGTTCTCAATGTCACGCTCAAGGGAAAACATCCCCTGCTGGCGTGACTTAGCCATCAGGCGGTAGAGCAGCGCCAGCAGATCCATGTACATCGCTTTGGTGTATTTGGATCGGCGAAACAGCAGCGGCAACGCCTTCAGCGTTCCCTTAATCGCTTTACCGTTGTTGCCGACAATAAACGCCCCGACCCCCGCGCCGCCGATGATCACAAATTCAGCCGGTTGATAGAGTGCCCCAAGGTGCCCGCCGGTCATCATATAACCGCCGAAAACTGTACCGATAACAACCAGGTAACCTAATAAGATAAGCACGACATCATCCTTCCGCTGTTGACTATGACAGGATGCGCAGTCGGGGGGCGTTAACGCGTCGGCGAGGCAAAAAAAAGCAGCGGTAATCGCTTACCGCTGCTGGAGTGTCTTGTCCACACCGTGTCGGTTAAACAGCCTGTTCGACCTGTTCATCCAGCAGTTGTGGAATAATATCGGCAGCATCCTGGGAAAGTTTACGTCTTTTTACCGCGCGGGAAGGCGGCTGGCACAAACTGCAGGCAAAACTCCCGGCAGGCTGATGCGCATGGGTAATAAAATTCCCGCCGCAACAGCTACAGCTCGACAGTTGCAGCAATCCGCTTTCGACGAAACGCACCAGCGTCCAGGCGCGGGTCAGCGCCAACAGCGGACCGTCTTCCCCTTGCGGACACTGTTCGAGGTACAACCGGTAGGCCTTGATCACCGCATCCACACCGCTGCACAGACCGGTTTTGAGTAAAAACTGCCAGGCATTACAGAACATGGAAGCATGAATATTTTGCTCCCAGGTCATAAACCAGTCAGTAGAAAACGGCAGCATGCCTTTAGGCGGGGGGCTACCGCGGAGTTCTTTGTACAATTTGATGAGGCGGCCGCGACTTAACTGCGTCTCGCTTTCCAGCATTTGCAAACGGGCGCCCAGTGTGATCAATTCCATCGCTAACTGGATATCGCGAGCTTCCTGAACAATGCTTTTTTCACTCATCGTCAGGCCCTTTTTTTCCGTGCGGTTTCATCAGCCTGTTCGACATCACTCAACAGACGCGTGGACAACATGATACCGGTATGAATTTGCTGGAGATCGTCTACCCGTGAGTCCTGAGTCAGCCGGGTGATGGTCTGATGATTGTCGAAGCGGAAGTGACATACCAGTTGGTTTGTTTCCGCCAGTTTGACCATCTGTGGCAAGGTCAGGGCACCCAGCGAGGTCGCCATCTCTTCCGTGATCCCGAGACGAAACATGGCGGACGCTTTGTCCTGAACGATCAGACGCTGTGCAAGGAGTAAATATGACAAATTGATGTCATAAATGTGTTTCAGCAACTCGGATGTATGCATTATTCCCATCCAGAATAACCAACTTTATTTTTTATGCGGCGTAACCGCACCCCGTGATGTCGCCGGGAAATCCCGGTAAATAAAAGCAAATAGGTCAAATACATAGCAGATCTCAGACAGAAATATGCACACTGCGAACGTCATGACAACCTTGTCAGGCGCTTACAGACGAACATGATTTCTTACAAATGCCTAAGATTTTTCCTAAATCGACGCAACTGTACTCGTCACTCCCAAGACATACAACAAAGCCACGCTGCGAATTTGGAAAATATGTGATGTACATCACATAAATTAACTTATTCGATAACATAAATCCATCAGTTGAGCTTTTATTTTGATGAATAATTAGCCAGCAAAACCCCTTTTTGTTTCCAGGGTCATTAAAAAAAGAGCCGGATACAGAGAAAAATATTATGACACAGAAGTTAAAATAACGGTGAGAAAATACTCGTTTTCCATTAATTTCACCATGAAGGGTTGAATATTTTTATCGTTTATAAACAATGAGTTAATTGTTTTCTAATTTTTATCAATGCGTGCTATTTATGCCTATAAAGAAATTAATAACTTTCGTAAATTTGTTAAGAGGAAAAATTGATGCGCGCGAAATTTGATTTAAGTCATCCCATTTCGGACATAATTTTGGTTATTCCTTCAGAATATTTATAAGAAAACTTAATGAATAATTATGATTGCCTTCACATTATTGTCATCGTAAAGCATTGCAGTTGTCCTCATTTCGGAGTAATGCTGAAGAACCCTCTCATATTCTTGCAATAAGGAGCGAGTTATGAGTTACCGTCACATCCTGGTTGCCGTCGCGGTCACCCCGGAAAGCCAGCAGCTTCTGGCAAAAGCGGTTTCGATTGCCCAACCCGTCAATGCGCGTATCAGCCTTATCACCCTTGCCTCCGATCCGGAACTGTATAATCAGTTCGCTGCGCCGATGCTGGAAGATTTACGCGCCGTGATGCATGAAGAAACCCATGATTTTCTGGAAAAATTAGGAAAAGATGCCGGTTACCCGATCGCCCAAACTTTTATCACTTACGGCGAACTGAGCGAGCATATTCTGGACGTGTGCCGCAAACACGACGTCGATCTGGTGGTTTGCGGCAATCATAATCAAAGTTTCTTTTCGCGAGCGTCCTGCTCGGCGAAAAGCGTTGTCAGTTCAAGCCTGGTGGACGTCCTGCTCGTCCCGCTGGATGGCGAATAACCGCCTCTCAGCCGCCATCAGGCCAGTTTCGGGAAGGTCGCCACTTTGTTCTGCTGCAGGCTGTCAGCACTGCGCGGCGCGATCTGCTTTAAATCGCAGATAAAGCGCTCCTGCCAGTGATTGATGTCATTTTTAACAATCACCTCCAGCATTTCCGCGTGGCGGGATATGCGCTCCGCCAGCGGCATCGTTAACGCGCGATCCAGCGCCGCGGCCACTTCGTCACGATCGTAAGGATTGACGATCAGCGCAGACGTCAACTCGTTCGCCGCGCCGGCAAATTGTGAAAGCACGAGCACGCCGGGGTTCGCCGGGTCCTGCGCGGCCACGAACTCTTTCGCCACCAGGTTCATACCGTCACGCAGCGGCGTCACCAGCCCTACGTCAGAGTAGCGAAACACTTTCATCAACAGCTTGCGATCAAAATGCTGATTCAGGTAGAACAGCGGCGTCCAGCCCAGTTGACCATATTTACCGTTGATGCGTCCGGCTTCGGTCTCAAGCTGATGACGGATATCCTGGTAGGCCTGAACATCGCCACGGGAGGTGGGGGCTATCTGGGTATAGCGAATTTTGCCGTGGTGCTGCGGGTATTTCTCCAGCAGCGCTTCATAAGCCTGAAAACGCTCCGGCAACCCTTTCGAGTAGTCGAGGCGCTCAACGGAAAAAATATTCTTCAGATTTTTGAGTTCAGCCTTAAGCTGCGCCAGTTTCGGCGGCAGCGGACCCGAGGCCTGCTGAGCGATCTCATCTGGCTCGATGCCGATAGGATACACCTCGGTACGGAAGCTTTTGCCCCACGCGATGTGGCTTCGGCTTTCACGGGTCGCGACTCTCGTCAGGCTGGACAAGCTGTCCAGGAACGCCAGTCGGTCATTTTCCGTCTGGAATCCCAACAGATCGAAGTCGCACAGTTGTTCCAGTAGCTCTTCTGAACACGGCAGCGCGTTAAAGATTTCTGGCGTCGGGAACGGAATATGCAGGAAGAAGCCGATACGATTATTTACCCCACGCTTACGCAGCTCGCTGGCGAACGGCAGCAGGTGATAATCGTGGATCCAGATGATGTCATCCTCTTTTAGCAGCGGCAGCAGCTTGTCCGCTAACAGCGCATTGACCCGCTGATAACCTTCCCACGCCGAACGCTGGAAATTCACCAGATCCAGACGGTAGTGAAAGGCCGGCCATAACACGGCATTAGAAAACTGGTTGTAATACTCTTCGTGATCCTGCTCGCTCAGATTAAACGACGCCCAGGTAATGTTGCCCCGGGTCACCTTTTTTAACGGCTGATCCTCGTTCCCCAGTTCGCCACTCCAACCGAACCATAATCCTCCTGCGGCTTTCAGCGCGCCCAGCACGCCGACGGCCAGTCCGCCTGCGCTGGTTTTATTGTCCGGGGGAGCAATTCGATTAGATACTACGACTAAACGACTCATAGCCATCTCTCCTGTCATTCGTGTTTTTTTCTTGTTGTTGTGAAGTGTGAATAGTTTCGATCCAACGCCATACGTCGGGAACGCTTGCGAGACGCCATTTCGCCAGGGTTTCTCCCTCACCCACTTTGATTGACATACCCCCCGCGTTGTTCACCACGGCAAATCCTGTTTCATCGGTCAAGTCATCTCCCAAAAATACCGGGATTCGCCCGGCAAACGGCGCTTCCTGCATAAACGCAGAGATCGCCTCTCCTTTGTTGGTCCCCTTCGGTTTTATCTCTACAACGCATTTACCCTGCTGAATGGCCAGTTGCGGCCAGGTCTGGGTAATGCGGCTCGCTATCGCCTGAAGGGTCGCCTCATGCTCTGGTGCCTGACGATAGTGCAGCGCAAAGGCCATGCCTTTGGTCTCGAGTTCAGTGCCTGGCAGATTCGCCAGCGCGGTATGCAGTTGCAGGCTCACCTCACGCTCTATGGCTTGCGGAAGATGAACGATATGCGTCCGGCCATGAATGTCGCGCCGCTCGGCGCCGTGGACGCCCGCCAGCGGAAAACGCCAGGGTTTCGCCAGCGCATCAAGTTCCGCCATGGAACGCCCTGAAACCAGTGCCAGTGCTCCAGCGCTGTTCTCGGCAAGACGGTGAAGCATCTGAAGAATCGTTGGTGGCACAACGACCTGGTCAGGATGCGGTTTGATCTCCGCCAGGGTGCCATCAAGATCAAAAAAGTAAGCGTAGAGAGCGGATTGTTCAGGGATTGCGGTTAACGGTTCTGCCACCCGGTTCTCCTCCTTATCATTATTTCCGGCAACGCGCGGATCGCGCCCCATAGTCATGTAAGTATAGACAGTGTGACCCTGCTCGCCATTTAGAAAGACAGTTGCCAGCCGGGGTAGCGGCTGGCAAAAGGGAGGAACTAGACTAAAAAGTTGAGGATTTTTTTATCAAACACTGCGCTTCGCTTTTTGCTTGTAACGGTCGAAGATCACTGCTGCCAGCAGGATTAAGCCGCGTACCACGTACTGGGCGAAAGGCGAAATATTCAGCAGGTTCATGGCGTTCTCAACGGTGCCTAAAATAAGGACTCCGGCGACCACATATGAGATTTTTCCGATGCCGCCTTTGAGGGAAACGCCGCCTAACACGCAGGCGGAAATGACGATCAGCTCGTAACCGATAGAGGTCATTGGCTGTCCGCTGGTCATGCGCGACGCGAGGATAATCCCGGCCGCCGCAGACACCAGCCCCGACAGCACGAAGATGATGATTTTGGTCCGAACGACCGGTACCCCCGCCAGACGCGCCGCCTCTTCATTTCCCCCAATCGCCAGCGTATTGCGTCCAAAGGTGGTTTTATTCAGCAGTAAACCAAAAATGATCAGGCAGGCGACCGTCAGCCAGATGGGGGCCGGTAGGCCGAACCAGTTGGCGTAGCCAAGGGTGAAAAAGCGTTCATCCTCAATCCCTACGGCTTTACCGTCAGAGATGATATAGGCCAGCCCGCGGACAATCTGCATCGTCGCCAGCGTGGTAATCAGCGCGTTAATCTTCAGCCTGGCGATTACAAAGCCATTAACCAGCCCGCACAGCACGCCGAGCAGCAACCCCGCGCCGACGCCAATCCACAGGCTTTCGCTCATGTTGATCACCACTGCCGTGGTTACCCCGGCACAGGCGATCACCGAGGCGACAGAGAGGTCAAAATCCCCTGACGCCAGGCAGAATAACATGCCGCATGCCACCATCCCCGACATAGAGATAGCCAGCCCCAGCCCTTTCATGTTGATGAAGGTGGCAAAGTTAGGCACAAAAATCGCGCAGGCGAGGAACAGAACGGCGAAGACCACCAGCATGCCATACTGATCCCAGATGCGACCCAGACTAAACGACGACGGCGACTTCGGCGCGCCAGAACCAGACGTTGTTACGGAAGACATCTTTCTCTCCTTTCTCAGGCGACTGCCTGGCTGACTTTAGGCATAGCGAGGCTCAGCGCCTGGCGCTCATCCGCCTGTTCATGAAGCAGTTCCCCGGCAATTTCCCCTTCCCGCATGACGATGATGCGGTCTGCGACACCGAGCACTTCCGGCAGATCGCTGGAGGCGAAAAGCACCGCGACGCCGCGGGCGGCCAGGGCATAGATTACGTTGTAAATTTCGTGCTTCGCGCCAACATCAATGCCGCGCGTCGGTTCGTCGAGCAAAATGACCTTCATCTCTTCCGACAGCCAGCGCCCCAGAATCGCCTTCTGCTGGTTCCCGCCGGAAAGGTTCATGATCAGTTGCTCCGCGCCAGGCGTTTTGATGTTCAGGGAACGAATGTGGTGATCGGCGTTGGTTTCCTCCCAGCCGTTATTGATCAGGCAGCCGCCAAGCACATGCTTGCGGCGGGCGCTGATATTGATATTGTCGCGAACGGAATGCACCGGAATAATTCCTTCGGCTTTGCGGTCCTCAGGGCACAGCATCATACCGGCGGCAATGGCGTTCGCGGGTTTGCGAATATCAATCTGTTGACCGTCGATATACACCTGCCCGTTACTGATCCGCGTGCCGCCAAACAGCCCTTTCATCAGTTCGCTGCGGCCTGCGCCGACCAGACCAAACAGTCCGACGATTTCTCCGCTGCGCACCGTCAGGCTGACTGGTATACGCACGCCAGGCGCTTTTACCTCATGCAAACGCAGACGCTCCGCACCATACTGCCGCGGTTGCCAACCATAGATATCGCCGAGATCGCGCCCCACCATCGCCTGAACCAGCATGTCATGGTTCACCTGCGTCATATCGGTGAAGGTGGTGACATAGCGTCCATCCTTAAACACAGTAATGGCGTCGCTAAGGGCAAAAATTTCTTCCATGCGGTGTGAAACGTACAAAATGACGCGGCCTTCTTTGCGCAGTTCGCGGATCACCCGAAACAAATTCTCAATCTCCCTCGCTGAAAGCGAACTGGTCGGCTCGTCAAAGGCGATAATTTTGGCGTTACGCGCCAGCGCTTTGGCAATCTCCACCATTTGCCACTGGCCGATAGACAAGTATTTCAGCGGGGTATCGGGATCAATATCCATTCCAAGATGTTTCAGTTGCAGCCCCGCTTCGTCGTTAAGCAGGCTGCGGTTTACGATTCCGCCCTTGTGCGGAAGCTGGCCGAGATAAATATTCTCCGCCACGGTCATTTCCGGGACGAGATGCAATTCCTGGTAAATAATCGCGACACCGGCGTTCAGTGCGGCGGTGGTGTCAGAAAACGACATCTCCTGACCGCGAATCGCCAAAGAGCCCGTGGTAGGCGCATAGTTGCCGCTGAGAATTTTCAGGAGAGTGGATTTCCCGGCGCCATTTTCTCCCATCAACGCATGCACCTGACCGGCATGGCAGTCAAAACTGATGTCCGAGAGCGCCCTGACGCCGGGGAACGTTTTACCGATGCCGCGAAATGAGAGATACGGGGTAGACTGTTGCATAACGACTCCTCGTTCACAGCGAATGCCGGAGGGCCGCTGCGCCTTGCCCGGCATTCGCTGTCTGTCAGGTTATTTACCGCCCAGGCCTTTTTTCGCCAGTTCTTCTTTGAAGTTGTCGCGGGTGATCAGCACCACGTCTGTGACCTCAGTGAATTTTGGCGGTTCTGCATCTTTAGTCACCCAGTTGTAAAGCATTTCGCTGGACTTATAGCCGTGAACGTCCGGGCTTGGCAGTAGCGAACCGTAAAAGCCGGTGGCCTGCGCTTTCGACAGCTCGCTTACCGCATCAACCCCGTTAATGCCGATACCGATAACGTCCGGCGCCTTAAAGCCCTGGCCTTCTGTCGCCCGGACGCCGCCGAGCACCGTGTTATCGTTCATGCCGACGATCAACCAGTGTTTGACTTCCGGATGCTGCACCAGCATCGAGTTGGCGGCGTCAAACGCGCCCGGGATATCGTTTGATTTGGTGGGCACCTGATAAATTTGTTTTTCCGGGAAGCCGGCGGCTTTCAGCGCTTCCATGGAACCGGAGGTACGACGGCGCGCCGTATCCAGCTCGTTGGCGGTAATCGCCATCACCGCGGTCTCTTTGACGTCCCAGCCGCGTTTCTGCATCTCTTTAAACAGTTCCTGGCCCTGACGCTCGCCGATTTTGGTCGCCGCCATCATCACCAGCGGGACGCTGTCCATGGGTTTACCTTTGGCATTAACGAACTGGTCATCGACGGCAATGACTTTCATGTCATACCCGCGCGCCTTGGCGACAATCGCCGAACCGAGTTTCGGGTCAGGCGTACAAATGACGAACCCTTTCGCGCCGCTGGCCGCCAGACTGTCGATCGCATTCAGGGTTTTTTCCCCGTCCGGGACCGCTATTTTGATTACCTCAAAGCCCAGATCTTTCCCGGCCTTATCGGCAAATTTCCATTCTGTCTGAAACCAGGGCTCTTCGGGTTGTTTGACCAGAAAACCTAACTTCATGGTTTCAGCAATAGCGGATTGTGACATAACGGCAGCCAGACCGATGGCCGCCAGCGCTTTAGTGAATTTGTGCATGGTTAACTCCAGCTTTAGCGTCATTTTATGTAGGGTATAATCGAACGATTCTTTGTAATTCAGACGTAAAACAAGGCATTACCATTTATTCGCCTGGTAAATGCCGGTTCTGGAATAGTTGTAGCGGGAAATTGATTCTCCATAGGAGAGCGGCATCACACCGCAGAATTACAGTAATTGCGTACATAAATTCAGCGGAAAATGACATAAGAATGGGGGTATTGTCTGACAAATAAAAAACAAGATAGCCAATTAATCCATAACGTCAGCCAGCAAATCCTTGTCCCCAAATACGGCATATTTGGGGACACGAAAATTACCAGCGATAATAAATATGGTCGGCGTGGTCGCGTACCGGCGCGTCATCGCCGAGTAAACGGGCCGACAGCGCCAGCGCAAAGTCAAAGATGTGTCCCAGCCCTTTTCCGCTCAGCAGATTTCCGTCTTCCACTACCGGGGCGTCGACATACACGCCATCGGTGACTGTCTCGTAGAGATCGCCGGAACAGACGTAGCGACGTCCTTTCAGTAACCCATTGCCGCCCAACACTCGTGCCGCCGCCGAACAAATCGGGCAGATCAGTTTACCCGCCGCGTCATGGCGAGCGATGAACGCCACAACCTGGGGACTGGCTGCCAGATTGACGCTACCCTGCGGTCCACCCGGCAGCACCACGGCGTCATAGAGTGTTTCCAGACTTTCTGCCAGGGTTTGATCCGCCACCATCGGAACATCGTGATAGCTTACCACCGCCCGCGACTCCGCGCAGGCCAGCGTGTCCACCTCAATGTGCAGACGGCGTAAAATATCAATGGTGACAATCGCTTCCGCTTCTTCAAAGCCAGGCGCCAACAGGACAGCAACTTTTTTCATTTCCACAACCTCATGCCAATGATGTCAAATAGACCGAAATAACGACGTTATCATTCGGTAAAATAAAATAGTTTTTAGTGAAACTGATCTGGCGCAAAAATGGCGAGCCGATAATTTCTGACTAAACAGTGTCATTCGTAAATTAATGCGCCAACGTAAAAAAGAATTATCAATAATCCGATCCTACCATGGCCGAGGGATCTCTTTTGTGATCTGAAACGTCATTTCAAAAATAAATTCAAGATGAAAATCATTGATAATCAACAGGATGCATTTTAATCACGCGGGGTAATATTTTTGGCATTCAGACATTGCTTTCAGCAACATGTAAAAATTTATAAACATACAGCATTAAGGATTTTCTTAATTTGCATTCGGCGCTATGCTTATTTCGATCAGCGACTGAATTGATACTACGATCACTCATGGACCGGCAGAAGGGGTTTTATTCTGCTAACAGTTAAGTGTGCCGTTTATCCCGCACACCGTCTCTTTCAGTAAATAAGGATATTGTTATGGCTGCAGCAGGCATGGCTCACAAACTCAACACCCAAATGAACCTTGAGTTTTACGCCTCGAATTTTTATCTCCATTTGAGCGAATGGTGCTCAGAGCAAAGTTTGATGGGAACGGCAACATTTCTTCGCACCCAGGCGCAAAGTAACGTCACCCATATGATGCGGATGTTTAATTTTATGAAAAACGCCGGCGCGAACCCGATCGTGAAGGCGGTTGACGTGCCGGGCAGCGATTTGCATTCCCTGGAAGAATTGTTTCAAAAAACACTCGAAGAGTACCAACAGCGCGCCAGTACGCTGTCGCGTCTGGCCGATGAAGCGCAGGCATTGAACGACGCACAGACGCTCACTTTCCTGCACGATCTGGAGAAAGAACAGCAGCAGGACGGATTGTTATTGCAGACCATCTTTGAGGAAGTGCGCAACGCGAAACGCGCAGGGCTATGTCCAGCCCAGACCGACCAGCATGTCCTTAACGTGGTGAATTATCAGCAGCATTAATATCCCCGCACTGGCCTGCCGTTCCCTTCCCCGCAGGCCATTACGCAAGTCCGCGTTCCCGGATGCCTCCCATAAACAGGAGGCATCGCAAAAAACATTTCTAAATTCTGAAACAACGGTTTATTTTAATGTGCTTCGCCCTGCGGCGTGAATTTGAGATCAATGAGCGCGATTGCCTTTTGAATGGCGCGCAGGGTGATAGGGTCGGCTGCCGCCGGATGTGTGGTGAAATCGATATTCTTTAGCTGGCTGGACATTTTTTCACGTACTTCAACGGGCGCGATCACATCAAGTACATCAAGGATTTGTTTGATCACCAGTTGGCAGGCGACAACATCAGATACCAGTTCCTGATCGGCATTCATCGGTTGGGACATTGCTTGGGCTCCTGAAAAAAGAAAGGCCGACATAGTACCGATTACGTCGCAGAAACGATAGTCATACGGGTACCCGGCTCGCGGGCATAAAAAAACCTGCCGAAGCAGGTTTTTTATCAGAACATCGCGCCAGGCGGTACGTCTTTGAATGTTTTGCAATAATTTTCAAACATGCTTTTGAGGATTTTACGCAGTTTCATGGCATGACTCCAAAGGTATTGTTATGCAGGTGTTATTGCCTATGCGTGTATAATATGACACTCATCACAAAAATCAACCATTATGTGATGCATATCACATAATTAAATTAACATTTTCTTTCCAAATTTGCCCTTATTGCTGACTTTTCAAAGGCCTGTATCACGTTAAGTTCCAGTAAAAATTTAAATTTTTTTTGAAGGCAAGGACCACATGCGAGACGATTGGGTCACAGAAAGCAAACGGGGCATCTCTCCTGCCGCTTTGCTTGTTGCTGGCGCATTTTTTATGGAGTTCATTGACGGCACGGTGATCGCGACTGCCCTGCCGGATATGGCCACTACTTTCGGTGTTCAGGCCGTGGATCTGAATATCGGTATCAGCGCGTATCTGATCACCCTGGCGGTACTGATACCCGCCAGCGGCTGGATAGCCGACCGCTTTGGCGCGCGCAAAGTGTTTACCCTTGCCCTGGCCATTTTTACGCTGGCTTCAGTGCTTTGCGGTCTTGCCACCACGCTGGAAGGCTTTCTGGCGATGCGTATTTTTCAAGGCGTCGGCGGCGCGCTGATGGTGCCCGTCGGACGTCTGGCCGTACTGCGCACCACGCCGAAGCATCAGCTCATTACCGCCATCGCCACCTTAACCTGGCCCGCCCTGGTGGCGCCCATCATCGGCCCGCCGCTGGGTGGATTTATAACCAGCTATGCCAGTTGGCGATGGATTTTCTTTATTAACGTACCGGCAGGGCTGCTGGCAATGACGCTGGCGCTGCGTTTTATCCCCGATATAAAAGAGGAGGTTCGCCGTCCTTTCGATGTGCCGGGTTTTATGGCTACCGCCATTGCGATGGTCAGTCTGGTTTACGCGATGGAACTGATGGGCGCTCAGCAATTTGCGCCGGGCTTGCCACTCACGCTGCTGCTGCTGGGCGGGATCACCCTGGCGTATTCACTGCGTCATTTTCAGCAAGCCGCACATCCGATGATTCGTCTGGACGCTATGCAGGTGCCGACGTTTCGCGTCACGATGTACGGTGGCTCTTTGTTTCGCGCCTCGATTAGCGCCGTTCCGTTTTTGCTGCCGCTGATGTTTCAGGTTGGTTTTGGTATGAATGCTTTTCAGGCGGGCTCGCTGGTACTGGCGGTTTTTGTCGGTAATTTAACGATCAAACCCGCCACCACTCCGCTGATCCGCTGGCTTGGCTTTAAAAAGCTGTTGTTGATTAATGGCGCGCTCAATGTGCTGGCGCTGCTCGCCTGTGCGTACCTGACGCCCGACACGCCCGTCTGGTTGCTATTACTGGTGCTTTACCTTGGCGGCGTATTCCGTTCTGTACAGTTCACCGGCATCAGCACCCTCGCCTTTGCGGACGTTCCTGCTGAACAGATGAGTTATGCCAATACGCTATTCAGTACCGCCACTCAGTTGGCCGTTGGGTTGGGCATTTCGCTGGGCGCAATTGGGATCCGGATCGGCGCAAGCATCAGCGAATGGCTGGAAATAAGCGCGACGCCCGGCATCAGCTTTCGCCTGGCGTTTGTGACGATTGCGGCGATCTGTCTGGTGGGGATGGTGGATACGTTGAGGCTGGCGAACGATGCGGGAAGTGCGGTGTCGGCAAAGAAATCAGGGTAGTTACCGGACGGCGCAAGGCCATCCGGTTTCGTCGCGGTGATTAGCCCAGGATTTCGCGAACAAAGGCTTCGATCTCTTTGTTCTGGCAGTTCTCAAAGAAACACTGCTGGAAGCGCGGGCCAGACACGGCGGTTTTGACCAGTTCCGGGTCGATCGCCCGCAATGTGTCAAGGTAGTTGTCTTTCACAACTGCCGCTTTCACCTGGTTCAGAATACCTGCGTTACGTACCTGCGGCTCTTTACGCTCCGGCGGGTATCCTTCCCCGTTACGACCGGTAAAGGCTTTCTCGAAAATGAAGCGTACGTTCAGTTCTGCGCCCCAGCCAAATCCTTTTGCAAACGGCAGAGACAGCGCATTACCGTTGTTGATCTGCGCAAACAGGAAGGCGTCAGCCGGATCGATGCAGTAACCGCACACCACGCCCGGATGGATATTCAGAGACATCAGCGCGCCCTGACCGGTACCACAGCCAGTCACGACAAAGTCAACTGCTTTGGCATTCAGCAGAATGCTGGCCATGATACCCAGATGGATGTAGGTCAGATGATGATCGTTTTCATCGCTCATACCAACGTTGAATACCGGAAAGCCTTTTTCATCCGCAACCGCTTTAAGCTCGTTATGAATGATGGCGTTTTTGCTGGCCTGGCTGTTTTCCATCATGAGTGCAATTTTCATTCTGTCTTCTCCTGAAATGCGTGCGGGTTGTCCCGCCATGAGTCAATGACGTTTCAGGAACAGTACTACTTCCCAAACGCACTTTCAAATTTTGTGAAAAACGATTTTAAAAAACAGAGTGAGCTTCACATTTTTGCAGAACGAAAGGCGCAACCCTGGCCGTACAAATTAGTGATAGCGGATCTGTAAGCTATTCCGGCCATTGAAATTCGCAGGCATAGAGTAGGATAGCCTATCCCCGATCTATCAGAGTGAAACCATGAAGACGCTTTTACTTGCCCTTTCATTGACGGCACTGACAGGATGTACGATAAGCAGGCACGCTGAGGTGAGCGAAGTCAGCGCGACCACGGGTGTGGTACGTCTGAGTTACGGTGAAGCCATGTTACAAAATGCGGTAACCGATGAGTATATCGCCCACGGCACCGCGACGAAGGCCTGTCAACAGACAGGCTATGCCAATGCCGTACGCTTCGGGCAGCCGGTTAAAACCTGTCGTGTATTTGCAGGTTCGCTCTGTATCAACAGTCAGGTTATCCTTTCATACCAGTGCCAGGGTGTCGCCTTGTCACAAACGCTTTCCCCTACTTATTAAAATAACGGCCAGGGTATCGCTGGCCTTTATCCCTATTATATCGGGCATATAGCGTAAATGCGTTTTATTCCCATTCGTATTTTTAATAATTAAATTTATTATTTTACCTTTTGCAAATATTTAAATAACAAATTATAGTGACGCCACATCAAAATAATTCTCACCTTTGTGGAGCGTAACCATGCTGAAAACAGAAATGATCGATAAACTCAATGAGCAAATGAATCTGGAGTTATATTCTTCGCTGCTCTATCAGCAGATGAGCGCCTGGTGTAGTTACCACAGTTTTGAAGGCGCCGCCGCGTTTCTGCGTCGCCATGCGCAGGAAGAGATGACCCATATGCAACGCCTGTTCGACTATCTGACCGATACCGGCAGCCTGCCGCGCATTAATACCGTCTCCTCGCCTTTTGCGGAGTACGCATCGCTGGACGAATTATTCCGCGCCACGTATGAGCACGAACAATTAATTACGCAGAAAATAAATGAACTGGCTCATGCCGCAATGACCAGCCAGGATTATCCGACCTTTAATTTCCTGCAATGGTACGTCGCTGAACAGCATGAAGAAGAAAAACTGTTTAAATCCGTTATTGATAAATTAACCCTGGCGGGGAAAAGCGGCGAAGGGTTGTATTTTATTGATAAAGAACTTTCGACTCTTGATACCGCAAATTAATGTCTGACGGTGAGGTTATCCTCACCGTTTTGTTAATGACGGCAGATCTTACTTTCATGAGTGGAAAAACCGTCATCCTTGGCAACAAATTTTCCTTTCGCCGCCAGAAACGCCACCAGTTCCCCCGCGGTCATATCTGACGCGGAACAGGTATGAAAACGCGCCTGTTCGCCGAAGCGATTTTTTATCGCCGCTTCCAGACTTGCCGTTGAATACGGTTCGCCCGACGCTATCATCATATTCAACACTTCGTGCCCGTGAATGGATGTCATATGTCCTCCTGAATCAAAACGGATAGCCTAAGCGGCACGCGCGTTCTTCGCCTTGCGCTAGCGCAGGTTCAATGCGGGAATAGATGTATAATTATGTTTACACAGATTGTAACGGTGATTTGACGAAAATAACGTTTTGCCTTACCCTGCGCCGCAGATCTTACCGTTGTTTATCTGCAGGGCAGTGTAAAGCGTGAAAAATAGAACTCTGGGAAGTGTTTTTATCGTGGCTGGCACCACGATTGGCGCCGGGATGCTGGCCATGCCGCTGGCGGCCGCTGGCGTCGGTTTTGGCGTGACTTTTGCGCTGCTGATGGGTCTGTGGGCCTTAATGTGTTATACCGCGCTGTTGCTGCTGGAAGTTTATCAACACGTTCCGGCGGATACCGGCCTCGGATCGCTGGCGAAGCGTTATCTTGGCCGATACGGTCAGTGGGCGACAGGCTTCAGTATGATGTTTTTGATGTATGCCCTCACCGCAGCGTACATTAGCGGCGCTGGCGAACTGCTGGCAGCCAGTATCAGCGACTGGAGCGGAAAACAAATGTCCCCCACCGCGGGTGTCCTGCTGTTCACCTTTGTTGCCGGTGGCGTGGTATGTGTCGGCACCTCGCTGGTCGATCTGTTTAACCGTTTTCTGTTCAGCGCCAAAATCATTTTCCTGGTCGTCATGCTGGCGCTGCTGATGCCCCATATTCACAAAGTTAACCTGTTAACCCTGCCGCTGGAACAGGGCCTTGCCCTTTCCGCCATTCCGGTGATCTTTACCTCCTTCGGGTTTCACGGCAGCGTTCCCAGCATTGTCAGCTATATGAACGGCAATACTCGTAAATTGCGGTGGGTATTTATTATCGGCAGCGCGATTCCGTTGGTGGCCTACATTTTCTGGCAACTGGCCACGCTTGGCAGCATCGACTCGACAACGTTTATGGGGCTGCTGGCGGATCATGCGGGTTTGAACGGCCTGCTGCAGGCCCTGCGGGAAGTGGTGGCCTCGGCGCACGTTGAGCTGGCTGTGCATCTGTTTGCTGATCTGGCGTTGGCGACCTCGTTTCTCGGGGTGGCCCTCGGGTTGTTTGATTATCTGGCGGATCTGTTCCAGCGCCGTAATACGGCGTCAGGCCGACTGCAAACCGGGGCGATTACCTTTCTGCCTCCGCTGGCATTCGCCCTCTTCTATCCGCGTGGTTTTGTGATGGCGCTGGGCTATGCCGGTGTCGCACTGGCGGTGCTGGCGCTGATCGTGCCCTCGCTGCTCGCATGGCAGAGCAGAAAACAAAATCCGCAAGCTGACTACCGCGTGTCGGGCGGGCGTCCTGCGCTGGCCCTGGTGTTTCTCTGCGGTATTGCCGTCATCGGGGTGCAGTTCTGTATTGCCGCCGGGCTGTTGCCTGAGGTGGGATAGGTCGGTCAGAGAGACGACAAACGGCCTGACGGGCGAAACGTCGCCAGGCCGTAAATTTTAATGCAGGCAGCACTGCTTATATTTTTTGCCGCTGCCGCACGGACATGGATCGTTACGTCCTGGTTTCACCTCTGCTTTCACCGGCACCTGCACCGGCGTTTCCTGCGGATGCGCCATCCAGTAAGCATGGAGATCCAGCGCCGCAAGGCGAATGGCATCGACACTCTCTTCAAATGCTTCCGGGCTAAGTTTCTCGACTTTGCTGAAATTCTCTTCCGTACCGTGAAGCGCAATGGCATCCAGGGCCGGTTTCAGCGTGTCAGGCAACGCTGACCAGTCAGACAGCGCCACGCCCCGCATATAACCGAAGCACCATTCTTCTACGATGGTGAGCTCATGGCCATCGACTTCCCGCAGGCCAAACAGCGGCTCGAACTGCTCTGGAAACGCATTGAGTCGGTCAGCGGTATCCGCCATGTGCTGGAAAGCGAGATTCATAAAACGCGTCATCTCTTTTTCTGAAGACCAGCGCGGCACATATTGCGCACCGCCCCACACGGCAACCAGCCACTCATCTGGCTCAATTTCGCGCGGCGAACTGAGAACAGCGGTGATCAGCCCATCCAGCTCTGCGACGTCCAGTATGGCATGATCGGTGTTGTATTGGGTCAATACATCGTCCAGCCACTCCAGTTCGCTTTCGTTTAACGGTCCCGTTTTCATCATGCTTGTCCTCGTTGAATGCTTAACTGTGGCTATCTTACAGGTTGAAAGGAGCGGCGGATACACCCTGCGCGCGCAAGAAAAGAAATCGCTTCTGACACAATTTACTGGCGTAATCTGTCACGTTCCGCGCGGGAGTGAAGAATAATCCGTAAGCATTGCAGTCAGGCAGTATGCATTAGCATTTTTTAATAATTGAAATGTATAACAATTGCTCACGATCAATAATAGCAATGCATCTATAAGACTAAAATGTAATATAATGTAAATAAAAACATCATACAAACTTAATAATTTATTAAAAAACAACACCTTCAGTAGGTTAATTAAAAAGTTGATCATTTTCAATAAGTTATGCGTCACTTGCATTTTCTACTAGGCTAAATCTGGCCTTAAAAAATGTATTTAATATTGACGTGAAGGTGAGTATGGAATGGACTGTCATTGACACCGTTGTCAGCCCGACAACGGGTATGTGTTTCTCATGCATTTGTAGTCTGAAAAATTTAAAATTAACGATCTGGTATCAGGCAGATATATTTTTATCCAGCGGCAGCATTATTGAGCCGTTTCAGGACGGTGTATTAATAGACCACAAACCCTATCCCATTACCGTCTATAATGTGACACGCTACAATAAAGAATTATGGAATGCGATGAAAACAAATAGCTTATGCCCAGGCAATGATGAAAATCATCCTAAATATTGTCATTTAGCTCATCTGTGCGTGATTGCTATCTGTCCATACGGTTTACTGAAACGAAAAGGATAATGTCGCCGTAATCTTGTGTTCCGTCATAATCAGGCGGAATACATTATGAGACGTTATTTCTACGCAGGAGGAAATGTTCAGCACGTGTCAGCCATGCCGTAGAAATAAAAAAACCGCCTGAAGGGCGGTTTCACGACACTGCTTATTGCTTTGATTATTCTTCTGTTCCCATGGTACCCGGAGCGGGACTTGAACCCGCACAGCGCGAACGCCGAGGGATTTTAAATCCCTTGTGTCTACCGATTCCACCATCCGGGCTCGGGAAAAAGTGGAGGCGCGTTCCGGAGTCGAACCGGACTAGACGGATTTGCAATCCGCTACATAACCGCTTTGCTAACGCGCCTTAATTCTTTGTCTTTCGACCCGCACCCGCTATCGCCGGTGCCGTTAATCTGGAGCGGGAAACGAGACTCGAACTCGCGACCCCGACCTTGGCAAGGTCGTGCTCTACCAACTGAGCTATTCCCGCATAATCAAGTACGTTGTTAATCACTTGATTTTGCTATCGTCTGGCAAACCGTGCTGCCGTTCGATGCGTTGCATTCTACTTACCTGACGCAATGAGTCAACGATATTTTTCGCCACTTCCGCTCGTTTGCTGAAATTTGCGGCGAAACGATCACTGATCAAGCAAATCCCCGCGCGCAGCGTTCAGATACTGGAACATTGACCACAACGTCAGGACTGCCGCGACGAAAAACAGCGCAATGCCCGCATACTCGACCCAAATATTGGGTCGCCACAGCAGCCACGCCAGGGCCGCCATTTGCGAGGTGGTTTTAACTTTACCAATCCATGAAACCGCCACGCTACTGCGTTTACCCAGTTCCGCCATCCATTCACGCAGCGCAGAAATAATAATTTCGCGCGCGATCATGATTGCCGCAGGCAGCGTCACCCACCAGCTGTGATAGTGTTCGGTCACCAGCACCATCGCGATGGCAACCAGCACTTTATCCGCCACCGGGTCGAGAAAAGCGCCAAACCGGGTGCTCTGGTTCCAGCGGCGCGCCAGGAAGCCGTCAAACCAGTCGGTGACGGCAGCCACCACAAAGATCAGCGCCGCCACGAAGGGCGACCAGCTAAACGGCAGATAAAACACCACGACAAAGAATGGAATGAGGATGACACGGAACAGCGTTAGCAACGTTGGGATATTAAATTGCATAGTGACGGGTAACTATCTGTTGTCAGAGAAATTACCCCTATGTTGCTACAGAGACCTCAATGTTTCAACGACCAGAAGATCTTTTCTGCCAGACCTTGCGAAATACCCGGCACTTTTGCAATTTCTTCTACGCTGGCATTACGTAATCCTTGCAAACCGCCCATATATTTCAACAAAACCTGGCGACGTTTTGGCCCCACGCCTTCAATCGTCTCCAGCGTGCTGGTATTTTTCACCTTCGCCCGTTTTTTACGGTGTCCGCCGATGGCATGATCGTGCGATTCGTCGCGAATATGCTGGATCACATGCAGCGCTGGCGAGTCCGGCGGCAGGCTAAAGCCCTCGCCTTCCGGCTCAAAGAACAGGGTTTCCAGTCCGGCTTTACGGTCAGCGCCTTTCGCCACGCCCAGCAGCAGCGGGTGATTTTTATCCCAGGTCACGTCCAGCCCGGCAAAAACCGCTTTCGCCTGGCCCAGTTGTCCTTTGCCGCCATCGATCAGGATCACGTCCGGAATCTTACTCTCTTCGATAGCCTTCCCGTAGCGGCGGCGTAACACCTGATTCATCGCCGCATAATCATCACCCGGCGTGATACCGGTAATGTTGTAACGGCGATACTCCGCGCGCAGCGGCCCGTTGGCATCGAACACCACGCAGGAGGCCACCGTCTGCTCGCCCATCGTATGGCTGATGTCGAAACACTCCATGCGCTTGATGGCTGGAAGGTTCAGCACCGTCGCCAGCGCGGTCAGACGCTGGTTAATGGTCGACTGCTGAGACAACCGGGTGGTCAACGCGGTCGCGGCATTTGTGCGCGCCAGCTTGAGGTAGCGCGCGCGATCGCCTCGGGGGCGCGTCTGTACATGAATACGACGCCCCGCCAGTTCAGATAGCGAGTCGGCCAACAGCGTTTTATCGCTAAGGTTAAAATCAAGCAGGATCTCGCCCGGCAAGGTACGCATCTGACTACCCTGTAAATAGAACTGGCCGACGAATGTTTCCACGACTTCGCCCAGTTCCGTACCGCCGGGGACTTTCGGGAAATAACTGCGGCTACCCAGCACCTTTCCTTGCCGGATGAAAAGCACATGCACACAAGCCATACCGGCGTCGAACGCCACGCCGATGACGTCAAGATCGTCCCCGGTATTCGAGACGAACTGTTTTTCCGTCACGCGGCGCACGGCCTGGATCTGATCGCGAATGCGCGCGGCTTCTTCAAAGGCAAGATTCTCGCTGGCTTTTTCCATCCGCGCGATCAATTGCGTCAGCACCTGATCGTCTTTGCCGGATAAAAACAGGCGCACGTACTCCACCTGCTGCGCATATTCTTCTTCACTCACCAGCCCTTCGACGCAGGGGCCGAGGCAGCGACCAATCTGATACTGCAGACAGGGACGCGAACGGTTGCGGTATACGCTGTTTTCACACTGACGAATCGGAAAGATTTTCTGCAGCAGCGCCAGCGTTTCACGTACCGCATAGCCATTCGGGAAAGGTCCAAAATACTCGCCTTTGGCGTGTTTGGCGCCACGGTGCATCGCCAGTCGGGGATGCGTGTCGCCGCTGAGGAAAATAAAGGGATAGGATTTGTCGTCGCGCAGCAGTACGTTGTAACGCGGCTGATAAAGCTTGATGTAGTTGTGCTCAAGCAGCAGCGCTTCCGTTTCGGTGTGGGTCACCGTCACGTCTATTTGCTGGATGAGCGCCACCAGCGCTTCCGTTTTACGCGACGCCAGATTGCTGCGGAAATAGCTGGAAAGCCGTTTTTTCAGGTCTTTCGCTTTTCCCACATAAATTACCGTACCACCGGCATCATACATCCGGTACACGCCGGGCTGGCTGGTGACGGTTTTTAAAAATGCTTTTGAATCAAACTGAACACTCACTGGCTTGTTAACGTCTCCGCATTACACAGGCCATGGCGAATTGCCAGGTGAGTCAGCTCGACATCACCATGAATGTTTAATTTACTGAACATACGATAGCGATAGCTGTTCACCGTTTTAGGACTGAGATTCAGTTGCTCTGAAATCTCATTAACCTTCTGACCTTTGGTGATCATCAGCATAATCTGCAATTCCCGTTCAGACAAACTGGCAAAGGGCGTTTCCGTTTTTTCCGGCTCAATCTGACTCAACGCCATCTGCTGGGCAATGTCTGAAGCAATGTAGCGTTGACCGGTGTACACCGAACGAATTGCATTAACCACTTCCTGCGGCGCCGCGCCTTTGCTGAGATAGCCAGCGGCTCCCGCCTGCATCACTTTCGCAGGTAACGGGTTTTCCGTATGGACGGTTAACATGATGACTTTTATATCAGCCGTTGAACGCGCAATTTTACGCGTGGCTTCCAGACCGCCAATACCGGGCATGTTCATGTCCATCAACACGACGTCGACGGTGTTTGTGCGGCACCATTTGACGGCATCCTCACCGCAGTTCGCCTCACCGACGACTTTTATACCCTTAATATCTTCAAGAATGCGTCGTATCCCTGCGCGCACCAGTTCGTGGTCATCAACAAGAAGAACGTTGATCAAAGGAATTTCTCCAGAATAGGGATAACGCTACTGATAATAAAACATCCCTATATTAGCGGGTTTTATCTCAACTTTGAAACGTAAAAAACGCTCCGCGACCGATTTTGCTCTCGTTTTTGGAAATTAGTGTGTACGTGGAGTGGAAACTCCATGTACTAACAATCTGTTACATGTCTTATTTCGGAAAGTCGTTTCAGAATGGCGACAGAAAACGATACGGCGCAAAAAGATGCTAATTACACAGCAAGTTTGTAACAATAATTAACGAGTCAAATACGCCTAATAAACAATAATGCGCGTAAATATACGCGGCTGAGGTTGTGGTTTAAATTAACCCCAACCGCTTTTTTTTGATCAAAAAACAACCGCTGCTATTTTTAGCCTGGCTTATGGTATACTCCGCGGCCTCACCATTTACCATCGCACATTTTTACTGAGACATAACGAGGAAAATAAATGAGTACGCCTGATTTTTCCACTGCCGAAAATAATCAAGAACTGGCTACCGAAGTCACCTGCCTGAAGGCGCTGTTAACGCTGATGCTCCAGGCGATGGGCCAGGCCGATGCGGGCCGTGTGATTCTTAAGATGGAAAAACAGATCGCGCTGGTCGAAGACGAAACCCAGGCCGCCGTATTTTCCAGTACGGTTAAGCAGATTAAACAAGCTTACCGCCAGTAAAACAAAACCGGCTGAGAGCACAGTTTTCAGCCGGTTTATCGTCTGACACGCAGAACGCTCAACGTTTCAGATGAGCCCCGTCGCAGCGGCATAGCAGGCAATCTGCGTTTTATTGGGAGCGTTGAATTTCTTCTGCATATTCTTCTGGTGAAAGTTGACGGTATTCTCCGATATCGACAAGATCATCGCGATTTCAGCCGACGTTTTGCCTTCTGCGGTCCATTTCAGGATCTCTTTTTCCCGCTTGCTAAAGCGCATTTCCGGCGCCATCACCATGTCATCCTCCAGACGAGTCAGCGCCGTCAGGCTTTCCCGCACCAGCAGTTGTAGCTTAAGCTCCACTTCATCGGTGTCGAAAGGCGTATGGCGCAGGCTTGCACGAGAAACGGAGAGAAAACCCAGCGCCCGGTTGGGCAGCATTAAGCACTGTGTGACGCCTTTGCGCAGACCATGCGCGCGCGCCGCGTCCCACATCGTCTGAGCATGACTGAATAAGGCGTCATTCCACGGCAGATGCCCTTGGATGAAGTTCTCCGCCTTGAGCACCGGATCGATGGCGAAATAGTTCTCGGACTGATAGTGCGAAACCCACGCCGCCGGGTAAGTGGTATGAAGGGTAATTTTGGGCCGGGTAAACGGAACGGGATGTCTGACACACAGCGCGTAATAATCAAATTCCAGGCGTTGCGTCTGAAGCTGTAATTCGTTGTAAACGTCTTCTGCGCGGGTCATTTCCTGGAAGCGTAACAGCATCGTCCGCCGCCAGGTAAAGAAATCGGTATCCTGCATACTCAGTCGCTGGGCTCTTGTGATTGATAATCATTATTAATGTATGAAATAAGCTAACACATAATGACATGTTTCATTAATGAAATATCGGTCAGAACGCAAATTACTTGAACCGTAAAGTGTTATTCAGAACAGGGCGAAAGAAATAAGGATCCCGTCATGCAATAACCATAAATAATTATGCAAAATGGCACGCGCCGACCGGCGTGAATCATTGCGTGCCTGGCGGGAGAGTTATTGCAGGAGAAACTTCTCAAGGAACTGACGTGTTCTCGGCTGCTGCGGTTCGCTGAATAACGATTTCGCCGGCCCTTGCTCTACTATTCGCCCTTGATCCATAAATATCGCCCGGTCCGCCACGTCGCGGGCAAAACTCATTTCATGGGTGACGATGACCATTGTGCGTTTTTCCTGCGCCAGCTGGCGAATGGTGTTAAGCACCTCACCCACCAGTTCGGGATCGAGCGCCGAGGTCGGCTCATCAAACAGGATCACCTCCGGGCGCATCGCCAGCGCCCGGGCAATGGCCACACGCTGCTGCTGACCGCCGGAGAGACGTCGCGGATAACTGGTCTCTTTGCCAGCGAGGCCCACCTTCGCCAGCAGTTCCCGCGCCAGCGCCGTTGCGGCGTCTTTAGGTTCGCCTTTCACAATAACCGGTCCTTCAATAATGTTTTCCAGCACCGTCCGGTGAGGGAACAAATTGAAATTCTGAAACACGAAGCCGACATGCTGTCGTAGCTGGCGAATCAGCGATTTTTGCTGATTCAACGAGCGTGCGGTATCAATGGTGATCTCGCCCACTTTGATTGTCCCGGCCTCCGGCTGCTCAAGCAGGTTTATACTGCGCAATAGCGTGGTTTTACCCGACCCGCTGGGGCCGATGATGGCGATCACTTCGCCGGGTTTAACCTCCAGATCGATACCGTGCAGGACGGTCTGACCATGAAACTTTTTGACCAGGTTTTTCACTTCGATCGCGCTCATTTCGGCTCTCTCTCCTGGCGGTTGAGTTGATTTTCAAAGTAGTTCTGTAACGTTGACAGCACGGTCGCCATCACCCAGTAGATCAGCGAGGCCGCCAGATACATGGTGAACACTTCCAGCGTGCGCGAGGTGATCAGTTGCGCCTGGCGGAACAGCTCCGGCACCTGAATGGTCGCCGCCAGCGAGGTGTCTTTCACCAGACTGATAAAGCTGTTGCTGAGCGGCGGCAGCGCCACCCGCGAAGCTTGCGGCAAAATCGCCCGGCGCATCGTTTGCCACGGCGTCATGCCAATACTGGCCGCCGCTTCCCACTGCCCTTTATCAATGGACGAGATCGCCGCCCGCAGGGTTTCCGCGGCATAGGCGGCGGTATTAAGCGACAGACCGATCATCGCCGCCGGGATCGGATCCAGTTCAATACCGAACTGCGGCAGGCCGTAGTAGATCATAAACAGTTGGGCGATAAGCGGCGTACCGCGAAAAATGGAGATATAAAACCGCGCCAGCCAGCGAAGCGGCAGCAGCGGCGACAGGCGCATCAGCGCAAGGATAAATCCCAGCAGCAGGCCGAAAAACATCCCGCCGATGCTTAACTGCAGCGTGAACACCGCGCCTTTAAGCAGATACGGCAGGGAATCAATAACCAGTTGGATACTTTCTTGCATGAGCTTATCCGATATTACACGTGGGGATGGTAGGCAAAGAGCGCAGGCGCACCGCCGGTATGAATAAAGAGAACGGGACCTTCGTCTTTAAAACGCTTCTGGCTGATGCCGTCGATTAGCCCGGCCATCGCTTTCCCGGTATACACCGGATCGAGAAGAATGCCTTCCAGGCGCGCCAGCAGTTTTACCGCTTCCATCCCCTCTTCATTCGGCATGCCATAACCGGGCGCAAAATAGTCATCCCACAGCGCAATGTCTGCCGACGCGGTCAGTTCCAGGGTTTTGGCAAGGGTCTGCTGCAGCGCCGCCACCTTTGGTTTTTGTTCGGCGACGCTACGCGATACCGTGACGCCAATCAGCTCCACTTCTGGCATCAGTTGTTCAAGGCCCACTGCCAGACCGGCATGAGTGCCAGCGCTGCCGGAAGCCACCACCACCGAAGAGAGCTGTACCGCCCCTTCACACTGCTGGGCGATCTCCAGCGCGCTTTCAACGTAACCTAACGCGCCGAGGGCGTTTGAACCGCCCACCGGGATAACGTAAGGCCGGAAGCCCTGCGCTTCGAGCCGGGTGGCTAATTCCTGTAGCTGGGTGTCCGGATCGGTTAACGCGTCGCACATTTCGATTTGCACGTTGAACAGATCCAGCAGTAGCCGGTTGCCGTTGCTCAGATAGTTTTCCGCCGTGGTGCCGATCGGGTTTTCCAGCAGCGCGACGCAATGCAGACCGAGCTTCGCCGCCACCGCCGCCGTCTGACGCACATGGTTGGACTGAATAGCGCCAGCGGTAATCAGCGTATCCGCCCCTTCGCGCAGCGCGTCAGCGGCAAGAAACTCCAGTTTGCGCAGCTTATTGCCGCCCATCGCCATTGGCGTGACGTCGTCCCGCTTTATAAAAATGTCGCGTCCAAGATGATCAGATAAACGTGGGAGGTATTCGAGCGGCGTGGGCGCGCCGATAAATTCCAGGCGTGGGAAGCGCGTCAGGTTGTGCAGTGGCATAAAGCCTCCGTTTTTTGTTGTTGTGATGTTCTTTTTATTATGCACGTTCAGGCGGATGAAATAAAAAAGGCGCCGATTAAAGCGCCTTTTTTTGCTATTTAGCTGATTATTTCGTCACGTCAGCGCCAAACCACTTCTCAGAAAGCGCCTTCAGCGTACCGTCTTTTTGCATCTCAGCGATAGCAGCGTCTACCGCTTTCAGCAGATCTTCGTTGCCTTTACGTACCGCAACGCCCGCTTCCTGACGGGAGAACGCTTCGCCAGTCACCGCCAGCGAGTCTTTGGTTTTCTTCACCAGATCCAGCGCGGCCAGACGGTCGACGAGGATCGCATCAATACGCCCTACGCGCAGATCCTGGTATTTGGTCGGATCGTCATCGTAGGTGCGGATGTCCACGCCCTGAACGTTCTGACGCAGCCACTCTTCGTAGTTGGTGCCCAGGCCGACGCCGACTTTCTTATCTTTCAGATCGGCCGCGGTCTTGACCGCCCCTTCATTGCCCTTTTTCACCAGCGCCTGAATACCGGACACCGTATACGGGGTAGAGAAATCGTATTTCTTCTTACGCTCGTCAGAGATGGTCACCTGATTGATCACCACGTCAATGCGTTTTGAATCCAGCGAGGCCAGCATCCCGTCCCATTTGGTCGGTTTCAGTGAAGCTTTCACTCCAAGATGTTTCGCCAGCTCTTCGGCAAATTCCACTTCAAAGCCGGTTAATTTACCGTCGTCACCCTGATAGCTGAACGGCGGATAAGTGCCTTCCAGCCCCACCAGTAGGGTTCCGCGATCTTTGACCTTCTTAAGCAGTCCTTCATCCGCAAACGTTTTTGCGCTCATCCCAGCGACCAGTGCAACAGCCATCACGCCCATCAGCGCCTGACGACCCAGAAGTGCTAATTTCATATTTACCCCGAATGTTATTATGAATGACCGTAGTGTAGAGCGATTACGCGTCACGCCATAATCCACTCTGCTACATCTTATTCATTTTTAATATATATCAGAAGTCGCTCTGAAGGAGGATTTCTGCATCTGCCCGGGGTGGACCTGCGCTTTGTACTGTTCATACTTGCGCAGCGCAATGCGGTAGTTGTTGGTACTGGTTTCCGGCAGCCACGGCGCCAGATTTTCATCAAGAAAACCATCCTGCAGCAGATCATGAGAAATCTTCTGCTCGCTAAGGTGATTGCCGAGGCGGCGCAAGCGAACAACGTATTCGCGCACAGTGCCGTAGCTCATCTCAGTTTGTTCAAATAAAAACTGCTTAAAACCGATGATGTCAAAGAAGTCGCTCTGCGCTTTGCAGTGCAGATCGCCGCAGAAGCGGCACAGCGCGACCCACTCTTTCCGCTCCTGCTCCCAGGCAGCCTCGTCCATCAGCGTGTCCAGTCGGGATATGGCGATTTTATTGACGATTTGCCCTTTACGCACCAGCGTGATGCGGTCGAGTAATTTGTGGCAATGGGCGCAATGCGTCTGGCTGTGTTTAAAGTCTTTGAGGTAGCGGCTTAATGGCCGTCTTTTAGATTGCTGCACCGTCATGAGAACTCCTGGTAGTCAGTAGGTTGTGCGGCATTTTGCAGAGGCAGTATGGTCGCCTCCTATAACTTACCCAGCTTAGTGCGTAACCGTTTGATAGCCTGACTGTGCAACTGGCTCACCCGCGACTCCCCGACTTCCAGAACCGCGCCAATCTCTTTGAGATTCAGCTCTTCCTGGTAATAGAGTGTCAACACCAGTTGTTCACGCTCCGGAAGGGCTTCAATGGCATCCATCACGCGCTGGCGCAAATTGCTCTCGAGGAGCTGCTGTAACGGGTTTTCCTGCTGATGCTCTTCAGTCACCAGCTCAATACTGTCGCCATGTTCTTCCCGCCATTCGTCGTACGAGAAAAGCTGGCTATTATTGGTATCAAGCAACATCTGACGGTATTCTTCGACAGGGATCCCCAGACGCTCCGCCACTTCCGTTTCCGTCGCGTTGCGTCCTAATTCCTGCTCCAGTTGCCCCATCGCCTGCGCCACTTCGCGGGCGTTACGCCGGACGCTACGCGGCACCCAGTCACGGCTGCGTAGTTCATCCAGCATTGCGCCACGAATACGCTGCACTGCGTAAGTGGTAAATGCCGTTCCTTGCAGAGCGTCATATCGGTCAACTGCATTCAATAACCCGATGCCGCCCGCCTGTAGCAGATCGTCCAGTTCCACGCTCGCGGGCAAACGCACCTGCAGGCGCAACGCTTCGTGACGCACCAGCGGTACATAACGCTGCCACAGCGAGTGTTTATCCATTACACCTTCAGCGGTATACAGTGAATTCACGATAAACAGCCCTGCGTTAAATGAGTTATCGGCATGATTATCCGTTTCTGCAGGGCGTTCTATCGGGAGAATAAGGCTATAAAAGAAGGGTTATTTTACTTATGTAGCCAAAGATAATTTATAGCAGAAAAAAAGAAGCTTTAGATCAAAGTGTTAGAGGAAGGGGTGCACAAAAGTGCCCCCCGTTCATGTTAGGCTAAAAGATGAATCATTGACAGATCGTCACCCGCACGTACCGCCTCAATATGCTGATAAAAATTACTGGCGACTTCAAGGTTGTGCTGGCTGCGGGAATGGAAACTATAAACGATATTTATCACGTCATCCCATTCAAGTCGCCCACGCTCACTCACGCTGGCCGCAATGAGTAATTTGATGAAAACGTATTCCGCAACAATCATATACAGTGCACGTAAAGGCTCAGTACCTGCCTGATTCGGGAAATTATGTTCCCAAATTTTATACATAATAAAATTTCGTAAAGCATAAGCGCCGTATTTTTCGTCCTGTTTTAGCGCATTATCCAGTAAACTTTCCGTTTCACTGACTTTTTGACCCAACTCCGTCCCTGCTTCCATCGTAAGGACCCGAAGCAGGCATTCAATATACTGTTCGAGAATGACGCTACCACGGCTGGGAGCCAGGGAACGGAAGTAATTCTGCATTTGCAAAACCAGTGAAACTTTAATGTTTCTATCAGAATTCATCCCCTGTAGCTCCTTTGCTAACTCACCGTTCTGTAGCTGTGAAATCAACGTATTATAAACCTGTTCAAGTTCCGAAAGAGCATAGTCATCAATCCGGGAAAATTTCTGCGCGATCAAGTTAAATTTGACCAGCGCATACAAGGCAGCTTCGGGTCGACTCTCCGCATGATTGACAATACTCAAGCAAAACAGATTCAGCAGTTTCTGCTCAGGGTGAAATTCTGGGGCTGTATTAAGTTGTGGCTGAATCATTCTCTTGTCATTAATTACCATCGCTTCTGGATCGGTGAGGATTCTGGCAGTCACTTCCGGGCAAGCAAGACTGAGAGAATGTCTGACTTCATGTTTAAAGATGTGCTGGGCGCGGGGAAACACCGAGCAGGTCCGACTCAATGCTTTTGGACCCAGTGTCTTTTGCACCAGACATAAACGCTCCTCATCCAGATAAGGACAATTACCCAATGCTGATGGCAGTTTTATCTCGCCCCAGTGATTCACATCCTTTTTGAGCAGAATAATATTTTCTTTCGCGATCTTACGAATAGTCTCGTTTTTACTGGATACATATTTCTTGGCCGTCGCCTTATCCAGCGTAATTTTCCACCCCTTACAGCAGTGATCTCGACAAGCGGACCCGCTGCAGGAAAAAGTGGTGACAAAGTAGGGTTCAGTGACGGTGATCTCTTTCATTGCACAGGCTCCAGAATTAAAAAAGGCAGCTTTCGCTGCCTTAATTGTGTATGACCTTTTACTAAGTTAATCGCTTGATTAACGCAGTAAAGACAGTACGTTTTGCGGAACCTGGTTGGCCTGTGCCAGAACAGAAGTGCCCGCCTGCTGCAGAATCTGCGCGCGAGACATGTTGGATACTTCGGTCGCGTAGTCAGAGTCTTCGATACGGCTACGTGCTTCGGACAGGTTATTTACGGTATTGCCCAGGTTGGTAATGGCAGAGTTGAAACGGTTCTGTACTGCACCCAGATCCGAACGCAACGCATCAACCTGTGCCAGAGCGGCGTCGATTTTGGACAGCGGATTTTCAGTAGTTTTAGCTGCAGCTTCAGCAAGTTCAGGCTGCGCTTTAAAGTCGTGGCCAGCCGCTTTGCTAGCATTGTATGTTTTTCCATCAATGTTAACCACTTCGGTTTTGCCATCTACACCACCCAGTTGGTTTAGGGCAGTTTTGGAGGTACCATCTGCAGCCGTGTAAGACGTCGTGTTAACGCTGAAGCTGCCGTCTTTATTCTGAGTAGCTGCATAGTAGTCATTACCAACTTTAACAGCAAATCCACCGTCAATAGTTTTACCATTTTTGTCCGTGTACGACATTTTAACCATCTGAGCAGTAGCGACATCAGCTGCATCCACACCACCATCGGTTAGAGACTTTTTAACATCATTACTTAACGCAGCAGGGGATGCAGTTTGAGTTTTAGTGACTTCTACAGCGCCAGCCGGTTTAGCTGTTTCCATAGCCGTAGAAGGAGCCATCGTAGCTTTACCATCAGCGTCCACGTCAACCTTATAGAAACCATTTTTAGCTGCATCACCACCAGTGAAACCGTCAACTTCAACAAAGTAGTTTTTACTGGCGTCATCGTAGTAAACTTTACCACCTTTGACGGTTGGAGTACCTGCAGCACCACCAGTACCCGCTTTCAGCGCAGCATCGTCAAGCGCTGCAATATCAATAGCTTTAGTATCAGTTACCGCTTCTGATTTCACATCATACGCTTTCTGCACATTCAGTGTATCCAGACCCAAAGTCTGAGAGTTGATCTGTTTCAGATCGATATCAATGGTTTCGCCGTCGTTTGCGCCAACCTGGATGGTCAGTGTGTTATCCTGTGCCAAAACTTTCACGCCGTTGAACTGAGTTTGACCTGAAACACGGTCGATTTCGTTCAGACGCTGAGTGATTTCAGCCTGGATTGAGTCAAGGTCAGACTGAGAGTTAGTGCTGTTCGCGGACTGAACAGCCAGTTCACGCACACGCTGCAGGTTGTTGTTGATTTCGTTCAGCGCGCCTTCAGTGGTCTGCGCAATGGAGATACCATCGTTGGCGTTACGGGAAGCCTGAGTCAGGCCTTTGATGTTGGATGTAAAGCGGTTAGCAATTGCCTGACCCGCTGCGTCGTCTTTCGCGCTGTTGATACGCAGGCCGGAAGACAGACGTTCAATAGCCGTGCCCAGTGCGGACTGAGATTTGTTCAGGTTGTTCTGGGTCAACAGCGACAGGCTGTTTGTATTAATGACTTGTGCCATGATCTTTTCCTTATCAATTACAACTTGATGTTATTGGGCTGTTGCCCACGGTTTCTCACCGTAACCCTTGTATCGGCACCTGAATTTCGAACTTTAGAAAATTTTTAGTTGCAGGCTGCTTTTTTCTTAGCGCACGAAATACCCGCTTTAATAGCCATTAATCTGCGCATTATTTTATCGAAATTATCATTAAACTTTGCCTCCGGATTGCCGATAACGCGCTTATCTACTGTTTGCAATCATAAGGAAGAAGGCATGGCTTCAATTTCATCACTGGGTGTCGGTTCAAACTTACCGCTGGACACGCTGCTGGCTAACCTGACCACCTCCGAAAAAGGACGTTTAACCCCTATTACTACCCAGCAGAGCGCAAACACTGCGAAATTAACGGCCTATGGCACCCTGAAAAGCGCATTAGAAAAATTTCAGACTGCGAATACCGCCCTGAATAAAGCTGATTTATTTAAAGCAACCACGGCTTCAAGCACCACCGAGGATCTCAAAGTCAGTACGACGGCAGGTGCTGCACCTGGGACTTACAAAATTACCGTTAAGAATCTTGCCGCCGCGCAATCTCTTGCCACCAATGCGACTTTCGCGACCACGAAAGAACAGCTAGGCGATACCTCTGTCACTTCCCGCACCATTAAAATTGAACAACCGGGACGTAAAGAACCGCTGGAAATTAAGCTTGATAAAGGCGATACCTCTATGGAAGCGGTTCGCGATGCGATCAATGACGCTGACAGCGGGATTTCGGCCAGTATCGTTAAAGTCTCTGAAGACAAATATCAGTTGGTGTTAACAGCGGCAAGCGGCACAGACAACACAATGAAGATCTCTGTCGAGGGTGATACCAAACTGAATGATCTTCTTGCCTATGACAGCACGACCGGCACAGGTAACATGAAGGAATTGGTCAAAGCGGAAAATGCGGAGCTTACCGTTAACGGTATTGATATTGTCCGTCAAAGCAATACTGTAACCGATGCTCCGCAAGGCCTGACACTTAATCTGACCAAAAAAGTCACTGACGCTACCGTGACCGTCACAAAAGATGATTCTAAAGCGACTGAAGCGATCAAAAGCTGGGTAGAGGCATACAACTCACTGGTGGATACCTTCAGCACCCTGACTAAATACAATGAAGTCGAACCGGGCGAAGCCTCAAGCGACAAAAATGGCGCTCTTCTTGGCGACAGCGTATTACGTACTATCCAGACAGGTATTCGCGCTCAGTTTGCGAACAGTGGCAGCAATTCCACTTTCAAGACAATGGCTGAAATTGGCATTACACAGGACGGTACAACCGGAAAACTCAAACTTGATGAGGATAAATTAGCGAAATCGCTAAAAGATAATACTGCTTCAGTTCGCGAACTGTTAGTCGGAGATGGCAAAGAAACAGGTATCACTACAAAAATCGCCACTGAAGTTAAAGGTTATCTGGCCGACGACGGCATCATTGATAATGCCCAGGACAATATTAACGCCACGCTAAAGAGCCTGACCAAACAATATCTTTCTGTCAGCAACAGTATTGATGAAACCGTAGCACGCTACAAAGCCCAGTTTACCCAGCTCGATACCATGATGAGCAAATTGAACAACACCAGTACTTATCTGAGCCAGCAATTTACGGCGATGAGTAATTCCTGATAACACGAGGTAAATATGTATACCGCGAGCGGTACTAAAGCGTACGCGCAGGTTGGAGTAGAAAGCGCTGTGATGAGCGCCAGCCCGCACCAGTTAATTGAGATGTTGTTTGAGGGTGCTAATAGCGCTTTAGTTCGCGCGCGTTTGTTTATGCAACAGGGTGAAATTGTCGCGAAAGGAGAAGCCGTAAGCAAAGCCATCAATATCATCGATAACGGGCTGAAGGCTGGTCTGGACCTGGAGAATGGTGGTGACATCGCCGCCAATCTTTCCGATCTCTATGACTATATGATCCGCCGCTTACTGCTCGCTAATCTGCGCAATGACAGTCAGGCCATCGAAGAAGTGGAAGGGTTACTCGGCAACATCGCGGATGCCTGGAAACAGATTTCACCGAAAGCATCATCCCAGGAGTCTCGTTAATGACCTCAGCCGTGGAGTTTATCAACCGTTGGCAGCGCATTGCGCTGCTAAGCCAGTCGCTGCTCGAACTTGCGCAGCGAGGTGAATGGGACCTTTTACTGGAACAGGAAGTCAGCTATCTGCAAAGTATTGAAACGGTCGTTGAAACGCAAACTCCACCGGACATTACGCGCAGTATTCAGGATATTGTTGCCGGATACATTAAACAAACGCTGGATAACGAACAGCACCTCAAGGTATTGCTGCAAAAAAGACTCGATGAGCTGAGCGGTCTGATCGGCCAGAGCACGCGACAGCAGTCCCTCAACAATGCTTACGGTCGCCTTTCCGGCATGCTTCTGGTGCCGGACGCCCCCAGCGCGCCACAATAATTCCCGCCACGTTTAAAAATATCTTCCATACTCCAGAAGTTGTCTTTTGATTTCTGGAGCACGGAAGATGAAAAATCCTACCCTTTTGCAGTTCTTCCACTGGTATTACCCCGACGGCGGCAAACTCTGGCAGGAAGTTGCGGCGCGCGCGGACGGCCTTAACGATATCGGGATAAACATGGTCTGGCTTCCCCCGGCGTATAAAGGCGCATCGGGCGGCTATTCCGTCGGTTATGACTGTTACGATTTATTTGATCTCGGCGAGTTCGATCAAAAAGGATCGATCGCCACCAAATATGGCGACAAGACGCAGCTGCTGTCGGCCATCGACGCGCTGCAAAAGAACGAAATTGCGGTTCTGCTCGACGTAGTGGTGAACCATAAAATGGGCGCAGACGAAAAAGAGCCGATTCGCGTTCAGCGGGTGAATGAAGACGACCGCACTCAAATAGATGACGAAATCATCGAATGCGAAGGCTGGACCCGCTACACCTTCCCTGCCCGCGCCGGGCAATATTCGCAGTTTATCTGGGACTTTAAATGTTTCAGCGGTATCGACCACATTGAAAACCCCACCGAGGACGGGATTTTCAAAATCGTCAACGACTATACCGGCGACGGCTGGAACGACCAGGTCGATGACGAAATGGGCAATTTTGATTATCTGATGGGCGAAAATATCGACTTCCGCAATCATGCCGTGACCGAGGAGATCAAATACTGGGCGCGCTGGGTGATGGAACAAACCCACTGCGACGGTTTCCGGCTGGACGCGGTAAAACATATTCCGGCCTGGTTTTATAAAGAGTGGATTGAGCACGTACAGGAGGTCGCGCCGAAGCCGCTGTTTATCGTGGCGGAATACTGGTCGCACGACGTTGATACGCTGCAAAACTACATCAATCAGGTTGACGGCAAGACGATGCTGTTTGACGCCCCGCTGCAAATGAAATTTCACGAAGCGTCCCGTCAGGGGAGCGACTATGATATGAGCCAGATCTTTACCGGTACGCTGGTGGAGGCCGATCCTTTTCATGCCGTCACGCTGGTTGCCAACCACGATACCCAGCCGTTGCAGGCGCTGGAAGCCCCGGTCGAGCCGTGGTTTAAACCGCTGGCCTATGCGTTGATCCTGCTGCGGGAAAACGGCGTCCCTTCCGTTTTTTATCCCGATCTCTACGGCGCGCATTACGAAGATACCGGCAACGACGGCGGAACCTACCCCATCGACATGCCGATCATTAATCAGCTCGATCAGCTTATTCTGGCGCGCCAGCGTTTCGCCCACGGCGTGCAGACACTCTACTTCGACCATCCAAACTGTATCGCTTTCAGCCGCAGCGGCACTGAAGAGGATCCCGGCTGTGTGGTGGTGCTGTCGAACGGCGACGACGGCGAAAAAACGCTCACGCTGGGTGAAAACTACGGCAACAAAACCTGGCGCGACTTTTTAGGAAATCGTCAGGAAACCGTGACAACCGACGCAAATGGCGTAGCGACCTTTTACTGCAACGGCGGCAGCGTGAGCGTGTGGGTGATAGAAGAAGCGATATAAAAATACCCCGGCAGGGCGACCTGTCGGGGGAGGGTTCAGGGCAGCGGGGTCGGCAGCGGCGATTTTTCCAGCGCGGCGGCGCACTCTGCGGTGGGACGCGTGACGCGCTGCAGGGTCATTCCATCATATTCTAACGTGCTGCCTTCGCGCTCGATCGCGTAAAGATCGCGGTTTACCGTCACGTTGGTTAACTCACCCGATAACATCGTCAGTTTACCCGGTAGCGCAATCACGCGCTGCCATTGACGGCAGTCGAGGGTATCCCCGGCGTGGGTAATCACCAGGCTGCCAATCGCTTCCGGACTCACCAGACTGCGCTGCGGGCCTTTCGTCTGCCAGTACCCTTCCAGTCCGGCCGGCGCGGGCGTTTTCACTACGTTATGGTAATTTTCCACCTCGGCGCATCCCGCTAACATCAGTAACGCCCCAATGATTGCTACTTTTTTCATCATTCATCCTGCATGCGAAGAAAAGGGGATTGTGGCATTAAAGCCCTGATGTCGCCAGCCTTTCCCACAGAACGGCGAAGTTTGATCCAGTCGGTATTACCGCTTAATAGTACCAGGCAAAAAAACGGTTGTGGTGTACTATCCGCACTCTTGTTTCATACCTTCTGAGTTCAGAGGCAAAACACATGTCATGGCAACACTTCAAACACGCCTGGTTAATTAAATTCTGGACGCCCGTTCCTGCGGTCATCGCGGCGGGTATTCTCTCCACTTACTATTTTGGCATCACCGGCACCTTCTGGGCCGTTACCGGCGAATTTACCCGCTGGGGCGGACAAATCCTGCAACTGTTTGGCGTCCATGCCGAAGAATGGGGCTATTACAAGCTGATTCATCTCGACGGCTCGCCGCTGACGCGCATCGACGGAATGATGATCCTCGGCATGTTCGGTGGCTGCTTCGCCGCCGCGCTGTGGGCCAACAACGTTAAGCTGCGTATTCCACGTAGCCGGGTGCGCATCATGCAGGCAATCATTGGCGGGATGATCGCCGGTTTCGGCGCGCGTCTGGCGATGGGCTGTAATCTGGCGGCCTTCTTTACCGGCATCCCGCAGTTCTCTCTTCATGCCTGGTTCTTTGCATTGGCGACCGCCATCGGCTCCTGGTTCGGCGCTCGCTTTACGCTACTGCCAATCTTCCGCATTCCGGTCAAAATGCAAAAAGTCTCCGCCGCCTCGCCGCTGACGCAAAAGCCGGATCAGGCGCGTCGCCGCTTCCGCTTAGGGATGCTGGTGTTTATCGGCATGATTGGCTGGGCGCTGTTAACGGCGATGAACCAACCGAAGCTGGGTCTGGCGATGCTGTTCGGCGTGGGATTTGGGCTGCTGATTGAACGCGCGCAGATTTGCTTTACTTCGGCGTTTCGCGATCTGTGGATCACCGGACGTACCCATATGGCGAAAGCGATCATCTTTGGGATGGCGGTAAGCGCAATCGGGATATTCAGCTACGTGCAGTTGGGCGTGGAAGCGAAGATCATGTGGGCTGGCCCGAACGCCGTGATCGGCGGGCTGCTGTTCGGTTTTGGCATCGTGCTGGCCGGCGGTTGCGAAACCGGCTGGATGTACCGCGCCGTGGAAGGCCAGGTGCACTACTGGTGGGTTGGGCTGGGTAATGTCATTGGCTCTACAATTCTGGCGTACTACTGGGATGACTTCGCCCCGGCGCTGGCAACCAACTGGGACAAAATTAATCTGCTCACAACCTTTGGTCCGCTTGGCGGTCTGTTGGTGACTTATCTGCTGCTGTTTACCGCGCTGATGCTGATTATCGGTTGGGAAAAACGTTTCTTCCGTCGCGCCGGGTTAACCCCCGCTAAGGAAACCGCATGAAAAATATCGTACCTGATTACCGTCTTGATATGGTTGGTGAACCCTGCCCCTACCCTGCCGTCGCCACGCTTGAGGCGATGCCGCAGTTAAAAAAAGGGGAAATTCTGGAAGTGGTGAGCGACTGTCCGCAATCGATCAATAACATCCCGCTGGATGCGCGTAACCATGGCTACACGGTACTGGACATTCAGCAGGACGGTCCCACAATCCGTTATTTAATACAAAAATAAAACGTTGCCGGATGGCGGCGCAAGCGTCACCGTCCGGCCTGACACCTCTCACCCCCAGGCATCAAACCTACACCTGCATCGACATGACTTCCTGATACGCCGCCACCAGCTTGTTACGCACCTGAATGCCCATCTGCATGGACACGGACGCCTTTTGCATATCGGTCATCACATCGTTCAGCGCGATGCCCGGCTCGCCGAGGGTAAATTTTTCGGCCTGAACGCGTGCGGCGGTTTGTCTGTCGCTGATGCGGTCCAGCGCCGCGTGGAGTTGGCCGGCAAAACTGACGGTCGACTGCGGCAAAGCCTCCTGCGCACGCGCGCCCATCGCGGTCGCCTGCAGTTGGCTGATGACCCCTTCAATCCCCTGTATCGCTGACATGATAATCCTCTGGATGATTTTTTACGCAGCAGAGATTACCAGTTTGTCAATAAGATAAAGGCGTTAAATAACGCTAAAAAACCACGGTTTTTGCCGCATAGAAAAAAACGAAAGCACAAATAATGAGACCGTCAATTTTTCGATTTTGCTGACCCGGGAGTGAGTCTTGTTCCACTTTGCAAATAAAGCCGTCCACGAACAGTCACGAGGTGCGAGATGAACGCGACTGCATCGGCTGCAACCCAACCTAAACCTCTCGAGTGGCTTAATCGCCTGCGCGCGAACCCTAAAATTCCTTTGATTGTCGCTGGCTCCGCCGCCGTCGCGATTATCGTGGCGATGGTGCTCTGGGCGAAGTCGCCGGACTATCGCACGTTGTTCAGCAATTTGTCCGATCAGGACGGCGGCGCGATCGTCACCCAGCTAACCCAGATGAATATCCCCTACCGTTTTACGGAAGGCAGCGGCGCGATCGAAGTTCCGGCGGATAAAGTGCATGAATTGCGCCTGCGTCTGGCTCAGCAGGGGCTGCCGAAAGGCGGCGCGGTAGGCTTTGAACTGTTGGATCAGGAAAAATTCGGCATCAGCCAGTTCAGCGAGCAGGTGAACTACCAGCGCGCGCTGGAAGGCGAACTGGCGCGCACCATCGAAACCCTCGGTCCGGTCAAGCGCGCCCGCGTGCATCTGGCGATGCCCAAACCGTCGCTGTTCGTGCGTGAACAAAAATCCCCTTCCGCCTCCGTCACGGTGAATCTGGAACCGGGCCGCGCCCTGGACGAAGGGCAAATCAGCGCGGTGGTGCATCTGGTTTCCAGCGCTGTCGCCGGGCTGCCGCCGGGTAACGTGACGCTGGTCGATCAGGGCGGGCATTTGCTTACCCAGTCGAATACCAGCGGACGCGACCTCAACGACGCGCAATTGAAATACGCCAGCGACGTGGAAGGCCGTATTCAGCGCCGCATCGAATCGATCCTCTCGCCGATCGTCGGTAACGGTAATGTTCACGCACAGGTGACCGCGCAACTGGACTTCGCCAATAAAGAACAGACGGAAGAGCAGTACCGTCCGAACGGCGACGCGTCGCAGGCGGTGCTGCGTTCACGTCAGGTGAATGAAAGCGAACAAATCGGTTCCGGTCTGCCAGGCGGCGTACCGGGCGCGCTGTCCAACCAGCCTGCGCCAGCGAACGCCGCGCCAATTACCACGCCGCCGGCTAATCAGCAGAATGCGCAAAACGGGCAAAACACCCTGCAGACGACCACCAATACCAACGCCGGGCCGCGCAGTACCCAGCGTAACGAAACCAGTAACTACGAAGTCGACCGTACCATTCGCCATACCAAAATGAACGTCGGCGACATCCAGCGTCTTTCCGTGGCGGTGGTCGTGAATTACAAAACCCTGCCGGATGGCAAGCCGCTGCCGCTCACCGCTGAACAGATGAAACAGCTGGAAGATCTGACTCGCGAGGCAATGGGCTTCTCGGATAAACGCGGCGACACCCTGAACGTCGTTAACTCACCGTTTACCGCCACCGATGACGACAGCGCCGAGCTGCCGTTCTGGAAACAACAGGCCTTTATCGAACAGTTAATGTCGGCGGGTCGCTGGCTGCTGGTGCTGCTGGTTGCCTGGATCCTCTGGCGTAAGGCGGTGCGTCCACAGTTGACGCGTCGCGCTGAGGAGGCCAAAGCCGCTCAGGAACGTGAACAACTGCGTCAGGAAACGCAGGAAGCCGTTGAAGTTCGTCTCAGCAAGGATGAACAGACTCAGCAGCGTCGCGCGAACCAGCGTCTGGGCGCGGAAGTGATGAGTCAACGTATTCGCGAAATGTCAGATAACGATCCGCGCGTGGTGGCGCTGGTCATTCGTCAGTGGATGAGTAACGATCATGAGTAATGCCCTTACCGGTACCGATAAAAGCGTCATCCTGCTGATGACCATTGGCGAAGATCGCGCGGCGGAGGTGTTCAAGCACCTCTCCCAACGGGAAGTACAGACCCTGAGCGCGGCGATGGCGAACGTTCGCCAAATCTCTAATCAGCAGCTTACGGAAGTGCTGGCGGAATTTGAGCAGGAGGCCGAGCAGTTTGCGGCGCTCAACATTAACGCCAACGAGTACCTGCGCTCCGTGCTGGTCAAAGCGCTGGGCGAAGAGCGCGCCGCGAGCCTGCTGGAAGATATTCTCGAAACCCGCGATACCGCCAGCGGCATTGAGACGCTCAACTTTATGGAGCCGCAAAGCGCCGCCGATCTTATCCGCGACGAACACCCGCAGATTATCGCCACCATTCTCGTGCACCTCAAACGCGGCCAGGCCGCCGACATTCTGGCGCTGTTCGACGAACGCCTGCGCCACGATGTGATGTTGCGTATCGCCACCTTCGGCGGCGTCCAGCCTGCCGCGCTGGCGGAATTGACCGAAGTGCTCAATGGTCTGCTCGACGGCCAGAACCTCAAACGCAGCAAAATGGGCGGCGTAAGAACGGCGGCGGAAATCATCAACCTGATGAAAACGCAGCAGGAAGAGGCTGTCATTACCGCCGTGCGTGAATTCGACGGCGAGCTGGCGCAAAAAATTATCGACGAGATGTTCCTGTTCGAAAACCTGGTGGATGTGGACGACCGCAGCATTCAGCGCCTGCTGCAGGAAGTGGATTCCGAGTCGCTGCTGATCGCCCTGAAAGGCGCGGAGCAGCCGCTGCGCGAGAAGTTCCTGCGCAACATGTCCCAGCGCGCCGCCGATATCCTGCGCGACGATCTGGCCAACCGTGGTCCGGTGCGTCTGTCGCAGGTGGAGAACGAACAGAAAGCGATTCTGCTTATTGTGCGTCGTCTGGCGGAAACCGGCGAAATGGTGATCGGCAGCGGTGAGGATACCTATGTCTGATGCGCTGCCGTGGAAAGTCTGGACGCCAGACGACCTCGCCCCGCCGCTGGCGGAGTTTACGCCCGTGGATCACTGCGAAGAACTGCCGTCTGAAGACGGCGGCGAACCGGAACTGAGCGCGGAACAACAGCTTGAACAGCAGCTGGCGCAACTGAAGATCCAGGCGCACGAACAGGGGTATAACGTCGGCCTTGCGGAAGGCCGCAAAGCGGGTCATGAGCAGGGCTACCAGGAGGGTCTGGCGCAAGGTCTGGAACAGGGCCAGGCGCAGGCACGCAGTCAGCAGGCGCCCCTTCACGCGCGGATGCAACAACTGGTCAATGAGTTTCAGAATACGCTGGATGCGCTGGACAGCGTCATTGCGTCACGTCTGATGCAGATGGCGCTGGAAGCCGCCCGCCAGGTGATCGGACAGACGCCAGCCGTAGACAACTCGGCGTTGATTAAACAAATTCAACACCTGTTGCAGCAGGAACCGTTGTTCAGCGGAAAACCGCAGCTTCGCGTGCATCCGGATGATTTACAGCGCGTGGAAGAGATGCTCGGCGCAACCCTCAGCCTCCACGGCTGGCGACTGCGCGGCGATCCGACGCTGCATCATGGCGGCTGCAAGGTTTCTGCGGATGAAGGCGATCTGGATGCCAGCGTCGCCACCCGCTGGCAGGAACTTTGCCGCCTGGCTGCGCCGGGAGTTGTCTGATGACGACCCGTCTCACCCGCTGGCTGACGACGCTGGATAATTTCGAAGCCAAAATGGCGCAGCTTCCGGCAGTGCGCCGTTATGGCCGGCTGACGCGCGCCACCGGACTGGTGCTGGAGGCGACCGGTCTGCAGCTTCCGCTGGGCGCCACCTGTGTTATTGAACGTCAGGAAGGGACCGAAACCCATGAAGTGGAAAGTGAAGTCGTCGGCTTTAACGGCCAGCGCCTGTTTCTGATGCCGCTGGAAGAGGTCGAAGGCATTTTGCCCGGCGCGCGCGTTTACGCCAGGAACATTGCCGGAGAGGGACTGCAGAGCGGCAAACAGTTACCGCTTGGTCCGGCGCTGCTGGGTCGCGTGCTGGACGGCAGCGGTAAGCCGCTCGATGGTCTGCCCTCCCCCGACACCACCGAAACCGGCGCGCTGATCACCGCGCCGTTTAACCCGCTACAGCGCACGCCGATTGAGCATGTTCTGGATACCGGCGTGCGTCCTATCAACGCGCTGTTAACCGTCGGACGCGGCCAACGTATGGGCCTGTTTGCCGGTTCCGGCGTCGGTAAAAGCGTGCTGCTCGGCATGATGGCGCGTTATACCCGCGCCGATGTGATCGTGGTCGGGTTAATCGGCGAACGTGGCCGCGAAGTAAAAGATTTTATCGAAAACATTCTTGGCGCAGACGGACGCGCGCGTTCGGTGGTCATTGCCGCGCCGGCGGACGTGTCGCCGCTACTGCGGATGCAGGGCGCCGCCTATGCCACCCGGATCGCAGAGGACTTTCGCGACCGGGGTCAGCATGTTCTGCTGATCATGGACTCCCTGACCCGTTATGCGATGGCGCAGCGTGAAATCGCGCTGGCTATAGGCGAACCGCCCGCGACCAAAGGCTATCCGCCATCGGTATTCGCCAAGCTGCCTGCGCTGGTGGAACGCGCGGGCAATGGTATCCACGGCGGCGGTTCGATCACTGCGTTTTATACGGTACTGACCGAAGGCGACGACCAGCAGGATCCGATTGCCGACTCGGCGCGTGCAATCCTTGACGGACACATTGTGCTGTCGCGGCGGCTGGCGGAAGCCGGACACTACCCTGCTATCGATATCGAAGCCTCCATCAGCCGCGCCATGACGGCGCTGATTAGCGAGCAGCATTACGCCAAAGTACGCCAGTTTAAGCAGTTATTGTCGAGCTTCCAGCGTAACCGCGATCTCGTTAGCGTCGGGGCTTACGCTAAGGGCAGCGACCCGATGCTCGACAAAGCGATCGCACTCTGGCCACAGCTGGAGGCGTTTCTTCAGCAAGGTATTTTTGAACGGGCCGACTGGGAGGATTCCCTGCAGGCGCTGGATCTACTTTTCCCGGCGGGATGATAACGCAGGAGGAGATGCGTCATGGCAGAACACGGTGCACTGGCAACACTCAAAGATCTCGCTGAAAAAGAGGTCGATGACGCTGCCCAACTGTTAGGGGAAATGCGTCGCGGATTTCAGCAGGCGGAAGAACAACTCAAGATGCTGATTGACTACCAGAATGAGTATCGCAGCAACCTGAATAACGACATGAGCCAGGGGATCGCCAGTAATCGCTGGATCAACTACCAGCAGTTTATTCAGACGCTGGAAAAAGCCGTTGAACAGCACCGTCAGCAGTTAACGCAATGGACGCAAAAGGTCGACGTGGCGCTGAACAACTGGCGGGAAAAAAAGCAACGCCTGCAGGCCTGGCAGACGTTGCAGGACAGACAAAACGCGGCGGCGCTACTGGCTGAAAACCGCCTGGATCAGAAAAAAATGGATGAATTTGCTCAGCGTGCAGCAATGAGGAAACCCGAATGATCACCTTGCCCCAACTGGTCACCACCGACACCGATCTGACCACCGGCTTGCCGTCCGGGAAAGCGGCGGATTCTGCGCAGGATTTCCTGGCTCTGCTGGCGGGCGCGCTTGGCGCTGGCGACACGCAGGGTCAGGGCGCGCCGCTTACGCTTGCCGACCTGCGGGCTGCGGGCGGCAAACTGCAGAAAGCGCTGCTGGCGCAGGACGGCGACGCGTTGCCGCGCGATAAGTTGACGGCGCTCCTCGCCGCCAAAGATGCGCAAACCGATGAGTCGCTCAAAGGGCTAAACGACGCCGGAGCGCTGTTTTCGGCCCTGTCGCCGTCGCAGAAAACCAGCGCGCTGGCCGTCCTGAGTCAGGCAGAACAAAAAGGTGAGAAGAAAAGCGCACTCAGCGACGACGATCTCGCCAGCCTGAGCGCGCTGTTCGCGATGCTGCCCGGCCAGCCCGGATTCACCACCGCCCCGACAGATGCGCAGCTCAGCGCACCAGGGACATCCCTGCGGGTAGATACCCGTTCTCTGTCGCAAGAGGGCGCCACGCCTTTCGATGGCGATACGCTAAAAGACGCTAAAAAAGAGGCTGCATTACCGGGCATAGCGGCGGATAACGCCAAAAGCCAGACGGTTGCCGCGCCAGTCGTAACGGATGGCGCAACGGCTCATGTTGACGCAGAGAGCACGCCGACGCCCGTCGCGCCGGGTCTGGCAATGAGCGCCAACGCGCCATCCACCCCGCAAGCAGCGCAGCCTGGCAGCCCCGCGCCAGTGCTGAGCGCCCCGCTCGGCAGCCATGAATGGCAGCAATCGCTGAGCCAGCACATCACGCTGTTCACCCGCCAGGGTCAGCAGAGCGCGGAGTTACGTTTGCATCCTGAAGATCTGGGTCAGGTGCAGATCTCGCTTAAGCTGGATGATAACCACGCGCAGTTGCAGATGGTTTCCGCGCACAGCCACGTTCGCGCCGCGCTGGAAGCCGCCCTGCCGGTTCTGCGCACCCAACTGGCGGAAAGCGGGATCCAACTGGGCCAAAGCAACATCAGCAGCGAAAGCTTTGCCGGTCAGCATCACTCTTCCTCGCAGCAGCATGCATCTCGTACACCGGGACAGGCGCTGGCGCTGGGCGATGATGAGAGCGAACTGGCGGTTCCGGCCTCGCTGCAGTCTGCCGCGCGCGGTAATGGCGCCGTCGATATCTTCGCCTAACGCCAGAGGTAGCACGATTATCCGCGTCTTTTCCACGCTTTGCCGTGGTCAGGACACGGGATAATCAGCCCATAAGCTGTACCGAAACAGGAAGCCCGTATCAGATGACTGATTCCGCACTTAACAAAAAGAGCAAACGCTCAATTTGGATCCCACTGCTGGTAATCATTACCCTCGCCGCCTGCGCCACCGCGGGTTATAGCTATTGGCGTATGCAGCAGAAGCCGACAACCGCGGCGAACGAACCGCCGCCTCCGCCTGCGCCGGTCTTTTTTGCCCTCGACACCTTTACGGTGAATCTCGGTGATGCCGATCGCGTGTTGTATATCGGCGTGACGCTGCGTCTGAAAGATGAGGCGACGCGCGCGCGTCTTAACGAATATTTACCGGAAGTCCGTAGCCGCCTGCTGCTGCTGTTCTCACGTCAGGATGCCGCAGTGCTGTCTACCGAAGACGGTAAACAAAAGCTGATCGCGGCGATTAAAGAGACGCTTTCCCCTCCGCTTGTTGCCGGACAACCTAAACAGGACGTGACCGACGTGCTGTACACAGCTTTCATTCTGCGGTAACGACATGGGCGACAGTATTCTCTCTCAGGCTGAAATCGATGCGCTGCTCAACGGCGACAGCGAAACGAAAGACGAACCGAAAGCAGGGATCGCGGGTGAAAGCGATATTCGTCCCTACGATCCGAATACCCAGCGTCGCGTGGTACGCGAGCGTCTTCAGGCGCTGGAGATCATCAACGAGCGTTTCGCGCGCCAGTTCCGGATGGGGCTGTTTAACCTGCTGCGACGTAGCCCGGATATTACCGTCGGGGCGATCCGCATTCAGCCGTACCATGAATTTGCGCGCAACCTGCCGGTGCCCACCAACCTCAACCTGATCCACCTGAAGCCGCTGCGTGGAACGGGCCTGGTGGTTTTTTCGCCGAGTCTGGTGTTTATCGCCGTCGATAACCTGTTCGGCGGCGACGGTCGTTTCCCGACCAAAGTGGAAGGCCGTGAGTTCACGCATACCGAGCAGCGGGTGATCAACCGCATGCTGAAGCTGGCGCTTGAAGGCTACAGCGACGCGTGGAAAGCGATTAATCCGCTGGAAGTCGAGTATGTACGTTCCGAGATGCAGGTGAAGTTTACCAATATCACCACCTCACCGAACGATATCGTGGTGAACACGCCGTTCCACGTCGAAATTGGCAACCTGACCGGCGAATTCAACATCTGCCTGCCGTTCAGCATGATCGAACCGCTGCGCGAACTGTTGGTCAACCCGCCGCTGGAAAACTCCCGCCATGAGGATCAGAACTGGCGCGACAACCTGGTGCGTCAGGTTCAGCATTCCGAGCTGGAGCTGGTAGCGAATTTCGCCGATATTCCGCTGCGTCTTTCGCAGATTTTAAAACTGCAACCCGGCGATGTGCTGCCGATTGAAAAACCAGACCGCATTATTGCTCATGTGGACGGTGTGCCTGTCCTGACCAGCCAGTATGGCACCGTTAACGGTCAGTACGCGTTACGCGTAGAACATCTGATTAACCCGATTTTGAATTCGCTGAATGAGGAACAGCCCAAATGAGTGACATGAATAATCCGTCTGATGAGAACACTGGCGCATTGGACGATCTGTGGGCTGACGCGTTAAACGAGCAAAAAACGACGACGGCGAAAAGCCCGGCGGACGCGGTATTCCAGCAGCTAGGCGGTGGCGACGTCAGCGGCACGCTGCAGGATATCGATCTGATAATGGATATCCCGGTTAAACTGACCGTGGAATTAGGCCGCACACGTATGACCATCAAAGAACTGTTGCGCCTGACGCAAGGTTCCGTGGTCGCGCTGGACGGTCTGGCAGGCGAGCCGCTGGACATTCTGATCAACGGTTATCTGATCGCCCAGGGCGAAGTTGTGGTCGTCGCCGACAAGTACGGCGTGCGCATTACCGACATCATTACGCCGTCTGAACGTATGCGTCGCCTGAGCCGCTAAACATGCAAACCCAGGCTTCCGTTCAACAGCCCTCCGCGGTTCCCGGCTCCCCTTTGCTTCAGGTCAGCGGCGCGTTGCTGGGAATTATTGTGCTGATTCTGGCGGCCGCCTGGGTCATTAAACGTCTGGGCCTTGCGCCCAAAAGCGGCAACACGCGCGGGCTGAAAGTGTCGGCCAGCACCTCACTGGGTCCTCGTGAGCGGGTGGTGATTGTCGACGTAGAGGACGCGCGTCTGGTGCTCGGCGTCACCGCATCACACATCAACGTGCTGCACACCCTGCCGCCGTCCCCCGTCGTGCCTGAAGAGACCTCTTCCACGCCTGAAAACTTTCACAGCCTGATGGCGAATTTGTTAAAGCGTTCCGGGAGATCCTGATGCGCCGTTTGTTGTCCCTTACGCTTGCCGGTTTATGGCTTTTCAGCCCAGCCGCGCTGGCGCAACTGCCCGGTCTGGTCACTCAGCCGTTGCCCGGCGGCGGCCAGAGCTGGTCGCTTTCCGTTCAGACGCTGGTGTTTATCACCTCACTGACCTTTATTCCGGCGATTTTGCTGATGATGACCAGCTTTACCCGCATCATCATCGTTTTCGGTCTGCTGCGTAACGCGCTCGGCACGCCGTCTGCCCCACCCAACCAGGTTCTGCTCGGGCTGGCGCTGTTTCTGACCTTTTTCATCATGTCGCCAGTGATCGATAAAATCTACGTTGACGCCTATCAGCCGTTCAGCGAAGAAAAAATATCCATGCAGGAAGCGCTGGAAAAAGGGGCGCAGCCGCTGCGCGAGTTTATGATGCGCCAGACCCGCGAAGCCGATCTCGCCCTGTTTGCGCGTCTGGCGAACAGCGGGCCGTTACAGGGACCGGAAGCGGTTCCGATGCGTATTCTGCTGCCCGCTTATGTCACCAGCGAGCTGAAAACCGCTTTTCAGATCGGCTTTACCATTTTCATTCCATTTTTGATCATCGATCTGGTTATCGCCAGCGTGCTGATGGCGCTCGGGATGATGATGGTTCCGCCTGCCACTATCGCCCTGCCGTTTAAACTCATGTTGTTTGTGCTGGTCGACGGCTGGCAACTGCTGGTCGGCTCGCTTGCGCAAAGCTTTTACAGTTAGAGGCCAGAAATGACACCTGAATCGGTCATGATGATTGGCACCGAGGCGATGAAGGTTGCCCTGGCGCTTGCTGCCCCGCTGCTGCTGGTCGCGCTGGTGACGGGTCTGATCATCAGCATATTGCAGGCCGCCACGCAGATTAACGAAATGACGCTGTCGTTTATCCCGAAAATTGTGGCGGTGTTTGCCGCCATCATTATCGCTGGCCCCTGGATGCTGAATCTGCTGCTGGATTACGTGCGTACGCTGTTCACTAACCTGCCATATATTATTGGATAACAAGGATGCTGCAGGTAACCAGCGATCAATGGCTTCAGTGGCTTAACCTGTATTTTTGGCCGCTGCTGCGCGTGCTGGCGCTGATCTCTACCGCCCCCATACTCAGCGAACGCGCGATCCCAAAACGGATTAAGCTGGGTCTGGGGCTCCTCATTACCGTGGTGATCGCGCCGTCGCTTCCAACGCATAACGTGCCGATTTTTTCGTTTGACGCCTTATGGATAGCGATGCAACAAATTCTGATCGGCATCGCGCTGGGCTTTACCATGCAGTTTGCCTTCGCGGCGGTGCGGACTGCCGGGGAGATCATTGGTCTGCAAATGGGTTTGTCCTTCGCCACCTTTGTCGATCCAGGCAGTCATCTCAACATGCCGGTGCTGGCCCGCATCATTGATATGCTGGCGATGCTGCTGTTTTTAACGTTTAACGGTCATCTGTGGCTGATTTCACTGCTGGTCGATACGTTCCATACCCTGCCCATCGGCGGCAATCCGGTTAACAGCAATGCGTTTCTGGCGCTTGCCAGAGCGGGCGGTCTGATCTTTCTGAACGGCTTAATGCTGGCGCTGCCGGTGATCACGATGTTATTAACGCTGAACCTGGCGCTAGGATTATTGAATCGAATGGCGCCTCAGCTATCAGTATTTGTTATTGGTTTCCCGTTAACGTTAACGGTCGGTATGACATTAATTGCGGCCTTAATGCCGCTTATCGCCCCTTTTTGCGAACATTTATTTAGTGAAATTTTCAATTTATTAGCTGATATCGTTAGTGAATTACCCGCGAATAATATTCCATAATGTTTATCCAGTTATTCTAAGGATTATCCTAAATTGACCCGTCAAAAACATCTACCAGGATAACTCTGACGCGCGTTATTTGTTTTTATCTCACTCACATAACGCAACATTTACTTTACTTTAAGACAATTCCAGGCAAATTATACGTAACTTTACGGGATAGTAAGTCCGCCTGGAAATCGCATTAGCGTCTCGTTGGGTGAAAGTTACGTTCCGTTAAGTTGTGATGAGATATTCGGGTAAGGGGAATTATCGTTACGCATTGAGTGAGGGTATGCCATGTCAACGATTATTATGGATTTATGCAGTTACACCCGGCTGGGTTTGACCGGGTATCTTGTAAGCAGAGGGGTGAAAAAAAGGGAAATCAACGACATCGAGACCGTTGACGAACTCGACATCGCGTGTGAGACCCACCGACCTTCTGTGGTGTTTATTAATGAGGACTGTTTCATCCACGATCCTGACGACAGTCAACATATAAAGCAAATCATTAATCAGCATCCCAATACGTTATTTATTGTTTTCATGGCCATTGCTAATGTCCATTTTGATGAATATTTATTAGTCAGAAAAAACTTATTGATCAGTTCTAAATCTATAAAACCCCAATCACTGGACGATCTTCTTGGCGATATTCTGAAAAAAGAGACCGACACTGCCAGCGTAATAAATTTACCAACGTTATCGTTAAGTCGAACGGAATCAAGCATGTTACGCATGTGGATGGAAGGACAAGGAACGATTCAAATTTCGGATCGGATGAACATCAAAGCGAAAACCGTCTCCTCCCATAAGGGGAATATAAAACGAAAGATAAAAACGCATAACAAACAAGTTATCTATCATGTTGTTCGCCTGACCGATAACGTGACCAACGGCATATTTGTTAACATGCGCTAAGACCTCCCGACTGGTGGGGCATCCACCAGCCGGGATAACAACCCCGTTGCCGCCCTATTCCGCCTTTTCCACAAAAATGCCGTCCTGGTGCCCCGACTCATTGAAGAACCAGATGCCGAGCGGGTAGTCTTCCAGCGATACCAGGTACATTGTGCCTTCGTTAAACTCCTCTACCGCCAGTACCACGCCAGGACGACGAGGACCGCCATCCGTCTTGACTGTAACCCGATCATTTACGTTCATTTTTCTCCTCCTGTGGCTTTGTGCCAGTGTAGAACAAAAATCCATTCCTGACAGCGTTCACCCGGCGCGATTGCGGCTTTTCTCAACGGTCTATACTTAGGCTGAAGCACGCTAACGGGAGAGGTTAATGATGAAGACCGCAAAAGACTACAGCGATACCGCGAAACGCGAAGTCAGCGTCGATGTCGACGCGCTGCTGGCCGCAATCAATGAAATCAGTGAGAGCGAAATTCATCGCAGTGGAAGCGATCCGGAAAAGGTCAGCGTTGATGGGCGTGAATACCATACATGGCATGAATTAGCGGAAGCCTTTGAGCTGGATATACACGATTTCAGCGTGACGGAAATCAACCGCTAACCCGCAGAGGAAAAAAATCCCGACCCAGTTGGGTCGGGATGAAACTTGCTTATGCAAGAAGCACTTGAAAATTCGTTACACCAGGAAATCTGATGTGCGTTAAACCTTATCTGCAATTTTTTTGTATGACAAGCAAATATTTTTGCGATGAATGATTAATACTACTAATGGTTAAGGTGAACACAGCTGCAGGCCTCATGGCGACGGGACCGATCCCGTCTTCAGCGTGGACTACGCCTCCTGGCTTTAGGATTTTTCCTGGTAATAGCTTTTTACAACACGGGAAATCATTATGCTTTCACTGAACGATCCGGTGCTGGTTTTTACCGATCTGGATGGCACGTTACTGGACAATCAATCCTATGACTGGCAACCTGCCGCTGGCTGGCTCGCCCGTCTGCGTGAGCACGAGATTCCCGTCATTCTATGTAGCAGCAAAACCGCCGCAGAAATGCTTTACATCCAGAAATCACTCAATCTGCACGGCCTTCCGCTGATTGCCGAAAGCGGCGCCGTCATTGAATATGACAGTCGCTGGCAAACTGAATCTGACTCTCCGCGTCTGATGAGCGGCGTGCCGCACGATGAAGTTAGCGCGGTGCTCAATAAGCTTCGCGAAAAAGGACAGTATAAATTCACAACCTTCGACGATGTCGATGAGGCGACCATTAGCGAATGGACAGGCCTGCCTCACGCCCAGGCCAGCTTAAGCCGCCTGCATGAAGCCTCTGTCACCCTGATCTGGCGTGACAGCGATGCGCGCATGGCCGCGTTCAGCCAACAGCTAAACGCGTTGGGGTTGCAGTTTGTTCACGGCGCACGCTTCTGGCACGTACTTGACGCCAGCGCGGGAAAAGATCAGGCGGCAAACGGGTTAATCGCACGTTATCAGCGCCAGTGGGGGCAACGCCCTGTTACTGTCGGCCTGGGTGATGGCCCAAACGATGCGCCGCTGCTTAAGGTCATGAATTATGCCGTGGTGGTGAAAGGACTGAGCCGCGAAGGGGTGGTGTTACCCGATCAGGCTTCGCCCTACGTCTACCGCACCCGTTCAGAAGGTCCGGCAGGCTGGAGTGAAGGCATGTCGCATCTGTTTACCCCTGACTAGCCCCTCTCGCTCGCACAAACACGGTTGCGGCCAGCCTGTTTCGCCAGGTATAACCTGCGATCGGCCAGCGACTGCAGCTGTTCAAAATCGTATTCATGGGTTTCCTGCGTGCCACTCACCCCCAGCGAGGCGCTGATCCGCAGCGTGGTGCTTTTCGCTATCAGTAGCTCTTTTTCATTCAGGCGCAGGCGGATCCGCTCTGCGATACGTTCCGCCTGCGCCAGCGTCGTGTCCGGGAGTACCACGCAGAACTCCTCTCCCCCGACGCGCCCGGCGACGTCGTTCGCCCGCAGAGTGCCGCTGATTAAGCTCGCGGCGTGAGCCAACACCCGATCGCCCGCCTGGTGGCCAAAGCGGTCGTTAATGCTTTTAAAGTGATCAAGATCGATTTGAATCACCGACAGCGACTGCTTTTGCGCCCGGCAGCGCTGTACCAGTTGGCGGGCTTTTTCAAACAATGCGCCACGGTTGTACAAACGGGTTAGCGTGTCGTGCCAGGCCTGCCACTGTAGCGAGCTTTGCAACACAAACATGTTGCTCACCATGTGGCGGATGACAATCCACGAGATGATTAACATACTGGTAAACAGCGCCCACAGCAGGGCCAGCGCAATACTGATACTGCCGAAGTCTCCCTGTACCCCTTCACTGAGCGTATGAACGCGGACCAGCACGCCGTCGAAGTGGTCCAGCCGCTGCCAGCTGATGTAGCGACTTCTCATTCGCAAGCCGCCTTCGGTGTCCTGTTCAATCTCGTGGGCAAGCGTCGCCTGCTCACGCGCGTCAAAGGTGTTGATGTTGCGCAATGCCGGCGTCGATGCCGCCAGCATCTTCAATTTACTGTCATACAGCTGGTATTCCCCTTCCACATCCTTGTCGATGGCGTCTTCCATAAACCGTTCCACCGAGGAGACGGGGATCGTCATCGCCAGCACGCCATACCAGTACTGACCGTTATCCAGCGGAACGCTGACGGTGACCCGTTGCAGCTCATCGCGCAACTGCGTGGTCTGGCCGGTGTACCAGCGTACCCCGCGCATCCGGTTCTGCCGCTGCGACTGCTCTTTAAACCACGGCTGGATGACATAATCATAATAACGGGCGGTAATTTCGCTGGAGAGGGCGGAGGGTTGGGTGGAAACATAAAACCCGGCGCGGGAGACGTACATCGCCTGCTGCGTCAGTGAAGAACGGGTCTGGGCTAAACGCAACAAATACCCCACCTCCAGCGCGGCGGTCAGCTCATTATCCAGCGAGTCGCTGTCACGGGAAAGAATGTGGGTTTGGTTAACAAAAGAGTCAGACACGCCGTTCAGCGGCAAGGTTCGACGCTTATCCAGTTCAAGCTGCCAGAATCGCGAATCCCTTTGCTGTTCGAAACGAGAGACGGCGTCCCGGAGCGCGGGAAAGTCAAGCGGCATTGCCAGCGCTTCCTGCATACCGTTACGCAGAAAAAGCAGTTTATCGACGTTATACTGCAGTTGCTTATCCAGCCCGTTGGCGACATTCTCCAGGTGATTGCGCTGGCTGGAAATATAGGCTTCTTCCAGTACGACCACTTCCCGCCAGGTCAGCAGAGTGGAAAAAATCATCACGATCAGAAAACAGAGGTTGACGACGTGACCGGGCCCGAATCTCCGCGCTAACATTTTCAGCCAGCCCCAGTTTTCGATCGTTGTTTCGTGCGGCACGCTGACCACTCCCTACTCGCAATTGCTTTCCTAATCCTGGCATAATTCAGTACGTTACGTATCGCTGACGCGATGCTTTTTTTTCTGCCTAATAAAACGCCCGGCATTCACCGGGCGTTTTATTATCTGGCATTTTCACGCTGGCGCCTTGCGTCACCGGGAACCAGCTCATTCTCATGGAATGCCTCCCGCTTAACGCCGAAGCCGTCATACCACCGACACTCCACCATTCCGCTGGAATACCCGGTGACAATCATGCGTGGTCCGCCCTCTTTCACGGTAACTTCATCACTGACCAAAAAGTGCATACCTGCCTCCTGTATCATGTGAAACTTTTTCACCTTAGACGAGAATGGCGAGTTTTGCCTGGTTGGACAGAAGATAATTAGTGCGCGACGCCACGCACTTTTGCCACCATCTTCACCAACGCAACCACAATGGCGCCGATAATAAAGCCCAGCACCAGGTTCGCCAACGTTGGCAACATTAGCGCTATCGCGGCACTCTGCTGGCTGGCAAAATGTTCAATGGCGTGATGCAACGGCGCGACGCCATGCACCACAATGCCGCCACCGACCAGGAACATGGCCAGCGTGCCAATCACCGACAGCGATTTCATCAGCCACGGCGCGACAATCAGCAGCCCTTTCCCGACCGCCCGCGCCAGCGCGCTGGATTTTTCTACCAGCCAGTAGCCCATATCGTCCAGCTTAACGATGATCCCCACCAGGCCATAAACGCCCACCGTCACCACTAACGCGATGCCGGAAAGTACCAGCACCTGATTCAGCAACGGCGCGTCAGCCACGATCCCAAGCGTAATCGCTACAATTTCAGCCGACAGGATAAAATCGGTTCGGATCGCGCCTTTGATTTTATCCTTCTCAAAGGCCAGTGGATCCTGCGCCGCCAACGCTTCCAGCCGCTTCTTACGCTCAGCCGGATCTTCCTTGTGCTTGCGTGATTCAAGAGTATGAAGCACCTTCTCTACCCCTTCAAAACACAGGAAAGCGCCGCCGATCATCAGCAAAGGGGTGATCGCCCAGGGGATGAAGGCGCTGATCAGCAGCGCCAGCGGCACCAGAATCACTTTGTTGATAAATGAGCCTTTCGCCACGCTCCAGACCACCGGCAGCTCGCGGTTCGCTCTGACGCCAGTGACCTGCTGGGCGTTAAGCGACAGATCGTCGCCCAGTACGCCCGCGGTTTTTTTTGCGGCCAGTTTTCCCATCATAGAGATATCGTCAAGCAGCGTGGCGATATCATCAAGTAACGTCAGTAAACTACTTCCTGCCAAAATAAGTCCCTCGATTTTTCTTCTTGAAGCATTAAGTATGGAGTAAAACACGCAGAGCGGAAACAGATGTTGCTCGTCAACATTTATTTAACAACATGCTGCGAGTATAGTGCTCGCCAGGCAGGTATTTTCGCGTTTACTCTATTGATTCTGACTCTTTCGCCCGTGAGGGATTATGCGTTTTCGGCAGTTGTTACCGCTTTTCAGTGCGTTATTCGCCCTGTATATCATTTGGGGTTCCACGTATTTCGTTATCCGTATCGGCGTGGAGAGCTGGCCACCGCTGATGATGGCCGGCGTGCGCTTCCTGGCCGCTGGCGTGCTGTTAACCGCCTATTTACTGCTTCGGGGACATAAGCTCCCACCGCTACGGCCCCTGCTAAACGCCGCGCTGATTGGCATTCTCCTGTTAGCCGTCGGCAACGGACTGGTTACCGTGGCTGAACATCAGAATGTCCCTTCGGGTATCGCCGCCGTAGTCGTGGCGACAGTCCCGTTGTTCACCCTGTGTTTCAGCCATTTCTTCGGCATCAGGACCCGCAAGCTCGAGTGGATGGGGATTGCGATTGGTCTGGCGGGGATTGTCATGCTTAACAGCGGCGGCAATTTAAGCGGTAATCCGTGGGGGGCGATGTTGATTTTGATTGGCTCCATTAGCTGGGCGTTCGGCTCCGTTTACGGCTCGCGTATTACGCTACCGGTGGGCATGATGGCGGGCGCCATTGAAATGCTGGCCGCTGGCGTGGTGCTGATGTGCGCGTCGTTTCTTAGCGGTGAAAAGCTTACCGCGCTGCCCTCGCTTTCCGGCTTCTTCGCCGTCGGTTACCTGGCGGTGTTTGGGTCAATCATCGCGATTAACGCCTACATGTATCTTATCCGCAACGTCAGCCCGGCGCTGGCAACCAGCTATGCCTATGTGAACCCGGTTGTGGCGGTATTGCTGGGCACCGGACTTGGCGGCGAACGTCTGGCGCCGATTGAATGGCTGGCGCTGGGGGTTATCGTCTTTGCGGTCGTGCTGGTAACGCTGGGTAAATATCTGTTCCCGGCTAAACCGGTTGTGGCGACGACGGTAAAAGAAAAAACGCTACAGTAGGTGTATTCCCTGCGTGTCGATCTGCGCGGGGGCGCCATCCCCGCAGATCCACTCTTCAAGACGTTCGGACAGAGCGGCGTCGCTGAGTTTTTCCCGCCCGCGCAGGGCGCACTCCCAGACCACCAATACCCGCCAGCCGAGCGCCTTTAGACGCTGAACATCACGACGATCGCGCTCTACGTTTTTGCCAATTTTTTCCAGCCAGAACGCGGTCCGCGTCGCCGGCACCTTAAACAGATAGCAGTGGTGCTGATGCCAGAAGCAGCCGTGGGTGAAAATGACGCAGCGATAATCGTCGATCACAAAGTCAGGTCGCCCCGGCAGCCCGGCATCCTGCACGCGATAGGCGATCCCCTGTTCCGTCAGCAGCGCGGCAAGACGTTTTTCAATAGCGGTATCGCGGGTCGCTATGGCCCGCATGTTTTTACTGCGCGTGGCCTTATCGTGAACGTCCGCCACTGGCCATCCCTTGCTGACGCAGGGCGACAGCGGCTTTGATCTTCTCCTCCAGCAGGCTCGCCACCGCGGCAAAGGCCGGCACGATGACCGAGTTGCCAAACTGACGATAGGCCTGGGTGTCGGAAACCGGAATGCGGAACTGGTATCCCTGCGGCGATTCAAAGCCCATCAGCCGCGCGCACTCTCTGGGCGTTAAGCGACGCGGACGATGCTGCTGGTTTTGCGGATCGTCGAAATGGGCTTCGCCTTTCGCCATATCCCAGCCGCGATCGATCAGAATTTCCGCGCCGTCTTTGTAGTAACGAGCGGACAGCGTCCGCGTGACGCTGTCCGGGTTGGTCGGGTATACCATGCCATAACCAAAACCGTTCCCCTTCGCCTGATGTTTTTTCGCATAGCGGTAGAGATACTTCCACAGCACAGGCGTCAGAACATATTTCGCCTCAACGACAGGTTCAAGAAGTTCGCCAAGGGTGATACGCCGCTGCGGATAACGCGTGGTGATGTCCCGCAGGGTAAAATCGCCCTTGAGGTTGAGATCGCGGCGAAACCCAACCAGCACAATGCGTTCGCGGTGCTGAGGCAGAAAATGTTTGCCATCAATGATCTTCGGATCGTCAGGGCCATTGTCCTCTGCATCCGCCACGTCATAACCCAGCTCGTCAAGCGTCTGCATAATGATGCGGAACGTTTTACCCTGATCGTGGCTTTTCAGGTTTTTCACGTTTTCCAGCACAAAGATCGGCGGACGCCGCGCGTCAATGATGCGCACGACATCAAAAAACAGCGTGCCCTGCGTATCGCAGGCGAAACCGTGAGCGCGACCGAGCGCATTCTTCTTCGACACGCCAGCCAGAGAAAACGGCTGACAGGGGAAGCCCGCCAGGAGTACATCGTGTTCCGGCACATGCTGGCGAATGTGCTCTGCCGCCTGAGCGTCATTCACGCCTTCGCGGTGGCTCAGCGTGACATCGCGGATATCTTCATTAAAGTGATGGCTGTCCGGGTCGCAGTAGTAGTTAGCTTTATACGTGCGTACCGCATGTTTATTCCATTCGCTGGTAAAAACACACTGCCCGCCGATCGCTTCAAACCCGCGGCGGATCCCGCCTATGCCCGCAAAAAGATCGATAAAGCGAAAAGCATAATGGGGATGATGCGCTGGCGGCGCGGGAAGCAACGTACGCAAATGCGCCGCTTCACGTTCACTCAGCCGATGCCAGACCGAGGCGTTCGCCACCGCACGCTTTAAGATGGCCGGACTCCAGTGGTGTTCGCCAACCCCGTTCAGCTGCGCCACCAGCGTTTTGACATCATAGATTTCCATTAACTTCGCCAGCATCGCCTGTATCGACTCCGCGCTATTGTCTGTCGCAGGAATCAGCGAGTCCGCTACTGAGAGAGTGTGCTGCATATCTTCAACCGGCCAAAAAAGAGTGATGTGAGAGTAACATAAATTTGGCGTCACGCGTGGTTGGGGCTAAACGCCGCAATCACCGTGGCGTCCAGCGACGCATACTCGCCTTTCAGCTCGGCGCTGAGCTTCGCCATGTAGGTCACCAGGAAATCTGCGTTGTGTCGCGCCAGTTCCCTCCCCCGGGCGGTTTGCATGGTGTTGGGCAACGCCAGCAGTTTGGTCTGGAAGTGATCGAGCGCGAACTGTTTATCGTTTAGCGCTCGCCGCCGGGCAAGCGGATCTTCCGCATCGAATAGCGCCGCGCCTAACGAACCCGAAACGGCGAAGACACGCGCCAGGCCAATCGCCCCCAGCGCTTCAAGCCGGTCGGCGTCCTGTACGATTTTCGCTTCCAGGGTAACGGGGGCTATATTGGCGCTGAAGCTATGGGCTTCAATGGCGTGACAAACCGCCGCTAACCGTGATGCCGGGAAGCCGGGAAAGTCATGAATAAGAATACGGCGCGCTTCCGCGGCAGCAAGGACAGACGAGCGGTGGCGTTCAGGATGATTTTTAGCAAGACTGACAATGTCATGAAAATAACAAGCCGTCAGTACCACGAGTTCATCCACAGCCAGCCCACGACTGAGCTGACGAGAAGTCGCCCAGACCCGGCGGAAATGGAAGATATCGTGGGCGGCGTCCTGTTGGTTATGGTGGTTGGCTAACCACGCTTCAAATTGTGACTGCCAGTGCTGAAGATCCACATTGCCTCCCGTGCGTTTGAAACCGCTACAGTAGCAATTTTTAGCGCCGCGTTCACTCTGACGAGGTGCGCGGGCGCGTATACCAGGCGATAGCGCCGAGAATGGCACCCACGACGCTTAGCACCACAAAGCCGAGCAACGCCCCCAGCCATTTCCCGCTGGTTGAACCGGGGCTGCTGTCGAATCCGGCAACCGGAGCAGATTCGACATGACTGATAACCCATACATAATGCAACATTGCCCAGATGAAATAGAGGCAAAAGACATAAAATACCCACAGCGCCAGTTTGCCCCCCAGGCTACGGCTTGCGTTTACTTCCAGACGACTCAAAGAAATCTCCAGTTTTGTGATCTGATGCAGAAAAATTTCACTTAACTGTTTGTGAGTATAGTCACATTATGCGGGTGTGGAGGTGATTGTCTAAAAACCAACCATTTATTTTGCATATGTTTTGATCCGGCGCAAATTACCCATGCGCCTGAAAATCTCGCATATCAACACTATTTTACCTCTTATTTCAGGTTTATTGCGAGTGAATGTATTGATGACAATAATAATAATTGTGTTTTATCTGCGCCCTTTTCTCTTTAGATCAAACATGGCATTATCATTAGGTTATTAGCCTTTTTATCGTTTATTTACCCCCTCATTTACAACCGGCATTTATGTCGGTTTTTTTTATGCTTATCCCCTGAAGCGTCGTGTTTGAGAAGGCATAAAATATTCATTGTAAAAATCAACCTCAAAAACCAATAACTATCTGATATAAATAGATAACAATCATGAATACATTGTAATCGACTCATATATAATGAATTTTAAATTCCCTGTTAGACACATATTGAAATATTTTAAATACATTTGTTACATGTAATATTTAAAATAAAATGAACTCTTTAGAATAGTATCCAAATGTGCTTTCGTGAAAAAAGCACTTATTCATGATGGTTATTATCATAAGGGAATACATAATGAAAAGAAAAGTATTGGCAATGCTTGTCCCGGCATTATTGGTTGCGGGCGCAGCAAATGCAGCGGAAATCTATAATAAAGACGGCAATAAACTGGACCTGTACGGCAAAGTTGATGGTCTGCACTATTTCTCTGATGACACGGATAACGACGGCGATATGTCTTATGCGCGTTTAGGCTTCAAAGGCGAAACGCAAATCAACGACATGTTAACGGGCTTCGGTCAGTGGGAATACAATATCCAGGCAAATACCACTGAAGGCGAAGGCGCTAACTCCTGGACCCGTCTGGGTTTCGCGGGTTTAGGCTTCGGTCAGAATGGCACCTTCGACTACGGTCGCAATTACGGTGTGGTTTACGACGTTGAAGCATGGACCGATATGCTGCCGGAGTTCGGCGGTGATACCTGGTCGCAGACCGATGTCTACATGACCGGACGTACCAATGGCGTTGCCACCTACCGTAATAACGGTTTCTTTGGACAGGTAGACGGTCTGAATTTTGCGCTGCAGTATCAGGGTAACAATGAAAACCCGGGTTCAGGTGAAGGCACAGGTAATGGCGGCAAACGTAAACTGGCACGTGAGAATGGCGACGGTTTCGGTATGTCCGCGTCTTACGACTTTGACTTCGGGCTGAGCCTGGGGGCTGCTTACTCTACTTCCGATCGTACCGATAATCAGGTTCGTCGCGGTTATGGCGATCGCAGTCAGGCTAACAAATATGCTGGCGGCGAAACGGCTGAAGCCTGGACCGTTGGCGCGAAATACGATGCTAACGACGTTTATCTGGCAGCCATGTATGCAGAAACCCGCAATATGACTTCTTACGGAAGTGGTGAAGATTTTGAAGGCGGCATCGCTAACAAGACCCAAAACATCGAAGTTGTCGCACAGTATCAGTTCGACTTCGGTCTGCGTCCGTCTATCGCGTACCTGCAATCTAAAGGCGTCGACTTAGGCGGCCAGGATATTCATCGTGGTCACTGGCGCTATGTCGACAAAGATCTGGTGAAATACGTTGACGTGGGTATGACTTACTACTTCAACAAAAACATGTCCACCTACGTAGACTACAAAATCAACCTGCTGGACGAAGACGATAACTTCTACGCGGATAACGGTATCGCAACCGATGATATCGTTGCAGTGGGCTTAGTGTATCAGTTCTAATCCCACCGTCTCACCCAAGCCCGCCTCTGGCGGGCTTTTTGTTGCCTGCTATACCAGTCTCACGTCTTTGATATGTCCGAAATTGTCCAGACACGGTAGAAAAACATGACGCACATCAAGGCGTAAAAAACGTGAGTTCGTCAATTCATTTTGCTCAACGAGAGTTGCGTCACTGACAGCGGGTGGGGTAAGTGCTTGAATAGTGGCGGAGAGAGGGGGATTTGAACCCCCGGTAGAGTTGCCCCTACTCCGGTTTTCGAGACCGGTCCGTTCAGCCGCTCCGGCATCTCTCCGTTTTGATGGTTGCCATGATGCCAGGTAATTTGGCATTTTAACAGACCCTGTCCCTTCAATTTTGTTCAAGTGACGAGTTTGCGAGCAAAACGATGATAAAGTGGCCCTGGAAAGCACAAGATAACGCGCAAAATGCGTCCGCTCAGTGGGAGGAAGCCCTCGCTATCCCCTTGCTGATGACCCTAACCGCGCAGGAACAAGCCAGACTGATCGCGCTGGCGGAACGATTCTTACAGCAAAAAAGGCTGGTCGCACTTCAGGGATTCGAACTCGACGCATTGAAAAGCGCGCGTATTGCCCTGCTTTTTTGTCTTCCGGTGCTGGAATTGGGCATCGAATGGCTCGATGGTTTCCATGAGGTGCTCATCTACCCTGCTCCGTTTGTCGTCGATGATGAATGGGAAGACGACATTGGTCTGGTGCATAACCAGCGGGTCGTGCAGTCTGGACAAAGCTGGCAGCAAGGGCCGATTATCCTGAACTGGCTGGATATTCAGGACTCCTTCGATGCTTCCGGTTTCAATTTGATCATTCACGAAGTGGCGCACAAGCTGGACATGCGTAACGGCGATCGCGCCAGTGGCATTCCGCTCATCCCACTGCGCGAAGTGGCCAGTTGGGAGCATGACCTGCACGCGGCAATGAACAATATTCAGGATGAAATTGATCTGGTGGGCGAAACAGCATCAAGCATCGACGCTTACGCAGCGAGCGATCCCGCCGAGTGTTTTGCTGTTTTGTCAGAGTACTTTTTCAGCGCGCCGGAGCTTTTCGCCCCACGCTTCCCTGCACTCTGGCAACGGTTTTGCCAGTTCTATCAGCAGGACCCGCTGCAACGGCTACGCGACAGCCAGGAAGAGGACGCGCCTCCACCTTCGCAGGTTCATTAATTTATTGTTTTGAGGATTAATTAACCAATTGAAAAAGCGTGTTAATTTTACAGTTGACACGCTGTAGTGCGGCCAGTATTATGCGCCTCGTTCACACGATTCCTCTGTAGTTCAGTCGGTAGAACGGCGGACTGTTAATCCGTATGTCACTGGTTCGAGTCCAGTCAGAGGAGCCAAATTTAAAGAAGCCCGCTTTTTAGCGGGCTTTTTGCTTTATATCTGGTAATCAATCACTACCTCGTCCGGTTCCATCACCTGCCGTTTAATCTCCTCAACCGACAGGCCCGCGTTACATAACTCAATAAATCGCCAGACGTAATTGCGCTGTAACTGCCCGCGTTTCAACCCCAGCCAAACGGTATTGGCGTCGAAGAGATGCCGGGTATCCAGGCGCACCAACGTCCCCTCTTCCCGCTCGCCGCTGGACTGTTCCGCCACGAGACCAATGCCCAGCCCCAGTGCGACGTAGGTTTTAATTACGTCGGAATCCTGCGCGCTAAGCACGATATCCGTCAGCAGCCCCTTACGTGCGAACGCCTCATCAATACGCGAACGCCCGGTAATGCCCTGACGGTAAGTAATCAACGGCCACTGTGCGATGGCCTCAAGCGTGAGCGGAGAGGACTGCGTCAGCGGATGTTCGACAGGCACGAGCAGGCTGTGATACCAGCGAAACCACGGAAATGCGACCAATAGCGGATCGTTACTCAGCCGCTCGCTGGCGATACCAATGTCCGCCTCTCCATTGTGCAGTAAGGTTTCAATTTCCTGTGGCGTGCCCTGAATCAACTCCAGACGAACTTCCGGAAAAATATCGCGGAACGCTTTGATCACGTCTGGCAGACTATAGCGCGCCTGGGTATGGGTTGTGGCGATAGTAAGCACACCGGACGTGTCGTTGGTAAATAGATCCGCCAGACGCCGGACGTTACTGGCTTCATTAAGGATCCGCTCAGCGATCGCTAACAGCGCCTTACCCGGTTCGGTCATGCCTAGAAGACGCTTTCCCCTGCGGATAAAGATTTCGATGCCTAACTCATCCTCCAGTTCCCGAATATGTCGACTGACACCTGACTGCGAGGTATACAGCATATTGGCAACATCGGTCAGGTTGAAATCCCGACGGGCCGCCTCCCGAATAATTTTTAGCTGCTGGAAATTCACGTGTTGCTCCGGAAACATCAGACATTACGCTATTGTTAAAGTCTGACGTCCGGCATAACAAATAATAAAAACCCGCAACTTATTCCGTCAGGGAATAAGGCCTAACTGACCAGTTGCAGCTCGCGATTTGCCAGTGCCGGGCTACTGACCAATGACAGCAGGATCTCTTTCACCGCCTGCGCCTGTGGCGACAAACTGCCTCGTGCCGATATATTCAGCGACAACGACAGATTCATGGACGGCGCTGTGATCCGCGCCATCCAACCATTTGCCGCACCGCATAATGAACGCGCAGCGGATTCCGGCAATACGGTGACCCCCATTCCACTGGCAATCGCGGCGGTCAGGGTGGCGATCGATTCTATCTCTCCGATGACCTTCGCGGTTAAGCGACGCAGTGAAAAAGCCTCATCGACCCGCAAACGCACGGCACTGTAGTCGCGCGGCAGGAACAGATTCATCTGAGCGACGGCGGTGAGGTCGACACTCGGGCCAGGGCAATCTCGGGTGCCGACCAGAAACAGATCTTCTTTCAGCAGTGGCTGGCTGGAAATACCCGCCAGCGGTGAACGCTCATACAATACAGCCATATCAAGATGACCGCTGAGTAACTTATCGTTGAGCACTGCGCCGCTGTTTTCATGTAAATAAACCAGTACTTCAGGCAGTTCCGCGCGTACGGCCTGGAGCAGCGGCATGGTCACCGACGAGGCCGCCGTTCCCGGCGCCAGTCCAATCGACACCTGCCCCGTCAGGGTCTGGCCCACGTTATAGACTGCCAGTTGCGCCTGCTCGCACTGACGCAGGATCGCGCGGGCATGAGTGTAAAGGATCTTCCCCGCTTCGGTCGGGGTTACACCCCGCTTGGTGCGTATCAATAACTGTTGGTTCAGTTCACCCTCCAGCGTGGCGACCTGTTGACTCAAAGCAGGCTGGGCGATGTGCAATACTTCAGCGGCCTGGGTCAGGCTACCAATATCGACAATTTTCACGAAATATTTCAGTCGTCTGAAGTTCATTTTGCCTCCTGTCGGGAATGCCAGAACCTATGCTGGCAGTGATGTCAGGAGAGAACTGCAAGATACTTGCCAGTTTCTTATCAAGGTTTTCGCGCGTCTTAACCTCCCAAAAAATAAGCGCTTATGATTGTTCCGCTTATGGCCCTGTGCCGTCAGCGCTTTTTGATCTGCCCCATTCGGGGTAGCACTGCACCAGAAGAGGGCAAAGATCAACGATCAGAAGTTCGCCGCTTTGCTTGTTTTGTCGACAAACAAACGCACAATTGTATTTCCCCCTTTGACAACATCGGGCACCCTCGTTAATATGCGCCCCGTTCACACGATTCCTCTGTAGTTCAGTCGGTAGAACGGCGGACTGTTAATCCGTATGTCACTGGTTCGAGTCCAGTCAGAGGAGCCAAATTTAAAAAAGCCCGCTTTTAGCGGGCTTTTTGCTTTTCTTCTCGCCATAAAGCCTATATTTTCCTGTTCTTCGCCAAACAAGAATAAAAATCGTTTTCTCTTTCAGCCTGTCGCGGTAGTCTCATAACAGCCACTTATACTTCGGCCGCAATGTGTGTGACCTTGATTCCCATACTAATAATAAAAACAGTACTGACAGGATTACTATGGATTCCACCCTCATCTCCGCTTCCGCGCAGGAGCAAACACCTTCACTTCATCGTGCCCGGCGCGCTGCGCTGGGCAGTTTTGCCGGCGCGGTTGTCGACTGGTATGACTTTCTGCTTTATGGCATCACCGCCGCGCTGGTCTTTAATAGCGAATTTTTCCCTCAGGTCAGTCCGGCGATGGGTACGCTCGCTGCCTTTGCGACCTTTGGCGTCGGGTTCCTGTTCCGCCCGCTTGGTGGGGTGATTTTCGGCCACTTCGGCGATCGTCTGGGGCGCAAACGGATGCTGATGCTCACCGTCTGGATGATGGGGATTGCCACTGCGCTAATCGGTATCCTGCCTTCATTCGCCACTATCGGCTGGTGGGCGCCGGTTATGCTGGTCGTGCTGCGCGCGATTCAGGGCTTTGCCGTGGGAGGCGAATGGGGCGGCGCGGCGTTACTCTCCGTTGAAAGTGCGCCAGAACACAAAAAAGCGTTTTACAGCAGTGGCGTACAAGTGGGATACGGCGTCGGTCTGTTGCTCTCGACGGGGCTGGTGTCGTTAATCAGCTATCTGACCACCGATGAGCAGTTTCTGAGTTGGGGCTGGCGTATTCCCTTCCTGTTCAGCATCGTTCTGGTGCTGGGCGCGCTGTGGGTGCGAAACGGAATGGAAGAATCCGCCGAATTTGAGCAACAAAGAGAACAAGCGCCCGAGGCGAAAAAGCGGCTGCCGGTTCTCGAAGCGCTCGCACAACATCCTGGCGCGTTTTTGAAAATTATCGCTCTGCGCCTGTGTGAGCTTCTGACGATGTATATCGTTACCGCGTTTGCGCTGAACTATTCGACGCAGAATCTCGGTCTGCCACGTGAGCTTTTTTTGAATATCGGCCTGCTGGTCGGTGGATTAAGCTGCCTGACCATCCCTCTGTTCGCCTGGATGGCCGATCGTTTTGGTCGTCGTCGCGTCTATATTACCGGAGCGCTGATAGGGACGCTCAGCGCGTTTCCCTTCTTTATGGCGCTTGAAGCGCAATCTCTGTTCTGGATCGTGTTCTTTTCCATCATGCTTGCCAACATCGCGCATGACATGGTGGTTTGCGTTCAGCAGCCGATGTTTACCGGCATGTTTGGCGCTGGTTATCGCTACAGCGGGGCGGGTGTCGGTTACCAGGTGGCGAGCGTGGTGGGCGGCGGCTTTACGCCTTTCATCGCCGCTGCGCTGGTCACCTTCTTTGGTGGGAGCTGGCACAGTGTCGCCCTCTATTTACTGGCAGGTTGCCTGATTTCAGCCCTCACCGCATTATTTATGAAAGATAAGCAACACGCCTGATCGTATTGCGAGGGCCATTCGGCTCTCGCATCCTCTCAAAAACTCTCACTTTTGTTTCATAAACGCCTGACATACTATCGGGTGAGCAGTACACCTGTAAAACAAGGAGACACAGATGAAGAGTAAGGGCTCCAGCCTGACGCCAGCGCAAGCGTTGGAAAAACTTGACGCGCTATATGAGCAGTCGGTTCAGGCGTTGCGCAGTGCCATTGGCCAGTACATTGAAACCGGGGAGCTTCCCGATATCACCGCCCGCAATAAAGGTCTTTTTGTTTATCCGTCGCTTTCCGTGAGCTGGGACGGTAATGCCACCAACCCGCCAAAAACGCGCGCCTATGGTCGCTTCACTCACGCGGGATGTTACTCAACTACCGTCACTCGCCCGACGCTGTTCCGTCGCTATCTTGAAGAACAGCTTACGCTGCTTTATCAGGATTACGACGCGCATATCACCGTAGAGCCTTCACAGCATGAGATCCCCTACCCCTACGTGATTGACGGATCCGAGCTGACGCTGGACCGTTCCATGAGCGCCGGGTTAACCCGACACTTCCCCACCACTGAGCTGGCGCAGATTGGTGATGAAACGGCAGACGGTATTTATCATCCGGCAGAATTTTCGCCGCTGTCGCATTTTGATGCGCGCCGGGTCGATTTTTCCCTCGCGCGGCTACGCCATTACACGGGTACCCCGGTGGAACATTTTCAGCCGTTTGTCTTGTTCACCAACTACACCCGTTATGTTGATGAGTTTGTCCGATGGGGATGCAGTCAGATCCTCGATCCGGACAGTCCTTATATTGCTCTTTCCTGCGCGGGCGGTATCTGGATTACGGCAGAAACAGAAGCGCCCGAAGAAGCGATTTCGGATCTGGCGTGGAAAAAGCATCAGATGCCCGCCTGGCACCTTATCACCGCCGATGGGCAAGGCATTACGCTGGTGAATATTGGGGTGGGTCCGTCAAACGCCAAGACCATTTGCGATCATCTGGCGGTGCTGCGCCCTGACGTCTGGTTGATGATTGGCCACTGCGGTGGTCTGCGCGAAAGTCAGGCTATAGGCGATTATGTGCTCGCGCATGCTTACCTGCGCGACGATCAGGTGCTGGATGCGGTACTGCCCCCGGATATTCCAATCCCAAGCATCGCGGAAGTCCAGCGCGCGCTGTATGACGCCACGAAGCTGGTCAGCGGTATGCCGGGTGAAGAGGTGAAACAGCGGCTGCGTACCGGTACCGTGGTAACCACCTCCGATCGCAACTGGGAGCTGCGTTATTCTGCCTCGGCGCTGCGATTTAACCTGAGCCGCGCAGTCGCGATTGATATGGAAAGCGCGACCATCGCCGCACAGGGTTATCGCTTCCGGGTGCCGTATGGAACGCTGCTGTGCGTGTCAGATAAACCGCTGCATGGCGAGATCAAACTGCCCGGCCAGGCGAACCGTTTCTATGAGGGCGCGATCTCCGAGCACCTGCAAATCGGCATTCGCGCCATTGACCTGCTGCGCGCGGAAGGCGACCGCCTGCACTCGCGCAAGCTGCGTACCTTCAACGAACCACCGTTCCGTTGATTTTCTTCTGAATCCGAAAAGCAAAAAGCCCGCTAAAAAGCGGGCTTCTTTAAATCTGGCTCCTCTGACTGGACTCGAACCAGTGACATACGGATTAACAGTCCGCCGTTCTACCGACTGAACTACAGAGGAATCGTTGTGGAGGCTTATCTTAACGGCGAAAAATCTTTTGTCAAACCCCATTTCCAACAACAACGTTCAGTTGCCGTTTCTCTCAACAATTTGTTGCAATTACGGCCATTTTCCAGGGAAAAAACTTTGCAGCTTTTTACTTTCTCCCTCATCATTTGAAATGTGGTTTCAACTTTCTTCTCTAAGGTCAATTTTGAACGTCTCCACTGCTCTACGCCAGGCCGTCGCCCGCACGCCCTGGTACGCTAAACGCAAGAGTTATAAGGTGCTTTTTTGGCGAGAAATTACCCCGCTTGCCGTCCCCATTTTTCTTGAAAATACCTGCGTACTGCTCATGGGCGTACTCAGTACGTTCCTCGTTAGCTGGCTGGGTAAAGAAGCCATGGCGGGCGTCGGCCTTGCCGACAGTTTCAATATGGTCATTATGGCGTTTTTCGCGGCTATCGACCTGGGTACGACGGTTGTGGTGGCGTTTAGCCTCGGTAAGCGCGACCGCCGACGCGCCCGGGCAGCAGCCAGACAGTCGCTGGTCATCATGACGCTGTTCGCGGTGATACTGGCGGCGGTGATTCACTATTTTGGCGAGCAGATTATCAATGTCGTCGCCGGAGAGGCGACAACGGAAGTTAAAGCGCTGGCGCTGACGTACCTTGAATTAACCGTCCTCAGCTACCCTGCCGCTGCCATTGCCCTCATTGGCAGCGGCGCGCTACGCGGCGCGGGCAACACAAAAATCCCACTGCTGATTAATGGCGGGATGAACATCCTCAATATCATTATCAGCAGCATCCTTATTTACGGTATTTTTTCATGGCAAGGTCTTGGCTTTGTCGGTGCGGGGCTCGGATTAACGATCTCACGCTATATTGGCGCGGCGGCCATTATCTGGGTGCTGATGATTGGCTTTAATCCTGCGCTACGCATTCCGCTCAAAAGCTATTTCAAACCGCTTAACTTCGCCATTATCTGGGAAGTGATGGGGATTGGCATCCCTGCCAGCATTGAGTCAGTGTTGTTTAACGGCGGCAAACTGCTAACGCAAATGTTTGTTGCTGGCATGGGCACCAGCGTCATCGCGGGTAATTTTATTGCCTTTTCTATTGCCGCGCTGATCAACCTGCCCGGTAACGCGCTGGGGTCAGCATCGACGATTATTACCGGCAGACGTCTGGGAAATGGTCAGATCGCACAGGCGGAAATCCAGTTGCGCCACGTGTTCTGGCTTTCAACTATTGGCTTAACCGCCATCGCCTGGCTGAGCGCCCCGTTTGCTGGACTTATGGCATCATTTTATACCCACGATCAGGACGTCAAAGACGTTGTCGTGGTTCTTATCTGGCTCAACGCGGCGTTTATGCCTATCTGGGCAGCATCGTGGGTGTTACCCTCCGGATTTAAAGGAGCACGCGACGCACGCTTTGCTATGTGGGTATCGATGCTGGGAATGTGGGGCTGTCGCGTTGTGGCGGGCTATACGCTTGGGATCGTATTGGGCTGGGGCGTGGTCGGTGTGTGGATGGGGATGTTTTTTGACTGGGCAGTACGCGCAGCGCTGTTTTACTGGCGTATGGTCAGCGGTCGCTGGCTATGGAAATACCCACGTCCGGAACGCGAAAAGGCGACTAAAACGCCGGTCGCGGCGGAATAAACAGCGAAATGAAGAATATTTCGGCAAACAAACGCAAAAGCGTATTCAGGCTTTGACATTAACATTCAGCGTCGCTAATATGCGCCCCGTTCACACGATTCCTCTGTAGTTCAGTCGGTAGAACGGCGGACTGTTAATCCGTATGTCACTGGTTCGAGTCCAGTCAGAGGAGCCAGATTTAAAAAAGCCCGCTTTTAGCGGGCTTTTTGCTTTTTCCGTTTTCGTCTGTTTAGCTTCAGATACCGACGTGTTCGTGAGTGATCTTCACCGGCATACCTGAGCGGCGTTCAAGCGTCTCGCTGACCCGATGTACATCCACGCCCTCGCCCGCCATAAAGGTGCGCATAACAGGGGTGACAGGCAGCGGAACTTTTTTGTCAGACTCGAATTCCACACGATTACGCGAAAGCGGTTCATGCACCTCAACCCAACGGCTACCATCCGGTTCAGCCGTCATTTTTATCGGCTGATCGATAATTTGTACCCGTGTGCCAACCGGAACATTATCAAACAGATACTTAATATCGTCATTACGTAAGCGAATGCAGCCCTGACTCACGCGCAGACCAATACCGAAATTCGCATTTGTGCCATGAATGGCATACAGCTTACCGATATAGATCGCATACAGCCCCATCGGATTGTCCGGCCCGGCTGGCACGAACGCTGGCAGCGTTTCCCCTCGTTTTGCGTATTCGCGCCGGGTATTCGCCGTCGGCGTCCAGCTCGGCGCTTCCTGCTTACGCTGAACGGTGGTCACCCAATTACGCGGCGTCTCACGTCCCGCCTGACCAATGCCAATCGGAAAGACTTCAACCGTATTGCTGTCCTGCGGATAATAGTACAGCCGCATTTCCGCAACGTTAACCACAATCCCCTGACGCACCGTGGCGGGCAGAATGAGCTGCTGCGGCACCACCAGCGTAGAGCCAGACGTCGGCAGGAAGACGTCAACATCCGGATTCGCTTCCAGCATGTTGCTTAAGCCCTGTCCATACTGAGCGGCAAACGCCTCCAACGGTTGGATATTATTCTCCGGCACCGTTATCGTCAGCGGTGTGCCCACCAGTCTGCTGCCTTCCGGCGGCAACGGATAAGTCACCGCCAGCGCGCTCTGCCCGGCCAGCAGCAGTAATAACGAACAGACGCCTTTCACTCGAGGTCTCATTTCCCTTTCCTCAATCACGACAGATATCGGGAAATTATAGCTTTTATAACTGTATTATCTAATTCCTGGTGATCCCGCACGGCCAGCGCCCCGATACAAAAGTACAGAATCTTTGCGATATGGCTCGCGGGCGGGTTTTGTTGATCGACATAAGAAAGGCCTGACACCACGAGATGTTCAGGCCGGAGAACGTCAATGCTGGCGCAGGGCAGATTATCTGCCGTCGGGTAAAACAATATTGCTGGCAGCTAACTGTCCCATATTGCTGTACATCGCGCAGGCAGCTTCGACAATCGGCATCGCCAGCGCCGCGCCGCTGCCTTCGCCCAGCCGCATTCCCATATTAAGATAAGGTTCCAGCTCCAGATGCCCCAGTGCTATCCGCGCCCCCTTTTCAGCCGAAAAATGCGAAGGGATCAGATAGGGCTTACTCTGTGGGGCGATCTGGCAAACAGCCAGCGCGGCGGAATAGGAAAGGAAGCCGTCCAGCAGCACCGGTAATCCACAGGACGCCGCCCCCAACATCACTCCCGCCATACCGACCAGGTCAAAGCCGCCGACTTTGGCTAATACGTCGATGCCATCTCGCGGATCGGGCTGATTAACGGCAATGGCGCGGCGAACCACCGCCACCTTATTGCCAATGCGCGAAAGCGGCAAATTCGCGCCAATGCCCACCACAGCTTCGGCCTCGCTACCTGTTATCACGCTGACAATCGCCGCGGCAGGCGTGGTGTTTGCCATTCCCAGTTCGCCGACGCCAAATAAGGTCACGCCGTTTTGCGCCAGCTCCCGAGTGTAACGAATCACCTCCAACAACAGTTCCTCTGCCTGGCCGCGACTCATTGCCGGGCCGCTGGCGATGTTGCCGCATCCGCGCGCCACGCGCATATTTACCACGCCGGGGATCGGGTCGGCGTCAATGCCCACGTCAATCACATGTACCTTCGCCCCTGCCTGCGCCGCCAGCACACACACGCCCGTGGTACCCCGCGTCATATTAGCAGCCTGAATAGCGGTCACCGCTTTTGGCGAAACCGCCACCCCTTCGTCCCATACACCATGATCGGCACACATCACCAGCATCGCTTTATCCGCGACGTGCGGTACGCCCTTCAGGCCTGGCATTCCCGCCAGTTGCACAGCGAGGGACTCCAGGCGACCAAGGCTGCCCGGCGGCTTAAGCAGGCCATCGATATGCTGCTGGGCACGCGCCATTGCATCACGGTCTGTCGGCGGAATGTGGTGAAGTAAAGAGGTTAAGGTCTGCATAAGGGTTCTCGTTATGTTGGCTGACTCACAGCAGAGCCAGCAGGAAGACCAGCTCACCCAGTTCGATGGCTGCCCCAAGCGTGTCGCCGGTTTGCCCGCCCAGCGTGCGTTTCAACAGTTGTCCAAGCAGGAAAATAGCTGCGGCAGCCACAATCATTGCCCCAACGCCGTGCATTCCCGGGAGCAGAACAGCGGCAAAAATCACTGACAGGCCGAGAGTGATACAGGTCTGGGTCCCGGTGACGTGGCCGATAAACACATTCCCCAGGCCTTCTTCCCGGGCATAGCGGTGGCGGTACATCAGCAGAACGGCTAAACCTCGTCCCACCGCACAGGCCGCCGCCAGCGCCGCCAGCATCGGCGTGCCCCGTAGCGCCAGCTCACTGACCACCAGCACTTTCGCCAGCAGAACAAAAATCAGCGCCAGCCCGCCGTGGGTGCCGAGGCGGCTGTCACGCATGATCTCCAGCATCCGCTCGCGGCTGCGCGCGGAGAAAACGCCGTCACAGGTATCCGCCAGACCGTCAAGATGAAAGCCGCCGGTCATCAACGCCAGCGCTAACACGCTGAACAGCGCCGCCAACGGAATACCGCACCAATTCTCAAACAGCAAAAACACCGCACCGCTCAGTCCCCCAAGCAACAGGCCAATGACCGGGAAGGTGATAATCCCGCGCGAATAGTGCTCAAACTCCAGCCCTGACGACCAGCGCGCCGGAACCGGTAAACGGGTGATAAAAGAGAGCATCGCCCAGAACAACTTACTCATTTAATTTTGACTCCAATGCCTGATACCACCAGCCAGACTTCATCCGCCGCAGCCGCAAGACGCTGATTAACGCGCCCGGCAATATCCCGAAAATGGCGCGCCAGCCGGTTTTCCGGAACGATCCCCATCCCCACTTCGTTCGTTACCAGCACAACCGTTGCCGGTGAGCGCTGACAGGCGCTAATGAGCGTCTGGATCTCCGCGTCAATCGCCTTTTCCAGCGCGGCATAATCCCAGCCGTCGGGATCGCTGTCGCCGCCACAGGCAAAAAGCAGATTGGTGACCATGGTCGTAATGCACTCCAGCAAAATAGCGTCGTCAGGCGCGTTATCTGCGCCAATCAGCTCATCCAGACGCTGCCAGCGTTCGGCCGTACGCCAGTGCGCTGGACGCCCGTCGCGATGATGCTGAATGCGAGCCGCCATCTCCTCGTCAACGATTTGCGAGGTGGCGATGTACAATACGTGGGGGCATTCGGCGATCAAGGCTTCCGCATGACGGCTTTTCCCGCTGCGCGCGCCGCCGGTGACGAGAATCATACGGGCTCCTGATGGTTTTGCATGATGGTATAGATTTTCTCAATATCGATGTGTTGCCGCATCGCATCCGCCAGCAGATCAAACTGCTGCGATTTATATTGCGCGTACTGAAAGGTGGAATCCAGCGGTTCCAGCCCTTTACGCACACGCAACCCATTAATCAGCGCGCGGGTAAAATCATCGCTGTCAAAAAGGCCGTGCAGGTATGTGCCAAACGCCAGCCCGTCAGCGGTTACTGCGCCATCCGCCACGTGCTCCCCGTTCTTATGCAGTTGCATCACCGGCTGGCTGTCTCCGGTCAGCGTCGTTTCGCCCATATGAATTTCATAACCGCGCACCGGCAGCCCCGCCGCTGCTGACAGCCACCCGGGCAGCGAGGCCGACAGTGTCGCATCCACCTGGGTGGTGGTTTTATGCCAGGCAAAATGGGTCACAGTGCCAAGCAGTCCCAGCCCCGGAAGGGTGCCCAGCCCCGACTCCACCTCGTCAATTATGCTTTCCCCAAGCATCTGGTAACCGCCGCAGATCCCGAAGACCGGTACATTTCTCCGGTGCGCCTGCATCACCGCGTGCGCCATGCCGCTTTCCCGCAACCACACTAAATCGCCGAGCGTATTTTTGCTGCCAGGCAGGATCAGCAAGTCAGCATCAGCCAGTTCCTCCGGCTGACGAACGTAGCGCACTCTGACGTCCGGCTGCGCCGCCAGCGCATTAAAATCGGTAAAATTGGAGATGTGCGGTACCTGAATCACCGCAATGTTGATGTCGCGTCTGTCGGTACGCAGATACTTTCCTTTTTGCAGCGCCACACCGTCCTCATCTTCAAGATCGACATCCAGCCATGGCATCACGCCCAGCACAGGGACGCCGGTCAGGTTTTCGATCTGCTCAATGCCGGAATAAAGTAGCGCCACATCGCCGCGAAATTTATTAATGATCACCCCTTTCACCCGCGCGCGCTCATGTTCGCGCAGCAGCGCCAGCGTGCCAAAGATTGAGGCGAAAACCCCGCCCCGGTCGATATCCGCAACAAGGATCACCGGGCACTTCGCCATCTCCGCCATGCCCATATTGACGATATCCCGGTCACGGAGATTAATTTCCGCCGGACTGCCCGCGCCTTCTAACACCAGGACGTCGAATTCCTGCGCCAGACTGGTATACACCGAGAGGATCTGCTCGCGCAGGCGCGGTTTATAGTCGTGATAGCTTACGGCATCCATGTCAGTCGCCACCTGCCCCATCAACACTATCTGGGCCTTGCGATCGCTGGTCGGTTTTAACAGCACCGGGTTCATCCGTACATCAGGGGAAATGCCAGCAGCTTCCGCCTGGAAAATTTGCGCGCGGCCCATCTCTTTACCGTCCGGCGTGATGCCGGAATTAAGCGCCATATTCTGCGATTTAAACGGCGCGGCGCGCAGACCGTCCTGATAAAAGATGCGGCACAGTCCCGCTACCAGCACGCTTTTACCGACGTCAGACGCCGTCCCCTGCAACATAATCGCCTGCGTCATGACGCCTCCTTGATGGAATGAAAAGTGTGTTGCCGCATGCGGCTAAAAAATTCATCTTCGGTTTTGCACAGCGGCAGCCCCAACTGCGCATGCAGTTTGACCAGCCAGGGCGGGGTTAATCCGGCGAGTTCAATTAACGCGCTTTGGGCAAAAACGTCGCCCGGCGCACCGTACGCCAGCACTTCACCACGGTTAAGCACATAGACGGCATCGCTAACTTCATAAATGAGATCGATATCATGACTGGAAATTACCACGTGATTCCCCTGCGCCACGATACGTTTAATGATGGCGATCATCTGGCGACGACCAGAGGGATCCAGCCCCGCCGTCGGCTCATCCAGCAACAGATATTTCGCGCGCAGCACCAGTGCTCCGGCGATTGCCACGCGCTTCTTCTGCCCGTGGCTTAAACACTGGATCGGCTGCTGGCGAAAATGCCGGGCATCCACCAACGTTAGCGCATCATCAACCCGGCGGGCGATCTCATCTTCCGCGACGCCAAGATTACGCAGGCTGAAGGCGATATCGCTGTCGATATCGGTATAAAAGATTTGTTGATCGGGGTCCTGAAACACTGTCGCCACCTGCTGACGCAGCGCCAGCAGGCCGCGTTTGCTGTAGTCCAGCGGTTTCCCCTGCCAAAGTACCGCCCCCTGCTGCGGCCGCAGCAGGCCGCTCAGGTTCATGAATAACGTCGATTTCCCGCAGCCGTTCGCCCCCACCAGCCCGGTGACAGCGTGTGCTGAAAAATCCAGCGTCAGTCCTTTAAGTACCTGCGTTTCCTGGTAGCGAAACCAGAGATCGGCGGTGGCAAGCATGTGATTCCTTACAGGTGAAAATCACCCTGATACAGTTTGATATCCAGCGTCGCAGTCATTTGCTGATAACGAATCAGCACCCGGGTAAACAGTAACCCCACCAGCATCGCCAGCGAACGGTAGCCTTTTGGCAAACTTTTATAACCAAAACGCAGCGTTTGCGCGCGATGAATCGCCAGCGCTTCGTCTAACAGAATAAAAATGAAGCGCCAGGTCAGAAGGATCTGCTCGGTCAGCAGGCGGGGGACATGCGCCCGCCTGAGTAACGTGATCAACTGGGGAAACGGCAGATTCAGCACCAGCCAGAAGGTAGCGGCCAGCGCAGCCAGGCTGCGCCAGAACGTCTCATTCGCCGTCTGTAAGCCCTGGGCGCTGACCCCGAGCCAGAAGTCGCCAACCGGAAACGCCGCCAGCAACGTCTGCGGATCGCGGCTAATGCTGAGGAGAATGGTAATCACGCCCACCGCTAAAAAACCAAACGGCAGCGCCATCCAGCGACACCAACGGCCAAACGAAATACGCAGCAGCCAGCAGGTTAAACCGGCTATCAGCGCCAGTTCAATACCCTGCCCCCAGGGCGGCAGGGTAAAGGCCAGCACCATCATCAGCAACCAGAACACAAACTTACGCTCCGGGGCTATATGAAGCCAACGGCTTTGGTAGCTTAGTCTGTCAAGCCCGGTCATCACGGCGTTGTCTGCCTTTGGTATAACCAAGAATATAGAAAATCACCGCCGCGCCAAGTGACCCCTGCAACGTAAACAGCAGGCTTTCAATTTCACCGCTGGCCGGCTCGTACAGCGGCTGGAACCACGGCTCGTAGTGCGGCGCGACGACCTGAATCTGGCTTTCCGCTTCGCCATCCGAGCCGCCGTATTCTCCGCCGTGGTTGATAAAAAACGGCAGAATAACGAGGGCAACGACCATCGCCAGCAGTATCAGCGTCTTTTTCATCTTAATGTCCTTGTGCGGTTATGAGTTGCCGTTTCGTCAACTGGTCATAAATCATGACGGTCAACAGCCCTTCAGCGATAGCAATCGGGATTTGCGTCAGGCAGAAAATCCCCATGAATTTAATGACCGATCCGGTTGCCCCCGCCTGCGGATCCGGGAAAGCCACGCCAAGCTGGACCGACGTGACAAAATACGTCACCAGATCCGCCAGCATGGCGCAAAGAAAGACGCAGACATCACGACGCAGCCCGGCGCGACAGGCCATTTTCCACACCAGATAGCCAACAGCCGGGCCAATCACCGCCATCGACATGCCGTTTGCGCCGAGCGTCGTCAGGCCGCCGTGCGCCAGCAGCAGCGCCTGGAACAGCAGCACGATGGCGCCAAGCACGGCTACCACCCCCGGACCAAAGAGGATCACCGCCAGCCCGACGCCGGTAGGATGAGAACAACTGCCCGTCACAGAGGGGATCTTCAGTGCGGACAGCACAAAAATAAACGCGCCGCACAGCGCCAACAGAACCTTCTGATGACTGTCTTCCATCACAATCTGACGCAGGCGCACCAGCCCGTACCACAGACACGGTAAAAACAGCAGCCACCAGGCGAGCGCCCACATCGGCGGTAAAAAGCCTTCCATAATATGCATCGCGAACGCCTGCTCGGGCACGAGCATCAGCAATAGCGCCGCAGCCAGACCACTGAATGACAGCTTTTTCAGCTGTTGTTCACGTTTCATTGTGCATTCTCCCACTGTTTGTTGACCAGAATGGTCGAGAAATAAGGCAACGGCTGGTCGTCGTTAACCTCATTGAGATGTCGCCAACACTGTTCGCCAGGCAGGGTGGCTTCCGACATCATCAGCGCGCACTCCAGCAACCCGGCCTGCTTCAGTAGCGCCTTAATGCGTGCGAAGCGACCATATACCTTCATCAGTACCAGGCTGTCATGCTGATGTAAGGCGCGGAGAATGTCCGCTTCCGGCGCCGTGCACGAAACTACCGCCAGCGACTGCTGCTCCATCGCCAGCGGGGTTTTCGACCGCGCGGCGATGGCGGCGAATGACGTGACGCCGGGAACAATGTCGAGCCAGTCCGGGCAGCCGATGCGCTGGAGTAAAAAGACCCAGGTGCTGAACAGCATAGCGTCGCCAAGGGTAATGAAACCCACCTGTTTTCCGGCGGTCACCGCCTGAACCAGCGCGGCGGCGACGTCGTCCCAGACCGCCTCTTTTTCCGCGCTGTCCGCGCTCATGGGAAAGTGACAACAGCGGATTTCAGTTTTCGCGCCGACATATTCGCGAACAATGGAAAGCGCCAGGCTGTCACCGCCCTTCCGCCCCGCCGGAGCATAGAGGATATCCAGCGACCCCAGAATACGGGCGGCGCGAACGGTAATCAGATCCGCGGCGCCCGGCCCGGTGCTCAGCGCGTAAAGTTTTCCGCTCATGCCGCCGCCTCCATCGCCATGTTCAGCGCCTGCTGCAGATGCGCGACAAACATCGCACGTACCGCCGGATTTTCGCCAAGTCCACTCAGCCACGGTGTCGCCGGGATACCGGCCGCATTGAACAGGGTTTTCCATGAACCCTCTTCGTCAGAAGCCATGTCGTTAATCGCATGGTCCCCCGCCACCAGCATCAGCGGCATGAGATGAACGGCACGGATGCCTTCTTTACGCAGACTGTCGATCAGCACCCCCACTTCCGGATAGCTTTCTACCGCGCCGACACGGGCCGGAAACCCCTGCGCGGTCATCATATGGTCAAGGCAGGCATAGGCGGCAAAGGCATGATGACTGGCGCCGTGGCCCATAAATACCACCTTTTCACCCTCGCCCAGCGTGGGCATCTGCTGCTGCAAGGCGCACATCAACTGCGTGTAGTCGTCATGACTGCTCAGCAGCGGCACCCCCAGCGTCAGACGGGAAAACAGTGGCCGCATCGTCTGCACTTCGCGAACAATTTTCTCGTATTCGTCGCCGTTAATAATGTGCAGCGACTGAATCGCCACGTCCTGATAGCCCTGTTCGGCAAGCTTTTGCAGCGCCTGCAACGGCGTGTCGATGTCGATGCCGTCCCGCTGGCGCAATTTGCGAATAATCATTCCCGAGGTAAACGCGCGAAACAGATCCCGATCGGGACAACTTGCGGCAAGATCGCGTTCGCAGGAGACAATGTTTTTCTCGCAAGTATCGTGATAGCTGGTGCCAAAGCTGACCACCAGAAGCGCTTTTTTCATTGTATGACTCCTTTAGCAGCGGCCAGCCAGCGTGACAGACGCTGAGCAAATGCGGCCTGACTTTCCAGTAATTCTTCTCCCGTCACCAGCGGCGCCGGGCGGGTAATGACGATGCAAGGGATCCCTGCATCCAGACAGGGTTGAACTTTTTCCTGATACCCCCCCTCAGCGCCTGAGGCTTTGGTTATCACGACGTCAGCCTGACACTGGCGGTAAAATGCGGCGTTAAACTCTGCGCTGAATGGACCACAAAGCGCGAATATTTCCCCGACGCCAAAGCCAAGTTCTGCGCATTGCGCTATCACTTCAGGCACCGGCAGTACCCGGGCAAGCAGGGTTTTCTCCGGTAACCCCGTACGCCAGTTCGCCAAATCTTTACTGCCGGTCGTCAGCAAAACGCGCTCGCCCAGCCGTCCTGCCACTTCACAGGCGCCGGCGATACTGTTTACGGTGTAAAGCAGCGGATGCGTTAAGTCACGGAGCTGTTCGGGACGCTGATAGCGACTGAGCAAGACGCCAGCCTGCTCGCAGGCGCGCATGATGTTGCGGCTCACTATTTCGGCATACGGATGAGAAGCGTCTATCACCCAGCGCGTGCCGTTTTCCTTCAGCCAGTTGACCATCTGTTCCTGCTCCAGCCGTCCGCAGCGCACCTGACCTTTGATATCCCCCGCCAACTGTTTCCCGGTCGGTGTCGCCACAGACAGGGTGTACGCCACGTTGGCGGCATCCAGTTGCTGGCAGATCGCCCGGGCGTCACTGGTTCCCCCTACCACCAGCACCTCGCCGCCACTCACAGTGCGTAGCCCCTTGGCGTGATCATCAGCCCCTCCCGCACATAGGTGGCTTTGTTGCCCACAATCACCAGGCTGGTCATGTCCACCGGCGTAAAATCCATTTCACCGAGCGTGGTCAACCATTTCTCCTGTTTTTTGCGGCCCGCTGACTTCACGACCCCGACCGGCGTTTGCGCGCTTTTGCTGGCGGAAAGCAGTTCAAACGCCCGCGCCAGATGCCCCTCACGGCCCCGGCTGCGTGGGTTATAGAAGCAAATAACAAAGTCAGCTTCCCCGGCGGCGACGATGCGCTTTTCAATCACCTCCCACGGCGTAAGCAAGTCGCTCAGACTGATGTGGCAGAAATCATGCATCAGCGGCGCGCCAAGCAGCGAAGCAGCGGCAATGCTGGCGGTCATCCCGGGGATCAGACGCACCTCTACGTCCAGTTGCTGCTTGCTGACCAGTTCCAACACCAGTCCCGCCATGCCATAAATGCCCGCGTCGCCGCTACTGATCAGCGCCACATTATGTCCGGCCTGCGCCAGCTCAATCGCCGCCTGGCAGCGTTCAATCTCCTTGCACATTCCGGTTTTGATGACCTGCTTGTCGCCGGTAAAAGCTTTCACCAGATGGGTGTAGGTTTTGTAGCCGACGACGATCTCCGCCGCCTGCAACGCCTCCACCGCTTCCATGGTCATCATGGCTTGTGAGCCAGGGCCGATTCCAATTACGCTTAACATCAGTGTGAAACTCCTAAAGTAATAGTGACGCCCTGTTCCCGCAGGGTTTCGCCTAATAACTGCCCATGACTCAGTAGCCAGGCTGCCGGCCCCGACACACTTCCGACGCCTACCGTCTGGCGAACAAACGACGATGCCGGAAAGCGGTGCTCATGTTCACGCAACACGTCAGCGCTAAAGGTTTCAAACGGCACGCGCCAGCATGACGCGAGCTGAATCAATCCTTCTTCATCTTTTTTTAGCGACACGCTGCCAATGGCTTTCAGGGCGAGCGGGTCAAAACGCTGCGCGGCGAGCTGACGCGCCAGCAGCGCCGCCAGCAGCGGAAACGGCGTATCCCGACGACAGCCGATTCCGGCCACCACACGCTGCGGCACCAGTTTCCAGTGACGCACTGGAATATCAGGCAGTTCGTCACGCAAGGTGATACACACCAGCGCATCCAGCTCGGGTAACTGCCTGAGATCGGTCACGGTGATAAATCCGCGGCGGTCGCAGTGGCGCACGTCTTCGTCCAGTTCGGTATCCCACCACAAACCGACCCGCTGATTGCTCACCAGCATCTGGTTGACCACTTTGACCGCCGCGCGGAAATCATTCATGCGCGCGTTAAGCTGAAAAGCGAGGGTATCCAGCGCCGCCATGTCATTAACGTCGGTCGCCGTGGTAATCACCGGATCCGCGCCCAGCATCCCCGCCAGATAGCGGGTCAGCGCATTTGCTCCGCCCGCATGGCCGGAAAGAAGGCTGATAACGTGCTGGCCGCGTTCGTCAATAACCACCACCGCCGGATCGCTGAACTTGTCGTTCACAAGCGGCGCCAGTACGCGAACCGCAATGCCGGTCGCGCCAATAAAAATCAGCGCTGAATAATGACTAAACGCGTCACGCGCCGCCTGGGCGAAACCGCCGTCAAAAGGCAAAAAACCGTCCTCAAGCAGCTTCTCGCTGGTAAAACAGGTCAGCGGCAGCATCGCCGCCAGCCGTTTCGCCAGTTGCACCCCGCCGGGCGTCAGGCAAAACAGGGCAATGGATTCAGGCTTTACGGTATTCATGGCTAAAGTCCGCCGCATACAGTTTTGAGTAGTGGTACTCCTCACCCAGGAAATCCCCGACCAGAATCAGCGCCGTTTTGCGGATCCCGGCGTCACGCACGCGGTCTGCGATGTCCGCTAAGGTGCCGCGCACGGTCTGACTTTCCGGCCAGGTGGCTTTGTAGATCACCGCCACAGGGGTGGTCGCCGTGTAGCCGCCGTCAATTAGCCGTTCCGCCACCCGATGAATGCGCTGTACCGAAAGATAAATCGCCATTGAGGTACGGTGGCTGGCGAAGGACTCAAGCTGCTCCCGCTCCGGCACTGGCGTACGTCCTTCAAGCCGGGTGATGATCAGACTCTGGGACACCTCCGGCACGGTGTACTCAACGCCCAGTTCCGCCGCCGCGCCAAGAAACGCGCTGACGCCCGGCACCACTTGCCAGGGAATATCGCGTTTGGTCAGTTCCTCACCCTGCTCACGCACCGAGCCATATAACGAAACGTCCCCGGTTTGCAGACGTACCACCGTTTTCCCGGCCTTCACGCCCGCTTCCATGAGATCGAGGATCTGCTCAAGGTGCAACGCCGCGCTGTCATGGCACTCGGCTCCCTCAGGACAATACTCAAGCAGTTCGGTGTTGATCAGCGAACCGGCATAAATCACCACCTGCGCCTGTTGCAGTAAGCGGTAGCCCTTGAGAGTAATCAGCTCGCGGTCGCCCGGACCGGCACCAACGAACCACACACAGCGGGGATCAAATGTCTCAGACATAGCGTTCTTCCTTCTGACAGGCGATGACAAACACAGGGTTGTTCGGTTTGAAAAAATGGCCGCTGCCGAGCGCGGTCAAGGACGACACTTGCAGTTGCAGGCAGTCAACGTCGTGTATGTCCAACTGCTGCAAATGCGCCAGCGCGGCGTTGAGGTTTTCCTGCAAGATGAAGGTCATTACCAGACGTCCGCGCGGGTGCAACTGACGCAGCGACCAGTCAATAAGCCCGGTCAAATGGCCGCCGCTGCCGCCCATAAACACCGCGTCGGCTTTTTCGGTCAACATCATGGGGGCTTCCCCCGGCAGGATATCGATATTCGGACAGGCAAAATGTTGACGATTCTCGTCCAACAGCCGTAGCGCCGCCGGGTTACGTTCGATGGCCGTCACGTGCAAAGAGGGATAGCGTAACGCCGCCTCTATAGAGACGCTGCCCGTTCCCGCGCCAATATCAATCAGGTGACTGGCCCGGTGTAGCTCCAGTTTTGCCAGCGCAATCGCCCGTACCGCCTCTTTGGTCATCGGCACGTTTCCGCCGCGCAGAAAAAGCTCATCTTTCATCTAAGATCACCACCGCATTCATCTCGTAGTCGGCCTGCACCTCACTGGCGCGCAGCCAGTGGATCCGTTCATTGTCCATCGCCAGGTTCTCGCCAATCACCATCCAGCTATCGCCTTTGCCGCGCGCCACCAGCTGCGCGGCGATATCCCGCGGCCCGCACTGCGCGTCGGTGACCATCGCCACTTTGCGATGCGCCGCCAGCGTATCGAAGCAGACGCTGCGCCCGTGGCTGCTGGTTAACCACATGTCGTTCATGTCGATACCTGATCGGGCGCAGAGATACTGCACGGCGCTGATCCCGGGAATAATGCGTACCCGCTCAATGCCAAAGTGCGCGACCAGCCGCGTACCGATGCCATAAAACAACGGATCGCCAGAGGCGAGGACCACCACATTTTTATCCTGCTGCGTCTCAATCCATGCCAGCAGCGCCGGAATATTGGCGCCGAGCGTAAACTTTGCCCCCTGAAACGCCGGAAACTGCTGCAAATGACGTTTACCCCCCACCAGCACGTCGGCATTCGCCACCGCGTCCCGCGCGGCAGGCGTCATCAGATGCAAGCCCGCAGGCCCCATTCCTGCCACCGTTAACATTGCAACTCCTGAGCTATCGCCCCGAGAGGACGGTTGCTTCCCAGTACCTGGTTATCGAACGAGAACATAATGGCGTCGCAGGTCGGCGGGGTTTTGGTAAAGCGCAGCATCTGCCTCACGCGCAGGCAGATGCGTTCCGCAAGATGGTCATAAATGCGCTGATAGCCATACGCGTCGATATGTTCCATCGCCGCCTCGGTAGTGTCGCAGTCGCTGACCTCTCTCAACAGCGCCAGCGGTGCGCCGAGCAGCGCAAGGTGCGCCACCAGCGTTTCCATTCGCGCATCGGCAATATGGCTATGGGTATGGAAGATCCCGGCGGCGATTTTGATTAGCTTCCCCGGATGACCGACCAGAACGATGTGGCGGAAACCGAGCCGCACCGCTTCTTCAATCATGTAACCGACGAAGTTACTCATGGTGACCACCACTTTGCTGTCAATCCCCATTTGCTCGCGCACGAAGCGCTCGCCATGATTGCCCGGCACCAGCACCACCCGTTCAAGCCCCTCGGCGCGCTTAATCTCCAGCTCCAGCGACAGGGATCGTTTCCAGCTTTCCTCCGACATTGGCGTCACGATGCCGGTGGTGCCGATAATGGAAATGCCGCCAACGATCCCCAACCGCGAGTTGTAGGTTTTTTGCGCCCGCACTTCGCCTTCCGGCGCGAATATTTCAATTTCCGCCCCGCGCGCCGGGCCTATCGCCTCTCGCACCGCCGATTCAATGGTATGACGTGGCGTGCGGTTAATAGCGGCGCTGCCAATCGGCAGACCAATACCTTTACGCGTAACTGTGCCAACCCCCTCCCCGCCCAGCAGCGTTATTTCACCGCTGTCGTTCAGCGTCACGCGGGCGAAAATCAACATGCCGTGTGTAGCGTCGACATCATCCCCGCCGTCTTTGCGGATCGCGGCAATCGCCTGCAGGCCTTCAATGTGCGGTGATTCCACATTGAGGCACAGCGTGACGCCGGACGGCGTGACGATGGAAATCTGATGGATCAAATGCTGGCGCAGCACCATCAGCGCCGCGACTTTTGCCGCCGCCGTGGCGCACGAACCGGTGGTATAGCCTTTTCGCAGCGCTTTACCGTTGTGCCAGACGGGAGCATCAAACGTCTGATCGCTCATCGCGCCCCCTCAAGGTGATAAAGGATGGCGTTGATAATTGCCGCTGCGACGTTGCTGCCGCCTTTACGTCCGAGGGCGGCAATAGCGGGTAATGGGCTGCGCGTCAGCGCCTCTTTTGATTCCGCCGCTCCGACGAATCCGACCGGTACGCCGACCACCCCATTCACCGCCGCATCATGTTCAAGCAGACGAAATAATGCGGTGGGGGCATTGCCGAAAACAAACACTTTCTCGCTCTCTTCCGTCACGGCAATATCCACGGCCGCCATTGAGCGAGTGATCCCCTGTGCTTTCGCCTGCGCCACCACCCGCGGATCGCTGATGTAGCAACGGCACTCACCGCCGAATTTCGCCAGTAGCGTTTTGTTGATCCCCGACAGCGCCATCGTGGTATCGGTGTAGATCACTGACGGACGACGCAGCGCCGCACAAAGTCGGGAGAGTGCATCATCGGAAAACCAGAGAATATCGAGCCAGTCAAAATCGGCGGTGGTGTGGATGACACGCTTGATAATGGCCTCATGCAGTGGGCTGGCGAAGCGGTATTCCGGGCGCGTTTCATGGATGATCTCACCAATGATGTCGAAGCTTTTGGCCTCTATCGCCATCGGTTGCTGGATGTAATGCATTGTTTAATCCTCAGGCCATGCCAACCACCAGCCAGCGCGTCAACATAAACAGCGCCAGGGCCAGCGTGGACGCAACCCACATCAGTCGAATCGTTTGGGGAATGTCATTTACGGTAATCTCGCGCTGCGCGTCGCCAATCCACGGCTTTTCAACGCGCTCGCCAAAATAGTCATTTGGACCGCCGAGGCGAATGCCCAGCGCGCCGGCCACGGGCGCTTCCGCCCATGCGCAGTTGGGGCTGCTGTGGTTATAGCGATCGCGCCAGCCAATACGCAGGGCGCGCGCGCCGTCGTTGCGGCACAAAAATGCCGCGGCGCTCAGCAGCAGCCAGCTCAACCGGGCGGGAAGGAAGTTTGCGAGGTCATCAAGACGGGCGCTGACCATGCCGATCGCCCGGTACTTTTCGTGCTTGTAGCCCACCATCGAGTCCAGGGTGTTAACCGCTTTATAGGCCATCGCCAGCGGCGCGCCGCCCAGCATAAGAAAAAACAGCGGCGCAATAATGCCGTCGACGGTATTTTCGGCGACGGTTTCCACCACCGCCCGGTTTATTTGTTGTGGAGCCAGCTGCGAGGTGTCACGACCGACAATCCACGACAATTTCTCCCGGCTGGCGGCGAGATCCCCCGCGCGCAGCGGGCGTTCCACGTCTCTGGCGGCATTGGCCAGACAGCGACCAGCCAGCACGGTGAAAATCATCCACACCTCCACCAACCCGCCCAGCCACGGATGGATCAGCCGGGCGGCGGTCAACGCGCCCCAGGCCACTGCCCACGTCACCCCCACCACCACCAGCCACATCACGCCGCCACCGATGCGCAGCGCACGCTCGCTGTGGCAATGACGACGAACCGTCCGCTGTACGACGGTAATCAGGTTGCCTATCCAGCGCACCGGGTGCGGCCAGTGCTGCGGGTCGCCAATCATAACGTCGAGGAGCCAGGCGACACACCACGCAAGCAGTGTCATAACGCCTCCCTCGCCGCCTGCAGCCAGCGGGTCAGCATGAGCGGACGCTGGGCAAAATGGACATGCAGATAACTGGCGAAAGTATTACCTGCCTGCCAGCCGCCGGACCACTGCTGCAGCGTTTTACCGTCGCGCACCTTGCGACAGGCCATCACAGCGGAAATTTGCGGGAAAAAATCGGAGTAGTGAAATTCATGGCCGCGCAGGATTTCGCCTTCCGCCGCCAGCAGGGTTGGCTGCAGCGCCTGCGCTTCGCAGTAGCCAAAGCGGGTCAACCGTTCCCCCATTTTGCTGTAACCGGGAAGGATATCCGCCATGTAATGCACGAATCCACTGGCGTCCTCCAGTTGCGTACCGAGGTACATTAACCCGCCGCACTCGGCATAAATGGCGACGCCACGCTGGTGCGCATCGCGCAGACTCGCCAGCATCGTGCCGTTAGCCGCCAGCGCGCTGGCATGCAGTTCAGGATAACCGCCACCCAGCCAGACCATCTGACAGTCGGGTAAAACCCGGTCATGCAGCGGGCTGAAGCGGACGATCTTCACGCCGGTACGCTCCAGCAACGTCACGTTATCGGGATAGTAAAAATTAAACGCTTCGTCGTCGGCCATCGCCAGCGTGAGTCCCTTTCCGGCGTCCTGTGCGGGCAATTCCGGCCATGCGCCCTGTGGTAAGGTTGCTATTTCACTTAGCGCTAAAAGGTGGTCGATATTGAGCGTCTGCTCCAGCGTAGCGGCAAAATCCAGCCAGGGTTGCTGTGTCACCACCGACTCGCGGGCAGTCACCAGTCCAAGATGGCGCTCCGGCAGCGTAACGCCCTCAACGTGCGGCACATAACCCAGCACGGGCACTGCGCAATAGCGCTCAATCGCCGTTTTAAGCAAGTGAAAATGCGCTTCGCTGTTGACGCGATTCACCATCACGCCCGCGAGGTTAAGCGTCGGGTCGAATTGCTGAAATCCCATTACCGTCGCGGCAATGGAGGTCGAAACGGCCTTGCCATCCACCAGCAGGATCACCGGACACCCCAGCTGTTTCGCCATCGCCGCGGTACTGCAATAGCCGGGATCGGTGCCGTATCCGTCGTAGAGTCCCATCACGCCTTCGATAACGGCGATATCCGCCTCCTGCATCTGCTCGCAAAACAGCGCATTGAGGACGGGTTCGGGAAGCATAAAGCTGTCGAGATTACGGGAAGGTGTACCGCAGACCGCCGTATGCCAGGCGGTATCCAGGTAGTCAGGGCCGACTTTACAGGGCTGGACGCGAAGCCCTCGTTGTTTTAGCGCGCTAAGCAGACCCAACGTAACCGTGGTTTTTCCACAGCCACTCCCGGTACCTGCCAGAACAAACGCATACTGCTGTGCCGCCATGACCCTGATCCTGTTCAGGGTGGTAGGGATGTACTGACATCCAGTCTTTCGACTGTCTGTTTTAAAGCAACCCACTTCCCACCGAAGTTGTTGAATGTATCCGACAGGCAGGTCTTCTGGCTTAGCGTCATCCTCTCCCGTCCTTCCCAATCTTGCGATCAGTGGTCTTTACGGGGTCGTCAGCATCACAGCAGCGGGGGCTGCGGGGGATTTTCACCCCCTTCCCTGACACAAATGTGTCTAACCTGTCGGCTTCAATGATGAACAGACTGGCATCTGCTCATCATCTTAAACTCTTTTTAACGCATTCTTTTTCGCGCGGGTATTGCAACCCTCAACGGCAAAACAATGCCGGATTAACACGCTTCTTTCTGAAAAGACACGCAGAAGAATAATGAAAACCCTTCACAATGAAACTGTATCTCATCACAAAAATAAAAACTGGCGAAGTTTACGCTGCAATTTTTGATATTTTATTGCGCTATGACAATTTATTGCTGCGCCAAATAAAATAAACCGCGAATAATGGCTCGCTCACGGGAAATATCAAAAATCGGCAATAGCAAAATATTGCTATTTACGCCGATTCTACCGGTAAATTTTCTGCGGCCTGCTGCCGATATGCCTGCGGCGTCACCTGATAAGTCTGACGAAATACTTTGCAGAAATAACTGGTTTGAGAAAAACCTAAATTGCGGGCAATACTGGCAATGCTCCAGTCACTATGGCAAAGCAGTTCCCGCGCGCTGGCCATACGCTGTTGATTCACCCATGCGTTAAAGCCGATCCCCTGATATTTTTTGAACAACTTGCTGAAATAGTACGGGCTGAGGTAGACGTGTGATGCCACGTCTTCAAGGCGTAAATCGTCGGACAAATGGGCATCAATATAGCGCAGCGCTTTTTTCATTTTGCTGTCATGCGGGCTGGGCGCACGCGCCGGACGCGACGGTTCCGCGCTCTGTTCGCTGTCTTTGATTACCACAAAATTCAGCTGTTTTTTCAGGCAGTTTTCAACAATTAGCTTCAACAAATCCGCAGATGCCATCACTCGCGAGTAGTCCATTTCCGGGACGTTGCGAAATTCATTGAGCAGTTCCGGGTCGGCCTGCCAGCGGTCGTCAACGTTGAGAATATCGACCAAATCAACCCCCTCATCGTTACGCAGACGCACCTGACCACACAATACGAACCCAACCAGATGCCCGGCGATAACCAGGGGGATAGAAAAATCGGTTAACCCGGCATGGCAACGGTAGATACAGGGCTGATCCGATTTCGAGGCTTCCAGCCCTCCGCAGCGATCGCTCATCCGGCAGCGGGTGCTGTGCTGAGGATGTTGACGCATCAGCTGACAAAAAGGCGTGAAATTAAATAGCTCAGAAATCTCATCACCGTGAATATTGACAACCACAACGGCCAGGCTTGTGGCTTGCGCAAAATCCTGTGCGATTTTATTAATGAGTTCTGAGTTCAGGGTACTCGCAGAAATCATGATAAAATCCCTCAGTTAATCCATTGTTATAATTAAAACATATTTTTTACATTTACTTTTTGTCATCGGCTGTCCTTAGTTAATGACTGAAAGCCAAATGACAATAACAAAAGTCTCCCGGGCTGGGGAGACTTTTTAGTCAGTTCGGGAAAGCAGATCACGAAATCGTTATTGATTTCGTGATAATAACCTTGCAGCTCAGGAAGAGGCGTTCGTTTCCTCAATTTTACAGGCATTGCAGGGCAAATTTTTGCCAATGAAAAAGCGATAAATGGCTGCGCCGCCGCATGCGCCAATCACCGGTGCAATAATCGGCACAATAAAGTAAGGAATATCCCGCCCGCCGGTCATCGCAATATTCCCCCAGCCAGCCATCCAGGTGAACAGCTTAGGGCCAAAATCACGGGCTGGATTCATCGCAAAGCCAGTCAGCGGCCCGGTGGACGCGCCGATAACGGCAACCAGGATCCCAATAAGCAGCGGCGCCAACGGCCCTTTTGGCACACCGTTGCCGTCGTCCGTCAACGCCATAATCAGTCCCATCAGAATCGAGGTGATAACCACTTCGACGCCAGCCGCCTGCCACACGTTCAGCGCAGCCGCCGGATAAGTACTGAAAATACTGGCCAGGTACAGACTGTCGACGCTACCGCGCACCATGTTGTGGGCGGTTTCATACTCGGTGAACAAACTGCCATACAGCAGATAGGCCAATACTGCGCCGCCAAACGCCCCTGCCACCTGGGCAACGGTGTAAGGCAACACTTTGCGCCCCGGAAAACAGGCAAAAAGCCAGAGCGCGACGGTAATCGCCGGGTTGAGATGCGCCCCGGAGATCCCCGCAGTCAGGTACACCGCCAGGGAAATACCCAGACCCCAAATGATGCAAATTTCCCAGAGACCGAGGCTGGCGCCAGCGACTTTCAGGGCGCTAAGACAGCCGATGCCAAAAAACAGAAACAGCCCGGTGCCCAAAAACTCGGCAATACATTGCGCTTTCAGTGAATCATTCATTGTGACACCTTCTTAGAAGCGTTCGTGTCTGACCAGCGGACCCTTGCTGGCCGTAGAGTACAACGACACTTACTATAAAAACGGCTGGCTGAAAATTGTTGGCAAACTGAACCTGCCGGGGCTCTGAAAAATCGTGTTGAGATAACAAATTTTTGCCATTGCATTATTCACAAACAGGCATTAACCACGCAGTCAGGCATTTAAACCGCAAACTTAAAGATAATAAAAATTCGTTATTTGCAGGTTTCCTTTTTTCTATAAAGGTCACACTTCCCTTTCCCGCCCATAACAAAATAAATTATTTATGTCACGCCTGAAAATGTAAAAATGGAATCACAAAAACCAATTTTTACTATTCATAAAAATATCAACACCCTTTAAAAACAGTCACATAAAACAATTCACACCAAATTAATCACATTCAGCGCCAACTATTTTTCCACGCATACTGTCAAGTCAGCCATTCTTTTTCCTCGCTTCTTTTTATAGTCATGAATATCGGGACAACCCACGCGAGGTCTTTATGCAACAAGAAGCATTAGGAATGGTAGAAACCAAAGGCTTGACTGCCGCCATAGAGGCCGCAGACGCCATGGTGAAATCGGCCAATGTCATGCTGGTCGGCTACGAAAAAATTGGCTCAGGCCTGGTAACCGTCATCGTTCGCGGTGACGTCGGCGCCGTAAAAGCGGCGACCGATGCCGGTGCTGCCGCGGCAGGCAACGTGGGAGAAGTGAAAGCCGTACACGTGATTCCGCGCCCGCATACCGATGTTGAAAAAATCTTACCGAAGGGAATTAACCCATGAGCAGCAATGAACTGGTTGAACAGATCATGGCACAGGTAATCGCCCGTGTGGCGACGCCTGCGCAAACGGGTACCCCTGATACACCCCATCCAAAACGAGAGACGGCTATGGCAGAGAAAAGCTGCAGTTTAACGGAATTTGTAGGCACCGCGATTGGCGACACCGTCGGTCTGGTTATCGCTAACGTCGACAGCGCTCTACTTGAAGCAATGAAGCTTGAAAAGCGCTATCGCTCTATCGGCATTCTGGGGGCGCGTACCGGCGCGGGTCCGCACATTATGGCGGCAGACGAAGCGGTAAAAGCCACCAACACCGAAGTGGTCAGCATTGAACTGCCGCGCGACACCAAAGGCGGCGCCGGTCACGGTTCGCTGATCATTTTGGGCGGGAATGACGTTTCTGACGTCAAGCGGGGGATCGAAGTCGCATTAAAAGAACTCGACCGCACTTTTGGCGATGTCTATGGCAACGAGGCCGGGCACATCGAGCTTCAATATACCGCCCGCGCCAGCTATGCGCTGGAAAAAGCCTTCGGCGCTCCTGTTGGCCGCGCCTGCGGCGTGATTGTCGGCGCGCCGGCATCGGTCGGCGTACTGATGGCGGATACCGCCCTGAAATCCGCCAATGTCGACGTTGTCGCGTACAGCTCGCCAGCGCATGGCACCAGCTTCAGTAACGAAGCGATTCTGGTGATTTCCGGCGACTCCGGCGCGGTGCGTCAGGCGGTTATCTCCGCGCGTGAAATCGGCAAAACCGTGCTGGCGACACTCGGTAGCGAACCGAAAAACGATCGCCCGTCCTATATCTGATATCCGTGAGGCTCATTCATGAGATCGAAAAGATTTGAAGCACTGGCGAAACGCCCTGTTAACCAGGACGGGTTCGTTAAGGAGTGGATCGAAGAAGGCTTCATTGCGATGGAAAGCCCGAACGATCCGAGACCCTCGATTAAAATCGTTAACGGCGCGGTAACCGAACTGGATGGCAAATCCGTCAGCGAGTTTGACCTGATCGACCACTTCATTGCCCGCTACGGCATTAACCTGGCGCGCGCGGAAGAGGTGATGGCGATGGACTCCGTCAAGCTCGCCAATATGCTGTGCGATCCAAACGTGAAGCGCAGCGATATTGTGCCGCTCACCACCGCAATGACCCCGGCGAAAATTGTCGAAGTGGTCTCCCACATGAACGTGGTTGAGATGATGATGGCAATGCAGAAAATGCGCGCCCGTCGCACGCCGTCACAGCAGGCCCACGTCACCAACGTTAAAGATAACCCGGTACAGATCGCCGCTGACGCCGCCGAAGGGGCATGGCGCGGTTTTGACGAACAAGAAACCACCGTTGCCGTCGCGCGCTATGCGCCGTTCAACGCTATCGCTCTGCTCGTGGGTTCGCAGGTGGGGCGTCCTGGGGTTCTCACCCAGTGTTCACTGGAAGAAGCCACAGAGTTAAAGCTCGGTATGCTGGGCCACACCTGCTACGCCGAAACCATCTCTGTTTATGGTACCGAACCGGTATTTACCGACGGTGACGATACGCCGTGGTCGAAAGGGTTTCTCGCGTCCTCTTATGCCTCCCGCGGACTGAAAATGCGCTTCACCTCCGGTTCCGGCTCAGAAGTGCAGATGGGCTACGCGGAAGGGAAATCCATGCTTTATCTCGAAGCGCGCTGCATTTACATCACCAAAGCGGCTGGCGTTCAGGGACTGCAAAACGGTTCGGTGAGCTGCATCGGCGTTCCTTCCGCCGTTCCTTCCGGGATCCGTGCGGTACTGGCTGAAAACCTGATCTGTTCGTCACTGGATCTGGAATGCGCCTCCAGTAATGACCAGACCTTTACCCACTCCGATATGCGCCGGACCGCCCGCCTGCTGATGCAGTTTCTGCCGGGAACGGACTTTATCTCGTCCGGTTATTCCGCGGTGCCGAACTACGACAACATGTTTGCCGGCTCCAACGAAGACGCAGAGGACTTCGATGACTACAACGTTATTCAACGTGACCTGAAGGTCGACGGCGGTCTGCGTCCGGTCCGCGAAGAAGACGTTATCGCCATTCGTAACAAAGCGGCACGCGCGCTGCAGGCAGTATTCGCCGGGATGGGCCTGCCGCCGATCACCGATGAAGAAGTCGAAGCCGCCACCTACGCGCACGGCTCGAAGGATATGCCGGAACGTAACATCGTTGAAGACATTAAGTTCGCTCAGGAGATCATTAATAAGAACCGAAATGGTCTGGAAGTCGTAAAAGCGCTGGCTCAGGGCGGCTTTACCGACGTGGCGCAGGACATGCTTAACATCCAGAAAGCGAAGTTAACCGGGGACTATCTGCACACCTCCGCCATCATCGTCGGCGACGGACAAGTGCTCTCTGCGGTCAATGACGTCAACGATTATGCCGGTCCGGCAACAGGTTATCGCCTGCAGGGCGAACGCTGGGAAGAGATTAAAAACATCCCTGGCGCACTTGATCCCAACGAGCTTGGCTAAGGGGTGAACAATGGAAATCAATGAAAAACTGCTGCGCCAGATTATCGAAGACGTGCTGTCTGAAATGCAGACCAGCGATAAGCCGGTCTCCTTTCGCGCGCCGGGTAGCGCTGCCGCTTCTGCCGCTCCAACAGGAGACAGCTTTCTGACCGAAATCGGCGAGGCGAAACAGGGCACGCAACAGGACGAAGTGGTCATTGCGGTCGGTCCGGCGTTCGGTCTCTCTCAGACAGTCAACATTGTTGGCTTGCCGCATAAGAGCATCCTGCGCGAAGTGATTGCCGGCATTGAAGAAGAAGGCATCAAAGCGCGCGTGATTCGCTGCTTTAAATCCTCCGACGTGGCGTTTGTCGCGGTCGAAGGCAACCGACTGAGTGGCTCCGGTATCTCTATCGGCATTCAGTCGAAAGGCACCACCGTGATCCACCAGCAGGGGTTGCCGCCGCTTTCTAACCTGGAGCTGTTCCCGCAGGCGCCGCTGTTGACGCTGGCGACCTACCGGCAGATCGGTAAAAACGCCGCGCGCTATGCCAAGCGTGAATCGCCGCAACCGGTGCCGACGCTGAACGACCAGATGGCGCGTCCGAAGTATCAGGCGAAGTCGGCCATTCTGCATATTAAAGAGACGAAGTACGTCGTAACAGGCAAAAACCCGCAGGAACTGCGCGTGGCGCTTTAATAAGGATCCCTTTATGAATACCGATGCAATTGAATCGATGGTTCGGGACGTGTTGAGCCGCATGAACAGCCTACAGGGCGACGCGCCTGCCCCGGCGGCTGCGGCGGTAAGCCATTCAACTCAGACCGTTAAAGTGACCGATTACCCGCTGGCGAACAAACATCCGGAATGGGTGAAAACGGCCACCAATAAAACGCTGGATGATTTCACCCTGGAAAACGTCCTCAGCAATAAAGTCACCGCCCAGGATATGCGTATCACATCGGAAACGCTGCGTATTCAGGCCGCTATCGCCCGGGATGCCGGACGCGACCGCCTGGCGATGAACTTTGAACGCGCTGCCGAACTGACCGCCGTACCTGACGATCGCATTCTTGAGATTTACAACGCACTGCGTCCTTACCGCTCAACGAAAGATGAGCTGATGGCCATCGCGGACGATCTCGAAAACCGCTATCAGGCGAAGATCTGCGCCGCCTTTGTGCGCGAGGCCGCGACGCTGTACGTCGAGCGTAAAAAACTGAAAGGCGACGATTAACGTTAAGGAAACGCGATGCGATATATAGCTGGCATTGATATCGGCAACTCATCAACAGAAGTCGCTCTGGCGACCCTCGATGATACTGGCACGCTGACCATTACCGGCAGCGCGCTGGCGGAAACCACCGGAATAAAAGGCACATTACGTAATGTGTTTGGCATTCAGGAGGCGCTTACGCTTGCGGCCAAAAACGCCGGCATCACTGTCAGCGATATTTCGCTCATTCGCATAAACGAAGCCACGCCGGTGATTGGCGATGTGGCGATGGAAACCATTACGGAAACCATCATCACCGAGTCCACTATGATCGGTCATAACCCCAAGACGCCAGGCGGCGTTGGTCTGGGGGTGGGCATGACTATCACGCCGGAAGAGCTTCTGACACGCGCGGCAGATGCACCTTACATTCTGGTGGTATCGTCGGCATTCGACTTCGCCGATGTCGCCACCATGATCAACGCCGCTGTTCGCGCGGGCTATCAGTTAACCGGCGTCATTATGCAGCAGGATGATGGCGTACTGGTCAGTAACCGACTGGAAAAACCGCTGCCTATCGTTGACGAAGTGCTGTACATCGACCGAATTCCACTCGGCATGCTGGCGGCTATCGAAGTCGCCGTACCGGGCAAAGTCATCGAAACCCTGTCTAACCCGTACGGCATTGCCACCGTCTTCAACCTGAACGCGGACGAAACGAAAAACATTGTACCGATGGCGCGCGCCCTGATTGGCAACCGCTCCGCCGTCGTCGTTAAAACCCCCTCGGGAGACGTGAAGGCACGCGCCATTCCCGCCGGGAATATTGAGCTGCATGCGCAAGGCCGTACAGTGCGCGTTGACGTCGCCGCAGGGGCTGACGCCATTATGAAAGCGGTTGGCGACTGCCCGAAACTGGATAACGTCACCGGTGAAGCTGGCACCAATATTGGCGGTATGCTTGAACACGTTCGCCAGACCATGGCGGAACTGACCAACAAACCCAGCAACGAAATTTTCATTCAGGATTTGCTCGCCGTCGACACCTCCGTGCCGGTTAGCGTCACGGGCGGACTGGCCAGCGAGTTTTCGCTGGAACAGGCCGTTGGCATTGCCTCTATGGTGAAATCCGACCGTCTGCAAATGGCGATGATCGCCCGGGAGATCAAAGGAAAGCTGAACGTTGACGTTCAGGTTGGCGGCGCAGAAGCCGAAGCCGCCATTCTTGGCGCGTTAACCACGCCAGGCACCACTCGTCCGCTGGCCATTCTCGATTTAGGCGCGGGATCTACCGACGCTTCGATCATTAATCCGAAAGGGGAAATTATCGCCACCCACCTCGCCGGCGCAGGCGATATGGTGACGATGATCATTGCCAGAGAGCTTGGACTCGAAGACCGTTACCTGGCGGAAGAGATCAAAAAATATCCGCTGGCGAAAGTGGAAAGCCTGTTCCATCTGCGTCACGAAGATGGCAGCGTCCAGTTCTTCCCTTCCCCGCTCCCTCCAACCGTGTTTGCCCGCGTTTGCGTTGTCAAACCTGACGAACTGGTGCCGCTGCCGGGTGAACTGGCCCTGGAAAAAGTGCGTGCGATTCGCCGCAGCGCTAAAGAGCGTGTTTTTGTCACCAATGCCCTTCGCGCGCTGCGTCAGGTCAGCCCTACCGGCAACATTCGCGATATTCCATTTGTGGTGCTGGTGGGCGGATCGTCTCTGGACTTCGAGGTACCGCAACTGGTGACTGATGCGCTGGCGCATTACCGGTTAGTCGCCGGGCGCGGCAACATTCGCGGAACTGAAGGTCCGCGAAATGCCGTCGCCACGGGCCTGATCCTTTCCTGGCATAAGGAGTTCGCCCGTGGACAGTAACATCAGCACGCCAGCCATTGTGATCGCCCCCATCGGCGACTGTCTTACCGTCTGGCAAGAGGTGCTGCTCGGTATTGAAGAAGAAGGCATTCCGTTTGTCATTCAGCCCCAGAGTGTCGGAGACGTCGTCCACAGCGCCTGGCAGGCGGCACGCCTGTCGCCACTGCTCGTCGGCATCGCCTGCGACCGGGAAAAACTGGTGGTGCATTACAAGAATTTACCCACTTCAGCGCCGCTGTTTACGCTGACGTATCGCCAAAACAGCCTTGACCGGCGAAGTACTGGAAACAACGCGGCAAGGTTAGTCAAAGGGATCCCCTTCCGGGATCTCAATGCTTAATCCACAGGAGAATCGCAGTATGAATAACGCATTAGGGCTGGTTGAAACAAAAGGGTTGGTCGGCGCCATTGAAGCCGCAGATGCGATGGTGAAATCCGCCAACGTACAACTGGTCGGCTACGAGAAAATCGGCTCCGGCCTCGTGACTGTCATGGTGCGCGGCGACGTTGGCGCGGTTAAAGCGGCGGTTGACGCAGGCAGCGCAGCAGCAAGCGCCGTCGGCGAGGTCAAATCCTGCCACGTTATCCCGCGTCCGCACAGCGACGTTGAGGCCATTTTACCGAAGTCTGCCTAAGCACTGCCGAAAAGGAGCACAGCGTGAAGCAATCACTGGGATTACTTGAAGTTAGTGGTCTGGCATTAGCCATCAGTTGCGCGGATGTCATGGCGAAAGCCGCTTCCATCACGCTGGTTGGCCTTGAGAAAACCAACGGTTCAGGCTGGACGGTGATCAAAATCACCGGTGATGTGGCCTCGGTTCAGTCCGCCATTATCACCGGTGCCAGCTTTGCCGAACAGCGCGATGGTCTGGTGGCGCACAAAGTTATCGCCAGACCTGGCGAGGGCATTCTTGCCCGTGCGACGGTAGCCGCACCTGCCCCCGCGCCAGCGATCATCGAGGAACCCGAAACTGACGTTGTTGCAGAAGAGTCTGCACCGGTAACCGCACCTGACGACGGAATCATCAGTTGCAATTTGTGCCTCGACCCGGCCTGTCCGCGTCAAAAAGGCGAACCCCGGTCGCTCTGCCTGCATTCAGGTAAACGAGGTTAAGCGTAATGGATAAACACCTTCTGGAGACGACGGTCAGCAAAGTGCTGGATGAGATGCGGGAGCGCCCAATTCCGTTGGGCGTGTCTAATCGTCATATTCATCTGAGCGCCGAAGACTATGCCCGTCTTTTTCCGGGACAGCCGATAAGCGAGAAGAAAGCGCTGCTGCAACCGGGGCAGTACGCCGCCGAACAGACCGTCACGCTGGTGGGCCCCAAAGGTCAGATTAAGAATGTGCGTCTGCTGGGACCACTTCGCCGCACCAGTCAGGTTGAAATATCGCGAACAGACGCAAGAACGCTGGGGATCGCCGCACCACTGCGGATGTCCGGAAACCTCAACGGCACTCCGGGTATCCGCCTTGTGAGCCCCTTCGCCGAGATTGAGCTCGCTGCCGGCGTTATTGTCGCCCAGCGTCATATTCACATGTCGCCGCTGGATGCGCTGATCCTGCGCGTCGCGCATGGCGACAACGTCTGCGTGGCGATCGAAGGCAGTGAGCGTCGGCTCATTTTCGATAACGTCGCGATTCGCGTGTCGCCCGATATGCGTCTGGAAATGCATATCGATACCGACGAAGCCAACGCCGCCGGGGCCGACAGCCCCAACGCGTTCGCCACGCTGGTTACGCCGCGATGAACGGCGAGCTGTTGCAGCGAATCGTCGAGGAGGTGCTCACCCGCCTGCAGCGTCGTGCCGAAAGCATGCTGACGCTGAGCGTCGCGCAACTGCGGGAAACGCCTTCCCGAACGCTGTTTTCCCGGTATTCCTCTCTGCATGTTTTGCAGGTCGACCTGCCCCTGTTGGAGAAGATTGCCGAAAACGACGCAACGGATAGCGCAGCCGTCATTCTTCACGACGCGCTGGCGTTTGGTCTGCAGGTGCGACTCTCGCTACGCCGGGCGCTATTGCCTGCCCTGCCGGTGAAAAAACTCGCCCGATTACCGCTGACGTTCTGTGACGAGCAAGATGTGCGCATCGTGCTGCATCCGACCCGGCTGGTCAGCTATGCCGATGTCGTCCGCTCCTCCGGTGGCGTATTCGTGCTGCATCGAAAATGTGTTGTCACCGCGCTGGCTCGCGATGCCGCGAGCTCTCGCAACATTCAATTCATTAAGCAGGAGTGAACCATGCATCTGGCTCGCGTAACAGGCGCGGTGGTATCCACGCAAAAATCGCCTTCTCTGGTCGGGAAGAAACTTCTGCTGGTGCGCCGGGTAAGCGCCGACGGCGAACTGCCTGCGAATCCAACGGCGGGAGATGAAGTTGCCGTAGACTCCGTTGGCGCAGGGGTTGGCGAACTGGTGCTGCTGAGCAGCGGTTCCAGCGCCAGACATGTTTTTTCCGGCCCGAACGAGGCCATTGACCTCGCCGTCGTCGGCATTGTCGACACGCTTTCGCGTTAAGGAGACGGCATGGCGATTTATACCCGTACTGGCGACGCAGGCACTACCGCGCTGTTTACCGGGCAACGTGTCAGTAAAACACACCCGCGCGTGGAGGCATACGGCACCTTAGACGAGCTTAACGCCGCGCTCAGCCTGTGCATTTGCGCCAGCCAGAGCGTACAGCACCGCGCCCTGCTGGAGGCAATCCAGCAACAAATATTCTGGTTTAGCGCGGAGCTGGCGAGCGAAAGTGATGTACCGCCTGCGCAGCAGCGCTACATCAGCACGGAAGAAATCGCCGCGCTGGAAGCCGCCATCGACACCGCGATGGGACGTGTCGCGCCGCTGCGCAGTTTTATTTTGCCCGGCCGTAGCGAAGCCGCCAGCCGACTTCACTTCGCGCGCACGCTGGCGCGCCGGGCGGAACGTCGTCTGGTTGAGCTTTCCGCAGCATTCACCGTCAGACACGTGCTGATGCGCTACATCAATCGCCTGTCGGATTGTTTATACGCGCTGGCCCGCGCCGAAGATCACGACGCGCATCAGACAAAAATTATCCAGGAGGTGACGAAGCGCTATCTGGCGTCGGCTCAGCCGCCTGCCCAAAAGGAACATGTTATGTCGCTTTCGTTTGGCGATCTTCATCAGTTAATCCGCGCCGCCGTGGCGCGGGCAGAAGAAATCAACGTCCCGGTGGTGATTAGCATAGTCGATGCCAACGGGACCGAAACCGTGACGTGGCGGATGCCGGATGCATTGCTGGTGAGCAATGAACTGGCGCCGAAAAAGGCCTGGACAGCGGTCGCGATGAAAAGCGCAACGCACGCGCTTGCCGCCGCAGTCCAGCCCGGCGCGCCGCTTTACGGACTGGAAACGCATATGCAGGGAAAAGTGGTCACCTTTGGCGGCGGTTTTCCGCTATGGCGTGACGGAAAACTTATTGGGGGTCTTGGGATCAGCGGTGGCAGCGTTGAACAGGACATGGACATTGCACAGGCTGCAATTGCGGCAATTAACGTGAGAACACATCAATGAATACTTCTGAACTGGAAACCCTCATCCGGACCATTTTGACTGAACAACTGACGCCTGCGAAAACTGACATAAAGGGCAACGGTATTTTTCAGTCCGTGGGTGAAGCCATCGACGCCGCCCACCAGGCCTTTTTACGTTATCAGCAGTCTCCGCTGAAAACGCGCTGCGCCATTATCAGCGCGATACGGGAAGAGCTTACGCCGCATCTTGCGGACCTGGCGGCAGAAAGCGCCGCAGAGACGGGGATGGGTAATAAAGAAGATAAATTCCTTAAAAACAAAGCGGCGCTGGAAAATACGCCGGGGATTGAAGATCTCACCACCACCGCGCTCACTGGCGACGGCGGCATGGTGCTGTTCGAATACTCGCCATTTGGCGTGATCGGTTCCGTCGCCCCAAGCACGAATCCAACCGAAACTATTATCAACAACAGCATCAGTATGCTGGCGGCGGGCAACAGCGTCTACTTCAGCCCACATCCCGGCGCAAAAACTGTATCGTTGAAGCTGATCGCCATGATTGAAGAGATCGTGTTTCGCAGCTGCGGCATTCGCAACCTGGTGGTTACCGTTGCCGAACCGACCTTTGAAGCCACTCAGCAAATGATGGCGCACCCTAAGATCGCCGTCCTGGCGATCACCGGCGGTCCGGGCATTGTGGCAATGGGCATGAAGAGCGGGAAAAAAGTCATCGGCGCCGGTGCGGGCAACCCGCCGTGCATCGTGGATGAAACCGCGGATATTGTTAAAGCCGCGGAAGATACCATCAACGGCGCCTCGTTTGACTACAACCTTCCCTGCATTGCCGAGAAAAGCCTGATCGTGGTTGAGTCGGTCGCTGAACAGCTTATTCAGCAGATGCAGAGCTTTGGCGCGCTGCTGCTCAGTTCGTCAGAGATCGAAAAACTGCGCGCTGTCTGCCTGCCGGAAGGCGTCGCCAATAAAAAACTGGTCGGCAAGAGCCCGTCGGCGATGCTGGAAGCCGCCGGTATCGCCGTTCCGGCTAAAGCGCCGCGACTGCTGACAGGCGTCGTTAGCGCGGATGACAGTTGGGTCACCTGCGAACAATTGATGCCGATGCTGCCGATCGTAAAGGTTAAGGATTTTGACGCCGCATTATCGCTGGCTCTGAAAGTGGAAGAAGGACTGCACCACACCGCCATTATGCACTCGCAAAACGTGTCGCGACTGAATCTCGCCGCGCGGACGCTGCAAACCTCCATTTTCGTGAAAAATGGCCCGTCCTACGCGGGGATTGGCGTCGGTGGCGAAGGGTTCACCACCTTCACGATTGCCACGCCAACCGGCGAAGGCACGACTTCGGCGCGCACTTTCGCTCGTTCTCGTCGGTGCGTACTCACCAATGGCTTCTCAATCCGCTAATGAGGTGGTGATGAAAACCTTTTCGCTGCAAACGCGTTTATACAGCGGGCCGGGAAGCCTGAAGGTGCTCGGTCGATTTACCCATAAGCACATCTGGATTATCTGTGACGGTTTTCTGGCGCGTTCGCCGCTGATTGAAGCTCTGCGCGACGCGATACCGGCGAACAACCGTATTAGCGTGTTCAGTGAGATCACCCCCGATCCCACCATCGCCACCGTGGCGCAGGGCATCGCCCATATGCAGTCGTTGCGTCCAGACATTGTGATTGGTTTCGGCGGCGGCTCGGCGCTGGATGCCGCCAAGGCCATTGTCTGGTTCAGCCGTCAGTTCGACATCGAAATAGAAACCTGCGTGGCGATCCCGACCACCAGCGGCACCGGTTCGGAAGTGACCAGCGCCTGCGTGATCGGCGATCCGGACAAGGGCATTAAGTATCCGCTGTTTGACAATGCGCTCTATCCGGATATGGCGATCCTCGACCCGGTACTGGTGGTCAGCGTACCGCCAGCAATTACCGCCAATACCGGCATGGATGTCCTGACCCACGCGCTGGAAGCCTATGTTTCAACGCGTGCCAACGACTTTACCGATGCGCTGGCCGAAAAAGCGGCGCAGAGCGTTTTCCAGTATCTGCCGGTCGCGGTGCGTAAAGGGGACTGCCTTGCCACGCGCGGCAAAATGCATAACGCCTCAACGCTTGCCGGCATGGCCTTTAGCCAGGCGGGACTGGGCCTTAACCACGCCATCGCACATCAGTTGGGCGGGCAGTTCCACCTGCCGCATGGATTAGCGAATGCGCTCCTGCTTACCGCGGTCATCCGGTTTAACGCCCACGATCCGCGCGCGGCGAAACGCTACGCGCGCTTTGCCAGAGCCTGCCATCTCTGTCCGGACAGCGCCAATGACACCGCCTGCATCAATGCGCTGGCGCAGCACATTGAGCAGTTAAAAAAAGCGTGCGCGATCCCTTCTCTCGCCGATGCGCTGAAAGAAGAGAAACAGAACTGGGCCCGGCGGATCCCGGCAATGGTGCAGGCCGCGCTGGCAGACGTCACGCTGAAAACAAACCCGAAAGCAGCCGATGCCCGCGCCATTCAGGCACTGCTTGAGGAGATGCTATGAACACCGCGCAGATGGCCGAGATGAATGAAGTGGATGCGCATACTGTTCGCGAACGCGTGCGCGCAGCGGGAATCGTTGGCGCAGGCGGCGCGGGCTTTCCAACGCACGTTAAGCTGCAGGCGCAGGTAGAAATTTTCCTGGTGAACGCCGCGGAATGCGAACCGATGCTGAAAGTTGACCAGCAGTTAATAGCGCAGCAGGCGGCTCGTCTGGTGCGCGGGGTGCAGTACGCGATGAAAGCGACGGGCGCGCGGGAAGGAATTATCGCCCTGAAAGAGAAGTACCAGCCTGCTATTGCGGCGCTACGCCCGCTTTTACCTCCGGCGATGCGTTTACACATATTGCCGGACGTTTATCCGGCAGGGGATGAGGTGCTGACCATCTGGATGGCGACGGGTCGACGCGTGCCTCCGGCGGCGCTGCCCGTCAGCGTCGGGGTGGTGGTTAATAACGTTCAGACCGTGTTGAATATTGCCCGTGCGGTAGAACAGCAGTACCCGGTGACGCGCCGCACGCTCACCGTTAACGGCGCAGTGGCCCATCCGCAAACGCTGACCGTCCCCATCGGCATGTCGCTGCGCGACGTACTGGCGCTGGCGGGCGGCGCCACAATTGACGACCCGGGTTTTATTAATGGCGGGCCGATGATGGGCGGCCTGCTGACCTCGCTGGACACGCCGGTAACCAAAACCACTGGCGGCCTGCTGGTTTTGCCGAAAACCCATCCGCTGATTCAGCGTCGTATGCAGGAAGAGCGCACCGTCTTGTCGGTAGCGAGAACCGTGTGCGAACAGTGTCGCTTATGCACCGATCTCTGTCCGAGACACCTCATTGGTCATGAACTGTCTCCACATCTGCTGGTGCGCGCCGTGAATTTTCACCAGGCGGCGACGCCGCAGTTACTGCTCAGCGCCCTGACCTGCTCAGAATGTAACGTCTGCGAAAGCGTGGCCTGTCCGGTTGGCATTTCACCGATGCGCATTAACCGGATGCTCAAGCGCGAACTGCGCGCGCAAAACCAGCGGTATGAAGGTCCGCTTAATCCGGCGGATGAAATGGCGAAGTATCGCCTGGTGCCGGTGAAACGCCTCATCGCCAAACTCGGGCTGACGCCCTGGTATCGGGAAGCGCCGCTACGTGAAGACGAACCGGTCACAGAAAAAACCACGCTTTTGCTGCGTCAGCATATCGGCGCCAGCGCGGTGCCTTGCGTGCAAAAAGGCGAACGCGTAACGCGCGGCCAGTGCGTTGCCGATGTTCCGCAAGGCGCGCCAGGCGCCCGCATTCACGCCAGTATGGACGGTATTGTCTCTGAAATCACAGAGCAGGCCATCATCGTTGTAAGAGGTTAACCATGTCTCAGGCCATAGGTATTTTAGAACTCACCAGCATTGCCAAAGGAATGGAAACCGGCGACGCAATGCTGAAAAGCGCCAGCGTGGATCTGCTGGTCAGCAAAACGATTTGTCCCGGTAAATTTCTGCTGATGCTCGGTGGCGATGTTGGAGCGGTACAGCAGGCTATCGAAACCGGGACATCGCTCGCAGGCGAAATGCTGGTAGACAGCCTGGTGTTGCCAAACATTCATGCCAGCGTGCTGCCTGCCATTAGCGGCCTCAACAGCGTCGATCGTCGTCAGGCTGTCGGCATTGTCGAAACCTGGAGCGTCGCGGCCTGCATCAGCGCCGCCGACCGCGCGGTGAAAGCCTCAAACGTGACGCTGGTTCGCGTCCATATGGCGTTCGGCATCGGCGGTAAATGTTACATGGTGGTGGCGGGCGACGTTTCTGATGTGAACAACGCGGTGACGGTAGCCAGCGAAAGCGCGGGGGAAAAAGGACTGCTGGTTTACCGCTCGGTTATCCCGCGGCCGCATGAAGCCATGTGGCGTCAGATGGTGGAGGGATGATGGAAAGACAGCCGACCACAGAACGCATGATCCAGGAGTACGTGCCGGGTAAACAGGTCACGCTGGCGCATTTGATTGCAAACCCTGGCAAAGATCTGTTTAAAAAGCTGGGATTGCAGGATGGCGTTTCCGCCATCGGGATTCTCACGATAACACCCAGCGAAGCATCCATTATCGCCTGCGATATCGCCACCAAATCCGGGGCGGTGGAGATTGGTTTTCTTGACCGCTTTACCGGGGCAGTCGTGATAACCGGCGACGTTTCAGCGGTTGAATATGCGCTGAAACAGGTGACGCGCACCCTCGGCGAACTGATGCGCTTCACGGCCTGCCCGATCACCCGGACCTGACGTTATGAAACGCATGATGTTAATCGGCCCGAGTCAGTGCGGGAAAACATCCCTCACCCAGGCGTTACGAGGGGAAGCGCTTCAGTACCAGAAAACCCAGGCTATTGTCTGGTCCGCAGAGACCATCGACACGCCCGGGGAATACCTGGAAAACCGCTGTCTGTACAGCGCACTGTTGGCCAGCGCCTGCGAGGCTGACGTCATCGCCCTGGTGCTGAACAGCGATGCGGGATGGTCACCCTTCTCGCCCGGATTTACCGGACCGATGAACCGCCCGGTGATCGGCATTCTTACTAAAGCCGATTTAGCTAACCCGCAGCGCATCACCCGCGTCACGCAGTGGCTGACGCTGGCGGGCGCGCAAGCGGTATTTGTCACCAGTGCCGTAAACAACAGCGGACTTGATGCACTGTTTGCCTTTCTGAATCAAAAGGAACTTTCATGTCTCACAAAATAATGGCGATTAACGCGGGAAGTTCGTCGCTCAAATTCCAGTTGCTGGATATGCCGCAGGGCGACCTGTTGTGTCAGGGATTAATTGAACGCATCGGTATGCCCGATGCCCGGATCACGCTGAAGGCGAAAGAGCAAAAATGGCAGCAGACCGCGCCGGTGGCCGACCACCGCGACGCGGTGACCCTGTTACTGGAAATGTTAATCAGCCACGCCGTGATCCGCAGCATTGAGGATATCGATGGCGTAGGCCATCGCGTGGCGCACGGCGGTGAAGCCTTTAAAGACGCCGTGCGGATCACGGATGATTCCATCGCGGAAATTGAACGACTGGCTGAACTGGCGCCGCTGCACAATCCGGTCAATGTGCTGGGTATTAATGTGTTTCGCCAGTTGCTACCGAACGTACCTGCGGTAGCCGTTTTTGATACCGCCTTTCATCAAACGCTGGACGAATCCGCTTATATTTATCCGCTTCCGTGGCGCTACTATGAAGAGTTTGGTATCCGCCGCTACGGCTTTCACGGGACCAGCCACAAGTATGTCAGCGCCGCGCTGGCTGAGAAACTCGGCGTGCCGCTCAGCGCCCTGCGGGTGGTGTGTTGTCATCTTGGCAACGGCAGCAGCCTCTGCGCCATCAAAGGCGGTAAGTCGGTCAATACGTCGATGGGCTTTACCCCGCAGTCCGGTGTGATGATGGGAACCCGCAGCGGCGATATTGATCCGTCCATTTTGCCCTGGATAGCCCAGCGGGAAGGCAAAACGCCGCAGCAGCTTAACCAGTTGCTGAATAATGAATCCGGTCTGCTTGGCGTTTCCGGCGTATCCCACGATTACCGCGACGTTGAGCAAGCCGCCGACAGCGGAAATCAACGGGCGGCACTGGCGCTCACGTTATTCGCCGAACGTATTCGTGCGACCATCGGCAGCTATATTATGCAGATGGGCGGTCTGGATGCGCTGGTGTTTACCGGCGGTATTGGCGAAAACTCGGCGCGCGCCCGGGCGGCGATTTGTCACAACCTTCACTTCCTCGGTCTGAATATTGATGAGGAGAAAAACCAGCGCAACGCCACATTCATTCAGGCTGAAAATGCGCTGGTAAAGGTCGCGGTCATCAATACCAACGAAGAGTTGATGATAGCGCAGGACGTCATGCGGATTGCCCTCGCCGAAACGTCCACGCTGGCGGTTTCCGCCTGAGGCGCGCCGCGCACATTGCGGTAAATCATGGTAATAGCGCAATCGCCATGACACTATGCGCCGGGGATGACAGAGCAGAAAGGTGAAAATGTGGCTGTTGCGCAATGCCCCGCTTCGTGCGGAGAACTCATTCAGGGCTGGATTATGGGCAGCGAGAAACTGGTCTCCTGCCCTGTTGACTGGTACAGCACCGTTGAAATCAGCGTCGGTTCGCCGCTGGCGGATGAGCGCCCTCTGTCACGGGCCATGGTGAATACCCTGCTTGCGCACTGGCAATACCCGGACGAACTCAGTCAGGACATTCGCATTGATATTCATTCCACGATCCCCATCGCCAAGGGGATGGCAAGCAGTACAGCAGACATCGCCGCCACTGCCGTAGCGACTGCTCGCTATCTGGGGCGCGCACTGGACGAGACCACCCTTGCGCAGCTTTGCGTGTCGCTGGAGCCCACCGACAGTACCGTTTTTCACCAGTTAACCCTGTTTGATCATAACGATGCGTCAGTGCGCATCGGTTGTGAATGCCAACCGGAACTGGACCTCCTTGTACTGGAAAGCCCGCAGACGCTGCGCACGGCGGATTATCACCGTATCCCACGTCAGGCAGGGCTGGACGCTGGCGCGCCAGCGTTGAAAAGAGCCTGGGAGAAGGTTCAGCAAGCCTGCGCGGAGCAAAATCCATACCGGATGGGCGAAGCGGCAACGTTGAGCGCCATCGCCAGCCAGGCGCTGCTGCCGAAGCCCGACTTTGACGCGCTATTGTCGCTCATGGAAGAGTGTGATTTGTATGGCGTGAACGTCGCACACAGCGGCAGCGTAGTCGGGTTGATGCTCGACAGGCATAAACATGACGTCGAATACGTGAAGTGGCTGCTGAAGAAAAAGAGATTAGCTGAACACTGGCCGGAACAGCATTTGCTACGGATGGTGCACGGTGGCGTGACATGTCAGTGAGGACCAGACGATCCTCACTGCGTCAAGACGTTACTCTGCTTTCGCTTCGCCGTTTTTGAGTTCGCCCATCGCTTTCAGCTTTTTAGAAATATCGCGACGCTCTTTAGAGATTTCAGCATTTTTGATGATGTAGTCATCAACGCGATCTTCATAGTCGCTTTTCATGCTGGCGATGATGCCCTGAATGGCTTCAACGCTCATACCTGGCTTGATGTAGTCGCTCAGGTTGTCCAACAGCAGAACGCGTTTCTGGTTGTCACGGATCTTTTTCTCAACGTCCTGGATTTCACGTTGCAGTTTATTTTTGCGACGGAACAGACGGACAAATTCCAGCACGTCCTGGAAAGATGGCTTGGTAGTTTCCATTTTTACACCCCTGATAATGTGAGATTCGGATTCGTTTAAACTATAGGGCTTACATTACTTTTCGTAGCCATAAATGACAATGGCGACGTCCTTGTTTTCATCATACCCTTATTCGTTGCTGAATCGAAGCAGCACCCGGTTCATTCTCCTCATCTGCTGATTATTTGCGCAGCGCCCGGCAGATAAGATGTGAAAGCAGCTCCAGCTGGCGTGCGGTTTCCAGACTCAACCACACATAACCGTGGATCGGCGTTTCCGCTACATTGCGCTCGTCATGCTGGCGGATAAGCGTCCGCAGTTCATTAACGGTATCATTCAGTTTTCCGTATTGGCAAGGATCGGCTGCGGGTTCCCTTCAAACAGCGCGTGGGTGATGGTCAGCAGCGCCTGCTGCGTCATCTGCTGAGTTTCCCGCAACGTGTGGGCGTTGAGCATCACAAAGTGGCTCGCGCGCGTTGCCCACAGGGCGTTGATTTGCAGCTCCAGCATGCAGACCAGATTGCGATTCACGGTCTGAATGGCTTCGAAAATCGATTTCTGAATGCGCGTCTCTTTGCTGGCCGGCGTGATAAGCCCGCGCATTTTCACCACATCGCTCAGTAGCTGTTGCAGGTGCTTCTCCAGCCTCGGACGTTCCAGCAGATTGGGCGACAGCGCCGCCTGATAAACCCGGTTGTATGCTGTCACGCAGTGCGCCAACTGGATACGCCAGTGAATGAAGGCCCGCTGCGGCCAGATGCCGGTAAACAACATCGCCAGAAGCGAGCCGAGAATGACATCGCCGCCGCGCCACAGCGCGGTCTCCATATCCCCGGCTGGCGCGCCAACCACCACGGCAAGCGTAATGCCGATCAACAGCGCCTGATACGGTTTTTTCCCCAGCGCCAGCCAGCCGCAGAGAAACATCGCCGCTGCGCACCATAACAGCATCAGCGGTAAGGAAAACAGCTCAAGACGCAGCGCCACCAGCCCGAGTACCGAACCAAGAATCGTGCCGCCGATTCGCTCGAAGGCGCGGGGAACCACGTTTCCCCAAAAGGAGATCGGCCCCATGATCACCACCAGCGTGATCAAAGGCCAGGTGCCTTCCGGAATGTTAAACAACCGGACGAGGAGAAAGGTCAGGATAAAGGCCAGCGCAATACGGATGCCATGCACGACACGGTAATGGCGATACAGGCGGATTTCGAAGGGACTCAGCGACTTGTCGGCACGCACTCATGCACTCCGTCAGAAAAACAATAAACGGATTGTACCTGCTTTTACACTGAAAATTTCACCGTAGCGGACAGGACATCTCGCTAAGCGTAGTCTCACTTAGCGCCAGTCCGCCAGGTTTTCGCACTTATTTGACGGCAGGTTGTACGGCGATATACATCTCAATGTCCCAGTAGCCGTCTTTGCAGCCATCGTTAAGATAGACTTCAAAGCACGGTTTGCAGGCCATCTCATACGCTTTGTCCTGCAACAAACTATTGAAGAATTGATACCACGGCGTGGCGAAATCCGTGTCCGTTACGCGGGCAACCGCCGTAGCGTACTGCCCGCCCTCGATTTCGCTAAGCGTAACGCCTTCGCTGTTTTCCGGGATAACGAAATCGGCTGGGACGGACACCACCGTACTGCAGCGCAGTTTCTCTGCGGGAACGTCGTCCGGATTGTCAAAATACACGGCGATCCATTCATCCGTTACGATCTGTTTGCCGTCCACCCACATCATCAGTTGCTCAAAGCCCTGCTTCACCGTTTGTTCCCAGGGTCCCACCAGGTGGAAACCCGCTACGGTTCGCTTATCGACTTGTCTGATCTCGTAGTTCATGTTGCCTCCATTGTTACACTGTATTTATATACAGTGTAACGAAGTCGAAATAACAGCCACAAGTTATTTGTGATTATTATGTGAGCAGAGGCGAACTCCTGCCAGTCTCCTGTCAGGCTTTATGGTGGAAGTAGTCGCTCAGTCGCGAGAACAGGCCGCCCTTGTCAACCGCTTCCAGCGTCACCAAAGGCCAGTGGGCAATCAGCTTGTCGCGATCATACAGCTCGATTTCCCCGACCCGCTGATGGGCGGTGAGCGGCGCTTCAAGCTCTGCTTTATCCAACACATATTTCGCTTTGATGTGCGGAATTTCCGCTTTTGGTAAGGCCATCCAGAAATCCTGCTCGGTGCCCAGCGCAATCTTCTCTTTATCGCCATACCAGATCCGCTCAGCGCCTACCTGCTTACCGCTGCGCAGGATCTGCACCGTATCGAAATTCTGCTGTCCCCAATGCAGCAGTTTACGCGCCTGTTCCTCGCGCCCCTTCGGGCTTTCTGCCCCCATAATGACCGCAATAAGACGCCGCTTGCCATCCACCGCGGAAGCAATCAGGTTAAAGCCCGCGCCAGAAGTATGTCCGGTTTTCAGGCCGTCGACGTTCAGCGATTTATCCCACAGCAGACCGTTGCGGTTGTACTGGGTGATGCCGTTCCAGGTCAGGCTTCTCTCGCTGTACATGTGATAAAACTCAGGTTCGCCGTGAATGATTGCCCGTGAAAGCACGGCCAGATCGTACGCGGAGCTGTGCTGTCCCGGCGCATCCAGGCCGTGAACCGTCTCGAAATGGGTGTCCTGCAAATGCAGCTTCCTGACATAGCTGTTCATCATCGCCACGAACTGCGGCTGCCCACCGGCTACATAGTCCGCCAGCGCAACGCAGGCGTCATTACCGGAATCAACAATCAAACCACGGCTGAGATCGCGCACCGAGACGCGTTCACCTTGTTTGAGAAACATCAGCGAGGAGCCGACAAACACCGGGTTATCTTTGGCCCATGCGTCGCGCCCAACCGTAACCATGTCGTCAGGAGAAATGCGCTTGCTGTCGATGGCCCGGTCAACCACGTAGCCGGTCATCAGCTTGGTCAGACTCGCCGGGTTGCGCTGCTGATGTTCATTTCCGGCGGTAAGGATTTGCCCGGTGGTGTAGTCCATCAGCACCCATGAAGCGGCCTCTACCGCAGGTGGCTGCGGCGCGAAGTCGACAGTGCTTGACGCAAGCGCGGTAGAAAGGTGCGTAGCGAGTAACGAAGCGGCAATAAACAGACGGCGTTTCAACAGCATATCCTCAGGTGTGACAAAAGAGCCGTCCTTTTTACGGAAAATCTGATAAACGAACAGGGATTAATTGCAAGAAAATGTGACGTAAGACACGTTTTGCCACTCAGGCGGGGTCCGCATTTTACCTCCCGCCATTTTATTCGCCTCCTGACAACAGCTCTGGCTGATCGCTCCGCCGAATTTTGCTACTCTGTTGCGTTCAGGCAGCGCGCAACTTTCAGCCACGGAATACATTTTTTTATGAATGACGGTCAGCAGCAACCCACCTTTCTCTTTCACGACTACGAAACCTTCGGCACGCATCCGGCGCTCGACAGACCCGCGCAATTTGCCGCTCTTCGCACAGACAGCGAGTTTAACGTTATCGGCGAACCTGAGGTGTTTTACTGCAAGCCTGCAGACGACTATCTGCCGCAGCCAGGGGCCGTGATGGTTACGGGTATTACGCCACAGGAAGCGCGGGAGAAAGGCGAAAACGAGGCGGCGTTTGCCGCCCGCATCCACGCGCTGTTCACCGTGCCAAAAACCTGCATTATTGGCTATAACAACGTGCGCTTCGACGACGAAGTAACGCGTAACGTCCTGTACCGCAATTTCTACGATCCCTACGCCTGGAGCTGGCAGCATGATAATTCGCGCTGGGATTTGCTGGACGTGATGCGCGCCTGTTACGCCCTGCGCCCGGAAGGGATCGTCTGGCCGGAAAACGAGGAAGGGCTTCCCAGCTTTCGCCTGGAACACCTGACAAAAGCGAACGGGATTGAGCACAGCAACGCCCACGACGCCATGGCGGACGTGTATGCGACGATAGCGATGGCGCAGTTAGTGAAGGCGCGGCAGCCGCGATTGTTTGACTACCTCTACACGCACCGCAGCAAGCACAAGCTGGCGGCGCTGATCGACGTGCCGCAGATGAAACCACTGGTGCATGTCTCCGGTATGTTTGGCGCCTGGCGCGGCAACACCAGTTGGGTCGCGCCGCTGGCATGGCATCCCGAGAACCGCAACGCGGTGATTATGGTGGATCTGGCGGGGGATATTTCACCGCTCCTCGAACTCGACAGCGACGCCCTGCGCGAGCGGCTGTACACCGCCAAAGCCGATCTCGGCGATAACGCCGCCGTGCCGGTGAAACTGGTGCACATCAATAAATGTCCGGTGCTGGCGCAGGCGAATACGCTGCGTCCGGAAGATGCCGACCGGTTAGGGATTAATCGTCAGCACAGCCTCGATAACCTGAAAGTGCTGCGCGACAACCCGCAGGTGCGTGACAAAGTGGTGGCTATTTTTGCCGAAGCGGAACCGTTCGCAGTTTCCGATAACGTCGATACCCAGTTGTACAATGGCTTCTTCAGCGATGCCGATCGCGCGGCCATGAAGATTGTGCTGGAAACGGACCCACAAAATTTACCTGCGCTGGACATCACCTTTGTCGACCCGCGTATTGAGAAGCTGCTGTTCAATTACCGCGCGCGCAATTTCCCCGGCACGCTGGATGAAGCGGAGCAGCAACGCTGGCTTGATCATCGTCGCCAGGTCTTTACGCCGGAATTTTTGCAATGCTATGCCGAAGAGTTACAGATGCTGTATCAGGAATATGCGAATGACAGTGAGAAGCAGGCGTTACTGAAGTCGTTGTGGCAGTACGCGCAAGAGATCGTCTGAAGGTTTCCCTCTGCGCGAACGCAGAGGGAAGCATGGGTCACGCTTTCTGTACGGTGATGCTCCAGGCGGCATCGCCAACCTGTTGGTAATCGGTAATAGTATGCCCCTCTTCCGCCGCCCACTGCGGGATGGCTTCGGTGGCTTGGGTGCAGTCAAACTCGATCACCAGTTCGTCGCCGCTCGCCATTTCCGCCAGCGCCGCTTTTGCTTCAATCAGGGGGAACGGGCAAACCTGCGTTACCACGTCCAGTTTTTTAATCGCCATCATTTATCCTTACGTTTAATTCGCCGCAGCGGTCGCCAGTCGGGCTTTACGCTGCGGTCGTACATACACTATCCAGGATGCGGTCCACACTCCAAGGATCATAAAGGCCAGACCAATCCAGCCCTGCCAGGTCATCATCGCCGTCATCACCAGGCCGTTACCGATCGAGCATCCTCCGGCGATGCTGGCGCCAACGCCCATCAGGATCCCGCCAAACCCGCTGCGTAGCGTGGTTGGCGCATCGGCAGCGCGTACGCGAAATTCCCGGCTGGCTTTTGCGGCAATAAACGAGCCAAGAAAGATACCGAGCACCAGGAACACGCCCCAGTTAAGGAATTTGCTGTCGCCTGCCACCAGGAATTGCAAAATATTGGCGGTCGGCGAGGTAATGCCCAGGCCAAACATCCTGCCGGTCGCTTCGCTCAGCGGCCATGCCAGCAGCGCGATCAGGCCGATAAGGACTGCGGTGACAAACGGATGCCAACGCTTTTCAAACAGAATGTGCGCCAACCCGCGACGGCGCGGCGGTAGCGTCGCTACCTTCAGCTTCGGCTTTTTCAGCTCTTTCGCCACCACCCACAGCGTCAGCACCAGCAATAAGGCAATCAGCGGCCAGACGGAAAGGTTGAGCGTGTCGGCAATCGAATTGTGTTCAGTGCTGTAGGTTTTCAGCGTCTGGTTAAGTCCGCTGGCGTGCGGTGAACGCATTACCGCACTCATTACCATATAGGTAAACAGCGCAATCCAGCTGCCGATCAACCCCTCGCCCGCGCGATACCATGTACCGGTGGCGCAACCGCCCGCATAGACAATACCAATGCCAAAAATGTAGCCGCCCACCACGGTGCCGAGCCACGGAAACGTCCCCGCGTCATAGCTGACAACCCCGGTCTGGATCAGCGTAAACACGCCCACGCTCTGAACGCAGATCGCAATCAGCAAGGCATAAAACATACGGTTGTTTTTTGCGATGTACATGTCGCGGAATCCGCCGGTCAGACAGAACCGTCCGCGCTGCATGACAAAACCCAGCAGCGCACCGCAGAACAGTCCGCTTATTATCATTGAAAGCATAAATTAATTAGCCTGAAGAACATTTGTCAGGAAATTATTCATGACGCGGTTGTTCATAACCAATAACCAAATTCTCTAAATTAGAACGAAAGGTTATTAAGCCGGACAGGAAATAAAACGCAGGCATAAAAAAACCGGAGAACAGGTCTCCGGTTTTATTGGATTACACGATTAAGCGATATCTTCGTATTGCGGAACCGGATTGCGGAAGCTTTTGGTCACGCAAGCCAGATACACCAGACCAATGCCGGCCCAGATCAGCCCCAGAACCATCGAGCTTTCTTCCAGGTTGATCCACAGAGCGCCCACGGTCAGCGCGCCGCAGGTCGGCAGAATCAGGTAGTTAAAGTGGTCTTTCAGCGTCTTGTTACGTTTTTCGCGGATCCAGAACTGTGAAATCACTGACAGGTTCACAAAGGTAAACGCCACCAGCGCGCCGAAGTTGATCAGCGCCGTCGCCGTCACCAGGTCAAAATTGATCGCCAGCAGCGCGATGGCGCCGACCAGCAGCACGTTCCATGCCGGGGTACGCCATTTCGGGTGTACGTAGCCAAAGAAGCGCGTCGGGAACACGCCATCACGGCCCATGACGTACATCAGACGAGACACGCCCGCGTGCGCCGCCATACCGGAGGCCAGTACGGTTACGCTGGAGAAGATCAGCACGCCCCACTGGAAGGTTTTACCCGCCACGTACAGCATGATTTCCGGCTGAGACGCATCCGGATCCTTGAAGCGGGAGATATCCGGGAAGTACAGCTGCAGGAAGTAAGAGGCGCCGATGAAGATCAGGCCGCCAATCAGCGCGGTCAGGAAGATCGCCTTCGGGATCACGCGCTCTGCGTCTTTGGTCTCTTCAGACAGCGAAGAGATGCCGTCAAAGCCGAGGAACGAGAAGCACAGGATGGTCGCGCCAGTGATCATCGGCACCACGTGCGCGCCTTCAGACCAGAACGGACGTGAGCTTACCAGCGTACCCGCGCCTTCACCGTGGGAAACACCGTAGATAATCAGGCCGACAATCACCGCCACGATGCCCATCTGCAGGATCACGATCAGGGTATTGAAGTTCGCTACCGTTTTGATGCTACGCAGGTTAGAGATGGTCATAAAGGCCACCAGCGCGACAACAAAGATCCATGAGGGTACTGACGGCACCAGCGCTTCGAAATAGATTTTTGCCAACAGGATGTTGATCATCGGCATGAACAGGTAGTCCAGCAGAGATGACCAACCCACCATAAAGCCAACGGTCGGGCTAATGGATTTCTGGGCATAGGTGTACGCCGAGCCAGCGGACGGGAAACGGCGAACCAGTTTACCGTAGCTCAACGCTGTAAAAAGAATCGCGACCAGCGCAAAGGCATACGCCGTTGCCACGTGACCGTCAGTGAGGCCCGAAACGATACCGAATGTATCGAACAGCGTCATCGGCTGCATATAGGCAAGACCCATCATTACAACCGGAATCAACGTAAGGGTTTTACGTAATTCCACGCGAGAGGTGTTTGGAGTAACGTTATGCGACATGGTCATTCCCCTTTACGGCGAATGCCGTCGCGTAAGCAAAAAATTGCCCCATTTTCTGGATTCCTCAGCGACAACAACTGTCGGTTTTTAGTAAATATCTATCCGGTACGAAGCCCGGCCTCTTGGTATGAATGATTGGTTTGATGCAAAAAAATAACCGACGCGTAGTAAAACGTCGGTTAATGTCATTTTTTGCAAGCGGCGCATTGTGCCTTAAATTGAGGCGAAATGACAAGAGAATGAGAGCCTTGTCATAAAAAATTTTTTCTTAACTGCTTGATTTGCTGGACTCGCCGCTTGTGTAAACACCAGCGATAGCACTATTTGCTAAAATCTCGTCCCGCCACCAGGCGCTGGCCAGCCCGGCGGTGCGCACATTCCAGCCAACCCACACGGGTTCAGACAGTACCTGCGCGTCTACTTTCTTTTCGATGAGCGCGCCGCTTTCAAGGAATCGCTGGGCCAGATAGCGCGGCAGATAACCGCAACCCAGGCCGCTGATTTGCAGCTCCAGTTTGGTTTTAAAATCGAAAACGGTTATCGCATCCTGATCGTCCAGTAGCTGCGTTGCCGTTGAACAGGCGGGATGTGCGCCGTCACCGACCACAATCGCCCGATGGCGTCTGATGGTGCCGCGGCTCAACGGTTCGCTTTCTTCCGAAAGCGGATGATGAGGCGCAACCGCGAAAACGTGTTCCAGATCGCCAAGACGCGTATAGCCAAATTCGCTGGATGACGGCGGTTGATGCATGGCGCCGACAATAATATCCGCCCGTCCCTGAGTCAGCGCATCCCACGAGCCGCCCAGCACCCCGTTAACAAATTTCAGCCGCGTGACGCTGTGATGTTGATAAAATAACTCGATCAGCGGGGCGAGCAGGGAAAACGGAAAAGTGTCGTCTACGCCAATGACAAGCTCATTTTCCCAGCCTTCGTGCAGTTTCACCGCCTGTTTTTCCAGCTCCCGCACGGTATGCAGCACTTCACGCCCTTTTTCCAGCAGCATCTGTCCGGTGCGGGTGAAGCGGGCGCGATGGCCGCTGCGATCGAGAATCTGAATATTCAGGTCGCTTTCGAGGCGGTGAACGGTATAGCTGAGCGCCGACGGCGTTTTATATAACCGCGCCGACGCTGCGGCAAAACTGCCCTCTTTTTCCAGCGCATCAAGAATGATCAGCACGTCCAGCAGTGGTTTCATACACGCCCCCTTGCGATGGATGGCAAAAGACCGCTGGGATATGCATTACTCCATCGGCATCAGCAGCGGGTCGGGATACTGATATTCAAATCCTAGCTCATTGCAGATCCGGCTACCGTCAATAATTTTGCCTTTACCGTTGTCCGGCGAGTCCAGGAATTGCGGCGGCTCGGTGCCCAGCAGTCGCGCCATTTGCGGATAAAACACTTTTCGCGCAGGGTGGACGGGGGCACAGATATTATAGATGTGCCCCCCTTTCGGCGCCTGAAGCAGAAGCGTGATGGCGGCAATGACATCTTCAAGATGGACGAGATTGACGCCGTGTTCGCCATTTGGCGCGGTTTTTCCGGCAAAGAAACGCCCCGGATGCCGCCCGGGTCCGACCAGCCCCGCCAGGCGCAGAATATCCACTGAGGTGCCCGGCAGATGATGCAGCCAGTCCTCCAGCTCCTTCAATACTCGCCCGCTGGCTGTGACCGGATGACGCGGCGTGTTTTCTTTCACCGTGCCCGATGTATCGCCATACACCGAGGTCGAACTGGTAAAGATAATGCGCGGAATGCGCCAGGCCAGCGCGCTGTCCACCAGTTCCTGCATTGCCTGTAAATAGAATTCTTCTCCAGGACCGCTACGACGAGCCGGTAACGTGATCACCAGCGCGTCGACGTCCATCAACGCCTCCAGATCGTCCGCCTCGCAGACCAGCTCGGGCTCCAGACGCAGTGGATACCCTTCAATACCGCTCATTCTGGCCGCTTCCACCCCATCCAGGGTGGTTTTGCTCCCCTTCACCTGCCAGCCTCTGGCCGTCAGCGACATTGCCAGCGGCATGCCCAACCATCCTAAACCGACAATTGCGACCTTTTTCATCCGTTTTCTCCTGACTCCGGCACTATTTATATAAGGCTACGCCTGCGTATTCAGACTGACAATTCATACTATAAATAGGAATGTAAAAAAGCGCTTGCTTTATCACGCCAAAGTGGTTTAGGTTAAAAGACATCAAATGAATAAGCATTCATCGAGAATTTTATGACACGCGTTCAATTTAAACACCACCATCATCACCATCATCCTGACTAGTCTTTCAGGCGATGTGTGCTGGGAGACATTCAGATCTTCCAGTGGTGCATGAACGCATGAGAAAGCCCCCGGAAGATCATCTTCCGGGGGCTTTTTTTTGGCGCGCGTTTCAGACCGGTTCAGACAGGATAAAGAGGAAATAAGAATGTTAGATAACACCCGTTTACGCATAGCTATTCAGAAATCAGGCCGTTTGAGTGATGATTCACGCGAACTGCTGGCACGCTGCGGCATTAAAATTAACTTACACACCCAGCGTCTGATTGCGATGGCCGAGAATATGCCGATCGATATTCTGCGCGTGCGTGACGACGATATCCCGGGTCTGGTGATGGATGGCGTGGTCGATCTTGGCATTATTGGCGAGAACGTGCTGGAAGAGGAACTGCTCAACCGCCGCGCTCAGGGTGAGGATCCGCGTTACTTTACCCTCCGTCGCCTCGACTTTGGCGGCTGCCGCCTTTCCCTGGCGACCCCGGTTGACGAAGCCTGGGACGGCCCGGCCGCTCTCGACGGTAAACGCATCGCCACCTCTTACCCGCACCTGCTGAAGCGTTATCTCGACCAGAAAGGCGTCTCCTTTAAATCCTGTCTGTTAAACGGTTCTGTGGAAGTCGCGCCGCGCGCGGGCCTCGCCGATGCCATTTGCGACCTGGTCTCTACCGGCGCCACGCTGGAAGCTAACGGACTGCGCGAAGTGGAAGTCATTTACCGCTCAAAAGCCTGCCTGATCCAACGCGACGGCGACATGGCCGACGCCAAACAGCAGTTAATCGACAAGCTGCTCACCCGTATTCAGGGCGTGATTCAGGCACGCGAATCAAAATACATCATGATGCACGCGCCAAGCGAACGCCTGGAAGAAGTGATCGCCCTGCTGCCAGGCGCAGAGCGCCCAACGATTCTGCCGCTGGCGGGCGACCAGCAGCGCGTGGCTATGCACATGGTCAGCAGCGAAACGCTGTTCTGGGAAACCATGGAAAAACTGAAAGCGCTTGGCGCCAGTTCGATCCTGGTGCTGCCGATTGAGAAGATGATGGAGTGATGGCCATGAGCTTTAGCACAATCATTGACTGGAACGCATGCAGCGTTGAAGAACAGCGCAACTTACTGATGCGCCCGGCGATCTCCGCGTCGGACAGTATTACCCGCACCGTGAGCGAGATCCTGGATAACGTAAAGGCGCGCGGTGACGCTGCCCTGCGTGAATACAGCGCGAAATTTGATAAAACCGACGTTGGCGCGCTGAACGTGTCCGCTGATGAAATTGCCGCTGCCGGCGCCCGACTGGGCGACGATTTAAAACAGGCGATGGCAGTCGCGGTGAAAAATATTGAGACGTTCCACACAGCACAGCAACTGCAGACCGTGGATGTGGAAACCCAACCCGGCGTACGTTGCCAGCAGGTCACGCGCCCGGTCGCCTCAGTCGGCTTATATATTCCGGGCGGGTCCGCGCCGCTGTTTTCAACCGTACTGATGCTGGCAACGCCGGCGCGCATTGCGGGCTGCAAAAAAGTGGTGCTCTGCTCGCCGCCGCCGATCGCCGACGAAATTCTGTATGCGGCGCAACTGTGTGGGGTGCAGGAAATATTCAACGTCGGCGGCGCGCAGGCCATTGCCGCGCTGGCGTTTGGCAGCGAGTCGGTGCCAAAGGTGGATAAAATTTTCGGTCCGGGTAATGCGTTTGTCACGGAAGCGAAGCGGCAGGTCAGCCAGCGTCTGGATGGCGCGGCGATCGATATGCCTGCCGGTCCGTCTGAAGTGCTGGTGATTGCCGATAGCGGCGCAACGCCGGATTTTGTCGCCTCCGACCTGCTTTCGCAGGCGGAACACGGCCCGGATTCACAGGTGATTTTACTGACCCCGGACGCAGGCATCGCCAGACGCGTTGCCGACGCGGTAGAACGCCAGTTGGCGGAACTGCCGCGCGCGGAAACCGCACGCCAGGCGCTAAGCGCCAGCCGCCTGATTGTCACCCGCGATCTGGCCCAGTGTGTCGAGATTTCGAATCAGTATGGTCCGGAGCACCTTATCGTACAGACACGTAACGCCCGCGATCTGGTGGATGATATCACCAGCGCCGGTTCGGTTTTCCTTGGCGACTGGTCGCCAGAGTCAGCCGGGGATTACGCTTCCGGCACCAATCACGTGCTGCCAACCTACGGTTATACCGCGACCTGTTCCAGCCTTGGACTGGCGGATTTTCAGAAGCGTATGACGGTGCAGGAGCTGTCGAAAGCGGGCTTTTCCGCTCTGGCGTCCACCATCGAAACGCTGGCGGCGGCAGAACGCCTGACCGCTCACAAAAATGCCGTCACCCTGCGCGTCAACGCCCTTAAGGAGCAAGCATGAGCACTGAAAACCGTTTTAGCGTCAGCGAGTTAGCCCGTGATAATGTCCGCAATCTTACGCCGTATCAGTCTGCCCGTCGCTTGGGTGGCAACGGTGATGTCTGGTTAAATGCCAACGAATTCCCGACGGTAGTCGAGTTTCAACTGACGCAGCAAACGCTCAACCGCTATCCGGAATGCCAGCCCAAAGCGGTGATTGAAAACTACGCCCAGTACGCGGGCGTTAAGCCAGAACAGGTGCTGGTTAGCCGCGGGGCGGACGAAGGCATTGAACTGTTAATCCGCGCCTTCTGCGAGCCGGGTAAAGACGCGATCCTCTACTGTCCGCCGACCTACGGCATGTATAGCGTCAGCGCGGAGACAATCGGCGTCGAATGCCGTACCGTACCGTCGCTTGCCGACTGGCAGCTGGATATGCAGGGCATTTCGGACAAGCTCGACGGTGTTAAAGTGGTTTACGTGTGCAGCCCAAATAATCCGACCGGCCAGTTGATCCATCCGCAGGACTTGCGCACGCTGCTGGAACTGACGCGTGGCAAAGCGATTGTCGTCGCCGACGAAGCCTATATTGAGTTTTGCCCGCAGGCGACGCTGGCAGGCTGGCTGTCTGAGTACCCTCACCTTGTCATTCTGCGCACCCTGTCGAAAGCGTTCGCGCTGGCCGGACTGCGCTGCGGCTTTACGCTGGCCAATGAAGAGGTCATCAATCTGCTGTTGAAAGTGATCGCCCCGTACCCGCTTTCAACGCCGGTCGCCGACATTGCCGCTCAGGCGCTTAGTCCGCAGGGAATAAACGCGATGCGCGAGCGCGTGGCGCAGATTCTGCTGGAGCGTCAGTACCTGGTTAATGCCCTGCGCGATATCGCCTGCGTGGAGCAGGTGTTCGATTCGCAAACCAACTATATTCTCGCGCGTTTTACGGCCTCCAGCCGCGTATTTAAATCTTTGTGGGATCAGGGCATTATCTTACGAGACCAGAACAAACAACCTTCATTAAGCGGCTGTCTGCGCATTACGGTTGGAACACGGGAAGAAAGCCAGCGCGTCATTGACGCTTTACGTGCGGAGCAAGTATGAGCCAGAAGTATCTCTTTATCGATCGTGACGGAACCCTGATCACCGAACCGCCCAGCGATTTCCAGGTGGATCGCTTCGACAAACTGGCCTTTGAGCCAGAGGTGGTGCCGGTCCTGCTGAAGCTGCAAAAAGCGGGCTATACGCTGGTAATGATCACCAACCAGGACGGTCTGGGAACCCAGAGTTTCCCTCAGGCCGACTTCGAGGGTCCACATAACCTGATGATGCAGATTTTCACCTCGCAGGGCGTGCAGTTTGACGAGGTGCTGATTTGTCCGCACCTGCCTGCCGACGCGTGCGACTGCCGGAAGCCGAAAACCCGGCTGGTTGAGCGTTATCTTGCCAGTCAGGCAATGGACAGCGCCAACAGCTATGTTATCGGCGACCGGGAAACCGATCTTCAGCTTGCCGACAACATGGGCATTCGCGGCTTACGCTACAACCGGGAGACCCTGAACTGGGCCATGATCGGTGAGCAGTTAACGAAACGCGACCGTTACGCCCACGTGGAACGTAAGACCAAAGAGACGCAGATTGATGTGAAGGTGTGGCTGGATCGTGAAGGCGACAGCAAAATCAACACCGGCGTCGGCTTTTTCGACCACATGCTGGACCAGATCGCCACCCACGGTGGTTTTCGCATGGAGATAACGGTCAAGGGCGATCTCTATATTGACGATCACCACACCGTTGAAGACACCGGCCTGGCGTTGGGCGAAGCATTAAAGCTGGCGCTCGGCGACAAGCGCGGGATCTGCCGTTTTGGTTTTGTCCTGCCGATGGATGAATGCCTGGCACGCTGCGCACTGGATATTTCCGGGCGTCCGCACCTGGAATATAAAGCCGAATTCGCTTATCAGCGCGTGGGGGATCTGAGCACCGAGATGATTGAACACTTCTTCCGCTCGCTCTCTTACACCATGGGCGTGACGTTGCACCTGAAAACCAAGGGCAAAAACGACCATCATCGTGTGGAAAGCCTGTTTAAAGCCTTTGGCCGCACGCTGCGCCAGGCTATCCGCGTGGAAGGTGACACTCTCCCCTCCTCCAAAGGAGTGTTGTGATGAACGTAGTGATTCTGGATACCGGCTGCGCCAACCTCCATTCGGTGAAATCCGCCGTGGCGCGGCATGGATACAACCCGCAGGTCAGCCGCGACCCGGACGTGGTGCTGATGGCGGACAAACTCTTTTTGCCCGGCGTCGGCACCGCCCAGGCGGCGATGGACCAGCTGCGCGAGCGCGAACTTATCGAGCTGATCAAAGCCTGTACGCAACCGGTGCTGGGCATATGCCTGGGGATGCAAATTCTGGGACGTCGCAGCGACGAGACGCAGGGCGTGGATCTGCTGGGAATTATTGAGCAGGACGTGCCGAAAATGACCGATTTCGGGCTGCCGCTGCCGCATATGGGTTGGAATAGGGTCTATCCGCAGGCCGGAAACCGGCTGTTCCAGGGGATTGAGGACGGCGCGTACTTTTACTTCGTGCACAGCTATGCCATGCCGGTGAACCCGTGGACTATCGCACAGTGCAATTACGGCGAACCGTTTACCGCCGCGGTGCAAAAAGACAACTTCTACGGCGTACAATTTCACCCTGAGCGTTCGGGTGCTGCGGGCGCGCAGTTACTGAAAAACTTCCTGGAGATGTGATGATTATTCCGGCATTAGATTTAATCGACGGCACCGTGGTGCGTCTCCACCAGGGCGACTACGCAAAACAGCGCGACTATGGCAACGATCCGTTACCGCGTTTGCAGGATTACGCGGCGCAGGGCGCGGAGGTACTGCACCTGGTTGACTTAACCGGGGCGAAAGATCCGGCAAAACGCCAGATCCCGCTGATCAAAACGCTGGTGACGGGCGTTAACGTTCCCGTCCAGGTTGGCGGCGGTGTGCGTAGCGAAGAAGACGTTGCCGCCCTGCTGGCCGCGGGGGTTGCCCGCGTAGTGGTCGGCTCAACGGCAGTGAAGTCACCGGAGGTGGTGAAAGACTGGTTTGAACGCTTTGGCGCGGACGCGCTGGTGCTGGCGCTCGACGTGCGTATTGATGACGCAGGCAATAAGCAGGTGGCGGTCAGCGGCTGGCAGGAAGATTCCGGCGTTTCGCTGGAAGAGCTGGTTGAAACTTATCTGCCCGTCGGCCTGAAGCATGTGCTGTGCACCGATATTTCTCGTGACGGCACGCTGGCAGGGTCTAACGTCTCGTTATACCGTGAAGTGTGCGCAAAATATCCGCAGGTGGCGTTTCAGTCCTCTGGCGGAATTGGCGGCATTGAAGACGTGGCCGCCCTGCGCGGCACCGGTGTCAGCGGCGTGATTGTTGGACGCGCGCTGCTGGAAGGGAAATTTACCGTGAAGGAGGCTATCCAATGCTGGCAAAACGCATAATCCCGTGCCTCGACGTTCGTGATGGCCAGGTGGTGAAAGGCGTGCAGTTCCGCAATCATGAAATCATCGGCGATATTGTACCGCTGGCGAAGCGTTATGCGGACGAAGGCGCCGACGAACTGGTGTTCTATGATATCACAGCCTCCAGCGACGGACGCGTTGTCGACAAGAGCTGGGTGACGCGCGTCGCGGAAGTGATCGACATTCCTTTTTGCGTGGCGGGTGGAATTAAATCGGCGGAAGACGCCGCGCAGATCCTCTCCTTTGGCGCAGACAAAATATCCATCAACTCCCCTGCGCTGGCGGATCCGACGCTGATTACCCGCCTGGCGGATCGTTTTGGCGTACAGTGCATCGTGGTCGGCATTGATACCTGGTACGACGCTGAAACCGGTAAATATCACGTGAATCAGTATACCGGCGATGAAAGCCGTACCCGCGTTACCCAGTGGGAAACGCTGGATTGGGTGCAGGAGGTGCAAAGACGCGGCGCCGGTGAAATCGTCCTGAATATGATGAACCAGGACGGTGTACGTAACGGCTACGACCTTGAGCAGCTGAAAAAAGTGCGCGACGTCTGTCATGTCCCGCTGATTGCCTCCGGCGGCGCCGGCACCATGGAGCACTTCCTTGAGGCCTTCCGTGACGCGGACGTCGACGGGGCGCTGGCCGCCTCCGTCTTTCACAAACAAATTATCAATATTGGTGAGTTAAAAACGTACCTGGCAACACAGGGCGTGGAGATCAGGATATGTTAACAGAGCAACAGCGCCGCGAGCTGGACTGGGAAAAAACCAACGGACTTATGCCGGTGGTCGTACAGCACGCGGTATCCGGCGAAGTGTTGATGCTGGGCTATATGAACCCGGAAGCGCTGGATAAAACCCTTGAGACCGGCAACGTGACCTTTTATTCACGCACGAAACAGCGGCTGTGGACCAAAGGTGAAACCTCCGGCCACTTTCTGAAGGTGGTGAGCATCGCGCCTGACTGCGACAACGATACCCTGTTGGCGCTGGTTAACCCGATTGGTCCAACCTGCCATAAAGGCACCAGCAGTTGCTTTGGCGAAGCAAGCCACCAGTGGCTGTTCCTGTATCAACTTGAACAGCTCTTAGCCGGGCGTAAAACTGCCGATCCGGCCAGTTCCTACACGGCAAAACTGTACGCCAGCGGCACTAAGCGTATTGCGCAGAAAGTCGGCGAAGAAGGCGTTGAAACGGCACTTGCCGCCACGGTGCATGACCGCGATGAATTGACCAACGAGGCTTCTGATCTGATGTACCACCTGCTGGTGCTGTTGCAGGATCAGGAACTGGACCTGACGACGGTGATCGAAAACCTGCGTAAGCGTCATCAGTAATCTTAATATGTAAAAATACCGGGCGCAAAGCCCGGTTTTGTATTTACTGGCCTGAGAAGTTGCCCTCCTCCGGCAAAATCACGTTTACTGCGCTTTCGGCTTATAGTTACGCAGCGCGTTCCGTCCAAGCACCACACCCGCGCCAATCATACCGCCCAGCAGCACAGCCAGCACCAGGGTGATGGCTTTTTTCGGGCTGTCGCGACGAATCGGCAGCGTCGGTTTCATCACGTAGCGATAGGCGTGAACACTATCCGGTTCGATTTTCAGCGCTTTCACCGCCAGCAGATTCTGGCGCGTCTGGTAGTAACCATCCGAAAGGGCTAACGGCCGGGTCGCTTCGTTCTGCACCATTGAGGAAAGCGCGTCGCTGCCCAGCATAAACATCGTATCCTGCGAAACCTGATCGGCCTGCTGAACCTGCGGCAATTTGATGTTCGCTTCTTTGGCGACGGACAGCGCCTGGCTTATCTGCGCGATACGCAACGCTTTTTGCTCCTGGGCGACTTTTTCCTGCGCTTCAAGCGATTGTTCAAAGTCTGAAGTGCGGGTAGTGATGCTTTTCGCCAGGTCCGCGTTGACTTCTTTGGAGACTGTTTCATCTACCTGCTGAATATATTCCGCCAGCGTTTTCTGCGCATCTTCCGCAGTCGGCGCCTGATACGACACTTTCAGCGGTAGCGGCTGACCTTTCACAGAGGCGTCAATGGTGAGCTTTTCGGGTTTTTCTTGATTTTCCAGTGTTTCAGATAAAGCAGAAAATGCCGAATTAAAACGACCAATCATGTTTGACTGCAGTTCATTAATCCGTGGGGCGTTGCCGCCGTACAGCACGTTCATCGCATTAGAGTAGGTCGCTAACTGGCCCGCATCAGGTTGGGTGATGATGGCAGTCGACGTCCACTTCTCTTTCGCCACGGCCAGATAACCGACAGCCAGTAAGATAGCGATAATGACACAAGCAAAGATAGTGACTTTACCGCGCCATAACTGCACAACTAAATCAATTAAATCAATCTGTTCCGGTTCGTTATTGCGACCGGTGAGGTTGTTATTTTCCACTTATATCAATACCCTGAATAGGAAAAGACTTATGGTGGTACAGTGTAACGATAAAATGCCGGGATGCTATAAGAAATTTGATAAAAAACGTAATTTTACGAGGCTTTATGAGGGATTCCTTTCCCTGGTTACAAATCCTTTAATCACTGCCAAACAGATCGCGGGTGTAGACTTTTTCTACTACATCCTTTAATTCTTCAGCCATACGGTTAGAGATAATGACATCCGTTCGCTGCTTAAACCGGGTTAAATCGCGTTCTATGCGCGAATTAAAAAAGGTGTCCTCTTTTATCACCGGTTCATAAATGACCACTTCCACCCCTTTCGCTTTAATGCGCTTCATGATCCCCTGGATGGAAGAGGCGCGGAAGTTGTCCGATCCGCTTTTCATGATCAAGCGATAGATGCCCACGACTTTTGGCTTTCTGGCCAAAATAGCGTCGGCGATAAAGTCCTTTCTCGTTCTGTTAGCATCGACAATCGCGGAGATAATATTGTTGGGAACGGACTGGTAGTTCGCCAGGAGCTGCTTGGTATCTTTTGGCAGACAGTAACCCCCATAGCCAAACGACGGGTTGTTATAGTGATTACCAATTCGCGGGTCCAGACATACGCCTTCGATGATCTGACGCGTGTTCAGTCCCAGACTTTCGGCATAGCTATCCAGTTCATTAAAATACGCAACCCGCATGGCCAGATAGGTATTAGCAAAAAGCTTGATCGCTTCCGCTTCCGTGGAGTCGGTGAACAAGGTCGGGATATCTTGCTTAACGGCGCCTTCCTGAAGAAGCGCTGCAAAGCGCTCGGCCCGTTCGGAGCGCTCGCCGATCACGATTCGGGAAGGATGCAGGTTGTCATAAAGCGCCTTCCCTTCTCGCAGGAATTCCGGTGAGAAAATGATATTTTGGGTGTTGAACTTCTTGCTCATCGAGGCGGTAAAGCCTACCGGAACGGTAGATTTTATAACCATTACCGCATCGGGATTGATTTCAAGAACATCCTGAATGACAGATTCAACGCTGGTGGTATTGAAGTAGTTCGTTTTAGGATCGTAATCTGTCGGCGTGGCGATGATAACGTAATCCGCGTTTTTATAGGCTTCATTTTTATCTAATGTCGCCTTAAAGTTAATTTTTTCAGACTGCAAAAATTGCTGTATTTCTTTATCGACAATCGGAGATATCCGATCATTTAACATTTCTATCCGGGAAGGAACGATGTCTAACGCAATAACATCATGATGCTGTGCGATAAGCAGACCGTTGGACAGGCCAACATATCCGGTACCGGAAATGGTGATTTTCATTTCATGCTCTCAGAATTAACTTATAATGATGTCATGACTAGTTGTAGCCCTGACGCGTTATTATTGTTTTAGCGTCCGAACGAATAGAGTGTCAACGAAGCCTGGCACAATTAAGATTTTCTTTATCAGACTAAAGCAATAATATTAAGTTAATATGAAGCAACAGAAATAAAGCAATAAGAATTCGGATAAAAAAAACCCGGTTAAAAAACCGGGCTTTGTAAGCTAAAAGGAATTAATCCAACCATTCGGTGTGGAAAACGCCTTCTTTATCAGTACGCTTATAGGTATGTGCGCCAAAGTAGTCACGCTGCGCCTGGATCAGGTTAGCAGGCAGGACTTCCGCACGGTAACTGTCGTAGTAGGCGACTGCCGCAGAGAACGTAGGTACAGGGATACCGTTCTGCACCGCGTAAGCCACGACGTCACGCAGTGCCTGCTGATATTCATCCGCAATGTTTTTGAAGTACGGATCCAGCAACAGGTTGGCGATACCGGCATTTTGCGCGTAGGCATCGGTGATCTTCTGCAGGAACTGCGCACGAATGATGCAACCAGCACGGAAAATCTTCGCGATTTCACCGTAGTTGAGATCCCAGTTGTACTCATCAGACGCAGCGCGCAGTTGTGAAAAGCCCTGAGCATAAGAAACGATTTTACCGAGGTACAGCGCGCGGCGCACTTTCTCGATAAATTCCGCTTTATCCCCTGCCGGCTGCGCTTTCGGCCCCGTTAATACTTTTGAAGCAGCAACGCGCTGCTCTTTTAGCGAAGAGATATAACGCGCAAAGACCGATTCGGTGATCAAGGACAGCGGTTCGCCGAGATCCAGCGAACTCTGGCTGGTCCATTTACCGGTACCTTTGTTGGCCGCTTCATCCAGGATGACATCAACAAGGTATTTACCGTCTTCATCTTTTTTGGTGAAGATGTCTTTGGTGATGTCGATCAGGTAGCTGCTCAGTTCACCGTTGTTCCATTCCGTAAAGGTGCTGGCCAGCTCTTCATTGCTGAGATTCAGACCCCCCTTCAGAAGTGAATAGGCTTCAGCAATCAGTTGCATATCGCCGTATTCAATACCGTTATGGACCATCTTCACATAGTGGCCTGCGCCGTCAGCACCGATATAGGTTACACAAGGTTCGCCATCTTCCGCTACTGCAGCGATTTTCGTCAGAATCGGGGCAACCAGTTCGTACGCTTCTTTCTGGCCGCCAGGCATGATAGATGGCCCTTTCAACGCGCCCTCTTCACCGCCGGAGACACCGGTACCGATAAAGTTAAACCCTTCTGCGGACAGTTCGCGGTTACGGCGAATGGTGTCCTGGAAGAAAGTGTTACCGCCGTCAATGATGATGTCGCCCTTATCAAGATAAGGTTTCAGCGAATCGATGGCTGCATCCGTGCCCGCACCAGCTTTCACCATTAACAGGATGCGACGAGGCGTTTCAAGGGATTCAACGAACTCTTTCACCGTGTAATAAGGCACCAGTTTCTTACCGGGATTTTCGGCAATCACTTCTTCGGTCTTTTCACGGGAGCGGTTGAAAACAGAGACGGTATAACCACGGCTCTCGATGTTGAGCGCCAGGTTGCGCCCCATCACTGCCATACCGACGACGCCGATCTGTTGCTTGGACATTACATACTCCTGTCAGGTGTGGTACTGCGATACATTATCGCAGATCAATATTGGTATCATGTTAACTCAGAATACATAAAAATTGATTATTCTTGCTATTAGCTAAAAATGCTTTCGGCTTATTTAGTCCTTTTTATAACCATTTGGATTCTTTTGCTGCCAATTCCAAGAATCTCGAATCATATCATCCAAGCCTCGCCTCGCTTTCCATCCAAGCTCTTTTTCTGCTTTCGCAGGATCGGACCAACATTCGGCGATATCTCCAGAGCGTCTTTCACTTAAAGTATAAGGTACAGTGCGAGAGGTTACTCGTTCAAAAGCGGTTAAGAGTTCCAGAACTGAATAACCTTTACCCGTTCCGAGATTATAAACTTTATGATTTGGTCCTTCGTTTCTATGATCTAACGCAGCAATATGACCTTCAGCGAGATCCATAACATGTATAAAATCACGGACTCCAGTCCCATCCTTTGTTGGATAATCGCTTCCATATACTGACACTTGCTTATGCTTACCGACAGCAACCTGACAGATATACGGCATAAGATTATTTGGGATGCCATTAGGGTCTTCACCTATATTTCCAGAGGGATGAGCTGCAACTGGATTAAAATAGCGCAAGATTGTCACTCTAAAGTCAGGATATGCACGCGCTATATCCTCAAGTATCTTCTCAACCATGAGCTTCGATGTACCGTAAGGATTTGTAGTTCCTCCAATACGTGAGCTCTCAGTTAAAGGAATTGTTTCTGGTTCACCATATACAGTTGCAGAAGAGCTAAAAATTAAATTATTTACATTTTGTTTAATCATCTCATCTATCAAGCATAAGGTTCCGGATATATTCACCTCATAGTATTTTAGAGGATATGATATTGATTCACCAACTGATTTAAGTCCTGCAAAGTGGATAACATCGGTGATATTATTTTCACTAAATATTCTTTTTAAGAGGTGTTTATCAAGTATTGAGCCCTCATAAAAGGTAGGTTTTACATTAGTGATATCTTTAACTCTTATTAACGCTTCAGGTGAGGAATTATTAAAATCGTCAATGATAACAACGCTTTTACCTTTTTCAAGCAGTCTCACTACAGTATGAGAACCTATATAACCAGCACCACCTGTAACTAAAATACTCATAAACACCGACCTTATTAATTATAAAACAATTGCAATCAAATAAACCACATGATTTTATTAAAATATTTTCAGCATATAAAGCTAATCTTTATATAGAAAAAATTCATCAAATTGATTGCCTTGTGTCCACTATTTCCTTTCACATTGCTATTATTTCTTGATCAGAACGAGGAGAAATTATTTTTTACGTACAAATAAAACCCTCTGAAAGTTGAGAATAAGAAATGCAATTATTTTATTTGAAGTGCTTATATATCGAAGGCATATCATCAAACTTATTTATAATCCTTTCCATACATATACATAATATTATGCATATATTAATAATATGTAGCTATCTTTGACTGCTTATTGGATTGAGTAATTGATTAATATATTCAAAAATTACTTTTGTAAACATTTAGCCAATGATTAACTATAGAGTTTATTGAGAAATGATCAACGACTTTTCTCCTGTTTTCCTTTTCTATCTCATTTATTGATGATATTGGTAAATTACCGACTTCAATGATTTTGTTAGCCAGGGCTTTAGCATCTGAGGTAGGAACGATATAATCAGAATTCGTAAAAGCTTCTTTCACTCCGCCAGCATCTGTACAAACGGCTATTCGCTGACATGACATGGCTTCAATAACAACTAGGCTAAAACCTTCCCAAGCGGAGGATAAAACAAATATATCGCATGCAGAATAATAATCAGAAACATTACTTATACTTCCAAGTAAATTAACACGAGCCTCTAAATTGTGATCTTTAATTATCTTTTCAATTTTCGGTCGAACCTCTCCCTCACCTATTATAATAAGCTTATAGTCATCAGGTAAAAGCATGAAGGCTGATAATAAATTTGGATAATCTTTTGCAGGATTTAATCTTCCCACGCTAAGAATCAACTTATCATTAACATCGATAGACAATATTTTTCTTATGGAAAGACGTTTTTCGATGCTGAAAGAAAATTTTTCAGTATCAACACCATTATAAACAACAATAGATTTAGCTTCAGAAAAAAATTTTTTATCGATGTATTCACGGAGAGCCTCTTTACTAACGTTTGTATTTATGTCACTTAGATAATCAGTAAAGCGGTAACTGAGCATGCGTAATTTTCCACCTTCATATTTACTATGAGCTGTACATATGAGTTTATACGTACAATGTCCAAATAGCTTGGATAATCTCGACATAATATTGGCATGGAACATATGACTATGAACAACATCAGGTTTAAGTATAGAAATTATATTTCGCAGTTTAATCACACCTAATAACAATCCTAATGGATTTTTTTTCATATTAACATTGTAAATAGTGATATTTTCATTATGAGGTAGAACCGTATTTTCCCCAGTAAGGGTAATTATTGAAACGTGATGCTTCGCTTCAGTAAGTCTATCCGCTAATAAACATACCTGCTTTTCTGCACCTCCCAGACCCAAGCCTGTAATTACTAATACAATTTTCATTTTCTAAGCTCGTATAATTTACATTGGAAATAACGGATCAACATTTTCATTTTTCGGATGTAGCTCGTCTCACGCTTAAACTGATCTTTATAATAGATACCAAATCCTTTTGGATTTGCTAATAGTTGAGACTTAAAGTTCAAAGATAATCCATCTTCGAGATACTCACAGAGGTAAACTGCTTTATTTTTATGAAACTTTACTAAGGCATGATCTGTAATTTTATTCCAGATATATAACTCTGGTACAAATTTTTCATTGTGAAAGTGGGGGAATGGATGCTGCATCAATATCTCTTTCTTAAAGCAATATGCAAGATCTCCTTTAAATAGGTGACCAGCATCAGTCGCTGGAAGATAACAGATGCTGTCAGATGCTTCATTAAAAGAAATGCCTATAATGGTTTTATCTAAATAGGCTTTACGAAATGCCACGCCTGATATTTTTTTAAGATCTTTATCCGCTTGATTTAGACTATCTTCGACACAAGAAATAGCGTCATATGTTAAAATATCATCGCTATCAACTATCAGGATATGATTTCCCTCACATAATTGCACACCAGCATTAATAGCTTGTGATTTCCCTGTATTTGTCTGATAAAAATAAAAAATTCTGATTAGATTTTGTTTCTGAAATTCTTTTATTAATTTTTCAGTATCATCTATACTGCCATCATCAATAACAACCCATTCAAATGATTTAGCCGATTGGTTAATTAACGAAGTGTATAATCTCGTTAGCGTATAGGCACGATTGTAAGTAGGTGTTAATACTGAGATCATTGGCTAAAGGTCCTTCTAACTATACATTTTAACAATAGTTTTATTCTGCTATTGTTTAAGCGGAAATCATGCTTCAATAATATTATTATTTGGGAAAACTTGCTTTTTGTGTCACAAAATTTGAAGAAGATTTCAAAATCTTTTTTAATATCATCTGTTAAGAGATGGTAGTAATTTTCATAAAACGCTCTCTTCACTAAAAAATGCTCTTTCGATAGGAGGTAATTGACCTTAGATGTCAACATTGAAATGAATCTATTATTAAATTTTTTTTGCCCAGTCACAGCACCCATATGCTGTCGATATAGCATTAACTTTTTAGGTAAGAAATATACGTGTCCCATCGAATGCGCAACCAGACTAACGACATCATCATGTAAGTGAACATAACCGTGATAATCGGCCACTATACCGACCATTGCTTTATTAAATAAAATCGAACATCCCTGATAACCAGCATTGAAAAATAAAAAATCTTTCAATCGATTGGCGTGGTTATGAGATATACCACTAAAATCGATATGCCCCGTATTGTCATCAAAAGCGTACCCATCAGCATATACTATCGATGGTAACTTACTGGTTCCCATTCCTTTATTGTCAGCATAAGCAATGATACTGCTTAATTTGTTTTCGAGCCAAATATCATCTTGATCGCAAAAAATTGTATAATTTGTATTCGAAAACTTTACTAATGATAGAAAGTTTTTACCCGCACCAAGTCCTGTTATACCATCCTCAATAAGATTAATACGACTATCAATTAACTGCATTCTTTTTATAATATCAAGGGTGTTATCTGATGAACCATCATCATGAATATAAAGTATCCAGTTTTTATATTTCTGTTGCTGCAATGAAAGAATTTGGTTCTCTATAAATGCGCTTCCATTATAAGTTGCCATTAAGATCGTTACTGTTTTATCTTGCATTTGACTGTAAATCTCCATAATAAATACATGCAAATAACCACTTTAATATTACCAGCAAGATTGGTTATTAAAGTTTCAGCGAAAAATGAGGTAAACAGACCAATAGCAAAACTAGCATAAATAAGTAACGCAAGAGGATTACCTTTTTTGGCCAACAAATATATCGTTGAATATATAACTCCATATAAAATCGCGCCGAAAGCTACGCCTAACAAAGAATAATCTTGGTAAAATGGTTGCATAACTGTAAATACATTGGTCGGAACCGGTACGTTCACGTAATCTAAAATCGTTTTAACTGGTTCAGTCGATGATAATCCCGTTTTGTATAAAACTGCGATCAGAAACCTAAAAGTATATTCACCGGCTTCACCATTTGTATTCAGCTCAGATAATTTGCTTAATGCCAAAAGTGGAGAGTAAATATATATACCCAACACAGAACTCACCGTTGTGCTCTCCCCACTGGACATTCTCATAAAATGCATAAAAAGAATAGCGAAAATTATTGCAGGCGCTATAAAAAACAACTTCTTTTTATTTAATCCTACTGTCATTTCACGTATCACTAAGAAAATCAAAATTGGGGTGATTAAAGCAAATTTTCCCATAGTCCCTATACAAAATAAAATCATCCATAGCCATAATGTATACTTGTTCTTTTTGTTTCTTTCAGTAATGCAAACGATTGAAAACATTGCTATCAAAACTGGATAGACAGTTGTCATCAAGGTGAATTTTTCACCTTCATAATCTTCAATAATATTTGCGAGACGTAAGTTGAGGAGAAATGATGCAGGTCCGTTATTCCCAACGTTATATATTTCATACACTGTATAGATAGATAGTGGTATTACTATAATCCAATATCGTCCGCAAACATATTCTCTGTTTTCATAATATAAAGTGCTATTTATTTTTAAGGAGACCAGTTCGCCAGTAATTAAAATAATGTATACAATTGTATACCAAATCATTAACGCATAGAAACTAATTTCGGGAAACTCTATGAACTCATCATAAGCGAACAATCCTGTAGATGTAACAAGAAACCAAGCGAAACAATGTAATGACAGGGGTGATGTAAAATTAGATTTAACTAAATAAAGTGCAACAAAAAGCCCTAGCGTTGATATAATAGCAAGAGTGATAACATATATCATAATAAGTCAGTTCCTACTTTCTTTGAAAGCTATTATAAGTAGATTATTTTGTTACCTATCAAAGCATCTATCGATGAATGACAGCAATATGTAATCCACTGTAACTCTTATGCTCCAGGCATATGCTGCACCAACCACCCCAAAGCTCTTAATAAAATAAAACAGAACTAACAAATACGGTATCAACTCAAGCATGTGTATATAAGCGGTAATTTTTGCATAACCCCGGGATTGTATACTTGCAAAAGGAACCTGTGCTAATGAATTGAAGACAAAGCCAATTAAAAGAATAATTAAAATCGTGGCTGAAGTCCCGGAAAATTCAGGTCCCATCCACAATATCATAAATTTATCACTGACAATACTCCCAACTACAAATATTGGAAAAGTAATTAAAAACAAAATTACCGTGACGAGATTTTTATTTTTTTTCCTATCGTGGACATTCTTTGAAGAACTTAAACGAGGGAAAATGGCCCGCGCAAATGCACCGGGAACAATACCTAATCTTGCGATAATTTCTGAGGGAGCAGTATAAAAAGCAACCATAGCCGCTCCTAGCTGGTTAGAAACAATAAATCGGTCAAAGTATGCCATTAATGGGCTTATGATATTGCTTATAGTTATCCATCCGCCAAACATAAGCATCCGCTTTAATGTTATTTTGCTGAACCTAAAAAGTGACTCAACAAGTATTTCTCTGCACAGAAAAAATGCAAATACCAGACAGATTAATCTTGATATAACAAGACCGGAAATAGCATATTCTATTGTAGGAGAAACTAAAATGAAGCCGACAGGAAGAAGTGAAAGAAGGGAGCCTGTCACAGATTTGTATATGTTTAATACGCCAAATCTTTCCTCACCTTCTAGAATTGCAAGCCATATTTGAGTTATTAAAAATACAGGAATCGAGAGAGAAAGTATCTTCAAAGAATTGACAACACTTAAATGTAAACCAATACTTATTTTTAATAAATTAGTTATAGCATCGCTTGAGGAATATAAGATAAAAGAGGCGATAACGCCCATTACCATAACCAATAATGTTGCTGTAAAGATTATTTTTCTTTTTTCTTCATTATCATTTCGGAATAGCGCTATTTCACGGATAACAGCCCTCGACAATCCCACATCAAAAATACTTGCATACCCAACAATCGCCATTGCAAGGGTAAATATACCAAAGGTTTCTGCTCCTAAGACCCTCCCCAGAATGCCTAATGCTGGTACCGTTATAATCGCTGGAATAATATAACCAGCAACGTTCCAAAGGCTGTTTTTTATAACACTCATTCAAAAAACTCATTTTTTATAATAAACGCCAAATCCGGTGCAACTTCGTCTTTAGGAGAAAGTTTAAAAGTTATATTTAGCGGCCATTTAATATTAATCTGAGGATCGGCATAATTTATTGATCGTTCCGCTTCAGGACTGTAATAATTCGTGGTCTTATAAACAAATTCTGCCCTCTCGCTCAATACCAAGAAACCATGAGCAAATCCCTCAGGTATCCATAACTGTCGTTTATTTTCCGATGATAAATGAACACCAATCCATTTACCGAAGGTCAATGAAGATTTTCGAAGATCGACGGCAACATCAAAAACTTCACCAGCTACACATCGCACAAGTTTACCCTGAGCGTGTGGATTTAGCTGATAATGTAAGCCACGCAATACCCCTTTATGTGATTTCGAATGATTATCCTGTACAAAATTAACACTTCTACCTATCGCATCTTCAAAAGTTCGCTGGTTAAAACTTTCAAAAAAAAATCCACGATTATCACAATAAACAGTAGGCTCTAAAATAATTACATCTGGTAATTCTGTCTTTATAACTTTCATTTTTTAATAACCTTTAATTATTTTGATAAGATATTTCCCATAATCATTTTTATTCAATGGCCCAGCTAGTTTTTTAACCTGCTCTGCGCCAATAAAGCCTTTGCGAAAGGCTATCTCCTCGGGGCAAGAAACTTTCAACCCTTGACGTTCCTCGATTGTCGCAATAAAGTTACTCGCCTCAATCAAACTTTGATGCGTTCCGGTATCCAGCCAGGCATAGCCACGGCCCATCATGGCAACAGATAATCTTCCCTGTTCCATATAAATACGGTTGATATCGGTGATTTCCAGTTCACCACGCGCGGAAGGCTTCAGATTTCTGGCCATCTCAACAACACTGTTATCGTAGAAATAAAGCCCCGTTACCGCATAATTGCTTTTTGGCTCAAGCGGTTTTTCTTCCAGGCTGATAGCAGTACCATTTTTATCAAACTCCACCACGCCATAGCGCTCGGGGTCGTTCACATGATATGCAAAAACAGTCGCCCCGCTTTCTTTATTCACGGCAGCGTCCATCAGTTTCGGAAGATCGTGACCGTAGAAAATATTATCCCCAAGTACTAATGCACAATCATCATTACCAATAAATTCTTCGCCAATGATAAATGCCTGCGCCAGACCGTCAGGGCTTGGCTGCACTTTATACTGAAGATTTAATCCCCACTGACTACCATCGCCAAGCAGTTGCTCAAAGCGTGGCGTGTCCTGTGGAGTGCTGATAATGAGAATATCCCGAATACCCGCTAGCATCAGGGTAGAAAGCGGATAGTAAATCATTGGCTTATCATAAATAGGCAGCAATTGTTTACTCACAGCCATTGTAACCGGGTAAAGACGAGTGCCGGAGCCACCAGCGAGAATAATCCCTTTACGCGTTTTCATATCTTCTTCTCTTAAACACAAAATGCCCACATTCGGGCATTAAAAAATTGTTAAATTGCTGTCGTTGTAAACAACTCATCCAGCATACGTTTGACACCCGTTTCCCATTGCGGGAGGACTAAATCAAAAGTTTTCTGGAATTTATCCGAGTTCAGTCTGGAGTTAGCAGGACGTTTCGCTGGAGTCGGGTATGAGCTGGTTGGGACCGCTTTAAGCTTGGTCAGAGCTAAATTTACTTCCGATTTCTGCGCTTCGGCGAAAACAAAAGAAGCATAGTCATACCAGGTGGTTGTACCACTGGCCACCAGATGATAAAGCCCTGCCACTTCCGGTTTAACCATGGCAACACGAATGGCATGTGCAGTACAATCCGCCAGCAGCTCAGCCCCCGTTGGCGCACCATACTGATCGTTAATAACAGCCATTTCAGCGCGTTCTTTCGCGAGACGTAACATGGTCTTCGCAAAGTTATTGCCCTTACCTGCATAGACCCAACTGGTGCGGAATATCAGATGCCGGGAACAATGCGTCTGTAGTGCCTTTTCACCTGCCAGCTTTGTTTCACCATAGACATTTAGTGGAGCCGTTGCATCTGTCTCGCGCCATGGTGTCTCGCCAGTACCCGGAAAAACATAGTCGGTGGAATAATGCACTACCCAGGCCCCTACCTCTTGCGCAGCTTCCGCTATCGCTTCGACACTCGTTGCGTTCAGTAACTGGGCAAACTCAACCTCTGTTTCTGCTTTATCCACGGCGGTATGCGCTGCTGCATTGACAATGACATCGGGGCGGATGCGGCGAACCGTCTCTGCGACACCTTCAGGATCACTAAAATCGCCACAGTAGTCGGTAGAATGAACATCAAGCGCAATCAGGTTTCCTAATGGTGCGAGTGAACGTTGCAACTCCCAGCCCACCTGCCCTGTCTTACCGAACAAAAGGATGTTCATTACTGACGTTCCCCATAGTTTTGTTCGATCCAGCTCTGATAAGCACCGCTTTTAATGTTCTCAACCCACTGCGCGTTTGCTAAATACCACTGCACAGTTTTACGAATCCCACTCTCAAAGGTTTCCTGCGGTTTCCAGCCCAACTCGCGGCTAATTTTATCAGCATCAATCGCATAGCGGCGATCGTGACCCGGACGATCCGTAACGTAGGTGATTTGATCGCGATACGATCCCTCTTTGGGCACAATCTCATCCAGCAAATCACAGATGATATGGACGACATCGAGATTTTTCTTCTCGTTGTGACCGCCAATATTATAGGTCTCACCAGGCGTTCCCTGGGTGACAACGGTATAGAGCGCGCGGGCGTGATCTTCAACATACAGCCAGTCACGAATCTGATCGCCTTTACCATAAATAGGTAACGGTTTTCCTTCCAGTGCATTGAGGATAACCAACGGGATCAGTTTTTCCGGGAAGTGATATGGACCGTAGTTGTTTGAACAATTGGTCACAATAGTTGGCAAACCATATGTCCGTAACCATGCACGAACAAGATGATCGCTTGACGCTTTTGATGCTGAATACGGACTGCTTGGCGCATACGCTGTTGTTTCAGTAAACAGCGGAAGTTTACTACCCACTTCCACTTCATCCGGGTGCGGTAAGTCCCCATAGACTTCGTCAGTTGAAATGTGGTGAAAACGGAAGGCTGTCTTTTTCTCACTATCAAGCGACGACCAGTATTCGCGTGCCGCTTCCAGAAGCACATAGGTACCGACAATGTTGGTTTCGATAAATGCAGCAGGTCCAGTGATAGACCGATCTACATGACTCTCAGCAGCCAGATGCATCACAGCATCTGGTCGATATTCATTAAAGATACGCTTCATTGCTTCTGAGTCACAAATATCTGCATGTTCAAAAGAATATCGTTCATTATTCGCGATAAAGGTTAGTGACTCAAGGTTTCCAGCATAAGTTAACTTATCTACATTAACAACGCAATCCTGTGTATTATTTATAATATGGCGAATGACGGCAGAACCAATAAAACCGGCCCCGCCAGTAACTAATATTTTCATTTGAGATCCTGGGGATAACACTATGACTATGATAGAATTATTTCTTTATATTGTTCAATGTAATTTCTAAATTCAAATTTTTCTTTTTCAGCTTGCGCTTGAAAAAAATAACTGTCATATTCATTAATGATTTTAAGTAATTTTTCTTCAATATCTTTTTCGGTATTTGTAACCAACAAACCGTTACCATCCACTAACTCCCTACATCCCCCAACATCGCTCATTAGGAGAGGTATACCAGCGTTATGTGCTTCTAATGCTGACATTGGAAGGCCTTCACTATCTGAAATAAGTGAGAAGATATCATAGTTTAAATATTCGTTAAATGAACAGATTTCTCCAAGAAAAGTTATGTTATTATAGTTTTTAAAATCTTCTTTTAGTTTTTCCAAGTATTCCCCTCCCCCCGCGACATCAAGATATATATCAGGATGTTTAGAAATAACCTGAGCTAATAACTCAGGACGCTTCGGATGAGTCAACCTGCCTACGAAAATAACTTTTTTGTTTTTTTCTAAATGTAGTTTCTTAGGTATGCCTGATACGGAGTTGTGTACTGTTTTAATCTTTTCACTTTTGATGCCTATTTTCTCTATAGCATTTTTTTCATCGCTATACGAAACACACCAAATAATGTCTGTTAAATATGAGAGATATTTTTCGACTTTAATAAATATTGGTTTAAGAACGCCACCATTATAAACGCATGACCATCCATGAGATACATATATACATTTAAAACGGTGAAACAGTTTACACATTCTCGAAAAAATACCTGCATTAGCAGAACTAGCTACCATTATCTCTATTTTATTTTTTTTTAGATATTTAAGCAGTTTCAAGTAGCCAAACAAGCTAAATTTATTCTTTAGTTGTGGAAATATAAAGCAAAAATCATAATTGTTTTGATCAGTCAACCATCCTTTTTCCGATGTAATTAAATGCACATTATTACCTTTGCGGACTAAATTCATCATATCGTTCGTCCAGGTCTGTGCCCCACCTATCTCGGATTTCGTCACTATAAAGGCTATGTTGCTCATATGGATTTTTAATTTTTTGTTGATGAGTATTGTATAATAGTTAAATTATCTAAAACATAATTAACAGTGTCTAAGCACGCTACCGCCCCTGGCTTAACAGCTACCAGTGTACTGCGAACTTAACAGGCTTGATGAGCTAAGCGTTGTGCCACCTAGCCATAAAACATAAACACTAATTGTCTTACCTATTGAGGTTAGAAACAAGAAAAAATCTTGTTAAAACATTTCCCCGCGTTCTTGAGCAACTTATTGATAACACGTAGACTTCCCAAAAACTAAAAACGGCTAAAACATTTTCAGTATATTGACAGCAATACTATGAATGTTTAGTGCCGTTTTCAGTTTGATAGCCCAAAAGACCATTGCTTTTTTAAGATTACTCGCTAAGCAACTTCTCAATGCTCTTACGGAACTTCGGTCCTTCTTTCAGGTTACGCAGTCCATATTTCACAAACGCTTGCATGTAGCCCATTTTTTTACCGCAGTCATAGCTGTCGCCGGTCATCAGCATCGCGTCAACCGACTGTTTTTTCGCCAGTTCTGCAATGGCGTCGGTCAACTGGATACGGCCCCAGGCGCCCGGTTCGGTGCGCTCCAGTTCTGCCCAGATATCTGCGGAAAGCACATAACGCCCCACGGCCATCAGATCGGAATCCAGGGTCTGCGGCTGATCCGGTTTCTCAATAAATTCGACGATGCGGCTGACTTTACCTTCGTTATCCAGCGGTTCTTTGGTCTGGATTACGGAGTATTCAGAAAGGTCACCCTTCATACGTTTCGCCAACACCTGGCTGCGGCCGGTTTCATTGAAACGCGCCACCATCGCCGCGAGGTTATAGCGCAACGGATCGGCACTGGCATTATCAATGATGATGTCCGGCAGGACGACGACAAACGGGTTATCGCCGATCACCGGGCGGGCACAAAGAATGGAATGGCCCAACCCCAGCGGCTGCGCCTGACGGACATTCATGATCGTCACGCCCGGGGGGCAAATGGATTGCACTTCCGCCAGCAGTTGGCGTTTCACGCGCTGCTCGAGGAGTGACTCTAATTCATAGGAGGTGTCGAAGTGGTTCTCAACGGCGTTCTTGGACGCATGGGTCACCAGAAGGATTTCTTTGATCCCTGCAGCCACGATCTCGTCAACGATGTATTGAATCATCGGCTTGTCGACAATGGGTAGCATTTCTTTTGGTATGGCCTTTGTTGCCGGTAACATATGCATACCGAGCCCGGCTACTGGTATAACTGCTTTTAAATTCGTCATTCTTTTTCCTACCCTGAAATGGCTGATAAAGTATAGGCCTTAACCACATGATAGCCAGAAACTGGCTCATTTCTCGTCTTTTGTGTTTTAAGTCACACATGCGAGTCAAAAGTGTCTTTTAACACTACACTCCATCAGCGGCAGTTTTACTCAGACTTCTCGGAAAACCCTGACTAAAATGATTACCAAAGCGCTTTCCGAATTATCGCAGGTAGCGACACCATAACGTTATAGTATTACTCAGAAACAAACGTTATGTCGTCTTTCTTGTCATGAACAAATTCATACTTCAGCGTCCGATCCAGTCCTTGCGACAAAGAATAAGGTGCTACAAAACCGGATGAATGCACTTTTGTGGCATCAAATTGCGTAGTCGCGCAGAACTTTTTGACACGTACCGAACTGACAGCAAATTTCTTACCAGAAAGCTTACTCAGCACATCAAAACAGTAGCCGCCCAGCATACCCAGCGGGTATGGCAGATGTACTGAAGGGATTTTTTTACCTAAACTTTGCTCAACCTCAGTAACCAACTGGTTCATGTTGAGATCGGGTTTATCCACATAGTTGTAGACTTCGTAACCAGCTTTAACGTTTTTGAGCTTGTATTTGATGAATTCGACGATGTTACCAACGTAAGCCATAGACTTATAGTTCGTACCAGAACCTACCATCATGAATTTACCCCCAGCTATCTGTTTAAGCAGGTTGTAAACGTTCCCCCGGTTACGTTCGCCGAAAATGACGGTGGGACGAATGATCGTGAGAGAGCGCTCATCAGGCTCTTTTGCATGCCATTCACGAAGCACTTCCTCCGCTTGCCATTTACTTTTCCCATAATGGTTGAAGGGATCATGCGGGTGCGTTTCGTCTGGATTTTTTTTGTTCAATCCATAGACCGCAACGGAACTGGTAAAGATGATGTTTTTTACACCATTTTTTTCCATAGCAGCAAGGACGTTGCGTGTTCCCTGAACATTTACATCATAATAAAGCGACGTTGGACTGACATCGTCACGATGTTCTGCAGCCAGCAGCACTACGGTGTCAAAACCGGCGAGCGCCTGATCAAGCGCATGCTGATCGCGGACATCTCCAATCTGGGTGATTTCTGGATAGAAATGACTCTGCTGCTTATCCAGATTTTTGATGTTAAAGTCAGCTACTGCTGTTTCCAGAAGACGAGTCCCAACAAATCCTGAAGCCCCGATAAGCAAAACGTTATTGTTCATAAATCACTTAATCTGGTTATCAAACAAGAACATAAGATAAAGATGAGAACCTTCCCTGAGTAGTCAATGCTGCCCAGCCCCAGCTTTAACGGTAATCGGGCAATTATAATCTTTTAACACATGAGATCCAGTGAGATTATGGTAGCTTGCGCTACCCCCTCCCCTCCGGCAACCGGAAGTTAATCGCGTCCACATTCACGACCTGATGATTTATCCGGTCAATGTCGACCGAGCTTTGGCCTTTTTCGTTGACCGCCTGAACGTTCGCCAGCGACAGCAGGGTGTCGTTTTTGGCCATAAACTTCCCGCGCACGTCTTTGCGCAGGTCAAAATGCATCTTCAGCGCCGGGCCAACGGTGGATTCCTGCATGACCTTGATATTGCGTAAGAAAAGGTGCTGAGGCTTGTTGTGTAACTCCAGCGTTGCCCGCTTCATGTCGATGTTGGTGAGGGCGACAAAAGAAGTCGCGTTGCCGGATGAAATTTGTATTCCGCGCAGTTTATACGCAAGTTGGGTATTATCCAGGCGGATATTATTCAATTTAAAATTTTGCGGAATCGACAGGTAGTTACCTTTTACCACCCCGTAGCCAATCAACATGCCGGCGCTATTTACCATATCGATATTATCAATGACGAAATTATCACAGCCATAAATAGCCACCGTTGCGTTATCAATCCCGGCCTTTTTACTGAAATCGGGGGTGATATTTTTCGCCTTTACGTTGCGAATGACAAAATGCTTGCCGTTCTCGACGTGTACCAATTGGCGGCAGTCGGAACCGGTGATGTTGGCGACGACAAAATTTTTAACCGTCTGCGTTTCTGGATAGGTGTTGTCGTAAGTGCTGCCCGCCAGGCCAATCCCAATACCCCAGTTGATCTTGCCGTTGGTACAGTTAATACGCTCAATCACATGGTCAGAAATGAGGATGTTGCGGTCATTAATCGCCACATTCCACTCAATGGCGTCTCCCTGTAAGTCGGTGAATGTCCCGTTGGTGATCCTCGCGCCGTCAACCTGATTATGAAAACCCTGACGCAGGATGGCATAGTTCGCCTGGGTCACGGTGATGTTGTCGATGACCAGATTACGCATCACTTGCGGTTTTTTCCCACCGATATAAATTTGCGTCACCAGGCCGAAGCCGCTCATCGCAATATCCCTGATGACACAGTCAGAGCCGCGCACGTCCAGCGTGATATTGTGCAAACTGCCGCCCTTCTCACCGGTGACCTGGCTGCCGTCCTGAAGAACAAAACGCCCACGTCCATTGCCGCGCAACGCCCCTTCCACCCGTAAGGTCTTACCCGGCGGAATAAAAATAGCGGCGTTGATGTTGTCGCAAACCAGACCCGCCGGAACCCGCACGGTTTGTGCGTCGGCAAAGGCCTGCCTGAAGGAAGCGATCCAGTCTTTGGGGTTATAGTCCTGGATGTTGACGGTGTTGCCCGCGGTCACGGCGCGGGCAAAAGGAGAATGGAATACAGGAAGCGCGGCAAGCACGGAGCCTGCCGCCAGGAAGGTGCGTCGGGAGAGCGTCGTTTCTGGCATACAACCTCGTTTTACATCGTTTGCAGCAGGCTGGCTAACTGACGGTTGATCACCTGCTGGTTAAAATCGTGTTCAACTTTTTCACGTGCGTGCTTCACCACTGGCTCAAGCGTTGCGCGATCGATCTGGCTAAACCCGGCAAGCTGCGCCGCCAGCGCCTGCGCATCGTTTTCCGGCACCAGCCAGCCTGACTTTCCGGCTTCGACCAGTTCCGGAATACCGCTGTGGACGGTGGAAACAACGGGGATCCCCACCGCCATCGCCTCCATCAGCGCGACCGGAATGCCTTCCATATCGCCATCCGCGCCGGTAATGGAGGGCAGCAAAAAGAGATCCGCCTCGTCGAGCATCGCCTTCACTTCGTGGCTCGGTTTGAAGCCCGGCATCTCAATCACGTCATCAAGCTGATACTGTTCGATAAGCGTCCGCAAACGCCGTTCCCAGGGCCCCATCCCGAGGATGCGGTAACGAAACGCGACGCCTTGCTCTTTGAGCTGGCGACAGGCTTCTATCGCCACGTGCAGCCCTTTTTTCTCGGTCAGACGCGCCACAGAGATCATCTCCAGCGGCGTGCCGGGCGCTTTCACCGGGCGATGGCTGAAGCGCGCCATGTCCACCCCCATCCGCGAGACGGCGATTTTTTCCGCCGGGCAGCCCATGCTTTTCAGGCGCTTAGCCCACAGGTCGCTAATAGGCAGCATCAGGTCGCCACGCTGAAACAACTGTTGGTATTCAGGGGCGTAGTGATTCAGAACCTCCCGGCTGGAGATATCAATGCCGTGGAAAATGGTCGCAATTTTGCCCTTGATCACCCCCAGTTCACGCAGCTTGGTCGCCGTCACGCCGGCAGGACCAAAATGCGCGATGAACACATCGGCCTGCAAAGGCGTGCTCACCTGCGCGCAAATAGACGACAGGATCAGATTGCGTGATTCGTCGCCATAGCGGGAGAAATTCAGTGATTTCCACGTCGCCGCCCGGTGCAGTCCCGGCAGCGTTTTCAACGCCCGGTAACGCAGTTTCGCCAGCCGACCCTGCGGTTCATCCTGCAGCCAGCGGGTCTTCGCCGCCAGGTTGTATTTTTCCCAGGCGGCATGGGTGTTTTGCGTATCACCTTTTTGCAGGGCGACGATGTCCACATCAAATCCCATATCAATAAACGCCGTGATCTGATTAAGAACAAACGTCTCTGATGAGAGTGGGAATTTCAGCAGAAAAAAGCTGACCTTCATCGCCCCTCCCGAATTCTGTCGAGAACGGATTTAATCATGGCAAACCCCTTGGTTCGTTCCTGCGTGACGGCGTTATCCACTTTTTCACTGAGCGCGGGCAGTTGCGCCAGCGTATCTGCGACCACGCCTTGCAGCGACCCGTTCAGCAGGTGACGAATATCAATCGCCAACTCTGGCAGGCCTAACTGCTGCATAATCCCGGCGGATTTGTGCTCGTAGTTAATCGCGATAGCGGGCGTGCCAAAGTTCATCGAAATGATGGCGGAATGCAGACGGGTGCCGATGGTCAAAACACAGGAAGCAAGGATCTTGCCCAGTTCCACATCGTTCAGTTCATCCATCGCGATATGGAAATGCGCCGATGGCTTCACAAATTTCGCCATCCGGAGCGCCACCATGCGGTCATCGCGGTTATAGCGGTCAATACTGGTACAGGTTGAAAGCACCAGCACCTGATAGCCATCGTCAATCAGTCTGTTCACAACGTCCGCAAAAGCCTGCTCATACGCTTGCTGAGTCGTGCCCAGACGTTTGTCGAAGGGCTCGAGATCGCGCAAGGTGATGGCCACCGTTTTTCTTCGCGCGGTGACATCCAGCCAGTGCTGTACCGCATAACTGGCGACAAAATCATCATGGCGGCGCTCTACCAGCCATGCGGTATCCACGCCTTGTTCCACTTTACGGGTGTCGATTTGGGCAGCGGTCATCAAATCGCGGCTGACCGTTTCACGCAGGATCAGCGCATCAGTGCGCCCAAAAACGTAATGAGCTAACTGATTAAAGTCCGGGTTCTGGAAAGGCCCGACGCTATGGCCGACCATATAAATCGGTTTGTTCGCCATAAACGCGCATAAGGGATACTCAAAATGGGTCAGGCCGTACAGGTCCACGTAGTTAGAGCCGCCAACCTGAATGACCGCGTCATACTGGGCGATAAACCGGGCAAAGTCGGCAAATTCCGGCGCAAGCGCAAAGTTACGCAGCGATCCTTCCTGCGCAACCTTCGCCAGTAAAATTTTGTGCTGAAAGCGACGGCGCAACACTTTTTTGACCCGGCCATTCAGCCCGGTCATCTGCTGCTGTTTCTGGCTTAGTTGATACAGCGGATCGGCAATAATTGGCCGTCCCTGTAACCAGGCGGAACTGACCGGGAAACGGCTCATCACATCCATGTCGACTTCAGGTTCTTGTTGGCGGATGGCATCGAGTAAACCGCGCATAATGGCGCTATCACCACGGTTCCCACAGGTGTGGTTGCCTAATACTAATAATTTCATAAGTTGCCTCTTATCGATTTATTTACCTGTCATCCGACACGTAATAATTTTTTCATTCTTGCACTGCCGAACAGCTGTCTTTTCATTTCCATGACCAGCGCGTTGCGTGAAAAAATAAGCATTAAAATAAAACTCACTATTCCGACCACGACCTGTAAAGTGAAGACACCGGACAGCGGCAAGGCTTTGTCAAATAACTTCCCTGCGCCGTAGGCGGTGATAAATGTGGGCAACGAGAGATAAAACGGCAGCCACAGACTCAGAATGTACTGGCGGTAGCTGGAACCGAGCACCGGCTTAATCATGATGAAATAGCTCAGTACGGTATTCACGATCTGCACCAGCAGGAAGCCCAGCGTTACGCCAATCGCCCCCCCCATCTGCCCGCCGATAATGATTGCCGGAATAAAGAGAAAAGTTTTGAACACATTGAATTTAAAACTGATATCCACCCGCGCTTTTGCCATCAGTAAGGAACCAATCGGGTTACCCACCGAGCGCAGCAGACCGACGATGCACAGCAGTTGCAGCACCGGGATAATACTGTTCCACTTTTCGCCAAACACCAGCGGCACGAAGTTATCCGAAACCACCATCAGCCCGAGCAGCGCCGGAAAGTTAATGATTCCCACAACGGACAGCAGTTTGTAAAAGTTCACGCGCAGCTTTTCCGTGTCGTCCTGAATCTTGGCAAACGCCGGAAACAGCACGCGGGTGATGATCGGGTTAAGCTTCATTGGCGGCACCACCGCCACGTTATAAGCCAGATTGTAGCCACCCGCGACGCTGGCGCCGAGAATACGCGCCAGTACCAGCGTGGAAAGGTTAGTATTGACGTAGTTGACGATGCTGTCCGCCGTCAGCCAGGCGCCAAAGCGCAGGTTTGACGAGACGGACTTCAGGGAAAAATGCAGACCCGGGCGATAAATCTTGCGGCCAAAATAACCGAACAGCAGGGTGCGCACGACACTGTTGACCAGATATCCCAGAATCGCGGTTAACGCCAACGGCCAGAAATGGGCGCTGACCACCGTGAAAGTAAAGCCCGCCAGCACCGCGCTGGTTTCGATCATACCGATCTTGTTGAACTCCAGCTCTTTTTGCATCAGCGCGCGGAACTGCTGCCCATGCGGGATCACGACAAACACCAGCGAAAGGGTTTTAATCAGCGGCGTCAGATCCGGATTATGCAACACGCCTGCGATAACATCGCTCAGCAGATATACCGCCACGCACACCACAATCCCCAGCCCCACGTTCAGCCAGTACAGGGTGGTAAGCTCGAGGTGACTGATCGTTTTGCGCTGGATAATCGAGTTGGCAATACCGAAGTCGCACAGGGTATCCGCCAACGCGATGATGACCAGCGAGACGGTCAGCAGCCCGAACTGATGATTATCGATAATCCGCGCAAGCACGGTCATCTGAATCAGCCCAAGACTGATGATAATGACCGTGGCGATGGCTGACCATTTGGCGCCGCTGATGGTTTTTTCTCGTAAGCTCATCTTAATACGCCGCTTTGTTAACGAAACCTTTGAAAACGGTCAGAAAAACGATTTTGATGTCGAACCAGATGCTCCATTCGCGGATGTATTCCAGGTCGAATTCGACGCGTTTTTCCATTTTCTCCAGCGTGTCGGTTTCGCCGCGCCAGCCGTTGATCTGCGCCCAACCGGTAATGCCTGGCTTTACCTTGTGGCGCAGCATGTAGCCTTCAATCAGTTGTCGATACTGTTCGTTGTGCGCCACCGCATGTGGACGCGGGCCGACAATCGACATCCCGCCGGTCAGCACATTGATAAACTGTGGCAGCTCATCAAGCGAAGTGCGGCGCAGGAAATTACCCACTTTCGTCACGCGCGGATCGTTCTGCGTCGCCTGCGTAACCACCTTGTCGTTTTCCATCACCTTCATTGAACGGAACTTCCACACGTTGATCGGCTTGCCGTCCATACCGTAGCGGGTCTGGCGGAAGATCACCGGACCTGGCGAGGTCAGCTTCACCGCCAGCGCGATACCGCACAGTACCGGTGAAATCAGCAGCAGGATCAGCGAGGCGAGCACAATATCCTCCGCGCGTTTCAGCAGACGGTTAATGCCCGACAGCGGCGTGTCATACAGAGGCACCACCGGCACGCCGCTCACTTCTTCAATGCGCGAATGCAGGATGTTGAAGGTAAAGACGTCCGGGATAAGGATCACCGAACAGGTGGTATCCGCCAGTTCGCGCACCAGCTTTTTCACCTGCGCGCCGTCGCTCATCGACATGGCGATATAGACGTTATGGATGCGTGAGGCTTTGGCATCCTCAATCAATTGTTCAAAATTTCCGGCCCAGTCGGAAGATACACCGCCCGGTTTCGGGTCGTGATAGACGCCGACCACCTCAAAGCCCAGCCACGGTTCGTTGCGAAAACTGTCGAGCAGCGCCTGTCCGGCTGGCAGGTCGCCCGCTACCGCCACCAGGCGTTTGTTATAGCCGCGGTTGCGCAGCCAGCCCGCGCCGTAGCGGATAAACGAACGGCAGATCACAAGGCCAATGCTGCTCAACAGATACCACGCCAGCCAGGTGCCCAGGCGATTATCGAAATCCTGGTTAAACGCCACCAGACCCGCGCAAAAAACGAGGCTCAGCGTCCAGTTTTGCAGCAGGAGCGTCAATTCTGTGGAAATTTTGACGCCGCGCCAGGATCGGTAAAAATCGGTCATGCCGCCCAGCATCTGAAAAACAACCAGCGTAATCAGCGCCACCAACAGGTGCATATACAGGAAGGGCCGTCCACTCACTTCGCAGACCAGCCACAGCCCGCCAAACATGATGGTGATATCTGAAAAGCGTTGCACCATAGAGATTAACGATGCATTGGTTTTCGCTCGTTCGCGCTTTTTTAGATTTGTCATCGTTGTTCCTGTTATTAGCCCCTTACCCGCGACCGGGTAAGGGAAGACCTGACCTTACTGATTCAGCAGCGTCAGCAGAGTGCGCGTTCGCGCTTCCATCAGCGGGATATCACCGCGCGATTCGACGTTCAGGCGTACCACCGGCTCGGTGTTTGACGAACGCAGGTTAAAGCGCCAGTCGGCAAACGACATGCTGATGCCGTCAGTGCGATCCACCGACAGCGCCTCTTTCGCGAAGTGCGCCTCCACGCGGGCGATCGCCGTCGCCGGTTCCGCCAGTTTGCTATTGATCTCCCCGCTCGCCGGGAACGCCGCCATCCGGTCGCGGACCAGCTCGCCCAGCGACTGCCCTTTCAGGCATACCAGCTCCGCCACCAGCAGCCATGGGATCATCCCGCTGTCGCAGTAGGCGAAATCACGGAAGTAGTGGTGGGCGCTCATTTCGCCGCCGTAAATAGCATCTTCCGCACGCATCCGCTCTTTGATAAACGCATGACCGGTTTTCGACATCACCGGCGTGCCGCCTGCGGCCTTCACCACGTCCACGGTATTCCAGGACAGGCGCGGGTCGTGGATGATCTTCGCGCCCGGGTGTTTTTCGAGGAACGCTTCCGCCAGCAGGCCGACGATGTAGTAGCCCTCAATAAACTGCCCTTTTTCGTCGAACAGGAAGCAGCGGTCAAAGTCGCCGTCAAAAGCAATCCCCATATCCGCGCCGTGCTCAATCACCGCATTGCGGGTATCGTCGCGACATTCCGGCAGCAGCGGATTAGGAATACCGTTCGGGAAGTTGCCGTCCGGGGTGTTATGCACCTTGATGAACTCCACCGGTACGCCCCGGGCCTTAAAGCGCGCTTCAATAGCGTCCACCACCGGACCCGCCGCGCCGTTACCCGAGTTGATCACCAGCTTCAGCGGGGTCAGGTTGTTGACGTTGATGTAGCCAAACAGATGATCGATATAGGCGTCGCGCAGGGTGATCTGTTTATAGCTGCCGCGCTTAGCCATATTGACCGGCGGGAAGTCGTTGGCTTCCGCCAGGCGCTGGACGTCGCGCAGGCCGGTGTCGCCGCTGATTGGGCGCGCACCCTCGCGCACCAGCTTCATGCCGTTGTAGTCCATCGGGTTATGGCTGGCAGTGACTTCAATGCCACCGTCAACGCCGAGGTGGAAGGTGGCGAAATAGATCTCTTCGGTGCCGGAAAGGCCGATATCCAGCACATCGACGCCCGCGTCCTGTAACCCCTTCGCCAGCGCCAGCTTCAGCGCCTCACTGGTCAGACGCACGTCGCCGCCGAGTACAATGGTTTTCGGTTTGAGAAATTCGCCGTAGGCGCGGCCAATCCGCCACGCAATATCTTCGTTTAATTCTTCGCCCAGTCTGCCGCGAATATCGTAGGCTTTGAAACAGGTTAATTTTGTCATGTTTTTTTACCCTTCTTCAGGCAACAGTTAGCCCTCTCCCGGAAGGAGAATAATCATTTCGGATACCCATTCTGTTTCGCGTTACAGGAAGCCTGCGCCCCTGCGCCGCGAAAGATGATGGTCAGACGCGGCCGTAGCGATCCTCGAAGCGAACGATGTCGTCCTCTTCCAGATAGGCGCCGGAGCGCACCTCAATTAAGTCGAGCGGAATTTTTCCCGGGTTTTCCAGACAGTGGGTCGCGCCCAGCGGAATATAAACAGACTCGTTTTCACCAAGCAGTTTGATCTCGCCGTTGATGGTGACTTTGGCGGTGCCCGCCACCACCACCCAGTGTTCGGCGCGGTGGTGGTGCATCTGCACCGACAGCCCCTCGCCCGGTTTAACGGTAATGCGTTTCACCTGGTAGCGGTCACCGGCGTCGATAGAGTCGTATTTGCCCCACGGACGGTACACTTCACGGTGAATATGGTGTTCATGACGCCCGTCGGCTTTGATTTGTTCAACCACTTTTTTGACATCCTGCACCGCGTTGCGATCGGCAATCAGCACCGCGTCTTTGGTCTGCACCACCACCAGGTCTTTCACGCCAACGGTCGTCACCAGGCCAGACTCGGCATAGACGTAGCTGTTCTCGGTTTTGTGGCTGATCACATCGCCGTGGTGTACGTTACCTTCGGCGGTATGCGCGCTAATCTCCCATAGCGAGGACCAGGAACCCACGTCGCTCCAGCCCGCGTCCATCGGCATCACTACCGCATCCGCCGTGCGTTCCATTACCGCGTAATCCACCGATTCTTCCGGACAGGCGAGAAACGCCTCTTCATCCACCCGAATGAAGTCCAGATCCGGGTCAACGACGCTCATCGCTTTTTCGCAGGCCGACAGAATATCGGGACGGTATTTTTTCAGTTCTTCCAGATAACGACCGGCGCGGAACAGGAACATACCGCTGTTCCAGTAGTAATCGCCGGTTGCCACATACGCCTGAGCGGTCTCCAGATTCGGTTTTTCGACAAACTGCGCCACCTCAAAGGCCACCGCGTCTTTCTCGCCCGGCACCACCTCGCCGCGACGAATATAGCCATAGCCGGTTTCCGGCAGATCCGGCACGATGCCAAAAGTCACCAGCTTACCCGCCTCAGCGTACGGCATGGCGTTACGTACGGCTTCACGGAAAGCGTCTTCGTTGGCAATCACATGATCGGCCGCCAGCACCAGCATCAGCGGATCGCTGTCCGGACTGTGGCGTTTTGCCGCCAGCGCAGCCAGCGCGATCGCCGGCGCGGTGTTACGACCCGCCGGTTCGAGAATGATGTTTTCCGTGAGTTTATTGAGCTGTCGCAGCTGTTCGGCGACGATAAAACGGTGCTGCTCGTTGCAGATCACCACCGGGCTTTCGCACTCCACGCCGTTCAGACGACAAATGGTCGTTTGCAGCATGGTCAGATCGCCCTTCAGGCATAAAAACTGTTTTGGATAAAGTACGCGGGAAAGCGGCCACAAACGGCTACCGGAGCCACCAGCCATCACAACCGGATAGAGTTTATTTTGCCCCATGATTCATCCCCGAATATCTGTAATAAATTGACGTAACACGTTCTCTTTATCGAGCGTGCGTTCGGCATATTCACGTGCCACCGTGTTGTGTTTTGGCATGGCGAGTGCGGAGGTAATCCCCGCGACCAGCGCCGGGACCGATTCCGGCTCAACGCAAACGGCGATACCCGGCGCGTTGCTGCACAGCTGGCCCAGTTCCGTTTCCGGTTCGGCGGTGATGACCGCGTTGCCGCCGACCGCCAGAATGTTGGTTAACTTGGACGGTAAAACCGCATCCGCCGCGCCGCGCTTTTGCACCACCAGATGGCAATCGCCCATTTTCAGCAGCGCAGGCAGCGCTTCGTAAGGCTGCAACGGATAAAACCTGATGTTATCGAGGCCGCGCTCACGGGCCATTTTTTCCAGTCGCGCTTTGCCGCCGCCCTGCCCGACAATGGCGAACACCAGCGGCTTATCGCGCAACTGAGCCGCGGCTTCGATGACGTTTTCCAGCCCCTGCTTTTCGCCGATATTGCCGGAATAAAGCACGATTTTTTTGTCATCCGGCAGACCAAGCTGATTGCGCAGCGCAAGCACATCCGCGTCATTGACGTTCTGAAAGCGCGCCACTTCCGACCAGTTCGGAAAGAAAATCACTTTTTCCGCCGGGACGCCTTTTTCCTGCGCTTTATTCATCATTGAACGCGAAATGGTGGAAACGTTGTCGACGTTATGCAGGCCGCTGCGCTCAAAGGCGGAGGCCAGCTTTGCCACTTTGCCGCTCTTGCCCTTTCCGGCCAGACCGAGTCCAAGCATCGCGTCCACTTCATAATCCTGAATATGCAGTAAGGTGCGCGCGCCAGACAGCTTCGCCAGTAGGCGCATGCCCGGTGTGCAAAACAGCGTCGGCACCACGCCGATAATGCGATCCGGCTTCCAGCGGCGCTGGGCCATCAGCGGGAAAAAGCTGCTCAGCGCGAAACTGCCGAGATGCAATAATCGTTTCAGCGTCGAGGGCTGCTTCGGCACATACAGCGGGCAACGCCAGACGGTGGCATCGCCCTCTTCCCGGCGGTAGCGCCAGGCGGAATAGCGCTCGCCCACCTTCCACTGCGGGTAGTACGGCGGCGCGGTAATGACCCGCACCTCATGCCCCTGACGCGCCATCCACTCGACCATCTCGCCGGTGTATTTGCCGATGCCGGTCAGCTCCGGCGAGTAGTTGATTCCATACACCAAAATTTTCATAAGCCCGGCACTCCGGACTGACGATCGGCCAGGAAATAGGCACGACTGTTGTCGTGCACGTTGTCGCTGGCAAGCAGCGCCTCTGGCGACAGCCAGCGGTAGTCGTCATGCTGAGAATCAGGCAGAGGCAGGTCTGCCTCTCTCACCTTCAGACGGAACCCCAGCACGATGTAGTGCGTGGTGAAGTCGCTGCCCGAAAAGTTATCGTCATAGAAGTGCTGCCAGACCCCGTAAAACTGGCCCGCTGCCATCGGCAGCCGCAGGCCCAGTTCCGCCAGAGTAAGGCGCGCAAAGGCATCGCTGAGCGTCTCATCCTTCTGCACACGCCCGCCGGGCACGAACCAGAAGCCCTGTGCAGGACGATTCGTTCGTTTTCCCAGCAGGAACTCGCCGCGTTCGTTTTCCACAATCAAATCAATGGAGATCAGCGGCGTGGAACGAACGATCGTGGCAAAATCTTCCTGACGTAAAAACATGCTTACCCCCGGAACCGGTGCTGATTCTCAAGGAACCACTGGTAGGTGCTGGCAAGGCCTGCGTCCAGCGAGATCTCGTGATACCAGCCCAGTTGATGCAGGCGGGTGACGTCGAGCAGTTTGCGCGGCGTGCCGTCCGGTTTGGTGGCGTCGAACACCACGCGGCCCTTGTAGCCCACCACCTGCGCGATCGTCTGCGCCAGCTCGCGGATGGTGCAGTCAATGCCGGTACCGACATTAATGTGCGACAGCATCGGCTGGGTGTTTTCCTGCCAGACTTCGCGATCCAGCTCCATCACGTGAATGCTGGCGGCGGCCATGTCGTCAACGTGGAGGAATTCACGCATCGGCGTACCGCTGCCCCACACCACCACATCCGGCGCGTTTTCCACGGTCGCCTCATGAAAACGACGCAGCAGCGCCGGGATCACATGGGAATTGCTCGGGTGGAAGTTGTCGTGCGGCCCGTACAGGTTGGTCGGCATCACCGAGCGATAGTCGCGGTCATACTGACGGTTGTAGGACTCGCACAGCTTGATCCCGGCAATTTTGGCAATGGCGTAAGGCTCATTGGTTGGCTCAAGCGTTCCCTGCAACAGCTCGCTCTCAGCCATCGGCTGTTTCGCCAGCTTCGGGTAGATGCACGATGACCCGAGGAACAACAGCTTATTCACGTTATTCAGGTGTGCGGCATGGATGATGTTGCTTTCCATCATCATGTTCTCAAAGATGAAATCCGCCGGGTAGGTGTTATTCGCGACAATGCCGCCCACTTTCGCCGCCGCCAGATACACCTGATCGATGCGTTCACTGGCGAAGAAGTCATGAACGGCACGACTGTCCAGCAGGTTCAGTTCCTCGCGGGTACGCACGATCAGTTCCACGTCGCCGCGCTGTTCAAGCTGGCGTTTTATCGAGGAACCGACCATCCCGCGATGGCCGGCAATGAAAATTCGTTGTTTGCTCATTCTCAGGACTCCAGCGCGATGGCAACCTCGTAGCCGTGAGACTTCAGCAGGGAGTGTTTCTTCGCCGCTTCCAGATCTTTCGCGACCATTTCGGAAACCATTTCCTGCAGGGTAATTTCCGGTTTCCAGCCCAGCTTCTCGTGCGCTTTGCTCGGATCGCCCAGCAGGGTTTCCACTTCCGCAGGACGGAAATAACGCGGGTCGACGGCAACAATCACATCGCCTGCCTTCACGCCTGGCGCGTCGTGGCCCGTGACGGAGACGACAATGCCTTTCTCATTTACGCCTTCGCCTTCAAAGCGCAGTTTGATGCCCAGCTGTGCCGCGGCCATCTCAACGAACTGACGCACTGAGTACTGCACGCCGGTGGCGATAACGAAGTCTTCCGGCTGTTCCTGCTGCAGCATCATCCACTGCATCTTGACGTAATCTTTCGCATGGCCCCAGTCACGCAGGGAATCCATGTTGCCGAGGTACAGACATGACTCCAGGCCCTGCGCGATGTTAGCGATCGCGCGGGTAATTTTGCGGGTGACAAAGGTTTCGCCGCGGCGTGGAGATTCGTGGTTGAACAGAATGCCGTTACAGGCGTAAATGCCATAAGACTCGCGGTAGTTAACGGTGATCCAGTAGGCATACAGTTTCGCCACGGCATACGGTGAACGCGGATAGAACGGCGTGGTCTCTTTCTGCGGAATTTCCTGCACCAGACCGTACAGCTCAGAGGTGGACGCCTGATAGAAACGGGTTTTCTTTTCGAGGCCCAGGAAACGAATCGCTTCCAGCAGACGCAGGGTCCCCATGGCGTCAACGTCGGCGGTGTATTCCGGCGACTCGAAGGAGACCGCAACGTGACTCATCGCGCCCAGGTTATACACTTCATCAGGCTGCACTTCCTGCAGGATACGGGTCAGGTTGGAAGAGTCCGTCAGGTCACCGTAATGCAGATGGAATTTGGGGTTGCTGGCGTGCGGATCCTGATAAATATGATCAACACGTTCCGTGTTAAAAGAAGAGGCACGACGCTTAATACCGTGCACTTCATACCCTTTTTCCAGTAGCAGCTCTGCCAGGTAAGAACCATCTTGTCCGGTAACGCCGGTGATGAGAGCGACTTTAGACATGTTTATTTTCCTCTGTACTTATCAAAGTTTTCAAACCCTGCTCATAAGGCTATCTGTCTTGCCATTCTGAACCGGGCTCTTCGTTTCAACGCGTTCGCGTATCACCACTGCGGGATTGCCACGGCAAATCGTATTTGCCGGTAGCGATTTAAAAACGCTGCTGCGGGCGCCAACGACCGTGCCATCGCCAATCGTCACACCGGGCGCAACGAAGACATCGGTTGCCAGCCAGCACTTCTCGCCAATCACAATCGGCGTGGCGGTAATATCAAAATGCGCGCTGGCGTGATCGTGACTGCCGGTACATAAATAACTTTTTTGCGAAACCACCGAGTTTGCGCCGATAATAATCTCGCCGAGGGTGTATAAATTGACCTCATCGCCGACCCAGGCGTAATCTCCTAACGTTAATTTCCACGGATAGGTAATTTTTACCGAAGGTCGAATGACTACGTTTTTTCCGATTTTTGCGCCAAATAAACGGAGCAAAAATGCGCGCCAGCGATAAAGGACCTGCGGAGACCAGGCAAATAATGTCGCCTGTACCGCCCACCACAATTGAACTTTTATGCCACTCGCGCCACGAAAACCTTTCGGCACGGAAAAGCCGCGTAAATCCTGCATATTATTTCCTTATATTTATGATTTGTTATATAAGGCTTTCGTTTTACCCGTCGTGCGCTGGCGTAAATGCCATGACAACTCCGCCCAGAAACCGGGGACACGTAATATGTTACGCTGGACCTTTTTCGCATCTTCGCAGAGTTCAAGATTATTCGTTGTCGACACGCCGCCCATAGAAAATTCAGACACCAGTCCATTTAATTTTTTAAAACGATAACCCGCTTTATACATTCTGGCGGCCAGCGCATAGTCGGATGACACTTTATATTGCAAATCGTAATGCCAGATTTTTAACCCTCTGACCGGGAAAAAGATCGCCTGATGGCTGGCTGGCAGACTGTGATAGATATACCAGCCGGGTTTCGCGCTGCGTTTAATTTTATGACCATTGCCAAAATCCAGCAGCGCATCACCGGTCATCATGGCGTCATCTTTTTGTGTCTTCAGCTGACGCACGAACCGGGCAGCATCCGGATGAAAAATATCACCGGAATTGAGGAACAGCGCAAACGTTCCCTGCGCCATCTCTATGCCTTTATTCATCGCATCATAGATGCCATTATCCGGTTCGCTCACAAAGCGTAAGTCGTACTCGCCATTGAGGTTTTCGAGAAACTCGCGGGTCCCGTCGTTCGAGCCGCCATCCACCACAATCCACTCGAAGCTGATATCATTTGCCTGGGCCAGGTGCGCAAGTGACGCATGGGTTTTGACAATGCCGTCCAGATTGCGAAACGCGACGGTGATAATGCTGAGCAGCATAGGAATAACCTCATCATACTTTTGTAATATTGAGCGCTTTGCGCAAAATAAACGGACAGACAATTAGAAACGCATATTCCGGGCTAAATATTGAACCGGTAAAAAACAGTGACACCGGGGTAAAAAGATAAAGCTGCACCCGAAAATTCTGATTATCACCAAACGCATTAAGCGTCATTTTTACCACTTTCCCCATGTACCACAGAGTCATGAGTACCGCGAACCAGGAAAAATAAATAATCAGCAGATACAAACCATTGTCTATTGTTTTTCCGACATCCGCACCGTTAAAGATTCCGAATGATGCGACATATTCGTAAAGTGAGCCAAATCTGACAACGCCGTCAATATGGGTCAAAGAATAGCCGACCATAACCAGCGGGCCGACGATACGATAATAAGACGATGACCCTTCTGTGCCTAAATCACCGAGGCGCGTGGAGATATAAGGAAATGCGAACATCACCCCCACCAGAAATACGGTTAATGAAATTATCGCCAGCGGCAGTTTTTTCTTAATCGCATCCTTATTCAGATACTGAAATGCCCATTCCAGCAGGTAAAACAAGATAAATGTCATTACCCCTGAAAACGATCCTGATAATACTATCCCTGCCAGAATCATAGCATCGGTTTTAGGTGTTTTGATACCAAACTGTTTGATGCTGAGCCAAATTGAGATTAACGCCAGAGCAAAAAAGGCCGGTTCGAAATAGAGTGCGGTGGTTCGCTTGCCACCAAATTTAATAAAGTTCAGTACATAACTGTTACTGTAAATAAGATATTTCGAAATCGCTTCCATTAAGCTGCTGCCGCCGGTGAGGATAATTTGCGCCATCTCGGCAGCGGCGAGGAGTACCACCAGCCCAACCACCAGATAAAAAAAGCGCAGGATCTTGCGGTGGTTGTGCGGCGAAATGGTCTTAAAGCGAATACTCCAGACCATGCCGATAATGATCACAATGTAAACAAACAGCATGGTGGAAGTGACGTATTTGCTGGCGTCCAGCGACTGGCCGAAAAGGTAGTTAAACGCCGTCAGCCCGGCGCCGATCCCCAATGCAATCATCAGTTTTTTCAGGTTGATGCGTTCCACATAAAGCAGCAGCAAAACCGGCAAAAAGGTGACGATGGTGATGGGAAAACTTTCGCCCAACTGGGCAATTTTGACGTTGACCAGCAGGTAGATCAGCGGCAGCAGCAGATAGCTACAGATTCTGATAGAACGAGACATATTCCTCCAGCATCTGTTGTCCACTGTAAGCCGCCCGGCTGCGCTCGCGAAAGGCGTCGAGCGAAGTGCCAAAGACGGCCTGCGCGATATCGGCTTTGCTTAACTGCGCCAGGCGAAGTACGTCGCTGTCGTCGAAGGTTTTACCGCCGGATTTTTGCAGGACCTCCTGCGCCGCCTCGCTATGGGTGGCGATAACCGGCACGCCAATCGACAATGCTTCGCAGAGAATCAACGGATAGTTATCCACCCGTGAACTGAACACCAGCGCGTCCATCTGGTTCAGTGCGCTCATCAGCTTACGCTTGTCGGTTTCAAATCCGTGATTGACCACGTTCGTTCCGTCAAACGGCGAAAACTTACCGAAGGTATGTAATTCGATCGCCTCGCCCAGCGCCATCATTTCGCGCACCAGCCGCTGGTTGGTTTTACCGTCATAGCGCAGATCGTGGGCCACCACCGCGATTTTCGGTTTTCCTTCCGTCGCGCTGACCGGGGTCAGCTCCGCGAGAATCGCTTCGGTCGCCACGTCGATACCGTTATTGATGATGCGGCAACGCCCTGCCCCGTACAGGCTGTTAAAGGCATCGGCGACGTGCTGGCTTGGTGAGATAAACTGACAGCCGAGCGCCAGCATGTCACGGAAAAGCTGGCGCTTACCGTGCACCAGCGCATGGGCGCGGTCGACTTTCACCGGTGGGTAATTGTTCAGCGTCGGGCATTTCCGGCAGTCCGACTTCCAGCCTTCGCAACCGTCGGTAAAGGCGCAGCGGCCAGTTACGCTCCAGTGGTCGTGCAGCGTCCAGACCAGCGTGACGTCCGGCTTGTGGTTTTTCACCTTTTCGCAAAACGCCACCACCTCGGCCAGATTCAGCCAGTAGCTGTGCAGGACGTGAAAATGCAGCACCAGCGGCCCCGGCGTGCGGGTGACGCTGCGGTATACATTATTGAGATTGCCAAACAGGTCGCGGTTAAACAGACGAAACAGAGCGATATTCGCCACCGACGTCAACCGTGGCGTCTGCTTACTCACATGCGGATAATGATTGTGGCTGACGCTTTTCTTTCCGCCTTTGCCGTAGCCGTACACGAAACGTGAAGCCAGTCCTTTTTGCAGCGCGCGCTGATGCAGATCTAATGCCACCCCAGCCGCACCGCCTTCCGCCAGCCGCACATTAAATTGCAGAATGTTCATTTTATTCCCTTCACTCGTGCCTTCTCGCCTACCACCAGCGCATTGTCCGGCACGGCGTCAAGCACCACGCTCCCGGCGCCAATGGTCACGTTATTACCAATAGTGATATCACCCAGCACAATGACGTTCGCGCCCAGCTCCACCCCGTTGCCAATCACCGGGCAGGCGAGGCTGTCGGCGCCGCGATTGCCAATGGTGACACCATGACGAATCGTAAAATCGTCCCCGGCGACCACGTTCTTATTTATCACCACGGCATAACCGTGATGAATAGTGAAACGTCGGCCAATGGTCGCTGCCGCCTGTATCTCGTAGCCAAACAGGCATTCGGTGATCAGGCGATACAGCACCAGCACCGGCGCGGCCCACAGGTTGTTAAAGACATTTTTTTTGCGCCAGACGGAACAAAAGTGGGCGACGCGATAAGCCAGCACCATGCAGCACGGGCGCAGGCTCCAGCTGTTGGCGCGAATATCTTCCAGCATGCTTAACGCCCTCGCAGTCCGTCAGCCAGCCGTTTGCCGTTACGAACGGACAGCAGCGTGAGCAACGTGCGCCAGGTCATCCGTTTATTGCGGATCTGGTAAAGGGTGAACAGCTGATATTTCTTGCTCGCGCGGTCGAATTTATCTTTGTGCTTGCGATAAAAATGGAAATAGCCGGAGAATTTTTTCGGCGACGAGGTGATCTGCATTTCGCCGTGGTTGATATGCAGGATCTGCGTCGCGTCTTCCACCTTCCACGGTTCGCCGTACTCCACCACCATGCGCAGGAAAATATCGTAATCCTGCGCCGCCTTCAGTTCAGTGTCGAACAGGCACTCTTTAAAACGCCACGCCCAGGTAAACACCTGGTTGCCGATGATGTTGCGCTTGTAGAACAGGCGGCGAGAGTACGGGGACTTCGGGTACAGCGGCAGACTGGCCGGTTGCGAATAGACTTCGCCTTCACAGACATAATCGTTCGCGTAAAGGAACGCATGAGTGACCAACTGATGCTTATGGGCGAGAAACACGCTCAGGCGATTTGGCGTCCATTCATCGTCATCGTCAATACCGGTGATGTACTGCCCGTTCGCCTGTCGGATCGCCTGGTTACGCACCGCGCAGGCGCCGGAATTGACGTCGTTATGGGTATAACGCACCCGTGGATCGTTTAACCCTTCGACGAACTGCTGCAGCTGTTCATAGGCGCTGGAGCAATCATCGACAATGATCATTTCCCAGTGGGTATAGTCCTGGCGCAGCACCGATTTGATGGCCCGAATCGCCAGTTGTTGCCTGTTCCAGGTGGGCATATAGATTGAAATCAGCGGGTTGTCTTTATTCATGCTCGTTCCCCAAAGCGTTTTCGCCGGATGGCGTTTCGCTGCCATCCGGCATTCTCGTTTTTTATTTGGAATCTGACTTATATTCGTACTCGTAATACCCGTAATCCTGGTATCCGGTGGCGCGACGGAAGATAGAGTTGAGGATCACCCCTTTCACCTGAATGCCGTTTTGCCCGAAGCGGCTGAGGCTGGTCTCCACCTCTTTCAGAGTATTCACGGCGTAACGCGCCACCATCAGGGTGGTTCCCGCGTGGCGACCGACAATCGCCGCGTCAGTCACGGCCAGAATCGGCGGCGTATCGATCAGCACCAGGTCATAGTGACTGCTGGCCCACTTGATCAACTCGCCAAAACGTTCACTCATCAGCAGTTCCGACGGATTTGGCGGCACCTGGCCGCGGGGAACGAGATCGAAGTTTGGGATAGAGGTTGGTCTGGCGCAGGCGGAAATATCTCCCTTGCCGACCAGAATATCGGACAGACCGTTCACGTTGTTGGTGCCGAGCAACTCGTGGGTGTACCCCTTGCGCATGTCGCAGTCGATCAACAACACGCGCTTGTTGGTCTGGCTGATGACCGCCGCCAGGTTGGCGCAGACAAAAGTTTTACCGATTGATGGGCTGACCCCGGTCAGCATCAGCACGTTGTTCTGCGCCTGCATCATGGCGAAGTGCAGGCTGGTACGCAGACTACGCACCGCTTCAATCGCCAGATCGGTCGGGTTCCCTACCGCCAGCAACTGGCTCTGCTTGTAACGCTTCACGCCTTTGATGGTTTTCACGTTATCGCGCGCTTTCTGCCATTCCGACAGCGGAATGCTGGCGTAAACGCTGATCCCGTTCTCTTCAAGCACCTGCGGGCTTTCGATACCGCGATTGAACAACGAACGCAGCAGGACGCCGACGATTGACAACATCAGGCCAAGAATAATGCTGCCCAGTATGATCAGCCCCTTCTTCGGCTTCAGTACACCCGGTTGGGCAATCGCCGGGTCAACAATTCGCACGTCGCCGACGGTGCTGGCCTCGTTGATCTGCAGCTCCTGTTGCTTATTCAACAGCTGCATGTAGACCTGCTGACCGGACTCCACGTCACGGGTCAGGCGCACGATCTCCTGCTGCGTTTTCGGCATTGCCGTCACGCGCCCGTTGAGCTTCGCTTTTTCATCCTCCAGCGCCTGGCGTTTTTCCAGCAGCGTGCGGTAAGCCGGGTGCGCTTTGGTGTACAGCTTGGAGATTTCCGCTTCTTTAAAGGTCAGCTCATTCAACTGGGCGTCGATATTGACCATTGAGTCCAGCACCGCTTTTGCTTCCAGCGGCAGGTCAACGGAGTCTTTATCCTGGCGGAAGGCGTTGAGTTTGTTCTCCGCGACGTCCAGACGGCTGCGCACTTCCGGCAGTTGTTTTGCCAGGAATGCCAGGCTTTTCGCTGCCTCTTCCGATTTACGCGCCACGTTCTGTTCAAGGTAGTTGCGGGTAATGCTGTCGAGAATTTCGCGAATTTGTTCGCGATCCTCACCGGTAAACGTCAGGCTTAACACGCCGGTGTCCTTGCCGGTTTCGGTTACCGTCAGGTTGTTTTGCAGGGTGTTGATCATCCCGAGCGTGGAGAATTTATTGACGGTAAATTCGGTGTCCGGGCGGGCATGGATCTCGCTCACCACCATCGTCACGCCGTCTTTGTTCAGGGTTTGACCGATCTGCCCACGGGCGCTAAACCCGCCGTCACTGGTCAGCGCGTAGGACTTATCGTCCAACACGTTCAGCGTGAAAACCTGGTCGTTCATTCCCTTCGGCAAGGTAAAGGTGGTAACTTTCACCGTCTCATTCTGGCGTCCCATCAGCCGTTCCCAGCCTGCGCCAAACAGCGGGAAGGTGTTTTTGCTGACGGAGATATCCAGGTCCAGGTCATCCACCGTTTTGCCTAACACCAGACGCGAGCGAATCAGCTGAATTTCGGCCTCAGAGGCGGGAGGTTTATCGGACAACGCCGAGTTAATATCCTGCACCAGCGAGCTGCCAGCGTTCTGTTCAATCTGCACCAGCGCATCCGCACTGTAGATTGGCGTGGCGAAGAGCGTGTAAATCACTCCGCAAAGTGCGAATAATGCCGTAATCCCCAGCACCCACCAGCGTGCTTCAATGACGGTGCCCACCAGGCGGCCGATATCGATTTCATCGTTGCCCGTTACCGGAGCGGCAGACTGTCTTACTTTTTCTGTCATTATTTTACCTGCTCTGCGTTCAATGCCTGCGCCCACTGGCGGGCAGACCGTTCAAGTAATGCGTACACCGCTTCAAACGCCTCGCGGCTTTTACGATACGGGTCGGGAATGTCGCGCTCATCGTCCCAGTGACCAAACAGCATGACTTTGCCGCGCATTTCCGGCGCCAGCTCATGCAGAGACGCAATGTGTCTTTTCTCCATTGCCAGGATCAGGTCATAGTCCCGGCACAGCCGTCCGGTGATTTGCCGCGCGCAGTGTCCTTCCAACGACAGGCCGTGATCGGCCGCCACGCTAAGGGCAGACGCATCTGCGCCCTTACCCACCAGCGCGCCAAGCCCCGCCGACTCGACGGTCAGCGCCGGGTGGTAGCGCTTCAATAAGCGCTCTGCCGTTGGGGAACGGCAAATGTTCCCCACGCAAACAACTAATATTTTGTTAAACATGACGATTACCAGGCGTGAATGTCGCTGGCCGTATCCGTCATATAACGGACACCGCTGATGGTCGGCAGCAACTGATTGATCAGACGGTTCCAGCGCGCAACCGGTGCGGTGGTGACATACACCACGTCATAAGGCTGCAGACGGAATTCCGTCGCCATGACCAGAGAGGTCGCATCAGACATATCGAGCTGATAAATATTGGCAATCTTGCCGCCCGGACCTTTGCCTTTCAGCGGACGGATCACGAAGATGCCGCTGGCGTTGGAGGTGGTCAGATCGATACCTTCGGCGTTGCCCAGCGCTTCGGTCAGCGTCATGCCGCTGAAGTCCATTTTGAGCGTGCTCTGTTTCTTCACTTCACCCATCACAAACACTTTCAGATCGTCATTGCGCGGAACATAAAGAATGTCGCCCGGATACAGCAGGCGGTTCTGGCTGAGATCGCCGTTTTGCATCAGCGCCTGCAGGGAAATCCGTTGTTCTTTGCCGTTATGGGTCAGCACGACGTTGCGCCAGTCGGCGTCTTCGGTCAGGCCGCCTGCGGCGTTGATCGCATCCAGTACGGTGAGCGGCACGTTGGTGATCGCCTGCTGGCCGGATTTGTTCACCTGGCCGGAGATATAGGCTTTTTGCGAACGGAACGCGGCGATATTAACGTCCACCTGCGGGTCAGCGATGTACTTCGCTAAGCGCCCGGTAATATCACTGCGGATCTCTGCGAGTGTTTTCCCCACCACGCTAACCTTGCCGATATAGGGATAAAACATCGTGCCGTCCGGCTGCACCCAGTTGCCGGTGTCGCTGGAGCTGCGGTACTGCCCCGCTGGCGTTGTCAGCTCAGGGTGGTCCCATACCGTCACGTTCAGAACATCCCCTGCCCCGACGCGGTACTGATAGCTGGCAAGCTCCTGGTCCAGCGACATATTCGGCTGCGCCACGTTTGGCCGCGGACGCAATTGCTCAACCAGTCGCGGGGTGAGTGGATACACATTCACCATCCGGTCGAGATCAAAATCAGCGTCCTGCTGTTTAATCACGTCTTTACCCATCGTAGACATATTGCTGCCCGGAAGTACTGTGCAACCGCTTATCAAGGTTACCGACACCAATAATGGCATCAATTTCATTTTGGATTTCATCATTGATTATTTATCACTTTGGCAGAGTAATTATCCTGTGCAATTTAAATAGCGACTTCGCCGTACACATTTACATTGCAGTTAATTGAAAAGAAATTTAACTGGCATCAGTCCTAAAAAATTTGAATTCATCCGTAAGCTATTGACAGAATAATGCAGACTCGTCATCAGGCGTTCAGGCACGCTACCGCCCTTGGCTTTTTAGCTACCAATACACTGATTAAGTTAGATTTTTGCAAACCTCGTGATTTTTCTCCTGCCACAACAGAGAAATACGTAAGGTAATAAGAATGTCGGCGATTAATGATTTACGATGCCGGTCAATATATTTCTTCACACCTCATTAACGCTGGAAGAATTGTTACAGCTAACGTATTAGCAGGCAAGGCAACAAGCCTGCTATTTTGTCTTTTTAAGATTAATATTAAGTCATATAAAGCGGCATTTTTAGGAATTACTTGATGTTGACAAAATGCATATATTCCACCGACCCTGCGATATATCCGAAATTGTTTTTAATCCAGAATTTATTCCCAACAGAAACATTAAGGTTATTATTACGGGTGGGAAGAAATACAAAAGCAGGATAAATCCCGCTCTGGCATTGCATTTTCCGCCAGCTTTATCCATGATCGAATTGTGACAATTGTCATATAACGAAGGGTTTTACGCTTACTATGGAATGGATTGCCGATCCGTCAATCTGGGCCGGTCTCGTCACGCTGGTGGTGATCGAGCTGGTCCTCGGCATTGATAATTTAGTCTTTATTGCCATCCTCGCCGAAAAACTGCCGCCCGCGCAACGAGACCGCGCGCGCATCACCGGTCTGATTCTGGCGATGCTGATGCGCCTGCTTTTGCTGGCGTCAATCTCCTGGCTGGTCACCCTGACGAAGCCGCTCTTTAGCGTTCAGAGCTTAAGCTTTAGCGCGCGCGACCTGATCATGCTGTTCGGCGGGTTCTTCCTGCTGTTTAAAGCCACAATGGAGCTTAACGAACGGCTGGAAGGGAAAGACAGCGACAACCCCACCCAGCGCAAAGGGGCTAAATTCTGGGGCGTGGTGGCGCAAATCGTGGTGCTGGACGCCATCTTCTCGCTCGACTCGGTCATTACCGCCGTCGGTATGGTGGATCATCTGGCGGTGATGATGGCGGCGGTGATTATCGCGATTACGCTGATGCTGCTCGCCAGCAAATCACTGACCCGTTTTGTCAACAGCCACCCGACCATCGTCATTCTCTGTCTGAGTTTCCTGTTAATGATCGGCTTTAGCCTGGTGGCGGAAGGTTTTGGTTTCCACATTCCGAAGGGCTACCTGTACGCCGCTATCGGCTTCTCGGTGATGATTGAAGCCCTGAACCAGTTGGCTATCTTTAACCGCCGCCGCTTTCTTTCCGCAAACCATACGCTGCGCCAGCGAACGACCGAAGCAGTGATGCGCCTGTTAAGCGGGAAAAAAGAGGACGCCGAACTGGATGCGGAAACAGCCTCGATGCTGGTGGATCATGACGACACGCAAATTTTCAACCCGCAGGAGCGGCGGATGATTGAGCGCGTACTCAACCTGAACCAGCGCACCGTCAGCAGCATTATGACCTCGCGCCATGATATCGAGCATGTCGATCTCTGCGCACCCGAGGCGGATATCCGCGCCCTGCTCGAAAAAAACCAGCATACGCGACTGGTGGTCACCGGCGAAGATGACCAGGAGGATCTGCTTGGCGTGGTGCACGTTATCGATCTGCTCCAGCAGTCGCTGCGCGGAGAGCCGCTCAACCTGCGGGTACTGGTGCGCCAGCCGCTGGTGTTCCCGGAAACGCTCCCGCTGCTGCCGGCGCTGGAGCAGTTCCGCAACGCCCGCACGCATTTTGCCTTTGTGGTTGACGAGTTTGGGTCTGTCGAAGGGATTGTGACGCTGAGCGACGTGATGGAAACCATTGCCGGTAATTTGCCGAACGAAGTGGAAGAGATCGACGCCCGCCATGATATTCAGAAAAATCAGGACGGTTCGTGGACGGCAAACGGTCATATGCCGCTGGACGATCTGGTGCAATATGTTCCCCTGCCGCTCGATGAGAAACGCGAGTATCACACCATCGCCGGCCTGTTGATGGAATATCTGCAGCGCATACCGAAAGAGGGTGAGGAGGTTCAGGTGGGCGACTACTTGCTGAAAACGCTACAGGTAGAAAGTCATCGCGTACAGAAGGTGCAACTGATTCCGTTACGCGCGGACGAAGACGGGGAATACGACGCGTAGTGGCAATCGCCGGACAGCGGCGCTTCGCGCCCTGTCCGGCCTTACAAAAAGGGACTCGCCAGAGGCGGTTACAGCTTATCCAGCAGCTTCCTGACGTCTTTGCCGTCGCGGGTATCTTTGTTCCGCTCCGCCCAGTCGTTGAGACGACGTTTCGCTTCATCCTGGACATGCTTACGCAGCACCTGGTCAACCTGCAGGTTATAATTCAGCGCCTGCCACTTACCGTAAACCCGCAGCGGCACCGGCGTGTTTTTCAGGAAATCGATCAAATTACTTTCCCCTTTCCAGCCGCCGAGCACCCGCACGTTAAACTGCGTGTCGCACGACTCTCCGACCAGATCGAGCGTACCTTTACCGGTCAGGGCCAGCACAGAGGATTCGCCTTCCATGCTGTTCAGCCCCAGCTTACCGTGGTCGAGCGTCAGGTCAGTGACGAAACGATCGAGACGGGTGGCGTTATCGTAATTACGCATCGCCTCAACGTCGCCGCCGCTGCGCTCCACTGCCTGCTGAACCAGCTGCTGAAAGTTCATGCCATCCATCCGCGTATCGCGCATCTCGACGCGCGCCTGGCCTTGCCAGTTATGGCGAAACGCCTGGGCATCAATGTCCGCGCCGGAGAAATCGCCCGTCAGCGACATTTTACCGGTCAGGGCAATGGGATAATGAAACGCTTTCAGAATCGTGCCTATCTCCACATCATTAAGACGCGGCTGGAACACCACGCGCGGAGTGTCAGCGCTGGCATCCAGCGTGCCGGGCAGTGAAATCGTGCCGCCATCAAGCTTGCCCTCGAGCTGCGCGATTTTCAGCACGCCGGCCTGATTCGTCATTCGCGTCGAAACGGCCGAGAAATTCATCCCGCGCCATAATACGCTCTCCGCATTCAGCGCGATCTCCGCGGAAAACCCCTTCAGCCCCTGATAGGCCGGTTCATCGACCCGGCTGGCGATGACCGGTCGGGCCAGAGACGATGACGTCACGCCCTGCTCGCCACCGCCGTTAGCGCCGCTGCTGTTTTCCGACAGCGGAATAATGGAATCCAGATTCAGCTTGCCGAAATTCAGGTTAATGCGCCAGGCCGGTTGCTCCGTCAACGTCACCTGGGCGCTTCCGGTCAGCGTACTGTCGTTCGCGGTCAGGTCAAGCTGGCTGAACGAGAGTAATTTCGCGTCTTCCTGCCACTGCGCCTGAAGCTGTCCTTGTCCCTGAATCCCCTGTTTCGGCAGATCGGCGCCCTGGAGCTGCCAGCTAAGCTGTTGGATCCCGGCTGAGAGGTTATGCGGATAGTCGGACGCATCCACCGTACCGTTTAAGGCCAGATTCAAATCACGCTGATCGCGGTTAATCCGCCCGGAAAACTCAAAAGCGCCGCGATGCTGCGCATCCTGCTCCATTTGCAGGCGGATGTCGCGAACGGTGACCTGCTCATCATTTTCATGCTGGAACACCAGCACGCTGTCGGCTACCCGCAGGCTGGCGATATCAAACGACCAGCCGCGATCTTCCGCGACGTCCGGTAAGTTATTGTCTTTAGGAGGCACCGGCGCGTTTTCATTGCGCGCCGCTTCCGTTTGCGGGGTGAGCTGAATCACCGCGCCTTTGAGCATCACCTGCTTGACGCTCAGCTGATGGCTAAGCAATGGCCACAGCGCAACGTCAAGCCGCATGTTATCGGCGCGCACCAGCGGTTCACTGGCGCCTTTCGCCGTCAACGCCATGCGTCCGGAGAGGATACTGAGCTGAGGCCAGACGTGCCAGCGCAGTGGGCCATCCAGCTGTAGCTGATAGCCGCTACGCGCCGCGACCTGTTGCACCATATAGGTACGGAAGTCGTTCGGGTTGACCAGCATTACTAACGCAGAAAAGCCGGCCACCAGCACGACCAGCAAAATCATCAGCGTCGTCAGAAATCGTCTCATGCTATCCTCAGTGGATCAGACTCAGTCTTTATCAATCCGGCTGGCGACCGCGCCCTGCTGATCGCGATATTTGGCATCTTCGCGACGGTTATAGGGGCGAAGCGCCGGACCGGAAAGCGGTTCAAAGCTCAGCGCGCCGATCAACATGCCGGGGCGCAGCGCCAGCGGCAGTTTACCGGAGTTATAAAATTCCAGCACGATACAGCCGGACCAGCCGGGATCGATACGGTGGGCGGTCACGTGCACCATCAAGCCAAGACGCGCCAGGGAAGAGCGGCCATCCAGCCAACCGACTAAATCCGCAGGTAAAGTCACCGACTCATAGGTCACCGCCAGCGCCAGTTCGCCCGGATGGAGATAAAACGCTTCGCCGTCGGCCAGCGCAATCTCGTCGCTCATTACGCGGTCGAGCGCGGCGCTGACTTCATCTTTTGGCCCACTTAAATCGATAAATGCTGCGGTGTGGCCGCTGAAGGTACGGAATTTATTGCCAAGGCGCACATCCACCGTCGCGCCATTAATACGCTCCACAGGCGGACGCGGGTTGATCGACAAACGGCCTTCATCAAGCCAGGCTTCAATATCTCGGTCACACAGACGCATGGCACTTTCTCCTTTCGTGCAGCAGGACCTTAACGCATTGTGTCGTAAGGGCAAACCAGGTTATCACTGAACGGTACACAATTCGCAGGGCTTATTCAAAGAACTGACTGATTTTCGCTTTCAGAATATCGATGGCGATGCGGTTTTTCCCGCCGCGCGGCACGATAATATCCGCATACTGCTTGGATGGCTCGATAAACTGCAGGAACATCGGACGCACCGTTTTCTGGTATTGCGCCATCACGGAATCCATGGAACGCCCGCGCTCGTTAACGTCGCGCTTGATGCGGCGCATCAGGCAGATATCCAGCGGCGTATCGACAAAAATAGAGAAGTTCATCTCTTCGCGCAAACGGGCGTCGGTGAGCAGCAAAATGCCTTCCAGAATAATGACTTTCTTCGGCTCCACGCGCACGGTTTCTTTCATGCGGGTGTGTTCGACGTAGCTGTAGACCGGCAGTTCAATCGCGCAGCCGCGCTTAAGCGCTTGCAGATGTTGAAACAACAGGCTGTGATCCATCGCGTTGGGATGGTCATAGTTGGTTTTTACGCGTTCTTCCATCGACAGATGGCTTTGATCTTTATAGTAGCTGTCTTCGGGGATCACGCCGATATGTTCGTCACCGACTTGTTCACGTAATTCACGATAAAGAGTACTGGCAATAAGACTTTTGCCAGAAGCCGATGCGCCAGCAATACCGATAATGACGCACTGATGAGACTGATCAGTCATAAATTTAGCGACCTGAATAACCTGTAAGGAAGGGAGACGCCGGAGCGTCAAACGCCGGCAATTATACACAAATTCAGACAAGATGCATCGCGGCGAAACGTCACGCCAGCCCCGTCCCTGCGCCCTGATGACTTCTGGATTGACGGCAAATTATGCGCAGCCGGGATATAAAAGGTAAAAAGTTTGTACTAGCATAAACACAGACTCACACTGACGCGTCCTGGCGTGCTTCGACGTTCCCGGCTATTCGGATAGGGTAATGAGTAAACCAACCCAACATGTTTTAGTTCCCTTGCCGCACCCTCTGCTGCGCTTCGTCAGTTTAGGTCTGGCGGCGTTTGTTTTTACGCTCTTTTCACTGGAATTATCCCAGTTCGGCAATGCGTTAGCGCCTCTGTGGTTTCCTACCTCCATCATGATGGTGGCTTTTTACCGCCATGCCGGTCGCATGTGGCCGGGCATCGCCCTCGCCTGTTCTCTGGGCAGTATTGGCGCCTCGCTGGTGCTGTTTCCCCCGGGCGCGCTCAACTTTACCTATACGGCGATAAACATTATTGAAGCGGCAACAGGCGCGCTGTTGCTGCGCAAGCTCCTGCCTGGGTATAACCCGTTACAGAATCTGAACGACTGGATCCGTCTGGCCTTCGGCAGTGCGGTGATCCCCCCGCTGCTCGGCGGGATGCTGGTCTGGATGTTGTCTCCGCACGATACCCCGCTGCGGGCGTTTCTGTTCTGGGTGCTGTCAGAATCCATCGGCGCGCTGGCGCTGGTGCCATTGGGCTTGCTGTTTAAGCCACACTATCTGCTGCGCCACCGCAACCCTCGCCTGCTGCTGGAAACGCTGCTGACGCTGATCGTCACGCTGGTGCTAAGCTGGCTGGCGATGAAGTTTGTCCCCTGGCCGTTTACCTGCGTCATCGTGTTGCTGATGTGGAGCGCGGTGCGCCTGCCGCGCATGGAAGCTTTTTTAGTCTTTCTCGCCACGGTGATGGTGGTTTCACTGATGCTGGCCGCCGACCCGTCGCTGCTGGTTACCCCGAAGGTGAATCTGCTGACGCATCTGCCGTGGCTGCCGTTTCTGATGATCCTGCTGCCGGCGAATATCATGACCATGGTGATGTATGCGTTTCGCGCGGAACGTAAACACATTACGGAAAGCGAAGAACGCTTCCGTAACGCCATGGAATATTCCGCCATCGGCATGGCGTTGGTCGGTACCGAAGGACAGTGGTTACAGGTCAACAAAGCGTTGTGTCAGTTTCTTGGCTACCCGCAGGACGAACTGCGCACGCTCACGTTTCAGCAACTGACCTGGCCGGAAGATCTGCATAACGATCTGGAGCAGCTCGACATGCTGGTGCGTGGCGACATCAACAGCTATTCGCTGGAGAAGCGCTATTACACCCGCAGCGGTGAAGTGGTGTGGGCGCTGCTGGCGGTTTCTCTCGTTCGTCATACTGACGGCACGCCGCTCTACTTTATTGCTCAGATTGAAGACATTAACGATCTTAAACACACGGAATGGGTAAATAAGCGCCTGAATGAAGCGCTGTTTCAGGAAAAAGAGCGGCTGCACATTACCCTCGACTCCATCGGCGAGGCGGTGATCTGTGTAGACGTCGATATGAAAATCACCTTTATGAACCCGGTCGCTGAAAAAATGAGCGGCTGGCAGCAAGAGAACGCCATCGGCGTACCCTTACTGACAGTGCTGCACATTACCCTGGGCAATAACGGTCCGCTGATGGAAAACATCTACAGCGCGGATATGTCCCGCTCGGCCATCGAACAGGACGTGGTGCTGCACTGTCGCAACGGCGGCAGCTACGATATTCACTACAGCATCACTCCGCTCACGACGCTGGACGGCGGGAACATTGGTTCGGTTCTTGTGATCCAGGATGTCACCGAGTCACGCAAGATGCTGCGCCAACTGAGCTACAGCGCCACGCATGATGCGCTCACACAGCTGACTAATCGCCCCAGCTTTGAGACCCGGCTAAAGCAGTTGCTGCAAACGGTGCGCAGTACCCACCAGCATCATGCGCTGGTATTTATCGATCTCGACCGTTTTAAAGCTGTCAATGACAGCGCCGGTCACGCTGCGGGCGACGCGTTACTGCGCGAACTCGCCCAACTGATGCTCGGTTTGCTTCGTCCTGGCGACGTACTGGCGCGTCTGGGCGGTGATGAGTTTGGCCTGTTGTTGCCGGACTGTCATCTTGAAAGCGCGCGCGTTATCGCCACCCGGCTCATCACCGCGGTTAACGAGTACCCTTTTATGTGGGAAGGCCGTCTGCACCGGGTTGGGGCCAGCGCGGGCATCACCCTCATTGACGACGACAACTGCCAGCCGGTGGAAGTGATGTCACAGGCCGATATCGCCTGTTACGCCTCGAAAAATAGCGGTCGCGGTCAGGTCACCGTCTACGAGCCGCAGCAGGAAATGGCGCAGCACCCGCGCGCCATGATGTCGCTGGATGAACAGTGGCACATGATAAAAGAAAACCATCTGCTGATGTTAGCCCGCGGCGTCGCGTCGCCGCGTATTCCGGAAGCGCGCAGCCTGTGGCTCATCTCACTTCGTCTGTGGACCAGCGAGGGCGAGGTTATGGAAGAACAGGCGTTTCGCGCCGGGCTGGCAGACCCGGCGCTCAATCATGCGTTGGATCGGCGAGTCTTTCATGCCTTTTTCCATCATGCCGCCCCGGCGGTCGCGCACAAAGGACTGAGCATCGCCCTGCCGCTGTCCGTCGCCGGATTAACCAGCGCGACACTGATAGACGAACTGCTGCAACAGCTGGAAAAAAGTCCGCTGCCGGGGCGTCTGCTGCACCTGATTATTCCGGCGGAAGCACTGCTGCTCCACGCGCAAGAAGCCGCGCCCGCCTTGCAGACCCTTCGTCAGGCGGGCTGTCGCATTATCCTCAGCCAGATCGGGCGCGACCTGCAAATCTTTAATCTGCTGGCCCCCAATATGGCCGACTACCTGCTGCTCGACAGCGAGCTTAGCGCCAGCATCCACAGTAACCTGATGGATGAAATGCTGGTATCGATCATCCACGGTCACGCCCAGCGTCTGGGATGCAAAACTATCGCCGGCCCGGTGCAGACGGCGGTAGTCATGGATACGCTGTCGGGTATCGGCATCGACCAGATCTATGGCGACATCATTACGGAAGCCCAGCCGCTGGATCTGCTACTGAATACCAGTTACTTCGCCATCAACTGACGGTTGCCAGCCATCGGTATACCAAATGTGCAACAGGGCGTAGGAGCGCCAGGGTTTCCAGCGCTCCGCGTAGCGCCGGATCTGCGCCGACGTCATGCCCGCAAATCGCTGTTTGATCAGGTAATCATCCGGCAAAAACACGTCTTTCGCCTGCCAGCCTCTGAGTGCGAAATAGTTCGCCGTCCAGCGTCCAATCCCCGGAAACGCCTGTAGCGCTTTCACCCCAGACTCAATATCTTCAGGCGCGCTGGTGGGCAGTATCCCGTCACGCGCGGCCAGCGCGAGGTGAATCAGCGCCTCTGCGCGTTTAAGCGGCATTCCCAGCGCTTTCAGATCCAGCGGATCGGCGCCGGCAAGGATGTCAGGGCCGGGGAAACAGACGTAGCCTGGCGCGTCGGCCAGCGGTTCGCCATAGCGCTGCGCCACTTTTGCAGTGAGCTTTGCCGCCATCGCCACGCTGACTAACTGCCCCAGGATTGCCCGTACACCTTGCTCAAAGGCATCTACCGAACCGGGCAGGCGCAACCCCGGACGCGCCGCGCCCAGATCGCCAAGGGCCCGGATGATTTTCGTCGGCTCGCAGCCGAGATCGAACAACCGCGCCATTTTTTCCAGACAGACATCCGCTACCGGCAGCAGCCCCCCGGTTAAGGTGACCGCCAGCGTATGCGTCCGTTCATCGGGCACCACGGTGACTATCCCCCGATGCTCCCCTACCGCCAGGCTGCGCGTATAGCGCATATCACCGACCCTTTCCACACCGCTCACCGCACGAGCGGCGAGAAAACCCAACATCCAGGACCAGTCATAAGGCGGCAGCCAGTTCAGGAAAAACATCACCCACTCCTTTTTCTGCAAACCCTGAGCATAACCCCTATTCCATTGTTACGCCTTGCTTTCATATTCCAGTTGTCGGCGCGATGACATTTCGCTAAAGTCACGCCCCTTCTTCACTGGCATGGGGATTTATAAGGTGTTTATTGGCTTTGATTACGGTACCGCGAACTGCTCGGTCGCGATCATGCGCGACGGCGCGCCGCAGTTACTGAAAATGGAAAACGACAGCACGCTGTTACCGTCAATGCTCTGCGCGCCCACACGGGAAGCCGTGAGCGAATGGCTGTTCCGCCATCACGCTGTACCAACGCCGGATGAAGAGACGCAGGCGCTGCTGCGCCGGGCGATCCGCTTCAACCGCGACGAAGATATCGAGGTTCACAGCGGCAGCGTCCAGTTCGGCCTGTCTTCGCTGGCGCAATACGTTGACGATCCGGAAGAGGTCTACTTCGTTAAGTCGCCCAAGTCTTTTTTGGGCGCCAACGGACTCAAACCACAGCAGGTTGCGCTGTTTGAAGATTTGGTTTGCGCCATGATGCTGCACATCCGAAATCAGGCGCAACATCAGCTTGCCGACGCGATTACCCAGGCCGTCATCGGTCGCCCGATCAACTTTCAGGGGCTGGGCGGTGACGAAGCCAACCGTCAGGCGCAGGGCATTCTGCAGCGGGCCGCTACCCGCGCCGGATTCCAGGATGTGGTCTTTCAGTACGAGCCGGTCGCGGCAGGGCTGGATTATGAAGCCACCCTGCAGGAAGAAAAACGCGTACTGGTCGTGGACATCGGCGGCGGAACCACCGACTGTTCGCTGCTGCTGATGGGCCCCCAATGGCATCATCGCGCCGACCGTGGTTCCAGCCTGCTCGGACACAGCGGCTGCCGCGTTGGCGGCAACGACCTCGACATCGCGCTGGCGTTCAAAAACCTGATGCCGCTACTCGGCATGGGCGGCGAGACCGAAAAAGGCATTGCCCTGCCGGTGCTGCCGTGGTGGAACGCCGTGGCCATCAACGACGTTCCGGCGCAGAGCGATTTTTACAGCAGTGCCAACGGTCGCCTGTTGGACACGCTGGTACGCGATGCCCGCGAACCGGAAAAAGTGGCGTTGCTGGTGAAAGTCTGGCGTCAGCGGCTGAGCCATCGTCTGGCGCGCCGCGCAGAGGAGTGCAAAATCGCCCTTTCCGACCAGTCAGAATTTACCGCCACACTGCCGTTTATCAGCGATGAACTGGCGACCGCCATCAGCCAGCAGGGGCTTGAAACAGCGCTGGATCAACCGTTAACGCGCATTCTGGAACAGGTGCGACTGGCGCTGGATAACGCTCAGGAGAAACCGGATGTGATCTACCTGACCGGCGGCAGCGCCCGCTCGCCGCTGATTAAAAAAGCGCTGGCGAGGCAATTGCCGGGCATTCCGATTGCCGGCGGCGATGACTTTGGTTCGGTGACCGCCGGACTGGCGCGCTGGGCGGAAGTTGTTTTCCGCTAACCGCCTCGCAGGCTGCAAGCAAACGCATTGACATGAGCGTTGGTGTGGCTTAGTTTCAGGAGTAAGGGTAAGGGAGGGTCGCCCCTCCCCCTGGTGTCTGAGTAAGCCTGGAAGCTCATGACTAAGAATCTCACCAGTATGATGACTGACTTCATCATAACCCTTTCCTTATTCTGGCCCCTTCCTCGGGAGGGGCTTTCCCTTTTCAGCGTCATGCTGAAATCCGTGGCTTACTTCCTTCATCGCCTTGCCGCCACTCTAATGCCATTTTCCGCCAGCGCTTTTTTCGTTATCGATTGTTGCGTAACGTCTCGCAAAGCGCGCCGCCATTAGGATGAATCCGTACCGGGTTTCATAATTCCTCCATTTTTCTCCCTTGATGGCTGTCTAAACTAGTATCATTCCGTGAAACGTTTCAGGATGAGAAACTCATAACGATGAAAGGCAGTAACAAATCCCGCTGGGTGATAGCTCTCGCGGTGGTCGTGGCGGCCATCGCCGCAGTCTGGTTCTGGCAAAACCATAGCGAGCCGCAGAGCGCGGCCCCGGGCGCGACCGGGCAGGCGAAAGCGCCTGCGGGCGCGGGTCGTCGCGGGATGCGCGCCGGTCCGCTGGCGCCCGTACAGGCGGCGACCGCCGTAGAACAGGCGGTGCCGTGTTATCTCAGCGGATTAGGAACGATTACCGCCGCCAATACCGTGACGGTGCGCAGTCGCGTCGACGGGCAGCTACTGGCGCTGCACTTCGAAGAAGGCCAACAGGTCAAAGCGGGCGACCTGCTCGCTGAAATCGACCCCAGCCAGTTTAAAGTCGCGCTGGCACAGGCGCAGGGCCAACTGGCGAAAGATAAAGCGACGCTGGCGAACGCCCGCCGCGATCTGGCCCGTTACCAGCAACTGGTCAAAAGCAACTTAGTTTCTCGCCAGGAGCTGGACGCACAACAGGCGCTGGTCAGTGAAACCGAAGGCACGATTAAAGCCGATGAAGCCAGCGTTGCCAGCGCGCAATTGCAGCTTGACTGGAGCCGCATCACCGCGCCAGTGGACGGTCGCGTGGGGCTGAAACAGGTGGATGTGGGGAACCAGATTTCCAGCGGCGACACCACAGGTATTGTGGTGATCACCCAGACGCATCCGATCGATCTCATTTTTACCCTGCCGGAAAGCGATATCGCCACGGTGATGCAGGCGAAAAAAACCGGTAAGCCGCTGGTGGTGGAAGCCTGGGATCGCACCAACGCGCAGAAGCTGAGCGAAGGCGTGCTGCTGAGCCTCGACAATCAGATTGACCCCACCACCGGCACCATCAAAGTGAAAGCCCGCTTCACGAACCAGGATGACACGCTGTTCCCCAATCAGTTTGTTAACGCGAGAATGCTGGTGGATACCGAACAGAACGCGGTGGTTATACCCACCGCCGCCCTGCAGATGGGCAACGAAGGTCACTTTGTCTGGGTGTTAAATGACGAAAACAAAGTCAGTAAGCATCGGGTACAAACCGGTATTCAGGACAGCCAGAAGGTGGTGATCAGCGCCGGGATTTCCGCTGGCGACCGCGTGGTTACCGACGGTATTGACCGTCTTACCGAAGGGGCGAAAGTGGAGGTGGTGGAAGCGCAAAGCGCCACCGCGCCTGACGCAAAAGCCACCGCGCGCGAATACGCTAAGAAAGGAGCGCGCTCCTGATGCAGGTATTACCTCCAGGCAGCACCGGCGGCCCGTCGCGTCTGTTTATTATGCGTCCTGTCGCCACCACCCTGCTGATGGTGGCGATACTGCTGGCCGGGATCATCGGCTATCGTTTTCTGCCCGTCTCCGCACTGCCGGAGGTGGACTATCCAACCATTCAGGTGGTCACGCTCTATCCCGGCGCCAGTCCGGATGTGATGACCTCCGCTGTCACCGCCCCGTTGGAACGCCAGTTCGGCCAGATGTCCGGCCTCAAGCAAATGTCGTCGCAAAGTTCCGGCGGCGCTTCGGTGGTCACGCTTCAGTTCCAGCTCACCCTGCCGCTGGACGTGGCCGAACAGGAGGTGCAGGCGGCGATTAACGCGGCGACCAACCTGCTGCCAAACGATCTGCCGAACCCACCAGTGTACAGCAAAGTCAACCCGGCGGATCCGCCCATCATGACGCTTGCCGTCACCTCCAGCGCCATGCCGATGACGCAGGTTGAAGATATGGTGGAAACGCGCGTCGCGCAGAAAATTTCCCAGGTATCCGGCGTCGGTCTGGTGACCCTCTCCGGCGGGCAGCGTCCGGCGGTGCGGGTGAAGCTCAACGCCCAGGCGATCGCCGCGTTGGGACTGACCAGCGAAACGGTACGCAACGCCATCACCGGCGCCAACGTTAACTCGGCGAAGGGGAGCCTTGACGGCCCGACTCGTGCGGTGACGCTCTCTGCCAACGACCAGATGCAGTCCGCCGAGGAATACCGTCAACTGATCATCGCCTATCAAAACGGCGCGCCGGTGCGGCTGGGCGATGTCGCTACCGTCGAACAAGGGGCGGAGAATAGCTGGCTCGGCGCCTGGGCCAATAAAGAACAGGCGATTGTGATGAACGTTCAGCGCCAGCCCGGCGCCAATATCATCGCGACCGCCGACAGCATTCAACAGATGCTGCCGCAACTGAAAGAAAGCCTGCCGAAGTCGGTAAACGTGACGGTGCTGTCCGACCGCACCACGAACATTCGCGCTTCGGTCAGCGACACCCAGTTTGAACTGATGCTGGCGATCGCGCTGGTCGTGATGATTATTTATCTTTTCCTGCGTAACGTTCCCGCCACCATTATTCCCGGCGTCGCCGTTCCGCTGTCGCTGGTGGGCACCTTCGCGGTGATGGTGTTTCTGGATTTCTCGATCAATAACCTGACGCTGATGGCGCTGACCATCGCGACCGGTTTTGTGGTCGACGACGCCATCGTGGTGATTGAGAATATTTCGCGTTATATCGAAAAGGGCGAAAAACCGCTGGCCGCCGCACTGAAAGGGGCGGGCGAAATCGGTTTTACCATTATCTCCCTCACCCTCTCGCTGATTGCGGTACTGATTCCGCTGCTGTTTATGGGCGATATCGTTGGACGCCTGTTTCGCGAGTTTGCCGTCACGCTGGCGGTGGCAATACTTATTTCTGCCGTGGTGTCGCTTACCCTGACGCCGATGATGTGCGCCCGAATGCTGAGCCAGGCATCCTTGCGCAAGCAAAATCGCTTTTCCCGGGCCTCGGAACGTCTGTTTGAGCGGGTGATCGCCGGGTATGGCCGCTGGCTGGCGAAAGTGCTTAACCACCCGTGGTTGACGCTCAGCGTGGCGTTAGGCACGCTGCTGTTAAGCGTGGTGCTGTGGGTGGTCATCCCGAAAGGCTTCTTCCCTGTGCAGGATAACGGCATTATTCAGGGCACCCTGCAGGCGCCGCAGTCCAGCTCGTTTGTCAGCATGGCGCAGCGTCAGCGGCAGGTGTCCGACGTGATCCTCAAAGACCCGGCGGTGGAGAGCTTAACGGCGTTTGTTGGCGTCGATGGCACTAACCCGTCGCTGAACAGCGCGCGGCTGCAAATCAACCTGAAGCCGCTCGACGATCGTGACGATCGGGTGCAGAAGGTGATCGCCCGTCTGCAGGAGGCGGTGGCGCGTGTTCCCGGCGTTAACCTCTATCTTCAGCCGACGCAGGATCTGACCATCGACACCCAGGTGAGCCGCACCCAGTATCAGTTTACGCTTCAGGCCACGTCACTGGACGCCCTCAGCGCCTGGGTGCCTAAGTTGATGGACAAACTGCAGCAGTTGCCTCAGCTTTCCGATGTCAGCAGCGACTGGCAGGACAAGGGTCTGGTGGCGTATGTGAAGGTCGATCGCGACAGCGCCAGCCGGTTAGGCATCAGCATGGCGGATGTCGATAACGCCCTGTATAACGCTTTTGGCCAGCGGCTGATTTCAACGATTTATACCCAGGCTAATCAGTACCGCGTGGTCCTGGAGCATAATACCGAAAGCACGCCAGGACTGGCGGCGCTGGACACCATTCGCCTGACCAGCAGCGACGGCGGCATCGTGCCGCTGAGCGCTATCGCCAGCGTTGAACAGCGCTTTGCGCCGCTCTCCATTAACCATCTGGATCAGTTTCCGGTCGCCACCCTGTCGTTTAACGTCCCGGACGGCTATTCGCTGGGCGATGCGGTGCAGGCGATTCTCGACGCGGAAAAAACGCTTAATCTGCCAGTGGACATCACCACCCAGTTCCAGGGAAGCACCCTCGCCTTCCAGGCTGCGCTGGGCAGTACGGTGTGGCTGATTGTCGCGGCGGTGGTGGCGATGTACATCGTGCTCGGCGTGCTGTACGAGAGCTTTATTCATCCGATCACCATCCTGTCCACCCTGCCAACCGCTGGCGTCGGCGCGCTGCTGGCGCTAATGATCGCCGGAAGCGAACTGGATGTAATAGCGATCATCGGCATCATTTTGCTGATCGGCATCGTCAAGAAAAACGCCATCATGATGATCGACTTTGCCCTTGCCGCCGAACGCGAACAGGGCATGGCGCCGCGCGACGCGATTTATCAGGCCTGCCTGCTGCGTTTTCGCCCGATCCTGATGACCACCCTTGCCGCGCTGCTGGGCGCTCTGCCGCTGATGCTCAGCACCGGCGTTGGCGCAGAGCTGCGCCGTCCGCTGGGGATTGGCATGGTCGGCGGTCTGCTGGTGAGCCAGGTGCTGACGTTGTTTACCACGCCGGTTATTTATCTGCTGTTTGATCGGCTGTCGCTGTACGTAAAAAGCCGCTTCCCCCGTCAGGATGAGGAAGCGTAAATGAAATTTTTCGCCCTGTTCATCTATCGCCCGGTGGCGACGATTTTGATTTCCGTCGCCATTACCTTGTGCGGCGTGTTGGGGTTTCGTCTGCTGCCCGTCGCCCCGCTGCCGCAGGTGGATTTTCCCGTGATTATGGTCAGCGCCTCGCTACCGGGCGCGTCGCCGGAAACCATGGCGTCGTCGGTGGCGACGCCGCTGGAGCGATCGCTGGGTCGCATCGCCGGCGTCAGCGAAATGACCTCAAGCAGTTCGCTTGGCAGCACGCGGATCATTCTGCAGTTTAATTTTGATCGCGACATTAACGGTGCGGCGCGCGACGTACAGGCGGCGATCAATGCCGCGCAAAGCCTGCTGCCCAGCGGGATGCCGAGCCGCCCCACCTACCGTAAAGCCAACCCGTCCGATGCGCCGATCATGATCCTGACGCTCACCTCGGACACGTATTCGCAGGGCGAGCTGTATGACTTCGCCTCCACGCAGCTGGCGCAGACTATCGCGCAGATCGACGGCGTCGGGGATGTTGACGTGGGCGGCAGTTCGCTGCCCGCCGTGCGCGTGGGATTAAATCCGCAGGCGCTGTTTAATCAGGGCGTGTCGCTTGACGACGTGCGCACCGCCATCAGCGATGCCAACGTGCGAAAACCGCAGGGCGCGCTGGAGGACGCCAGCCATCGCTGGCAGATCCAGACCAACGACGAACTGAAAACCGCAACAGACTATCAGCCGCTGGTGATCCACTATAACAACGGCGGCGCGGTACGCCTGGGGGACGTCGCAACGGTGACCGACGCGGTGCAGGACGTGCGCAACGCCGGGATGACCAACGCTAAACCGGCTATTTTGCTGATGATCCGCAAGCTGCCGGAAGCCAATATTATCCAGACGGTCGACAGCATTCGGGCAAAGCTGCCGGAGCTACAGTCCACCATTCCGGCGGCAATCGATCTGCAAATCGCCCAGGACCGCTCTCCCACCATCCGCGCCTCACTGGAAGAAGTCGAGCAGACGCTGGTGATTTCCGTCGCGCTGGTGATTCTGGTGGTCTTTTTGTTCCTGCGCTCCGGGCGGGCAACGCTGATCCCCGCCGTGGCGGTACCCGTTTCGCTGATAGGCACCTTCGCCGCGATGTATCTCTGCGGCTTTAGCCTGAACAACCTGTCTCTGATGGCCCTGACGATTGCTACCGGCTTTGTCGTCGATGACGCCATCGTCGTGCTGGAAAATATCTCGCGTCATCTGGAAGCAGGGATGAAACCGTTGCAGGCGGCGCTGCAGGGAACGCGCGAGGTGGGCTTTACCGTCCTCTCGATGAGCCTGTCGCTGGTGGCGGTGTTTTTACCGCTGCTGCTGATGGGCGGCTTACCGGGACGCCTGCTGCGCGAATTTGCCGTCACGCTGTCGGTCGCCATTGGCATTTCGCTGCTGGTGTCCCTGACGCTGACGCCGATGATGTGCGGCTGGATGCTGAAATCCAGCAAACCGCGCGAACAAAAACGGCTGCGCGGCTTTGGCCGGATGCTGGTTGCCCTGCAGCAGGGATACGGCAAATCGCTAAAATGGGTATTGAATCATACCCGCCTGGTGGGCGTGGTGCTGCTCGGCACCATTGCCCTTAACGTCTGGCTGTATATTTCGATTCCGAAAACCTTTTTTCCGGAACAGGATACCGGCGTGCTGATGGGCGGGATCCAGGCCGACCAGAGTATCTCCTTCCAGGCAATGCGCGGGAAACTCCAGGATTTCATGAAGATCATTCGTGACGACCCAGCCGTGGATAATGTTACGGGTTTCACCGGCGGTTCGCGCGTTAACAGCGGGATGATGTTCATTACCCTAAAACCTCGCGGCGAGCGTAATGAAACGGCGCAGCAGGTGATTGACCGCCTGCGCGTGAAGCTGGCAAAAGAGCCGGGAGCAAACCTGTTCCTGATGGCGGTGCAGGATATTCGTGTCGGCGGACGCCAGTCGAACGCCAGCTATCAGTACACGCTGCTGTCGGACGATCTGGCCGCCCTGCGGGAATGGGAGCCGAAGATCCGTAAAGCGCTGGCAGCCCTGCCCCAACTGGCGGATGTCAACTCGGATCAACAGGATAACGGCGCCGAGATGAATCTGGTTTACGATCGCGAAACCATGTCGCGCCTCGGTATCGACGTGCAGGCGGCGAATAGCCTGTTGAACAACGCCTTTGGCCAGCGGCAAATCTCCACCATTTACCAGCCGATGAACCAGTACAAAGTGGTGATGGAAGTCGATCCGCGCTATACCCAGGACATCAGCGCGCTGGAGAAAATGTTCGTGATAAACAGCGATGGCAAGGCAATTCCGCTCTCCTATTTCGCTAAATGGCGACCGGCTAACGCGCCGCTGTCGGTGAATCATCAGGGGCTGTCTGCGGCCTCGACCGTTTCCTTCAACCTGCCGACCGGTTCGTCGCTGTCTGAGGCCAGCGAGGCTATCACCCGCGCGATGACCCAGCTTGGCGTGCCGTCGACCGTACGCGGCAGTTTCGCCGGCACCGCGCAGGTGTTCCAGGAAACCATGAATTCACAGGTGATCCTGATTATCGCCGCCATTGCCACGGTTTATATCGTGCTCGGAATATTGTATGAAAGCTATGTTCACCCGCTCACGATTCTCTCCACCCTGCCTTCAGCGGGCGTTGGGGCATTGCTGGCGCTGGAAATTTTCAACGCCCCGTTCAGCCTGATTGCGCTGATTGGCATCATGCTGTTAATTGGTATTGTAAAGAAAAATGCCATTATGATGGTCGACTTTGCGCTGGAAGCGCAAAGACAGGGTAACCTCAGCCCGCAGGAAGCGATTTTCCAGGCCTGTCTGCTGCGTTTTCGCCCGATAATGATGACCACGCTGGCCGCGTTATTTGGCGCGCTGCCGCTGGTACTTTCCGGCGGCGACGGCTCCGAACTGCGCCAGCCGCTGGGGATCACCATTGTCGGCGGTCTGGTGATGAGCCAGCTGTTAACGCTCTATACCACACCGGTGGTGTATCTCTTTTTCGACCGCCTGCGGCTGCGTTTTTCCCGGAATAAAGGTGACCCGATAACTGACCTATGACAGAACTTCCTAACAGCACCCGCTGGCAACTGTGGATTGTGGCCTTCGGCTTTTTTATGCAGTCGCTGGATACCACCATCGTGAATACCGCGCTTCCCTCGATGGCAACAAGCCTCGGGGAAAGCCCGCTTCACATGCATAGGGTGATTGTGTCATATGTACTGACCGTGGCGGTGATGCTCCCCGCCAGCGGCTGGCTGGCGGATCGGGTGGGCGTGCGGAATATCTTTTTTACGGCGATTACGCTGTTTACGCTGGGCTCGCTGTTCTGCGCGTGGTCCAGCACGCTAAATGAACTGGTGATGGCGCGCGTATTACAGGGCGTGGGCGGCGCAATGATGGTGCCGGTTGGCAGGCTGACGGTGATGAAGATCGTTCCGCGCGCGCAGTACATGGCGGCGATGACTTTCGTCACGCTGCCGGGTCAGGTCGGTCCGCTGCTGGGGCCCGCGCTGGGCGGGATCCTCGTGGAATACGCCTCCTGGCACTGGATCTTTCTGATTAATCTGCCGGTGGGCATCGTCGGCGCCATTGCCACGCTGATGCTGATGCCCAACTACACCCTGCAAACCCGGCGTTTCGACCTGTCGGGTTTTCTGCTGCTGGCCGCCGGCATGGCGCTGCTGACCATTGCGCTGGACGGCAGCAAAGAGACGGGAATGACTCACTTCGCCCTCGGCGCGCTGGTGGTATGCGGCATCGCGCCGATTATGCTGTACCTCAACCATGCCAGAAACAATCCACGCGCCCTGTTCAGCCTGACCCTGTTTCACACGCCGACCTTTTCGCTCGGTTTGCTGGGCAGCTTTGCCGGACGCATCGGCAGCGGTATGCTGCCCTTTATGACCCCGGTCTTTTTGCAGATTGGCCTTGGCTTCTCGCCGTTTCACGCCGGGCTGATGATGATCCCGATGGTCCTTGGCAGCATGGGCATGAAGCGCATTGTGGTGCAGGTGGTTAACCGCTTTGGCTATCGTCGGGTGCTGGTATGCACCACGCTGGGGCTCGCAGGCGTAACGCTGCTGTTTATGTCCGCCGCCCTGCTGGGCTGGTACTACGTGCTGCCGTTTGTCCTGCTGTTGCAGGGGATGATTAACTCGACGCGTTTCTCATCCATGAACACCCTGACGCTGAAAGATCTGCCGGATGAGCTGGCCAGCAGCGGCAACAGTTTATTGTCGATGATTATGCAACTGTCGATGAGTATCGGCGTAACCGTGGCTGGCCTGCTGTTGGGTATGTTCGGACAGCAGCACATCACCGCCGACAGCGGCGCAACCCACACCGTTTTTATATACACCTGGCTTTGCATGGCGGTGATCATCGCTCTGCCCGCCGTTGTCTTTGCCCGTGTCCCCCATGACACGCATAAAAATGTCGTCATTGCGCGGCGCAAAAGGAGAACCAGATGAAGCTCTGGCGGCCCGGCATTACCGGCAAACTGTTTCTGGCGATTTTCGCCACCTGCATCGTACTGCTTATCAGTATGCATTGGGCGGTTCGCGTCAGCTTTGAGCGCGGATTTATCGACTACATCAAGCACGGCAACGAGCAGCGCTTAACCCTGCTGGGCGACGCGCTGGGCGAACAGTATGCGCTGCACGGCAACTGGCGCTTTTTGCGAAATAACGACCGCTTTGTGTTCCAGATCCTGCGCTCGTTCGAGCATGAGAGAGATGACGACAAGCCCGGGCCCGGCATGCCGCCGCACGGCTGGCGCACTCAGTTCTGGGTGGTCGATCAAAACGCCAGAGTCCTGGTCGGCCCACGCGGTCCGGTGCCGCACGACGGCTCACGGCGGCCGATTATCGTCAATGGCGTGGAGGTTGGCGCAGTGATCGCCTCTCCTGTAGAGCGCCTGACCCGCAATACCGACATTAATTTCGACAAGCAGCAGCGGCGTACCAGTTGGCTTATCGTCGCGCTCGCCACGCTACTCGCGGCCCTGGCGACCTTCCTGCTGGCGCGTGGGCTGCTGGCCCCGGTCAAACGCCTGGTTGACGGGACTCACAAGCTGGCGGCGGGCGATTTTACTACCCGGGTGACCGCCACCAGCGCTGACGAGCTGGGCAAACTGGCGCAGGACTTTAACCAACTGGCCAGTACCCTGGAAAAGAACCAGCAGATGCGCCGCGATTTCATGGCCGATATCTCTCATGAACTGCGCACGCCGCTGGCGGTACTGCGCGGAGAACTGGAGGCGATTCAGGACGGCGTTCGCCAGTTCACGCCGGAGTCGGTGGCATCATTACAGGCTGAAGTGGCGACGCTGACCAAGCTGGTGGACGATCTGCACCAGCTTTCCATGTCCGACGAAGGCGCGCTGGCCTATCAAAAAACGTCCGTGGATTTAATCCCGCTGCTGGAAGTGGCGGGAGGCGCGTTCCGGGAACGCTTTGCCAGCCGTGACCTGACGTTACAGCTTTCCCTGCCGGACAGCATCCAGATGTTTGGCGATCGGGATCGTCTGATGCAGCTTTTTAACAACCTGCTGGAAAACAGCCTGCGCTACACCGACAGCGGCGGAAAATTGCACATCAGCGCCGAACAGCGCGACAAACGGGTGCTTCTCGTTTTTGCCGATTCTGCGCCGGGCGTCAGCGATGAGCAGTTACATAAACTGTTTGAGCGCTTTTACCGCGCCGAAGGCTCCCGCAACCGCGCCAGCGGCGGCTCCGGACTGGGGCTGGCGATTTGCGTCAACATTGTTGAAGCGCACAATGGCCGCATCCACGCTGCCCATTCGCCTTTTGGCGGGGTTAGCATTACAGTAGAATTTCCGCTGGAACGCGATATACAGAGAGACGTATGACTGAGTTACCCATTGATGAAAACACACCGCGTATTTTAATCGTGGAAGATGAACCCAAGCTGGGGCAGTTACTGATCGACTATCTGCGCGCCGCGAGCTATGCCCCGACGCTGATTAGCCATGGCGACAAGGTGCTGCCCTATGTGCGCCAGACGCCGCCCGACCTGATCCTGCTGGATCTGATGCTGCCGGGGACTGACGGCCTGACCCTGTGCCGTGAAATACGCCGCTTCTCTGACGTGCCGATTGTGATGGTCACGGCCAAGATTGAAGAGATCGACCGTCTGCTGGGGCTGGAGATTGGCGCGGATGATTACATCTGCAAACCGTACAGCCCGCGAGAAGTCGTCGCCCGCGTGAAGACCATCCTGCGCCGTTGTAAGCCGCAGCGCGAGCTACAACAGATGGACGCCGAAAGCCCGCTGATTGTCGACGAAGGCCGTTTCCAGGCCTCCTGGCGCGGGAAGATGCTCGACCTGACCCCGGCGGAATTTCGTCTGCTTAAAACCCTTTCGCACGAACCGGGAAAAGTGTTTTCCCGCGAACAGTTGCTCAACCGTTTGTATGATGATTATCGCGTCGTCACCGACCGCACCATTGACAGCCATATCAAAAACCTGCGCCGTAAGCTGGAAGCGCTGGACGAAGAACAGTCGTTTATCCGCGCGGTGTACGGCGTAGGCTACCGCTGGGAAGCGGACGCCTGCAGGATGGCCTGATGACGCCACGCTTATCCGGCCTGTTTATCCTCCGTCAGGTCGGATAAGGCGTTTCCCTTTACTTTACCTGCCTTCTCTGCGGCGCTACAATGCCCGCCCTTAACGTGAGGACTCTCCTCCTGCCGCTTCATCAGGTGAAGCGGATCTGACCTGTCATCAGAACGAGAACACTATGTTTAAACCGGAACTCCTTTCCCCGGCGGGAACGCTGAAAAACATGCGTTACGCTTTCGCCTATGGCGCTGACGCCGTGTATGCGGGCCAGCCGCGCTACTCCCTGCGCGTGCGCAACAACGAATTCAACCACGAAAACCTTCAGCTTGGCATCAATGAAGCCCATGCGCTGGGGAAAAAATTCTACGTGGTGGTGAACATCGCGCCGCACAACGCAAAGCTGAAAACCTTTATCCGCGACCTCAAACCGGTGGTGGAAATGGGTCCGGATGCCCTGATCATGTCTGACCCCGGGCTTATCATGCTGGTGCGGGAAAACTTCCCCGATATGCCGATCCATCTCTCCGTACAGGCCAACGCCGTCAACTGGGCAACGGTAAAATTCTGGCATCAGATGGGGTTAACGCGCGTGATCCTTTCCCGCGAACTGTCGCTGGAAGAAATAGAAGAGATCCGCAATCAGGTGCCGGACATGGAGATCGAAATTTTCGTGCACGGCGCGCTGTGCATGGCCTACTCCGGCCGTTGCCTGCTCTCTGGCTACATCAATAAACGTGACCCGAATCAGGGCACCTGCACTAACGCCTGCCGCTGGGAGTACAACGTCCAGGAAGGCAAAGAGGATGTGGTCGGCAATATTGTTCACAAATACGAACCGATTCCGGTGCAAAACGTCGAGCCGACGCTGGGTATTGGCGCGCCTACCGATAAAGTGTTCATGATAGAAGAAGCCCAACGGCCTGGCGAGTACATGACCGCGTTCGAGGATGAGCACGGCACCTATATCATGAACTCAAAAGATCTGCGCGCCATCGCTCACGTTGAGCGCCTGACCCACATGGGCGTGCACTCGCTGAAAATTGAAGGCCGCACCAAATCTTTCTACTATTGCGCCCGCACCGCGCAGGTGTACCGGAAAGCCATTGACGACGCCGCCGCCGGTAAACCGTTCGATCCGCAGTTGCTGGAAACCCTGGAAGGTCTGGCGCACCGTGGCTACACCGAAGGCTTCCTGCGTCGTCATACCCACGACGACTACCAGAACTATGACTATGGTTATTCGGTGTCTGAGCGCCAGCAGTTCGTGGGGGAATTCACCGGCGAGCGTAAAGGTGAGTTAGCCGCCGTTGCGGTGAAGAACAAGTTTTCTGTCGGCGACAGCCTTGAGCTGATGACGCCGCAGGGCAACGTCAACTTTACTCTGGAACAAATGGAAAACGGCAAAGGCGAAGCGATGCCGGTCGCACCGGGCGACGGCTATACCGTATGGATCCCTGTACCGCAGGATCTTACGCTGGATTATGCTCTGCTGATGCGCAATTTTTCCGGTGAATCAACGCGTAATCCGCACGGTAAATAGTTAATCAGGGTTATTTTTTCATGCCAGGATGATTCTTAGAAACCGATCACATACCGCTTCGTTCTTTAAGGGTATTATCCGCCGTGCTGAAAAACATAACCCATAAATGCTAGCTGTACCAGGAACCACCTCCTTAGCCTGCGTAATCTCCCTTACGCAGGCTTATTTTTTTGGGCGGCTGTTTTTTTATTTCCAGACGCCATTCTGCAAAAAGCGGAACCCTTTTTCAGTCAGTTCTGTCCGCGCGGTTTTTCATTCTGCTATACACTTCTTGTGTTCTGATAAAACAATAAGGCAAAAACGAGAATGGCTAATTTTCCCGCCAGTTTACTGATTCTGAACGGCAAGGGGGCCGATAACCCCACGCTTCGTGAAGCGATTGGGCTGCTTCGTGACGAAGGCGTAGAAATTCATGTTCGCGTTACGTGGGAAAAAGGCGATGCGCAGCGCTATGTTAAAGAAGCCCGCCGTCTCGGCGTGGAAACGGTGATTGCCGGCGGCGGCGACGGAACAATTAATGAAGTGGCGACCGCGTTAATTCAGTGCGAAGGCCAGGCCGTTCCGGCGCTGGGTATTCTGCCGCTCGGCACAGCCAACGATTTCGCTACCAGTGTCGGCATACCAGACGCGCTGGATAAAGCGCTGAAGCTGGCCATCGCCGGGAACGCCGTCGCGATTGATATCGCAAAAGTGAACGACAAAACCTGCTTTATCAATATGGCGACCGGCGGATTCGGTACCCGCATTACCACCGAAACGCCGGAAAAGCTGAAGGCCGCGCTGGGGGGCGTGTCGTATATCATCCACGGTCTGATGCGCATGGATACGCTGAAACCTGACCGCTGCGAAATTCGCGGCGAGAACTTTCAGTGGCAGGGTGACGCGCTGGTGATCGGCATTGGCAACGGTCGCCAGGCGGGTGGCGGACAGCAGCTCTGCCCGGACGCGCTGATTAACGATGGTTTACTGCAACTGCGAATCTTTACCGGCGAGGAGATCCTACCCGCGCTGTTTTCCACCCTCAAGCCGCCGGAAGAAAATCCCAATATCGTCGACGGCGCCTCCTCGTGGTTCGAGATACGCGCGCCGCACGACATTACCTTTAACCTGGACGGCGAACCGCTGAGCGGTCAGTCTTTTCATATTAAAACCCTCCCCGCCGCGCTACGCTGCCGTTTACCACCGGACTGTCCGTTGTTGCGTTAATACTTCCTTCTGGTCGTGATGAAAAGGCTGCGACCACGCGCCGCAGCCCTGCTGGTCAGGCGATAGTGACCTTATTGTCGAGGTAGACATCCTGTACAGCGTTGATCAGCTTCACGCCGTCCGCCATCGACTTTTTGAAGGCTTTGCGGCCGAGGATCAGCCCCATACCGCCAGCACGTTTGTTGATGACCGCCGTACGTACCGCGTCGGTCAAATCGGTCTCGCCGCCCGCCGCGCCGCCGGAGTTAATCAGACCCGCACGTCCCATATAGCAGTTCGCCAACTGGTAACGCACCAGATCGATCGGGTTGTCGCTGGTCAGTTTGCTGTAGACGCGATCGTCGGTGTAGCCGAAATTAACCGCTTTATAGCCGCCATTATTTTCCGCCATTTTCTGCTTCACGATATCCGCGCCGATGGTCGCCGCCAGATGGTTAGCCTGCCCGGTGAGATCCGCAGAAACGTGGTAATCGGTCCCCTCTTTCTTAAACGCCGAATTACGCAAATACGCCCACAGCACGGTGACCATCCCCAGCTCATGCGCCCGTTCAAAGGCCGCGGAAATCTCTTCAATTTGCCGACGGGACTGCTCGGAACCGAAGTAGATCGTCGCGCCGACGGCGACCGCCCCCATATTGAACGCCTGCTCGACGCTGGCATACAGGGTCTGATCGTATTCCGTTGGGTAGCTTAACGTTTCGTTGTGGTTCAGCTTCACCAGGAACGGAATACGGTGGGCGTAGCGGCGCGAGACGGAAGCCAACACGCCGTATGTGGATGCCACACAGTTACAGCCGGCTTCAATCGCCAGCTCAACAATATTCTTTGGATCAAAATAGAGCGGGTTGGCGGCAAACGACGCGCCTGCCGAGTGTTCCACGCCCTGGTCAACCGGTAAAATAGACAGATAACCGGTTCCCGCCAGACGTCCGGTATTATACAGCGTCTGCATGTTACGCAGCACCGCAGGCGGACGGTTATTGTCCACCATCACGCGGTCAACGTAGTCATGTCCTGGCAGATAAAGTTGGTCAGAAGGTATGGTCATACAACGATGCTGTAACAGGCTGTCGGCGTCTTTGCCAAGCAACTGCGCAATATCAGTCATAGCTATGCTCCCGTAAGTTCCGAGGGATTCGGAATGTGGATTGTCCTGACCCGCTTTTGCGGGCAGCATTAAGCCTGGTACCGACCGGCCATTTTTTCCATTTTCAGCGCACTTTTCAGCGCTATCTGCTGGCACGATTCACTGACGAAAAAGTGTTATGACGGTCAAGATTTCGCCGCAAAGGTATTTTAAAGGTATTATTTAATGGTACTGTCATGACGTACCTTACCTGTCATGAAGGATTTAATGATGAAAACTACAGTGAAACTGTCATTCATGATGTTCGTTGAGTGGTTTATCTGGGGGGCCTGGTTCGTTCCGCTGTGGCTCTGGTTAAGCAAAAGCGGCTTTACTGCCGGTGAGATTGGCTGGTCTTACGCCTGTACGGCGATAGCGGCGATCCTCTCGCCGATCCTTGTGGGTTCGCTGACCGACCGCTTTTTCTCGGCGCAAAAGGTGCTCGCTGTGCTGATGTTCGCAGGCGCGGCGCTGATGTATTTTGCCGCCCGACAAACGACCTTTGCCGGGTTCTTTCCGTTGCTGCTGGCCTATTCGCTGACCTATATGCCCACTATCGCCCTGACCAACAGTATCGCTTTCGCCAACGTGCCGGACGTGGAACGTGATTTTCCGCGCATCCGCGTAATGGGGACGATTGGCTGGATTGCGTCGGGTCTTGCCTGCGGGTTTCTGCCGCAGATGCTGGGTTATAACGATATCTCGCCGACCAATATTCCGTTGCTGATTACCGCCGCCAGTTCTGCGCTGCTGGGCGCGTTCGCTTTCTTTTTGCCGGACACCCCGCCAAAAAGCACGGGGAAAATGGACTTCCGGGTCATGCTCGGGCTGGACGCGCTGATCCTGCTACGCGACCGCAACTTCCTCGTTTTTTTCTTCTGTTCGTTTTTGTTCGCGATGCCGCTGGCGTTTTATTACATCTTCGCCAACGGGTATCTGACGGAAGTCGGCATGAAAAACGCCACCGGCTGGATGACGCTCGGTCAGTTCTCCGAAATCTTCTTTATGCTGGCGCTGCCGTTTTTTACCAAACGTTTTGGTATTAAGAAGGTATTATTACTTGGTCTTATCACCGCGGCGATCCGGTACGCGTTCTTTATCTACGGCGGCGCAGAAGAATACTTCACCTATGCGTTGCTGTTTCTTGGCATTTTGCTGCACGGCGTCAGTTACGACTTCTACTACGTGACCGCCTATATCTACGTGGATAAAAAAGCGCCAGTGCATATGCGCACCGCGGCCCAGGGACTGATCACCCTGTGTTGTCAGGGCTTCGGCAGCCTGCTGGGCTATCGTCTTGGCGGCGTGATGATGGAAAAAATGTTTGCTTATCAGGAACCGGTTAACGGTCTCACCTTCAACTGGGCGGGAATGTGGACGTTCGGCGCGGTGATGATCGCTGTCATTGCCGTACTGTTTATGATTTTCTTTCGCGAATCAGACAAAGAGATCACCGCTATTGAGGTTCGCGATTCTGCGTTGACACAAGGAGAAGTAAAATGAAAGCAGAGCGTATTCTCGGTGCTCTTTACGGGCAGGCGTTAGGGGATGCGATGGGGATGCCCTCTGAGCTGTGGCCGAGAAGCCGCGTGAAAGCGCACTTCGGTTGGATCGACCGCTTTCTGCCAGGTCCGCAGGAGAACAGCGCGGCCTGTTATTTTAAGCGTGCGGAGTTTACCGATGATACTTCGATGGCGCTCTGTCTGGCAGATGCGCTCCTGGCGCGCGACGGCGACATTGATCCCGACCTGATTGGCCACACGATTCTCGACTGGGCGCAGGGCTTTGACGCTTTCAATAAAAATGTTCTCGGGCCGACGTCGAAGATTGCACTTAACGCCATACGCGACGGTAAACCGGTAGCGGAACTGGAAAACAACGGCGTCACTAACGGCGCGGCGATGCGCGTGTCGCCGTTGGGATGCCTGTTGCCGCCGCGCGATCTCGACGCCTTTATTGATGACGTGGCGCTGGCGTCCAGCCCCACCCACAAGTCGGATCTGGCCATTGCCGGCGCGGTGGTGGTGGCCTGGGCCATTTCCCGGGCGGTAGACGGCGACGCGTGGTCCGACATTGTGGCATCACTGCCCGCCATTGCCCGACACGCTCAGGAAAAACGCATCACCACTTTCAGCGCCTCGCTGGCTGCACGGCTGGAATTGGCGTTAAAAATCGTCCGCCAGGCCGATGGCCCTGAAGCCGCCAGTGAACAGCTGTATCAGGTCGTGGGCGCGGGCACCAGCACGCTGGAGTCGGTCGCCTGCGCCATCGCTATGGTCGAGCTGGCGCAGACCGATCCGAACCGCTGCGCGATACTTTGCGCTAACCTGGGCGGCGATACCGATACCATCGGCGCGATGGCGACCGCCATTTGCGGCGCGCTGCACGGCATTGATGCCATCGATTCCACACTGAAACGAGAGCTGGATACGGTGAACCGCCTCGATTTCACCCGCTATGCTACGGAGCTGGCGCGTCTGCGTCAGCGACGGGAGGGAATATGAACGCTTCACGCCTGTACGGGATGCTTGCGGATCTCGACTCCCGCCAGCCGGTCACGGTAGTCGGCGCTGCGGTCATCGATGTTATCGCCGACGCTTACGCTCTGCCCTGGCGCGGCTGCGACATCGAGCTTAAGCAGCAAAGCGTTAACGTCGGCGGCTGCGCGCTAAACATCGCCGTCGCGCTAAAGCGCCTTGGGATTACGGCGACCAATGCTCTGCCGCTCGGCCAGGGCGTATGGGCGGAGATTATCCGCAACCGGATGGCCAAAGAGGGCTTATACAGCCCGATTGATCATGCTCAGGGTGATAACGGCTGGTGTCTCGCCCTGGTTGAGCCGGACGGTGAACGCACCTTTATGTCTTTTAGCGGCGTAGAAAATGCCTGGAACGCCGACTGGCTGGCTCAGCTCTCGGTGCCGCGAGGTAGCCTGATTTATCTGTCCGGCTATCAACTTGCGTCGCCGTGCGGCGAATTGCTGGCGCACTGGCTTGAAAACCTCACGGACGTGACGCCCGTTATCGATTTTGGTCCGCGGATTGGCGATATCCCCGATGCGCTGATGGCCCGTATTCTGGCCTGTCGTCCGCTGGTGTCGCTTAATCGCCAGGAGGCGGACATCGTCAGCGATCGCTTTACGCTAAGCAAGGAAATCCGGACATTTGGCGCAGAATGGGTCAGGCGTTTCGCTGCGCCACTGGTAGTGCGTCATGACAAAGACGGAGCATGGTATTTCACTGACGATGCCGCTGGCTGCGTCCCCGCCTTCCCGACAACGGTGGTTGATACCATTGGCGCGGGCGACAGTCATGCCGGGGGATTGCTGGCCGGTCTGGCCTCTGGCTGGTCAGTTGCGGACGCGGTGCTGCTTGGTAACGCCGTCGCGTCGTGGGTCGTGGGACACCGGGGCGGCGACTGTGCGCCGTTCCGTGAACAGTTGCTGGTTTCGCTCAAGAGATAAATCATATAGCCGCATCGGGGCAAACCAGTGCGGCTTCTGCCTCATGCAGACGACCGGTCTGCAAAAGCGCTACTCCTCGCAAACAAAGACATATAAATCGCTACGGCAATAGCTAATACTGTACTCAATGGGCCGCTGCTGCTGGTCGAGCGCGACCTGTTTAATGACCAGCACGGGGATTTTAGCATCCAGCTGAATATGCGACTGGAATTCGGCGTCCGGCATTTTTGCGCTCACCCGTGAGCGGGTTCGCTGCGGATGAATATGCTGACTACGGAAATAATCATATAATGATACGCCGATATCATCCGCATCATGAATAAGATGCGCAGGCACCCAGGATTCCTCGATGGATACCGCCTCTTCATCAACATAGCGGATCCGCTTAAGTAAAAAGACGTCGCTTCCGGTTTCGACCGCCAGCTGTTGCGCCACGTCATCCGGGCATTTTACCACCCGCTTGTTGACCCACAGGGTGTCCGGTTTTTTCCCGCGCAGGACCACCTGCTGAGAGAAACCGCGCGCCTCTTTCAGGGAGTACTCAAAAATGTTGTTAATTTGCGTACCGTACCCACGCGCGCGCGTCACCACGCCTTCATCCTCAAGCGCCTGCATCGCCTTGCGCACCGTTATGCGCGAAACGCCGGTCAACTGACTCAGATCGCGCTCGCCGGGCAGAATATTGCCATGCTCCAGCACGCCGCTGCGCACGGCGTTTTTTACCGTTTCGGCGAACTTAATGTACAACGGTGTATTGTCCACCGCTGCGATACGTTCGTTGAGCTGTGCGATAAGCCGGGTATGCGCTTGTTCCATGGACGTTTTTCCTGACAGCAAGTCTTTTGCCAGTATATACGCTACCACCAGGCATGGAAATGATGAACCGGCCCAATCCCCTCCCCAACTTCCAGCGTATCCGCCTGGGCCAGCGCCGCAGAAAGCCAGCTTTTCGCCTCCTGCACCGTTTCGGTCCAGTCGGTATGGCGCGGGCGCAGCGCCGCGAGCGCCGCAGAGAGCGTACAGCCCGTACCGTGGGTATTTTTGGTCATCACCCGCGGCGCGGTAAAACGCTGCTCGCCCGTCGGCGTAAACAGCCAGTCCGGGCTTTGCGTATCGTCCAGATGCCCGCCCTTCATCAGCACCGCGCCACATCCCAGCGCCAGCAACGCACGTCCCTGCTCCAGCATCTCTTTTTCCGTACGGGCATGCGGACATGACAGAAGCGCCGCGGCCTCGGGCAGATTGGGCGTAATCAGCGAAACCTGCGGCAGTAAACGCGTCCGCAGGGTGGCGACAGCCGAAGGCGATAGCAGCGGATCGCCGCTTTTCGCCAGCATAACCGTATCCAGCACCACATTTTTCACCTGATGGCGCCGAAGACGTTCAGCTACCGCTTCCACAATATCGGTTTCGGCGAGCATACCGATTTTGGTGGTATCGATACGCACATCGCTGAACACGGAGTCCAGCTGTGCGGCGACAAAATCAGGCTCAATACGATAAACCGACTGCACGCCACGGGTGTTTTGCGCCACCAGCGCGGTGATGACCGAGCAACCATACGCGCCAAGCGCAGAAAAGGTTTTCAGATCGGCCTGAATGCCCGCGCCGCCGCTGGGGTCCGTCCCGGCGATAGTTAATGCGTTGATCCGTTTCATGCCAGCGCCTCCTGGTCGAGTTGATACAGCGCGTCGAGGAATGCCGGGATAAAACTCCCCGGGCCGCGACAGATTTCGCTGGCACGTTGTCCGGCGCGTTTCATCCACCAGCAGGCGGATGCGACATTTTCTGTCCGACTGCCCGGCAGCGCGCAGACAGCCGCCACTGCTGCCGAGAGCGCGCAGCCGGTGCCCACAACGCGGGCCATTAACGGATCGCCGCCGACGACGATCAGGGTACGTTCGCCATCGGTGACATAATCTATTTCCCCGGTGACCACGACAACGGCCCCCACCCTTAAGGCCAGCCGCTTCGCCGCGGGCAACGCAGCGGCGGCAGCGTCGGTGGTATCCACACCGCGACCGCCGGCTCGCTCACCGGCTAAGGCGAGAATTTCAGAGGCATTGCCGCGAATGGCGGCGGGTTTCAGGTTCAATATGTCCAGGCAGAACTCACGGCGATAGTCGAGCGCTCCCACCGCGACGGGGTCGAGCGTCCACGGCGTATGCGCGCTGTTCGCCCGTTCAACCGCCGCCCGCATCGCTACTGCGCGCGGCTGGGTTAGCGTACCGACGTTGATCAACAGCGCGCTGGCAATGGCGGCAAACTGACACGCTTCGTCAGGTTCAATCACCATGGCGGGGGAAGCGCCGAGCGCCAGCAGCGTATTGGCGGTAAAGCTCTGAACCACATCATTGGTCATGCAGTGGGTTAACGGAGAGTGTTGTCGAAAATGTTGCAGAGTACGCACCGCAAGTGCGGGGCTGAGCAGGTCAGGCTGCATAGTTACGCTCCTGCCCGCGCGAAGAAGGGACACGAGCAGTGTCTGACTTCCCTACGCTGGCATTATCCAGATCAGGTGGTACGGGTATTTCTCAGCCTTCGCGTGGAAGGGCACCCCGAGTCAATGTGCATAAATGCGTTATGCAAGGTTAAAAGGGTAAGGTAAGCCTCTGCGCTTTGCAAGATGGTTTTAAACTGGAGGCAGGAAGGAGAAGAATCACCTTATATCAGATTATTTTCCCCGTCGCCGCCTCCTGTTCTCAAATAACCCACGCTAATTATTTACGCAATCGCCACATTAACGTAATGTCATCATTTTATTTTTTGGCATTTATTTTCCAGGAGGCATTTCATATGATCTGCATCAACGTCATGCGGGCTTATTTAAAACATAGTCTTTATATTCAACAGGCCGATTGCTGACATTAATACAATGTCTCTCTCATTCCGCGCTTGATTCCAAATTCAGTCTGGCCAACGTGTACGTTAATTACCTTGAAAGACTTAAAATTTTTAATTTTGCAGGTCAGTATGTATTTTCTGTTTCTGCTTTGTGGCTTTTTCGCCGGGGCGATGTACGCCCAGCGACTAAGCTTTTGTGTATGGGGTTAAATGTAATGGTGATGATGTGAAAAACGTAACGAGGTTATGTCTGATTCCTGTTGTCGTCGCGCTGGCGGCATGTGCGTCGCCAGCCGACAGCATGGCAAAACACGGTGGGCAAAAAAATGTTAACGATATAGCGCAACATGCACAGGCAGCGAACGCCAGTCATGTTGCCGATCCATTGCGAATGGCAGAATTCAGCGGGCCGGGGATTAACGCCAGTATTAACAACGGATTTACCGTTGCGCATATTAATCACAAAAAAGCGACCGTCAAACGCGTCAATGCCGCTTACTACGAAGTCAGCGGTAACGGATATATCCTCTCCATCTCGCTTAATGATAAAGGGGTTGAAACGGCCTCTTACACTAAAGCGCATAGCCGCGTACACGGTATCCTTCAGGTGGTGCAGAAATAACCATCCCCCCGCCCGGCGCGGGGTTATCCTCGAACGCTTTCCTCCAGTCAGTCTGTTCAGATAAGACATATCTCATGTCGCAATGAGATGCGGCGGAAGTAATCTCTGTTTGTGAAACGCCGGAGAGGAAGGTTACAATTTTTACTCAATTGCCGGGAATCTCACAAAAAGGCGCTTGCCTGACCTGGCTCTGCGGTTGAATCATGTACGACCTTGATGGATAACCCGAAGAGTGGAGTGTGTATGGGTATAAAAAATACTATGTTGCTGGGCGCATTGCTGCTCGCTTCCAGCGCGGTCTGGGCCGCACCTGCTACAACCGTCGCCGCAAAGGGGATTGATCAATATGAGCTCAGCAGCTTCGTGGCTGACTTCACCCATTTTAAACCCGGCGATACGGTTCCCGAGATGTACCGCACCGATGAGTACAACATCAAACAGTGGAAATTACGTAATCTGCCCGCGCCCGATGCCGGAACCCACTGGACCTACATGGGCGGCGCGTATGTGCTGATCAACGACGCTGACGGAAAGATCATTAAAGCCTACGACGGCGAAATTTTTTATCATCGGTGACGCTATACGCACTCTCCTCCAGGAGAGTGCGGCAAGAAGATGCTCAGTTATAAGTCACAATGATTAACGCTTTGGATTGCAAGGCGCCTGCTTTAACTTTTTTGGGATCAATTACGTAGTAGGTGGCAAAAACAGGAATGGATTCTACCACGTTGACGGCGCTGCCTTTGCTAAACGTTTTGAACGTACTGTTTAGTGTGGTCCCTTTATTTATTTTGAGCGGTTGATGACCGGCATCCCTGAGTATAAATCCTACCCCGTTTTCTGTATCGGGGGTCAGTACTGCTTCATTTTCATCCCAGACAAAGTCGCTTCGCAGATTGACGGAAATCTGCCGGGATGCCAACGCCGCGTTACGCACCTGGTTTTTACAGTCTAAGAGAATATCGCCTTGTTGCATAAATTCATTCACTTCTCCTTTAGCACGAAGTTTGCTTACAGGGATCGGATCCAACGAAATAGTTAAATTTTGCGGGGCACAGGTGGTTTCTTTCCGATGATACGTTATTGTTAAATTAGACTTATAAACTCCCTGTCCATTCAGCGAAGCTAAAATTCCGGCTATACACTCACGATTACCCAGACACGCAAGGTACCGTAAACCGATGTATAACCATTCCCCTAAACTTCTTTGATTTGTTGCACCTGACAATACGGCGATATTATCTATTGTGGCAGAGTAACCCCCCTGCGCAGAATACGTCACAGCTTCCGTGGTATTTATTTCAGATAGCGTAATTTTAAAAGGCGAATCGATTACACCATTTTTGTTACGCATACTTATCGAAGCACTGCTTTGCCATTCCACTTTCACTTTCAATTTAACGCTATCATTTGGACCCATGCCTATAATATGTTCAGATGCTTCTAATTTAGAGACGGTATCATTACCAGTACAGTTAGTATCAGTAAAAGTGTTAGCAATAATAACTGTCTCCTCACCGCCCAGCATCAGGCTATCGGAAATAATAGTATAATCTTTGGCATTCGTTATTGTCGCACTGCATGCTGCATAACCAAACTGAGACAATAACGACAACATAAACAAAAATAACAGTCTTTTCATAGCATCACCTGAGTATTAACGACAAATATAAATGTTGTTTTCATCTATCTGCTTATCAAATGTGATCTGACAGAAAAGACCTTGTTGTTTATCTGTAGCGATTTTAACCCACGAGGGGACGGTTTCAGTACGAATGAATATCCGGCTTCCCTGACCTACCAGCCCAACATTATTTCCGTGATGATCTTCAACCTCATACCCAAAGGGTAACGGTTCGCCATTTAGACGCCGGGCCTGAAAATAAAACGGTTTACTTTTTTCCGTATCAAATACCATTAACACGACTGCCCCACGGTAAGGTACAGTGACTTTCCGGTTACCCACCAGGGCGACCTCACTGTCAGTATCAGAGACGTCCAGTGAAATGAAATTTTGCCGATAGGGGGTTAATGCTTCATAGACAGCGTAACCCTTCGCATTGGTGCGTAAATATGATCGTCCCTGCACGGTCGCATCGTTAAGGTGCGGCGCCTTAATAATCGCAATAGTATCATTAAGGCGCGGCGCTAAATGGACGCCGTCGGACCAGGCCACTAGCCCCCCCTGGATATTACCGCCAACCTGATGATAATGACTGGACTGGCTGTAACTGCCTGCGACGGTCGCTAACGGTGTATTCCAGGTTAGCGCTCCGCCAAATGTCGTTTGGTGCTCCTGCCGCTGATTGCTTAGATTCGTGGTGTAATTAAACTGATCGCGTTGGCCAAAGGTACCACTTAAGCTGGCGTTATTCGACGCATAACCTTTTTCGTCAAAGGTGGTGGAATTCGAAAAATGGCTTTCGCGATGCACGCCAGACCCCGCTTCTCCCCACGAAAAAGGGACTGAGAAATAGAGATTAAAACGTTTGTCTTCCCGGTTGTTACTGTCATACGTCTGAGTGGCGGATAAGGTAAAGCTCACGCGTTGCCATGCGGTGCTGTAACTTAACTGGTAGTCCTTTCCACTACCGCTACGTCCCCAATAGTCTCGCCATAACGCGCTGGCGGTAAAATAACCCCAGCCATCCGGCAAAGACTGGTTGATATTGAGCGTGAACGTATTTTTACGCCCAAAATCATTTTTGTAATAGTCTGCAATATCATATATATCATCCTCATCACGTTGATAGTGATCCCGATTATTGGCCCAAATATGATCGTTAAAAGACCGATAGTTACGTGATGAATAACGATAAGCCGCAAGAGAAAAATGGGTAGCCGACTGCGGTAAATATTTATTCCAGGCGACCTGGTAGCTTTGCCCGTCCAATGCATCGCCATTGTCCTGCTTGCTATACGAGAGTGTTCCGTCGACTGAGACCGCACCAATAAATGTATTCCACCCTGACCCAAGGGTGAACGAGCGATAATCGTTGGCAAGTATTGTTCCGCCATATAGCGTCAACAGGTTATTGATCCCGTACTGGTAGGTTCCTTGCAAAAAATCGGTTTGCTCGGATGCTCCCTCAATATCACTTTTCCCGGCGACAAATTCATACTTCGCCACGCCTGGTTGAACCATATTGGTAACCGAAGAATAAGGAACGATATAACGAGAAACGGAACCATTTGTCTCTTTAACGCTCACGTCAAGATCGGCGCCGCCCCCGGCGAGCTGAAGATCCTCAAACATAAAAGGCCCCGGGGGCACTTCTTTTTGATAGACAATAAAGCCGTTTTGCTCAATCGTTACCAATGCATTGCTTTGCGCTACACCACGTACAACCGGAGCGAAATTTTGCTTAGAATGCGGCAACATCTGCATATCCCGCCAGAAGCGTACGCCGCGAAAGCGTACCGTTTCGAACATATCCCCGCTGCTGTACTGCTCGCCAATTCGCATCGTTCCCATCACCGAAGGGAAATCACGCTCCAGATATAAGGTATTGCTTTGCCATTTGCCTTTCGCGTTCTCGTTTTTGGAAAAATTCGCGTTTGAATGTAATTGCCAGCCCAGTAGATTTACCCCACTGACAAAGTTCGCGTACGTATTTTTCTCGCTGCCACCCTTTTTATAATGGCTATAATATTCACTGGCATAGTAAGAGGTATAAAAAGCGTTAATCCCGCGATCCCATGTTTCCGGCGGCGAATACCCAGCTTCATATTCCAGCACAAACGCCTGCGGCACACTAAGATAAAGGTTAAAAGAACCCGTATCATAGAATACGCTACCACCTTGCACCACACTATTGAGAGGAACGCAGTCGTTTCTTAAACTTTCAACTGGAGACGGATATTTGATTCCCAGGCTGGCGATCAGTTCCCGGTGAATGCAGGTATTTTCCGTCTTATCCTGAATGTCAATATTATAAGTACCGCGCCACTCTTTATTGACATAGACATCCATCTCATAGACCCCGGCCATAGGTTTATTACTGTCGATCTGATATCGGGATACTTTTTCGCCTTTTATTCCGCCGAACATAAAATGCGTATCGAATGATTCTTCTTCTGCCCAAGCGGGCGAAATGAGCAATGCTGAAAGTATCGACAGAGTGATGGTGTTAAACTTTTCCATTACCTATCCTTAGATGTTATTTCCATTTTTAATTTATTGCTTTTATTGATTCACTCAAATAATTTCCTGAATCATCGATTAACGTCACGGTAAAGTCATTCGCAATTGACGTGCAAGTTATTGCCTGGGACGTTCCTGGGGCAAGCAGCAGCGTTTGTTTGTTGACTCTATCTTTCGCTTTAATTTCCGGAATGGTAATCCAATTCGCTGAATTATTTTTTAGCTTTATCCCGGTATGCGTACGGATAATCTGCAAGCGAGAAAACGTATTTTTATCAACTCTCCTGATACCTTGTGGTCGGTAAATTAATTTTATTCGGTTTTGCAAAGCAAATTTAATGACATTTTTATCTTTGCTGCTTTCTGAGTTTGGAGGAATATCCAGAACGTTCAGATAGAACATACTCTCACGATCCGACGGTAAATGATGAGCAAGCTGCTTAATTTTCAGCTGCTGACCTGAATTGGTCGCGACCCTGATGACGGGCGGCGTCACCATAAAGGGAACATGTATTTTCTCCGGCGGCAGACTGGTATCGCCATCATCTATCCATGCCTGAATCAGAGCGCTTCGCTTGTCATCATTCATTAATTGCACTGTAATATCTTTATTCTGTGCGGGATAAATAACGCGTGTTCCATAAATATAAATGCCGCTCCACGCTGGCATAGCGGCGCAGACCAGCCATAACGCTATAATTCTTTTCATGGCAGTTAACCTTTTACATGTAAGGCAGGCGGCTAAATTTAGCCGCCCAAAATATTTAGTCGGTCAGGACTGTCATCGTCAGAACGGATTCAACAGGGCCGGGAGTGACACTCGTTGTCACCGCCGCATAGCGGGCAAAAAATTTCATAGTATAAACGCCATTGACAGCATCATCTTTGTTGAGAGGGAAATTACCCGCTTCATCGGGTTTTACCTGGCTCCCATTAAGATAAACCGCGAAACCGGCCCCATTATCGTCGGCGTTATTTCTGGTCACCTTTAACCCATCCACAAACTGTGAAGGGTTAAAACTTATACGCGGATTATTATTATCTGCACATTTAACTTGTAAGCTAACTTCCGGGCTTGTATATCCGCTGTAAACATCACCTGCGTTTAAACCCGTTAATCTGTCGGCACCGACCTGGGACAGTTCAATAGTCGCGTTATTTTCTCCTTCGAAAGTACAGGATGTTCCCACAATTTCGCCTTTGATTTTTAATTCCCCCATATCTTCATTTGCAGCAAACGCCCCTGCACTCATAAAAATACCCGACAGTACTGCAGCAGCAATAATAGAATTGTTCATAGTCTTTTCCCTATTAAAGATATTTCCGTTTATTACAGTGTGTTTCCAACGCAGTGAAATTTACACTCTCAGAAAGTTATCGCAATGTGAACATGTTGTTTTATTGATTTAAAACAATTTACATTGCGCAATATAATTGCAACAAATGAATTAAGCTTAAAGGTATATTTAGAATTAATGAATTAATACGCGTTTAAGAGGCTTTTTATTTTATTGAGGAATATAAAAATACAAATCATTCATTTAAATGATCTGTATTACGTTACAGGCGTAAATATAACGTTATTCAGGGTGAGTAAATAACGCGTTGTTTTTGCAGACAACGCCAAAGGGAAGGCGCGAGGGGAATTTACCTGAAGTGAACCACTCAAATCATTCACCACATCAATATAGCACTGATGCGGTGAACGTTTCCATGTCAGGCGGTATTACACGGCGCGGAAGGCGATTTCTCCAGGGATCACTTCCCCCTGCCAGTACAATTGCGCGGCAACACGTCCCGCCAGCTCACGGTACATTGCGGTAAATTCGCTTTCCGGACGGCTGGTTACCGTTGGGGTACCGCGGTCAAGGTCTTCGCGCAGGCTAATATGCAGCGGCATCTGCCCCAGCAGTTGGGTGTGATATTGCGCAGCCAGCTTCTCCGCGCCGCCAGTACCAAAGATGGGCTCATGGTGGCCGCAGTTGCTGCAAATGTGCATGCTCATATTCTCGACGATACCGAGTACCGGCACCTCGACTTTTTCAAACATGACGATGCCTTTTTTGGCGTCGATCAGCGCGATATCCTGCGGCGTGGTCACCACCACAGCACCGGTTACCGGGATGTTCTGCGCCAGCGTCAGCTGAATGTCACCGGTGCCCGGCGGCATATCCAGTACCAGGTAATCCAGATCCGGCCACAGCGTCTCCTGCAGCATCTGCAACAGCGCTTTGCTGGCCATCGGGCCGCGCCACACCATCGCGTTATCGTCGGTTACCAGATAGCCAATGGAATTGGTTGCCAGGCCATGCGACATAATCGGCGCCATGTGGGTTCCGTCCGGCGACGTCGGGCGCTGATTTTCCGCCCCCAGCATGGTGGGGATCGACGGGCCATAGATATCGGCGTCAAGAATACCGACTTTTGCCCCTTCCGCCGCTAATGCCAGCGCCAGGTTAACCGCGGTAGAAGACTTACCGACCCCGCCCTTCCCGGAACTGACCGCGATGATATTTTTCACCCCGTTCACGCCCGGCTGATTTTTCACCCGCTTCAGGGTGGCGATGTTATGCGACAGTTTCCAGTCAATCGCTTTCGCACCCGTGATACGCAGCAGATCAGCGCTGCATTGCTCTTTTAGCGCCTCAAACGCGCTATGCCAGACGAATGGCATCACCAGCTCAACGTGCAGCGTGTCATCCATCCACGCGACATGGTGCAGCGCTTTCAGGGTCGTCAGATTATGCTTCAAAGTGGGGTGCTGAAAATTCGCCAGCGTCCCGGCGACCATCGCGCGCAGGGTCTCTGGTGATTTGGCCTGGGATTGTGCGTTCATCCCGACTCCTTTTTGTTGTTCTGAAAAGTACAAGTGTAGCGACCTAGTGTACTCCAGCGGTAATGATTAATCATTTATGGTTTGATGCCCTTATTTCTTGGCGTAGTTATTACCTTTCAGGTAACATCAAAACCCCCTTTTAACAGAGAAGAAGTAATACCTACTATGACTCAAGTCGCGAAGAAAATTCTGGTAACGTGCGCGCTGCCGTACGCCAACGGCTCAATCCACCTCGGCCATATGCTGGAGCACATCCAGGCTGATGTCTGGGTCCGTTACCAGCGAATGCGCGGCCACGAGGTCAACTTCATCTGTGCCGACGACGCCCACGGCACGCCGATCATGCTGAAAGCGCAGCAGCTTGGCATTACGCCGGAGCAGATGATTGGCGAGATGAGTCAGGAGCACCAGACCGATTTCGCCGGGTTCAACATTAGCTACGACAACTATCACTCCACGCACAGCGAGGAAAACCGTGAGCTGTCAGAGCTTATCTACACCCGTCTGAAAGAAAACGGCTTCATTAAAAATCGCACCATTTCTCAGCTGTACGATCCGGAAAAAGGCATGTTCCTGCCGGACCGTTTTGTGAAAGGCACCTGCCCGAAATGTAAATCGCCGGACCAATACGGCGACAACTGCGAGGTGTGCGGCGCGACTTACAGCCCGACGGAGCTGATCGAGCCGAAATCCGTGGTTTCCGGCGCGACGCCGGTGATGCGGGACTCTGAACATTTCTTCTTTGATCTGCCGTCGTTCAGCGAAATGCTACAGGCGTGGACCCGCAGCGGCGCGTTGCAGGAGCAGGTCGCGAACAAAATGCAGGAATGGTTCGAATCCGGCCTGCAACAGTGGGATATCTCCCGCGACGCGCCTTACTTCGGCTTTGAAATTCCGAACGCGCCGGGCAAATACTTCTACGTCTGGCTGGATGCGCCAATTGGCTACATGGGGTCGTTCAAGAACCTGTGCGACAAGCGCGGCGACAGCGTAAGCTTCGACGAATACTGGAAAAAAGACTCCAGCGCCGAGCTGTATCACTTTATCGGCAAAGACATTGTTTACTTCCACAGCCTGTTCTGGCCCGCGATGCTGGAAGGCAGTCACTTCCGTAAGCCGACCAACCTGTTTGTACACGGCTACGTGACGGTGAACGGCGCCAAGATGTCCAAGTCTCGCGGAACGTTCATTAAAGCCAGCACCTGGCTGAACCACTTCGACGCCGACAGCCTGCGCTACTACTACACCGCCAAGCTCTCTTCCCGCATCGACGATATTGACCTGAACCTGGAAGACTTCGTGCAGCGCGTCAACGCCGATATCGTTAATAAGGTGGTTAACCTGGCGTCGCGTAACGCGGGTTTTATCAATAAACGTTTCGACGGCGTACTGGCGGCGGAGCTGGCTGACCCTGAGCTGTATAAAACCTTCACCGACGCGGCAGCGGTTATTGGCGACGCGTGGGAAAGCCGCGAATTTGGCAAAGCGATCCGTGAAATCATGGCGCTGGCCGACCTGGCAAACCGTTACGTGGACGAACAGGCGCCGTGGGTTGTAGCTAAACAGGAAGGCCGTGACGCCGACCTGCAGGCGATCTGCTCAATGGGCATCAACCTGTTCCGCGTACTGATGACGTATCTGAAGCCGGTTCTTCCGACCCTGTCCGAACGCGTGGAGGCTTTCCTCAACACCGAACTGACCTGGGATGCTATCCAGCAGCCATTGCTGGGCCATCAGGTAAATACCTTCAAAGCGCTGTATAACCGCATCGACATGAAGCAGGTCGAAGCGCTGGTTGAAGCGTCGAAAGAGGAAGTAAAGGCGGCGACAGCGCCGGTCACCGGTCCGCTGGCGGACGATCCGATTCAGGAAACCATCACTTTTGACGACTTCGCCAAAGTCGATCTGCGCGTGGCGTTGATTGAAAACGCCGAGTTTGTGGAAGGTTCGGACAAGCTGCTGCGCCTGACGCTGGATCTCGGCGGCGAGAAGCGTAACGTCTTCTCCGGTATTCGTTCCGCGTACCCTGACCCGCAGGCGCTGATTGGCCGCCACACGGTGATGGTGGCAAACCTCGCGCCGCGTAAAATGCGCTTCGGCATCTCGGAAGGGATGGTGATGGCCGCAGGCCCGGGCGGGAAAGATATCTTTCTGTTAACCCCTGACGAAGGCGCAAAGCCGGGTCAGCAGGTGAAATAACCAAAAAGCCGGAGATCGTCTCCGGCTTTTTTTTACGCCTTCTTGCCCTGTGGCGGCTTCGCGCTATGTTCCCGGTTCGTCAGCCCGCGTAAAAAATAACGCATAAACTGATCGCCGCACTCGCGGTAGTTCTTATGGTCCGGCGCGCGCATCATCGCGGTAATTTCCGGCATTGATACGCGGAAATTCTGTTCGGTCATGATGGCAAGGATATCGTCCGTTTTCAGTGAAAACGCGATGCGCAATTTCTTCAGCACCGTGTTGTTATTCACGCGGCGTTCGAGCGCTAATTCCGGCGCAGAATCGTCTTTTCCGCGCTTGTCATAAATCAGGCCGTTGAGGAATCCGCTCAGGACAATATCCGGGCAGCGCACAAAACCGTCTTCATCCTCTTTGGTCATCCAGGTATCAAAACCCGCAGAGGTCGATTCCATACCGGCAAGCGCAAGAATGCGTACCATGTCGTTATTATTGGCTTTCAGGGTGTAGCGCAAGCTACGAAGAATATCATTACTAAGCATAGAGCCTTCAACTGTCGATGATGCAATGGCGCGCAGTGTACCAGTTTTACAGGCCAATCGCCTCTTTCAAACTTTTCAGATAGCGCCGGCTCACCGGCACGGTTAATCCGTTGCGTAAAATCAGCTCCGCCTGGCCATTATCTTCCAGCCGAATCTCCTGAAGATGCGCCATGTTCACAAGATATTGCCGGTGGCAGCGCAGCAGCGGCGTACGGCTTTCCAGTGTTCTGAGCGTCAGTTCGGTAAAGCCTTCTTTACCTTCGCTGCTGGTGACAAAAACGCCGCTCATTCGGCTGCTGACGAAAGCGACATCATCCATCTGCAACAGATAAATCCGGCTGTGTCCGCTACAGGGAATAAACTTCAGCGCCTGCTGGTTTTCCGGCAGCACGGAAACGTCCTGTTTGCTGCGCTCCTGGCGCAAGCGGTTGAGGGTTTTCTCCAGACGCGCCTCTTCGATGGGCTTTAACAGATAATCAAAGGCGTGTTCTTCAAAGGCTTTGATGGCGTATTCATCAAAAGCGGTCAGAAAAACGATATATGGACGGTGTTCCGGGTCGAGCATACCGACCATCTCCAGTCCGCTGATGCGCGGCATCTGAATGTCGAGGAACAGCACGTCCGGGCGTAATTTATGCACCGCGCCAATCGCTTCTACCGCATTCGCGCACTCCCCGACAATCTCAATATCGCTCTGTTCCTGTAGCAGGATCCGCAGATTTTCCCGCGCTAGCGGTTCATCATCCACAATCAGCACTTTAATCATGCGTTCTCCTCCAGCGGAAGTCGTAGGGTTATTCGGGTAAAGCGGTCAGGCTCACAGGCCACGCTAATGCCATAGTCATCGCCAAAACGCTCACGCAGGCGTTTGTCCACCAGATTCATTCCCAGGCCGCTGGCATTGGTCGTCGGTTGATACAGCCCGGCGTTATCTTCTATGTCCAGCATCAGGTGTTGTCCCTCCTGACGGGCGGTAATGGACACTTCGCCCGTCTCCAGCAGTTGCGATGTGCCGTGTTTGATGGCGTTTTCCACTATGGGTTGAAGGGTAAACGCCGGAAGTTGCTGGTGAGCCAGCGCCTCCGGCACGTTCAGATTCACCTTTAAGCGCGACTGAAATCGCGCCTTTTCAATTTGCAGATAGGCGTTGACGTGCTCAATTTCATCGGCAAGCGTCACAATTTCTGAGGGTCGCTTCAGGTTTTTGCGAAAGAAGGTGGACAGATACTGCACCAGTTGGCCCGCCTGCTCGCTGTCGCGGCGCACCACCGCTTTAATGGTATTGAGCGCATTGAACAGAAAATGCGGATTCACCTGGGCGTGCAGCAGCTTGATTTCCGACTGTGTCAGCATCGCTTTCTGGCGCTCGTACTGTCCGGCCAGAATCTGGGCGGACAACAGCTGGGCAATCCCCTCCCCGAGCGTCCTGTTGATAGAGCTGAACAAGCGGTTCTTGGCTTCATACAGCTTGATAGTGCCCATCACCCGCTGGTTTTCGCCGCGCAGCGGGATCACCAGCGTTGATCCCAGTTTGCACTGGGGATGCAGCGAACAGCGGTACGGCACTTCGTTACCGTCGGCGTAAACCACCTCGCCGGTTTCAATCGCCCGCAGCGTATAGCTTGATGAGATCGGCTTGCCCGGCAGGTGATGGTCATCGCCAATGCCGGTAAAAGCCAGCAGCTTCTCCCGGTCGGTAATCGCCACCGCGCCGATATCCAGCTCCTGGTACAGCACCTGCGCGACCTTCATGCTGTTCACTTCGTTAAAGCCCTGGCGCAAAATCCCCTCCGTCGAGGCCGCCACCTTCAGGGCGGTAGCGGAAAACGCCGAAGTGTATTTTTCGAACATGGCGCGCTTGTCGAGCAGAATGCGCATGAACAGCGCCGCCCCGACGGTGTTGGTCACCATCATCGGCGCGGCGATATTACTGACCAGCCGGTACGCATCGTCAAAAGGCCGGGCGATCAGCAAAATGATCAGCATCTGCACCAGCTCGGCGACAAAGGTAATCGCGCCTGCGGTCAGCGGATTACAGACTTTGTCGGTCCTCCCCCGCCGCGTCAGAACGCTGTGTACCAGCCCGCCGAGCAAACCTTCGACGATGGTGGAGATCATGCAGCTCAGGGCGGTCATCCCGCCCATGGAGTAGCGATGAAGGCCGCCGGTTAACCCAACCAATCCGCCGACCACCGGCCCACCGAGCAGCCCACCCATCACCGCGCCTATCGCCCGGGTATTGGCGATAGAATCGTCGATATGCAGGCCAAAATAGGTGCCGAGAATGCAAAAGATGGAGAAGGTGACGTAGCACAACAGTTTGTGCGGTAAGCGGACAGTGACCTGCATTAAGGGGATGAACAGACGCGTTTTGCTCATCAGCCATGCGATAACCAAAAACACGCACATCTGCTGAAGCAGCAGCAACACCAGATTAAACTCGTACATACCCGCTGACCACACTTCTATTAAAACCGCGTAACATACATCGACTGCGTTGATCTTTCTTTGAACTGTTGCAAAAAAAGATGAAATCGTGAGTACGATCACTCAATGTCGCCGCCGACTCTCAGATTTTTACCGCTAAATTGATTAAAAAACAGACAAAACTACCTGGTTCGAAAAAGAGCGTCTAAAGTTAAACTGGGACCTCGCGAGCAAGGATTAAAAGATGGCGCTTTACACCATAGGTGAAGTGGCTCTGCTTTGTGATATCAACCCTGTCACGCTTCGCGCGTGGCAGCGGCGTTATGGATTACTGAAACCGCAGCGAACAGACGGCGGACATCGTCTTTTCAACGACTCGGATATCGACCGCATCCGCGAGATCAAACGCTGGATCGACAACGGCGTCCAGGTCAGCAAAGTCAAAGTGCTGTTGAGCAATGACACGTTCGATCGGCAAAACGGCTGGCGCGAACATCAGGAAACGCTCCTGCATTACCTGCAAAACAATAATCTGCACAGCATCAGAGTCTGGCTTAAAGAGCGCGGCCAGGATTATCCGGCGCAAACGCTCACCAGCCATCTGTTTATTCCGCTACGCCGCCGTCTCCAGTGCCCGCAGCCGACGCTTCAGGCGCTGCTGGGCATTCTTGATGGCGTGTTAATTAACTACATTGCGATTTGTCTCGCCTCGGCGAGAAAGAAACAGGGTAAAGACGCGCTGGTGGTAGGCTGGAATATTCACGACACCACCCGATTATGGCTTGAGGGCTGGATCGCCAGCCAGCAGGGTTGGCGCGTTGATGTACTGGCGCACTCCCTGAACCAGCTTCGCCCGGAGCAGTTTGAAGGCCGCACCCTCCTGGTGTGGTGCGGCGAAAACCAGACACCGGCGCAGCAACAGCAACTGGCGACCTGGCGTGCCCAGGGATACGATATTTACCCACTTGGCATTTAATGATTCATTAACAGGAGCGCTTCTCTGTATAATCTCTTGGTTAACATAAGGAGAACATCATGAGCGCAACGAAAATCGGCGTTATCGCCCTCTTTTTACTCATGGCTATCGGCGGTATCGGCGGCGTCATGCTCGCGGGTTATACCTTCATTTTGCGTGCTGGCTAAGCCGCTGAACTAATCGTTCAAACAGGCGGTCAATGACGATCGCCGCCAGCGCGACCAGTAACGCCCCCTGAATGACATAGGCGGTATTAAAGCCGCTCAGGCCGATAATGATCGGCGTGCCCAGCGTACTCGCCCCAACCGTAGAGGCAATGGTCGCCGTGCCAATATTGATGATTACCGAGGTGCGGATCCCCGCCAGAATGACAGGCGCAGCCAGCGGCAGTTCGACCTTTCGCAGCTGCTGGCCGCGGCTCATTCCCATCCCGCTGGCGATTTCCCGTACGCTTGCCGGGACAGACCCCAACCCCGCCAGCGTCGCCTGTAACACCGGCAGCACGCCGTAGAGGATCAGCGCAATAATCGCCGGCTGCTGGCCAAACCCCATCACCGGCACCGCGATTGCCAGCACGGCGACGGGCGGAAAGGTTTGTCCTACTGCGGCAATGGTTTCCACCAGCGGGCGAAACTCCGCCCCGGCAGGTCGCGTGACCGCGATCCCTGCCCCGACGCCAATCAGCACCGCGATCAGGCTCGACACGCCGACCAGCCAGAAGTGGGCCAGCGCCAGCGCGACAAAGCTCTCCTGTTGGTAGACCGGACGCGGCAGTTCAGGAAACAGGCGAGCGAACAGCGCCTCGCTATGCGGCAAGCCTACCAGCATCAGCACAAATACGACGATAAGCCAGAGCAGCGGATCAGTCAGTCGTTTCATCACGCAACGTCTCCGAAAGCAGATCGCGAAAGTGCAGCGTACCGCAGGCAACGCCTTGCTGGTTAACCACCGGTAAGATTTCCCGGTTATGCGCCACAAACAGGGAGAGCGCGTCGCGTAGCGTCATCGTTTCCGTTAACGCATCGCCGTCAGTGTGCTCATCACGCCGCACATAGTCGGCGACGTTACGCAGCGACAGCAGACGTACGCCCAGTTCGCTACGTCCAAAAAACTGGCGAACAAAATCATCGGTAGGCGCGGTCAACATCTGGAGCGGCGTGCCCTGCTGCACCACTTCGCCGCCGTCCATCAGTACCAGATGTTCCGCCAGGCGTAACGCCTCGTCAATATCGTGGGTCACCAGCACAATGGTTCGCCCGAGCAGGCGGTGAATACGGGTCATCTCCTGCTGTAATGCGCCACGGGTAACCGGGTCCAGCGCGCCAAACGGCTCATCCATCAGCAGCACCTGCGGATCGGCGGCCAGCGCGCGCGCTACGCCCACCCGCTGCTGTTGCCCGCCGGACAACTGATGCGGATAGCGTTCCCGCAGCCCCGGCTCCAGCCCCAGCAGCGCCATCAGTTCATCGACCCGATCGTCTCGTGTCTGTCGCGACCACTTGAGCAACTGCGGCACGGTGGCAATGTTTTGCGCCACGGTCCAGTGTGGAAACAGACCGATCGACTGAATGGCGTATCCCATACGTCGGCGAAGTTCGAGCAGCGGCAGAGAGCGGATCTCCTCACCGGCAAAGCGAATTCGTCCGCTGTCATGTTCCACCAGGCGGTTGATCATCTTCAGCGTGGTTGATTTTCCCGAACCGGAGGTGCCAATCAGCACCGAAAAACTGCCTTCTTTAAAATGCAGATTGAGATCGTTAACCGCTCTCTGCTCACCGAAGGTTTTACTCACGTGGTTAAATTCAATCATGATGGGTTACCTTCAGCAAAGCGCTCCCTAAGTCAAACAGCGCGTCAATCACTACCGCCAGCACAATCACCGGGATCACGCCAAGCAACACTAAATCGATGGCGCTGCTGAGCAGTCCCTGAAAAACCAACGCGCCGAAGCCGCCCGCGCCAATCAACGCGGCAATCACGGCCATCCCGACTGTTTGTACCATGACCACGCGCAGGCTGCGCAAAAATACCGGTAACGCCAGCGGCAACTGGACGTGAAAAAAGCGCTGGGCGGCGCCCATGCCCATCGCGCGCGCGCTTTCCAGCACGTCACGCGGCACCTGGTCCAGCCCGGCGACCACGCCGCGCACCAGCGGCAGCAGCGCGTACAGCACCAGCGCGATCAGTGCTGGCGTCAGACCGGTTCCCGCGACGCCCAACGATGAAAGCCACGGGAAGGCCTTTACCAGCCCGGCGAGCGGCGCAATTAACAGACCAAACAGCGCCACCGACGGAATGGTTTGGATCACGTTTAACACGGTAAACACCGGTCCCTGACGGGCAGCGGAAAAGTGGCACCAGATGCCCAGCGGCACGCCAATCGCCAGCGCAGGCAAAACGGTTCCCAGCAGCAGCGTCAGATGCTGCGCCAGCGCGTCGTCAAAGACGTCCTGCCGGTTGGCGTATTCTTTAAGCAGAGAAAGCGCGTCGAACGCGCCGGAAAACAGCAGCGCCAGCGGCACGATGGCGATCTGGGCATGCAGAACCCAGCGCCAGAGCGGCTGGACGGTGATTCTGCGAATCGCGTCGCTACAGGCCAGCAGCCCTAACGCCAGCGCCAGCCACAGACCGCTTCCCAGGCTGGTCCGCGCCAACGGCGAGCCCGTTTCAGCCAGATGGCTGGCGGCTTTTCCCGCGCTCCAGAGCATCAGGATCACCAACAGTTGCGCAACAGCAAGCGTGAGCGCAGCGCCTCGTCTTCCCGGCACGAAGCACAGCGTGAGCAAGGCGCACCCGGCGCCCACCAGCAGCGAAACCGAACCGGGCCAGACTGCCCAGATCGGACGCCCCTCGCCAGAAACCAGTCGGTTAGGAGCATAGTTTACGAACGGCAGCGCGGCGGCAACTGCGGTGAGCGCCACCAGCAGCAACAGCACGCGGTTAATACTGACTTTTGCCACGTCACCCAGCCTTATTTCAGTCCTTTTACTTCACCCATCCCTTTTGCTTCAGGTAATCTGCGGCGACTTTTTTCGCGTCCAGCCCTTCCACGGCAATACTGGCGTTTAACTGCTGCAGGGTTTTCGCATCAAGGCTGGCGAATACCGGCTGCAGCCATTCGGCCATTTGAGGATAGTCTTTCAGCACTGCTTCACGCACTACCGGCGCAGGGGCATAGATCGGCTGTACGCCTTTCGGATCGCTCAGGGTTTGCAACCCCAACGCGGCCACCGGACCGTCCGTACCGTAAGCCATCGCCGCGTTTACGCCGGACGTTTGCTGTGCTGCCGCTTTGATCGTTACCGCGGTGTCGCCGCCCGCCAGCGAAAGCAGTTGATCCTGACTCAGTTTAAAATCGTAGGCTTTTTCAAAAGCGGGAAGCGCATCGGCGCGCTCAATAAACTCGGCCGAGGCGGCCAGCTTAAAGGTTCCGCCCGCTTTCAGGTAGCGTCCGAGATCGGCCAGCGAAGTGAGTTTATTTTTCTCAGCGACATCGCTACGCACTGCGATGGTCCAGGTATTATTGGCCGGCGCTGGCGTTAACCACACCAGCTTATGCTGTTCGGCATCGAGCTTTTTGACCTTCTCATAGCCCGCGTTGGCGTTTTTCCACGCCGGGTCGTTTTCATCTTTAAAGAAGAAGGCCCCGTTGCCGGTGTATTCCGGATAAATATCCAGTTCGCCGGAGGTGATTGCCCCGCGCACAACCGGAGTCGTGCCCAGTTGGACTTTATTGACCGTTTTAACGCCGTGGCTTTCCAGCACCTGCAAAATGATATTGCCGAGCAGAGCCCCTTCGGTGTCGATTTTCGACCCCACCGTCACCGGCGACGCCGCCTGCAGGGGTAAACTCACCGCCGCTAACAGCGCCAGCGAGCCCGCACAGATCTTTGAGAGTGTCATTATGCTTTCCTCATCCTTTTGCCGCCCTTTTCAGCGACTTGAGCAAAAAGCATAGTCGAAAAGTGTCTCTTTAACCGGGGAATTCAGTTTTTTCGCGCCAGCGCAAAAAAGAGAGACGGGATTACGCCCGCCTCTCGTCTCTGTTACAGCAGCTCAAATTCCCCTTGCTTGACCCGCGCTGAGTCTACGCCGATAAAGACGTTAAACTTGCCCGGTTCGGCATCATACTGCATTTGTTGATTCCAGAACTTCAGCGCCTCGACGTCAATCGGGAAACTGACGGTCTGAGTTTCCCCTGGTTTCAGGGTCACCTTCTTAAAGCCCTTCAGCGCTTTCACGGGACGACTCACAGACGCCGTCACGTCCTGCAGGTACATCTGAATCACCGTCGCGCCTTCCCGTTTACCGGTGTTCGTCACCTGCACGCTCGCGGTTACGCTGCCGTCACGCGTCATGCTCGGGGCGGAAAGTTTGACGTCAGACACGGTAAACGTGGTGTAGCTCAGACCGTAGCCAAACGGATACAGCGGGCCGTTAGCCTCGTCAAAGTAGCGTGACGTGTATTTATTGGGTTTATCGGCGTTATACGGACGACCGGTATTAAGGTGGCTGTAGTAGACCGGGATCTGCCCGACGGAACGCGGGAAAGACATCGGCAGTTTACCGGACGGGTTGTAGTCGCCAAACAGCACGTCGGCAATGGCGTTACCGCCTTCGGTACCGGCAAACCAGGTCTCCAGGATCGCGTCGGCCTGTTGATTTTCTTTCACCAGCGCCAGCGGACGGCCATTCATCAGCACCAGCACCAGCGGCTTGCCGGTCGCTTTCAGCGCCGCGATCAGATCGCGCTGGCTCTGCGGAATAGTGATATCGGTCCGGCTGGAGGCTTCGTGGGCCATGCCCTGCGCTTCACCGACGACGGCAACCACCACGTCGGACTGTTTCGCCGCGTTCACCGCTTCGTCGATCATCGCTTTCGGCGTGCGTGGATCCACCTTCACCGCTTCTTCGTACTGGTTGAGGAACGTGACGATGTCTTTATCGTCAGTGACATTCGCGCCTTTGGCGTAAACGATTTTTGCTTTATCACCCACGGCGTTCTGAATGCCGGTCAGTACGGTCACTGACTGATCCGCCACGCCCGCCGCGGACCAACTGCCCATCACGTCACGTTTGCTGTCTGCCAGGGGGCCTACCACCGCAATGGTGCCGGATTTTTTTAACGGTAGGGTTTCCAGACGGTTTTTCAGCAGTACCAGACTTTCGCGCGCCACTTCTCGCGCCTCTTTACGATGCAGGCGGCTTTCGGCGTTGGTGTCCGCCGGGTCAGACTCTTTCGGCCCCAGATGGCTGTACGGATCGTTGAACAGCCCCATATCATATTTGACGTTCAGCACATGACGGGCGGCGTCGTCCAGTTCCTCCATCGTCACCTTGCCGGATTTGATCAGCCCCGGCAGGTATTTACTGTAATACTCGTCGCTCATGCTCATGTTGATGCCGGACTTGAGCGCCACGCGCACCGCATCCTCGGGATCGGCGGCGGTACCGTGTTTTATCAGCTCTTTGATCGCGCCGTGGTCGGAAACGGTAATCCCCTTAAAGCCCCATTTGTCGCGCAGAATATCTTTTAGCAGCCAGGCATCAGACGTGGCGGGCGTTCCGTTCAGCGAGTTCAGCGCCACCATGACGGCGCCACTGCCCGCGTCCAGCCCCGCTTTGTACGGCGGCATATAGTCGTTAAACAGACGCTGTGGACTCATGTCGACGGTGTTGTACTCTTTGCCGCCTTCCACCGCGCCGTAGGCGGCGAAGTGCTTCACGCTGGTCATCACCGAATAGCGGTCCGCCGGGCTTTTACCCTGCATCGCTTCCACCATCGTCTTGCCCATGATCGATGTGAGATAGGTGTCCTCGCCAAAGCCTTCGGAAGCGCGTCCCCAGCGCGGGTCGCGGGAAACGTCGACCATCGGCGCCCAGGTCATATTCAGGCCGTCATCTGCCGCTTCATATGCCGACACGCGCCCGACGGTTTTCACCGCCTCAAGGTTAAAAGAGGAAGCCAGGCCCAGGCTGATGGGGAAAACGGTACGCTGACCGTGCAACACGTCATACGCGAAAAAGAGAGGGATCTTCAGGCGGCTCAGTTCCATCACCTGATCCTGCATTTTGCGGATATCCTGGCGGGTGACGGTATTGAAGATCGCCCCAACCTGTCCGTCCTTGATCATTTCCCGGATCGCTTCTTTCGGGTTATCCGGGCCGACGCTAATCAAGCGAAGCTGACCAATCTTCTCATCAACGGTCATTTTGGTCAGGAGTTCAGTCACAAACGCATCCCGCGCTTCCGGCGTCAGCGGGTGGTTACCAAACAGATCTTCCGCCAGCGCTGGCTGCAACGCCAGACTCACCGCGACACCTACAGAACATAGCCATTTCATGTTGTTTCTCTCTTTCTCATTAGCCCGACGTGGCTGCGAAAATATAACAAAAACCGCACGTTGCCATAAGCCTAATTGGCCGCCACGCAGAAAGCGAAGGTTATTCTCTTAATTTTCACCGCCGCTGATTCACAGACAGGGTAAATGAGTAAGCGCAGGGTCAGACAAAGCGCTATGCTTGAACGTGATATTTTGTCCCACCACAAGGAGTGGAAAATGTCTTCCCTGACAACAACTGATAATAAAGCCTTTCTGAATGAACTCGCCCGTCTCGTGGGTCATTCACACCTGCTGACTGAACCTGAGAAAACCGCCCGCTATCGCAAGGGCTTCCGTTCCGGCCAGGGCGATGCGCTGGCGGTGGTCTTTCCCGGCTCGCTGCTTGAACTCTGGCGCGTCCTTAACGCCTGCGTGAATGCCGACAAAATTATTCTGATGCAGGCCGCCAACACGGGCCTGACCGAAGGTTCAACGCCAAACGGCAACGACTACGATCGCGATATTGTGATTATCAGCACTCTGCGCCTCGACAAGCTGCACCTCCTTGGCAAAGGCGAGCAGGTGCTGGCCTGGCCGGGCACCACGCTGTATTCACTGGAAAAAGCGCTGAAACCGTTGGGGCGCGAACCGCATTCGGTCATTGGTTCGTCGTGCATTGGCGCCTCGGTGATTGGCGGTATCTGTAATAACTCCGGCGGCTCGCTGGTTCAGCGCGGCCCTGCCTATACCGAAATGTCGCTGTTTGCGCGTATTGATGAAAACGGCAAGCTCCAGTTGGTCAACCATCTCGGCATCGACCTTGGTCAAACGCCGGAGCAGATCCTCAGTCAACTGGACGATGAGCGCATCAAAGAAGAAAACGTGCGTCACGACGGGCGTCACGCCCACGATCACGACTACGTAACCCGTGTGCGCGATATCGAGGCTGACACGCCGGCGCGTTATAACGCCGACCCGGACCGCCTGTTTGAAGCCTCCGGCTGCGCCGGAAAGCTGGCGGTGTTTGCGGTACGCCTCGACACTTTTGAAGCGGAAAAAAACCAGCAGGTGTTTTACATCGGCACCAATCAGCCTGACGTGCTGACCGAAATCCGCCGCCATATTCTGGCAAACTTTGAGAATCTGCCAGTCGCGGGCGAGTACATGCATCGTGATATTTACGATATCGCGGAGCAGTACGGTAAAGATACGTTCCTGATGATCGACAAGCTCGGTACCGACAAAATGCCGTTCTTCTTTACCCTGAAGGGCCGTACCGACGCAATGCTGGAGAAAGTGAAATTTTTCCGTCCGCACTTCACTGACCGCGCAATGCAGAAGTTCGGTCATCTGTTCCCCAGTCATTTGCCGCCGCGAATGAAAAGCTGGCGCGATAAATACGAGCATCATCTGCTGTTAAAAATGGCCGGGGACGGCGTGGCGGAAGCGCAAAGCTGGCTGAGCGAATTCTTTAAAGCCGCGGAAGGCGACTTCTTCGCCTGCACGCCGGAGGAAGGCAGCAAAGCATTCCTGCACCGTTTCGCGGCGGCGGGCGCGGCAATCCGCTATCAGGCAGTGCATGCCGACGACGTGGAAGATATTCTGGCGCTGGACATCGCCTTGCGTCGTAATGACACTGAGTGGTATGAACATCTGCCGCCGGAACTTGACAGCCAGTTAGTGCATAAGCTCTATTACGGACACTTTATGTGCTACGTCTTCCATCAGGATTACATCGTTAAAAAAGGCGTTGACGTACATGCGTTGAAAGCGCAGATGCTTGAACTGCTTCACCAGCGCGGCGCGCAGTATCCCGCCGAGCACAACGTCGGGCATCTGTACAAAGCCCCGGAGGCGTTGACCCGTTTTTATCGCGAAAATGACCCGACCAACAGTATGAATCCCGGAATTGGCAAAACCAGCAAGCAGAAATTCTGGAAAGACCCCTCTACCGGGCAAACCGTGTAAGCAGGCCCGCCGTGCAGGCTGGATCTGCTCGAAATATCGTGCAAAAGTAACGACATGTGCCGGAGCTATGACTCCGGCTTTTTATCCTGAAGGTGATAACCATGTCTGCTGCCGATACGCTTTCTGATGATGATATTGTGGTGCGCGACGCTTCGCCCGGCGACGTGGAGGCCATTTCCGCGCTGTATGCCTGGCATGTGCTGAATGGTCGCGCCTCTTTCGAAGAGATCCCCCCGACGGTAGAAGAGATGCGCCAGCGAATGCTCAAGGTCGCGCAGTATGGCCTGCCCTGGCTGGTGGCTTTGTATCGCGGCGTGGTGGTGGGCTATTGCTATGCCACTCAGTACCGCCCTCGCCCCGCCTACCGTTATACCCTGGAAGAGTCGATATACGTTGACGCCAGCATGACCGGGCGCGGTATCGGTAGTCTGTTAATGTCCACGCTCATCAGTCGCTGTGAAGCAGGCCCATGGCGACAAATGGTGGCGGTGATCGGCGACGGGCACAATAACCCTGGCTCATTACGGTTACATAAAAAACATGGTTTTGAAATTGCCGGACAGCTTCGCAGCGTCGGCTACAAGAAAGGCGACTGGCGGGACACATTGATTATGCAGCGCCCGCTTAACGAGGGTGACTGGACGCTGCCGGAATAACGTTGATGTCGCCGGATGGCGGAGAACCGCCTTATCCGGCTTTCAGCTCAATCGTTTTGCGCGGTCTGCTGCGCCATCTGCGCGGCTTTTTGCTTTTTATAGCTTAATGCCGCCGCCGGAACCGGCATCACTTTGCCGGTCTCAATCCAGGTACGTAAACGGCTGGCGTCGGCAAAATGGGTATATTTGCCAAAGGCGTCCATCACGACCAGCGCCACCGGTTTGTGATTAATTACCGTGCGCATCACCAGGCAGTGCCCCGCCGCGTTGGTGAAGCCCGTTTTCGTCAACTGAATGTCCCAGTTGTCGCGGTACACCAGATGGTTGGTATTGCGAAACGGCAGGGTATACGCCGGGTTCGAGAAGGTCGCCATATCCTCACGCGTCGTACTCAGTTGCCCAATCAGCGGATACTGCTTGCTGGCAATCAGCATTTTGGTGAGATCGCGCGCGGTAGATACGTTGTGAATGGATAACCCGGTCGGCTCGACAAAACGCGTATGGGTCATGCCGAGCGCTTTCGCCTTCGCATTCATCGCCTTAATAAAGGCGTTATAGCCTCCCGGATAATGGTGCGCCAGGCTTGCCGCCGCGCGGTTTTCCGAGGACATCAGCGCCAGCAACAGCATGTTTTTACGACTGATCTCACTGTTCAGCCGCACACGGGAATAGACGCCTTTCATTTCTGGCGTCTGGCTGATATCGATCTTCAGCTTCTCGTCCAGCGGCAGTCGCGCGTCCAGCACGACCATCGCGGTCATTAATTTGGTTATCGAGGCGATCGGACGCACCCGATCCGGATGGTTCGAATAGATCACCTTATTGGTGTTCAGATCGACGATCATCGCGCTACCGGAGGCGATTTCCGGTTGGGAGGCCGCGGTCGTCGCCGCCGCTTTGGCCATCGCCTGCGGTGCAAAAGGCACCGCCAGTATTAACGCCAGGCTAAGAACAGAAACTCGGAATGTCAGCATGATGAGATTTCAGAAAATGATTCACACGTGTGATAACACGCACCGCTTGAGTGAGAATTTACTTAAGCTAGCGAAAGAATCATAGCGAGCTAATAACGTTGCCGCCATAAGAGAATCGTCAGGAAAGGCTGCATTGCTGGCTTTTACACCAACAATGCAGAGAATGACCTCAGAAGACCCGGTAACCGTATCCCCACAGAATAACGGTCAGCGCGAGCAGCACTTCCAGCACCAGCACGCCAATCGCCAGCGTCGAACTGGAGAAGCTCAGCCCCTCCTCCTTATTAATGTTCAGGAAGGTCGGTATACCGAGATACAGTAAGTAACCGGTATAAAACAGCGCCACCGTTCCCACCAGCGCGCACAGCCAGACCAGCGGATACAACGCCACCACCCCACTCAGAAACAGCGGGGTCGCTACATAACCGGCAAACACCATACAGTGCGCCAGCGACGGGCGCTGCGGAAAGCTACGCGCCATCCACCAGATCACCCGTCCCATCACCGCCACGCCAGCGAGCATGACGGCGTAGAACAGCACAGCCAGCGCAAGCCCCGTTACCGGCGACAGCTTCAGTACGTTGCCGTCGCCAAAATTCCAGCCGATTTGCGTGGTGCCAATAAACGCGCAGATAACCGGAATCGCCGCCATCAGCAGTACATGATGGGTGTAGTGATGCGATACCGTTTCATTCTCGCTTTTGATCACCTGCATTTCACGATCGGGATGGGAAAACAACCCCCAGACATGGTTCATACCGCCCCCTTGTGTCAGTTCCGGCCCCTAACACCTCAAGTATAATTCGCTTTTCGATTATTTTATGTACAGTTCAGGAAATGTCAGGGCGGACGATCCCCTCCTCCTTTTTCATTCAGCAACATAAATTCACAAGGTGTATGCTTAGTGCGGAGGTCATTCAGACACATGGATATAAACAGTCTTATTGCACAATACGGTTATGCCGCGCTGGTCATCGGTAGTCTGGCGGAAGGCGAAACGGTGACCCTGCTGGGCGGCGTCGCCGCTCATCAGGGATTACTGAAGTTTCCTTTGGTGGTATTGGCCGTCGCCGTAGGCGGCATGATTGGCGATCAGGTATTGTATTTGCTCGGGCGCCGCTACGGTGACCCGCTCCTGCGCCGTTTTTCCCGTCATCGTGACAAAATCCGCCAGGCGCAAAAGATGATCCAGCGTCGTCCATATCTGTTCGTCATCGGCACGCGCTTTATGTACGGTTTTCGCGTCATTGGCCCGCTGCTGATTGGCGCAAGCCATCTGCCGCCAAAAATTTTTCTGCCGCTGAATATTCTCGGGGCGCTGATCTGGGCGCTGATCTTCACCACACTCGGCTACGCGGGTGGTGAAGTCATTGCCCCCTGGCTGCACAGCCTTGATCACCATCTAAAACATCTGGTCTGGCTGTTTCTTGCCATTGCGCTGGTGGTCGGCGTTCGCGGGTGGCTAAAACGCCGCAGCCGCCGCAAAGCCGACTAATACGAACGCTACTGCGGTGTAAACTGTGGATTGGCGAGCATAAATCCGCCGTCGACGATCAGCGACTGACCGGTGGTGTAGCTTGCCCCGTCCGAACACAGCCACGCCACCAGGCTGGCAATTTCGCGCGTCGCCCCCATTCTGCCCAGTGGGATCGACGGTTCAGCGCCAGGCTTCACGTCGCTGTCGTCCATATCATTCATCGGGGTGGCGATGGCTCCCGGCGCCACGGCGTTGACCAGAATATTGTGTTTGACCAGCTCAAGCGCCATGGATTTGGTCAGCCCGCCAAGAGCGTGTTTCGCGGCGGTATAAGCGCTGGCCTCGGGCAGCGGCGTATGCTCATGTACCGAGGTGATATTGATAATACGGCCGCCCTCCCCCTGTTTTACCATCTGGCGAGCAGCCAGTTGGGAACAGAGAAATGCGCCGTCGACGTCCACCGTGAAAATCTGTCGCCAGTCGTCGAAGGGCATCTCAAGAAACGCGGCTTTGCGCATTGTGCCCGCATTATTCACCAGCACGTCAATCCGGCCCAGCCGGGTAATCAGTTGCTCAAGCGCCTGTACCCCCGCAGGTAGCTGGCTGAGATCTAACTGGACGGTCTCAGCGCGAACGCCGTGCTTCATCACCTCTTGCGCTGTCGCGCGCGCGCCCTGTTCATCGGAATGCCAGGTGATGCCAATATCAAATCCCTGCTGCGCCAGATGCAGGGCGCAGGCTTTGCCGATACCTGAATCAGACGCGGTGACAATGGCCACTTTTCTCATAATATCTCCGGTTGAATCAAACTGAACCTTAAGAATCTGTCTCATCAGGCTCTAAGTATAGAAGCTCAGTCTGAGAGAGCCGGAAAGATCAGGAGTGCGGGTAGCCGCCGCCGAGCGCGCTGGTGAGCTGTACCGACGCGTCCAGCCACTGGCCTTGTAAAATCAGGCCGTTACCCTGTTCGCGCAGCGCCGGAATTTTCGCCTCGCTAACGCGGGAACCGGCAATAATCCCCGCCCTGAAGCGCGCTTCAGCCAACGTTACCACCCGTCGGGCATCGTGCTCAATCTGCTGCTGATGGGCATTTTTTTGCGCCAGCGTTGCCACCTGACTGGCGGCGCGTGCGACGTCATTTACCGCCTCCACCACCGCTTTGTTGTAATTCGCGATCGACAAATCGCTTTGCGCCTGGGCGATATCCAGATTCGCGTTCAGTCTGCCGCTGTCGAAAATCGGTAGCGTCAGCCCGGCGGTAACGCCCATCTGCTGCGCGGAGCTACGGAACAGATCGCTTAAATGCAGCGCATCCTGTTGCAGAAAAGCCATCAGGTTGATATCAGGATAAAACGCCGCTTTCGCCGCCTCCACGCTGCTGAGCGACGATTCGATATACCAGTGCGCCGCCTGCAAATCTGCCCTGCGCGCCAGCAATTCATAGCCCAGGCGATCCGGCAGTCGGCTTTCCACGTTCGGCAGCGCCACCGGGTGAAGCGCCAGCGAGGTCGACTGGGCATTAATGAGCGCGCTGAGTCGCGCCTCTATGACCTTCATCTTTCCGGCAGCATCATTCAGTTGCTGTTGTGTTTTGCTGTCATCGATATCGGTTTCAACACCCTCGACCGAAGACGTTATCCCGTTCTGGTACAGCTGGCGATCGCTGTTAATAATATTGCGCTGTTCGTCTTCGATTTGCTGGAGCAGCGTGCTTAACGCCGCCTGCGTTTGCCATTCCCAGTACAACCGCGTGACGCTGCTTGCCAGCAACTGGCGGGTCTGCTCACGTTCCGCTTCCCGCGCTTTCACCGCGCCGATTCGCGCCGTCACTTCCGCACGATTTTTCCCCCATAAATCCAGATCCCAACCGGCGGTTAAGCCAAACGTACCGTTGGTATACCACGGTCCCGTGGTGCCTGCCGCGGGATCGGTCAGTGCGAACGGCCCCATTAACCCTTCCGCTGACATTTTCTGCCGCTCGAGATCCGCTGAAAAATCCAGTTGCGGACCGTCCTGGGTTTCAACCGCTTTCGCCTGCGCTTCCGCCAGTTGAATGCGTTGTTCAGCCACCTGCATATCCGGCGAGTGCAGCAGGGCGTGCTCAATCAGACCGTTGAGCTGGGGATCGTGATATACCTGCCACCATTGGCTTTCCGGCCACCCTTTTTTGAGTGACGCAGGCAGTGAGGCGTCAACGTGAGTCGCGGGGGTTTGCTGCGCCAGCGTCTGATGACTGTCATGCATGGGGGCGCATCCCGCCAGCAAAAGTGCAAAGGGGAAGCACGCTTTCACAGCGTGAAAAGAGTTACGATTCATGAAGAAGTTCTGCTTAGAAAGGGTGCGCGGAGCTTACCCGTTGTTGAATGCGGTTTTTTAGTTACGCGTGGCATAACATCTTTGGCAAATAACCGTCATATCCGGCAATGTATTTTTCAAATAAATATCATTAATGGGATTTATTTATCTGATTTATGTGTTTGTTATTTACGGACGATATCCCGGCGGCAGGTTGCAGAAGATTTCCTATACTTAATCTGAACGTACCAATAAGGGAACGGCAATGAAGATTTTACTGTGGGTGATTTTGATTATTTTTCTGATTGGGCTGTTGGTGGTCACCGGCGTGTTTAAGATGATTTTTTAACGGCTGCGCCGGGTAGCGACGTTTCGCTTACCCGGCCAGTTATCATAGGGTTATCGCCTGGATCGCCCGTGCAATGTCCGGTGAATGATTTAACGCGCGGATGTGCTGAAAGAGAACGGTGGCTTCATCATATTCTTTACGCAAATACCCCAGCCACTGCTTGATGCGCGCCACGTGATAAAGCCCGGTATCTCCCTGCTTTTCCAGTCGGGTATATTTTTGCAGTAGCGCCACCACCTCCGGCCACGGCATCCGCGGCTGGTTGTATTTCACTACCCGGCTGAGGTTGGGAATATTCAGCGCGCCACGGCCAATCATTATCGCGTCACAGCCGCTTGCCGCCATGCAGGCCTGCGCGCTTTGCCAGTCCCAGATTTCCCCGTTGGCGATCACCGGAATGGTCAGACGCTGGCGAATCTCGCCGATGGCCTGCCAGTTGATATGTTCGGCTTTGTAGCCCTGCTCTTTCGTGCGGCCATGCACCACCAGCTCACTGGCCCCGGCCTGCTGCACGGCGTCGGCGATCTCAAATTTTTTATCGCCGCTGTCCCAGCCGAGACGGACTTTTACCGTCACCGGCAGGTGGGCAGGCACCGCCTCACGCATCGCTTTGGCGCCCTGATAAATCAGCTCCGGATCTTTCAGAAGCGTCGCGCCGCCACCGCTGCCGTTAACCATTTTCGACGGGCAGCCGCAGTTGAGATCGACGCCGTAGGATCCCAGCTCAACGGCGCGGGCGGCGTTCTCCGCCAGCCACTGTGGATATTGACCCAGCAGTTGCACGCGCACCAGCGTCCCGGAAGGCGTTCGGCTGCCGTTCATCAGTTCCGGACACAGGCGATGAAACACTTTTACCGGCAGAAGTTGATCCACCACGCGCACAAATTCGGTGATGCATAAATCGTAGTCATTCACTTCCGTCAGAAGCTCGCGTACCAGGGAGTCGAGTACGCCTTCCATCGGCGCCAGTAAAACACGCATAAGGTTATCCGCAAAAAAAGAGGCGCTATCATAGCGCCTCTCTGCGAGGATCAAAACCTTTTGCCGGATGGCGGTAAAACGGCTGCCCAGGCCGATGATGAAGCACAGCGCTAGCGCGGCAGCAGACAGTTATCCTCTTTCCAGCCGTATAACCACTCCATGCCGCGATAAAATTCCGCCTGCGATTTGCCTTTCCACAGCAGATTACGCACCTGACGTTCGACGCCCGCAGCGTGGTAGACGCGCCCCATTTCGCGGGTCGACCAGACAATTCGCGCCGTGCGCGGAATGCGCACCGACTCATACAGCGCAAAGGCGCTTGCCGCATCGCCCTCGCATTTTTCCAGCGCTTTGCCGAGGGTCACCGCATCTTCCAGCGCCATGCATGCGCCCTGGGCCATATACTGCGCGACCGGGTGCGCGGCGTCACCGACCAGCGTAATGCGCTCCGTTCCCCATTTTTCCACCGGTTCGCGATCGGCGGTGGACCAGCGACGCCAGGAGGTGGGTTTGTCGAGCATCTGACGTGGACGAGGATGGATACCGGCAAAATACGAGAGCACCTCTTCTTTACTGCCGTCCTTCACCCCCCACTCCTCCTGCTGACGGCTATGGAACGTCACCACCAGGTTGTACTGCTTGCCGCCGCGTAGCGGATAGTGAACAAGGTGACAGTGCGGCCCCGCCCACAGTACCGGCGCGTTAATGCGCAAATCTTCCGGCATATCGTCACAGTCAATCACCGCCCGGTAGACCACATGTCCGGTCACCCGCGGGGAATCCCCCAGCAGACTCTGGCGCACAACCGACTTCACGCCGTCACAGCCCACCAGAATATCGGCTGTCCAGCTGTTTCCCTGCTCATCAAATACCGTGACGTCGTCCGGCGTCTGGCGAATATCCACCACATTGGTGGATGTCCGGTATTCAACATCAGGATGGGTCAGCACCGCTTCCCAGACCGAGGCATGAATGTCGACGCGGTGAATCACGGCATACGGCCCGCCGAAATGGTCGCGAAACGCCTGGCCGGTTTCAATGCGGACAACTTCCTCCGCGTTTACCGCATCCATCATGGTGATATGGTCGGTAAATACCGCCCGCTGGCGCGCTACGTCGCCAACACCGAGGCTGTCCAGCGCCGAAAAGGCATTTGGGCCAAGCTGGATGCCTGCGCCAATCTCGCCAATCTCGTGCGCCTTTTCCAGCAGCATCACCTTGATACCCTGGCGCGCCAGCGAAAGCGCGGTTGCTGCCCCGCCAATGCCGCCGCCAACGATAATTGCGCTCTTCACTTTAGCCATTGTCGTTCTCCTTCTCAGGCTGAGAGTTTATCTTGTTGATTTTCGGGCGCGGCGGCGATAAACGCCGGAAGCTGTGTGCAGGCTTCATACACCGCATTGCAGCGCGGAAAGGCGCTTAAGTCACACCCCATACGCAGCGCGTTCGCCCACTGCGGGATCAAGCAACAGTCGGCAAGCGTTGGACGGTTTCCGACGCAGTACGACTGAGACTGGCTTTGACGCAACAACTGTTCAACAGCGCTCAGCCCCTGCTGGATCCAGTGCGCGTACCAGCGTTTTTTATCCTCTTCGCTGATCTTCAGTTCGTCAGTGAGATAGCGCAGCACCCGCAAATTATTCACCGGATGAATATCACAGGCGATGGCGTAGACAATCTCCAGTACCTGGCTGCGCGCCGGATCGCTGGCCGGCAGCAGTGGCGACTGCGGGAAATGCCGGTCCAGCCAGTCGATAATCGCCAGCGACTGGCCAAGCGCGTCGCCGTCATCGGTCACCAGCGTTGGCACCAGCCCCACCGGATTCATCCGCCGGTAGGCCAGTTCATTTTGCTGACCAATGCGGATATTGACGCCCACCGTCTGGTAGTCGATACCTTTCAGCGCCAGTGCAATGCGCACGCGGTACGAGGCCGAACTATTGAAAAAACTGTACAGCTTCATGCCTCACCTCAGACAATCTTCACGGCGAGGGGGGTTAACCCGTCCACATTACCGGTGATCACATCGCCCTTCACCACTGCCCCCACCCCTTCCGGCGTGCCGGTAAAAATGAGATCCCCCGGTTGTAGTTCGAAAAAGCCGGACAGATAGCTAATGGTTTCGTTCACCGACCAGATGAGGTGGCGGATGTCGCTGCGCTGATGATCTTCGCCGTTGACCTGGAGCCAGATAGGCGCGGCATTAACGTCCGGCGCCTGGCTGGCTTTATGCAGCGGCGCGATGGGCGCAGAGAGATCGAACGCTTTGCCAATCTCCCACGGGCGGCCCATCTGGCGCATCTCCATCTGCCGATCGCGGCGGGTCATATCCAGTCCGGTGGCATAGCCCCAGACATATTCATGGGCGTTTTCTAAAGGGATATCACTGCCTTTTTTGCCTATCGCCACCACCAGCTCAATTTCATAGTGGTAATTGTCGGTTTGCGCCGGATACGGCAGTTCGAGCGTTTCACCTGCCGGCACCGGCACTACGGCATCGGCGGGCTTGCAGAAGAAGAACGGAGGCTCGCGATCCGGGTCGAAGCCCATTTCCCGGGCATGGGCGGCGTAGTTGCGTCCGACGCAATACACGCGGCGGACGGGGAAACGTTCATCGCTGCCGACCACCGGTACGGTAACGGGCGCTTGCGGTTCAAATACATACTGAGTCATTGTTTTCTCCCTTATTAATAACGTGCTTCGCGGAATAACCCGAGGGCTTCCTGTACCGGCCGGTCTGAAAAACTGAATAACACGGTGTCATCGGAGGATGTAAACGACACGCCGTGCCAGGTCGGCACCACGAAAATGTCTTTGGCGGTAAAGGTGAAGGTTTCATTGCCGATGGTCACTTCGCCGCTGCCCTCCACCACGTGGTAAATGGTGCTGTCGGTGGTACGCGCCATCCGCGAGACAAAGCCTTTCGGCAACAGCTGCAGGAAAGTGCCCATCGATGGCATCGGGTATCCGCCGGTGACCGGATTGACGTAGCGCATTTTGTAGCCGTCCCACTCGTCGGCCTCGCCGAAACGGGTCAGATCGTGCAGCGCTTCGCGACTGCGATCGTAGCGATAGTTGAAGATTGGTGATGAATTCCCCTTTTGCTGACGCAGCGGCAGCATGTTAGCGGCATAGCGCGGCAGGTAATCGCCCTCTTTGCGCGTCACCGGCTGCTGATCTTCCGGGTAATCCTCGGCAAAGCCGCAGCCGAGAAGATTCACCAGCGGTAGGTCCAGCCCGTCAAGCCAGACAACTGGCTCATCGCCCGGGTTGCCATGGTCATGCCACTGCCATTGCGGCGTCAGAATAAAGTCACCGACGTGCATCTGCGTGCGCTCGCCATCCACGGCAGTGAACGCCCCTTTCCCTTCCACAATAAACCGCAGCGCCGACTGGTTATGGCGGTGGCTTGGGGCGACCTCTCCCGGCATGATCAGCTGAAGCCCGGCATACAGCGTCGAAGTGATAGAGGATTGTCCGCGCAGCATCGGGTTTTCCAGCACCAGCACGCGGCGCACCGCCTCTTTTGCGCCAATCAGGTTGCCGCTCTCCAGCAGCAGCGGACGAATTTCCTGGTAGTTCCAGTAAGCCGGCGCGCAGTTAGCGTTCGGGGTTTGCGGCACCAGGTGATGCAGCGACTCCCACAACGGGGTCAGGTTTTGCCCCGAAATATGCTGATAGAACTGCTGACGGCTGTTTTTGACATCCTGGTTATGTTCAGACATAGGGATTCTCCTTATTCATTTACCATACCGCCAGTGCGCGGCACGTTATCGGGGACAGAGGCTGACTGACGGACAACCACGATCAGCAGGGTCAACATCACCGCGCTGATCGCCGCCGGGACAGCGATAATGAAAAACAGCGTATTGAATGAGAAATTCATCGCCATCATCACGCCGCCGGAGAGCGATCCGACGATGGCGCCGCAGCGACCCACCGCGTTTGACCAACTGACACCTGTCGCGCGGCTTTGCGTCGGGTAGAGCGTGGCGGTTAAGGCGTTCAGTCCCACCTGCGATCCGCTGATCCCTACCCCGGTACCAAAAATCGCCAGCGCCATCAGCCACAGGCCGTTTTCGCTCAGGCCAATCATGATGATGCACACCGCGCCCAGCGCATAGCTCACCGCCAGAACCCGGAACGGGTTGTGTTTATCCATCAGTACGCCCAGCGCCAGCGCCCCCAGCGTACCGCCAATCTGGAAAGCCGCCGTCACCCAGGAGGCCTGCTGGAGGTCAATGCCGCGGTGGTTGAGCAGCGTGGGCATCCAGCTTGAAAGCAGATAAATAATCAGCAGGCTCATGAAGAACACCACCCATAACATCAGGGTAATGGGCAACTGGCGACCCACGAAAAGCTGACGAATGCTGCCTTTGGCGATCGCCGCCGCTTCGTTAAGGTAAAAATGCGTGTCCTCGTAACGCTGACGGGTAATGGCGCTGACCGTGCGGGCAATGGTGGCCTGCGGCAGTTGGCGACGAACCTGCCAGCGCGGAGATTCCGGCAGCACGAACAGCAGCGCGGCGAACAGCATTAACGGCAGCACACCGCCAAGGATCAGAATGCCGTGCCAGCCAATGACCGCCACCAGTTGGGCGCTGACGATCCCCCCCATCGCCGAACCGAGGGTAAAGCCGCAGAACATCAGGGTCACCAGCGCGCCGCGCCGCCGCGCAGGCAGATATTCAGAGGTCATGGTGATGGTGTTCGGCATCGCGCCGCCCAGCCCAAGCCCGGTCAAAAAGCGCAGGAATACCAGCGTTTGCAGATCCGGCGAAAACGCCGAGATCAGACTCAGAGCGCCGAACAGCGCCACGCAAAGCTCGATAACCCGTTTGCGGCCAAAGCGGTCGGAAAGTGGGCCGCAGAGCAGCGCGCCCGCCGTCAGCCCCAGCAGTCCCGCGCCAAACAGCGGCGCGAGGTCACCGGCGGTCAGTTGCCAGTGGCTGCGAATGTCGGGTGCAATAAAGCCAATCGCGGCAGTATCAAAGCCGTCCAGCATCACCACCAGAAAGCAGCAGATGATCACCCGCCACTGGGTTTTGCCGACGGGGGCGGCATCGATCAGAGCCTGTAGTTCACGTCGTTGAGTCATTGTGTATGCCTCGGTGCAGGTAAGGTAAGAGGTTCTTTTGTTTTTGGTATGTTACGAGTTTGTAGATGGGGCGATAAAATGTACAATGGCTTTTCATGCAGAGACATAACCTGGAGGTTATCGCGGATGGCAAACTGGGCGCAGAAATTGAAACTTCATCACCTGCAAACGCTGATGGCGCTGGGCGAGCAAGGCAATCTCACGCAGGTGGCGCGAATGATGAATATCAGCCAGCCCGCGCTGTCGAAATGGTTGTCACAGCTCGAAGATGAGATAGGGATCACGCTCTTCGAACGTCACAGTAAAGGCCTGCGCCCGTCCGAAGGCGGCAAATTGTTGTTGCAGCATGCTCAGCGCTTAATCAACGACATGGAGCGATCCCAGTATGAAATTGCCCGCTTTAAGGCCGGTGGTCTGGTCGGCAGCCTGAAAATCGGTTGCTCGCCGGTGGCGACTGACTGTGTGTCACAGGCGATCCTCGGTTTGCTTAGCGAAATGCCGACGCTGCACCTCAACATCGAAGAAAAAGTGATGACGCCGCTGCTGCACGATCTGCTGGCGGGGTCAGTGGATGTGGTGGTTGGCCGGGTTGGCGGGCGGGCGCTCCAGCTTCCGCTGAACTATCAGGTCCTGTATACCGAACCCGTCTGCTTTGTTGCGCGGCCGGATCACCCGCTGGCCAGCCATGCCAGCCTCTCCTGGAACGATCTTGCCAGCTGGCGCTGGATCGTCTGGCCCACGGGGACGCCCATCCGCATCAGCATTGATAACGCGCTGGTCGATAACGGCGTGATGCTGCCAGAAAACACCATTGAATCGGCATCCATGAACGTCAGCACTAACCTGCTGCAAAGCAGCGACATGATCTCTATTCTTTCTTTACGGCTGGCGCAGCGCTATGCCAGCCAGGGGCAACTGGTGATCCTGAACCTGCCGAAGATAGAGCAGAAAGGCAGCGTCGGCGTGTTCTGGCGCAACAACGAAACGCCTTCGGCGGCGCTCAGCCGCTTTCTGCACTTTCTGACGCAGGTCTAGCCCGACGAAGGGAGAACATGGCACGATGTTCCCGTTGTCTATCCTCAGTATGCTAAGAATTCATGATGTGATCGGTAGCACGTTTTAACGTTTAATTGTATGATGAATCCATCTCATTTAAGGCGTATCCCATGAGTAAGACACTGAATATCATCTGGCAATATTTACGCGCTTTCGTGCTGATCTATGCCTGCCTGTATGCGGGCATTTTTATTGCAACTCTGCTTCCTGTCGCCATTTCCGGCAGCATTATCGGCATGCTGATCCTGTTTGTCCTGCTGGCGCTACAAATCATCCCCGCTAAATGGGTCAATCCTGGCTGCTATGTCCTGATTCGCTATATGGCGCTGCTGTTTGTGCCAATTGGCGTGGGCGTGATGCAGTATTTTGACTTACTGCGCGCGCAGTTTGGCCCGGTGGTGGTCTCGTGCGCCATCAGTACGCTGGTGGTTTTTCTGGTGGTCAGCTGGAGTTCGCACCTGGTTCACGGTGAACGTAAAGTGGTTGGACAGAAAGGATCAAAAGAATGATGGCCTATATCTGGTGGTCGCTGCCGCTGACCTTAGCGGTCTTTTTTGCCGCGCGGAAGCTGGCGGCGCGCTTTAAGTTTCCGTTGCTGAACCCGCTGCTGGTGGCGATGGTGGTCATCATTCCGTTTTTGCTGCTTACGGGGATTCCCTACGATCACTATTTCAAAGGCAGTGAAGTGTTAAACGATCTGCTGCAACCGGCGGTCGTGGCGCTGGCCTATCCGCTATATGAACAGTTGCACCAAATCCGCGCCCGCTGGAAATCCATCATCACCATCTGCTTTGTCGGCAGCGTTGTGGCGATGGTGACCGGCACCTCGGTTGCGCTGCTGATGGGGGCAACTCCGGAAATTGCCGCGTCGGTGTTGCCAAAATCCGTCACCACGCCAATCGCAATGGCGGTGGGCGGCAGCATTGGCGGCATCCCGGCAGTGAGCGCGGTTTGCGTGATATTTGTCGGTATTCTCGGCGCCGTCTTTGGCCACACCCTGTTAAATGCCATGCGTATTCGTACTAAAGCCGCGCGTGGCCTGGCGATGGGAACGGCTTCTCACGCCCTCGGCACCGCCCGCTGCGCGGAGCTGGATTATCAGGAAGGGGCGTTCAGTTCGCTGGCGCTGGTGATCTGCGGGATCATCACCTCCCTGATCGCGCCGTTTTTGTTTCCGCTCATTCTGGCGGTAGCCGGCTAAAATTTGCGATACGTCGCGCATTTTTCATTTAAGTTTCATAAGTTGCACAAATAATAAGATTCATATCACATATAAAGCCCTGGCAGGCCCGTACACTACGATCCCATTACATTATTTTGAGGCAACGCCATGCACCCACGTTTTCACACTGCCTTTGGCCAACTTGCGGATAATTTGCAATCAGCGCTGGCGCCGATCCTGGCGGAAACGCATTTCCCCGCCTTGCTGACCGCAGAGCAGGTCGCGTGGCTGAAAAGCGCCACGGGACTTGACGAAGACGCGCTGGCATTTGCGCTGCTGCCCCTGGCTGCGGCCTGCGCCTGTACCCCGCTCTCCCATTTCAACGTCGGCGCGATTGCGCGCGGCGTCAGCGGCACGTGGTATTTCGGCGGCAATATGGAATATCTGGGCGCCACCATGCAGCAAACCGTCCATGCCGAGCAAAGCGCTATCAGTCACGCGTGGCTGCGCGGGGAAAAAGGCCTTGCGGCGATCACTGTCAACTACACGCCATGTGGTCACTGTCGTCAGTTTATGAATGAACTGAACAGCGGGCTGGATCTGCGCATTCATCTGCCAGGACGCGAACCGCATACCCTGCGCGACTATCTGCCGGACGCCTTCGGCCCTAAAGATCTGGACATTAAGACGCTCTTGATGGACGAGCAGGATCATGGCTTCTCCGCCGAAGGCGACGCGCTGGCGCAGGCGGCCGTTGCCGCGGCGAACCGCTCACATATGCCTTACAGCCAGTCACCAAGCGGCGTGGCGCTGGCGTGCAAAGACGGCAACATTTTTAGCGGAAGCTACGCCGAAAATGCGGCGTTTAACCCGACTCTGCCGCCGCTTCAGGGCGCGCTGAATTTATTGAATCTCAACGGATATGATTTTGCCGATATTCAGCGGGCGGTGCTGGCGGAAAAAGCGGATGCCTCGTTGATTCAGTGGGATGCCACCGCCGCAACGCTGAAGGCATTGGGCTGCAATAATATCGACCGCGTATTGTTAGCATAAACCTGTCATCATCCAGGCCGGCGTGAGCAACATCCTCCCTCTCTCTCAATTGCCGTTGCCTTTTCCTGCCTGGATGTTACGCGTTTTTTCCCGGGCGTATTGCTGAAAATCCCTTCAAACAGACTGCCGTTTCTTGCGCTTCGCAGGCGGGTAAAGTAGCCTGATTGAAATTTCATCCCGTTACCGAGTTTTCTTCATGCTAAAGCGCGTTTTTTACAGCCTGTTAGTCCTGATCGGCTTGCTGCTGTTGACCGTGCTCGGCCTTGACCGCTGGATGAGCTGGAAAACCGCGCCCTATATTTATGATGAACTGCAGGACCTTCCCTATCGTCAGGTCGGCGTGGTGCTCGGCACCGCGAAATATTATCGCGCTGGCGTCATCAACCAGTACTACCGTTACCGCATTCAGGGCGCGCTCAACGCCTATAACAGCGGGAAAGTGAACTATTTGCTGCTTAGCGGCGACAACGCCCTGCAGAGTTATAACGAACCGAGAACCATGCGTAAGGATCTGATTGCCGCAGGCGTCGATCCGGCGGACATCGTGCTGGATTATGCCGGGTTCCGCACGCTGGATTCAATTGTCCGCACCCGCAAGGTTTTTGACACCAACGACTTTATTATCATCACTCAGCGCTTCCACTGCGAGCGCGCGCTGTTTATCGCTCTGCATATGGGCATTCAGGCGCAGTGCTACGCCGTCCCGTCGCCGAAGGATATGCTGACGGTTCGGGTTCGCGAGTTTGGCGCACGCTTTGGCGCGCTGGCGGACCTGTACTTGTTTAAGCGTGAACCGCGTTTCCTCGGCCCGCTGGTGCCTATCCCGACACAGCATCAGATCCCCGATGACGCGCAGGGTTACCCGGCGGTTACGCCAGAGCAATTGCTGGAATTGCAAAAGAAACTGGGAAAATAACATGGAAGATAAAACGATTTTTATCGTCATTGGCGTACTGATGATCGTCCTGTGGACCTTTCGTGAAGGGCTCAAAGCGCTACGCGCAGGCAGTGTAGAAAAAACGGTAAAAGGCTCGCAGACGCCGCTTATCATTCAGCGGACCGGGCAGCCGGGCGTCTACTGGAGCTACGTTATCGCCTATTTTGGCGTTGCCGTTGGCGCGCTGGTTGTCGGCGTCTGGTTAGTGTTCTTTAAATAAAAAACCGGCACAGAGGCTCAGCGCCGGTTTTTTTGTCCTGCCGGTTACTTCTTACGTGCGTACTTCAGGGAGTCCAGCGCAACGGCGAAAATGATAATGCCGCCCTTGATAATGTACTGCCAGTACGGGTTAACGCCGATATAGGTCAGACCGTAGTTGATAACCGTAAAGATAATGACCCCGGTCACCACGCCCAACACCGTCCCAACGCCGCCGCTAAACGATACGCCGCCTACGACACACGCGGCAATCGCATCCAGTTCATACATAAAGCCGAGGTTGTTGGTGGCGGAGCCGATACGCCCCGCTTCCAGCAAACCGCCAAACGCGTAGAACACGCCGGAGAGGGCATAGATCATCAGCAGGTTCAGCGCGACGTTGACGCCAGACACTTTCGCCGCTTCAGGGTTGCCGCCGATGGCGAAAATGTTTTTACCGAAGCGGGTTTTGTTCCACAACACCCACACGAACGCCACGGCGATCAGTGCGTAGAACGTGATATAGGAAAGCCGGAAGCTGCCTAACGCGATAAAGCCCTGCGCGAAGGTCGAGAAACCGCTGTCAAAGCCGGAAATCGGCGATGCCCCAACGAAGTCGTAATACAGGGAGTTAATACCGTACACGATAATCATCGTACCCAGCGTGGTAATAAACGGCGTCACGTTCAGATAGGCGATAATGATGCCGTTGATCAGGCCGATAATCGCGCCAATAGCGCAGACAATCAGGATCACCAGCGCAATCGGCATGGTCGCCATTTCCGGAAAGACCTTATTGGCGTTCTCCATCGACTGCAATAGTGTTGCCGCAACCACCGCCGCCAGCCCGACCTGACGCCCGGCTGACAGGTCTGTCCCCTGGGTGACGATCAGCCCCGCCACGCCGAGGGCGATAATAATGCGCACCGAGGACTGAGTCAGAATGTTACTCAGGTTAAGCAGACTTAAGAACGTGGGATCCTGAAAAATAATAATTGCCAGTAAAACTAAAAGAACGACGTAAATACCGCCCTCTTTCAGATAAGTGAGAAAACTTTTCTTATTTAACGCACTCATGAGGAGCCCCTGATCTTAAAGGTGCAAAGACGCAAGACGCAAAATTTCATTTTGCGTGGTCGTTTTAGTATCAACAATTCCAGACACGAGTCCGTTGCTCATGACCAGAATACGATCGGTTATCCCTAACAATTCCGGCATTTCGGAGGAGATAATGATGATCCCTTTTCCTTTTTTGGCCAGTTCCGCAATTAACTGATAGATTTCAAATTTGGCGCCAACGTCAATTCCACGCGTGGGTTCGTCGAGCATTAATATCTCCGGCTGGGTCAGCAGCCAGCGACCAATAATCACTTTCTGCTGGTTGCCTCCGGAAAGCGAACCAATTTGCGTGCGGTGGCCAGGGGTTTTTACCCGCATGGAGTCAATAACCCACTGGGTGTCGCTTTTCATCCGCGAATTGTCTAACAGACCGACCTTGTTTTTATAATTATGGATATTGGAGATTAAGGAGTTAAAACCAATATCCAGATAGGCATAAATACCGGTAGAACGTCGCTCCTCGGTAACCAGCGCAAAGCCGTGATTGATGGCTTCGTTCGCATTATGGTTATTGATTTTTTTGCCGTGCAGGGTAATGGTGCCGGAAGATTTCTCACGAATACCAAACAGCGTTTCGACGATGTCGGTACGTTTTGCGCCTACCAGCCCGGCAATACCGAGAATTTCACCTTTATGCAGATCAAAAGAGACGTCACGAATCGACGGCTGGCGCAGCGACGTCAGATTACGCACTTCCAGTATCACTTCACCAGGTTTGTTCTCTTTATCCGGGAAACGCTGGTTCAGCGAGCGTCCAACCATCATGGCGATGATCTTGTCCATATCCAGCCCTTCGAGCGGCTGAGTGGCAATCCACTGACCGTCGCGCAGCACCGTGACCTCATCGCAGAGCTGGAAAATCTCTTCCATTTTATGCGAGATATACACAATGCCGCAGCCGCGTTCTTTCAGCTTACGAATAATCGTAAACAGATGATTAACCTCTTTTTCGGTTAACGACGAGGTCGGCTCATCCATGATGACGATTTTGGCGTTATAGGAAAACGCCTTGGCAATTTCGATCATCTGCATTTGCGAAACGGAAAGCGTCCCGACGCGCGCCCGCGGGTCGATATCAATATCCAGTTCGTCAAATATCGCTTTTGTGTCGCGATACATTTTGTCCTGATCGACAAACATGCCTTTGGTGGGATAACGCCCGAGCCACATGTTGTCCATCACGGAGCGTTGTAATACCAGGTTTAATTCCTGATGAACCATTGAAATACCGTTTTCCAGCGCTTCTTTCGCTGAATGGAAATCGATCTCTTTCCCCTGAAATAATATGCTGCCAGAATCTTTTTGATAGATGCCAAAAAGACATTTCAATAGTGTCGATTTCCCCGCGCCGTTTTCTCCCATCAATGCATGAATAGAGTGTGGACGGACTTTTAAATTAACATTATCAAGTGCCTTAACGCCGGGAAAAGACTTGTTGATACCGCTCATTTCCAACAAGTATTCGCCTGAGGACAGTGTCGTTGTGCTGACCATAATTATACCTTGTCGGCCTCGCAGAGTGCGTGATTAAAGGGCGCGATCACAATCGCGCCCAACAGTCTTACTTTTTGGAGAACTCGGCCAGGTTATCTTTATCTACGCCCACGTAAGGAACGCGCACAATTTTGTTTTCAATTTTCCAGCTGGTGCCGTCTGCGGCGCCTTTGCCATCCGCCAGGTTTTTCGCCAGATCGAATGTCGCTTTCGCCTGGTTGTTGGCGTCATTCAGCACAGTACCGGCCATCGCTCCGGATTTCACCAGCGCCAGCGCTTCTGGCAGCGCATCCACGCCAAAGACCGGAATGCTGGTTTTATTGTGCGCTTTCAGCGCTTCTACCGCCCCCATTGCCATCGCATCGTTGTTAGCGATAACCACTTCAATTTTGTTAGCGTTCGGGCCGGACAACCACGCGTCCATTTTGTCTTTCGCCTGAGCGGTATCCCACATGGCGGTATCTAACTGAAGCTGTTCGGTCTTGATGCCTTTGTCGTTCAATTCTTTAACCACGTAAGTGGTACGCGCTTCCGCGTCCGGGTGACCCGGCTCGCCTTTCAGCAGTACGAACTGAATCTGACCGTCTTTATTCAGATCCCAGCCCTGATTCGCCGCCCAGTGTTTCGCGATCAGATCGCCCTGGATAATACCGGATTCTTTGGAGTCAGTGCCGACGTAATAGGCTTTGTCATAACTGTCCAGCGCTTTACGGGAAGGTTCTTTGTTGAAGAAAACCACCGGCACGTTCTGGCCGCGGGCTTTTTCAATAACAGTGCCAGCCGCCGCCGGGTCGACCAGGTTGATCGCCAGCGCTTTCACCCCCTTCGCCAGCAGGACGTCTATCTGATCGTTCTGTTTGGACTGGTCGTTTTGCGAGTCGTTCATCAGCAACTGGACGTCCGGCGCCGCTTTCGCGTCTGCTTCGATAGCCTTACGCACCACGGACATAAAGTTATCGTCATATTTATAGATTGTCACACCGATGCGAGTATCCGCGGCGTGCGCAGCCGCGCCGAACAACATGCCTGCCATTACAGCAGAAAGGGTCAACACCTTCTTATTCATGGTAACTCCGGTTTTATTATGCAGGGTAGTGCTTCAGATAAATGCCCGGCGGGACAAAACGTTAATGAAGTGTTAATTGAACGCCGAGGCTCTTTTTAAAAAAATCGTTCTTCCTTGCCCGGTAACGCTCCAGAAATAGGCTTTAATTTTGCTTAAAGCAGCTTTCACTCGTTAAAAGTGATTACTCACGGTTACATCGTAGTTACACTGCGCTAAGCGGTGCCATCATAGCGACGGCAATGTTAATATACTGTGAATTTACTCACATATTGAAAACGGTTACATCTGCCGACGTCATGAGTTAGTGATCACCACCGCATTCTGCCGGGCGGCGACGGAATGCCGCCTGACCAGCGTCGGCATAAAACAGTGGGTCGCCGTTGCGTCCAGCGTCCCCGCCGCGCCCTGTAATGCCAGTTCGGTCGCCAGTTTCGCCATTGACGCGATGGGATAACGCACCGTTGTCAGTTGTGGATCGGTGTAACGGGCAATGGGAATATCATCGAAACCAATGATCGAAAGATGCAGCGGGATGGCAATGCCGTTATCCTTGAGTGCCGTCAGCGCGCCGGCGGCCATGCTGTCGTTATAGGCGAAGACGGCGGTCAGTTGCAGGTTGCGCCCCAGCAGTTCGACCATTGCAGACTCCCCGCCCTGCATGTCCGGCGAGCCCACGCCTGTCCAGCTTTCCGGCGGCGTTATCCCCTGCTCGCCAAGCGCGCTCAGCCACCCTTCCCTGCGCATATCGTCATCTTCAATTCCGTGGCTGGAGGCCAAATAACCAATCCGCTGGTGACCGTTGTTCAGCAGCATCCGGGTCGCCATTTTCGCGCCGCTGATGTTGTCCAGGCAGACGCAGCGATGAGCATAGCCAGGCACGATACGGTTAATCAGCACCATGCCGGGGATTTGATCCATAAATTCGCCCAGTTCACGATCGCTCAGCGCCTTTGAATGGACGATCAGCGCGTTACATCGCTGACGGATCAGCACTTCAATCGCATGGCGCTCTTTTTCCGCCTCATGATAGCTATTGCCGATCAGGACATATTTCTGATGCTGTTGGGCGACCATATCGACCGCTTTCACCAGTGCGCCAAAAAAGGCATCTGAGACATCCATCACCACCACGCCGATGGTTTCACTCACCTGCGTCGCCAGCGCCTGCGCATTGGCGTTGGGGCGATAGCCCAGCAGCGTCACCGCTTTCATTACCGCCTCGCGCGTATCGGGACTGACCAGCGCGCTGTTGTTTAAAACCCGGGAAACCGTCGCCACGGATACGCCAGCCTGACGCGCCACATCACGTATGGTGATCATATTCACTACCCTGTTTGACAATGCAGTGGTTCACTGCACAACTGGCGGCTATTTTGTCAGCGGTAGGAAAAGCGCTACGTGAGTAAGGTCACAGGGATGAAAGCGCTTACATCCGTTTTGTTAATGATTGTGATCCAGATCGTTATCCGGATGTATGAGAGATGCGCGCTCCTGATGCCCGCAGGGTTAACTGACGCCATACCCATTCTACCGGCCCCTGCGGCAGGAAGCGCAACCAGAAAACCGAGAACAGCAGGTTTACCAGCCAGACGGGGATGACGAACAGCAATAGCGTGCTACGGTCAAACTGCATAAATAAGCCAAACTGATAAAACAGCGTGGTACAGAGGAGCGTTTGTAGCAGGTAGTTGGTCAGCGCCATCCGCCCAACGCAGGCGATGGCAAATACGAGTTTTAGACGACTTAGCTGCGGCCAGTAGCCGAACAGCAGCGCGGCATAGCCGATCGTCTGTAACGGCGCGCTCAGCTCGCGCGGCGCTTGTAACAAAAACGCGCACCAGCGGTAGCTCCACGCCAGTTGCCACTGCGCAACCACGGCAGGCAGATTAATCAGCAGGCCAACGGCAATCAGCAGGAAACCGGTGCGTCGATAGTGGGCAAGGCTATACTGCCCTTTCAGCCAACCGCTGCGCATCAGCGATGCCCCGACCAGCATCATCCCGGCCAGTTGCCAGCCATACTGCGCGCCCAGCGCCAGCAGACTGTTGGACAACGCGTCAACCCGGTTGCTGATGGCTTCCATACCCCCGTTCACCTTCCAGTATTTTTCATACAGAAGCGCCGCGTCGTCTGGCGTCCACGCGCGACTGGTTTGGCTGTCAGAGATCGCGCCGAGCAGCAGTAATACGCCAATACCGACCAGATACAGCAGAATGCCCGTATTCATCAGGCTTTTTACCGAAGGCGCATCGCGCACCAGCCGCCAGCAAATCAGCCCGACCAGGCCATAAGCCAGCAAAATATCGCCATCCCAGAACAACAGGGCATGCAAAAAACCCAGCAAAACCAGCAGGGTCAGTCGCGCCTGGATCCAGCGTTTTCCGCGCGGCAGCAGCATTTGCAGTCCCGCTCCAAACAACAAGGCAAAAAGCGTGAGGAATTTGGCCTGGGCGAACACATCGAGTACAGCCCAGGTCCAGGCATCCTGCGCGGTAATCTCGCCATACCAGGCAGGATTAAGGTAAGCCGCCTTTGGTAAACCAAAGGCGCTGATATTCAGAAGCAGAATGCCCAGAACGGCGACGCCACGAACAACATCCAGCGTGACATTTCGCGCCATAGCCTCTGCCCCGATCAGTTATGGTGACGCACTGCGCGCAAGAATTCCTGACGCGTATTCTGGCTGGACTTGAACAGACCGCCGAGCGAAGTGGTGGTGGTGGCGCTGGTCGCATCGCGGATACCGCGCGCTTTCACGCAATAATGCACAGCATCAATCGATACCGCGACATTGTTCGTGCCGAGCAGGGTCTGCAAGGCGGTCAGGATCTGCTGGGTTAAGCGCTCCTGCACCTGCGGACGCTGTGCGAAGAACTGCACGATGCGATTGATTTTTGACAGGCCGATCACCGAATCTTTCGGGATATAGGCGACCGTCGCTTTACCGTCGATAGTCACAAAATGGTGCTCACAGGTACTGGTCAGCGTGATATCGCGCACCGTCACCATTTCATCCACCTTCATTTTGTTTTCTATGACGGTAATTTTCGGGAAGTTGGCGTAATCCAGACCAGAGAAAATTTCATCGACATACATTTTCGCAATGCGATGCGGCGTTTCCATCAGGCTGTCATCGCTCAGGTCGAGATTAAGCAGCTGCATAATTTCGGTCATATGGCCGGCGATAAGACGTTTGCGCGTTTCGTTATCCATCTCATGCACGGGCGGGCGCAACGGTGTTTCCAGCCCTCGCGCGACCAGCGCTTCATGTACCAGAGCCGCTTCTTTACTCAGTGATGACATCAATTTTTCTCCTGCAGGTGTGGCGCCTCTGCCCTGCGTGGGGCAAAGTTTGTCGGCTGTGTGACAGCCCGATTATTGTGCGTGAGGCCGTGCACATAATCCAGTATTCACAACGATAATTATTGAAATCGTCGTTGCCTTTCGTTCCGCCGCCAGAACAGACTGCGGAAATCTGTTAATTATACGTTGTGCAAATGATGAGGCATCTTTGCTGAATGCGGAAGTGAAAGTTACTCACAGCACCATGAATTATCTGTATTATGGGGCGTTTGCGAACACATTCCGATCACATAACAAGGAGCCACGCATGGAAATGCTTGAGGAGCACCGCTGTTTTGAAGGTTGGCAGCAACGCTGGCGACACGACTCCACCACGCTGAACTGTACAATGACGTTCAGCATTTTTCTTCCGCCGCCCCGCGACAACACACCGCCTCCGGTCCTGTACTGGCTCTCGGGCTTAACCTGTAATGACGAAAACTTTACCACCAAAGCGGGCGCGCAGCGGATTGCCGCAGAACTGGGGATGGTACTGGTCATGCCGGACACCAGCCCGCGCGGTGACGCGGTCGCCAACGATGACGGTTACGATCTCGGCCAGGGCGCCGGTTTCTACCTCAATGCCACGCAGCAGCCCTGGGCCGCGCATTTCCGCATGTACGACTATATTCGCGACGAACTGCCTGCGCTGATCCAGGCGCAATTCAACGTCAGCGATCGCTGTGCGATCAGCGGCCATTCAATGGGCGGACACGGCGCGTTGGTACTGGCGTTAAAGAACCCCGGCAAATATACCAGCGTTTCCGCCTTTGCGCCGATCGTTAACCCCTGCCGCGTGCCCTGGGGCGAAAAAGCTTTTTCCGCTTATCTGGGTGAGGATAAAGCCGACTGGGCACAATGGGACAGCTGCGCGCTGATGTATGCCAGCAAGCCGGAAGAGGCCATACCGACGCTTATCGATCAGGGCGACAGCGATCAGTTCCTCGCCGATCAGCTCCAGCCTGCCGTTCTGGCGGAAGCCGCCCGGCAGACCGCGTGGCCCATGACGCTGCGTATTCAGCCGGGCTACGACCACAGCTATTACTTTATCGCCTCCTTTATAGAGGATCATCTGCGGTTCCACGCCGAACATCTGATGAAATAATGCGCATGCCCGGCTCTGTCGCCGGGCACAACGTCGGTGGGGGCACGCGCCCTCTCCTGTTTACCGGGCTTGCCGCGCCTCTCCAATTTTTCCGTCATATCTCCTTTTTTTCTTCATTTTTTCGTCACATTTACGTTTACGTATCCTGTTGACTTGCAAGCTTTTTCTTTATAAATCAACTAAACACAAATGATTTCAATTATCATTTGTGTTTACAAATATTGATTATTTTGTACAATTCTTCCGCTTCTTTACCGCAAAGAGTCCTTAAAAGACAAAGACATACAGTTGTCATGGCCTTTTACATGACAAGCGGATTTTACTCGTTTAATGGAATGACAAAATGACCATACCTCACGTTAAGGCTCTCGCTGTCGCCGTCGGCGCGGCATGCCTCCCATCGCTCGTTCAGGCTGCCGATCAGGATACCGTTGTGGTGACAGCAACCGGATTTGAGCAGAAAATTCAGAACGCGCCTGCGTCGATTTCGGTTATCACCAAACAGCAACTTGAAGATAAAGCGTATCGCGACGTGACCGACGCGCTGAAAGACGTCCCCGGTGTCGTGGTCACCGGCGGCGGAAGCAGCAGCGACATCAGCATCCGCGGGATGGCGTCGCAGTACACGCTGTTCCTCGTCAACGGCAAACGCATTAGCACCCGCGGAACCCGCCCGAACAGCGACAATTCCGGTATCGAACAAGGCTGGCTGCCGCCGCTGGAGTCTATCGAACGTATCGAAGTGATTCGCGGCCCGATGTCCTCGCTGTACGGTTCCGATGCCATGGGCGGCGTGATTAACGTGATCACCAAAAAAGTCTCCAACACTAAAGGCTGGAGCGGCTCGCTGCATGGCGACGCCACCTTCCAGGAAGACAGTGATTCCGGCGATCTGTTTCAGACCAACGCCTATGCCTCCGGTCCGCTGATCGACGGCCTGCTGGGGGCGAAAGTGACCGGCCTGCTCTCTCGCCGCGCGGAAGACCAGATCGTCAACGGCTATAATGAACAGCGCCTGCGCAACGGCGGCCTGACCCTGAACTTCACGCCGGACGATAAAAACGATTTCGATTTTGATATTGCCCGCGAGCTTCAGGATCGCAACAGTACGCCGGGTAAATCCATGGCGGCGGAAACCTGCCGCAATGGCACCTGCAAGCCGAACAGCAAAAGCGAAAACCGCTATGAGCATACGACATATTCATTGACTCACAGCGGCTACTATGAAGACGTCAACAGCACCAGCTACATCCAGCAGGAAGAAACCAACAATCCTGGCCGTGAGATGAAGTCCTATAACACCATCTTCAATAACCAGAACCAGATTTTCCTCGGGGCGCATACGCTGACGCTGGGCGGTCAGTATCGCTATGAAAAACTGACGGACAACGGCAACCAACTGGAAGCGGCAGACGGTCTGAACAAACTCACCCGCTGGAGCTGGGCGCTGTTTGCGGAAGACGAATGGGCGATGACCGACAGCTTCACGCTGACCGGCGGCATTCGGATGGATAAAGACGAAAACTACGGCGATAACTGGACACCGCGCGGTTACGGCGTCTGGCATCTGAACGATCAATGGACGTTGAAAGGCGGTGTATCTGCGGGCTATCGCGCGCCGGATCTGCGTCAGTCCTCTGCAAGCTGGGGGCAAGTCACCGGCGGGGGCCGTCTGAACGGAATCATCGTAGGCAACCCGGACCTGAAACCGGAAAAAAGCCTGAGCGAAGAGCTGGCGTTGCTGTGGGATAACGGTGAAAACCTTAACGCAGGCGTCACCCTGTTCAATACCGATTTCAAAGATAAAATCACCGAAGTGCGCCGCTGTAACAGCAGCGCCGACCCGGCCTGCACCATCGGCAGCACCCAGTATGATTTTGTCAGCGATCGCGTCAACGTTGATGAAGCCACTATGCGCGGCGTGGAATCCACCTTCGGCTGGAAAATCACCCCCGATATCAACTGGACGGCGAACTATACCTATACCGAATCAGAACAAAAGAGCGGTCAGTTTTCTGGCAAGCCGTTAAACAAAATGCCTAAGCATATGTTCAACACCACGCTGGACTGGCAGGCCACACAGGACGTGGGATTCTGGAGCCGGGTGAACTTCCGTGGTAAAACCTCTGAATACCTGAGCCGAACCTCGATGTCGCAGGGCACGCCGTCGTATACCCAGGTGGATGTTGGCCTGCGCTATAACGCGAATAAAAACCTGCTGGTGACCGCCGGGGTGTATAACGTTCTGGATAAACAGATCGATTACGACACGTATGACACGGTACTGGATGGCCGTCGCTATACGGTGGGGCTGACGTATAACTTCTGAGGCTGAGAGCATAAAAAAACCCCGGCATGATATATGTCGGGGTTTTTTGTTTGCCGGAAGGCGATGCAATAGTCTTTTCCGGCCTACAGGTAAGCGCTTAGCGCGGTTTCTTCAGGCGTTCGGGGAACTGCATTTCGCTGTAGCGAACAAAACGAGAGCCTTTTACCAGCTTGTAGCCAAACCAGATAATCAGGAACAGCGGGATACCAATGTAGGTTGCCGCGACGCCGCCCCAGTCAATGGTGTCTTTCAGGAATGCTTCGTAGTTCTGGCCGAGCGTAATGATCAGGCACAGCACAAAAGCGAAGATGGGTCCCAGCGGGAAGAAGCCTGAACGATACGGCAGGTCGTTAATATCGTTGCCCTGCATAACATAGCCGCGACGGAAGCGATAATGGCTGATCGCAATCCCCAGCCAGGCGATAAAACCGGTCATCCCCGAGGTGTTGAGCAACCACAAATAGACCGTCTGGTTTCCGAACATGGAGGTCAGGAAGCACAGACCGGCAATCACGGTGGTGGCATACAGCGCGTTACGCGGTACCCCGCCGCGGGACAGCTTCGCGAAAATACGCGGCGCTTTACCGTCGCAGGCCAGGGTGTAAAGCATACGGGTTGACGCATACATCCCGGAGTTACCCGCCGACAGTACCGCCGTCAGGATCACCGCATTCATTACCGCCGCCGCCGAAAGCAGACCCGCATGCTGGAACACCAGCGTGAACGGACTGACGCTGATGTCTTTCACATCGTTACGCAGCAGGCTCGGATCGGTATACGGAATGATCAGGCTGATAATCAGGATAGCGAAGACGTAGAACAACAGGATTCGCCAGAACACCTGACGTACCGCGCGCGGAATGTTTTTTTCCGGATCTTCAGACTCACCGGCGGCGATACCGATAAGCTCAGTCCCCTGGAAGGAGAAGCCGACAATCATCGCCACGCCGATCATCGCCGCAAAGCCGCCCGCAAACGGCGCATCGCCGGTTGTCCAGTTGCTCCAGCCCACCGGCTGCGTGCCTTTGAAAATACCGACAATCATCATGATGCCCACGATGATAAAGATGATTACCGTCGCCACTTTGATCAGCGAGAACCAGTATTCCGCTTCACCAAACCCGCGTACCGAGATGTAGTTCAACAGGAAAATCACCCCAAGGAACAGCGCGCTCCAGATCCAGCCGGGCGTGTCGGGGAACCACCAGCTCATCACCAGTTGCGCGGCGACCAGGTCAACAGCGATCGTCACCGCCCAGTTGTACCAGTAGTTCCAGCCCAGCGCAAAGCCAAAGCCTTCTTCAACATAGTTCTGGCCATAGGTGGCAAACGAACCTGAAACCGGCATATACGCCGCCAGTTCGCCAAGACTGGTCATCAGGAAGTAGACCATCAGGCCAATCAGGATATAGGAAAACAGCGCGCCGCCTGGACCCGCTGCTGAAATGGTTGCGCCAGATGCAACGAAAAGCCCCGTACCGATAGAGCCGCCGATGGCGATCATCGTCAGGTGGCGCGCCTTCAGTTCGCGACGTAGCGCGGGCGCTTCTGTGGTTTTAGTTTTGGAAACCATGTGAAAATGCTGTCCATCCAAAAAATGAGGCGCGATTGTAGCAGACGAAACGCCATCCTTCCGGCACAAATGCGCAGTTATAAGAGACCTTCATGACTGGCCGCGGATTATAAGTAAAGCACTAAAGTGTAGGCCGGACAGGACGATTTCGCGTCCTGGTTCTCTAAGGACGCGAAGAGGATGCCGGATAGAGGAGAGACCGCCTCCCGCTTGCGGAAGTTATTCGCAGTAGCGTAAAAAGCGCAGCAGCGCGTTTGACAGGTGTTTCTGGCGATGGTGAATGCGCCACAGGGTACGCACCAGCCGCGGCAGCGGTACCGCTACTTCGCTCAGCGTACCGGCATGCAACTGTTCTTCAATCACCCGCCGCGACAGGCAACTGATGCCCAGTCCGTGGCGTACGGCGTGCTTAATGGCTTCCGAATTTCCCAGCTCCATCGCCATTTCAAATTTGGGTAAATGCGACAACAGCAGGTAGTCCACGATTTCCCGTGTGCCGGAACCCCGTTCGCGCAAGATCCAAGGGGCGGCGGCAAGCTGCTCCAGCGTCACCGGTTTTTGCGCCAGCGGCGAAGAGGGCGCGGCAAACACCACCAGCTCATCCTCAAGCCACGGCTCCGAAATGATTTCCGTACTGTGACATGGCCCTTCGATCAGGCCGATATCGACGCGAAAATCGAGCACCGCGGTGATCACATCCTGACTGTTACCCACGCTCAGCTCCAGCGGTAAATCCGGGAAGTCATGACGATAACGGGCAATGACCGCAGGAAGAATATAGTTACCAATGGTGCTGCTCGCATAGACCCGAAGAGCGCCGTTATCTTCGCGAAACAGTTGTTCAATTTCCGAGGCCTGCTCCAGCAGCGCCAGCGCCCGTGGGTACAACAATCGCCCGTGTTCGTTCACCACCAGCCGCTTTCCCACCCGGTCAAATAGCTGAACGCCAAGCTGTCCTTCCAGGTCGGTGAGCGCCGCGCTGACCGCCGATTGCGACAGCGCCAGCATCACCGATGCCTGGGTTGTCGAGCCGCTTTTTAAAACTTCGGTGAATACTTCCAGTTGTCGCAGGGTGATGTGCATGGTCGCTTACCACTTATAAAGATTAATTATAAATATATAATCAATTTTATTTTTAAACCAGATCGCCGTAATCTTTTGCCCAGATAAAGGAGAAGGTTATGACAGAACTCACCTTAACGAATCATCGTCGTACTGTGTGGCATTTTATTCCGGGGCTCGCCCTGAGTGCAGTGATTACCGGGGTGGCCCTGTGGGGTGGTTCCATTCCCGCCGTAGCGGGGGCCGGGTTCAGCGCCCTCACCTTAGCTATTCTGTTGGGCATGGTGATAGGTAACACCGTATACCCGCACATCTGGAAAAGTTGTGACGGCGGCGTGCTGTTTGCCAAGCAGCATCTGTTACGTCTGGGGATCATTCTTTACGGCTTTCGCCTGACCTTCGCGCAAATTGCCGACGTCGGGGTAAGTGGGATCCTGATCGATATTCTGACCCTTTCCAGCACCTTTATGCTGGCCTGCTTCCTCGGGCAGAAGGTCTTTGGTCTGGACCGTCATACCAGTTGGTTGATTGGCGCGGGCAGCAGTATCTGCGGCGCGGCGGCCGTACTGGCGACCGAACCTGTCGTTAAAGCAGAAGCGAGCAAAGTGACGGTTGCGGTGGCGACGGTGGTGATCTTCGGTACGCTGGCGATCTTCCTCTACCCGGCGATGTATCCGCTGCTGGCGCACTGGTTCAGCCCGGAAACCTACGGCATTTACATAGGGTCAACCATGCATGAAGTGGCGCAGGTGGTTGCCGCCGGACATGCAATTAATCCGGATGCGGAAAACGCGGCGGTGATTGCTAAAATGCTGCGCGTGATGATGCTGGCGCCGTTCCTGATTTTCCTGGCGGCGCGGGTAAAACAGCTTTCCCCGGCGAGCGGTGCGGAAAAAAGCAAAATTACCATTCCATGGTTTGCGATTCTGTTCATCGTGGTGGCGATTTTCAACTCGTTCCACCTGTTACCGAAGGCGGTGGTCGATATGTTGATCACGCTGGACACGGTACTGCTGGCGATGGCGATGGCGGCGCTGGGGCTTACCACCCACGTGAGCGCGCTGAAAAAAGCGGGAGCGAAGCCGCTGCTGATGGCGCTGGTGCTGTTTGCCTGGCTGATTGTAGGCGGCGGCGTGATTAACATCCTGGTTCATCACGTTATTGCATAAACTGCTACATTCCCCCCCTGTTAACCCGTTATGATTGGAGATTGTCTTTATCAGATACGCAACGTCCTTCACGTTTTATCATGGTTGCGTAGGCGGGTTAACAGGAGTCCCTTATGAAATACATCGGAGCGCACGTCAGCGCGGCTGGCGGCCTGGCAAATGCCGCGATTCGCGCCGCGGAAATCGACGCGACGGCCTTTGCTTTATTTACCAAGAATCAGCGCCAGTGGCGCGCCGCCCCGCTTACCGCGCAAATCATTGATGACTTCAAAGCCGCCTGCGAGAAGTACCACTACACCTCCACGCAAATTCTACCGCACGACAGCTATCTGATTAATCTCGGTCACCCGGTCAGCGACGCGCTGGAAAAATCCCGCGACGCGTTTCTCGATGAAATGCAGCGCTGCGAGCAGTTGGGGTTGTCGCTACTGAACTTCCACCCGGGCAGCCATCTCCAGCAAATTGCGGAAGAGGCGTGTCTGGCAAAGATTGCCGAGTCAATCAACATCGCCCTCTCGCGTACCGATGGCGTGACCGCGGTCATTGAAAATACCGCCGGTCAGGGCAGCAACCTTGGGTTTAAATTTGAACACCTCGCGGCGATTATCGATGGCGTGGAAGACAAGTCACGCGTCGGGGTATGCATCGACACCTGTCACGCTTTCGCGGCAGGCTACGATTTACGTTCCGCAGACGCGTGCGAGAAAACCTTCGCCGAATTTGAGCGAATCGTCGGCTTTCGCTATTTGCGCGGCATGCATCTTAACGATGCTAAAAGCGCCTTCGGCAGCCGCGTTGACCGCCATCATAGCTTAGGGGAAGGCAACATTGGTCACGACGCGTTCCGCTGGATCATGCAGGATCCGCGCTTTGACGGCATCCCGCTGGTCCTTGAAACCATCAACCCGGATATCTGGGCCGAGGAGATCGCCTGGCTAAAGGCGCAGCAAACTGAACAGGCGGAAGCGTTGTCATGAACGACAGGGAAAAACAGATCCTTAAAATCCTGCGCCGTAATCCTCTGATTCAGCAAAATGAAATCGCGGATATCCTGCAGATCAGCCGCTCCCGCGTTGCCGCGCATATCATGGATTTAATGCGAAAAGGGGTGATTAAAGGCAAAGGGTATATCCTCACCGAGCAGGCGTACTGTGTGGTGGTCGGGGCGATCAACATGGATATTCGCGGCGTGGCGGATATCCATTATCCCCAGGCGGCGTCGAATCCCGGCAGCATCCAGTGCTCCGCGGGCGGCGTGGGGCGCAATATCGCCCATAACCTCGCGCTGTTAGGGCGCGACGTGCATCTGATTTCCGCCGTCGGCAGTGATTTTTACGGTGAAACGTTGCTGGAGCAAACGCGCCAGGCTGGGGTGAATATTTCCAGCTGTATCCGGTTGCACGGGCATAACACCTCCACCTATCTCTCCATTGCCAACCAGCAGGAAGAGACGGTGCTGGCGATAAACGATACCCATATCCTGCAACAGCTGACGCCGCAGTTGCTGAACAGTTCCCGCGACTTAATCCGCCATTCCGGCGTGGTGCTTGCCGATTGCAACCTGACCCCGGAAGCCATTGAGTGGGTCTTTACGGTGGCCGACGATATTCCGGTGTTTATCGATACGGTGTCAGAGTTTAAGGCCACAAAAGTGAAAACCTGGTTCACGCGCATTCATACGCTGAAACCCACGCAAAAAGAGCTGGAAATATTGTGGGGCCACCCTGTTCACAACGAAGCGGATCGGATTGCCGCCGTTAATGCGCTGCATCAGCAGGGCGTTCAGCAGATTTTCGTCTGTCTGGAAGATGAGTCGGTATTTTGCAGCCAGAAAGACGGCGAGCAGTTCCTGCTCACACCGCCTGCGCACACGGTCGTCGACAGCTTCGGCGCTGACGACGGTTTTATGGCCGGGCTGATTTACAGCTTCCTGGAGGGCAACAATTTCCGCGAAAGCGCGCAGTTTGCTATGGCCTGTGCGGCGCTTTCGCGCGCCAGCGTCAGCATCAACAACCCTACCCTGTCTGCCGATAACGCCGCGTATTTGTTAGAGCACAGCGCCTGATGGCGCGGTGCTTCTTTCTGGCCGGACAGGACGCGAAGCGTTGCTGTCCGGCTCTGTTCGCTACGCCAGTCCGATAAAGAACCCGGCGATTGTCGCGCTCATCAGGTTAGAGAGCGTGGCCGCCGCCAGCGCCCGCATACCTAACTGCGCAATCTCCGGCGCGCGCTGGGGAGAAATGGCCGAAAACGCCCCGACAACCACGCCAATCGAGCCAAAGTTAGCAAACCCGCAGAGCGCGAAAGAGATAATGGCGATGGTTTTCACATCCAGCGTGCTCCCGGCCTGCAAATATGGCGAGAAGTTCAGATACGCGACAAACTCATTGATCGCCAGCTTCTGCCCGATCAGGCTGCCGGCCAGCGTCGCATCGCTCCAGTCAACGCCCATAATCCACGCCAGCGGTGCAAGAATGTAGCCGAAAATGCCCTCCATCGTTGCCGGACCAAAGCCCGCCCAGCCGCTGATGCCGCCGATAATGCCGTTAATCAGCGCGATTATCGCCACAAACGCCATCACGACCGTCGCCACCCCGGCGGCAATTTTCAGTCCGGTCATTGCGCCGCTGGCGGCGGCCTCAATAATACTTTTGGGCGGCGTCTCGGTGAATGAAAGATTCTCAAAGCTAACCCGGGATTCTTCCGTTGCCGGGCTGAGAATACGGGCGAACAGGATCCCTCCGGGGATCGCCATTAACGATGCCGCCAACAGATAATCAATCGGTACGCCCATTCCGGCGTAGCCAATCATCATCGAACCGGCAATGGAGGCCATCCCGCTACAGATTGCGGTGAACAGTTCGTTGCGGTTAAGGCGATCGATAAACGGCTTTACAATCGCCGGGATCTCATTTTGCCCGAGGAAAATGGTGGTAACCGCCACAAACGACTCAATCTTGCTGATATTCAGCGCTTTCTGGAAAATACCGCCCAGAATGCGGATCAGCAGGCCCATGACGCCGATGTAGTACAGCAGACTGATCAGCGCGGTGACAAAGATAACGGCGGGCAGCACGCGGAAGGCGAAAATAAACCCTGCGCCGTCAAACAGCACATCCATTTTTGGCCCAACCAGAGAGCCAAAGATAAATGCGCTGCCCGCGTCGCTGTAAGACATGACCTTGTGCACACCCAGCGCGGCCTGCTCCACCAGCCATTTCCCGGGGGGAAAATAGAGCATGATACCGCCAATGGCGATTTGCAAAACCAGCGCTGCGCCCACGGTGCGTAAACTGATGCGTTTTTTATTCACTGACAGTAAGTATGCGATCGCCAGCAGTACCGCCATACCCACGAGACTTCTCATGACGTCCATAATGATTTCCCTTCATGCCAGGAAACCCGGCGCGAAGCCAGGTTTTGGTTATTTCGGGCGACCGCATCCTGCCCGTGTGTGATCAGGCGAGACGCTGATACTCTTTAGCAATCTCACAGGCCAGAACGGCGTTATTGAACACCAGCTGAATATTCGACTTCAGGCTGTCGCCTCCGGTCAGCTCCGCCACGCGCGCCAGCAGGAACGGCGTGCTTTCTTTGCCCACTACGCCCTGCTCTTCGGCTTCCCGGACCGCCTGGTCAATGGCGGCATTGATTTTTTCTTCCGCCATCGCATACGCGTGCGGAATCGGGTTAGCGACCACCAGACCGCCGTTCAGACCGGCTTGCCACTTCACCGCCATCGCGCGGGCTATCTCTTTCGCGCTGTCGAGGCGAATGCTGACCTCAAACGGACTGGTGCGGCAGAAAAACGCCGGTAGCGCGGTAGTCTGATAACCAATTAACGGTACGCCGAAGGTTTCTAAATATTCAGTGGTCAAGCCGAGGTCGAGAATAGATTTTGCGCCCGCGCACACGACTGTCACATTGGTATGCGCCAGTTCCTGCAAATCGGCGGAAATATCAAACGTATGCTCAGCTCCGCGATGAACGCCGCCAATTCCACCGGTGGCGAAAACATGAATACCGGCCAGTGCGGCAATAATCATGGTAGAGGCGACGGTCGTTGCGCCATGTTTTCCGGCGGCGACCACAAAAGGTAAATCGCGACGGCTGACTTTTGTGACGTTATGTCCTTCGCGACCTAATAATTCGATTTCGTCTTTGCTCAGCCCTACTTTCATTACGCCGCCAATAATGGCGATCGTTGCCGGCACGGCGCCGTGTTTACGAATCGTTTCTTCAACCTCAATTGCGGTTTGCGCATTTTGTGGAAAAGGCATACCGTGAGAAATAATTGTCGACTCCAGTGCAACAACAGGTTTTTTGTTATTTAAGGCTTCCTGCACTTCTGGTGAAATTTGTAATAATTCAGAGGAAATCGTTAATTCAGACATTCGGTGTTCTCCACAAGAGTTCTGACGTTCGCAACGGATAATTCAGGGTTATTGGTATATTCACTGGCCAGCGCCATAGCGGAACAACCCTGGGCAAATCGAATGGAATCCATTAATGGCATGTCTTCCATCCAGCAGGCGGCAAGTCCGGCCATCATGGCGTCACCTGCCCCGGTGACGTTGATCACCTGCGTTTTAATCGGTGGCGACCAACCGCTGTCGCCCTGTTTTTCGCTGTAATACACCCCGTCGCCACCCATGCTCAGCACCAGACGATGTAGCCCACGCGCGTGGAACCAGGCGGCCACGTTTTCCACATCATCACGTCCGGCAAGCGCAATACCGCTCAGGGTTTCGGCTTCCAGACGATTGGGTTTAAGGGTATGAATACGGGACAGGCGGTCGCGAATTTTGACGCATTTCCACGCCGAGACCGGGTCGACAAACACCGGCACCCCACCGGCGTTATCCAACAGCCACGCCAGCGCGTCTTCACTGATATTGCAGTCGGCGACAATCACCTTCGCTCCGTGGATAAAATCACGATGCTGCGCAAGAAACGCTGCGGAAATATGGTCGGTAATACTCATGTCATTTATCGCCACCAGCATTTCACCGGTATTATCAAGCAGCGATAAATAACTCGACGTATTTTCTCCGGGAACGATCAAACATTTGTCAACATGCACACCCGACTGGTTTGTTTGCGCCAGAAGCGAGCGACCGTAAAAATCTTCGCCAACCGCGGTCATTAGCCAGGAGTGCTTACCCAATAAAGCAAGGTTATGCGCGATATTGCGCCCTACGCCGCCGGGCGTGAATTTTATTTTCCCTGGATTCGAATCCGCATAATTTAATGACGCATGCAAATATCCGGCGACATCCATATTGGCGGAACCAATGGTGATTATGTATTCCTTTTCGCGCATAGCACGCCCTCTGGTAAGAAAATACCATTACGATAGCGAGAGTAAGGCCTGACTTGGCCTTAGTAAAAACTATTTGAGCACATGTTCATATTCAAACATGTGTTTATGGTAAACCTCTTTTGACGAAAGTAAACGGGCTGACAAGTGCAAAAAGTGACAGATATGAACAGAATCACAATTTTTTATCGTGACAGTTTATTAGGGAGGAAAAACTTGAGAGGAAGAACACAAAACAGAGATAAAAAAAAGGGCAGAGATCTCTCTGCCCTTGAGGAAATTCGGTTTATACCGCTTTCGCGGCGATCTCGGCTTCCGGACGTTTCAGGAACGCATAGGCCAGCCCCGCCACCAGCGTACCGGCGACAATCGCCAGCAGGTATCCCAACACCGGACTAATAGCGCCTGGGATCAGCAGCACAAACAGGCCGCCGTGCGGCGCCATCAGCTTCGCGCCGACGGCCATGGAGATCGCGCCGGTAAGCGCACCGCCAACGATACAGCACGGCAGAACGCGCATGGGATCACGCGCGGCGAACGGAATCGCCCCTTCGGTGATAAAGCACAGGCCGAGCACCAGCGCCGCTTTGCCGCCTTCCTGCTGCGCTTTATCAAACTTACGACGCGCAACCAGCGTAGCCAGCCCCAGCGCCAGCGGTGGCACCATACCTGCCGCCATTATCGCTGCCATTGGCGCGTAGGTTTGCGTACTGAGCAGACCCACGCCGAACGCGTATGCCGCTTTGTTGACCGGCCCCCCCATATCGGTACACATCATCCCGCCGAGGATCGCGCCCAACAGTACCGCATTCGCGGTGCCCATGGTTTGCAGCCAGTGGGTCAGACCTTCCAGGATACCGGCTACGGGTTTGCCGATGAGGTAAATCATCGCCAGGCCCACCACCAGGCTGGAGATCAACGGAATAATCAGGATCGGCTTCAGCGCTTCCATACTCTGCGGCAGTTTCAGCCGGGTGCTGATCCCCTTCGCCACATACCCGGCAAGGAAACCGGCAATAATCCCGCCGATAAAGCCGGAACCGGTGCTGACAGCCAGCATACCGCCGATAAGGCCCGGCGTCAGACCCGGACGGTCAGCAATCGAGAAGGCAATATAGCCCGCCAGAACCGGCACCATCAGCGCGAACGCCGAGCCGCCGCCAATCTGCATTAGCGCCGCCGCCAGCGTGCCTTCTACTTTGAACGCTTCTATACCAAAGGCAAAGGAGAGCGCGATACACAGCCCGCCAGCCACCACCATCGGCAACATATAGGAAACGCCCGTCAGCAGATGACGGTAAGCGCCAGCACTCTCTTTCTTCCCTTCCGCCGCCGCCGACTGCGTTTTGGCCGTTGGTTGATACGGCGTCGCTTCCGCTACCGCTTTGTCCAGCTCCTGCGCCGTTTTCTTCAGGGCCAGCCCGGTAGAAGTACGGTACATCGGCTTACCGGCAAACTTCGCCAGATCCACTTCGATATCTGCCGCAACAATCACCAGATCCGCTTCAGCCACTTCTTCCGGCGTGATGGCATTGCCTGCGCCAACCGAACCGCGGGTTTCGACCTTCACCCACCAGCCGCGTTTTTTCGCTTCGGTTTCAATTGCTTCTGCCGCCATAAAAGTATGGGCGACGCCCGTCGGACAGGCGGTGACCGCCACCACGCGCTTCGGCCCGCTGGTTGCAGGCGCCACCGTCGTTGCGGTTGGCGCGCTATAGGGTTTTGCGTGACCTTTCGCTTCGCTCAGGAACAGTTCAGGATGCGCCACCGCCCGGGCAATGTCGCCCAGCCAGACTTTTTTGCCGTTCAGCGCGCTGTCTTCCGGGATACGGTCGCCCAGGACGATAGCCAGCTCAGCATCGTTTGGGTTATCGATAATCTCCAGATGTGCTTTTTGTGCCGCCGCGCCAAGCAAGGTTTTCGCCATATACGCGCGAGCCTGCCCGAGGTTAGCGTCAATAATCAGCAGCGTTTTCATTATGCCTCTCCTGCTGTCAGTTAAACGGTTGTAAGTCGACGCGCGCCATCATTGCGGCCAACTGAGGACGATCGGTAATGCCGACATTGCTTTGGCTAACCGCCAGCGCGGCGACAGCGGTCGCCAGGCGCAGCGTATGCTCGCTGGATTCGCGCATCAGCAGGCCATAGATCAGGCCGCCAACCATCGAATCGCCTGCGCCCACGGTGCTCACAACGTCCACCGAAGGCGGTCTGGCGATCCATTCGCCCGACGCGTTCACCCACAGGGCGCCTTCTTCCCCGAGGGAGATCACCACGTGTGCGATGCCCTGCTCACGCAGGGCGTGGGCGGCTTCGATCACATCTTTCATCTCTGGCAGCTTGCGGCCTGCCCAGATCTCCAGTTCGCGACGGTTCGGTTTAACCAGCCACGGCGCCGCTTTCAGGCCCGCGACCAGCGCTTCACGACTACTATCAAAGATGATGCACGGACACTGGCTGCGCAGGCGGGTCATCCAGTCGGTAAAGGCTTCCGGGCTAACGCCGGCCGGCAGGCTTCCGCTGACGCAAACCATATCGAACTGACCGAGCCAGCTCAGGGAATCGTTAACAAAACGCTCCCAGTCGGCAGGGGTCACGTCGAAACCAGAGAAGTTAAAGTCGGTGACTTCGCCATCTTTTTCCGTCAGCTTGACGTTGATACGGGTACGCCCCTGCACCACCTGAAAACGGTTAGCAATGCCCAGTTCGCTGAACAACTGCTGAAAACCGTCCTGGTTGTCTTTGCCGAGGAAACCGCCTACGGTGACGTCAATGCCCAGGTCTTTCAGCACCTTGGCGACGTTGATGCCCTTGCCCGCCGCGTGCAGGCCGGTCGTTTTCACCAGATTGACTTCGCCGCGCTCAATTTCAGGGCAGAAGCCCACCAGATCATAAGCCGGGTTAAGAGTGATTGTGGCAACGCGTCTGCTCATTACGCGCCCTCCCCAAGACCGGCAGCGATAGCATCGCCTATCGCCTTCAGCGCCTGTTCAGCATCTGCCCCCTGCGCGGTAAAGCGCAGACGGTGTCCTTTTTTCACGCCCAGCGCTACCACTTTCATCAAACTGCGTCCATTAGCCGGTTTGCCGGTTCCATCAAGATTTGCCACGGTAATTTCACTGCTAAATTGTTTAATCGTATTGACCAGCATGGTCCCCGGACGGGCATGCAGCCCGTGTTCGTTGCGCACGACAAACTCTGCGCTCAGCAGATCCTCAGTCAACGCCTCATCGCTGGTCAGCAAGGCCAGCACTGTCGCCGCATCCGCGTTCAGCAGTCGGTCAGCTTTATTGTCGAGCAGCAGATCGCCCAGACGCTTCAGCACGGACACCGGCTGATCGTCAGCCATCGCAACGGTGACCAACAGCGACGCTTTTTCGCCGCCAACATCGAAGGCCTTCGCCGCACGGCTGACAGCAACGGCGCTACGCAGGTTGCCTTCCGCGCTGTCGCTCAGCCAGACGCCTTGTCCCAGGTTCATCGGCAGTTCGTTGATGGCTTTGGCGACAAACGCCGCATCCACGGCGCCCGCTTCTTTCAGCCGCGCTGCGTTCAGCGCCTGGAGCGTAACCAGAGATTGGGCCGCCACATCAAGCGACAGCGTGTCGTTGTCCAGCTTCAGTTGTTCGCTCTGTTTTTCTCCCATCAGCAGCGCGCGCAGTTCCTCTGCGGTGGTGGCGGATTTCAGCTGTTCAGCAACGGAATCATCACTAAGGACATGCGTCAGCTGACGCAGCAGTCCGAGGTGTTCGTCGGAGCTGGCGGCGATACCGATTGCCACATAGGCAACCTGACCTTCCCCCCAGGTGACGCCCTGCGGAAACTGAAAAACCTGTACGCCGGTTTTCAGCACCTGGTCACGCGTGTCGGTCGTGCCATGAGGAATAGCGATCCCGTTGCCGAGAAAGGTAGACGTCTGTTGCTCGCGCGCGAGCATGCCGTCAACATAGCCTTCCGCCACGTTGCCCGCCTGTACTAACGCGGCGGCAACCTGGCGGATGGCCTCTTGTTTATCTCCGGCCTGTTCGCCCGGATGAATGTCCTGAACGGATAACTGGAACATGGTTCTCCTCTCCTGCTGAATTGAAACGATTCAGCTTACATGAGAAAAAAGGCGCTAACGGGCTTCGTTGAGTGAAACACGACAGCGCTGAAACGTTTCAAGAAGTCTTGCGCTTTCTGCTTCAGCACGCAAGAAAAGTTGTATTTTTGATCGCAAAATTTAGATGTAATGCACATTTTTCCGCCATCGCTTTTGCCTTGCTGAAGCAAATCGGGTCGCGTTTCGTTTAAGGTTCAGCAGCGTCAGCACCCGCTTTGCATAATGAAATGCCATTTTGATTTTTCGTGTCGAATTTGATTCAGGCACCTGTTTATTTTCTGACAAGCGGCGTAAACTCCGCGTCTCGTCACATCACTGATACTGAAACATGCATAACAGTCCCGCTGCCGCCGCGCCAAAAACGTTTGACCTGACGTCTACGGCCTTCCTTATTGTCGCCTTTCTTACCGGCATTGCCGGCGCGCTTCAGACCCCGACGCTGAGCCTTTTTCTCACCGATGAAGTGCATGCGCGACCGGGTATGGTCGGCTTCTTTTTTACCGGCAGCGCCGTGATCGGCATACTGGTAAGCCAGTTTCTGGCGGGACGTTCAGATAAAAAGGGCGATCGTAAAACGCTGATTGTTTTTTGCTGCGCGCTGGGGATGCTGGCCTGCGTGTTATTCGCCTGGAACCGCAACTACTTTGTTCTGCTGTTTATCGGGGTGTTCCTGAGCAGCTTTGGCTCGACAGCCAACCCGCAGATGTTTGCGCTGGCCCGCGAGCACGCCGACCGTACCGGGCGGGAAGCCGTAATGTTCAGCTCGATCCTACGCGCCCAGGTATCGCTGGCCTGGGTGATTGGTCCGCCGCTGGCCTATGCGCTGGCGATGGGCTTCAGCTTTACGGTAATGTACCTGAGCGCCGCAGTGGCGTTTGTGGTCTGCGGCGCGATGGTGTGGTTCTTTTTGCCCTCTATGCGTAAAGAGACCACGCTGGCGACCGGCGCGCTGGAAGCGCCGCGCCGCAACCGTCGCGATACCCTGCTGCTTTTCGCGATCTGTACGTTGATGTGGGGAACTAACAGCCTGTATATCATTAATATGCCGCTGTTTATTATCAACGAGTTACATCTTCCGGAGAAGCTGGCTGGCGTGATGATGGGAACCGCTGCCGGGCTGGAAATCCCAACGATGCTGATTGCGGGCTACTTCGCGAAACGTCTGGGTAAACGGTTACTGATGTGCATCGCCGTCGCGGCGGGCCTCTGCTTTTATGCGGGAATGTTGGTCGCCCACTCCCCGGCGGTGTTGTTGGGTCTGCAATTGCTGAACGCTATCTATATCGGCATTCTTGGCGGTATCGGCATGCTCTATTTTCAGGATCTGATGCCGGGCCAGGCGGGTTCCGCCACCACCTTATATACCAACACCATTCGCGTGGGCTGGATCATCGCCGGTTCGCTGGCGGGCATTGCCGCGGAGATCTGGAATTACCACGCGGTGTTCTGGTTTGCGCTGGTGATGATTATTGCCACCATGGCCTGTCTGGCACGAATCAAAGACGTTTAAGGCGCGGTCATCGCTTCCAGTTCGATGAGGTACGTCATCGCCTGTTCGCGGCTGCGTCCGCACATTTCGGCGTCCGGTTGCAGTCCGGCACAAACTTTAGGACGCTGCGGCGAACCAAAAATTTTGCAGCGCAGGCGCGCGTCCAACTGGACGCACGGCGTATTGGCGGGCTTGCCGTTGGGCATGCCGGGGATGGGGCTGGAAATCGAGGGGGCGGTGCAACACGCCCCGCAATCCGGACGGCATTCCATAACGGGCTCTCTTTTTTTGACGTCCGGACAGTACCACCTTTTGTACACCAGTAAAAGTGCGAATTCCGCTTGCCTGAAAGCCCCGGCGCGAGTAGTTTGACGCGATAATTTAGCTAATCTCCACAACAGGATCTTTTCGATGCCAAGAGCGAACGAAATCAAAAAAGGTATGGTACTGAACTACAACGGCAAGTTGCTGATTGTGAAAGATATCGATATTCAGTCTCCTACCGCCCGCGGCGCGGCGACGCTGTATAAAATGCGTTTCTCCGACGTCCGTACCGGTCTGAAAGTTGAAGAGCGCTTTAAGGGCGATGATATCGTTGATACCGTGACCCTGAACCGCCGTGGCGTCGATTTCTCTTATATCGACGGCAATGAATATGTCTTCATGGATAAAGAAGACTATACGCCTTATACCTTTACCCAGGATCAAATCGAAGAGGAATTGCAGTTTATTCCTGAAGGCGGCATGCCGGACATGCAGGTCCTGCTCTGGGACGGACAACTGTTGGCGCTTGAATTGCCGCAGACCGTGGATCTGGAGATCGTGGAAACCGCGCCAGGAATTAAAGGCGCCTCTGCCAGCGCACGTAACAAACCTGCGACCCTGAGTACCGGTCTGGTGATTCTGGTACCGGAATACCTGAGCGCCGGAGAGAAAATCCGCATTCATATCGAAGAACGTCGCTATATGGGACGCGCGGATTAACAGAAGAGGTAGCCGGATGGCGGTGTAAACCTTTTATCCGGCCAGTGCTCTCTTCGCTGTAGGCCTGATGAGCGCAGCGCCATCAGGCCTCTTTACGTCAATAACGCGTCATTACAGCAGATCGCGGAACTGAGTCTGTTTCAACGCCAGTTCAACGCCGCGCACTTCCGCTAGCCCTTTCAGACGGCCAATCGCCGAGTACCCTGGATTGGTTTTCTTATGCAGATCGTCCAGCATCTGATGCCCGTGATCGGGACGCATTGGAATGGGGCGGAGATCTCCCGCCTGTTTACGACGCTGCTCTTCACGCAAAATAGCCGTCACCACGGCAACCATGTCGACATCGCCCTGCAGGTGCGCGCCTTCGTGGAAGGTTTTCGGATTGTCTTCACGGCAGGTGGAGCGCAGATGCGTAAAGTGAATACGATCGCCAAAGGTTTCGATCATTTTCACCAGGTCGTTGTCCGCGCGCACGCCGTAAGATCCTGTACACATGGTGAAGCCGTTGTGAATGCTGTCCACCGTCTCCTTCAGCCATTGCATGTCCTCAATGGTCGAGACGATGCGCGGTAAACCGAGGATCGGGCGCGGCGGATCGTCCGGATGAACGGCAAGACGGACGCCCACTTCTTCAGCCACCGGCACAATCGCGCGCAGAAATACGGCCATATTCTCACGCAAATCGTCTTTGCTGATGCCGTCATACTCCGCCAGGCGCGCGCGGAACTGATCGAGAGTATAACCCTCCTCCGCGCCCGGCAGGCCGGCGATAATATTACGGGTCAGCTTTTCGATATCCGCCGCGCTCATGGCGTTGAAATACGCCTGCGCCTGACGCTGTTCTTCATCGGTATAATCCGCTTCAGCACCTGCACGCTTCAGAATGTGCAGCTCAAAAGCAGCAAAGGCGATCTGATCAAAACGCAGCGCTTTTGAACCGTCCGGCAGCGTGTATTCCAGATCGGTACGCGTCCAGTCGAGGATCGGCATAAAGTTGTAGCAGACGGTATCGATACCGCAGGTAGCCAGATTGCGGATGCTCTGCTGGTAGTTAGCAATCCAGGTCTGATACTGACCGGAACGGGTTTTGATATCTTCATGCACCGGAATGCTTTCGACCACGGACCAGGTAAGCCCTTTCTCCGCCAGAACCGCCTGACGCTTTTTGATCTCTTCGACCGGCCACACTTCACCGTTTGGAATGTGGTGCAATGCCGTCACAACGCCCGTTGCGCCCGCCTGACGCACATCATCAAGCGATACCGGATCGTTTGGTCCGTACCAACGCCAGGTTTGTTCCATTGTTCACCTCACAAGTTGTTATACCAAAATAGGGTCATTGAATGACGACTACCATACAGGCTTCTCATCCCCGATCAATCAGGGCCGTATCATTGATTGATCCAGCTCACATTCCCTGGAATAATTCGGCTTACCAATTCAATTTGTTGTCATATAACTTTACACTGAGCCTGTTAATTTATCGTTAATCAGGTGTATAAAAAATGACTACTATTGCCTCAGCCATCCTGCCCGATAGCGTCCGGACGCCGCAGTATGACCGCAGCCGACTCGCCTCGCGTATCGTCCATTTCGGTTTCGGCGCGTTTCATCGCGCCCATCAGGCGCTACTTACCGACCGGGTACTGAATGCGCAAGGCGGCGACTGGGGCATTTGTGAGATCAGCTTGTTCAGCGGCGACAGGCTGATGAGTCAGCTCCGCGCTCAGGATCATTTATATACCGTGCTGGAGAAAGGCGCGAACGGCAACCAGGCGATCGTTATCGGCGCTGTCCATGAATGTCTGAACGCAAAGCTCGACTCGCTGACCGCGATTATTGAAAAATTTTGCGAGCCGCAGGTGGCGATTGTCTCGCTGACTATCACTGAGAAAGGCTACTGCATTGACCCCGCTACCGGCACGCTCGATCTGACCCATCCCCGTATCCGGCACGACATTGACTCACCGGGTGAGCCGCATTCCGCGCCGGGCATTCTGGTCGAAGCGTTGTCCCGCCGTCGGGAGCGGGGGCTACTCCCTTTTACCGTACTGTCCTGCGATAACATTCCTGACAACGGTCATGTGGTAAAAAACGCGGTGCTGGGAATGGCCGAAAAGCGCGATCCGGCGCTGGCAATGTGGATCCGCGAGCATGTCAGCTTTCCCGGGACGATGGTTGACCGGATTGTCCCCGCCGCCACAGACGAAACGCTGGATGAAATCTCCCGGGCGCTGGGCGTTGCCGACCCGTGCGGCATCAGCTGCGAGCCGTTTATCCAGTGGGTCATTGAAGATCGCTTCGTCGCCGGGCGCCCGGCATGGGAAACCGCGGGCGTTCAGTTGGTCACCGATGTCCGGCCCTGGGAAGAGATGAAGCTGCGAATGCTGAACGGCAGCCACTCATTCCTCGCGTATCTGGGTTACCTGTCCGGATTTCAGCATATCAGCGAATGTATGCAGGACGAGGCCTTCCGTGAAGCCGCGTATCAACTGATGATGCGCGAACAGGCGCCCACGCTGAGCATTACCGATGTCGATCTGCAGCGCTATGCCGGAAGCCTGATCGCCCGTTTCGCCAATCCGGCGCTGAAGCACAAAACCTGGCAAATCGCGATGGACGGCAGTCAAAAACTGCCGCAACGCATGCTGGCGGGGGTTCGAATTCACCTTGAACGCGGCAGCGCATGGCCGCTGCTGGCGCTGGGCATCGCGGGTTGGATGCGCTATGTGTGCGGCGTTGACGACGCGGGCGCGCCAATTGACGTTCGCGATCCGCTGAGCGACAAAATTCGTCTGCTCGTCGCCAACGTGGGTGAAAACGAGAAGGTGGCAAACCTGCTCACTTTACAGGAAGTTTTTGGTAGCGATCTGCCGAAAAACCCTGTTTTTGTGCAGGCTATTGAAACAGCCTGGCAGCATCTTGCCCGGCACGGCGCGCATCAGGCGGTCATCAGTACGTTAAAAATTTAACAATTTCTGCCATTAAGGCGAACGAATGCCGCGTTCGTTCGCCCCGCCCTTCTCTTTTCCGCTTTTTTTCGCCAGGATTAATGCAAATCGTTACGGCATATCGTTCTGGAGCAGGCGTGACCAAAACTAACCTCATCACTGGTTTTCTGGGAAGCGGAAAAACCACCTCCATCCTTCATCTGTTAGCACACAAAGATCCCGCAGAAAAATGGGCGGTGCTGGTTAATGAGTTCGGCGAGGTCGGTATCGACGGCGCGCTACTCGCCGACAGCGGCGCATTGCTGAAAGAAATTCCCGGCGGCTGCATGTGTTGCGTTAACGGCTTACCGATGCAGGTTGGCCTGAATACCCTGCTGCGTCAGGGAAAGCCGGATCGTCTGCTGATTGAACCAACGGGGCTGGGTCATCCAAAACAGATCCTCGACCTGCTTACCGCGCCGGTATACGAGCCGTGGATCGACTTACGCGCCACCTTATGTCTTCTCGACCCACGCCTGCTACTGGATGAAAAAACCGTTGCCAATGAGAATTTCCGCGACCAGTTGGCCGCAGCGGATATCGTGGTGGCGAATAAAAGCGATCGTGCAAGCGCAGAGAGCACGCGCGCGCTGAACGCCTGGTGGCGGCAAAATGGCGACAATCGCCAGCTCGTTCACGCCGATCACGGACAAATTGACGCTCAGTTGCTGGATTTACCCCGCCTTAACCTGAAAGCGCTCCCCGCCAGCGAAGCGCACTCGCACAGCCATCCGGAAAAAAGAGGGCTCGCGGCGCTGAGTCTGCCCGCCCAGCAGCGGTGGCGACGCAGCCTCAGCAGTGGACAGGGACACCAGGCCTGCGGCTGGATTTTCGATGCCGATACCGTTTTCGACACCATTGGCCTGCTGGAATGGGCGCGGCTGGCGCCGGTTGGACGGGTGAAAGGGGTGATGCGCATCCCGGAAGGGCTGGTGCGTATTAATCGCCAGGGTGACGATCTGCATATTGAAACGCAAAACGTTGCCCCGCCGGATAGCCGCATTGAGCTGATTTCCAGTCGTGATGCCGACTGGAATGCGCTGCAGTCCGCATTGTTGAAGCTTCGTTTAGCTGACCACGCGTAAGGTTGTCTGCCGCCAATAAACAGCGAAAAGATGTCACTATGAAAACCCGGTTGTCCCTGATACTTCTGCTGAACGCGGCAGGCCTGGCCTTATTCATGAGCTGGTATCTTCCTGCTCAGCACGGAATCTGGTCCACCGCCGATTCCAGCATTTTCCACTTCTTTAATCATAAGCTGGTAGAAAGCCGCGCATTTCTGTGGCTGGCCGCGCTCACCAATAACCGCGCGTTTGACGGTTGTTCGCTGCTGGCGATGGGCTGTCTGATGCTCAGTTTTTGGCTCAAAGAAACCCCTGCGGGTCGCCGTCGCATCGTCATGACAGGTCTGGTGATGCTGCTTACCGCCGTGGTTCTCAATCAATTGGGCCAGGCGCTGCTGCCCGTCAAACGCGCCAGCCCAACGCTCAGCTTTGAACACATTTATCGCGTCAGCGAGCTGCTGCATATTCCGACGAAAGATGCATCGCGCGACAGTTTTCCTGGCGATCACGGCATGATGCTGCTTATTTTCGCCGCCTTTATGCTGCGCTATTTCGGCAAAACCGCTGGCGCGATCGGCCTGCTTATTGCGCTGGTTTTTGCTTTTCCGCGCGTGATGATTGGCGCCCACTGGCTGACTGATATCGTCGTTGGATCATTGACCGTGGTGTTGATTGGGCTGCCCTGGTGCCTGATGACACCATTAAGCGATCGGCTGATTGGACTTTTCGACCATTATCTTCCCGGTCAAAACAAACAAGTTTTAAACAAATAAATTAAAGTGATTAACATCATCAGGGGGTTTGCTTATCCCTCTGCTGATGTGCAAGGTAAATTTATCTTTATTATTGTCATTTTCCTGTCACACTATTCCTGTTATGAATGAGTAAGTTGCGTATATTGCCCTCTTTTTGTACTTAATTTAACCAATCCCGTTTATTCACTTTCCCTATCACAATTTCTTATAAAAATTCAGATAAAATCGCTCGCAAAGCCTGTTGCATTACGGTAACCTCGGACTCGTTTTGCCTCGCCAGGGAATTATTCTTGCCGCGAATAAATTTGTGCGTTCTGCCACACTTTTGTGCTTAAAGAATTGTCTCATTGTGCGCTGGTAATTAGTCTCGTCACGTTTGGCATTTTTTATAACGATATTTATCGTTAAGGACTTCAAGGGAAAACACACAAAATGGTCAAATCTCAACCGTTCTTGAGATATATCTTGCGCGGGATCCCCGCGGTAGCAGTAGCGGTACTGCTTTCGGCATGTAGTACGCCATCCAACACCGCAAAGAATGTGCATTCTGAGACGCTTGGTGTGAGTCAGGAGACTTCTTCACTGCAAGCTTCTCAGGATGAATTTGAGAGTATGGTGCGTAACCTCGATGTAAAATCGCGGATTATGGATCAGTATGCCGACTGGAAAGGCGTGCGTTATCGTCTCGGCGGCACCTCCAAGAAAGGCATTGATTGTTCCAGTTTTGTACAGCGTACATTCCGGGAACAGTTTGGTTTAGAGCTTCCACGCTCCACCTACGAACAGCAGGAAACCGGTAAATCGGTGTCACGCAGCAATCTGCGTACCGGCGATCTGGTTCTGTTTCGCGCAGGATCAACAGGTCGTCATGTGGGGATCTACATTGGTAATAACCAGTTTGTCCATGCATCCACCAGCAGCGGCGTCATCATCTCCAGCATGAACGAGCCGTACTGGAAAAAGCGCTACAACGAAGCGCGTCGGGTTCTTACCCGCAGTTAATCGTGAGGTTGCTATCCCTTGGCTATCCTGACGAGACTCCGGAATACATTGCAGGCACCGCTTCGGCGGTGCTTTTTTTTGCCCTGTCCCCCGCCCGTATTGGGGAAAAATATGTCTCGCCGAAGCAATCCAGGCTATAGTCTTGTAATTACGTCATTTTCGCCATCAGCGGCAACCGTAAGGTCAAACCCGGTATCATGTTCACTCGCGTCTTAACGTCTGGTCGAAAAATCATCTTGACCTGTCTGGTTACCGGGGTCATCGTTGCCCTGTTTATCAGCAGCCTGCAATTTCTGATGGCGTGGCATAAACGAGAAGTTAAATACGACACCTTAATTTCCGACATTCAGCATTATCTTGACAGCTATTTTGCTGACCTGAAAACCACGTCTGATGTCCTTCAACCGTTCACCCTGAACACCTGTGAGCAGGTGGGTTCAGAGCTGACCTCCCGCGCCGCGTTTAGTCTGAACGTACGTGCATTTCTTCTGGTGAAGGAAAAAAAAGCCTTTTGCTCCTCGGCGACCGGCGCGATGGATACGCTGCTGAACGAACTGGTGCCCGCAATTGATATCAGCAAAGACATTGATATGGCGCTCCTGCCGGGTACGCCCATGATGCCCAATAAACCGGCCATGGCGATCTGGTATCGTAATCCTTTGTTGGTTAACAGCGGCGTATTCACCTCACTGAATATCAATCTCACCCCTTACCTGCTCTATACCGCAAGACAGGAGGAATTTGACGGTGTGGCGATTATCGTCGGCAACAACGCGCTTTCCACCTTTTCCGACCATTTGCTGACCCTAAACGAGCTGGGCGATAACCCGATACGTGAAGCCAAAATTGACGGTGTGCCGATGACGATTCGTCTGTACGCAACCAACTGGACCTGGCCGGAATTGTGGTATGCCCTGCTGCTTGGCGGCATGGGCGGCAGCATCGCCGGTTTGCTCTGTTATTACATTCTGTCTCTGCGCCTGCGCCCCGGCAGGGAGATCCTGATCGGCATTAAACGCGATCAGTTCTACGTGGTGTATCAACCGGTGGTCGATACGCAAACCCTGCGCGTGACCGGCCTCGAAGTACTGCTCCGTTGGAAGCATCCAACCGCCGGGGAGATCCCCCCCGATGCGTTTATCAATTACGCTGAAGCGCAGCAGATGATCGTGCCGCTGACGCAGCATCTGTTCAGGCTGATCGCACGCGACGCGCCTGCCTTACAAGCCGTTTTGCCCGTGGGGGCGAAATTTGGCATCAATATCGCGCCAGACCATCTGCACAGCAGTAGTTTTAAAGACGATGTGCGCCAGCTGGCTGCCGCGATGCCGCCAAATCATTTTCAGCTGGTGCTTGAAATTACCGAACGCGACATGCTCCAGCAGCACGAAGCCGCGCAATTGTTTGAATGGCTGCACAACGCAGGCTTTGAAATCGCAATCGACGACTTTGGTACCGGACACAGCGCGCTTATTTATCTGGAGCGTTACACCCTGGATTATCTGAAGATCGATCGCGGCTTTATTCACGCGATCGGTATGGAAACGGTCACTTCACCGGTGCTTGACGCCGTGCTCACCCTTGCGAAACGCCTTAATATGATGACTGTGGCCGAAGGCGTGGAAACGCCCGAGCAGGCGAAATGGCTGCGTGACAGAGGCGTTCGCTTCCTACAGGGCTACTGGATCAGCCGACCGCTGCCGCTCGACGATTTTGTGCGCTGGGTGTCAGAGCCCCCTACGCTGAAGAGGTAATACGCAAACTCGGATTCACAATACGCACAGCCTGCCCTATTATTCCCTTGCCTGCGCTGACAGGCAGTCACGATAAGGAATCCCGTTGCAAATGATCGTTCGCGTATTGCTGCTGATTGTTCTGTCATTGGCCTTTAACATCCAGGCCCAGACAATTAAAGAGAGCTATGCTTTTTCCGTTCTGGGCGAGCCACGATACGCCTTTAATTTCGATCATTTTGATTACGTTAATCCGGCCGCGCCGAAAGGGGGACAGATCACCCTTTCCGCCATTGGCACCTTTGACAACTTCAATCGTTATGCCCTGCGCGGCAACCCCGGCGCGCGTACCGAGCAGCTTTACGACACGCTGTTCACCACGTCGGACGATGAGCCAGGCAGCTACTACCCATTAATTGCCGAGAGCGCTCGCTATGCCGACGACTATTCCTGGGTGGAAGTGACGATTAACCCGCGCGCCCGCTTTCACGACGGCACCCCCATTACGGCAAAAGACGTCGCCTTTACCTTCCACAAGTTTATGACCGAAGGCGTTCCTCAGTTCCGCCTGGTTTACAAAGGCACGACCGTAAAAGCCATTGCGCCGCTGACCGTGCGGATGGTGTTAGCGAAGCCAGGTAAAGAAGATATGCTCAGCCTGTTCTCGCTGCCGGTGATGCCGGCGTCTTACTGGAAAGATCATAAGCTCAGCGATCCATTATCGACGCCGCCGTTAAGCAGCGGACCTTACCGCATCAGCCAGTGGAAAATGGGTCAATACATTGTTTATACGCGGGTGAAAGAGTACTGGGCGGCTAACCTGCCGGTGAACCGCGGGCGCTGGAATTTTGACACTATCCGCTACGACTATTATCTCGACGACAATGTGGCTTTCGAAGCGTTTAAAGCCGGGGCATTTGACCTGCGTCTGGAAGGCGACGCCAAAAACTGGGCGACGCGTTACGTGGGAAAAAACTTTGATAAACAGTACATCGTCAAAGACGAGCAGAAGAATGAATCAGCGCAGGACACGCGCTGGCTGGCGTTTAATATCCAGCGTCCGGTGTTCAGCGACCACCGCGTCCGCGAAGCCATCACGCTGGCCTTTGATTTTGAATGGATGAACAAAGCGCTGTTTTATAACGCCTGGAGCCGGGCAAACAGCTATTTCCAGAATACCGAGTATGCGGCCAGGGCGTATCCCGACGCGGACGAACTGGTGCTGCTCGCGCCAATGAAAAAGGATCTGCCACCGGAGATCTTTAGCCAGATCTATCAGCCCCCCGTTTCCAAAGGCGACGGCTACGATCGAGAGAATTTGCTGAAAGCGGACGCGCTCCTGAAAGAGGCGGGCTGGGTATTGAAAGGCCAGCAGCGGATCAACAACGCGACCGGGAAACCGCTCATCTTTGAACTGCTCATCTCCGCAGGCAGCAACAGTCAGTGGGTTTTACCGTTCCAGCATAATCTTCAGCGCCTGGGCATCACGATGAATATTCGCCAGGTCGATAATTCCCAAATCACCAACCGTATGCGTAGCCGCGACTACGATATGATGCCGCGACTGTGGCGGGCGATGCCGTGGCCAAGTTCCGATCTGCAAATCTCATGGGCCTCTGAATACATTGACTCCAGTTATAATGCGCCCGGCGTAAAGAGTCCGGTAATTGATCGCCTGATCGCGCAAATCATCGCCGCGCAGGGAAACAAAGAAAAACTTATTCCACTTGGTCGCGCGCTGGACCGGGTGCTGACATGGAATTACTACATGCTGCCAATGTGGTATATGGCGGAAGACAGACTGGCCTGGTGGGATAAGTTCTCCCGTCCCGCCATCCGCCCCATATATACTCTGGGCCTGGATACCTGGTGGTATGACGTGAATCGCGCGGCAAAACTGCCCGCCTCCAGACAACAGGGAGAGTAAATGGGCGCCTATCTGATTCGCCGGCTGCTGCTGGTTATCCCGACGCTGTGGGCCATTATCACCATTAACTTTTTTATCGTGCAGATCGCCCCAGGCGGTCCGGTCGACCAGGCGATTGCCGCCATTGAGTTTGGCCAGGCTGGGGCGCTCCCTGGCGCGGGGAGCGAGGGCGTTCGGGCCAGCCATGCGCAAACCGGCATCGGCAATATCAGCGACAGTCACTACCGGGGCGGCCGCGGGCTCGACCCGGAAGTTATCGCTGAAATCACCCAACGCTACGGCTTTGATAAACCCCTGCATGAACGCTATTTCACCATGCTCTGGAACTATCTCCGCTTCGATTTTGGCGACAGCCTGTTTCGCAGCGCTTCCGTTCTGACACTCATTAAAGACAGTTTGCCGGTTTCGGTGACGCTTGGGTTGTGGAGCACGCTGATCATATATCTGGTCTCCATTCCGCTGGGGATCCGCAAAGCGGTACATAACGGCAGCCGCTTTGACGTCTGGAGTAGCGCGTTCATTATCATCGGCTACGCCATTCCGGCGTTTCTTTTCGCCATTTTGCTGATCGTGTTCTTTGCCGGCGGCAGCTACTACGATCTGTTTCCACTGCGTGGGCTGGTCTCAGTGAATTTCGACACCCTGCCCTGGTATCAGAAGATAACCGACTATCTGTGGCACATTACCCTGCCGGTACTGGCCACGGTGATTGGCGGCTTTGCCGCGCTTACCATGCTGACAAAAAATTCATTTCTTGATGAAGTCCGCAAACAGTACGTGGTCACCGCCAGGGCAAAAGGGGTGAGCGAAAAAAACATTCTCTGGAAGCATGTTTTCCGTAATGCCATGCTGCTGGTGATTGCCGGCTTTCCCGCCACCTTCATCAGCATGTTTTTTACCGGCTCGCTGCTGATTGAAGTGATGTTTTCACTGAATGGTCTGGGACTCTTAGGTTACGAGGCCACGGTGTCCCGCGACTATCCGGTGATGTTCGGCACGCTGTACATCTTCACCCTGATTGGCCTGCTGCTGAATATCCTTAGCGATGTCAGCTATACGCTGGTCGATCCGCGTATTGATTTTGAGGGACGCTAATGGCGCGTTTAAGCCCCGTGAATCAGGCCCGCTGGGCGCGTTTTCGTCACAACCGCCGCGGCTACTGGTCGTTATGGATCTTTCTTGTCCTGTTTGCGCTGAGCCTGTGCGCTGAACTGGTGGCGAATGATAAGCCGCTATTGGTGCGCTATGACGGAAGCTGGTACTTCCCGCTGGTCAAAAACTACAGCGAGAGTGATTTCGGCGGGCCGCTGGCGACAAAAGCGGACTACCAAGACCCATGGCTGAGGCAACAACTGGAACATCGCGGGTGGATCCTCTGGGCGCCCGTTCGCTTTGGCGCAAACAGCATTAACTTCGCCACCGACACCCCCTTCCCTTCGCCACCGTCGGCGCAAAACTGGTTGGGTACAGACGCTAATGGCGGAGACGTGCTGGCGCGGATCCTCTACGGCACCCGTATCTCTATTCTGTTTGGCCTGATGCTGACCTTGTGCTCAAGCGTTATGGGTGTGTTGGCCGGTGCGCTACAGGGCTATTACGGCGGAAAAGTCGACCTGTGGGGACAGCGGTTTATCGAAGTCTGGTCGGGGATGCCGACGCTGTTTCTGATCATACTGCTTTCAAGCGTCGTACAGCCTAACTTCTGGTGGCTGTTAGCGATTACGGTGCTGTTTGGCTGGATGAGCCTGGTGGGCGTGGTGCGCGCAGAGTTTTTACGTACCCGTAATTTCGACTACATTCGCGCTGCCCAGGCGCTAGGCGTCAGCGACCGCAGTATTATTTTCCGCCACATGCTGCCCAACGCGATGGTGGCCACGCTAACATTTTTGCCGTTCATTTTGTGCAGTTCCATCACCACCCTGACCTCGCTGGACTTTCTCGGCTTCGGTTTACCGCTGGGATCGCCTTCGTTGGGCGAGCTGCTTTTGCAGGGCAAAAATAATCTCCAGGCGCCCTGGCTTGGGATCACCGCCTTCCTGTCAGTGGCGATTTTACTCTCGCTGCTGATCTTCATCGGTGAGGCCGTCCGTGATGCCTTCGATCCGAATAAGGCGACATAAAATGACGCAACCGTTACTGTCGATTGACAATCTGACCATTGGCTTTCGCCGCGAGGAGAACGTTCGCACCGTGGTGAACGACGTTTCGCTGACGGTGAACGCCGGTGAAACGCTGGCGCTGGTGGGCGAATCCGGGTCCGGCAAGAGCGTGACGGCGCTGTCCATTCTTCGCCTGTTACCCTCCCCCCCGACGGTTTATCTTTCCGGCGACATCCGCTTTCACGGCGAGTCTCTGCTTCACGCCAACGAAAAGACGCTGCGCGGCGTGCGCGGCAACCGGATCGCGATGATTTTTCAGGAGCCGATGGTTTCGCTGAACCCGTTGCATAATCTGGAAAAACAGCTTTATGAAGTGCTGTCACTGCACCGCGGTATGCGCCGGGAAGCTGCCCGCGCCGAGATCTTAAGCTGTCTCGACCGCGTCGGCATTCGCCAGGCGGCAAAGCGGCTGGGTGATTACCCGCATCAACTTTCCGGCGGCGAACGCCAGCGCGTGATGATCGCGATGGCGCTGCTGACGCGACCGGAGCTGCTGATTGCCGACGAGCCGACCACCGCGCTGGATGTTTCGGTCCAGGCGCAGATCCTGCAACTGCTGCGCGAACTGCAGCACGAACTGAATATGGGGATGTTGTTTATCACCCATAACCTGAGCATTGTGAAAAAACTCGCCGACAGCGTGGCGGTGATGCAAAACGGTCGCTGCGTTGAGCAGAACCGCGCGGACATCCTGCTTAACGCGCCAGTGCATCCTTACACACAAACCTTGCTCAACAGTGAACCGGTGGGGGATCCCGTCCCGTTGCCCGCTGAACGGTCTCCGTTGCTGAAAGTGGACGATCTGCGGGTTTCGTTTCCGATCCGCAAAGGGGTCCTCAAACGCGTGGTAGCCCGCAATAATGTGGTAAAAGGCGTCAGCTTTAGCCTGCGCCCGGGCGAAACGCTGGGACTGGTGGGCGAGTCAGGTTCAGGCAAAAGCACCACCGGCCTTGCGCTGCTGCGCCTGATTTCTTCGCAGGGCAGCATTGAGTTTGACGGTCAGCAGTTGCAGTTTCTAAAGCGTCGCGAGCTGTTGCCGGTGCGGCATCGCATTCAGGTAGTGTTTCAGGATCCGAACTCCTCGCTGAATCCCCGTCTCAACGTGCTGCAAATCATTGAAGAAGGATTGCGCGTCCACCAGCCTGCCCTGTCTGCCGACCAGCGTGAGCAACAGGTGATGACGGTAATGGCCGAGGTGGGGCTGGACGCGGAGACGCGTCACCGTTATCCGGCAGAATTTTCCGGCGGTCAGCGTCAGCGTATTGCGATAGCCCGCGCGCTGATACTGAAACCATCGCTAATCATTCTTGATGAGCCGACCTCGTCTCTTGACCGCACCGTACAGGCGCAAATTCTCGCGCTACTGAAATCGCTACAGGCAAAACATCGCCTGGCCTATATTTTTATCAGCCACGATCTGCACGTCGTTCGCGCGTTATGCCATCAGGTAATTGTGCTGAGACAGGGAGAGGTTGTGGAGCAGGGGCAATGCGAGCACGTCTTTAGCGCGCCGCAGCAGGCGTATACGCGTCAGCTTCTCGCGCTAAGCTGACGCTCAAAACGGATTGTTGTTAGAGAACGGTTCGGCAATCGCCACGCCGAAGTTTTTCAGGCGGCAGGTTGCGGCAAACTCATCCTGGCGATTCACGAACAGACACGGCTCGCCTTCACATTCCAGTACCGAACATGGCACTTCGATATCGCTGAGCGCCTGACTCAGTTTATGCATGACCGGCCATGCGCTGTCGCCGTCCGGGCTCAGCAGTTTGAGCGCCACCAGGCTATTCTCGACGGCCTGGCCATTTTGCGGAATCGGTTCAACTTTCGAACCTGCAAAACCCGCAGACCAACGATAGTTCTGTGGCAAGCGATGTACGATTGAGAGCTGTAATGATGTCACTTTCTTTCCCCGGAAGTACAATTACTTCACAATTTATTTACATCCATATTAACACATCATTGACAATCCGTCCTTAAACAGATGCACAATGTTGCGATCCTTGTCCCGCCCGGCCTGTTTGGCTTTTGTGAAATAAATTTTTGTGTCGGGACACATTCGCGGGCTATATGTACCCGTTTCTGCGATCTAACTCAACCTTTTTAACTACAATGATGTGACTTTTTACATAAATTGATTTTACATAAAATAAACATATATCGGGGAAATGATGGATTTGTCGTTGATGTACATCAACAAAGGAAGCCAGCAGGCTTCCATGTTGTGTCTGCGATCACCGTTTTTTCGGACGGCTTGCATAGAGGTAAAACAAAATTGAACAGGTCGCACAAAACGCGATCGACCAAATCATCGGCCACGCCGAGTTAAACGTGGCCAGAGAGAGCAATGCGCCTACCACCGCGCCAATGCCAAAACGGAAGGTCCCCGCCAGCGACGACGCGGTTCCCGCCATGTGAGGAAACTCGTCAAGAATAACCGCCATAGCATTGGAAGAGATCATCGATACGCAGCCGACAAAGACCGCCACGCCCAGCACCAGCGACCAGAACCCGACCCCTGCCAGCGCGCTAACCACCATCCATACCGCCATTGCCAGTTGGATCCACAATCCCGTTCGGAACATATTCAGCGCGCCGATACGTCGCACGAAGCGGCTGTTAATGATCGTCATGATAAACAAAAAGACGATATTCAGAGCGAAGTAGTAGCCAAAGTGCTGCGGGGAGACGTGGTTAATCTCGATATAAACGAAAGGCCCGGCGCTCAGGAAGGAGAACATGCCGGCAAAGCTAAAGCCGCTCGCCAGCATATAGCTCAGCACACGCTTATGCCGAAACAGCGACGCAAAGTTGCCAATCGTGGTGCGAATATGAAACGGCTGGCGCTTTTCAACCGGTAGCGTCTCTTTGATCAACACCGCGATCATTACCGATGCCAGCACCGCCGCCACCGCGAGGATCCAGAAAATAGAATGCCAGCTCAACCACACCAGCACCCAACCGCCGATAATCGGCGCCATTAACGGGGCGATAGTGGTCACCAGCATCACAAAGGACATCATGCGGGAGAATTCATCTTTTGGATACATATCGCGCATCAGCGCGTTGATCACCACGCTGGCCGCGGCTGCCGCCAGACCGTGAAAGAAACGCATCACGATGAGCTGATCGATGGTTTGCGCCAGCGCACAGGCCACCGCCGCTGCCGCGAACACCAGCGTCCCGCCCAGGATCACCGGCTTGCGCCCCAGACTGTCCGCCATAGGCCCATACAGCAACTGACCCAGCGCAAAACCAAGGATATAGGTGCTCAGCGTCATCTGCGCGCTGCCCGCAGGCACGCCAAACTGTTCCGAGATCACCGGAAGCGCCGGAAGATACATGTCAATCGACAGCGGCATCAGCATGGCCAGCAGGCCGAGAATAAAGACGATGGCAAGGGACGAACGCTGCCGGGTGGTCACAAATTAGCTCCTGAATATATCAATGCGGGGGCTTAACCCACGCTGGCAATTTCTTCTTCAGTCAAGGGGCGATACTCGCCTGGCGCAAGGTCAGCATCAAGGGCGATAGCGCCGATCCGCTCACGGTGCAGCGCCACCACATGATTACCGACCGCGGCGAACATGCGTTTCACCTGATGATAACGCCCTTCGCTGATGGTCAGACGTACCTGGGTCGGCGTAATAATCTCAAGCGTTGCCGGTTTCGTCAGATCTTTCTCGTTATGCAACTGCACGCCTTTGGCGAATTGATCCGCGGTGTCGTCGGCCACCGGCGATTCAAGGGTGACAAGGTACGTTTTTTCGCAATGATGGCGAGGAGAAGTGATGCGGTGCGACCATTGACCATCGTCGGTCATCAGCACCAGACCGGTAGTGTCTATGTCCAGCCGTCCTGCGGCATGTAACTTGTACGCAACCGGCTCATCGAGGAAGTAGAGCACGGTCGGATGATCCGGATCGTCTGTCGAGCAAACATAGCCCTGCGGTTTATTGAGCATGAAGTAACGGGGTCCGTGCTGCTGGACCAGCGTGTTGCCGTCATATTCAACATTGTGCTCCGGCAGCAGTTTGAACGCAGCGTTGCGGACAATCTCACCATCCACGGTAATACGGTTAGCGCGGATCTCACGCCCGGCAATAGCGCGGCTGACGCCGAGTTGCTGAGCGATAAATTTATCAAGTCGCATGAGTTTGATTTTGCCTGTAAAAATACGGGAAACGGGCAATGTGCCCGAAAGTGGCGTCGTTATTTGCCCAGTATAGCGGGCTAACAACATCCCTCAAGGGAAAACGATTCGTGGCATACTATACCCGAGTTCGTTACGCATTGTGAGACCATGATTTTTACACTTCGTCCCTACCAACAGGAAGCCGTGGACGCCACGCTCAACCATTTCCGCCGCCACGGTACGCCAGCGGTCATCGTCCTCCCTACCGGCGCGGGCAAAAGCCTGGTGATCGCCGAACTGGCCCATGTCGCCAAAGGGCGCGTGCTGGTGCTGGCCCACGTCAAAGAACTGGTCGCGCAGAACCACGCTAAATACCGCGCGCTGGGGCTGGAGGCCGATATTTTCGCCGCCGGGCTGAAGCGCAAAGAGAGTCAGGGGAAAGTGGTGTTCGGCAGCGTACAATCTGTCGCGCGCAATCTTGACGCTTTCCAGGGCGAATTTTCGCTGTTGATCGTCGATGAATGCCATCGGATCGGCGACGATGAAGAAAGCCAGTATCAGCAAATTCTGGCCCACCTGACAGAAGTGAACCCTCACCTGCGCCTGCTGGGGCTGACCGCCACCCCGTTTCGCCTGGGTAAAGGCTGGATTTATCAGTTCCATTATCACGGCATGGTGCGCGGCAACGAAAAGGCGCTGTTTCGCGACTGCATTTATGAGTTACCGCTGCGCTATATGATCAAACACGGTTATCTGACGCCGCCGGAGCGTCTGGATATGCCTGTCGTACAGTATGACTTCAGCCGTCTGCAGGCGCAGAGCAACGGTCTGTTTAGCGAAGCCGACCTGAACCGCGAGCTAAAAAAGCAGCAGCGCATTACGCCGCATATCATCAGCCAGATCGTCGAATTTGCCCAACGCCGTAAAGGCGTGATGATTTTCGCCGCCACCGTAGAGCACGCCAAAGAGATCGTCGGACTGCTGCCCGCTACGGACGCCGCACTGATTACCGGCGACACGCCAGGCGCGGATCGCGATGCGCTCATTGATGCTTTCAAAGCGCAGCGTTTTCGCTACCTGGTGAATGTTTCCGTCTTAACCACCGGTTTTGATGCGCCGCATGTCGATCTGATCGCCATTCTTCGCCCAACCGAGTCGGTCAGCCTGTATCAGCAGATCGTCGGGCGCGGTTTGCGCCTTGCGCCAGGAAAAACCGACTGCCTGATTCTGGATTACGCCGGAAACCCGCACGACCTATATTCCCCGGAGGTTGGAAGTCCAAAAGGCAAAAGTGACAACGTGCCGGTGCAGGTGTTCTGCCCCGCCTGCGGATTCGCCAATACTTTCTGGGGGAAAACCACCGCAGACGGTACGCTGATCGAGCATTTTGGCCGCCGTTGCCAGGGCTGGTTCGAGGATGATGAAGGGCTTCGCGAACAGTGTGACTTCCGCTTTCGTTTCAAAAACTGCCCGCATTGCAACGCCGAAAATGACATTGCCGCCCGCCGCTGCCGCGAATGCGACGCCGTGCTGGTCGATCCCGACGATATGTTGAAGGCGGCGCTGAAACTGAAAGACGCGCTGGTGTTGCGCTGTAGCGGTATGGCCTTGCAGCACGGTCAGGATGAGAAAGGCGAGTGGCTGAAAATCACTTACTATGACGAAGACGGCGCAGACGTTAGCGAACGTTTTCGTCTGCAAACGCCCGCCCAGCGCACCGCCTTTGAGCAACTGTTTATTCGCCCGCATACCCGCACGCCGGGCGTTCCGCTACGCTGGATCACCGCCGCGGATATCCTGGCGCAGCAGCCGCTGCTGCGCCACCCCGATTTTGTGGTCGCGCGGATGAAAGGCCAGTACTGGCAGGTGCGTGAAAAAGTGTTCGATTACGAAGGACGCTTTCGCCGGGCGCATGAATTGCGCGGTTAATCGTAGTTTTGATTGATGTGCCGGGCGTTTGAGTATAGAATCTCGCCCGCTTTTGCATACGCAAAGCAGATCACTTACCTGTTGCTGGGTCGCCTGTAGCAGGAATTATTAAAGAGAGATTTAAATGTTTACTATCAACGCTGAAGTACGTAAAGAGCAGGGTAAGGGTGCGAGCCGCCGCCTGCGTGCCGCTAACAAGTTCCCGGCGATCATCTACGGTGGCAAAGAAGCCCCGATCGCTATCGAACTGGACCACGATCAGGTTATGAACATGCAAGCTAAAGCTGAATTCTACAGCGAAGTTCTGACCATCGTTGTTGACGGTAAAGAAGTAAAAGTTAAAGCTCAGGCTGTACAGCGCCACGCGTTCAAGCCGAAGCTGACTCACATCGACTTCGTTCGCGCGTAATCGCCAACACGTCGAAGAGAAACCCCGCCGCGGCGGGGTTTTTTTATGTCTGTTAATTCCCACCCGATGTGCGGCGCTGCAACTGGTCGCGCAGGTTCGGCGGCGTACCTTTAATGGTCAGCGTATCGGTAGCCGGATCCCAGAAAATTCGCTCGCCTAATAACATCGCGTCAAAATTAATGGTCAACCCGCCGCCGCTGCCGGCATATTTGGTCAACTGGCGCAGGGTGCTGCGATCCGCCGGGAAACTTTCTTCCAGCGCGTAACCTTTTTCGGCGGTAAACTCGCTGAAGCTCACTTCACTGACGCCGGAAAGCTCTTTTGACAGCGACTCCAGCTCGATCTCTTCTCCGGCCTGCAGCTGTTCACTGCAGTAGCTGTAAACCTGCTGACGCACATTCTGGCGTTCGGCTTTGTCAAGCTGCGCCTCTGCGGTGAAGTCATCGACGGCCTGCAGCAGTCCGCGGTTTTGCGCTTTGGCGTTCAGCCCTTCGCTGGCGCCAAGAAAATCCATAAAGAAATCGGCGACTTTGCGCCCTACCCGCCCTTTCAGGAAGGTCAGATAACGGGTGGACTCCGGGTTGGTTTCCCATTCGGTGAGATCAATACGCGCCACAATATCCGCATGATTAATATCCAGATAGTGCGTCGGGTTGATATCCAGGTTTTCATTTACACGCATGCTGCTTAAATTGTTCAGCACCGCCACCAGCAGGTACTCTACCGCCAGATAGCGATAGTGGCAGAACAGGACGATACCGCCGTCCGCAAAAGGATACTTCGCTAACTCATCGCGTAAACGGCCGGTCGCCGCACGGCTAAAGGCGAGAAAATCCTCCTCCCCCTGACGCTGCAACCGCAGCGCTTGCGCCAGTTCACTTTCTTCGCTGAACAGGCCATACGCTTTATTTTTCGCGCTATAGACCCGGTGCAACTCGGCCACCATCTCAACAACGGTGTTTGTCGGTTCCAGTAATGAATCGCGCAAGACCAGCTCAAGGTTTTGCTCATCGCGTTTGATAAGCTGGTGCAGGGCAATCTGGTTGATATCCAGACTCATGATAAACTCTCCTTTAAGACCGGGCGGTATTCAACCACCACCCGCGAAGCGACGCAACAGAAGATGCCGCGCCGTTTTGCCTTTAGCACAGTAATGCGAATTATTTGCGGATAAAAAAGCGGAAAAAAAACTGCTGCTACGGTAATATGTTGCCCTTTCATGAACAAACTGATTTCGATTTATGCCACAAATCTCCCGCTACAGTGACGAACACGTTGAACAGATGCTCACCGAGATGCTCAACGTACTGGAAAAACATAAGGCGCCGACTGACCTTTCCCTGATGGTGTTGGGAAACATGGTCACTAACCTTATCAACACCAGCATTGCCCCGGCTCAGCGCCAGGCGATAGCCAACTCTTTTGCCCGCGCGTTGCAGTCTTCGATCAACGACGACAAAGCGCACTAAAGCCGACTTCGGGGAAACGAACGACACGTTATGGTAACTCATCGTCAGCGCTACCGTGAAAAAGTCTCCCAGATGGTTAGCTGGGGACACTGGTTTGCACTGTTCAATATCCTGCTGGCTATTGCGCTCGGCAGCCGTTACCTGTTTGTCGCCGACTGGCCGACAACGCTGGCCGGTCGCGTTTACTCGTATGTGAGTATCGTCGGGCATTTCAGCTTTCTGGTGTTTGCCGCCTATCTGCTGATCCTGTTCCCGTTGACGTTTATCGTCATTTCCCAGAGGCTGATGCGTTTCCTGTCAGCCATTCTGGCAACCGCCGGGATGACGCTGTTGTTGATCGACAGCGAAGTCTTTACCCGTTTCCACTTGCATCTTAATCCCATCGTCTGGGAACTGGTGATTAACCCTGACCAGAATGAGATGGCGCGGGACTGGCAGCTAATGTTTATCAGCGTGCCCGTGATCCTGCTGATTGAGATGCTGTTCGCCACCTGGAGCTGGCAGAAGCTGCGCAGCCTGACGCGGCGCCGACATTACGCCAGGCCGCTGGCCGCCTTCTTTTTCGTGTCGTTTATTGCCTCGCACGTGGTGTATATCTGGGCCGACGCGAATTTTTATCGCCCGATAACCATGCAGCGCGCCAACCTGCCGCTGTCTTATCCGATGACAGCGCGCCGTTTTCTGGAAAAACACGGCCTGCTGGACGCGCAGGAGTATCAGCGTCGTCTGGTTGAGCAGGGTAATCCGGAAGCCGTTTCCGTTCAGTATCCGCTGAGCGAATTGCGTTACCGCGACATGGGGACCGGACAAAACGTGCTGTTGATCACCGTCGACGGCCTGAACTATTCGCGTTATGAAAAGCAGATGCCAGCCCTTGCCGGATTTGCCGAACAAAACATTGCCTTCACGCGCCATATGAGTTCCGGCAACGCTACTGACAACGGTATCTTTGGCCTGTTCTACGGCGTCTCGCCGAGTTATATGGACGGCATTTTATCCACCCGCACGCCAGCCGCGCTGATCACGGCGCTCAATCAGCAAGGCTACCAGTTGGGACTGTTCTCCTCCGACGGTTTTACCAGTCCGCTGTATCGCCAGGCGCTGCTGTCAGACTTCTCAATGCCGAGCGTGCAAACGCAGTCCGACGAGCAAACCGCCAGCCAATGGATCAACTGGTTAGGGCGTTACGCCCAGGAAGATAACCGCTGGTTCTCGTGGGTTTCGTTTAACGGCACCAACGTGGATGAAGATAATCAAAAGAATTTTGTCCGCCGTTACGCCCGTGCCGCTGGTGATGTCGATAAACAGATAAACCGGGTACTCGGCGCCCTGCGCGAGTCCGGTAAACTGGACAACACGGTCGTCATTATCACTGCGGGTCGGGGTGTTCCGTTGAGCGAGGAACAGCGCAACTTCGACTGGTCGCGTGGACATCTGCAGGTTCCGTTGATCATTCACTGGCCGGGCACCCCCGCCCAACGAATTAACAGCCTGACCGATCATACGGATGTGATGACCACGCTGATGCAGCGACTGCTGCATGTAAGCACCCCTGCCAATGAATATTCCCAGGGGCAGGATCTGTTTAACGCCAACCGTCGCCACTACTGGGTAACCGCAGCGGATGGCAATACGCTGGCGATCACCACGGCGGACATGACATTGGTGCTGAACAGTAATGGCAAGTATCAGACGTATGATTTACGCGGCGAGAAGATCAAAGATCAGAAGCCGCAGCTAAGCCTGCTGCTACAGGTCCTCACGGATGAGAAACGTTTTATCGCTAACTGATTTATAATTAATCAGTTAGCGGGATGTCCCCTTGCATTCGGTGTGGAAAGCGGTAGTATTAGCACCCACGAGTCGGCACGTAGCGCAGCCTGGTAGCGCACCGTCATGGGGTGTCGGGGGTCGGAGGTTCAAATCCTCTCGTGCCGACCAATCAAATTTTTGAACACATAACAGATGTAAGTGTGTTCATTACCCCACGAAAAAACAGCGAGTGTAATCACTCGCTGTTTTTTTTGGCTGAATGATGATCCGGTTACTACGGTTTGTGTTCTTTTATCAGCGCGTAACGAGTCATAAGCTGCTGTAAATGCTGTTCCGCCTGGCTTTGCTGCGCCGCAGGCCAGGGTTGCCCTTCCGGCAGGAGTGCAAGCTGGCGCAGTTTTTCCTCGAGCGGCACAGCGCGGTTAAATGACTGCGTCATGGTAAAGACAGCCGACTTCAGTTCGCTGACCGTCATGTACTTCCCTTTCTGCTCGTCCAGCGCGTTCAACCGGTTCGCCAACTGTTGTAACTGCGTCATTCCCTGATGCCAGCCGTTGAGATTTTCTCCAGGAAGCGCCGACGCGGTAAGTTGCTGCTGCCACTGCTGCGCCAGCGGCTTTGCCTGTTCCGGCCACAGGATAAGCGCCTGTTGCACCAGACTGTCGCCGTAGCGGATAACCCAGTCTGGTTTTAACTGCGCAAGCCGTGCAAGCTGCTGCTGTGTCTGTTTGATACCCGTTTCCGGTGACGGAGAGGACTGCCGGAAAGACTGTAATTGTTCATCCGAAAGCGCGGCAGGTAAAGGCGCAAGCGTTGCCGCAAACTGCCCCTTCGCCGGGTCCGCATTATGCATCATTTGCCATCCCCAGACCGCCGCGCCAGCCAGCGCCATCATCGTCAGCATCCCTGCGGCGAATGGCTTCCAGAGTTTTACCGGTAGCGGAGAGTCTGTCACCACCTGCACATTCGGCAGCGGTTCAGGCTGCGCGACATAAACCCATTTGACGCCTTCAGCAGGCGCCGTCAGGCCGGGCGACCTTACGGCATCACCCGGTACGCACACGCCGGCGGACGGCGCGTTTTCGGTATCGCCATCGCTGTTTTCCAGCCGCACCGCGACGTTATGCAGTTGAGTACGCAGGGCATCAAGCTGACTGGCGTGTTTCAGTTCCAGCCGCTGTAACACGCCACCCAGCGCGTTCAGATGTTCCTCCGCCTGGTACAGCTGGCTGAGATCGGCATAGCGCAGCGTCAGGGTACGCATCACCTGCTGTAGCCGTTTACTGAGCGCACTGAGAATTTCCATCCGCGCATGCACGGGTTGCGGCCACAGATTGCCCCACTGTCGGGAGAGAAGCGCGTCCAGTATCGCCAGCCCCTCATTCATGCCGTACAGCCCGGCCAGATGGGTGCGCGCGAGCGTGTACCAGGCAGCGGTCTGCAACTCCACGCCATTATGCTCAAACAGCGACAGGCAGAGTGTTTCTGCATGTGGCCAGTTGACGTCGGGGCGCGCCGGGTGGGTCAGTTTGTTCATTTCATCGCGGAGTGCGGCGTAATCCGCAAGCGTGCGCGGGTCACCGCCGGTGTTAAGGTGGCGTTCAGAAAGGGTTGTCATCGTCAGGGCTTCATTCAAAGAGAGGAATTAAATCGCCGCGCGGGCATCCAGGTACTGTTGTTGCTTCAGATGGCGGATGAGCACTCTGCCTTCAGGCATAAATTCGGTGCCGTAGCGCACCAGCCCGATCCCCTTCAGCTCCGCGTCGATGGCGTAGCGTAACTCGCCAGGCACTTGCTGTTCGAGTAAAGTGACATTGAGTGACTGTAAACGAGGTTCATACTTGAGCAGGACACCGGCCAACGTATCGATAAGTTCATGGGCTGTCCCAGGCATACCTTGGAGAATTTTGGTCATATCGGGCAAACCATAATCTGGTAGATGGGATACGGTACCGGCGCGGGCATTCAAAATACGCTGGATGTTATCCAGTACTGATAAAATGACCTGGTCTTCTTCGTTTATCACTTCAAGCGAAAGATCCCCTGTAAAGTTGCCAGTAAGAATTTCATATAAAGAAGGTGATTTTCGATCCATAATTGATACTTTCCTGCATGCTATTCTGATAATTAATAAGACAAAACAATTTCCGGTGTGTCTGGTCGCCAACGGTCTGATTTTTTCATTAAACACCTAAATATTCATTATAAGTTAAATTGACGTCATACACTGATTCATTTTCGAACCCGCATTCAGGGTAGTAGATGAGGTCAGAAACATATGATTCGGAGAAATTCAACCCTAATAATCTAAGAGCATAACCTTGCAAAGCCTCATTCCCTTCAGCTATCCATATAAAATCTTTTCTTTGTTTCGCATGATAAAAAACCATTTTAACAATCTTTTCCGTAAAAATCCATGTATGATAGTCACGGAAGGCAAACATCGTAAAAGCGCACCTATTCCACTTTACTATCAAATATTCACTTTGCCAGATGTTTCGTCGGACCCGATATCTATGCGATTAGTTAATTCCTCAGCAATTCCTGGAATCGTTAAAGGCTTACTGCACTCATTGGTTTCGAGGCAAATGCTTAAATCTCCACCTCTAGGGTGGACGTTAACTTTAATAATGTCAACCATGCGCTTATTCAAATAACCATCAGGATAGTTTCCTTTAAAATTCACTTACTTTCGAAGATTTACCTAACCCATAAATATATTGTAAACTCTTTTCCTTTATATTCCACCGGATATTCTGGATGTTTGGTCAGCTCTGGAAGCTTTCCAAATTCATTCCAAATAGTATCACGGAAATCATCAAAAGAATTGAACCTCTTATACTATCTACTATTTGGAAAGGAGGTGGCCCCCCTCACCGGAGTTGGTGACAAAAAATTCAGTCAATGTTTATCTCCTGATAGTTTTATCACTGTTATGAGTAGTCGTTCCTGGTTGATTTTGGATCCCGCAGGAAATATCTGTTGGTGATCGTTAAGATCACGTTCGTCCGGTACAGGAAATGGCCGTGTCGTGTGTTCATCTTTGCTTTCAACGGGCTCTTCGGCGGAACCTGCGTCGTTAAAACCTTTCTCCTTCAGGCAGGATTTTGCATAGACCGGCGCCACACAGGGAAATTGCGTTGAGCCATATTCCGTGGCGAGCTTGATGCAATCCTCGCTATGCCTGCCTTCAATCCGCAGCCATAGGTAGCTGTAACCGAAGTCGCGCTCGCAATAAGGCAGACACACAGCAAACCGCTAGTTCATCTGGCTATCGGCAAAATGTAGGTATTCAGCTTATGGGTATCGTCCATCGCCGTGCGCCAGTAAATTCCCACCTCAGACAGGATACGCTGAATGAACTGCAGGTCCGTTTTCCTCTACTGAGTGATAAGATCACGCGGCGAGATATATTAAAGCTCCGTCATCAACGGTAACAGACCAAGATCCAGAAGCTTAATTTCTATATCGTTAGCTTTGCCGATGTTTTCTTTGTTGTTTCCATCGAATATTTCTTCGGTTGACACAACAATAGTTCCTTTTTGCTTCTCACCATCGAAAATTGGTACTATTTTTGCAACTTCGGGGATTAATTCTGGTAATATTATAGCTGGTATATAAATCATCCAACCCACGCTAATTCGATCAGGAAAAATATTACTACCATTATTACAATACCCATTCGTATTTACATGTGCATATATTTGACCTTTATCACAAACCAGAGATATTAAAAAGGCAATAACTTTGTCTAAACTTATATCTGTTTCATTACAAGTAATGCTAACATCCAAATTTGTTTTTTGATATTTTCAATGTGTTTTTTTATGTAGTTAATTGAACATATTTTGCTATCAGTTTCACCATCCCAGCCCCCTTCTATAATCAGCGGATAATTTTTTTTACTTGACTGCGCCATCTTTCGATGACGTACGGCTCAGCTTTTTTATGATCAAACACTACATGCTCAAGTGCCTGCTTTCTTGAATATCCTTTCTCATACCACTTTTTTTTGTTCCCAACAACACATCAATCAATCCTGTGATATAAAAAAGCTCATCAAGACATAACTCAACGCTAGGAGACTGAGTATCTTCATAGTAAGCACTTGCTGTTATTCTTATCATGGCACCCACCTTGTGATTATATCCTTAAAGTCTTTAAACATTTTTGAAAAATACCGATAACTCACTGGTTGCATAAATATCCACACAATTTTTAAAGGGTGATTAACTGTCGCAACAGCTTGATGTCGCCCAGCTTGGCTCAAGCCACTTTGATAGTTCAGCTGGCTGTCGGCAAATATGTACGTATCCAGACCGCGCACATCGTCCATCTCCGTGCGCCAGTAAATCCCCACCTCGGACAGAATGCGCCGAATGAACTGTAAATCCGTTTCCCGCCACTGGGTAATAAGTTCACGCGGCGGGTAGGTGCGCTCCAGTCTGAATTCAAAGTTACAATCCTTTGATTAAAGGTAATAAACCATTCGCTGCTAGTTCTATCTCCACATTATTTGCGCATGTAATATCAAATGGCTCTTTACCATTAAACACTGATTTAGATACAACTATGGTTCCGGCATTGTTTTCGATATCAAATACTTTATATGCGGATGGAACATGCTCGTGTTTTATCCTTACAGGCAAATATAACATCCAACCAACTGGTAATCGATCATCAAACACTTCCCTTTGATTGAGTCTATATTGCTCTGTATCAAGGAGTATATATTTAAAGCACCATCCATTATAATTAACCATGGCCTTAAATATATAAACAAAATTATCTACATCATTATAACCAGATAATGACTTAATTGTCACCGTGAGTAAATATCTTTCATTTGAAATAGATGGTGTATTTTTATATAAAATGGTTATGATACTATCATCTTCATTTTCATCAGCCAGAACTATGCTTATAGACTTCTTATTTACAATCAAATAATCGACATAGGCCAATGCATCTTCAGAAATACCAAGTTCGTTTAGGGCTATAATTTTCTTTGAAGGATGTGCAATTAACCAAATTTTTTTCTTCTCAACCCAACTGGGCAAAGTATCAATCAAATATCTCAGCTCTTTAATCAACTGAACAGCAGTTAAAATATCTTTTCTGTAAAGTAAAGAATGAATTTTGTAATGCATAAAACCACCTCGATCTGGATATATATTTTTTATGTCATCTAAAGGCATAGGTTTTGAGCTGCGTTTTGCCGTATTCCGTGGCGAGTTTGATGTGCTCCTCACCGCGCTTGTCTTCCATCCGCAATTTTGAGTTGGCAGGCGTCCGGAGGATGTTCCGGGTGTGGTTGTCCCGCGTGACGACCGCACCGGTGGCCATGTTGTGCCAGATCCGTACGTTCCATACCGATTCCGCCGCGCCGTCAAACAGACCCGACGGCTCGCTGTACGGCAGGCGCACGTCAAACTGATAGTTCAGTTGGCTGTCGGCAAATATGTACGTAACCAGACCGCGCACGTCGTCCATCTCCGTGCGTCAGTAAATCCCTACTTCGTGACTCTCAGAGTTAAAGCTCTGTCATCAGTGGTAAAAAGCCAAGATCCAGAAGCTTAATTTCAATGTCGTTAGCTTTGCCTATGTGTTCTTTATTATTTCCTTCAAATATTTCCTCAGTTGAAACAACGATTGTTCCAATCTGTTTGTCACCTTTTTGGACAGGAACTACTCTGGCAGCATCTGGAATCAGGCTAGGTAAAATAATGGCAGGTATGAATATCATCCATCCGCAAGATATTCTGTCAGGAAATACTTTTTTATATACTTCGTCATATCCATTTTCTTTAGGGATTATTTCGGAAAAACCATAACCACCAGATTCTACACAGGAATAAGTACAGCCATCGGTTAAATGTAACAAAAAAGTTAAAAACCCAATCATTTTTTCAGTGTTAAGACTTGTTTGATTCAACTCTATAGAAAAACCGACAACCAAACTTAGAGGATTTTTTCTGCGGTGAGTACTGGAATATGACTGATAGCAATCCACTCCTGCACTATCTTCATCAGACCCACCATCCCAAATTCCAGCGGTCCAATTCGGATAGTCTTTTTTATACTCCTTTTCCCAACGGCTAAGAACATCTTCGGATAGCCCATCCTCAGTAAATACTTTGTATTGCAGGGCCTGCTTTCTTGAATATCCTTGTTCATACCATGTCCTTTTAGTCCCTAAAAGCTCATCCAATTGTTTTGTAACTCCCTGAAAAAGAGTTGCAAGTTCAACTGGTTTTATTGATTCACTGCGGCCAAACTCATGTTCTATTCTGAAATCTAACTTCATGGCTGATACCTTACAATTATGTCTTTAAATCCAATAAACATCCTTTGAAAATAGGCAAAGCTAATCGGCTGCATAAAAATCCAAACCACTTTTAATGGTTTATTTATTGTTGCAACTGCCTGATGTCGGCTAGCCTGATTCACTGCACTCCTGTCACCTTTCCACCAATGTTTTTTTTGTCGAGAGCTGATCAAAAACTGATCATATCGCGCCTTGGCCCCCCAGAATTGACACAACTTATCTTTCCAGCCATCAAACGATACGCCGCAATATTTAAACTCCTGTATCTGCTGCGTCTCCCGATTATAAAACGTGCCGCAGATTCTTGTCTGGTAGCTGATTGTGACCATGCTCCAGCGCGAGCAACGCCTTACCATCGGCATCACCTTACCTTCCGGTGGGCAGTTTTCACAGGTCTTTTCATCCGTCTTCACCTGTGCTCCTGCTCTGGTCTCGACGCCCTCATAACTTACCGTTTCTGAGTAATCCATATCGTCTTCCCAGAAATCACCGTGCGTCTCTGCGCTGACAACCATCGGGTCATTCAGAATGGGATCATACTTTTTCCCCTGATAGCCAAACCCTCCGTTACCCTGACGCGCCCCACTGCCTGAATCAGGATAAAACATATCCTCATCTTCCCAGCTTCCATTGCTGCTTCCCGCACCGGGAAATGTCGATGCGCCCGTCGCACCACCGGCCACACCGACACTTCCGGTTGCGGCCCCCCCCACGCCTCCCCCCGTCAGGATCATACCCATCAGAGTCCCCTCCTTTCCCTGTTTATCATCACATGCTTATAATCTTCAACCCGCTGGTCTGCTGAATATCCATTCGGCGTTCTCAGCCATTTATCCACTTCGGGTTTCAGATAAAAACCGGGCCAGAAGGCCTCCAGGAACAAAAAATCTCGCTTCACATTTTTTTCTTTAAGGGGAAGGGATTCGGCTCCGGGCTGGTATCATCACCGGCGACACGGTAAGGCACTGCATAGCGGTAATGCTCCCCGGTGGTGACCGCATCATCACGCACGCTGACCGACGCATCCATCAGCGTTGAGGCGGTCCGGTAGTTGTAGTCCCGCGTGGCGACCGCGCCGGTGGCAATATTGTGCCAGGTCCGTACGTCCCATACCGATTCCGCCGCGCCGTCAAACAGACCCGACGGCTTGCTGTACGGCAGGCGCACTTCAAACTGATAGTTCAGCTGGCTGTCGGCAAATATGTACGTAACCAGACCGCGCACGTCGTCCATCTCCGTGCGCCAGTAAATCCCTACTTCGTGACTCTCAGAGTTAAAGCTCTGTCATCAGTGGTAAAAAGCCAAGATCCAGAAGCTTAATTTCAATGTCGTTAGCTTTGCCTATGTGTTCTTTGTTGTTACCATCGAATATTTCCTCAGTAGACACAACAATAGTACCTTTCTGTTTCTCGCCCTCCATTACTGGCACTACCCTGGCTGCTTCTGGAATTAACTCAATCAAGACCATGTATGGAATGTATAACATCCAACCTACAGCCAGTCTGTCCGGGAATACATTCCGCCCCAACAGATTGTATCCATTTGAATCGATGCTTATATAGGAGCAATTAAAAAACAAAGCCAGGTGTGATAAGAAGGATATAAATCGGCACAATAGGGTTCCTTCATTATTTACAACTAAACTTAATTCCACTGAAACTCTATTTTTCTCATCGTAAAACATTTTTCTATAAGAGATACCGCAGCTATTTTCATCATCATTGGCATCCCACACGCTATCAACAAACATTGGTATATTTTTTTTATATCGTCGTTCCCATTTCAAACGAGTGTTATCTGTTATACTTCCATTCTGAAATGCCACCTGATTTAGAGCCTGTTTTCTTGAGTAACCCGTTTCATACCAATCCTTTTCTACCTGAGATAAATTATTAATTTGCGATATGATAAAAGTAAAGTGTTCAATTATTTGTGAAAGCTGAATATCATCATTTTTGATGCGAAAATCAAAGTCTACAACAAAACGTGTACCCATAGTTAAGGCTCCCATCTGACAAGTATATCTTTAAATCTTATGAAGATTTTTGAAAAGTAGTAGCAACTCATCGGCTGCATAAAAATCCAGACGACTTTTAAAGGATGATTTACTGTCGCAACAGCTTGATGACGCCCAGCTTGATTAATTGCACTGTTATCTCCTCGCCACCAATCTTTCTTCGAACCATCACCCCTGAAAAACTGATCATATCGCGCCTTGGCCTCCCAGAACTGACACAGCTTATCTTTCCAGCCATCAAACGATACGCCACAATATTTAAACTCCTGTATCTGCTGCGTCTCCCGATTATAAAACGTGCCGCAGATTCTTGTCTGGTAGCTGATTGTGACCATACTCCAGCGCGAGCAACGCCTTACCATCGGCATCACCTTACCTTCCGGTGGGCAGTTTTCACAGGTCTTTTCATCCGTCTTCGCCTGTGCTCCTGCGCTGGTCTCGACGCCCTCATAACTTACCGTTTCTGAGTAATCCATATCGTCTTCCCAGAAATCACCGTGCGTCTCTGCGCTGACAACCATCGGGTCATTCAGAATGGGATCATACTTTTTCCCCTGATAGCCAAACCCTCCGTTACCCTGACGCACCCCACTGCCTGAGTCAGGATAAAACATATCCTCATCTTCCCAGCTTCCATTGCTGCTTCCCGCACCGGGAAATGTCGATGCGCCCGTCGCACCACCGGCCACACCGACACTTCCGGTTGCGGCCCCCCCCACGCCTCCCCCCGTCAGGATCATACCCATCAGAGTCCCCTCCTTTCCCTGTTTATCATCACATGCTTATAATCTTAAACCCGCTGGTCAGTTGAATATCCATTCGGCGTTCTCAGCCATTTATCCACTTCGGGTTTCAGATAAAAACCGGGCCAGAAGGCCTCCAGGAACAAAAAATCTCGCTTCACATTTTTTTCTTTAAGGGGAAGAGTATTGGCATAATCCAGGGCTTTTCTCAGGCGCACATGGAACGTGTCATCCGGTTCAGTAATTCCCGGAAATTTCTTCTTCAGTCTTAGCGTGGTATCGCGAACAAAATCATCATCTTCCATTTTGTCCATACCAACACACTGCTCTTCAGACAGCTTCAGCATATGAACTCCCTTTGCTTAAATGACCAGACTTCTCCGTCCACTATTGTCAGCCATTCCCGCATTAAACCTGTCAGCTCCCGGTTTACATGAGGAACAACATTACCGACTGTATTAGTTAACCTAAATTGAAGATTATATAGGGAGTGAATTTGCTGAATCATTTTTGATTCTATCGGTATTGTATTTGCTCCCGCAGCCATCGTCCTTTTCACTTTGCGTATATACGATGCTGTCGTGCCGTATTCAACCTTCCCTGCCTCCAGCCGCAGGAAGCTCCCCCCGCCGATCAGCGTGATACGTTTTTTCCCGGCAAAAGAGATGTCACCCGCTGAGCTCATCGTCAGCTTCTTCTCCGCAAACAGCCGCATACTGGCGTTTTGCGCCTGAACATCGACTGGCCCCTCCCCGGATTTCAGGTTCAGTTGTCCGGTGCGCGCAAAAAGCCCCAGCTTTTCTCCGGCCAGCGCGGTCAGGTTGCCCATTGTTCCGGTGCTGATATCCCCCCCGGCGTTGATGACGACATTTTTCGTGGCCGTCATTTGCATATCTTCACCGCTGGTCAGCGCCATCCCTTCCGGGGCCGAGAAAAGTACAGCTTCGTTAAGCGGTTTCAGCCGCTGTTCGAACATCCGTATCTGACTGTCCACGTCCGCCTTCAGCGCCCGCGCCTGTTCTGCGGCCATTTCCAGCTGCTGCAGTTGCTGGTTAAGCCGGTCGATTTCCTTAAGCGCAGCGCTCATATCCAGTGCGTCACCCTGCGCCTTCGCCTGCACATCCGCGCTGACAAACAGTCCCTTCCCGGCACGGATTGCGCCCCACTCATCGGTGCGCAGCTCAGTGCCCTGGCCGCGACGTTGTCCCTGGCTGTCCACCAGGTGACCTGTATTCAACTGGGTTTTGCCGTACTCCGTGGCGAGCTTGATATGCTCCTCACCACGTTTGTCTTCCATCCGCAGCTTGTTATTCGCCGGGGTGCGCAGTACGTTGCGGGTGTGGTTGTCGCGATTAACGATGTCGGGATGTTCAGAATCATGCAGGGCGTGGGAGATATACGGCAGGTCAATATCACCGTTGCTGTAGGCAATCGCCACTTCGGTTCCGTCGGTGAGCGGCATATGCCAGCCGTACGTCTCTCCCGCATACGGCTTCGCCATCCGCAGCCACAGGTAGCCGTAACCGGGCTCTGTCGCCTCCCGGTCAAAGTCCAGCCTGACCCGGTAACGCCCCTGCGCGTCCAGATGAGCGTAAATATCGTTCTTCTCCCGGCTCTCGACCCGGGCAGGCAGGGTGCCGTGGATTTCAGGACGCGGGATTTCCGCCGGGCGGAAACAGTACCGCTCGGTGTAAGGCATGCCCCATACCGACACATGCAGGCGGGAATCCCGGGCGCCCCGGAAGGTCACAAGCGTAAGGAGCACGCCCTCTTTCAGCGCGCTGATGACATCGCCCTGCGGCTCCAGCACCTGCCCCGGCGCGAGGTGTGCGGCGTTGCTGAACAGGTGCACTCTGGCCGATTTATTCAGTTCGCGCTCGTGGTGGATACGCGCGTAAAATGCCCCGCTCTCCGTTTCCGGCTCAGAGGTGGTGTCATCGCCCGCTTCGCGGTACGGCGCTGCGTAGCGGTAATGCTCCCCGGTGGTGACCGCATCGTTACGCACGCTGACTGTCGCATCCATCGGCGTGGTGGCGGTCCGGTAGTTGTAGTCCCGCGTGGTGACGGTCCCGGTGGCGATGTTGTGCCAGGTCCGTACGTCCCACACCGATTCCGCCGCGCCGTCAAACAGACCCGATGGCTCGCTGTATGGCAGGCGCACGTCAAACTGATAGTTCAGCTGGCTGTCGGCAAATATGTACGTATCCAGACCGCGCACGTCGTCCATCTCCGTGCGCCAGTAAATCCCCACTTCAGACAGAATGCGCCGGATGAACTGCAAATCCGTTTCCCGCCACTGGGTGATAAGTTCACGCGACGAGGTAGATTAAAGCTCCGTCATCAACGGTAACAGACCAAGATCCAGAAGCTTAATTTCTATATCGTTAGCTTTGCCGATGTGTTCTTTGTTGTTACCATCAAATATTTCCTCAGTAGACACAACAATAGTGCCTTTCTGTTTCTCGCCATCCATTACTGGCACTACTCTGGCAGCTTCTGGAATTAATTCTGGCAAGAGTATGTGAGGAATATATAGCATCCACCCCACATATATCCGATCGGGAAATACATTACGATCATGAAGCCAATAGCCTTTCGAGTCAACCTTTATCCATGCATTACTTCTTCCTTCAGCTAATAACAACAATGAGTCAATCATATCCGATATGTTGGCAACTTTCTGGTCCAAATCTATAATAAGGTTTAGCTTTCTAGGGTTATCTATAAATTTCATATAGTGTGATATTGCGCAAGCCAATCCATCTGGTTGACCATTCCAGATGGATTCATTAAGTAAAGGATAATGTTTTCTATAATGTCGTTCAAAAGCATCTATCACATTTTGGCGCGGTTTATTACCATCAAACACGATATACTTTGAAGCTTCTTTTCTGGAGTAACCAGTCAAATACCACGTTTGTTCTTGCTTTGTTAGATTTTTGACAATCAAGGCACTTTTATATAACTCATTCAAACAATCATCTATTGTTATCTCACGTTCTTTCACGGTGTGTACATTTATTGAAGTATTAAAAAGCTCGCTCATGGTTGCCACCTTGTAATAATATCTTTGTAATCTTTAAATATTTTTCTGAAATACTCGCAACTTATAGGTTGCATAAATATCCAGACAACCTTCAAGGGTTGATTGACTGTTGCAACCGCTTGATGGCGGGATGCCTGATTGATTGCACTTTGATTACCAGTCCACCAAGGTTTCTTCGAACCATCAACCCTGAAAAATTGATCATACCGCGCCTTCGCCTCCCAGAACTGACACAGCTTATCCTTCCAGCCATCAAACGATACACCGCAGTATTTAAATTCCTGTATCTGTTTGGTTTCCGGGTTATAAAACGTGCCACATATTCTTGTCTGGTAGCTGATTGTAACCATACTCCACCGGGAACAACGCCTTACCATCGGCATCACCTTCCCTTCCGGAGGGCAGTTTTCACAGGTCTTTTCATCTGTTTTTGCCTGCGCACTGGCTTTGGTATCCACACCTTCGTAACTCACCGTTTCTGAATAATCCATATCGTCTTCCCAGAAATCACCGTGCGTCTCTGCACTGACCGCCATGGGGTCATTCAGCATCGGATCATAAGGTTTTCCCTGATAGTCAAACCCTCCGGTCCCCTGACGCGACCCATTGCCTGAACCAGGATAAGACATATCCTCATCTTCCCAGCCTCCATGGCTGCCTCCTGCTCCGGGAAAGGTTGATGTTCCGGTCGCACCACCAGCCGCACCGGCACTTCCGGCAGCTGCGCCTCCCATTCCCCCGTTAATTACTGGTGGGATCATAACCATCAGAGTCCTCTCCTTTCCCGGTTTATCATCACATGCATATAGTCTTCAACCCGCTGATCAACTGAATAACCATTCGGCGTTCTCAGCCATTTATCCACTTCAGGCTTCAGATAAAAACCAGGCCAAAATGCCTCCAGAAACAAAAAATCTCGCTTCACATTCTTTTCTTTCAGCGGCAGGGTATTGGCATAATCCAGTGCATTTCTCAGGCGAACATGGAACGTGTCATCCGGTTCGTTAATCCCCGGAAATTTCCTCTTCAGTCTTTGCGCGGTATCGCGTACAAAATCATCATCTTCCATTTTGTCCACACCGGCACACTGCTCTTCAGACAGCTTCAGCATATGAATTCCCTTTGTTTAAATGACCAGACTTTCCCGTCCACCGTTGTCAGCCATTCACGCATTAAACCTGTCATTTCCCGGTGCTGCTGACTGTTCAGCATCGCCCCCAGACGAACCTGAACACGCGGGTCCTGAAAACGCAGTAAAGCAGCCCGTCCGTCCGGAAGTCCTGTGTTCATATATCTCTGTAAATGCGCAACCAGTTCCTCCGGCGTGGAGCCTGACACTATCCAGGTCACGCCGGGTAATGCGATTTCCAGGGCCTCCAGTTGCTCCCTCATTTCCATTGTTTCATTCATCCTGATTAGCCACGGTCCGGCAAAGGCAATACGCGAATCCGGCCAGGTATCAAATAAGGGCAAACAAACGTCCTGCTTTATTTTCAGTTCATAACCGGTGAAGCGCTCATATTGCAGACCATCAACTAAAGCAAACACTGAAACGTCTGATGAATGAATCAGGAACTGCATTGCGAGGCTAAAACTGACACTGCTCATGATTCACCTCTTACAACAAAAGTGTCACCGTTCATCGCGGCCTTCATCAGACAACTGAGGCAGATACCGCCACCCGTTGTCGCCTTAACCGGTATTGATGCAGCACCCGCCGCCATCGTCCGCTTCACTTTGCGCATATACGACGCTGTCGTACCATACTCGATCTTCCCGGCCTCAAGTCGCAGATAGCTTCCGCCGCCGATTAGCGTGATACGTTTTTTCCCGGCCAGGGAGATGTCACTCGCTGAACTCAGCGTCAGTTTCTTCTCGGCAAAGAGCCGCAGGCCGGCGTTCTGGGCCTGGACCTCTACCGGCCCCTCCCCGGATTTGACGCTCAGCTGCCCGGTGCGCGCAAAAAGCCCCAGCCTCTCTCCGGCCAGCGCGGTCAGGTTGCCCATTGTTCCGGTGCTGATATCCCCCCCGGCGTTGACAGCCACATTTCGTGCTGCACTCATCTGCATATCTTCACCGCTGGTCAGCGCCATCCCTTCCGGGGCCGAGAAAAGTACAGCTTCGTTAAGCGGTTTCAGCCGCTGCGCAAACATCTGTATCTGATTGTCCACGTCCGCCTTCAGCGCCTGCGCCTGTTCTGCGGCCATTTCCAGCTGCTGCAGTTGCTGGTTAAGCCGGTCGATTTCCTTAAGCGCCGCATCCATGTCCAGTGCGTCACCCTGCGCTTTCGGCTGCGCATCCGCGCTGACAAACAGTCCCTTCCCGGCACGGATTGCGCCCCACTCATCGGTGCGCAGTTCGGTACCTGTGCCGCGGCGCTGTCCCTGGCTGTCCACCAGGTGACCTGTATTCAACTGGGTTTTGCCGTACTCCGTGGCGAGCTTGATATGCTCCTCACCACGTTTGTCTTCCATCCGCAGCTTGTTATTCGCCGGGGTGCGCAGTACGTTGCGGGTGTGATTGTCCCGGTCCACGAGGTCGGGATGCTCAGAGTCGTGCAGCGCATACGCGATGTACGGCAGGTCAATATCACCGTTACTGTAGGCAATCGCCACTTCGGTTCCGTCGGTGAGCGGCGTATGCCAGCCCAGCGTTTCACCGGCATAAGGTTTCGCCATTCGCAGCCACAGGTAGCCGTAGCCTGGCTCTGTCCCTTCCCGGTCGAAGTCCGGCTTCACCCGGTAACGCCCCTGCGCGTCCAGATGAGCGTAAATATCGTTCTTCTCCCGACTCTCAATCCGGGCCGGAAGCGTGCCGTGGATTTCCGGTCGCGGGATTTCCGCCGGACGAAAACAGTAACGCTCGGTGTAGGGCATTCCCCGGACTGACACATGCAGACGGGAATCACGGGCACCCCGGAAGGTCACCAGCGTGAGGACGACGCCTTCTTTCAGGGCCGTAATGACGTCGCCCTGCGGCTCCAGTACCTGTCCGGGCGTGAGGTGCGAAGCATTGCTGAAGAGATGAATACGGGCTGATTTATTGAGTTCCCGCTCGTGATGAAGCCGGGCATAAAACGCGCCGGATTCGGTTTCCGGCTCAGGGCTGGCGTCATCACCCGCGTCACGATAAGGTGCTGCGTAACGATAATGCTCCCCGGTGGTGACCGCATCGTTACACACGCTGACCGTCGCATCCATCGGCATGGTGGCGGTCCGGTAGTTGTAATCCCGCGAGGTGACGGTCCCGGTGGCGATGTTGTGCCAGGTTAGACTTTAACCAATTTTCAAACTCAAATTTCTAGCACGGGGAGACAGTTCGGTTAATAAAAATTAACCATGAAGTATCAAAAATTCTCTCAATTCACTAGATATGTTATTACGATCTAAGTAATTAGCTTTCTCTTCTTCCGATAGAGATATCCAAAAAGGAGACCAATAAACATTCCACCACATTTCCATCTGCCCTTGCAAACTGCCCACTGACTCAAAATCACAATATGGGAAAACAGTATCGGGGGCAGGTGGTTCAATGTGCTCATTGCACAGGCTTTTAATAAAATAGTTATCGTTGGTGATTATATCAATCACTGTTTGACCAAGCTCACTGAATTTAAAATAATGCAAGGCCTTCTCTTTATAATGCAAGTATTCCTTTTCTTTGGTTATTTTTTTTCGGAAAGAAGACTCTACTATATTTTCTATTATTTCTACATCACCAGGTTTAACCATAAACCTTGATGAATATGCATATACATTGTTGCCTTCAAGAGACAAAAATAATGGATATATATTTTTAGGTTTTGACAAGACTTCAAAACCAAGGTATGGGTAAATTTTCTGAAGGTTATTCCCTTTTCTAAAAAAACCAAACAAATTAATTTTCATCTATGTAATCCGCAATCCAGTCTGCACCATAATACCCAGCAGCGCCGAATATTATTCCACCAACAAGTCCTGTAATAACTGCACCTGGACCTGTTTCCACACCCACTGCCGCACCAGCAACGGTTCCTATTTTAGCTCCAGCGACAAATCCGCCCCAGCCACCTGCTTGTCGTATAACTTCCGCGCTGATAGGTTTTACACTGCCGGTCTTTATCGATTTTTCAGTTGCTTGTTCAAGATCATACGCTGTTAACACTATACCTATGACCTGAACTACGCGACCAGCTTTCGCCATACCTTTTACTAATCTAAGAGATTCTGGGGTAAAAATGGCTTTCGCAGGTATTTTTTCACCTTTAATCAAGATTTCCTTATCAACATCTCTTACATATGCTGCAATTTTATCGACACGTTTAGCCAAATGCGGATTTTTAACTTTGTATTCATCAAGTGCTTTCAAAATTTCATCAGTCGTGACTAACTCCGCTCCTGATTTTAATGCTTTTTCGACATCAATATATATTGACTTACCGTCAAACCTAGGGGAGCCCTCAGGAAAAATAGAACTTGTAGAGATGTAAGGTGATTTATTTTTACCCATGACATGTTCAGCAATACTAACTGTTGAGTCATAACTTTTGGGAAGTAAGCCATACCGTTCAGGATCTGTCTCAGAAAGTAATCTTAGTGGCGATAGATTCATTTGGGATAAATAAGGATTCGATGTCGAGGCATATATTTTTCTAACAAGAAAACCGTCTTTCCCTGGCTCATCGACAACGATAAAGAAAAACGCACGAGCTGGCATTAACATACCAGTTACATCGTACGTTGAATGTGGAGTATCATTAGTTAAAGTTGAATGCTCAGTCATCTACCATCTCTCCAGAGCCTGGACACCTAGCCAAACGGTAAGTTTGGACGATTCCTTTGAAAAAACACGTTTGCATAGACCTTGATTGTCTGTGATACCTTTAAATGTTTCACCACTTTCACTAGAGATAAAATACGGAACATTGGCCATAGGCTTACCACTATCATTTAAGATCCGGAATTGTTCATCGAAGAATCCAATCCTGATTAAATCTTCAACTAATGGCATTGATATTGATGACGTTGGTGTTGAATTTGCACCAGCAAACATCGTCCGCTTCACTTTGCGCATATACGTCGCCGTCGTACCATACTCGACCTTCCCTGCCTCCAGCCGCAGGTAGCTCCCCCCGCCGATAAGCGTGATGCGCTTCTTCCCGGCAAAGGAAATATCACTCGCCGAGCTCATCGTCAGCTTCTTCTCAGCAAACAACCGCAGGCTGGCGTTCTGCGACTGGACCTCTACCGGCCCTTCGCCGGATTTCAGGTTCAGTTGACCGGTGCGGGCAAACATGCCGAGCTTTTCTCCGGAGAGGGCGGTCATGCTACCCATGACGCCAGTGCTGATGTCCCCGCCCGCACTGATGGCGACGGTTTTGCTGGCGGCCAGTTGCAGATGTTCACCGCTGGTCAGCGCCATCCCTTCCGGGGCCGAGAAAAGTACAGCTTCGTTAAGCGGTTTCAGCCGCTGTTCGAACATCCGTATCTGGCTGTCCACGTCCGCCTTCAGCGCCTGCGCCTGTTCTGCGGCCATTTCCAGCTGCTGCAGTTGCTGGTTAAGCCGGTCGATTTCCTTAAGCGCAGCGCTCATATCCAGTGCGTCACCCTGCGCTTTCGGCTGCGCATCCGCGCTGACAAACAGTCCCTTCCCGGCACGGATTGCGCCCCACTCATCGGTGCGCAGCTCAGTGCCCTGGCCGCGACGTTGTCCCTGGCTGTCCACCAGATGTCCGCTGTTGAGCTGCGTCCTGCCGTATTCCGTGGCGAGTTTGATGTGCTCCTCACCGCGCCTGTCTTCCATCCGCAGCTTGTTATTCGCCGGGGTGCGCAGTACGTTGCGGGTGTGGTTGTCGCGGGTGACCGGGTCCGGATGTTCAGAGTCGTGCAACGCATGGGCGATGTACGGCAGGTCAATATCACCGTTACTGTAGGCAACCGCCACCTCTGTCCCGTCAGTCAGCGGCGTGTGCCAGCCGTACGTTTCTCCCGCATACGGCTTCGCCATCCGCAGCCACAGGTAGCCGTAACCGGGCTCTGTCGCCTCCCGGTCAAAGTCCAGCCTGACCCGGTAACGCCCCTGCCCGTCCAGGTGCGCATAAATGTCATTCTTCTCCCGGCTCTCGACCCGGGCAGGCAGGGTGCCGTGGATTTCTGGACGCGGGATTTCCGCCGGGCGGAAACAGTACCGCTCGGTGTAAGGCATGCCCCATACCGACACATGCAGGCGGGAATCCCGGGCGCCCCGGAAGGTCACAAGCGTAAGGAGCACGCCCTCTTTCAGCGCGCTGATGACATCGCCCTGCGTCTCCAGCACCTGCCCCGGCGTAAGGTGGGCGGCATTGCTGAACAGGTGGATACGGGCTGATTTATTGAGTTCCCGCTCGTGATGAAGCCGGGCATAAAACGCGCCGGATTCGGTTTCCGTCTCCGGGCTGGTGTCATCACCGGCGACACGGTAAGGCGCTGCGTAGCGGTAATGTTCCCCGGTAGTGACTGCATCACTGCGCACGCTGACCGTCGCATCCATCGGCGTGGTGGCGGTCCGGTAGTTGTAGTCCCGCGTGGTGACGGTCCCGGTGGCAATCCTGTGCCAGGTCCGTACGTCCCACACCGATTCCGCCGCGCCGTCAAACAGGCCCGACGGCTCGCTGTACGGCAGGCGCACGTCAAACTGATAGTTCAGCTGGCTGTCGGCAAATATGTACGTATCCAGACCGCGCACATCGTCCATCTCCGTGCGCCAGTAAATCCCCACCTCGGACAGAATGCGCCGAATGAACTGTAAATCCGTTTCCCGCCACTGGGTGATAAGTTCACGCGGCGGATAGGTGCGCGCCAGACGGAAGTCAAAATCAGCTCCCTCCAGTCCGTGCTTACGCAGCACCTGCTCCACCACTTCAGGGACGGACTGATTCTGAAATACGGCGCACTGCCGGGTGTTTCCCGGGAGAGCAAGACGGGAACTGAGCGTGAGCCGGTAGTGGGACTGGTCTTTTGATGTGGACAGCCATTCAAGCCGGGTCACGATGCCGTGGACATTTTTACCGCCACGCATCCGGAAGGTGGCATATTTCATCAGCACTTCTTCCGGGGGGATGTTCGCCTGAAGCGTTGTGAACTCGATGTCCCAGCGGAAGGGTTCGCTCAGTGCTTCCCTGCCGTAAAAGCGCAGAACATCCGGCTTCATTGAACTGTCATTGATATCCAGAAAATATCGGGTCTGTCCGTCAAAAAGCGCTAACCAGTTATCCATCACGTCACTCCTTCACCGGCACGAGGCTGAGCCAGCCATCACCCAGTTCAATCGTGCGGGGTTTGTCCGGGTCGAGGTCGTCACGGGTCAGCACCAGCCGCCAGCGGTTGTCCTTCATATCGGGACGGTTAAACAATCCCACCACCGCCACGAACAGAGCGTCCTCATCCATGGGCATATTGAGCGTCACGCTGCCTTTGGGCATCACCAGCAGTGATTTTGACGCCAGTACGTCGTCTTTAAGTACCGTATCGGCCTTGCGCAGCAGCGTCTGGTAATCGGCGGCATCAACCGCTTTACGATCCCTGAGCTGATAAACCCGCACCATGGTCGCCAGCGGGGTCTGTGCGCCATCGGCATTAATGGCCGTGCGTGGAGTAAAGTCCAGATGCAGCGTTTTAATTTTCCTGTAGAAAATGGATTTCGTGATGCTGACCGTACCGTCCGTGACGGTCTGGGTGAGGCCACAGCCTGCGAGCAGACCACAGGCAATAAGCGTCAGCGCCCACCAGCGGGTTATTGTTGCCATTCAGAAGTTCCTTTTATCCCCTTCATACTTCTGATTGCAGATGCGTTGGCTGCACGCACTCGCCCCGGTCACATAGTTGTCTATGCTCCCGGGGACTCATGCGTTTGCCGCCTTCCTGCAACCAGAATTATTTTGGGGAGAATTAATGATTGATGATTAGTCGAAGCGGTAATGCCCGTCTTCAGCGGGGGGGAAAACAGAGCATTGCAACCCTTCATAGCAGCCCAGATTGACGGTCAGGCTCTCCCGGCTATTACTGAGTTTTCCCGCTTTCAGACCCAGCAAACCGGTACGGCCCAACTGGATACGCCTGCCTTTACCAAGACGGGGTTCAGGCAACAACCGAACGGGCACTGTAAGACGCAGTCGGGCATCACTACGGTGACCGAGATAGACGCGCATCAGGACCAGCAAGTCGGTATAAAGAACACCACCGGGTAACCAACCTTCCGCTTCGTTCGGATCCTCTGTTTCCAGTGTCACCAGGACCCGACTGCATGCTTCCTGTGCCGTTTTGCCCAGCGTGGCTCTTTGCGAAAGACGGACCCGGTTTCCGGTACCCAGACCACTGCGGTTATTAATATAGACTTTCACCGGATCGGGTTCGGTGATAATAGCCCGGGTATGTGGCGCCAGCAGACTGACCAGAGCCCGAATGCCTTCAGCATTGCGGGTGGGTAATCGCATGGCGCCCAGTAAGGCCAGAAAGCGTGAAACCGGCGTTGCCACATGTTCAGCCGTGCCTGGTATACCGAGTCCGACCAGTCCCAGCAGACACTGCGATGTGGCATCGCGCCCACCTTCCTCGAAAGTGGCCGGATACGCATATTTTCGCCAGATACGGTAGTATTGCGTGGTGATGCGGTGGCTGAAAATGTCCAGGAATGAGGTGACCGCCTCGTATCCTTCACGGCGCTGCGCGATATCATCCACATATGCGCCCGGCAGCGGTGAATCCACGCCGTACATGCCCAGAAAGGTGGTACGCACGGTCGGAGGCAGCGCGGGATTTTCTTCATCGGTCTCCACCGCCCGCAGTTCGGAGACCGGGAACCCCATTCCGGGCCAGGGCCTGAAGCGTACCGGGTCGTTGCCCGGATGGCTGGTAGTACCCAGCTTTGGCGCGTCCGGATTTTCCTGCTCCAGCAACTGGCAGAAACGATAAAAGTTGGCCCGCCAGATGTTTTTATTGAGTGTTAACGTCAGCCCGGTACGTGCTGGCTGTGATTCTCGCGCCATCTCAGTCGTTTCCCTGTCGGTTGCAGTACCAGCGTGAGCTGGTTAAAGAGGTGAATATCGGCATAAAGCGCGAAGAACCGGTGCAGCATCTCGCCGAAGAGATTCACATCGCCCTCGCCTGCAAAATTATCCATATTCAACGTGATCTCTATATCCACCCCACGGAGCATAAAACCCTTCTCAAACCGGCGGATCAGGGTGTGTTTTACTGCAACTATCGCTTCAAGTCGACGCCGGTTCATTTCATCGTCGGTCCAGTCATAGAGTGCCAGCGTGCCCCGCAGAACTTCCGGATTGTCCATCATGCTGAGGAAATTTGAGCCGAGGTGACTCATCACCCGCCAGTGAAAACGATCGTTTGCCGGGGGATACAGCGGCATCGTCGGTGCTGTCACATTCAGGACTCTGACCGGGACTTTACCCGCCTTCACCACCCTGTCCAGCAGGGTACTTTCCAGTGCCTTACGCGGAAGCTGGCCGTTAGTCCCGGTTATTCGCATCGAGAGAGATTCCGGTTTTTCGGACAGCTGCTCCAGCTCGAACGAGCGACCGCCCAGAATTAACCAGGTGTCATACAGACCCGAGGGACCGCGTTTCACGCGGGTGTGGAAATAACGCTCAGGTGCATCGTGACGCATCATACCGCCCCGGTGCCGGAAGCTGGTGAACGGTACCCAGGGATGTTTGCCATTTTTCAGCGCGCCATGGATATCATCGACGCTGTAAATCTCGGTATGACCATCCTGAAGACGCAACGGCCTCAGCAGGTATTCGTTTTCCAGCGGGTTAAGCGTCAGCGGATCGGCCTCCAGGGTAAAGAGATTGATGACCGGCGCACAATGCAGCCGGAAGTTTTCTGTCTCAAAGGGCAGATCGGACGACCAGGCTTCACTAAGTACAATATCGATTTCAAACCAGGTGCTGGCCGCAGTGAGCCCGATAGTGTCAAGTCCTCGCAGCTCAACAAACATAAACTTTGGACGGAAGCTGAAATATTCCAGCAGCAGTTGGTATCCACTGAAAGCAGTATCTGCTTTCTTCCACAGGCCATCATTGTCATCAAAGCCCATGGGTTTGCACCAGCCATCAAACCGATGGCGTTCGGTGTACGTCCCGGCATGGCGGGCATACATGGCGTGTACACGACGGGTCATTGCCAGATGCAACGCTGAGCTGACCGGACTCTCTGCGTTAAGAAAAATGGCGACTTTGTCGATCCCGGCCTTGCTCCAGTCCACTTTTTCAGGGCATTCGAAGCGCAGACGAATAGCAGAGCGGCCATCGGTTTCAGTGTGCAGGCGGACGTCTGCAAGTTGCAGCGGCTGTAGCGGAACATCTCGGGTCGTCCGGTACTGACAGGCGGTTTTATGTGGCCCGACAGGACGTGACAGCACGGAGAAGCCTTCCGCCAGCATTTCGGCCTGACGCAGGCTGCGCCAGTCAGGTGAGAACTCGACGATGGCCAGTGACGGAATGGTCCGCATATAGTGCGGCCACAGCAGACTTACCAGCCCTTCGGTCAGTTCCGGCAGGTCATCATCCAGCTTTTCACGCAGACGCCCCATCAGAAAAGCAAAACCTTCAAACAGGCGCTCTACATAAGGATCGCGTGCGCCGGGCTTATCAAGATTAAGCATTGCAGCCCGGTCCGGATGAGCCCGGGCAAATTCTTTACCGGCTTCACGCAGGTAGCGCATTTCTGCTTCGTAATAGCGCAGGGTTAAATCATCCATGCACGGAATTCCTGAAAATTATTAAAAAGAAAATTAGCCACAGAGCACCATGGCACGGGCAGGGTCGATGGCAATAAGTCCGGCAAGTAAAACCTCCATCTCAGGCATCAGACGGGCTTTATCGGATTCGCTGCGACCAGCTTTCAGGCGCAGCAGTTTCAGGCGGCGAGCCTGGACTTCAAACAACAGAGCCGGTTCCCAGTCTTCCAGCGTCAGCAATGGCGCACAGGTTGTCAGTTCGCCAAGCAGATGAAGCGCCATTTCGTTTCGGCCATACTGCTCTGCCACCCGGGCCATCAACAGGCGTATCAGCCAGCGATGGCGTGGTGTCTCCATCCCCGGTCGGGACTGTAGCCAGACAAGCGCCGCTTCAGGCCCTTCCGTGTCTCCCTTCTCCATGGCTTCGGACTCAAGAAGCAGCACATCGTCAGCCTGACCATTAACGACGGTAGCGGGTTCATCTCTGTACATCAGGCCATCTTCATTCACCTTTTCAGCAATCCAGGCGGTGGTGACTTCGTCGGCAAAGGGGGTGCCGTCATTCCATGCCAGTCCTTCAAGGCCCGGGAGGCGTTTAAGTAGCAGCCGCAGGTCGAACAGGACGGAGTCAGCCCAGGTATCCCAGGGCTGACCGGCATGGCTGAGTCCCTGCCAGAGATACCACTGGAGGTCGAGCCAGAAGTGATTCACACCTTCGCAATACATCTGGCTGGCCTGCTCAACCAGTTCGGTCCAGTTTTTCTGAAGCCAGAGCCGCTTAAGTTGAGCGCGATACTCGGGTTTCGGTGGTACCAGGCGGGTGCGGCCGCTACTGTCCAGCGAAGGGATCTGATCGACCGTATCCCACCGCACGGTTTTTATCAGCCGATGAGAAGCCAGCCAGCCCTGCGGCTGCTCGCTCAGCCAGCGGGAAAGTAACCTGGTCTGGTCGAGTAAATCGCGGCCAGATTTCACCGCTGACAGTTGCGGTGAATCCGGACGGGCTGATTCACGCACGTACTCCTGGGTGCTGCTGTTCTGGGGGACCAGTGCTTCCATGCCACCTGAACGTGCCAGACGGTTTTCAAGAGCGGTAAATAAGCCTGCAAAAGAAGGTCTTTCAGCTTCCGGCCAGTCCGAAACAGTGGATTCAAGCAGGTTTATGGCGCCTGCCGTCAGACCAGTATCAGTACTGTCAACTTCCGGCCATAACTGCAGTGCATCAATCACTTTTGCACTGTTCAGCCACTCCAGAGCAGCTTTACGGGCGGCGGGACGCTGTGGGTGACATGACTGCCCGTAACGGGCCAGCATCGCGACAAGAAGCAGTAAACCTTCGGCCAGCCCTTTTTCGCCGTCGCGGCTGAGCCGGGCCTGCACGTACCAGGTCACCACACGAATATCTTTGGCGCATTCGCAGAGGCACTTCCGGGCCAGATCGCACAACAGCGCTGAATCGGTACCTGAAAGCTTATTAATCTCTTCACGCATCAGTTGAAAATTATCATCGTATGCGGGATCGTCCCCGGTTTCAGACCCGGAGGTAAAGGGATGTAGCCAGTTATCCCAAAGCGACAGAGCGTCATTTGCCCGGGAGATGAGGCGCTGCCTTTCTTCCTGGCTGGTGGCGCAAGCGGTTAACAGATCATCCGGTGAGCTCATTCTTTTTCCCGTTTGTTAGTCTCTTTCATAAATCTCACGACCACTTCCAGAGAGTCGTCGTCCTTGCTATTGACGATTTGCCGTGGCTTCCATTTCAACAACAAGCATTTACCTATATCAATCGCTACTGAAGCTCTTCTGCGCCGGCGGCGACGCTGAAGATAGTGTCAGGCAACGTGAATCGTTGAAGCTTCAGTAACGCAAGAGGGCCATTGCCGAGTTCGCTGCGCATCACAAACTTCAGAGGATTGCCATCAGCAGTGATCCACACCAGTTGCGTACGGCTGGCATCGAGAGGTGTGATTTGGGCTTTGTCCAGCAGGCGAATGAACCCCCAGTTGCCCTGGTTACTGGCGTAGAGCTGCATGCCACTGTTGACGCTGCGCCAGCTTAAATTCACGCCCGGGTAATACGTGTTTCCCGGCCAGGTAAAGCTCTGCCAGCTTTCCATCTGGTTGAAGTAGTCCAGATTCTGTTCATCAAGAGTCAACTGCACTCTGGCTACATCTCTTGAAGGGCGTGCCATCAGCTCGAAATGAACACCCGCATCGCCCTGAGAGAACACGATATCTGACAGTTCCGCCAGTTGGTTAATGGCCCGGAGGAAATCCGGGCTGACAACCATCCCCTGACTTGCGGAAGGATCAACGACCCAGCGATTCCCCTCCTGATGAAGGATCCCGCCAAGGTTAGTTTTCAGGAAGGTGGTGATTCGACCCGAGTCGCTACGCAAGAACTGAGCCAGCAGCGGCAGGGAGGCATCACTGCCGGTGGCTTTAAATGGATAGCGTCCCGCAAAGGCCTTATTCCACTGATCGACAATGGTCGACTGCCAGCGGGCATTGAGGCTCCCCGCAGCCGGGGTAAGAACCTGCCGCCAGGCCAGATCCAGTGGTTGCACAAACAACGACTGGCCAAATCCGTTCCATTCCTGCCCCAGGCTCGCCGCTACCAGACTGCTGTAGTCGCGGGTGTCAGTCAGGTCGATGGCTTTACCCTGGAATACGGTCTGGGCCAGCATCTGCGACATTGCTTGCGGGTCCGGAGCGCTGGTGACCTGCTGAAGTTTCAGCCGCACCTGGGTAACGCGGGCCAGCCAGGACTGGAAACTGAGATTCCCGTTGGTACCGGTACCCTCTTTACCTTCCATCAGTCCCATAAGTGGCCCAAACACCCCGTCGAGCGGGCCTTTAAGCCCCTGAGCCTGCTCTATAAACTGTTTTGCATTTTTTTTCTGACCAATCAGTTTTTTCGCTGAATCCACTATCGAGTCGGCCAGCGCCTCCCCCTTCTGCCCTGTTTTCCCCTGCCAGGACAGTGTGTTCATCAACGCCACCAGCGGCGACTGGCGGACATCACCGATCAGGCTGAGCTGGGCAATCGCCTCAGAAAGTGACGTGGCTTCCTGCCACTGAATGCTGTTGACCATGTTTAGCCAGGCATTACCAAAATCGGTAAAATAGCGTTCTGTCAGGCGAGCCTTCAGCGCGTCCGGCGAGATATCGCTTCCTGTCTGATGGGTTTTATCCGTCAGGACCCAGTCGATTTCGTCACGGCGGGTTTTGACGACCTCGTTAATTGCATCCTGTACCTGCTCTTCCCAGGCCTGACGCGTAAACATTCCCGGGACGACTTCGTCAGTGCTGAATACCGTTGAAGCATCGGTGTCGCCGGTCATATCGGCAAGCGTTAAATCTGGCCAGTTGCTGGCCACGCGCTTAAGCATCTCCTGGTATAACCCGGACTCAGCGTTCCGCTGGCCTATTTGTTTAAGCAGGATCTGACGGACTGTGCTGATTAATTCAGCGTCAGGCTTAATTTTCCATTCCGGATGTGCCGGGAGGTTTTGCGCATAAAAACCCAGTAGTTTCGGCGCCATTTCCTGCCACGAGCCATCCGGCACACTCTGGCGTTTCGGCCATGTTGCCAGCACGTTTTTTGCCAGCCAGCTCGCGTCCGCTTTGTCGGGACGGGCCAGCATCAGATAACTTTTGAGCACGCTGTAGGTATGCTGTGTGCCCTGCGTTCGGGCATCACTGGCAGGAGGAAGTTGCACAAAGGCATTCAACTGCTGCCTGAGATGGTCTGCGGTGGCATCCCTCATCAGTTGCGCATTGTTCTTCGCATACAGCGGCCAGAGTGCGGCCAGCGTGTCGCTGTCCTGGTTAAGACCAAAGCGGGTGTACCACGGCGCGCCGGTTGCTTCACGATGTTGCAGACGGGCAATGGATTGCTGTAGTACGAGCTGCTTGCGCAGGCGTTCAGCCAGGGGTAACGTTGTATCCGCTGCCTGCCTGGCTGTCTCCTGCGCCTGAAATATCTGGGTGCGATTAACAATGAGGGACAGCAGTGTACCGGCCCCCCACAGGACAATCAGGGAAAGCAGGATTAATCGCAGCATTTTCAGCCAGTCAAAGCCCAGCTTCCTGCCGCTGACGGCGTCACAGTCGTCAGTAACGGCTTTCCACGTCGGTGTGTCGATGCGCGTGTTCGGGATCGAACCGGCAACAGCCAGTTCAGAACTGAACATGACTCCCCGTAAACGAAAGGCCGCAGACCCCTGCATCAGTCCGCTGAGCAAAACGGTCAGACTGCCTTTCAGTTCGCGCCGCAGGCGGGAGGACAGCTGCAGCAGGCTGTCATGTGCCGGATTATTCAGTATCTGTGCTATACCGGCTTTTTGCAGGCGTTGCGTCAGTGTGGCAAGCGCCTCATCCGCCTCTTTTACGGTGCCCCCCGGTCCGAAAATAACCCCTGTTGCAGCGGTTTCCTCGTTCTGTTGAGCGCCCCTGGCTTTGTCAGTCAGCCACAGCCAGACAGGCGCCTGCCAGCCCAGCAGGTGGTCTGCTTTCTGGCGGCACCGCAAAAAGGCGTCCCGTTCGATATCAGTCGGGAGAGCTGAGGTACTCATCACCTGAATGATGCCATCAACCGGATGGCCGGAACGCAGGCGTTTCAGTTTTGAAAGGAAGATCTCATCCGGGAGTGACTGCGCGTCGCCGCCATAAATCAGCACGTTGCCGTCGCCTTCCTGCCAGAGGTCATGACACAGACCCGGGGCCGCATTGTGGACGTCGTCCGGATTGCCCATCACCAACAGGAGTCGTACTTTACGCTGCCAGCGGCGTCCATAGCGAAAGCGCAGGTGCTCGGACACGGCTTCTTCGCTGAAGACGGGGCCATTGTCCTCATCTTCACTGGCAATGACATTTGCCGCCGGGGTAGCCATCTGACTCTTTTTTTGCCCCCAGTGGAAATACAACCCGGATTTACCCGCGAATTCGAATAACTTTTCTGTTAGCCAGCCGACTAAAAACATCGCGGCAACCAGGATGGCGCAGAGTGTGAGTATGCGCTGGCCGTCATACGGTCCGAATCCGGTGGCCGAGGCCACGTTTTCCGGAAAGGCATAAAACAAAAATGCCACAATGACCGTCAGGAAAAACGCGACAGTTACTACTGAGCCGATGAGTGTTTTAACTTTTACCTTAGACATTCTCAGGCGTTCCCTTGCAAACTTCTTCTTTGGTGATGACCGCGACCCAGATATCGTCTTTGTCAGCGGCGGGTTGCGCGGCGATAACCTGTGGGCCATTATCGCTACATGCAGCAGAGGCAAGAATAATAGCCAGCCAGGGGGCGGCGCGTTCGGCATATCCCAGAACGGGATCAATACCATGATTGTCTTTTGACAGGCTGAATCTCACCCCGTTATCTTCACAAGCCATATTCCATCCACTTCCACTGGATAGAACTGGCCCTGTATACCAGGCCGTTTTTAGTGCTTCAGGTGCTGTTGCGGCCCATAAAAGCGCCCTGTCCAGCGTTTTTACGAGCCGGGTTTCCTGACCCTTTTCAGGGCGGTGGAGACAGACTGCATCAGGATACCCCACAGCCTTACGGTTGCTGAGTACCAGAAGGGTAATGGCATCGGCGTCGCCTTCATCAGGCTGAGCTGGCAATGAAAACGTCACTCCTGCAAGAATGCCTGCCGTGTCCCAGCGCTGATCGAGCCAGGCATCGAACGCCGCCATACCTTTGCCCGAAAGGAGCCTGAAGCTCCGCCCGGTTCTGGCAGCGAGTTCATTTCTGAAGTGCTCCTCCAGTCGGGGGCGAATATCGTCATCACAGTCCAGCATCAGGCAGCAAGGGATATACTCCGGCAGGGTGTCGGTAATTTTTTGTACATGGGCGACGAGTGTTGACGTCGCGGAGATGAGCTCTGCATCCAGATTTGACTGAAAACTGGCTAAGGCTGCATACCTGACAGCGGATTTAGAACCACGTGGCGTGGAGGCCTCTGAAGCTGAAATGGCGCGATCAACGGCTTTCATCAGTGCACCAGGACTATTTCCTGAAATGTGTTGAACGCTTGACTCGAGTATCCAGGCACAGCGCTGACCCCGACAAATTTCGCGCTCAATAAGCGCTTCGCGCTCCACATTCCGGGATTCAGCCCCCACCTGCTCCGCTTTGTATGCAAGCCGGCGCAGGGAGAAAAACAGTCCCCAGAGACAGAAAGGCAATCCCAGCGCAGTAAACCAGAAAATAAAGCCAGTGCGTTCTGTCGTCCAGTTCCAGAACGTTAACGCAATCCCTCCTGACAGGATAAATGCCAGGAACAGCAGCCAACGGCGGGTATCGGGTCGGGGAACCTTCGCCGCCTTTTCAGGGATGGTATCGAGCAGGACAGGCATACTCAAGCAACCTTTGCTGGAGCAAAAGAACTGATCAATGTGCATCCACAACCACATTTATGGCCGTGAAAGGCAACCGGGATCCCGTTATCAAGATAATCAGGGTTACCTTCGATGATAATTGTCGGACCATGTCCAGGTATCGGGCAGGAAACCATATCACCTTTACGCGCCACGCCAATCCCGCCAAATATCATGGTGCCAGAACAGGTCATGACTGAACCGCCGTGAGTGGTTTTGTCGCCTTTTCGAATAATTTGCAACATTTGTATCTCCATTAATTTATTGTATACAGGACAGAATAAATTAATATTTATTACTCAAGTGTCTCAACCCTGATCCAGAAAATAAGAGGTGAGCCTTTTTAGAAATTTTATGTTTTCCTGCTAGGAACCATGATTCTCAAGTATGTATTTTTTTACAGAGATCGCGTTTTTATACTTAAATGGATTATTTTTTGCATTATAACCAGATAAATTTAAATCTTTTTCTAAAATTGCATTAGTATGAATATTCCCTTTTTTATCATATGTATATCCATATACTTTATAGTAATCACCTTCGTCCATGCTTCCTCCCCAGGAGACCAGACTAATAATATTCATTTCTGAATTAATATTCATAAAAAAACTGTGCGAACTGAAGGTGCCACATTATCATGATTTTCTATTGAAACAATTATTGTTTCACCATGCACATCTTCACGAATAAAATTCAAAGAGTCGGCTCTAACATACTTAATAGATACATTATCTATTCCTTTTAGACTAAAAGGACCTTGCTGTATAGCCTCAAAATCTACAATATAATCCTTTTTAGTTGACGGATCGTTTTTTAAACCACCACTTATACAATTACAAACAGCACTGTTTAAGCTGATAGGGTCAATCCATTTTTTACCCACGTGACTATATGACTTTGCAAAAACTATATTTAGCTCACTGTCCAGCATATATATATTATCAAACGATAATGGCCCATCAGCAGAGGATGAATCCATACTTAATCTAATACCAGTCACGCCCCCCATTTACATGGAAAAGTATAATATTGTTTTATCGTGACATTATTGGAATCACCTTCAAGACCCACGTCTATATTTTTAATTTTATTATCGTTTTGCACTTGCAATGAAAAATATTTGATATCTCTAACTTGGTCAGATGATGATAATTTAAAATCTGTTGCATAAGATAGTTTGGTGGAAAAAATAAATATCAATACCAGTATTTTAAAAAATCTCATCAAAAATGCCCTCTTGCAGGAATCTTATTAAATTATTATATCTATCTTCATAGTGGTATCATAAAGATTTACAATTCGTGTTATTGAGTCCGACACCGTTCTACCAATTCCATTATCAGCTCTACTATATAAATTATTCTGATCCCAAAAGTACAAAGCAGACCTTGCTGCATAAACAGTTTCAACTAATAAATCCGGACTGGATTCAAAATCAACACGTTCTCCCCAAACTCTTTCGTGATAATTTGTGAAAGGTCTAGAATTATTCTTAAAGGTTAACTGTTTCATTCCTCTTCCACGATATCGCCATCCATCTCCACTTGCAATATCATCATTCCCCTCTCGACCACCATATGCCCTGTTCGCAATATTTTGTTTATTTGCGGCTTGCCTTCCCGGAATATAGCCATCCGTTTGAGCATCTTGAGGGTGATTACGATAATATGCGAATTTATCTATAAGCACTTGTGGTCTGTAGTTAAAACCCTCATTCAAATTGAAAGCAGGCCCTACTTCTTGATAAATTTGAGCGAAAAAATGATATAGTCTATTTTTGGTATTAATATTACAGATATCAAATTTACTTGAAAATTCTTCGGCAACAACATCGAGAACAGAGTCAGAAACATTTCTTGGATCAGACCAAATTCTCCTGAGCATCTCTCGTGTAATTTTGGTTTTCCCTTTCTTTATAGCGTGTAAAAACACTACCGGATGCATATGCCACAACTCCGGCCCCAGCGCCACGTCTTTTTCACACACCGCCTTCATCCATGTCATCTTGTCAAGAAACGCTTCCAGATGCATCGCCCTCTTCCTCTGAGAATGGCCTCTGTATTTATTGATATTAATAAAAACAACGAATTATATCATTAATAAAACCAGATGCCAGGCGTTTTTTGTGACACGACTAAGGCAACTAATATTGTGTATCCGATTCGATTACTACTTCAGCACTATTATTTTTAGACTTAACGAAATAGCGGATAGACTCATTTTTTTGTTCAATTATTATCTCTAGCGTGTTGCGATCAGTCCATTGATAAATGATATATCCTCCATCAACAGGGTATTTAATATTTTTACTCGGCAACTTTTCCTTTAACGCATGCTGATAATGACTGAGCGCACGAATATTGGAATACACTTCAGCTATAGATTTATGACTAAACTGACAGCTATATTTACTTCTTCCATCGTAGGCCGCGCCTTCCGCAGCGTTTTTACAGTATTGCCAAAAATCAATTTTATCTTTATTCCCCGAAGTTACATTTCCAATTTTTTTCTTCATGAACACCACATAGTCCTGTTCAGAGAAAAACAAATTCCCCTTAGCCTCTATGAGTTCACTGTACGGTTCGGGACATTCTTCACCAGGCCTAAGAGATGTCAGGACAATAATATCATCCGTCAGGGGCATTCCTTCCTGTGAAAATAGTGCCTTATACATTGCCACCGTATCTTTAGAGTAAAAATAAGAAAGCAATGTTTTATTTATTCTGACGAAGTCGATAGAGCAGATATTCCCTTTTTCCAGTAGGGAATTATGAATGGTGAGAATGTTTGAATCAGTGACGATCTCGACCTGTCGAAACTGCGTTGTCAGATTGCGAACCCTGTCCGCATCCGTCATTCCTAAGACAGTAGAACTGGAGACTTTATCAAAAACCCATACATCCTTTGCCTCACTCACCTGGATGCGAGCGCTAAATGATAAAACAAAGAGGATGTAAATCCATAATAGTTTTTTATTCACAATAGCATTCCTTGTATTACATTCTGTCAATGAGAAGAATCATAAATATTATTATTGAATAAACCCCACTCTTTCCTCCGGCGTATCACCAGGCCAGTGGTACCGTCATTGGTAATATCGAGGAATTCGTCCGCTGCACCAGCATAATCTCCGCTATTAAGTTTCGATTTGAGTAAAGGTGCTTTGCGTAAGGAACCGAGATTGAACAAAAGGCTTACCAACGCATCAAACTCGTACTGATAGAGATTCACCGTTACTGAACTCTTAAGTTCATTTACATATGTGGGCAGTCTTTCTTCAAAAAGTTCATCAGCGCGGGCACGCGTGATGCCGTCTTTGAATTCGTCTGACAGAACGATATCCTCACACTTGCGCCTTGCAATTAAGTGACCATAACCAATGGTGCAATAGCCCTCTGAATCATTATAAGGTTTTGACTTAAATGACTCCCATCCTTTGATAAACGCTTTTCCTTCATCTGAAACCTGTAACTGGTTTATATCAATCCGGTTTCCATTTTTGACATTTTCACTGAAAGTGTTCTCGTAACCTTCGCGCAATATTTCCAACGGATCACGTAAGTCATTTCGTCTTCTGTAAGGGAGATCTAATGTATTGTTTGGAGGCGATTCAGACTCATTTCCAGGATAGTATTCAAAATGTAGCATATAAACAGTCTGCCCCGCTATAATGCTGGGATGCCTGTTTGTTTCTGGAGAAATCATTAAACCTGTTTTAGCTATTATACTACCTTGACTCACTTTATCCCCTACATTAACAGTAATACTATTAGGATCAACCTCTCCATAACGTGCAAAAAAACGTCTGTTATCATTCGTTTTATGCTCGATTGTTATTTGTGATGTTCCCATATAATAAGCTGTAATGCTTTTGACTGTTCCGTCACAAACAGCAACAATTTCTGTCGAAGGTTCGGTATACAAATCACGAGCAGCATGTTTACGACTCCCTCCGCTTCGATTTCGACCAAATATGGCCTGAGAGGCATTGCTGTCACTTGAAGATGCAGCCCAGTAATAATTTTTCCAGACTCCATTAATATCATTCTTCGGTTTGACTTTAAGCGGAAATATAATCAATTTCTGATCGTTTGAGACAGCATCTAAAAACACTACCGGATGCATATGCCACGGCTCCGGCCCCAGCGGCACGCCCTTTTCTGACACCGCCTTCATCCATGTCATCTTATCCAGAAACGCTTCCAGATACGTTTTCCATAACGGCGCATCCCTGGTTAATGGATCCAGATAGTTTTTCCACAGCGGATCATCCTTACCGTAGAACCATTCACTGGCGTGTTTCGCAATAATACGGTACAGGCGGTCACGGTACGACACATTATGAATTGCCTGAAGATATTCCTGCTCTGAGTAATGCCCGTCCTGGTTACTGTCTATCAACGCCAGCAGGCGTTTATAGTTATACTTGTTCAGCGCGTGAGTGGTGCGGATTTCCTCCTCTGCTGCTTTATACAACTGCTCCAGAATACCCTTCACCACGTTATTCGGTTGCTTTATGCCATCAATCAGGTCAAAACTCTCCGGTGTCTTATTCAGAGTAACAAAACCGAGCTCACCAAGCGCATATTGTGATACTTTCTGAACACTGGTTGCGGCCAGCCAGCCTCCTTCAGGACGTATCTGATAATATGCCGCATCCTTGTTACTGCTCAGCGTATTCCCCTCAGCATCAACGCCAGGGACTTTTGCCAGTGTCAGAATACCCGAGGACTTTGTTTTTCGACCGCCTGCTGTTATTCCGGTATCGCTCTTGTCAAACAACGGTGCATCGGTTTTCCAGGTCAGATACACCGGCGCATCCTCTCCTGCTCTTCCGGGATTAGTGATGAACTTCTCCATATCATCCATGCTCAGGCACTCTATATGCACCTGGTAACGCGAGCGTTTGCCGTTTTCTTCCGGTAGCTGATAAAAACCCATATGCCCAAGACTGTCTCCGGCACTGACCGGTACAGGCTCTGAAGGTACATACACATCATTAAAAACGGGTTCACTACCGGATGCTGACGGTGCAACCGGCGTCAGACTGTCGCCGTCTGACACCACCCATACCCGGTCACCCTTTTTCAGCTTATCCTTATCCCGGCCCAGAGTGACCAGACTAAATATTCTTGCGGCATCGCCAGGTTTCTTGCCCGGACGAGTAACCTGCTGTGCAGCATTGCCAGGCTCATAAGAGAGTGGGAAGTCTGGTGTCAGGCTGCCTGCTTTTTTATCTTGCAGCACATCCTCACTGCTCAGATAGTACTTCCAGTTCGTACGCGAAGTGCAGTACGTTACACCTTCTGGCTGAGTAGTGTAAGCAGGAGAACATTTTGCCCACCAGGACGGAACGGGCGCTGACGCCACCGCTTTCAGAGAACCACGGTCAGACACCGTCCAGACTTTAGTGCCTGCGGCAAGTGTGTCCCCTGCTACATTCTTCGTCTCACTGGTAATGGTGACTTCAGTAAACTGACGCCGGTCGCGACTTCGGGTCACAATATTATCACCCAGTGTGACAGGCGTATCTTTATTCAGTTTTCCGGCTGCACGCCCTGCCAGCATATCATCCACACTGGAGTAATAGCGCTGGACGCCTGCCACTTTTCTGTCTGACTGATTTCCCTTTTGTTTATAAGCAATATAAGGCGCCAGATTCATATACAGCGTGAAAAATGTTAGTCCACTCTCTTCTGAATCACCCGGCTGGATATAATGTTTCACCAGCACAAAGGAGTTCGAAAGGAACAGCTTTTCACCTCGCCATTCAATCGCGGAACTCTCATAATCCTTACATACGCGCCAGGCGACAATCTCACCATCAGCCATACAACGGATAAATTGTTCCCCTTTATAAGGCTCACGACAATAATCATTCTCTGGTTTGCTGTCAGTGCTCAGGGCGCACCAGGGGATGGTGGCATCAGTAATATGGATACCGCCATGCCACATTCCCTGACTTCCTACCAGATACAATCCCGAACTTTCGCTTCCGAGCTTCGATAACAGCTCTTCTGTGGAGGGAAAGGCATGACCATTTTTGTTAGATGGTACGGGATAACTGATTTTGGGTATCTTTACTGTCATAAATCACCTTCCATGCTACTCACTGGTCCATTTGGCGGAGTTTTTTGTTGTGACCGTCACGTCCGTCTTTTTGAAGTCCGGCGTTTCCAGTGGCTGACTGCTGCCACATCCGGGCACCAGGTAACTTGCAACCTTCATCACCATCATCCCCTCTGAACCATGCTCAATCCCGTTTTCACTCAGCTTCAGATAAGATCCCCCGCCGTTCAGCGTCAGGGTTTCCGGGGTGCTGATAATAATTTCATCTTCACTACTGGTCACCGTCAGCTGCTTTTCAGAAAACAGGGCCATCGTGTTGTGCTGAGCCTGAATCTCGATGTCTCCCTGGTTGGCAACCAGCTTCGCCCCGTCTTTATGCACAAACAGACCGAGCGCTTTTTCTACCGTTACAGACAGATTTTTCATCGCACCGAC